>NZ_CP109181.1:0-2890872 GCF_036248275.1 Streptomyces sp. NBC_01716 | reverse complement strand
CAACGCCGTCTGCGCCCCGGACGACGGCGCGCCGCGGAGCGCGGCAGGGAGCGGTCGCGGCGACGGCGCGCGCGACACGGTCGCCTTCGCCGAGGGGCTGTACGGACTCGCCGAACTGGCCCGCGACCACGGCGGTCTGCCCACGGCGCTGCGTTCGGAGGCCGCAGTACGGATCCTGGAATCCGCCTGCCACGCCCCCCGCGCACGCCGGAGCGTGCGTGGTGCCACCGTCCCCGACTACCTGGTCTTCGCCGACCAGTTGGAGCGTGCGCTGCGCCCGCTCTCGCTCGACTGGTACGACGAGGACGGCCTCGGTGCGGTCGATCTCTGTCACGCGACGACCGGTGGATCCGCCGCCCTGCCCGGACTTCTGGGCAAACGCTTCTTCGGCGCGCCGCTGCTGGTCACCGAGTACGGCGTCCAGCTCCGCGCCCACTACCTGGCCGCCGGACCCGGAGGTGACGCGCCCCTGCGCGCGCCGGTGCGCGCCCTGCTCGCGGCCTTCCAGGGCCGGCTCGCCGCCGAGGTCTACCGGCAGGCCACCGTCATCACCCCCGGCAACACCCACGCCAGACGCTGGCAGGAGCGCTGCGGCGCCGACCGCGCCAAACTGCGCACCGTCTACCCCGGCATGGAGACGGAGCGCTTCTCGGCGCTGGGCGAAGACAGTGAACGCGGCCACGGCGGCGGTACCGGAAGCGGCGGTGACAGCGGTCACGGCGGCGGTCCGAACACCGTCGTCTGGGTCGGGCGGATCGAGCCCGCCAAGGACCTCATCTCCCTGCTGCACGCCTTCGCCGACATCCGTAAGGAGGAGCCCGAGGCGCGGCTGCGGATCATCGGCGCCGCCGCGCAGGGCGCGGAGGCGACGGCGTATCTCGCCCACTGCCGCGCGCTGGCGGCCCAGTTGTTCCCCGACGAGGCGGCCGACGCGCACGCCGTGGGCGACAACTGCGTCTCCTTCGAGGAGGTCGGCGGGCCCGGCGCCCCGGAGCTGGTCGACGCCTACGCGGCGGGCGGGGTGGTCGTTCTGTCCAGCATCGTCGAGGGCTTCCCGGTCAGCCTCGTCGAGGCGATGTTCTGCGGGCGCGCGACGGTCTCCACCGACGTCGGCGCGGTCGTCGAGGTCATCGGTGGCACGGGTCTCGTCGTGCCCCCGCGCAATCCGCGGGCGCTCGCCGACGCCTGTGTCGCGCTGTTGCGCGACCCGGAGCGGCGCGAACGGCTGGGCGCCGCCGCGCGGGCTCGCGCGCTGGAACTCTTCACCGTCGAGCAGAACCTGGCGGCGTTCCGCGGCATCTACCTGGAGCTGATCTCGCACGCCCCGGTCCGGCGCCCGGCCGAGACGGTGGACGCGCACGGCGAGCCGCTGCCGTTCGCCAACCCGGCGGAGGCGTACGTACCCGGTCACTGGACCGCCGGACAGGCCACGACCGTACCGATGCCGGCGCCGCGGCCGTTGACGCCCCCGGTGCCGGTGGCCCTGCCGTCCCTCCCCGTCTCCTTACCCGACGTCGCGCGGGCATCGCGTCCTACCGAGGCGGTCGGCGTGGGCGCCGGACAGGCCCTGGGGGAGAGAGATGTCTGACGCGGACACCACCCCCGGGAGAGCCGCCACCCCCGGGCTCACGACGGGACTCGCGCGCCGTCCCGGCCCCGCCGACCCCGTCAAGACGCTGTTGCACAGCCACCGCGAGCTGTGCGAGCGCGCCGTCGACCCGCTGGAGATCGCGGCCGGTCTGGAGGCGCACGGCGTCACCGACCGGGCTGCCGCGCGCTTCCGGCACCGCGATGTCTTCTCGCTCGCCGAGGAGCTCTACGCGCGCGTGCCGCGCGCCGCCGACAGTGGCGGGGACACCGCCGACACGACCGTGCCGCACCCGGCACGCTCCACCGATCCGCGCGCCGGATGGGCGCTGCGCACCCTGCTACCGGGCGCCGTGTGCGCCGCCGCGGTCATCACCTTGCGGTACGCCGACAGCGCCGCCGGGGGGCTCCGGCTCGCGATAGGTGTGGCGGGGGCCGTCGCCCTCGCCATCGCGCTCACCGTCGCCCTCCGGCGCGGCCCGCTGCGCGTCGAGGGCCACACGGCGCCTGTCTCGCGCCTGTGGGTGTGCTGGCTGCTGGCGTATGTGCTGTACGGCGACGGGCTGACCCACGCGGCGGCCGGCGGCGGGCCGCACCTGACGGACCCCCTGGCCCACGCGGCGGCGCCGCTCGTCGCCCTGGCGTTCGCCGTGGCGCCCGCCGCCTGGTGCGCCCATCTGCTGGCCGTACAGGCGCGCCGCAGGCTCGCCGACAGTCGCGGGCTGGCCGAGTTCGCCGCCCGGACCCGGCCGGCGCTGCTCGGTCTGCTCGCGCTGTACGCCCTCGCGCTGACCGCTCTCGCCGTCCTCGCCGAACTCGTACTCGGCGGCGACCGGGGCGCCGGCACCGGCCACCCCGCCGCGACCGTCGCCCTCGGCTGTCTGCTGTTCCTCGCCCGGCTCCTCACCGTCCACGGCTTCCCCAGGGCGGCGGCGACCGGCCTCGCCACCGCCTGCGCCGTCGAGGCACCGGCCCTCCTCCTCGCGACGCTGGGCCGCGTCCCCGGCTTCGAACCCGTCTCCGCCCCCGTCCGGGCCCTCGTCGAGGCGTGGGGGACCGGCGCCGTACCGGCCATCGCCTGCGGCGCCGCCGCGCTCGGACTGCTGATCCACGCCGCCGTCGCACTGTCCCGGGCCTCGGCCCACACCTGACCGGCGGCCACCGGCCTCCGGCGCACGCCCCGTCCGGGCCGCACATCCGGACCCACAGACCTCCCGCGGAGCCGACGCCGCGGGCGTAACCCGAAGCACACGGCAACACCTCTAAGGAGACGACAGAACATGACCCCTCAACCCCCAGCACCGGCGCGTCGGAAGCAAGGGGCGGCGCGATGAGGGTCCTGCTGCTCGGTGCCAACGGATTCCTCGGGCGGTTCGTCGCCGACCGGCTGCTCGCCGACCCGGCCGTGCATCTGACCGCACTCGGCCGCGGCGACGACGCCGACGTACGGTTCGACCTCGCCGGGGGGAGTCCCGGGGCCCTCACCCGCTTCCTCGACGCCGTCCACCCCGGAGTCGTCATCAACTGCGCCGGCGCCACCCGGGGCGGCGCCCGCGATCTCACCCGGCACAACACCGTCGCCGTCGCGACCGTCTGCGAGGCCCTGCGCCGCAGCGGATGCGGCGCCCGGCTCGTCCAGCTCGGCTGCTCGTCCGAGTACGGGCCCTCCCAGCCGGGCTCGTCCACCGCCGAGGACGCGATGCCCCGGCCCGGCGGTCCGTACGGAGTGAGCAAGCTGGCCGCCAGCGAACTGGTGCTCGGCGCCGGGCTCGACGCCGTCGTGCTCCGGGTCTTCTCACCCGTCGGGCCGGGGACGCCCGCGGGCTCCCCCCTCGGCCGGCTCGCCGAGGCGATGCGCCGCGCCATGCAGTCCGGCGACGGCGAGCTGAAGCTCGGCGGACTCGGCGTGCAGCGCGACTTCGTCGACGTACGCGACGTGGCCCGCGCCGTGCACGCCGCCTCGCTCTCCGCCGCCCAGGGCGTCGTCAACATCGGTACGGGTCGCGCGGTCCGGCTCAGGGACGCCGCGGCCATCCTCGCGAGGGTCGCCGGATACGGCGGCGCCCTGCACGAGCTGGACGCTCCCACCGGCCCGCAGCGCCCCGCGCTCGGGCACGCCACCCTCGGCCCGCAGCGCGGCGAGCACCCGTCGGAGCAACTGGGCGCCGGCCCGTTCCCGTACCCCGACGGCTGCGGCGGCTGGCAGCAGGCCGACGTCCGCACCGCGCGCGACCGGCTCGGCTGGCGGCCCCGTATCAACCTGGAGGAGTCGCTCGCCGACATCTGGATGGAGGCGGCATGTCGCATCTGACGACCGCGGGCAGCAGCCGGTCGGCCACCGGCGCCGCCGGACTCGGCTTCGGCGTCCCCGGTTACGCGCATCCGCTGCTCGCCCAGGTCGAGTGGGCCGAACTGACCCGCCCGGGAACGCCGTTGCACTGGGCCGTGCTCAACGTCGCGGAGGGGCCAGGGAGTATGCCGGACCCGCACTGTCTGGAGGCCGCGGGCCGGCTCAGGAACGCGGGCGTGCGCGTGCTCGGGCATCTCGATCTCGCGTACGGTGCCCGGAGCTTCGGCGAACTCATCACCGAGGCGCACGACTTCCACGACTGGTACCGCGTCGACGGCTTCTATCTGGACCGGTGTCCGGCGCAAGCCTCGTACCTGCCCGACGTCAGGCTCACGGCGGCGACGCTGGACACGGTCGCGCCCGGCGGACATCTGGTCCTCGGCCACGGGACGCATCCGTACGACGGATACGCCGACATCGCCGACCAGTTGGTCACCTTCCGCGGACCGTGGACGGACTACCGCTGGTCACAGGTTCCCGAGTGGACGGCGGACCATCCGCCCGAGCGCTTCGCGCATCTCGTGTACGGGGTGCCCCGCAGCCATCTGGACGAGGCGATGCGGATCGCGCGCTGGCAGGGGGCGGGGACGATCTTCTTCACCGACCGCGGCGATCACGACGAGCGAACCGGACAGATCAGCCCATTCGCGGCTCTGCCCGGCTACTGGGACGAAATCGTCTCGCAGATCGGACCGGGTGTCTCGGAATGAGAAGGCGCGTGGCAGTGTTACTGGAGGAACAAACGTACTGACCAACCGACCAATCCCCTGTTGAGGTCCCTGTGTCGCTGCCACCCCTGGTCGAGCCCGCTGCCGAGCTCACCGTCGACGAGGTCCGCAGGTACTCCCGTCATCTGATCATCCCGGACGTCGGGATGGACGGGCAGAAGCGGCTGAAGAACGCGAAGGTGCTCGTCGTGGGCGCCGGCGGGCTCGGCTCGCCCGCGCTCATGTATCTGGCCGCGGCCGGTGTCGGAACGCTCGGCATCGTGGAGTTCGACGAGGTCGACGAGTCGAATCTCCAGCGGCAGATCATCCACAGCCAGGCGGACATCGGCCGCTCGAAGGCCGCGTCCGCACGTGATTCCGTCCTCGGCATCAACCCTCTGGTGAAGGTCGTCCTTCACGAGGAGCGGCTGGAGTCCGAGAACGTCATGGAGATCTTCTCCCAGTACGACCTGATCGTGGACGGCACGGACAACTTCGCCACCCGCTATCTGGTCAACGACGCGTGTGTGCTGCTGGGCAAGCCGTACGTATGGGGCTCGATCTACCGCTTCGACGGTCAGGCGAGCGTCTTCTGGTCCGAGCACGGTCCCTGCTACCGCTGCCTCTACCCGGAGCCGCCGCCGCCCGGCATGGTGCCGAGCTGCGCCGAGGGCGGCGTCCTCGGCGTGCTGTGCGCGTCGATCGGGTCCATCCAGGTCAACGAGGCGATCAAGCTCCTCGCGGGCATCGGCGAGCCGCTGGTCGGCCGGCTGATGATCTACGACGCGCTGGAGATGCAGTACCGCCAGGTCAAGGTCCGCAAGGACCCGGACTGCGCGGTCTGCGGTGAGAACCCGACCGTCACCGAGCTCATCGACTACGAGGCCTTCTGCGGCGTCGTGTCCGAGGAGGCGCAGGTGGCGGCGGCCGGTTCGACGATCACTCCCAAGCAGCTCAAGGAGTGGATCGACGACGGCGAGAACATCGAGCTCATCGATGTGCGGGAGCCGAACGAGTTCGAGATCGTCTCCATCCCGGGCGCCAGGCTGGTCCCCAAGAACGAGTTCCTGATGGGGAACGCGCTCCAGGATCTGCCGCAGGACAAGAAGATCGTCTTGAACTGCAAGACGGGTGTCCGCAGTGCGGAAGTGCTGGCAGTGCTGAAGTCCGCGGGCTTCGCCGACGCCGTGCACGTCGGCGGCGGAGTGGTGGGCTGGGTCAACCAGATCGAGCCGGAGAAGCCGATCTACTGAGTTGATCCGCCGCGTGACATATCCACCGGGAGGCCGGTCCACGTATCTCGTGAACCGGCCTCCTTACGTATGCGGGACTGACGCACGCGGGACGTATGCGGGCGAGCTTCGAGCCCCCCGCGCGCGCGGTCACTGCCGGCAGACCGTCCCGTTCTTCGGCACCTTGTTGTCGAGCAGATAGCCGTTGACGGCGTTCTGCACGCACTTGCTGCCGCTGTTGTACGAGCCGTGCCCCTGACCCTCGTACACCAGCTCGACCCCGACGCCCTTGCCGAGCGCCTTCGCCATCGCCTGCGCGCCCGCGAACGGCGTCGCCGGGTCACCGGTGTTGCCGATGACCAGGATCGGGGCCGAACCCGGCGCGCTGACATCGGTCTTGTCCGACGCGCCGGGCACCGGCCACTCGGAGCAGCCCAGCAGACCCCAGCCGAGGAACTCGCCGAAGACCGGCGACGCCTGACGGAATTCGGGGATCTTCGCCTTCGTCTGCGCGAGCGTGAAGCGCTCCTTGGAGTCCACGCAGTTGACCGCGGCGTTGGCCGCCTGGATGTTGCTGTACTGGCCCTTCTCGTTGCGGCCGTTCATCGCGTCCGACAGGACGAGCAGCAGCGCGCCGCTACCGCCGTCGGCCTCGGCCAGACCCTGTTCCAGCAGCGGCCAGAACTCCTTCGAATAGAGCGCCTGGGCAATGCCGTTGGTGGCCTGGGTCTCGGTGAGCCGCCGGCTCCCCAGGCCGTTGATCGGCTTCTTGTCGAGCCGGTCCTGAAGCTCCACGATGAAGTTCTCGATCTCCTTCGGGGTGCTGCCCGGCAGCTGGCACGCGTCGCCCCGGCTCACACAGTCCTTCGCGAAGTTGGTGAGGGCGAGCTGGAAGCCCTCGGCCTGGCCGAGCGAGCCCTGTTCGGCGCCCTCGGTCGGGTCCACGACGGCGTCGAAGACGGCGTGGCCCACGGACTTCGGGAACAGATGCGCGTAGACGCCGCCCAGCTCGGTGCCGTACGAGATGCCGAAGTAGTTGAGCTTGTCGTCCCCGAGGACCTGGCGCATCAGGTCCATGTCGCGTGCGGCGTTGACGGTGCCGACGTACGGGAGTTCCTTGCCGGAGTCGCGCTCGCAGCCGCCCGCGTACCACTTGAGGCCGGCGACGTACGACTTCTCCTCGGCGCTGTCGTCCGGGGTCATGTCCCCCGCGTAGTACGCGTCGAGCTGCTTGTCGTTCTTGCACTCGACGGGCTCGCTGCGGCCGACGCCGCGCGGGTCGAAGCTGACCAGGTCGTAGCGGGTGCGCAGCTTCTCGTAGTCCTTGCCGAAGGAGGGCAGTCCGGTCACACCGGAGCCGCCGGGCCCGCCGAAGTTGAAGACGAGGGAGCCGATGCGCTTGTCGGGGTCGCTGGACTTCGCCCGGATCAGGGCCAGATCGATGGTGGCGCCCTTGGGCTTCGCGTAGTTGAGCGGCGCGGCCATGGTGGCGCACTCCCACTTGGTGCCGCCGGGCAGCGGCGACGGAGCCGTACCGCCGCCCTCGGCCGCCGACGGGGTCGGGCAGCCCTTCCAGTCCAGTTTCTGGGACGTCAGGTCCGCGGGCGGGGCGGTCTTGTCGCCCTTGCCGGTCCTGCTCTGACCGTCCTGGTCGTTCTGGCTGTTCTGCCCCGCCTGGCCGCTGCCGCCACCGCCGGAGTCGGAGCATCCGGCGGCGGCCAGCAGCGTGGCGACGGTGACGGCCGTGGCAGCGGTCAGCGCCCGGCGGCGGCGCCGGGCCGGTGCGAGGGAAGCGGAGAAGAAGGGCATCGGCATCCCCCCATGGTGCTTCGTGCCTGGGAGCCGCGCGCGGCCCGGGGGCCAGCCGGGTGGTGACCGCCGCTCCGGGAGCCCCCTCGGAGGAGGCCGAGGGGGCTCCCGGAACGGCGTCAGAGAGCTCCCTTGCGCGTCAGATGGTTGAAGCAGATCCACCCGGGCAGCACCGGCAGCCACAGGGTCATCATCCGGTACAGCAGCACCGCCGGCGCCGCGACCTCCTTGGGAACGCCCGTCGCGATCAGACCGATCGTCAGCGCGCCCTCGACGGCGCCCACACCGCCAGGCGTCGGCGCCGCCGACCCCAGCGCGTTGCCGGCGAGGAACACCACGGCGAGGCTCGCGTAACTCAGCTGCTGATTGCCGTCGTCGAAGGCCCGGATCGACGCGTCCAGGCACATCACGAACAGACCGGTCAGCAGCAGCATCCCGCCGATGCCCGTGACGAGCTTCATCGGCCGCTGGAGCACGTCCAGCATGCGCGGCACCACGCCCGCGAACAGCGAGCGCAGCCGGGTCACCACGAACTTCCTGAGGAACGGGATGGCGGTGACGACCAGCACCAGCACGGCGACGGTCAGCAGCCCGGCGATGACCGTCCTCGACGGCGTGAGCGAGGTCGTCTTCTCCGTACCGGTGAGATAGCCGAACGCGAGCAGCAGCAGGATGTGCGCGCCGAGACCGAACAGCTGTGAGGCGCCGACGCTGGCCACGGCGAGCCCTGGGCGTACGCCCGAGCGTTGCAGGAAGCGGGTGTTGAGTGCCACCCCGCCGACCGCCGCCGGGGCGACGATCTTGACGAAGGACCCGGCGACCTGCGCGACGACCGTCTTAAGGAAGCTCACGCGCTCCGGTACGAAGCCCAGCAGGCTCATCGCGGCGGCGAGATAGCTGAGGCTGGAGAACAGGACCGCGGCGGCCACCCAGCCCCAGTGCGTGCGGCCGAAGACATTGCCGAAGTCGATGCCGGCGAGCTGCGAGAGCAGGAAGTACGCGGCGATCGCACCGGCGATGATGCTGACGAGCGTGCGCGGTCTGATGCGCTCCAGACGGACCGGCTCGACCGGTGCCTGCGGTCTGATCAGCAGGACCTGTCCGCGGATCTGGGAGAGCAGATCCTCCTCGCGCACCTCGTCGAGCGCGTCGTCCATCGCCTTCTTCTCGGCCTGCTTCTCCGCGCGCAGCGACCGCCGGGCGGCCTTGCGCTCGGCGTCGGTGCTCGCCTCCGGCATGTCCGTCGTACGGGCGTGCCTGGCCGCCTCCGACGCGCGCAGTACCGCGTCGCGCTCGCGCTGGGACCGCTCACGGGCGAGCCGGCGCAGTGTCGTGCGCGTGGACCGGCTGAGCGCGATCGGCTGGAGCAGCGGCAGACAGTCGGCGACCGTGTCGGGACCGAGGACGTCCACCGCGGTCGCCACCGCGCGTTCGGCGCCGATCCGCAGGGAGACGGTGGTGAGGAGCTGCGCGATGTCCATCCGCAGCACCACGTCGCCCGCGGCGATCTCACCGCCGCGCAGATCCGTGACGATCACCTTGCCGTCCTCGTCGACCAGCAGCGCGTCGCCGGTGAGCCTGCGGTGGGCGATCCGGCGCGACTGGAGCGCCTTGACCTGTTCCCAGGCGCCGCGGACCAGGTCGTCGGTGATCTCGTCGTCCGACAGCGAGTCCAGGGAACGGCCGCCCATGTGCTCGTACACGAGGATGACGGCGTCGGGACCGAGTTCGGAGGTGGCGATCAGTTTGGGGGCGTTGGCGCCGGCGGCGATGGCGGCGTACGCGAGGAGCGCTTCCTGTTCCAGCGCCTGGCGCAGGGAGGGGATCGAGCGGCGGGTGGTGATGGAGCGCAGGGTGAGCTGGCGCCAGACCCGGTAGAAGAAGCCCTGCGCCTGCTGTTCGCGGTCGACGACCGTGACGTCCAGTGGTGGGCCCTCGTCGAGGGTCACCAGATAGCGGCGGCCCCGTTCCCCCTGCTCGGCCGTCTCGCCGGTCTCGTCCGGCTCGGCGCGCATCGCGCTGACGGGACGGAAACCCACATGGCGAAGACCCGCCATCAGCGTCTGGCCCGTGGGCCGTACGTTGGGCGAGCCGACCGTGTAGAGCGTGCCGTACGCGACGGTCCAGCCGATCAGCACGGTGAGGATGATCGAGAACGGTGTGGTGTAGCCCGCGACCAGCATCGCGAAGGCGTCGAGCAGCAGCACCACCCACAGCACGACGCGCCAGCGGGGTCTGCGGGCCATCCCCACGGCGGTCATATAGGCGATGACGGGCGCGAGATAGCCGTGTACCGGGTCGGTGAGCCCTTCGCCGGGCTGCGCGCGCGTGAGCGCGTCCTGGATGGATCCGGGCGCCGCGCGGGCCACCCAGAGATCGGTGGCGAGCGTGACGCCGTGCGCGAGGACGGCCGCGAGTACGCCGTCCGCGATCCGCAGGCCGTCGCGTTTGATCAGCCGTTCGATCGCGAAGGCGACCGGGACGAGCAGCACGGCGATGCTGGAGATCAGCCCGGCGACCTTGACGAGCAGGTCGGGGGCCTGGCCGGTGCCCTTGCTGATGTCCTGTTCGAGACCGGACGTGGTGCCGTGGGCGAAGGCGGAGAGGGCGATGACGACGGCGATGGCGAGGACGCCGATGAGCAGGCGCAGCAGGTCGGAAGGGCGGTGCACGCGGGCGGCGAGCAGCGGTTCGTCCCCGGAGAGCGGGTCGGCGTGGCTGCCGGGCGGGACGTCCTTCCCGTCGTCCCCCTTGCCGTCGCCGGTGCCGGCGTTCGTGCCGTCGCCGCTGTCGTGGCCCGCGCTGGTGCCGGAGCTTCCGTTACGGGCGTGGCTGCCGGCCTTGGTCTCCGTACCGCTGTCGGGGGCCTGTTCCGGGCGGGCCTCGGGGCGCGGTTCGGCGTCAGGGGTGCCTGCCACCGTCGGAGGCTGCACGCCCTGCTCCTTCGTCGAATCCGTGTCTTCTTGATCTCGTATCACCTGTCACCGCCTGGACGATGGTGGCACGCCAGGGTGACAGAGGGGGGTATCAGGGTGCATTGGGGAACACCGCGTCGGTCCTCCCACGGCCCGCGCGCGTACCGCCGGGGCGGGGCCGCACACCGGGCGGACTGTCGGTGCCGTGGGGCAGGATGGGGCGGATGAGGAGCGACGAGCCCGACAAGCCGGGCGAACCCGACGAGGTCCCCGGAGAGCTGCCCGAGTACGCGGAGCGGGTGCTCGACGTCGCCGACCTGATCCCGCCGGGCCGGGTGATGGCGTACGGCGACGTCGCCGAGTGGCTGGGCGAGGGCGGTCCCCGGCAGGTCGGCCGCGCGATGGCGCTGTACGGCGGGGCCGTGCCCTGGTGGCGCGTGGTCCGCTCGGACGGTGTGCTGCTGGCCGGTCATGAGCTGCGGGCGCTGGCCCACTACCGCGAGGAGGGCACTCCACTGCGGGAGGCCTCGCGCGCCGCCGAAGGTCATCTGCCGCGCCTCGATATGAAACGGGCGCGATGGGACGGCCGGCCGCCGGAAACAGACCCTGATACGGGCGATGCTGCTCACATCTGACAGCTTCTGACATTTCGCCCCGCGGCGGGAGATCCCGCGTGTCTGCTGAGGTCCGTACGGATGACGAGGCGCGGCCACCGTGCCGCGCGCGACGGCCACTAGATCATCGGGCGGACCCGCCGCATCCGCGCCGCCCCTCGGCGTAGCCTCGTCAGCTCGCGGCACACACACCCCAGAAAGCCCCGTCACCACCAGCACCCCCTCCAGGACCGGCGATCCACGTGAGCTCCTTCTCTTCCACCGGGCGTATCCCGCACCGTCGGGTACGGCAGCGGACCTCCGCCGCGTACCGACTGGTGCGTACACCGCCGGTCCCGGTGGATCCTCCTGTGCTGGACGCAGCACAGCGCCCTGTGGTTGACCACGATCGTGGACCGCTGCTCGTTCTCGCAGGTCCGGGCACGGGGAAGACGACCACGCTCGTCGAGAGCGTCGCCGCGCGGGTCGCGCGGGGCGTCGATCCGGAACGGATGCTCGTCCTCACCTTCAGCCGCAAGGCGGCGGTCGAACTACGCGACCGTACGGCGGTCAGGCTCGGCGGTGCGCGGGGGCCGCAAGCGACCACGTTCCACTCATTCTGTTACGCGCTGATCCGCGCCCACCAGGAGGCCGACCTCTTCACCGAACCGCTACGACTGCTCTCGGGACCCGAGCAGGACGTCGCCGTACGGGAACTGCTCACCGGCCAGCTCGATCTGGAACGCGAGGGGCGGGCGCACATCCGCTGGCCCGACGAACTGCGGGCCTGCCTCACTACGCGCGGCTTCGCCGACGAGGTGCGCGCGGTGCTCGCCCGCAGCCGTGAGCTGGGGCTCGGCCCGGACTCCCTGGACGTCTTCGCGCGGCGCGGGGGCCGCCCCGACTGGACGGCCGCCGCCTCCTTCCTCGCCGAGTACCTCGACGTCCTGGACATGCGGGGGGTGCTCGACTACGCCGAACTGGTCCACCGGGCCGTACTGCTCGCGGAGCGGCCCGAGGTCGCCGGGCGGCTGGCCGAGCAGTACGACGCGGTGTTCGTCGACGAGTACCAGGACACCGACCCGGCGCAGGTCAGACTGCTCAGGGCGCTCGCCGGGAACGGCCGCACGCTCGTCGCGTTCGGCGACCCGGACCAGTCGATCTACGCGTTCCGGGGCGCCGACGTGAACGGCATCCTCGACTTCCCGGACGCCTTCCCGCGCGCCGACGGCAGCCCGGCCCCGGTGCGGGTCCTGACGACCTCCCGGCGCTCGGGCGCGGGGCTGCTGGCCGCGACCCGGCTGCTGACCCGCCGGATGCCGCTGAACAGGCTGCCGGCCGGGAAGGTACGGGCACACCGCGAGCCGGCGGCGGTCCGCGAGGGCGGCCGGGTCGAGACGTACACCTATCCGACGGCCTCCACCGAGCTGGAGAACGTCGCGGACATCCTGCGCCGCGCGCATCTTGAAGAGGGCGTGCCATGGCGCGAGATGGCGGTGCTGGTACGGGCCGGTGGCCGGACCATCCCCTCCGTACGGAGGGCCCTGACCTCGGCCGGCGTACCCCTGGAGATCGACGGCGACGATGTGCCGCTGCGTCACGAACCGGCGGTGGCCCCGCTGCTGACGGCGCTGCGCGCGGTCGCGACGGCGGCGATCCGGCCGGCGTACGGAGAGATCGGGACGGAGACCGGCGCGGAGCCGGCCGTCGGGACCGAGGAGGAGCGCGCCGGCACCGAGACCGACACCGACACCGACACCAGGGCGGGGGCCGGGGCCGGGACTGCGGTCGAGGGCGACTGGCTCGACGCCGAGACCGCGCTCGCGCTGCTCACCTCGCCCCTCGGCGGCATGGACGCCGCCGACCTCCGCCGTCTCGGCCGGGCCCTGCGCGACGAGGAACGGGCCGCCGGCAACCGCGTACCGCCCCCCTCCGACACCCTCCTGGCCCGCGCCCTCGCCGAACCGCAGCGGCTCGTCACGCACGACCCCGCCCACGCGCGCGGCGCCCAGCGCCTCGGCGCGCTGCTCTCCAAGGCCCGTGATCTGCTGGCGGGCGGCGGCACGGCCGAGGAGGCGCTGTGGGAGCTGTGGGACGGCACCCCCTGGCCCGGCAGGCTTGAGCGGTCGGCCCAGCGCGGCGGGGCCGCCGGCCGTAACGCCGACCGGGACCTCGACGCCGTATGCGCCCTGTTCGACGCCGCCGCACGGGCCGAGGAGCGCACCGGCGGGCGCGGCGCCCTCAACTTCCTTGAGGAGATCGACGCGCAGGACATCGCCGCCGACACGCTCAGCGGCCGAGCCGTACGACCGGACGCCGTCCGTCTCATGACCGCGCACCGTTCCAAGGGGCTGGAGTGGCGGCTCGTCGTCGTAGCCGGAGTGCAGGAGGGACTGTGGCCCGACCTCCGGCGGCGCGGCTCTCTTCTGGAGGCGGACAGAATCGGCCGCGACGGGCTGGCCGAGCCCCTCACTCCCGGCGCCCTCCTTACAGAGGAGCGACGCCTCTTCTACGTGGCGGCGACCCGCGCCCGCGAACGGCTCGTCGTCACGGCGGTCAAGGCGCCCGCCGACGACGGCGACCAGCCGTCGCGCTTCCTCACCGAACTGGGCGTCGAGCCCAGGGACGTCACCGGCCGCCCCCGCCGTCCCCTCGCCGTCGCCGCGCTCGTGGCCGAGCTGCGCGCCACGACCGTCGACCCTCACGCGACGCCCGCACTGCGCGACGCGGCGGCCCGCCGGCTCGCCCGGCTCGCCGCGCTCAGCGACGAGGAGGGCCAGCCGCTCGTGCCGGCCGCCCATCCGCACCGCTGGTGGGGCCTGTACGAGCCGACGCACAGCGCCGTCCCCCTGCGCGACCGGGACCAGCCCGTCGCGCTCTCCGGCAGCGCGCTGGACCAGCTCGCCAACACCTGTTCGCTCCAGTGGTTCCTGGGCCGCGAGGTCAAGGCGGACGAACTGTCCACCGCGGCCCAGGGCTTCGGCAACGTCGTCCACGTCCTGGCCGACGAGGTGGCCTCCGGCCGTACTCCCGCCGACCTCGCCGTCCTCATGGAGCGCCTCGACTCCGTCTGGGACGCGCTCGCCTTCGACGCACCCTGGAAGTCCCAGCAGGAGAAGAAGCACGCGCGCGTGGCGCTGGAGCGTTTCCTGCGCTGGCATGTGATGGACCGCGCCGGGCGCACACCCGCGGCCACCGAGCACGCCTTCGACGTCACCCTTGAGGCGGGCGCGTACGAGGTACGGATCCGGGGCTCCATGGACCGTGTGGAGCGGGACGCCCAAGGGCGCGCCTACGTCGTCGACTTCAAGACCGGCAAAGCGGCTCCTACCAAGGAGGAGGTCGCGCACCACCCCCAGCTCGCGGTGTACCAGCTCGCGGTGGGGGAGGGCGCGGTGGACGACGTCTTCGACGGACACCGGCCGGAGCCGGGCGGCGCCGAACTCGTACAACTGCGGCAGGCGGCGGCCAGGAAGGAGGGCGGTGAGGCGCTGCCCAAGATCCAGGCGCAGGAGCCGCTCGCGGGGGAGTGGGTCGGCGATCTGCTCGCCACGGCGGCCGGGCGCGTACTGGACGAGCGCTTCACACCGAGCACCGGCCGGCACTGCGAGCACTGCTCCTTCCGCGCGTCGTGCAGCGCGCGGCCGGAGGGGCAGCAGATCGTGGAGTGAGTGCCCCTCCCGGATGAATCCCCTCGTGCACATGCACCCTTCGCGACTCCTCGCGCGGCCGGAAAGGGAACGGCACCCAGGCACGGAGTGCCAGACGTGCCAGATGTGCGAGGAGACGACAGATGACCGCGATCGACGCGATCAAGCGGAAGTTCCTGATGCCGGCGCTGCTGAGCGCGATCACGGTGGCAGGTGTGGTGGGCTGTTCCACCGGAGGTGCCACCAAGGGGGCGGAGGGCGCGGCCGAGAAGGAGGCGGGGGCCGCGAAGCAGGTGGCCGCGCCGTCGACGGAAGCGACGACGGGCGACCCCTTCGCCGGGATGAGCGCCGCGCAGATCGCCCGTAAGGCGGTGACGGCGACCAAGGGCGCGAAGTCCCTGCGGCTGACGGCGGAGGGCACGGAGAACGGCAGGCGCCTCAAGGTCGACTTCTCCCTGGACAACAAGGGCACCTGCGCGGGGGGTCTGCGCCGGGACGACAGCGAGGCGGAGTTCGCCGTGGTGAACGGCGTCACGTACGTCAAGGGCGACGACGAGTTCTGGCGGTCACTCGCCTCCGGCGGGAACGATCCGAACGCGGAGAGCCCCGACCCCGGCCGCGCCGACGAGCTGGTGCAGCTGCTCAGTGGCAAGTGGCTCAAGATTCCGGCGAGCGGGAACTCCCCCGCGCGGGCGCTGGGCGGCGCGTGCGATCTGGACGCGATGCTCGGCACCCTGAACACCGCCGACACCAAGGGTCTGACCAGAGGCGACGCCGCCGAGGTCGACGGCCGAAAGGCGGTGACGCTGGTGAAGCGGGAGGGCGGCAGGACCCAGACGACCTTCGTGGCGGCCGAGGGGGCGCCGTATCTGCTGAAGGCCGTCAGCGAGGGCGGCCAGGCCCCGGGCACGGTCCTCTTCGGCGACTTCGGCGTGCCCGTCAAGGCCACGGTGCCGCCCGCCGGTGACACCGTGGACCTGCAGGACATCCGGGGAGCGGCGAACCCGCCCACCGCCTGAGGCCGCGGGGACCACCGGCAACCCGTCCGATCCGCCCGGCGTCCGCCTGTCAGTGGTCCCCGATAGCCTCTCTGAAGTGTCCGCACGTATCACCGACCCCGCGCAGCTCAACGAACTCCTCGGCATCCCGTTCACCCCGGAGCAGACGGCGTGCATCATCGCCCCGCCCGCACCGCAGGTGATCGTCGCAGGGGCGGGCTCGGGCAAGACGACGGTGATGGCGGCGCGCGTGGTGTGGCTCGTGGGCAGCGGCCAGGTCGCCCCCGGGCAGGTCCTCGGCCTCACGTTCACCAACAAGGCCGCGGGCGAGCTGGCCGAGCGGGTCCGCAAGGCGCTCGTACGGGCCGGGGTGACCGACCCCGACCTGCTCGACCCGGACAACCCTCCGGGCGAGCCGCGCATCTCCACATACCACGCGTTCGCCGGACAGCTCCTCACCGACCACGGCCTGCGGATTGGGCTTGAGCCGACCGCCCGGCTGCTGGCCGACGCCACACGCTTCCAGCTCGCCGCGCGGGTGCTCAGGGAGGCCCCCGGCCCGTATCCCTCCCTGACACGATCGTTCCCCGCCCTGGTCGGCGATCTGCTGGCGCTCGACGCCGAGCTGGCGGAGCATCTCGTCCCGACCGGCGAACTCGCCTCGTACGACAGCGAACTGCTGCGCACCCTCGAAGGTGTCCGGCTCAGCAACGCCGACCTGCGCAAGGTGCCCGAGACCGTCTCCGCCCGCCGCGAACTGCTCGATCTGGTGGGGCGCTACCGCGCGGCCAAGAGCGATCGCGATCTGCTCGACTTCGGCGATCAGATCGCGCTCTCGGCCCAACTGGCCCTCACCCGGCCCGAGGTCGGCCGCATCCTGCGCGACGAGTTCCGCGTGGTGCTGCTCGACGAGTACCAGGACACATCGGTCGCCCAACGCCTCCTCCTTTCGGGCCTCTTCGGCTCCGGCACCGGCCACGCCGTGACGGCCGTCGGCGACCCCTGCCAGGCGATCTACGGCTGGCGCGGCGCCTCCGTCGCCAACCTGGACGACTTCCCCTCCCACTTCCCGGGCGCCGACGGCACCCCGGCCGGCCGCTTCTCGCTCAGTGAGAACCGCCGCAGCGGTGGCCGGCTGCTCGACCTCGCCAACGGACTCGCGGCGCCGCTGCGCGCCATGCACGAGGGCGTGGAGGCGCTGCGGCCCGCACCCGGCGCCGAACGCGACGGCATCGTGCGCTGCGCCCTCCTCCGTACCCATGCCGAGGAGCTGGACTGGCTCGCCGACTCCATCGCCCATCTGGTGCGTACGGGCAAGGAGCCCGCCGAGATCGCCGTACTGTGCCGCACCGCCGGTGACTTCGCCCAGATCCAGAGCGCGCTCGTCGCCCGCGATGTGCCGGTCGAGGTCGTCGGCCTCTCCGGGCTGCTCCATCTCCCCGAGGTCGCCGACCTCGTGGCGATGTGCGAGGTCCTTCAGGACCCGGGTGCCAACGCCTCCTTGGTACGGCTGCTCACCGGGCCGCGCTGGCGTATCGGCGCCCGCGATCTGGCGCTCCTCGGCCGTCGCGCCCGGCTGCTGGTGCACCGTGCCGACGGCTCGTCCGTCGACGAGGACGCCGACGAACGGCTCGCCGCGGCGGTCGAGGGTACCGACCCCGCCGAGGTGATATCGCTCGCCGACGCGCTCGACACCTTCCTGGAGTCGGCCGGCGGCAAGGACGACGGCCTTCCCTTCTCCGCCGCCGCGCGCGTGCGTTTCGCCCGGCTCGCGGCCGAACTGCGCGATCTGCGGCGCTCGCTGGCCGACCCGCTGATGGACGTCCTGCACCGGGTGCTCGCCACCACAGGACTGGAGGTCGAACTCGCGGCGTCGCCGCACGCCCTGGCCGCGCGACGGCGCGAGACGCTCAGCAACTTCCTCGACACGGCGGCCTCCTTCGCCGCGCTCGACGGGGACGCCACGCTTCTCGCCTTCCTCGCCTTCCTGCGGACGGCGGCGCAGTACGAGAAGGGTCTCGACAACGCCCTGCCGGGCGGCGAGAACACAGTGAAGGTCCTCACCGCGCACAAGTCCAAAGGACTTGAGTGGGACGTCGTGGCCGTCCCCGGCCTCGTCACCGGACAGTTCCCCAACAGCAGGGCGCGGGAGGCCTGGACGTCCCAGTCGAAGGTCCTGCCGCATGCCCTGCGCGGCGACGCCCCGACGCTCCCGGACGTGCCGGAGTGGGACGCCAGGGGCCTGAAGGCGTTCAAGGACGAGATGCGCGCGCACCAGCACACGGAGGAACTGCGCCTCGGCTACGTGACGTTCACCCGTCCCCGCTCCCTGCTGCTGGGCTCGGGCCACTGGTGGGGGCCGGCCCAGAAGCGCGCCCGGGGCCCCTCGGACTTCCTGCGGGCCCTGCACGACCACTGCGCGGCGGGCTTCGGCGAGATCGAGGTGTGGGCCGACGAGCCGCCGGAGACCGAGGAGAACCCCGCGCTGCTCGCGGCGGACAAGGCGACGGCCTGGCCGCTCCCGCTGGACCCGGACTCCCTGGCCCGGCGCCGTACGGCCGCGGACACGGTCCTGGCGCACATGGACGCGCCGGCGGCGACGCCCTGGGCGGGCGGGACGCCGTACGAGGAACCGGTGCCTTTCGATGACGCGCCACCTCCGGAGGAGGACGCGCCGCCGCCGGATGACGCGTATGACGACGCGTACGACGGCCTGGACGAACTCGACGGCCCCGACGAGTGGGAAGACGAGCGGGAGCACGACGATCTCGCGGACTGGGACACCTGGGAGCCGGGACGCGACCGTCCACAAGCCCCGGACCACTCGGACCACTTGGAGGCTCCGGAGCGTCCGGCGGATGGCGCGCGCCCGGCGCACCTGCCCGCCCCGCGCCCCCCGGCCGACGCCCCCCAGACGCGCCTCACTCCCGAGGAGACCCGCACCCTCGCCTCCTGGGACCGCGACCTCGATGCCCTCTCCGGCGAGTTGCTGCGCGCCCGCGCACGCGTCCGTGACGTCCCCGTACCGCCGTCGCTCTCCGCCTCCCAACTCCTGCGCCTCGCCGCCGACCCCGACGGCTTCGCCCAGGAGTTGGCCCGCCCCATGCCCCGCCCGCCGCACCGCGCCGCGCGCCGCGGCACCCGGTTCCACGCCTGGGTGGAGTCGCGCTTCGACGAACTGCCGCTCCCGATGCTCGGCCCCGACGAGCTGCCCGGTGGCGCCGACGACGAGCCGGAGATCGCTGACGAACGCGACCTGGCCGCCCTCAAGGAGGCCTTCGACCGCACTCCGTACGCCCGGCGCACGCCGTACCGCGTCGAGGTGCCGTTCCAGCTCACCCTCGCCGGCCGCGTCATTCGGGGCCGTATCGACGCCGTGTACCGGGACGTCGACCCGCTGACGGACACCGTCACGTACGAGATCGTCGACTGGAAGACCGGCCGGGGCCGTACGGCCGACCCGCTCCAGCTCGCGATCTACCGCCTGGCCTGGGCCGAGCAGCACGGCCTGCCACCCGACGCGGTCACGGCCACCTTCCTGTACGTGCGAAGCGGCGAGGCGGTACGACCCGAGGGACTGCCCGGCCGGACCGGACTGGAACGCCTCCTCCTTCACGGCGACGACCACCCGCCGCGAGCGCGTCCCGAACAGCGAACGGCAGACGAGACCGCCCCCGGAGCCGGATAGGCTCGACGTATGAGCGAGACCCCGGACAGCGCCGTCCGTACGCACACCCGTGACTACATCCGGTCCCACCGGGCGGCCTTCCTCGACGACCTCGCCGAGTGGCTGCGTATCCCGTCCGTCTCGGCGCAGCCGGACCACGACGCGGACGTACGGCGCAGCGCCGACTGGCTCGCGGCGAAACTGCGCGCTACCGGCTTCCCGGTCGCGGAGGTCTGGGAGACCCCCGGCGCCCCCGCCGTCTTCGCCGAGTGGCCGTCCGACGACCCGGACGCCCCGGTCGTGCTCGTCTACGGCCACCACGACGTACAGCCCGCGGCCCGTGTGGACGGCTGGCGCACCGACCCCTTCGAGCCGGTCGTCCAGGACGGCCGGCTGTACGGGCGTGGCGCCGCCGACGACAAGGGGCAGGTGTTCTTCCACACACTCGGCGTCCGCGCCCATCTCGCGGCCACCGGGCGCACCACCCCCGCCGTGCATCTGAAACTGCTCGTCGAGGGCGAGGAGGAGTCCGGTTCGCCGCACTTCCGCGCGCTCGTGGAGCAGCGCGCGGACCGCCTCGCCGCCGACGTCGTGATCGTCTCCGACACCGGCATGTGGTCCGAGGACACCCCCACCGTCTGCACCGGGATGCGCGGCCTCGCCGAGTGCGAGATCGAGCTGTACGGCCCCGACCAGGACATCCACTCCGGCTCCTTCGGAGGCGCCGTACCCAACCCGGTCACCGTCGCCGCCCGCCTCGTGGCCGCGCTGCACGACGAGGACGAGCGGGTGACCGTGCCCGGCTTCTACGACGGCATCACGCCGCTCACCGGCGCCGAGCGCGCCCTCATCGCCGAGCTGCCCTTCGACGAGGCCGCGTGGCTGCGTACGGCCAAGTCGCACGGCACGCTCGGCGAGGCCGGCTACTCCACCCTGGAGCGCGTCTGGGCCCGCCCCACCGCCGAGGTCAACGGCATGGGCGGCGGCTACCAGGGTCCGGGCGGGAAGACGATCATCCCGTCGTCGGCCCGGCTGAAGCTCTCGTTCCGGCTGGTCGCCGGCCAGGATCCGGACCGGGTCGAGCGCGCCGTGACCGAGTGGATCGATGCCAGGATCCCGGCCGGAATCCGCCACAAGACCACCTTCGGCGCGGCCACCCGCCCCTGTCTGACCCCGCTCGACCATCCCGCGCTCCGGTCGGTCGTACGGGCCATGGACCGTGCCTTCGACCAGAAGATCCGCTTCACCCGCGAGGGCGGCTCGGGACCCGCCGCCGACCTGCGGGACGTGCTCGGCGCTCCCGTCCTGTTCCTCGGCGTCTCCGTACCGTCCGACGGCTGGCACGCGCCCGACGAGAAGGTCGAGATCGACCTTCTACTGAAGGGCGTGGAGACGACCGCCTACCTCTGGAGCGATCTCGCCGCCGCTCTCCGCTGAACAGACACCCATCCATCCGGGGGAGTTGGAAGTACCAGTGAGCACCACCACCAGCGGCGGAGAAACCGCCGCAGACCGGCCGATCGTCCTCGCCTCCGACAGCGGCATCGACCGTGCCGCCCACCACCGCCTCGACGAGGCGTGGCTGGCCGCGGCCTGGAGCCACCCCACCACGCGGGTCTTCGTCGTCTCCGGCGGCCAGGTGCTGATAGACGACACCCCGGACGGCCGCACCGAACTCGTCATGACGCCCTCCTTCGAGGCGCCCCTCACCGAGACCCACCGCTACTTCCTCGGTACCGACGAGGACGGAGTCAGCTACTTCGCTCTCCAGAAGGACACGCTGCCGGGCCGCATGGACCAGTCGGCGCGCGCGGCGGGGCTGCGCGAGGCCGGGCTGCTGCTGTCCCCGCGCGACGCGGGCCTGATGGTCCACGCGGTGGCGCTGGAGAACTGGCAGCGGCTGCACCGCTTCTGCTCGCGCTGCGGCGAGCGCACGGTGATCGCGGCGGCGGGCCACATCCGCCGCTGTCCGGCATGCGGCGCCGAGCACTACCCGCGTACCGACCCCGCCGTGATCATGCTCGTCACCGACGAACAGGACCGCGCGCTCCTCGGCCGTCAGGTGCACTGGCCGGAGGGCCGGTTCTCGACGCTCGCGGGTTTCGTGGAGCCCGGTGAGTCGATCGAACAGTCCGTGGCGCGCGAGGTGTTCGAGGAGGCGGGCGTCACGGTCGGCGAGGTCGAGTACGTCGCGAGTCAGCCCTGGCCGTTCCCCTCCAGCCTGATGCTGGGCTTCATGGCCCGTGCCACGTCCTCCGAGATCACCGTGGACGGCGACGAGATCCAGGAGGCGCGCTGGTTCTCCCGCGACGACCTGCGGATCGCGATCGAGTCGGGCGATGTCCTCCCGCCGTCGGGCATCTCGATCGCGGCACGGCTGACGGAACTCTGGTACGGAAAGCCGCTGCCGAAGCCGCTGAACTGACCGGCACGCGCAGGAGCCCCCGCCGGCCGGCGGGGGCTCCTGCGCCATCGGTCGTGCCCGGCCCGTGGGCTCAGGCGCCGACCTTCTGCTTGACCTGCGCGAGGGACGGGTTCGTCAGCGTCGAACCGTCGTCGAAGAGCAAGGTCGGGACTGTCTGATTGCCGCCGTTCGCCTTCTCGACGAACGCGGCCGAATCCGGGTCCTGCTCGATGTTGATCTCGGTGTACGCGATGCCTTCGCGGTCCATCTGGCCCTTGAGCCGACGGCAGTATCCGCACCATGTGGTGCTGTACATCGTCACAGTCCCCGGCATGTCTTCTCGCGCTCCTCTGGCAGGCTCGAATGTCTTCGCAGACAGATGAACGTACGTGACCTGGTCACCATTCCCGCACTTGTACGACCAACGTGACTCCCCTGTGGACAAGTGCAGCACCAGCCTCACGGGACCTGGCAGCATGGCGGGGTGACAGCAGCAACGCACTCCTCACTCTTCCCGCAGGACTCCGACGGCAGCCAGTTCGTGGCCCCGCCTCGCGACGCCGACGCGGTGCTCGAAGGGCTCGACCCCGAGCAGCGCGAGGTCGCGACGGCACTGCACGGACCGGTCTGTGTGCTGGCCGGTGCCGGCACGGGCAAGACGCGCGCGATCACCCACCGGATCGCGTACGGCGTGCGGGCCGGGATCCTCCAGCCCGCCAGCGTCCTGGCCGTGACCTTCACCAACCGGGCCGCGGGGGAGATGCGCGGGCGCCTGCGCCAGCTGGGCGCGGGCGGCGTCCAGGCGCGTACGTTCCACTCGGCGGCGCTGCGCCAGCTCCAGTACTTCTGGCCCAAGGTGGTCGGTGGCGAGCTGCCCCGGCTGCTGGAGCGCAAGGTCCAGCTGGTCGCGGAGTCGGCGGCCCGCTGCCGGGTCCGGCTGGACCGGAACGAGCTGAGGGATGTCACCAGCGAGATCGAGTGGGCCAAGGTCACCCAGACCGTGCCCGCCGACTATCCGGCCGCCGTCGCCAAGTCCCACCGCGACGCCCCGCGCGATCCGGCGGAAATCGGCCAGATCTACGCGATGTACGAGCAGCTGAAACGAGACAGGTCGGTCATCGACTTCGAGGACGTCCTGCTGCTCACGGTCGGCATCCTCCAGGACCGGCACGACATCGCCGACCAGATCCGCGGTCAGTACCAGCACTTCGTGGTGGACGAGTACCAGGACGTGAGCCCGCTCCAGCAGCGGCTCCTCGACCTGTGGATGGGCGACCGGGAGAGTCTCTGCGTCGTCGGCGACGCCAGCCAGACGATCTACTCCTTCACCGGCGCGACCCCGGACCATCTGCTGAACTTCCGCACGCGCCACCCCAACGCGACGATGGTGAAGCTGGTCCGTGACTACCGCTCCACTCCCCAGGTCGTGCACCTGGCCAACGGCCTGCTGAATCAAGCCAGGGGCCGCGCCGCCGAACACCGGCTCGAACTGATCTCGCAGCGCGACGCGGGCCCCGAGCCCCTCTACACGGAGTACGCGGACGAGCCCGCCGAGGCCGAGGGCACCGCCCGCCGGGTCCGCGACCTGATCGCGGCGGGCGTCCCGGCCGGCGAGATCGCCGTGCTGTACCGGATCAACGCCCAGTCGGAGGTCTACGAACAGGCGCTCGCCGACGCCGGGGTGCCCTACCAACTCCGGGGCGCCGAGCGGTTCTTCGAGCGCCAGGAGGTACGGGAGGCAGGGGCCGCCCTGCGCGGCGCGGCCCGCTTCGGGGGCAACGACTCCCTGCTGGACGACATCGTGGATCTGCCGTCCCAGGTGCGGGCGGTGCTCTCCACCAAGGGCTGGACCACCGAACCTCCCACGGGCTCGGGCGCCGTCCGCGACCGCTGGGAGTCGCTGGCCGCCCTCGTGCGTCTCGCCGAGGACTTCGCACGGGCCAGGCCGGAGTCGACCCTCGGCGATCTGGTGGCCGAGCTGGACGAGCGCGCCGCCGCCCAGCACGCCCCGACCGTCCAGGGAGTCACCCTCGCCTCCCTCCACTCGGCCAAGGGCCTGGAGTGGGACGCGGTGTTCCTGGTCGGGCTGACCGAGGGCATGATGCCGATCACGTACGCCAAGACCGACGAACAGGTCGAGGAGGAGCGCAGGCTCCTCTACGTCGGGGTCACCCGTGCCCGCCTGCACATCTCGCTGTCGTGGGCGCTCTCCAGGGCCCCGGGCGGCAGGGCATCCCGGCGTCCCACCCGCTTCCTGAGCGGCCTGCGGCCGGGCTCGTCGGCCCCGGGGACGCGGGGCGCCGGAGCGGCGGCGGGCGGCGCGGCCGACCGCGGCGGCCGGCGCAAGCGGCGCGGCCCGGTGCTGTGCCGCGTCTGTGGCACGACCCTGACGGACGCGGGCGAGATGAAGCTGATGCGCTGTGAGGGCTGCCCCTCGGACATGGACGAGGGGCTGTACGAACGGCTGCGCGAGTGGCGCTCCGACCAGGCGAAGCAGCTGGGCCAGCCCGCGTACTGCGTGTTCACCGACAAGACGCTGATGGCCATCGCCGAGGCCGTGCCGGGCGACGACGGCGAGCTGTCCCGGATCTCCGGCGTCGGAGGTCGCAAGCTGGAGCGGTTCGGAGCCGATGTTCTGGCCATCTGCGCAGGTGACGAGCTTGTTGGGGAGGACGAGGAGAGCTGATACAAACTCGTCGAGAAAATAGTTTGCGCGCGCCCCGCGAATCACCATAGGTTCTTAACCACGGAACGGCGGGCTTCTCCGAAGCCCCGTCCCCGTGCTCTACTTGTCCGAAGTGGTATCCGGATTTCGATACGCCGAGAGGAGGCGATTCCAGTGATCAGCATCAACAGCGACTTCGTCAGCACCGCCAAAATGACCGATCTCTCGGTCGTCTCCGCATGCTCTCTCGACGTTCTGCGTCCTGGACTGCTGGCCAGTGATGGATCTTCGTTCGCCGCCACCGGTCTGTCGGGCTTCGGCGCCGGCCGGACCAACCCCGTGGCTCTTCCTGTCACGGGCGGCAATGAGCGACCGAGCAAGGCACTGGCGGCAGAAGTAGCAGCGGCAGAGGCAAAGGCCTATGCGTTCGCGGCAGCCGGTGCCGAATTGACGAAGCAGACGAAGCAGCACCACACGATGTGGGCCATCCGTGGGCCTGAACCCTGGAGTGATCCAGCCTGATTCAAGATCAGGCCGGCGCCTTCAGGGCCGCGGAACCCCACCCGGGATCCGCGGCCCTTCTGTTTGTCCCGAACGGGACGGGCGGAGTGAAGGGGCCTCGGGAGAAGTACCACCCGGTACCAGCCGACACCTGGCCAACAGGCCGGACCGACCAGACGAGGAAGACACCACCGTGCAACTCGAAGCGCACGCCCCGTCCGTACCGCCTTCCGAAACGATCACCCAGCCCGGCATCACGGAGGACTCCACCTTGACCCCGCTGACCGCGCTCACCGCGCTCGACGACGCCATCGAGAACCTCGGCGTACCCGTTCCCTGCCGTGCCTACGACCCGGAGGTCTTCTTCGCGGAGTCCCCGGCCGACGTCGAGTACGCCAAGTCCCTCTGCCGCACCTGCCCGCTGGTCGAGGCCTGCCTCGCCGGTGCCAAGGAGCGGCGTGAGCCGTGGGGTGTCTGGGGCGGCGAGCTCTTCATCCAGGGTGTGGTCGTCGCTCGCAAGCGGCCCCGTGGCCGCCCGCGCAAGAACCCGGTCGCGGCATGAACGCCACCGGCACCGTCGATCGCCCCGTCACGCACGATCCCAAGAAGCAGGCCCCGATGACCTCTTCCCTGCGAGAGCCGTCCGGCTCCGCCACTTCAGCTGTCAGTACCACCGGCGCGAGCGAATCGCGTCAGAACAGGAACCGCGAGATGCAACTCATCCCAGAAGCCCTTGCACGCGCGCATATGACCGAGCGCCTGCGTGAAGCCGACGCGGAACGCCAGGCCGTGCGCCTGGTCGCCGCTCGGCGGATGCAGCGCCGGGCCGAGCGCGTATCGATGCGCGCCCGCCGTGCGCTGGCCATGGCGGTCATGAACTGACCGCCAGCGGCCGGGCGCGAGAACGTCGCAGACCCTGAGTGCCTCTGACGCGGGGGCCGGTCCTCACGGACCGGCCCCCGCTTTCTTGTCTCCGAACACGTCCTACGCGCCCGCGCCCGCGCCCGCTCCCGCCTCGGGCTCCTCCTCATAGGCGAACTCCTCCGGCAGGAAGCCCGGCAGCCACTCCTCCAGCTCCTCGCGGAGCCGGACCGTCGCGTTCAGCTGGCACAGCACCCCGATGGTGCTCAGCGTGACGCGATGTATCAGCAGATAGGACGGCGGCAGATTCAACTGCTTCCCCAACTGGTGCGCCGGAGAACGCGGATCGGCGATCCGCGCCGCCTGGGTGCGCATCCAGCTCCGGGTGAAGGTGAACTCCTCCGCCTCGGCCGGTTCGATGATCGGCAGCAGATACTCCAGCACCGCGTCCGGGTCGAGATCGATCGACTCCTTGACGAACCCCTCCGTGCGCAGGAGTTCGTACACCGTCTCGGCGTCCCCCTCCAGCGTTAGCCGCAGCGACTCGCCTATCGTCTCGGGCAGCCCGCCCGGCAGCCGGTCGACCGTGCCGAAGTCCAGTACACCGAGGCGCGATTCGCCCTCGTCCCCGGCCGGCGGCAGCAGCCGGAAGTTGCCCGGATGCGGGTCCGCGTGCAGCAGTCCCGTACGGGCGGGGCCCGAGAAGAGGAAGCGCGCCAGCAACTGGCCCGCGCGGTCGCGCTGTTCCTCGGTGCCCTCCGCGATCACGTCGGCCATCGGGATGCCGTCGATCCACTCCGTGACCAGCACCTGGTCGCACTGGTGCACCACGTCGGGCACGACCACGTCGGGATCGTCCGCGAACTCCGCCGCGTGCTCCCGCTGCGCCGCAGCCTCCAGCTCGTAGTCCAGCTCCTCCGACACCCGGTCCCGCAACTCGTTGATCAGGGGCTTGACGTCCATGCCCGGGATCAGCGGCCCCAGCAGCCGGGCGAACCGGCTCAGCTGCGACAGGTCCGAGAGCAGCGCCTCCCCGGCCCCCGGGTACTGCACCTTGACCGCCACATTCCGCCCGTCGTGCCACACCGCCCGGTGCACCTGGCCGATCGAGGCGGCGGCCGACGGCTTCTCCTCGAACTCCAGGAACAGCTCACGCCACTCCTCACCGAGCCGCTCCGCCAGCACCTTGTGCACCGTGCTGGTCGGCATCGGAGGGGCAGCCTCCTGGAGCTTGGTGAGCGCCGCCCGATAGGGGCCCGCCACCTCCTCGGGCAGCGCGGACTCGAAGACGGACAGAGCCTGCCCGAACTTCATGGCCCCGCCCTTGAGCTCGCCGAGCACCTTGAAGAGCTGGTCCGCCGTGCGCTGCTGGAGCTCCCGGCCCACCATCTCCGCGGACTTGCCGCCGATCCGCTTGCCCAGACCCCAGGTGGCACGGCCGGCGAAGCCCAGTGGCAGCGCGGCCAGCTTGGCAGTTCGGGTGACGGCCTTACGGGGAAGATCAGACATACGCCCCTCCAAATCCCTGACAGCCGAGCCGCGTACGGCGGTTACCGCACCATTGTGTCGTGCGGCGCCCCGGGCACAGCCATGCCCTCTCCCTCCTGTTCTCCGGCGGCCCCGCAGGGGCAGGCGGGATGCGGCGCGATCCGCTCCGAACGCCAGTCGAGCAGCGGCAGCGTGATCTCCCAGCGTGCCCCCGTGCTCGCCGGCAGCTCACCATCCAGGAAGGACAGCGCGTGAGCCGTGGTGAGACCGGCCACGGTGGTGGCGAGCCCCAGGTCGCAGGCCGGTGTGACCGACGCCCGCCGTCCTGACCGCCACTGCGCCAGCATGAGCGGCCACCCCGGCTCCCGGGCGGTCCGCTCCTCGGTCAGACAGCCCGCGCAGGCTGTGCCGCCCGGCAGCACCAGCGGGCCCACCACCCCCGTGGCCTCGACAACTCCCGCGTAGAGATGAGGAGTCCCGGTGGCGATCCAGCGCTCGGCGGACGCCGGATCCGGGACATAGGCCGCGAGCCCGTCCCGTGGGGCGACGATCACCAGCGACAGCCCCGCCGCGCCACCGCTCACCGTGGCCGCCCGCTCGTCGGCGCGCTCGGGCCGCTCGGCCGCCCAGCCGCCCGGCATGTCGTCGAGCTCTCCCGCCTCCGCCCCGTCCATATCGGACCCCGGCCCGTCGGCCGCCGGCCGCGCGCCGGACGCCGCCGCTCTGACGGATCTGCCCGGGGCCGAGCGCCGCACCAGCAGCCGGGCCGCCACATCCCTGCGCTCACCGACCGATTCCGCCGGAAGCCCGCCCGGAGCCACGTCCCATGCCTGGGTCCTCCCGCTGTCAAGCACATCCACCCGGCCCACCCCGGAGGCCGACAGCGCCGAGGCGACGGCCGCACCGACCCGGCCGGCCCCGCGCACCTGGACACGCATGGTGCGCCGCGCCGCCAGCCGCTCCATCGCCGCACCCGGCGTGCGGTGCGTGATCGACAGTGACGCCAGATCCGCCCGCAGCCGGTCGAGCTCCACCTTTCGATTCCGTAACGCTTCGGCGGGGCGCCCGCCCGCCGTGCTGTCGTCCAGCAGCCCGGCCGCCGAGAGCCGGTCCACGAGCGCTTCCGCCTTGCCGTCCGGCAGCCCCAGACTCCGCGCCTCGTCCCGCAGCAGCGGCAGCCCCCGCGTGCCGTCCAGCAGGTCGAGAAAGCTGCCCGTGGCCGTATCGACAGGTCCCACCACCACCGCGTGCGCGGGTGTGATTCCGAACTGAACCGTCTGCCGCTCCCGCCAGGCCCGGCGCAGAGCGGGCTTCACCATTGGATGCATATTCGTCTCCCCCGTGATGCCTGTCCCGCGATCGGATTCCAGAATGCAAGGAACTGGTGAGAGGTGCGAAGAGTTATCCACAGGCGTGGGGAATTAGACGTTCAAATGATGGGTGTATGGAGTGGACCAAGATCGAAAAGCCTCCGCGACGGGACGTTCCCCACTGACAGCGGGTAACGTCGAAGCGTGTCCGCCGACCCTTCTCCTCGCGTTGCGGGGGAATCCCCACCGCACAGCGCCGGAAGCGAAGAGCGCAGCGTGACCGGCCGCCCGCAGCGCGGACCGGCGACGAGCGCCGTCGAGGTCCGCCGCAGCGCCCGGCGCAGCAGGACGGTCTCGGCGTACCGTGAGGGCGACCGCACCATTGTGCTCATCCCGGCCCGGATGTCGGAGGCCGAGGAGCGGCGCTGGGTGGACGTGATGCTCGACAAACTCGCGGCTCAGGAGAGCAAGCGCGTCCTCGGCGACAACGATCTGACCGACCGCGCCAAGCGGCTGTCCGAGCAGTATTTCGACGGCAGGGCCCGCCCCGCGTCCGTCCGCTGGGTCACCAACCAGAACACCCGCTGGGGCTCCTGCACCCCCGCCGAGGGCAGTATCCGTCTCTCGCACCGGCTGCAGGGCATGCCCGAGTACGTCGTCGACTACGTGCTCGTGCACGAGCTGGCCCATCTGCTCGTGCCGGGGCACGGCCCGCGCTTCTGGGAGTTGCTGGAGGCGTATCCGCGCACCGAGCGGGCCCGTGGCTACCTCGAAGGTGTCGTCGCCGCCGAGCGGTTGCCGCAGCTGCCCGCCGCCCCCGGAGAGTGACGGCGTCCCCTCGCTGATCGTGTACCGAATCTGTACCGGCTTGGTTCAATGCCGGACGCAACGGTTAGCCTGACGCGACGTGTTCAGCTCGGGATGGGGGACGGTCGTTACGCATGGCGAGGGAATTCCAACGCGGCCACAAGGCCAAGATCAGTGACCTCACGCAGGGGACGGATCTGTACGTAGGTGTGCAGATCGCGGCGCCCGGCTTGACGTTCGACATCAGCTGTTTCGGCCTCGACGCCAATGAACAGCTCTCGGACGACCGGTATTTCATCTTCTTCAATCAGCCGAAGTCCCCCGAGGAATCAATCCAGTTGCTGGGCGCGCAGTCCGGCGACACCGAATCGTTCCGGGTCACGCTCGACCGTATTCCGGCGAACATCCAGCGACTGTCCTTCACCGCCACCATCGACGGCGCCGGGCAGATGTCCCAGGTGGGCCCCGGATACATCCGGATAGTCGCCGGCGGCGAAGAAGTCGTCCGATACGCCTTCACCGGCTCCGAGTTCAGCACCGAACGCGCGGTGATGCTCGGCGACTTCTACCTCAAGGACGTCTGGCGGTTCGCCGCCGTCGGCCAGGGCTTCGACGGTGGTCTCGACGCGCTGCTCAAGAACTTCGGCGGCGAAGTCGCCGAGGAGGAGCCGGCCGCGGCCCCGCCGCCCGCCCAGGGAGCCGCACCGTCGTTCGCCCCGCCGCCCGGCGGCGCCGCGCCCCCTCCGGCCTTCGGAGCCCCGCCGGCCCCGCCCGCGCCGCAGGCCCCGCAGCCCCCGCCGTCGTTCGGCGCGCCCCCGCAGGCCCCGGCACCCGCGCCCCACCCGATGCACGGCGCGCCGACCGTCGCCGCCCCGATGCCTCCGGCGCCCGCGCCCGCACCGTCGCCGTACGCGCAGCCGCCCGGTCCGCCGCAGGCCCCGCAGCAGCCGCAGTTCGGCCAGATCCCCGGCCAGCCTCCGGGTCAGTTCCCCGGTCAGGGCCAGCCGCCCGGCGCGCCCGCGCAGTATGGGCAGCCGACACCGCCTCCCTACGGAGGCCAGCCCCAGGGCGCACCGCCCCCGGGCATGCCGCAAGCGGGCCAGCAGGCCGGCGCGGGTCTCGCGGCGGCGCTCCAGCCGTACAAGGAGGCCGCCACCGGCCAGCGCTGGACCCCGCAGAACCAGCAGCTGATGCGGGTCGACCTCGCCATGGGCGGCGCCCCCGTCCTGGCCCGCCAGGGCAGCATGGTCATGTACCAGGGCAAGGTCGACTTCGGCTACAAGGGCGCCGGCTTCGCGGGCCGTATCGTCGGCAACGCGACCGGCCAGGAGATGCAGCTCATGCGCTGCTCCGGCCGCGGCCAGGTCTTTCTCGCCGAGGAAGCCTCGCATCTGCACCCGATCGAGCTCCAGGGCGACGCCATCTGCGTCTCCGCGGAGAACGTGCTCGCCTTCGACGAGTCCCTTCAGTACGAGGTCCGGCGTATCGAGGGCCACGGCATCCCCGGCGGAGCCCTGTTCACGATGCAGTTCCAGGGCACCGGCACCATCGTCGTGAAGACCCACGGTGTCCCGGTCGTCCTGCCGGTCACGCCCACGACCTTCGCCGACTGCAACGCCGTCGTCGCCTGGTCGGCCGCGTCACAGGTGATCCTCTCCAGCCAGGTCAGGCTGCGCCGCAACGCGTATCCGGGACACAGCGGAGAGACCGTGAATCTGCAGTTCCGGGGAGCCCCCGGCAACTTCATCGTCGTCCAGCCGTACGAGGTCTGAGGGAGTCCGGCACATGAACCAGCAACTCGCGGGCTTCGCCCCGGCCCCCGTCTCGGCGCGGATGGAGAACCACGGCCGCGCCATGCTCAAGGTCGCCATGACCAGCGGGCAGGACCTCTACGCGCGCACCGGCTCGATGGTCGCGTACGAAGGGTTCGTGCAGTACGAGCCCAACCCGCCCGCCGTCCGTCAGATCGCCGGCCAGTGGGTGACCGGCGAAGGCACACCGATCATGAAGTGCGCCGGTGACGGCCTGCTCTATCTGGCCGACTACGGCGCCGACGTCGTCGTCATCAACCTCAACAACGACTCGATCTCGGTCAACGGCACTAACCTGCTGGCCTTCGACGCGCACCTCCAGTGGGGCGTCGAGAAGGTCAAAGGGCTGGCGAAGTTCGCCGGACAGGGTCTGTGGAACGTCACGGTCGGCGGGACCGGCTGGGTCGCGCTGACCTCGCGCGGTACGCCGATCGTCGTCGACTGCGGCCGTGGCGACGACGAGACGTACGTCGACCCCGACGCCCTCGTGGCCTGGTCACCCGGGCTCAAGGTGAAGGGCAAGCGGAGCTTCAAGGCGTCGTCCCTGATCGGACGGGGCAGCGGGGAGGCCTACCAGATGGCCTTCTCGGGCCAGGGCCTCGTCGTCGTACAACCGAGCGAGGACAGCACCGACCGCCTGCGGGTCCGGGGCTGAGGGGGAGGAAACATCATGCAGAGCCCGCTTTTCGGACTCGCGGAAACGCAGTCCCAGGACCGCTATGTCGTACAGAACCCGCAGCTTCTGCGGGTCGCGCTCACCGGCCACGACGATGTCCTCGCCCGCAAGGGCGCGATGGTCGCCTACCAGGGGCTCATCGACTTCGACGGTGAGTACCAGTCCCAGGGCCAGCGCCGTGCCAGGCGGAACACCGGCGAGGGCCTGGACCTGATGCGCTGCTCGGGTCAGGGGACGGTCTACTTCGCGAACCTCGCGCAGTACGTGCATGTCGTGGATGTCGACCAGGAGGGCATGACCGTCGACAGCGCCTATGTCCTGGCGCTCGACTCCACACTGCACACCGAGGTCATCGCGGTGGACAGCCAGTACGGCATCTCAGGCTCCGGCAAGTACCAGCTCAACATCTCGGGCCGAGGCAAGGTCGCCCTGATGACGTCCGGGCAGCCGCTGATGATGCTCGTGACGCCCGACAAGTACGTGAACGCCGACGCCGACGCGATCGTGGCGTGGTCCTCCGGGCTGCGGGTGCAGATGCAGGCGCAGACGCACTCCTCGGGCGTACGGCGCCGGCGCGGCAACACGGGCGAGGGCTGGGAGCTCAGCTTCCTCGGCCAGGGCTTCGCGCTCGTGCAGCCCAGCGAGGTCATGCCGCCGCAGAACGCGGAGATCGGGCAGGGCTTGCGTGCGCAGTTCGGCGCGGGCCAGCAGGGCGCCCATGGACAGAACCAGAACAACGTCTGGAACAACCAGGGCTAGGGCGTCCAGTCCGACCGGTTCGGCCGACTGAGTCCGGCCGGTCCGGTTCGGCCGCTCAGGGGCGGTCTCCATGGAGGCCGCCCCTGCTCGTCCCTGGCGTCAGCCGTGAACCTGCTCGGAGAGCGCGTCGCGCGTGCGCTCCAGCAGCCGTACGACCGATCCGTCGGCGACCGTCGCCACCTCGTCGTACGCGAACCAGCGCAGATCCAGCGACTCCTCGCTGATCTCCTCGACCGCGCCCACCGGCGCCAGAGCCGCGTACTGCACATCCAGATGCCAGTGGCAGGGTGCCGGGATCGCGTGCCGGTCGAGCTGTACGGGTCCGCCGGGCAGCAGCGTCAGCCCCCCGATCCCGGACTCCTCCGTGGCCTCGCGCAGCGCCGCAGCCGCGAGCGAGACATCCCCGGGCTCGCAGTGGCCGCCCATCTGGAGCCACAGACCGAGCTTCTTGTGGAGGGTCAGCAGGACACGGCCCCCCGCCGGGTCGATCACCAGCGCGCTCGCCGTGACATGCCCGGCGTCACAGGATTTCCACATCCCGTCCGGACAGGCCGCCAGATGGTCCAGATAGATCCGGCGCAGCTCTTCCTGGCCGTCGTACGTCTCCAGTACGCGGACGGCGTCGTCGTGCAGACTCACTTGCCGCTGTCGCCCTTGCCCTCGTCGCCGTCCTTGCCCTCGTCGTCGGGCCGGTCACTGTCCTTCCCGCGCGTCTCCGGGTCCTTCTCCAGCTTCGGCTTGCCGCCCGCCGCCTCGCCGAGCAGCTTGTCCAGCTCGGAGAAGTCCGCGTGCTCGTGGTGCACGAAGCCGTCCGGGTCGTCCAGGTCAGAGGCGGTCGGCAGCATGTCCGGGTGCTGCCAGAGCCCGTCGCGCCCGTCCACGCCCCGCGCGTCCGTGAGCGAGGCCCAGAGCCGGGAGGCGTCCCGGAGGCGCCTGGGGCGCAGCTGAAGGCCGATGAGGGTGGCGAAGGTCTGCTCGGCCGGCCCGCCCGACGCGCGGCGCCTGCGCAGCGTCTCGCGCAGCGCGTCCGCCGACGTCAGCCTGGTCCTGGCCGCCTCGTGCACGACCGCGTCCACCCAGCCCTCGACCAGCGCGAGCGCCGTCTCCAGACGCGCCAGGGCGGCCTTCTGCTCGACCGTGTCCTCGGGCTGGAACATGCCCTGCTGAAGTGCTTCCTGAAGCTGCTCGGGGTTCGACGGGTCGAGCTGGCTGACCGCGTCCTCCAGCTTGGAGGCGTCGACCTTGATACCGCGCGCATACCCTTCGACGGCGCCGAACAGATGCCCCCGCAGCCACGGCACATGGGCGAAGAGCCGCTGGTGAGCCGCCTCGCGCAGGGCCAGATACAGCCGCACCTCGTCCTGCGGGATGCCGAGGTCCTTACCGAAGGCCTCGATGTTCAGCGGGAGCAGCGCGGCCTTGCCCGCCGGGCCCAGCGGCAGCCCGATGTCGGTGGAGCCGACCACCTCGCCCGCCAGGACGCCCACGGCCTGCCCGATCTGCTGGCCGAACATGGCGCCTCCCATGGAGCGCATCATGCCGATCAGCGGCCCGGCCATGGCCTGCATCTCCTCGGGCAGCACATCACCCATGGCGGCGCCCACGCGCTCGGCCACCGGGTCGACGAGCTGCTGCCACGCCGGGAGAGTCGCCTCGACCCACTCCGCGCGGCTCCACGCCACGGTCGATCCCGCGCCGGACGGCAGCGACGTCACCGCGTCCAGCCAGATGTCCGCCAGGCGCACGGCCTCCTCGACGGCGCTCCGCTCGGCCGGGCCCACGCTGGCGTCCTTCGTACCGTCGGGCGTGCCCTGCGAGACCGTCTGGCGGGCGATCTGCTTGGCCATGTCCCAGTTCACGGGACCGCCCTCGTAGCTGAGCATCTGCCCGAGCTGCTGGAACGCGGCGCCCAGATCGTTGGGGTTCATCGACCCGAACATCGCCGCGAACGGGTTCTCCCCGCCCTGGCCGCCCGAGCCGCCCGGCAGGCCGAACCCCGAGAAGGGGTTGCCCCCGCCGCCTTGGCCGCCACCACCCTGACCACCTCCGGCGGGGTCGTTCTTCTTGCCGTCGCCGTCCTCTGGCTCCTCCGGCGGAAGGCCGAATCCGAATGGGGTGTCACTCACGGGTTTCCTCGGCTCGTTGGGCCGCCGGCTTTTCCGCCGACAGCGACTGCCCGACACCACCAAGCGTAGACATCCGAGGCCGCATCCGGGCTCGGTGCTCCGCCAATGCTTGGCCTGCGGCAGGATGGACGCCACCTGGTACGTACGTGTTGTACACGTCCGTACTGAAGACAACCGCTGGAGACGCCCGGTGAGTTCCCCAGATCCGCAGGTTCGCGCAGCGCGAAACCGCTCAACCCCGACCCCGCCACGCGGCCCCGTCGTCGCGGTCACCGGAGCCGCTTCCGGGGTCGGTGACCTGCTCGTCCGGCGCCTCGCGGCGTCGGAGGAGATCAAGCAGGTCGTGGCGATCGACGAGCGCCGCGGCGAGGTGACCGAGGCGCAGTGGCACGTCCTCGACGTACGGGACCCGGCCATCGCCGAGAAACTGCGCGGCGCGGACGTCGTGGTGCACCTGGCGCTCGATCTGGACCTGGAGCGGGACGCGGCGGCCCGTACGGCCTACAACGTCCGCGGCACCCAGACCGTGCTCACCGCCGCGGCGGCCGCCGGGGTGCACCGGGTCGTCCTGTGCACCTCGGCCATGGTCTACGGCGCCCTGCCCGACAACGACATCCCGCTGTCGGAGGACGCGGAGCTGCGCGCGACGGCGGAGGCCACGGGCGTCGGCGACCTGCTGGAGATCGAACGGCTCGGCCGCCGCGCGCCCCGCGCGCACCCCGGTCTGAACGTCACGGTCGTGCGCCCCGCCGTCCTCGTCGGCGGCACCGACACCGCCCTGACCCGCTACTTCGAGTCGCCCCGGCTGCTGGTCGTCGCCGGCTCCCGGCCCACCTGGCAGTTCTGCCATGTGGACGACCTGGTCAGCGCCCTGGAGTACGCCGCGCTGGAGAAGGTCGACGGCGAGTTCGCGGTCGGCTGCGACGGCTGGCTCGAACAGGAGGAGATCGAGGAGCTGAGCGGCATCCGCCGTATGGAGCTGCCGTCCGCCGTCGCCCTCGGGGCCGCGGCCCGGCTGCACCGGATCGGCCTCACGCCGTCCCCTGCCGGCGATCTCGCCTACACGATGCATCCCTGGGTGGTCAGCGTCGGCCGTCTCCACGACGCCGGCTGGCGTCCCCGCTGGACCAACGAGGAAGTCCTCGGCGCGCTTCTCGAAGAGGTCGAGGGCCGCCACACCGTCGCGGGCCGGCGCCTCGGCCGCAAGGACGCCACGGCCGCCGGCGCGGCCGGTGCGACGGTCGCCCTGCTCGGCGCGGCAGCGGTGGTACGCCGCGCCCGCAAGGCGCGCCGGCGCCTCTGAGCCGATCGGCGCCCCCTCCGGCAGTCCCGTCGGCGTCCTCCTCAGAAGGAGGCTCCGAGCGCGCCGGACGGTGGCGGTTCGAACGCGCCATTACGTGATGCCCGTGCCGTACGGCACGATGGGCCGCATGGCAAGCAACGAGGCGCACCCGGGTGAGCAGGCGGCACAGGACCCCATCCGGCTGCTGGCGATCCGCGAGAGCCCGCTGTCCGTCGACGAGATCTTCCAGGCCGTCGGCGACGACGCGGCGGGAGGCACCGCCCTGTTCGTGGGCACCGTCCGGAACCACGACGGGGGAGCCGATGTCGACGCACTCGGATACTCCTGTCACCCGTCAGCCGAGGCCGAGCTGCGCCGGGTGGCCGAGAAGGTCGTCGCCGACCACCCCGTCCGCGCACTGGCGGCCGTCCACCGTGTGGGTGACCTCGTGGTCGGAGATCTGGCGGTCGTCGTCGCCGTCTCCTGCCCGCACCGCGCGGAGGCGTTCGAGGCCTGCCGCAAGCTGATCGACGACCTCAAGCACGAGGTGCCGATCTGGAAGCACCAGACGTTCTCCGACGGCACGGAGGAATGGGTCGGGGCCTGCTGACGACGCCTTTCCCGCACGGTCTTCACGCCGTTTCCGGACCGTTTCCGGATCGCTTCCGCGCCGCCGTGTCGCCCTCTGTTCCCATGTGGTCCGATTTGCGTAACCGCACCCCTGCCAGCAGCGTTGAAGCAGCAGATGGCTAATCTGCTGATCACTCGGTTCGCAATCATCACATCGGTAAGGAGGTCGGGATGGCCGCGCTCGCCTGGTTGTTGATTCCGCTCTTCGCCGCCGTCGGCGCGGCGATATGGGGAAGCTGGGTTTCAAGAAACCGATCCACCGGAGACGTGGCCGAACTCGCCGGCTACGCACGCTTCCGAGACGCGATGGCGAAGTCCCATCCGGCCACGACGGACGTCACCTAGACCGGCCCCGAGGGTGCACTGACAGACCCTTCCCGTACTGTCGTTCCATGCCACGCCGCACCGCGACGATGCTCGCTTCCACTCTCGTCCTCATCGCGCTGCTCTGTGCGGGAGTGTTCATCCGCGTTCCGTACGCCGAGATGAGTCCGGGGCCCACCGTGAACACACTCGGCGACGCGAATGGTGAGCCGGTGCTCCACATTTCCGGCCGCAAGACCTATCCCACGTCGGGCCATCTCAATATGACGACCGTCAGGGTCACCGGCGCGGATTACAAGATGAATGTGGTCGAGGCGGTCTACGGCTGGCTGTCGCACGACAACATCGTGGTGCCGCACAACACGCTCTATCCGGACGGCAAGACGGAAGAGCAGTCCACGCAGGAGAACGCCGAGGAGTTCAGCCAGTCCCAGGAGAGCGCGAAGGTCGCCGCCCTGAAGGAGGAGAACATCCCCGTCACATCGCGGGTCGTCGTCTCCGCGGTCGTCAAGGACAGTCCCTCCGACGGCACACTGCACGCCGGTGACGTCATCAAGGCGGTGGACGGCAAGACCGTCGAGGCGCCGCCGGACGTCGCCGAGCTCGTCACCAAGCACCAGCCGGGCGAGGACGTCGAGTTCACCATCATCCCGGCCAAGGTCGCGCAGGTGGCGGAGAAGGCCGGCAAGGAGCCCGAGGGCGCCGAGAAGGTGACGATCAGGACGGTCAAGTCGGACGATGCCGACGACCGCGCCATCGTCGGCATCCAGGCGGGGACGGACCACACGTTCCCGTTCGAGATCGACATCAAGCTGGCGGACGTGGGCGGGCCGAGCGCGGGTCTGATGTTCGCGCTCGGGATCGTGGACAAGATCACGCCCGGCGATCTCACGGGCGGCAAGTTCGTCGCGGGCACCGGCACGATCGACGACAACGGCAAGGTCGGCCCGATCGGCGGGATCGGGATGAAGCTCGTCGGCGCGCGGGACGCGGGGGCGCGGTACTTCCTCACGCCGGACGAGAACTGTTCGGCGGCGGCCTCCGACATCCCTCAGGGCCTCACGCTGGTACGCGTGAAGAACATCAAGGACGCGACGGCGTCCCTGGAGAAGATCAAGAGCGGGGCCACGGACACTCTGCCGAGCTGCTCGACGAGCTAGGTCCTGTCCGGCGGATCTTTCGGATCTTGCCGGTCGAAGCCCGTCGAAAGATCCGGGGCGGGTCGGGAAAAAAGCATTCCCCGGACGGGGCCGCGGGCGCGGCCCCGTCCGGCGATCGGAGTCGGCCGGGTGTTACGCCTCGAAGGTCGCGGCCAGGGCCTCGGCGAGGCCCGGGACCAGGCCCGCGCCCGTCAGCACCTGGGTCGGTGAGTCCTTCTCGCGCAGCCGCAGCGCCGAGTCGCGTGTCCCGTCACGCAGTACGGCGACCGTCATCCGTACCTCCTGGCGGTCCGGGTGGGCGGCGACCCAATCCACGAGCGCTGACTCGTCGAGCCCTTCGGGCACCGACGCCTCGGCGGACGGCGGCAGCATCAGACGCTCCACCGTGATCGCGCAGCCCGCCACCGCGCCGGGCCAGGCGATCGTGGCGAGGAACTCGTCGAGGGGCGTGCCCGCAGGGATCTCGTCCTGCTCGACGGGCGTGAGCGGGGCGGGTGTCGAGCCCTCGTCGAGACCGAGCTGAGTGGCCAGCTCCGGTTCGTCGGCCCGCAGCCGGGCCGTGTCGACGAGCGCGAAGAGCCTCGCCGGCTGGTCCCAGCCCAGGCCGGAGGCGTATTCGTCGATCTCCAGCACCGCACGGGTGATGGGGGTCGAGGCGACCGGGCCCGACGCCGAAGGCGGCTCGTCGGACGAGGACGCGGAGGAAGAGTTGGAGGAAAGGTTGGACATGGCCAACATCCTGCCTCCTTCCGACCCCCCTGCGGGAACTAGGTAAAGCCTCAGTAAGTTGCATGAGTGGGCCCTACGATCGCTTGGGCCCGCTTACAGACGAGATTCAGCTGCTTCACACGACCGCGAACTTCGAGGTGCGCACGTTGGCTTTCCAGATGCCGGACCGCGGCGGAGGCCCGACCGGGCCACGGATCAGAGTGGGCCGGCCGTCCAGACGTGCCCGGACCCTGCTCATGACACTGGGCATTCTGGCCGTTCTGGCCATGGTGTTCGTCATGTTCGCGGGGTTCTGGACCGACTGGCTCTGGTATCGCTCGGTGAAATACTCGTCCGTTTTCACCACCACCCTCTGGACCAAGATCGGCCTGTTCGCGGTCTTCGGTCTGCTCATGTCGGCAGCCGTCGGCGTCAACATCTGGCTGGCGCACCGGTTGCGCCCGCCGCTGAGCGCGATGTCGCTGGAGCAACAGAGCCTCGACCGGTACCGGATGGGCATCGCCCCGTACAAGAAGTGGGTGCTGCTCGGGATCACCGCCCTCGTCGGGCTGATCGCCGGAGCGTCCGCCTCCGGACAGTGGCGTACGTGGCTGATGTGGGTCAACGGGGTGCCCTTCGGGCAGAAGGACCCGCAGTTCAACATGGACGTGAAGTTCTACGCGTTCGACCTCCCGTGGTACCGCTTCATGCTCGGCTTCGGTTTCGCCGCCGTCGTACTGGCGTTGATCGCCGCCGCGCTGACCCACTATCTGTACGGAGGGCTGCGCGTCACCAGCCCCGGCGCGCGCGCGACGGGTGCGGCCACCGGCCATCTGTCGGTGCTGCTCGGTGTGTTCGTCTCGCTCAAGGCCGTGGCGTACTGGCTCGACCGGTACGGGCTCGCGGTCAAGGCGAGTGACTTCAAGGCGACCGGCAACTGGACGGGTCTGCGGTACGTCGACGCCAACGCCTATCTGCCGGCGAAGACGATCCTGTTCTGCATCGCCGCCATCTGCGCCGTGCTGTTCTTCGCGACGCTCTGGCGCCGCACCTGGCAGCTGCCGGTGATCGGCTTCGGCCTGATGGTCCTGTCCGCCATCCTCATCGGCGGCCTCTACCCGGCGATCGTGCAGAAGTTCCAGGTCCAGCCGAACGAGCAGGCCAAGGAAGCTCCGTACATCGAGAAGAACATCGATGCCACACGCGCCGCGTACGGCATCGACAAAGCGGATGTGACGGACTATTCCGGCAAGGGTGACCCCGACAAGAAGTCGCAGCAGCGCGAGGCGGCCGATTCGGCCGCCAGTTACCGGCTGGTCGACCCCAACGTCGTTTCGCCCGCCTTCCAGCAGCTCCAGCAGGAACGCAAGTACTACCAGTTCCCGGACACGCTGGACGTCGACCGCTACCTCGGTCCGGACAAGAAGCCGCAGGACACGGTCATCGGTCTGCGCGAGCTGAACATCACCGGTATCCCCAAGCGCAACTGGATCAACGACCACTTCACCTACACCCATGGGTACGGAGCGATCGCGTCCAAGGGCACCGGGACGGTCACCGACGAGAACGACGGCACGGTCGGCGCACCCGACTTCACGGAGTCCGGCCTGCCGACCACCGGCCAGCTCGGCACGTACGAGCAGCGGATCTACTACGGCGAGAAGACTCAGCAGTACTCGATCGTGGGCGGCCCGCAGAAGGAGCTCGACTACGAGAAGAACGGTGAGAAGACCACCAGCTACAAGGGCAAGAGCGGGGTCGATCTCTCCAACCCGGTGAACCGCGCGGCGTACGCCGTGGCGTTCAGCGAGCCGCAGATGCTCTACTCGGGCGCCATCGGTGAGGGTTCGCGGATCCTCTACAACCGCACGCCGAAGGAGCGCGTCGAGGCGGTCGCGCCCTGGCTGACCATCGACGGCGACGCCTACCCGGCCGTGGTCGACGGCAAGATCAAGTGGATCGTCGACGCCTACACCACGACGAACGGCTATCCGTACGCCTCCCGTACGACGCTGGGCGACACCACGGCCGACTCGCTGACCAACAACCAGCGTGCGGTCGTCGCGCAGCAGAACCAGGTCAACTACATCCGCAACTCGGTGAAGGCCACCGTCGACGCGTACGACGGCTCGGTCAACCTGTACCAGTGGGACACCGAGGACCCGGTCCTCAAGACCTGGATGAAGGCCTTCCCGAACACGGTGAAGCCGAAGACGGACATCGACGCGGACCTGCTGGCCCACCTGCGCTACCCGCAGGACATGTTCAAGGTCCAGCGTGAGCTGCTCACCCGCTACCACGTCACCGACGCGGCCCAGTTCTACAGCGGCTCCGACGCGTGGCAGGTGCCGGACGACCCGACGAACAAGGACAGCAGTGCGGTCCCGCCGTACTACCTGAGTCTGAAGATGCCGGGGCAGCCGTCACAGAAGTTCTCGCTGACGACGACGTTCACACCCAACGGACGCCCGAACCTGGGGGCGTTCATGGCGGTGGACGCCGATGCCACCAGCAAGGACTACGGCACCATCAGAGTCCTGAGAGTGACCTCCACGGTCCAAGGGCCACAACAGGTGCAGAGTGAGTTGAACGGCGTGCCCGAAGTCGCCGAGTTCGTACGGAACCTGAGAGGCACCGACTCGGACATCGAGTACGGCAACCTGCTGACGGTGCCGCTCGGCGGAGGGTTCCTCTATATCGAGCCGGTGTACGCCCGGGGTGGCAGCGCCAACTATCCGCTGCTGAAGAAGATCGCCGTCTCCTACGGAGGCAAGCCGGTCTTCAAGGACAGTCTGTCCGAGGCGCTGAACGCGGTGTTCGGTGTCGACGGGGCCGAGCCGCCACCGGAGACGCAGCCACCGGGCGACACGACGCCACCGCCGGCCACCGGCGACGCCGCGCTCAAGAAGGCCATCGCCGACGCCCAGAAGGCGTACACCGACGGTGAGGCCGCCCTGGCGAAGCAGGACTGGGTGGCGTACGGGAAGGCCCAGGAGGCCCTCCAGGACGCCCTGGCGCGCGCGGCGGAGGCGGAGACGTCCACGGACACTCCGGCCAAGCCGCCGGCGGGCGGGAGCGGCGACAGCGGCTGATCAGTAACTACCCCGCGTCGTGGTACGGTTGGGACACAACGACGCGGGGTGGAGCAGCTCGGTAGCTCGCTGGGCTCATAACCCAGAGGTCGCAGGTTCAAATCCTGTCCCCGCTACTCAGTAGGACGAAGGCCCGGATCCGATCAGGATCCGGGCCTTCGCTCTGTGTTGTGGTGCCGTCGTATCTGTTAGTGGCCGGTCCGTGACAGCCTGTCCGGTGAAGTGCGTGGCGGTGACGGGGAGTTGGCCGCAGAGGTGTTTGAGTTGTCTCTCTGTGGGCATGTCGACAAAACGCTGAAGTGACCTTGGTGGCCGCGATATACCAGGTGTACGCGGGTAACAGGTGGTGCAACGATGGATTTTATGGGGGACAGGGCAACTCTGTTGGAGACAGGGCGGTTTGTACAGCGACAGGTAGAAAGTTCCGCCGAGACCGATAATTCCGCGGGCGCGGCCGGTGTCACACCGGCCGGCGGCCCCACGGAGAGCGCCGACGCCGAGACGGAGGCGCGCCACCGACGTGCCGCCGAAGGCGGCGACGTCGCGTCGATGAGCGTGCTCGGCGCGCTGCTGCTGCGCCGCGGTGACCTCGACACGGCCGAGAACTACCTGCGCGCCGCGACCGCCGAGGGCGACCGTGCCGCCGCCAACAACCTGGGTGTCCTCCTCCACCAGCGCGGTTACACCGAAGAGGCGTCGGGCTGGTGGCGGGTCGCCGCCGTCGCCGGTTCGGCCGCCGCTGCGCACGCGCTCGGCAGGCACTACCGCGAGCAGGGTGACGAGCCCGCCGCCGAGTACTGGCTGCGTCAGTCCGCCGAGCAGGGGCACGCGCTGGGCGCCTACGCGCTCGCCGACCTGCTGGAGCACCGCAGCGACGTCGGTTCGGAGCGGTGGCTGCGGGCCGCGGCCGAGCAAGGGCACCGGGAAGCCTCGTACCGCCTCGCGCGTGCGCTGGAGCGGCAGGCGCGTCAGGCCGCCCGTACCGGCAACAGCGTCCGCGCGGTCATCGCCGGCAGGGGCGAGCGGGACCGTACGGGCGACCGCGCGGACTCCGGTGTGCGCAAAGCCGCCGTCGGCACCGGTCCCGGCACGAGCCCCGGCGCCCAGGACACCGACGCCGGGCAGTCCCTCCTTACCGAGGCCGCCCAGTGGTACCGGCAGGCGGCCACGCGCGGGCACCGCCGTGCCGCGCTGCACCTCGGGGCGATCCTGGAGGGCCGCGGCGAGCTGAAGGAGGCCGGGCGCTGGTATCTGACGGCAGCCCAGGACGGCGAGGCGCGGGCCGCCTGCGCCCTCGGCTTCCTGCTGCGCGACGCCGGTGACGAGGAGAGCGCCGCCGTCTGGTGGCTGCGCGCGGCGCAGGAGGGCGACGGCAACGCCGCCAACGCGCTCGGCGCGCTCCACGCCGCGCGCGGCGAGCAGCAGACCGCCGAGCGCTGGTACCGGGCCGCGATGGATGCCGGCGACGTCAACGGCGCCTACAACCTCGGGCTGCTCTGCACCGCCCAGGACCGTACGGCACAGGCCGAGCAGTGGTACCGGCGCGCCGCGTACGCGGGCCACCGCGAGGCGGCCAACGCCCTCGCCGTACTGCTCCTCCAGGCCGGGGACCCGACGGGCGCCGAGCCGTGGTTCTCCAAGGCCGCCGAGGCGGGCAGCGTCGACGCCGCGTTCAACCTGGGCATCCTGTACGCGGGCCGTGACGACGACCGTGCGGCCCTCGTCTGGTACGAGCGGGCCGCGGCTGCCGGGCACACGGAAGCGGCCCTCCAGGTGGGCATCGCGTCCCTCAGGGACGGTGACGAGCAGGCGGCGGAGCGGCATCTGCGGTGCGCAGCGGGTGGCGGCAGCACGGAGGCGGCCTTCCGGCTGGCGACTCTGCTGGACGCACGGCAGCCGCCGCCGCGCGCGCCGGCGCTCGGCGAGGCGCAGCCGGAGAAGACCGAGTGCGAGCAGTGGTACGAGCGCGCGGCCGAGCACGGTCACCGGCGCGCCCAGGTGCGGGTCGGGATGCTCGCCGCGGGCCGCGGCGACATGACGGACGCGGCGCGCTGGTACCGGGAGGCGGCCGAGGCGGGCAGCCGTAACGGCGCCTTCAACCTGGGGCTGCTGCTGGCCCGCGAGGGCAGTGAGCGGGAGGCGGCGCTCTGGTGGTCGCGCGCCGCGCAGGCCGGGCACGGACGCGCGGCGCTGCGGCTCGCGCTGCTCGCGGCCCGGCGTGGGGAGCTGGCCGAGGGACAGCACTGGTGCGCCCGCGCGGTGGAGCTGGGACCGTCCGAGGTCACCGAGCGGGCGGCGCGGCTGCGCGAGGCGCTGCACCAGGAGCTGACGGCGTGAACGGTGGTCGCGGCAGGGGCGACCACGGCTCGGCCGGCCCACCGGCGGTCCGGCGCCGAAACAGGGATTTGCGCTGGTCGACGGGGTGACGTAATGTCGAGTTCACCGACGCGGGGTGGAGCAGCTCGGTAGCTCGCTGGGCTCATAACCCAGAGGTCGCAGGTTCAAATCCTGTCCCCGCTACTCAGTAGAACGAAGGCCCGGATCCGATCAGGATCCGGGCCTTCGTCATGTTCGCTGTTCACCGGGACCCGGGGGCGGGGCCGCTCGCCGGAGGGCTCAGGCTTGGGCGCAGTTGGGGCAGGTGCCCCGGTATGTCACTTCCACGTCCGAGATCGCGAAACCGAAGCGCTCGGTCGCCGGCAGGTCGGCCAGCAGATCGCCCGCCGGGTGCACGTCGCGGATCGTGCCGCAGTGCGCGCAGACCAGGTGGTGATGCGGCCGGTGGGCGTTCGGGTCGTATCTTTTCGCGCGGCGGTCCGTTGATACCTCCAGGACCTCGCCGAGCGTCACCATCTCGCCCAGCGTGTTGTACACGGTGGCCCTGGAGATCTCGGGGAGCCTGGCGACGGCGCGTGCGTGCACCTCGTCCGCCGTGAGGTGCACGTGGTCCCCGTCGAGGACTTCGGCCACCACGCGTCGCTGGGCGGTCATCCGCCAGCCGCGTTCGCGAAGTCGTTCCAACAGGTCACTCATGAGGATCAGCTTAACAGTGACGGCGCCCAGATCCTGAACGAGTGTGAAGTTGGACTCCTACTTGACTTAGACAATGTCCATCGTAGGATCGCTACTGGCAATCGCCGAGCGACAGGTTCGGCTCGTACGACGCAGGAGGCGCACGTGACGCAGGGACCGCTCACCACGGAGGCCGGCGCGCCGGTGGCCGACAACCAGAACAGCGAGACGGCGGGCTCCGGCGGTCCCGTTCTGGTCCAGGACCAGGCTCTTCTGGAGAAGCTCGCCCACTTCAACCGCGAGCGCATCCCGGAGCGGATCGTCCACGCGCGCGGCGCCGGCGCGTACGGCACGTTCACGCTCACCCGCGACGTCTCGCGGTGGACGCGCGCGAAGTTCCTCTCCGAGGTCGGCAAGCAGACCGAGACGTTCCTGCGCTTCTCCACCGTCGCCGGCAACCTCGGCTCGGCCGACGCCGTACGCGACCCGCGCGGCTTCGCCCTCAAGTTCTATACCGAGGAGGGCAATTACGACCTCGTCGGCAACAACACCCCGGTGTTCTTCATCAAGGACGCCATCAAGTTCCCCGACTTCATCCACACCCAGAAGCGCGACCCGTACACGGGCAGCCAGGAGGCTGACAACGTATGGGACTTCTGGGGTCTGAGCCCCGAGTCGACGCACCAGGTGACCTGGCTGTTCGGCGACCGCGGCATCCCCGCCACGCTGCGCCACATGAACGGGTACGGCTCGCACACGTACCAGTGGAACAACGAGGCCGGCGAGGTCTTCTGGGTCAAGTACCACTTCAAGACCGACCAGGGCATCAAGAACCTCACCGCCGACGAGGCGAACGTGCTGGCCGGCACGGACCCGGACAGCCATCAGCGCGATCTGCGCGAGTCCATCGAGCGCGGTGAGTTCCCGTCCTGGACCGTGCAGATCCAGGTCATGCCGGCGGCGGAGGCGGCCAACTACCGCTTCAACCCCTTCGACCTGACCAAGGTCTGGCCGCACGAGGACTACCCGCCGGTCGAGATCGGCAAGCTGGAGCTCAACCGCAACCCGGAGAACATCTTCGCGGAGGTCGAGCAGTCGATCTTCAGCCCGGCGCACTTCGTGCCCGGTATCGGGCCCTCGCCCGACAAGATGCTCCAGGGCCGTCTCTTCGCGTACGGCGACGCCCACCGCTACCGCGTCGGCATCAACGCCGACCACCTGCCGGTGAACCGTCCGCACGCCACCGAGGCGCGTACGAACAGCCGTGACGGCTTCCTGTACGACGGCCGGCACAAGGGCGCCAAGAACTACGAGCCGAACAGCTTCGGCGGCCCCTTCCAGACGGACCGGCCGCTCTGGCAGCCCACCCAGGTCACCGGTGCCACCGGCAACACCGAGGCCCCCAGCCACGCCGAGGACAACGACTTCGCGCAGGCCGGGAACCTCTACCGGCTGATGTCGGAGGACGAGAAGGCGCGGCTGATCGACAACCTCGCCGGGTTCATCTCGAAGGTGTCGCGCGACGACATCGCCGAGCGCGCGATCAACAACTTCCGTCAGGCGGACGGAGACTTCGGCAAGCGGCTCGACACCGCGGTCCAGGCCCTGCGCGGCTGACGGCCCTCGCCGATGAAGGGGTGGAGGCCGGGTTCCGGGACGGACCCGGCCTCCACCGTTGCTCCAGGATCCCTCTCCGGCTCAGCCCGTCAGCGCCGTAGGGCGGCGCCTGGCCGGTGCCCAGCAGCGGATGATGTCGCGTACGGACACGATGCCGACCGGTTCCCTGTCGTCGCAGACGATCAGATGACGGAAGCCGCCGTGGGTCATCGCCTCGGCCGCCTCCTCCAGGGTCCAGACCGGAGAGGCGTACACGACCTCCGTGGTCGTGTGTGTGCCGGCGAGTTCGACCTCGGGATTCTGCCCGGCGCCGATCGAGATCAGGATGTCACGCTCGGTGATGATCCCGAGCCCGCTGGTTTCGGTGTCCAGCACCACTGCGGCGCCGACCCGGCGTGCCGCCATCAGCTGCGCGGACTGGCGGAGTGTATGGGTGGGCCCGATGGTAAGAACCACCGTGCTCATGGCGTCACGGACGAGCATGGACGGAGCCACCTCCTAGGTGGTGAACCGGCCCCTCTGCTGGAGAACGGATTCACAAGCGCACAAGTGGGGGGACTTTCAGAGTGACACCGGCACGGTCCGTCAACAAGGGGGCGGGCGAAGCTGTCTACCCGGCGCGCGACGATCAGAGCCGTACGCCCCGGGCGCCCCAGGGGCTCCAGGTCCCCCGAATGGCCCATCGCCCCGTGGATTAATTTCCCGGACGCCCTCGGCGACGCCCGGGTGAGGGGTACCTGTCAGCAGCGCCGTCGTCAGTAGCGCTGGTTCAGATAGCCGAGCAGTTCCTCGTGCAGCACCCCGTTCGACGCCGCCGCGTTCCCGCTGTGCGGTCCGGAACGCCCGTCCAGGCCCGTGAACCGCCCGCCCGCCTCCTGCACGATGATCGCCGGCGCCGCCATGTCCCACAGCGAGAGCTCCGGCTCCGCGCACATGTCCACGGAACCCTCGGCGACCATCATGTACGGCCAGAAGTCGCCGTACCCGCGCGTACGCCAGCAGGCCCGGGTCAGATCCAGGAACCCGTCGAGGCGGCCCTGCTCCTCCCAGCCCTTCAGTGAGGAGTGGGCGAACGAGGCGTCCCCCACCCGCGAGACCTTCGAGACCCGCAGCCGGGTCGCCGACGAGAGGCTGCGGCCCGAGTACGCGCCGCCGCCCTTCGCGGCCCACCAGCGGCGCGCCAGCGCGGGCGCCGACACCACACCGACCACCGGCTCGTAGCCGCCCTCGCCCGCCACCATCAGGGAGATCAGCGTCGCCCAGACGGGCACGCCGCGTACGTAGTTCTTGGTGCCGTCGATCGGGTCGATCACCCAGCGGCGCGGCCCGGTGCCCTCGATCCCGTACTCCTCGCCCAGTACGGCGTCACGCGGCCGGGCGCGCTGGAGATTGCCGCGGATCAGCTCCTCGGCCGACTTGTCGGCCTCACTCACCGGGGTCATGTCCGGTTTGGTCTCGACCTTCAGGTCGAGAGCCTTGAACCGGTCCATCGTCGCGGCGTCGGCGGCGTCCGCGAGGACATGGGCGAGTCGCAGATCATCGTGGTAATCGGGCATGGTCGTCACAGTATCGACAGCGCCCAAGATCGGGCTACGGCCCATGGGCGGCCGGACCGGCTCCGGGTCCTCTTGACAGCGCGCGAGGCTGCGTCAACTCTGAGTGCGGAGCCGAACGGCCCGGGAGGCACCTATGCCTACAGCGCGTGAAGCCCTACTCAATGCCGCTCTTTCGGCGCTCACGGACCAGTCCTGGTCCGCCGTCAGGATGGTCGACGTCGCGTCGGCCGCCGGGGTCTCGCGGCAGACCCTCTACAACGAGTTCGGCAGCAAGGACGGTCTGGCCCGTGCCCTGGTACGGCGGGAGGCCGACCTCTATCTGCACGGCGTCGAGCGACTGCTGACCGAGCCCGCCGACCCGGTGGACCGGCTGGTTTCGGTCGCCGAGTGGACGGTGGCCGAGGCGCGCTCCAGACCTCTGCTGCGGGCCCTGCTCACCGACTGCTGGACCGACCGCCATCCGGCGCCCCGTCCCGTACGCCCCGCGGCCCCTCCGGGCGGCGCGCCCGCGCAGCGCCGCGCGGATGCCGGGGCGCCCGCGCCCGCGGACCTGGTCGCGGCGGTACGGAACCGGGCCGTCGCCGCCCTGGACCCGGGGCGGCCGGATCGCCGGAGCCGTACGGAGGCGGGTGGGCCGCCGCGTACCGAGCCCCTGCGGGTGCAGGCGGGTCGGGTGCAGCGGGCACGCGTCGAGCAGGCGCGGGCGGATCAGGCGCGTGCCGAGTGGGGGCGTACTCCCCAGCACCGCAGACCCGAGCGCGCGCGGCCCGACCAGCCCACCGCCGCCCCGCTCCGCGCCCCCGAGCCCCTCCTCCGTACGAAGGACGAGTCCGCGGAGCTGGCCTTCCGCTGCGAACTGGCCGTACGGCTCGCCCTCGCACATGTCGTCGCGCCCGACGGCGAGCCCGTCGGGCAGCTGGTGCGCGCGGCCGTCGCCGGCCCGGTCGCGGGGGTCAGTGCTGGGACGAGCCCGAGAGCTGGAGGCCGATGACGCCGATGATGACCAGTGAGATCGAGACAAGCTTCAGCGTGGAGACCAGGTCGTCGAGGAAGACCATCCCGTAGATCGCCGTACCGGCGGCGCCGATGCCCGTCCACACCGCGTACGCCGGTCCTACGTCGAGCTTCTTGAGGGAGAGGGTCAGCAGACCGAAGCTGGCGAGTGCGAAAACCGCGAAGGCGATCGTCGGCCAGAGCCGGGTGAATCCGTGGGAGAGCTTGAGACAGACGGCGAAGCCCGTCTCCAGCAGCCCTGCGACCACGACCAGCAGCCACGCCATCGTTAGTGCCTCCCGCATCGGTGACCGCGTCGTTCCCGCGCCTTGGAAACCCTTCCTAGACCTTGCCAAGACTTGGTGAGTTTATGCACTCATCAAGGCTTGCAGAGGGCAAACATGGCGCGGCCGGTGGGGGATCAGTCGCCCTCGCGCCGTTCCCGGGTCGAGAGCAGCCGGCGCAGTGAGTCGAGCCTCGACGGGTCCGCGTGCCCCTCGGCCACCCACGCGTCGAGCGCGCAGTCCGGCTCGTCGTGGCTGCACGCGCGCGGACAGTTCTCCGTCCCCGGTACGAGATCCGGGAAGGCCAGGATGACGCGCGAGGGATCGACGTGGTTCAGACCGAAGGAACGGATGCCGGGAGTGTCGATGACCCAGCCGTCCGTCTTCTCCAGCGGCAGCGCCAGCGCGGACGTGGTGGTGTGCCTGCCGCGCCCGGTGACGGCGTTGACCTGGCCGGTCGTCCGGCGGCGCTCGTCCGGGACGAGCGCGTTGACCAGGGTCGTCTTGCCGACGCCGGAGTGCCCGACGAACGCGGTCGTACGGCCCGAGAGGTAATCGCGTACGCGGTCGGCGGCCTCGCCCGTTTCCAGTTCGTCCCGTCGCGTGACGACGTATCGGATACCCAACGGCCGGTAGGTCTCCAGGAGTTCGTCCGCCGGCGCCAGGTCGGACTTCGTCAGGATCAGCAGCGGTTCGAGGCCCGCGTCGAAGGCGGCGACCAGACAGCGGTCGATCAGACGGGGCCGCGGCTCGGGGTCGGCGAGGGCGGTGACCACGGCGAGCTGGTCGGCGTTGGCGACGATCACGCGCTCGTACGGGTCGTCGTCGTCCGCCGTGCGCCTCAGTACGGAGCGGCGCTTCTCGATCCGTACGATGCGCGCCAGCGTGTCCTTCTTGCCGCTGAGGTCCCCGACGAGCCACACCTGGTCGCCGACCACGGCGGCCTTGCGGCCCAGCTCCCGCGCCTTCATCGCCAGGACGACGGTGTCGCCCACCAGACAGGTCAGCCGGCCCCGGTCGACGGTCAGCACCATTCCCTCGGCCGCGTCCTCGTGCTTGGGACGGATGTTGGTGCGCGGTCGGTTGCCCTTGGGGTTGGGGCGGGAGCGGATGTCGTCCTCGTCCGGGTTCTTGCCGTAGCGCCGCATCGCGTCAGGCTCCCGCTCCCGCGAGCATCTCGGTCCACATCCGCGGGAAATCGGGCAGGGTCTTGGAGGTCGTCGCGACGTTCTCGATCTCCACACCGGGGACGACGAGGCCGATGATCGAGCCGGCCGTGGCCATGCGGTGGTCGTCGTAGGTGTGGAAGACACCGCTGTGCAGGGGGCGCGGGCGGATGTGGAGGCCGTCGGCGGTCTCGGTGACGTCCCCGCCGAGCTCGTTGATCTCCTTGGTGAGGGCGGCCAGCCGGTCCGTCTCGTGCAGCCGCAGATGGGCGACGCCGCGCAGGGTGGACGGGCCGTCGGCGAGCGCCGCGACGGCGGCGATGCCGGGGGTCAGTTCGCCGACCTCGCCCAGATCGATGTCGATGCCGTGGATCCGGCCGGAGCCGGTGAAGTGGAGCCCCTGCGCGGTCAGTTCACAGGAACCGCCCATTTCGGTGAAGATCCGGCGCAGCGCGTCACCGGGCTGTGTGGTGCGGGTGGGCCAGTCCCGTACGGTCACCCGGCCGCCGGTCACGAGGGCGGCGGCGAGGAACGGCTGGGCGTTGGAGAGGTCCGGCTCCACGGTCAGGTCCCGGCCGAGCACAGCGCTGGGGGAGACCCGCCAGACGTTCGGCTCGCCGCCCGTCTCCGGCTCGTCGACCTGGGCGCCGACGCCGCGCAGCATGTCGACGGTCATGCGGATGTGCGGCAGCGACGGCAGGGTGGCGCCCACGTGCCGTACCTCGACGCCCTGGTTGAAGCGCGGGGCGGAGAGCAGCAGCGCGGAGACGAACTGGGACGACGCGGAGGCGTCGATCTCGACGGTGCCGCCGTCGAGCGCGCCGCCGCCGTGCACGGTCAGCGGGAGCGATCCACGCCCCTCGTCCTCGATGCGGGCGCCGAGGGCGCGCAGGGCGTCGATGACGCCGTGGAGCGGGCGTACGTAGGAGCGGGGGTCGCCGTCGAAGTGGATGGGTCCGTCGGCGAGGGTCGCGACGGGCGGCAGGAAGCGCATGACCGTGCCGGCGTTGCCGACGTCGACCGTGGCCGGGCCGTGCAGACCGTTGGGGAAGATCCGCCAGGCCTCGCCGGTGAACGAGGGGCTGCCCGCGCCGCGTACGGGGGTCATGGACCCCGCGGCGACCGAGCTGGAGGAGACCGTCTCCTCGATGCCGACGCCCATCGCGCGCAGGGCGTCCGCCATCAGGAGGGTGTCGCGGGAGCGCAGGGGCCGACGCAGCCAGCCCGGTTCGGCGGCGAGCGCGGCGAGGACGAGGCCACGGTTCGTGACCGATTTCGAACCGGGCACGGTGACCGTCGCTTCGACGGCCCCGCTCGCGTGAGGGGCGGGCCAGAGGGCAGGGTGCACGGCGCTTTCGGTCATGGTCTTTACTTTAATGGCTGCACAACGGCCGCGATCCCGATCAAATACGTTGAAATCGGGGCGTAATACGAAGGTGGTATGGGAGCGTCCGGCCGGCTCGCGACGCCTCACGCGCCCGTCCTACAACCCCAGCAGCCAGGTCCCTCCGCCGATCAGCGAGCACAGCGAGACGGCGTGGAAGAGGAACAGCCACATCGCCGGCGGCACGTGCGTCAGCCGTGCGAGCTGGTCGGCGTCGGAGTCGGGGGCGCCGCCGTGCCGCCGCTTGGACTGGAGCTCGAAGGCCGGCCGTACGCCGCCGAGGAGCAGGAACCACACGGCGGCGTAAGCGAACGCGGCCTGCACGGTGGGACCCGTCAACCAGGAGATCAGCAGGAAGGCGGCACCCGTCACGATGACGGTGAGCGCCCCGTACGCGTTGCGGATCATGACCAGCATCACCAGAAGCAGGGCCGTCGCCAGCCAGAGCAGCAGCGTGATGTGGTGCGCGGTGAGCAGCCAGGCGCCGCCGAGGCCCAGCAGGGACGGTGCCGTGTAGCCGGCCGCCGCGGTGAGGATCATGCCGATGCCGGTGGGCTTGCCGCGGCTGACGGTGAGGCCCGAGGTGTCGGAGTGCAGGCGGATGCCGTCGAGCTTGCGGCCGGTGAGGAGGGCGACGAGGCCGTGCCCGCCCTCGTGGGCGATGGTCACGGCGTTGCGGGACAGGCGCCAGAGGGGCCGCGGGCCGACGGCGACGAGCGCGACGGCGGCGGTCGCGATCACCAGCCAGTCCTCCGGGACGGGCTGGGTGCCGAAGACGCGATCCCACAGATCGGCTATGGAGGCGGCCGCGAGGGCGCTGGAGTCGGTGCTGATCATCGCTCGGGCGGCTCCTTAGGAGGATGTGCGTCGTCGCAGTGTGGCACTTGTGTGCGGGGCGGGGGCCTCGCACAGCGGACAGGGGCATTCAAGCCACCTGCGGTCAAGGGCAGTTCAAGTCTTGACGACACCCGAGAGCTGCTGCCATGGTCTAGACCTAGTAGAACATTCGAGTACTGGTAAGCCCCGCGACAGCGCTCCACCGGACCGTCACCGGATCTCTGTGGCTGTCGATGCAACTGTTCGTGCACCTTCGCGAGTTCCCCACACGCAGTGAGTCCGTAACGGGCCCCGGCCGCCCGCGCCTCGGGCGCCGGTCCCGTCGGGCGTCACCACGAAGGAGTTGTCATGCACAAGAAAACTCGGCTCGCCCTCGTCCTGAGTGCGGCGGTCGCGCCGATCATCGCCGTCACTCTCCCCGCCCCGGCCGCCTCCGCGCACGGCTGGGTCAACTCGCCCGCCAGCCGGCAGGACCAGTGCAAGACCGGCGTCGTCTCCTGCGGCGAGATCAAGTGGGAGCCGCAGAGCGTCGAAGGCCCGAAGGGCCTGAAGAGCTGCAACGGTGGGCTCGCGCGCTTCGCCGACCTCAACGACGACAACAAGGGCTGGCAGCGCTCCAACGTCGGCGTCAACCAGACGTTCAACTGGACGCTGACCGCGCGGCACCGCACCACGACCTGGCAGTACTTCGTCGGCAACACCAAGGTCGCCGAGTTCAACGACGGTGGTGCCACGCCCGGCGCGACCGTGAGCCACAACGTCAACTTCGGCAGCATCCGCGGCAACCAGAAGGTCCTGGCCGTCTGGAACATCGCCGACACCCCGATGGCGTTCTACTCCTGCATCGACGTCAACATCCGCTGACCGAAGCGGAGTCGAGCTGACACATGTCCCTGTCGGGGCCGGGGTGCTCCCCGGCCCCGACAGGCATGGCGGCCCCCTCTCCGCGAAGCGGCCCACGCCGACGGCGGACAATCTGCGAGGGTTGGTGGCGTGTCGGTAGCGTGACCCGGCGCGAGTGCGTCGGCAGGTCGAGGAGTGGTTGAGCATGTGCGGTCGGTACGCGGCGAGCCGGAAGCCGGAGGATCTCGTCGGTCTCTTCGAGGTGGAGAAGTGGGAGCCCGATGAGACCCTCGCCGCCGACTGGAACGTGGCACCTACCAAAGAGGTGTACGTGGTCCTGGAGCGCCCGGTGAAGGGCACCGACGATCCCGCCCCCGTACGGCAGCTCCGCACGCTCAAGTGGGGGCTCGTGCCCTCCTGGTCCAAGACCCCCGAGGGCGGCGCCCGGATGATCAACGCGCGGGCCGAGACCGTGCACGAGAAGCCGTCCTTCCGGCGCCCCTTCACCTCCCGGCGCTGTCTGATACCGGCCGACGGCTACTACGAGTGGGTCACCGCCGCCGAGGAGCGGCAGCTGGAGGAGAAGGGCAAGAAGAAGCGGCCCCGCAAGCAGCCGTACTTCGTCACCCCGGCCGACGGGTCGGTCATGGCGATGGCCGGTCTGTACGAGTTCTGGCGCGACAAGACCCTGCCCGACGACCACCCCAACGCCTGGTGGGTGACCTGCTCGGTCATCACGACCGAGGCGGAGACGGGCCCGCTCGGGGTGGCCCCGGCCGAGGGGCCGTCCTCGCTCGCCGACATCCACCCCCGGATGCCGCTGATGCTGACGCCCGACCGGTGGGACTCCTGGCTGGATCCGGCGCGTACGGACCTGGACGACCTGCGTGAACTGCTGGCTCCGCCGCCCGAGGGGCTGATGCGGGCCTATCCGGTGGCGACGGCCGTCAGCAACGTACGGAACAACGGTCCGGAGCTGCTGGAGGAGCTGGCCGCGCCCGAGGAGAGCACCCTCTTCTGAGCCTCCGCGCCTCCGCGCCTCCGCGCCTCCGCGCCTCCGCGCCTCCGCGCCTCCGCGCCTCCGCGCCTCCGCGCCTCCGCGCCTCCGCGCCTCCGCGCCTCCGCGCCTCCGCGCCTCCGCGCCTCCGCGCCTCCGCGCCTCCGCGCCTCCGCGCCTCCGCGCCTCCGCGCCTCCGCGCCTCCGCGCCTCCGCGCCTCCGCGCCTCCGCGCCTCCGCGCCTCCGCGCCTCCGCGCCTCCGCGCCTCCGCGCCTCCGCGCCTCCGCGCCTTCCGGGTCCTGAGAGCGCCTTCTCCTGAGGAGGACGCGCCGATGTGATCCTGGTGTCATGCAGAGCGAGACCGTCGAGACTCCCGCGGGCGACGCCCGTATCACCTGGCACCCTCCCAAGAAGGGGACGGCGGCGCGCCTTGTCCTCGCCGTCGGCCACGGCGCGGGCGGCGGCATCGAGGCGCGGGACCTCCAGGCCCTCGCCGCCGCCCTGCCGCCGCTCGGGGTGACCGTGGCCCTGGTCGAGCAGCCCTGGCGGGTGGCCGGGAAGAAGCTCGCGCCCGCTCCGAAGACCCTCGACACCGGCTGGCGGGCACTCTGGCCGGCGCTGGCGAAGCCCGGTCTGCCCGTCGTGGCGGGCGGACGCAGCGCCGGGGCGCGGGTGGCCTGCCGTACGGCGCGGGAGCTGGGCGCCCACGCCGTACTGGCGCTGAGCTTTCCGTTGCACCCGCCGGGCCGGCCCGAGAAGAGCCGCGCCGCCGAACTGCTCGGCGCCGGGGTGCCGACCCTCGTCGTCCAGGGCGGGAACGACCCCTTCGGGAAGCCCGGGGAGTTCCCCGGGCAGTTTCCGGACGGGCGTTCCGACGGCGGTTACGAGCTGATCGAGGTGCCGTACGGAGACCACTCCTTCAACGTCCCCAAGCGGGCCACCCTCAGTCAGGAAGAGGCCCTGGCCGTGATCACCGACGGCGTCGGGAAGTGGATCGCATCACAGTCGGCCCGCTGACGCGGCGTGTCCGGTCACCCGGGAATGTGCGGTCGGTGACGACTGTTGTGCGAGGTGTCGGTATACAGATCCTGGAAAGGGAGTCCGTCGTATGGGATCGACCATCTGCCCCGCCCGGTCGCACGCCACCGAAGTGGAGTGGACGGTGCTCTCCGCACCCAGGACCACACACGCCAGGTCGTCGGCCGAGGCGCCCACGAAGCCCGCCCGGACACAAGGTCGACTATTCTCCGATTCGAGTGGGTCCGCCTTCGGGCCTGCCACAGCGTTGGAGGAGGTGGGTCCGGTCACTGGGACCGACACAGGGACCGACGACGGCCACAAGGAAGAGTCAGCCGCCGAGCGCAACGCCCGATTCGAGCGGGACGCACTCGGCTATCTCGACCAGATGTACTCGGCCGCCCTGCGCATGACGCGCAACCCGGCCGATGCCGAGGATCTCGTGCAGGAGACCTACGCCAAGGCGTACGGCTCCTTCCACCAATTCCGTGAGGGCACCAACCTCAAGGCGTGGATGTACCGCATCCTCACCAACACCTTCATCAACTCGTACCGCAAGAAGCAGCGAGAGCCCCAGCGCAGCGCCGCCGAGGAGATCGAGGACTGGCAGCTGGCGCGCGCCGAGTCGCACATGTCGACCGGTCTGCGTTCCGCCGAGTCCCAGGCGCTCGACCACCTTCCCGACTCCGACGTGAAGGAAGCGCTCCAGGCGATTCCCGAGGAGTTCCGCATCGCGGTGTATCTCGCCGATGTAGAGGGCTTTGCGTACAAGGAGATCGCGGACATCATGGGGACACCCATCGGTACGGTGATGTCGCGGCTGCACCGTGGCCGGCGTCAACTGCGCGGCATGCTTGAGGACTACGCCCGCGAGCGCGGGCTTGCCCCGGCCGGCGCCGGAGAGTCGTCGGACGATCGGAAAGGCTCGGGCTCATGAGTTGCGGAGAGCCGCACGAGACGGATTGCTCAGAGGTCCTTGACCACCTCTACGAGTATCTCGACCGGGAGATGCCGGACAAGGACTGCACGAAGTTCGAGGAGCACTTCGACGAGTGCTCGCCGTGTCTGGAGAAGTACGGACTCGAACAGGCCGTGAAGAAGCTGGTCAAGCGGTGCTGCGGACACGACGACGTACCCACCGACCTGCGCGCCAAGGTCATGGGGCGCATCGACCTCATCCGTGCGGGCCACACCGTGCCCGAGCGGGATGTGACAGCCGTCGACACGGACCGGACGGCCACGGCCGGGGAGTAACGGTCGAGCGGCCGGGCCGCAGAAATACGCCTTCGGGGCGCGCCGCGCACATCGCGGCGCGCCCCGCGTGCGTTCGCGCGCGCATCACCCGATGGTGCTAATCGCCGCCGCCGGCCCGTGAGCCCTCACCCAACTCGCTAGCCTGACGCTTTGTTTCGGGCCGGTGCCAAGTGGTGGGGGCGGGGTGAAGGCACGGTGAAGGCCACTCCTGGGGCTGCGCGGGTCTACATCTGCTGCGCCGTGCTGGCCGCGCTCGCGTGCGTGCTTCCCGCGTTCACGCTGCCCGCGTTACGTCCCTTCTCCGCGGCGGGGCCGGACAGTCTCTGGCCCGCCGTGCTCCTCCTGGGCACGCTGTACGCCCTCTGCGAGACCCCCGCCCGCTTCCGCCTCCTCAGGAGGCCGGTACGCGGCTCGGTGCCCGTCGTCGCCGGATCGTTCTTTCCCGTACTGCTCGCCGCGGCGTTCCTGCTGCCGCCCGCCGCGGCGGCCCTCGTGGCCGTTCCCGGCGGGCTCTGCGGCCGGGTGGCGCGGCGGCCGGCCGGGGTCCGCCGCGTATGGCGGGCCGCTCAGCTCGCTATCGCCACCTGGGCCACCTCCCTGGCCCACCGGCTCCTCGCGGGCCCGGCCGCGCTCGGCGGCACCGCGCACTCCGGCCACGGCAGCCCCGGCGTCCCGGACTTCCCGTACGCCCTGCTGCCCGCGGGGGCCGGAGCGCTCGCCTTCTGTCTGGTCCTGAGCGCGCTCGACGGCGGCATCTTCGTGACCGCCGAACGCCAGTCCGTCCGCACGGCCTGGCGCGGCCTGCTGCCGCGCTCGCTCGCACCGTACGGCGCGCACGCCCTGGCGGGCCTGATGATGGCCGTGCTCTGGCGCAGCCCGTACGGCCCGCCCTCCGCGCTCTTCGTACTGCTGCCGGTCTACATCTCCTGCTGGGTCTTCGCGCAGTACCACCGCGAACGCGCCGCGCACCAGGCGACCATCAGGGCACTCGTGCAGGCCGTCGACATCAAGGACCGGTACACACGCGGCCACAGCGAACGTGTCGGGCGGGCGTCGGCGATGATCGCCCGCGAGCTGGGCATGGACCACGAGCGCCTGGAGGTCCTCCGGTTCGCCGGAATCCTGCACGACGTGGGCAAGCTCGGTGTCCCCACGCGCGTGCTGCGCAAGGACGGCCCGCTGACCCCCGAGGAGCGGCGCGTCATCGAGCTGCACCCCGAGTACGGCCACGAGATCGTGCGCGGCATCGGCTTCCTCGGGGAGGCCAGGCTGGCGATCCTGCACCACCACGAACGGCTGGACGGCAGCGGCTATCCCTACGGCCTGGCGGGCGCCGAGATCCCCGAGTTCGCACGCGTCGTCGCCGTCGCGGACGCCTTCGACGCGATGACATCCACCCGGTCCTACCGGCGGGCGCGGCCCGTGGCGACGGCGCTGGTGGAGCTGCGGCGGTGCGCGGGCAGTCAGTTCGACCCGCGGATGGTGGGGGCGCTCGTCAGCGCGCTCGACCGGTACGGCTGGCAGACCGATGTCACCTCGGACGAGGCACACGCCGTACCGGCCGCGCCCCGGGAGCCGTCGGAGCCGCCCCCGAGGGCGCCCGCCGTGGCAGCGACGCCGCTGCTCCCCGCGCCGCCCGCGAACGGCGCCACTGCCGTCTGCGAAAACGTCCCGCCACCGCGTCCGCAGGACCGCTCCCGTACGGCACCGGCCCCTGACCGTCCGGGCACCCCCGGCGGCGGCGGATGACCGCCCCGCCGGCCCCCGCCGGCCCCCACGCCTTACCCCCGCGCCGCTCCCTCACCCTCCTCGCCGTCCACGGCGCCGCGCTCGCGCTCGGCGGGCTCGGTCTCTGGTCCACCCTCTGGCGCGGAATCACCGAGCCCCGCAACGCCCTCGCCTTCGGCGTCCTCATCGCCGTCGGCGAACTCGTCCGCAGGGGCGCCCTCCCCGGCGAGCGCGAGCCCGCGCCCCTCGGGGCCGCCGGAGCCCTCGCGTACGCCATGCTCGGGCAGAGCGCGGGCCGCCCCGTGGAGCACGGCGTCCTCCAGACCGTCGCCGTCGTCGTCGCGGCGGTCCTCGTCGGAGCCGTACCGCATCTCGCGCGCGGCCGGGGACCCGTGCTCGACCATGTGACCCGCCGCGTGCTCACCGTCGCCTTCGCCGCCGTCTGCTTCCAACCGCTCGTCGCCTCGGGCGAGTTGGGAAAGCGGGTCGGCGAAGGCCCGTACTACGCCCTCCTGATCCTTCTCCTGCCGATCCTGACCGCCCTGTGCGACGCGGTCCTCGCCGCGCTGATGCTGCGCGCCCGCACCCGCCATCCGTACGGACCGCTGCTCCGCGACGAGCTGCGCGCCCTCATCGGCATCGGCTCGGCCGTCTGCGCGACCGGCGCGGTGATGGCCCTCGGCGTCGCCGTGGCGGGGCTCTGGGCGCTGCCCGTCTTCTGCGTGCCGTTGCTGCTGACGCAGCTCTCGTTCCGGCGGTACGCGGCGGTCCGCACGACCTACGGGCAGACCATCGCCTCGCTCGCCCGCGCCACCGAGATCGCCGGCTACACCCGCCACGGCCATGCCCGCAGGGTCGCCGAGCTCAGCCGCGCGGTCGGCCGCGAGCTGGGCCTCTCCGGGGCCGAGCTGACCGTCCTGGAGTACGCGGCGCTGATGCACGACATCGGCCAGCTGTCGCTCGTCGACCCCGTGCCCGACGGCGCGACCGCGCTGCTGCCGGTCACCGAGCAGCGGCGGATCGCGCTGCTCGGCGGGGCCGTCGTACGCCAGACCGGGGTCCCGCCTGCGGTCGCCGTGGTCGTGGAGCGGCAGGCCGATCCGTACCGCGAACAGCCCCTCCCGGCCCGGATCGTCCGCGCCGTCAACGCGTACGACGATCTCGCCGGGGCGGGCCCCGGGAGCCCCGGAGGGGCGACGGGGCCGCTCAGCGCCCTGGAGCGGCTGCGCCTCGGCACCGGCCACGACTACCAGCCCGAGGTGGTCGAATCCCTGGCGCGCGTCCTGTCACGCGGTGGTCTGACCCCTGGTCGTGCTGGGTAACCCATGGGTAAGGAGCGAGCGTCCGACCGGGCATGGTTGGATGCGAAGAGGAGTCCAAGAGGGTGTCCGGGGGCACAGACCCGAGCGACCGGCAGGCGGGAATCGTGAAGATCTTCGGGAAGGTACGGCATCGGCCCTCCGCCTCGTGGCGGCAGGCCACCGACCGCGCGTTCACGCTGATCGGCGACGGACGGTACGAGGACGCGGGTGCGCTGCTCACCCGGGCGGCGGATCTGGAGCCCTGGCTCTCCGAGTCCTGGTTCAACCTGGCTCTTCTGCACAAGTTCCGGCACGACTGGGAGCAGGCGCGGGCCGCCGGGCTGCGCGCCGTCGCGCTGCTCGACAAGGAGGCCGGGGCACCCGACTGGTGGAACGTGGGCATCGCGGCCACCGCGCTCCAGGACTGGCCGCTGGCCCGGCGGGCCTGGCAGGCGTACGGGCTGAAGGTGCCCGGCAATCAGTACGCGGCCGCGGCGACCGGCGAGCCCGTCGGTATGGAGCTGGGCAGCGCGGCCGTCCGGCTCTCGCCCGAGGGCGAGGCCGAGGTCGTCTGGGGCCGCAGGCTGGACCCGGCCAGGATAGAGATCCTGTCCATCCCGCTGCCGTCCTCGGGGCGCCGCTGGGGCGAGGTCGTCCTGCACGACGGCGTGCCGAACGGCGAGCGCACGACGGCCGCCGGTTCGAACGGCTCCGCGCGGGCCTTCCCGGTCTTCGACGAGATCGAGCTCTGGGCGCCGTCCCCGGTGCCGACCTGGGTGGTGCTGCTGGAGGCGGCGACCGAGTCCGACCGGGACGCCCTGGAGCGGCTGGCGGCCGACGCGGGCTTCGCCGCCGAGGACTGGTCGTCCTCCGTACGGCTGCTGTGCCGGGCCTGCTCGGAGAGCCGGATGCCGAGCGCCGAGGGCGACGGCGAGCATCTGGACCCGCACGACCACAGCGAGCCGGGGCATCCGGGGCCGCTCGGCCATCGCACGGAGGGCGAGCTGTGGGTGCCTGAGCGCGAGTGCGGGATAGCCGCGCCTCCCGGGCTGGTCCGCGGCCTGCTGGACGGCTGGGTCGCCGACAGCCCGGACACACGTGAGTGGCGGGACCTCGAAGAGGTCTGCTGAGACCGTGGAGGCGCGTGCCCGGCGGCGCGCGTGACGGACAGGGGCGGTGGGGGCTGCGGGGGCTGCGATGTGGGCCGGTTCCCGGGCATCGAGCCGGTGACGCGACCGCGGGCCGTAGGCTGTACGGGCACATCGCGCGGGCAGCGGTGTTCAGGCAGCAGCGGGTACCGAGGAAGGCGTACTGCGGACATGGCGCAGCAGGAGACGGACCAGATGACCGAGGGCGGGACCTCCCAGGCGGAGCGGGGGGACGGGTTCGTCGCGGGCGGCGAGGGGATTGTCGACGACGAGGGTTTCGTCGTCGACTCCGAGGACGCGGAGGCGCGTGAGCTCGCCTACCGCGAGCGCGGCACGTCGCGGCCGATCACCGTCGTCGGCAATCCGGTCCTGCACAAGGAGTGCGCGGACGTCACCGAGTTCGACGACAAGCTCGCCGCGCTCGTGGACGACATGTTCGCCAGTCAGCGGACGGCGGAGGGCGTGGGCCTGGCCGCCAACCAGATCGGCGTGGACCTGAAGGTCTTCGTGTACGACTGCCCCGACGACGACGGCGTGCGCCACGTGGGCGTCGTGTGCAACCCGGTGCTGGACGAACTCCCGCCCGAGGACCGGAACTTGGAGGACGGCAACGAGGGCTGCCTCTCCGTGCCGACGGCGTACGCGGAGCTGGCGCGCCCCGGCTACGCGGTGGTGCGGGGCCAGGATCTCCAGGGCAAGCCGGTCAAGGTGCGCGGCACGGGCTACTTCGCGCGCTGCCTCCAGCACGAGACGGATCATCTGTACGGATACCTCTACATCGACCGGCTCTCGAAGCGCGACCGCAAGGACGCGCTGCGGCAGATGGAAGAGGGCACGCCGCGCTACGAGGTCGTGCCGAACGCCTGACGGCGGCTGTCCGGCGCCCGAGTTGGCTTATCAGCCTCCGAGCGGCCCCGTTCCCGATCTCCGGGAGCGGGGCCGCCGACGTCGCGGTGGACTGCCGGTGAAGTGCGGGTCCCGGCGCCATTGGTCCGACAACTGTCCCTGGTCGGGGGCGGGTTGACGCGCGTCGACCCGTACGCCACTCTCTGCCGTACATCTCGCCTCGACCATGGAGACCCGATGCTCAGACGAACCGCACGCATTCTGCTCAGCCTTGTCATGACCCTGTCGTTCGCGGTGGCTGGGGCGGTCGTCACCGCCGGCCCGGCGCAGGCCGACGGCTGCTACACCTGGTCCGGAGCCCTCTCCCAGGGGTCCAGCGGCGCCGCTGTGACCCAGCTCCAGATCCGGGTGGCCGGCCATGTGGGCAACGCCGCCCCGCTCGTCATCGACGGCGAGTTCGGACCGGCGACCGCCTCCGCGGTCAAGCGCTTCCAGTCCGCCTACGGGCTGGCCGCCGACGGTGTCGCGGGCCAGAACACCTTCAACAAGATCTACGAGCTCCAGGACGACGACTGCACGCCGATCCACTTCACGTACGCCGAGCTGAACACCTGCAACTCCACCTGGGACGGTGGCGCGGTGAGCGCGGCGACCGCCAAGTCCAACGCCCTGCGCACCATGTGGAAGCTGGAGGCGATGCGGCACGCGATGGGTGACCAGCCGCTCCGCGTCACCAGCGGATTCCGCTCGCAGGCGTGCAACGCCGCGGTCGGCGGGGCTTCCGGCAGCCGCCATCTGTACGGTGACGCCGCGGACATCGGGGCCGGTCCGCACACGCTGTGCGGCCTGGCCCAGAACGCGCGCAACCACGGCTTCAACGGGATCCTCGGCCCGGGGTACCCGGACCACAACGACCACGCCCATGTCGACCACCGGTCGGGCCGCTTCTGGTCCGCGCCGAGCTGCGGCGTCTGACGGTTCTCTTCTACGTCCCCGGGGGCCTCACGCGACGCGCGTGGGGCCCCTGAACGTACGCCGGTACGCGTTCGGGGTCGTCCCGAGCGTACGCACGAAGTGGTGACGCAGGCCCGCCGCGTTCCCGAAGCCGGACCGGCCGGCTATCGCGTCGACCGTCTCGGCGGTGCCCTCCAGCAACTCCTGTGCCAGCAGCACGCGTTGGCGCAGCAGCCAGCGGTACGGGGTGGTCCCCGTCTCCTGCTGGAACCGGCGCGCGAACGTGCGGGGTGACATGTGGGCGCGCTCCGCGAGCTGTTCGACGGTCATCTCGCGGTCCAGATGCCGCTCCATCCAGGCCAGCACCCCGCCCACCGTGTCGCACGCGGTGGGCAGCGGGCGCTCGATGAACTGCGCCTGACCGCCGTCGCGGTGCGGCGGCACCACCATGCGGCGGGCGATGGCGTTGGCGACCTCGGGGCCGTGTTCCTGGCGTACGACATGAAGGCAGGCGTCGATGCCCGCGGCCGTACCGGCGGAGGTGACCACCGGGCCGTCGTCCACGTACAGCACGTCGGGCTGCACGTCGGCCAGCGGGTACGCCTCCGCAAGCTCGGCGGAGTGCATCCAGTGGGTGGCGCAGCGGCGCCCATCGAGCAGCCCGGCGGCGCCGAGGGTGAACACGCCCGCGCAGACGCTGAGCACGCGCGCGCCCCGGTGTACGGCCCGGCGCAACGCGTCCAGCAGCTCCGGCGGATAGTCCCGGACGACGTACGTGTCCCCGGCCGGCACACAGATCAGATCGGCCGCCTCCAGCCGGTCGAGCCCGTGCGGGACGGAGATCGTGAACCCGGCGTGCGTACGGAGCACGGGGCCCTCGGCCGAGACGACGGCGAAGTCGTAGACGGGCAGGCCCTGCGCGCTGCGGTCGAGGCCGAAGACCTCGCAGAGCACGCCGAGTTCGAAGGGGTGGACTCCGTCGAGCAGGACGACGGCCACGTTCTTGAGCATGGCACCAGTGTGGCAGTAATTCGATGGTCCATGACAGTCCTGCCACTGCTCTTTGTTCCTTGGAGCGACGACAGTGGAGGCATGAACTCAATCGGTGGTTACCTTGTCGTACTCGCCCTTTTCGCCCTTCTCGCCCTTCCCGGGCTCATCGGACACTTCCGTGACCGCGCCATCGACCGCCAACTGCGCCGCGCGGAACACGGGGACGGCGCACCGGAACCACCGGCCGGCCGCCCGCCCACGTATGCACCAGCCCGGCGGCAACGGCACCGACCGCGTACCACAGCAGGTCAGGCCCATTGAACGGCAACCAGGCAGGCCACGAGGCGGGTACGCGCGAGAGCATCCATGCGGGGAGCCTCCATGGACAACGGTGCGTTCGCGTGGGTCATGGTGTCGTCGAGACCGTACGGGACGCATGGTGCCGTGCGCCGGTGACGATGAGCGAGACGTTCTGCCCACCGAAGCCGAATGAATTGCTGAGCACGGCCTCCTGGGGGACGTCTCGTCGCTCAGTGACGACATCGAGATCGATGTCGGGAGCGACGCCGGCCGCGGTGAGGTTACGGGTCGGCGGGATGACGCCGTGCTCCACGCTGAGGACGCCGATGAGCGCTTCGATCGCGCCGGCTGCGCCAAAGAGATGACCGAGCGCCGCCTTCGGGGCTGTCACGGTGGCGCGGCCGAAGACTTCCCCGATCGCGTGCGCCTCGGCGACGTCGCCGACCGGAGTCCCGGTGGCATGCGCATTGATGTGGCTGATCTGCTCGGGAGCAAAACCGGCTTGCGCGAGGGCCTTCCGCATGGCCGAGACCTGACCGGAGCCGTCGGCAGCGGGCGCCGTGATGTGGTGAGCGTCGGCGGCGATGCCGGCGCCGGCGAGCACCGCGTGGACGCGCGCGCCCCGGGCGCCGGCATGCTCGGTGCTCTCTAGCACCACGACAGCCGCACCTTCACTGAGGACGAATCCGCTGCGGTCCGCGGCGAACGGCCGGGATGCAGACGCGGGTTCGACGGTATGCCGCGACAGTGCTTGTGCCTGGGCGAAGCCGGCAACGGTGATCGGCGTGATCGCGGCCTCGGTCCCGCCCGCGATGACCACGTCCGCCTCACCGGCACGGATGAGCCGGGCACCCAGGGCGATCGCCTCGGCACCGGAAGAGCACGCCGAGACGGGCGTGTAGACACCTGCCCGTGCACCGTATTCGATACTGATCAGCGCCGCCGCCGCGTTGGGCATGAGCATCGGGACCGTGCGTGGCGAGACGCGCCGCGTCCCGGCCGCCTCCAGTACGTCGTCTTCCTTCAGCAGCGTCCGCACGCCCCCGATGCCCGTGCCGATCACTGCTGCGAGCCGGTCCTGGTCCACCTCTGGGGCGCCGGCATCGGCCCAGGCTTCGGCCGCCGCGGCCAAGGCCGCCTGCTGCGAGCGGTCGAGCCGCCTGGCCTGCACCGGCAGCAGCAACTCGGCGGGGTCGATCGCCATCGTCCCCGCGACGGTGTCGGGAAGGCCGGCATCTTCGTGGCCACGCAGGACGCCGCCGCGGATGCCGGACTCGCCGGCAAGCAGGGCGTCCCAGGTGGACGCCACGTCTGCCCCGAGTGGTGTGATCGCGCCGAGTCCGGTCACGACGACTTCAGTCCGGTGCATGCCCCTCAACCTTTCTTGTATGCGATACAAGCGAGAACTTCCTTGTTGTATCACATACAATTTTGGTGTGGAGAAGAAGCGAACCGAAGCTCGATCAACGTCGGCCCGGTCGCGGGACCGCGGTCGCGCGACGAGGCACCGGCTGATTGAGGCAACTGCACGGCTCTGCATGGAACGGTCCGGCGCCGAGGTGAGCGTCGCGGAGATCGCGAACGCGGCAGGCGTCTTCCCCAATCAGGTGACCTACCACTTCGGCTCCAAGGACTCGCTTCTCGTGCACGCCGCCTTTCTCGGCTTGCTGCACGACGCCCGACGGATTGAGCGCATCGGTCGCCAAGCCCCCGATGCCGCGACATTTCGGCGCAACATCGCCCGCGCAGTACTGGCGATGCCCTCGCTTCCGTCAGTCACGCGGGCACTCGCCGCCGGGATCTCCAAGCCCGAACTCGCCCCCGTGGTCGACCAGCACCTCCAGTTGCTGTTCCGGCAATCCGAGCGCTTCGTGAGCCAGCTCATCGACAGTCGCGGCTGGAGGGCCCGTCGACCGCTCAACGTGGAAGCCAGGACGTTCTGGAGCACCGCGCTCGGTGCAGTGCTGCTCGTCCGCGCCGGGGCACATGGCACCGTCGCCGAACTCGACCTCGCCGGAGCATTGACCATCCACGACGAACCCGATCCCGGTTAGCTCAGTCGAACAGGCCAGCGACGACGTGCGCGGTTCCCGCCCAACGGCGGCCTTGTCGCGGTCGGCACGTTTGCCGTCGCCGACGAACTCCACTGCTGCGGCTAGGGCGTGTTTTAGAAGTAGCGTCGTCCGCCCATCGGGCGGGGCCCACGGCGTCTGGTGCGTGCGATCGCAAGGCGGAGGATCAGCCCCGTAGATGGACCGGACGTACTTGGATGACTCCGACAACGCGGCGAGCGCGCGTGCCAGGCGTCGTGGGCCAGACGGGACTTCTAAAACACGCCCTAGGGGGTGTCTTCAACTGTCACGCCCACATCAGGAGCGACCGCCTGGCGCTCTACGCTCTTCAGGCGGCGCACGGCCGGGATCGCCAGCAGCAGTGCGCATGTGACGAGGGCCATGGACGCGGACACGTACAGCAGTGGCACGGTCCCCGCGACGAGCGCGAGCGGCCCGGCCGCCGCCTGCCCGACTGGCTTCATCACCAGCGAGCCGGCCGCGTCGTACGCGTGTACCCGGCCGAGGACATCCTGCGGGATGTGGGTCTGCACGCTCGTGTGGAACATGACGATCCAGAACGCCATGCCCACGCCGCTCACCCCGTAGCATCCGGCGATGAGCGGCGCGGGAAGGTCGAGCGCGACACCCAACGGCATGAACGCCCAAAGGATCATGGAGAGGGCACCGGCCCGGAGAGGATGCCGCGGGCGGAACCTGATCGCGACGAGCCCGCCCAGCACACTTCCCGCTCCGAGTGACGACATGACCAGGCCGAACACCGATGCTCCGTGGTCGGTGACGAGCGTGCTGTTGCCGAGGGTCATAGCGGGGCCGGCTCCGGCCAGTTGCCAGAGCATGAAGACGACGATGACGCTCCACAACCAGGTCCTGGCCCGGAACTCGCGCCATCCCTCTACGAGATCGGCCCGGAACGAGGATGCGCCGGCCCGCTCGGCCGGGCCCATCGGGACCGAGCGAAGCCGGAGCAGGCAGGCGCCGCTGGCCGCATAGGTCAAAGCGTCGAGAGCGACCACCGCCGCAGGCGAGGAGACCGCCAGCAGCAGACCGGCCAGAGACGGTCCGATGACGACGGCGACGGACTCCGAGATACGGAGAGTGGCGTTGGCCTTCTGTACGTCCTGGGCTATGAGCGGGGTGATGCTGGCGACTCCCGGCTGGAAGATCGCGCTGCCCGCCCCGATCAGGGCCAGCAGCAACAGGATCTGCCACAACTGCGGCGTACCGAGCAGGAACAGCAGCGCGAGCACTCCCTGAGAGCACAGCCGGGCTGTGTCCGAAACGACCATCAGCCGCCGAGCACCGAAGCGGTCGGACATTACCCCGCCAAAGATGATCAGCGCTGCGAACGGCGCCACGAGCGAGGCAAGCGCATAGCCCACCCCACTCGCCCCATACCCCGCCCGGATTACGGCGGCCGTGATCGCGACGGGGAGCATCGTGTCGCCCAGCAAAGAGGTCGTGCGGGCGGTGAAGAACAGCCGGAAATCCGCTGTCCACAGAGGCGGATCAGACGAGGTCTCCTTGACTTGCAGGTCACGGGTCATGTCCGAGCCAGCCACCGCTCACCGCCCCACTATGCCGTTGATTCCGACCAAGGCGACGATCTCACGCCTTGAGCGTCCTCGGTCAACGCCATTTTTGGTCGGCACGTTCAGCGCGTGCGCGCGTTTGAAGACACCGCCTAGTGCAAGGGGTCAAGAACCTGCTTGCCAGCGACAGTCAGGACCCGGACGGCCCCTGGGCGCGGTCTGCCGGCTGGCCGCGCCCTGCGACGTCGCCCCGGCCGCACCCTCCGCCGCACGGGCGCCTTCCGCCTCGGGCGCGGTGCGGGGGCCGGGCACCGCCGCGGCGACGAGGTCGAGGTGAGAGTTCATGTCCAGCTCGAACCGGCCGTAGGGGTTCACGTGTGTCCAGAGCAGCGGGGACAACGCCCGTCGGTCGGCGTTGGTGAGCCGCTTCTGCCACTTCTCCTCGCTCAGGATGTCCTGAAGCAGCAGGGTGTTGACGTGCACCAACGCTGACTGGAGCAGGTGCAGGGCGAGCATGGAGACCTCCTGGGACTCTTTGTCGGAGCCGGTCAGATCGCCGTCCTTGCCGTAGAACAGGTCGTGGTTGGCGGAGTTCCAGTTCTCCACGACCTGGAGCCCGTCGTTGATCTCGCGGCGCAGGTCCGCGTCGGCGAGGTAGTCACAGATGAACGCCGTACGAGCCGCCCGTCGAAAATCCACAGATCGTTTCCTGGCAAAGCCACCCGCGCCCGGCGCATCACGACACCTCGGGAAGTCGCCTCGCTGACGAGGTCGAGCCAGGACTGGCGGTCGGCGCGCTCCAGATCCTCACTCCAGTCCCCGCGCCGGAACGCCGCGAAGTTGTCAGCCTCGTTGTCCACACCGTACGAGTCGCGCAACTCCAGGTGGACGGCGGAGCGATGCACACCCGCCAGGATCTCAGCGAAGCTCTCCACGCGACGCCGTGTGTGGCTAGGACCCGGCGAAGGAGATGAACGTGCGCCACGGGCCGTTGGGGACGTGCAGTACGGGGCCCGGGGCGGTCTTCGAGTCGCGGATGTGGACTGTGGTGGGGGTGACAGCGATCTCGACGCAGTCGCCGCCGTCCGAGCCACTGTAGCTGCTCTTGAACCAGTCAAGGGCCGGTGGGCGGTTCGTGGACTGCTCGTACTTCATGTGTCTCCAGCCACCCGCTCGATCAACTGCGCGGAGTCTTCCGCGTTCAGAGCCTGCGTACGCAGCTTGCCATAGCGGAGGGCGAAGCCACTGACCTGAGCGGGGTCGGTGATAACCAAACCGACGCCCTGGGACTCGATGTAGCCGGCTTGGCGATGTTCCGCAGTCTCCATGAGGACAACAGGTCCGTTCAGCCCCGGGTGGAAGCCTCGGTCCGAGGGCATGATCTGGATCTCGATGTTACGCATCTCGCCCTGCTTCAAGAGATGTTGAAGCTGGCCCCGTACCACCTCGATGCTGCCCGCCATGCTCTTCAGGGCTGTCTCGCCGATGATGAAGCAGGTCTCCACCATGGGCGTTCGAGTCAGCAGTTTCTGTCGGCTGAGCCTGGCCTCAATGTTCTGGTCGATCATCTCCTCGCTGAGCGGTGGGCAGTGCGCCGAGAACAGTGCCCGCGCGTACTCCTCGGTCTGTAGCAACCCGGGAATGAGCAGAGGCTCGTAGCACATCCGGCTGATCGCCTCCGCCTCGATCAGGGCGAAGTCCTGGAAGAACAGCGGGAGTTTTGCGAGATCCACATCGTCCTGCAGAGCAGCCAGTGCCCCGTGCGCGTCCAGAACCAGCTCCGCCTTCTCGGTGAACGCGGATTTGGCCGGTCTCCTGCCCTGTTCGATGGAGGCGACCAGTTCGAGCGAATAGCCCACTGCCTCCGCGAGGCCCTCTTGCGTCAGGCCCGCTCTGTGCCGGAAGAGCTTGACCAACTTGCCGTAGCCGACCCAGATGCCCGGCCGGTTGTCGACCGGCGTCCCTTGCCTCTTCTGACGGCTCGTGGCTCCCATACGCCTCACACCCCAACGTACCGATGTGCGAATGTAGTTCACCATCCAACGCGGGCCGTGACCTCCCGGTCACGGCCCGCGGGCCGTACAAGCCGCACCCGTACGGGTCAGAAGTCGTCGTCGAAGCCGACCGTCCCCTCCACCGCCACCTGGTACGCCGACGGGCGGCGCTCGAAGAAGTTCGTCAGTTCCTGGACGCCTTGCAACTCCATGAACGAGAACGGGTTCTCGGAGCCGTACACCGGTGCGAAGCCCAGGCGCTGGAGGCGTTGGTCCGCGACGCACTGGAGATATTCGCGCATCGACTCCGTGTTCATGCCCGGCAGTCCGTCCCCGCACAGGTCGCGGCCGAACTGGAGCTCCGCCTCGACCGCCTCCTTCAGCATGTCGGTGACCTGCCGCTGGAGCGCGTCGTCGAAGAGGTCCGGCTCCTCCTTACGGACGGTGTCCACGACCTCGAAGGCGAAGTTCATGTGCATCGTCTCGTCGCGGAACACCCAGTTGGTGCCGGTGGCCAGGCCGTGCAGCAGGCCGCGGGAGCGGAACCAGTAGACGTACGCGAACGCCCCGTAGAAGAACAGGCCCTCGATACAGGCCGCGAAGCAGATCAGGTTCAGCAGGAAGCGGCGCCGGTCCGCCGCCGACTCCAGGCGGTCGATCTTCTCGACCGAGTCCATCCACTTGAAGCAGAACTGGGCCTTCTCACGGATCGACGGGATCTCCTCGACCGCGTCGAACGCCGCCGCGCGGTCCGCCGGATCGGGCAGGTAGGTGTCGAGCAGCGTCAGATAGAACTGGACGTGCACGGCCTCCTCGAAGAGCTGGCGGGAGAGGTAGAGCCGCGCCTCGGGGGAGTTGATGTGCTTGTAGAGCGTCAGCACCAGATTGTTCGAGACGATCGAGTCGCCCGTCGCGAAGAACGCGACCAGCCGGCCGATCATGTGCTGTTCGCCGGGGGAGAGCTTCGCGAGGTCGGCGACGTCGGAGTGGAGGTCGACCTCCTCCACCGTCCAGGTGTTCTTGATCGCGTCGCGGTAGCGCTCGTAGAAGTCCGGATAGCGCATGGGGCGCAGCGTCAGTTCGAAGCCCGGGTCGAGCAGGTTCTTCTCAAGAGGGGTGGAGCTCATTACTGGCAGGCCTCGCAGGACTCGGGGTTTTCCAGGGAACAGGCGATCGCCTCGGGGGCCGGGCGTGACCGCGCCGCGCGGGCGATCCGCGTCGCCGGGCGCGAGCGCAGGTAGTACGTGGTCTTCAGACCCTTCTTCCAGGCGTACGCGTACATCGAGCTGAGCTTCCCGATGGTCGGCGTCTCCAGGAACAGGTTCAGCGACTGGCTCTGGTCGAGGAACGGCGTGCGCGCCGCCGCCATGTCGATCAGGCCGCGCTGGGGGATCTCCCACGCCGTGCGGTACAGCTCGCGCACCTCCGCCGGGATCCAACTGAAGCCCGCCACCGAGCCGTTGGACTCGCGCAGCGCCTCGCGGGACTGCGTGTCCCACACGCCGAGGCGCTTCAGCTCCGCCACCAGATAGGCGTTGACCTGGAGGAACTCACCCGACAGCGTCTCGCGCTTGAAGAGGTTGGAGACCTGCGGCTCGATGCACTCGTAGACGCCCGCGATGGACGCGATCGTCGCGGTGGGCGCGATGGCGAGCAGCAGGGAGTTGCGCATGCCGCTCTTCGCGACACGCGCCCTGAGCGCGTCCCAGCGCTCCGGCCAGTTGAGCGACACGTCGTAGTGGTCGGGGTGCAGTACGCCGCGCGCCGCGCGGGTCCGCTCCCAGGCCGGCAGCGGGCCCTCGCGCTCGGCGAGGTCGCAGGACGCCTCGTACGCGGCGAGCATGATCCGCTCGGCGATCCGCGTGGAGAGCGCGGCGGCCTCGGCGGAGTCGAAGGGCAGCCGCTTCTTGAAGAAGACGTCCTGGAGGCCCATCACGCCCAGGCCCACGGGGCGCCACTTGGCGTTGGAGCGGCCCGCCTGCTCGGTCGGGTAGAAGTTGATGTCCACGACCCGGTCGAGGAAGGTCACGGCGGTGCGGACGCTGTCGTCCAGCCGCTCCCAGTCCAGTTCGCCTCCCGGCTCGCCCGAATCCGTCACGAACGCGCCGACGTTGACCGAGCCGAGGTTGCAGACAGCCGTCTCGCCGTCGTCCGTGACCTCCAGGATCTCGGTACAGAGGTTGGACGAGTGCACGACGGTGCCGGGCTCGGCGGTCTGGTTCGCCGTACGGTTCGAGGCGTCCTTGAAGGTCATCCAGCCGTTGCCGGTCTGCGCGAGGGTGCGCATCATGCGGCCGTACAGCTCGCGCGCCGGGATCGTCCTGCGGGCCTTGCCCGCCGCCTCGGCCGCGCGGTACGCGGCGTCGAAGTCGTCGCCCCACAGATCGACCAGTTCGGGCACGTCGGAGGGCGAGAAGAGCGACCAGACGCCGTCCGCGTCGACCCGGCGCATGAACTCGTCGGGGATCCAGTGCGCCAGGTTCAGATTGTGCGTACGGCGGGCGTCCTCGCCGGTGTTGTCGCGCAGCTCCAGGAACTCCTCGATGTCCGCGTGCCACGTCTCCAGATAGACGCAGGCCGCGCCCTTGCGCCGGCCGCCCTGGTTGACGGCGGCGACCGAGGAGTCCAGCGTCCGCAGGAACGGCACGATGCCGTTGGAGTGCCCGTTCGTGCCGCGGATCAGCGAACCGCGGGCGCGGATACGGGAGTACGACAGGCCGATGCCGCCCGCGTGCTTCGAGAGGCGGGCCACCTGGTGGTAACGGTCGTAGATCGAGTCCAGCTCGTCCAGGGGTGAGTCCAGCAGATAGCAGGACGACATCTGGGGGTGACGGGTGCCGGAGTTGAAGAGCGTGGGGGAGGAGGGCAGGTAGTCGAGTCGGCTCATCAGGCCGTACAGCGCGGCCACTTCGTCCACGGCGGCCGGGGAGTCGTCCTTGGCGAGCCCGGAGGCGACGCGCAGCATGAAGTACTGCGGCGTCTCGATGACATCGCGGGTGAGCGGGTGCCGGAGCAGATAGCGGCTGAAGAGCGTGCGCAGGCCGAAGTAGCCGAACCGGTCGTCGGCGGCCGGGTCGACCAGCGCGTCGAGGCGGGCGGCGTGGCGCGTGACGAACGCGGCCGTACGGTCGGCGATCAGGCCCTCCGCGTGGCCCACGGCGACCGAGGAGGAGAACGAGACGGCGCCCTGCCCCGCTGCCTCGTCCGCGATGGTGCGGGTGAGGAGGCGGGCGGCGAGACGGGAGTACGCGGGGTCCTCGGAGATCAGCCCGGCCGCGGCCTCGGTGGCGAGTGCGCGCAACTCGGCGTCGTCCGAGGCGGCGTTGCGGCCACGCAGCGCGGCGGCGGCGACCTTGCCGGGGTCGGTGTCGGCCAGATCGGCGGTGAGGTCCGTGAGGACCCGCAGAAGGCCCGCCCCGGGGCCGTCGGCCGGCCCGGCCGGGTCCTGTTCCCGCTGCTCCCGCTCGGCGATCGCTGAAGCCGGATCGGCTGGCGCGATGGTCACGTGGTGCTCTCCCTCGCTCGGCTCCGGGCGAGGGGAGGGCATGACGGCGCACGCCCGCGTACGCCGGCCCGGAACCGGGCGGCGAGCGGTGCGGCGTCCGCCGGCCCAACCTCGGAGCCCGGACGTCTCGGCACCCGGACCGGTCGATCCGGGTGCGCCGTCGGCAGGTGCTCGGACTCGCGGGCACGACAAAGCGCACCACAGCACACCGTTGCGGGACAGTTCCGGATTTCCACCGGATTCCCCTGCGCGACAGCAGGCTTGAGCATACATCTGGGGTTGGTTGGGATGACCACCCCCCACATGTTGTGTCGCGGATGGCTCGTCTCAGATTTCCAGGCTGTACGTAAGCAGCACGAGCTCGGGATACGGCGTCCAGTCCCGCTCCGGCGTCCGTACGAAGCCCAAGCGCTCGTAGATCCGGTGGGCGGCCAGCATCGCCTTCTGGGTGGACAGCCGCACCCGTACGCATTCGGTGGCCCGCGCGCGGTCCACACACGCCCGCACGAGCGCCCCGCCGACACCACGCCCCCGGCCGCCGGGCGCGACGGCCAGCATGCGGAACTCGGCCTCGCCCTCCCCGGCCAGATCGGCCCACGCCGACCCGGCGCCGACGTAGGCCACCCCACCGAGCACGGTCCCATCACCGTCGACGGCCACGAGCACCTCGGCCCCGGCGGCCCGCGCGGCGACGTCGCGCAGAATCTCCAGATAGGGATCGCCCTCCCCGAAGTCCAGCAGCCCGTCATCCAGATAGGCGCGCGCGGTTATCTCCCCGAGCACCGCGTACTCGCCGGGCTCGGCCGCTCTGATCTTGAAGTCGGTCTCCGACCGTGTCGTCTGATCCATCCCTGAAGTGTGCGACACGGGTACGACAGAGCCTTGTCGGAGGGCGTCGCTATCGTTGAGCACGGAGAGTGAGGGGGTGTGACCGTGACCGGCGACCGAGTTCACGTGGAAACCGAAGACTTCGACGAGTTGTACCGGATTCTGAGCCGCACGGCCGAGCGTGCACGTATGGAACTGATCGACGGGAAGGTCCGAAGCAAGCCAGGTCCGGACGGTAGTCACGGACGTTTCATGCAGTGGCTGATGCGCTGTTGTGTCCGGTCACGACCGGAGCTGTGGCTCTATCCGGTCCAGGGGCTGAAAGTCCAGGCTCACCGTGCCGGCCGGGCCCGGCCCGATGGTTCGCTGGCTCCGAGCGGGGCTTTCGCGGGACAGGGCGAGTGGGCCGATCCAGACCCCGTCCTGATGGCAGTCCAGGTCACCTTGTACGACTCCGAGACCGACGCACGCGATCGGACGGAGAAGCCCCGCGCGTACGCCGAGACCGACATCCCCGTCTATCTGCTGATCGACCGGGACTCCTGCGAGGTCACCGTCTTCAGCGAGCCGGACGGTGTTCGCTACGAGAGCGCCCGCACCGTGCCGTTCGGTAAGACCGTCGATCTGCCCGACCCCGTCGGTATCACGCTGGAGACCGAGCAGCTCAAGGACTGGGTGCGCTGATCACCCCGGACCGTGAAGGGCCCGCCGCTCCCCACAGGAGAACGGCGGGCCCCTTACTCGCTCAGCAGCAGCGGAAGCCCTCCCTCGGGTCCGCCTCCCTGACGTCCATCCGCTCGCGTTCGAAGGCGCGGCGGGTCATCGGCTCCGTCGTCGGGTCGCAGGCGCGGGTGTGGGCCACGTAGTGGTCGTACGCCGACTCGCCCGTCAACTCCCGTACGTACCAACGGATCCGGCCCACCGCGTGGCGCACCTTCGACGCCGGCGTCATGACGAACCCGCCCCGCTGGGCGTCTTCGTCTCCGTCTCCGGCTTCGCCGCGACCGCCGCCAGTTCCGCCTTCTCCTCCTTCGTGGGGATCAGCCCCGCCGGCGCCACGATCTCCGACTTCACGTACGGCGTCTCCGACAGCTTCACGCTCTCCGGGTGGCGGATCGCCTGGTAGCAGACCCGTCCCGCGTCGGCGATGACCACGATGATCAGGATCGCGAACAGCGCCGAAAGCACCCCGTCCACCGTCGAGTTGGTGACGACCGTGTGCATGTCGTCCATCGTCTTCGCCGGCGGGATCACCTCGCCGTTGTCGATGCCCGCCTGGTACACGTCTCGCTGGGTGAAGAAGCCGACCTTCGGGTCGTCCGAGAAGATCTTCTGCCAGCTCGCGGTGAGCGTGACCGCCGCGTCCCAGGCCAGCGGAACCGCCGTCACCCAGGCCCATTTGAGCCGCCCGGACTTCACCAGCAGCGTCGTGCACACGGCGAGCGCCACCGCCGCCAGGAGCTGGTTCGCGATGCCGAACAGCGGGAAGAGCTGGTTGATGCCGCCCAGCGGGTCGTGCACGCCGACCCACAGGAAGTAGCCCCACGCTCCCACGACCACGGCGCTGGCGAACCAGACACCGGGCTTCCAGCTCACCTGGCGCATCGGCTTGTAGACGTTGCCGAGCATGTCCTGGAGCATGAAGCGCCCGACGCGCGTACCCGCGTCCACCGTCGTCAGGATAAACAGCGCCTCGAACATGATGGCGAAGTGGTACCAGAACGCCTTCAGCCCCGCGCCGCCGACGACGGACGAGAAGATGTCGGACATCCCGAGCGCGAAGGTCGGCGCGCCGCCCGTGCGCGACAGCAGGCTCGCCTCCTCGACGTCCTTGGCCGCCTGGGCGAGCTGGTCGGGCGAGATCGTGAAGCCGAGGTTGGCGACCGCCTGCGAGGCGGATTCGACCGTGCCGCCGATGACACCGGCGGGAGAGTTGACCGCGAAGTACAGACCCGGGTCGATGATGCACGCCGTGATCATCGCCATGATGGCGACGAACGACTCGGTGAGCATCGCCCCGTACCCGATCATCCGGATCTGGGTCTCCTTCTGCACCATCTTCGGCGTGGTGCCCGAGGAGATCAGTGAGTGGAAACCGGACAGCGCGCCGCACGCGATCGTGATGAAGACGAACGGGAACATCGAACCGGCGAAGACCGGACCGTCACCACGGCTCGCGAACTCCGTGACCGCGTCCATCTTCATCGTCGGCAGCGCGACGACGACACCGATCGCCAGCAGCGCGATCGTGCCGACCTTCATGAAGGTCGACAGGTAGTCGCGCGGCGCCAGCAGCATCCAGACCGGCAGTACGGAGGCGAGGAAGCCGTACACGATCATCCAGATGACCAGCGTGCCGGCCTCCAGTGTGAAGGTGTCCGCCAGCGAGGACTCGGCGACCCAGCCGCCCGCCACGATCGCGAGCAGCAGCAGCGCCACACCGATGAGCGAGACCTCGCTGACCCTGCCCGGCCGCAGCACCCGCAGATACACGCCCATGAAGAGCGCGATCGGGATGGTCATCGCGATGGAGAAGACACCCCACGGCGAGTCGGCCAGCGCGTTGACGATGACCAGCGCCAGCACCGCCAGCAGGATGATCATGATCAGGAAGACCGCGATCAGCGCGGCGGCGCCGCCGAACGGGCCGATCTCGTCACGGGCGATCTGACCGAGCGAACGCCCGTCGCGGCGCGTGGAGAAGAAGAGCGTGACCATGTCCTGGACCGCGCCCGCGAAGATGACGCCCGCGACGATCCAGATCGTGCCCGGCAGATAGCCCATCTGCGCGGCCAGCACCGGCCCCACGAGCGGTCCAGCGCCCGCGACGGCCGCGAAATGGTGGCCGAAGAGCACACGCCGGTCGGTGGGGTGGAAGTCGACACCGTTGTCGAGCCGTTCGGCGGGCGTGGCCCGCGTCTTGTCGACCTTCAGCACCCGCCGCGCGATGAATCTTGAGTAGAAGCGGTAGGCGATCGCGTACGAACCGAGTGCCGCCGCCAGCATCCAGGCGGCGGAGATCTCCTCTCCGCGCGACAGCGCGAGGACACCCCAGCCGACCGCGCCCACCAGGGCGACGAGCGCCCAGATCGCGATCGATCTCGGCGTCAGACGCCCGGAAGAGTTCGTCGAACCCGATGAGTTCTGCGCGGAACTTGCTGGTGCCGGCTCTGGCATGGCGAGTCGTCCCCTCACTGGTCACCTGCTGAAACTCGCAGGAAATCTAAGGGACCTTCTCGGCACGCGTCACCCCCCGGCCGCGTTTCGGTAAGACAACGTTGTACGTGCCCCACGCGCGCGCCGGTTGCTCAACGCCCGCCCTGGCGTGGGCTGTTGCCGGACTCAGTCGGTGGGCCGCCGCAGCCGCGCCACGAATTTGTACCGGTCGCCCCGGTACACCGAGCGCACCCACTCCACCGGCTCCCCAGCGGTGTCGATCGAGTGCCGCGAGAGCATCAGCATCGGCAGGCCCACGTCCGTACCGAGCAGCCCCGCCTCGCGCGGTGTCGCCAGCGACGTCTCGATCGTCTCCTCGGCCTCCGCCAGATGGACTCCGTACACCTCCGCCAACGCCGTGTAGAGCGACGTGTACTTGACGAGCGAGCGCCGCAGCGCGGGGAAACGTTTGGCCGAAAGGTGTGTGGTCTCGATGGCCATCGGCTCGCCGCTCGCCAGCCGCAGCCGCTCGATGCGCAGCACGCGGCCGCCGGCGGTGATGTCGAGCAGTCCCGCGAGCGTGTCGTCGGCGGTGACGTAACCGATGTCGAGCAGCTGGGAGGTCGGCTCCAGGCCCTGCGCGCGCATGTCCTCGGTGTACGAGGTGAGCTGGAGCGCCTGCGAGACCTTGGGCTTGGCCACGAAGGTGCCCTTGCCCTGGATCCGCTCCAGCCGCCCCTCGACGACCAGCTCCTGGAGCGCCTGGCGCACCGTGGTGCGCGAGGTGTCGAACTCGGCGGCCAGGGTGCGCTCCGGCGGTACGGGCGTGCCCGGGGGAAGCGTTTCGGTCATATCGAGCAAGTGCCGCTTCAGCCGGTAGTACTTGGGTACGCGTGCGGTACGGGTGGCTGCCCCGTTCTCGCTCTCGGTGCCGCCCCCTTCCGTGGCCATGGTCTGCCTTCCCGAGTCCTGCGCTGCTGCCGTCACCGGCTCCTCCGTCTGTCGCGGCTCACATGGTGGCACGGTCCGGTCGTGGGTCGTCTCCCCGATCCAGGTGTCGGTCCGATAACGGACACGACAGCCCTCTTATACACCCTTGACACCCCTAAAGGTCTAGGCCAAGCTCCCCGTACTGGTCTAAACCATTAAAGACCAGGTCCCAGCCCCGGTGGTACTCGTCGTAAGTCTTCGCGGTGGGGAGGGGGTTGCAGGAATCCCTGAGGAGGGTGGCGTGAAGCGCAAGCTCATCGCGGCGATCGGCGTCGCGGGCATGATGTTCTCGGTCGCGGCGTGTGGATCCGACGACAGTGACTCGGCGAAGGACCCGAAGGACCGCAAGGACACAGTCACCGTCTGGCTGATGGTGGACGCGCAGAGCACCTGGCCGGAACTGGTCAAGGACGTCAACGCGCAGTTCAAGGAGAAGTACCCGAACGTCAAGGTCGACGTCCAGTACCAGCAGTGGGCGGACAAGGCCAAGAAGCTCGACACCGCGCTCGGTGGTGACAAGTTCCCGGACGTGGTCGAGCTCGGCAACACCGAGACGATGCAGTACATCCTCAACGGCGCCGTGGCCGAGGTGGATCCCAAGAAGTATGACAACTCGGACACCTGGATCCAGGGCCTCAAGGACACCTGCACCTTCGAGGGCAAGCAGTACTGCGTGCCGTATTACGCCGGTGCGCGCGTGGCCATCTACAACACGGACATGCTCAAGAAGGGCGCCGGCCTCGACACGCTGCCGGAGACCGAGGACGAGATGCTCGCGGCCATGGACAAGGTCGCGAAGGAGAACGGCAAGAAGGACAAGCGCTCCTCCAGCCTCTACCTCCCGGGCCGTTACTGGTACGCCGCGATGTCCTACGTCGCCGCGTACGACGGCAAGATCGCCGAGTACGACGAGGGCGCGAAGGAGTGGAAGGGCACGCTCTCCTCGCCCGAGGCGCAGAAGGGCATCCAGCACTTCATCGACCTGGTCAAGAAGTACAACAAGGCCGACCTGACGAAGGACGAGCAGGACCACGCCAATGTGATGGCCAACGAGAAGGCGGCCCTCATCTACGGCAACGGCTGGGAGTCCGGCTCCGTCATCGACGGCGAGAACAACGGCAACCCGAAGCTTGAGGGCAAGATCCTCACCGCGGGAATGCCCGGCCCGAACGGCAAGGCGCTGCCCTCCTTCATCGGCGGCTCCGACCTCGCCATCACCAGCAAGTCCAAGGTCCAGGACCTGGCCGAGGACTGGGTCTCGATGTTCACCAGCGAGAAGTCCATGGACGTCCTCGCCGGCAAGAACATCCTCCCGAACAACGAGAAGCAGCTGGAGCCGCTGAAGGCGAAGCCGGAGACGGCGCCGATCGCCAACGCCGTGCCCGACGCGTGGTTCACCCCGATCGCGCCCGGCTGGACCTCCATCGAGAAGGAGGAGGTCCTGGAGAACATGCTCCTGTCGATCCTCAAGGGTGACTCCGTGGCCGACGCCACGAAGACGGCCGACTCGAAGATCAACGAACTGATCAACGAAGAGTCCTGACCCCCAGGGTCCTGACCTCAGGACCTGGGGCCTCCGGCGCCCCCGCCCCCGGAGGCCCGTCGGCTCAACGGCGGGCGGGCGGGGGTCCGGTCACCACCGGGCCCCCGCTCCCCGCCCTTTCGGGCGCGGAATCGGTGCAGAGAATGAAACGGAAGGTCAGTCACGTGACTGCTGCCGACACGCAGGAGGCCGCCGGACCGCCGGCGCCCCCGGTACCGCGTGACCCGAAAGGGACAGCCGGCCGGCCGGGCCCGGCGAAGGAGACGGCCGGGGCACCCGGGAAGAGACGCCGCAAGAAGGGCGAACTCCTTCCTTTCCTGCTGATCCTCCCGGCGATCGTCGCCATCGCCGCCGTCTACGCCTTCCCGCTCGCCAAGACCGTGATCATGTCCTTCCAGGACATGGGCCGGCGCGAGCTGTGGACCGGGGAGTCACCGCCCTGGGTCGGCTTCGAGCAGTTCACCAACATCCTCGGTGACTCCGAATTCTGGTCCGTCACCGGGCGTACCGTCCTCTTCATGGTCGTCTGCGTCGGCCTCACCATGGCGCTCGGCCTGCTGGTCGCCATGATGATGACGCGGCTCTCCACCTGGGTGCGCCTGACGCTGACCGCGGCACTGATCGCCGCCTGGTCGATGCCCCTGATGGTCGCCGCCTCGATCTTCCGCTGGCTGTCGGACTCCGACTACGGCCTGCTGAACACCCTGATAGCCAAGGTCGCCGGCGACGACTTCCTCGGCCACAACTGGTTCCTCGACCCCTGGCAGGGCTTCGGGATCATCACGCTGCTGGTGGTCTGGGGCGCCGTCCCGTTCGTCGTGATCACGCTGTACGCGGCCCTCACCCAGGTCCCCCGTGAGCTGGAGGAGGCGGCGGCCCTCGACGGTGCCAACGTCACCGGCGTGTTCCGCTTCGTGACCTGGCCCGTCATCCGCCCGGTCTTCGTCATGGTCACGACGCTCTCGGTCATCTGGGACTTCAACGTATTCGGCCAGATCTGGCTGTTGCGCGGCAACAAGCCCGAACCTGAGTACGAGACCCTCGGCCTCTACTCCTTCTCCAAGGCCTTCGAGTCCACCTCCTTCAGCCAGGGCACCGCGATCGCCCTGATCACCGTCCTTCTGCTCTCCGGCGTGGCCGTGTTCTACCTGCGTCAGCTGATGAAGACAGGAGAGGTCGAATGAGCACCTCAACCTCCACCGCTCCCGCGCCCGTCCCGGCCACGCCCCCGGTCGCCAAGCAGAAGCTGCGTCCGGACCGCAAGAAGACCCGCGGCGTCTACGACGTACTGGGCCTCCTCTTCGCCGTCGTCATGGCGTTCCCGGTGTACTGGCTGGTCATCAGCTCGCTGCGGCCCAACCACGAGATCCGGTCCTACGACCAGACGCTGTGGCCGTCGTCGATCACCTTCGACAACTTCGCCCGCGCGGTCGACCAGCCCAACTTCGCCACCGCCGTCCAGTCCAGCCTGATCGTCTCGGTCACCGCGGTCGTCGGCGGCATGATCATCGCGACCCTGGCGGCCCTCGCCATCGGCCGGTTCCGATTCTTCGGCCGCCGTGCGCTGCTGATGGTGCTGATCCTCGTCCAGATGCTGCCGCCGACGGCGATGCTGATCCCGATCTACGCCCAGCTCAACGCGATCGGGGGCCTGGACGAGTACTGGGGCCTGATCATCGTCTACCTGGTGTCGACCCTGCCGTTCGCGATCATCATGATCCGCGGCTTCGTCGTGAACATCCCGGTGGAGCTGGAGGAGTCGGCCATGGTCGACGGCTGTACGCGGATGGGCGCCTTCCGGCGGGTGATCTTCCCGCTGCTGGCCCCCGGCCTCGCGGCGGCGTCGATCTTCGCCCTGGTCAACGCGTGGAACGAGTACCTCTTCGCGTACATCCTGATCAACGACAACTCCAAGTACACGCTCAATGTGTGGCTCATGACGTTCACCACCGAACGCGGCACCGACTACGGGGCGCTGATGGCGTCCTCGACCCTGATCGCGCTGCCCGTGGTCGTGTTCTTCATGATCATTCAGAAGAAGATGGCGACCGGTCTGACATCCGGCGCGGTAAAGGGATAGCGCCGGATGACCACTCTCACGCACGGCCCGGACACGCTGACCCGCGACGCCCTCGCGGTCCTCCAGCCCGGCTTCCGCGGCACCACGGCCCCGGACTGGCTGCTGCGGCGCATCGGCGAAGGTCTCGCGTCCGTCGGCCTGTTCGGCCGCAACGTCAGCTCACCGGACCAAGTGGCCGCGCTCACCGCCCGGTTGAGGGCCGAGCGGGACGACATCCTCGTCGCCATCGACGAGGAGAGCGGCGACGTCACCCGTCTCGAAGTACGGGACGGGTCGTCCTTCCCCGGCAACTACGCGCTCGGCTCCGTCGACGACGTCGACCTCACCCGGGCGGTCGCGCACGAGCTGGGCGGCAGGCTCGCCGCGTGCGGCGTCAACTTCAACTGGGCGCCGTGCGCCGACGTCAACTCCGACGTCGACAACCCGGTCATCGGCGTCCGCTCCTTCGGCGCCGATCCCGCGCTCGTCTCCCGTCACACGGCCGCCTATGTGGAAGGACTCCAGTCCGCCGGGGTCGCGGCCTGCACCAAGCACTTCCCCGGACACGGCGACACGGCGGTCGACTCGCACCACGCGATGCCGCGCATCGATGTCGACTCCGACACACTGCACGCCCGTGAGCTGGCACCTTTCCGGTCGGCGATCGCCGCGGGTTCCAAATCGGTGATGAGCGCGCATATCCTGCTCTCCGCGCTCGACCCGGACCGCCCCGCGACTCTCAGCCCGCGGATCCTCACCGGGCTCCTCCGTGAGGAGCTGGGCTTCGACGGGCTGATCGTCACCGACGGCATCGACATGCAGGCCATCGTGTCGGCGTACGGCATGGAGCGCGGCTCCGTCCTCGCGATCGCCGCGGGCGTCGACGCGATCTGTGTCGGCGGCGGCCCGTCCGACGAGGGGACCGTCCTGCGGCTGCGCGACGCGTTGGTCGCCGCGGTGCGGGAAGGCGAACTGCCCGAGGAGCGACTGGCCGACGCGGCGGCGCGGGTACGCGCCCTCGCCGACTGGACGCTCCGGGTGAGGGGGGCTTCGGGGCCGGGCGCGGCAGCACAGGAGGGGACCGCGCCCGGCATCGGCGGTACCGCCGTGGCCGGGGGAGCCGGCATCGGCCTGGTCGCCGCGCGCCGTGCCGTACGGGTGACGGGGACGATCGAACCTCTCAAGGAGGCGCCCTACGTTGCCTCCTTCGCGCCCGCCAGGAACATCGCCGTCGGTGACGAGACCCCCTGGGGTGTCGCGGCCGAACTGGCGGCGCTGCTGCCGGGCACCGAGTCCGCTACGTACGACAGCGGGAGCGGCGCGGCCGAGGTGCTGGCCGCGGCCGGGGAGCGCAGGATCGTCGCCGTCGTACGCGACGTGCACCGGCACTCCTGGATGGCGGACATCCTGGACGGCATCCTCGCGGCCCGCCCCGGCACGGCCGTCGTGGAGATGGGGGTCAACCACGCCGAGCCCACCGGAAGCCCGCACATCGCCACGTACGGCGCCGCGCGCGTCTGCGGCCGGGCGGCGGCGGAAACCCTGACGGGCCGCGCCTGAGCGCGCGCCCACACGCACGACGGAGGCCGGGGACCTTGGGGGGTCCCCGGCCTCCGTCGTACGTATGCGGTGGTGACTAGATGCCCTGCCAGTCCGGCTTGGCGGCGTAGGTGTCGCGGAAGTAGTCCGCGAGCTTCAGCTTGGACGCGGCGGCCTCGTCGACCACGACCGTGGCGTGGGGGTGCAGTTGCAGCGCGGACGCCGGTACGACGGCGGCCACCGGGCCCTCCACGGTCTGCGCCACCGCCTCGGCCTTGCCCTCGCCCGTGGCCAGCAGCACGAGGTGCCGGGCCTCCAGGATCGTGCCGATGCCCTGGGTGATGACGTGGTGCGGGACCTCGTCCGGGCTGTCGAAGAACCGGGCGTTGTCCTGCCGGGTCTGCCGGGTGAGCGTCTTGATGCGGGTGCGCGAGGCGAGCGACGAGCACGGCTCGTTGAAGCCGATGTGCCCGTCGGTCCCTATGCCCAGCAGCTGGAGGTCCACCCCGCCGGCCTCGGCGAGCGCTCGGTCGTACGCCTCGCACGCCGCCTGTACGTCATCGGCGGCGCCGTCAGGACCCATGAAGGCGCTCTCGTCGAGCCCGAGCGGCTCGACGACCTCGCGCAGGACCACGGAGCGGTACGACTCCGGGTGCCCGGCCGGCAGGCCGACGTACTCGTCCAGCTGCGCGATACGGGCGCCCGACGCGTCCACCTCGCCGGCCCGGACCTTGGCCGTCAGCGCCTGGTAGATCGGCAGGGGAGTCGACCCTGTGGCCACCCCGAGCAGCGCGTCGCGCTTGCGGCGCAGCAGACCCGCGATGGTCTCCGCGATGAGTTCGCCGCCCGCGTCGGCGTCCTGGACGATGACAACTTCCACGCTGCGCCTGCCGATCTGGTGAAGGGTCCTCTGACAAATGTGGTATAGACCAATCTAGCAGAGGGTGCGACGTCGGCGGGGCCCGTTCCGCCGGCGGGAGAACAGGTTCCCGTGGTCGACTTGTCCGGGCCCTCTGGGCGCCGTCCCCCGGTCATCCTCAGCCATCTGGAGGCACCCGGCATGTCCGCGACGAATTCCTCCGCAGAGGCCGCGCGGCTCGCGCCGACCGATCCGCCGGGCCGGATGATGGCCACCGAGATCGCCGAACAGCCGGCGATCCTGCGCCGCCTCCTTGAGGAGGGCGCGCCGCGCATCCGTACCGTGGCCGCCGAGACCGCCGCCCGCGGACCCCGGAAACACCCACGGGCCGCGGCGCCAGGACGGGACCCTCAGCCCGTCCGGCACCGCAGCCCGGAGTTGCAACGGCCACGAAGGCCGTGAGAGAGGTATCGACGCAGTCAGGGCAGAGAGCGCCGGTTACCCCGTTCCGTCCTCCTGTGCGGGGAGGACGGAAGCTTTACCCAAGCATTGTGGACTAGACCATTCCCGTCTGTCCATCGATCGGGGCAGGCATTTTCCAGCCCATCCATGACCACGCCGAACGGGCCGTCCAGGTTCACCCCACGGGTACGCTCGCACTTGTGCCCTCCATGAACGACCTCGTACGCCAGCACACCGCCCTGACCGAGTCCGATCTCGAATGGCTCCATCTGCTGGTCTCGGAGTGGCAGCTGCTCTCCGACCTGTCCTTCGCCGACCTGGTCCTCTGGGTCCCCACCCGCGACGGCGCCCGTTACGTCTCCGTGGCCCAGATGCGTCCCAACACGGGCCCCACGTCCTACCAGGACGACATGGTCGGCCACCTCGTCCCCCGGGGCCGCAGGCCGCTCCTGGACGCCGCGCTGGACGAGGGCCGGATCGTGCGGGAGGGGGACCCGGAGTGGCGCGAGGAGGTCCCGGTGCGGGTCGAGTCCATCCCCGTACGCCGTGAGGGCCGCGTCCTCGGCGTCATCGCCCGCAACACCAACCTCCTCACGGTCCGCACCCCGAGCCGGCTGGAACTCACCTACCTCCAGTCGGCCTCCGATCTCGCGCAGATGATCGCCGCCGGATCGTTTCCCTTCCCCGGCCAGCAGGTCGACATGGACGCCTCGCCCCGTGTCGGCGACGGTCTGATCCGCCTCGACGCCGACGGCCTCGTCCAGTACGCGAGCCCCAACGCCCTCTCCGCGTATCACCGGCTGGGACTCGCGTCCGACCTGGTGGGACACCACCTCGGACAGACCACCGACGAACTGGCCCCGGTGCGGGGCCCGGTGGACGAGGCCCTGGTCAAACTGGCCAGCGGCTACGCCCCGCGCGAGACCGAGGTGGAGAGCACGGGCGGCGTCATCCAGCTGCGCGCCATCCCGCTCAAGCCCAAGGGCGTCCGGATCGGCTCGCTGATCCTGTGCCGGGACGTCACCGAACTGCGGCGGCGTGAGCGCGAGTTGATAACGAAGGACGCCACGATCCGGGAGATCCACCACCGGGTGAAGAACAACCTTCAGACGGTCGCGGCCCTGCTCAGGCTCCAGGCCCGCCGCATGGACTCGGAACAGGGCCGCGAGGCCCTCAACGAGGCGGTGCGGAGGGTCGGTTCCATCGCCATCGTCCATGAGACGCTGTCCCAGAATCTGGACGAACGGGTCGAGTTCGACGAGATCGCGGACCGGGTGCTCTCGATGGTCTCGGAGATCTCACCCGGCAAGACGGTCCGCCGGACGGGCAGGTTCGGCATCCTGGACGCCGAAGTGGCCACGCCGCTCTCCATGGTCCTCACCGAGATCCTGCAGAACGCGCTGGAGCACGCGTTCGCGACGGGAGAGCAGGGCACGGTCGAGGTGCTCGCCGTCCGCGGCGGCGGAAGCGGCCCCAAACGCCCCGGCGACGGCGGCCGTTCGGACGCCCGGCTGCTCATCACCGTCCAGGACGACGGCCGCGGACTGCCCGAGGGCTTCGACCCCCGGCGGGCCGGCAATCTCGGTCTGCAGATCGTACGGACGCTGGTGGAGGGCGAGTTGGGCGGCGGATTCGACATGCTGCCCGGCCAGGAGCGGGGCACGCGCGTGATCCTCGACATCCCGGTGGAGCCGCACAAGTGACCGACTCCTGAACGTCTTTCACAGCAACGAGCCCCGGACCGTGGTGACGGTCCGGGGCTCGGCCTCAAGCTTTTTGACGTTTGCGCATCGGGGGGTACTGCGCGCTGCGGCTCGGGGGCGGGGTTATGCGTACACGCTGTACGCGCCGCCTAGCTCAAGGTCGGTGCGGGGGCTCAGGCGGTCGCGTTACGCGCCCGGTTGCGAGCGGCACGGCGCTTCATCGCGCGGCGCTCGTCCTCGCTGAGGCCACCCCAGACACCCGAGTCCTGACCGGACTCGAGCGCCCACTGCAGGCACTGCTCCATGACGGGGCAGCGACGGCAGACGGCCTTGGCTTCCTCGATCTGCAGCAGCGCAGGACCGGTGTTGCCGATGGGGAAGAAGAGCTCGGGGTCTTCCTCGCGGCAAACGGCGTTGTGACGCCAGTCCATGGCTGCTACCTCTCTGGGTGTTACGTGCGGATTGCTTGTGAATGTGAACGCTTTCACGAATCCCCCCGCAAGGGAAGGGCTGACTCCCAGATGAACTGGTGTCGTCCTGGTTTGAGGAGGGGGTTCCGGAGCTCAGCGGAGGCCGGTGTTGCGGGCCGTCCCGAGCGCCATGTAGAGATTCGCAAACCTCGGCGGCGGATACAACCCCTTCCGGAAAGTTTTTTTTGATTCCTCGGTGTCGACTCGGTCACAGCCGTACTTCCATGGGGTGGAGGCTGGCCTAAACGTTCGAGTGAAAGGACTTTCTCTACTTCCACTCACACAATCACACGCAGTGCACGGCGTACGCCTGTGAACGTCACGCTCGTTCGCAGTCCCAGGTGGTCGCCATCCATCTGGAAGGGCAGAGGGACCTTCGATTGCAAGGTGAAGTCGGTCAGGTCGTGAAGTGAGACCGCGTGCTTGCCGTGCGGCCCCCGTTCGGGGGTCGAATTGAGCAACTGCGTCGCATAACGCGCCACCGCCGGAGTCGACAACTTGCTCAGCCCGAGCACGTCCAGAGCGGTGTCGAACGAGGCGGCCGGAGACGCGTAGAGCGGACGATTGCCCAGGTAGGACCAGGGGGCGGTGTTGCAGACTATCGACAGGACGAGATCGTCGACCGGCTTCTCACCGGGCCGTTCGAGAGTGATCATGCCGCGCCCGCGATGGGGTTCGTCGAGGAACTGCCGTACCACTTGGCGGACATAGAGCGCGTGCGTCGAACGCTTACCGCGCTCCCGCTGCTGTTCGACCCGGCCGACCACTCCCGCGTCGAATCCGAATCCCGCGCAGAAAGTGAACCAGCGCGAAGGAACTGATTCGTCGTCGGTTCCGGGAGTCCCGGCCGCCAGTCCCAGGCCGACAGTGCGTTCGCTGTCGTTACTCAGCGCGTCCAGAATGGCGCCGGTGGCCTCCACGGCGTCATTGGGCAGCCCCAGCGCGCGGGCGAAGACATTCGTCGAACCGCCGGGCACGACCGCGAGCCGTGGCAGTTGGTCGGGGTCGGGGCCGCCGTGCAGAAGGCCGTTGACGACCTCGTTGACCGTGCCGTCGCCGCCCAGGGCCACGACCAGCTCGATGTCGTCGGAGTCGGCCGCGCGCCGCCCGAGATCGCGGGCGTGCCCCCGGTACTCGGTCGTCACGGCCTCCAGCTTCATCTCGCTGGCGAGCGCGTGGATGAGTACGTCGCGTGTGCGGGCACTGGTGGTGGTTGCTGCCGGATTGACCACAAGGAGTGCGCGCATACCGAGGAGATTACCGGCCACGGACCCCTGCCCCCTCCCCGGGCGGTCCGCGCCCCGCCCGGGGGCACGCCGCCCACCGGGCACCGGCCGCTACGCTGCTGGGGTGAGCAGCCCAGACCAGAACACCGCAGACCCGAGCCCGCGACCCGGCCGGCTGACCGCCGCCGCCGTCTGCGCGGGGCTCGAAGCCCTCGCGCTCGTCGCCGGCGGCGGGTACCTGCTCGTGATGGGTCTGCTCGGGCGGCCCGACAGCCCCCGGCAGGCCGAGATGGGCGGTCTCACCCTCATCGCCCTCGGCCTCATCCCGCTGCTCGCCGCCCGCGGACTGCTGCTGCGGCGCGCCTGGAGCCGCGGCCCCGCCGTCGCCACCCAGATCATGGCGCTGCCGGTCGCCTGGACGCTGCTGACCTCCGACGGTGCGCTGATTCCCGCGGGGATCGCGCTCGCGGTGACCGCCGTGTCCGCGCTGGTCCTGCTCGTCAGCCCGACGACCACCGAAGCGCTCGGCATCAGCGGCCCGGACCGCGCGTAGGCCCCGTCCGGGCGATCTTGGCCGGACGCGGCGATCGCCGGACGCTACTGAGCCGGTCCGGCGATCGAGGGCGGTTCACTCCTCCACGAGGAGCTTCTCGCGCAGCTGCGCCAGCGTCCGTGCCAGCAGTCGTGAGACATGCATCTGGGAGATGCCGACCTCCTGCGCGATCTGCGACTGCGTCATGTTGCCGAAGAACCGCAGCAGCAGAATCCGCTTCTCCCGCGGCGGCAGATCCTCCAACAGAGGCTTCAGCGACTCGCGGTACTCGACGCTCTCCAGCGCCTCGTCCTCCGAGCCGAGCGTGTCCGCCACCGCCGGGGACTCGTCGTCCGTGTCGGGCACGTCCAGCGACAGCGTGCTGTACGCGTTGGCAGACTCCAGCCCTTCGAGGACCTCTTCCTCGGAGATGCCGAGACGGTCCGCCAGCTCGTGCACCGTCGGCGAACGCCCGTGCTGCTGCGAGAGCTCGGCTGTCGCCGTCGTCAGCGACAGCCGCAGCTCCTGGAGGCGGCGCGGCACCCGCACCGCCCAGCCCTTGTCACGGAAGTGCCGCTTGATCTCGCCGACGACCGTGGGCGTGGCGTACGTCGAGAACTCGACACCCCGCTCCGGGTCGAACCGGTCCACCGACTTGATCAGGCCGATCGTCGCGACCTGCGTCAGATCGTCCAGCGGCTCGCCGCGGTTGCGGAACCGGCGGGCCAGATGCTCCACGAGCGGCAGATGCATCCGCACCAGCTGATTGCGCAGCAGCGCCCGTTCGGGCGAGTCCTCGGGCAGCTTGCGCAGCTCGATGAACATCGCCCGCGCCCCGCTGCGGTCATGTGGATCGTGTTGCCTGTGCTCGCTCATCGTGGCCGCCCGCTCTGCCTGCGCCTGCTCCGCCCCGGCCGTCTGGCCGTCAGGCCCGTCCACCGGATGGGGCCGGGCCTGCTGCTCCGGAATGCCCGACGGCACGAGCGCCGGATCCGCCGGAACCTCATGCCCATCGCGCGGATCCTGTGGGACCCGCTCCTCGTCACGCACCGGACCGTCCCCGTTCCTCACGCCGGCCCGGGTCCCGCGCCGCGCTGTTTGTACAGGCTGATGGCGACCGTACGGTCATCCGCGACCGTCGCGTCGACCTTGCCCGCGAGCGCCGAGAGCACCGTCCACGCGAACGTGTCCCGCTCCGGTGCGCGCCCGTCGGTCGTCGGTGCCGAGACGGTCACCTCAAGAGAGTCGTCGATCAGCCGGAACACACAGCTGAGGACGGAGCCCGGTACGGCCTGTTGCAGCAGGATCGCGCAGGCCTCGTCGACCGCGATGCGCAGGTCCTCGATCTCGTCGAGGGTGAAGTCCAAGCGCGCTGCCAGTCCGGCCGTGGCCGTACGGAGCACGGACAGGTAGGCACCCGCAGCGGGCAGCCGGACTTCCACGAAGTCCTGGGTCCCGGGCTCGCCTGCGATCTGGGACACCCTCACCTCCAAGGTGGCACAAGCTTCTCAGGGCTCCGGGAAGGGAAACCCGAAGCCTTGCGGTACGTAGTCGGTACGCAGCCGGTCTGGACTGGCGACGCTATCGCGATCCATGGTCCCGTGTCGCAGGGACCCCCGGGCCAGGGCCGAGCTGTCAGTTACTCATAGTAGGCACATGTGCACGGACAGTGGCTAGAGGTGTGCGGCAATCAATTGCGAAGAACGGGCGGATGGTTGACGTACCCAGGCCTCAGACGATCGAACCGTCGACAAAGCACCATCGCCATGTCTCGCCCTCTTCGAAGGTACGCATCACGGGGTGGCCCGTGTCCCTGAAATGCTGCGAGGCGTGTCGGTGTTGCGACGAGTCGCAGCACCCGACGTGTCCGCAGACCAGACAGAGCCGCAGCTGTACGTGGTGGCTTCCCGACTTCAGACACTCCTGGCACGTGTCGTTCAGCGGCACGGTCTCGGGGCGTGGGAGGTCGGCAACGTGCTGGCACTCACTCATGATGGCCAGATTACGACGCAAGTGGAGGACCGTGCGATGGACCCGTTGCAGCTGATCGCCCTGGTGGCGGCGAGCGCGGTGATCGCCGCAGCCGCGAGACGGACGCCCGTGCCGGCTCCGCTGCTGCTCGTCACGGCGGGACTTGGCGCCGCGTACGTGCCGGGCCTGCCCAGCTACGTACTCGACCCGCACATCGTCCTGCCGCTGCTGCTGCCGCCCCTGCTGCACATGGCCGCCGTGGACAGCTCGTACCTGGATCTGCGGGCCAACGCGCGGCCCATCGGTCTGCTCTCCGTCGGCTATGTCCTCTTCGCGACGCTCGCCGTCGGCTATCTCGCGTATCTCTTCATCCCCGACCTGCCGCTGACCGCCGCGCTGGTGCTCGGCGCGGTCATCGCGCCGCCCGACGCCGTGGCCGCCACCGCGATCGCCCGCAAGCTGGGGCTGCCGAGCCGGATAACGACCATCCTTCAGGGCGAGTCGCTCGTGAACGACGCGACGGCGATCACCGCGTTCAAGGTGGCACTCGCCGCGGCCGTCGGAGAGGGGGCGAGCTGGGCAGGCGGGATCGGCGAGTTCGCGCTGGCCTCCTTGGGAGGCATCGGCATCGGCCTCGTACTGATGGTGCCGATCCACTGGCTCCGTACCCACCTCCGTGAGGCGCTGCTCCAGAACACCCTCTCGCTGCTCATCCCCTTCGTCGCCTACGCGGCGGCCGAACAGGTCGGCGCGTCCGGTGTGCTGGCCGTCGTCGTGGTCGGGCTCTACCTCGGACACCGGTCCTGGCAGGTCGACTTCGCGACCCGGCTCCAGGAGGACGCGGTGTGGCGGATGGTCTCCTTCCTCCTGGAGTCCGTCGTCTTCGCGTTGATCGGGCTCCAACTGCCCTATGTACTGGAGGGGCTCGGCTCCTACGGAGCCATGGAGGTGGCCGGCTACGCCGTCGGGGTCTTCGTCACCGTCGTCCTGGTCCGCTACCTCTGGGTCTATCCGGCCACCTTCGTGCCCCGGTGGCTGTCGCGGCGGATCAGGGAGCGGGAACAGGACACCGACTGGAAGGCGCCGCTCATCGTCGGCTGGGCGGGCATGCGCGGCGTCGTGTCACTGGCCATCGCCTTCTCCATCCCACTGACCATGCACGACGGCGATGACTTCCCGGCCCGTAACCTCGTCCTCTTCCTGACGTTCACGACCGTCATCGGCACCCTCGTCATCCAGGGCCTCACCCTGCCCGTACTGATCAGAAAGCTGAAGCTGCCGGGCCGTGACAGTTACGCCGAGACGCTGGCCGAGGCGCAGGCGCAGAGCCGGGCGTCGCTGGCGGCGGAGAGGCGGCTGGACGAACTGCTCTCCGACGAACGCAACGCCCTGGCCGAGCCGCTCGTGGAAAGGCTCCGCACCGTGCTGGAGCGGCGGCGCAACTCCGTGTGGGAACGGCTCGGCACGGTCAACGAGATCACCGGCGAATCCGCCGACCACACCTACCGGCGGCTGTCGCGGGAGATGATCGGGGCCGAACGCGACGTCTTCGTGACGCTGCGCGACGAGCGGCGGATCGACGACGAGATGCTCCGTACGCTGCTGCGCCGGCTGGACCTGGAGGAGGCGGCGGCCTACCGGGAAGAATCCGACTGACGCTCGCTGTCGGGCCGGCCGTCGGCGCCCGGCTCCGGACGTCCGGTGATCACCGCGGCCACCGTGCTGCCCGGCGGGAAGGCGCCCTCCTCGGCGAGGGTGGTCAGCCCGTGGAGTGCCTTGGCCACGTAGAGGCGCTCGACCGGGAGGCCGTGCCGGTCCTCGAAGCCGGCGGCGAAGGCGTCGAGGGCGGGTGTCGTACGGGCGTAGCCGCCGCCGTGGAAGCGTTCGTCGAGACGCCAGTCGCCCCGGGGCCCGCCGAAGGCCGCCAGCTGGAGCGCGCGCACCTCACCGGCCAGGAACCCGCCCCTCAGTACCGGGAAGCCGACGGCGCGCTGCCCGGGGGCGAGACCGGCGGCCAGGCCCGCGAGCGTGCCGCCGGTGCCGCAGGCGACACCCACCACGTCCGCCACGCCGCGCAGCTCGTGCCCCAGGGCCGTACAGCCCCGCGCGGCAAGGGAGTTGCTGCCGCCCTCGGGGACGACGTACACCCGCTCACGGGGCACGGGGAAGCCGTCGGCGGCGGCGGTCACCAGCGCCCTCAGTACGGAGGGCTCCGCCTTGCGGCGGTAGGTCGCCCGGTCGACGAATCGCAGTCGCATGCCGTCGGCCACGCACCGGGCGAGCGACGGATTCAGCGGACGGGCGGCCAGCTCGTCGCCCCGTACGACGCCGACCGTCGCGAAGCCCAGCAGCCGGCCCGCGGCGGCGGTGGCGCGCAGATGGTTGGAGTACGCGCCGCCGAAGGTCAGCAGGACGCGGTGGCCACCGTCGGCGGCGGCCCGCAGGTTGGGTTCGAGTTTCCGCCATTTGTTGCCCGGCAGCGCGGGATGGATCAGATCGTCCCGCTTCAGCAGCAGCCGTACGCCGCGACGGGCGAAGCGCTCGTCCTCGACCGCCCGCAGGGGTGACGGCAGCCGTGGCCGCAGGGCGGCGAGGTCGAGCGCTTCCGGAGTCACACATCCATTGTCGGTCGGGCGATCAACCTGGGGAGTGACCTAACTCAGCCGCTCGTCGATACGACGGCGCAGACCGGCCATGGAGACGCCGCGGGGGTCGATCTTGCCCGGCTGCCACTCCAGGTGGCCGATGACCGAGGGCGCGTTCCACTTGTGGACACGGCAGACGGCAGCCGCCGCGGCCTCCATCGCCTCGACCTGGACGGCGGGCCACGGGTCCTTGCCGTCGCCGAGGTTCTCGCACTCGAAGCCGTAGAAGTGCCTGTTGCCGTCCGTGTTGGCCTCGTTGTCCGGCGGCAGGGCCTTCTCGGCGATCACGGCGCGCAGGACGTCGTCGTCGCCGCTGCCGGCGTGGTTGGCCCGGCCGTAGCCGACCAGATGGACCTTGCCGTCCTTGGCGATGACGCCGTGGCACAGCGGCCCGGGAAGCCCCGCGTAGCCGTCACGGCAGATACGCACGGTGTTCGCGGTGCCCTTGGTGACCGTGTGGTGGATCATCACGCCGTGGACCGGACCCCAGGGCCCGACGTGGTTGCGGTTGTGCGTGCGCCAGTCGCCGACTTCGACGACGGTCAGACCCTCGTCCTTCAGCGCGCGGATGAAACTGCTCGCGGACATGGGTGTGGCCATGTCGCCTCCTTGACGGGTGGATGTGGAGCGTTCTCGTATCGCTGGCTATTCCCCGAACACCGCGGAGTGGACCATCAATTCGCACGCTGTACGAGCGGTTCCGGTCACTTTCGGCCGTGCCTGACCGTCGATGACAGGAACCGCAAATGTGCCCCGACGACCGTGATCCAGTCCCACTCATTTGTGTGATGGCGTGCCGACCGAACGTGGTGAAAGGCTTGTTCACGCAGGTCAGCCCATGATCGAGAGGGAGACTCATGTCGGTTGGTGACGAGGTCCGTACGGTGGAGCCGCCTTCCCAGCAGAGCCTGGGGACGGCTGCGGCGCGGAACCTGGCGACCACCACGAAGTCGGCTCCGCAGATGCAGGAGATCAGCTCGCGGTGGCTGCTGCGGATGCTGCCGTGGGTGCAGGTACAGGGGGGTACGTACCGGGTGAACCGGCGGCTCAGCTATGCCGTCGGAGACGGGCGCGTGACGTTCGTGCAGACGGGCGGCCGGGTGGCGGTGGTCCCGGCGGAGCTGGCCGAGCTGCCGCCGCTGCGTGATTTCGCGGACGAGGAGGTCCTGGCCGAGCTGGCGAACCGCTGCGAGCAGCAGGAGTTCACCGCGGGCCAGACCGTGGCGGCCTCCGGCGCTCCGGCGGACCGGGTGTATCTGCTGGCCCACGGCAAGGTGGAGAAGGTGGGGGAGGGGCCCTACGGGGACGAGACGGTGCTCGGCCTCCTCGCCGACGGGGCGTATTTCGGGGAGCAGGCCCTGGTCGACGGCGAGGCCACCTGGCGGTACACGGCACGTGCGGCGACGGCCTGCACGGTGCTGGTGCTGACCCGGCAGGATGTGCTCAACCTCGCGGAGCGGGCGCAGCCGCTGCGGAGGCATCTGGACGGGCTCGCGTCCATCCCGGAGCAGCGGACCAACAAGTACGGCGAGGCGGCGATCGACCTCTCCGCAGGCCATGTCGGCGAGGCGGTCGTGCCTCATACGTTCGTGGACTACGAGGCGGCGCCGCGGGAGTACGAGCTGAGCGTCGCGCAGACCGTGCTGAAGGTCCACAGCAGGGTCGCCGACCTCTACAACCAGCCGATGAACCAGACCGAGCAGCAGTTGCGGCTCACGGTCGAGGCGCTGCGGGAGCGCCAGGAGTACGAGCTGGTGAACAACGGGGAGTTCGGCCTGCTGAACAACTGCGACTACGGGCAGCGCCTCCAGCCGCACGAGGGCGCGCCCACCCCCGACGACATGGACGAGCTGCTGTCGCGCCGCCGTGGCTCGAAAATGTTCCTCGCGCATCCGCGGGCGATCGCCGCCTTCGGGCGGGAGTGCAACAAGAGGGGGCTCAATCCGGCCACGGTGGAGGTCGCGGGCACCCATGTGCCGGCCTGGCGCGGGGTGCCGATCTTCCCTTGCGACAAGATCCCGGTCTCCGACGCCCGGACGACCTCGATCATCTGTATGCGTACGGGCGAGCCCGAGCAGGGGGTCGTCGGGCTCCAGCAGAGCGGCATCCCGGACGAGATCGAGCCCAGCATGTCGGTCCGGTTCATGGGCATCGACGAACAGGCGATCATCTCCTACCTGGTCACGGCCTACTACTCGGCCGCCATCCTCGTACCGGACGCCCTCGGCGTGCTGGAGAACGTGGAAGTGGGCCGCTGGGGATAGGAGTCCGCCGGGGCGCGGGCGGGGTCGGGGCGTGTTCGCCCGTACGGCCGGGTCCCGCCCGCGCGCCCGCCGGGTCCGGCCAGGACCCGGCTCCCTCCCTGGTCCCCAGTCCGCCGCAGAGGAAGTGACCCCGACCATGACCAGCACGGATGCCGCCACCGATGGCCACGAGGCGGTGGCGCTCCTGGAGCGTTCGCGTAGCGTCGTCCAGCCCGAACTGCGCGCGGCCGTCCAGTCGTTGCCCCCTGCCTTGCGCCGCGTCGCGAGATACCACTTCGGCTGGCAGGAGGCCGACGGCTCACCCGTCGCGGGCGGTGTGGGCAAGGCGATCAGACCTGCCCTGGTCCTCGCGGCGACGCGGGCCCTCGGCGGGGAGCCGCACCGCGCGGTTCCGGCCGCGGTCGCCGTGGAGCTGGCCCACAACTTCACCCTGCTGCACGACGACGTCATCGACGAGGACCCGACGCGCAGGCACCGGCCCACGGCCTGGACGGTCTTCGGCACCACCGACGCGATCATCGTCGGCGACGCCCTGCACGCGCTGGCGCTGCGGCTGCTGGCCGAGGACCGCCATCCGGCCTCGTCCCAGGCCGCCGGGCGGCTCACCGCCTGCATCATCGAGCTCTGCGCCGGACAGCAGACGGACTGCGCGCTGGAGCTGCGCGGGCCCAACGACGTCTCGCTGGACGAGTGTCTGACGATGGCGATGGCCAAGACCGGTGCGCTGCTGGGCACTTCGTGTGCTCTCGGCGCGCTCTACGCGGACGCGGACGACGAGGCGGTGGCCGCGCTCGACGCCTTCGGCCGGGAGGCGGGGCTGGCCTTCCAGCTGATCGACGATCTCATCGGGATCTGGGGCGACCCCGACCGCACCGGCAAGCCGGCCGGTGCCGATCTGGTCGCCCACAAGAAGTCACTGCCGGTTGTGGCCGCGCTGGTCTCGGGGCATCCGGCCGCCGAGGAACTGGCGGATCTCTACCGGCGGCCGATGGACGACGTCGCCGTCGCGCGGGCGGCATCGGCGGTCGAGCGGGCCGGCGGCCGTGACTGGGCGCAGGCCCAGGCGGCCGACCGGATGGCCCGTGCGGTCCACCAACTGTCCCTGGTCGTACCGGATGTGGCGACGGGGGGTGATCTGCTGTCCCTGGCCGAGTACGTCACACGGCGCACCTCCTAGGGCGTGTTTGAGAAGTCCCGTCTGGCCCACGACGCCTGGCACGCGCGCTCGCTGCGTTGTCGGAGTCATCCAAGTACGTCCGGTCCATCTACGGGGCTGATCCTCCGCCTTGCGATCGCACGCACCAGACGCCGTGGGCCCCGCCCGATGGGCGGACGACGCTACTTCTCAAACACGCCCTAAAGCGTGTTGCAGAACGACAGAACGATCTCCCGCGGACTCTTCGCGACGCATGCCAAGACGGTGGAAACGGGGGTGCAATCGGGCAGTCGATCTTGCCGCGGGTGGCTGGATCTGAGCGTGATCGCGGTTCTGCAACACGCTTTAGGGCCATGCACGGACCCCCTCTTCGGCGGGAGAAAGGAGCTTGCCTAACCACTACGTGTGAAGCACTATGGGTGAAGTGGTCAGGTCGCGCGCTCCGGACGGACTCCGGGGTGCGCAGGCCGGCACACCTTCTGTCACCCATCGCAAAAGAGGACCGGCTTGCGCAAGCTCACGTATTTCATCGCCGCGTCGATCGACGGCTTCATCGGCGACCCGAGCGGTGAGGCGGACTTCTTCACCCGCTTCGTCGACGAGGAGTTCTTCGACTTCCTCAAGGAGGAGTATCCGGAGACACTGCCGACCCCGGGCCGTCAGCCGCTCGGTATCGACCACCTGGCGAACAAGCGGTTCGACACGGTCATCCAGGGCAGGCGTTCGTACGCCGTGGCCCTGGACATGGGCATCACCAGTCCGTACGCGCACCTGCGCCAGCTCGTGGCCTCGCGGACGCTCACCGGCACCGACCCCGCGGTGGAGATCGTCTCCGGGGATGTCGCCGCCAGGGTCAGGGAGCTGAAGAAGGAGGACGGTCTCGGGATCTACCTCTGCGGCGGCGCGAACCTCGCCGCCCAACTGATCGACGAGGTGGACGAGTTGGTCGTCAAGTCGTACCCGCTCATCCTCGGCTCCGGAATGCCCATGTTCGGCACGCCGTTCGCCCAGGCCGAGTTCGCCCTGGAATCCAACCGCACCTTCGGCAACGGAGTGGTCGTCAGGACGTACGGCCGTGAGCGGTGAAGCGGCGAAGCGGATGAACACGGCGAATCCGGGTGGCCGGGAAATGCTCAAGCGGTGACCCACGCGGCGGCGGAGCGTCCCGTACCGCTACAGTCCGCGCCATGACAGCGGAGTCGACGGAGTCATGGGCGGGTTGGTATCGGGACCGCCGCGGTGCGGAACCCATCGCGATCATCGCGGACGGACGGCAAGTCCGCACCCGCATAAGGGGAGTTGCTTACGAGGGGGCGGATTTCTCCGTGCTCGAAGCCACGGAGGCGGGCGGGGTGCTGTCCTCCTGCGTGCTGGAGTGGGACATACCCATGCCCGTGAACGCGGGCGGCACGGTCCAACAGGCCACGCTCAGCTGCCTGCTGACGCTCGGTGAGCGCCCGTCGGGCTCGCCGTCGGGCCGCGCCGAGCTGAGCCTCACGCTCCGCTGCGGCGGTGCGGCGTACGAGTCGGGCATCCTCGGCGCGGGCTTCCGCGACGCCCTGGACCGGATCAAGCGACAGCTCCCGGACGACACGGAGTTCGGAAGCAAGATCCTGGTGAACGCCTGACCGTCGCCGTGGCGGCCGTAACTCATGGGCCGAGGAAGCCCCGTACGAGCCGCCCCGCGGTCCCGTGACCTGGGTCAGAACCGCGATGTGCTCGCCGAGCATGGCCTGGGTGCCCTCGGTGTGTGCACCGGGCCCGGGGAAACGGTGTTCACGCGCACACCCGAGGGGCGCACCGCAGGTGGCCGATCGGGGCAGGCTCGCGGGCCGCGCCGGAGCCGACGATCACGGTCGAACCGTGCCCCCGCCCGGCCATGCCCGGAGCCAGGGCACCCACTGACCAGGATGTCCACGGCACCGGCCTCGGCGGCCAGGCGCAGGGTGTCGTCGGCGCCGCTGAGGCGTGCCTCGTCGCCGGCCTTGTCCCCGAGGACGCGCGGCAGCTGCGCACCCTGCTCGCCCACGTCGCGCAGACCGCGCAACGCGAGGTGGCGGCCACCTCCGACGAAGCGAACTGCTGACAGCCGAGGACCACTCTCCCTCCTGCCTGGGCGGTTGCTTTCTGCCCGGTTCATTGTTCTAGTAGTATGCGAACAAGGAGGTTTTATGAACCAGGCTCGTCTGCGCCTCGCGACCGTCACCGTCGCTCCGTTCGTGCTGGCGCTCGCCGTCCATCTGGCCGTTCTCCTCGTCGTCGGGGACCGGCTCCCCGACTCGCTCGCCACCCATTTCGACCTCTCCGGCGACGCCGACCGCGATCCCATGTCCCGCACCGCGGCCCTCGTCGGCGGTGCGCTGCTCCTTGTCGGGGTCGGCGCCCTGTGGGCCGTGTCGGCGCTCGGCAGCCCGCTCAGCCCGCGTGGCGCGCGGCGGCTGATGGCGGGAGGCTGGGGACTCTCCGGGTTTCTGGGGTACGCGCTGACCGCGACGCTTTTCGCCAACCTCGACGCGACCGACAGCTCCGCCGTCCGCTTCCCGCTGTGGCAGCTCGCCGTCGCCGCCGCGGTCGCTGTGGCGGCGGCCGGCGTGGGCCTGCTGCTCTCCCGCTTCGTCCCCGATTCCGCGCACGAACCCGCCGGGGACGACAGCACGGCCAGGATCGACCTGAAGGACGGCGAGATGGCCGGCTGGTCCCGGCGTACGGGCTCCGGCTCGCTGCTCGCGGTGGGGCTCGGGACGCTGGTCGCCGGGGTGTTCGTCGCGGTCGCCGTCAGCTGGCGGTACGGTCCTTTCGTGTTCGTCATCGGCCTGCTGGCCCTGTGTTTCGCCTCCGCGCGCGTGTCGGTCGACCGGCACGGACTCACCGTCGACATGGGCGCGCTGTCCTGGCCCCGGGTGCGGGTGCCACTGGACCACGTCGACACGGCGAGCAGCCGCCGGATCAACGCCGTCGCCGACTTCGGAGGATGGGGCTACCGGGTCCGCCACCGGCGCACCGGCTTCGTGCTGCGCTCGGGGGAGGCGATCGTCGTACGCCGCACCGACGGCCGGGAGTTCGCCGTCACAGTGGACGATTCGGCGACGGCGGCCGCGCTGCTCAACACGCTCGCCGAACGGCGGAGGAGGATCTGACGTGCTCTTCCGGGTGGACCCGGCGTCCTCGGTGCCGCTGGGCGACCAGATCGCGGGGTCGGTGCGCGGCGCCATCGCCGACGGCACGGTGAACCCCGGCGACCGCCTCCCGGCGGCGCGGGCGCTGGCCGACTCGCTCGGCGTCAACGTCCATACGGTGCTGCGTGGTTACCAGCGGCTGCGGGAGGAGGGCCTGATCGAACTCCGCAGGGGCCGGGGCGCCGTGGTGGTGCCGGGACCGGTCTCGCCGGGCCGCGCCCAGCTGCTGGAGCGGGTCCGTGAAGTGGTCGCCGAGGCACGCGAGTTGGGGATGTCGGAGGAGGACCTGGTGGCCATGGTCCGGCTCAGCCTGACGACCTGACGGCCCGCCACTGTCCCGAAACCCAGGGCCTGTTGTCACGCGAGGGTGGTGAAACGCACTCCGGGCGCACCGGTACTCGACGTTGAGTACCGGCACGCCCGGCAGGTGCCCGATCCGGTGGGGGGTTCGCGATCTGCCGATCAGCGGCGGATCAGCGACGGATCAGGAGGCCTTGGCCAGCGCGGCCGCGAAGCCGTTCGCCCAGAGGCTGTTGACCTGGCTGCGCTCGGCGGCGTCCGGCTGCGAGTTGGTGCAGGACGGGCCGGGGCCGCCGCCCGACATCAGCTTGCTGCAGGGGGCCGTGTAGTTGTCCGGGAGGCCGAGCACGTGCCCGGTCTCGTGGGCGGTCACGCGGGTGGAGTCGTACACCTGGTTCTGCGCGTAGTCCAGGAAGATGAAGCCGCGGCCGTGCCCGTCGGTGCTCGCGTACGAGCCGCGCGGGTCGTTGCCCTCTTCGTAGGTGAAGTCGGCGTTGCCGCCCTGCTGAAGCTGAACGTTGGACACCGCGCTGTTCCAGATCTGGGTGCTGCTGGCTATCTGGCCGGCGAACGACGGGGCGCCGGAGGCGTCGTAGACGACGGTGACGGCACGGGCGCCGGGGTTGGCGGCGCGCTTCTCGGCGACCGACTTCATGACGGCCTGGTAGAAGGCCTTGGTCGCGGCGGCGTCTTCCTGCGAGCCCTCGTAAGCGGCGTACGAGGACGCGGTGGTGGGCGCGGCGCTGGTGGGGTCAGCGGCGGCGGCCGGGGTGGCCGTGAGGGCGGTCGCGAAGGCGAGGGACAGGCCGGCTATCGCGGAGAAGGCCGTCTTGGGGTATCTCATGTGGGGGGCTCCTACTCGTCCGATGAACGGGTTCGGTAGGGAGAGTGTCGTGCCTCACACGGCGCTGTGGATGATGCCGAAGGGCGATAGCACCAGAGCATCACCCCCCCCGAGTCGGCTCGCCCAATTTTCTTCGAATGGCAGCCAATTGCCGCCTTTTGGGTCCCTGGCGTGAGGCAAAAGGCGGGCCTACTCTTCGGTACATGGAGCTGGAGGTCAGGCATCTACGCGCGCTGTGCGCCATAGCCGACGCGGGAAGTCTCCACAAAGCGGCCCGGCAGCTCGGCATGAGCCAGCCGTCCCTGACGACGCAGCTGCGGCGCATCGAGAACTCGCTCGGCGCCGAGCTGTTCTCCCGTGAACGCACCGGCTGCCGCCCGACGTTGCTCGGTCACTCCGTGCTCAGCCGCGCGCGTCCCCTGGTCGCAGGAATGGCCGCGCTCGTCAGCGAGGCGAGAGCCGCCGCCGACCGCTCCGCCGGACCCCGGCTGCGCATCGGCTCGACCGCGAGCCGCGCCCTGGCGGGCTGGCTGCGCCGACTGCGCGAGCGGCTGCCGGGCACGGACATCTCGCTCCAGATGGACGTCTCGGCGAACGCGCTGCTGCGCCAAGTCGCCGCCGGCGGGCTCGATGTGGCCTTCGTGCACGAGGTGGAGGGCTGTCCGCTGCGGGTGCCGCCGGGGCTCGACCGGCGTGTACTGGTCGAGCGGGAGCCGCAGTTCATCTCGCTGGCCCGGGATCATCCGGCGGCGGGACGGCAGATCGTCGAGCTGGCCGACCTCGCCGGCGACCGGTGGATGATCGACCCGACCGTGGACGGCGAGTGGGACGGTCTGCGACGCGTCCTGGGCGAGGCCGGGCTCAACCCGCCAGTCCTGCACGGGGATTACCTCACCGCGGCGTCGCTGATCGCGGTCGGCGAGGCGATAGCGCCCTGCCAGCCGACCTCGGTCCCGCGCGAGGACATGGTCGTACGGCCGCTGCGGGACGACCCCTTGGGGGTACGGCTGCTGCTGTTCTCGCGGCCGGGGGCGTACGAGGGCGCGGGTATCGCGGACCCGGGCGGCGACGGCGACAGCGACAGTGGCGGCGACGGCGACAGTGGCGATGACGGTCCCGGCGACGGCCCCGGCGGCGCCGAGGTGTACACGGACCTGGAAGCGGCCTACCGCGAGGCGGCGTTGCAGGCCGTCGTGTACCGCCAGTGGCTGATGCGCAACAAGAGTCCTCTGCTTCACGCGCCCGCGGCCTGAGCCGGGCAATTCCCTCTGTCGCGACCGAGGTTAGTAATCCGCGCTGGCACCTGCTAACTTTTCTTTGCATGTGCAGGAGGCGGCTATGAGCCCACCCGTGCCCACGGGCGACGAACTGGTGCGCGTGCTGGCGACGCTCTCCAACCCCCACCGGCTGCGTGTCGTCGCGGCACTCGCCGGGGGACGCAACTACGTCAGCCGGCTGGCCAGGGAGCTGGACATCAGCAGAGCGCTGCTCCAGGTCCATCTCAAGAAGCTCGAAGCGGCGGGTCTGGTGACCTCGCGGCTGGAGCTGTCGGAGGACGGGAAAGCCATGAAGTTCTACGAGGTGAACGCGTTCGCGGTGCGGCTGACGCCGCAGGACATCGTGACCGCCGTGCAGACGCTGAGCGACCAGAAGAAGGACGAGACAGACGAGAGGGGAGCCGCCCGGTGAACGAACACGAGTGGCAGGAAGTCATAGGGGCGATCGGGTTGTTCGCGCTCCTGTTGATCGTGGTGTCGCTGACCCTGTGGCACTTCACCCTCGGCCGCCGGGGCAGGGAGGCCAGGGCCGAGAGGAACGAGTACCGGCGGCTCGCCGCCGACGCGGTTCAGGGCCAGCAGCGTACGGAGCGGCAACTCGCCGATCTCGGCAGGCAGCTCACCGATCTGCAGAGCCGTACCGGATCGCTGGAACGGATCCTCAAGGACGTCGAGTAGTCGCCGCGTCCGGGACGCGGACAGAACACCCCGGGGCGTCGAGCTGCAACTCGACGCCCCGGGCACAGAAGGACGCTCCACCTCGCCGTACGGCGGGCTCCACGGATACGACCCTCCGGATGAAGGAGAGCAGCTCATGCTGCGCCGAATCAAGTCAGAACACGAACGCGGTGAACGCGACGGACGTGCCGAAGGCGGTGAACGCGCTGAACGCGCCGCAGGGCGGGCGGGACGTACCGGGCTCGTCGAGTCCGTCGCCGGCTGGTCCGCCGGACACCGCACGGCGGCCATCGCCGGCTGGCTGCTCCTGGTCGTGGCGGCCGTCCTGTCCACCTCTCTCCTGCCCGGCGCGCAGGCCAGGGCCACCGACCCGGGTGAGGCGGGCCGGGGCCAGCGGATGGTCTCCGAACTAAACGCCGGTGACTCGATACGCGAGAACGTGATGATCCGGCCCCGCGCGGGCACGGCACCCGCGGCCGGGCGCGCCGCCACCGAGGACCTGGTCACGGCCCTGCGCGCCATGCCCTCAGCCGTACGGGACGTCGGCTCGCCGCTCGGCGCGCACGGCGGTCGCTGGGTCTCCGATGACGGCACGGCCGACCTCGTGACCTTTGAAGTCCTCGGTCCCGACGCCGAGTTCGAGGCCCACTACGAGGCCGCGGGCGCGGCCGTGCGGAAGGTGGCGCGGGAACACACAGAGGCGCGCGTCGACCAGGCCGGCGACTCCAGCCTCTCCTCGGCGGTCGACGACGGCATCAAGGACGACATGCAGCGCGCCGAGACCACCTCGCTGCCGCTCACCGTCGTCATCCTGCTGGTCGTCTTCGGCTCGCTGATCGCCGGCGGAATCCCGCTGCTGCTGGCGGCGACCGCCGTCGCGGGCGCGTTCGGGCTGCTGGACACGCTCGGCAGGTGGGTGCCGTTCAACAGCGCCGCCTCCGCGATCGTGCTGCTCATCGGCATGGCCGTCGGCATCGACTACTCGCTGTTCTATCTGCGCCGTATCCGGGAGGAACGCGCGGCCGGGCACCCGGTCCGGGAGGCGCTGCGCATCGCGTCGCGCACCTCGGGCCACGCGGTCGTGGTGTCCGGTCTGACCGTGATGGTGTGTATGACGGGCCTGCTCTTCACCGGGGTCGATGTGTTCAAGGGGCTCACCCTCGGGACCGTCCTGGTGGTCGGTCTGGCGGTACTCGGGTCGGTTACGGTGCTGCCCGCGCTCGTGGCCGCCCTGGGCGACCGCGTCGATTTGGGCAGGATTCCGTGGCTGGGGCGGCGCCGGACGGCGGCGGGGCGCTCGCGGATCTGGACGGCCGTGGCCGGGAAGGTCGTACGCCGTCCCCTGCTCACCGGCGGTACGGCGGCGCTGCTCCTCGCCTTGATGGCCCTGCCGGCGTTCGGGATGCATCTCCAGGACGCCACGCAGATCCAGAGCCTGCCGCGCGGCGTCTCGGCGGCGGCCGACGCGGGCGCCCGTATGCAGCGGGTGTTCCCCGGGGCGGCCACCCCGGCGCGTGTGGTGGTGTCGGACGACAGCCCCGAGGTGCGGGCGGCGGTCGACGCGCTGCACGAGCGGGCCGCGCGGAGCGACGGGGCGCTGCGCGAGCCGATCACGACGGCGCCGGTCGGCGGCGCGCTGGTGGTACGGGTGCCGCTGGCCGGGGCAGGTACGGACGCGGAGTCCGGGCGGGCCCTGGAGTACCTGCGCGAGCGGGCGCTGCCCGCGACGGTGGGGGCGGTGAAGGGGGCCGAGGTCGCGGTCGCGGGCCGGACCGCCATGCCGTACGACTTCACCCGGCAGGTGACGGCGCGGACGCCGCTGGTCTTCGCCTTCGTCCTCGTCCTGGCCTTCGTCCTGCTGGCCGTCGCCTTCCGCTCGCTCGCCCTGCCGCTTGTGTCGATCGCGCTCAATCTGCTGTCGATCGGGGCGGCGTACGGGGTGCTGGCCGCGGTCTTCCAGGGAGGCCGGCTGGAGTCGCTGCTCGGCTTCAACGCCTATGGGGGCGTGGTGAGTTGGCTGCCGCTGTTCATGTTCGTGATCCTTTTCGGGCTGAGCATGGACTACCACATCTTCATCCTCAGCCGGATCCGCGAACGGTGGGCCGGTTCGCGGGGCCCGGACGGCGGGCGCGAGGCGATCGTCGGCGGCATCGCGGCGAGCGCGGGCGTCGTGACCAGCGCCGCCGCCATCATGGTCGGCGTCTTCTCGGTGTTCACGACGCTGTCCGCGATCGAGTACAAGATGCTCGGTACGGGGATGGCGGTGGCGATCCTCATCGACGCGACGGTGGTACGCGGCGTACTGCTCCCGGCGGCGCTCGCGCTGCTGGGGGACCGGGCGTGGACGTTTCCGGGGCGTGCGGGGAGTTCGGACCGTCACGACGCAGACCGTTACGACTCGGACCGTCAGGAGTACGGCCCGAGCGCGGCCCGCGCCTGATCGCGGGCGAGCCCGAGCGCGTCGGGGAAGATCCCCAGGCCATGGGCGACGAGCGCTCCCTCGTGAAGGAGCATCAGCGTGCGGGCGAGGCGGTCGGCCGTCTCCGACGGGGCCGCCTCCCCCGGCGCCGTGATCTCCCGCGCGAGGAACGTGAACAGCTCCAGCATCCATGCCTTCTGGCCGGCGATAACCGCGTACGCAGGATGCCCCGGGTCGTCGATCTCGGCGTGCGCGTTGACCATGGCACAGCCCCGTGAGCTGTTCGCTTCCGCCCAGGCGCGCGAGGCGTCGAAGACCGCGAGGACGTGCTCGGCGGGTGACGGGGGCGCGGCGGCCAGCCGCTCGTCCAGGAAGGCGCGCCAGCGCTCGTCGCGGCCGGCCAGATACTCGACGACGATCTGCTCCTTCGAGCCGAACCGGTCGTAGAGCGTCTTCTTGGTGACCCCGGCCTCGGCGGCGATGAGGTCGACACCGACGGCGTGGATGCCGTGCTCGTAGAACAGCCGGGACGCGGCGTCGAGCGCGCGTCGCGCGCCGGGAGTCACGACGATCCGGTGCGGCGGGCGCCGGGAGTGCACGGCGGGGTTGGAGGGGTTGGAGGGCGCGGCGGGTCGTCCCGGGGAGCCGCTCGCGCTCTTGCCTCTCTTCACGCTCATACCCAAAAGTATACCGCTCTGTATAGTGGGGAGGGTTAGTAAACAGATCGGTCTACTTGTCTCCCGTCACGGGTGGTGCCCTGCCGTGAATCTCCTGCTCTCCGCCGCGTTCGTCGTCTGCTGGAGCTCCGGTTTCATCGGAGCCAAGCTCGGCGCCGGCGGCGCCGACGCCGTCACCGTCCTGATGTGGCGCTTCCTTCCCCTGGCACTGGTCCTCGGGGCGGTCGCCGTCGTCCGCGCCCGCGCGGCCTGGCGCGGGCTGACGGCGCGCGATCTGCTGCGGCAGTGTGTGATCGGCGCGCTGTCGCAGAGCGGCTACCTCCTCACCGTCTACTACGCGATCCAGCTCGGCGTCTCCAGCGGCACGACCGCCCTGATCGACGGGACACAACCGCTCGTCGCCGGCGCGCTCGCCGGACCCTTGCTGCGGAGTCACGTCTCCGGGCGCCAGTGGCTGGGCCTGTGCCTCGGCGTGACGGGAGTACTCGTCGTAACGTCGGCCGACGCGGCGGCAGTTGAGGGCGTGGCGCCGTGGGCGTACGCCGTGCCGTTCCTCGGCATGCTGTCGCTGGTCGCCGCCACGTTCCTGGAGAGCCGCTCGCGGCGCCCGGTCGCGCCGTCCGTGGCGATGACGATCCACTGCGGCACGAGCGCCGTCGTCTTCACCGTCCTGGCCGCCGTCGCCGGCGCGGCGGTGCCGCCCGCCGAGACGTCCTTCTGGCTGGCGGTCGGCTGGCTGGTGGTCCTGGCGACGTTCGGCGGATACGGCCTGTACTGGCTGGTCCTGCGCCGCTCCGGGGTGCTGCGGGTGAACACCCTGATGTTCCTGATGGCGCCGGTCACGGCAGTATGGGGCGCGATCATGTTCGGCGAACCCTTCGGCCCGCAGACGGCCGCCGGACTCGCCGTCGCGCTGCTGGCGGTGGCGGTGGTACGAGGCGGTGCCGCAGGACCGGCGGACGGCGAAAACCCCGGTGACGTGCCGGGCCGTCACGCCGACAATGACACCCGGGCCGGGGCGCGCGCTCTTCGACAGCAGCCCCGATGACACCGGATGACGACAACCGACAGCAAGGAGCGACCCCATGGCGCGGCGCACTACCGTCCCGACCCTCTTTCCGCCGCCCGGCTACGCGCACGCGGCCGTGGTCGAGACCGGCAGCCGACTGGCGTTCATGGCCGGTTCCGTACCGCTGGACAAGGACGGCGCGCTCGTCGGACCCGGCGACTTCGTCGCGCAGACCGAGCAGGTCCTGGCCAATCTGGAGACGGCGCTGAGCGCCGTCGGCAGCGATCTGAGCCGGGTGATATCCACTGACGTGTACGTGGTGGCGTCGGACCCGGCGGACCTGAGCCGGGTCTGGGACGTCGTCCACGCCTCGGGTCTCACCACCGGGCCGCACACCTCCACGCTGCTCGGGGTGGCGTGCCTGGGCTACACGGGGCAGTTGGTGGAGATCACGGCGGTCGCCGAAGTCGCCGAGGTTGGCGAGGTCACCGACGTTGCCGGGACCGGCGTCGGCGCGGTCGGCGGAGCGGCGGGCTCGGGCGCGTGAGGGGTACGTCCCTGGTCGCCGCGGCCGTCGCGTTCACGGCCGTCGTAGCCCTGGCCGGGTGTGGGACCGGCTCTGCGGACGCCGGCGTGAGCGACACCTCCGCGTACACCGACGGCAGCCGCGTGCCGAAGGTCGAGAGCGAGGACGACATTCCTGAACTGCCGCTCGCCCGCTACGAGTTCAGCGACAGCGACACCGAGCGCCTCACCCGGGCGCAGGCGCGCGTCGCACAGCGCTGCATGGCGGACTTCGGCTTCACCGACTTCCCCCTCGATCCCGCCCTGCCCCGCTCGGTCAACACGGTCGGAGGAGCCGTCGGCATGCTGGTGGCGGTGGCGATGTCGACCCCGTTCGGCGAGCTCGACCTCGACGAGGCCCGGCGCTTCGGCTACGGCTGGGACCCGAAGTCCTCCGACGGCGGGCAGGGGAAGAAGGACCGCGCGATGACCGACGCGGAGTACCGGGTGTTCTACAACGCCGACCGCGCTCCCGGCCTCACCGTCAAGGGCCATGAGGTCCCCGGGACCGGCTGTTACGGCAAGGCCTCCACCGGGCTCACCAAGGGCGTCGAGAACACCACCCGGATGTGGACCTACACGTCCGGCCGGGCCGGGGCGTTGGCGAAGAAGGCGCTGAAGGACCCGGAGGTGAGTGAGGCCCTGCGTACCTGGTCGACGTGTGTCGAGGACAAGGGCTCCGCACGGTACGAGGACCGCGAGGCCGCCTTCCACGACAAGGCGTGGCACCGTGGCGACGACGGCAACACCCGTCGTACGCAGAGGGAACGGACCACGGCGGTCGCCGACATCGAGTGTGCGCGCGAGCACAACACGGTCGGGGTGTGGTGGGCCGGCTCGGCGCGGAGCCAAACCGCGGATGTCAAGAGCCACCGGGCGGCGTACGAGGCGGTGCGGCGCGACCAGGATGTCGTACGCGCCAACGTCCGCCGCGCGCTGGGGGATTGAGCCTCTCAACCCTTATCTCACCTTATGGGTCTCTTCCCGGAACGGCGGTCCAGGGAAGAGGAGCGAGCTGATATGCGATCCACACGGCACAGGACGACGCGTACGGGTGTGGTGGGGCTCGCGGTCGCTGCATTGGCCGCCACCGCGTTCACGGTGCCCTCCCAGGCATCCTCGGGCGGTAACGGCGGTAATGGCGGTAATGGCGGTACCGGACAGACGGCGGGCCGTCCCGCCGGGCACGAGGAGACCCGGAAGGCGCTGGACGCCGTCGTACGCGACGGCATTCCCGGCGTCACCAGCCAGGCCCGCGAAGGGAGATCCGTCTGGAAGGGCGCGGCGGGCGTCGGCGATCTCAGCACCGGTGCGCCGCGCGGGGCCGACGACCGGTTCCGTATCGCCGGCATCACCAAGACGTTCGTGGCGACCGTCATGCTCCAACTGGAGACGGAGAGACGGCTCGACCTCGACGACACGGTCGAGTCCTGGCTCCCCGGAGTGGTGCGGGGCCATGGCCACGACGGCCGGCAGATCACCGTACGGCAGCTGCTCAACCACACCAGCGGCGTCTTCGACTTCCTCAACGACCCGGCGTACGAGCAGAAGTACCTGCTCGACTTCCTCAAGAACCGCTACCGGACGCGGACTCCGCAGGAGGCGGTGAACGCCGCCATGGCGCACCCGCCGACCTTCGCGCCGGGGACCGAGTACGCGTACTCCAACACCAACTACGTACTGGCCGCGCTGATCATGGAGCGGGTCACGGGGAACACGTACGAACACGAGGTACGCACCCGGATCGTCAAGCCGCTGGGGCTGCGCGCCACCGTCCTGCCGGGCAACAGCTCGCTGATGCCGAAGCCGAGCAGCCGCGCGTACTCGAAAATCGGCGAGACCGACGACGGGGCGAAGATCTACGACATCACCCACCAGAACGCCTCCCAGACCTGGGCCGAGGGCGACATGATCTCCAGCGCGGGCGATCTGACCCGGTTCTCCAGCGCGCTCATGCGCGGCGAACTGCTGGCCCCGAAGCAGCTGAAGGCGGGGCGGCGGGGCGGCTGGGCAGCAGCGGGGCAGTGGGTCAGCCGGGTGGGCCTACGAGCCCCGTCTCGTAGGCCAGGATGACGAGTTGGACCCGGTCGCGGGCGTCGAGTTTGGCCAGCAGGCGGGTCAGATACGTCTTGGCGGTGGCGACGCTGATGGACAGCTCGGCCGCGATCTCGGTGTTGGACAGACCGCTGCCGACAAGGACCAGGACCTCGCGCTCGCGGTCGGTGATGCCGGTGATCGTCCGCCGGGCCGGGGCGGACACGGGGCGGCCCGAGAACTCCTTGATCAGCCGGCGGGTGACGCTCGGGGCGATCAAACCGTCGCCGCTCGCGACCACCCGGATCGCGGCGAGGATGTCGTCCAGCGCCATGTCCTTGACGAGGAAACCGGCGGCTCCGGCGCGCAGCGCCCCGTACACGTAGTCGTCCTCGTCGAACGTCGTCAGGACGATCACATGCGTGCTGCCGGGACCGGCGGTGATCTGCCGGGTGGCCCGGATGCCGTCCGTGCCGGGCATCCGGATGTCCATCACCACGACGTCGGGGGCGAGTTCGGCGGCCAGCCGGACCGCATCGGCGCCGGTGCCGGCCTCGCCGACGACGTCGAGGTCGGGCGCGTCGGTGATGACCATGTGCAGCGCGGCGCGTACGAGCGGTTGGTCGTCGGCGAGTACGACGCGTACGGGCGCCGGGCCGCCCGGGGCCGCCGCCGTGCTCTCGTCGGTCACAGGACCCCCGCGGGCAGAGACAGGGGCGGCGCGGGTACCGGCAGCGTCGCCGTCACCCGGAAGCCGCCCTCGGGGCGCGGCCCGGCCGAGAAGTCGCCGTGCAGCAGCGCCGCGCGCTCGCGCATACCGACCAGGCCCCAGCCCGTACCCGTACCGCCCCGTCGGCCGCCGTGGCCGTCGTCCGTGATCTCGATGGACAGCCCGCCGCCGGTCCGGCGGTCGACGGTGACGCGGCAGGAGGGCGTGCCCGCGTGCCGTACGACGTTGGTGACCGCCTCCTGGATGATGCGGTACGCCGAGATGTCGATCTCCGGCGGGAGCGGGCGCGGTTCGCCGAGCCACCGCACGTCGACACGGACCCCGGCGGCGGTGGTCGTCGCGGCCAGCCGGTCGACATCGGCGAGACCGAGCGCGGGGTCGAGTGCGGGGTCGAGCGGCGCGGAGCCGGAGGAGGGCGGCGTGGAGCCGGAGGGCGGCGCGACGTCCTCCGGCTCCGCCTGGCGCAGCGCCCCGAGCATCCGGCGCAGCCCCGCCAGCGTCTCGCGCCCGGCGGCCTCGATGCTGCTCAGCGCCTCACGCGCCGCGACGGGCTGTGTCTCGATGACGCGCGCCGCCGCACCCGCCTGGAGGGCGATGATGCCCATGCTGTGCGCGACCGTGTCGTGCATCTCGCGTGCGATCCGCAGCCGTTCGGCGGTGACCGCCCGCGCCGCCGCCTGGACGCGGGACTTCTCCGCGTACTCCCGCGCCTGGTACGTGGAGTTGCCGATGAGCCAGGCGATGACCGCGGTCATGCCCACGGCGATCTCGGCCGATGTGCCCACGTTCCATCCGTGCAGCAGCCGCAGGCCCAGAAAGCCGGCCAGTGTGCCCAGTGCCATGGCGAGAGCCACGACCCCGGTCCTGCGCGGCCGGGTCGAGGCGACGAAGAACAGCGCGAGATCGACCGCCAGGAACTGCGCGAGCGGGATCTCGCCCACGCTCAGCGTCGTCGTCGCGAGGGCGGAGGCGAAGAGCAGGTGCGCCATGGCCGTCAGCGGCCGGCGCGGCAGCCGTCGCCCGCCCACGACCGCCAGGACGGTGGCGAGGGCCAGCGTGATCAGCCCGTCCCACCGGTAGAGGAGGACGCCGGGCTGCACGGCGGGGTCCTCCTCGCCGGGCAGCCTGATCCGGATGAGGAAGGTGAACACCGCGCCCGCCGCCCACGCGAGGGCGATCCAGACGCTCGGCTGTACCCGCTTGAGCAGGGGCATCGGCGGCATGGCGTGCATACGCCGATCGTAACGACGCGGGCCGGGCCGGTCGTCGGACCGTGGTTGTACGACCGTGGCCGACTGCCCGCGGCGGGATTGTCGGCGCCGGTCCGACGACGGACGGGGGAGCGCGCCGCCACCGTTGGGCGGGTGATCGAAGTCAACGAACTGACCAAGCGCTACGGCGGGACCACCGCCGTCAAAGACCTCAGCTTCACGGTCCGCCCAGGGCTCGTCACCGGGTTCCTCGGGCCCAACGGAGCCGGCAAGAGCACCACCCTGCGGATGATCCTCGGCCTGAACGAGCCCACGGGCGGATCGGTCACCATCGACGGCCGTCCCTTCCGGGAGCGCCCGCGCGGGTTGCGCCATGTCGGCGCGCTGCTCGACGCGGGTGATGTGCACGGCGGGCGGTCCGCCGCCGCGCACCTCGCGGCGCTGGCCCGCAGCAACCGCATCCCGCGATCACGGGTCGACGAGGCGCTGCGGGAGGTCGGGCTCACCGGGGCCGCCCGGCGCCGGATCGGCGGGTTCTCGCTCGGGATGAAGCAGCGGCTCGGCATCGCGGGCACCCTGCTCGGCGATCCGCCGGTGCTGCTCTTCGACGAGCCGCTGAACGGACTCGACCCGGAGGGGGTGAAGTGGGTGCGGGGGCTGTTCCGGCGGCTGGCCGGGGAGGGGCGCACGGTGTTCGTCTCCAGCCATCTGATGACCGAGATGGAGAGCACGGCCGACGAGTTGGTCGTCATCGGCCGGGGTGAACTGATCGCCGCGGAGAGCTTGGCGGAGTTCGCGGCCCGTGGCACGAGGTCGAGCGTGAGCGTACGGACCCGGCAGGGCGCCGAGCTGACGGAACTGCTGACGGCCGAGGGCGCGGACGTCGCCCCGGCGGGCGGCGACGGGCGGGGTGAACTGCTCGCCGTGACCGGCCTGAGCAGCGAGCGCGTCGCCGAGCTCGCCTTCCAACACCGGATCATGCTGGGCGAGTTGACCTCCGGCCGGTCCTCCCTGGAGGAGGCGTTCATGGAACTTACCGCCGACAGCGTCGAGTACGGCGCGCGGCCCGCCATGCCGGAACCGGGGGCGACCCGATGACCACGGTGTCCACGCCGCCCGCCGCCCGCGCGACGGCCGCCGAACCCCCCGCCCGTTTCCGGGACCTCCTCGCCTCCGAGTGGCTCAAACTGTGGTCCCTGCGCTCGACGGTGTGGGCGTACGTGCTCGGCACGCTCGTCGTCCTCGCGTTCAACGTGGGCGCCACGTACGACCGTTACCGCTACTGGACCGAGCACAACGCGGCCGACCGCGCCGACTTCGTCGCCGGCGGGATCGCGCTCATGTACGCCTACACCACCAACGCGGGCACCCTCATGATGCTCACCGCCGGTGCCATCGGGGCCGTGGCGATCACCGGTGAGTACAGCACCGGCCTGATCCGTACGACGTTCGCCGCCGTCCCCGCCCGCCGTTCGGTGATGGCGGCCAAGGTGTGCGTGCTCACGACGGTCATGACGGTGTTCGGGGCGGTGACCGCCGCCCTCTCGTTCTGGCTGTCCCAGGCGATCCTGGCGCGCCACGACGCGGGGGTGTCCATCGCCGACCCGGGGTCCTGGCGGGTGGTCGTGGCCTCGGCGCTGCTCGCGCCGGTGTGCGGGCTCGTCGGGATGGCCCTCGGGGTGCTGCTGCGGCACGGGGCGGCGACCGTGGTCACGGTCGTCGTGGTGCTGCTGGTCGTGCCGCTGGTCTTCGCCGACGACCGCCACTGGGCGGCCGTGGTGGACCACGCGCTGCCCAGCAGCGCGTGGATGCGCCTGGTCGACATCCGTTACGACGCCGGGGGCGCCGGGATCCCGTTCCCCTGGACGGTGGGCGGGGCGTGGACCGTGTTCGCGCTGTGGGCGCTGGGGGCGGCGGCCGTGGCGGTGTTCGCGACGCAGCGCCGCGACCAGTGACCGGTGACCCGCGCGGTGATCGCGGTCAGACGGTCTTGACCGCACCCCCGTCGATCAGGTGGTCGGCCCCGGTGGTGCTGCCCGCGAGGGGCGAGGCAAGGTAGGCGACGAGGGCGGCGACCTCGTCCGGCCGGACGAGACGGCCCGTCACCATCCCTGTGGCGGCGGGGAGTTGGGCCAGGAGTTGCTGGTGCTCCACGCCCATCGACCGGGCCAGCCCGGCACCGTACCCCTCGGGGCTCTCCCACATCTCCGTACGGACGGCGCCGGGCGACACGGTGTTGACCCGCACGCCCTGCGGCCCGAACTCCTCGGCCAGTGCCTTGCCGAACGCGGTCAGTGCCGCCTTCGACGTGGTGTACGGGACGGGGCCCGCGTGCGGTGTACGGGCGCCGTTGGACGAGATGTTGACGACCGCTCCGCGCCGCTCGACGACATGGGGCAGCGCGGCGCGGGTGGTACGTACGGCGGGGAGGAGTTTCAGGAGAAACCCAAGCCCCTGCGGGCGGACGCGGAGCGGACCGTACAGACGATCCTGACCGCCGCCGAACGCGTGCTGAGCGCCAGTCCGGCGGCGACGATGGAGCAGATCGCCGAGGCGGCGGGGGTCGCCCGTACGACGGTCCACCGGCGTTTCGCGACCCGCGAGGCCCTGGTCGACGCGCTGAGCGTGGGCGACACGGCAGTTCCACGACGCCGTGGTGAGCGCCCCGTTCACCGCCCCGCCGCTGGCCACCCTGGTGGTGGACACCCTGCTCCACGGCGCGGGCGGCCCGGCGGCCTCACTCACCCACCGCTGGCCCCCACCGCGCCACCACCGCCCACAAAAAACGCCCGCACCCGGTCCGTCGTACGGTCCGAGTGCGGGCGATGGTGCCGATGCCGCGAGCAGGCGCGGATCGGGGCCAGTGGCGCCGCGACGCCGGGATGAGCCCGGGCCTGTCCCCGAGAGACCGTGGTCAGTCCGCCGTCGGGGCCGCTTCCAGGGCTTCGGCGGTCAGTTCGCCGCGGGGGCCGATGGCGTCGGCCACGCTCAGGCAGGTGCTGTCGTGGAAGACACCGAGTTCGTAGTGCACGGAGTCGGTGTCGACGGAGCGGACCGTGAGCCCGATCTCGTAGTCGCCCGGGTAGGTCACCTCACCGAGATACTGGATCTGGTACGACGAAGGGGGCAGATCTGGCACCGGGCCCGCACCACTTGTCCCCATCGAGTGCGAGGTGAAGGCAGCGACGGCCTCGTCGTACCAAGTGGCCAGTGCGATGAAGTTGACGTGCTGGTTGGAGTCGACGTCACCGATCCGCGAACGCAGCGTGGCCCAGTACGAGTAGTGGCCACGTTGCAGGCGCTCAGGGTGTGGACGGGCAGCTGCCGACGTTCCTGTCTCCGGTAGCCGCATCTCGTCGAGATCGGCGATCAGCTCGTCCGGAAGCTGGAGCGGCCCCGAGTTGTCGACCAGCACGACGGTGGCGTCGCCACTGCCCACATGCTTGCCGTCGACCATGATCACCTGTTCGAACGTGAATGAGGAGCGCCCGACCCGGCGAACGCCGGTGTGCACTTGCACGCGGATACCGGTCGGGCCGGCCGGAGCAAGCCGGTTGACCCGTTGGCCGACGAGCAAAATCTGGAACGGCCCGAACCCACCCTTACCGATGAGGCGTTCGAAGCGGTGCAGCCGCAGCCGGATCCGGGCGTCTTCCAGCCAGCGGGCCATGCCGATCGTGCTTGCCGAGCCGTCTCGACCAAGATCGGCCTGCCGCACCCTGACATCGATCTGGATACCGAACCTCTGACCGTCAAGAGTGCTCATGCATGATGATCTTAGGGCAGCGTCAACTCCGCCACCAGGTCGGACAGGGCGTATCACGCTCCTTCGCCGGTCCATTCGCGGGTGGCGAAGACGACCGTGAGGAAGCCGTCTCCGTTCCGCACCCGGCACGGGCCGGAAGACATCCGTCGACGGACGACCGTCCGCGCGAGGTCTACGTCACCACGCCCGACCGCACCCGACTGCCCCTCGCCCGCTGGGAGTTCGACGCCGCCGCTGGGACGCCCACCTCGCGCGGACGGGCCCGCGCACTACGTCAGCACAGGAACTGCGCCACCTACACCTCGACCCGTGGCCCACCACCCTCCTGATCACCGCCCGCAAACGCTGACCATCGGAGGCACCAAAATGGCTCTGCCCTACCTGCTCCTGGACATCGACGGCGTCCTCATCCCATTCCCGACGGCCGACGGCACCACCCCGCCCACTCGCGTCCGCCATACCGTCCTGCCCACAGGCCGGCACGGCAAAAAGGACCGCACCCGCTCCGTCAGGGACGCCTCTCTCGGCGGCCTGCGGACCGGGTGCGGACAGGTAAGCGATACGACCCGCGGAATCGCGGGTCTGACAGCCTGGGTAAAGATCAGGCCTTCTTCGTCTCCCAGAAGATCTTGTCGACCTGGGCGATGTAGTCCAGCGCCTTCTGGCCCGTCGCCGGGTCCTTCGACGCCTTCGCGGCCGACAGGGCCTTCAGGGTGTCGTTGATCAGCTGGTGCAGCTCCGGGTACTTCTCGAAGTGCGGGGGCTTGAAGTAGTCGCTCCACAGCACCGAGACGTGGTGCTTCGCGAGCTCGGCGCGCTGTTCCTTGATGACCGTGGCGCGGGCCTGGAAGTGCGCGTCGTCGTTACCCGCCATCTTCTCCTGGACGGCCTTGACCGACTCGGCTTCGATGCGGGCCTGGGCGGGGTCGTAAACGCCGCAGGGAAGGTCGCAGTGGGCGCTGACCTTCACCTTGGGGGCAAACAGGCGGGAGAGCATTGAGCTGTCCTTCCTCGTGATCGTCTTCTCAGGTGGGACATTACTCCGTGAGAAGCCGGATTTCGCGGGTGCCCCCTAGGGCTTAGGACAAAAGTCCCGGGTCGGATCGGGACCGGACGGCGGAACGTACCGTGGGACCGGGAGGTGTGGGATGACGGAGCACGGGCGGGAGCCGAGGGCGCTGTTGGGGATCGCGGAGGTGTCCGGGCCGTCCATGTATCCCACCCTCAAGCAGGGCGATCAGCTGCTGGTGCACTACCGCGCACCGGTCAAGGCGGGGGACATCGCCGTGCTGAAACATCCCCTCCAGCAGGACCTGCTCATCGTGAAGCGGCTGGTCCAGCGGCGCGACGGCGGATGGTGGGTGCTCGGCGACAATCCCGGGGCCGAGGGCGACAGCCGGGTGTTCGGCACCGTTCCCGGTGAGCTGGTGCTCGGCCGGGTGCGGGCCCGTTACCGGCCGCGTGCCGAGGATCAGCGGTCCGTGGCCGGGGCGCTCGCGTGGGCCTTCTCGGCGCTGCGGCCCGTGCTGTCGGACCGTTCCGTCTCCAGTCGTTTACGGGCCCGGTAGGCGGCCACGTTGGCCCGGGTCGCGCAGCGGTCCGAGCAGTAGCGGCGCGAGCGGTTGGTCGAGGTGTCGAGGTAGGCGTTACGGCACGGCGCCGCCTGGCACAGGCCCAGCCGGTCCACGCCGTACTCCGTCAGATGGAACGCCAGCCCCATCGCGGCGATCGCCGCGAACCCCGCGGTCGCGTTCGACGGGTGCTCCGCCAGATGCATGTGCCAGCGCGGGTGCCCCTCGTCGTCGAGGAAGTCGTGGCCCGAGATCTGCGGGCTGACGGGGAACTCAAGCAGCAGCGAGTTCAGCAGGTCGACGGCGTGCGTCGCCTCGCCCGCGTCCGCCGCCGCGAACACCGCGCGCAGCCTGCCGCGTACGGAACGGAAGCGGGTGACGTCCGCGTCCGTGGCCCGGCGCGATGCCTGGGTGGAGGACCCGCCGAAGAGGGCGCGGACGGCTTCGACCGAGGTCAGCGTGTCCGTACCGCGGGCCGGTTCCTCGGTGTTGACCAGGCGTACGGCGTAGTCCGAGTAAGAGGCCAGTTCCACTTGTAGTCCTTACGACAGCGGTCTAGGGTCGGTGTAATAGCTGGTCTTGCTGACAGGGTATTACGGAGCGGAGGGTTTCGATGGTGGACGCGGGGACGGAGCCGGGGCCGGGAGCGGCGGACATGGGCAGCGCCGTGGGCGGGGCGCCCGCCGTGGGGCGGGCCGAATGGCGCGCCTGGCAGGACAGCTGGGACCGCCAGCAGGAGTGGTACATGCCCGACCGTGAGGAACGCTTCCGGGTGATGCTCGACATGGTCGAGGCCCTCGTGGGGCGTGAACCGAGGGTGCTCGACCTCGCGTGCGGTACGGGAAGCATCAGCGACCGGCTGTTGCAGCGGTTCCCGGCGGCGGCAAGCACCGGCGTCGACCTCGACCCCGCGCTGCTCGCCATCGCCGGCGGCTACTTCGACGGCGACACCCGCCTGACCCTGGTGCGGGCCGACCTCAAGGACCCCGGCTGGACGGCGAAGCTGCCGTACGACTCGTACGACGCCGTCCTCACCGCCACCGCGCTGCACTGGCTCCACAGCGAGCCGCTGGCCGTGCTGTACGGGCAGATCGCCGGGCTCGTCCGGCCCGGCGGCGTCTTCATGAACGCCGACCACATGAAGGACGGCGGCACGCCCCGTATCAACGAGGCCGAGCGCGCCCACCGGCACCGGGAGATGGACCGCGCCAAGGAAGCGGGCGCCCTCGACTGGGCCGAATGGTGGAATCTCGCCGCCAAGGACCCGGTGCTCGCCGGGCCGACCGCCGAGCGGTTCGCGATCTACGGCGAGCACGCGGACGGGGACACGCCCTCCGCCGATTGGCACGCGAGGACGCTGATGGACGCGGGCTTCGGCGAGGCGCGGGCGGTCTGGTCCTCGCCGTCGGACTCGCTGGTCCTGGCGCTGAAGTAGCCGGGCAGCACGGAGGGGGGTGACGGACCGAGGCCCGTCACCCCCCTCCGCGACAGCTACAGCACCTTCGACAGGAACGACTTCGTCCGCTCGTGCTGCGGATTTGTCAGCACCTCGCGCGGATGGCCCGACTCCACGACCACCCCGTCGTCCATGAACACCAGCGCGTCCCCGACCTCACGCGCGAAGCCCATCTCGTGCGTCACGACGACCATCGTCATGCCGTCCTCGGCGAGATCACGCATCACGTCCAGCACATCGCCCACCAGCTCCGGGTCGAGCGCCGACGTCGGCTCGTCGAAGAGCATCAGCTTCGGCTCCATCGCCAGCGCGCGGGCGATGGCCACGCGCTGCTGCTGGCCGCCGGAGAGCTGGGACGGATAGCCGCCGGCCTTGTCCGCCAGCCCCACCCGGTCCAGCAGCTTCTCGGCCCGCGCCCTCGCGACCGCCTTCGGCTCACGGCGCACCTGCATCGGTGCCTCCATGATGTTCTCGATGGCCGTCATGTGCGGGAAGAGGTTGAAGCGCTGGAAGACCATGCCGATGTCCCGGCGCTTCAGGGCGACTTCGGCGTCCCGCAGCTCGTACAGCTTGTCGCCCTTCTGGCGGTAGCCGACCAGCTCGCCGTCGACGTACAGCCGCCCGGCGTTGACCTGCTCCAGATGGTTGATGCAGCGCAGGAACGTCGACTTGCCGGACCCGGAGGGCCCGATCAGACAGAAGACCTCGCGTGGCGCGACCTCCAGGTCGATGCCCTTCAGCACATGCGCGGGACCGAAGGACTTGTGTACGCCCTCGGCCTTCACCATCGCGGTCGCGCCGTTCGTCGTCTTCGCGATGGCGGTCATGCCGTGCCTCCGTTCGGGCGGCCCAGGGAGAAGAGACTGGCCCTGACTTTCTGGAACGGGGTCTGCGGCAGGGTGCGCAGCGAGCCGCGCGCGTAGTACCGCTCCAGGTAGTACTGGCCGATGCTCAGGACCGAGGTCATCAGCAGATACCAGGCGGCGGCGAGGAAGAGCATCTCGACGGGGGCGCCGGACGTCTGCCCGATGTCCTGCGCGTATCTCAGCAACTCGTAGAACTGCACGGTCGCCACCAACGACGTCGTCTTCAGCATGTTGATGACTTCGTTGCCGGTCGGCGGCACGATCACCCGCATCGCCTGCGGGATCACGATGCGGCGCAGCGTCTTGGCGTGGCTCATGCCCAGCGCGTGCGACGCCTCCGTCTGGCCCTCGTCCACCGAGAGCAGACCGGCGCGGCAGATCTCCGCCATGTACGCGGCCTCGTTGAGACCGAGACCGAGCAGCGCCGTCAGGAACGGCGTCATGAAGCTGGCCCAGTAGTCCTTGTAGATCGGCCCGAGGTTGATGTACTCGAAGACCAGGCCCAGGTTGAACCAGACCATCAGCTGGACGAGGACCGGCGTACCGCGGAAGAACCAGATGTACGACCAGGCGATGGACGACATCACCGGGTTCTTCGACAGCCGCATCACCGCGAGGACGATGCCGCCGACCACACCGATGGCCATCGACAGGATGGTCAGGATCATCGTCTGGCCGACACCCTTGAGGATGCGGTCGTCGAAGAAGTAGTCGGGCACGGCGCCCCAGTTGATCTTTCCCTGGGAGAACGCGTAGATGATCGTCGCGAGCAGCGCGAGCGCGACGACCGCGCTCACGTACCGCCCGTAGTGCCGGACCGGGATGGCCTTGATGGCCACCGGTCCGGCGGGTCCCGATGGTGGAGCGTCGGAGGGACCGCCCGACTTCGATACGTCAACAGACACGGGTGCTGCCTTTCGGAGCCGGGTGCGATCAGGTGCCGGCGTTGATCGTGGCTTCCTTGACCGCGCCGGCGTCGACGCCCCACTTCGCGATGATCTTGTCGTACTCGCCGTTGGCGATGATCGCGTCGAGCGCGGACTTCAGCGCCTTGCTCAGCTCGTCGTTGCCCTTGGCGACCGCGATGCCGTACGGGGCGGCCTCGATCTGCTCGCCGACGAGCTGGAAGTCGTTGCCGCCGCCCGAGGTCTTCACCGCGTACGCCGCGACCGGGAAGTCCGACGAACCGGCGTCGGCGCCGCCGGCGCGCAGCCGCGTCTGGGCCAGCTGGTCGTTGTCGAACGCCTGGATCCCGATGGCCTTCTTGCCGCCGTCCGTGCACTTCTTCGACTCGGCCTTGGCCAGGTCGTGCGAGACGGTGCCGCGCTGGACGACCATCTTCTTGCCGCAGAGGTCCGACCAGGCCGCGATGCCCTTGTCGTCGCCCTTCTTGGTGTAGATGGAGACACCGGCGGTGAAGTAGTCGACGAAGTCGACACCCTCGCCGACCTTCTTGCCGGTCTCGGAGTCCACGCCGTCCTGGCGGGCCTTGGTGTCCGTCATCGCCGACATCGCTATGTCGTAGCGCTTGGAGCGCAGACCCGTGAGCAGCGTGTCGAACGTGCCGTTCTCGAACTCGAACGTCACGCCGAGCTGCTTGCCGAGCGCGTCGGCGATGTCCGGGTCGATACCGACGGTCTTGCCGGCGTCGTCCTTGAACTCGACCGGCGGGTACGCGATGTCGGAGCCCACCTTGATGACACCCTTGTCCGCGATCTCCTTCGGCAGCTGGTCGGCCAGCGGCGCGCTCTTCGTGGAGGCGGCGGGGTCCTTCTTGCCGTCGTCGGTCTGGTCGCCACAGGCGGTCAGCAGCAGCGCGCCGGCGACCGCGAGCGCGCCGACCGCGGCGATCCGGGACTTCCCGGCGGTGGTACGACTGGTGAGGCTGGCGGTCATGATGAGGATCCTCCGGCGGACGAGGGAATTACCACGCGGTGGGCACGCGCCATCGGGTGTCGCGACCGTGTGTGACTGATTAGGGCATCTTGCCATTCGGACTGGGCCGTTCAGGGACCTCGTCATGTCAAAATCGGATAACGGGTCACCCCCGTCCACCGGCAGACCGGCACATCGAGACCGGACCATCTACTGGAGTGCCTTCTTCCGGCCGGACAATCTCCGGTCCGTCCCACTCCTCCAGGCGGTTTCGTGTCGTGCGGCGGAAGTGTCCTGAAACTCCGCTATGAGTCATGTCACCGCGTGTAGAAGGTTTCATGGGCGACCCGTCGACCCGGCCCGTCCGGTATGAAGGACACCGACACCCCTCATCCGGGGCTCAGGGCGCGTGTGCGGTGCGCCCGGCGCGTACGTACCTCCTCCTGTTCGGCCTTCCAACCGCCGATAACAGGTCATGTACGCGGTGCCCGCCCACCCCTCCCTAACCCAGGAGTGGACACCCTCAACTGATGAAGAGAATTAAGGGGTCAAGAACATGGCAGCGGAGATCGTGAATCCTCGCAGCGAGAGTGAGAGCGAAAGCGCCCGGGACGCCGCCGGTGACGGTGTCGGCGACGACGCCACCGACGAGCCCTTCGATCCGGCCTTCGCGCTCCACCGCGGCGGGAAGATGGCCATCCAGGCCACCGTGCCCGTCCGGGACAAGGACGACCTGTCCCTCGCGTACACGCCGGGCGTCGCCAAGGTGTGCACGGCGATCGCGGAGAACCCGGACCTGGTCCACGACTACACCTGGAAGTCGCAGGTCGTCGCGGTCGTGACCGACGGGACCGCGGTGCTGGGGCTCGGCGACATCGGTCCGGAGGCGTCGCTCCCCGTGATGGAGGGGAAGGCGATCCTCTTCAAGCAGTTCGGCGGCGTCGACGCGGTGCCGCTCGCGCTGGCCACGACCGACACCGACGAGATCATCGACACCGTCGTGCGGCTCGCGCCGTCCTTCGGCGGCGTCAACCTGGAAGACATCTCGGCGCCCCGCTGCTTCGAGATCGAGCGCCGGCTCCAGGAACGGCTCGACATCCCCGTCTTCCACGACGACCAGCACGGCACGGCCGTCGTGACGCTGGCCGCCCTGCGGAACGCGGCGAAGCTCACCGGGCGCGAGCTCGGCGAACTGCGCGCGGTCATCTCCGGGGCGGGGGCGGCGGGGGTCGCCATCGCGAAGTTCCTGCTGGCGGCGGGGATCGGGGACGTGTCGGTCGCCGACCGCAAGGGCATCGTCAGCCCGGACCGCGACGACCTGACGGACGTCAAGCGCGAGCTGGCCGAGATCACGAACCACGCGGGTCTCTCCGGCTCGCTGGAGGCCGCGCTCTCGGGCGCGGACGTTTTCATCGGCGTCTCGGGCGGTACGGTCCCGGAGCCGGCGATCGCGTCGATGGCCCCCGGGGCGTTCGTCTTCGCCATGGCCAACCCGAACCCGGAGGTCCATCCGGACATCGCGCACCAGTACGCGGCGGTGGTGGCGACGGGGCGCAGCGACTACCCGAACCAGATCAACAACGTGCTGGCGTTCCCCGGGATCTTCGCGGGCGCGCTCCAGGTGCGGGCGTCACGCATCACGGAGGGCATGAAGATCGCGGCGGCGAACGCGCTGGCGGACGTGGTCGGTGACGAACTGTCGGCGGACTACGTGATCCCGTCCCCGTTCGACGAGCGGGTCGCCCCGGCGGTGACGTCGGCGGTGGCGTCGGCGGCGCGCTCGGAGGGGGTCGCACGGCGCTGAGCCACGTTGCCGTACGGGCCGCCTCTCCCTGGTGGGTGGGGCGGCCCGTTGCGGTTGCTGGTGCGGGCCGGTGTCCGGGTGCGGGGTCGCCTCCGGCGGGGGTGCGTCTGCGTCGCTGGGTGGGTTGCGGCCTGGCCTGGGCTCGGGAACCGTTCCCCCCGATCCTGCGTGAGCACTTGATGTGCTGTCCGGTGGTGAGGCGAGACGGAGGACCCCATGAAAGCGCGGACGATGGCGAGCGCGGCGGTATCGGCATGTGTGGTGCTGGTGACGTGTGCGTGCGGTCCGGAGAAATCGGCGGAGGACGCGGACACGAAGCCGTCGCAACCGGCCGCGTCCACACCGGCGGAGAAGCCCTCGGAGAAGCCCTCCGAGAAGCCGTCGATCACGCCGTCCGCGACCCCGACCGGCGCCCAGCCCGCGCCCAGGACGAAGGCGGGCGCGATCGAGCGGTACGAGGAGTTCCTCCACGCCGTAGGCCGCGAGGACATCGACACGGTTTGCGAGGTGGCCGGGCCCGCGGCGAAGCAGGCCGAGGACCAAGGGTTCGGCCCGTGCACCGCGACGTTCCAGATCACGTTCCAGATGATCCCGCCGGAGAAGAAGAAGGCGCTTCAGACCGCGACGGTCGACCCGCAGCGCGTCGTCGAGCTGGCGGCCGACAAGTTCGAGATGCCCGTGGAATCGGTCAAGTCCTCGGTGACGTTCGGAGAGGAGGAGATCGGCAGCTCCACCATGGAGTACCTCAAGAACGACTGGTACGTCACCGACTGAACCCAACATCGGGTCCAACGAGCGTTGCACGCGGCGTAAATCACGCCGTCCGGACATACCCCTCCGGACGCCCCGAACCCCGCCCGCAACCGACAACCGCAACCTAACAGCCCCCACCCATTCACCCGCGCCTGGTGGGATCCTCGCGCTCAGGATCCACGAACAGGAGGCGCTAGTGAATCTGCTTGTCAACGGTGACGCCGAGAAGGGACCCGGCGGCACCGCCGAGCCCGTCGGGAGTGTTGTCGGGTGGGGCGTACGGAAAGGCGCGCCCGCGCTCATCGGATACGACGTCGGCGACGGCTACCCCACGCCCGCCGACCCCGGCCCCGGCGCCGCCGCCGGGGCGCGGTTCTTCGCCGGGGGGAACAGCCCCCTCACCACACTGGTGCAGGAGGCGACCCTGCCCGCCCACGGAGCCACCGGGCACGGTCCCGTCGACGCCGGGCGCGTCCGGTACGTGCTGAGCGGCTGGCTCGGCGGGTACGCCGGGCAGGAGGACGGCGTCAGGCTGTCCGTCGAGTTCCGGGACCGCGCGGGCAACCCCCTCGCGCTCTCCGTACTCGGCCCGGTCACCGCCGCCGAACGCGGCAACGCCACCGCCCTGTTGGAGCGCCGAGCCGAGGCGGCCGTACCGCCGGGCGCCCGGTCCGCCCACGTACAGCTCTCGTTCACGCGCAGTGGCGGGGGCACGTCGAACGACGGCTACGCGGACCAGATCTCACTCGCCCTCACGGCCTCGGGAAGGCACAAGTGACCCTCAACAGACGTGATCTGCTCAAGGCCGCCGGTGCCGCGGGCGCGCTCAACGCCGTCTGGCCCCTGACGGCCGGGCTCTCGCCCGCGCAGGCACGCGAGGCCGCGGAGGCGCTCGGATCGACGTACGACAACGCGCCGTTCACGCTCGGCGTCGCGTCCGGCGACCCGCAGCCCACCAGCGTCGTGCTCTGGACGCGCCTCGCGCCCGAGCCGTTCGCCGAGCCGGGCGAGCAGAAGCTCGCCGAGGTCGTCGACGTCCGCTGGGTCGTCGCCGAGGACCGCGCCCTGCGCCGCGTCGTCGCGCGCGGCACCGTCCCCGCGTCCGCGACGCTCGCGCACAGTGTGCACGTGCCGGTGGGCGGTCTGCGCCCCGGCCGTACGTACTACTACGCCTTCACCGCGCTCGGCAGGACGAGCCGCCTGGGCAGGACCCGTACCGCGCCCGCCGGTCATGTCCGCTCCGCCCGCTTCGCCACCGCCAACTGCCAGAACTACCCGCAGGGCCACTACGCCGCGCTGCGCGCCCTCGCCCGCGAGGACCTGGACTTCGTCATCCACCTCGGCGACTACATATACGAGCACGGTCCCGAGGGCAGTGACATCCGCGACCACAACGGTCCGACGATCCTCACGCTCCAGGACTACCGGGTACGCCACGCCCTCTACAAGGGCGACGCGTCGCTGCGCGAGGCGCACGCCGCGCACCCCTGGTTCCTCACCTGGGACGACCACGAGGTCGCGAACGACTACAGCGGTACGGGCGGCGGCGCCCCGTTCATGCGGCGCCGGGCCGCGGCGTACCAGGCGTGGTACGAGCACCAGCCCCACCGCGGCGCCGGCGAGTCCGTGCTGCCGGACATCGACATCCACCGGGTGCGCCGCTGGGGCGACCTGCTGGAGCTGGCCGTGCTCGACCTGCGGCAGTACCGCTCCGCGCAGAACCTCTCCGGCGGCACCATCCTGGGCGCCGACCAGAAGGCCTGGCTGAAGAAGACCGTCGACCGCGCGCCCGACAGCTGGCACATCTGGGCCAACTCGATCATGCTCAGCCAGCTGCGCGGGCGTCCCGGCGGCGGCTTCATGTTCACCGACCAGTGGGACGGCTTCCTCGGCGAGCGCAAGGAGGTGCTGGAGCACGTACGCACCAGTGGCCTCGAAGACCTCGTGGTCCTCACCGGTGACTGGCACTCCGCGTTCGTCGACGACATCCGGCCGGATTACGACAACACCGAATCGCCCGTCCTGGGAACGGAGTTCACCGCGCACTCGGTCAGCTCCAGTGCCTACGACGCGCCGTGGAACGCCGCCAACGGTCCGCTGATGGGCGCGGCGAACCCGCACCTCCAGTACTTCGAGGGCAACCGTTACGGCTACGACGTGTACGAGGTCACGCCGGAACGGTTCAGCACCCATATGCGGGTCATCGGCGACCGCCGCGACCCGGCGTCCCCCGTCTCCACCCTGACCACCTTCCATGTGGACCGGGGCACGGCGGGCGCGTACGAGGACCCGGCGACGAAGTCGTCACCCGCGCAGTACCGCAGGGACTGACGCACGGCCCGGAGTGGAGGCGGGACCCGCCTCACACGCGTGTGTGGTTCCGCGCGTACCGCCTCCGCTCTAGGGTCAAGGTCATGTTCGCCGCCTACGCAGCCCGCATCGACAGGGACCAGCCCATCAACGGCCTTGAGTTGGGCGACCGCCCGGCTCCGGAGCCGCGCCCCGGCTGGTCCACCGTGACCGTGAAAGCCACGTCGCTCAACCATCACGACCTCTGGACCCTGCGCGGGGTCGGTATCACGGAGGACCGGTTGCCCATGATCCTCGGCTGTGACGCCGCCGGGATCGACGAGGAGGGCAACGAGGTCGTCATCCACTCCGTCATCGGACAGACCGGCCACGGCGTCGGCCCCCGCGAGCCCCGCTCGATCCTCACCGAGCGCCACCAGGGCACCTTCGCCGAACAGGTCTCCGTCCCCACCTGGAATCTGCTGCCCAAGCCCGCAGGGCTGAGCTTCGAAGAGGCCGCCTGTCTGCCGACCGCCTGGCTGACCGCGTACCGGATGCTGTTCACCAACGCCGGCGTACGGCCCGGGGACTCCGTCCTCGTACAGGGCGCGGGCGGCGGTGTCGCGACCGCCGCGATCGTCCTCGGGAAGGCCGCCGGGATGCGGGTGTACGCCACCAGCCGCGACGAGGCGAAGCGCAAGCGCGCCGTCGAACTGGGCGCCACCGAGGCGTTCGAGCCCGGCGCGCGGCTGCCGCAGCGTGTGGACGCCGTCCTGGAGACGGTGGGCGCCGCGACCTGGTCGCACTCGGTCAAGTCCCTGCGGCCCGGCGGCACGCTGGTGATCTCCGGCGCCACCAGCGGCGACCGCCCCTCGCACGCCGAACTGACCCGGATCTTCTTCCTGGAGCTCAGGATCGTCGGCTCGACGATGGGCACGAAGGACGAACTGGAGGACCTGCTGTCCTTCTGTACGACGACGGGCATCCGCCCGGTGATCGACGCCGTCCTGCCGCTCGACCGGGCGCGCGAGGGCTTCGAGCGGATGAGCGCGGGCGATCTGTTCGGCAAGATCGTGCTGACCCGCTGAGGAGGGTGCTGTGAACGAGCTGCTGCCCTTACTGGTGGTCGTCGGCTGTCTGGCGCTGGTCATGGGCTTCTTCGGCCGGCTCGCGCTGCGCGTGCGACGCCGGGGCAGCGCGGGCGTAGCGATCACCGCGGCCATGGCCTCGTACGACGAGGCGTTCCGGGTGACCGCGCACGACGCGCACTACGAGATCCAGGCGGCGGCCGAGCGGCAGCTCCCGCTGCCCTCGCCCGACGATCCGGACCGCCGCCGCGCCACCGGCTTTGGCCCGTCCGGGCGTTCGCACTCCCGGCGTCCTGCCCGCCGCCGCTCCGTACTGCGGCGCTGGGCGAGGCGCCTGCGCGGTTGAGTTGTCAATTTTGGTTGACGGGATGCGCTTGTCAACGTAGATTGACAGTCATGACCGATGCAACGGATCTCGCCGAACGGGCGGGCGACCGCGATCCCCGCGTCGGGCTGCGAGCGGTCGCCGCGCTGCGGCGGCTGCTCGAACAGCTCGAAGCCGTCCAGGTGCGCAGCGCACGTAACCAGGGCTGGTCGTGGCAGGAGATCGCGGCCCAGCTCGGTGTCAGCAGGCAGGCGGTACACAAGAAGTACGGGAGGCAGTGATGTTCGAACGGTTCACGAAGGGCGCGCGCGCCGTGGTGACAGGCGCCGTCGCCCAGGCCGAACGCACGGCGTCGCCCCAGGTCACCGACGAGCACATGCTCCTCGCGCTGCTCGAATCCGAGGGGACGCGATCGGCGTTCGCCTTCGCCTCGCTCGGCATCCTGGACCGGCGCGACTCGGTCGGGGCGGGGCTGGCGGACGCGCGCCGGCGGGGCGGGATGTCGTCGGCCGATACGGCGGCGCTCGCCGAGATCGGGATCGACGTCGGCCAGATCGTCTCGAAGGTCGAGGAGGCGCACGGCGCGGGCGCGATGGGGGCGCGGGGGACGGTGAAGCGGGGCTGGACGTCCCACCGGAAGTTCGCGCCCACCGCGAAGAAGACGCTGGAGCAGTCGCTGCGGGTCGCACTGGGGCGCGGCGACAAGGAGATCACCGACGGCCACATCCTGCTGGCCCTGACGGCACGGCCGGGAGTGGTGTCGGACGTGCTGGCGGACCACGGGGGGACGTACGTGGCGATGGAACGGGCGCTGTTCGGGGAGCGCGCGTAGCGGTTTGCCGTCCGGCGGTTCGCGGGGTTGTTGGGTTGCGGTTCGTTGCCGGGGGCGGGGTTCGGGGCCTCCGGAGGGATATGTCCGGACGGCGTGATTTACGGCGCGTGCCCCGTTCGTTGGACCCGGTGACCCGGCTTGTTCACGCGCCACAAATCACGCCGTCCGGGCATGACCCCGGAGCGGCACCCGGACACCGACCGCAACCCACCCAGCGCCGTGAGCCGGCGGATTTGAAGCCCGTCCGGCGATTGGGGACGGACCGGTCAGCACGGGGAGCCGGGTGAGACCCACCCGGCCGGCCCACCGAACCCCCCTACGCCGGAGGCCTCCGCAGCAGTGCTCCGATGTGGGCCGCCGCCGTCGACAAGTGGCGGCGGGCCTCCGTCAGTTGGGCCTCCGTCACCCCGTGGTCGCGCGCCGCGTCGCGGACGTCGTCGCGGAAGCGGTCCAGCAGGCGGTCCAGGTCGCGGGCCGGGTCACCCGTCGCGGGCGTGTCCTCGGCCCACATGGAGTCGGTGTCCGGTTTGACGTACGGGGGCCACGCGGAGCCCTTCGCCAAACCCCCGAGCTGCGTGGACAGTTCGGACAGGCCCTCCCGTACCCCCGTCGGCCAGTCGCCGCGCGAGAAGTGGCCCTGGACCTGGTCCTGGACCTGCTTGGCGATGCGCAGCATCTCCTGGCGGGCCGTCTCCTGGGCCTCCTTGGCCTGGCGGCGGGCCTGTTGGGCGTCCTCGCGGGCCCGGCGCGACTCGTCCTTCGCGCGGCGGGCCTGTTCCTTCCACTCCTGCTTCGCGCGCCGCAGCTCCTCCTTCGCCGCGCGCCACGACTCGCCGTCCCCGGGCGCGTTCTCCCGGTCGGCGCCAGGGGACGGCGTGCCCGCCGCGGACGCCGCCGCGCGCATCTCGTTGCGCAGCTGGCCCGCCGCGCCCCGTACGTCGTCGCGGATTTCCGCGGCGAGTTCGGAGACGGACTCCCGGATCTCCAGCTCCAGGTCGGCGAGTTCACCGCTGCGGCCCGCCAACTCCTCGCGGCCCGCGTCCGTGATCGAGTAGACCTTGCGGCCGCCCTCGGTGGCGTGCGTGACCAGGCCCTCGGCCTCCAGTTTGGACAGCCGCGGATAGACCGTGCCGGCGGACGGCGCGTAGAGACCCTGGAAGCGCTCCTCCAGCAGCCGGATCACCTCGTACCCGTGCCGCGGCGCCTCGTCGAGCAGCTTGAGCAGATAGAGGCGGAGGCGGCCGTGGGCGAAGACCGGGGGCATGTCAGAGCTCCTTCTTGTCGGCCGGCGTCGCGTCGTCGGCGACGGCGTCCAGGGGTGCCGCGTCGTACGGTTCCTCCGCCGGCGGCCTCCGCAGGAGGGCGATCGAGCCGGACACCGTCACCGCCCTGAGCTGCCCCGTACCCGACCCGAGCGTGCCGGTGATCTTCTTCGAGCCCCAGTGTCCGCCGACGCGCAGATCGTCGAACGCGTTGGAGACCGAACCGCTCGTCGTGTTCGCCTCGACCGTCGCGTCCGCCGGGTGCGGCAGCCTGATGGCGACCTCGCCCGAGACCGTGTTGACCTTGATGTCGGTGGGTTTGCCGGCGGACTCCAGGTCGATGGCCATGTCGCCGCTGACGGTATCGGCCCGTACGGAGGATCCCCCGCAGTCCACGACGGTCAGATCACCGGAGACCGAGTTGAAGCGGAGGTCGCCGGTGACGGCCTGGGCCTCGACGTTCCCGGTGACGGTTTCCGCGCGGACCCGGCCGGCCAGGCGGACGAGGGTGGTGTCGCCGTGCACGCCGCGTACGTCCGTACGCCCCTTGATCCCGGAGATCACCGCGCCCGCCCCGACGACGCCGACCTCGACGCTCGCCGTCGAGGGGACCGTGAGGGAGACGACGGCGCGGCGCCGGCGGCCCTTGGGGTCGAGCCAGCTGAGGAGGTTCTGCCAGGGCAGGTCCTGGTAGGCGATGGTGAGCGTGCTGCCCGTGCGGGTCACGATCAGGGGCGGGCCCTGGATCTCGGAGATCTCCAGCCGCGCGCCGCCCTGGTCGGCCAGTGCGGTCTCGTCGATGCCGACGACATTGACGGTGCCGTTCGCGATGCGCACGCTGAGCGCCGTCACGGGGTCGTCGAACGTCAGCTTCTTCGGCTCGCTGACTTCCCACGTCGACTCTGCCATGGTGCTGACTCCCCTGGGCCGGCCACGACGCAACATATCGCGTCTCTTACTCGACACGATATATCGCGGATGGGGGAAGTCAAGACCTATCGCGATGCCCGTCGGTGGCGGTTCAGTCGTCCTCGTCGTCGTCCAGACGCGCCAGCCAGGTCGCCAGGCGTTCCACCGGAACCTCGAAGTCCGGGTTGAGGTCGACGAACGTACGGAGCTGCTCGGCCAGCCACTCGAAGGTCACTTCCTCCTCGCCGCGCCGCTTTGACAGTTCCTCGATCCCGCGATCGGTGAAGTACATGCGGACAGCGTAACTACCTGGTGGGGAGGGGAGGTATCCCACACATCGGTGTGGAGCGAGCGGGGGAGGGGTGGCGGTGGACCGCGACATACGGGGCGGCCATGAGGTGCGGGAGGTGGTCCTGCCCGGCGGGGAGGTCATCCTCGCCAGGGTCAGCGTGCTGCGGGAGGACAGTTCGGGGTTCGACGACGTCGGAGCCGTCGACCGGCTGCGCGCGGGCGTGACCCGCGTCAACGACGTGATCGCGGCGGTCGGCGCGACCGTGATGGACGCGGCGCGGGCGGCGGGACCGAGCGAGGTCAGTGCCACGTTCGGCATCGAGCTGGCGATGAAGCCGGGCGCGGCGGTGGCGGCCGTCCTGGCGGACGGGGAGGCCAAGGCGTCCATCTCCGTCACCCTCACCTGGCAGCCGGGGCGCGAACCGGTGGCCGTACCCCCCGGCATCCCGCCGGCGTCGGCCGCCCCGCCGGTGCCCCCGCCTCCCGGCGTCCCCCCGGCGCCCCCCGCCCCGCCCCGGCCGCAGGGCTCGCCGGGAGAGGAACCACTCCCCACTTCGGGATCATCCGGTTAGCCTCGTCCCACTTGCCTCAACTTCGGGGGAACGGGGTGCGGATGAAAGACGCTCAGGTCTGCGGATCGCTCGGTACGGGGAAACGCGCTGTTCCAGAACATGCCGTTCCCTCGCGCGCCCTCCCAACGCCCTTGTACCCCCTGTGTGTTGACGCATGAGCTCCCTCGAAGACCCCGTGAGCCGGGGAGTCGTCCGCATCGGCCCCGCCGCCGACGGGTATGACAGGGACAGTGCCGGATTCTGGGGCAGCGGCTTCTTCGTCGCCCCCGAATGGGTCGTGACCTGCGCGCATGTCGTGGACAAGAGGGTGGGTGCGATGGAGCGGGAGCCAGGGGGCCCAGTCACGGTCACCACCTACGAGGACGAGCGCTTCGAGGGCGAGATCGCCCATGTCCTCGCCGGGCACGACCTCGCGCTCGTGCGGGTGCCCGGCGCGGACTTCGCCGACTGCCTCTGGCTCAGCGACCGTTCGGCGGCGACACCCGCCGAGGTCGAGCTGTACGGCTGGGCGGACACGGCGGGGGCGCACGGCAGCGAGGAGTTCCTCTCCGCGACGGCGATGGCCACCGGAGGCCGCCGCAGGAATCCGATGTGGCTGCAGAACGGCCTGGTGCTGCACGGCTGTTCGGGCGGCCCCGTCATCGACACCCGGTACGGATCGGTCATAGGCGTCATCAAGGGCAAGAAGCAGGGCGACGTCACGATCGGCCGCGCCGAGTCCGTCACCGCGCTGCGCACGCTCTGCGACCAGGGCGCCGAATCCCTCTGGGCCGAGGTCATAGGCGCCCACGACCGGCACCATCTGCGGCGCTTCGAGGGCTCGGGCGAGAGCTGGCCCCGGCTGCACACCCGCCTCGCGGTGGCGCAGGGCCAGCCGCACAGCTTCACCCCGCAGGCCCGCACCCAGCTGTACGGGCTCTTCGCCGACGTCGAACCGCCGTCGGGCCCCGGCGAGGTGCTGCACCTGGTCAACGGCGCGAGCCGGCGGCTGCTGCGCAGTCCGCAGCGCATCGAGTCCAACGACCCGCGCAGCTGGCGCGAGGGCTCCGGCCTGCTCTACGACCCCCGCGAGCACACCGAAGGCGCCCTCGCGGGACGGGATCTCGAACAGGAAGCCGTCGTCCTGTACGCGGCGATGGTGTACGGCACGCTGCGCGCGCCCCGCGACACCCCGGCCGCCAAGAAGCTCCGCCACTGGGTGGAGAGCGCCGCCAACGCCCTGGAGACCGACGTGATCCGCGAGGAGAGCCTGGCGCTCCTCGCCGGCGGCGACAGCGCCGACGACGGCGCGGGCACCGTCCCCGGCGACGCGGCCCACGACGACGTACTCGTCGTCATCGAGCCCGAGGTCTACGGCACCCACCCCTGGCGCGTGCAGCTGCTGGACCCCGACGGCGGCACGACCACCGTCCGGTACGACGAGGAGGGCGTGCCGCGCACCGGGCTTGAGGCCGCCGTACGCCAGGGGCTGAGCGAGGCGCTGGCCCGCGCCGACGCCGGGCAGTACGTGGCGGCCGTCGACTTCCTGCTGCCCCGCGCGCTCTTCGACGAGCCCGTCGACGAATGGCGCTCCCGGCTGCCGGGCGCCGACGAACCGCCCAGCGTGCACACGCTCCCGATCGGACTGCGCCGAGTCGTCGCCCTGCGCGACCAGTTGCGCCGCCGCGACGGCGTGACCCCGGAGTGGAACCGCGGCAGACGCGCCACCGCCCGGGGGCCGCTGGAGGCCGTACCGCTCTGTCTGGACGTACCGGACTGGGGGCACACGGCCGGTGCGCCGGAGGGCGAGGAGGCGGCGTACGCGCGGCTGTCGGTGAGCACGGCGGGCGTCGCGGGCGTATCCCTTCCCGTGTACTGCGCGAGTACGGCCACCGGGCGCGGCTCCCGCGTCCTCACCCGCGCCTTCCACGCCGGCCATGTCGCCGTGCTGTGCCGCCGTGCCGCCGAGGACGGGCACGACGACTGCGCCGAGTTCTACCGCAGGGCCGCCCAGCTGGTGCGCGAGGCACCCACCGGCAGCGCGCTGCGCGAACGCGTACGGGTGCTGCGCAACCTCAGCGCCGACCCCGGACAGACCGGCCGGGCCGATCACGATGCAGCCTGGGCACGGCACATCGTCCTCATCTACGATCCACCCCACAGGCCGGCGCTTCCCGACGAACCTCTGCACGCCCCGCCCCTATGACAGGCAGCTGCCCCAAGTGACCTGCCGTGGAGGGGGTATGAGCGACCAAGCGGGGTACGGACGTCCAGGATGCCGGGCGCACGCCGGGCTGACATCGATGAGGAGCCCACAGTGAGCGACTGGCGCATCTACCGAGGAGCGGGACTGCCGCACGACGGTGCGCGGCAATTACCCGATCCGCCTCCCTGGCGCGAGTTCACCGCACGGAGCGCCCACGGCGCCGACGGGCCCGATCCCGCGGACGGCGCCGGCGGTACGGGGGACGGGGCGGACACCGAAGAGGTGGACAACGCCCGCAGGCTGGGCGTCAAACGCCGCCTCGTGGAGTCGTTCCACCCGCGCCCCGAAGAGGTCGAGGCCGTCAACGCCGCGCTCCAGCTGCGCCGTCCACTCCTCGTCACCGGAACTCCCGGCACCGGCAAGTCGACGCTCGCGCACGCGGTCGCCCACGAACTGCGGCTCGGCCGCGTGCTGCGCTGGCCCATCGTCAGCCGCACCACCCTCCAGGACGGCCTCTACCACTACGACGCCATCGGCCGCCTCCAGGACGTGCAGTTGGACCGCGCGGTGTCCGGCGACGCGGTGACACAGCCGCCCATCGGCTCGTACATCAGGCTCGGCCCGCTCGGTACGGCGCTGCTGCCCGCGCCCGACGGACTGCCCCGGGTGCTGCTGATCGACGAGTTCGACAAGAGCGACATCGACCTGCCGAACGACCTCCTGAACGTCCTGGAGGAAGGCGAGTTCACGATCCGTGAGCTGGAACGGCGCGCCGAGCGGGAGCCCACGACCGACGTCCTCACCGACGACGGGACACCGGTGGCCGTGGTGGGCGGCCGGGTACGGTGCACGGCGTTCCCCTTCATCATCCTCACCTCCAACGGTGAACGGGACTTCCCCGCCGCCCTGTTGCGCCGCTGCATCCAGCTCGACCTCAAACCGCCCGGCGAGAAACAGCTCGCCGCGATGGTCGCGGCCCATCTGGGCGAGGAGGCCCTGGAGGAGGGGGCCGAGCTGATAGAGCGGTTCCTCCAGCGCGAGCCCGGCGAGGTCGTCGCCACCGACCAGCTGCTGAACGCGCTCTATGTGACCCAGCGGGCCGCCGCCGCCGAACAGGTCACCCGCAACAGGCTCGCCGAGATGCTGCTCCGCCCTCTGGACCGTCCGAGGTGATGGCGTGACCATCCCCGACCCGCCTCCCGGCGCCACGCCACGCCCGCCCCCCGACGGCACGCCCGACGCGCCGGCCGGCGGGCCGTCGGCGACCGCGCCGCCCGCCGGACACGACGGGCCCGCCGCAGGCCCGTCCGCCGGGGCGGCCGGGCTGGCGGAGCTCGTCGGCAGACTGCGCGCGGCGGGCCGCGACGTATCGGCCAGAGAGCTGGCCGAGGCCGTCTGGCTGGCGCGTCTGACCGCTCCGGAGGCGCGGACAGGGGATCGTCCGGAGCATCATGAACCACCGACCACCCGGCACTCCGGGCCCGACTCGGCCGTGCGGCCGCCCGCCGAAGACCCCGGGCCCCGGCCCGAGCCCCCGCCCCGCAGCTCCGAGCACACCGCGCCCCTCTCGCTCTACGCCCCGTCCGGCGCCGACGCCGTCCCGACCCGCTCGTTCCCGATACGGGCCCCCGCCACCGGCGCCCTCTCCGGTCTGCTCGGCCTCCAGCGCGCGCTGCGACCGCTGCGCGGCTACCGCCCGCCCGTCCCCCCGGTCCTCGGTGAGGAACTGGACGAGGAGGCGACCGCCGAACGCAGCGCCGCCGACGGCTTCCTGCGCCCCGTACGCCGCCCGGCCGCGCACCGGGAGGCCGAGATCCAGCTCCTGATGGACGCCTCCCCGACCGCTTCCGTGTGGCAACTGACCCTGGAACGGCTCCGGCAGGCCTGCGAACGGCTCGGCGCGTTCCGTGACGTCCAGGTGCACTATCTGCACCAGGGTCCTGACGGCTCCGCGATGGCCGGCACCGGACCCGACCCGAACCACACCCGGCTGCGCCCCGCCGACCAGCACCGTGACATCACCGGGCGCCGGCTCACCCTGGTCATCAGCGACTGCGTGGGACCGCTGTGGCAGTCCGGCGGTGCCCAACGGCTGCTGTACCGCTGGGCCGAGGCCTCCCAGATCGCGGTCGTCCAGCCACTGCCGCCGCGCCTGTGGGACCGTACGGCGCTGCCCGCCGATCCCGGGATGCTCGTGCACGAGCCGGGCGTGGGGCGCGGCATGCGGTTCGTCGCCGACGAGAGACACGGTCGCGAGGCGCCGCCCGCCGGCGCACGCCCCGTGCCCGTCCTGCTGCCGACCGACCGGGTACTCGGCGGCTGGGCCCAGCTGCTCGGCGGCACCGGCACCCGTACGATGCGCGGCGCGGCCGGCTGGGTGCTGCCGCAGCACCCGGCGCAGCCCGCGTCGGGACCGTACGGCGGCGCGCGTACCCCGCAGGCACGGCTGCGCGACTTCCGCTCCGGCGCGTCGCCCGGCGCGCTCGAACTGGCCGTGCATCTCGCGGCCGTACCGCTCTACTTGCCGGTCATGCAGCTCGTACAGGAAGCCCTGCTCCCGGACACCGGCCCCATGCAGCTGGCCGAGGTGCTCCTCGGCGGGCTGCTGGAGCGGCTGCCCGACACCGCGGGCGTGCCGGGACCGCGCTACGACTTCGCGCCCGGCGTACGCGAACTGCTGCTGGAGATGCTCGACCGGGGCGCCGCCGAGCTGGTCCTCAAATATCTGTCGGAGTACGTCGCCCGGCGCTTCGGCAAGGGCATGCGCAACTTCCCCGCGCTGGCCGTCGCCCGTCTCCAGGGGCTGGAGGCCGGCGAGGCGAGCGTGCCGGAGGACCCCGACGGCGGGCCGCAGGCCGACGAGGAGCTGTTTGCGCAGGTCCCCGCGCGGGTGGTGCGCTGGTACAAGCCCGTACGGCCGGTGCCCGGCAGGCTGGACGAGGTGGAGCGGCTGCTCGGGCTGTGGCGCGACCGCCGCGACCGGCAGATGCTCTTCGACGCGCAGGCGCTCGCCGAGGCGGCGCTGGCCGCCGACGGCGACGAACGCGCACGCCATTTGCTCGGGCGGGTGCTGTTCGCCCGCGCCAACTCGGCGGAGGCGCGCCGTGATCCCGAGGAGGCGCACGGGCTGCTGGTACGGGCCGAGCGGCTGCTCGTAGGAGAGGAGCCGGCGACGGCGGTCGCCCGCGCGGACGTCCGGCACGAACTGTGGCGCCAGGACGGTGACACCCGGTGGCTGCGCGCGGCCGTGGACGGGCTGGCCGAGGTCCCCGACGGGGGAGACCTCGCCACGGAGACGGCCCGCCGGCTGCGGATGGGCCGGGCCCTGCTCGACCTCGCGAGGAACGAGACCGATCGGGACGAGCCCGCCACCGCGTCGGTACGTGAACTGCGTTCCGCGCTCGTGCTGTTGGCCGAGCTGGCGGCACCGCCTCCTCGCCGCGCCGGCGCACTCCTCGACCTCGTCTCGGCTCTGCGGCTCACGCGGGAGCAGGACACGGCGGAGCTGCTCGCCCTGACGGACGCGGCCGAGTCGGCGGCCGAGGACAACGCACCGCTGCTGCTGCGCGCCCGGCGCGAGCGGGCGCGGATCCACCGCGAGGCGCGCGACTGGGAGGCGGCGGCGACCGCATACCGGCAGGCCGAGCGCGCCGCGCCGCGCGACAGCGACGTCCGGTGCGAACTCCTCGCCGAATGGGGCGAGATGCTGCTCACCGAGGCCCGGCGCCCCGACCGCGCCGAGGGCATCCTGCGCGAGGCCCTGACGAACGTCTCCTCCGCGGCCCCGCTCCGCTGGCACCTGCATCTGCTGCTCGGTACGGCCCTGCTGGAGCGCTACCGCGGCGACAGCGCGGGCAGCGGCTTCCTGCCCGACGTCTACGAGGGCTGCCATCTGCTGGAGCTCGCGGCCCGCCGCGCGGCCGACTCCCCGGCCAGGGCCCGCTCCTGGCTGATGCTGGCGGGCGCGCGGCTGGACCTGCCGGACCCGCAGTCGCACTTCGCCTCCGCGGAGTCCGCCTACGGCCGGGCGCTGCGCGAGACCACCGAATCGCCCTCGCTGACGGCGGCCCGCGCCCTGCACGGCCGCGGTGAGTTGTACGAGCGGATGGCACGCCCCTTCGCGGCACGGGCCGACTACCGCACGGCGGAGGGCCACTGGCGCCGGCTGATGGAGCAGGGCACCCCGGTCCCGGAGGACGAGGTACGGGCGACCCGCGAGCGGGTGCAGGCACTGGGCGAGTGAGGCACCAGGGCTGAGGCACCGCGGGCCGCGGACCGGGAGACCGGGCACGCGCGTGAACCAACCTGTCCGAGGACCCTGTGCCTGCGCGACCGTGCTGTGCCTCTACGCGCCCGGCATGCGCTCCCCGTCATGTGTCCATGAAGTTACGTGCTCCGGCCGGAACACCAACTCCCTGTGTGGCGAACGGGTTTCCGAATCATGGGCCTCGGGAAGTAGAACCCTCGCGGCAGCGCCTCCCACGGCATGCCGTGAACGCAGCGCCGTCCGCCCCGCAGAGCGGTGCTCACCGGTGTCTGGTGTGTGCGATCGCAAGGCGGGACTTTCACCACACGCCCTCGGGGGCATCGGGGAGGAGCAGAGCGTGCTGGAGCAACGTGTGCCCGGATCCGCGGCGGAGACGGGTGGGTTTCCGGGGAGCCCGGTGCTCCCCGATCTCACCGGTGTCGACCTGCGGACCCTCCAGGGGCTGGACGACGAGGCGCTGACGGCGGCCGTCGAGGACGTGCTCCGCTGCCCCGGCTCGTTCAAAGACTCGTGGAACGACGCGGAGTGAACAGGCCGCCGCGGCGCCGGGATCCGGCCACTCTCGCCGCGGAGCGGAGGTAATGGCCGCGGCTTCCGGGGCCTTCCATGTCCCGCCCGCCACCCTGGCTCGGCTCGCCGCCACCCGCCAGCGGCCCCACGACATGGACCTGCTGCACGCCGCACTGCACAGCCGCCGGCTGGTCCTGTTCAAGGCTCTCCTCGCCCGCGTCGGACGGGAAGACTTACCCGCGCCCGCCCGTGCCGCGTTCGACCGGGACTGGCGCCTGCTGGAGCGGGCCGAGTCGCCCGCACCGGCCGCCGCCCGCAGGCTCCTCGACTACCCCGCCGTCGGCGGCTGGATCGTGGACGCCCTCAACGCACCCGGAGCGGACGGCCTCACCGCCGCCCTGCACCCTCTCGGCGGCATCGCCGTCGGTACGGCCCTGCGCACCGGGGCCCAGCTCCGCACGGTGCTCCCCACGACGGGCGGACGGCTCGTCCTGCCCGGCATCGGCGTCCAGGACACCCGGGCGTCCCACGTACGGATCCGCACCGGCCCGCACGGCACGCTGCTCACCCCGGTGGGACACCCCGCCCGGTCCGCGCTGCTGCGGCCCGACGGCCGGGGAGCGGGGGCGGGCTGGACCCCTCTGGCCGTGCTGCCCGGCAGCGCCGCCCGGCTCGACGGCACCGGCACCGGACACACCGCCGCCCAGGACGACCCGCCCGCCCCGGACTCGGAGCCGCCTCCTGACCGCGCCGCCTGGCTCACCCGCTGGCGCGCCGCCGTCGACCTCCTCCAGGCAGCCGACCCCTGGCGCGCCACCGAAGTCACCGGGCTCGTACGGTCCGTGGTCCCGATGGACCCGGCCGGCGAAGGCGCCTCAAGCCGCACGCTCAGGGCCGCCCCCTGGGCCGTGCACACCGCGCTGCCCGACACCGCCCGGCGGTTCGCGGAGGTGCTCGTGCACGAGCTCGCCCACAGCAAGCTGGCCGTTCTCGCCGACCTCGTCGCGCTGCACCACGCCGACGGCTCCGCCGTCCACCACGTCGCCTGGCGCGAGGACCCGCGCCCCTTCGACGGTGTGCTCCAGGGGACGTACGCGCATCTCGCCCTCGCCGACCTCTGGTCGCGCGTCGCCGAGCGCCCCGGCGCCGGGCCGGCCGCCCGCCGCGCGGCCCGCGCCCGCCGGGAGGAGTACCGCGCCCAGGTCGCCGACGCGCTGCCCATCCTGCTGACCGGCCATCAACTCACCGAGCACGGCGAGCGGTTCACCGTATCGATGAGGGACCACCTGACCTCGCTGGGCGGGGGGCCCAATAGCCCGTACGCACTGTCCGATTCCCTGTCCGCGGACGGTGACGTTCGGTAACCTTTCAGACGCGCCGTCAGGGAATGGCGCAGCTCGATGAATGAGGAGACGCGCGCATGGTCGCTCAGCGGCACCTGACGGAGGACGGCGGCCCCGATCAGGAGTCACAGCATTTCGTGGTCGCCTTCCCGGGCCATCACCGGCCCTGGGCCACCTGGATCGCACGCCGGCTCGAAGCACACGGCCACCGCGTCACCTCGCACCGCTGGGACCCCGATCGCGACGAGTCCCTGGAGGACGCGCTCGGTGACCTGCTGCTGGCCAGAGGGCGGGTCCTGCTGGTGCTCAGCGACTGGTTCTTCCAGCTGGGCCCCCGGCGTGAGGGCGAGTGGAACACGGTGCTGCGCGGCTTCGTGGCCGCCAACGCCGACCGGTTCGCCGCCGTCAATCTGACCAACCGCGCGCTGCTGCCCGCGACCGCCGTGCTCGAACCGGTCGACCTGTGGGGCATCGCCGAACAGGAAGCCGAACGGCGCCTGCTGACGCGGCTCTCCCTCGAACCCACACCCCGCGCCGACACGGTGGCCTCTCCCTCCCGCTATCCCAGCGACGCGCCGGCCGTCTGGGGCGAGGTGCCGCGCCGTAACTCCCGCTTCACCGGCCGGGACGACCTGCTCAACCGCATCCAGGAATCTCTCACGGACGTCGAGTCCGGCGCGGCGGTCTGCGCGCTGGTCGGTATGTCGGGCATCGGCAAGACCCAGCTCGCCGCCGAGTACGCGCACCGCTTCAGCCCCGACTACGACGTCGTGTGGTGGGTCAACTCCGACCAGCGCGGCACCCAGCGCGACCGGTTCGGCGAGCTGGCACCGGCTCTGGGCCTGCGCGGCGGTTCCGAGCCCGGTGAGCGGATCCGCGCGGTGCGTGACGCGCTGCGCCGGGGTGATCCGCACAGCCGCTGGCTGGTGATCTTCGACGGCTGGGAGGACGTGGAGGAGGCGACCGCGATGCTGCCACGCGGCGGCACCGGCCATGTGCTGATCACCTCGCGCAACCACGGCTGGCGCACCGTCGGCGAAGTCGTCGAGGTGCCCGTCTTCCGGCGCGCCGAATCGACCGGCTATCTGATGCGCAGGGCCCCGCACATCACGGCGGAGGAGGCCGACAAGGTCGCCGTCGAGTTCGCGGACCTGCCGCTCCAGATGGCCCACGCGGCGGCGCTGCTCGGTGAGTGGCAGATGCCCGTGGCGGAGTATCTGGACAAGGTCCACAGCGGTGAGATCAACCCTCTGGACACCACGACGGAGCTGGGCGACTACCCCAGCTCCTCGCTCACCTCCTGGTCGATGTTCTTCAACCGGGTCCGCGACTCCGAGCCGCGCGCCCTCGAACTCCTCAAGCTGTGCGCCTGCTTCGCCCCCGGGCGCATCCCCATCGGCCTGGTCCGCGGCGTGGCCCCGGCCGACCTTCCCGAACAGCTGCGCTGGATCGCCGACAACACCCCGGACTGGCCGCGCGCCCTGGACACCCTCGCCAACTACTCGGTCATCACGAAGGATTCACGCAGCCCGTCCGTCGCCGAGGGACGCGAGTCCGGGCCCCGCCAGGAGTCCGTCCATATGCACCGCGTCGTGCACGGCATCGTCAGGCAGCTCACCGCGAGCGACGACCGCGAGATCCACCGCGATGTGGTCCGCCAGGTCCTCGTCGGCAGCAACCCCGGCGAACCGTCCGACAGCAGGCAGTGGCCCCGGTACGCCGAGATCCTGCCGCAGCTCGAATTCTCGGGCGTGCTGGAGAGCACCGACCCGCGCGCGGTCCAGCTCGTTCTGAACAGCCTGCGCTACTGCTACAACAGCGGTGAGTACACCGTCGGCATGGACCTCGTCGGGGTGGTCCGGGCGAAGTGGGACGAGCTGTTCGCGCCCGACGCCCCCGAGATGCTGGAGCTCAGCGCGCGGACCACGGTGATCCTCCGGGCCAGCGGCCGGTTCGCCGAGGCGTTCGACAGGGACGTGGCGGCCCTGGCGCTGCTGGAGGCCCAGCCGGAGCCGGACCCGATCAGGCTGATGACGGCCAACGCCGGGCTCAGCTCCGACCTCCGGTTCCTCGGCCGCTATCCGGAGGCGTACGAGCTCCAGCGGGACCTCGTCGAGGTCGGCCGGGAACTGCTGGGCGCCGAGGAGTGGACGACACTCCTCGCCCAGCACAGCCTGGGGGTGTCCCTGCGGCTCCTCGGCCAGTACGAGAAGGCGTACGAGGTCGACCTCGACACGCTGCGCAAACGCGAGGCCGTCCTGCGCGCCCGGCACTCCAACACCCTGCACTCGGTCAACGCCTGCGCCCGCGACCTGCGGCTCCTCGGCCGCTACCACGACGCCCTGGCCCGCCAGGAGCTCGGCGTACGGACCCATATCCAGGTCCTCGGCGAGCATCACCCGCAGACCCTGTGGGCGCAGCACAACCTCGTCCTGTGCAGGCGCAGGGCGGGCACGAAGGGTGAGGACTTCGGTCCCGTGATGGCCGACCTCCTCGCCCGCCACGAGCGCGTGTACGGCAAGAGCCACCACAACAACCTGATGCTGGTCACGGACTACGGCAACTACCTGCGCGTGCACGGCGATCTGGGGCACGCCAAGGATCTGCTCGCGGAGGCCGAGGACACGTACCGCTCCCTGGTCGGCCAGGCCCACCCCGTACCGAGCGGCATGCAGTCCAACGTCGGGCTCCTCATGCAGGCCGAGGGGAACAGGGACGGCGCGCTCGTCCTCTTCGAGCAGGCGCTCACGGGTCTGCGCACCCTGCTCGGCGACGACCACCCCTGGACCCTGGGCTGCGCGCTCAACGCGTCCGGCGGGCGGAATCTGACGGGACGTCTGGAGGAGGCCGCCGAGCTGAGCAGGGACACGCTGCGGCGCGCCCGTGCGGTGATGGGCGACGACCATCCGATGACGCTCTCCAGCCAGACGGCGCTCGCGGCCGACCTGCGCGCGCTCCAGCAGCGCGAGGAGGCGGACAAGGTGGAGGAGGACGCGCTCCAGAAGCTGACGCGCACCATGGGCGCGCAGCACCAGCACACCCTCTCCGCGCGCCAACGGGTGCGGCCCTACTGGGACTTCGAGCCGTATCTGGGCTGAGCAAAAGGCAGCGACGTACGAGGGCCCGGCACCGCTCGCGCGCGGTGCCGGGCCCTCGTACGTACGTCAGATCACACCGGTCAGGCGTCGAACACCTCGGCGCACAGCTGCGCCTGCTCCGCCTGGTGCCGCTTGGCGGAACCGACCGCCGGCGACGAGGAAGCGGGCCGCGAGATACGGCGCAGCCGCTCGTCGTGCGGGACGTCGGCGCCGACCGCCAGGTCCAGGTGGTCGATCAGGTTGAGCGCGATGAACGGCCACGCCCCCTGGTTCGCCGGCTCCTCCTGCGCCCACAGGTACTTCTCGGCGTTCGGGTACTTCGCGATCTCCGCCTGGAGCTCCGCGCCCGGCAGCGGGTACAGCCGCTCCAGCCGCACGATCACCGTGTCCGTCAGACCGCGCTTCTGCCGCTCGGCGTCCAGGTCGTAGTAGACCTTGCCCGCGCAGAAGACGACCTTGCGGACGGCCGCCGGATCGATCGTGCCCGCCTCGGTCATCGAGTCGCCGATCACCGGGCGGAAGCCGCCGGTGGTGAACTCCTCGATCTTCGAGGTCGCCGCCTTCAGCCGCAGCAGCAGCTTCGGGGTGAAGACGACCAGCGGCTTGTGGTGCGGGTTGTGGACCTGCCAGCGCAGCAGGTGGAAGTAGTTCGACGGCAGGGTCGGCATCGCGACCGTCATGTTGTTCTGCGCGCACACCTGGAGGAAGCGCTCGGGGCGCGCGGACGAGTGGTCCGGTCCCTGGCCCTCGTAGCCGTGCGGCAGCAGCAGCGTGACGCCCGAGGTCTGGCCCCACTTCTGCTCGGCCGATGAGATGAACTCGTCGACGACGGTCTGCGCCCCGTTGACGAAGTCGCCGAACTGGGCCTCCCACATGACCAGCGACTCCGGGCGGGCCAGCGAGTAGCCGTACTCGAAGCCCATCGCCGCGTACTCGCTGAGCAGCGAGTCGTAGACGTTGTACCGGGCCTGGTCCTCGGCCAGGTACAGCAGCGGGGTGTAGTCCTCGCCGGTCTCCTGGTCCACCAGCACCGCGTGGCGCTGGCCGAACGTGCCGCGGCGGGTGTCCTGGCCCGACAGCCGGACGGGGGTGCCCTCCATCAGCAGCGAGCCGATGGCGAGCGTCTCGCCGGTGCCCCAGTCGATCGTGCCGTCCTCCACCGACGCCGCGCGGCGCTGCATCTGCGGCATGAGCCGCGGGTGCACCGTGATGTGGTCGGGGATGTTGACCTGGGACTCGGCGATCCGCTTGACGACCTCCTGGGAGATGGCCGTGGTGACCGCGACCGGGAACTCCGCCTGGGCGTCCGGGACATGGGCCGGAGCCGGGTGCGACGTGGCCTCGCGGACCTCGGCGAACACCTTCTCCAGCTGGCCCTGGAAGTCCTGGAGCGCCTGCTCCGCCTCTTCCAGGGTGATGTCGCCGCGGCCGATCAGCGATTCGGTGTAGAGCTTGCGCACCGAGCGCTTCTTGTCGATCAGGGTGACCATCTGCGGGTTGGTGAACTGCGGGTTGTCGCCCTCGTTGTGACCGCGCCTGCGGTAGCAGATGAGGTCGATCACGACGTCCTTGTTGAACGTCTGGCGGAACTCGAACGCGAGACGCGCCACCCGGACGCACGCCTCCGGGTCGTCACCGTTCACATGGATGATCGGCGCCTCGATCATGCGCGCGACGTCGGTCGCGTACATCGAGGAGCGCGAGGCCTCCGGGGCGGCGGTGAAGCCGACCTGGTTGTTGATCACCACGTGCACCGTGCCGCCGGTGCGGTAGCCGCGCAGCTGCGACATGTTGAGCGTCTCGGCGACGACACCCTGGCCCGCGAACGCCGCGTCGCCGTGCAGCGCGACGGGCAGCACGGTGAAGTCCGTGCCCGCCTTGTTGATGATGTCCTGCTTGGCGCGCGCGATGCCTTCGAGGACCGGGTCGACCGCCTCCAGGTGCGAGGGGTTCGCGGCCAGCGAGACCTTGATCTGCTCGCCGTCGAGACCGGTGAAGGTGCCCTCGGCGCCCAGGTGGTACTTCACGTCGCCGGAGCCGTGCATCGACTTCGGGTCGAGGTTGCCCTCGAACTCGCGGAAGATCTGGGCGTACGACTTGCCGACGATGTTCGCCAGGACGTTGAGCCGGCCGCGGTGGGCCATGCCGATGACGACCTCGTCCAGCCGCGACTCGGCCGCCGAGTCGATGACCGCGTCGAGCAGCGGGATGACGGACTCGCCGCCCTCCAGCGAGAACCGCTTCTGGCCGACGTACTTGGTCTGGAGGAAGGTCTCGAACGCCTCGGCGGCGTTGAGCCTGCGCAGGATCCGCAACTGCTCCTCGCGCTCCGGCTTGGTGTTGGAGCGCTCGATGCGGTCCTGGAGCCACTTGCGCTGCTTCGGGTCCTGGATGTGCATGAACTCGACGCCGGTGGTGCGGCAGTACGAGTTGCGCAGCACGCCCAGGATGTCGCGCAGCTTCATCATCGACTGGCCGGCGAAGCCGCCGACCGCGAACTCCCGCTCCAGGTCCCACAGGGTGAGGCCGTGTTCGGTGATGTCCAGGTCGGGGTGCTTGCGCTGGCGGTACTCCAACGGGTCGGTGTCGGCCATGACATGGCCGCGCACCCGGTAGGAGTGGATCAGCTCGAAGACCCGCGCGGGCTTCGTGACGTCCTCGTCGTGCGAGGCGTCGATGTCCTTGAGCCAGCGGACCGGCTCGTAGGGGATGCGCAGCGACTGGAAGATCTCGTCGTAGAACTCGTTCTCGCCGAGCAGCAGTTGGCTGACGATCCGCAGGAACTCGCCCGAGGCGGCGCCCTGGATGACGCGGTGGTCGTACGTGGAGGTCAGCGTCATGACCTTGGAGATGCCCAGCTTGTTCAGGGTGTCCTGCGAGGTGCCCTGGAACTCGGCCGGGTAGTCCATCGATCCGACGCCCATGATGACCGACTGACCGGGCATCAGACGCGGCACGGAGTGGACCGTGCCGAGGCCGCCCGGGTTGGTCAGCGAGACGGTGACGCCGCTGAAGTCGTCCATCGTCAGCTTGTTGTTGCGGGCGCGCCGGACGATGTCCTCGTACGCCTGCCAGAACTCGAAGAAGTTGAGCGTCTCGGCCTTCTTGATGCCGGCGACGACGAGCTGGCGGTCGCCGTTCGGCTTCACCAGGTCGATGGCCAGACCGAAGTTGATGTGCTCCGGCTTGACCAGGGTGGGCTTGCCGTCCTTCACCGTGAAGGAGTAGTTCATCGACGGCATGGCCTTGATGGCCTGCACCATCGCGTAACCGATGAGGTGCGTGAAGGAGATCTTGCCGCCGCGCGCCCGCTTCAGGTGGTTGTTGATGACGATGCGGTTGTCGAAGAGCAGCTTCACCGGGACGGCGCGCACGGACGTGGCCGTGGGCAGCTCCAGCGACATGTTCATGTTCTTCGCGACGGCGGCCGACGGGCCGCGCAGCGTCACGTACTCGGGGCCCGTGGGCTCCCCGGCCGGCGCTTCCTTCGGCTCGGCCACGACCGCGGGCTTGGCGGCGGGCGCAGCCTTCGCCGGTGCGGGCGCGGCGGCGGCGGGCCTGGCCGGCGCGGCGGGGGCGGCCGGCGCCTGGGTCTCGGCCTTGGGGGCGGGGGCCTGCGCGGGAGCCGCCGCCACGGGCTTCGCCGGTGCGGCCGGGGCCGTCGCGGTGGTGGTGGCGGGCGGCGCTGCCGGTGCGGCGCTCACCGCAGCCCCCGCGGCTGCGGTGGATGTCGCGGCCGGCTCCGGGGATTTGTCCGCCGCACCGGTGGTGCCCGGCTTGTAGTCGGCGAAGAAGTCCCACCAGGCACGGTCGACCGAATTCGGGTCCTGGAGGTACTGCTGGTAGATCTCGTCGACGAGCCATTCGTTGGGCCCGAAGGCGGCGGCAGGATTCTTTTCCTGCCCCGTTTGGTCGGTCGAGACGCTTGAGTTACTGGGGGACTGAGACGACACGGCGGCAACCGCCCTCTTCCGCTTCACAAGGTGATGGACAGCGGGAATCAAGGCTACGCCTACCGGACCGAGAGGAGCAGACCGGGCGGGGGCAACGTCATGCAAGTCACACCGGAAGGCGGGTTTCGGCACAGGAATTGGCGGGAAACTAGCCAGGTTTCCTTGGGGCAGTCCTTGTAGCTGTCCTCGGAACTGTGGACACACCGTGGGAACGAGCACTTCCGGTGCCTCCGGCTCGAACCTTACGTCAACCCCGCGCCCGAGGTATTCCCGGAAGTGTCACCTGGATGAGGCACCCGCGAACGGATTCGGCCACCCCGATGCGTCCGCCGTGCAGATCCACCGCCCAACTCGCGATCGCCAGCCCCAGTCCCGTACCGCCGTCGCTGCCCGGCCCGTGCGGCGAGGGTGAGCTGCCGCGGTTGAAACGCTCGAAGACCCGGTGGCGCTCCGGCTCCGGAATGCCCGGCCCCTCGTCCTGGATCTCCAGATCCAGCGACTCGGGACCGTGCCCGCGCCGCGCCCGTACGGTCACCCGGCCGTGCGGCGGGCTGTGTTTGACCGCGTTGTCGATGAGATTGGCCACCACCTGGTGCAGCCGCTCCGCGTCCGCGTGCGCCGTCAGCTCCGGCGGCGACACATCCAGATGCAGATGGACGTCCGTGCGGGTGTGATTGCCCGAGGCCGAGCTGAGGCCGCGCTGCGTGGCCGCGAGATTGGCCTCCTTCAGGACGCCCGACAGATACGGCCACACCTCGAAGCGCCGTGCCTTGAGCGGCAGCACACCGTTGTCGAGCCGCGAGAGGTCCAGCAGCGTCTCGACCAGCCGGCCCAGACGCTCCGTCTGCTTCAGCGCCGTACGCATCGTCTCCGGGTCGGCGGCGGACACCCCGTCCACCACGTTCTCCAGCACGGCGCGCAGCGCGGCGATCGGAGTGCGCAGCTCGTGCGAGACGTTGGCGACCAGCTCCTTGCGATGCCGGTCGACGGCCTCCAGATCGTCCGCCATCCGGTTGATGGTGGAGGCCAGGTCGCCCAGTTCGTCACGGCGGTCGGCGCCGCTGACCCGCCGCGTGTAGTCACCGTGCGAGATGCCCTTCGCGACGGTGTTCATCTCGTCCAGCGGCGCGGTCAGACCGTGCGCCACGAACTGCGTTATCAACAGCGTCGCGATCATCGAGAAGACCGTGATGAAACGCAGCTCCGTCTCGGTGCGCAGCGCCACCATCAGCAGGCCCGTGGTGATGAGCACGGAGACCACGACGAGCATGCCGAGCTTCGTCTTGATCGAGAACGGCCGCAGACCGCCGCCGTCGGGCCCGCCGATGGCGCCGTGCCCGGCTCTGATCCTGGCCGGTCCCTTCCGTGCGGGGCCCTGCCTGGACGGGTCCTGGCGCGGCGCGCCGCCCGGCGACCGGCTCATGGCGCCGGTGTCTCCAGGGCGTACCCCACGCCGTGCACCGTACGGATCCGCTCGGCGCCGATCTTGCGGCGCAGCGCCTTGATGTGGCTGTCGACCGTACGGGTGCCGGAGGCGTCCGCCCAGTCCCACACCTCGGCCAGCAGCTGCTCGCGCGAGAGCACCGCGCGGGGCGTGTTCGCCAGGCAGACCAGCAGGTCGAACTCGGTGGGCGTCAGATGCACGTCCTCGCCGCGCACCCGTACCCGGCGCTGCGCGTGGTCGATCTCCAGCTCGCCGAGGCGCAGGATGCCGCTGCGCGGTGTCACGGCGGCCAGCGCCGCGCGTTCCACCCTTCGCAGCAGCACATGCACCCGGGCCGCCAGCTCCCGCATGGAGAACGGCTTGGTCATGTAGTCGTCGGCCCCGACACCGAGCCCCACGAGCATGTCGGTCTCGTCGTCGCGCGCCGTCAGCATCAGCACCGGTACGGGGCGCTGCGCCTGAACACGACGGCAGACCTCCAGACCGTCGAAGCCGGGCAGCATCACGTCGAGCACCATCAGATCGGGCTGCCAGGCCTCGGCGGCGTCGACGGCGGCAGGGCCGTCGACGGCCGTCTGGACGACGAAGCCCTCGGCACGCAGCCGGGCCGCGATGGCGTCCACGATCGTCGCGTCGTCCTCGACCACGAGCACTCGGCGCTGCGCGCCGGGAGAGGCCGCGACCCCGTTCTGGCTGGTGTGTGTCTGCTCCATCGCCCCGCCCCTGCTACGTTCCGCGATCCGTGTTCCTCGATCCACGTTCTGCGTGCAGATGTGGATCCCGTGTGTGGGGAGCAGCGTAGAGGCACCGGAGGGGTCCCGGCTACGCAGGGCGAACGCCGAGATGGACCACGTCAGGCACTCCCCGGGCAACTTGGATCTCTTCCGTCCTAACCCCGGTGAAACCGGCATTCCGCAAGGCTTCCTCGAACGCGGGCGAAGGCTGCGCGGACCAGACGGCGAGCACTCCGCCGGGGTTGAGCAGGGCCAGACAGGCGGCCAGTCCGCCGGGTGTGTAAAGGTTCGCGTTCTCGTCCGTGACGGTCCAGCCGGGGCCGTTGTCGATGTCCAGGCAGAGCGCGTCGTAGCGGTCGAGCGGCTGGTCGCCGCCTTCCGGCGGCTCCGTCCCCGGCTCCGTGCTCGTACGGATGTAGTCGACCAGATCGGTGTGGAGGATCACAGTCCGCGGGTCGCCGAGCGCCGCTCCGGAGATCCGTGCGAGCGGTCCCTCGTGGTGCCAGTCGATGACCGCCTGCTCGCGTTCGACCACCACGATCCGGCCCCAGCGCTCGTCGTCGGCGGCGTGCGCGAGCGAGAAGCCGACGCCGAGCCCGCCGATGAGGACGGACGGCAGGCCCTCGCGGCGGCCGGGGGCGAGGGCGGCCTGCGCGGCGTCGATCAGCAGGCGCTCGGAACGGCCGTCGGAGGTGTCCATCAGGAAGGTGCCGTTGGCGATGATCTCGTGGATGTCACCGCCGCCGCCGTCACCTGTGCCGCCGCGACCGGGCCGCCGGCGCAGGACGACCTCGCCGTAGGGGCCGTCGCGCCGGTCCAGGGTGACGGGACGGTCGTGGATCGTTCGGGACATGGGCTCGGGCACGGGGACGTCTCCTCAGTTCTGCGGGCGACCGGGGCCGGCGCCATCCTCGCGGGGTACGCGGGGCGACGACAAACCGGGGGGATCGCTCAGAGCGAACACCCTCCCCAGGTATCGGGGAACAACTGGGGGCTCACAAGCATTGAGTCTGCATAGCTCAACTTTTGACTGCCGAAGGGGAGACCATGGCTGCCACGTCCACACCACTCACCCTGCCCGTGCTGCCGCTCGACGACGAGGTCGTGCTGCCCGGGATGGTGGTGCCCCTGGACCTGTCCGACACCGAGGTGCGCGCCGCCGTCGAGGCCGCCCAGGCGGCTGCCCGCGACGAATCCGACGGGGGAAAGCCGAAGGTGCTGCTCGTGCCGCGCCTCGACGGGGCTTACGCGGGGACCGGCGTCCTCGGGACCGTCGAGCAGGTCGGCAGGCTCTCCGACGGCGACCCCGGCGCCCTGATCCGCGGCAGGGGCCGTGTCAGGATCGGCGCCGGTACGACCGGGCCCGGCCGGGCCCTGTGGGTCGAGGGTCTGCACGTCGACGAGACCGTGCCCGACCCGCTGCCCGGCTCCGTCACCGAACTGATCAAGGAATACAAGGCTCTCGCCACCGACTGGCTGAAGAAGCGCGGCGCCTGGCAGGTCGTGGACCGTGTCCAGCAGATCGACGACGTCTCGCAGCTCGCCGACAACGCCGGTTACTCGCCGTTCCTCAGCACCGCCCAGAAGGTCGAGCTGCTGGAGACCGCCGACCCGGTGGCCCGTCTGAAGATGGCGACCGACCAGCTCCGCGAGCACTTCGCCGAGCAGGACGTCGCCGAGTCCATCGCCAAGGACGTCCAGGAGGGCGTCGACAGGCAGCAGCGCGAGTTCCTGCTGCGGCGCCAGCTCGACGCCGTACGCAAGGAGCTGTCCGAGCTCAACGGCGACGCCGCCGACGAGTCCGACGACTACCGGACCCGCGTGGAGGCCGCCGACCTGCCCGAGCACGTCCGTGAGGCGGCGCTCAAGGAGGTCGACAAGCTGGAGCGGTCGTCCGACCAGAGCCCCGAGGGCTCGTGGATCCGCACCTGGCTGGACACCGTCCTCGAACTGCCGTGGAACGAGCGGTCCGAGGACGCGTACGACATCCAGGGGGCCCAGCGCGTCCTCGACGCCGAGCACGCGGGCCTGGACGACGTGAAGGAACGGATCACGGAGTACCTGGCCGTGCGCAAGCGCCGTAACGACCGCGGCCTGGGCGTCGTGGGAGGCCGCCGCGGCGGCGCCGTCCTCGCCCTCGTCGGTCCGCCCGGCGTCGGCAAGACCTCGCTCGGCGAATCCGTCGCGCACGCCATGGGACGGTCCTTCGTCCGCGTCGCGCTCGGCGGTGTCCGGGACGAGGCGGAGATCCGCGGCCACCGGCGTACGTACGTGGGCGCTCTCCCGGGCCGTATCGTCCGGGCGATCAAGGAGGCCGGTTCGATGAACCCGGTCGTCCTGCTCGACGAGATCGACAAGGTCGGCTCGGACTACCGGGGCGACCCGGCCGCAGCCCTCCTGGAAGTCCTCGACCCGGCGCAGAACCACACCTTCCGCGACCACTACCTGGAGGTCGAACTCGACCTCTCCGACGTGGTCTTCCTCGCCACCGCGAACGTCCTGGAGTCCATCCCCGAGGCACTGCTCGACCGGATGGAGCTGGTCCGTCTCGACGGCTACACGGAGGACGAGAAGGTCGTCATCGCACGCGACCACCTGCTGCCCCGGCAGCTGGAGCGGGCCGGTCTGGAGACCGGCGAGGTCACGCTGGAGGACGAGGCCCTGCGCAAGCTGGCGGGCGAGTACACCCGCGAGGCGGGCGTGCGTAACCTCGAACGCTCCATCGCCAGACTGCTCCGCAAGGTCGCCGCACAGCACGAGCTGGGCGAGCGTGAGCTGCCCTTCTCCGTAGGAGACGGCGAGCTGCGCGGCCTCATCGGCCGGCCGCACCACGTGCCCGAGTCCGCCCAGGACCCGGCCGAGCGCCGCACCGCGGTGCCCGGCGTGGCCACGGGCCTCGCCGTGACCGGCGCGGGCGGGGACGTCCTCTTCGTGGAGGCGTCGCTGGCCGACCCGGAGACGGGCGGTTCGGGACTCACCCTGACCGGACAGCTGGGCGACGTCATGAAGGAGTCGGCACAGATCGCGCTCTCCTTCCTGCGCTCGCACGGCGCGGAGCTGGAACTGCCGGTCGCCGACCTGAAGGACCGGGGCGTGCACATCCACTTCCCGGCGGGCGCGGTGCCGAAGGACGGCCCGAGCGCGGGCATCACCATGACGACGGCGCTCGCCTCGCTGCTGAGCGGACGCCAGGTCCGTACGGATGTCGCCATGACCGGTGAGGTCTCGCTGACCGGACGTGTCCTGCCCATCGGCGGCCTGAAGCAGAAGCTGCTGGCCGCGCACCGCGCGGGCATCACCACCGTCGTGATCCCCAAGCGGAACGAGGCGGACCTGGACGACGTCCCCGCCGAGATCCTGGAGAAGCTGGAGGTCCACCCGGTGACGGATGTCCGCCAGGTTCTGGAGATCGCGCTCTCGTCGGCGACGGCCGCCGCGACGGAGATCCCGGTCGCCGCGTAACGGCGGAGGCCGGAGACGGCCGGAAACAGGGGTGGGCCCCCGGCACTCGGTGCCGGGGGCCCAACCTCGTTCGCGCGCGGGTCGTTCACGCGCCGGCGCCGCTGTCAGCCGTTCGCGAGGGCCACGACGCGGTCGAGCGCGCCGTTGAACCTGTTGTGGTCGCCGACGATGGGCCCGGTGGAGGTGTACTGCCACATCGTGTAGTAGCCCCAGCCGGCCGGGAGTTCACCCACGGTGGAGTTGTACCGGGCCACCCAGAGCGGGTTCGTGGAGCCGAAGCCGCTGTAGTTGCCCGTGCACTGGGTCCACCAGCTGGTGGCCGTGTAGATCACGGCGTCACGGCCGGTGCGGGACTTGTACGTGTTCAGGAACTCGCGGATCCAGGCGACCATCTGCGCCTGCGTCTTGCCGTAGCAGGCGGCGCCGTACGGATTCCACTCGATGTCCAGCACGCCGGGCAGCGTCTTGCCGTCACGCGACCAGCCACCGCCGCCGTCGACGAAGTAGTTGGCCTGGTTGGCGCCGCTGGAGTCGTTGGGGGTGGCGAAGTGGTACGCGCCACGGATCATGCCGATGTTGTACGAACCGTTGTACTGCTGCGCGAAGTACGGGTTCTTGTAGTAGTTGCCTTCCGTGGCCTTCACATACGCCCACTTGACGCCGCTGGTCCACAGAGAGCCCCAGTTGACGTTCCCCTGATGGCTGGAGACGTCGACGCCTTCGGTCTGCACGGCGCGGTTTCCGGCGGCCGGGCTGCCGCCCTGGCCGTCGTGCTCGATGACGCCCATGCCCATGTGGGCCGAGCCCCGTTGGGGGGTGTCCGAGGTGCGGGGGGTGCCGTCGGCGCTCGCCGCGCCCGGCAGGGTGAGGAGAAGGGCGAGAGCCGCGAGGAGGACGCCTGCCAGGGTGAGGCGGCGGTGGCCTGACGCGTCGGATCTGTGCACGGACATGTTCGTGCCTCCGAGAACCGTTGAGGGGGGAGCCCATGAGGGGGAGCCCATGACGTGTCGGCGGTCATGGTGTGGACATGCCAACACTGCGCTGGAAACGACGCTACGCGGACGCGGCGGAGCGGGGGAAGGGCCCCAGGCCGGTGCCGTTGGTATAAACCTGCGAAATAATGACCGAGCTGGGGCAATGGGTCCCGGCGACGGGAAACTTTCAGGAGCGGGAAAGCTCGCGATGAGTGCTATGGGTGCTGACGTGCACGGAGACGGTACGGCGAATGAACCCGAACCGGCCGGGAAAAGTGATGTGGACAGCGAATTCCTGGCACTGGAACGGGAGTTGGCCGTCTTTCTGCGGCGCGCCAGAGCCAATTCCGGTGAAATGGCCCGCGAGGTCCACCCCGAACTGGAGCCCGCCGCCTACGGACTTCTCGTACGGCTGGAGGAGACCGGTCAGCAGCGCGCCACCGATCTCGCCCTCTATTTCGGCGTCGGCAAGGCGACGATGAGCCGTCAACTCCACGCGCTGGAAGGGCTCGGACTGGTCACGCGGGAGCCCGACCCCGCCGACGGGCGCGCCTCGCTGGTCCGTCTCACGGCCGAGGGACTCGCGCGCTTCCGCCGGGTGCGGGACGCGCGGCGCGAGCGGTACGTGCGCAAGCTCGCGGACTGGAACCGGACCGAGGTCGCCGAACTGGCGCGGCTGCTGCACCAGTTGAACACCCGCGCGGCGAACTGACCGCGCCTGCCGAAGAAGCCTGGTGCGGAGGCGGGGCGGGCGGCGGGGTCACGGCTCCACGTACACGACGGTCGCGTCGTCGTACGGCTTGCCCCGCCGGAAGGCCACCCCGTCCGGGTCCGCCGACTCCGCCGCCCGTACCCGGTCGATCAGCTCCTGCGGGCCGCTCTTCCTGACGAGGGCCAGGCAGTCCGCCCAGTCGCCCTCCCGGAACACCTCGACCCAGCGCGCCGCGCCGTCGGTGAGGGCCACCATCGCGCGTACCTCCGAGGCGGGCGTACGCCCCGTCACGGCCTTCGACGCCACGTCCGGGTCGACGGCCGCGGTGAAGAAGCCGCCCGCCGCGTTGCGCAGCGCGTCCGTCGCGGCGGCCTGGCGGCGCACGGCGCGCGGGATGCGGTCCAGCCGGTCGTCCACGACGGCCCGTACCTCGCCGGCCGGCGACTCCAGGAGGAGGGTGGAGTCCGAGAGGACGAGATGCTCGACCGTCGCCGCGTCCCAGCGCACCATGACGACGGTTGCCTGGGGTGTTCGGGCGTGAGAAAGGTCACAGGTGTCACGGTGGGCGTCGGCCGTACGCCGGATCGACTCCCCGAGCACGTCGGCGAGGGTCATCTCCCGCCGGGAAGCGGACAGTTCGGTCAGCGCACCGCCCAGTCGCGAGGTGAACCACGGCACGCCGTGCGCACAGCCGTCGCCGCCGTCTCGCGGAGGCGTCACGCCGTCCAGCGCGATCAGGGTGCCACCGCTGCCCGCCGACGGCGTGGCCACGGCGGTCCAGTCCTCGTTCGGGCGCGGGTGGCTGCCGGGGGCGGTGGCGATGTCGATACGCATGGGCCCCAGTCTGCCGCAGCCCCGCGCGGCTCCGCCGGGCGCCCGCGCCGCGTCCGCGCGGCTGCGGCGAGTCCTCTCGTGCGCTCCGGCGGGACGGTGACGTATCGGGCGTAACGCCCCGTACCGACGATGCGGCCGGGGACCGCGACGCGCCTTCGCGTACCCGCCGCGCGACGCGCCGGGACCTCGCGACCGAATGGACCGGAATGAGCGGCTCCGCGCCGATGCGGCCCGGCATCCTGCCAAAGCTCACGCGTAAGTTCCAACCGCCCCACCGTGCGCCCCCGTGACGCGCGCCCGCGCGAGTTGTTCGCCAACTCCTCCTTGATGTTCACTCGTTCAGGTGGCGGAGCGGCCGATACGCGCCCCCTCCGAGAAACGCTGGAATGGTCGGAAGCCGTGCCAGGGGTGGAGGGCTTATCCGGGTCTGACCGGACGTCATCTCCGCTTCATGGGCGGACGAGTCGAGAATGCGAGCACCGGTGCAGAAGAAGCGGCCTCGGGGCAAGAGCGGCACGCGCGGCGGGTCCCAGGGCTCGACGGAGCCCCGTAAGCCGGCGGCGCCCCGTAAGGCGGGGACGCCCGATTCCGCCGGAGCGGACGTGCCGGGGACTCCCGCTGGACGGCCCGTACGCGTACGCACCCGGCTCGTCGCCGCGGTCGCCGTCGTCGGCGTCACCGTCGTGGCCGCGGGCATGCCCGCCGTCCTGGGCGCGTCCTCCGAACTGAACGACGCCCAGAGCCTGGTCACCCTCGCCGAGCTGAACCGGCAGACGGCCGTCCTGGCCCACTCGCTGGCCGACGAGCGGGACGAGGTCGTCGTCCATATCGCCGGGGGCCGCCAGGAGGCGGACGCCGGGAGCGACGGCGGCAAGGGCGAGGACGGCGACGAGACCGACAGCGCGCCCGGCGCCGCCCCCGCGACACGCGTCGACCGGCAGATCGACGAGATCGACCCCGTCGCCTCCGTCGGCCTGCGCAGGGACCTCTCCACCGTCCCGTCCATCCGCCGCACGGCCCTCACCGGCAAGGGCACCGCCCTGGAGGCGTACCAGGCCTACACGGACGTCATCACCAAGCTGCACGCCCTCGGCGACGAGGTCGCCGAGAAGACACCCCCCGGGGCCGCCGACGGCACCCGCGCCCCCGCCGCCCTCGGCCGCGCCGTGGAACAGGCGTCGGCCACCCGTGGCCTGCTGCTGGCCGCGCTCGCCGTCCCGGAGCCCAAGAGCGAGGCGCCGCGGTACGACCCCGTCACCGGCCTGCCCGTCCAGTCCGACGACAGCGACGAGGGAGCCGAGAGCGAGCGCACGCGCGACGCGCTCAGCGCCGCCGCCCAGCGGGCCCGCGTCCATGAACTCGTCTCCCTCGCCGACTTCGACCGGTCGGCGGGCGCCGACGCGCGCGACTCCCTGGCCACGACCGTCACCGGGCCCGACGTCACCACGGCGGAGAAGTACCTGTCCAACCTCGCGGACAGTCCCGAACTCTCCGACGGCGACCGCGACGCCAACAGGGAAAAGGTCGAGTCGTCGCTGTCCAGCCGTATCGAGCAGATGCGGGGCGTCGAGTCCGGCATCGGCTCCGCCCAGCTCAAGCGGCTGGAGGCGCTGCGCGACGACGGGGTCACCACGCTGGAGGCGGGCATCGCGCTCCTCGGCGGCCTGCTGATCGTCGCCGTCGGGGCGTCCACCGCCGTCGCGCGTACGCTCACCCGGCCGCTCGCCGTCGTGCGTATCGGCGCGGCCCGGCTGGCCTCCGAACCCACGACCGGGGAACCGGTCCGGTTCACCGGCCGCAACGACGAGTTCGGCCAGGTCGTACGGTCGGTCAACAGCCTGCACGCCAAGCTGCTCGACGTCTCCGCGCGCGCCGAGAAGCTCAACGGCGAGCGCACCGGACTGATCGGCGCCCGGCAGGCCATGGCCGACCAGCGCACCGAACTCCAGGAGCGGACCGGGGAGATCACCGCACAGCTGGAAGCGCTGCGGCACACCGTCGACCACACGTTCGTCAATCTCTCGCTGCGCACGCTCGGCCTCGTGGAACGCCAACTCGGCGTCATCGAGACCCTGGAGGAGCGCGAGCAGGACCCGGACCGGCTCGGCGTTCTCTTCCAGCTCGACCATCTGGCCACGGTCATGCGCCGGCACAGCGAGAACCTGCTGGTGCTCGCCGGGCATGAGCAGGGCGCGAGTTACGCGGGCCCCGTACCGCTCGTCGACGTCCTGCGGGCGGCCGTCAGCGAGATCGAGAAGTACGAGCGGGTTACCATCCTGTCGCTGCCGCCGGGCGCCCAGCTGGCCGGGTTCGCCGCGGACGACGTCAGCCATCTCGTCGCCGAACTCCTGGAGAACGCCACGTCGTTCTCGCCGCCCGGCGCGCAGGTCGAGCTCTCCGGCTGGCGGCTGGAGAACGGCGACGTGACGCTCGAAGTGCAGGACAAGGGCATCGGTATGCCGGCGGAGCGGATCGCCGAACTCAACGAGCGGCTCGCGGACCCGGAGGCGTACCGGCCGCAGCCGGCCAAGAAGGGGAAGTCCAAGAAGTCCGGGAAGGCGGGGGCGCCAGGCACCGACGGCGACGGCGAGGGTCTCGGCCTGCACATGGCCGCGCTGCTCGCCACGCGTCACGGTGTCGGCATCACGCTGCGCGAGCACCAGCAGGGCGGGCTCGCGGCCGTCGTCGTACTGCCGGGGGCCCTGCTGCCGACGGCCCTGCCGGTCGCGGGGCAGCACCGCTCGACGGCGGCGGGCGAGGCGCCGCAGGTGCTGCTGCCCGGGGCGGTCGCGGAGGCCAACTCCAATGCCCTGCCCGGCCGTTCGGAGGCGTCCGCCGACGACCCGTACGCCATCGGACCCGAGGCGCACGAGCGCGTCGCGGACGAAACGGACGACGAGCAGGACGAGTTGACCGAGCCGGCCGAGGCCACCGAGGCGGGGGAAGCGGACGGCACGGTCGGGACGGACGACACGGTCGGGACCGACGACGAGGAGTCGCCCACCGACGTCGTCACCGACACGGGGCTGCCGAAGCGCACCCCCAAAGTCGTCAAGCCGGGCGCCACATCGGCCGACCGGACGGGTAGCGTCGACGCGGACGCGTTGCGCCGCAGGCTCGGTGGCTTTCACCGAGGGGCCAAGGACGGCAGGCGCGACGCCGATGCCGAGCTCTTGGAGCAGACCGAAGTGCAGAAGCAGACCGGCCCGGTTCAGACGGGCCCAGCGCAGACCAGTTCAGTACCGCGGCAGCGGGACGAAGCGGCGGAGGCGACGACCGGAGGACGGACGGACGAGACGGGGGAAACTGTAGAGGAGGCACGCAGTTGACGGCGACCGGCACATTCGGACTCAGTAGCGAAGCCCGCAATCTCCACTGGCTGTTGACGAATCTCGTGCGGGAGGTGCGGGGCGCACGCTCCGTCGCGGTCGTCTCCTCCGACGGACTGCTGCTGCTGTCGTCGGACCCGGCACAGCACGAGGTGGCGGACGCGGCGGACGGGAGCGCGAGCGAGAGCCCGCGCGGCTCCAGCTCCGACCTGGCCACCGTCATCTCCGGCATCAGCAGTCTCACCCTCGGCGCGGCCGAACTGATGGACACCGGGGGCGTGAAGCACACCATGGTCGCCATGGCGCAGGGCAGCGTCTTCGTCATGTCGATCAGCGACGGTTCACTTCTCGGCCTGCACGCGGGCGCCGACTGCGACATGCACGACGTGGCGTACCACATGGCCGTGTTCGTCGGCCGCGCCGGACACGTACTCACCCCCGAACTCCGCAGTGAGCTGCGCAAGTCCCTGGAGAGTGCCCGATGACATCGGTGTCCGCGGCCGGAACGGGCCGCGGATTCCCCGGCGGCGGGCCGCGCGCCCGCGGCCTGCCGGTGCGTGTCCCCGACCGCCGCGCCGCGCGCGTACGGCCGTACTCGCTGACCGGCGGCCGGACGCGCTTCGGCCATGTGCTGCTGGTCGAGACGTTCGTCGCCGCGCTGGAGGCGTCGGAGGAGCACCAGGAGCCCCACGAGCGCAAGGAGCCGGCGAGCGGCGCCCGTGCGCCGCGCTTCATGCCGGAGTCCCGCGCCATCGTGGAACTGTGCGCCCGGATGCGGACCGTCGCCGAGATCTCGGCGCTGCTGAAGATGCCGCTGGGAGTCGTCAGGGTGCTGCTCAGCGACCTGGCCGACCAGGGCAGGATCCGGGTGTACGGGACGGGCCAGGGCAGCGACCACCCGGACCGGGCGCTGTTGGAGAGGGTGCTGGGTGGACTCCGCCGTCTCTGACGTGTCGCGGGCGCCGGGCACGGCCGACGACGCCTCCGAAGAGGGCCTGCGCGCCTGGCAGTTGGACCGCAGCAGGGCGCCCATAGCCACCAAGATCGTGGTCGCGGGCGGCTTCGGCGTCGGCAAGACGACCTTCGTCGGAGCCGTCTCCGAGGTACGGCCGCTGCGCACCGAAGCGGTGATGACGAGCGCCGCTCAGGACATCGACGACCTCACCGCCACCCCGGAGAAGACGACCACCACCGTCGTGATGGACTTCGGCCGCGTCACGCTCGACGACGACCTCGTGCTGTACGTCTTCGGCACCCCGGGCCAGCAGCGCTTCTGGTTCCTCTGGGACGACCTGGTGCGCGGCGCGATCGGCGCCGTCGTCCTGGCCGACACCCGCCGGCTCTCCGACTGCTTCCCCGCGCTCGACTACTTCGAGAACAACGGCCTGCCGTACGTCGTCGCCGTCAACCACTTCGAGGGCACGGAGTCCTACGAGGTGAAGGACGTACGGGAGGCCCTGTCCGTGCCGGCGCGCGTCCCCGTGCTGACCATGGACGCGCGCAACCGGATCACCGTCGTCGACACGCTGCTGGCCCTGGTCGGCCACGCCGTCGAAGCGGCCCCCGAACAGCCCGCCGGCAGCTGAGCGGGCAGCAACATACGGAGAACCCGCCATGCGGAAGATACTCGTCGTCGGGGCCGGACAGTCCGGCCTCCAGCTCGCCCTGGGACTCCAGTCGCACGGGTACGAGATCACCCTGATGTCCAACCGTACGGCGGACGAGATCAGGTGCGGCCGGGTGATGTCCACCCAGTGCATGTTCCACACCGCGCTCCAGCACGAGCGAGATCTCCGGCTCAACTTCTGGGAGTCCCAGGCCCCTTGTGTCGAGGGGCTCGGCGTCTCCGTCGCCGCGCCCGACTCCTCCCGCGCGACCGACTGGCTGGGCAGGCTCGACGGGATCGCCCAGTCCGTGGACCAGCGGGTCAAGATGGCCGGCTGGATGGAGACGTTCGCCCAGCGTGGCGGCCAACTCGTCATCCACGGTGCGGCGGTGTCCGACCTCGACTACTTCTCCCGTACGTACGACCTCGTCCTCGTCTCGGCGGGCAAGGGCGAACTGGTCGCGATGTTCGGCAGGGACGCCGCCCGCTCCCCGTACGACACACCTCGGCGCATGCTCTCCGTCGCGTACGTCCACGGGCTGGGCCCGCGCCCAGAGCATCCCGAACTGGACGCCGTCCGCTGCAACTTGGTCCCCGGCGTCGGCGAGCTGTTCGTGATGCCGACGCTGACCGTCACCGGCCGCGCGGACATTCTCTTCTGGGAGGGCATACCCGGCGGCCCCGTCGACGTCTTCCAGGGCGTCAGGGACCCGGCCGACCATCTCTCGCTGACGCTGGAGCTGATGGAGCGGTACACGCCCTGGGAGTACTCGCGGGCCACGAAGGTCGAGCTGACCGACGCGAACGCCACCCTGTCGGGCCGTTACACGCCCATGGTCCGCAACCCCGTCGGGCGGCTGCCCGGCGGCGGCGTGGTCCTCGGTGTCGCCGATGTCGTCGTGGCCAACGACCCCGTCACCGGGCAGGGCTCCAACTCGGCCTCCAAGTGCGCCGCCTCGTATCTGGACTCGATACTGGCGCACGGCGACCGGGAGTTCGACGAGGCGTGGATGCGGGCGACGTTCGAGCGCCACTGGGAGAGCGCGCGGCACACCACCAAGTGGACGAACACGATGCTCGCCCCGCCGCCGGCGCATGTGCTGGACATGTTCGAGGCGGCGGGCCGGCTCCAGCCGGTCGCCGACCGGTTCGCGAACGGCTTCGACGACCCGTCGGACTTCGAGAACTTCTTCTACGACGCGCGGAAGACCAAGGCCTATCTCACCGAGGCGGGCGGGAGCACGGCCGGCTGACGCCGCCTCCGGAGGTCAACCCGCCGGTGCGGTGGCCGAGTTGTTGCCCGTGTCGTCGCCCGCGGTGGCCCCCGGCGGCAGCTCCGGAGGCTCGTACGACGCCGCGTCGAGCGGTGCGGCCCCCGGGTCCGGCCGTACAGCGCCGAGCAACGGGTTCGACGCGATGGGGGAGACCTTCACCCGGCCCCCGGGGCGCGGGGCATGGACGACCTTCCCGGCGCCGAGGTAGATCGCCACATGGGTGGCCTTCGGGAAGTACACCACCAGATCGCCGGGGCGCAGCTCGCTCAGCTTCACCCTGGGCAGCCCGGCCCACTGCTCCTGGCTCGTACGGGGCACACTCACCCCGGCGCGCGCCCAGGCCCGCGAGGTGAGCCCCGAGCAGTCGTACGACTCCGGACCCTCCGCGCCCCACAGATACGGCTTGCCGATCTGGCCGACGGCGTACGTCAGCGCCTCGTCGCCGCCGGCCGACGGCGCTCGGAGGCTTCTGCTCAGGCCCCCCGTCGTGGCCGTCCCCGCCACCGCCCCTGACGCGGTCTGCGGCGCGGGCGCGGCGTCGCCGAGCGCGCCGGAAGTGATCAGTTTCTCCTGCGCCTTGTCCGTGTCGGCGTCCTCGCGCTCAGCGATCGCCGCGATCTGCCCGGCGGTGAGCGAGGCGAGCATCTTCTCCACGTCCGCCAGCTTCGCCCGGACCGTGTCGCGCTGCCTCTTCTGCTTCGCGGCGAGTGCCTTCTGCTCCGCCAGAGCCTTCCGGGACTGGGCGGCGAGGGTGTCGGCACGCCTCTCGCCGTTGGTCAGCCGCGCGATCGTCGACAGCCGGTCGCCCTGCGCACGGTCCATCAGATGCTGCTGGTCGAGGGCGTGTTGGGGGTCGCCGGAGAGCAACAGCTGGATGTAGGAGGAGAGTTCGGAGGTGCCCTGATACTGCTGACGGGCGAGCCGCCCGGCCTGGACCCGGCTGCGGACCAGTGCCTCGCGGGCGTCGGTGAGGCCCGTGCCGACGCTCTTCGCCTTGGCCTGCTGGGCGGTGAGCTTCACCTCGGTGGCGTTGTACGCCTCGGTGGCCTCCTCGGCCTGCCGGTACAGCTTCCGCAGCTCGGTGAGCAGTTGGGAGACGCTGCGCGGGGCGCCGTCGCCGCGTGGAGCCGTGACGGGCCCGGCACCCGTGACGGACGGGGCACTTGGGGACGCCTCGGCGCCCGGAACGGGTTCGGCGCCGGCCGGTGCGGCGTACGGGGCCGCGACGACGGCGGCGAGTGCCGCCGTACAGACGGCTCGCGGAAGTCTGCCTGACACACCATCACCTCCGTTTGCGGGACGGCCTGTCCGGCCCCAAGGTGATGATGCGGCGTCACTTGCCCCGATCCCGTGTGCTTACCGCACAATTGGGCGACATGGCGGCACGCCGTCACCCCCGGAGGGCCGATACGACGGCCCCCCGGCGTGGTGGCTTGTCAGTCGACCGGCAGCGCGTAGAACGTGCCCCCGCGCCGGATCACGGCGGTCTTCCCGGCCATCAGCGGCTGGTACGGGGGTGTGGCCACGGCCGTGCCGTCCGCGCCGGGGGAGGGGGCGGGGCCGCCGGCGTTCTGGAACTTCCAGAGCCGCTTGCCGTCCTTCGCCCCGAACGCCGTCACCTGGAGCCCGTCGGCCGACAGCACCGTCCGGCCGCTCTCGCTGAGCGAGATCCGGGGGACACCCGTCCAGGCCGGACCCTCGGTCGTGCCCTTCCAGCGCTGTACGCCGGACTCGGGGTCGAGCGCGTAGACCTCCTGGTAGCGGTTGGCGATGTAGAGCGTGGAGCCGGCGAGAGTGCCGGTGCCGAAGGCGAAGGGCTTCTGCCCCGGCACCTCGGGCGCGCCCGACCTGCGCCACACCTGCTTGGCGTCGGCGGTGTCGTACGCGTACAGCTGATCGGCCGCAGCGGCGTACAGCCGGCCCTTCGCGTCGCCGACCGAACCGCCCACCGGCGGCACGGCGCCGAACGACTTCGACCAGGTCCGCTTGCCGCTCACGCGGTTGAAGCAGTGGTAGACCGACCGGCCCTTGGCCGCCTTGACCTGGACGGGCAGCAGCGACTTGGCGTCCTGGCGCACCACGATGTCCGCCTCGCGTACGGCGATCAGCTGGTACACCGGGGTCAACGGCGCGCGGCCGTTGGCGATCACGGTGCGCCACAACTCCTTACGGGTCGTCAGATCGAAGGCGAAGAGATGGGTGCGGACCACGGCCGCCTTCCCTGTACCGGTCCGGTACGACCCGGTGAACCAGACCTGGCCGTCAGCGGTCCCGGCGACGCCCGCGACCTTCAGACCGGGGGCGCCCTTGACGCCGTCGGCGTAGTCGACGCGGTGCTCGACGGCGCCCGACGCGGCCCTGATCCAGAGCAGACCGGCCGCCCCGGCGACGAAGCCGAGCCCGGCCGAGACGGGCAGCGCCTGGTGGAGGGAGGCGGCCTCGGGCTTCTGCCAGAGCCGCTTCCCGGTGCGTACGTCTACGCCGGTGGCGCCGGAGCCCGTGGTCAGGACGAGGGTGCGGTCGCCGATGACGGCGGCGTTCAGGACTTCGTCGGCTGCCCCCTTGTGTTCGTACGCCCAGAGGGCTTCGGGCGGCAGCCCGGTCAGGCCCTTGGGGGTGTCGTCGGCGGGCTTGTTGTCGCTGTCGTCGGACGGCTCGTCGTCGGCGAGTGCGAGGACGCCCCCGCCGCCGATCACCAGCCCGGCGGCGCCGGCGGCGATGGCGGTGAGGAGCGCGCGCCGGCCGAGCGGCTGAGCGGGCGGCCCGCCGAGAGAGCGCCCGAGGGGCCGTCTGAGAGGCCGTCCGAGCGCGGCGAAGCGGCCGGAGCCCGAGCCGGCGCCGGTGGGTGCGGTGAGGGCGGGCGCCGGACCCGGGGGCGGCCCCGGCGGCAGGGCGGGCGGTCCCTGCGGTCCCGGCGCGGGCGGGAGGGACTGCGACTGCTGCGGCACCGGAGCGGCGGCCGGCGGCAGCGGGAGGGCGGTCGGCTCCGGCCGGGCGCGGGGCAGCGACAGGGCGGCGGTGGGCCGGTCGACGACACCGCTCTCGCCACCGGACGCGGTCCGGGGCCGGCCGATGCGGGTGGTGCGGGTGTCGGGCTCGGGCGCGGCGCCGGGTGCGGCGTCGGCCGGCGCACCGGAGACCGAGTCCGCAGGAGCGTTCGCAGCCCCGTCCTTCGGGCCCTCCAGCGGGGCGTGCAGGGCGTCGACCCGGGCGGCCTGTTCGGCGATCGAGGCCGACAGGGCGGCGGGCAGCCACCCGTCCGGTCCGGCGCTCGCCGCCGCTGCCGCGCCCTCCAGCGCCAGTTCGGCGGCGACGGCCCCGGCGGTCGGCCGCTCGCCCGGCTCCTTCGCCAGGCAGCGCGCGACGAGCGACCGCAACTCCTGCGGCACACCGTCGAGTTCGGCCGTCCCGTACGCGATGCGTTCGATCGCCGATTCGGCCGGCCCCTTCGTGAGGGGCGTCGTACCGGTGGCCGCGTACGCCAGCAGCAGCCCCAGTACGAAGATGTCCGACGGCGGCCCCGGTACCTCGCCCTCCAGCTGCTCCGGAGTGAGATACCCGAGCCGCACCGACAGCCGTCCGCCCTCCATGGCCTCGGCGGACGCCGCCGCGCCGAGCGCCCCGAAGGCGGTGAGACGCGGCCCGTCGGCGGCCAGCGTCACGGTGTCGGGGGCGAGGCCCTGGAGGACGGCTCCGCTCGCGTGCACCCGCGACAGCGTCTCGGCGAGCCCGGCGCCCAGTATCCGCACGGCCCGCTCGGGCAGCGGACCGGCGACGGCGACGGCCTCGCCGAGGGTGAGCGCGGGGACGTAGTCCGACGCGGTCCAGAGTGTGGCTTCCCCGGACGGGTCCGTACGGGAGCCGAGCAGTGGCTGCACCCAGCCGCCCGCCAGCCGCTCGGCGGTCCGCGCCTCGGCCTGGAAGCGCCGCTGGAAGGCGGGCAGCGCGGCGAGGGCGGGGCGGGCGACCGTGACGACGACGGTGCCGCCGTTCGGCCCGTACGCCAGATACCGCACGGCACTCGCCGACTCCCGGTACCGCGCCAGCACGGTGTAAGGGCCGACGAGACGCGGGTCGTCGTGCCGCAGCGGTTCCATCACGCGTATGCCCCCTGGTGGCTCGGCCGGGAGGTCGTCTCCGGCCTGGTCGATCCTAGGTTCCTGTCCGATCGGTCCAACGGGGCGTCCCGCCCCGCGACAGAACCTAGATGGTGCCCGACAAATCCCGCCTGCCGCACCATATGTGGCCGTGTAAGGCCACGGACTTGGCGATCGGGTGGTGCCCGAAACCGTCCCGTCAGCCGTTCCCCGGCTTCGACCAGGGCCACTTGAGCGCGCGCCGCTCGCGGCCCTCGGGGACGTACTCGTACTTCCAGCCCCGTTGCAGCCCGAGCCGCTTGGTGTACCCGGCGGGCGCGCGCCGGTACGCGAACACGGTGGGCGGCCCGCCGGCGGCGTCCGGCACGGGGACCTCGTACCACTTGGGCGGCTGCCCGGTCGGGCCGGTCAGCACGGGCAGTACGCGACCGTCCAGCGGCCCGCCGACAAAGACGGTCTCTTCGCTTCTCACGCCGCCAGTGTCGCGCAGCGCCCGCCCCGCGCCGACGCCGGTCACCCCCGCGGCGTACGGCACCCGCCCCGCCGTCCGTCCCCGTCCCACCTCCGCGACCAGCGGCTTAGCGGTCCCGGCTGATCCGTTCGACGGAACCCGGCGCCACGCCTCGGCGCGCCGCTTGACGGCGCCTCTGCCTTTGATGAAGGCCACGGCCCGGTTTTCCCAGCGGGTGGCCGACGCCCGCGCCGCGCCAAGGAAGCGGAGATCCTCACCATGCGCGTTGTTCGCGTTCTCGCCACCGCCGCCCTGTCCTCGCTGGCCCTCGGCGTGGGTGCGACGGCCGTCCATGCCGACCCCCAGCCGACCCTCACGGTGAGCCCGAGCCCGGCGCGGCCCGGCTCCCCGGTCACCCTCTCCCTCAACGGCGGCTGCGACGCCAGCACCGTGACGGCCTCCTCCGGGGCCTTCACGGGCTCGGTCACGCTCACCGCGAGCTCGACGACGGGCATCTACCGGGGCACGGCCACGATCCGCCGTGACGCCCGCGCCGGCACCCACACGGTCAACATCTCCTGCCCGAACGGCAGCCCCTCCACCTTCACCTTCACCGTCGCGAGGTCCTCGACCCCGTCCCCGACCCCGACCAGGGGTGCCAGGGGCGGCCTGGGCGGGAGCGTCTCGGGCATGGACGCGACGAAGGTCGCGGCAGGGGCGGGACTGGTCACGCTGGCCGCCGCGGGCGGCACGCTGGCGCTGCGCCGCCGGGCGAAGCACTGACGTCCACGCGGGCCACCGGGACCGGCGCGTGTCAGCGCCGGTCCCGGTGGCCTCGCGCGCCCCTCACGCCAGCAGCCCCGACGCCTTCCAGAGCCGACGCCCCGTTCCCCGCATCACCCCGATGTCGTCCAGGAAGTCCGTGAGGCGTTTCGCGCCCGACTGCATCACCTCCCGGCGATGTCCGCTCGCGCGGACCTGGGTGACGGCCTCGCGGCGGTCCAGGCCCACGTTCTCGTAGACCTGGGGGTTCACGAAGCAGACGGAGAAGACGCGCGCCGCCTGGCCGGCCGTGAGACGCGTCAGTTCCCTCTCCCAGTGCGGGGATGTGACCATCTGGCGGCGCAACTCCTCGCGTGCGTAGCGGACATGGCGGGCCTCCTCCACCACATGGATGCGTGTCACGCCGCGTACGAGCGGCTGGACGCGCTCGTCCGGGAACGTCAGGCGCTGCATCCAGTCCAGGATCTCCTCGCCCAGGAGCGTCGCGGCGAACGAGCCCGGGGTCGTGGAGACGGTCTTCAGCAGGCGCGCGACGTTGTGGTAGACGCGGGGGACGGGGTACGCCGGGGCGCCGCCCTTCTGGATCATCTTCGCGAACATCATCGAGTGGCGGCACTCGTCCGCTATCTCGGTGAGCGCGTAGCGGACATGACTGCTGGTCACCGACTTGTCGTAGATGTGCCTGACCAACAACTGCATCAGGATGATCTCGAACCAGATGCCGAGCGAGGCGAGCGACGCCGCCTCGTGGCGGGCCAGATCCATCCGCCGCTCCTCGGACATCCGCCGCCACAGCGGGGTGTCGTAGAGCGAGACGAGCTCCGGCGGCCAGAACCACTTGCCGTCCTCCGCCGGGGCGTCCCAGTCGAGGTCCTTCTCCGGGTCGAAGGAGTGCTTGGCCGAGGCTTCGAGCAGGCGCCGGGCGACCTGCTCGCGGTCCCGCAGCGGACCGAGCGCGTCGTGGAGGAGCTGGATGTCGTGCGCTGCTGTCATGGCTGGGAGCACCTCGTGTTACCGGGGGTACGGTTCTCGACTCTGTTATAAGACTTCCTGTCAGCAGCTCTCGTCAATGCCTTCCGCACCACTTGTTGACGCGCCGTCCGGTGTCGTCATGGGCGCACGACAGGCAGGACAGCCTCGGCCGCACCCGCGATTTCGAGGAGTGGGACGTCCGCCCCGCGCGCGGCCACCAGTTGGAGTCCCACGGGGCAGCCGTCCGGTGTGAAACCGGCGGGCAGACTCGCCGCCGGATGGCCGCTCAGGTTGAACGCCCAGGTCAGCGCCGTCGAGTAGACGTCCGCGCCCGGCCCCTCGTGGCCGTGCGGGCGGTTCGGAGTCACCGGGGTGAGCAGCAGCGGCGTACGCGCGAAGTACGCGTCGAGCCGCCGGTCGTTCTCCTGCCGGGCGCCCGCTCCCGCCCCGCCGGACGGATCACCGCCGCGTACCGCCGACCATGCCTCGCGCGGGTCGAGCAGCGACAGCGACGAGCCGGGGGCCTCGTCGAGGCGTACGGCGCCGGCCGCCGCCAACCGGTCCACCGCCGCCCGCACCACCGCCTCCACCGCCGGATCGGTCCGGGCGAAACCGAGATCCGGCGAGTACGTGGCCGGCACCGGTGCCGGCGGCGGCACCCCGGCTCCCGCCGCGGCCTCGTGCCCGTCCAGCACGTACCGCAGATACGTCCGCGCGTCCGCCACCCGCCGCGTCAGCACCCCCGCCGACGCCAGCCCCGTCCGGTCCGGCGTCGGCAGCAGTCCGTTCGTCGTCTTCAGACCGAACACCCCGCACCACGCCGCCGGGATCCGCACCGACCCCGCCCCGTCGCTGCCCGTCGCCAGCGGCACCAGTCCGGCCGCGACCGCCGCGGCCGAGCCCGCCGACGAACCACCGGGCGTACGGTCGGCGCGGTAGGGATTGACCGTACGGCCGTGGGCGCCCAGGCCCCACGTCTGCCAGTACGTCCCCGGCCCCGGCACCGCCGTCGAGCCGACCGGCACCGCCCCCGCCGCGATGAGCCGCCGCGCCGCGTACGAGCGGATGCCCGTCGGGCCCTTCACCGCGAACGGCAGCCCCGCCAGCGGCAGTTGGGTGTCCACCGGGCGCGCCCGCTCCAGCGCGTCCGCGTGCCACACCTCGATGAACGCGCACAGCCGCGGATCGATCCGGTCGATCCGCTCCAGCGCCTCACCCACCGCCTCACCCACCGCCCACGAGGACCAGGACTCGCTCACCATGCGCTCCCCCCGGGATCAGTCTCGCAGCGCCGCCTGCATCACCGCCCGCGCGATCGGCGCCGCGTCACCGCCCCCGCTGATCTCCTCCCGCGCCGCCTCCGCGTCCTCCACCACCACGGCCACCGCCACCTCCGGCCGCGCCGCGCCCTCCGCCTGTGCCCAGGAGATGAACCAGGCGTACGGCGTACCGGAGTTGCCCACCCCGTGCTGCGCCGTGCCCGTCTTCCCGCCGACCGTCACGCCGTCGATCCCGGCGCTCGTCCCGGTCCCGCTCTCCACGGCCTCGACCATCAACTGCCGCAGCCGGTGGGCTGTTCGCGGGGTCATCGCCTGCCCGTACGTGCGGTCGCCCCGTCGTGAGACGACATCGCCGTCGGCGGCGAGCGTCCGCTCCACCAGATACGGGTACTTGAGATCCCCGCCGTTGGCGACCGCCGCCGCGACCATCGCCATCTGCAGCGGTGTCGCCGTCGTGTCGAACTGCCCGATCGAGGAGAGCGCGAGCTGGTCGTCGCCCATCTCCTGGTCGAAGTTGGACACCGCGACCCCCGACGGGATCCTCAACCGCCTGTCGTTGAAGCCGAATCCGCGGACCGCGTCCACCATGCCGTCGAGCCCGACCCGCACCCCCAGACCCGCAAGCACCGAATTGCAGGACCACTTGATCGCGTACGCCAGCGACTCCTTGTCGCAGCCCCGCGCGTCGTTCGGGAGCGTGGTGCGGGTGCCCGGCAGGACGTACGGATCGGGGACGTCCGTCGGCGCGTCCACGTCGTCGACCACCCCGGCGTCCAGCGCGGCGGCGGCCGTCACGATCTTGAAGGCCGAACCGGGCGGATACGTCTGCCGGATGGCCCGGTTGAGCATCGGCTGGGCGGGCGCGCCGGTGTACCGCCGCCACGCGTCGGTCACCTCACCGCCCGTGCCCGACAGCTTCCCCGGGTCGTACGACGGGCTGCTGACCAGCGCGAGGATCTTGCCGGACGAGGGCTCGATCGCGGCGACCGCGCCCCGCCTGCCGTCCAGGCCGGAGTAAGCGGCCTGCTGCGGAGCCGGCTTGATGGTGGTGACGACCTTGCCGCCGGGCTGGTGGGAACGGGTGATGTCGTTCCAGAACGGCAGCGGGGCCAGCATCGGGTCGGTGCCGTTCAGGATGCCGTCCTCGGCGCTCTCCAGCAGGCTCGTGCCGTACGTCTGGGAGGAGTAGCCGGTCACCGGCGCGTACAACGGGCCCTGGGTGTAGGTGCGTTCGAACCGCAGTTGCTGGCCCGAGTCCCTCGACCCGGTGACCGGCCTGCCGTCGACGAGGATCTGGCCGCGCGGCTGCTCGTAACGGTCGATGGTCTTGCGCCGGTTGGCGGGGTTGTTGTCGAGGGAACCCGCCTGGACGAGCTGAACGCGGGCCGCGTTGACGAGCAGGGCGACAAGGAGCAGCAGACAGAACACGGCGGCCAGCCGGATATGGCTGATCATCGCTCGCCCCCCGTCTCCGTCCCCGTCGCCGTCCCTGTCTCCCGCCGCGTCGAACTCCCCGCGTCGGGTGGGGGACCCCCGGTCACCGTCGCCGGCGCGATCACGCCCGTCTCCACCGTCTCCGGGCGCGGCCTGCGCGCCGAGTCGCTGAGCAGGATGAGCAGCGCGACGATCACCCAGTTGGTGACGACGGACGAACCTCCCTGCGCCAGGAACGGCATCGCCATGCCGGTGAGCGGGATCAGCCCTGTCACCCCGCCCGCGATCACGAACACCTGGAGCGCCACGATCGACGCCAGACCGACCGCGAGCAGCCGTCCGAACGGGTCGCGCAGGGCAAGGCCCGCGCGGTAGCCGCGGGCGACGAGCAGCGCGTACAGCATGAAGATCGCCGTCAGCCCGATCAGGCCCAGCTCCTCGCCCGCCGTGGCGAGGATGAAGTCGGACTTGGCGGCGAAGCCGATGAGGACGGACCGGCCGAGCCCCAGCCCCGTACCGAACATGCCGCCGGCCGCGAACGCGAAGAGGGACTGGGCCAGTTGGCCGGGGCCCTGGCCGGCCTCGATGGAGGCGAACGGGTCGAGCCAGTCCTCGACCCGGCTGTGGACGTGCGGTTCGAGCCAGCCGACGGCGAACGCGCCGACCCCGGCCAGCAGCAGCCCGACGGCGATCCAGCCGGTGCGTCCCGTCGCCACGTACAGCAGGATCACGAAGAGCCCGAAGAAGAGGAGCGAGGTGCCGAGATCCCGTTCCAGGACCAGTACGAGGACGCTGAGCAGCCAGATCGCGACGATGGGGCCCAGCACCCGGCCGGTGGGCAGTTGCAGCCTCCAGATCCTGCGGCCGGTGTACGCCAGGGCGCTGTGGTTGGCCGCGAGATGGGCGGCGAAGAAGACGGCGAACAGGATCTTCGCGAACTCGCCCGGCTGGAAGGAGAGTTCATCGATCCGGATCCAGATCCTGGCACCGTTCACGGCGGGGAAGAAGATCGGCACGGTCATCAGCAGCAGCGCGGCGACCGCCGACAGATACGCGTACCGCTGGAGCACCCGGTGGTCGCGCAGCAGCACGACGACGGCGATGAACAGCGTGACACCGAGGGTCGACCAGACGAGCTGCGCGGGCGCGTCCCGCACGCCGGGGGTCGACAGGTCGAGACGGTGGAGCAGCACCAGCCCGACGCCGTTGAGCAGGACCGCGATCGGGAGCAGGAGCGGGTCCGCGTACGGGGCGCGGAACCGGACCGCGAGATGCGCGACGAGGGCGAGCAGGCCCAGCCCCGCGCTGTGCCGCAGGGCGTCGGGCGGGGCGGCGTCGTCGTGGGCGAGACCGACGGCGACGTAACCGAAGAGGGAGATGAGGACGGCGCACACGAGGAGCGAGAGCTCGACCCCGCGCCGCTTGCGGAGGCGTAGTTCGGGCGGGGGAGAGTCCGCCTTCGTTGCGGTCATGGAGCGCAACGTAGCAACCCGACATGCCTTATGTCCGCTTATGTAAAGACATAAGGCATGTCGGGTTCAGTCGGCCGGAGCCATCGGTACCACCGGGCCGGCGCTACCGGATCAGCACCAGCGGGGCGCCTTGCCGATGTTGTCGATGTACGCGGCCGAGGCCCACGCCCAGGTGCCGTCCGCGAGGAGGTACCAGCGGTTGTTGCCGTTCACGTTGTCGCCCCGCACCTTGCAGAAGATGTGGACGATGGAGCCGTAGGGAAGGCTGCCGACGACCCGGCTGCTGCGGGTGGGCTTGTCGCGCAGGAGAAGTCCGGTCCTGGCGGTGACGCGGCCCTTGTGCGCGTGGGAGGCCATCGCCTGCTCGGCGGTCTGGGCCTCTTCGGTTCGGGCCGCCTCGGCGGCTTCCGCGGTCTCGGGGTCGACGGCGGCGGGGCGGTCGACGGCGGTGTGACCGCCGGAGCTGACGGGCGGCGGGGCCGGTACCGCCGCGATGGCGGGTGTCGCGGTCAGGGCCGCGACGGCGACGGCGAGGGTCGCGGCGTACGGGCCGAAGGAGCCCCGGACACGCTGGGGGCGCGCGGAACGCCGGGCACGTGAGAAACGCAGGGAACGCTGGGACATGCGTGACTCCTGAAGTTCGGGAAGGGGTGAGGGATCGACGGGACCCTCACCCGATTTACCCTAGTTTCGTCACATTCTGTCCGCAACCGTAACTCTGCGTACCCCTGCCGCTGTCAGTGCTGGTACGGGTTGCCGCTCTGGCCCGGCTGCTGCCCCTGGCCGCCCTGGCCGAACGGGTTTCCACCACCGGCCTGGCCGCCCTGCGCACCCTGCGCGAACGGGTTGGCGCCGTGCTGCTGCCCGCCACCCTGCTGGGCCTGCGTCGCGCTCTGCGCGAGCAGCTGCTCCGCCTGCTCGTTGGGCACCTGGTGCTCCACGCCGCAGAAGGTGCACTGGGTGTAGTGCTTCGTCGAGTAGGGGAACAGCGGGACGAAGAAGAGCGTGAACTTGGAGACGCGCTTGCGCAGCGTGTGCGCCGACGGATTGCCGCACTGGCCGCACACGAGCGTCAGTATCGCCAGCTGGTAGATGTAGCCCTTGGTCCCGAAGATGATCATGCGTGATTCCTTCTCTGCTCGTGACGCTCATGACTGGCGCACCTCGCACCCCCATGGTGCACGCCGGTGCCGGCGGCTGTCAGGGCAGGCGTCCCGCCCGGTTGAGATTGATGAGCGGGCCGAGGAGATCCCCGTACCGCTCCAGCCGCCCCGCGATGTCGCCGACACGGAAGACCAGCTCGTCCGGCGCCGCGCAACTCCCCACCTCTTCCCAGGACACCGGGGCGGAGACGGTCGGTTCCGTACGGGCGCGCACCGTGTAGGGCGCCGCCGTCGTCTTCGCCGCCGAATTCTGGCTGTGGTCGACGAAGACCTTGCCGGGACGGAGCGCGCGGGCCATCCGGTGGACCACCAGCTCCGGCAGGTCGGCCTGGGCCTCGACGGCGAGCGACTTCGCGTACGCGGAGACCTCGGGCGACGGTGTCGGCTCAAGCGGCACGAGGAGATGGAGGCCCTTGGAACCGGACGTCTTGGCGTACGCGTTCAGCCCGTCGGCCGCCAGCCGTTCGCGCAGCCAGAGCGCGGCCTCGCAGCACTCCACGATGGTGGCGGGCTCACCGGGGTCCAGGTCGAAGACGATGCGGTCGGCGCGGGCCGGGCTGTCGAACCGCCACTGCGGCGTGTGGAACTCCACGACCAGGTTCGCGGCCCACATCAGCGTCGCGAGGTCCTCCACCAGTACCTGCTCGGCGATCTGGTCCGCCGACCGCGGGACCGTCGCCGTACGCACCCAGGAGGGTGTGCCCGGCGGCGGGTTCTTGGTGAAGAAGCGCTCGCCCGCGGGGCCGTCCGGGAAGCGGAGGAAGGAGACGGGGCGGCCCGCCAGATGGGTGAGCAGGGCGCCGGCCGCCGTCGCGCAGTAGTGCAGGACCTCGCCCTTCGTGGTGCCGGTGGCCGGGTAGAGGACCTTCTCCAGATTGCTGAGGGCGATCCGCCGCCCCTCCACCTCCGCGATTGGCGTCATACGATGAGAATCCCACGAATTCCGATGTAAGGGATTAACCGTGCGATCCATCTGGAACGGCGCAATCTCCTTCGGTCTGGTCAACATCCCGATCAAGCTCGTGAACGCCACCGAGAGCCACTCGATCTCCTTCCGGCAGATCCATTTGGCGGACGGCGGCCGGATTCGTTACCGGAAGGTCTGCGAGCTGGACGAGGAGGAGGTCACCTCCGCCGAGATCGGCAAGGCGTACCAGGACGCGGACGGCTCGATGATCCCGATCACGGACGACGATCTGGCCCAGCTCCCGCTGCCGACCGCGAAGACGATCGAGATCCTCGGATTCGTGCCCGAGTCCTCCATCGATCCGCTCCAGGTGGGCTCGGCGTACTACATCGCGGCGAACGGTGTGCCCGCCGCGAAGCCGTACACGCTGCTGCGTGAGGCGCTGAAGCGGAGCGAGAAGGTGGCGATCGCGAAATTCGCGCTGCGTGGGCGCGAGCGGCTGGGCATGGTGCGGGTCCTGGGCGATGTCATCGCCCTGCACGGGCTGCTGTGGCCGGACGAGATCCGGCAGCCGGAGGGAGTGGCGCCGGAGACCGACGTCAGCATCCGGGACGCCGAACTCGACCTGGCCGACGCCCTGATGGACACGCTCGGCGAGGTCGAACTGGAATCGCTGCACGACGACTACCAGGAGGCCGTCGAGGAGCTGATCGCCTCCAAGGCGGGAGGCGCCGAGCTGCGGGCACCGGAGGGCGCGGGGGAGCGGCGCGGGGGCAAGGTCCTGGACCTGATGGCGGCGCTGGAGGGCAGTGTGCGGGCGGCGAAGGAGTCGCGGGGCGAGGCGGGCGGGGGCGAGAAGGAGGACGCGGAGGTGACGCATCTGCCCAGCCGCAAGAAGGCGGCGGGCGGGAAGAAGGCCGCGTCGAAGACGGCCGCGAAGTCCACGTCGAAGACGGCGTCCAGGACCGCGGAGAAGAAGACGCCCGCGAAGAAGACCGCCGCCAAGAAGACGACGACGGGCAAGACCGCCGCGAAGAAGACGGCGGCCAAGAAGACGACGGCGAAGAAGGCCCCGTCGAGGAAGCGCTCGGCCTGACGCGTCGAGGGCTGAGGCGCCGGGGGCTGAGGCGCCGGGGGGCTGACGCCGTCCAACTCCGCGCCGTACGCCTGCTATTGATTCTGTTGGATTTTGTGCGACAGACCCTGGCGGTTCCGGGGAATTCCGGTGGACAATCCGGGGCGCGGGCGCCCCTTCATGCTCAGCACTGTCATCTCCAACTCGGGCCCCGTGTTTGGCCGTTGAGCCCGGCTCCGAGTGAGAGGGACAAGCGATGACCAACAGCAGACCGAGATCAGCGCGTCGATGGCGTGCCGCCTGTGCGACCGCGCTCGCGGGGGTGCTCTGCCTAGGGACCCCGGCGGCGGCCCAGGGCGACGCGAGCGAGCCCCGGCCGGCCGGGTCCGCCTGGACCGTGTCGCGCGGCGGGCCCGCCGCCACCGTACGGCTCGACCCCGCCGACGGCTCCGTCACCCTCGCCGTGAGCGACGGGCGCCGCACCCTTGTCGAGCCCTCGCCCGTCGGCATCGTCACCGAGGACGCAGATCTGACGCGCGGGCTGCGCCTGGTGGACCGGAAGGACCGCGTGGTCGCCGAGCGGTACACCACCGTCGTCGGCAAGGAGCGGCGCCGGACCGTCGACATGGCCGAGTCCCGCTTCACCCTGGAAGGGGCGGGCGGGGCCCGGGTCGATCTCGTCGTGCGCGCGGCCGACGACGGGGTCGCCTACCGCTACGTCCTCCCCGCCGGAGCGGCGGGCGGCGCCGTACTGCGCGAGGCGTCCGGCTTCGTCCTGCCGGCCGGCGCGCCCGCCCGGCTGAGCGACTACTCGGTCAACTACGAGCAGCCGTACGACGGTACGACCGCCGCCGGCGCCGAGAGCGGACAGTACGCCTACCCCGCGCTCTTCCAGGTGGGCGACGACCACGTCCTGCTCTCCGAGGCGGACGTCGACGGCCGCTACCCCGCGAGCCGTCTCGTCCACACGGCGGGCAGTGGCCGTTACGACGTCGCCCTGGCAGACCCCTCCGTGCCCATGCCCACCGACGGACCGCTGGCGACGCCCTGGCGGACCGTCATCGCGGGCGACCTCGCGACGGTGACCGAGTCCACGCTCGTGGACGATCTGGCCCCGCCCTCCCGTATCGCGGACACCTCCTGGATCCGCCCCGGCACGGTCGCCTGGTCCTGGCTCGCCGGGTTCGGCGCGGCGCAGCGCAGCCTGGAGACCCAGCAGCGGTTCGTGGACTACGCGGCGGCGCACGGCTGGGAGTACTCCCTGGTGGACGACGGCTGGAACACCACCGACTGGATGCCCCAGCTGATGGAGTACGCCGAACGGCGCGGCGTGGGTGTCCTGTTGTGGATGCACTGGACCGATCTCGACACCGCCGCCGAGCGCACCGAACAGCTCGACAAGGTCAAGAAGTGGGGCGCCGCCGGACTGAAGATCGACTTCATGGACTCCGACTCGCGCGACCGCATGGGGTGGTACGACGAGATCCTGCGGGAGACCGCCGACCGCGAGCTGATGGTCAACTTCCACGGCTCGACGCTCCCCCACGGCATCCAGCGCACCTGGCCGCATGTCATGACGATGGAAGGCGTCCACGGCGCCGAGCAGGGGGACGTCCAGGCCGACGACATGGCGACACTGCCCTACACCCGCAACGTGGTGGGCTCCATGGACTTCACCCCCATGGGCTTCCAGTTCGGGCAGCGCGACAACACCGAGGCCGCCGAGCTGGCGCTCTCCGTGGTGTACGAGTCGGGCTTCCAGAACTACGCGGGCAGCGTCGAGGCGTACCGGGCCCGGCCGGAGGTGGCCCGCTTCCTCGAACAGGTCCCGACCGTCTGGGACGAGAGCCGGCTCGTGGCCGGTGCGCCGGGTGAGACGGCGACCTTCGCGCGCAGGAACGGCGACCGGTGGTTCGTCGGATCCGTCCGGGCGGGGGACGCGGGTACGGAGCGGCTGCCACTGACGTTCCTGGGATCCGGCTCGTGGCGGGTCGACGTCGTACGGGACGGCCCCGACGGGCTCGTCCGGCAGAGTGAGGTGACGGACCGTCATAAGACACTCACGGTGCCAGTGTTGGCGGACGGCGGCTTTGCCGCACAGATCTGCCGCGCCGTGCCGGGCCGGGGCAGCTGCGACCGGCCGGTGGACACGGTGCCGGTGGGCACGCTGTCCGTCACCCCCGCGAAGACCGACGCCCGGCCGGGAGAGACGGTGAGCATCGAGGCGGGGTTCGTGCTGGACGAGGCCGGCCCCGCCGAGGACGTGCGGATCGGCGCGCGTACGCCCGACGGCTGGGCCGTCGACGGCGAAGGTGCGAGGGCGGACGAACTGGCCGACGGCGCCGGGCTGTCGGCGGCCTGGCGGGTCACGGTCCCCGCGGACCCGGCGTACGGGGCGACGGATATCCCGGTCACGGTCTCCTACCGGGACCCGGGCGCCCGGCGTGGCGCGCCGCCGCTGACGGTCGAGCGCACGGTTCGCGTGTTCGTGGCGCGCGAAGGCACCGTGTACGTCAGCGCGTTGCCGTTCGTCTCGGCGGAGAACGGCTGGGGCCCGGTCGAGCGTGACCTCTCCAACGGCGAGAACTCCGCGGGCGACGGCGGCCCGCTGCGGCTCGGCGACACCACGTACGACAAGGGGCTCGGGGTGCACGCGCGGTCCGAGGTGACCGTCGATCTGAACGGCGCGTACGAGCGCTTCGCCGCCCACGCGGGCATCGACGAGGAGAAGCCGGACAAGGGCTCGGTGGTCTTCGAAGTGGTGGGCGACGGACAGGTGCTGGCCCGCAGCGGAGTGCTGGGGCCGACGGACGCGGCGTACGCGTTCGACGTCGACGTGAGCGGGGTGCGGCAGCTGACGCTGCGTGTCACGGACGCTGGCGACGGCATCGACTCCGACCACGGGGACTGGGCCGACGCCCAACTGCTCAAGGGATAGGGGCAGTTCCCGACGGGCCGCCGCCGCTCGGCGGCGGCCCGTCCGCCCCGGCACGCGGGGCGCCTCGTCGGCGGTCTCGAACACCACCGCCCAGCGCCCCGGCCCCAACTCGGCTTCCGAGGGGCCCCGTTGCCGCTCCCGGCTTCTTCTGCGCTTGCGCTGTCCCGGCACGTGTCGAGCATCGCAATTCCGTGCCCCCTCGGCAACGTAAACACCTACGCCACTCGAATAGGATTTCTCCCCAGTGTCACCACCAGCAGCACCAACAACTTCAAAAGAGTGGAGAAAAGGTATGCGTGGAGGCAACGTCGCCGTGGTCGGCGGCAGCATAGCGGGGTGTGCCACGGCTCTGGCCGTGTCTCGTGGCGGAGCCGACAAGGTCACCGTCTTCGAACGGGCCGACGCCGGACTCCGTGACAGGGGTGTCGGAATAGCCCTCCACAACGACCGGTACACGGAGCTGGAGAGCGCCGGATACGTGGCGCCCGAGATGCCGTGGGCGCCGCTGACCCGCCGCGTGTGGACCGTGCGGGACGGCGAGTCGGAGTACGGACGGGCCATCGGCGAGCAGCCGTTCCCGTTCCGCGCCTACAACTGGGGCTCCCTCTGGAGCGAGTTGAGGCGCCGGGTGCCCGAGGAGGTCACCTATCGCTCGGGTGCGCTTGTCAGCGAGGTGGAGCCCGATTCGGACGGTGTGACCCTGCGGCTCGCTGATGGAACGAAGGAACGTTTCGACGCGGTGGTCGGCGCCGACGGATACCGCTCCGTCGTGCGCGAAGCCATGTTCCCCGGCCGCGAGGCGTCGTACGCCGGTTACATCGGCTGGCGCGGCACCTCCGCCGATGTCGCCGATCTCCCCTCCGACGGCAACGACGCGCACAACGTCGTCTTCCCCGGCGGCCACTGCATGATCTACCGCATCCCCGACGGCGTCGGCGGCCACCGGCTCAACTGGGTCCTCTACACCTCCCCGCCGGAGTCCGAGGGTCTTCACCCGGACCTCAGGACACCGACCTCTCTGCCGCCCGGCCGGCTCAACTCGGAGCTCACCGCGCACCTGAGGGCCCTCGTGGCGGACAACTTCCCGCCCTACTGGGCGGCCAGGGTGCTGCGTACGCCCGCCGAGACCACGTTCATCCAGCCCATCTACGACCTTGAGGTGCCGCACTACACCTCGGGCCAGATGCTGCTCGTCGGTGACGCCGCCAGCGTCGCCCGGCCGCACATCGGCGCCGGCAGCGTGAAGGCGCTCCAGGACGCCACGGCCCTTGAGGCCGCCGTGGTGGCCGGGGGGAGCTGGAAGGAGGTCCTGGAGTCGTACGACATCAGCCGTGGCGCCGTCGGCTCCGCCATGGTGGCGCTGGCCCGCAGGATGGGCAGTGCCCAGGTCGAGAACACCCCGGACTGGAGCGCCATGGACAAGGCGGGCTTCGAGACGTGGTGGCAGGGCCAGAACAGCGGCTCCGACCGCAGCAGCGGCTTCGGAGGCCACAGCCTCAAGCGCCCGTAGCGGCGGCCCGACCGGCACCTGATGCGACGTCAGAAAGCGCCGGGCGGGCCGCACATGCGGCCCGCCCGGCGCTTCGGCGTACGTGATTCAGCGCGCCGCGCCCCGCACCGGAGTCAGCTCAAGCGCCTCGTGCAGCGCCGTCGGATCGGTCCTGGCGTCGGCGCCGTCCACCCGCAGGGTCACCCGTCCCGACGTGAGGACCGTGACCGTACGGGCGCACTCGGCGGCCTGTGCCGGGCTCGGCGAGACCAGCAGCACGGCGATCCCCTCGTCAGCCAGCGTGCCGACCAACTCGTAGACCTGCTTGACCAGCAGCGGCGCGAGCCCCTCCGTGGGCTCGTCCAGCAGCAGCACGCTCGGCGAACCGAGCAGCGCGCGGGCCAGGGCGAGCATCTGCTGCTCGCCGCCGGACAGATCCGTACCCCGGTTGCCCCGGCGCTCACCCAGCCGGGGCAGCAGCTCCAGGACGCGCTCCGGGGTCCACCGGCTGGGCCTGGTCGTGTCGCCGCGGCCCGGCGGGCGGTAGGAGAGGCGCAGATGCTCCGCGACGGTGAGCCCGGCGAAGACCCGGCGGCCCTGCGGTACGAGACCGATCCCGGCACGCGCCACCTTGTGCGCGGGCTGACCGGTCATCTCCTGTCCGTTCAGCCGCACCGAGCCCGCGGAGGGGCGGATGAACCCCGCCACGGTGTGGACCAGGGTGGTCTTGCCCGCTCCGTTGTGGCCCACGATCGCGTGGACGGAGCCGGCGGGGACGGTCAGGTCGAGGTCGTGCAGGACGGTGCCGCCGTGGTAGCCCGCCGTCAGACCGGTGAGTTCCAGCATCGGTGGTCGCCTCACCCTCTCGCTTCCGCTGTGTCTCGGACGCCGTCGGACGCGGCGTCAGGGGCGGCGGCGCCGGCCGCGGTGGCGTGGTACGCGTCGCGTACCTCGGGGTGGGCCAGCGCCTCCTTGGTCGGCCCGGTGATCAGGACCCGTCCGGCCGCCAGCACCGTCACCGTTTCGGCGAGTTCGGCGACGACCTCGACATGGTGCTCCACCAGGATGATGGCGACGCTCGAAGGCAGGCCGCCCAGGATCGTGAGCAGCCGCCCGATGTCGCCGTCGGTCAGCCCGGCCGCGGGCTCGTCGAGCAGCAGCAGACGCGGGTCGCCCGCGAGGGCCGCCGCGAGGTCGAGCATGCGGCGCTGCCCGTGGGACAGGTCGGCGGCGGGCCGGGCGGCGGAGCCGGCGAGGCCCACGGCCTCCAGGTGCCGGGTGGCGGACTCGGCGTGCTTCCGGTAGCGGGAGGGCCGCCACCACGCGCCCCGGCGCAGCGGATGGTGCCGCCAGCCGGCCAGCACGATGTTGTCCAGCACCGACAACTCACCGATGACGGAGGGCTGCTGGAAGCTGCGGGCGATACCGAGACCGCTCCGTCTGGCGGTGGCCGTACGGGTGATGTCGGCGCCGCCCAGGGCGATGGTGCCGTGGTCGGGGCGGTCGGTACCTGCGATGAGGTTCAGCAGGGTGGTCTTGCCCGCGCCGTTGGGACCGATGACGGCGTGCCGCGCCCCGGGCGGCAGCCGGAGGCTGACGTCGTCGACGGCGGTGAGGCTCCCGTACCGCCTGGTGAGGTTCCTCAGGTCCAGCACAGGCGCCGTGGACGGTGCGCCGGATGGTGCGGTAGTGGCTGTCATGGGGCGACCTTCCCGGCCGGAACGCTGTTGTGGTCGGGCGGGAGTTGATCGGCCTTCGCCGCTCGCCGCCCGCCGGGACCGGACCCGACGCGCAGCCCGGCCAGACCGCGCGGCAGCAGATACACGGCGGCGACGAACAGCGTGCCGAGCAGCAGCGGTCCGTGGCCCGGCCATGAACTGGCCACCCAGTCACGGGTGAAGACGATGAGTCCGGCGCCGAGCATGGCGCCGATCACGGACGTGCTGCCGCCGATGACGGCGGCAAGCAGCGCGAACGCGGCGATCTCGAAGCCGACGTCGGCGGGGGAGAGGTACTGCTGGACGGTGACCATCAGCGAGCCGCCGATCCCGGCCAGCGCCCCCGCGCCGATGTGCGCGATGAGCAGATAGCGCCCCACCGGGTGGCCGGACGCGCGCATCCGCGCCTCGGCGTTACGGGTGCCGGTCAGCAGCTTGCCGGCGGGCGAGCGCAGGACGAGCACGGTCACGACGACGGCGACGACCGCGACGACGAGCGCGTAGTTGTAGACCTCGTCCTCATCGACCATCCCCTCCCCGCCGAACAGCGCCTGCGTGGGCGGGAAGCCGACGAGACCGTCGGCGCCGCCGGTGACGGACTTGAGCTGGTTGATCGCCGCACTGGCCAGCTCGCCGATCGCGAGCGTGATCATCAGGACCGTGGTCCCCCGGGCCCGGATCACCGCGGGCCCCGTCACCAGCGAGAACAGCGCGGCGGCGATCGCCGCGACGACGATCTGGACCGGACCCGCCGTCCAGCCGGCGTCGGCGAGATTCGCGGTGGCGTACGCGCCGACGGCGAACGGCGCGGTCTGGCCGAGGGTCGGCAGCCCGGCGTAGCCGGTCAGGATGCCGACGCTGATCGCCAGCAGCCCGAGAGCCAGCGCGGAGCCGGCCAGCGAGAGGGAGTACGCGTCGAGCAGCGTCGGCAGAGCGACGAGCAGGACGAGCAGAGCGAGGAGTGGCGCGGCCCGGCGGCCCCGCGCGGCGAGGCCGCCGTCGTCGGGACCGCCGCGGAGCAGCCGCGCCAACGGCCCGCCGCTCGCGGGCGGTACGGGCTCCCGCCTGTCGGAGACGGCACCGGCAGGCGCCTTCGCACCCTTCCCGGCCGCCTTCTCCGCGCCGTCACCCCGCCGCCCCGAGAACGAGGCGGAGAGCCGTCGCCGCAGCCACTCCACCGGGTCGGAGCCGCTGTCCCCGCCGCCGTGCGCCCCCGCCGTCGCCGGCTCGGTGAACTGGGACCGCAGGATCAGCACGGCGGCCATGGCCGCGAACAGCAGGTACGGCGCCCAGTCCGGCGCGAGGGAGACACCGAGCGTCTGCACCTCGCCGACCGCGATCGCCGCGAACAGCGTCATCCACAGCGACCGCAGCCCGCCGAGCACGACCACGACGAGGGAGAGCATCAGCACCGTGTCGGCGGTGCCGGCCCCCGGCCCGATGATCGGCGCGCCGAGCACTCCGGCGGCCCCGGCCAGCGCACCCGCGGCGGCCAGGACCCCGGTGTGCACCGCGCGCGGGCTGTGCCCGGTGGTGGCCAGCATCTGCGGGTCGTCGGCGGAGGCCCGTACGGCCGCCCCCACCCGGGTGCGGGTGAGCACCCACGTACCGAACGCCGCGAGCAGCACGGCCATGAGGATGAAGCAGAGCCGGTACGCGGGGTACCGGTGGCCCAGCAGCGTCACCGAGGAGTCGAGCGCCTCGGGGACGCGTACCGGAAGTTCGTCGGCCCCGAAGAACTCGATGAGCAGATTGCCACCGATCAGGGCCAGTCCGAACGTCAGCAGTGCTTGCGCGAGATGCCCACGACGGGCCAGGGGGATCGTGGCCGCGGACAGACCGGCACCTGCGGCGGCAGCCGCAGCGGTTCCGGCCGCGAGTCCGACGGCGAGACCGCCCCAGGTCCCGTCGCTCAACTCGGCACCGGTATAGGCACCGATCGCGTACAACGTGCCGTGCGAAAGGTTCAGTACGCCCGCGGTGCCGAAGGCGAGACTCAGGCCGGCGGCGACGACGAACAGCAGCAGCCCGTAGGCCACCCCGTCGATCGCCGGCACAAAGTGGGCATCAAGGAGATTCATTTCAGCTGCCGAGCGTCGCCAGGTCCTGGACCATGACGTTGGCCAGCTGGTCACCGTCCTTGCGCACCTGGCGCAGGTACCACTGCTGCACCGGCGAGTGCGCCTTCTCGCCGAACTCCCAGGCGCCGCGCGGGCTGTCGATCTGGCCGAGGCCGCCGATGGCGGTGTTGATGGTCTCCGGCGTCACCTCGCCCTTCTCTCCGGCGTCGGCGATCGCCTGGTCCAGCACGGCGGCCGCGTCGTACGAGGCCATCGCGTAGGTCGTCGGCTGGGTGTCGTGCTTGGCCGTCCAGTCGGCGGCGAACTTACGGTTGGCCTCGTTGTCGAGGTCGGCCGCGTAGTTCAGGACCGAGTAGACGTCCTTCGCCGCGTCGCCCTGCGCCTGGAGCACGCTGCCCTCGGTGACGAAGGCCGTGTAGAGCGGCAGGTCGGCGACGTCGGACTGCGCGTACTGCTTGGCGAAGTCGATCGCGGCCTTACCGGCGTAGAAGCAGTAGACCGCCTTCGCGTCCGTCTTCGCGATGTCCGCGAAGTACGGCATGAAGTTGGTGGTCTTCGGGAACGGCGTCCACTTGGTCTCGCCGTCGGGGTTCGCGAGCTTGCCGCCGACCCGCTTGAACTCCTCGGTGAAACCGCGCAGTTCGTCGTAGCCACCCTGGTAGTCGGGGCCGATCGCGTAGACCGGGCCGTCCACCTTCTCCTTGATGTACGGGGCGATGGCCTTGCCCGGCTCGTCGGAGAGGAAGCTCGTCGTCCAGACGTACTTCATGTCCTTGACCGGCGGGCGGGCGTTCGACCCGAGCAGCGGGATCTTCGCCTGGTCGATCAGCGGCAGCACCGCGTTGACCGAACCACCACCGACGAGACCGGTCAGCGCGTCGACCTTGTCCTTCTTGATCAGCTTGGTGGCCGCGGGGACCGCGGTGGGCGGACCGTCACCCTCGTCGGCCACGACCAGCTCGGCCTTCCGGCCGCCCAGCTTGTTGTCGTGGGTGGCCAGGTACAGCTCGAAGCCCTTGCGCAGCTCCGTGCCCACCGGCTCGTACGTACCTGACAGCGACGCCACCAGGCCGATCTTCACTGTGTCGTCGCCGGCGCCGCTGTCGCTGCTGCACCCGGTGACGGCTGCCAGACCGAGTGCGATGGCGGCTGCGCCGACCGGCCGGACTCTGCGGCGGCCTCGCGGGAGGGTTATGTCGAAGAACATTGAGGGCTCTCATCGGGAGGAATGAAAAACGGGCGGGAGAAGCACGTACGGCAAAGGAACCGGACGATGGAGCTGGACGACCCGGACGTCAGCGCGAGGGCTGGACGTTCACGTCGCCGCGTACCTGAGGGGTCAGGGAATCGCCGACCTGGTTGATCAGTTCGGACATCATGTAGCTGACCTCGCCGATGTCCGCGTCCCTGGTGGTCGTCACCAGCAGGGACGCGCCGCTCGATACGGCCATCGAGAACATGTAGCCGCCCTCCATGGCGGTCAGGCTGTGCTCGACGGGATCGGTGTTGGTCAACTGGGCAGCCGCGGAGAGCAGGTTGACGACTCCCGATGCGATGGCGGCCAACCGGTCGGCGTCGTCGCGCTCCACCCCGGTGTAGGCCAGCGCCAGTCCGTCCACGGACACGGCTATCGCCTGCGTGACCTCCGGGATGCGTCCGGCGAAGCCGCTCAGGATCCAGCTCAGGTCGGTGGGTGAGGTCGTCATTTTTTGCTCCGTTGGGTGTCGTCGTCAGTGGCGGAGCGCCCGCGGTGGCTCGTGCTCCTGTTGATCCCCTGTGCGTAGGCCGCGAGGACGTCAGAGACTTGTCGGGAGTCCCGGCGGCGCGGTGATTTGGGTGCCGCGCCGGATCGCTGGTCGGCGCCGTCGCGCCCCTTGCCCAGCTTGGGCCACTGCTGCGGCGTGTTGCGCTGCCGCAGTGGAAGCCCTGAGGAACTGACTCCGGCGATCCGGGGAACCGGCTCGGCATGGACGGGGTGCTGGGACGGCTTGTTGGCGCGCTCGCGCTCGTCGCCCTGGGGGTTGCCCTTGGTGTCGCTCCCCGAACTCCGCGAGTCCGTCGATCCGTTGGACCCCTGAGATCCCTGGGATCCGTTGCTGCCGTCGGCAGCCCCGGCACCGGCCGGGCTGTAGTCGCCCGCGCCGGTGGTCTTCCTGCGGCCGATGTTTCCGGGCGCGGTGATCGGACGCGGTGCCTCGTACCGCACACCGGGACGCTCCCCGGGCCCGCCCTGCACGGGCGGCGCAGTCTCCTTCGGAGCCGGTGCCAGCACATTGGCCGGGAGGGTGACCTCGGCGATCGTGCCGGGTCCTGAGGAGTCGCGCAGTTCGACGACGATGCCGTGCCGGGCGGCGAGCCGTGCCACCACGTGCAGACCCATGGAACGCACGTCGCCGATGCCCGACTTCGGCTCCAGCAGACCCTTGTTGAGGGTGGCGCGCCGCTCGGCGGTGATGCCCACGCCCTCGTCGACTATCTGTACGACCGCCCGGTCCCACAGCCGCCAGACCGCGACCCCGACCTGCTTGTCCGGGGGCGAGAAGCGCGTCGCGTTGTCGAGGAGCTCGGCCAGGATGTGCGCGACGTCGTGGACCACGCGCGCCGCGATGCCGATGCCGGACTCGATGACACCGAGGGAGACCCGGTCGAAGCGTTCGATCTGCTGCGCGGCGGCCACGATCACCGTCGAGCAGGAGATGTCCGCGGACCGCACCCGGCCGTGGCCGTAACCGCCCAGCACCAGCAGGTTGTTGGTGTTGCGCTCCATGCGGATGGCGAGGTGGTCGAGCGCGAACAGGATCTTCATGCGCTCGGGGTCGGCCTCGTCGCGCTGCACCGCGTCGAGCTCGGACACCATGACGGTGGTCAACTGGGCGCCCCTGCGGGCGACACCGACCAGTGTCTCGGCGAACTGCTCGTGGATGTGGGCCTGTTGGGCGGCCAGTCGGACGGCCTCGTGGTGAACGGCGTTGAACGCCTCACCGACCTCGCCGATCTCGTCCAGACCCGTGGTCTTCACCGGGTTGCCGGACCGTTCGGCGACCTGCTCGGGTGTGGCACCGCTGAGCGCCCCGGGCTGGGACAGGTCGGTCATCACCCGGGGCAGACCCGTGTGGGCCACCTCGTGTGCGGCGTTGCGCAGATCCCGCAGGCGGCGGATCATCACGCGGCCGAGCCGGATGGCGACGACGACGGCGCTGATGAGCGTGAGCAGCACCAGCGTCACCTCGCCGCCGGCCAGCCAGGCGAGCGTGGTGCGCGTCTCGGTGACCGTGTTGAGCACGGAGCTGTCGATACGGCTCTCGACCGACCGCAGCAGATCCAGCCGGTCGGTCGACGCCTTCTGCCACTCCTCCGGCTTGACGGTGAGTTCCTGGTCCGCCGCTGTGCGGCTCACCTCGTCCTCAAGTCGCCGGGCCTCCAGGGCCTTCGGGCCCGAGAGTGTGCGCTCAAGCCAGGTCCGCCACTGCTGCGGGCCCAGGTCGAAGAGCACGCCGGTCGCCTCGGTGTAACCGAGCCGGGTGGCGTCGAAGGTCCGCTTGGACGCCTGGGTGAAGCCACCCGTGGCCTGCGCCCTCATCACCGCGACCTGCTGCTGGCCGATGTGCTCGGAGGCCCGCGACAGAGCGGCGGCGGCACGGATCTGGTCGGCCACGTCGGAGTCCACGCCGTCGGCCTGCGCGATTCCGTCGCGGTAGTCGATGAGGTCGGCGATCACGATCCGGTAGCCGAAGGTCAGCGCGGTGACAGTGCTTCCTCCGGAGCGCACCTGGGCGCGCAGGGAGGGCAATTCCTCGATGAATTGGTCGATACGGTCCAGAGCGCGCTGCGCGTTGCCCGGTACGGACGACAGGCTGTCGCGCTGAGAACGGAATTTGGCGACACTCTTGTCCGTCGCGTTGGAACTTTCGCGGAACGCGTCCGTATCTCCTTGTGTGGAGACCAGTGCGGTCGCGGACGCTCGCTCACGTTGCAGATGGTGGGTCAACTCGCTTACGGACGAGGCGACATCGACCATGGCCGTGAGCCGGTTGGCCTGGAGCGCCTGTTGGGTCGCGGGAGCGAGGGCCAGCACCGCGAAGGTGACGGCCACTACGAGAGGCACGGTGACCAGCAGGACAAGGCGACGATTGATTTTCACTGCGCGGCTCCATCGCCGGAACCGGTGCTGAGTATCGGTGACACGCAGATACCTATTAACGGGTTGGGGGGTGTCGGTGGGGATCGCGAGTAGATCGTGTGCAACGTTACGGAAGGGACTGGCGAGGCCTCCGTGGCGCGGCTTGATCCTATGCTGTAGCACCTCGTTACGGACGCGTACATCCGCGAAAAATGACGGCGCCCAAGCGGCCACGAACGATCCAACTCCGCCGAAAAACAGGGCAGAAGACGCCCTCGTGCGCGTAAGCGGAATCATCGAATCGTTTCAACTCCCCACCCCCCGCCGCAGCCCACCGCCCTCTGGTGCCCTTCTGCCGCACGGCCACCGGAATGTCCCGTACCGCGCTTCGGCGTGGCGACTTGACTGGAGTGCCGACTTCCGGAATGAGTTCGCGGAACAAGAAAGATCACGGGGGCTTGAACTGGCCTCCAGGGGACGGCATTTCGGTCGCCACGGGACAAGTCGCAGCGATCATATGGCGCCCGGATGCCGCGAGTTGGCGGGTCGTACGGGGGATCCGCGGGGTGAGGGAGGCCGTCTCGGGCGTCGCGGAGGGAAGGGGAAGGGGGCCGTCCGGGGCGGTGTTTCCACTGGCCCGTAAGGTCTGTCCGTAATCGGCCATGGCGGGATTGCGACCCATGCGCCCGGCTCCCGGAACCGTCCGTTCGCGAGGAGATCGCGTGGAGAAGCGGTGTTGGACCTGAGGCCGAATCTGGCCGAAGTGTGGAGTGACGGAAGTCACGTTACATCCGGCGGAGTTTGAGGAGTCCCCCCAAAGCCTCACCGAGGGTCATACGGTGACAACGCTGGGCGTTCGGACTCCGCGACGGGACGGTGTCGACGCGATGAAGGCGAGAGGGCCGGCCGGTGACGCGCGGCAGGGGAGCCGGCACGAAGCGGAGGGCGACGGATCGCGCGGGGCGATCTCCCGGGGGCGGGCGGCGGACCCCCGCGGCATACGTTCGCTCGACGAAACGCGTCCGCGAGGCGGCCTGTTCCGTGCCCGTCGGCACGGACCACATCCGACCGACGCGGCCGTGACATCCCGCCGGAGCATCACGCCCTCGGCAGCGGCCCGCGCCGGCCCTCATCGACCGGCTCCGGGCAGTACGGACCACACACGGTCGCCGGACATGAAGAAAGACCCTCCGATCTGGCTTCTCGCCTGATCAGAGGGCCTTCACGGCACCTGAACCACGGTGCCCCCGGCAGGATTCGAACCTGCGCACCCGGCTCCGGAGGCCGATGCTCTATCCCCTGAGCTACGGGGGCGTGTCGCCGTGGACCTTGGCGACAGGTGAAACCCTACCAGCCCTCATGGGGTCGTCGTGAACAGGTATTTGGCGTGGTGAGTGCGGGGACCTGCCCCGCGCCGCGCGTCCCCCACGCGAGGGGAGAAGTGGGGAAAACCCGGACGCGGCCCGGGAGCCCGCCCTACTCTCGGATTGTGTCAGGCATGTCAGGCCGAGTGCTCGTTGTCGACGACAACAGGGTCATCCGGCAGTTGATCAGGGTCAACCTGGAGCTGGAGGGCTTCGAGGTCGTGACCGCGGCCGATGGTGCCGAGTGTCTGGACGTCGTCCACCGGGTCAGGCCCGATGTGATCACCCTCGACGTCGTCATGCCGCGCCTCGACGGCATCCGCACCGCCGCCCGGCTGCGGGCCGATCCGATGACCTCGCACCTGCCCGTCGCGATCATCAGCGCCGGCACGCGGTACGAGGTGGAGACCGGGATCACCGCGGGCGTGGACGCCTTCCTCGCCAAGCCGTTCGAGCCGAGCGAGCTCGTGAGGGTCGTCCGCCGGCTGATGCGCCGGGAGGACCCGCCGTCGTTGGACGGCAGGCATGAGGTCGGGCGTGCGGGGAGCACGCCCCGAAGCGCACGCGGCTGACGTACGCTCCCGTGCCGCCCCGGGGGACCTGGGCACCCGGGCAGCCGCCCGTATCGCGAAACCGGTTCGCGAAGACGCCCCCCTCCTCCCATACGCTTGTGCCGTGACACCCGCCGACCTCTCCCGAACCGTGCTGCACGCCGTGCGCCGCGCGGTCGACGAGGGTGTACTGGCCGGGCCCGTACCTACGAGCGTCCAGGTCGGGCGCCCCGGGCCCGGCGGCAGCGGCGACTACGCGACCTCCGTGGCGCTACGGCTCGCGGGCCCCGCCCGGCGCAGCCCCCACGACGTCGCGGAGATTCTCCGCACCGAGATCCTGCGCCGCACGCCGGAGCTCTCGCGCGTCGACATCACCGGACCGGGCTTCCTCAACTTCACGCTCGCCCCCGCCGGCCGCACCGCCCTCGTCCGCGCCGTCCTCGACGCCGGAATCCGTTACGGACACGGGGACGCCCTCGCCGGCACCACCGTGGTCCTCGCCCCCGCCGCCGAACTCCGCGCCGCCGTCCACACCGAGACCGTCCTGCGGCTGCTGCGCGCGCAGGGCGCCGACGCCCGCACCGGCGACGACGCCACGGAGCGGCTGTCGGTACGGCCCGTGCCCGCCGCCCTCGCGGGGGACCTCTTCGCCCGCCTCGGGCCCGACGCCGCCCGCTGGGGCCTGCTGCGGCCCGCAGCCCACGACCGGCCCGCGACCGGCGACGGACTTCTCGTACAGCACGAGAGCAACCCTCTGTTCACGGTGCGCTACGCCCACGCCCGTACCCGCGCCCTCGTCCGTAACGCCGCGGCCCTCGGCATCCCGGGGGACGGCGACCCGGCGGGAGCCGTCGAACCGGCGGCCCGCGCCCTTCTCGACAGCATCGGCGACCATCCCGGCGTACTCGCCGCCGCCGCCCGCCTGCGCGCCCCCGACCGGGTCGCCCGCCATCTCGAACGCACCGCGGAGGCGTTCCTGCACTTCCAGGAGACCTGCCGCCCGCTGCCCGCCGGCGACGAGAAACCCTCGGCCGCCCACCGGTCCCGGCTCGCACTCGCCGAAGCCGCCGGGACGGTGCTGGCCGGCGGCCTCACCCTCCTCGGCGTCGACGCGCCCGCACACCTCTGATGCCGTCCGCCGAGTCGGCCGCATCCGACGCAACCAAGAGAGCAGCAAGACGATGAGCCGTTCCGCCCACCCCGCCGGCCCCCGCTACGGCGACGTGCACACCGAGGGCCACTACTCCCCGCCGCCCGCCGACCTCAACACGCTGGACGACAAGATCTGGTCGCGCACGGTCCGGCGCGACGAGGACGGTGTCGCCACCGTCGCCGGGCTGCCGGTGACCCGCCTCGCCGAGGAGTTCGGCACCCCCGCGTACTTCCTCGACGAGGCCGACTTCCGGGCCCGCTGCCGCGCCTGGACCGACGCCTTCGGCAAGGACGCCGACGTCTTCTACGCGGGCAAGGCCTTCCTGTCCCGCGCCGTCGTCCACTGGCTCAAGGAGGAGGGGCTCAACCTCGACGTCTGCTCCGGCGGCGAGCTGGCCACCGCGCTCGACGCGGGCATGCCCCCCGAGCGCATCGCGCTGCACGGCAACAACAAGTCCGTGCACGAGATCGAGCGCGCCGTCGCCGCGGGCGTCGGGCGCATCGTCCTCGACTCGTTCCAGGAGATGGTGCGCGTCGCGCACATCGCCAAGAGCCTGGGCCGGGTCCAGCCCGTGCAGATCCGGGTCACGGTCGGCGTCGAGGCACACACCCACGAGTTCATCGCCACCGCCCACGAGGACCAGAAGTTCGGCATCGCGCTCGCCGACGGCCAGGCGGCCGAGGCCGTCCGCCGGGCGCTGCGGCTCGACGGCATCGAACTCATCGGCATCCACTCGCACATCGGCTCGCAGATCTTCGACATGGCCGGCTTCGAGGTCTCGGCGCGCCGCGTCGTCGGGCTGCTGGCCGAGATCCGCGACGAGCACGGCGTCGAACTCCCCGAGATCGACCTCGGCGGCGGCCTCGGCATCGCGTACACCCCCGACGACGACCCGCGCGAGCCCCACGAGATCGCCAAGTCCCTCACCGCGATCGTCACCCGTGAGTGTGAGTCCGCCGGACTGCGCACCCCCCGCATCTCGGTCGAGCCCGGCCGCGCGATCGTGGGCCCGACGGCCTTCACGCTCTACGAGGTCGGCACCATCAAGCCGCTGGACGGGCTGCGGACGTACGTGAGCGTCGACGGCGGCATGTCGGACAACATCCGCACCGCGCTGTACGACGCCGAGTACAGCGTCGCGCTCGTCTCCCGTCGCTCCGACGCCGAGCCGATGCTGTCGAGGGTCGTCGGCAAGCACTGCGAGAGCGGTGACATCGTCGTACGCGACGCGTTCCTGCCCGCCGACCTGGCGCCGGGGGACCTGATCGCGGTCCCCGCCACCGGGGCGTACTGCCGCTCCATGGCGAGCAACTACAACCACGCGCTGCGCCCGCCGGTCGTCGCGGTCAGGGACGGCGGGGCGCGGGTGATCGTCCGGCGCGAGACGGAGGAGGATCTCCTGCGGCTCGATGTTGGTTAGCCGAGATTGATGTCTCGTATGACGGACGGAGGGGAGAAACTTCCGTCCGGTGCGTGAGACTGGTCCACATCGCTGTGAGAGGGAATCGAGGTCGCATGATGCGTACGCGTCCGCTGAAGGTGGCGCTGCTGGGCTGTGGGGTCGTCGGCTCAGAGGTGGCGCGCATCATGGCGACGCACGCCGACGATCTGGCCGCGCGGATCGGCGCGCCCCTGGAACTCGCCGGGGTCGCCGTCCGCCGTCCCTCCAAGGTGCGCGAGGGCATAGACCCCGCGCTGATCACCACGGACGCGACGGCGCTGGTCAAACGCGGCGACATCGACGTCGTGATCGAGGTCATCGGCGGCATCGAGCCCGCCCGCACACTGATCACCACCGCCTTCGAGCACGGCGCTTCCGTCGTCTCGGCCAACAAGGCGCTGCTCGCCGAGGACGGCGCGACGCTCTTCGCGGCGGCCGAGAAGCACGGCAGGGACCTCTACTACGAGGCCGCCGTCGCCGGCGCCATCCCGCTGCTGCGGCCCCTGCGGGAATCCCTCGCGGGCGACAAGGTCAACCGCGTGCTCGGCATCGTGAACGGCACCACGAACTTCATCCTCGACCGGATGGATTCCTCGGGCGCCGGCTACTCGGAGGCGCTGGACGAGGCGACAGCGCTCGGTTACGCGGAGGCCGACCCGACCGCCGACGTCGAGGGCTTCGACGCCGCGGCGAAGGCCGCGATCCTCGCCGGGATCGCCTTCCACACCCGCGTACGCCTGGACGACGTCCACCGCGAGGGACTGACCGAGGTCACCTCCGCCGACATCGCCTCCGCGCGGCGCATGGGCTGCACCGTCAAGCTCCTCGCCATCTGCGAGCGCGCCGCCGACGGCAGGTCGGTCACCGCCCGCGTACACCCGGCGATGATCCCGCTCAGCCACCCGCTCGCCTCTGTGCGCGAGGCCTACAACGCGGTCTTCGTGGAGGCCGAGGCGGCCGGCCGGCTGATGTTCTACGGCCCCGGCGCGGGCGGCCCGCCCACCGCCTCCGCCGTGCTCGGCGACCTCGTCGCGGTCTGCCGCAACAAGATCGGCGGATCGACGGGCCCCGGCGAATCCGCGTACACGCGGCTGCCGGTGAGCTCGATGGGCGAGGTCGTGACCCGCTACCACATCAGCCTCGACGTGGCCGACAAACCGGGTGTACTGGCCCAGGTCGCCACCGTCTTCGCCGAGCACGACGTGTCGATCGACACCGTGCGCCAGCAGGGCCGGCTGGACAGTGAAGGACTGGGCGGCGAGGCATCCCTCGTCGTCGTCACCCACCGCGCGCCCGACGCCGCCCTCTCGGGGACCGTCGAGGCGCTGCGCAAGCTCGACACCGTGCGCGGTGTCGCCAGCATCATGCGTGTTGAAGGGGAGTAAGGGACCCATGACGAGCAATGGCACCCACCAGTGGCGCGGCATCATCGAGGAGTACCGGGACCGGCTGCCGGTCACCGGCGCGACGGCGGTGGTCACGCTCCGCGAGGGCGGTACGCCGCTGGTCCCCGCCCAGGTCCTCTCCGAAGTCACGGGCTGCGAGGTGCACCTCAAGGTCGAGGGCGCCAACCCGACCGGGTCGTTCAAGGACCGCGGGATGACGCTGGCCATCACACACGCCAAGGAGGCGGGCGCCCAGGCCGTCATCTGCGCCTCCACCGGCAACACCTCGGCGTCGGCCGCCGCGTACGCGGTACGGGCCGGCATGGTCTGCGCGGTCCTGGTGCCGCAGGGCAAGATCGCGCTGGGCAAGATGGGCCAGGCGCTGGTGCACGGCGCGAAGATCCTCCAGGTCGACGGGAACTTCGACGACTGTCTGACGCTGGCGCGCGGGCTGTCCGACAACTACCCGGTGGCGCTGGTCAATTCGGTCAATCCGTCCCGTATCGAGGGCCAGAAGACCGCGGCGTTCGAGATCGTGGACGCACTCGGCGACGCCCCCGACATCCATGTGCTGCCCGTCGGCAACGCGGGCAACATCACGGCGTACTGGAAGGGCTACACGGAGTACGCGGCCGACGGCCCCGCGACCCGTACCCCGCGCATGTGGGGCTTCCAGGCGTCCGGTTCGGCGCCGATCGTGCGCGGCGAGGTCGTGAAGGACCCGCACACCGTGGCCACCGCGATCCGTATCGGCAACCCCGCGTCCTGGCGGCAGGCGCTCGCCGCCAGGGATGAGTCGGGCGGCTTCATCGACGAGGTGACGGACCGACAGATCCTGCGCGCCTACCGGCTGTTGGCCGCGCAGGAGGGCGTTTTCGTCGAGCCCGCGTCGGCCGCGTCCGTCGCGGGTCTGCTCAAGGCGGCGGAGGACGGCAAGGTCGATCCCGGGCAGCGGATCGTCTGCACCGTCACCGGGAACGGGCTCAAGGACCCGGACTGGGCGGTCGCGGGCGCGCCTCAGCCGGTCACGGTGCCGGTGGACGCGGTGACGGCGGCGGAGCGTCTCGGACTCGCGTAGGACTCGTCCACGAAAATCCGGCGATCCGCCGTCCGCCGATCCGCCGGACAAGCCCTGGTGCGCCCCCGCCGGAGCCCGCACGGGCCTTACGGGGCACGCACAAAGCACACCAAGACCCTGCATAGGCGCACAGGAAGCCACGCGACACGCATCGTGCGCCTCCTGTGCGCCCTATGTCGCGACAGAACCTTCCTTCGATAGGCTGTACCCGACCCGCCCCGCCGCATATGCCGTGGTGTTGTTGCCCTCGTGGCCGTCGGGTGTTTCCGTTTCTTGCCGAAACCCCGTGGTCTCGCAGCCTCGTCTCCCGTTCAGCCTTCCTCGCAGTCACACAAGGAGAGTCGTCTAAGCGATGGCCGGTCCAGCTTTCCGCGCCGCCGCCGTACGGGTGCGCGTCCCCGCCACCAGCGCCAACCTCGGGCCGGGATTCGATGCCTTCGGCCTGTCGTTGGGGCTCTACGACGACGTGGTCGTACGCGTCGCCGACGCCGGCCTGCACGTCGACATCGCGGGCGAGGGCGCCGGGACACTGCCCCGCGACGAGAACCACCTGCTCGTACGGTCCCTGCGCACCGCGTTCGACCTGCTCGGCGGCCAGCCGCGCGGCCTGGAGGTCGTCTGCGCCAACCGCATCCCGCACGGCCGCGGCCTGGGCTCGTCGTCCGCCGCGATCTGCGCCGGGATCGTCGCCGCGCGCGCCGTGACGATAGGCGGCGACGCCAGACTCGACGACACGGCGCTGCTGGAGCTCGCCACCGAGATCGAGGGCCACCCGGACAATGTGGCGGCTTGTCTGCTCGGCGGATTCACCCTCGCCTGGACCGACGGAAGCGCGGCGCGGGCCATCCGGATGGAGGTCGCCGACTCCGTGGTTCCCGTGGTGTTCGTGCCCGACCGGCCCGTCCTGACCGAGACCGCCCGCGGGCTGCTCCCGCGCTCCGTCCCCCATGTGGACGCGAGTTTCAACGCTGGCCGGGCGGCCCTGCTCGTACAGGCCCTGACCAGGCGTTCCGACCTGCTGTTCGCGGCCACCGACGACCGGCTCCACCAGGAATACCGCGCTCCCGCGATGCCGGGGAGTGTGGAGCTCGTGCACCGACTGCGGGCCGACGGCGTCCCCGCGGTCATCTCCGGCGCCGGACCCACGGTCCTGGCGCTGACCGAGGACAGTGCGGCCGACAAGGTCGTACAGCTGGCCGGCGAGGGCTGGGCGGCGCACAGGCTCGGCCTCGACGGCACGGGGGCGAGTGTTCTGCCGCTGGGTCCTCAGTGACGGTGGATTGCCGGTGAGCGAGATTGCCGGTGAGTGAGAGGGGGAATGTTTGTTGGAGCCGGTAGTGTTAACCTCAAGTCTGCACCCGAAGTCTTTGTGGCTCGGTGCTTCGCGTCCCCATTCGGGACCACCATTCTTCCGGGAGCCTCCCCAACTGCCTGAGCAGCCTGCCTGAGCAGTTCTGAGCACGCCCCGGAACCGGCACGACACCCCTCGCTATGTCCAGGAGTGGGCCGAGCAGGGGGACCTCGGGCCGGACCCATTGCACGTACGCAAGTCTTCCGCCGTACCCGGCGGGACCATCGCCCCGGCCGCGGCCGGTGATCGACACGATCACAACCCGCGGTCGGACAGCACAACCGGTCGCCGAGCCAGAAGGCCGACGTCCGCTCCAGGGAAGGACCCTTCGTGAGCGACACCACCGATCTGATGGGCGTGACTGCCGACAACAGCGTCGACACGACCGCGCCCGCCGAAGGTGCTGCCACTGGCACCACCTCACGGCGCCGCCGCTCCGGCACCGGCCTCGACGGCATGGTCCTGGCCGAGTTGCAGCAGGTCGCGTCCGGCCTCGGCATCAGGGGCACCGCGCGGATGCGCAAGAGCCAGTTGATCGAGGTCATCAAGGAGGCGCAGGGCGGCGGTTCGGCCGCCCCGAAGAGCGCCGAGACCGCCGGCGGCGACGCCGAGGCGAAGCCCAAGCGGCGCGCCACCTCCAAGGCCCGTACGGGCGACGCGGCCCCGGCCGCCGACGCCCCCGCGGGCAAGGCGGCCGACACGGCCGCCGCCCCGGCCCCGGCCGAGAAGGCCGAGAAGGCCGACGCGCAGATCGACATCCCGGGCCAGCCGGCCAGCGACGACCAGCCCGCGGGCGAGCGCCGTCGGCGCCGGGCCACCGCGCAGGCGGGCAGCCCGGACACCAAGACCGAGAGCCGCGCCGAGTCGGGCACCGACACCGTCGTGGACGAGCGCCCGGACGCCAGGGCCGAGGCCGCCGTCTCCGCCTCCGCCCAGTCCGACGCCGAAGGACGCCGCGGCGACCGCCAGGAGCGCGGCCAGCGGGGCGAGCGCGGGGACAGGGACCGCGGGGAGCGCGGTGACCGGCAGAGCCGCCAGCGTGAGCGCCGTGGCAAGGGCGACGACCAGCAGGGCGGTGGCGGCCAGCAGACCGGCGGCCAGCGCCAGCAGCGCCAGGGCCAGGGCGGCGGTCAGAACCAGGGCAACGGGCCGCAGGACGACTTCGACGACGAGGCGGGCGGCCGGCGCGGCCGGCGCGGCCGGTACCGCGACAGGCGCGGGCGCCGTGGCCGCGAGGAGTTCGGTGGCGGCGGCGAGCCGCAGGTCGCCGACGACGACGTGCTGATTCCCGTCGCGGGCATCCTCGACATCCTCGACAACTACGCGTTCATCCGGACCTCCGGCTATCTGCCGGGCCCGAACGACGTGTACGTGTCACTCGCCCAGGTCCGTAAGAACGGCCTGCGCAAGGGCGACCACGTCACCGGCGCGGTGCGCCAGCCCAAGGACGGCGAACGCCGCGAGAAGTTCAACGCGCTGGTGCGGCTGGACTCGGCGAACGGCATGGCGGCCGAATCGGGCCGCGGGCGGCCGGAGTTCCAGAAGCTCACCCCGCTCTACCCGCAGGACCGGCTCCGGCTGGAGACCGACCCGGGTGTGCTGACGACGCGGATCATCGACCTCGTCGCACCGATCGGCAAGGGCCAGCGCGGTCTGATCGTGGCCCCGCCGAAGACCGGCAAGACCATGATCCTCCAGGCCATCGCCAACGCGATCACGGTCAACAGCCCCGAGTGCCACCTGATGGTCGTCCTCGTCGACGAGCGTCCGGAAGAGGTCACCGACATGCAGCGGTCCGTGAAGGGCGAGGTCATCTCCTCGACCTTCGACCGCCCCGCCGAGGACCACACCACCGTCGCCGAGCTGGCCATCGAGCGCGCCAAGCGCCTCGTGGAGCTGGGTCACGACGTGGTCGTCCTGCTGGACTCCATCACCCGCCTGGGCCGTGCGTACAACCTCGCAGCCCCGGCCTCCGGACGCATCCTGTCCGGTGGTGTCGACTCGACCGCGCTCTACCCGCCGAAGCGCTTCTTCGGCGCGGCGCGCAACATCGAGGACGGCGGCTCGCTGACCATCCTGGCCACCGCGCTCGTCGAGACCGGCTCGCGCATGGACGAGGTGATCTTCGAGGAGTTCAAGGGCACCGGCAACATGGAGCTCAAGCTCGACAGGAAGCTCTCGGACAAGCGCATCTTCCCGGCGGTGGACGTCGACGCGTCCTCCACCCGTAAGGAAGAGATCCTGCTCGGCAGCGACGAACTGGCCGTGGTCTGGAAGCTGCGCCGGGTGCTGCACGCACTCGACCAGCAGCAGGCCATCGAGTTGCTGCTGGACAAAATGAAGAAGACGAAGTCGAACGCGGAGTTCCTGCTTCAGATTCAGAAGACGACTCCGTCGCCCGGAAACGGCAACGACTGACAGGTCGTTTCGGGAAAACCCGTCCCGATTGTTCAACTTCCGCCTGGATCCGCCCCGTTACTCCGGTGACGGGGCGGATTTCTGCCTGTAATATCCGACGAGCCGTTCCATCCCCCCACACGGCGCCAAACCAATTCCCTTGATTAGCGGGAGATTTGCGTGCGTGTGTCGCGTCAGGGCCGACCGGCCCGGAAAATGCGAAGACTGATTGCCGCCGGTGCGGCGACCCTTACCATGCTCGCCGGCGGACTGGTGGCCACCGCCCAGGCCGCGGACGGCGGCGGTGAGAAGTTCCTGCCGCCCAAGGGCGCCGAGGTCGTCAGTTCCAACGAAGCCTCACCCCGCATCATCGGCGGCACGAACACCTCGATCAGCAGCGCCCCCTGGATGGTGCAGGTGCTTTTCGAGTACGACAACGACGGACTCTTCTACTTCACCTGCGGTGGCACGCTCGTCGCGCCCAACAAGGTTCTCACGGCGGCGCACTGCGTCACCGACGAGAACGGCAAAGCGCTCGACATGGTCGGCCACGGCATCATTCTGGCCAACACCGCCAAGCTCGCCGGCGGCCCCAATGACGAAGGCACCGGGGTCACCATCAAGAAGTCCTACTTCGCGGGCTCGTACAACGCGGCCGAGATCGACAACGACTTCGCGCTGCTCACGCTCTCCAAGCCGCTGACGGGCACCCCGGCGCAGCCCGCGTCGTACGGTGACACCGCCCGGTACGCGCCGGGCACCACCGCCACCACCTACGGCTGGGGCATGACCGGCTCGGACCCGGACTTCGGCAGGCTGGCCGACACCCTCCAGCGGGTGACGCAGCCGCTGCGCTCGGACGCGGAGTGCACCGAGAACCTCGACACCGCGCTCGGTACGCCGGGCGCCTTCAAGCCCGGCCACATGATCTGCGCGGGCGCCGGCGGCACGGGCGACAACAGCACGGGTAAGGCGACCTGCCCCGGTGACTCCGGCAGCCCGATGATGGTGAACGGCCGGATCATCGGCATCACCTCGTGGGGCGTCGCCACCCAGTCCGAGCTGTGCAACCTGGGCGGCCTGTACGACGTGTACACCAAGGTCTCGACGTATATGCCGGCCATCCAGCCGCGGGTCGACGACACCAACTTCAGCCGTGACCACCGGGCGGACCCGTGGGCCCGCACGACCTCGGACGGCAAGGCGTACACGTTCAGCTCCACCGGGGAGAAGCTGGCCGCCCGCAAGGCGTTCACCGGCACGTTCAGCGCGTACAACCTGGTCATCCAGACCGACCTGAACAGGGACGGTTACGAGGACCTCGTCGCCCGGGGCAACTCCGGCGACGTGTACTGGCTGCACCGCTCGGCGAGCAGCGCCACCTACGTCAAGACGAAGATCTTCTCCGGCTGGAAGACCTTCCGGGCGATCGTCACCCCCGGCGATGTCAACGGTGACGGCAAGCCCGATCTGGTCGCGGTCGCCTCCACCGGACAGCTCCGGCTCTACCCGGGCCAGGGCAACGGCAAGTTCAGTGCCTCCACCGCGGTCGGCACCGGCTACCAGGCCTACAACCAGGTACGCGGCCACGGCGACCTGACCAACGACGGCAAGCCCGACCTGCTGGTCCGCCGCGGCGGCACCAACGCGCTCTACCTGGTCAAGGGCACCGGCAAGTCCACCGCCCCGTTCGAGGCTCCGGTCCAGGTCCGCGCCGACTGGTCCGTCTACAACCTCATCGTCACCCCGGGTGATGTGAACGGTGACGGCAAGGCCGACGTTCTCGTCCGTACGACCGGCGGCACCCTGTCGCTGCTCAAGGGCACGGGCAAGACCACGTCCGAGATCTTCGCCACACCGGTGAGCCTCGGCACGGGCTGGAACAGCTACTACTCCATCGCCTGAAACCCCAGGTGAGGACCTGACCGGTCACTCACCGCAGCCGCCCGACCCTGTGGCCCCCGCTCCGGCGGGGGCCACAGCTTGTTGTGCGACGCTGCCAGCTGCCCGACGAGAGCTGAGGACCGGATGAGCGACCAGAGCAGGGGCGGACGAATACGGGCGACCGGATCGCGCCGCAAGAAGCCCGGCGCGGGCCGGCGCGCCATGACGCTGGCCGCGTGGGCCGCCGCCGCCCTGGTCCTCGTCGGCGGATCCGGTCTCGGATACGTGTACGTCAAGCTCAACGGCAACATCCAGGGCGTCGACATCAACGCCAGCCTCGGCACCGACCGCCCCGTGGACACCGACAACGGTTCGATGGACATCCTCGTGCTCGGCTCCGACTCGCGCTCCGGCGCCAACTCCTCGTACGGCCGGGACCAGGGCGGAGCCCGCTCGGACACCGCGATGATCGTGCACGTCAACGAGGGCCACCGGACGGCGAGTGTGGTCTCCGTACCGCGCGACACGATCGTCGAACGCCCCGACTGCGAGAACGGTCAGGGCGGCACCGCGGCCGGGGCGCGGCGCGCCATGTTCAACACGGCGTACGAGGTCGGCGGCCCGGCCTGCGCGGTGAAGACCGTCGAGAAGATGTCCGGCATCCGCATGGACCACTACATCGAGGTCGACTTCACGGGCTTCAAGCGGCTCATCGACGATCTCGGCGGTGTGCGGATCACCACCACCGAGGCCATCGACGACTCCAAGAGCGGACTGAAACTCGGACCCGGCACCCACACCCTCGACGGCGAACAGTCCCTCGGCCTCGTCAGGACCCGCAAGAGCGTCGGCGACGGCAGCGACCTGGGCCGCATCCAGCTCCAGCAGGCCTTCATCAAGGCGCTGATCACCCAGGTCAAGGAGATCGGTCTGCTCAGCAGCCCGAAGAAGCTGTACGACATCGGCGACACCGCGACCCGCGCGATCACCCCCGACTCCGAGCTGGACTCGGTCAAGGAGCTCGCGTCGTTCGCCGGCGGCCTCAAGAGCCTCGGGTCCGAGGACGTCAACATGATCACGCTGCCCGTCCGGTACGACCCGGCGGACCCGAACCGCGTCGTACCGCTGGAGAAGGCGTCCGAGCGGGTATGGACCGCGCTGCGGGCGGACCGGCCGATACCGGCCTCGGCGACGAGGGAATCCGCGGGTGACAAGGGCGACGCGTCCGACGTGGTCACGGGCGGATGACGGTGCGTACGGGGCCGCCGGCGGACGACCGCACGGGCCCGCCGGCGGGCGCCGCCCCGGCGGAATAGATCCGGGACCACCCCGGTTTTGGAGATACGGCCGGTCCTGGCAGACTGGTCCGTCGGCCCCGGTTCACGTACGAGCATCCGCGCGTGCGACCCGGAGCCTCCTCGCCCGGCGAGGGACGTTCCCTAGGAGACACCTTGAAGCGCGACATCCACCCCACGTACGTCGAGACCCAGGTCAGCTGTACCTGCGGTGCGTCGTTCACCACTCGCAGCACGATCGAATCGGGCACCGTCCGTGCCGAGATCTGCTCCGAGTGCCACCCGTTCTACACGGGCAAGCAGAAGATCCTCGACACCGGTGGCCGTGTGGCCCGCTTCGAGGCCCGCTTCGGCAAGGCTGCCGCCGGCTCCGCCAACAAGTAGCGAGCCAACTGCGCCGGTTCTCGGCGCCCCTGCCCTGGGGCGTCGGGACCGGCGCTTTGCCGTCCCGCAGCACCTTCGCGCAGCACTCACGTACGCACCCCAGGAGCCCCCGAATGTTCGAGGCGGTCGAGGAACTGGTCGGCGAGCACGCCGACCTGGAGAAGAAGCTCGCCGACCCGTCGGTCCACACGGACCAGGCGCACGCCCGCAAGCTCAACAAGCGGTACGCCGAACTGACCCCGATCATCGGGACGTACGGCGCCTGGAAGCGGACCGGGGACGACATCGAGACGGCCCGTGAGTTCGCGGCGGACCCCACGGACGCGTCGGCCGGCGAATTCGCCGCCGAGGTCAAGGTGCTGGAGAAGCAGCGCGACGAACTGACCGAGAAACTCCGTCTGCTGCTCGTCCCGCGCGACCCCAGTGACGACAAGGACGTCATCCTGGAGATCAAGGCGGGCGCGGGCGGCGACGAGTCGGCGCTGTTCGCCGGGGACCTCCTGCGGATGTATCTGCGGTACGCCGAGCGCGTGGGCTGGAAGACCGAGATCATCGACGCCACCGAGTCCGAGCTGGGCGGCTACAAGGACGTCCAGGTCGCGGTGAAGACCAAGGGCGGCAACGGGGCCACCGAGCCGGGACAGGGCGTCTGGGCGCGGCTGAAGTACGAGGGCGGGGTGCACCGTGTGCAGCGGGTGCCGTCCACCGAGTCGCAGGGCCGGATCCACACCTCGGCGGCCGGTGTCCTCGTGACGCCGGAGGCGGAGGAGGTCGACGTGGAGATCCACGCCAACGACCTGCGTATCGACGTCTACCGCTCGTCGGGCCCCGGCGGTCAGTCCGTCAACACGACGGACTCGGCCGTCCGGATCACGCATCTGCCCACCGGAGTCGTCGCTTCCTGCCAGAACGAGAAGAGCCAGCTCCAGAACAAGGAGCAGGCCATGCGTATCCTGCGCTCGCGGCTGCTCGCCGCAGCACAGGAGGAGGCGGAGAAGAACGCGGCGGACGTCCGGCGCAGCCAGGTGCGTACCGTCGACCGGTCCGAGAAGATCCGTACGTACAACTTCCCGGAAAACCGGATCTCGGACCACCGGGTCGGCTTCAAGGCGTACAACTTGGACCAAGTGCTCGACGGTGAGCTGGCGGCAGTGATCCAGGCCTGCGTCGACGCAGACTCGGCGGCGAAGCTCGCGGCCGCCTGAGCCGTCCCTCACGCCACGTCACCACCGATCACGTCACCACCGATCACGTCCGTACCGATCACGTCCCCTCCCCGTCTACGTCTCAGGAGGAACCAGCGTGCAGCCACCTTCTGGGGGACCCAGCGACCCTCAGCGGCTCCGCCGCGGGACCGCCCCCCGCAGTCTGCTGCTTGCCGAGGTGGCCCAGGCCACCCAGCGGCTGGCGGACGCGGGCGTGCCGTCCCCGCGGTTCGACGCCGAGGAACTCGCCGCGTTCGTGCACGGCGTCAAGCGCGGAGAGCTGCACAGCGTCGTGGACGAGGAGTTCGACGCCCGCTACTGGGAAACCGTCGCGCGCCGCGAGGCCCGCGAGCCGCTCCAGCACATCACCGGACGGGTCTTCTTCCGGTATCTGGAACTCCAGGTCGGGCCGGGGGTGTTCGTGCCCCGGCCGGAGACCGAGTCCGTCGTCGGCTGGGCCATAGACGCGGTCCGCGCGATGGACGTCGTCGAGCCGCTGATCGTCGATCTCTGCTCGGGATCCGGCGCGATCGCGCTCGCCATGGCGCAGGAGGTGCCGCGCTCGCGTGTGCACGCCGTGGAGCTGTCCGAGGACGCCCTCACCTGGACGCGGAAGAACGCCGAGGGGTCCAGGGTCACCGTGCACCGCGGAGACGCTCTGACGGCCCTCCCGGACTTCGACGGCCAGGCCGATCTGGTCATCTCCAACCCGCCGTACATCCCGCTCACCGAGTGGGAGTACGTCGCGCCCGAGGCGCGCGACCACGACCCGGAGATGGCGCTCTTCTCCGGCGAGGACGGCCTCGACACGATCCGGGGGATCGAACGCACCGCCCACCGGCTGCTGCGGCCCGGCGGCCTCGTGGTCGTGGAGCACGCGGACACACAGGGCGGCCAGGTCCCGTGGATCTTCAACGAGGAGGCCGGCTGGGCGGACGCGGCCGACCACCCGGACCTGAACAACCGCCCCCGCTTCGCGACGGCCCGCAAGGCCATGCCGTGACCCCGGCAACGCACGCGAGTGAGTCGAAGGGGCGCGCCCCTGAGGCGAACCGAGCACCCGAAATGACACAGAAAGAGGGCTGTTAGATGGCACGGCGATACGACTGCAACGACGCGACCGACCGTACGACCGGTCTGCGTGAAGCCGCGTCCGCCGTCCGTCGCGGCGAGCTCGTCGTCCTGCCCACCGACACCGTCTACGGGCTCGGCGCCGACGCCTTCAGCAGCGAGGCCGTCGCCGACCTCCTCGACGCCAAGGGCCGGGGCCGCAACATGCCCACGCCCGTGCTCATCGGCTCCCCGAACACCCTGCACGGCCTGGTCACGGACTTCTCGGAGCAGGCGTGGGAGCTGGTCGACGCGTTCTGGCCCGGCGCCCTCACGCTCGTCGCCAAGCACCAGCCCTCGCTCCAGTGGGACCTCGGCGACACCCGTGGCACCGTCGCGATCCGGATGCCGCTGCACCCCGTCGCGATCGAGCTGCTGACCGAGGTCGGCCCGATGGCGGTCTCCAGCGCGAACCTGACCGGACACCCCGCGCCGGAGGACTGTGACGCGGCGCAGGAGATGCTCGCGGACGCCGTGTCGGTCTATCTGGACGGCGGGAGGACCCCCGGCATCGTGCCGTCGTCGATCGTCGACGTGACCGGCAAGGTCCCGTTGCTGCTGCGTGCGGGCGCCGTCGACGCCGAGGAGCTCCGCAAGGTCGTACCCGACCTCGAGGTGGCCAATTGACCGCCCCTGAGGGGCGTGGCATAGCGGGACTCCCCGACACCTTCCGCATCCTCCACGTCAGCACCGGCAACGTGTGCCGCTCGCCCATCACCGAGCGGCTGAACCGGCATGCCCTGAGCGACCGCCTCGGCGAGCGCCTCACGGGCGGGCTCATCGTGGAGAGCGCGGGCACCTGGGGACACGAGGGGGCCTCGATGGAGGCCAACGCGGAGGCCGTCCTCGCGGACTTCGGCGCGGACCCGTCCGGCTTCGTCGGGCGTGAGCTGCTGGACGAGCACGTGATCCGCGCGGACCTGGTGCTCACGGCGACACGTGACCACCGGGCGCAGGTCATCTCGATGGGGCACTCGGCGGGGCTGCGAACCTTCACGCTGAAGGAGTTCACGCGTCTCGTACGGGCCATAGACCCGGCGACGCTGCCCGACCCCCTCGACGAGGGCGTGGTCGAGCGGGCCCGTGCGCTGGTGCGTGCCGCCGCGGCTCTGCGCGGGTGGCTCCTGGCCCCGAACGCGGAGGCGGACGAGGTCTACGACCCGTACGGGGCCCCCATCACCTTCTTCCGCTCCATCGGCGACGAGATCCACCAGGCTCTCGATCCGGTGGTGACGGCACTCACGGGCGTGCCGACCCCGCACTGATTCCGCACTGATCCCGTGCCGCTCGCGCACCGTTGAACAGGGGCGACGTACCGTGAGAAATTCGGCGGGGGATATGGTGAGACGAATTTGTGCAACCGACGAGCCGCCGTGTATGTCCTTCCTCATGTGGCTACACGCATTCCAACGGTCCTCCTGTCGCGAGTTAGTGTGTGTGCCTCGGATGGCCGGCGATTCCTGTGGGGCAGCCTGTGCGTGATTATCTGCTGACGCTCTGCGTGACGGCCGCGGTGACTTATCTGCTGACCGGTCCGGTGCGGAAGTTCGCCATCGCGATCGGTGCGATGCCCGCGATCCGCGCGCGCGACGTGCACCGCGAACCGACACCGCGTCTCGGCGGAATCGCCATGTTCTTCGGCCTGTGCGCCGGACTGCTGGTCGCCAGCAACCTGGAGAATCTCAGCGGGGTCTTCGAGCGGTCGAACGAGCCGCGCGCGCTGCTCTCCGGCGCCGCGCTGATCTGGCTGATCGGCGTCCTGGACGACAAGTTCGAGATCGACGCCCTCATCAAGCTCGGCGGCCAGATGATCGCCGCGGGCGTGATGGTGATGCAGGGTCTGACGATCCTGTGGATCCCGGTGCCGGGTGTCGGGACCGTAGCGCTGACGTCCTGGCAGGGCACGCTCCTCACCGTCGCCCTCGTCGTGATCACGATCAACGCGGTCAACTTCGTCGACGGACTCGACGGTCTGGCCTCCGGCATGGTCTGCATCGCGGCGGCGGCGTTCTTCCTGTACGCGTACCGGATCTGGTACGGGTACGGCATCGAGGCCGCGGCCCCCGCCACCCTCTTCGCCGCGATCCTGATGGGCATGGGCATCGGCTTCCTGCCGCACAACATGCATCCGGCCCGGATCTTCATGGGTGACTCGGGTTCGATGCTGATCGGTCTGGTGCTCGCGACGGGCGCCATCTCCGTGACGGGCCAGGTCGATCCGGACGCCCTGAAGATCTACGCGGACGGCTCGACCCGCGAGGCGACCCACGCCGCGCTGCCGGTCTTCATCCCGCTGCTGCTGCCGCTGACGATCATCGCGATCCCGGTCGCCGACCTCGTCCTCGCGATCGTGCGCCGCACCTGGAACGGCCAGTCGCCGTTCGCCGCCGACCGCGGGCATCTCCACCACCGGCTGCTGGAGATCGGGCACTCGCACAGCAGGGCCGTACTGATCATGTACTTCTGGTCGGCGCTGATCGCCTTCGGCGTGGTCCTGTACTCGGTCCACTCCTCGTCCACCATGTCCACGATGTGGATCGTGCTGGCGGTCGTCGCGCTGAGCGCCCTGGGGCTGCTGCTCCTGCTGCTGCCCCGCTTCACCCCGCGCGCCCCGCGCTGGGCGGAGGCCGTCGTGCCGCCCCGCTACCGGCGCCGTAAGCCGATCGCCCAGGGGGAGTTGGCGGAGGCCGGGGAAGCCGCGGAGGACGCCCCCGAGGAGTCCGGGCCGCGGGAGGGCCGGCCGGCCGCCGGATCACAGGTGCCTCACGATTCCCGGCCCACGGGCGACGTACCGCCGGCCGACGGGGTCCCGGCGGGCGAGCCCGCTCCGGTCCCGGCGGGCGTCAACGGGGCGACAGCGATCGGGCCGCGATCTCGGTTCTCCGACCGGCGCAGGGCGGATTCCGCGTACTGAGAATTACCTCAACGGGCCTCATTACCAGACAAGACGGCGTGTTGTCCGACTCACACGGGCAGATTCGCCCTCATGTGTGACGGTGAGCACACCTTCATGGTAAAGACCTCATCAAATAGTTTGTGATACCGTTCACGAGACCCGGCGCCAGAGCCGAAGGACCGTAGTGCGACGGTCCGTTGGCCCGAGAATCCAACTCTCGGACCGGGCCTACGCTCGTCCATGACGACACCATCTGCCCCACCCAGCAAGCGGAGCTGCCGCCATGCCCTCCAACGACGTCCGGACCCTCCTCCAGGCCGCCGTACCCACCGCCGCCGTCGGCGTTGTCGCCACGGTGGTCAGCGGTGTGGTCGCGGGCGGGAAGGGGGCGCTGGGTGCCGGTGTCGCCACGGTGGTGGTGACCGTCTTCATGGGTATCGGTCTCATCGTGCTCCAGCGCACGGCCAGGACGCTGCCGCATCTCTTCCAGGGGATGGGCCTGCTGCTCTACACGACCCAAGTGCTGGCGCTCTTCGTCTTCATGGCCGTCTTCAAGGACACCACCCTGTTCAACCCCAGGGCGTTCGCGCTGACGCTGGTGATCGCGACGCTCGCCTGGATCGCGGCCCAGGCCCGTGCCCATATGAAGGCGAAGATTCTTTACGTCGAGCCGGAGAAGACGGGTACGTCGGCGTGAGAGGTAGGGGCGGGATAAGCGCGAGTTCGAGATCCTGCTATCGTCCGGTTCCAACTGCGGCATCGAGGGCGCGGGCTCCCCAGCTGACGCCTGCTCTTACGACGCGAGGCTCGGAGCAGCCCGGTCGCCGTTCCCACATCCGAAACACCAGTCCAGTGCCGAACCGCGGCTTCCCGCCGCGCCGACACAACGAGGTTGCCGTACCTATGCGCCATGTTGAAGGAGCCCGCGGTGAGTGCTGACCCGACGCAGGTGCTCGCCTTCGAGACCGACTGCCACATCTTCGAGGGCTGTGGCTTCCCGGCCCCCGGCCTGCATTCGTTCCTGTTCAAGCCGCTGTTCGGCGACGGGGACAGCAACTTGTACTTCAACAAGACGATGCTGCTGGCGCTTCTCGGCTCGATCATCATCGTCGCCTTCTTCTGGGCGGCTTTCCGTAACCCGAAGGTTGTCCCGGGCAAGCTCCAGCTGGTCGCCGAGGCGGGCTACGACTTCATCCGGCGCGGAATCGTCTACGAGACGATGGGCAAGCGGGAGGGCGAGAAGTACGTCCCCCTCGTCGTCTCGATCTTCTTCTTCGTCTGGATGATGAACCTCTGGTCGATCATTCCGGTCGCCCAGTTCCCCGTCACGTCGATCATCGCCTACCCGATCGTCCTCGCACTCATCGTCTATGTGCTCTGGGTCTCGCTGACCTTCAAACGGCACGGCTTCGTGGGCGCGTTCAAGAACTTCACCGGCTACGACAAGTCGCTCGGCCCGGTGCTTCCGCTGGCCATGACGATCGAGTTCTTCTCGAACCTGCTGGTCCGCCCGTTCACGCACGCGGTGCGACTCTTCGCGAACATGTTCGCGGGCCACACCCTGCTGCTGCTCTTCACCATCGCGAGCTGGTATCTGCTCAACGGGATCGGGATCGCCTACGCCGGTGTCTCGTTCGTGATGGTGCTCGTGATGACGGCCTTCGAGCTGTTCATCCAGGCCCTTCAGGCGTACGTCTTCGTGCTGCTCACCTGCACCTACATCCAGGGCGCGCTCGCCGAGCACCACTGAGTCCCCGCCCCCAGCCCTCAGTCGTCCGGTGGCCAACCCCCATCGGTCCGTGAAAGAGAAGGAAGAACTGGCATGTCCCAGAACCTTGCCGCCGTCTCCGGTTCGCTCGGCTCCATCGGCTACGGTCTTGCCGCCATCGGTCCCGGCGTCGGCGTCGGCATCATCTTCGGTAACGGCACCCAGGCCCTCGCCCGTCAGCCCGAGGCCGCCGGCCTGATCCGCGCCAACCAGATCCTCGGTTTCGCCTTCTGTGAGGCGCTCGCCCTTATCGGTCTGGTCATGCCGTTCGTCTATGGCGTGTGATCTTCTCGATCCGATCAGCACCACTAGACGAAAGGCACTGATGTGAACCCTCTGTTGGTTCAGCTCGCGGCCGAGGAGGAGCAGAACCCTCTCATTCCGCCGATTCCCGAGCTCGTCATCGGCCTGCTCGCTTTTGTCATCGTCTTCGGCTTCCTGGCCAAGAAGCTCCTCCCGAGCATCAACAAGGTTCTGGACGAGCGCCGTGAGGCCATCGAAGGCGGCATGGAGAAGGCGGAAGCCGCCAAGACCGAGGCGCAGAGCGTCCTGGAGCAGTACAAGGCCCAGCTCGCCGAGGCGCGTCACGAGGCGGCCCGGCTCCGTCAGGAGGCCACCGAGCAGGGTGCCGCCATCATCCAGGAGATGAAGGCGGAGGGGCAGCGGCAGCGCGAGGAGATCGTCGCCGCGGGCCACACCCAGATCGAGGCCGACCGCAAGGCCGCCGCCTCGGCGCTGCGCCGTGACGTCGGCAAGCTCGCCACGGACCTCGCCGGCAAGCTCGTGGGTGAGTCCCTTGAGGACAGTGCCCGGCAGAGCCGCACCATCGACCGCTTCCTCGACGAACTCGAGGACGGCGCGTCGACGGCGGAGGCGGCCCGATGACTGCGCACGGGGCGAGCCGCGCGGCGCTGGCCGCCGCACGCGAGCGTCTCGACGCGCTGACCGACAGCACGTCGGTCGACGCGTCGAAGCTCGCCGATGAGCTCACCGCCGTCACCGCGCTGCTCCACCGCGAGGTGTCGCTGCGCCGGGTCCTGACCGACCCCGCGCGGTCCGGCGACTCCAAGGCGGACCTGGTCGGCGGACTGCTCCGCGGACAGGTCGGCGGCGAGAGCGCCGACCTGGTCGCCGGCATGGTCCGGGCCCGCTGGTCGCAGCCGCGTGACCTGGTCGACTCGGTGGAGGAGCTGGCGGCCGTCGCCGAGCTCACCGCCGCGCAGCGGGCCGGCGGGCTCGACGAGGTGGAGGACGAGCTGTTCCGGTTCGGCCGGATCATCGAGTCCAGCACCGCGCTGCGGGCCGCGCTGACCGACCAGGCGGCGACGGTACCCGCGAAGACGGGGCTGCTGACCACGCTGCTCGGCGGCCGGGCCAACCCGAGCACCGAGCGCTTGGTCACGCGCCTCGTCACCCAGCCCCGTGGACGTAGCCTGGAAGCGGGTCTTCAGACACTGTCCCGGCTCGCCGCGGCGCGCCGGGACCGGTTGGTGGCGGTCGTCACGACGGCGGTGCCCCTCACCGACGGCCAGAAGCAGCGCCTCGGCGCGGCCCTGGCCAGGCTGTACGGTCACCCGATGCATCTGAACCTCGACGTGGACCCCGAGGTCCTCGGCGGAGTCTCGGTCCGCGTCGGCGAAGAGGTCGTCAACGGCACGGTCGCCGAGCGTCTCGAAGAGGCGGAACGGCGGCTCGCCGGCTGAGGGCCGACGGCCGGTACCCGATACCCGATTACAGATACATACCGAGACCAAGAACTGCGGCCCGGTTGGGCCGTGCAGAAATTGCAGAAGATTTCTGGGGGTCGCCCCCAGACCCCCATAGAACTTCGGGCCCAACAAGGAGAGCAGGGAATCCAGATGGCGGAGCTCACGATCCGGCCGGAGGAGATCCGGGATGCGCTGGAGAACTTTGTCCAGTCGTACAAGCCGGACGCGGCCTCGCGCGAGGAGGTCGGGACGGTCAGCGTTGCCGGTGACGGCATCGCGAAGGTCGAGGGTCTGCCCTCGGCCATGGCGAACGAACTGCTGAAGTTCGAGGACGGGACCCTCGGTCTCGCCCTGAACCTGGAGGAGCGCGAGATCGGCGCGGTCATCCTCGGTGAGTTCAGCGGTATCGAGGAGGGGCAGCCGGTCACCCGTACCGGCGAGGTGCTCTCCGTCGGCGTCGGCGAGGGCTACCTCGGCCGTGTCGTCGACCCGCTCGGTGCCCCGATCGACGGCCTCGGCGAGATCGCGACCGACGGCCGCCGCGCCCTGGAGCTCCAGGCTCCGGGCGTCATGGTCCGTAAGTCGGTGCACGAGCCGATGCAGACCGGCTACAAGGCCGTCGACTCGATGGTGCCGATCGGCCGTGGCCAGCGTCAGCTGATCATCGGCGACCGCCAGACCGGCAAGACCGCCCTGGCCGTCGACACCATCATCAACCAGCGCGACAACTGGCGCTCGGGCGACGTGAACAAGCAGGTTCGCTGCATCTACGTCGCCATCGGCCAGAAGGGCTCCACCATCGCGTCCGTACGCGGTGCCCTGGAGGAGGCCGGCGCCCTGGAGTACACGACGATCGTCGCCGCCCCGGCGTCCGACCCGGCGGGCTTCAAGTACCTTGCCCCGTACACCGGTTCGGCCATCGGCCAGCACTGGATGTACCAGGGCAAGCACGTCCTGATCATCTTCGACGACCTGTCGAAGCAGGCCGACGCCTACCGCGCCGTCTCGCTGCTGCTGCGCCGTCCGCCGGGCCGCGAGGCCTACCCGGGCGACGTCTTCTACCTGCACTCGCGTCTGCTGGAGCGCTGCGCCAAGCTCTCCGACGACATGGGCGCCGGTTCGATGACGGGTCTGCCCATCGTCGAGACCAAGGCGAACGACGTGTCGGCGTTCATCCCGACCAACGTCATCTCCATCACCGACGGCCAGTGCTTCCTGGAGTCCGACCTGTTCAACGCCGGCCAGCGGCCCGCGCTGAACGTCGGTATCTCGGTCTCCCGAGTAGGCGGTTCCGCCCAGCACCGGGCCATGCGCCAGGTGTCGGGACGACTGCGCGTGGACCTCGCCCAGTACCGCGAGCTGGAGGCGTTCGCCGCCTTCGGTTCCGACCTGGACGCCGCGTCGAAGGCGTCGCTCCAGCGTGGTCAGCGCATGGTCGAGCTGCTGAAGCAGCCGCAGTACGCGCCGTACCCCGTCGAGGAGCAGGTCGTCTCCATCTTCGCCGGCACCACCGGAAGGATGGACGACGTCCCGGTCGAGGACATCAGCCGCTTCGAGAGCGAGCTGCTGGAGCACCTGCGCCGCGAGCGCAAGGAGCTGCTGACCAGCATCGCCGAGGGCGGCAAGATGTCGGACGACACGGTCGAGTCCATCGGTGACGCCATCGCCGCCTTCAAGAAGCAGTTCGAGACCTCGGACGGCAAGCTTCTGGGCGACGACGCCCCGGCCGGCGTCAGCGTCTCCAAGTGACGACGGAAGGGACCTGACTCATGGGAGCCCAGCTCCGGGTCTACAAGCGTCGCATCAAATCCGTCACCGCGACCAAGAAGATCACCAAGGCGATGGAGATGATCGCCGCCTCGCGGATCGTCAAGGCGCAGCGCCGGGTGACGGCCTCGACACCGTACGCGACCGAGCTCACCCGCGCGGTCACGGCGGTGGCGACCGGATCCAACACCAAGCACCCTCTGACCACGGAGGTCGAGGCGCCGGTACGGGCCGCGGTCCTGCTCATCACGAGTGACCGCGGACTGGCGGGCGGCTACTCCTCCAACGCCATCAAGGCGGCGGAGCGGCTCACCGAGCGGCTCAGGAGTGAGGGCAAGGAGGTCGACACGTACATCGTCGGCCGCAAGGGTGTCGCCTACTACGGCTTCCGTGAGCGCACGATCACGGACTCGTGGACCGGCTTCACCGACAGTCCGACCTACGCGGACGCGAAGGACGTCGCCGGACCGCTGATCGAGGCGGTCCAGCGGGACACGGCGGACGGCGGCGTGGACGAACTCCACATCGTCTTCACCGAGTTCATCTCGATGCTGACGCAGACGCCGGTGGAGAGCCGGCTGCTGCCCCTCTCCCTCGACGACACGGCGGAAGACGTGGACGGTGAGGCGGGGGCGGCGAAGAAGGACGAGATCCTTCCGCTGTTCGACTTCGAGCCGTCGGCGGAGGACGTCCTCGACGCCCTGCTGCCGCGCTACGTCGAGAGCCGTATCTACAACGCGCTGCTCCAGGCCGCCGCCTCCAAGCACGCGGCCACCCGCCGCGCGATGAAGTCGGCGACCGACAACGCCGGGGATCTCATCAAGAGCCTCTCCCGGCTTGCCAACGCGGCCCGCCAGGCCGAAATCACCCAGGAAATCAGCGAGATCGTCGGTGGCTCCAGCGCCCTGGCCGACGCGACCGCGGGGAGTGAAAAGTAATGACGACCACAGTTGAGGCGGCCACCCCGGGAAGCACGGCCACGGGCCGCGTCGCCCGGGTCATCGGCCCGGTCGTCGACGTGGAGTTCCCCGTCGACGCGATGCCGGAGATCTACAACGCACTGCACGTCGAGGTGGCCGACCCGGCCGAGGACGGCAAGCAGAAGACGCTGACGCTCGAAGTCGCCCAGCACCTGGGTGACGGAGTCGTACGCGCCATCTCGATGCAGCCGACCGACGGTCTGATCCGCCAGGCCGTGGTGACGGACACCGGCTCCGGCATCACGGTGCCCGTCGGTGACGTGACCAAGGGCAAGGTGTTCAACACCCTCGGCCAGATCCTGAACGACCCGGACGGCGAGGCTCAGATCACCGAGCGCTGGCCGATCCACCGCAAGGCCCCGGCCTTCGACCAGCTTGAGTCGAAGACCGAGATGTTCGAGACCGGCCTGAAGGTCGTCGACCTGCTGACCCCGTACGTCAAGGGCGGCAAGATCGGTCTCTTCGGTGGAGCGGGCGTCGGCAAGACGGTCCTCATCCAGGAAATGATCATGCGTGTGGCGAAGCTGCACGAAGGTGTTTCGGTGTTCGCCGGTGTCGGTGAGCGCACCCGTGAGGGCAACGACCTCATCGACGAGATGACCGAGTCGGGCGTCCTGGACAAGACCGCCCTGGTCTTCGGCCAGATGGACGAGCCGCCGGGCACCCGTCTGCGGGTCGCCCTGTCCGCCCTGACCATGGCGGAGTACTTCCGCGATGTGCAGAAGCAGGACGTGCTGCTCTTCATCGACAACATCTTCCGCTTCACCCAGGCCGGTTCCGAGGTCTCCACGCTGCTCGGCCGTATGCCGTCAGCGGTGGGTTACCAGCCGACCCTGGCGGACGAGATGGGTGTGCTCCAGGAGCGCATCACCTCGACCCGTGGTCACTCGATCACCTCGATGCAGGCGATCTACGTGCCGGCGGACGACCTGACCGACCCGGCCCCGGCCACGACCTTCGCGCACCTCGACGCGACGACCGTGCTGTCGCGTCCGATCTCGGAGAAGGGCATCTACCCGGCGGTCGACCCGCTGGACTCGACGTCCCGCATCCTGGACCCGCGTTACATCTCGCAGGCGCACTACGACGCGGCCAGCCGCGTCAAGGGAATCCTGCAGAAGAACAAGGACCTCCAGGACATCATCGCGATCCTCGGTATCGACGAGCTGGGCGAGGAGGACAAGCTCGTCGTCCACCGCGCCCGTCGTGTCGAGCGCTTCCTGTCGCAGAACACCCACGCCGCCAAGCAGTTCACCGGCCTGGACGGCTCCGACGTACCGCTCGACGAGTCGATCTCCGCGTTCAACGCGATCTGCGACGGGGACTACGACCACTTCCCCGAGCAGGCGTTCTTCATGTGCGGTGGTATCGACGACCTGAAGGCGAAGGCCAAGGAGCTCGGCATCTCCTGAGTCCCCCGGGACTCGACGGTGGGGGGCGGCCTCGTACCGCCCCCCGCCGAACCGCCGATCGTGAACCCCATAGAATCTAGACCGACACCCGGCTACCAAGCCGGGTGGTGACCCGAGGAGCCACCCTTGGCTGCTGAGCTGCACGTCGAGCTGGTCGCCGCGGACCGCAGTGTCTGGTCCGGCGAGGCCACCCTGGTCGTCGCGCGCACCACCTCCGGCGACATCGGCGTCATGCCCGGTCACCAGCCGCTGCTCGGTGTGCTGGAGTCGGGCCCCGTGACCATCCGTACGACCGACGGCGGAACGGTCGTCGCCGCTGTGCACGGCGGTTTCCTGTCGTTCGCCGACAACAAGCTCTCGCTGCTCGCGGAGATCGCCGAGCTGGCGGACGAGATCGACGCCCAGCGTGCCGAGCGCGCGCTGGAGCGTGCGAAGTCCGACGACGACGATGCCGCCGGGCGGCGTGCGGATGTCAGGCTTCGCGCTGTGGCGGTGCGTTGACGCACCGCTTCTGGAATTACCCTCAGCCGCGGCCCGTTCTGGAGTCATCCAGACCGTGTCGCGGCTGAGGCGATGCGGAAGCTGTTTCTGTTCGTTCGTGCGGGTTACTCGATAGGCGAGGAGGTCGGTACAGATGGTCCTCGCGCTGCTTGTCTGCGGACTGGTCGTCGTGCTGGTTGCGGTGGGGCTCTTCGTCTTCGGGCTGCGCCGGCGGCTGATCCAGCGGTCCGGCGGCACCTTCGACTGTTCGCTGCGCTGGAACGTGGCGGAGGAGCCCGACACGACCGGCAAGGGCTGGGTGTACGGCGTGGCCCGCTACAGCGGCGACCGGATCAACTGGTTCCGGGTCTTCTCGTACGCGCCCAGGCCCCGCCGGAGCCTTGAGCGCTCGGCCATCGAGGTGCGCGCCAGGCGCGCCCCCGAGGGCGAGGAGGAGCTGGCGCTGCTCTCCGACTCCGTCGTGCTCGGCTGTGTCCACAAAGGGACGCGCCTGGAGCTGGCGATGAGTGAGGACGCGCTGACCGGCTTCCTCGCCTGGCTGGAGGCGGCACCGCCCGGCCAGCGGGTGAACGTGGCCTGAGCGGGCCGGGCCGGACCGGGCCTGAGCCGAACGCATGACGAGGGGGACGGTGCACGGGCACCGTCCCCCTCGCGTATGAGTGTCGTGCTACTTCAGACCGTTGCTGATCGCGGTGACCAGTTCGCCGTTCGCGGTGTCACCGGTGAAGTCCCAGAAGAACGCGCCGCCGAGGCCCTGGCCCTTCGCCCAGGTCATCTTGGACGCGATCGTCGCCGGGGTGTCGTAGCTCCACCAGTTGCTGCCGCACTTGGCGTACGAGGTGCCGCCGACGGTGCCGGTGGGCGGGCAGGTGTTCTTGAGGACCTTGTAGTCCTCGATGCCCGCCTCGTACGTGCCGGGCGCGGCGCCCGTCGCCGTACCGCCAGGAGCGGCCTGGGTGACGCCGGTCCAGCCGCGTCCGTAGAAGCCGATGCCGAGGAGCAGCTTCTTGGCCGGGACGCCCTGCGCCTTGTACTTGGCGATCGCGTCGGCGGAGTTGAAGCCGGCCTGCGGGATGCCCGGGTACGAGGTGAGCGGGGAGTGCGGGGCCGTGGGGCCCTGCGCGGCGAAGGCGCCGAAGAAGTCGTACGTCATGACGTTGAGCCAGTTCATGTACTGCGAGGCGCCCGCGTAGTCGGTGGCGTCGATCTTGCCGCCGCTGGAGGCGTCGGCGGTGACGGCCGCGGTGACCAGGTAGTTGGCACCGAACTTGGCGCGCATGGCCTGCACCATGTTCTTCATCGCCGCGGGGCCGCTGGTGTCACAGCTCAGACCACAGGCGTTCGGGTACTCCCAGTCCAGGTCGATGCCGTCGAAGACATCGGCCCAGCGCGGGTCCTCGACCAGGTCGTAGCAGGACTGCGCGAAGGCGGCCGGGTTCTTCACCGCGTCACCGAAGCCGCCGGACCAGGTCCAGCCGCCGAAGGACCAGAGGACCTTGATGTTCGGGTTGGCGGCCTTGAGCTTGCGCAGCTGGTTGAAGTTGCCGCGCAGCGGCTGGTCCCAGGTGTCGGCGACGCCGTCCACGGACTGGTCGGCGGTGTACGCCTTGTCGTACGCGGCGTAGCTGTCACCGATGGTGCACTTGCCGCCCTGGACGTTGCCGAACGAGTAGTTGATGTGCGTGATCTTCGACGCGCTGCCGGACGTCACGATGTTCTTGACGTGGTAGTTGCGGTCGTAGACGCCCCACTCGGTGAAGTAGCCGAGCTTGACCTGGTCGCCGGGCGGGGTGCCCGGGTCCGTGCCGCCGCCGGTGGTCTTCACGGCGACCGAGCCGCTGACCGGTCCGGTCTGGTCGGCCGTGTCACGGGCCTGGACGCTGTAGGAGTAGCTGGTGCCCGCGGTCAGGCCGGTGTTCGTGTACGTCGTACCGGTGACCGTGGCGATCTTCGAACCGTCGCGCAGGACGTCGTAGTTCTTGATGCCCTTGTCGTCGGTGGCGGCGCTCCAGCTGAGCTTGGCCGACGTGTTGGTGACCTCGCTCGCGGTGGGCGTGCCCGGGGCGGTGGGTGCCGAGTCGCCGGGGACACTGCCGCCGTCGCAGGAGGCGCCGTTGAGCTTGCAGTTGGTGGGGGAACCGGCGCCGGAGCCGGTGCCGTTGAAGCCGAAGGTGACGGAGGCGCCCGGGTTGAGGGTGCCGTTCCAGCCGACGTTCTTGGCGGTCCAGTGGTTGGTGCCGCTCTTGGTGACCGTGGCGTCCCAGGCGGAGCCCACGCCGGTGCCGGCGGGGAAGTCCCACTCGACGGTCCAGGAGCTGAGGGTCGTGGTGCCGGTGTTCTTCACCGTCCACGAGCCTTCGAAGCCGGTGCCCCAGTCGGACTTCTTGGTGTACGTGGCGGTCGCCGACGTCGCGGCCTCGGCGGGGGAGGCCAGACCGACCATGGCGGCGAGGGGGAGGAGCAGTGCGGTCAGCGCCGCGACGGATCTGGATCTGAGTCTGGTTCTTCGGGCGGGTGTGCTGGTGCTCAAGGGGTACTCCTCTGGTGAGTGCAGAGCAGTTCGGGGATGGTCCGGATGGTCCGTTTGACCCGACTCTTGCGACAGCTCGCGCACTAGTCAGTGGCGTGAGAGTAAGGAGGTCTGGACCAATCGTCAATAGGTCCAGACCAAAGGTGACAGGTCGGGTACGTCACCAGGTACGTCCCCGGCCCGGTGTCCGTTCAGATCCCCAACTCTTGTGCCAGCACCGCCGCTTGCACCCGGCTGCGCAGCTCCAGCTTGCCCAGCAGCCTGCTCACATGCGTCTTGACCGTCGCCTCGGCCATGTCGAGCCGTACCGCGATCTCCGCGTTCGACAGCCCGTCGCCCAGACTCGACAGCACCTCGCGCTCGCGCCGGGTGAGCGCGTCCAGCACCGAGAGATCCGGTGCGTCCGGCGACCGTACGGCCTTCGGGGCGGCGAACTCCGCGATCAGCCGCCGCGTCACGGCCGGTGCGATCAGCCCCTCGCCGCGCGCCACCGTCCGCACCGCCTCGATCAGGGCCTTCGCCTCGGTGTTCTTCAGCAGGAACCCGGAGGCCCCGGCGCGCAGCGCGCCGAAGACGTACTCGTCGAGGTCGAACGTCGTCAGTACGAGGACGTCGGCCAGCTTCTCGCCGACCACCTGCCGGGTCGCCGACACCCCGTCGAGCCGGGGCATCTGCACATCCATCAGCACCAGGTCCGGGCGGAGTTCACGGGCCAGCCGGACGGCCTCCTCGCCGTCCCCCGCCTCGCCGACGACCTCGATCTCCGGCGAGCTGCGCAGGATCAGCACGAGCCCCGCGCGCACCGCCGACTGGTCCTCGGCCACCAGAACCCGGATCGTCATGAAGTGCCGCCCCTCTCCTGGACGGGCAGTTCCGCCCGTACCCGCCATGTCTTCGGCCCGGCCCCGTCGTCCGCCGTGACCGGTCCGGCCCCGAACTCGCCGTCCAGCAGCGCGACTCGCTCCCGCATCCCGACCAGCCCCGCGCCGGAGCCCGGTGCGCGGGGGCCCGGCCGGTCGCCGTACGGGCTGACGACCTCGACGCGCAGAGCGCGCCGCGAGCGTTCCAGACAGACCGTCACCAGGCCGCGCGGCGCGTGCTTGAGCGCGTTGGTCAGCGACTCCTGGACGATGCGGTACGCGGCCATCTCCACCGGCGCCGGCAGCGGCGCATCCTCGCCCCGACGGTCCTCCAGCACGAACGTGAGCCCGCTGGACGCGCCGGTCGTACGCGCCTGCTCCACGAGCGAGTCGAGCGCCCCCAGCGTCGGCGCCGGGGCCGGCTTCCGGTCGTCGCCGCTGTCCCGCAACAGCCCGATCAGCCGCCGCATCTCCGCCAGTCCGGCGACGCTGTTCTCCCGGATCACCGCCAGCGCGTCCTCGGTGGTGCGCGCGTCGTGGAGGGAGAGCGCGGCGGTGGAGTGGATCGCGATGGCCGACAGATGGTTGGCGACCATGTCGTGCAGCTCACGGGCCATCCGCGCGCGCTCGGCCGTCACGGCCTGGGTGCGGTCGATCTCCGCGAGCAGCGCGGTCTGCTGGGCCCGCAACCTGGCCGCCTCGGCGGCGTCGCGGTGGTTGCGCACCAGCACCCCGGTGGTGGCGGGGGCGAAGGCGACGATGGCCACGACCGCGCCGAGGAGAAGACCCTCCGCCGAGCGCAGCCACGCGACGGAGCCGATGCTCACGAGGACGGTGATCAGCGCCGTACTCCACGGGATACGGCGGGCCGCGGACGGGGACCCGTACAGGACCGCCGCGTACACGACGTCCGTGAAGAGCGCGACCGTCGCCAGGCTGCCCGAGGTGAACTGGTCGGCGACGACGGCGAGCGTGGCGATCGTCAGCGAGGTACGGGGCGCTGTCCGGCGCAGCAGCGTGGCGCCGGCCATCACGGCGAGCGGCACCAGTTCCCAGGAGTCTCCCAGAGGCCGGCCGGGCGACAGGCGCAGCCCGGCCGACCACAGCAGCAGGCCGCCGAGGAGGCCGGCCGCCGAGATGAGGACGTCGTCCCGGTGCGGGCGCGCGATTGCGGTCACTCCTCCATCAAACACGGCGCCGCGCGCGGGTACCTCCACGTACCGGGCGAGGCCGCGGTACATCGAAGGATGCAGTCATGGTTCGTCACTGCCGACGACGATCGGCGCCCGGACCGGCGGGAGGCTTGGAGTGAGCCTGAACCGGGCCGGAAGGGGGCTGACGTGATCGTCACGCTGATCATCATCTGTGAGGTCGGATTCTGGGTGCTGCTGGGCCTCGGACTGTCCTTGCGCTACTTCGCCAGGATGCCCCGCGCGTCGGTCGCGGTGCTGCTGTGCGAGCCGCTGCTGGAGGTCCTGCTGCTGGTCGTGACGGCGATCGACCTCAAGAACGGCGCGGAACCCGACTGGAAGCACGGGCTGGCCGCGGTGTACATCGGCTTCTCGGTGGCCCTCGGCCCGGAGCTGATCAAGTGGGCCGACGCGCGCTTCGCCCACCGCTTCGCGGGCGGTCCGCCGCCGGTGAGGCCGCCGAAGTACGGCAGGGCGCGCGCCGTCCACGAGTGGAGGACGGCGGCCCGCTGGGTGGCCGCCTCGGCCATCGCGATCGGTCTGCTCCAGTCCGCGATCTGGTACGTCGGCTCCGACGGGGACATCGGGTCGCTCCAGATGTGGCAGCAGAAGATGGTCTTCGTGATCGGGATCAACCTCGTGATCGCGATCGGCTACACGCTCTTCCCGAAGAAGGACCCGACAGGCCACGCGCCGGCGGAGCGGCCCAGCTCCTACAGCGACCGATAGGCGTCAGCGCTCGCCGCCCGGCACCCACAGCACGTCTCCGACCTCCTTGTTGGCCACCCTGGCCAGGATGAACAGGAGGTCGGAGAGCCGGTTGAGATACGTCGCCGTCAGCGGGTTCATGGTCTCCCCGTGCGTCTCGAACGCCCCCCACGTCGAGCGCTCCGCGCGCCGTACGACGGTGCACGCCTGGTGCAGCAGCGCCGCCCCCGCGGTACCGCCGGGCAGGATGAAGCTCCGCAGCTTCTCGACCTCCTCCAGGAAGCGGTCGCAGTCCGACTCCAGCTTGTCGATGTACGTCTGCTCGACCCGCAGCGGCGGGTACTCCGGTGCCTCGACGACCGGTGTGGAGAGGTCGGCGCCGACGTCGAAGAGGTCGTTCTGGACCCGGACGAGGACCTTCACGACGTCGTCCCTGAGCTGCCCCAGAGCGATCGCCGTACCGATGACGGCGTTGGCCTCGTTGGCGTCGGCGTAGGCGGCGATCCGCGGATCGGTCTTGGCGGTCCGGCTCATGTCGCCGAGCGCCGTGGTGCCCTTGTCGCCGGTGCGTGTGTAGATACGCGTCAGATTGACCATGCCATCACCCTAGGCCGTGCGCCGGCCCCCGGTGGGAGGCACGATGGGGCGCCGGCCACACGGAACGACATCGGGGAAGTGCCGGGCGAAAAGGTGCCCAAGTACGCGGTACGGCAAGGCTGATGGGCGCCCCGGCGCGCCCGCGGATGTGATGTCCGTCATGTGAGACGTGACGCGCATCTCTTCATCACCACAGGGCAGCTCACGACCGATAACCTCCGGGCAGGAACAATGTAAAGCGCGTGTTAAGCCGCGCGTGGGTCCGCAGCGGAAATCAAGGGGTACGTCGTGGCCAGGAAGCTCGCCGTCATCGGTGCCGGACTCATGGGGGCCGGAATCGCGCAGGTCTCGGCCCAGGCCGGCTGGGATGTCGTACTCCGGGATGTGACCGACGGGGCCCTGACCCGTGGCAGGGACGCGATCCGCGCCTCGTACGCCAAGTTCGTCACCAAGGGCAAGCTCGAAGAGGCGGACGCGGACGCCGCGCTCGCCCGGATCACCACGACCACCGACCTGGACGCCGCGGCCGACGCCGACATCGTCGTCGAGGCCGTCTTCGAGAAGCTCGACATCAAGCACGAGATCTTCCGGACGCTCGACAAGCTCGTACGTGACGACACCGTCCTCGCCTCCAACACCTCGGCCATCCCGATCACCAAGATCGCCGCGGCGACGACGCGCCCCGAACGGGTCGTGGGCGCGCACTTCTTCTCGCCCGTGCCGATGATGAACCTCTGCGAACTGGTACGCGGCTACAAGACCAGCGACGAAACCCTCGCCACCACACGGGAGTTCGCCGAATCGGTCGGCAAGACCTGCATCGTCGTCAACCGTGACGTCGCGGGCTTCGTCACCACCCGCCTGATCACCGCCCTGGTCGTCGAGGCCGCCAAGCTCCAGGAGTCGGGCGTCGCCACGGCCGAGGACATCGACATCGCGTGCAAGCTCGGCTTCGGCCACGCCATGGGGCCGCTCGCCACCGCCGACCTCACGGGCATCGACATCCTGCTGCACGCCGCCGACAACATCTATACGGAGTCGCAGGACGAGAAGTTCGCGGCGCCCGAGCTGATGCGCCGGATGGTGGACGCGGGTGACATCGGGCGCAAGAGCGGGCAGGGCTTCTACAAGCACTGACCGCGTCCGGTGGGCACTGGGCCACATCGACCGCCCGCCCTCACTCCACCGGGTGAATTCGGTATCAGTTCGCTCACGGACGGCAACTTCCTCGGCCGCAGGGCTGTCAGTTGTTGCACAAAGACATCGCACAAACACAGAGAAGACCGACGCGGAGCACATAAGCATTCGGGGAGCGCATATGTACATCAGGGGCGACCACGCCGAGCTGGTCGTCGAGGGCCGCCTCGACGTCCGCAGCGCGGCGGACGCCCGTACGGTCCTGCACACGGCTGTCGACGACGGAGCCGGCGACCTGGTGCTCGATCTGACCGGACTCGATTCCTGGGACGCCACGGGCCTCGGCGTCATCATGGGCGCGCACCGGCGGGCCGGCCGGTGCGGTCGCAGACTCGTCCTGCGCGGTGTGCCCGCCCAGATGCAGCGTCTGCTGGTGGCCACGCGGCTGCACCGCATCCTCGCCATCGAGGGCGGCATCGCAGCAGAATCGCTTCCGCGCGTCTGACCGTTCCGAGCTGTCCGGCCCTCCGGCACCGCCCGCCGGGCCACGCACAATCCTCACGAGACCGTGACGTCTCGGACGAGGTGGCACCCCGGCTGTTCCTGGATACTGTGCGGAGGTTTAGGGTTTCGGCCGTCGGCCGACCCACACGGCGGGCACCGGACCAGAAGTGACAGCGGGGCGTGCGAGGCCGGGAGAGCAACCGCACGCCACGATCTGGGGGGCTTTGACGATGAACCCGACCGACCCGACCCATCCGGCGGACCCAGGTCCCGAGGGTGCCGGTCCCACGGGCACAGGTCCCGCGGGCGCCGGGCGCGCCGATGACAGGGCCGCCGAAGCCGCGGACCGGCCGAACCCGTGGGGGACGCACCCGGCGCCCGCGCGCACCGTCGAGCTGATCTCGGGCGACTTCCTGATCACCGTCAACCCGGTCGACGGCAGCGAGATCGAGCCCTGCCCGCCGGGATCGCAACCGCCCACCCCCGCCAGGCTCGACGCCGACGAGCGCGCCGAGCAGCGCCGTGCCGGCCGTCCGCCGATACCGCCAGGCCCCGGCGCGCCTCCGCTCCCGCTGCTGGAGCGTCAGGAGGAGCGCGAGCGACTGGCCGAACTGCTGGGGCGCGGCCGCTCCGTACGGCTCACCGGCTCCGCCGGCTCCGGCCGTACCTCACTGATCGAGGCCGTCGCAGCCGAGTGCGAGGACCTCGCGCCGGACGGGGTCGTACGGCTCTCCGGCCACCACCGCACCGTCACCGAGCTGTTGTACGAGCTGTACGCGGCGGTCTACCGGTCCGCGCTCCACCGCCCCGACCGCGCGGGCCTGTTGGAACTGGTCCGCGGCATCGGCGCGATCGTCGTCGTGGACGACCTCGAATTCGGCGGCGAGCCGCTGGACGAACTCCTCGGCGCCGCACCGGAATGCGCCTTCCTTCTCGCCGTCACGCCGGACGTGGACGCCCCCATCTCGCGCTCGCCCCTCGAAGAGGTCCTGCTCGGCGGACTTGGCCGCGCAGCCTCGCTCGATCTGCTGGAGCGCGCCACCGGGCGGTCGTTGACCGACGAGGAGTCGAACTGGGCCGGTGACCTCTGGTTCGAGTCCGAGGGACTGCCGCAGCGCTTCGTCCAGGCCGCGGCGCTGCTGCGCGGACGCGACCGGCTGCGCGGCGACTCGGAGGCGTACGAGGCGGACGGGGTCTTCGTCCATGAGCCGGCCGGCTCTCCGCAGGGCCAAGGGCCGGGCCAGGACGGGCTGTTCGATGACGGCGGGCTCACCGCCGACGGGTACGACATCCCGCTGCCGACCCTCGGCGAGGGCGCCGCGCCCGCCGCACTGCTCGCCTCCCGGCTCTCCGAGGCCGCGCGTGAGACCTTGCGCTTCGCCGTCGCGCTCGGCGGCGAGGTCCCGCACCAGGCCCATCTGCCTGCCCTGGTGGGCGACACCCACGCCGACGCCGCCGTCGGCGAACTGATGGGCGCCGGCCTGCTCTCACCCGTCGGCCCGCGCTACCGGCTCGCCGCCGGAGCCCTCGCGCAACTGGAGGCGCAGGGGTACGGCGACGAGGCCACGTCCCGCGCGCACGTCGCCGTCCAGCACTTCACCTGGTGGGCCGGCCATCCGTCGGTCACCGCGCGCCGGGCCTCTGCCGAGGCCGACGCGCTGCTGGCCGCGATGACGCCACTGGTCTCCAGCGGCGAGGCGGGGCACGCGAGCTCCGCCGTCCTGCTGGCCAGGGGCGCGGCGCCCGCCTTCATGGCGGGACTGCACTGGGGCGCCTGGGAGCGCGCGCTGCGGATCGGCCAGGAGGCGGCGCGGATCGCCGGAGAGGTCGCCGAAGAGGCGTATTTCCACCACGAGTTGGGGATTCTCGCGCTCTGCGTCGGAAGCCTGGACCGGGCCCGCGCCGAACTGGAGACCTCCATCGGCATGCGCGGGGCGGTGGCGGACAAGCAGGGCACGGTGTCCGGCCGCAGGGCGCTGGCCCTGGTCAGCGACCGTGAGAACGGGAACACGGTGGTCGTCCCCCACCACCGGGCGGACGACGAACTGCCGGTGTCGCCGTCGCGCGGCGTCTCGATGATCGTGCCCGTGTCCCACCCGCGGTCGCCGGACGACCGGATGACGCTGGTGACCCGGCGCGACGACACCCCGCCGACGGGCGGCGCCGCGCCGCGCCGCCGCCGTCCGGTGCTGGGCGGCGCCCGCCGCAACCTGGTCGCCGCGGGCGCGGGCGCGGTGCTCGCCGCCGTACTGGGCACGGTCGTGACACTCGGGGCGTCGGGCAACGACACCTCGCCCACGGACCGGGTCCAGACGGACAACTCGACGGACGACGACGGCACCGCCGGATACGACGACTCGACGCCGACGGACGCGGACACGGAGAAGCCGGCCAAGCCGGCCGGGGTCCCGGCCAGGACGGACTCGGGCACCCCGACGCCCACCACGAGCGGTCCCGGCACCCCGGATCCGGACAACTCCCCGTCGGACGACCCCTCGTCCCCGGACGACGACCCGACCTCACCGGACCCGGACCCGTCCGACACCAGGCCCACCCCGACGAGGACGAGCCCGTCGCCGACCCCCACGAAGACCAGTCCGTCCCCGACGACCCCGACCACGCCCCCGCCGGCGACGACGACGGAACCGCCCCCTCCGCCTCCGGAGTCGGCCACGATCGGCCTCCCGGCGGACCCGGCGGACCCGGCGGGCCCGACGTCGACGGACCCCTCGGCCACGTCCGTACAGCGGTGATGTCTCCCACGCCCGCGGGGACTTGACCGAACCGCTCCTCGACCGCGTGAAACCGCCCCGGTCTCCATGGATCGATCCACGGAGGCCGGGGCGGTTCGACGGGTGGTGTCAGTCCTTCGAGACGGCGACCGCGGCCGCCGGTGCGGGCCGGTCGGGGTCCGGTGTGTAGTAACGGCCCCCGGTCGCCTTGGTGAGGGCGATGTGGACGAGCGGCCCGAGGAACATCGCGATGAACGACGCGTAGGCCACCGGGTAGATTTCCACGATGCCGAGGGCGCCGACGAAGACGGCGAGACCGAGGGAGACCAGACCGCACGGGTTCCACTCCCGTACCTCGGTGTCGCGGAACTCGATGTTCTCGGCCCGGCCGAGGCCCAGCCAGCGACGGCAGACGAAGTAGTCGGCGAGGATGATCAGCACCCAGGTGTTGGTGAGCACACCGGTGATGGCCAGGAATGTGCCGAGGTGGTTGATGACGTTCGTCGCGTAGAACACGACACCGAAGATCCAGACCGCGAACATCCACCAGGGGCGCCCCGGACGGAACTTGGCCACCGCGTCGAACCCGCTGGAGAGGGTGATGGAGCCACCGTAGAGATTCATCACGTTGATGCGGATCTGGGTGATGACGACGAAGACCACGCCCGCCAGGCCCATGAGGTGGACGAAGACGAACCCGGGGTCCTGTGCCTTCTCCTGGCCGAAGGAGTCGACCAGGGACGAGCCGAGCATGGCGCCGATGAGGATGATGACGAGCATGGGGACGAGTTCGAGAAGCATGATGGTCGCGGTGCCGCGGTAGCGGATACGGCGCTTGGCGAACCGCCCGTAGTCGGTGGCCATCAGCCCCTGGAAGATCATCTGTCCGTTGGCGAAGCTCATCGCGGTCCACAGCGCCGCCCCGCCGCCCGTGGCGGTGGACTGCCACTGACCGACGCCGGCCACGTCGTGGTCCGAGCCGAGGGCGACCAGCGCCCACACGAGGAGGCCGACGAAGATCGGGAAGCCCCAGGTCTGGAGTACCGACATGGCGTACATCCCGCGCCAGACGAAGGCGATCGTGACGAGGCCGATCAGGGCGAAGATCCCGATGCCGACGAAGGAGTCGATGGGGATGTCGAAGTAGTACGCGATCGCGTGCGAGACGATCGTCCCCTCGAAGAGGAAGTAGTAGACGAAGTTGACCGCGTAGATGAACGAGGTCAACGCCGCCCCGCGGCTGCCGAAGCCCAGCCCCCGGGAGATCAGGCTCTGCGAGAGGCCCTCACGGCTGGCCATGCGCATGGTCAGCGAGCCTATGAGGATCGCGCCTATGAAGAAGTAGCCGATCGGCAGCAGCATCAGCGGCCAGCCCACCAGGAAGGTCTGCTGAGCGCCGAAGCTGAAGAAGAACATCGCGGTGGCGTTCCCGAGCAGCACGAGGCTGATGGCGGGGATCGGCCAGCGCTTGCTGTCGGGGACGCGCTCGACGGCGAAGCTCTCGATCTGGTCGTCGAGTGACGCCTCCGGACCGCGGAAGGAGTCTCTGAGGGACATGAGGGTGGCTCTTTTCCAGGAGGGGACTCGGTGCTCGTGGAGGGTGGGCGGTGAGGGGTGAGGGGTGAGGGGTGGTGCGGGGGATCAGACGGCGGAAGCCGCCCAGCGGCTGTCCAGGGCCCGGGCGGGGTCCGCGCCGAACTCCCCTGCGAGCGCGGCGGCTTCGGCACGGGCCTCGTCCAGGCAGCCGCGGGTGAAGGCGGTCAGGGCCGCGGGATCGTCGGCCGAGGTGGGCAGTGCGTCGGCCCAGCGCGCTTCGAGGGCGTCGAAGGAGGCGCGCAGCCTGGCGGCGCGCGCGGTGAAGTCCCGGGCGCCGGGCTCCTTCGCCGCGTCGAGCAGGTGCTGCCACTGCCACCAGACCGATGCCGGGTCGTGGGTGGCCCGCGGGTGGTCGCGGGGGTCCCGGGAGGGCCCGGGCAGCGGGAGCGTCAGCGCCTCGGGGAGCGTCTCCACCTCCAGCGGCACCGGCAGATAGACGCCCGTGCAGGGGGTGGTGGGACACCACCACAGGGTCAACGGGCCGGGCTCCGCGTGCAGTTCGACGATCAGCGACGCGGCGGTGTTGCCCCAGGTGAAGCCCGACGGGTGTTCGTGCATGCACAGCGTGTGGAAGTCCGGCCGTGCGGCGTCGAAGGAGGGCCCGCCGAGGAACGTGTCCTCCAGATGGTCGCGCAGCACCCGTTTCGCCGTGCCGATCCCGACGCCGGTCGCGGTGGCCGCGCCTTCGGCGAGCAACTGGCGCGCCCTGCGGCGGCGGATGTGCGAGACCTGGAGCGGAGTGCCGGGGTCGGTGAACGCGTCGGCGACGTCCAGCGGCCGGTCCGCCGGCCATCCGGCGGCGGTGGCGGCGTCCCGCAGTCCGCGGCTGGTGAGATCCGCGTCGGTACGCAGGGAGAGCTCGTTGCTGACCGGGGTGACACCCGTGGTGATCCGGCGCGCCGCCCAGTCACGTCCGAGCGTCTCCAGCACCCACGCCTCGTGGGGGTCGGCGAGCACGTACGCGTTGTCGTAGGCGCCGTCGGCGTGCGGGGCGCCGACCGTCGCCGAGCCCCACTGGCCGTACCGCTCCAGCAGGGAGGTGATCACGTCCAGCGCCTCGCGCGCGGTGCCGCCGCGCTCCAGGCCGAGGCGGACCAGCTCCATGCCGAGTACGCCGGGCCGCTGGTGGTCGCCGGCCTTCTCGCGGGCGACGGCGTCGGCCCACGGGCGGGTGAAGACCGCTTCGTTGCCGATGGCGACGCGCCGCTCGTTCACCCCCATCTCGTAGCCCCAGCACCAGTAGGGGGCGGACCCGATGTGTGCGTAGGCCGGCGCGTCGTCGAGGGTGACGTAGGCCAGCCGCAGAGGCTCGCCCGCCGGCCGGGCCGGTGCGTGGCGCAGCGGCTGGGCCTCGCCCGCGGGGCGGTCGCTGTTCTTGCCGAAAAGGACGGCGGGGCGGCGGGTGGTGTCCGGGAGCGCGACGAAGGTGTCGCAGCTCCAGGGGCGGGAAGTCACGAGCGGGCTCCGTTCCTGGCGGGGGTGCCGGGGCCCGGATGGGCCGCGAGCAAGGTGTGGACGGCCCGGCCGACGAGGCGGCCCGTGAGCTCCGGGTCGTCGGCGCAGGCGGGGTCGATGCGGTCGAGGGCGACGACGTCGGCGAACGGCCCGGACCCGCCCTGCTCGGTGGTGAGCAGGTCGCTGCCGACGACGGCGACCGTCCGCACTCCGTACGTGGCGGCGAGCCGGGCGACGGCGACGGGGGCCTTGCCGCGCAGGCTCTGCGCGTCGAGGCGGCCCTCCCCGGTGATGACGAGGTCGGCGCCGCGGATCAGCTCGGCCGCGCCCAGCAGGTCCAGGAAGACCTCGGCGCCCGAGCGCGGCAGCCCGCCGAGCAGCAGACCGGCCCAGCCGAGTCCGCCCGCGGCCCCGGCGCCCGGCCGCAGCGAGGCTCCAGGGGCTCCGAACACGTTCTCAAGCAGGGGCGCCGCGTGGGCCAGGCCGGCCGAGAGGCGCGCGATCGTCGCGTCGTCGGCGCCCTTCTGCCGGGCGAACATCTCGGCCGATCCGTCCGGCCCGACCATCGGGGTGTCGACATCGCAGGCCAGGACCAGCTGCAGCTCGCGCAGCGCCGGGTGGAGGCCGTCGGCCCGTACCCGCGCGAGGCCCGCCAGCGCGGTGCCGCCGGGGGCGAGCGGGGTGCCCCCGGCGTCGCACAGCTCGACGCCGAGAGCGGCCAGCATCCCCGTACCGCCGTCGGTGGCGGCGGCGCCGCCGAGCGCCAGGGTGATCTCACGGACCCCGTCGTCCAGCAGGGCGGCGAGAGCCAGGCCGACGCCGTAGGTCGTGGCGGACGCCGCCCGGGCGGGGCCGGGGCGGCGCGCGCCGAGGCCGCAGACGGACGCCACCTCGACGATCGCCCGGTCGCCGAGCCGGGCGACGGGCGCTTCCAGCGCCTCGCCCCACGCGTCGGCGGCGGGGACGGCGACAGCGGTCCAGCCGGCCGACACCGCGGCCGTCACACTGCCGTCGCCGCCGTCGGCGACGGGCAGGGGCGTGACGGTCGTGCGGTCGCCCCGCTCGGCGACAGCGGCGGCCATCAGCTCGACAAGACGCTGCGCCGTCACCGTCCCTTTGAACTTGTCCGGGGCCAGTACCACCTGCCGGGGGGCGTCTACCTGCATTTACCTGATCCTCTCAAAAATTGTTCGTCAAGTTATCTCACTCAACTTGTCAGCTTGTCCAGGGTTAAGTCGCTATCCTTCTCCCAGGGTCTTTCGCCGGGATCAGGCCGGATCGAGGAGCGGGTGTGTACGGGGCACGTGAGCCCGGCATGATCCGGACGAGAGGCCCTACGCTCACGCACCCCTCCACGACGCAAAGGACCCGTCCATGGCGATCCGGCTCGCGACCCAATCCATCGGCGACGCTCTCGTGACGTCGCTTCGCGAACGGATACTCACCGATGAGATCCGTGTCGGCACCGCCGTGACCGAGGCGTCCGTCACCGCCGAGTACGACGTCGCGCGGCAGACCGCGAAGGCGGCGATCGAGCGGCTGGTCGGCGAGGGCCTGCTGGAACGCACCGCGCACCGCAGCGCGCGCGTCCCCTCACTGGACGAGACGCGGGTGCGCGACCTCTACTTCGCCCGCGGTGTGGTGGAGGTGCGGTCCTACCAACTGCTCGCCGAGAAGCGGCTGTTGACGAGTGAGGTGCGGAAGGCGCACGAGGAGTTCCGGGCATCGGCGACCGGCTCCGACGTCGCCTCGATCGTGCAGACGGACGTGGAGTTCCACCGCGCGCTGATCGACAGCCTGGAGAGCGAGCGGCTGTCCCGGGCGCACGGCCTGGTCATCAACGAGATCCGGCTCTGCCTCGCCCAGGTCCAGAACGCGCACCTGCTCGCCCCCGGGGAGATCCTGGACGAGCACGAGAGCATCCTCGCGGCCATCCGCGACGGCGCCCCGGACCGTGCGGGCGAGGTCGGCCAGCAGCACCTGGACCACGCCGAGCGGGAACTGCTGTCGTACCTCCGGGGCTGACGCCGACGGCACGTGTCGCCCAGCTCAACCGGCTCCGTGCGCCTCAGGAGGCCGGCCCGGTTCGGCTCGGCGGCTCAGGGGGCGCAGGGCGTCCCCCGTCCGCTCACCCTGTCGGGTACAGCCATCGCAGCGCGGCGAGGCTCTTGTCCAGGTAGGTCCGCCGGCCCGTTTCGAGGCCGTAGGCCAGGTCCTCCAGGAGGGCGCATCTGGCATAGAAGATCGCTCGCTCGGCGATCGCCTCGGTCTCTCGGGCGTCGGCCGGGTAGGCGCGCAGGGCGCGGTGGACGGCGGCGGGGCCCAAGTCCCGGTGGATGAGGCCGAAGTCGTATGCGGGGTCGACGATCGCGGCGTCGGTCCAGTCGATGACACCGGTCACTTCCCAGGTGTCCGGGTCGACGAGAACGTGCTCGATCCCCAGGTCGTTGTGGGAGAAGACCGGCGCATGTCCGTCGGCCGGCGGCGGCGCGTCCAGGAACGCGCGCACCGCGTCGCGATGCTCCGCCGGCACCCGCCCGGCGACGGCGGCGTAGGTCTCCCTCGCCTCCTCCAGCCACAGCGCCTTCGGCTGCTCGTCGTTCTCCACCAACTCGGCCATCGGGCCGACCGGAACGCTGTGCAGCGCGCCGAGCAGCTCGCCCAGTACGGCGGCGACCGCGGCGCTGTGGGCCGATCGGTGCGGTAGTGACACGTCGGTCAGCGGCAGACCGGGGAGTTTGAAGTAGCCCAGACACCCCTGGTCGGCAACGGTGAACGCCGGCTCGGGGACGGGCAGCGGCGAGACGCTCGCGACGGTGGTGAGCAGCCGGGTCTCGTCGCTCACCTTCGTGGCCCGGCTCCGCGGATCGGGATCCTTGCTGAACCGCACGATCAGCTCGCCGTTGACCTCGTAGACCCTGTTGTCCTCGCCCTCGCCGAGGAACTCCACGCCGTCGACCCGATAGCCGGGCATGCCGGCGGCCACGACATCCCGGACGTCCTCGGCGCGATCACGGCTCCGGTTCTCCATACCGGGACTTTACGCGGCCGTCCCACAGGTCCCGGCTCCGGACGCCAACAGCCCTCAGAACAGCCGCAGTTTGTCGTCCTCGATGCCCCGCAGCGCGTCGTAGTCCAGCACCACACATCCGATCCCGCGGTCCGTCGCCAGTACGCGGGCCTGGGGTTTGATCTCCTGGGCCGCGAACAGGCCGCGGACCGGGGAGAGATGGGGATCGCGGTTCAACAGGTCGAGGTAGCGCGTCAGTTGCTCAACGCCGTCTATGTCGCCGCGCCGCTTGATCTCGATCGCGACCGTCGCGCCGTCCGCGTCGCGGCACAGGATGTCCACCGGGCCGATGGCGGTGGGGTATTCGCGGCGGATCAGGCTGTAGCCGTCGCCGAGTGTCTCGATGCGGTCGGCGAGAAGTTCCTGGAGGTGTGCTTCCACGCCATCCTTGATCAGGCCTGGATCGACACCGAGTTCGTGTGACGAGTCATGGAGGATCTCCTCCATCGTAATGATCAGTTTCTCGCCCGCCTTGTTCACGACCGTCCATACTCCGACATCGTCGCCGGTGCCCTCTTTGAGAGTGCAGGGCGGCGACATCCAGTTGAGCGGTTTGTACGCCCTGTCGTCCGCGTGGATCGACACGCTCCCGTCGGCTTTGACCAGGATCAGACGGGGCGCGATGGGCAGGTGGGCGGTGAGACGGCCCGCGTAGTCGACGGAGCAGCGGGCGATGACGAGACGCATGGTCCGCAACGCTACTCGACTGTCGCCGCTCATCGCGATTCGCCCCCCAAGCCCCTTTCGTTTGTGGCCGGTTGTGTTCCCATTCGCCTGGTGCGGTCCGGACAGCACGCATAACGTGGATGCAGGAGGTCGCCGGTCGTGCACGCTGCGTCGTCGTCTCCCCCTTCCCTGCCCGTAAGGCCCCGCTTTGGTGGGGTCGCGAGAGGAGAACCCATGTCGCTCGACGTCTCACCGGCACTGTTGGAGCAGGCCGAGCGAGGCGAGGTCGACGAAGCCGAATTCGTCGACTGCGTCCGGACCTCCCTGCCCTTCGCGTGGGAGATGATCAGCTCCTTGGTGGCTCAGCTGAAGGTGGACGGCGGAGAGTTCGCCGACAACCAGACGCCGCCGCCGGACGAGCAGGCACGTGGTCAGCTGCTGCGCGCGCTCGCCAGTGACGCCATCCGCGGTGCGCTTCAGCGCCACTTCGGGGTACGGCTGGCATTCCAGAATTGTCACCGGGTCGCGGTGTTCCCCCTGGACCCCTCGGTGGACGAGAGGCTCGCCCGCTTCACTTCCATCAGGGGTCAGCTGCTCAACCAGTCCCCGGAGCTCAGGGACTGCTGACGGGCTCCGGTCTGTCGGCGGATTCCTGGGCCGACACAGGGATCCGCCGGACGACCGGCGACGATCGGGCGCGCCGGCCGCGTCGCCCTCAACTCAACTGGGGCAGTACCTCGGCCCCCATCCTCCGTACGTTCTCCTCCGTGGCCACCAGGTCCCCGGAGCCCTCGACGAGCAGCGCGAAGCGCGTGATTCCGGTTCGTTCCGCCGTGGCCGCGAGGCGGTCGGCGGCGAGCCGGGGAGACCCCACCGGATGCAGTGCGCACAGCAGTTCCGTGTACGCGACGGGATCGCGCATGGACCTGTGCCTGCCGTCCACCGTCACATGGGCGCCGAGCCCCTGCCGCAGCCAGCCGGGCATGGCCTTCACCAGCGCCTCGGTCGCCTCCGTGGGGCCGTCCGCGATCTGGGCCACCCCCGCGGACACGTGCGCGGCGCCGGTCACCTCATCGGGAGCGTGGCCGGCGGCGGTGGCGTGCGTCCGCCACAGGGCCACCATCTCGGCCTTCTCCTCGTCCCCGCAGTGCATCCCCAGCAGCATCGGCAGCCCGCGCTCGGCCGCCAGCCGCACGCTCTTCGCGGACGTGCACGCCACGACGACCTCGGGTCCGCCCGCGCCCCCGATCAGCTCGTCCGTCCTTGGTACGACGGGGACTTCACGGAACCGGTAGCGCTCGCCGTCCGCCGACACCCACGGCTCGCGCAGCCACCGCAGCAGCAGATCGAGCGACTCGGGGAAGTCCCGTTCGTACGCCTGGAGCCCCGACCCGAAGACCTCCAGGTCCACCCAGGGCCCGCCCCGTCCCACGCCGAGCGAGAACCGTCCCCCGGAGAGCAGATGCAGCAGCGCCGCCTGCTCGCCGAGGGCCACCGGATGCGTGTTCGGCAACACGCTGACCGCCGTACCCACCCGTATGCGCCGGGTTCGTCCCAGGAGCAGACCGGCCAGTGTCACGGCCGACGGGCAGGTGCCGTACGGCACGAAGTGGTGCTCGGCCAGCCAGACCGAGTCCAGTCCGGACTCCTCGCCGACCTCCGCCGTGCGCACCGCCCGGTGCAGTGCTTCCCCCTGGCCCTGGCCCGGGAACTGGGCCGCCAGTACAAAAGCTCCAACTCGCATCGCCTTCTGCCTCCTTGCGGCTGACGCGGCTCCCCTCCACTGGCGTTAACGTCTGACACGTGCCATGGGCACGGGCGCCACAGAAGTTGTTGCGATTGTCCGCTAACTGCCCCGTGCGGGTGCCCACCGTCTCACGCCGTGCCGCCATGGCCGGGGCGGTGCGGCCCGTACGCTGGAGGGGAACCGTGCTGTCTGCCCCGTGAGGTGTCCCGTGTCCCCGCGCCGCAACCGCCCCCGAGGCGGCGAACCCTCGACCGACCACGCCGGTGAGGCGTCGGACCGGTACGGCGGCTTTCAGCGGACCGAGTCCTGGCAGGGCGAGGAGTGGGCGGTCCGGCAGGTCGCCGGCGCGAGCGCCGCGGGCAAGCGCTACCGGTGCCCCGGGTGCGACCAGGAGATCCCCTCCGGTGTGCCGCACGTGGTGGCGTGGCCGGAGTACGGCGGCGTGGACGACCGGCGCCACTGGCACAAGGCGTGCTGGAACGCGAAGGACCGCCGCACCTCGCGGGTGCAGCGGTCCCGTAACGCGCCGAAGTTCTGAGCCGGGCCGGCGGCGGTCACGGCGTCAGCGTCCGCAACCGGCCTATACGTCGCGGCGGTTGAGCGAGAAGAAGGCGAAGCCCATCACCACGGCCGTGACACCCGCCGCGATGAACACCGGGTCCCAGCCGTTCGGTCCCGACCCGGTCATCGAGACGGCGTAGAGCACCGAGATCTGGCTCGGGATCGAGTACTCGAAGAGGGCCTCCTGCACCTTGGCCAGCGACGACGAGAACATGAACATCGCCATCACCAGCGGCAGCAGCACCACCCCGATCATGAGGGTGATCGCCCCCGCCGAGTGCCGGATCAGCGCGCCGACGGCCAGCGACAGCAGGCCGAGCAGCGCCATGAACAGGCCCACGCCGAAGGTGGCCCGCAGCCACTCCTGGCCGGTGGGCGCGCGGCCGTCGAGCATGGCGACATGGATGGCGCCGACCAGGGTCGCCGTCACCGTCGTGATCGTCAGGACGAGCAGGAAGAAGACGATCGACTTCGCCGCCAGCACCCGGCCCCGGCTGGGGCAGGCGGTCAGGGTGGTGCGGATCATCCCCGTGCCGAATTCGGACGCGATCGTCAGCACGCCGAGGGTGATCACACAGATCGACCCCAGCAGCACACCGAAGAAGCCCAGCGGCAGCGCCGACTCCTCGCCGAGAGTGGCCTCCGAGATGGAGACACCCCAGGCCACGAGCACGCCGATGCCCACCATCAGGACGATCATGATGCCGAGTGTCCACATGGTCGAGCGGACGGAACGGATCTTGGTCCACTCCGATGCCACCGCGTCACCGAGGGTGGCCCGGCGGACCGGGATCGGCGAGACGTACGACCCCAGGGGCTGCCCGCCCTGCCAGATCGGGGCCTGCTGCTCGTACGGGGCTGTCATCGGTCGTCCTCGGTGGTCTTGGTCTTGGTCTGGGTCCCGGTCTCGGTCTTCGCCCCGGTCTCGTCCGGCTCGCCGGCCGTGGCCGCCTTCTCGTCGCTCACGTGCTTGACGAGATCGGCGGCGCTCGCCGGCGCGGGCCCGGCGCTCACGGGCGCCGGCGCGGCAGCCGGGGCCTTCGCGGTCTTCGCGGCGGGCACTGGTGCGTCCGCCGGTGCGTCCACAGGCGCCTGTGCGGGTGCCTGCGCGGGCGCGGCGGCCCCGACCGGGGAGTCCGACGCGTACGGGTTCTCCCCGGGCGGCGGCGGCGCGTACCAGCCCTGCGTCGGCACCTCGGGCACGACCGGAGGCTCGTACAACCGCACCCCGTAGCCCGGCTGCGGCGGCGGCGCGAAACCGGCGAGCTGGTCGGCCGTCGACCGGTAGTCCACGGCGTTCTGCGTCAGCCGCATGTACGCCTCCTCCAGCGAGGCCTGGTGCGGGGAGAGTTCCCAGAGCCGTACGTCCGACTCGTGCGCCAGATCGCTGATGCGGGGGAGCGGCAGCCCGGTGACCCGCAGCGCGCCGTCCCGCTCGGACAGCACCTGGCCGCCCGCCTCACCGAGCGCGGCGACCAGCTTCTCGCGGCCGTCGGAATCGCCCTCCGCGGGGCGGACCCGGGCGAAGTCCGCCGAGTTGTGCGAGATGAAGTCCTTCACGCTCATGTCGGCGAGGAGCTGACCGCGCCCGATCACGATCAGATGCTCGGCGGTCAGGGCCATCTCGCTCATCAGGTGCGAGGAGACGAAGACCGTACGGCCCTCGGACGCGAGCTGCTTCATCAGATTGCGGACCCAGAGGATGCCCTCGGGGTCGAGGCCGTTCACCGGCTCGTCGAAGAGCAGCACCTGCGGGTCGCCGAGCAGCGCGGCGGCGATGCCGAGCCGCTGGCCCATACCGAGCGAGAAGCCGTTGGAACGGCGCCGTGCCACGTCCTGGAGACCGACCACGCCCAGGACCTCGTCGACCCGGGCCGCCGGGATGCCGGAGAGCTGCGCGAGCGAGAGCAGATGGCTGCGCGCACTGCGCCCGCCGTGCACCGCCTTGGCGTCCAGCAGCGCGCCGACCTGACGGGGCGCGTTGGGAAGCTCCCGGAAGGGATGGCCACCGACCGTCACACGGCCCGCGGTCGGCTGGTCGAGACCGAGGATCATCCGCATCGTCGTGGACTTGCCGGAGCCGTTGGGGCCCAGGAACCCGGTGACGGCACCGGGCCTGACCTGGAAGGAAAGGTTGTACACGGCCGTCTTGGCGCCGTAGCGCTTCGTCAGGCCGACTGCCTCGATCATTCTCCAGCCCCATCGACAGTTCTGTCTGGTGGTCGGGGCAGTGGCCGCTTCGGACCGAAAGCCCCCGTAAGAGTTAGGAGGATATCCGGGCCCTGACGGTTCCGGCCAAGCCGTTGGGATCGGGGCCTGTCGGCCGGGACACGTCCTACGCGTCGCGCTTCTTCAGGACGAGGTAGCCGCCGATCAGCGCCGCGATGACCCACAGCGCCATGATTCCCATGCCCTGCCAGGGGCTGTACGGGGCCTTGTCCGAGTTCAGCGCGTCGGGGATCACCTGCATGATCTTGGCGCCGGCCTGGTCGGGGAAGTACTGGGCGACGTTCTTCGCCTTCGGTACGGAGGCGAGGATCTGCGAGACGAGGAAGAAGAACGGCATCAGGATGCCGAGCGACAGCATCGAGCTGCGCAGCATCGTCGCGACGCCCATCGAGAAGAGCGCGATCAGCCCCATGTAGAGACCGCTGCCGATGACCGCGCGCAGCACGTTCGGCTCACCGATGGTCGTCCCGTGGTCGCCGAGCGCCGCCTGGCCGAGGAAGAACGAGACGAAGCCCGTGATGAGCCCGACGATCAGGGCCAGCATCCCGGCGACGAAGATCTTGCTGAAGATGAAGGTGCCCCGCTGCGGTACGGCGGCGAGCGAGGTGCGGATCATGCCCGAGCTGTACTCCGAGCCGACGACCAGGACGCCGAAGACGACCATCGCCAGCTGGCCCAGGATCATCCCGGAGAAGCTCACGAAAGTCGGGTCGAAGGTGATGCGCTCGGCGTCCGACAGATCGTCGAACGTGGTGCTGAACAGCAGGGACAGGGCGAAGCCCATGGCCACGGTCACGAGGAACGCGACGGCGAGGGTCCAGATCGTGGACGAGACCGTACGGATCTTGGTCCACTCGGACTGGAGGACCGCTGGTACCGATGCCATGGGTCAGGCTCCCTTGCCCTGGTTGCCGTGCTGTCCCCACTGGGGGCCGGGGCCCGCCGGGGGTGCGCCGCCGGCATCGGAATGCGCGTGGTACTCGACCGACTCGGCCGTCATCTGCATGAACGCGTCCTCCAGCGAGGCGCGTTGGGAGCTCAGCTCGTGCAGGACGACCTGCTGCCGCGCCGCCAGCTCACCGATCCGCTCGGAGCTGGAACCGTCGATCTCCAGCGTGCCGTCCTCGGCCTCGACGACGGTGAAGCCGCCCTCGGACAGCGCGTCGAGCAACTGCTCCCGCTGCGGGGTGCGGACCCGGACGAAGCTGCGCGAGTTCTCGTGGATGAAGTCGGCCATCGAGGTGTTCGCCAGGAGCTTTCCCTGGCCGATCACGATCAGATGCTCGGCGGTCAGCGACATTTCACTCATGAGATGGCTGGAGACGAAGATCGTGCGGCCTTGGCCCGCGAGGGTTTTCATCAGATTGCGAATCCAGTGAATGCCCTCCGGGTCCAGACCATTCACCGGCTCGTCGAACATCAGGATCTCGGGATCACCGAGCAGCGCCGCGGCGATACCCAGCCGTTGGCCCATACCAAGAGAGAAGCCTTTCGACTTCTGCTTGGCCACGGCCGTCAGACCGACCGTGTCCAGAACCTCGTTGACCCGGCGCACCGGAATGCGGTTGCTCTGGGCGAGACACAGGAGGTTGTTGTACGCGCTGCGCCCGCCGTGCATGGCCTTCGCGTCGAGGAGGGCGCCGATGTACTTCACCGGCTCTTCGAGGTCGCGGTAGTGCTTCCCGTCGATCCGGACCGAACCGCCGGTCGGGATGTCCAGGTCGAGCATCATCCGCATGGTGGTCGACTTACCGGCTCCGTTGGGTCCCAGAAAACCCGTCACCACTCCGGGCCTGACCTGGAAGGAGAGGTGGTCGACCGCGATCTTCTTCCCGAAACGTTTGGTGAGCCCTTCGACCTCGATCATGCCGACAACCTAAGGGTGCGCAAAGCCCCCCGCCACTCCACTGGCGGGGGGCTTGCACGATCGTTACTTACGGAACGAAGCCGTCTATCAGCCGTACGGCTAGCGCGACTGCTGCGCCGGGACACCACGCGAGATCGGCTCGTCCTCGGCCGGCGTACCCGCCGCGGCGACGGCCGCACCGGTCAGCGTGGCCAGCATCTCGCGGACGTTGGTCAGCTGGGCGTTGATCGAGTCGCGGCGGTTGGTGAGCGCCGCGAGCTCGCGCTCCGATTCGCTGCGGATCCGGTCGGCCTTGGCGTTCGCGTCGGCCACGATGTCCTCGGCCTGGCGCTGCGCGGTCTCCACCGTCTGACGGGCACGGCGCTCCGCGTCCGTACGGAGCTTCTCGGCCTCAAGACGCAGCTGCTCGGCGCGGTGCTCGATCTCCGCCAGGCGCTTCTCGGCCTTCGCCTGACGCGACGCCAGGTCACGCTCGGACTGCTCACGCCGCTTGGCGAGGTTCGTCTCGAAGTCCGCGGCGGCCTGGGCGGCCTTGGCGCGGGTCTCCTCGAAGAGCGCGTCGGCCTCCTCGCGCTTCTGCTGCGCGTCCTTCTGCGCCTCGGAGCGCAGGGTCTGGGCCTCCCCCTTCGCCTTCTCGACGATACGGACGCCCTCGTCCTCGGCCTTCGACTTGCGGTCGGCGGAGAACGCCTCGGCGTCGTTCCGCACCTGCTGGGCCGCCGACTCGGCGAGCTCGCGGTGCTGTTCGGCCGCGCGACGGGCCTCTTCGCGCAGGTCCTTCGCCTCCTCCTCGGCGAGGCGGAGGATCTTCTCAACGCGCGCTCCCAGGCCGGCGTACGACGGCTCCGCGTCGGTGACCTGGGCCTGAGCGTTCTGCGTTTCGAGGTGGAGCTCCTCGATGCGCTTTTCCAGTGCGGTGATCCGTGCGAGAGCACTGTCACGGTCGGCGACGAGCTTGGTAATGCGGTCATCCACCTGACCGCGGTCGTAACCACGCCGCACGAGCTCGAAGCCGAATGGGGAGGAAGTGTCGCTCATGAGGTTCCTGTCGAATGAGACCGGTGAGGTGATAGGGGGAATCCTAGGGGCCAAAGCGGCGTGTCATCGTGCGGATGCGGGTTTGATCTGGAGAATGTCCAGCCTTTTGAGTGGCTAACTGTCGGACGGCTTGCCACTCGAACGGGTCGCACCCGCCGCCGCGCCCGCCTTGACGCTACCTCCGCCGGCGCCGCCACCGGACCCCGTCTTGCCGCCCGCGCCCGGAGTCTCGAAGGATTCCAACGCTTCCAGCACATCCTGTACACGGGAGATCTCCGCCTGGATGTCCTCGCGCCTGCGTACCAGTACGTCGAGTTCACGTCTGCCCTCGTCGACCATCCGGCCGGCCTCCGCCTCGGCGTCGGCACGGAACTTCTCGCCCTCGCGGGTCAGTTCGGCCTTCTTCTGCTCCGCTTCCTTCAGCAGCGCCTCGGCCCTCTTCACCGCCGCGATCCGGACCTTGCTCGCCTCCGAACCGGCCTCCGCCACCAGGGCCTTGGCCTTCCGCTCGGCCTCCTGCTGCTGTTCGGTGGCCGCCTTGACGAGCTTGTCGACGCGTTCGCCGGCGTTCTTCATCTGCTCGGCCGTCTCCCGGCGTGCCCGCTCGTGGAGTTGGTCGATCTCGCCCTCGATCCGCGCCCGCAACTCCTCGGTGCGCTCACGGATGGCGGTGGCGTCCCGGCGCGCCCCGACGAGCAGTTCGTCGGCGTCCGTACGGGCCTTCTCCACCAGGGAGTTGCCCTCGACTGTCGCGTCGGCCTTGAGCCGCGCCGCCTCGGTGCGCGCGACGCCCACCATCGTGTCGGCCTGGGCCTCGGCCTCCGTGGCGGCGCGGAGCGCCTCCTCCTGGGCCTTGTTGATGAGCTGGTCGGCCTGCTCGGCCGCGTCGCCGCGGCGCTTGGAGGCGTTCGCGCGCGCGTCGTCGAGCAGCCGGTCCGACTCCGTGATCGCGTCGCTGACGGTCCGTTCGGCCGTCGCCTCGGCGTCCGACCTGGTCCGCTCGGCCTCCGCGCGGAGCCGTTCGGCCACCCGCTGGGCAGAGTTGACAGTCTCGGCGGCCTCGGCGCGCATCCGCTCCGACTCGCTGGTCGCCTCGCCGATGAGCCGGTCCGCCTGCTCCGCGGCGTCGCCCCGGATGCGGTTGGCGTCGTCGCGCGCCTCCTGGCGGGCCCGGGACGCGTCCTGCTCGGCCGCGGCCAGCGAGTCCGACGCCTCGGTCCGTACCCGCTGCGCGTAGTCGGCGCTCTCCGCGCGCAGCCGCTCCGCCTCGGCGACCGCCTCGCCGACGGTGCGTTCGGCGAGCGCCTGAGCGGCGTCCGTCTCCTCGTGGGCGCGGGCTCGCAGCCGTGCCGCGTCGTCCGAGGCACGCTCGCGCTCCGCGTACGCGTCGGCGCGGACCCGGTCCGCCTCCTCCTGCGCCTCCGACTTCGTGCGCTGCGCCGCGTGTTCGGCGGCGGACCGCAGTCCGGCGATCTCCTGCTCGGCCTGGTCGTGCAGCCCGGAAACCGCGTCCCGAACCTGCTGCGCGGTCTGCTCGGCGGCCGACACCATCTCGGTGGCGCGGAAGTCGGCCTCCTCGACCAGCCGCGCTGCCTCGGTCTGCGCCTCGTCGACCCGCTTACGGGCGGAGGCCAGCAGCTCCTCGCTCTGCTCGCGGGCCCGCTCGCGCTCCTGGTCCGCCTCCGTACGGGCGGCGCTCAGCAGGTCCTCGGCCTCGCGGCGGCGGCGTACCGCCTCCTCCTGCGCGGCGTCGAGCGCCTCGGCCGCCTCGGTGCCCACACGCTCGGCCGCGGCGGCGGCCTCGGCGCGCAGCCGGTCCGCGCTGTCCTGGGCCTCGGACTTGATCCGCTCGGCCTCCTGCGCGGCCTCGTCCCGCAGCCGTACGGCGGTCGACTCGCCCTCCGCGCGGGAGCGCCCCGCGTCCTGCGCGGCCTCGTCCCGCAGCCGCTCGGCCTCCTGCTCGGCCTGGGCCTGGAGCGTACGCAGCCGCTCGGCGGACTCCGCGCGCAGCCGCTCCGTCTCCTCGGCGGCCTCGCGCCGGATCCGCTCGCTCTCGGCGCGGGCGTCGGTCAGCGCCGACTCGGCGCCGCTCAGGCGCTGTTCGGCCTCGGTGTGCAGCCGCGTCAGCTCGTCGGCGGCCTCGGACCTACGGGCCTCGACACCGCGCTCGGTCTCCTCGCGCAGTTCGCCGGCGGCGCGCTCGGCGGCGGTCTTCACCGCCTCGGCCTGCTCCTCGCCCTCGGCGCGCAGCCGGTCCGCCTCGGCCCGCGCGCGCTCCAGGGTCTCCTCGGCCTGCTTGCGCAGCGTCGTGGCGCGCTCGATGGCCTCCGTACGGACCCGCTCGCTGTCCGTGGACGCGGTGGCGCGCATCTCGTCGGCGTCGGCGCGCGCCTTGGTCAGCAGCTCCTCGGCGGTGCTGGCCGCCTCCTCGATCTGCTGGACGGCCTCACGGCGCGCCTCGCTGCGGATGCGCTCGCCCTCGGCGACGGCCTCCGAGCGCAGCGTCTCGGCCTCGCCGCGCAGCCGGCGCGCCTCCTCCTGGAGCTCGACCGTCTTGGCGCGGTACTCCTTGGTGTCGTCCTTGGCCGCGCCCTTGAGCTGGTCGGCCTGCTCGGCGGCCTCGCCGCGCAGCCGGTCCGCCTCGGCCTCGGCCTCGCGGCGGATCCGGTCGGCCTCCTCGCCCGCCGCGCGGGTGGTGGCCCTGGCGTCGTCGGACGCCTTGGTGAGGACCTCCTCGGCCGTACGGGCCGCCTTGGCCAGCTGGGCCGCGGAGTCCTCGGAGGCGGCCGTACGGGCCTTCTCGGCGGCCTCGGTGACCATCTTCTCGGCCTCGGCGCGGGCGTCGGCGAGCGCCTGCTCGGCCTCCGCCTTCAGCGCCTCGGACTCCTTCGTCGCCTCGCCGACGAGCCGGGCGATCTCGGACTTGGCGGTACGGGTGCGCTGCTCGTACTGGGTCTCGGCGCCGGCCAGCCGCTTGACCGCGGTCTCCTTGGCCTCGGTGACGAGCTTCTCGGCCTCGGCGCGGGCCTCGCGCAGCCGCTCGTCCGCCTCCTGTATGCGCGCTTCGGCGGACCGGCTCAGCTCGCCGGCCTGCTGGCGTGCCTGGTCGGACTCGGCCGTCGTCGCCGAACGGAGCTGCTCGGCGTGGGTGGTGGCCTCCTGCGCCTGCGTGGACGCGGCGTTGAGCAGCCGCTCGGCGTCCTTGCGGGCCCGCTGAAGAATCGCTTCGGCCTCGGCGCGGGCGGTCTCCGACTCGGCGCCAAGCCGGCGGCGGGCGTCCTCGGCGACCCGGGTGGCCTCGGCGCGGGCGGCGGCCAGGGACTTCTCGGCCTCGCCGCGTGACTCGTCCAGCAGCCTGCGGGCCTGTGTCTCCGTACGGCCGCGCAGCTGCTCGGCCCAGGCGACGTTCTCGTTGACGTGCGACTCGACGGTCTGGCGGCGCTCGGCCAGCTCCTGGTCGAGGCGCTGGCGGCGCTGCACGGCCTCGGCGTGCAGCTCGGCCTGGAGCCTGGCCTGGTGCTCGGCGTGCTCCTGGAGGATGCGCTGCGTCTGGGCGCGGGCCTCGCGCAGCTCACGTTCGGCGTCGGTGCGCAGCTGGTCGGCCTGGATCTGCGCGTTACGGAGCATCTGCTCCGCCTGGTAGCCGATGTCCGCGATGTCGTAGGAGGGCCGGGACGCCAGGTTGCGGCGCGCCTCGTGCAGTTTCGCGCGCAGTACTTCGACCTGGTAACCGAGGTCCTCGGCGTGCTGGACGGCCTTCTCCCGCGCGGTCTTCAGCCGATCCATCTCGGCTTCGAACCGCGAAAGGTGGTCGTCGTCAGCTCGGTGGCTCTCCTGGCGTTCGTAGCCCCGCACTGCGCGGTCCCATCCGTCCCCTGGTCGCAACTCAGCATTCGGTACCGCCCGACGGGCGAACGGCCCCCCGGGGAATGGTGACAGATCATCGGCCGAGGCGCCGCCCCGACCCGGCCCCGGCCCGGAGCGGCCCACTCTACCGGGCCGGGAATCGTTCGGGTCAGTGCTCTTGGGGCTTCGCGGCCGAGGTGACCAGTTCGGTCAGGACGCCGTGACAGTCCTTGGGATGCAGAAACGTGATGCGGGAGCCCATCGATCCGTTGCGCGGCTCCTCGTAGAGAACCCGTACACCCTTCTCCCGGATCGCCTCGGAGTCGCCGTCGACGTCCTCGGTACCGAAGGCGATGTGATGGACGCCCTCGCCGTTCTTGGCCAGCCATTTGCCCACGGCCGAGTCCTCGCGGACCGGTTCGAGCAGCTGGAGGTACGAGGCGCCGCCGTCGGACGTCTCGTTGATCTTGAGCATGGCCTCCCGCACGCCCTGCTCCTCGTTGATCTCGGTGTGGAACACCTCGAAGCCGTAGGTGGCCCGGTAGAACTCGACGGTCGCGTCGAGGTCGTGGCAGGCGATTCCGATGTGGTCGATACGCGTCAGCATGCGCACAGTGCAGCGCCAACCGAGCGGTTACGCAACGTGCGCGCTGTCACACTCACGGCCGGGTGACCCGGGACCTGTGCGCTCAGTACATTTGGTGAACCCTCGTTAACCCTCAATCGTCAGGCAAAGGGGTCGCATCTCATGCCGGATTCGAACACCACCACTTCCGTCATCGTCGCCGGTGCGCGTACGCCCATGGGCAGGCTGCTGGGATCGCTCAAGTCCTTCTCGGGCGCCGATCTCGGCGCCTTCGCCATCAAGGCCGCGCTGGAGCGGGCCGGCGTCACCGGCGAGCAGGTGCAGTACGTGATCATGGGGCAGGTGCTCCAGGCCGGGGCGGGGCAGATCCCGGCGCGGCAGGCGGCGGTCAAGGCCGGCATCCCGATGAGCGTCCCCGCGCTCACGGTCAACAAGGTCTGTCTCTCCGGCCTCGACGCGATCGCTCTGGCGGACCAGCTGATCCGCGCGGGCGAGTTCGACATCGTGGTCGCGGGCGGGCAGGAGTCCATGACGAACGCGCCGCATCTGCTGCCGAAGTCCCGTGAGGGCTACAAGTACGGCGCGATCGAGATGCTGGACGCGATGGCCCACGACGGTCTGACCGACCCGTTCGAGTCCATCGCCATGGGCGCCTCCACGGAGAAGCACAACACCCGGCTCGCCATCGCCAGGCCCGAGCAGGACGAGGTCGCGGCGGCCTCCCACCAGCGGGCCGCGGCGGCGCAGAAGAACGGCGTCTTCGAGGCCGAGATCACGCCCGTCGAGATCCCGCAGCGCAAGGGCGACCCGGTCGTCTTCGACCGGGACGAGGGCATCCGCCCGGACACGACCGCCGAGTCCCTGGGCAAGCTGCGGCCCGCCTTCTCCAAGGACGGCACGATCACGGCAGGCTCCTCGTCGCAGATCTCCGACGGCGCCGCCGCCGTCGTGGTCATGAGCAAGGCCAAGGCGGTCGAGCTGGGCCTGGAGTGGCTCGCGGAGATCGGCGCGCACGGCAACGTGGCGGGACCGGACAACTCGCTCCAGTCGCAGCCCGCGAACGCGATCAGGCACGCCCTCAAGAAGGAGGGCATCGCCGTCGACGATCTGGACCTCATCGAGATGAACGAGGCCTTCGCCGCGGTCGCCGTCCAGTCGACCAAGGAGCTGGGTGTGTCCCCCGAAAGGGTGAACGTGAACGGTGGGGCCATCGCACTCGGCCACCCGATCGGGATGTCCGGCGCCCGGCTGGTGCTGCACCTGGCGCTCGAACTGAAGCGGCGCGGTGGCGGCGTGGGCGCGGCGGCGCTCTGCGGCGGCGGCGGTCAGGGCGACGCGCTGATCGTGCGGGTGCCGAAGGCGTAGGCGTACGCGTACGCCCGGGTCAGGACGTGGGCGTCCCCGGCGAAGGCCGGGCACGGAACCCATCGGCGAGCAGGAACGGAGCGCGGTACGGATGACGGTGGACGTCCCCCAGCTGGTGGCCCAGGCGCGGGAGGGCCGGCCCAGGGCGGTGGCCCGGCTGATCTCACTGGTCGAAGGGGCGTCGCCGCAACTGCGCGAGGTGATGGCGGCGCTGGCCCCGCTCGCGGGCGGGGCGTACGTCGTGGGTCTCACCGGGTCGCCCGGTGTCGGCAAGTCGACATCGACCTCCGCGCTGGTGGCCGCGTACCGGAAGGCTGGCAAACGTGTCGCCGTGCTGGCCGTCGACCCGTCGTCCCCCTTCTCGGGGGGAGCGCTGCTCGGGGACCGGGTCCGGATGTCCGACCACGCGTCGGACCCCGGCGTCTACATCCGCTCGATGGCGACCCGCGGCCATCTCGGCGGGCTCGCCTGGTCGGCGCCGCAGGCGATCCGGGTGCTCGACGCGGCCGGCTGCGACGTGATCCTGGTGGAGACCGTGGGCGTCGGGCAGTCGGAGGTGGAGATCGCCTCCCAGGCCGACACCTCGGTGGTGCTGCTCGCGCCCGGCATGGGCGACGGCATCCAGGCGGCCAAGGCAGGGATCCTGGAGATCGGTGACATCTACGTCGTCAACAAGGCGGACCGGGACGGCGCCGACGCGACCGTCCGCGAGCTGAACCACATGCTCGGCATCGGCGAGGCCCGCGCCCCCGGCGACTGGCGCCCGCCCATCGTCAAGACGGTCGCCGCGCGGAACGAGGGCATCGACGAGGTCGTCGAGGCGCTGGACAAGCACCGCGCGTGGCTGGAGAAGAACGACGTCCTCACCGAACGGCGGGCCAGGCGCGCGGCCCGCGAGGTGGAGACCATCGCCGTCACCGCGCTCCGCGAGCGCATCGGCGACCTGCGCGGCGACCGCCGGCTGGGCGCGCTGGCGCGGCGGATCGTCGCGGGCGAACTGGACCCGTACGCGGCGGCGGACGAACTGGTGGCGGGGCTGACGGGCGGGTAGCGCACCGGGCGCGCACAGCGCGAAGTGCCGGTGGCAGAGGAGGGGGATGTCCTCTGCCACCGGCTGCCCCGGTCGCCGCCAGGCCGTGCGACGCACGTACGGCTCAGGCGTCAACTGCCCCGCGCACGGCGTCAGTCGTCGTCGCCGTCGTCCCCGTCGTCGTCGCCACCGCGGTCGTCGTCGTGACCGTCGTCGTCCCGGTCGTCGTCATCGCCGTGGTCGTCACCCCGGTCGTCGTCCTTGCCGTCCGCGCGGTCGTCGCGTCCGTCGTCGTCCCGGTCGTCCTTGTCGTCGCCCCGGCCCGCCGCCACGGCGCCGGAGGCCATGCCGACCGTCACCGCGTGCGTACGGCCGTCGTCACCGCGCACCGTCACCTCCCAGTGGCCGGCCTCGCGGTCGTCGTCGTCCGCGTCGACCGATGTCACGGCGCCCGGGTGCTTCTTGAGCGCTGCCGCCGCCGCTCCCGAGGCGTCCACCGCGGCGCCGTTCACCGCGGCGCGCTCGTGGCGGTCGTCGTTGCTGTCGTCATCGTCGTCGTTGTCCGCGCGGACCGAGCCGGTCGCGGCGTCGACCCGCAGGTCGTACCACTTGCCGTCCTGGCCGATGATGTCGACCTCCCAGTGCCGGCGGCCGGACGAGCCGTCGTCGTCATCGTCGTCGTCCAGGTCGACGGACTCCACCTTGCCGGGGTGCCGCTTCAGCGCCGCCGCGGCCGCCTGCTCCGCGGTGAGCCCCGGCTTCGCCGCCGAGGTGTCGTCCTTCCCGTCGCCGCCGTTGTTCCCGGCGTCGTCGTTTCCGCCGTCGTCCCGGTCGTCGTCACCGCCGCCCGCGCCGTTCACCAGCGACGCCGACGACACCGACTCCGGTACGGCGGCGCCGCCGGAGCCGGTGGCGCCCCCGGCGACCGCGGTGTACGTACCGCCGCCGATCACAGCCGCTGTCGCGATGCTGGCGATGACAAGATTGCGCTTCATGAGGGTTCCTCCCCGTCGGGCCGTTTCGCCTGACCTCAATCTGGCTGAGGGAAGCTGAAGGCAGCCTGAAGCCACCTGAAGGGTTCTTCAGGTTCCGTTTGGGAGGCTGTGCGCATGCGCCTGTTGATTGTCGAGGACGAGAAGCGGCTCGCGGTGTCGCTGGCCAAGGGCCTGCGCGCCGAGGGCTTCGCCGTGGACGTCGTGCACGACGGCCTCGAAGGGCTGCATCTGGCCGGTGAGGGCACGTACGACCTGATAGTGCTCGACATCATGCTGCCCGGCATGAACGGCTACCGTGTCTGCGCCGCCCTGCGCGCCGCCGGCAACGACGTACCGATCCTGATGCTGACGGCCAAGGACGGCGAGTACGACGAGGCCGAGGGCCTCGACACCGGCGCCGACGACTATCTGACCAAGCCGTTCTCGTACGTCGTGCTCGTCGCCCGGGTCAAGGCCCTGCTGCGCCGCAGGGGTTCGGCCGGCGCCTCGCCCGTACTGCGGATCGGCACCCTCACCGTGGACACCGCGACCCGCCGCGTCCACCGGGCGGACACCGAAGTCGCCCTCACCGCCAAGGAGTTCGCGGTCCTCGAACAACTCGCGGTGCGAGCCGGGCAGATCGTGGGCAAGCCCGAGATCCTGGAGCATGTCTGGGACTTCGCGTACGACGGCGATCCCAACATCATCGAGGTCTACATCAGCGCGCTGCGCCGCAAGCTGGGCGCCACGACGATCCAGACGGTGCGCGGCGCCGGCTACCGGCTGGTGGCCGTATGAGAGCCCCGTTCTCCTCCGTACGGTCCCGGGCCGCGCTCGCCGCGACCGCCGTGGTGGCGGTGGCGCTGGTGGCCGCCGCGTTCGCCCTGCTGTTCGCGCTGCGCTCCAATCTGACCGACCAGGCGGCACGGCAGGCCGACCAGTTCTCACTGGAGGTCGCCCAGCAGATCGCGAACCGGGTGCCCCTCGGCGAGCTGGATCTGCCGGGGAGCGAGGACCACCCGACCCAGGTGCTCGACGGGAAGGGCCGGCTGGTCGTCGCGAGCGAGGACCTGGAGAAGATCACCGGCACCGGCGTGCCCGCCGTACGCCCCGTGTCGCCCCCGCCCACCGCGGCGCCGACCCCCGCTCTCACCCCGTCGCCCACGCCGACCGGCGACGACGATGACGACGACAGCGGCGGTGACGACGACAGCGGGGACGACACCGACGACGACAGCAAGGCTCCCGAGGTCCCGGCCGACGGAGCGGTCTCCCAGGCCCTGGACCACCGCACCGGAAGCGCCACCGTCGACGGCAGGTCCGTGGACCACCTCTTCTCCGAGCGCCGGGTCACCGGTCTCGCGGGCGGCCCGTACACCGTCCTCACGGGCTCCTCGCTCGGCCCGCAGGAGAGCGCCGTCCGCGCGACCACGATCGCGATGATCGTCGGCGTGCCCGCCCTGCTGGTGGTCGTCGGCGGGGTGACCTGGCTGGTCACACGGCGCGCGCTGCGGCCCGTGGAGGGCATCCGGCGCGAGATGGCCGCGATCACCGCCTCCGAGGACCTGACGAGGCGGGTGCCGGAGCCGGCGACTCACGACGAGGTCGCCAAGCTGGCCCGTACGACGAACGAGACGCTCACCGCCCTCGAAGCCTCCGTCGACCGTCAGCGGCGCTTCGTCGCGGACGCCTCGCACGAGTTGCGCAGCCCGATCGCCTCGCTGCGTACCCAGCTCGAAGTGGGGGAGGCGCACCCGGAGCTGCTCGACGTGCCGGGCGCGGTGGCCGACACCGTACGGCTCCAGCAGCTCGCAGCCGACCTGCTGCTGCTCGCCCGTCTGGACGCGGGGGAGCACGCCGGGAGTACCCGGCTGGATCTGGCCGCGCTCGTACGTGAGGAGGTCTCTCAGCGCTCGGCCGACCGGATCCCGGTGACGCCGGACGTCCGGGGCAGCGCCGAAGTGGCGGGCTCGCGCGGCCAGTTGGCGCGGGTGCTGGGCAATCTGCTGGACAACGCGCAGCGCCACGCGGCGGGGGAGGTGCGGGCGACGGTGTGCCGGGAGGGCGGCCAGGTGGTGCTCGCGGTCTGCGACGACGGGGCCGGGGTGCCGGAGGCGGAGCGGGAGCGGATCTTCGAGCGGTTCGTACGGCTCGACGACGCCCGCAGCAGGGACGACGGCGGCGCGGGGCTCGGCCTCGCGATCGCCCGCGACGTGGCACACCGGCACGGCGGGACGCTGGACGTCGGCCGTGCCGGGGCGGGCGGCGCCAGGTTCGAGCTGCGCCTGCCCGCCGCCGGCCGGGAACAGGCCCTGCCGGTACCGGCCCCCGCGTCAGCTCTTGGCGCGGCGCCCGCGCAGGTGCTCGGCGACCGGCGTGAGTGATGCGCTCAGTGCTTCGAGCGCCTCGGCGGGGAGCAGATCGATGAAGTGCGCCCGTACGGAGGCGACATGGTGCGGAGCGACCTCCTGCATCGTCTCCATGCCCTTGTCGGTGAGGACGGCGAAGAGGCCGCGGCGGTCGGACTCGCAGTTCTCGCGGCGGACCAGGCCCACGTTCTCCAGACGGGTGATCTGGTGCGAGAGACGGCTCTTGGACTGGAGCGTGCCGGCGGCGAGGTCGCTCATCCGCAGCCGCCTGTCCTCGGCCTCGGAGAGGTTGACCAGGATCTCGTAGTCGTTGTTCGTCAGTCCGAAGGGCTGGAGGTCCTTCTCCAACTGGTGCATCAGCAGTCTGCTGACATCCAGATGGGTGCGCCAGGTGCACTGCTCCGCGTCACTCAGCCAGCGGGTGGCCGTCTCGGTCTCCATAAATGAATTCTACCTAAGATGTTGAAAGTTGGACGAAGTCGGCGAGTGTGACCCCGGGCACAGAAAAGGCGCACACGTTCGAGGTCACACTCCGCAGACTACCGCTCACAGCCCGAAGCGTCGCTGGAGGTCTCCCAGCTGTCCCGGCATCCGCGGGACACCACCCGGCTGTCCGGCGGGTTGTCCACCGCCGCCCGGCACCCCGGGCTCGTTCGGCACCACACCACGGGCCGTCTCGGCCAGCAGGGCTTCGCTCGACTGGAGCAGTACCGTACCCGCCCCGACGAACTCGAACTGATGCTCCTCGCCCGACGCCCCGCCGAGCCCGCTCATCGCCCGCAGCCCGCCCATCACCCCGGTCATATAGGCGTGGTCGTAGTGGTGGCACGGCGAGGGGCAGTCGGCCCAGCCCACCAGCGCCTGCGGATCCACCCGGATCGGCGGCTCCATGAAGACCACAGGACCGTTCGACGCGGCCACGAACTTCCCCGTGCCGATCAGGGTCAGAAAGCCCGGCACGATCGACTGCTTGAGCGCCAGCGACGGCTCGTACGCCAGCAGATTCCCGGACCTGACGGTCAGATTGCCGTTCTCCAGGTCGAAGGAGTTGACGTCGAAGGCGCGGTCGGCCAGCAGCATCTTGCCGCTGCCCTCCGCCACCACCCAGTCGGCCGCGTGCAGCGGCGAGTGGAAGCTGCCGCGCACCAGCCGGTCGAGCCGGCCGTGCCCGATCCCGTTGAACTCGATGCGCCCGTAATAGGCGATCATCTTGCCCTTCTGGAGGAACCACTGGCTCCCTTTGAGTTCCACACAGAAGGTGTACGCGTTGACGTTGTCGTCGCTCGGCAGCGTCGTCGGGTCATGGATCACGGGCGTGCTCACAGCTTCTCCTCCGACGCCTGGACGTACACCGCACCGTTGCCGCTCAGCTCCAGCTGGAAGGCCTCGCCCGAGCCCCGGCCCACCATGTCGCGCCAGCCGACGGCGGTCGAGAGCTTGTTGCGCACGTCGCCGTGGTGGGCGACGTACGCCTGCGGGTCGACATGGACGGAACGGCCCTGGCCGATCGGCAGCTCGATGATCCCGCCGTGCGCCATTACGGCGACCGAGCCATGGCCCCTGAGGGTCGTCGTGAACAGGCCCTGGCCCGTCACCTGGCCACGCACCATGCCCATGACGCCGCCCTGCGCGCCCATGAACATCGTGCCCTGCTCCAGCGTCCCGTCGAAGGCGAGCAGCCGGTCCGCCTCCACGTACAGGGTGTCGCCGGTCAGTCCGATCACCTGGATGTGATGGCCGCCGTGGCCGAACATCACGGTGCCGCATGGGGTCTCCCCAGGGCCGCCGGGCCCGAGGGGAACTTCGACCGTCATCAGCGGGGTCGCCTCGCCCGCCACGCGCCGGCCGATCATCGACATCAGACCGCCCTGGCCGCCCGCCGTGTTCGGCGTGAAGGTGACATCGCCCCGGTAGGCGAGCATCGCGCCGCGCTGGCTGAACATCCGCTGACCGGGCGCCACCGTCGCCTCGACCATCTTCGAGTTGATCTCCCGGAACGGCATCAGACATCGCCCCCGACGGTGTTGCGCTCGCTCGGTTGTACGTAGACGAGTCCGTCGCCCTCGAAGCGCATCTGGAAGGCCTCGCCGCCGCCCTCGCCCATGATGGTCCGGAAGTTCACCCCGGACTGGAGATGCTGCTGGAGGTTGCCCTGGTGCGCCACGTACGCGCCGGGGTCGACGGATAGCGGGTACTGGGGTGTCACCCGCAGCACCACGGCCGTGCCGTCCGACATGATCGCCGCCTGGCCCGTGCCCTCGACGGTCGTGGTGAACAGGCCGTTGCCGCTCGCGCCGCCGCGCAGACCCGTGAAGCTGGTGCCGGTCCGCAGCCCGCCGTCCGTGCACAGGAGATTGCTCGCCTCCACATAGAGCTTGTCGCCGTGCAGCGAGACGAGACTGATCTGGCTCGCCCGGTCCGCGAAGAAGCAGGTGCCTTCGCCCTTCACCTCCATCATGACCATCTGTTCGCCGGTGAGGCGCCGGGTCACCATGCCCCGGATGCCCTCACCGCCACCGGACAGCTTCTTGAACGCCATCCGGCCGTCGTAGGCGACCATCGAGCCGTTCTTCGCCCTCACGGAGTCGCCCGCCATGTCGACGGCGAGCACCTTGCTGCCTTGGAGTCGCAACTGAGCCACGGGTCGACGGTATCCGGGCCCGGATAAAAAGCGGGCAAAGCCCGGTGTCACAATGGGACGTCGCTTGTGCGCGCGTTCACAAGATGATCACGCGCGCGGGTGATCCGCGGTGATCCCGCGCGTGCGGCGATCACGGGGGACCACTCGGCGACGATCGTGACGCCCCCGACGACGAAGGTGCCTGCCCCGTGGACATCAAGACCGCCTCATCCCTCCACCGTCTCCGCCTGGTATCGGCGCCGGAGGCCGTGTCGTTCCTGCTGCTGCTCGTCTGCTCCGTGCTCAAGCGCACGACGGACTTCAACGCCGTCCCGGTGATGGGCGCGATCCACGGACTGCTCTTCGTCCTGTACGTGATCTTCTGGCTGGACGCCTGGCGGCGCGTGCGCTGGCCGCTGGGGACCGCCGCCCTCTACTTCGTGCTGTCGGTCCTGCCGACCGGCGGCTTCTTCGCGGAGCGCAAGCTCAAGCGGGAGGCCGAGGACGAGGTCATCGCGTCGCGCGCCCGCCGCGAGGGTACGGTCAGCGCATGATCGTCGCCTTTTCCATCACCCCGCTCGGTGTGGGTGAGGACGTCGCCGAGTACGTCGCCGACGCCGTCCGCGTCGTACGCGAGTCCGGGCTGCCGAACCACACCGACGCCATGTTCACCTCCGTCGAGGGCGAGTGGGACGAGGTGATGGACGTGGTCAAGCGCGCGGTCGCCACCGTCGAGGCGCGGGCACCGCGGGTCTCGCTCGTCCTGAAGGCCGACGTACGGCCCGGGGTCACCGACGCCCTCAACTCGAAGGTCGAGTCACTGGAACGCCACCTCGCCGGCTGACGGCGCCCGCCCATCACGCTTCTCACCTCACGTCACCCCACCGGGTCAGGCGGTCAGGGGCTCCCCCCGGCCGCCGGATCCGTCGTCAGATGCGGGACCTCCGCCGCCGCTTAGGTGTGCCCTACCGACACTCGCACGGACGACTCCAGTCGACACGCCGAGATATATCCACTTTTCTGAGGATATGGACCTCGCTCGAACGCTGGAGTTGCTGGAGGCACTGTGCGGCCGGAGGGCTACGACTACGACACCTACAGCTGTCTCGCCGGCCCGCTGACCGAGCCGGACCGGACGGCCGCCTACCAGGTGCGGTACCGGAGTCTTCTCGCGCGCGAACCCCACCGCGTGCGCGCGGTCGTACTGATGATCATGGCCCCCCTCCTCTCCGGAGTGCTGCTGGTCTATCTCGTCTGGCCCACCCACTGGACCGAACGCGAGGGCGCCGCCCGCTGGCTCGTCGCCTTCGACACCGTGATGCTCGTGTCGATCGGGCTCATCGGCCTCTTCATGCTGGTCAACGTCGCCTCCATCGCGCACGCGACACTCGTCGCCAGGGACCCCGTCCCGGTCGTCGCCGAGGTCGGCACCCGCGTCGCCTTCGTCACCACGTACGTCCCCGGCAAGGAACCGCTCTCCATGCTCCGGGCCACCCTCGAAGGCGCCGTACGGCTGCGGCATCGCGGCCCCCTCGACATCTGGCTTCTCGACGAGGGCGACGACCCGTCCGCCCGGCTGCTCTGCCGGGAGCTGGGGGTGTGTCACTTCAGCCGCCTCGGCGTACCGGAGTGGAACAGGAAGAAAGGCGTCCACAAGGCCCGTACCAAACACGGCAACTACAACGCCTGGCTCGCGATGTACGGCGACGACTACGACTTCTTCGCCTCCGTCGACACCGACCACGTCCCCCTGCCCAACTTCCTGGAGAGGATGCTGGGCTTCTTCCGTGACCCGGACGTCGCCTTCGTCGTCGGACCGCAGGTCTACGGCAACTACGACGCGGCGGTCACCAAGGCGGCCGAATCCCAGCAGTTCCTCTTCCACGCGCTGATCCAGCGCGCCGGCAACCGCTACCACGCGCCCATGTTCGTCGGCACCAACAACGCCGTACGGGTCACCGCCATCAAGCAGGTCGGCGGCCTCTACGACTCCATCACCGAGGACATGGCCACCGGCTTCGAACTGCACCGCAGGAGGAACCCGCAGACCGGGCGGTTCTGGCGGTCCGTCTACACACCGGACGTCCTCGCCGTCGGCGAGGGCCCCGCCTCCTGGACCGACTTCTTCACCCAGCAGCTGCGCTGGTCGCGCGGGACGTACGAGACCATCCTCCGGCAGTACGGCAAGGCGGTCTTCCGGGTGCCGCCCGGCCGGCTCCTCAGCTACACGCTGATGCTCGTCTACTACCCGATGACCGCCGTCAACTGGCTGCTCGGCATCCTCAGCTGCGTCCTGTTCCTCTGGCTCGGCGCCTCCGGCACCCAGGTGTCGTCCTCGCTGTGGCTGATGCTCTACAGCGACGCCGCCGCCTGCCAGATCGGGCTCTACCTATGGAACCGGCGCCACAACGTCTCGCCCCACGAGCCGAGCGGCTCCGGCGGGCTCGCCGGAATGGCCATGTCGGCGCTGTGCGCGCCCATCTATCTCAAGTCCCTGGGCTCGGCGCTGCTGCGTACCCAGGGCCGTTTCGTGGTCACCCCCAAGGGCGGCGAGACCAGCGCCGACCGGCCCATGACGTTCCGGCTGCATCTGTTCTGGGCCGCTGTGCTGGCGACGTCACTCGCGGCGTCCGTGCGTCTCGGCAACACGCACGCCGCCATGCGCACCTGGGCCGTCCTGGCCCTGGTCATCTCGCTCGCCCCGGTCGCCGTCTGGGGCTGGACCACCCTGCGCGCGCGCCGCGCCGGGCCGCGCGTCTCGGTGCCGGCCGTCGAGGACGGGCCGGAGCAGCCGGAGCCGGCTTTCGCCACGACGACAACGGGAGGGAACTGACCCATGGCCTACCGGCCCTCGCACAAGTTCAAGAAGACGCTGCTCGGCGGCGGAGCGGTGGTGCTGCTGATGTCGCTCAACGCGCCGGCGGCCATCTCCTTCGCGGAGGACAAGTACCACGCGTACAAGATCGCGCAGCCCGGTTACAAGGCGCGGTACGGCTCCTGGGAGGTGCTCGACGTCCCGAAGGAGTACCGCACCAACGCCATCCACGCCGCGCTGCTGCGCACCGGCAAGGTGCTGCTCATCGCCGGGTCCGGCAACAGCCAGGAGAAGTTCGACGCGGGCACCTTCGACACCGTCCTGTGGGACCCGGCGGACAACTCGTACCGGAAGATCCCCACCCCCGAGGACTTCTTCTGCTCGGGCCACTCCCAACTGGCCGACGGGCGGCTGCTGGTGGCGGGCGGCACGGCGCGTTACGAGGTCCTGGACGGAGAGGTCGACCGGGCGGGCGGCGGGATGCGGGTGAAGAACGAGAGCCCGGACAAGGAGCGGACCTTCAGGAAGGGCACCCGCTTCCGGTCCCCGTCGGGTGTCGAGTACGTGAGCAAGTTCGACGTCACGGTGCCGAAGGCGAAGCGGGACTTCAAGATCACGTATGCCAAGGGCGGCCGGATGCTGCCCTGGAAGACCAAGGTCACGGCGGGTGAGGCGCGGGTCTTCGTGGAGGCCGTCGACAAGGGACCGCGGGCGCTGACGACGGAGGCCGCGCAGTACGAGATCGTCGGCCTCAAGGGCAAGGACGCGGACAACTACTACGGCATGGCCCAGAAGCTGACCACTGAGAAGCAGGACTTCCAGGGCATCAAGGCGGCGTACGAGTTCGACCCGGTGGCGGAGAGGTACATCCGGGTGGACCCGATGAGGGAGGCGCGCTGGTACCCGACGCTGGTCACCCTCCACGACGGCCGGGTGCTCGCCGTCTCGGGCCTGGACGACGTCGGCGCCGTACTCACCGGGGACAACGAGATCTACGACCCCAGGTCCAAGAAGTGGTCCAAGGGCCCGACGCGCTACTTCCCGACGTATCCCGCCCTCTTCCTCACCAAGGGCGGCAAGATCTTCTACTCGGGGTCGAACGCGGGGTACGGCCCCGCCACGGCGGGCCGGCAGCCGGGCCTGTGGGACCTGCGGAGGAACCTCTTCACGAAGGTCGACGGGCTCGGCCACCTCGACCAGACGGAGACCTCGGCCTCACTGGTGCTGCCGCCCGCGCAGGACCAGAAGGTGATGGTCATGGGCGGCGGCGGGGTCGGCGAGTCGTCCAAGGCGACCTCCCGTACGGCGATCGTGGACCTCAAGGAGGACAGTCCCGCCTTCAAGGCCGGGCCGGATCTGCCGCAGGGGACGCGCTACCTGAGCAGCGTGATCATGCCGGACGACACGGTCTTCACCAGCGGCGGCTCGTCCGACTACCGGGGGCGGAGCGCCAGCGACATCCTCAAGGCGCAGTTCTACGACCCGAAGACCAATACCTTCCGGAAGGCCGCCGACCCGACGGTGGGCCGCAACTACCACTCCGAGGCGCTGCTGCTGCCCGACGGGCGGGTGGCGACCTTCGGTTCAGACCCGCTCTTCGACGACGCGGACAACACGAAACTCGGCACGTTCGAGCAGCGGGTGGAGATCTACACGCCGCCCTCCCTGGAAGGCGAGCGCGTGAAGCGGCGGCCGGTGCTCGGGGAGGGACCGGCGGAGCTCGACCAGAACGGGCGGGCCACCTTCCGTACGGACGCGCCCCAGCGGATCGCGAAGGCGCGGCTGATGCGGCCGAGCGCCGTCACGCACAGCACGGACGTGGAGCAGCGCTCGATCGACCTCGCGATGACGAAGCGGGGCGGCTCGCTGACGGTTGACGTGCCGTCGGACCCGACGCTGGTGCCGCCGGGCTGGTACATGCTGTTCGTGACGGACACGGAGGGGGTGTCGTCGGAGGCGAAGTGGATCCAGGTGAAGGGGGAGTCCTGAGCGCCCCGAGTATCAGCCGCGCGCGCGGCGGGCGAGGCCGAGTGCGTAGTCCGGCCACCAGGTACCGGCCGCCGGGCCGCCCCGGCAGGGGCCGTCCGAGTCACCGGGCCGTTTGATCCACAGATACGCGTCGACCAGGGCGTCACCGGTGTCGGCGGTCGGCGGCGTACCGAGCGATCTGCCCGGCGGATTGCACCAGGCCTCGTCCTGCCCGCCCGTGAAGGGCCCGGCGCCGTTACGGCTCGTGTCGACGGTGAAGTGGGCGCCGTCGAGGAGCGCGGAGAGCTTGGTGCCGAAGGCCTTGACGGCCTCGTCCGTCTGGAAGTTGGAGACGTTGAGCGAGAAGCCGTCCGCCCTCGCGACCCCGGCCGTCCGCAGCGGCTCGGCGATCTTCGACGGCTTCTTGATCCAGGCCGGGTTGCCCGCGTCGAGATACACCTTGGTGGCCGGCTGCCGCTTCAGCCTGTCGATCGCCGCCGAGAGCAGTCGGTTGCGCTCCCCGTGGTGCTCGGCCGGTGTGCAGCCGTCCACGAGATGCGAGACGGCGTCCGGCTCCAGGATCACCAGGGCGCGCGCGTCGCCGATGGCGGCGGCGAAGGAGTTGATCCAGTCGAGATAGGCCTGGCCGTCGCGGGCGCCGCCGGCGGAGTAGAGGCCGCAGTCGCGGTGCGGGATGTTGTACGCGACGAGGACCAGCGTGCGCTTCCCGGCGGCGCCCTTCACGGCCCTGCGGATCTCGGGCGCGGGGTCGTCACCGGCGGGCCAGTCGGCCACGGGGCGTTCAGAGATCCGCTTGAGTGCCTTCGCGTCCTCGGTACGGCCCTGCGCCTCCCACTGCTCGACCTGGCGCGCGGCGTCGCTGCGCGGATCGACCCAGAACGGTGAACCGGCGGTGGGGGCTGCCTCGCCCCGTACGGCCGCGGCGCCCGTCCTGTCCGGCTCCCGCTCGGGGGCGTCGGAGCCGGATGAGCAGCCGGCGAACGCGCATACGGCGGTGGCGGCGGTGGCTACGGAGACGAGGCGCGTGGTGCGGCTGGACATCCAGCCCCCTTGAACGACCGGAGAAGCACGGGACCGGGTAATCGTGACATAACGGTCACACTCTGTGCCGTTACGACACCGCCAGCGCGATCCCGAGCGGTGTCCGCTCGTACAGCACCTGGTGCGAGTGGCGCCGCGACGTCAGCAGCCCCGCGTCGCGCAGCACCGACAGATGCGCGGACACGGAGGAGGGCGCGAGCCCCAGCCGGTGCGCGAGCGCGGTGGTCCCCGCGGGCTCGTCGAGCGCGCACAGCACGTCGGCACGGGCCCGGCCGAGCAGCCGGGCGAGCGCGTCCGGCGTACGGTCGGCGGCCTCCGTCCACAGCCCGCCGATACCGCGCGCCGGGTAGATCACGGCGGGCTGCCACGGCGGCTCGTGGCCGCCGATGATCTCGGGCCAGGTGAAGACGCTCGGTACGAGGACGAGACCGCGCCCGCCGAGGTCCTGTCCGGTGGATCTGCGCGGATGAGCCCGGGGCGTCTGGTGCGGTGCGTCGCAAGGCGGAGGATCGTCCTCGTACTGGGTGTACGTGGACGACTCCGACAACGCGGCGAGGCGCCGTGGCAGGCGTTCCGGGCCCGCGGAGATCCGCCGGACAGGACCTGGGTCCCGGCTCCACTCCCCGCGTGTGCCGACGACGGAGAGCGTGGAGTCCGCCCAGACGAGCCGAGGGCTCAACTCGCCCAGCAGCCGCCCGAATCCGACCTCGGCGAGGCGTCGTGAGTGATAGGCGATATCGGCTTCCAGGAGCGCGCGCAGCCGGGGCCAGTCCGGCTCGACCAACTGCCGCCAGACCTGCTCCAGCAGCCCGGCGAACTCCCGCACGGTCCGCCCGGGATCGGCCAGCATCTCGCGCCCGGCGTCGCTTCCGGCCGCGCCGGGCGTCTCCGCGAGCGCGAGGGCCAGGTCCCGGTGGGCGACCTCCGGGGGCGTGGCCCGCACCAGAGCGATCTCCTCGGTGAAGGTGGCGACGGGGCTCTCGGGCGGCGGGCAGAAGAAGTCGGGGTTGTGCCCGACCCGGGGCATCACCAGCCACAGCCGCCGCAGATCGAGGCCGTCCGCGGCGGCTCTGATGCGCTGCAGCCACGGCAGGTGGTATCCGTGCCGCTCGGGCCGCGCGAGGGTGCGTACGGCCTCCTGCGTCTCCCAGAGGGGCGACAGGGCGAACCGGCAGCGGAGCAGATCCCGCTCCCCGAAGTGCAACTGGAACGCCACGGGGGTCCCTCGCTCCTAATACGGAAGATTCGGCTGGACCCGAAAGTCTAGAGTCCGCTGTCGAGGGGCCCGAGGCTGCTCCTCATGCCGACCGAATCGCCCCGTCCGGCCACGGACGACACCGACGCCGAGCGCCCGCCCCCACTCGGGGCCGACGCGCCGCACGCCACGGCGCTCGCACGGGCCGCCCCAGGTCCGCCGCCCCCGGGGCCGCCGCACGCGGACCCGCCCGAGGGGCCGTGCGCGAGGCGGCCCGGCCAGGCGCCGCCCGCCGCGCGGGGATATCGCGCCGTCTTCGCGGTGCGGGAGTTCCGCGCCGTGTTCGGGGCCCATCTGCTGTCTCTTCTCGGGGTCGTCATCACCGAGATCTCCCTCACCGTCCTCGTCTACGACCTCACCGGGTCGCCCCTGCTCAGCGCCCTCACCTTCGCCCTCGGGATGCTGCCGTACCTCTTCGGCGGGACGCTTCTCGCCGGGGTCGCCGACCGGTATCCGGCGCGGCGGGTGCTCGTCGTCTGTGATCTCGTCTGCGCCGGGTTCGTCGCCGTCATGGTGCTGCCCGGGACCCCCGTCCTGGGGCTGCTCGCCCTGCGGTGTGCCGTCGCCGCCGTCGCGCCCGTGTTCACCGGGACCCGGACCGCCGCGCTCGCCGACATCCTCGGGGAGGGGGATCTCTATGTCCTCGGGCGTTCCCTCCTGCGGATCGTGTCGCAGACCTCGCTCCTCGCGGGGTTCGCCGTCGGCGGCGTGCTCCTCGCCGTCGTACCCCCGCGGGGTGCGATCGCGATCACCGTCGTCACCTTCCTCCTCTCCGCCGCGCTGCTGCGCTTCGGTACGAAGGACCGCCCGGCCCGCCTTCTCAAGAAGGACGGCGGCGCGAGCCTGCTCCGGGACTCCGTCGGCGGCGCCAGGATCGTCTTCGCCGACCGCCGGATCCGCGCGCTGATGCTGCTCTTCTGGGTGCCCGCGATGTTCGTCGTCGCGCCGGAGGCGCTCATGGCGCCGTACGCCGACCGGATCGGTGTCGGCCCCGCAGCGCTCGGCCTGATGATGTGCGCGATGCCGGTCGGGCACATCGCGGCGGAACTCGTCGCGGGCGCCGCCCTGAGCCCCCGCTCGCGCTCGCGGATCGTGCTCCCGACGGCCGCGGCCGGGGTGCTGCCCCTGCTCGTCTACGCCGTCACCCCCGGCATGACCCTGGCGCTGGTCGCCCTCGCGCTGTCGGGCGTCGGCGCCGTGTACGTCATCGGCCTCGACCAGTGGTTCGTGGACGCGGTCCCGGACGAACTGCGCGGCCGGGCCATGACCCTGATGACCGCGGGGCTGATGACGATCCAGGGTCTCGGTATGGCGCTGGCCGGTCTCGCCGCCGAGTTCTTCCCCGTTCATCAGGTCGTCGCCGGCGCAGGTCTGATCGGAACCGTCTGCTCCGTCCTTCTCGTGCGCGAGGTCCGCCGAACCGATCCGGGCAATCCGGGAGTAGGGGCAGACCGCCCCCTGACCACTGGGTAAGGTCGTCGGCGTGTCCAAGCCGCTCAGCCTCGCCTTCGATCCCATCGCCCGAGCCGACGAGCTCTGGCAGCAGCGCTGGGGGCCCGTGCCGTCGATGGGCGCGATCACCTCGATCATGCGGGCCCAACAGATCCTGCTCGCCGAGGTCGACGCGGTGGTCAAGCCGTACGGACTGACCTTCGCCCGGTACGAGGCGCTGGTGCTGCTCACCTTCTCCAAGGCCGGTGAGCTGACCATGTCCAAGATCGGCGAGCGGCTGATGGTCCACCCGACGTCCGTCACGAACACGGTCGACCGCCTGGTCAGGTCCGGCCTGGTCGACAAGCGCCCCAACCCCAACGACGGCCGCGGCACCCTCGCCTCCATCACCGGCAAGGGCCGCGAGGTCGTCGAGGCCGCGACCCGCGATCTGATGGCGATGGAGTTCGGCCTCGGGGCGTACGACGCGGAGCAGTGCGCCGAGATCTTCGCGATACTGCGCCCGCTGCGCGTATCGGCCCAGGACTTCGACGACAGCTGAGCCCCGCTGTCCGGCCTGCCCCGTGCCCCCGCCGTCCGACGGGATTTTTCGGGTCGTTACGCTCGTAGCCATGAAACAGAGCATCCTGACCCGCTACCGGGTCATGGCGTACATCACCGCCGTCTGGCTGCTGGTCTTCACCGTCGCCATCGTCATGAAGTACGGCTTCGACACCGGCGACACCATGGTGATCTCCCAGATCCACGGTGTGCTCTTCATCGTCTACGTCGTCTTCGCCTTCGACCTGGGCTCCAAGGCGAAGTGGCCCTTCGGCAAGCTCCTGTGGGTGCTGGCCGCCGGCTGCATCCCGGTCGCCTCGTTCTTCGTCGAACCGAAGATCACCAAAGAGGTCCAGCCCCTGATCACCCGGGACGAGACCGCCCCCGTCGAGGCCTGAGCCCCGGCTCCCTCACCGCCGCGAGGAGAACTCGTGGCGGTGTGCGTTCGACATTTACTAGGACGTCCTAGTAAATTCGAGGTATGGACGCTCACGCGCACGCCGACACCGCAGCCATCGAGGAAGGCCGCCAGCGCTGGCAGGCCCGTTACGACAAGGCCCGCAAGCGGGACGCGGACTTCCATACGCTCTCCGGCGATCCCGTCGAGCCGGTCTACGGGCCGCGTCCGGGTGACACGTACGAGGGCTTCGAGCGGATCGGCTGGCCGGGCGAGTACCCCTTCACCCGCGGCCTGTACGCGACCGGCTACCGGGGCCGTACGTGGACGATCCGCCAGTTCGCGGGCTTCGGCAACGCGCGCCAGACGAACGAGCGCTACAAGACCATCCTCGCCAACGGCGGCGGCGGTCTCTCCGTGGCCTTCGACATGCCGACCCTCATGGGCCGCGACTCCGACGACCCGCGCTCCCTCGGCGAGGTCGGCCACTGCGGCGTCGCGATCGACTCCGCCGCCGACATGGAGATCCTCTTCGGCGACCTCCCGCTCGGTGACGTCACGACGTCCATGACCATCAGCGGTCCCGCCGTCCCGGTCTTCTGCATGTACCTGGTCGCCGCCGAGCGCCAGGGCATCGACCCCGCCGTACTGAACGGCACGCTCCAGACCGACATCTTCAAGGAGTACATCGCGCAGAAGGAGTGGCTCTTCCAGCCCGAGCCTCATCTGCGCCTGATCGGCGACCTGATGGAGCACTGCGCGGCGTCCATCCCCGCGTACAAGCCGCTCTCCGTCTCCGGCTACCACATCCGCGAGGCCGGGGCCACGGCCGCGCAGGAGCTCGCGTACACCCTCGCCGACGGCTTCGGCTATGTGGAGCTGGGCCTCTCGCGCGGCATGGACGTCGACGTCTTCGCGCCCGGCCTCTCCTTCTTCTTCGACGCGCATCTCGACTTCTTCGAGGAGATCGCCAAGTTCCGCGCCGCGCGCCGGATCTGGGCGCGCTGGATGAAGGAGATGTACGGCGCGCAGACGGACAAGGCCCAGTGGCTGCGCTTCCACACCCAGACGGCGGGGGTCTCGCTCACCGCGCAGCAGCCGTACAACAACGTCGTACGGACCGCGGTCGAGGCCCTCTCGGCGGTCCTGGGCGGCACCAACTCGCTGCACACCAACGCCCTGGACGAGACGCTGGCGCTGCCCAGCGAGCAGGCCGCCGAGATCGCGCTCCGGACGCAGCAGGTGCTGATGGAGGAGACCGGCGTCGCCAATGTCGCGGACCCGCTGGGCGGTTCCTGGTACGTCGAGCAGCTCACGGACCGTATCGAGGCCGACGCGGAGAAGATCTTCGAGCAGATCAAGGAGCGCGGCCTGCGGGCGCACCCCGACGGGCGGCATCCCATCGGCCCGATGACGTCGGGCATTCTGCGCGGCATCGAGGACGGCTGGTTCACCGGCGAGATCGCGGAGTCCGCGTTCCAGTACCAGCGCGCGCTGGAGAAGGGCGAGAAGCGCGTCGTCGGCGTCAACGTCCACCACGGCTCGGTCACCGGCGACCTGGAGATCCTGCGCGTCAGCCACGAGGTCGAGCGCGACCAGGTGGTGGAGCTGGCGGACCGCAAGGCCGCCCGCGACGACGCCCGTGTCCGTACGGCGCTGGACGCGATGCTGGCCTCCGCGCGCGACGGGTCGAACATGATCGGCCCGATGCTGGAGGCCGTCCGCGCGGAGGCGACGCTGGGCGAGATCTGCGGCGTACTGCGGGACGAGTGGGGCTCGTACACGGAACCGCCCGGCTTCTGACACCGCACGGCCCGTGGACACCGCGGCGTGGGGCGTACGGCGTGCGCCGGGCGCCTCAGCCGCCGGCCCGCGGGGCCCGCCTCGGTGAGCCGGGCCCGGTCCCATGCGCCGGGCGCGACGCCGGAACCCCAAGTCGACTTGAGGTCAAGGGACTTCGCGGACACGACCTAGGAGCCCTGGATCGCGGCGAGTCCTCCGACCAGCAGCAGCGTGAAGCCCCGCGCCCAGTCCTCGTCCACCGGCTCCGCGCTCACCAGCGTCCGGTGCACCACCGCTCCCGCGATCACGTCGAAGATCAGGTCGGCGTTGCGGGCCGATGTCCCCGGGTCGCTCTCGTGCGCCAACTCGCCCCGTGCCTGCGCCCGTTCACGGCCCTTGAGCACCAGACCCTTCTGCCGGTCGACGATCGCCGTACGGATCCGGCCCCGCAGCGCGTCGTCCCGCGTCGACTCGGCGACCACCGCCATCAGCGCCGTCTTGGTCTCCGGCCGCTCCAGCAGGGCGGCGAACTGGAGCACCACGCCCTCGATGTCGGCCGTGAGGCTGCCCCGGTCGTGGATCTCGATCTCGTCGAAGATGAGGGCGACCGCGTCGACCACCAACTCGTGCTTGCTCGCCCAGCGCCGGTACAGCGTCGTCTTGGCGACGCCCGCGCGTGCGGCGACGTCCCCCATCGACAGCTTGGACCAGCCCAGTTCCACCAGCGCCGCCCGCGTCGCCAGCAGGATCGCGGTGTCGGCCGCGGCGCTGCGGGGGCGGCCGGAACGGGCGGGACTGTCGTGGCGGCGGCTCAGCATGCCCGCGACCATACCCGTCGGTAGCCAATCCGCTGTGAGTCAGTTCACCGGATGAATCTCACACGTACGGGGGAGGTTCCGGTTACGCTACGACCCGTAGCGAAAGACCGTTTCTTCTCAAGCGGTTCTTGAGCGACGACCACTGGTACGGGGTGGGGACCCCTACCGAACCCATGTCCCCCACGGGGGACTTGCCCCGTTCGTGTTCAGGTCATGCGCGGGGCCCGGTGAGGCGTGACGACCGTGTCCGCCCGTGCGCCCCGCAGCCCGCGGGGGGTCCGGGGGCGGGCGCGGTTCTGTGTGGGCGGTGCGAACTGTCCGATTGCTTTTCACTTGCGCGCGCGGAGAGGGGAGGATGTACTCATGCAGCCTAGGAACATGTCCATGAGCGGCGTCGTCGATCTCGCCGCGGTGAAGGCGGCCGGTGAGGCCAAGGCCAAGGCCGAGCAAACCCGCGCCGAGGCGGCCCGTCGGGGCGACACCGGTGCCGTACCCCCCTCCAGCCTGGTGATCGACGTCGACGAGGCGGGCTTCGAGCGCGACGTCCTCCAGCGCTCCGCCGAGGTCCCGGTCGTCATCGACTTCTGGGCCGAGTGGTGCGAGCCGTGCAAGCAGCTCAGCCCCGTGCTGGAGCGGCTGGCCCGGGAGTACAACGGCCGGTTCGTTCTCGCCAAGGTCGACGTCGACGCGAACCAGATGTTGATGCAGCAGTTCCAGATCCAGGGCATCCCGGCGGTCTTCGCCGTGGTGGCCGGCCAGGCGCTGCCCCTCTTCCAGGGCGCGGCCCCGGAGATCCAGATCCGCGAGACCCTCGACCAGCTGATCCAGGTCGGCGAGCAGCGCTTCGGGCTCACCGGCCTGACCGTCGACGCGGAGGCCGGCGCGGCGGACGAGGGCGCCGAGCCGGTGGAGCAGGTGGGTCCGTACGACGCGCTGCTCGAAGCCGCCGTACGCGCCCTGGACGCCAACGACTTCGGCGGCGCCGCGCAGGCGTACCGCAACGTGCTCACGGACGACCCCGGCAACACGGAGGCCAAGCTCGGTCTCGCCCAGGCCGAACTGCTCGCCCGGGTCCAGGGGTTGGACCCGCAGCAGGTGCGCAAGGACGCGGCGGAGCAGCCCGGCGACGTCGGTGCGCAGATCACCGCCGCCGACCTCGATCTGGTCGGCGGTCATGTGGACGACGCCTTCGGCCGGTTGGTCGAGACCGTACGGCGCACGGCGGGAGATGACCGGGACAAGGCGCGGCTGCGGCTGCTCGAACTCTTCGAAGTGATCGGCTCGGACGACCCCCGGGTGACCGCGGCCCGGTCGGCACTCGCCCGGGTTCTTTTCTGACGCCGCACCGGCTCCGTGCCGTGCTCAGCGGCGGCGCGTAACGATTTGCCCAACCGAAGACACCGACGACCCCGTTTTGCCAAAACTTGGTAAAACGGGGTTGCTGTTACTCCGAGTAAATCAACGGGCTTGGTCTGTCCGGTTATTGGCGGTATTCGCGAGTTCTGTCGGGGCGATTCGAGGCACCCTGCGTGCCCGCCCGGCGGCGCCCCGTCGCCCCTCGGACAGCCTCCCATTACTAGCCAGTAACGAACCCCCTTGTGTCCCGAGCGCGAATACACCACGATCGTCCACGCTCGGTCCAACAGCGCACCGGCGCGGCGATCCGGCCGTGGCCACCGCGTGTTGGATCCCCACCGGGCGGGCCGGCGGAGCAGTGGCGCCGACCCACGGACAGGGGGGTTCCCGTCGACCGGCGGGGCCTGTCCGGCGGCCACGCGCCACGCGTGGTCCAGTGGTTGTCGCTCGGGGGTGATCGTCGGTGATTCTGACGCGGCCCGGTCCGCGTGAACGCACGGACGCTCTCCTTCCCGAGGACGTAGCACTTCTCCCATCCCAGGACGGGCCGAGGCCCGATCCGGAGATGTACGTCCGAGAAGGAGGAAAGTGATGGAGTCCCAAGCACGTGGCGGGACCAGATGGAAGCGGTTCGCCGTCGTCATGGTGCCGAGCGTGGCCGCCACGGCCGCGATAGGTGTCGCTCTCGCACAGGGCGCGCTCGCCGCGTCGTTCAGTGTGTCGGGGCAGAGTTTCAAGGTCTCGGCCGACCAGTTGGTGGGCCAGGACTTCGTTCAGTACGGCAGCCTCGCCGACGGCACCGATCTCAAGGGCAACAAGACCGCCCATCCGGTGGCCGTTTCCGGCTTCAGCTCGGCCACGATCAGCAACATGTGCCAGTCGGTGGTCACTCCGGACGTCCCGATCTTCGGCAACATCAGCCTTGAGCTGCGTGCCGGCCGGGACACCCAGAAGCCGGTCAAGGCGACCAACCTGTATCTGGACATCGCCCAGCTCGAAGCCGACGCCAAGTTCAAGAACATCGACATCGGTGTGGCGGCCGGCGACACGAGGATCCAGCCGGGGACCGAGAAGAAGGTCAACCCGTTCGGCTTCGCACAGCGCGCCGAAGAGGCGACGCTGACCGATGTGAGGCAGACGGCGTGGGCGACCACGGCCGGCACCTTCGAGCTCAGCGGTCTGAGCCTGAAGCTGCACAAGGGCGTCAAGGAGTGCTACTAGACCCTGACCGGGTCCTGAGCACTTCGCCCCCTGGGCGGGCGCGCCCCGTCTGACGCGGTCGCGTCCGCCCACTCCCCAAATCTCTCACAGCAACACCGGTACCAGGGAGCTGTTTTCCATGAGCGCCGAGTCTTCGGAGCCCCGCGGCCGATTCACGTACTGGCGGCTGCGCTTCCGCGCCTGGCGGGGTACTCGGCCTTTCTGGGCGGGGCTTCTGACACTCCTGAGCGGAGTGCCGATCGCCTACTTCCCTTACGCCGAACTGAAGTTGGGCCATCTCACCCTGACGATGGCCACCACGGCGGGCGCCGGCTCGCTGATCATCGGTGTCCTGCTCGTCACGCTGGGTCTGACGATGTGGTTCCAGAGCATCGTGCGGGTCTTCGCCGGCGTCGCCACGATCCTCCTGGGACTCGTCTCGATCCCCGTGTCCAACCTCGGTGGATTCATGATGGGCGCCATCCTCGCCCTCATCGGCGGAGGTCTCTCCATATCGTGGGCGCCCGGCCGGCCGGTGGACCCGGACGAGGAGCACGCCGGCGATCCGGGTGACGGCCGGCCGGCCAAGCACGCGGCCGTACGGCGGCAGACGTTCACACCCGACGGTGCCGTCGACCAGGGCACCCCGGACGGGGGCGGGGACAACCCTTTTCTCCCCGGCCCGCATGACGGGGGCCCGAATCTGACGGACACGACTGTCCATGCCAACGGCGGGAGGAACAGTGCGGGGTGAGGACACGCGGTCGGAGACGGCCGGCGGCGGGCAGGCCCGCGAGAGAAGCGGCCCGCGCCACGCCGCCCCCAGGAAGTCGCTGCTGACGAAGCTCCAGATCCCGGCCGGCAAGGCGTTCGCACTGGCCGCGATGCCCACGGCGGTGTTCGTCGGGATGGGGCTGACGCCCCGGCTCGCGCTCGCCGAAGGCGACAAGGACATCCCGTTCGCGCCGGGGCCGTGCGTCACGCGTTCCGACGAGCCGCCGGAGGAGTCGGCGTCGCCGTCCGAGAAGCCGTCGGACGACGCGTCAGGCGATGCGTCCGGGGATCCGTCAGGGGATTCCACGGACGGGCCGAAGCCGCCCGCGGGCGACGACGGGGACGACGACGGCCCCGAGCCCTCGCCCGGCGAGACGCCGCCCGCGTCCGACGCGGAGAAGCCCGCCGCGCCCAAGGAGCCCGCGCCGGAGCCGAGCGGTTCGAAGTCCAAGGACCCGCTGGACCCGCTGGGTCTGGGGGACGCGCTGGGCGACCTTCTCGGCGTACCGGAGAAGGAGACGGACGAGCCGGCCGACCCGTCGCCCGAGAAGCCCGACGAGGAGAAGCCCGCGGACTCCGGCACGGACGCCGGTGCCGGGACGGACAAGCCCGACAGCGACAAGCCGGGGTCGGACGCGGACTCGGACTCCGACTCCGACAAGTCCGGTGACGACGACAGCGCCGCCGACCGCACCGAGGACGCCATCAGGGACGCCGCGGACAAGGCCGGGGCGGAGGTCGAGGAGCTGGACGACGCCGCGAAGGGCCTCGAAGCCCGCAAGGACGACGACATCCCCGAGGGCGCCGACGGCAAGCCGCGCTTCCCCTGCCCGGAGGAGGACCCGGAGGCGCTGGCCGCCGCCGAACTGGAGCCCGGCATCCCGCTGTTGCCGGACGACCCGTGGAAGCTGGAGAGCACCAAGCTCACGCTGCGGGGTCTGGACTACCACGGCATCGTCGAGGTGAAGACGGGCAGCGGCAAGATCAAGAAGGCCCTGAAGTTCACATCCTCGGAGGTGGACATCAAGGACCTGCACCAGAAGGTCGTCTACCCGGAGGGCCGCACGGCGCACGTGGCGAGCAGGCAGGACTCCACGTCGACCATCCGCGACGGCCAAGTCACCATGTACACAGAGAAATTGACGGGCAATCTGTTCGGGCTGATCCCGATCGAGTTCAGCCCCGACACCCCGCCCCCGCTCAACGTCCCGTTCGCGTTCTTCACGGACGTCGAGGTCCTTCAGGCGGGCCAGTTCGGCGGCACACTCACCGTTCCCGGACTCAAGAACTACATCACCGACTGACGCGCAGGCGCGTCGAGAAGACGCCGCCGTTCCCCCCACGCACGACGGGCCGCACAGCTTACTGTGCGGCCCGCTCTGCGGTCGGTGTCCGGCCCCTGTTCAGCCCTGGACGACGCGTGTGTCTCCCAGCCGGTGGACACGCACCATGTTCGTCGTGCCGGGGACGCCGGGCGGCGAGCCGGCCGTGATGATCATCGTGTCCGACTCGCTGTAGCGCTGGAGCTTCAGCAACTCGGCGTCCACGAGGTCGACCATCGCGTCCGTGGTGTTCACGTGCGGTACGACGAAGGACTCCACGCCCCAGCTCAGCGAGAGCTGGTTGCGCGTCGCGGGGTCCGAGGTGAAGGCCAGGATCGGCTGAATGGTGCGGTAGCGCGACAGCCGGCGGGCGGTGTCGCCGGACTGAGTGAAGGCGACCAGCGCCTTGCCGCCCAGGAAGTCCGCGATCTCGCACGCCGCGCGGGCGACCGAACCACCCTGCGTACGGGGCTTCTTGCCCGCCACGAGCGGCTGGAGGCCCTTGGACAGCAGCTCGGTCTCGGCCGCGACGACGATCTTCGACATCGTTTTGACCGTCTCGATCGGATACGCGCCGACGGACGACTCCGCCGACAGCATGACCGCGTCGGCCCCGTCCAGGATCGCGTTCGCCACGTCCGACGCCTCGGCGCGCGTCGGGCGGGAGTTGGTGATCATCGACTCCATCATCTGGGTCGCCACGATCACCGGCTTGGCGTTGCGGCGGCACAGCTCGATGAGGCGCTTCTGCACCATCGGGACCTTTTCGAGCGGATACTCGACCGCCAGGTCGCCGCGGGCCACCATGATGCTGTCGAACGCGGCGACGACAGCGTCCATGTTGGCGACGGCCTGCGGCTTCTCGACCTTCGCGATGACGGGGACCCGGCGGCCCTCCTCATCCATGATCTTGTGTACGTCGTTGATGTCGTCCGCGTCGCGCACGAAGGACAGCGCGATCATGTCGCAGCCCATCCGCAGGGCGAAGCGCAGATCCTCGACGTCCTTCTCGGAGAGCGCCGGCACATTGACCGCCGTACCCGGCAGGTTGATGCCCTTGTGGTCGGAGATGACCCCGCCCTCGACGACCAGCGACCTGACCCGCGGGCCCTCGACCTCGGTCACCCGGAGTTCGACGTTGCCGTCGTTGATCAGGATCTGGTCGCCCTTGGCGACATCGCCCGGCAGGCCCTTGTAGGTGGTGCCGCAGATGCCCTTGTCGCCGGGGACATCCTCGGTCGTGATGATGAACTCGTCGCCGCGCATCAGCTCGACGGGACCCTCGGCGAAGGTCTCCAGACGGATCTTCGGGCCCTGGAGGTCGACGAGCACGCCCACGGCCCGGCCGGTGGCCTCGGCCGCCTTCCGGACGCGGTGGTACCGCTCCTCGTGCTCGGGATGGGACCCGTGGCTCATATTCAGTCGGGCCACGTTCATACCGGCCTCGATGAGCGCTTTCAACTGCTCGTACGAGTCGACGGCGGGGCCAAGTGTGCAGACAATTTTGGAACGGCGCATAAGGCGGATCCTATCGGTTTGTTTCGCCACGGAATATTCCGTCTGGCGGAAAGTACAAATGGGCGGGGTGGCGCTCAGGCGTCGACCAATGCGAAGGTCTGGCGGGCGATCTCCATTTCCTCATCCGTCGGTACGACGGCGACCGCGACGCGCGCGTGTTCCGGCGACACGAGGCGCGGTTCGCCGGACCGTACGGCGTTGAGCTCCGCGTCCACGACCAGCCCCAACCCGTCCAGTCCGGCCATCGCGGCTTCCCGCACCGGCGCCGCGTTCTCGCCGACGCCCGCGGTGAACACCACCGCGTCCACCCGGCCGAGTACCGCGTAATAGGCGCCGATGTACTTCTTCAGCCGGTGGATGTAAATGCCGAAGGCCAGCCGGGCCCGCTCGTCACCCTCGTCCACCCGGCGGCGGATCTCCCGCATGTCGTTGTCGCCGCACAGTCCCATCAGCCCGCTCTTCTTGTTGAGCAGTTCGTCGATCTCGTCGGTGTCCATTCCCGCGACCCGCTCCAGATGGAAGACCACCGCCGGATCGATGTCTCCGGAGCGCGTACCCATCACCAGCCCCTCCAAGGGGGTCAGCCCCATCGAGGTGTCCACGCAGCGCCCGCCGGCGACGGCCGACGCCGAAGCCCCGTTGCCCAGGTGCAGCACGATCAGGTTCAGCTCCTCCGGCGGGCGGCCCAGCAGCTCGGCCGTGCGCCGGGAGACATACGCGTGCGACGTGCCGTGGAAGCCGTAGCGCCGGATCCGGTGCGCGTCGGCCGTCTCGACGTCGATCGCGTACCGCGCCGCGTGCTCCGGCATCGTCGTGTGGAACGCGGTGTCGAAGACCGCGACCTGCGGCAGGTCGGGACGGAGCGCCCGCGCCGTCCTGATGCCGGTGATGTTCGCCGGGTTGTGCAGCGGCGCCACGGGCACCAGCCGCTCGATCTCCGCGAGTACGGCGTCGTCGATCACCGTCGGGGCGCTGAACGCCGCCCCGCCGTGCACCACCCGGTGACCGATCGCCGCCAGGTCGGGGGAGTCGATGCCCGTGCCGTCCAGGGCCAGTTCGGCGGCGACGGCCTTCAGCGCCTGCTCGTGGTCGGCGATCCGCTCCGTACGCTCGCGCGCTCCCTCGCCGGCCGGCGTGTGCACCAGGCGCGAGGTGTTCTCGCCGATGCGCTCGACGAGACCGACGGCGAGACGGGTGCCGTCGCGCATGTCCAGCAGCTGGTACTTCACCGACGAGGAGCCGGAGTTGAGTACGAGGACTCGGGTGGCCTGCGAGGTCACGGGTGGATCGCCTTTCGGGGAGGGAGCGGTGTGCGGGACCGGTGCGGACGGGTGCTCAGGCGGTACGGCCCTGGGCTCACGCGCCGTCGCCCTGCGCCTGGACGGCCGTGATGGCCACGGTGTTCACGATGTCCTGGACGAGGGCGCCGCGCGAGAGGTCGTTCACCGGCTTGCGCAGCCCCTGCATCACCGGGCCCACCGCCACCGCGCCCGCCGAACGCTGCACGGCCTTGTACGTGTTGTTGCCGGTGTTCAGGTCGGGGAAGATCAGCACCGTCGCGCGCCCCGCCACCTCCGAGTCCGGCAGCTTCGTCGCGGCCACGCTCGGATCCACGGCGGCGTCGTACTGGATCGGCCCCTCGATCTTCAGCTCGGGCCGCGCCGCGCGCACCAGCTTCGTCGCCTCGCGCACCTTGTCGACGTCGGCGCCGGAGCCCGAGGTCCCCGTCGAGTACGAGAGCATCGCGATTCGGGGCTCGACCCCGAACCGGGACGCCGTCTCGGCGGCCTGCACCGCGATGTCCGCGAGCTGCCGGGCGTCCGGGTCCGGGATGACGGCGCAGTCGCCGTACACCAGCACCTTGTCGGCCAGGCACATGAAGAAGACCGAGGAGACACTGGACGACGGCGAAGAAGCCCGCGCGTCGCCCGCCACCACGCCGCCCGGCGCGCTCGGCGCGGCCCCCTTCGTTTTTATGATCTCGAACGCCGGGCGGATCGTGGCCGCCGTCGAGTGGACCGAGCCCGACACCATGCCGTCGGCCAGACCCGCGTCGACCATCAGGGTGCCGAAGTAGTTCACGTCGGCCACCACGTCGTACGCCAGCTCCACCGTCACGCCCCGGTGGGCGCGCAACTCCGCGTAGCGCACGGCGAACCGCTGCCGCAGCTCGTCCTCCGCCGGGTCGATGAGCTGGGTGCCCGCCAGGTCGATACCGAGATCGGCGGCCTTCTTGTTGATGACGTCGACGTCCCCGAGCAGCGTCAGGTCGCACACGTCGCGGCGCAGCAGTATGTCGGCCGCGCGCAGCACCCGCTCCTCCGTGCCCTCCGGCAGGACGACCCGGCGGCGTACGGCACGGGCCTGCTCCAGCAGGTCGTGCTCGAACATCATCGGCGTCACCCGGCCGCTGCGTACCACCGACATCCGCGCAAGCAGGTCGCCGGTGTCCACGTACCGCTCGAAGAGCCCCAGGGCGGTCTCCGCCTTACGGGGCGTATCGGCGTTCAACTTCCCTTCCAGCGCGAAGAGTTCACCCGCCGTCGGGAAGGACCCCGCGACCACCGAGACGACCGGTGTGCCGGGCGCCAGCCGGGAGGCGAGCGTGAGGACCGAGTCGGCCGGCCGCTCGTCCAGCGTCAGCAGAACTCCCGCGATGGGCGGCGTCCCCGCCGAGTGCGCGGCGAGCGCGCCCACCACCAGATCCGCCCGGTCCCCCGGTGTCACCAGCAGACAGCCCGGCGTCAGCGCGTTCAGCATGTTCGGCAGCATCGCCCCGCCGAAGACGAAGTCGAGCGCGTCGCGCGCCAGCCCCGCCTCGTCACCGAGCAGCACCGTGCCGCCGAGGGCGCGGGTGATCTGCGAGACGGTCGGGGCGGCCAGCGCCGCCTCGTCGGGCAGCGTGTAGCAGGGCACCGGCAGCTGCTGCCCGAGCTGCGCGTCGATGGCGTCGCGGTCCTCGGGGGCGACCCGGTTCACGACCATCGCGAGGATGTCGCAGCCGAGCACCGCGTACGCCCGGTGGGCGTTGCGCGCCTCGGCCTGTACGGAATCGGCGTGCTGGCCCTTGCCGCCGACCACCGGTATCACCGAGGCGCCGAACTCGTTGGCCAGCCGCGCGTTGAGCGACAGCTCGTCGGGCAGCTGGGTGTCGGCGAAGTCGGTGCCGAGGACGAGCACCACCTCGTAGTCCCTGGCGACCTCGTGGAAGCGCCGCACGAGCTGCTGGACCAGCTCGTCCGTACCGCCGTCCGCCTGGATGCCGGCGGCCTCCGCGTACCCGAGTCCGTAGCCGGACGCCGGGTCCTGCGAGAGGCGGTAACGGGCGCGCAGCAGATCGAAGAGGCGGTCGGGGCCGTTCGCGTGGACCAGCGGGCGGAAGACACCCACCCGGTCCACCTGACGGGTCAGGACCTCCATGACCCCCAGCTCGACGACCTGCCGGCCGTCGCCGCGGTCGATCCCGGTCACATACACGCTGCGTGTCACGCGCGCTCTCCTGTTCGGCGAAGATGGTGGAGGTGGTGCGGACCGGCAGTGGTGGGGCAGGAGGAAATTCCTGTTTCTGCCGTTAGGCCCGTTAGGGTGGCACAGCCCTCTTGACAATACCTGTGAGGGTAGGTAGGGCGCCCCCGAGACAGGACCTGGACAGGCCCCTGGCAGGACCCGCACCCGACCACATCCTCAGCGAGCAGGAGACACAGCGCGATGCGTATCGGAGTTCTCACCGCAGGCGGCGACTGTCCCGGCCTGAACGCCGTGATCCGTTCGGTCGTCCACCGCGCCGTGACCGGGCACGGGGACGAGGTCATCGGCTTCGAGGACGGCTTCAAGGGGCTGCTCGACGGCCACTACCGCCCCCTCGACCTCGATTCCGTCAGCGGCATCCTGGCGCGCGGCGGCACGATCCTCGGCTCGGCCCGGCTGGAGCGCGGGCGGCTGCGGGAAGCCGCCGAGAGCGCGGACGAGTTGGGGCGAAAGTACGGCATCGACGCGCTCATCCCGATCGGCGGCGAGGGCACCCTCACGGCGGCCCGGATGCTCGCCGACGCGGGGATGCCCGTGGTGGGTGTACCGAAGACGATCGACAACGACATCTCGTCCACCGACCGCACGTTCGGCTTCGACACGGCCGTCATGGTGGCCACCGAGGCCATCGACCGCCTCAAGACCACGGCCGAGTCGCACCAGCGCGTGATGGTCGTCGAGGTGATGGGCCGGCACGCCGGATGGATCGCCCTGGAGTCGGGCATGGCGGGCGGCGCACACGGCATCTGTCTGCCGGAGCGGCCGTTCGAGGTCGACAGCATCGTGAAGATGGTCGAGGAACGCTTCGCGCGCGGCAAGAAGTTCGCGGTCATCTGCGTCGCCGAGGGCGCGCATCCGGCGGAGGGCTCGATGCACTACACGAAGGGCGAGATCGACCAGTTCGGCCACGAGCGCTTCCAGGGCATCGGCAACCGCCTCGCGGGCGAACTGGAGCGGCGCATGGGCAAGGAGGCCAGGCCGGTCATCCTCGGGCATGTGCAGCGCGGGGGCACGCCGACGGCGTACGACAGGGTGCTGGCGACGCGCTTCGGCTGGCACGCGGTGGAGGCGGTGCACAACGGCGACTTCGGCAAGATGACGGCGCTGCACGGGACGTCGGTGGCGATGGTGCCCCTGGCGGAAGCGGTCACCCGCCTCAAGACGGTCCCGGAGAACCGCATGTTCGAGGCGGAGTCGGTCTTCTAGCCCGTGTCGACGATCTTCTGGGACGGGTCCGACGATTCGCTCCCGCGGGAAACCGGTTCGCTCCCGCGGGAGGAACGTCCTACCCCTTCACCGCGCCCCCGAGCGCGAAGCCCCCGCCCAGCCGGCGCGAGATCAGGATGTAGAGCAGCAGCACCGGCGTGGAGTAGAGGATCGAGAACGCCGCGAGCTGCCCGTAGATCACCGAGCCGTAGTTGCCGAAGAACGTGAAGATCGAGACGGACGCGGGCAGTTGGTCGGGCGACAGCAGCAGCATGAAGGGGACGAAGAAGTTCCCCCAGAGCTGGATGAACGTGTAGATCATCACGACCGTCATGCCCGGCCCCATCAGCGGCAGCACGATCCGGGTCAGCGTCTGGAGCATCGACGCCCCGTCCGTCCACGCCGCCTCCTCCAGGACGGTCGGCACCCCGTCCATGAAGTTCTTCATCAGCCAGATGGAGAAGGGCAGTTGGGAGGTGGCGAGGAAGAGCGACGTGCCGTACATCGTGTCGACCAGATTGACCTGGACGAACAGCCCGTACACCGGGACCATGATCGCGGTGATCGGCAGACACGTCGTGAACAGGATGGTCAGCAGATACGGGCGGCTGAACCGCGAGCGGTAACGGGACAGCGGATACGCCGCCAGTGCCGCGCACGCCACCGTCAGCAGCGTCGCACTGCCGCACAGCAGCAGGCTGTTGAGCATCGGCGTGAACGTGATCTCGTCGGTGAGGACGGCGCTGAAATTCTCCGTCGTCGGCGAAGACGGCAGCCGTACCCGCAGGTCCGCCCCGGCGTCGAGCGAGGACAGCACCAGCCACAGCAGCGGAAGCAGGAAAGCCACGGCCACCACGACCAGAGCCGCGTCCGAGGCGAGCCGGACACGCGTGGCGCGCTTCATCACACCTCCACCTTGAGCAGGCGTATGTAGACGATCGAGAACAGCGCGCCCACGAGAAGCAGCAGCAGCGCGACCGCCGTGCCGTACCCGATCAGGCTCTTGAGGAACGCCTGGTCGTACATGAACACCGGCAGCGTCTGGCTCCGGTTGCCCGGCCCGCCGCGTGTCATCGCCCAGATCAGACCGAAGACGGACAGCGTGGAGAGGGTGTTGAGCATCAGATTGGTGCCGATGGAACGCCGGATCATCGGCAGCGTGATGTGCCACAGCCGGCGCACCCCGTTGGCGCCGTCGACCTCCGCCGCCTCCGTGATGTCTTTCGGGATCTCGGACAGCGCGGCGGAGTAGATCAGCATGGAGAACGCCGTTCCGCGCCACACGTTGGCGAACGACACCGCCAGGATCGGCAGGGTGAACAGCCAGTTCTGGGACGGCAGATGGAGCCAGTCCAGGATGGCGTTCAGCGTGCCCTCGCGGCGGAAGAACGCGTACAGCAGGAACGCGGCGACGATCTCCGGCAGCACCCACGCCGCGATGACGACAGCGCCCGTCGCGGTGCGCACCGGCCGGGACGCGGCCCGCATCAGACCGGCCAGCGCCAGCCCGATGGTGTTCTGGCCGACGATAGACGACACGAAGGTGAAGACGAGCGTCAGCCAGACCGCGTTACGGAAGTTGTCGTCCGCGAAGGCCCGCCGGAAGTTGGCCAGGCCGACGAAGTCGGAGGTGGACGAGCCGGTCAACTGCGTGTTGGTGAAGGCGATCCAGACGCAGTAGCCGATCGGCCCGGCGAGGAACAGAAGCAGCAGCAGCGTGGCAGGGGCGAGCGGCAGCCAGCGCAACGGCCGCGCCCTGGGACCGCCGCGGCTCTCGCGCCCGTCGGCCGGCGCGGCGGGCCCGCCCTTGCTCACGGGCCCGCCCGCCGTACTCACCGCGCTCACGGTGCCGCCGCCGTCACCGCCGCGGCAGGCGTGCTCACTTCTCGGCCACCGCGCCGTCGGCGATGGTCCTCAACTGCTCGTCGTACGCCTTCGCCGCCTCGGCCGCGGACGCGTCCCCCGTCGTCACCGACTCCATCGCCTCGCCGATCGCGGACGACACCTGCGGGTAAACGGGCAGCGCGGGGCGGTAGTTGGTCACCTCCACGAGCTTGGTGAAGAAGTCGATGCCGGGCATCGACTTCAGATACTTGGGATCGGCCGCCACATCCTTACGGACGGCGATCTGCGCGCCGACGACATCCCACTCGACGGCGTTCTCCTTCGTCTGCTGCGTCTTGATGAACTCGAAGGCCAGGTCAGGGTTCTGGGCCTTCTGCGGGATCGACCACGCCCACCCGCCGGACATCGACACGCTGCCGGGCGCCTGCCCGTTCTGCGTCGGCATCGGTGTCTGGGCCAGCTCGGTTGACCACTCGGGCCACTCCTTGGGGCCCTCGTTGATCCAGTTCTGCCCCATCCAGGAGCCGTCGAGGGAGATCGCCAGCTTGCCCTCGGGGAAGAACTCGGTCGCCACGCGCGTACCGATGTTGGGGTCGAGCGCGTCGGAGACGTCGGGCCCCAGCTTCTCGGAGTACACGGTCCGTACGAAGTCGAGCGCGTCCGTGAAGCCCTTGTTGCCCGCGACCCACTTCTTCGACGCCGGGTCGTAGAGCGGGTCCGCGCCCGTGCCGTACAGCAGCATCTCGAAGCCCTGCATCACCGCGGCCTCGCCGGGGCCCTTGCCGGTGTAGACGTTGAGGGGGATCACGTCCGGGACCTCGCGCTTGACGGTGCGCGCCGCGTCCAGGACCTCCGCCCAGTCCTTGGGCCGCCAGTCGGCGGGCAGCCCCGCCTCGGCGAAGATCTTCTTGTTGAACCAGAGGCCACGGGTGTCCGTGCCGTCCGGTACGCCGTACGTCTTGCCGTCCTCCGCCTTGGCGGCCGACTTCGCCGTGTCGACGAACTGGTCCCAGGAGTCCCACTTGTCCAGATACTCGTCCAGCGGGCGCAGATAGCCGGCCTTGATGTCGGAGTTGATACGGAAGGTGTCCTCGTAGACCAGGTCGGGCGCGGTCTTCGGGGAGCGCATCATCTGCTGCGCCTTGGTGGCGTAGTCGTTGTCGGGGGCCTGGATCGGTATCAGTTCGACCTTCTTGCCCGGATTGGCCTTCTCGAACTGCTTCTTCATGGACTCCAGATAGTTGTCCTTGAAGCGGATCTTGTTGTCCGTCGATCTGTTGTAGGCCACCTTCACGGTGTCCGGATCGCTGCCGGACCCGTCGCCGCACGCCGTGAGCGCACCGGCGGCGAGGACCGTGACGAGGATCAGTGGGGCGGTGGGGCGCACGGGCACGACCTCCTCTTAATAGGTCCTGTCCGGTGGATCTTCGCGGGGCTCATCCGCGAAGATCCACCGGACAGGACCTAGCCGCTAAGGGCTGCCCGGCGACCGTAGGACCGGGTCAATCTGAAGGTCAATCCCCGTGCACAGCTCACTCCGTACCCGGCACGAGCGGACGGACCTCGGCGGCCGTGAAACGGACGAAGCCCTCCGGGTCCGGATCGTCGGCCGTCGGCTGGAGCACCACGGTGTCCGCCCCGGCCTCCGCGAGCTCCCGCACGGCGTCGGCGACCGCGTCGGCGGTGCCCGCGATTCCGTACGGTCCCTCCGGCCCCCAGCTGTCGCCCAGGGCGTCCAACTCGGCCCGCAGCCGCGCCTCGGAGTTGGGGCCGGTCGCCGTGTGGAGGTAGACGACCAACGGGTGGTGGCCGGTGCGCCCGGCCGACTCCCGCCCCTCCGCGATGAGTTGGCGGGCCAGGCGTACCGCGTCGGGCGAGGTGCCGCCCGTCAGGATCGTGCCGTCGGCGGCCTCGCCCGTCAGCCGCATCGTGCGCGGTCCGGTGGCGCCGGCGTACACGGCGGGCAGTGCGGGTGCGGTGGCCGGCGGCCAGTCGAGCGCGACGGCGTCCAGCTTCACGTAACGGCCGTCCGTGGTCACCCGCTCACCGGCCAGCAGCGCGCGCAGCGCCACGAGGTGCTCGCGCAGCAGGGTCACGGGCGACTCGACGCGCGTACCGGTCTGCCGCATCCAGTCCTGCACGCCGTGCCCGACCCCGAGCAGGGCCCGGCCGGGGAACAGCCGGTGCAGCGTCGCGGCCTCCATGGCGGTCAGCGCGACGTTGCGCAGGGGTACGGGGAGCAGACCGACGCCGACGCGCAGCCGCTCCGTCCAGGCGAGGGCCGCGGCGATACTGGCGATGCCGCTCTCCAGGAAGCAGTCCTCCCAGAGCCACAGCTCGTCCAGGCCGGCTTCGTCCGCGGTGCGGGCGATGTCGCGGAGTCGTTCGGGGGGAAGTTGGGGGCGGAACACGGCGCCGAGAACAGTCATGACCGCATTGTTCACCGGCGCGTACGGGCGTGACCAGCGTGTTGACGGGCGGTGCGAGCGAGGCCCGTGACCTCGCGGCGTCCACGCTATCGGGCGGAGACGATCCACCGGTACTGGAGCTCCGGACGCCCGATCTGGCCGTACTGCGGGCTGCGGTCCGCCTGCCCGGCGACGACCAGATGCTCCAGATAACGGCGCGCGGTGATCCGGGAGATGCCGAGTGTGGCCGCGGCCTCCGTGGCCGTCAGGCCCTCCCGCGCGTCGCGCAGCGCACGCGTCACCGACTCCAGCGTCGGCCCGCTGAGCCCCTTGGGCAGCGACGCGGGCTGCGGAGCGCGCAGCGCGCCGAGTGCCCGGTCCACCTCGTCCTGGCCGCTGGCCTCACCGGCGGCGGCCCGGAACTCGGCGTAACGGCTGAGCCGGTCGCGCAGCGTGGCGAAGGCGAAAGGCTTCAGTACGTACTGCACGACGCCCAGCGACACCCCTTCGCGTACGACCGCGAGATCGCGCGCCGACGTGACGGCGATGACGTCCGCGTGGTGGCCGACGGCCCGCAGACTGCGCAGCAGTTGGAGCCCGTGCCCGTCCGGCAGATACAGGTCGAGGAGGATCAGGTCCACGTCCGTACGCTCCAGGGCCCGGCCGGCCTCGACCCGGGAGTGCGCGACCCCGGCCACCTCGAAGCCGGGCACCCGGCCCACGTACAGCTGATGGGCGTCGGCGGCGACGGGGTCGTCCTCGACGACGAGCACGCGAATGGGGCGGGGGGCGCCGTCCGTGGTCCCGGTCATGATCCGCCCTTCTTCCCGCCGTCGGCCGAGGCGCCGGCCATCGGCTCCGCCGCGCTCGCGTCCGTCGTGTCACGCGCGTCTGGACGGGGGCCCGCAAGGCCCGGAACCGCCCCGTCACGTGCGCCCAGCGGCAGCCGTACCGTGAACTCCGCCCCGCCGTCCCGCCCCGGTGTCAGCTCCACCGTGCCGTGCGCCCGGTGCACCGCCTGGCGTACGAGCGCCAGCCCGAGTCCGCGTCCCGCGCCCCTGGTCGACCAGCCGCGCCGGAACACCTCCTCGATGTCACCGGGCGCGACGCCCGGCCCCGTGTCCCGTACCCGCAGCAGCAGCTCACCGTCCCCGGCCAGCGCGGTGACGGTGACCCGCGCGCCGTCCGTGCCCTGCGCCGCGTCCACCCCGTTGTCGATCAGATTGCCGAGCACGGTCACCAGATCGCGGGCGGCCAGCGACGGCGGCAGCACCCCGTCGTCGATACGGCTGTCCCCGGCGAGCACCAGCTCCACGCCGCGTTCGTTCGCCTGCGCCGCCTTGCCGAGCAGCAGCGCCGCCAGCACCGGTTCGGCCACCGCGCCGACCACCCGGTCCGTGAGCACCTGCGCCAGCTCCAGCTCCGCCGTGGCGAACTCCACCGCCTCCTCCACCCGCCCCATCTCGATCAGCGACACGACCGTGTGCAGCCGGTTCGCCGCCTCGTGCGCCTGCGAGCGAAGAGCGTGGGTGAAACCGCGCTCCGAGTCCAACTCGCCCGACAGTGCCTGGATTTCGGTGTGGTCCCGGAGCGTGGCGACCGTACCGCGCCGCTCGCCGCCGATCACCGGACGGGTACTGACGACGACGATCCGGTCGGCCGTCATATGGACCTCGTCCACGCGCGGCTCGGAGGCGAGGAGCGCCCCGACGAGCGGGGCGGGCAGCCCGAGCTCGTCGATGTTGCGGCCCACGGCTCTGTCGTCCAGACCGAGGAGCTCCTGCCCGCCGTCGTTGATCAGCGCGATCCTGCGCCGTCCGTCCAGCATGAGCAGACCCTCGCGCACGGCGTGCAGCGCGGCCTCGTGGTAGTCGTGCATCCGGCTCAGCTCGGCCGCGTTCATCCCGTGGGTGTGGCGGCGCAGCCGCGCGTTGATCACGTACGTGCCCACACCGCCCAGCGCGAGGGCGCCCCCGGCCGCCAGCGCCAGGACCTTCACCTGCTCCTCCAGCTGGCTGGAGATCCGGTCGACGGTGATGCCGACGCTGATCAGCCCCGTGATGCGCCCGTCGTCCTCGATCGGGGTCACCGCCCGGGTCGAGGGCCCGAGGGTCCCCGTGTACGTCTCGGTGAAGGTCTTGCCGAGCAGCGCGGGCTCGGTCGTGCCGATGAAGGGCAGCCCGATCAGCTGGGGATCCGGATGCGTCCAGCGCGTCCCGTCCGGCTTCATGATCGTGACGAAGTCGACGCCCGTGTCGATCCGCACACGCTCCGCGTAGGGCTGGAGCGTGGCCGAGGGATCGTCGGACCTGATGGCCTCCCGTACGGACGGGGAGTCGGCCATCGCCCGCGCCGTGGCCGTCACCTGGCGCTTGGCGGTCTCCTCGGCCTGCGCCCGGTCCGTGAAGTACGCGAACAGCGCGCATCCGGCCACGACAGCCGCGACCAGCACGACCTGCATCGCGAAGAGCTGGCCCGCGAGGCTGCGGGGACGGGGTAGCTGCATGACGCAAGTCTGCCTGGCCGAAATCGTATGAACGAAATGCACGTAAGGGTGACCGGGGTCACAGCCTGATGGATAGTCGCCGGGACCCCCTCGGGACGGGAGGTCGCGCAGGGACAAACGAGTCAAGGAGGACCCGTGGCCGCTACTCGGGACCGTACCCATTATCTGTATCTGGCCGTGATCGTCGCAGTGATTCTCGGAATCACCGTCGGTTTCGCCGCCCCGGGGGTGGCCGTCGAGCTGAAGCCCATCGGGACCGGCTTCGTCAACCTCATCAAGATGATGATCTCCCCGATCATCTTCTGCACCATCGTGCTGGGCGTCGGATCCGTCCGCAAGGCAGCCAAGGTCGGCGCCGTCGGCGGTCTGGCCCTCGGCTACTTCATGGTCATGTCGACCGTCGCGCTGGCCATCGGCCTCGTCGTCGGCAACATCCTGGAGCCCGGTTCCGGGCTGCACATCACCCAGGCCACGGCCGACGCCGGCGCGGCGCAGGTCGACGGCGACGCCGAGACCACCGCGGAGTTCCTGGTCGGCATCATCCCGACCACGCTCGTCTCCGCCTTCACCGAGGGCGAGGTGCTCCAGACGCTGCTCGTCGCGCTGCTGGCGGGCTTCGCGCTCCAGGCGATGGGCTCCACCGGCGAGCCGATCCTGCGCGGCATCGGGCACATCCAGCGCCTGGTCTTCCGCATCCTCGCGATGATCATGTGGGCGGCCCCGGTCGGTGCCTTCGGCGCCATCGCGGCGGTGGTCGGCGAGACCGGCATGGACGCGCTGAAGTCGCTCGCGGTCATCATGGTCGGCTTCTACATCACCTGCGCGCTCTTCGTCTTCGTCATCCTCGGCGCGCTGCTCAAGGTGATCACCGGCATCAACCTCTTCTCGCTGCTGAAGTACCTGGCGCGCGAGTTCCTGCTGATCCTCTCCACCTCGTCGTCCGAGTCGGCGCTGCCGCGGCTGATCGCGAAGATGGAGCACCTGGGCGTCAGCAAGCCCGTCGTCGGTATCACCGTGCCGACGGGCTACTCCTTCAACCTCGACGGCACGGCCATCTACCTCACGATGGCGTCGCTCTTCATCGCCGAGGCGATGGGCGACCCGCTCTCCATCGGTGAGCAGATCGGCCTCCTGATCTTCATGATCATCGCGTCGAAGGGCGCGGCGGGTGTCACCGGCGCGGGTCTCGCGACCTTGGCGGGCGGCCTTCAGTCGCACCGTCCCGAACTGGTCGACGGCGTCGGCCTGATCGTCGGCATCGACCGCTTCATGAGCGAGGCGCGCGCCCTGACGAACTTCGCGGGCAACGCCGTCGCCACGGTCCTCGTCGGTACGTGGACGAAGGAGATCGACCGGGCCAGGGTGGACGAGGTGCTGTCCGGCCGCATCCCGTTCGACGAGAAGATGCTGGTCGACGACCACGGGGCGCACGGTGGCGACGGCGACGGGCCGAGCCTCACGAAGGAGTCCGACGGCGCGGCCGACGGATCCTCCGCCGTACCGGAGGCGCGTGACGCGGACGGGACGCCGGCGAAGGTCTGACGACGGCGAAGGTCCGACGCCGGCGAAGGTCTGACACCGGCGAAGGTCTGACACCGGTGAAGGTCTGACACCGGTGAAGGTCCGACCGCTTGACCCGAATACCCCGGCCGGGGGTTGATCCCCCTTCCCCCGGCCTTGCGAAAGACCGGTCCGTACGGAGACGTCCGTACGGGCCGGTCATTTTTCGTACTCCGGACCGGCTTTCGTGCGGTTCCTTGCGTGTTGCGGTGTCAAAAGGGCCGGTGGGGATTTCCGCAGTGGAGAATCCCGCACCGAAGAGGCTTCTTTCAGGTCATCCACACACAGGGAAGGCTGACAGCTGTGATCGGACCGGCGCGTGCCCCGGTGTCCATGAAAGTCAACGGCGAGATTCACGAGATCGAACTGGAACCCCGCGTCAGCCTCCTGGACGCCCTGCGCGAACATCTGAGTCTCACCGGCACCAAGAAAGGATGCGACCAGGGAACCTGCGGCGCCTGCACGGTCTGGGTGGACGACCGGCGGGTGCTCGCCTGTCTGACGCTGGCGGTGGCCTGTGAGGACCACGAGGTCAGCACGGTCGAGGGCCTCGCCGACGGCGGCGATCTGCACCCCCTCCAGAGCGCGTTCATCGAGCGTGACGCTTTCCAGTGCGGCTACTGCACATCGGGACAGCTCATGTCGGCGGTGGCCCTGCTCAAAGAGGGAAACGCGACGACGGACGAGGAAATCGCCGAACACATGAGTGGCAATCTCTGCCGCTGCGCCGCCTATCCGAATATCCGGGCGGCGGTTCGCGATATCCGCGACGCCGACCCCGCGACGAGTGGGCGGGCCTGACATGCGACCTCTCAGCTATACGCGTGCGAGTACCGTGGACGAGGCGATCGCCACCGTCGGCGCCGATTCCGCCAGCGCTTTCCTCGCCGGCGGCACCACGGAGATCGACCTCATCCGGCTCGGAGTGACCCGCCCGGACGCGCTGGTCGACATCAACTCCCTTGCCCTGAAGGAGATCGACTTCACGCCCGGCACCGGGCTGCGGATCGGGGCCCTCGCGAGAATGACGGACGTCGCGCGCTCCGCCGACGTCGTACGGCGCTTCCCGATGATCTCGCAGGCGCTTCTCCTGGGCGCATCCGAGCAGCTGCGCAACATGGCCTCCATGGGCGGAAACCTCTGCCAGCGCACCCGCTGCTCCTACTTCCGCGACGGTGTCTCCCCCTGCAACAAACGCGAGCCGGGGAGCGGCTGTTCGGCCATGGACGGCCTCAACCGCCTGCACGCGGTGCTCGGTACCAGTGACGACTGCGTCGCCACCCACCCATCCGACGTCGGCGTCGCGCTCGTCGCACTCGACGCGGTCGTCCACACACTCGGCCCGTCCGGCGCGCGCGGTATCCCCATCGACGACTTCTACCTGCTCCCGGGGAGCACGCCCGAGGTGGAACACCCCCTGGAACGCGGGGAACTCATCGTGGCGATCGAGGTACCGCCGACACCGATCGCCGAGCGCTCCCTGTATCTGAAGCTCCGCGACCGGCAGTCCTACGAGTTCGCCCTGGTCTCCGTCGCGGCGGCCGTCGATGTACGGGACGGCCGGGTCGCCGGCGTACGCCTCGCTCTCGGCGGTGTCGGTACGAAACCGTGGCGGGCCCGGCGCGCGGAAGCCGCCCTGACCGGCGGTCCGGCGACCACCGAGGCGTTCGCGGAGGCCGCCGCGCTTGAGATGGCACCCGCGAGTCCGCGCAAGGACAACGCGTTCAAAATCCCCATGGCGCGGCGGGCGATGGTGCGCGCGCTGGAGCAGGTCGTGAACGGAGACGCACGATGAGCAACGCGGTCGGCAAGCCCGTCAGCCGGGTCGACGGCAGGCGGAAGGTCACCGGAGCGGCCCGGTACACCGCCGAGATCGAACTGCCGAACCTGGTCCACGCCGCCGTTGTCGGCGCGGGCATCCCCAGTGGCCGGGTCCTGGCGATCGACGAGAAGCGGGTACGGGACGAGGACGGCGTCCTGGCCGTCCTCACCCACGACAACCTCACCCGAATCGCGTCGCAACCGCCCCTGCTCCCCTCGCTCGTGGGCGGCGCGGCACCCGGTGAGACGTTCTTCCCCATGCAGGACGACACCGTCCACTACGCCGGGCAGCCGCTGGCCATCGTGGTCGCCGACAGCCATGAACGCGCCCAGTACGCCGCCTCGTTGCTCGACATCACCTACGAGCGCGCCGACTCCGTCACCACGATCGAGGAGGGACGGGCGGCGGCGTACGAGGCGGCGACCCTGTTCGGCGGTCTGATGCCGGGCCGGAACGAACGCGGTGACGTCGAGACCGCGCTGGCCCAGGCACCCGTACGGGTCGATGTGGACCACCACTACGCGGCGAACCACCACAACACACTCGAACCCTCCGCCACCACGGCCGTCTGGGACGGCGAGCGGCTGACGCTCTACGACTCGACCATGGGGGTCCGGGCCACCCAGCTCACCGTCGCCCAGCTCCTCGGCATCCCGATCGCCCATATCCGGGTCATCACCGAGTTCGTCGGCGGCGGCTTCGGCGGCAAGGCGATGACCTGGCCGCATGTCACCCTCGCCGCGATGGCGGCCGGGCACGTCCGGCGCCCGGTGCGGCTGGCCCTGACCCGGCCGCAGACCTACACCTCTCACGGACACCGGGAGGAGCAGGAGCAGCGGCTGTCGATCGGGGCGGCGAAGGACGGGAGGATCACCGCCGTACGCCACGAGAAACTCTCGGTCACCTCGCCCTTCGACGACTGGGCCGAGCCCGCGACGGGCGTCACCTCGCAGCTCTACACCTGCGAGAACTACCTCGGTGTGCACCGGCTGATCCGTGGCAACGTCATGACGCCCACCTTCATGCGCGCGCCGGGAGAGTCCCTGGGGGTCTCCACCCTGGAAGTGGCGATGGACAAGCTCGCGTACGCGACGGGGGTGGACCCCGTCGAACTGCGCCTGCGCAACCGCGCGTCCGTGGACGAGCACGGCAACCCCTGGTCCAGCGACGGCCTGGAGGAGTGTCTGCGCACCGGTGCCCGCCTCTTCGGCTGGGAGCGCCGCGACCCCGAGCCGCGCTCGCGGCGCGAGGGCGACTGGCTCATCGGCTCCGGAATGGCCGTGGCCGCCTACCCCATGGCGTTCATGATGCCGCCCCAGCAGGCGCGGGTGCGGATCTACGCCGACGGCAGCGCCGTCATGCAGTGCGGCACCCAGGAGTTCGGCACCGGCAGCACCACGGCGATGACCCAGGTCGCCGCCGACGGGCTGGGCATGGACATGAGCGACGTCACGTTCGAGGCGGGCGACAGCGATCTGCCCAACGCCAGCGCGTCGGTGGGCTCCATGGGCGCCTCCATGGTCAGCGCGGCGGTGCACAACGCGGCGGTCGAGCTGCGCCGCCAGCTGATCGCCATGGCGGTGGCGGACGGCGGCTCCCCGCTGCACGGCGCGGACCCCTCGGCCGTCGTGGTCCAGGACGGCCGGATGAGCCTCGGCGACGGATCGGGCGCCGGCGAGACGTACGCCGAGATGATGGGGCGCAACCATCTGAGCATGACCGACGCGCTCGGCGACTGGACGCCCCCGCCGATGGACACCCCGCATGGGCTGATGACCTTCGGGGCACAGTTCGCCGAGGTGGCCGTCGACCCGGACTTCGGTCTCGTACGCGTACGCAGGATGGTCGGCGTGTTCGCCCCCGGACGGGTGCTCAACCCCAAGCTCGCGCGCAGCCAGCTCATGGGCGGAATGCTCTGGGGGATGAGCCAGGCGCTGCTCGAAGGCAACCAGATGGACCCGCGGTACGGGCGGTGGGGGGCCGGCAATCTCGGTGAGTACCTCGTACCCGTCAACGCCGACGCCCCCGACGTCACCGTCGAGTTCGTCGATGTCACCGACGACGTCGCGGGCCCGCTCGGCGTCAAGGGCGTTGGCGAGATCGGCCAGGTCGGCATGGCGGCGGCGATGATGAACGCCGTCTTCCACGCGACCGGACGCCGCCCGGAGTCACTGCCGATGGCCGCCGAGCTGGTGATGGACCCGATGGATCCGATGGGCCCCCCTGGCTCACCCGCATGACGGCACCGCCGGCCCCGGGGGACCGGCGACGCGGCGGCGACGCGTTGCCGGACCGGCCGCTCATCAGCACCCCGACGCGGCTGCACGGCGCCGGATTCCTGCGGGCCGAGCGGCGGCGTCTGGAGCGGCAGCCGGGCCTGGGGCTGGCCGGTCTGCTGTTCGTCGTCCCCGTCGCGGTGCTGTTCGCGTTCGGCGGGGGCGGCGCCGCGGACTCGGTGACCCTGTTCGGGCCGCTGATCACCTTCGCCCTGCCCGCGGTGGCCATGGTGGCGTTCTGGTGGGAGGACTGGCCGGGCTCGCGCCTGCGTCCCGGCTGGTCGGGGCTGACCGACACCGTCTTCATCGCCGCCGCCGCCGTCCTCCTGGCCATGGCGGGCCAGGTCTTCATCGGCCGTCTCGACTTCGACGGCATCTTCGACCCGACCCCAGGACCCGGCCACGCCGCGCTGTACCCGGCCTCCCTGCCGCTCGCCGGCGCCGCGTTCGTGGCGATGCTCCAGCTGACCCTCGTCTGCGAAGGCCGGCCGCTGCGCCGGCTGCCGCGCATCTGGGCGGGGATCGCGGCCCTGGTGGTGTCGTGGGGCGTGGCGATCATCCTGTACGCCGTGGCCGTGGACTTCCGGGCACCCCCGGGATCGGGTCTCACCAGCGCGAGCGGTCCGGTGCCCGGCGAGGAACTCGGCGCGGTACTGGTGCTGATCGGCGCCTGGCAGGTCTGGTTCTTCGTCGTCTGGCGGGGGTGGCCCTTCGCCGAGCCCCGGCGCAGGTGGTCGCGCATCGTGCCGGCGAACATCGTGGTGATCGGGGGGACGCTGCTGACGTACGTACTCATCCACGGTCCCGGCGACGTCAGCCCGGCCACCGTCAACGCCGGGGCCGGGTGCTTCGTCGCCGCGGGGCTGACCGTCGGCATGCTCTTCGAGGGCGCGTTCCGTCCCCATCTGAGCCCGGGGCAGGAGCGCTTGGCGACGCTGGGGGCCTCGCTGGTCCTGGGGGCGGCCCAGTACGCGGCGCTGACCGCCTACGCCGACACCCTGGACTGGACGAGGCCCACCAGCCAGGAGTGGGTGGGGCACACGGCACTCAACGCGCTCGGTCTGTCGATCATCCTGCACGTCGCGGTGGGCCGCCGGTGGCCGTTCGGGGAGAGCTGACCGCGGGCTGCGGGCCCCACAGGGCTTCTGTGGGGCCCGAGTCGGGTGCCAGGGGGGTGCGATGGGGGTGCCGCGCCGGTCAGCCGTACGGGATGCGGACCACCGACTGGTTGCCGATGCCCAGCGTGCTGGCCCCGTTGCCGATGGCGTTCCAGACCTCGATCCGCACCTTGCCGTTGACCAGGTCGCCGTGCGAACCCGTCGACGCCTTCAGGCCTCTGGCCTGTGTGTAGTGCTCGAAGCCGGGTGCGGGGTCCGTCGCGAAGTAGTGGTACGTCTCCGTACGGTCCCAGCTGCCGTCCCCCGTACGGTCGTAACTCACCCTGACCTGCTGGCCGTTGGCCACCGTCGTACCGGCGTCGACGAGGAGGTCGAACTCGGTCGCCCCGCCGTTGTAGGCGCGGGTGATCCCGCCGGAGGTGAAGACCTGCGGATTGGTCGGCGTACCGTCACGGTTGGCGCCGCCCGCCGAGGTGAGCGTGGCGTTCGCGCCGGACGCCGCGGCGTCGCCGAGACCGCCGCCGCCGCGGGCGTAGAGCTGTGAGGAGCCGGAGGGCGGGTCGGTCGGGGGATCGGTCGGCGGATCCGTCGGGCCGGAGCCGCCACGGGTCCAGACGCCCACGTAGTCGACCAGCATCGGCCGCCCCGGCACGGTGGCCGGTGTCGGCGTCGGCCCGCCGAGCGCGTCGGGGAACGCGCCGCCGATCGCGACGTTGAGCAGGATGAAGTACCCCGCGTGCTCGGTCATGTTGGCCCAGGTCGTCGCGTCCAACTGGTTCTGGGTGACCGTGTGGTAGAGCTGGTCGTCCACGTACCAGCGCAGGGCGTTGGGCGAGCTGGAGCGGTCCCACTCGAAGCGGTACGTATGGAAGGCCGACTGGCAACTCGTGCCGGGGCAGGCGCGGTTGGCGCCGAGTCCGGTGGTCTCGTTGCAGGGGCCGCCCGGGTTGACGCCGCAGTGCAGCACCGCCCAGACCGAGTTGATCCCGTTGACGTTCTCCATGATGTCGAACTCGCCGATGGCGGGCCAGTTCCAGTAGTTGCCCCGGTAGGGCGCGCCCAGCGCCCAGAAGGCGGGCCAGTAACCGGCGGCGGCGGCGCCGGTCACGTTCGGCATCTGAATCCGGCCCTCGATACGCAGGGTGCCGCCGGCCGGTGCCTTGAAGTCGGCGCGCTTGGTCTCGACGCGGGCGGAGGTCCAGTTGCCCGCGCCGTCCCTGAGCGGGGTGATCTTCAGATTCCCGTTGCCGTCGAGGCTCAGATTCTCGGCGCTGGCGGTGTAGTTCTGGATCTCGCCGGTGCCCCAGTTGCCGGGACCGCCGGGGTAACCGTGTCCGGTGTCGACCTGCCAGTCGGCGGCGGACGGCGGGGCGCCGTTCCCGCCGTTGAAGTCGTCGCTCCACTGAAGGTTCCAGCCGGGCGCGGGCGGTACGTCGCCCCGCGCGGTACCGGCGGTCGTGAGACCGACGAAACCGGCGACGGCGACGGACATGGCGAGGAAGGCGGCGAGGAGGGGGGTGCGGGGGGCGCGCGATGTGCGAGGTCTGCTTCCGGTGCGGCTCGTTCTCAAGGAACACCTCCGGTGCGGATGGTGCCGAGATGGGTCCGGCTGCTTCTGCGGGGGCGGGAGCGGGAGTTGAGAGCGCTCTCACCACTGTTGTTTAGATGAACCCCGATGGCCCGTCAATGACCTCGGCGCGTTGAATTCCTGAAGCCCCGGATCAGCGCCCGCCGCCCCACCGGCGGGTGTAGAGCGCCGCGACGGAGTGGGTGACGGTGGCGAGCGTGCGCATGTACTCGTACGCGTGCAGCGGCGGTGTGCGGGGGTCCGGCCGCCCGTTCCGGTCGAGCAGCCGGTACGCGATCCGGTGCAGATCCCGCACCGGCGCCGGGTCCGTGTCACCGAGGTCCTCCAGCAGCAACAGGCTCAACTGCCCGAGGAGTTGCCCCGTCGTCGCGTCCACCCAGGACCGTTCGGGGAGCTCCGCCCTGGGGACGAGCGCGTGCGCGACGGTGCGGGAGATGGTCACGAGGTCGACGGGCAGCGCCACGTCTCCGTTCTCGTTCATCAGGCCTCCCGACTATGCGCAGTTGTACGACTCCGAGGCCATCTTCACTCAACTTCTCGCGCGGCGGGTGCCGGACGCCGGACTACGCTGCCACCATGAGTGGGCTGAGCTACGACCGTCACCGCGCCGAACTCGCCACGCAGACCTGCCTGTTGCGGTCCTGCGTCGAAGGCGCGGACATGACGGTCCCCGTGCCCACCTGCCCCGGCTGGACTCTCGGCCAACTGCTGCGGCACGTCGGCGGTACCCACCACTGGGCCGAGTCGGTCGTACGCACCCGCGCGACGGGACCCGTACCGGAAGACCTGGTCAACGACGTCTCCGCCTACGCTGACGCCGACCCCGAGGCGATGGACGCGTGGGTCGCCGAGGGCGCGGCGGGCCTGGCGGACGCGCTGCGCGCCGCCGGACCGGCGGCGCGGGTATGGACGCCGGGGCCGGGCGGAACGACGGCGTTCTGGGCGCGCCGCATGCTCTTCGAGGCCGTGGTTCACCGCGCGGACGCGAGCTGGGCCGTCGGGGCGGAGTTCACGGTCGACGACGACGTCGCCGTCGACGGCATCGACGAGTGGATGGGCTTCGGCACCGTCCCCGAGGTCATCGAGCCCCGCCCCGGAGTCCCCCCGCTGCTCGGCCCCGGCCGCACCCTGCACTTCCGCGGACCGGGCGCGGCACCGGGCTGGCTGGTCGACCTCACGGGGGACACGGTCGTCTGCCACCGCGCGGACGGCCCCGCCCCCGGGACCGCGGCGGTCACGGTCCGCGCCCCCCTGCCCGACCTGCTCCTTCTCCTGTACGCCCGCCGCTCCGCGAAGCCGGCCCCCATCGAGATCACCGGCGACGCACGCCTGCTGGACCTCTGGGTGGAGCGCTCGGGGTTCTGGCTCCGGGAGTGAGGTCAGGCCCGCCCGAGCGAGGCCGCGATGCGCTCACGAGTGGCGCCGGCGCGCGGATCGTCGTACCCCCGGACCAGCTCCAACGCACCGGCCCAGTGCCCGGCGGCGGCCCCCGGATCGTCGGCCACGACGGCCCCGTCCAGCGCGTCACGCGAGGACCCCGACAGGTCGTTCGCCGACCCGGCGGGGCGTCTCTCGTCGTCACCGTTCTGGCTGATCGTCTACTCCGGCAGACTCGTCGGGGCGGGGAGACGGGCCACGACCCGTTCGAAGTACGACGCGATCTCCTCGCCCGACTCGTAGAGCGACTTGATGTAGTGCTCCCATTCGGCCACGACGTCGGGCTCCGTGAAGCGGATCGCCCCCTGTGGATGTCCAGCCTCGGAATAGAGGACGTTGAAGAGGGTCCGGCCGCCCAGCACCACGAGCTCCGGCAGTGGCTGTGACCGCTCGACCGCGGCCACGGATTCGGCGCTCACGACACGTACGCGCGTGCCGAATCGGGCCTGTTGCCGAAGCGAGTGCAATTCCCACTGGAGATAAGGGGTCGGCGGCTCTTCGACCAGGCGAACGCGGTGAAACACGTGCCCCTGGCGTTCGTCCTTCCGGGCGGCGGCCGCGAGAGTGTCGCCGCGTTCTGCCATGAGCCGCAGGGACTCCTCCCAGTCACCGCGCCGAAGGGCGTCACGGCTCGGACTGCCCTGCTCCTCGAAGTGCTGGCGGCGCTCCAGCTTCCAGGAGTCCGCGTCACGGAGTACGGCGCTGCGCTCGCGGACGTCTTCTCGGTACGCCTCCCGGACGAGTCGCTCACCCCGCTCCGGCAGGAGAACGGGCGCACACACCTCAGGCATCGGAGATGTCCGCCTTCGCGGCACTCAAAGTGCTTCCGGGAATGATGACCAGACGCTCGTCATTTCCGTCCGAATTCCCCAGTTCGACCGGCGACTTGCCGAGTCGCCGCTCGAATGAGGCAGACGGATCCGCTTCCCAGGCGCGGGCCATGCCTACCTCCACGCGATGTGGTCGAGAGTGCTGGCGCACCACATTTTACGTTCATTCGATTACGGAGAGCAATCAAGGTGGTCGGTTTCGCGCCACTCGCCAGGTGTATCAACTGCTTGACACAGTCGCCTCGCATCGGCAGATTGTCTCAATGAGATGACACACTTTACGACGCCTCGGGGAGAGGAGCCCGCATGCCCAATTCTCTTGATCCGGTGAGGAGTTGGCGGGACCGGGTCGACGCGCCCCTCCGGTGGGCCGGGCCGGTCGTCGGGGTCGGGATCAGTCAGGTCGTCACCTTCAGCCCCGAGCCGGACGTCGATCTTCTGCACGCCATCCCGGTCTTCGGGCTCTGCTCCGTCGCCGGTGTGCTGCTCGCCGATCTCGTCGCGCATCCCCGGCGGCGCGGTGTGCGGGAGGCGGGAGTGGTGCGGCGGCGGGTACGGGATCAGGTGCCCCGTGCGCTCGCCGGGTCCCTCGGTGTGCAGGCCGTGCTTCTGGTGATCCTGCTGGCCGTCTCCGTCGCCACCGCGTCCGCCGACGAGGCGGGGCGGGTGGGGCGGGCGCTGGCCGGGAGCTGTCAGGGGCGCACGTATGTCATCGGTCCCTGGCCGGGGCCGTACTACGCGTGGCCCGTTCTGGGTGGGCTCGGTGGCGGGAGCGTCGTCTGCGCGCTGACCCTGCGGCGCGTCACCGCGCGGGCGGGAGACGACGCGCGGCGGCGGGTCAGGGCGCGGGTGACCGTCGGGGCCTGGGGCGTCTTGGTGGCCGCGCCGCTCTTCGCCGTATCGTCGACCATGGCCGTGGCCGTGCACACGCTTCCGTGCGGCGGGCGGGCCACCGACCTGGGCGCGCTGGGCCTGGCGTCGGTCGCGTTCGTCTCGGCCGTGTCGGCCGGCTGGTGCCTCGTCGCACTGCTCGTCCCGCGCGCCCACATCGAGGAGAGGCCATGACCGTCGGCGGGCTCAGCATCCGGGTCGATTCCGGCGCACCCGTCCCGCCGTTCGAGCAGATCAGGGCGCAGCTCGCGGATCTGATCTCGGTGGGGCGCCTGCGCGAGGGCGACCGGCTGCCCCCCGTACGGCAACTCGCCTCCGACCTCGGACTCGCCAACAACACCGTCGTCCGCGCCTACCGCGCGCTGGAATCGGCGGGGCTCGTGCACGGCAGACGTGGTTCCGGTACGCGGGTGGCCGCGAGTGCCCCAGGCGCGGCGGACGGCGACGTCAGGGCCACGCTCGCCGGGCACGCCCGTGACTTCGCGGCCGCCGCGCGGCTGCTCGGCGCCACCGACGAGGACGCGCTGGCCGCGATCCGGCACGCGCTCGCGACGGCGGAGGCACCGTGACCCCGCACGCGGCCTGCGAACACGGTCGTTGCCTTGACGCCCGCGTCAAGGATTACCGTCGTGGACATGCGCATCGGCGAGCTGGCGGAGCGGGCCGGGACCAGTACCCGGGCTCTGCGTTACTACGAGTCCCGCGGGCTGCTGCCCGCACGGCGGGCGGGGAACGGGTACCGCACCTATGACGAGGGCGATCTGCGGCTGATCCAGCAGATCCGGACCCTGCAGGACTTCGGGTTCGAGCTGGAGGAGACGCGGCCGTTCGTCGAGTGTCTGCGGGCCGGGCATCCGGCCGGGGACTCGTGTCCCGCCTCGCTCGACGTGTACCGCGGCAAGCTCGCCGAGCTGGACGCGTTGATCGGGCGGCTCGGTTCCATACGTGCCCAGGTCGGCGAGCAGCTCGCGCAGGCCGAGGCGGCGCAAGGGCTGGCCGCCTCCGCCGAGCCGCTGTGCGAGCTGGCGATCCACTCACCCCGAGAAGGAGAAGACACATGATCCAGGCCGAGGGCGTCCCCGTGGTGACGGACGACAGCTTCGAACGTGAGGTGCTGAACGCCGGTCTTCCCGTGCTGGTGGAGTTCACCGCGGACTGGTGCCCGCCCTGCCGGCAGCTCGCGCCGGTGCTCAGCGCCGTGGCCCGGGAGGAGGCCGCGCGGCTCAAGGTCGTCCAGCTGGACGTGGACACGAACCCCGAGACAATGAACCGGTACGGCGTCCTCGCGATGCCGACCCTGCTCGTGTTCCGGGCCGGCGAACCCGTGAAGTCGATGGTCGGCGCCCGCCCCAAGCGCCGGCTGCTCCAGGAGTTGGCGGACGTCATCTAGGGCGTGTTTGAGAAGTCCCGTCTGGCCCACGACGCCTGGCACGCGCGCTCGCTGCGTTGTCGGAGTCATCCAAGTACGTCCAGTACGGGGCTGATCCTCCGCCTTGCGATCGCACGCACCAGACGCCGTGGGCCCCGCCCGATGGGCGGACGACGCTACTTCTCAAACACGCCCTAGAGCGCCCCACGGCGGCCCCCGCCCGCCCCTGCTCCGCGCACAAAAATACCCCGGCACCGAATTGACGGCCGGGGTATCGCTCTGCGTATATTGGGTGTTTCGACTTTCCTGACTGAACATCTCCTATGGAAAGTCAAAAGCAACTTACTGAGCAGAGCTTATCGGACAGGGGTCGAATTGTCAACCGAGGAATTGCGGAGCGAACAGCAATTCGTCTCGCTCCTCCATGAGCGTCTCGACGCGCTCAGGGAGCAGGCCGAAGCCGCCGTACGCACGTCGATCAGCCAGGTCAGCACCGGTCGGCAGGCCATGGTGGAGCGGGACATCCGGGTCGCCGAGCACTCCACCACCGTCACCACGCTGAATGCGGTCGAGACCGGACTCTGTTTCGGCCGTATCGATCTCATGGACGGTGTCACCCACCACATCGGGCGCATCGGAATGCGCCTGGACGACGCCGAACGCACCCCGCTGCTCATCGACTGGCGCGCTCCCGTGGCCCGTCCTTTCTATCTCGCCACCGGTTATTCGACGATGGGTCTGCGCCGCCGCCGGCACATCACCACCGAGGGCCGCCGGGTCACGGCGCTCCACGACGAGATCATGGATCTCAGCGACACCACCCGCACCGGGTACGAGGACCCGGACGGCGACGCCGTGCTGCTCGCCGCGCTCGACTCGGCGCGGACCGGGCGGATGACCGACATCGTGCGGACCATCCAGGCCGAGCAGGACCGCGTCATCCGCGCCCCGCACCGCGGCGTCCTCGTCGTCGAAGGCGGGCCGGGGACCGGGAAGACCGCCGTCGCGCTGCACAGGGCCGCCTATCTGCTGTACGCGCACCGCGAGCAACTCGCCCGGCGTGCCGTGCTGATCGTCGGGCCCAACCCCGCCTTCCTCGGGTACATCGGCGAGGTGCTGCCCTCCCTCGGCGAGACCGGTGTGCTGCTGGCGACGACCGGTGAACTCTTCCCCGGTGTACGGGCCACCGCGACCGACACCCCGGCCGCCGCGGCCGTCAAGGGCCGCGCCGAGATGGCGGGCGCGCTTGCCGCCGCGCTGCGCGACCGGCAGCGGGTGCCCGATCCGCACATCGAGATCGAGCACGACGACGGAACGCTGTACCTGGACCGGGCGATGGCCGAGGACGCGCGCGCGAGCGCGCGTAACGCCGGCCTCCCGCACAATCTCGCCCGGCCCCACTTCGCCTTCTCCGTCATCGACTCCCTCACCGAACAGCTCACCGAGCGGCTCGGCGCCGACCCGTACGGCGGCCCGAACCTCCTCGACCCCACCGATATCGCGCAGTTGGGCAAGGCGATCGCCACCAGCCCGGCGGTGCAGGCGGCCGTCGACGAGCTCTGGCCCACCCTCACCCCGCAGGACCTCGTCGCCGACTACCTCGCCGATCCCACCCATCTCCCCGATGGCGACGAGGAGTTGATCCGGCGTCAGGTCAGCGGCGCCGACCACTGGACGCCCGCCGACGTACCCCTCCTGGACGAGGCCGCGGAGCTGCTGGGCGAGGACGATGCCGCGGCGCGTGCCGCCGCCGAGGCCGAGCGCCGCGAGCGGATCGCTTACGCGCAGGGGGTGTTGGAGCTGAGTTACGGCTCCCGCACCTACGAGTTCGAGGACAAGGACGAGGAGGAGTCGGAGGTCCTGCTCGCGCACGACCTCATCGACGCCGAACGCCTCGCCGAGCGCCAGGAGGAGTCCGACACCCGCAGCGCCGCCGAACGGGCCGCCGCCGACCGTACCTGGGCCTTCGGGCACATCGTGGTAGACGAGGCGCAGGAACTGTCCGCGATGGCCTGGCGGTTGCTGATGCGCCGCTGCCCGGCCCGCTCCATGACCCTGGTCGGCGACCCGGCGCAGACCGGCGACGTGGCCGGCTGCGACTCCTGGCAGCAGATCCTGCGGCCGTACGTCGGCGAGCGCTGGGAGCATGTACGGCTCGGCGTCAACTACCGTACGCCCGCCGAGATCATGGCCGTCGCCGCCGAGGTCAGACGGCTGGAGGACCCGTCCTTCGAGCCGCCGCGCTCGGTCCGTTCGACGGGGGCCGGGCCATGGGTGCGCGAGGTGAAGCCGGACGACGTCGTACGTACGGCCGCCGCGAGCGCCGTCGGGCACGCCGCGTCGCACGCGGCGGAACACGGCGCCGACGGGCGGCTCGCGGTGATCGCCCCCGGCGCGCTGCTGCCCGCGCTCGCGGCCGAACTCCCCGACGCCTCCTGGGGAGTCGAGCCCGACCTCACCAGGCCGGTCGTGCTGCTCGATCCCCGGCAGGCGAAGGGGCTGGAGTTCGACACGGTGATCGTCGTCGATCCGGAGGCGGTTCTGGACGGTTCGCCGCGTGGCACGAACGACCTGTACGTGGCGCTGACCCGCGCGACGCAGCGGCTCGGCATCGTAAGGAATGTCACCGTCCCGCCCCGGCTCGCTTACGAGAGCGCCACCGGAGGGCCGACCGGGTCGTGAACCCCGCCCCCGGAGAGGCACGGTCGTCGTGTCCACAACGGGGGAGACATGCGTCGTACGAGAAGCGGCGGGAGGCGCGGACGCGCCTGCGCGGGCAGGGTGGCGGCGGTACTCGCCGTGGCGGCGACGGTCGTCGCGCTGGTGCTGTCCGCGCAGAACGCCCCGGCGTGCGACCGTCCGCCGGCCGCCACGCGCGCCGGCTCATCCTGCTGAGCCTCGTCCGGCCCACGGATCAGACCGGCTTCAGCCACAGCGTCGCCAGTGGCGGCAGCGTCAGCCGGATGCTCGCCGGGCGGCCGTGTGCCGGGACCGCGTCCGGCTTGAGCGTGTCCAGGTTGAACACGTCCCCGCCGCCGTAACGCCCCGCGTCGGTGTTGATGACCTCCGTCCAGCCCGAGGTGCCCTCCGGAACGCCGATGCGGTACTCGTGCCGTACCACCGGCGAGAAGTTGGAGACGGCCAGCAGCGGCGCGCCCGCCGCGTCGAAGCGCAGGAACGCGAACACGTTGTCCTCCCCGGCGTCGCCCTCCACCCAGGAGAAGCCCTCGGGGACGGTGTCGCGCTGCCAGAGAGCCGGGGTCCGGCCGTAGACCGTGTTCAGGTCCCGCACCAGGTCCCGTACGCCGCGATGGTCGGCCTCCGCCGTATACGACGGGTCGAGCAGCCACCAGTCCGGGCCGTGGCCCTCCGACCACTCCGCGCCCTGGGCGAACTCCTGCCCCATGAAGAGGAGTTGCTTGCCCGGGTGCGCCCACATGTAGCCGAGGTACGCCCGGTGGTTGGCCCGCTGCTGCCACCAGTCGCCCGGCATCTTGGAGACCAGCGACCGCTTCCCGTGGACGACTTCGTCGTGCGAGATCGGCAGGACGTAGTTCTCGCTGTACGCGTACACCATCGAGAACGTCATCTCGCTGTGGTGGTACTTGCGGTGCACCGGCTCCTTGGAGACGTAGTCCAGGGAGTCGTGCATCCAGCCCATGTTCCACTTCAGGCCGAAGCCGAGACCCCCGAAGCCCCCGGGCCCCACATGGTGCGTCGCGCGGGTGACGCCGTCCCAGGCCGTGGACTCCTCGGCGATCGTGACGACTCCCGGACAGCGGCGGTAGACGGTCGCGTTCATCTCCTGGAGGAAGGCGACCGCGTCCAGATTCTCCCGGCCGCCGTACTCGTTCGGCGACCACTCGCCGGCCTCGCGCGAGTAGTCCAGATAGAGCATCGAGGCGACGGCGTCGACCCGCAGACCGTCGATGTGGAACTCCTCGCACCAGTACACGGCGTTGGCGACAAGGAAGTTGCGCACCTCGGTGCGGCCGAAGTCGAACTCCAGCGTGCCCCAGTCGGGATGCTCGGCGCGCGAGGGGTCCGCGTGCTCGTACAGCGGCCTGCCGTCGAACCGGGCCAGCGCCCACTCGTCCTTCGGGAAGTGCGCCGGCACCCAGTCCACGATCACCCCGATGCCCGCGCGGTGCAGCGCGTCGACCAGGAAGCGGAAGTCGTCGGGCGTGCCCATCCGGGCGGTCGGGGCGTAGAAGCCGGTGACCTGGTAGCCCCAGGAACCGCCGAAGGGATGCTCGGCGACCGGCATCAGCTCGACATGTGTGAAGCCGAGGTCCTTGACGTACGCCGGGAGCTGGAGGGCGAGTTGACGGTATGTCAGTCCAGGTCGCCAGGAGGCGAGATGGACCTCGTACACGGAGAACGGGGCCTCGTGCACGGGCAGATCCCCGCGCCGTGCCATCCACTCCTCGTCGTGCCACACATGGTGCGCCTCGGTGACGATCGACGCGGTCGACGGCGGCACTTCGGTGCGGCGGGCCATCGGGTCGGCGCGGAGCGTGTGCGTCCCGTCGGGCCGGGTGATGTCGAACTTGTAGAGCGCGCCCTCGCCGACGCCCGGCACGAACAGCTCCCACACACCGGTCGAGCCGAGCGAGCGCATCGGGTAGACCGTGCCGTCCCAGTAGTTGAAGTCACCGGAGATCCGCACGCCCTGCGCGTCCGGTGCCCAGACGGTGAACCGGGTGCCCGTGACGCCCTCGTGGACCATCGGGTGTGCGCCGAGCGCCCGCCACAGCTCCTCGTGCCTGCCCTCACCGATGAGATGCAGGTCGAGATCGCCGAGCGTGGGCCGGAAGCGGTACGGATCCCGCACCTCCACCTCGTCGACGCCGGCGGCCTCGTCCACCTCGGCGCCGGTGGTGCCGCTCTCGTCGGCCGCCGCGCCGTAGCGCACCAGCAGCGAGTACTCGGGGACCTTGCGCCACGGCAGTACGCCGGAGAAGAAACCGTCGCCGTCGTCGTGCAACGGGGCCCGCAGGTCCTTCGCGACGACGGTCACGGCCTTCGCGTACGGCCGCAGCGCGCGGACGACGACGCCGCCCTTCCCGGGGTGGGCGCCGAGCACGGCGTGCGGGTCGTGGTGCGAGCCGCCGAGCAGCCGGTGCCGGTCGGAATCCGGGAGCGGCGGAGCGGGCGTACGGGCGTCCTTGGCCGGCTTCGGGGGCTTCGGCGGCTTCGGAGGTTTGGGCGCCTTCCCTGCCTTGCCTTCCTTCGCTTCCTTTCCCTCCTTCGCGGGCGGCTGCGGCTCAGACGGATTCTCGGACGGCGGGCGGGCGGTCACGGAGGCTGCCTCCTCGGCGGGGGATGAAGGGGTCTCGGACGTGTCGGCAGTGGGTCTCAGGGCCGGTGACCGGCCAGGCGGTGGATCGCCGCCATCGGCACGGGCAGCCAGTCGGGACGGTTCCTGGCCTCGTACAGCACCTCGTACACCGCCTTGTCCGTCTCGTACGCCCGCAGCAGCGCGGCGTCCTCGCGCGGGTCGCTGCCCGTCGCCTCGCCGTAACCGTCGCAGTACGCCGACCGGCAGCGCTCCGCCCAGTCGGGGTGCCAGGGCTCGTGGGAGCGGGCGGCGTAGTCGAACGAGCGGAGCATGCCCGCCACGTCGCGCACCGCGGGCTGCGGGCGGCGGCGCTCGGTCAGAGGGCGGGCGGGTTCGCCCTCGAAGTCGATCAGGGACCACTCGCCGTCCGGTGTCCGCAGCGTCTGGCCCAGATGCAGATCGCCGTGCACGCGCTGCGCCCGCGTGACCCGGGCGGCGCCCGCGGCCCTCTCGTCGCCCCCGTTCCCGGACCGGGCGAGCGCGTCGAAGGCCGTACGGAGCCCCGTGACGTACGGCAGCAGCGCGGGCACCGCCTGTGCGGTGGCGTCGAGCCGCCCGGACATGGCCTCCGCCAGCTGAGCCGTCTGCCGTGGCCCCAGCGACACCGTGGGCAGCGCGGCGGCCAGCGCGAGATGCACCTCGGCGGTGGCGCGCCCCAGCGCCCGCGCCTCGTCGGTGAAGGCGCTGCCGTCCGCCAGCGCGCGCAGCGCCAGCTGCCAGCCGTCCTCGGAGTCCTTGAGGAACGGCTGGAGCACCCCCAGCGTCAGCGGCTCCTGCCCGGCCCCGCCGTCCACGGCCTGGAACCAGGCGACCGGCGACGGCACCCGCCGGGAGCCCTGGCGGGCGAGGGCGAGGGGCAGTTCCAGATCGGGGTTGGCACCGGGGAAGACCCGGCGGAGGATCTTGAGGATGTACTCCTCGCCGTACACGAGCGAGGAGTTCGACTGCTCCGCGCCGAGCAGCCGTGGCACGAGCCCCGCCGGGATCTCCACCGCCCGGTCGAAGCGCAGCGGCCCCAGGGCGCCGGGGGAGCGCAGCCGCTCCAGCAGCAGATCGGCGAGGCGCGGGTCGTGCAGCGCCTCGTAGACGACCCGGCCGGCCAGCGGCCCGGTGTCGACGACGCCGATACGGGCGGCGGCGAGCTCCGGCGGCAGGGCGGACCGGACACCGAGGAGCAGCTGGTAGCAGTCGTCGGTGGGCGGGACGGGGACGGGCGGCGCGTCCAGGTCGGGGGTGGCGCGCTGTTCGACGCGCACCAGGAGATGGAGCAGGCCGGGCGTGGGGCCCTCGCCGGCCGGGGGCATCAGCTCGGTGGCGGCGAGGGCCGAGAACCCCGTGATGGGCCGGCCCTTGCCCGCGAACCAGCGCTGTCGTGGCAGCCACTCGTGGAGCAGCGGGGTGAGGGAGTCGACCAGCCTCGCGGCTCCGGCGGGCGGGAGCGCGGCGCCGGGGCCTGGTGAGCTCCGGGCGGATGCAGCCTTCGACATGGCATCGCGTCCTTTCCCCGGGCACACCACAGGATGCGCAGAGTGTCCCGGATTGCGGCAACGGAGTCCGGCTGTGCGGGACGTGTCGGGTGAGGATGGCCCGTACGGGGACCGCGGGGCCGTGTCCTGTCCGGCTTCGGGAATCCGTACGACGGACTGTTCGATTCCACGGAGCACTCGATGTCGGGGATGCTGCCCCGTGCGGGGCGGCGGTAATCGGCCGCCCCGCGACGGGTCCTGTCCGCGTCAGGCCGGCGTCGGGTCCTGCCTGAGCCGGAACCAGTAGAAGCCGTGGCCCGCCAGCGTCAGCAGATAGGGCCAGTCTCCGATCGCCGGGAAGCGCACCCCGCCGATCAGCTCCACCGGGTTGCGCCCGCTGAACGCCTGCAGATCCAGCTCCGTGGGCTGTGCGAAGCGTGAGAAGTTGTGCACGCAGAGCACCAGGTCGTCACCGTTGCCGTCCTGCGACGGTGCCTCGCGCAGGAACGCGAGCACGGCCGGATTCGTCGACGGCAGTTCCGTGTACGAGCCGAGCCCGAAGGCCGGGTTCTGCTTACGGATCTCGATCATGCGGCGTGTCCAGTGCAGCAGCGACGACGGCGACGCCATCGCGGCCTCGACATTGGTGACCTGGTAGCCGTAGACCGGGTCCATGATCGTCGGGAGGTAGAGCCGGCCGGGGTCGCAGGACGAGAAGCCCGCGTTCCGGTCGGGGGTCCACTGCATCGGGGTCCGTACGGCGTCGCGGTCGCCGAGCCAGATGTTGTCGCCCATCCCGATCTCGTCCCCGTAGTAGAGGATCGGGGAGCCGGGCAGCGACAGCAGCAGCGCGGTGAACAGCTCGATCTGGTTGCGGTCGTTGTCCAGCAGCGAGGCCAGCCGGCGCCGGATGCCGATGTTGGCGCGCATCCGCGGATCTTTGGCGTACTCCGCGTACATGTAGTCGCGTTCTTCGTCGGTGACCATTTCGAGCGTCAACTCGTCGTGGTTGCGCAGGAAGATGCCCCACTGGCAGCCGGTCGGGATGGCCGGGGTCTTGGAGAGGATCTCCGAGACGGGGTAGCGGGACTCGCGCCGTACGGCCATGAAGATCCGCGGCATCACCGGGAAATGGAACGCCATGTGGCACTCGTCGCCGCCCTTGGCGTAATCGCCGAAGTAGTCGACGACGTCCTCCGGCCACTGGTTGGCCTCGGCGAGCAGCACCGTGTCCGGGTAGTGCGTGTCGATGATCTCGCGGACCTCGCGCAGCAGGGCGTGGGTGGCCGGCAGGTTCTCGCAGTCGGTGCCCTCCTCCTGGTAGAGGTACGGCACGGCGTCGAGCCGGAAACCGTCGATGCCCAGGTCCAGCCAGAAGCGCAGCGCGGAGACGATCTCCTCGCGGACCGCCGGGTTCTCGTAGTTGAGGTCCGGCTGGTGCGAGAAGAAGCGGTGCCAGTAGTACTGCTTGCGGACCGGGTCGAAGGTCCAGTTGGACGTCTCGGTGTCGACGAAGATGATCCGCGCTTCCGGGAACTGCTTGTCGTCGTCGGCCCAGACGTAGTAGTCGCCGTACGGCCCGTCGGGGTCCTTGCGGGACTCCTGGAACCAGTCGTGCTGGTCGCTGGTGTGATTCATGACGAAGTCGATGATCACGCGCATACCACGCTGGTGGGCGGCGTCGACGAACTCCACGAAGTCGGCGAGGTCGCCGAACTCCGGCAGCACGGCTGTGTAGTCGGAGACGTCGTAACCGCCGTCGCGCAGGGGCGACTTGAAGAACGGCGGCAGCCAGAGACAGTCGACACCGAGCCACTGGAGATAGTCCAGTTTGGCGGTGATGCCCTTGAGGTCTCCGACGCCGTCGCCGTTGCTGTCCTGGAACGAGCGCACCAGGACTTCGTAGAAGACGGCTCTCTTGAACCAGTCGGGGTCACGGTCCTTCGCGGGAGTGTCCTCGAACTTGTCGTGGACAGGCTCATTGATGATCATTATGTGGGTGACCCTCCGATCGGCGGGGACGGTCGCAGAACGACGATGTGCGCGGGTGTGACACCCGGCTCCAGGCGCACGTAGTTGGCCCTGCCCCAGTGGTAGATCTCTCCGGTGAGCTCTTCGCGCACCGGGGCGGTCTCGTGCCAGTCGAGGCCGAGCCGCGGCATGTCCAACGAGACCGTTGCCTCCTGGGTGTGGTGCGGATCGAGGTTCACGACGATCAGCACGACGTCCGGGCCCGAGCGCTTGCTGTAGGCGATGACCGCGTCGTTGTCGGCATGGTGGAAGTGGATGTCCCGCAGCTGCTGCAGCGCCGGGTGCCGGCGTCTGATCCGGTTGAGCGCCGTGATGAGCGGGGCGATGGTGCGTCCCTCTCGCTCCGCCGATTCCCAGTTCCGGGGGCGCAGCTCGTACTTCTCCGAATGCAGATACTCCTCGCTCCCGGGCTTCGCCGGGGCGTTCTCCATGAGTTCATACCCCGCGTAGACGCCCCAGGACGGCACCATCGTCGCGGCGAGTACCGCGCGTACCTCGAATGCCGGACGGCCGCCCTCCTGAAGATAGGCGTGCAGGATGTCGGGCGTGTTGACGAAGAAGTTCGGGCGCATGTACGACGCCGGGTCGCCCGAGAGGTCGGTCAGATACTCCGTCAGTTCCTGCTTGGTGTTGCGCCAGGTGAAGTACGTGTACGACTGCTGGAATCCGATCGCGCCGAGGGTGTGCATCATGGCGGGCCGGGTGAACGCCTCGGCCAGGAAGATCACATCGGGGTCGGTGGAGTTGATGTCGGCGATCACCCGCTGCCAGAAGACGACCGGCTTGGTGTGCGGATTGTCGACGCGGAAGATCCGTACCCCGTGGTCCATCCAGTACCGCAGCACCCGCAGCGTCTCCGCGACGAGCCCGTCCATGTCGCGGTCGAAGGCGATCGGATAGATGTCCTGGTACTTCTTCGGCGGATTCTCCGCGTACGCGATCGTGCCGTCCGCGCGGTGGTGGAACCACTCGGGGTGTTCCTTCACCCAGGGGTGGTCGGGCGAGCACTGGAGGGCGAAGTCCAGCGCGATCTCCATGCGGAGTGACGCGGCCTTCTCCACGAAGGCGTCGAAGTCCTCGATCGTGCCGAGGTCGGGGTGGATCGCGTCGTGGCCGCCGTCGGCGGAGCCGATCGCCCAGGGGACACCGACATCGTGGGGGCCCGGGGTGAGCGTGTTGTCGGGGCCCTTGCGGTGCGTGGTGCCGATGGGATGGATCGGCGGCAGATAGACGACGTCGAAGCCCATCGCGGCGACGGCCGGCAGCCGTTCGGCGGCGGTTCTGAACGTGCCGCTGACCGGGGGCTCGCCCGGGGTGACGACGGCGCCCTCGGAGCGGGGGAACAGCTCGTACCAGGAGCCGTACAGCGCCCTCTCCCGCTCCACCAGCAGCTTGACCGGCTTCGACGCGGAGACCAGCTCGCGCAGCGGGTGGCGGGACAGGGCCTCGTCGGCCTCCGGGGTGAAGGCGGCGGCGAGCCGGGCGGCGGCGGGGCGGCGCTCGTCGCGCAGACCGTCCACGGCGGCCAGGACCGCCTCGCGGCCGTCCCGCTTGGGGACACCGGCGGCGGCCCGCTCGAAGAGCGCGGCGCCCTCGGCCAGGACGAGGTCCGTGTCGATCCCGGCCGGGATCTTGATCTCGGCGGCGTGGCGCCAGGTGGCGAGCGGATCGCTCCACGCCTCCACCTTGAAGGTCCACCGGCCCTCGGTCGTCGGTGTGACGTCGGCGCCCCAGCGGTCGGTGCCGGGGGCCAGCTCACGCATGGGGGTCCAGGGGCCGGGCCGGCCGTCCGGGCCGCGCAGGACGACATTGGCGCCGACGGCGTCGTGGCCCTCACGGAAGACGGTCGCGGTGACCTGGAACGTCTCTCCGCTCACCGCCTTGGCGGGGTTTTTCCCGCAGTTGACGAGAGGGCGGACGTCCAGGACAGGAATGCGACCGATCATGAAATCACCTGGGGGCTGGTTTTGCCTGAGTTTGATGTTATTTGTAGCTGCTCGGGCGGTGACTGGCGGGCTGCGGGCATGGCCGCTCCTGTCCGCGTTCACTCCAACAGCGGTGGAATCGGGCGAAACGAGCGTGCTTGCGGTGCGTACATGAGCCTTCCCACGAATTTCGGGTGCACAATCCGGCGCTCCGTTAAGAGCGGGGCAACTCTGGACGCGTGGCCGAAACATGTCCGATCGCATAGGAAGACGACAGCAAGACGTACCGGCACGTACAGGAGGCGCGGCGGGAAGGCGCACGGAAGAAGAGCGCCCCGTTCCCGCGGCCGCACGGGCGGCTTGCGCGGGAACGGGGCGGGAACGGGGGGCTTGCGGGCGGTGGGGCCGGTGCGCGGGCCGGGGTTGGGGACGGGGACGTAGAGCGGGTGCGTCAGCTCGCTTCCGTCGACCAGACCTGCCACGGCTGGCGCGTCACCCACTCGTCCACCGGCGCCGGCTTCACGGCGAGCGCGTCCGCCGACCGCCCGCCGTCGCCCGCCATCAGCAGCGGGTCGGTTCCCGTCGCCATGTAGTGGTAGATGCCGGCGACCCCGGCCGCCGCCTCCGGGCCCGCGACCTGGGACAGCGCCTGCTCGAACACCGTCGGGGGCAGCGGCAGATACCGCACGTCGCGGCCCAGGCCCGTGGCGAACGCCAGGGCCAGCTCGTCGCCGGTCAGCGACTCGCAGCCGCCGATGTCGTACGTCTCGCCCTCCACACCGTCCGCGGTCAGCGCCGCGAAGACCGCCTCCGCGAGATCCCGGTGCGAGATCCAGGAGGTGAAGGTGCCACCGGGCAGCGGGTAGGCCAGAACTCCCTCGCTCACCAGCGCCGGCCCGTTCCACGGGCTGAACAGGTTGTCCAGATAGACCGGCGGCCTCAGCACCACCAACGGCACACCGCTCGCCCGCAGTTCCTCCTCCGCGATCCGCCGTGTCTCGAAAGCGGCGACATTCGTCGACTGCTCGGGAATTCGGGTGTTGGCGTTGTAGACGAGACGCTGGATTCCGGCTTCACGTGCCGCCTCGGCGACATTACGGGCGTACCGCCGGACCTGCTCCGTCCCGTAGACCAGCGGCATCACCACGCAGGCGTGCGTCGCGCCCCGCATCAACTGCCGTACGGCGGAAGGATCTCCCAGGTCACCGCCCACGAACGAGGCTCCGGGCAGCGGCGGCCGGTCCGCATCGGCGGCGCGCGTGAGCGTACGGACGCGCTGTCCGCGTTCGGCCAGCAGACGGGCCACGGCACCGCCCTGGAACCCCGTCGCCCCCACTACCGCGACGCGCATCGGAATCTGATCGGACATGTGTCTGAAGGCCCTTCGATAAGGTGTGTCTGCTGTCGATGACGGCTCTTTCACAAGGCTGGCGGCGTCGGCTTCGGCCGATCAATTAACAAACCGGGGCGGGGGTTGAAGGATCGTCCATGGAACCGATGGAGCCCATCAAGACCGAAGGTGACGATCTCCTGAGCGAGCTGCTGAAGCCGCTCCGGCTCACGGGGGTCTTCGACAGCCGTTGGCACGTCAGCGCGCCGTGGGCCATCGAGGGCGACGCCGAGCAGAGCTGCGCGATCCTCCACTACATCGTCCACGGCGGTTGCTGGATCACCGGCGACGGTCAGACGCCGCTGGAACTTCGCGAAGGCGACCTCGCGGTCTTCCCCACCGGCGCCGCTCACCGCATCTCCGACCTGCCCGACCGGACCGGGGGACTGCGGCTCGGGGCCGTGCTGCCCGAGCGGGTGCCCGGCACATCGGGCGAGCTGCGGATCAACGGCGGCGGACCGGAGAGCCGGCTGCTCTGCGCCGGACTGCACTACGACGCGAGCGCCGCCACCGGCCTTTACACGGCGCTGCCGTGGGTGCTGGTCCTCGACCGCGCCCAGGTGGACAACGAACCGCTGCTCCGCGACACCCTGCGGCTGCTCGCGTCGCCGCACCGGCCCGTCGGCCCCGGCGACCGTCTCATCACGCTGCGCGCGTTCGAGATGGCGCTGGTCCTGGCGCTGCGGCCGCTGCTGCGGGAGATCGCCGACAATCCGTCCTCGCTGCCGGTCCTGAGCCATCCGGGGATCAGCAGGGCGATGGTGATCATCGCGACGCGGTTCGCCGAGCCGTGGACGATCGAGTCCCTGGCGCGGGAGGTCGGCATGTCCAGGTCGGCCTTCACCGCGGCCTTCCGCGAACTGGTGGGGGAGGCCCCGGCGCGGCATCTGACGGGCCGTCGGATGCAGGAGGCGGCGCGGCTGCTGGGCGAGACGTCGCTGCCGCAGTCGGCGGTGCCGGAGCGGGTGGGGTACCGCAGCGCGGTCGGTTTCCATCTTGCGTTTCGCAAGTGGTTCGAGAAGACGCCGGGCGAGTACCGCAGCGGTACGGTGCCCGCGGCGTAGGGGTCGCCCAAGTCGCGGTCTGGCCGGTTATTAAGGACCGCTGGACGGTCGTTCATTGCTGTCGGCACTTGCGGCAGGGAAGGCTCTCGGGGAGCGGGAGCAGCGTTCCGCGCGTGGCGCGTGAATCGTTTTGATCCGTAAGAGGAGAAGGCGTGACCAGATCGGGTCAGGAGTATCTGGAGTCGTTGCGCGACGGCCGTACGGTGTGGCTGGACGGCGAACGGGTCCAGGACGTCACACGGCATCCCGCGTTCCGCAACACCGCGGGGTCGATCGCCCGGCTCTACGACCTGGCGCACGACTCCGCGCATACGCCGGTGCTCACCCGGGACGGCGCGCACCGGGCGTTCGCGGTGCCGCGCGACTACGCGGATCTGGTCGCGCGCCGGCAGGCGTACAAGGTCTGGGCCGAGGCGAGCTTCGGCTTCCTGGGGCGTACGCCGGACTACATGGCGGGCGGCGCGGCCGGATTCGCCGCGGCGCCGGGGGTGTTCACCACCGAGGGCTTCGACGGCGCGGCGAACGCGCTCGCGTACCACCGGCGGCTGGCGGACGGCGATCTGTATCCGGCCTTCACCATCACCAACCCGCAGGCGGCGCCGACCCCGTTCGACGCGGGGGGCGGGACGGCGGCGGAGGACCCCGTGGTGCGGGTCGTCGCCGAGAAGGACGGCGGGATCGTGGTGAGCGGCGCGAAGATGATCGGCACGGCGGCGGTCTTCGGCAACGAGATCGTCGTCGGGACGATCGAGCCGCTGGCGCCGCGGGACGTGGACCGCGCGGTCTGCTTCTCGATACCCGTGGACACGCCGGGCCTCACCTTTGTCTCCCGCGTGTCCTACGAGGGCGGGGCGCGCAGCGTCTTCGACAACCCGCTGTCGTCGCGGTTCGACGAGAACGACGCGCTGCTCGTCTGTGACGAGGTGTTCGTGCCGTGGGAGTCCGTGCTCACGTACCGGAACGTCGACGCGAGCTTCGGGATGTGGTGGCGGACACCGGCGTACGTGAACTTCGTCCACCAGGCGTCGACGCGCTTCTGGACCAAGCTCGAATTCCTCGCCGGGCTGGCGATCCTGCTGACGAAGTCCAACGGCACGTACGAACTGCCGCCCGTCACCCAGGCGATCGGCCGGCTGCTGGGCAGGGTCGCCCAGGCGAAGGCGTTCGTGCTGGCCGCGGAGGCGTCGTACGAGGAGGTCGACGGCGGGCGGGGCGGGGTGATGCCCGGCAAGGACATCTCGTACGCCCAGCGCATCATGGCGGGCGAGCTGTATCCGGCGGCGGTCCAGGAGATCAAACTCCTCGCGGGCGGCGGAGTAATCCAACTGCCCGCGTCCGGCGAGGACTTGCTCCATCCGGAACTGGGCCCGCTGGTGGGCCGCTATCTGCGGGCGCCGGGCCAGTCCTCGGAGGAGCGGATCAAACTGCTCAAACTGGCCTGGGACGCGCTGGGTTCGGAGTTCGCCTCCCGCCACGAACAGTACGAACGCTTCTACCACGGCGCGCCGCACGTCTATCTGACGCAGCAGGCATGGGAGGGCGACACGGCGTCCTGCGAACGCCTGGCCCGGACCTGCCTCAACGGCTACGCGCTCGGCGGTGAGCCCGAGGAACGGGACCCCCGGTGAGCGCCGGGGGCGAGAACGAACGCCCGGCGGCTGGGCCTGAGGGCTTGGCTGGGCCCGAGGCCGAAGGCCGTGGTGCTCCCGGGGCGGTCGGGGGCGGCGGTCTTCCGGTGGGGCGGGGATCAGCTCCCGGCGTCGCGGGGTTTCGCGCCCCCGGTCCCGTGGCGCCGGGATCGCGAAGATCCGGGGGGCGGGGGCTCGGGCTGCTCGCGGGTACGCAGTTGTTGGTCGTCATGGACACCGCGATCATCAACGTTGCCCTGCCGTCCGTCGGCGACGACCTCGGGTCCGGTTCCGCCGGGCTGTCCTGGGTCGCCAACGCCTTCCTCATCACCTTCGGCGGGCTGCTGCTCCTCGGCGGGCGTGCCGCCGATCTGCTCGGGCACCGGCGGGTGTTCCTCGGCGGGCTCGGGGTGCTCGGTGTCGCCTCCGCGGTCGGCGGGGCGGCCGGCACCGTGGAGGTGCTCGTCGGGGCCCGCGCCGTCCAGGGCGCCGGCGCCGCACTCGCCGCCGCCGCGGCGTTCGCCCTGCTGCTGAACCTCTTCCCCGACGGCCCCGGCCGGCACAGGGCGCTCGGCGTCTTCGCCGCGATGGGCGGCCTCGGCGGCGTGCTCGGCACCGTACTCGGAGGCGTACTCACCGACCTCCTCGGCTGGCGCTCCACCCTCTGGCTCAACGTCATCGGCGCGCTCGTCCTCGCCGTCCTCGCGCTGCGCCTCCTCGACGGCGACACCCGCGGCGCCGAGCGCGGGTTCGACATCGGCGGCGCGCTCACCGCGACCGCCGGTCTCGGGCTCGTCGCGTACGGCCTCGTCGGCGCCGGTGAGGCCGGCTGGACCAGCGCGCGGACGCTGGGCGCGTTCGCAGGCGGGCTCGTACTCCTCGTGGCCTTCGCCGTCCTGGAGAAACGAATCGCCGGCCCGCTCGTGCCGCCCGCCGTCCTCCGGCGCCCCACCCTGCGGCTCGCCAACTGCCTCAGCGCGCTTGCCCAGATGGCGCTCTTCCCCATGTTCTTCCTGGTCAGCCTCTATCTCCAGAGCGTCCTCGACCAGTCCCCCCTCCACGGCGGGCTCGGCCTGCTGCCGCTCTCCCTCGTCGTCGTCGCCACCGCGCCCCGGACCGGCCGGCTCATCGACCGCCTCGGTCTGCGCGCCACGATGAGCCTCGGGTTCACCCTGCTCTTCCTCGGCATGCTCTGGCTGGCGCTCGCGCTCGCCGCCGAAGGCACGTTCGTCTCCACCGTCCTCGCGCCCAGCCTCGTGCTGGGCGTCGCCCTGCCGCTCGTCATGGTCACCACCAACGTCGCCGCGACCGCCGACGCGGCACCGGGCGAGACCGGGCTGGCCTCCGGACTCGTCAACACGAGCCAGCAGTTCGGCTCCGTACTCGGCCTCGCCCTGCTCGTCGCGGTCGCCACCGCCCGTACCGACGCGCTCGGCGCGACCGGCGCCGCCGACGAGACCGCCGGCTTCAAGGCCGCGCTCCTCGTCGGCGCGGTCTTCGCCGCATCGGCCGCGCTGCTCTCCTTCCGGCTGCGGCTCCCCGCGCCCGTGTCCGCGCTCCCGCACCAGGACCGGGTCGGCGGCGCCCCGGAGTAGACCCAGGAGGAGCGAGTGCGCAGGCGGGGCGGGGCCCTGTCGACGGTGCAGGCCCGGGACCGGGCAGGGGGGAACGCCGCGGCGGGGCACAGGAGCAGCCGGCCGGCCGGGCCGTGCGAGGGAGCGCGGCCGTCGCCGTGACGGCATCACGCCGCCCGTCCCGTGTCCCACCACCCACCCGACCCACGCCCGAGGGGGGCACTTCCATGACGCTGCACGACCTTGTCGCGCCCGCGATCGAGGCGCGCGAGCCGCGCTACCGGATAGCCGGCATCCGCGCCGCCGATCCGCTGGGCGCCGACGCGATACTCGCGACCGTACCCGCGATGAACAGGGACGCCGATGTCCCCGCGCTGACCGTCGCCCTGCGCACGCTCGTCCCCGATCCCGACCGCACCGCATCGCTGGGTGTGGTCGACGCGCTCGCCGCCGTACGCGACCTCGGTCTGCTCCTCGGCTCGCTCAAGCGGCACGGGGCCGAACCGCTCGCCGCCGTCCCCGAAGCCCTGCCCGCACTTCAGGAACTGGGCCGCCGCACCGACATGGTGCCCCGCGACACCGTGCACCACTACACGACGTGGAACCCGCTCGGCGACCGGCAGCGGATGTATACGGGCGACGCGATGGAGGGCTCCCTCCAGAACGCCGTACGGATGGTCTTCCCCGCGCTCGTCGCGGCGCTCGACACCTGCTCGGAGCTGGCGGGACTCGAACCGTACGACCCGCGCTTCGCCGCCGCGCTCGACCGTACGGCGCAGCATGTCCAGGCCATGGTCGACTCCATCGACTTCACGGTCGCGCAGGTCACGCCCGACTTCTTCGCGCGCGGGCTGCGCCCGTACTTCGAGGAGGTCGACATCGCCGGCCACGACTATCTGGGCCCGGCCGCCGCGCAGGTGCCGCTCTGGCTGGTCGATGTGACGCTGTGGCAGAGCGACCGGAGCAGCCCGGAGTACGACGCGTTCCTCGACGAGTCCGTGCGCTACAGCCTGCCGTCGTGGCGGGCCTTCCACGCGGCGCACCGGGGCTCGATCTCCGCCGTCAGCAAGCTGTCCGCCGCGATCAGGTGGGAGTCGACGCCGCGGCTGCCGCCGGGGCTGGCCGCGTCGGCGGTGTCGCTGGCGCGGGTGCTGCGCATCCTCAAGACCTTCCGGGCCAGACATATCCACATGGCGCGCAAGGCGTACAGCGACGATCTGCGGCTGTACGAGGAGGGCAGCGGGGGTGCGCCGGTCGTGCTGCTGCGGACGGTGCTGGATCTGACGCGGGAGAACGAGACGCTGGTGCGGCAGTCGAATGTGGGCGCGCACGCGCCGAGAACGACGCCCAAGCCCGGAACCAGGCCCTCCGTGCCCATGCCCGCGGTGTCCGCCGCCGGGCCGGCCCTTCGTGGGAAGAGATTCACCGCATGACCCACATCATGATCGCGGGCGGCGGAATAGCCGGTCTCACCGCGGCACTCTCCCTGCACGCCGCAGGCTTCGAGCAGATCACCGTCGTCGAGGCCGCCCGGGAGATCCAGCCGCTCGGCGCCGGGCTGAACATCATGCCCAACGCCGTACGCGAACTCGACGCGCTCGGGCTGCTCGGCCGGCTGGACGAGTGCGCCGTACGCACCGGTGAACTGCGCTACTACCACCGCGGCGGCGGGCTGATCTCCCGCGAGCCGCGCGGTGTGGCGGCCGGCTATCTGTGGCCGCAGTTGTCCATTCACCGCGGCGACCTGCAACGGGTGCTCGGTGACGCGGTACGCGACCGGCTCGGCGGCGACGCGGTGGTCTCCGGGGTCCGGGTCGCCGGCCTGGAGACCTCGGCGGACGGCCGCGCGCGTGTGCTGCTCGCGCACCGGGAGGGGCGCGGCGCGGGGGGCGCGTCCCTGGAGCCGGACGTGCTGATCGGCGCGGACGGCATCCGCTCGGCGGTGCGGGCCGCGCTGAATCCCGGGGAGGGGGAGCCGCCGTGGAACGGCATGCTCGTCTGGCGCGGGGTCTCGCGGGTCCCGGCGCACCGTGCGGGCCGGTTCATGTTCATCGCGGGCGACGACCGGCAGAAGGCGGTGGTCTACCCCATGACGCACGCGAGCGGTCCGGACCGGCGGGTACTGGTCAACTGGGCGCTGGCGATGCCCGCGACGGACATCGCCGGAGCCGGGCGGGGCGACTGGAACCGGCCGGTGCCGGTCGCGAAGTTCGCGCACCACTACGCGGGCTGGGAGTTCGACGGCGTCAGCGTCCCCGAACTGCTGGCCGCGGCGGACCGCGCCTTCGAGTACCCGATGGTGGACCGCGAACCGCTGGCGCGCTGGACCCACGGCCGTACGACCCTGATCGGCGACGCCGCCCACGCGATGTACCCGATCGGTTCGAACGGCGCGACGCAGTCGATCGTCGACGCGCGTGCGCTGGCGCACGCCATGGCGACGCACCCCGACCGCGCGGAGGCCCTGACGGCGTACGAGAGTGACCGCCGCCCCGCGATGACGGAGCTGCAACTCGCCAACCGCCAACAGGGCCCCGAGGTGGTCATCACCCTGGCCCACACCCGCGCCCCGAACGGCTTCACGAACATCGCGGACGTGATCCCCCCGTCGGAACTGGCGGAGATCGCCGCCCGCTACGCCACGACGGGAGCGTTCGACCCACCCACGGTGAACGCGGGCTCCCCATACACCCTCCCGGCCCCGGCCCGGGGCTGAGGGGCCGTCGGCGGTCCGGGGGCGCGCGGCCCCCGGACCGCCGCGCGGCTCGGCACCGCCGTGCCGGCGGGGCCGTCCGGGCGGTGCTGACGCGGCTGGGCCGCCCCGCTTGGACTTCGTCCGGCGGGGTTCGGGCGTGTGGCGTTGTGCCGATGCGCGGACCGGCGCCGTCGGCGGCCGGAGCCGCCCCGGGCAGTCGGCCCGCGTCGTGTCGGCTGAGCCGGGCGGCCGATACCGGCGCGGCCCCCAGGGGCCCTTCGCCTGGACTTCGCGCCGTGCCCCAACGGCCCCCGGCCGCCGCCCGGCGGGAGGTCCCCGCCTCACCCCGTGCACGCGCCCGCACCGCCCCCCCACTCACCCACCCGGACGCCACCCCGCGCAGTCGCGCCGGGGTATGTGCGCTTGTGCGCCGGTGAGGGGGTGGGGGGTGGGGGGATACCGTCGGAGTGATGGCGGGGTGCACAGCGTGGTGTGGTCCGTCGGTCCGGATGTCCCCTGCGAAGGTGGAACACGTGAAGGCAATCCGTCGATTCACCGTGCGCCCCGTCCTGCCCGAACCTCTGCGACCACTCAGCGACCTCGCGCGCAATCTGCGCTGGTCCTGGCACTCCGAGACCCGTGAACTCTTCCAGGCCGTCGATCCCGACGGCTGGGCCGCCGCCGGGCGGGATCCCGTGCGGCTGCTAGGGGCCGTGTCCGCCACGCGGCTCGTGGAGCTGGCCGGTGACCGGCCGTTCCTCGGGCGGCTGGCCGCCGTCGCCGGCGGGCTCGACGAGTATCTGCGCGGCAGCCGCTGGTACCAGCAACAGCGCGGCCAGGGCGCCGAGCTGCCCGGCGCCGTCGCCTACTTCTCGCCCGAGTTCGGCGTCACCGCAGCCCTGCCCCAGTACTCCGGCGGCCTCGGCATCCTGGCCGGAGACCATCTCAAGGCCGCCAGCGACCTCGGCGTACCGCTCATCGGGGTCGGCCTGCTCTACCGGCACGGCTACTTCCGCCAGTCCCTCTCGCGCGACGGCTGGCAGCAGGAGCACTACCCCGTCCTCGACCCGAACGAGCTGCCGCTCAGCCTCCTGCGGGAGGAGGACGGCAGGCCCAGCCGGGTCGCGCTCACGCTGCCCGGCGGCCGGTCACTGCGCGCGTGCGTCTGGCAGGCGCGCGTCGGCCGCGTACCGCTCCTGCTGCTCGACTCGGACATAGAGGACAACGGTCCGAACGAGCGCGAGGTCACCGACCGTCTCTACGGCGGCGGCAGCGAGCACCGGCTCCTCCAGGAGATGCTGCTCGGCATCGGCGGCGTCCGCGCCGTCCGCGCGTACTGCCGGATCTCCGGCCACCCCGAGCCCGAGGTCTTTCACACGAACGAGGGCCACGCGGGCTTCCAGGGCCTCGAACGCATCCGTGAACTCACCGACACGGGGCTCGGGTTCGACACGGCACTGGAGGCCGTCCGGGGCGGCACGGTGTTCACCACCCACACCCCCGTGCCCGCCGGGATCGACCGGTTCGACCGCGCACTCGTCGCACGCCACTTCGGTGACGACGGCGAACTGGCCGGCGTCTCCACCGAACAGGTGCTGCGCCTCGGCAGGGAGACCTTCCCCGGCGGCGACCCGAACCTCTTCAACATGGCCGCCATGGGCCTGCGGCTCGCACAGCGCGCCAACGGCGTCTCCACCCTGCACGGCGCCGTCAGCCGGCAGATGTTCGCCGGGCTCTGGCCGGGCTTCGACCCGCAGGACGTACCGATCACCTCGGTGACCAACGGCGTCCACGCGCCGACCTGGGTCGCGCCGGAGATCACCGCGCTCGGCGACGAGATCGCCGACGTTCCGGGCGCCGACCTCTGGGCCGTACGCCGCACCCTGCGCGAGCAGTTGGTGCACGAGGTACGCGACCGGCTGCGCGCCTCCTGGCACCAGCGCGGCGCGGCCGAGGCCGAACTGGGCTGGATCGACGGGGTACTTGACCCCGACATCCTGACCATCGGCTTCGCCCGGCGCGTCCCCTCGTACAAGCGGCTCACGCTGATGCTGCGCGACCGCGAACGGCTGACGGAGCTCCTGCTGCACCCCGAGCGGCCGATCCAGATCGTCGTCGCGGGCAAGGCGCACCCGGCGGACGACGGCGGCAAGCGGCTCGTGCAGGAGCTGGTGAAGTTCGCCGACGACCCGCGCGTACGCCACCGCATCGTCTTCCTGCCCGACTACGGGATGGCGATGGCGCAGCGGCTCTACCCGGGCTGCGACGTCTGGCTGAACAACCCGCTGCGCCCGCTGGAGGCGTGCGGCACGAGCGGGATGAAGGCCGCGCTCAACGGGTGTCTCAACCTGTCGGTGCTGGACGGCTGGTGGGACGAATGGTTCGAGCCGGACTTCGGCTGGGCCATCCCGACCGCCGACGGCTCGGCGGCCGACGAGGACCGGCGCGACACGCTGGAGGCGAACGCCCTCTACGCGCTGATCGAGGACCGGATCGCGCCCCGCTTCTACGACCGTACGGACGCGGACGCGGGCGCCGCGCGGGCTCCCGCGGGCGCCCCGGGCCTGCCCGGCCGCTGGATCGAGATGGTCCGCCGCACCATGACCACCCTCGGCCCGAAGCTGCTCGCGGACCGTATGGTGCGCGAGTACGTGGAGCGGCTGTACGCTCCGGCCGCCCACGCCCACCGGGAGCTGGACGCGGCCACGGCACGGGAGTTGGCCGACTGGAAGAACCAGGTCAGGGCCGCCTGGCCGGGCGTGGCCGTCGACCATGTGGAGGCGGTCTCGGCGACAACGGCGGGCGGCAGCGCGGAGCTTGGCTCGACGCTCGCGCTGAAGGTGCGCGTCACTCTCGGCCAACTCCTCCCCGACGACGTGGAGGTACAGGCCGTCGCGGGCCGGGTGGGCGCCGACGACACGATCGCCGACGCGCAGATCTTCCCGCTGAAACCGGCGGGCGGGCCCGACCAGGCGGGCCGTTGGGTGTACGAGGGGCCGCTGGCCCTGGACCGTACGGGGCCGTTCGGCTACACCGTACGGATCCTGCCCACGCATCCGATGCTGGGAGCCGCCGATCTGGGCCTGGTCGCGCTGCCGACCGAGGCGACGGGGGAGGGCGCGGGCGTACTGATGCGCTGAGAATCGCATGCTTCCGGGGCCCGGCGGACACCTGTCCGCCAGGCCCTTCGAATCATTGGTCCGTACCTTGACGTGTCCATGGGATGGCCTTAAGTTCCTCACTCAATACGGATTCATAACTCCGCTCGTTGTTCATGTCGGTGAACATCCCCTGTTGTGGCCGGAGTTGCGGAACACCCCCCCCGACCGGAAGGCACCCCCATGCGCCCCGGAGTCATCCCCAGAGTCCTCGGCCTGTCCGCCGCGCTCGGCGGCCTGATCGCGGCGGCCTTCATGGCCCCCGCCTCGGCAGGGACCCCAGCCCCGGCAGGCCAACGGGCGGCGGACACACCGCCCGCCGCCGCCAAGACCCTCTCGGCGAAGGCCGTCGCAGCCCCGGCGAACTTCACCCACCCCGGTGTCGGCGTCAGCCGCCCCCAACTCGACTTCGTCCGCGGCAAGGTGCAGGCGGGCGCGCAGCCGTGGAAGGCCGCGTACGACCAGATGATGGGGAGCAAGTACGCCTCCCTGTCCCGGGTCCCCAAGCCCCGCGCGGTCGTGGAGTGCGGCTCGTACTCCAACCCCAACAACGGCTGCACGGACGAGCGTGAGGACGCGATAGCCGCGTACACCACCGCGCTGGCCTGGTACATCAACCGGGACGACCGCTACGCCAAGAAGTCCATCGAGCTGATGGACGCCTGGTCCAACACGATCCGAGACCACACCAACAGCAACGCGCCGCTCCAGACCGCGTGGGCCGGTTCCTCGTGGCCCAAGGCCGCCGAGATCATCAAGTACACGTACACCAGCTGGCCCAATTCGGGCCGCTTCTCGACGATGCTGCGCGACGTGTACCTGCCGGAGATCATCAACGGCTCGGGCTCCAACGGCAACTGGGAGCTCAGCATGAACGAGGCCGCGATCGGCATCGCGGTCCATCTGGAGGACCGGGGAGCCTACGACAAGACGGTCGGCATCTTCCGCAACCGTGTTCCCGCGTTCATCTATCTGCCCTCCGACGGTGCGCTGCCGAAGACCGTGCCCGGCAGCGGCCTCGACACCCGCGACGAGATCGTCCGCTACTGGCACAACCAGTCGACCTTCATGCAGGGGCTCGCGCAGGAGACCTGCCGCGACCTGACCCACACCGGCTACGGCCTCTCCGCCATCTCGCACGTTGCGGAGACCAGCCGCATCCAGGGCCAGGACCTGTACCCGGAGGTCGGCGAGAGGCTGCGGCACGCGTTCGGGCTGCACACCAAGTACCAGAACGGCGAGCCCGTCCCCGGCAACCTCTGCGGCGGCAGCCTGAAGGACAACCTCGGACCGATCAGCGAGGTCGCCTTCAACGCGCTGGGCAACCGGCTGGGCAACGCCATGACCAACACCCAGCAGTACACGGAGCGGATGCGCCCGCAGGGCACGAACAACCTGTTCGTCGCGTGGGAGACGCTGACGCACGCCAACAACCCGGCGTGAAAACCCTCTGGTGCCAGGTGGGACCCTGACGGACTGTCAGGGTCCCATCCATTTCCCGGACTCGTAGTCGTGTCCGTACACCTTGCCGCCCGCCGCGCTCGTACGGAACGGCCGGCCGCCGTCGTCGATGCGCGCGACGCCCGTACGGTCCCCGGCAGTCCAGCGCACCTCCAGATACCAGTCGCAGTCGCAGCCGTTGGTGCTCGCCTCGACCCTCAGCACGAGCGGTTCGCTCGCCGTCACCTGATAGGGAAGCCTGGGCGCGGGCAGCGGCCCCTCCTCGCTCCCCCCGTCGACCGGGCGCACGATCGGCCGCGACGCGTCCAGGTCGACGGTGAACACGGCGGGGGTGATCGAGCCGCCGCAGCCGTTGCTCATCTCGTACGCGTTCCAGCCGAGCGGCGCCCGCCGGCCCACCACCCGGACGAACACCTCCTGGACGACGACAGGACCCGCGCCCGCCGCCGCGTTCAGCGTGGCCTGCGTGATAGACGAGTTGCCGTGCACCGCGCCGAGCGCCGTCGCCCACTGCCGCGCGTCCTGGGAGTTGGGCGGCGGCGGTACGGCGGAGGGGGCGCGGTTGATCAGATACGTATGGGCGCAGTCCGACTGCCACTTGTGGCTGTCCGCGGCCCACACCAGCGGCTTCGCTGTGCCCGTCCCGGCTCCGGGCTTCTTCCCGCCGGACCGGCCGCCGTCCCCGCCGGTGCCGCCCGCCTCCGTCTTTCCGGCACCGATGGAACCGGACGGTGACGCCTTCGGACCGGAGCCGGACTGCGAGGCGCTCGCCTTCGCCGACGGGGTGCTGGACCGGGCGGACGGCGAGGGCGGATCGAGGGGTCCGTTCGGGCCGGGATCGGCGAGACGCGGACCGCTCCTGTCGCTCCGCGAGTCGGGGCTCCCGAGGTCGGCCGCGACGATGACGGTGCCGCCGAGGACGGTGACGACGGCGAGCGCGGCACCGACTATCTGACGGCGGCGCAGCCGGGACGCGCGGGGACGTGACAGGGGCGGGGCCGTGGCGGCGGCGGGCGGCGGATCGGGGTCGAAGTCGTCGGCCGTGCCGACCGGCTGGGCCGTACCGGTGTCGGTGTCTGTGTTGGTGTCGGCATCGGCGGTCGGGTCACGGCCCGGCTCCGGCTCCGGTTCGGCTTCACGTACGGGCTCCGGCTCGGCGACCGGGACAGCGACCGTCTCGGCGGCGTCCCCCGCGGCGACGGCCCCGCCCCCTTCATCCGTACGCGCCGAGTGCGCCCGCAGCCACAGGCGGTGCAGCTCCACACGCTCGGCCGACGTCGCGCCGACCACCTTCGCCAGCCGCTCCACGGGGGCGTAGTCGACGGGCAGCGCGTGCCCGTGGCAGTAGCGGTGCAACGTCGACGCGCCGAGGTGGAGCTGGGTGGCGAGCGAACCGTAACTCCGGTCGGTTCTCTCCTTCAGGGCACGCAGACGCTTCGCGAACTCCGCCGTCTCCGCCGGGATCTTCTCCGAACGGCCCATCTCACGTCCCCCTACCGCCCGCCACGCTGTTCCGCGGTCATTCCAGGCCCTTGTCATTTCCCCAGGCCAGAGTACGCGCACGCGTTCCATGCGTTCCGCACTTCACGAGGGTTGTTGCCGACCCGTCGATCACCCCCTCAATCTGGGATCACCGGCCGATCAAGCCGGTGCGAACGGCAAGAGCGAACGGCAAGACCAGAGCTGGACCAGGGGGATCCACCCAGTGACCACAGGTTGGAACATGACAAGACGCACGACCCGCCGGGCACTGACCACGGCTGCCACCGCGACACTCGCCGGCGCTCTCGCGCTGTCGGTGTCCGGCAGTGTCCAGGCCGCGCCGAAGGCGAGCACACCCGGTTTCCTCGCGGCGCAGGACATGCCGCAGGCCGAGGGCAACTTCTGGACCGCGGGCGCGGTGACCGCCGGCGCCCCCGAAACGGACCCGTTCTGCCTCGAAAAGGTGCTGCCGGCCCAGGGCACCACCTGGCACCGGCAGTTCGTCACCGACCTCGACACGACGGGCGCGCAGGTGAGCGTGCAGGCGTCGGGCAGCGCCGCGGCCAAGAAGCTGGCCGCGAAGGCCGAGGCGGCCGTTGCCGCCTGCGCCGCCGACTGGCTGCGCACCACGCCCGGCGGCACGGCCTCGTGGGACGACTACGGCCGGATCGCCGTCGAGGAGGGGGCCAGGGTCATCGGAGTCGGCGTCTCGATTCCGGAGGCGGGGCCCGGTGTCCATCTGCTGGGCATCGGCCGGGACGGCGACACCGTCACGCTCGTCGCCTGGAGCCAGTTGGGGAGTCTGGACCAGGCGCCGGTCGCGGCGTTCAAGAAGACCACCACCACGGCGGTGAACAAGCTCCGGTAGGAGCTCACTCCGAGGTGGAGAGCGCGGGCGACGGGGGAAGCGGCGCTCGGGCCGGAGGATTGGTGGCAGGTGGAGGGGCGGGGGAGTCGTCGCGGCGTGGTCGGCGACGGCGGTCACCTCACTGCCACATGGACCACGATCCTCCGGTCCGGGAGCCGGCCGTCCGCGACTCACAGCCGGTGGACGGACAGCGTGGCGCACTCCTTGACCCAGAGTGCGCGCGGGAGTTCCACACCGGCCGGTTCCCGGCCCGCTCCTTCGGGCGCGCCTTCGAGCGGGTGGGCCGGGACATCGCACGTGTGCACGGCCGCACGGAACGACGGAGCCGCCCGGGTCCTCAGGACCCGGGCGGCCTCTGTCATTTCAGCGTGCCGACGGGGCGAGGCCCGTCAGCGAGACGCTCAAGGGAACGTGAGCTTCACGCTGTTGATGCGTCCCGTGTCCTGCGAGGCGACATCCTGCACCCGCAGCTTCCAGGCGCCGTTGGCCACCTCCGACGAGGCGTTGACGTTGTACGTCTCCACGACGTCGTCCGCCGAGTCACCGCTGCTCGCGCTCTTCAGCGGGTAGACCGTCCCGTCCGGGGCGACCAGGTCGACGACCAGGTCACCGCGCCAGGTGTGCGTGATGTCCACGCCGACCGGGAGGGCGGCGGGCGCGTTGCCCGTACGGCCCGTGACGTTGACGGTCGAGGTGACCGCCGCACCGTTGTCCGGGATCGCGACGGCGCCGGTGCTCTCGTAGACCGTGCCGCCGCTGCCGCCGGGGCGCGTGCCGACGCTGATGCCGGCCCACGCGTCCGCGACCGACTTGTACTCGGCGCTCGACGTGCCGTACAGCTCACCGGCGACCGCGAGCGTGCCGGTGCGGGCCGCCGCGTAGTTCGTCGTGGAGGTGAACTTCGTGGTGAGCGCCTTGAACCAGATCTGCTCGGCCTTGTCCCGGCCGATGCCGGTCACCGGCAGTCCGTCGGACGTCGCCGAGTCGTAGCTGACGCCGTTGACGGTCTTGGCGCCGCTGCCCTCCGAGAGGAGGTAGAAGAAGTGGTTCGCCGGGCCCGACGAGTAGTGGACGTCGACGCTGCCGATGCCCGAGTACCAGTAGTCCTTGGACGCCCCGTCCTTGCTGGGCTTGTCCATGTAGCGCAGCGGGCTGCCGTTGCCGTTGATGTCGATCTTCTCGCCGACCAGGTAGTCGCCGACGTCCTGGGCGTTGGCGGCCTTGAACTCGACGGCGGCGGCGAAGATGTCCGAGGTCGCCTCGTTGAGGCCACCGGACTCACCGCTGTAGATGAGGCCCGCGGTGTTCGAGGTGACGCCGTGCGACATCTCGTGGGCGGCCACGTCGATGGAGGTCAGCGGCTTCGAGTTGCCCGAGCCGTCGCCGTACGTCATGCAGAAGCAGCTGTCCTGCCAGAAGGCGTTGACGTAGTTGTTGCCGTAGTGCACGCGTGAGTACGCGCCGACGCCGTCGCCCCTGATGCCGGTGCGGCCGTGCACGTCCTTGAAGTAGTCCCAGGTGAGGGCCGCGCCGAAGTGCGCGTCGGCGCCGGCGGTCTCCGCGTTGGAGGGGGAGCCGTTGCCCCAGATGTCGTCCGGGCCGGAGAAGAGGGTGCCGGTGCCGGATGAACCGCGGTTCAGGTTGTACGTCTTGTGGTTGCCCCGGCCCGTGTCGGTCAGCGTGAACGAGGGGGCCGTGCCGAGCGTGACCTGACCGCTGTACTGGGTGTTGCCCGTGCCCTCGTGGACGCCCTGCCACTCGAAGAGCTTCTCGCCGGTGGCGGCGTCGGTCACCACGTGCAGCTCGTTCGGGGTGCCGCCCTTCTGGACACCGCCGACGACCGTCTCGTACGCGAGGGTCGGCTTGTTCTCCGCCAGCCAGACGACCTTGCGCGGCGCGCGGTCGGCCGCGGCCTTGGTCGACCCCTCGGCCTTGGCCGCGGACAGCGCCTGCTTCTCCGCCGCCGCTGCCGGCACGTCGGCGTTGATGTCGACCGACTTGAGGGCCGTCCTGGAGGCCTTGGTGACCGCCTGGGTGGCGCCCGCCTTCGTGGTGGCGACGACGAGGTCACCGCCGAGGACGGGGAGGCCGGCGTAGGTGCGCTCGTAGCGGGTGTGCGTGGTGCCGTCACGGTCCTGGACGACGTCGCGTACGACGAGCTTCTCCTCGGCACCGAGGCCGAGTTCGCCGGCCGTCGCCGCCTTGGTGGCGTTCGCCTCGCGTATCAGCTCGGCGCGCTGGGCGGGGGAGAGGGCCTTGGGGAGCGCGCCGGGGTCGGCCTTGCCGGCGACCGGCGCCGAGGGGGCCGCGTCGGGGGCGGCGGCGGCGGTGCCGGCCTGGACGCCGACGGCGAGAAGGGCTGTGACAGCGATCAGAGCGCCGGTCGCGGTGATACGACGGCTGGGCGTGGGTCTCACGCGAACTCCTTCTGCGAGGGGGGTACCGGACCATGCTCGGGTGGGCGGCCCGGACAGTGCAGGAGAGCAAGGTGGAACACGAGCTGCGGAGCGGTGGTGCTCAGAACGGGGGAAGAGTCCCAGGAATCCGGCCCATCTGTCAGGAGCGCGTCAAGAAGTTGGCCGGAAATCGTCCGCTGCGCGAAGTGCCGTGTTCGTTAAGCGAAATCTGCCGCGCTGTTGCGGCGGTGTTACGCGGGCGTACGCCGGGCTACGCCGGGCGACCGTGGTGATCTCCGGACTCGCGCTCCCAGGACGTCGATTCGAGATCACCGGGAATCCACTCGATGTCCAGTTCCGGCCGTCGGCGGGCCTGTCGCGGCATTCCGGCAGCGGGGCCGAGGCCACGGAGCCAGTGCCCGGGTCCCGTCCCCGCGTCAGGCCAGGCTGTCCCGCCAGGCGCGGTGCAGGCCCGCGAACCGGCCCACGCCGCCGATCAGTTCGGCCGGCGCGCCGTCCTCCACGATGCGGCCGTGTTCCATGACGAGCACCCGGTCGGCGATCTCCACCGTCGACAGGCGGTGCGCGATGACCACCGCCGTACGGCCGTTGAGCACCGTGTCCATCGCACGCTGCACGGCACGCTCACCGGGGATGTCGAGCGAGCTCGTCGCCTCGTCCAGGATCAGTACGGAAGGGTCGGCGAGCAACGCGCGGGCGAAGGCCACCAGTTGGCGCTGACCGGCCGAGATCCGGCCGCCCCGCTTCCGTACGTCCGTGTCGTACCCCTCGGGCAGACCGCTGATGAAGTCGTGCGCGCCGATGGCCTTCGCGGCGCGCTCGATCTCGTCGCGCGAGGCGTCGGGACGGCCGATCGCGATGTTCTCGGCGACCGTGCCGGAGAAGAGGAACGCCTCCTGGGTCACCATCACGACGCCGCGCCGCAGCTCGGGGGTGTCCAGGTCGCGCAGGTCGGTGCCGTCGAGCAGGACACGGCCCGCGGTGGGGTCGTAGAACCGGGCCAGCAGCTTGGCCAGTGTCGACTTGCCCGCGCCGGTCGAGCCGACGACGGCGACGGTCTGGCCGGCCGGGATCGTCAGGTCGAAGCGGGGCAGGACCTCGCCGCCCGTACGGTACGAGAAGCTGACCGAGTCGAACACGACCTCCCGGCCCGGGTGCCCGCCCGTCAGCTCCGGCAGCGGGCGGGGGTCCGCCGCCTCCGGCACGGACGGGGTCTGGGCCAGCAGACCGGCGATCTTCTCCAGCGAGGCGGCGGCCGACTGGTAGGAGTTGAGGAACATCCCGAGCCGGTCGATCGGGTCGTACAGCCTCCGCAGGAACAGCACCGACGCGGCGAGCACCCCGAGGGCGAGCGTGCCGTCGGCCACCCGGTAGGCGCCCCACAGCACGATCCCGGCGACGGAGATGTTCGCGACGAGGCGTGAACCCACCACGTACCGCGCCATTTCGAGGATCGCGTCGCCGTTGGTGCGCTCGTGGTGGTGGTTGAGGGCGTGGAAGTCTGCGTCGTTGGCGGGCTCGCGGCGGAACGCCTGAACGGGACGGATGCCGTTCATCGTCTCGGCGAACTTCACGATGACGGCGGCGATGGCGGTGGAGCGCTTGGCGAAGATGCCGCCGGCCCGGTGCTGGTAGAGCCGGACCAGTGCGTACAGCGGTACGAAGGAGAGAACGGCGAGTCCGCCGATGCCGAGGTCCAGATAGAGCAGCATCGCCGAGATGTAGACGAAGGCGAGGATGACGCCGATGAGCTCCTGCAGCCCTTCGGCGAGCAGTTCGCGCAGCGACTCGACGTCCGTGGTGGAACGGGAAATGAGCCGGCCGGAGGTGAAGCGCTCGTGGAAGTCCACGCTGAGCGCCTGGGCATGACGGAAGATCCGGCCGCGCAGATCGAGCAGCACGTCCTGGTTGACGCGGGCGGATGCCCGGATGAAGGCGTACTGGAAGATCCCGGCTCCGGCGGCACAGAGGAGATAGCCGACGGCGACGGCGATCAGCGGGCCGTTGTCGTCGGCCCGGAAGGCGGGCACGCCGCGGTCGATGGCGTACGCGACGAGCAACGGGCCCGCCTGCACGGCGGCCTGCTGAAGGAGCAGCAACAGCGCGGCGACGACGACCCGCCCCCGCCGCTCCCGCAACAACGACCGCAGCAACGCACCGGTGGCTCCACGAGGAGCGGGCAACGCGTCCTGCGCGAAGGGATCCCCTTCCGGGGCCCCGACTCGACGCCCGACGGTCGTATCGACCACGGACTCCTGGACGGCGACGGTGACGGTACGGGTCCCCGTGGGGGCGTCGCGCTTGTCGCCGGTGCGGGTGGGGGCGTCGGCTTGGCCGTCGGCCGGGGCGGTGCCGGCTCCCGCAGGGCTGTCTCCCGCAGGGTCGCCGCGCTTCGCGCCGGCGTCGGTGCCGGTGGACTTCGCGTGGGCAGACGAGCCCTCAGGGGCGCCGGTCGCGGTCGCGCGTGTGCCGGTGTTGGGGGCGGCCCCCGTGGGGGCGCCGCGCTTCGCGAGGGCGCCGTTGTCCGTGGCCGCAGTTGGGCGGGTGCCGTCGTCGGGGTCGGTCTCCGTACGCGCACCGCTTTTCGCGCTCACGCCGCTGCCGTCGTTCGCCTGCCCGGCGTCGGTGGGAGCGTATGCAGGGCCGTTGGCCGGGGTGGGGCGTGGCCCAGCCTCGGTGGCGGCAGCCGTGCCGTGGTCGGTCGTGCTCGGGCGTGTGCTGGTGTCGGTCGCGGTCCCCGTGGGGACGCCGTGCTTCGCACGGGCGCCGGCATCGGTGCCGGTGGGCCCCGTGTCGGTTGGCGTGCCTGCCGGGCTGTCGGTAGCGGTGGGGCGTGTGCCGGTGTCGGCCCCCGTGGGGACGCCGTGCTTCGCACCGGCGCCGTTGTCGGTGCCGGTGGGGCCCGTGTCGGTAGGCGCGTCCGCCGGGCTGTCGGACGCGGTCGCGCGGGTGTCGGTGTCCGGAACCGATTCCGTACGCGTGCCGTTTCTCTCGCTCACGTCGCTACCGACACCCGCGTCGGTGGAGGCAGCCGCCTCGGCGGCGCGCGGCCCCTCATCGCCCCCGCCCGGCCGGCCGGTGTTCGTGGTTGGTGGTGACGACGTCATCGCATGCTCCCCTCGACGGCTTCCGCCACCGTGTCGCTTCCGGCTTCGCGCGCGGCATCGCCCTCCGCGTCCGCTCCCGACATCAGCCACGCGTACTCCGCGTTGCTCCGCAGCAGTTCCTGGTGCGTCCCCACCGCTGTGATCCGGCCGTCCGAGATCAGCGCCACCCGGTCCGCCAGCATCACCGTCGACGGGCGGTGCGCCACGACCAGCGCCGTCGTCTCCTCCAGCACCCGGCGCAGGGCCGCCTCCACCAGCGCCTCCGTGTGGACGTCGAGCGCCGACAGCGGGTCGTCCAGCACCAGGAAGCGTGGTCTGCCCACCACCGCCCGTGCCAGCGCCAACCGTTGGCGCTGGCCGCCGGAGAGGCTGAGACCCTGCTCGCCGACCTCCGTGTGCACCCCGTGCGGCAAGTCCCGGACGAAGTCGGCCTGTGCCACGTCCAGCGCCCTCAGCAGCGCCGCGTCGTCGGCGCTCTCCGCGCCCATCCGGACGTTCTCGCCGACCGTCGCAGAGAAGAGCGTCGGCTCCTCGAAGGCCACCGACACCAGCTCCCGCAGCCGTTGCCGGGGCATCGACGTGATGTCCTCGCCGTCGAGCGTGATCCGCCCGCCCGTCACCTCGTGCAGCCGCGGCACCAGCGCGGTGAGCGTCGTCTTCCCCGAGCCCGTCGCGCCGACAAGAGCCATCGTCTCGCCGGACCTGATGTGCAGGTCCACCTCGGCCAGTACGGGCACGGAGTCGGCCTTCGCGTCGGGATACCGGAACGACACGCCCTCGAAGCGCAGCCCGTCGGGCTCCCCGCCCGCCGACCCCGCCGGCCCTTCCGCGTCCGCCGTCTCCTCCTTGGTGTCCATCACCTCGAAGTACCGCTCCGTCGCGGTCGCCGACTCCTGGCTCATCGCCAGCAGGAAGCCGATCGACTCCACCGGCCAGCGCAGCGCCAGCGCCGTCGACAGGAAGGCGACCAGCGTGCCGGTGGAGAGATGCCCGTCGGCGACCTGGACCGTGCCCAGTACCAGCGCCGCGCCGATCGCCACCTCGGGGATGACCATGATCAGCGCCCAGATGCCCGCCAGCAGCCGGGCCTTGCCCAGCTCCGTACCGCGCAGCCGCTCCGCGAGCGCCCGGAAGGCGAGGGCCTGGCTGCGGTGCCTGCCGAAGCCCTTCACGATCCGGATGCCGAGAACGCTCTCCTCGACCACCGTCGTCAGATCGCCCACTTGGTCCTGCGCCTTGCGCGCGACCAGTGAGTACTTCGCCTCGAAGACCGAACAGAGAATGACCAGCGGCACCACGGGCGCCAGCAGCACCAGCCCCAGAGTCCACTCCTGCATCAGCAGAATCAGGAATCCGACCAGGATCGTTGTCGCGTTCACCAGCAGGAAGGTCAGCGGAAAGGCCAGAAACATCCGCAGCAGCATCAGATCCGTCGTGCCGCGCGACAGCAGCTGGCCCGAGGGCCACCGGTCGTGGAAGGCGATCGGCAGTCTCTGGAGATGCCGGTAGAGATCCGCCCGCATGGCCGCCTCGACCCCTGCCAGCGGCCTCGCCACCAGCCACCGCCGGAAGCCGAAGAGACAGGCCTCGAAGATCCCGAGCAGCAGCAGATACAGCGCGCCGAGCCAGATGCCGCCCTTGTCGCCGTCCGCGATCGGGCCGTCCACCATCCACTTCAGTACGAGGGGGATCACCAGCCCCATGCACGAGGCCAGCACCGCGACGAACGCCGCGCTGAACAGGCGTACGCGTACGGGCCGCACGTACGGCCACAGCCTCAGCAGCGAGCGCACGGCGGAGCGGTTCCGGACGTCGGAGTGGTCCTTGGTCGGTACATCTTCGGAGGTCGGCATCAGGGGCGAGCCTACGTTTCACCACTGACACTGCCCACCGATTTCCGGCTGACGTCGGCGGCGGGTCGGCAGCGGGCCGACAGCCCGTCGGCTGCCCCTCGGCAGCCCTTCGGCATCATCCGATCGGCTGATACGAGGTCGAGCGCGATGGCCGATGCCGCTCCCGTCCGTACGGAGGCATCCTTCCGGCATGGCGATCATTGAAGTCAGAGGTCTGCGCAAGGCCTACGGGGGAAAGCCCGCCGTCGACGGTGTCGACTTCGGCGTCGAAGAGGGCGAGATCTTCGGGATTCTCGGTCCCAACGGTGCGGGCAAGACGACGACCGTCGAGTGCGTCGAGGGCCTCAGGGTCCCCGACGCCGGCACGGTCCGGGTGGCCGGACTCGATCCGGTCCGCGACCACCGGCAGGTCACCGAGATTCTCGGCGCCCAGCTCCAGGAGAGCGAACTCCAGGCGAAGCTGACGGTGCGCGAGGCCCTTGAGCTGTACTCCGCGTTCTATCCGAAGCCCGTCGACTGGCGCCCGCTGGCCGGCCGCCTCGGCCTGGAGGAGAAGCTCTCGACCCGCTTCGCGAAGCTCTCCGGCGGCCAGAAACAGCGCTTGTTCATCGCGCTGTCCCTGATCGGCGGCCCGCGCGTGGTCGTACTGGACGAACTGACCACCGGTCTCGACCCGCGCGCCCGCCGCGACACCTGGCGTCTGATCGAGGAGATCAGGGACTCGGGGGTGACGGTGCTGCTGGTCACCCACTTCATGGAGGAGGCCCAGCGGCTCTGCGACCGGATCGCCGTGATCGACCGGGGGAAGGTCGCCGCGCTCGATACACCGTCCGGGCTGATCGCGCGCTCGACGGCGTCCACCGTCATCTCCTTCACGCCGTCGGAGCCGCTGCGGAGCGAGGAACTGGCCGCGCTGCCCAAGGCGGCGTCGGTGGAGACGCAGGGCGGCCGGATCGTCATCAACGGCACCGACGAGACCGTCAACGCGGTGATCACCCTGCTCGCCCGCCACCGCATCACCGCGCACCAGCTCCGGGTCACCGAGGCGACGCTGGACGACGCGTTCCTCGACCTGACCGAGACCGCCCCCGAGCCCGAGACCGAGCCCGAGTCCGAGACAGCGCCCGCCCCCGGTACGGCCACGGCCGCCGCCGCGCAGCCCGAAGAGAGGGTCTGACATGGCCTCCGCCTCCACCGCCGTCCTCAAGACCGAGGCGCGCCTGATGACCCGCGAGCCGGGCGTGCTCTTCTGGATCATCGCCTTCCCGACCCTCCTGATGGTCATCCTCGGGCTGATCCCGGGCTTCGACGACGCCGACCCCGAGCTCGGCGGCCGGCGGATCATCGACCTGTACGTCCCCGTCGCCGCCCTGCTCGCCGTGATCATGGCCGGGCTCCAGGCCATGCCGCCGATCCTGATCGGTTACCGCGAGCGCGGCATCCTGCGCCGTATGTCCACCACTCCCGTACGGCCCGCCACCCTGCTCATCTCACAGATCGTCCTGCTCGGCGGCGGCGCCTTCGCCTCGGCCGCACTGGTGATCGCCGTCGGCAGGATCGCCTTCGGCGTGGCGCTGCCGGGGAACGTCGCCGGCTATCTGCTGGCGCTGCTCCTCGCGACGGCGGGCGCCCTGGCCATGGGCGGTCTGGTCTGCGCCATCGCCCCGACCCAGCGGGCCGGCCAGGCCATCGGCTCGGCCCTGTTCTTCCCGTCGATGTTCACGGCGGGTGTCTGGCTGCCCGTCCAGACGATGCCCGACCTGCTGCGGGACATCGTCGGCTACTCGCCCATGGGCGCCGCGTCCGAGGCCCTGGACGCCGCGATGCGAGGCGGCTGGCCGCACTGGGCCGACCTGGCCGTGATGGCCCTGTGGGCGGCCCTGCTGACCGCGGGCGCCGCCCGCTGGTTCCGGTGGGAATGACCACGACGACCGGATGGCGGGCGGGGCACACTGTCGCGATGGGGATGAAAGCAGCCGAAGCGGCGAGCCCGGCCGCCTCCGTGGAGGAGCGGTGGGAGCAGTTCTACCGGCGCGGCCCGTACGGCCTGCTGGCGCTCTCCACCGTGATCTCGGCGTTCAGCGTGGACGCCTTCGGCATGACCCGCACCGAGACGTATCTGGCCGGCGCACTGGTCGTCGTCGCCGTCGTACTCCACCTGTGGTGGGGCAGGACCGGGCACGGTCAGCCGCTGCGCATGCGCGAGCCGTCGACCGCGGGCCTGCTGTACTACGCCGTACGGACCGGCACCGCCGCCGTCCTGACCTGGCTCAACCCGCTGTTCTCGATCTACGCCGTCCTCGGCTACTTCGACACCCCGTTCCTCCTGCCGAAACGCGCCGTCCGCGCGGGGTTTCTCGTCACCTCCGTCACCATGGCGGGCGCGCAGTCGGGCGGGCTGCCACCCGACGGGGCCCTCCAGTGGGTCCTGTTCGGCGGACTGCTGCTGCTCAACGGCACCCTCACGCTCGTCTTCGGCCATCTCGGCCGCAGGGAGGCCGAGATCGCCGAAGAGCGGGCCAGGACCATCACCCAGCTCGAACAGGCCAACGCCCGTCTCGAACAGGCCCTGGCCGAGAACGCCGGCCTGCACGCCCAGCTTCTCGTCCAGGCCCGGGAGGCGGGTGTCGCCGACGAGCGGCGCAGGCTCGCCGCCGAGATCCACGACACCATCGCCCAGGGGCTGGCCGGCATCATCGCCCAGCTCCAGGTGGTCTCCGCCACCCCCGACCCGGAGGTCGCCCGCGAGCATCTGACCCGGGCCGCCGCCCTCGCCCGCCACAGCCTCGGTGAGGCGCGCCGCTCGGTGCACAACCTCGGCCCGGCCGAACTGGACCACGACTCCCTCGCCGAGGCTCTCAGGAAGGCGGTCGCCGACTGGGGCGCGCGGACCGGTGTGGAGGCCAGGTTCACCGTCACCGGCACCGAGGAGGCCCTGCACGACGAGGTCGCCGCCACCCTGCTGCGCATCGCCCAGGAGGCCCTCGCGAACACGGCCAAGCACGCCCGCGCCCACCGGGCCGGCGTCACCCTCTCGTACATGGGCGACGAGGTCTTCCTCGACGTACGGGACGACGGCCGCGGCTTCGACCCGCTCGTGCCGAGCCCGCGCTCCGGTTCGAACGGCTTCGGTCTCGGCGGCATGCGCGCCCGCGCGGAGCGCATCGCCGGCACCGTCACCGTCGAGTCCGAGAAGGGCGGGGGCACGGCCGTGTCCGCTCGCGTACCTTTGGTCCGTCATGCAGCAGCGGACCGTCACCCTGATCGTCGTCGATGACCATCCCGTCGTACGGGACGGTCTGCGCGGCATGTTCGAATCGGCCGCGGGCTTCGAGGTGCTGGGCGAGGCGTCCGGCGGCATCGAGGGTGTCGAGCTGGCCCTCCGGCTGGACCCGGACGTCGTCCTGATGGACCTGCGGATGCCGGACGGCGGCGGCGTCGACGCCATCGCGGCGCTCACCGCGCGCGGCGCCCGCGCCAGGGTCCTCGTCCTCACCACGTACGACACGGACTCCGACACCATCCCCGCGATCGAGGCGGGCGCCACCGGCTATCTCCTCAAGGACGCGCCGCGCGAGGAGCTGTTCACGGCGGTACGGGCGGCCGCCGAGGGCCGAACCGTCCTCTCGCCGGCGGTCGCGTCCCGGCTGGTCTCCCGGGTCCGTAAGCCCGCCACCGGCAACGAACCGCTCTCGGCGCGCGAGCGCGAGGTCCTCGAACTCGTCGCGCGCGGCACGTCGAACCGGGAGACAGCCGCCGAGCTCTTCATCAGCGAGGCGACAGTGAAGACGCATCTCACCCATATCTACGCCAAGTTGGGCGTCAAGGACCGGGCGGCGGCGGTCGCCGTCGGATACGACCGCAAAATCCTCGGCTGACCCGCCCGGCGACTCCACCCGGGCCCTCCTCCTGAGGAGGGCCCCGCTCACCCCCGTACCCGCAGCAGCAGCACCGACCGCGCGGGCACCGTCGTGACCGTCCCCCCGCCGAACACCGTCCCCGGCTCCTCGTCCTGGTCCTCCAGCGAGGTGTCGACCACCAGCTCGTACGACCGGGCCCAGGGCTCGCCCGGCAGCGCGAAGTCCACCGGCTCACCGCCCGAGTGCAGGACCGCCAGGAAGCTGTCGTCGGTGATCTTCTGCCCGCGCGCGTCGCGCCCCGGGATGTCGCGCCCGGACAGGAACAGCGCGAGCGTCGACGCGGGCGCGTACCAGTCCCGCTCGGTCATCTCCTTCCCGTCGGGCCGGAACCACGCCAGATCGCGCAGCCCCTCCGGTGCCTGCGCGCGGCCGGAGAAGAACGCGCGGCGGCGCAGCACCGGATGGGCGTGCCGCAGCGCCAGCAGCCGTCTGGTGAGCCGGTAGAGGCCGTAGGAGCCCGGCTGGTCGAGCAGCGACCAGTCGAGCCAGCTGGTCTCGTTGTCCTGGCAGTACGCGTTGTTGCTGCCGCCCTGGGTACGGCCCATCTCGTCGCCCGCGACGATCATCGGCACACCCGCGGACAGCAGCAGTGTGGTGAGCAGGTTGCGCAGCTGGCGCCGGCGCAGCGCGTTGACCGCGGGGTCGTCACTCTCGCCCTCCACGCCGCAGTTCCACGCGCGGTTGTCGTCCGTGCCGTCCCTGTTGCCCTCGCCGTTGGCCTCGTTGTGCTTGCGCTCGTAACTGACGAGGTCGCGCAGCGTGAAGCCGTCGTGCGCGGTGACGAAGTTGACGGAGGCGTACGGCCGCCGCCCGCCCCACGCGTAGAGGTCGCTCGACCCGGACAGCCGGTACCCCAGGTCCCGTACGTCGGGCGTGGCGCCGCGCCAGAAGTCGCGTACGGCGTCCCGGTAGCGGTCGTTCCACTCCGTCCACAGCGGCGGGAACGCCCCGACCTGGTAGCCGCCTGCGCCGACGTCCCACGGCTCGGCGATGAGCTTCACGCGGCGCAGCACCGGGTCCTGCGCGATCACCGCCAGGAAGGGCGACAGCATGTCGACGTCGTGCATGGAGCGGGCGAGCGCCGCCGCCAGGTCGAAGCGGAAACCGTCGACACCCATCTCGGTGACCCAGTACCGCAGCGAGTCCGTGATCAGCCGCAGGACCTGCGGCTGGACGACGTCGAGGGTGTTGCCGCAGCCCGTGTAGTCGGCGTATTTGCGGGCGTCGGGCTGGAGGCGGTAGTAGCCGCGGTTGTCTATGCCGCGCAGCGACAGCGTCGGGCCGAGCTCGCCCGCCTCCGCCGTGTGGTTGTAGACGACATCGAGGATGACCTCGATCCCGGCGGCGTGCAGGGCGCGCACCATCTGCTTGAACTCGTCGACCTGCCGGCCGCGGGTGCCGCCCGCGGCGTAGGCGGCGTGCGGGGCGAAGTAGCCGATGGAGTTGTAGCCCCAGTAGTTGCGCAGTCCGCGCCGCAGCAGATGGTCCTCGTGCGCGAACTGGTGCACCGGCAGCAGCTCGACCGCGGTCACCCCGAGGCGCCCGAGATGCTCGATCGCCGCCGGGTGGGCGAGGCCCGCGTACGTCCCGCGCAGCTCGTCGGGGATGCCCGGATGGCGCATGGTGAAGCCGCGTACATGCAGCTCGTAGATGACCGTGTCCGCCCAGGGCGTCTTGGGGCGCCGGTCGTCGGCCCACTCGTCGTCGGGGGAGTCGTCGTGGACGACGACGCCCTTGGGGACGTACGGCGCCGAGTCGTGCTCGTCCCGCACCGTGTCCGCGACCTGCTGCTGGGGCCAGTCGCGCACATGGCCGTACACCTCGGGCGGCAGCGCGAAGTCGCCGTCGACGGCGCGCGCGTACGGGTCGAGCAGCAGCTTCGCCGGGTTCCAGCGGGCGCCCGTCCAGGGGTCCCAGCGGCCGTGCACCCGGAAGCCGTACCGCTGTCCGGGGCGTACGCCGGGCACGAAGCCGTGCCAGATCTCGTGTGTCAGCTCGGTCAGGGGCAGACGGGTCTCCACCAGGCCGCCTCCTACGGAGGCCGCGTCGGCGCCGTCGTCGAAGAGACAGAGCTCCACGGCCTCGGCGCCCGCCGCCCACAGGGCGAAGTTCGTCCCCGCGACCCCGTCGGGACCGACCCGGAAGCGCGCCCCCAGCGGTGTCGGCGCGCCCGGCCACACCTCGGGCGGGGGAGCGGCGGATGCCGCGTCCCCGGCGGCCTCCGCCCTGCTTCCCGCACGCTTCTCGCCCTCCACGGCCGGATCTCTCACATGATCCATCATCGGATCCGGAACCGGTTCCCGCACTGTCTCCTGCTCGGCTGCGCTCGCCACCTGTCAGGCCTCCCGGCTCTCCGGCCCCGCGCATCCGGCGGTCACGGCGTCCCGGCCATGACTCCCCCCGCGCGGTCCTCCCAGGTGTTCTGCCCGCCGGACGGCCCGCACTCACGTTTCCCCCCGAGGGGGGTCGTCGTTGGGCGGGTCGTGACACATGTACTGAAGCGGACAGGGACCGGCATGGCCGCCGTCCTGACATGGGCAGGACTGATGGCTGCGCTGGCCGGACTGACGGGCTGCACCGGCGAGACCTTCACCGAGAGCAAGTCCCGGGCGCCGGGGGACACGATCCGGATCAGTCCCGAGGACGGGGCCAAGGACATCAAGCGAGGCGACCGGATCGAGGTGAAAGTCCCGGACGGCCGGCTGGAGCGCGTCGAGGTCGCGCAGGTCGAGAACGCGCAGCGCACCGAGCTGCCGGGAAAAATCTCCGACGACGGGCTCGTGTGGAAGCCCGAGGCGGACGCGAACGTCGTGCTGGCCGCCAAGTACAGCGTCGACGTCGTCGCCGTCGACGGTGAGGGCCGCCGCTCGGCCCGGCACTCGACCTTCACCACCGCCGTACCGAAGCACCGTTTCATCGGCTACTTCAAACCCGAGAACCGCTCCACCGTCGGCACCGGCATGATCGTCTCCTTCGACTTCAACCGGAAGATCGTGAACCGCGCCGAGGTCCAGCGCGCCATCCGTGTCACCTCGGACCCGCCGGTCGAGATCGTCGGCCACTGGTTCGGCGGGCAGCGCCTGGACTTCCGCCCCCGGGAGTACTGGAGACCGGGCACCAAGGTCACCGTCGATCTGCGGCTTCGCGACGTGCAGGCGGCGCCGGGGGTCTTCGGCATCCAGGAGAAGACCGTCGGCTTCACCGTCGGCCGCTCCCAGGTGTCCCTGGTCGACGCGGCGAAGCACACCATGGAGGTACGGCGCGCCGGTGCGCTGGTCTCGACGGTGCCGATCACGGCCGGGGCGCCCAAGACCACGACGTACAACGGGAAGATGGTCGTCAGCGAGCTGTACGACATGACGCGGATGGACGGCGCCACGGTGGGCTTCGGCGGTGAGTACGACATCAAGGACGTGCCGCACGCGCTGCGCCTGACGACATCGGGGACCTTCCTGCACGGCAACTACTGGGCCACACCTGACACGTTCGGCGCACGGAACGTCAGTCACGGCTGCGTCGGTCTGCGCGACGTCAAGGGCGGCAGCGCGGACACCCCGGCGGGCTGGTTCTTCGACAGGACGCTCGTCGGCGATGTCGTGGAAGTGGTCAACTCGGCCGACAGGACGGTCGATCCGGACAACGGACTGAGCGGCTGGAATCTCGACTGGCGGAAGTGGAAGGCCGGTTCGGCGCCCGCCCGCTGAGCGGAACGGACCGTACGCCTCACGCGCACCCGCCCTCACCTGCGTGACCGTCCTTGACTCCAGGGAACGTTGGAACGGAACAGTGACATTCCCGGGGAGTCCGGGACGGCTCGCGGTGTGATTATCTATCGCCGTGCGCGCGAGCAAAGCGCGCGGGGGTGTGGAGCCCGGTCGTGCGTCGTTCGCACCCGGCTCCGAGGCCGTGGCGGGGCCCGGCCGTGTGAGGGGAGACGACCATTGAACGGGCAGCCGATTTCGGGGACATCGGCGAAGGCCGGCCGGGGACGGGGCAGAGGGCTGACGGCGTTCGCGCTGGGCGGCCTGCTGCTGTTCGTGACGGCGTGCGGTGGGGGCGGCGGATCCGACGAGAGCGGTGACGGCAAGAACGACAAGGACGGCGGCAAGGTCAAGAACGCCGCGTCGCAGGCGGTCGTGACGGTCGCTCCCGAGGACGGCGCGAAGTCGGTCGCGACGAGCGGCGCGCTCAAGATCACGGCGAGCAAGGGCAAGCTGACGACCGTCACCGTCGAGGACAGCAAGGGCAACGCGGTCGACGGCAAGATAGCCGCCGGCGGGACGGCCTGGGTGCCGGCCCGTCATCTGGCCGGCGCCACCAAGTACTCGGTGCACGCGATCGCCAAGGACTCCGACGGCCGGGTCTCGGCGAAGGACACCACCTTCACCACCCTTGTACCGAAGAACACCTTCATCGGTCACTACACCCCCGAGGACGGCTCGACGGTCGGCGTCGGGATGCCGGTCTCGCTCAACTTCACCCGGGGGATCACCGATCCCGAAGCCGTGGAGAAGGCCATCAAGGTGACTGCCGAGCCGTCGGTGCCCGTCGAGAGCCACTGGTTCGGCAACGACCGCCTCGACTTCAGGCCCGAGAAGTACTGGGCGGCGGGCACGAAGGTGACCGTGGAGCTCAACCTCGACGGTGTCGAGGGACGGCCGGGCGTGTACGGCGAGCAGGCCAAGACGGTGAAGTTCACCATCGGCCGCTCCATGGTCTCCACGGTCGACGCCAAGGCCAAGACCATGAAGGTCGTCAAGGACGGCAAGCAGATCAAGAAGGTCGCGATCACGGCCGGCGCGCCGTCGACCACGACGTACAACGGCCAGATGGTCATCAGCGAGAAGCACAAGGTGACGCGGATGAACGGCGCCACGGTGGGCTTCGGCGGTGAGTACGACATCAAGGATGTGCCGCACGCGATGCGGCTGTCCACGTCGGGCACCTTCATCCACGGTAACTACTGGGCGTCCGCGGGGACGTTCGGGTCGGCCAACGTCAGCCACGGGTGCGTCGGACTGCGCGACGTGCGGGGCGGCTACGACAAGAACATGCCGTCCGCGTGGTTCTACGACCAGTCGATCATCGGCGACGTGGTGATCGTGAAGAACTCCAACGACAAGGACATCGCCCCGGACAACGGCCTCAACGGCTGGAACATGTCCTGGGCGGAGTGGCGGAAGTAGTCCTACCGGGGGACGCGAGGGTTCACTTCAGGGCCCGGGGGCCCGGCGCACCAGGACCAGGTGGGCCGGGCCCTTCCGCGTGTCAGGGGCTGGGGCGTGTGCCACAACACGCCCTAATGTGCCTCGTATGTCATCTGTGAATCTCGAAGTCTCCGGCGGCGTCGGCACCATCCGGCTCGACCGCCCGCCCATGAACGCGTTGAACATCGCGATCCAGGACCGGCTCCGTGAACTGGCGGCGGAGGCGGGCGCCCGCGACGACGTGCGTGCCGTGATCCTCTACGGCGGCGAGAAGGTGTTCGCCGCCGGCGCGGACATCAAGGAGATGCGCGACATGGACCACGCGGCGATGGTTGTACGCTCCCGGGCCCTCCAGGAGTCGTTCACGGCCGTGGCGCGCATCCCCAAGCCCGTGGTCGCCGCCGTCACCGGTTACGCGCTGGGCGGCGGCTGCGAGTTGGCGCTCTGCGCCGACTTCCGGATCGCCGCCGACAACGCGAAGCTCGGCCAGCCCGAGATCCTGCTCGGCCTGATCCCGGGCGCGGGCGGCACCCAGCGGCTCGCCCGGCTGATCGGCCCCTCCAAGGCGAAGGACCTCATCTTCACGGGCCGCCAGGTGAAGGCCGCCGAGGCGCTCACGCTGGGGCTCGTGGACCGCGTCGTACCGGCCGATGAGGTGTACGAAGAGGCGCACGCGTGGGCGACCAGGCTCGCCCAGGGGCCGGCGCTCGCGCTGCGGGCCGCCAAGGAGACCGTGGACGCGGGCCTGGAGACCGATCTGGAGACGGGGCTCGCGCTCGAACGCAACTGGTTCGCAGGCCTGTTCGCCACCGAGGACCGCGAGCGCGGCATGCGCAGCTTCGTGGAGGACGGGCCGGGCAAGGCCAACTTCCTCTGATTCCGGCCCGGTTGGACAACCAAAGGGTGTCCGTCAACCCGGTGCCCGCTTCGGCTCCGCCTTAAGACAGTCTTAAGGCGGAGCTGTCGATCACCTCTGGTGATCACCCGTGTGTGACGTGTTATCGCAGATCAGCATGGGTAATAGGGGCGGCTTCCTGCCATGGTCATATGCCAAGCCCCATAGTCCCGTCGGCCCGTTCGGGGGCGCCGATTCCCCCGGAACGCCCCCGGGAGGCCGCCTGGGCAGCCATGATGGACACATGGCGGGCCTTGAGGGTATGGAACAACCGCGGCACGGCGGCGACCGGACCGCTACGCGCTTGACACCGGCCGTCGAGGACGAACAGGCGCGCGGAGCGCTCGAACTGTACGGGAACCCGACGGAGGGCGAAGTCCGCCTGCCCTCCCGCCCCGAGTCCGCGTACGCGGCCCGCAGACTCACCCACATCGTGGTCCTGCGCCAGTGGGCGCTGACCCCGCTGATGGCAGAAGAATCGGTGCTGCTCGTCTCCGAACTCGTCGGCAACGCCGTACGCCACACCGGCGCGCGCGTCTTCGGCCTGCGGATGCTGCGCCGCCGCGGCTGGATGCGCATCGAGGTCAGGGACCCCTCCCGCGGACTGCCGTGTCTGCTGCCGGTGCGCGACCTGGACACCAGCGGGCGGGGGCTGACCTTGGTGGACACGCTCTCGGACCGGTGGGGCGTGGATCTGCTGCCGCGCGGCAAGACGACCTGGTTCGAGAAGCGGGTCCCCGACCGCCGTCCCTGAGGGCCCCCGCCGGGATGGCGGAGGTGTGCCGATAATCTGACCGCTGTCAGTAGGGCACAAGAAGGGGCGGAAGCAGTGGCGGACATCGAAGAGGCGCGCAAGGCGTTCGACCGTTTCGACGCGGACAGGGACGGCCTGATCACGGCGGCCGAGTACAAGAGCGCGATGGCCCAGCTCGGCGACTTCCATGTGACGGAGACCGTCGCCCAGGCCGTGATCAACGCCCACGACTCCAACAGCGACGGCCTCCTCACCTTCGAGGAATTCCTGGCCTCCCGCGCCAAGGCCTAGGGCCTGTCCGGTGGGTCTTCGCGGGCCCGGAACGCCTGGTACGGCGCCTCGCCGCGTTGCCGAAGTGCCCACAGGAAACCACCCTGCGGGCACTTCGGCGCCTTGCGATGCACCGCACCAGACGCCCCGGTCTTATCCGCGAAGATCCACCGGACAGGCCCTAGGCCCTGTCCGGTGGCCCGTCCTGAGCCGGGCGGGGTGAGGTCCGCGGTGCGGGGCTCGGCCGTTGTCGGCGCCGGGGTGGCGCTGCTCGTTGTGCTGTACGGCGCGGGCCTCGCCTCGCGCGGCACCGGCGAGCTGCGCATCCCCGCCGCCGGCACCACCTCCTTCCTGCGCGCCGCCGTCTTCGTCGCGCTCGCCCTGCACCTCGGCGAACTCGCCGGCGCCGCGCTCGCCCGCTCCGGTCCGCTGCCGCGCACCCTGGCGCTGCCCGCCGCGCTCGCCGGAGCCGCGGCATCGGCCGGGCAGATCGTGGTCCTCGCGGTGGTGAGCGACCTGGACATTCCCGCGACGTACGGCACCCGCGAGGGCGGCCTGCTGCTCGTCATGGCCAACGGCTTCCTCCTCGCCGCCGGTTGCGTCGGCACGGGGCGCCCGCGCTGGGCGCTCGTGCCGCTGACCGGGGTGATTCTCGCTGAGGCGCTGCGCGCCCACCCGGAGCCGTACTCGCCGGAGTGGGGCACCGCCCTGACCGTCGTCCATCTAACCGTCGCCTCCCTGTGGGCCGGCGGCCTCTGCCATGTCCTGCGCACCACGTGGCTGCGGCGCGCCGCCCCGGCGGACGCCCGCGCCGTGCTGGCCCGCTACGCGCGCGGCGCCGTCTGGCTGCTGGTCGTGCTGGCCGCCACCGGCACGCTGTCCACGCTGCGCCGGCTGCCCGCCGACGTCGTGGTGACCTCCGCGTACGGGCGTGTCCTCATCGCGAAGCTCGTACTCGTCGCGGTGGCGAGCGCGCTCGCCCTGGCGGCGCGCCGGCGCCTCCGCCGCAGCCGGGACGCGCATGTCGCGGCACGCGTCGAACTGGCCGTCCTGGCGGCCGTGGTGCTTGTCTCCGCCGTCCTCACGGTGGTCCCCGACCCGCACTGGCTCAGCACGCGCTGAGCGGAGAGCCGGTGCGGCGGCAGCAGGATCACCGTGAGGACGAAGCGCCCCACCAGGTTGTGTATGTGCCTGTCAACGATTTGACGATTCGTTCACTTTCTCCGCCCTTTCGCCCCGAACCGCTCGCTGTCGGCGCCCGGCCGCCTCCTCGTGCGGCATCCTCTGTTGGAGGACGTGAACAAGTAATGAGTACTCGTACGAGTACGAGCAGAGCGGCACGGCGAGGGATCCGGACGTGAGAGCAGACAACACCAACATGCTGGCCTTTGTTCGGGCACGCCTGGACGAGGAGGAGCAGGTCGCTAGGGCGGCCGGCGGCGAGGCGTGGCGGTGCCCGCCCGAGGCACCGGGCGAGGTCCACGACCGCACGGGCGGCATCTCGTTCAGCGTGCGCACGCAGGGCTACGACCGCCACATCGCCCTCCAGGACCCCGCCCGCACCCTGCGGCGTATCGAGACGAGCAGGGTGCTTCTGGGCGAGTACGCGGAGGTCGCGCACCTGGACGTCGACCGCCCGCAGCACGACTTCCCCTCCGGCCGCGCCGTGGGGATGGGCTTCGTCGTACGGCAGATGGCGGCCGAGTACGCCGGGCACCCGGACTACCAGGCGAAGTGGCTGCCCCGTTTCATGCAGTAGGGCCCCGGAGCGGGCAGGTCACTGCCCGTATGCGCGAAGTGACCGCCCGGTATGCCGATCGGATATACGATCACCGAACCATGTCTGGTTCGGGGGTAGTTGGCGAGTCACCCGCATGCGCGCCCACGCGCGAACCGCCGCGGGCGGCTCACTGACCGGACATCGATGTCAGTCAACTCGAAGGTTCTCCCATGGTCCGATCCCCCACCACCACCCCCGCGTTACCCCCGCCCGCCAGGGGGACACGGCTCCTGTGGCCGCTCACGCGGCTTCTGACCCCGTTGGCCTTCGCCGCGGGCATGGTGCCCCTGGTCGGCGTAAACATCGGGGCGGCGGTGGCGTACGGAGCGGTCGCCCTGCTCGTCGTCGGCGCCCTGGAACTCCTGCGCGGGCGGCACCGTGAGGCCGCGTCGGACGCCGCACGGTGGCGGGCGGAGGCCGAGCGCGTACGGGCGGAGGCCGAGGAGGCACGGGCCGAGGCCAAGGACGTACAGGCCGAACTGGACAGCCGCGAGGCCCACTGGCAGGGCTACGTCCGGAACCGGGCCGAACTGGTCCGCGCGGAGGTCGAGTTCACCGTCACGAAGCGACTTCCCGTCGCGCTCTCCCGGACCGAGGAGGTCCCCAAGCCGCTGCACACCGAGGACGAGTTGGGTCCCGGCGTGACCGAGTGGCTCGACCGGATGCTGACCGCCGTCACCGACGCGTCCGACGACCGCGAGGAGTCGCAGCGGCTCTCGCTGGTCGAGCTGGCGAGCCGGGTGCAGACCTCCGCGCACCGGATCCAGGCGACCGTGACGGGTCTCGCCGACCGCTACCCGGGCGACGCGGACCTGCTGGAGACCACGATGCTGGTGGACCACGCGGCCACCCAGCAGGCGCGGCACGCGCAGAGCCTCAAGGTGCTGTGCGGCGAGTGGCCCGGCCAGCAGTGGCAGCGCCCGCTCGCACTGGTGGACGTCGTGCGCGCCGCGTCCGGACGCATCGTCGCCTTCCGGCGCGTCGAGGTCAGCGGCGACCCGGACGTGGGCGTCACCCCGTCCGCCGTGGAGCCCCTGATCCATCTCATCGCCGAACTCCTCGCCAACGCCACCGAGTACTCGCCGCCGAAGACCGGTGTGCCCGTGACGGTGCGTACGGTGCAGCGCGGCGCCGTCATCGAGGTGGACGACGGCGGCCTCGGCCTGGACGAGTACCGGCTGGCCGAGGCGCGCGAGATCGTCTCGGGGCGGCGGCTCCTCGGTGTCGGCGACGTGGGCGAGATTCCGCGCACCGGGTTCGCGGTCGTGGGCCGCTTCGCCGAACGGCACGGCTTCCAGGTCGATCTCGGGCCATCGCCGTACGGCGGTGTCCGCGCCGTGGTCCTGGTGCCGGTGGACGTACTGCACACGCTGGCACCCGCCGGTACGCCGGCCGGGCGGGTCCTGCCGTCGACGCTGCCGGTCCCGGAGGTCCCGACGCCCGCTCCGGCGCCGGAGAACGCGCCGGGCGACCTGGCCCCCGCGGACCCCTCCGCCGTACCCCCGTCGGCCCAGGTGCCAACTCCCGCCCCCGCCCCGGCGGTCGACGCCCCCGACGGCGCCCCGCCGCGCACCGGACCTCGCCTCCCGCAGCGCCGTTCGCGGCGCGAGGAGTACGAGCCCGGCGCCGCGACGGTGCCCCCGGGCCCCACCGCGGTCACCCCGCCCGGCTCGCCGGAAGAGGCGGGCGACTGGATGGAGCAGTTCTTCGAGGGCGGTCGCACCTTGCCGCCCTCCGGCGAGTCCGCCGCCACGGACACCGCCACCGACGAGGGCCCGCACGATGTGCCCCCGTCCGCCACCCCCCTCCCCCCAGAAGGACAGACGTGACTATGAGCTACGTGGAGAACCCGGAGCAGCGCAGCTGGATGATCGCCGAAGTCGCCGTCGTACCCGGGGTCGAGCGCGTGATCGTCTTCAGTGCCGACGGACTTCTCCTGGCCAGCTCCGAGGGCATGGACAGGGACTCCGCCGAGCGCCTGTCGGCCAGTTGCTCGGGCCTTCAGTCCCTCGGCCGCGGTCTCGGCCGCGAGTTCGGCCAGGACGGCGGAGCCGTACACCAGCAGATGGTGGAGTTCAACGGCGGCTTCCTCTTCATGCGCAGTGCCAACGGAGCCCATCTCGCCGTCGTGACGGGCCCCGTGGTGGACCCGAAGCTCGTCGCCAAGCAGATGCAGGCGCAGGTGATCAAGATCGGCGCGGGCAACCTGAGCAGCCCGCCGCGCCAGGACCCCGTATGAGTGGTCCGGGAGAGGAGGCGTACGCGGACAGCGCGTTACGTCCGTACGTGATCACCAAAGGGCGCTCCCGGCCGACCCGCAACACCATAAGCATCGAGACCCTCCTCGTGGCGATCACTCCTCCACGCGCCCTGCCGGTCTCGGCGACCAGGGAAGAACGCGCCCTGGTACGGATGTGTGAGCGGCTGCTCTCCGTCGTGGAGGCGGCCGCCCATCTCGAACTGCCGGTCAGCCTGGTGAAGGTGCTGGCGTCCGATCTCGTCGACAGCGGCCATCTGGCCGCCCGTTCGGGTGTGCCCAAGGCCGCCATGCCCGATCCGCAACTCCTCCAGGAGGTACTGGATGGTCTCCGTCGGCTCCGCTGACCGCTACTTGCCCGACACCGTCCAGCAGGCCGTCAAGATCCTGGTCGTGGGCGCTTTCGGCGTCGGCAAGACCACGCTGGTCGGCTCGGTCAGCGAGATCGAACCGCTGCGCACCGAGGAGGTCATGACGCGGGCGAGTATCGGCGTGGACGACCTGGCCGGGATGAGTACGAAGACGACGACCACCGTCGCCATGGACTTCGGCCGGATCACCCTCAACTCCCGCCTGGTCCTCTATCTGTTCGGGACACCCGGGCAGCGCCGCTTCTGGGACCTGTGGGAGGGGCTGGCGGAGGGCGCGCTCGGTGTCCTCGTCATCGTCGACACCCGGAGACTGGAGGACAGCTTCGACGTCCTCGAACAACTGGAGCTGCGGGGGCTGCCGTTCGCGGTCGCCGTCAACCAGTTCCCGGACAGCGAGCAGTACGGCGCGGACGAACTGCGCGGCGCACTGGACCTGTTGCCCGCGACGCCGGTGGTGGTGTGCGACGCGCGCGAGCACGCGTCGTCCGTCGACGCCCTGATCAGCCTTGTCGAGTATGTGTCGGCGAGCTTGTTACGTACTCCGGAGACCGCCTCATGAGTTCCGCCCCGAAGCCCGCCCCGAAGCCCGCGCCGGCGTCCGCCTCCTCGTCCCCCTCCTCGTCGGCCGCCGAGCCGGTGACGTCGCCTCCGCCGGGGTGCCCGGCGCACCGCTCCAACTCCGGCGGCGGTACGGGGCTGCTTCCGCTGTCCGCCGCGGTCGGCGCGCCCGACCCCCGCGCCGTCTACCGCCAACTCCGCGCCGAGTGGGGCAACGTGGCCCGGGTGGAGCTCGAACCGGGCGTCCCCGCCTGGCTCGTGATGGGCTACCGGGAGCTGCTGACCATCACCCGGCAGGAACAGATCTACTCCCGCGACGGCCGCAAGTGGCGCCATATGTACGACGGGGTCGTCTCACCCGACTCAGGTCTGCTGCCGATGATGGGCTGGCGCGCGAACGTCGTCGGCGCCGACGGGGCCGAACACCGGCGGCTGCGCAAGCCGTTGGACGACGGCATCGCGCGGATCGACCAGCGCAAGGTGCGCCGCCATGTCGAGCGGATCTGCACCGACCTGATCGCGGAGTTCTCCGAGCGCGGCAGCGCGGATCTGGTGAACGAGTACGCCACGATCGTGCCGATGCTCTCCCTCGCCTCGCTCTTCGGCCTGGATGCCATCGAGGGACGGGAGTTGCTGGACGCGCTCATCGCCCTGTTCGGCAGTGCGGACGACTCGCAGGCCGGCAACCGGCACTTCGAGAAGATCCTGTTCGACACGGTGCGTGAACGGCGGCGCAACCCGGCCGACGACATGACGACGGTCTTCATCAACCACCCGAACCTCCGCAACGAGGCCGAGCGCCTCCAGTCGATCGTGGTGATGATCTCCGCCGGCAACGAGACGGTCACCGCCTGGATCGCGCACACACTGCGCCTGATGCTCACCGACCCGCGCTTCGCCGCCCGGCTGCACGGGGGCAGGCTCGGGGTGGACGACGCGCTCGACCAGGCGTTGTGGCGCGACCCGCCCATGAACAACATGCCGGCCCGCTACGCGCTGCACGACACCGAGCTGGGCGGCCGGTTCATCGAGCGCGGCGACTGCCTCATCCTCGGGCACGCCGCCGCCAACGACGACCCGGCGATCCGCCCCGACGAGGGCGACGAGGAGCCGGGCAACCGTGCCCACCTCGCCTTCTCGGCCGGACCGCACGTCTGCCCGGCGCAGGTACCGGCGCGGCTCATCACCCGTACGGCCGTGAACACCGCGCTGAACCTGCTGCCCGACATGGAACTCACCGTCCCCGCAGACGAGTTGACCTGGCGCCCGTCCCCGTGGACGCGGGTCCCCGTGGCCCTCCCGGCACGGTTCTCGGCGGCACGGATTCCGCTCCGTACCGGCCGGGGATAGCCACACCCACATCAGCCCCCGTTTCAGCCCGAGTTCTGGAGACGCGAATGACCTTGCGAGCCACAGCCTCCTCCGAGTCGGAGGTACCGGTCGTCACCCTCGACCCGCACGGCAGGGACCACCACGGCGAAGCGGCCGGACTCCGTGAACTCGGCCCCGTGGTCCGTATCAGGCTGCCCGGAGACGTGATGGCGTGGTCGGTGACCGACCACGCCCTGCTGAACGACATGGTCGCCGACCCGCGCTTCAGCAAGGACTGGCGCAACTGGAACGCCGTCCTGCGCGGCGAGATATCCGACGGCTGGCCGCTCATCGGCATGGTGAAGGTCACCAACATGGTCACCTCGGACGGCCAGGAACACCGCAGGCTGCGGAAACTGGTCACCCAGACCTTCACGCCCCGCCTGGTCCAGGAACTGCGCCCGCGCATCGAGCAGATCGTCGATGAACTGCTGGACGCGCTGCCGTCGCACGTGGAGGCCGACGGCAGCGTCGACCTGCGCCGCCACTTCGCCCACCCGGTGCCCATGCGGGTGATCTGCGAACTGTTCGGCGTGCCCGAGCACGAGCGGCCCGGCTCAAGGAGTTGATGGACAACATCTTCCGCTCCGACCTGGGGCCCGATGAGGTGACGGCGAGTCAGATCGAGCAGTACGAGCTCCTGGCCCGGGTCGTCGACAACTGCCGCGCAAACCCTGGCTCCGACCTGACCAGCGCGCTCATCGCCGCCCGCGATGAGGACCCCGACTCGCTGAGCGAGGAGGAATTGGTCGGCATGCTGCTGCTGATGCTCTCCGCCGGCCAGGAGACGACGCTGAGCCTCATCACCAACGCCGTACGCGCCCTGCTCACCCACCCCGAACAGCGCGCGGTCGCCGAACAGGGTGACGAGGCGGTCTGGGCGGACGTGGTCGAGGAGACCCTGCGCTGGGACGCCCCGATCGGCAACTTCCCCTTCCGCTACCCCCTTCAGGACGTCGAGATCGCGGGCGTACCCATCCCCAAGGGCGAGGCGATCATGGCCCCGTACAGCGCGGTCGGCCGCGACAAGGCCCAACACGGCGAAGCGGCGGACGAGTTCGACATCACCAGGGACCAGCGCAAACACCTGGCCTTCAGCCATGGCCCCCACTTCTGCCTGGGCGCCCCACTGGCCCGCCTGGAAGCGGCGCTCGCGATCCCGGCGGTCTTCAGGAAATACCCCCACCTGACGCTCGCGATCGACCCCTCGAACCTGATCCCGGTCCCCTCCCTCTTCTCCAACAGCTCCACCACCCTTCCGATCCACCTGAACACCTGACCCCTCGCCGAAGCCCCCCCGCGCCCCGCATTCCGCCCCGAGCGGAACCCGGGGCGCGGCCCCGTGAAAGGGGCAGGTTGCTGAGCGAACGAGGCCGAACTCACGGCAGCGGAAGCGGCAGATGAGCGGGAAGGGCGGGCCCATGGCGACGGCGGCGGCGTACGACGAGATCGCGGACTGGTACGAGCGTGAATTCCTGGGGGTGACGGACACCGGGCACGAGGACCCGCTCGGTCTCGGTGACCTCATCGGCGAACTGCTCGGCGAGGGAACCGGCATGTGCCTGGAGATCGGCTGCGGCACCGGTATCCACGCGGCCCGCGTCCGGGCCCTCGGCCGGACACCGGTGGGTGTGGACTTCTCGGCCGGGATGCTGCGCCACGCGAGCGGCCGGCTGCCGGTGGCCCGTGCCGACGCCGAACGGCTGCCGTTCCGCGACGGATCCGTCCCTGCGGTCATCGCCGTGATGGTGCACACCGACATGCCCGGGTACCCGGCGGTGCTCCGCGAGGTGGCCAGGGTGCTGCGTCCCGGCGGGGTGTTCGTGCACATCGGCGTCCACCCCTGTTTCTGCGGCGGTTTCGCCGACCGAAGCGACCCGGACGTGGTGGTCGTCCGCCCCGGCTACCTTGACGGCCACTGGACGACGGACTCCTGGACGGACCGGGGAGTGCGCGACAAGGTCGGCGCGACGCACCGTCCGCTGCCCGAGTTGCTGCACGCGTTCCTGGACGCCGGACTGACGCCCGAAAGATTCGCCGAATCCGGCGGTCCGACTCCTGTCGTCCTGGCCGCGAAAACCAGGTCCGCAGGCCGAAAGCCGGAATAGAGAAAAATATGCGCGCCTGGTCGACGTGAGCTCAGGCAGAACCCACGAACGTGTGAAACCCCGCCCGACGGCGCCTTCTGGGTAAGCCCGGAGAAGCGGCATGGAATACATTGCGGGCGTAATCATCCTTTTTTCGCTGGGTTTGCCCTGCCGGCATGTGCGGGTTCGTGCCGGTGGCTGGTGAGTGAACTGGAGTTGGTGTGGCAGCACAGCCCGGATTTGACGTCGGTGCCCCGCAGGAGAGTGAGGACGACGCGTACCAGGACGAGCTGCCGGTGCGGCGGAAAGAGCCCGGTAATGTCGTCATCAAATGGCTGACCAGCACCGACCACAAGACGATCGGCACGCTGTATCTGATCACGTCCTTCGGCTTCTTTGTGATCGGTGGGGTCCTGGCGCTGGTCATGCGCGCCGAACTCGCCCGGCCCGGCATTCAGATCCTGTCGCACGAGCAGTTCAATCAGGCGTTCACGGTGCACGGCACGATCATGCTGCTGATGTTCGCGACGCCGCTGTTCGCCGGATTCACCAACTGGATCATGCCGCTTCAGCTCGGCGCACCCGATGTGGCGTTCCCGCGGCTCAACATGTTCGCCTACTGGCTCTATCTGTTCGGCTCGACGATCGTCATCGCGGGATTCATCACTCCGCAGGGCGCCGCGGACTTCGGCTGGACCGCGTACTCCCCGCTCTCGGACGCGATCCGCTCGAACGGCGTCGGCGCCGATCTGTGGATCATGGGTCTGGCGTTCTCCGGCTTCGGCACGATCCTCGGCTCGGTCAACTTCATCACCACGATCGTCTGCATGCGCGCGCCCGGCATGACGATGTTCCGGATGCCGATCTTCTGCTGGAACGTGCTGCTGACGGCCGTACTGGTCCTGCTCGCCTTCCCGGTGCTGGCCGGTGCGCTCCTCGCCCTGGAGGCCGACCGGAAGTTCGGTGCGCACATCTTCGACGCGGCCAACGGCGGCGCGTTGCTCTGGCAGCATCTCTTCTGGTTCTTCGGGCATCCAGAGGTGTACATCATCGCCCTGCCCTTCTTCGGGATCGTCTCCGAAGTCATCCCGGTCTTCAGCCGGAAGCCGATTTTCGGCTATATCGGCCTCGTCGGCGCGACCATCGCCATCGCGGGGCTCTCCGCCACCGTCTGGGCCCATCACATGTTCGTCACCGGCGGTGTGCTGCTGCCGTTCTTCTCGTTCATGACATTCCTGATCGCCGTACCGACAGGAGTGAAATTCTTCAACTGGATCGGCACGATGTGGAAAGGCTCGTTGTCCTTCGAGACGCCGATGCTCTGGTCGATCGGATTTCTCGTCACGTTCCTTTTCGGGGGCCTGACAGGCGTCATCCTGGCCTCGCCGCCGATGGACTTCCATGTCTCCGACTCGTACTTCGTCGTCGCGCACTTCCATTACGTCGTCTTCGGCACGGTGGTCTTCGCGATGTTCGCCGGCTTCCATTTCTGGTGGCCGAAGATGACGGGCAAGATGCTCGACGAACGGCTCGGGAAGATCACCTTCTGGACGCTGTTCGTCGGTTTCCACGGCACGTTCCTCGTGCAGCACTGGCTGGGCGCCGAGGGCATGCCACGGCGGTACGCGGACTACCTCGCCGCCGACGGCTTCACGGCCCTCAACACCACGTCCTCGATCAGCTCGTTCCTGCTCGGCCTCTCGATGCTGCCGTTCTTCTACAACGTCTGGAAGACCGAGAAATACGGGAAGAAGGTCGAGGTGGACGACCCGTGGGGCTACGGCCGCTCACTCGAATGGGCGACTTCCTGCCCGCCGCCGCGGCACAACTTCCTCACGCTGCCCCGGATCCGCTCCGAATCCCCGGCGTTCGACCTGCACCACCCCGAGGTCACCGCACTCGTGGACGAGCACAACGCGGGCCGCAGGGACGTCGTGGAGCCCGAGGCGGACGTCAGCGGTCCATCGGGGGACGACAAGGACCGGCCGTGATCGGCAGGTCATCGTCGTCGGAGGAGGCCGCCGCGGGCATCCAGCAGCTGGAGGGCTATCTGCTGGCCCAGAGCCGCGTACGGGAGGCCCGCGCGCACGCCGTGGTCTTCGCCGACCGCATGCCGTGGCTGACCACCGCACAGCACGAAGAGGTCGTCAGGCTCTACACCCAGGACCACATCGCCATGTCCCGGCGGGCGCTGGAACTGGTGGTGGCGCGCGCCGGTGAATTGCGGGAGGAGTACACCGCGCGTTACGAGCTGCTGCGGCGGCGCCTGGTGTGCGCGAGCCTCACCGCGGTGATCGGCGCCGCCTGCGTCGTCCTGTGGCACGTCCCCCGCTGACGCCCCGGCCTCACAGCGAGCCTTCGGGCCCCGACCTCAGCGGGTCGTGACCGAGCCTCATCAGCTGGTCACGGCTCGGCCGGCCGGCCGCGTCGGGTGTGAAGTCCTCGACGCGTTCCACCACGTCGTACATGACCCGGGTGTCTGCCTCGGTCAGCTCGCTGCGGCGCTTCTGCAGGATCTCCAGCACCCGCAGCCCGGTTGTCGTCCACTCGGATTCGGACCCGGAGTCCGCATCCTCCGCGCCCCCCTCCGTCTGGAGGACCACCCCGATCTCCTGCGAGGTCATGTTGACCACGCCGTGGAACTCGGTCCAGAGCGTTTCGAGTTCGAGTGCGGACATACCGGCCATGTCATTCACCCCTGACGTCTCAGCATTCGATGATGTTCACCGCGAGCCCGCCCCGCGCGGTCTCCTTGTACTTGACCGACATGTCCGCGCCGGTCTCCTTCATCGTCTTGATGACCTTGTCCAGCGACACCTTGTGGCTGCCGTCGCCGCGCAGCGCCATCTTCGCCGCCGTCACGGCCTTGACCGCCGCCATGCCGTTGCGCTCGATGCACGGGATCTGTACGAGGCCGCCGACCGGGTCACAGGTCAGGCCGAGGTTGTGCTCCATACCGATCTCGGCCGCGTTCTCGACCTGTTCGGGGCTGCCGCCCAGGACCTCCGCGAGGGCGCCCGCCGCCATCGAGCAGGCGGAGCCGACCTCACCCTGGCAGCCGACCTCGGCGCCCGAGATGGACGCGTTCTCCTTGAAGAGCATGCCGATCGCGCCGGCGGCGAGCAGGAAGCGGACGATGTCGTCGTTTTTCTCGGCGTCCGTGTGCCCGGCAGCGGCGAAGTTCAGGTAGTAGTGCAGCACCGCCGGGATGATGCCCGCCGCGCCGTTCGTGGGGGCGGTGACGACGCGCCCGCCAGCCGCGTTCTCCTCGTTGACCGCCATCGCGTAGAGGGTGATCCACTCCATCGCGCGGGCCGCCGGGTCGCCCTCGGCACGCAGCTGCCGGGCGGAGTTCGCCGCGCGGCGGCGCACCTTGAGGCCGCCGGGCAGCAGGCCCTCGCGGGTCATGCCGCGTGACACGCACTCGCGCATGGCCCCCCAGATCTCCAGCAGCCCCTCACGGATCTCGGTCTCCGTGCGCCACGCCTTCTCGTTCTCCAGCATCAGCGCGGAGATCGAGAGCCCGGTCTCGCCGGCCAGCCGCAACAGCTCGTCACCGCTGCGGAAGCGGTACGTCAGCACCGTGTCGTCCAGCTTGATGCGGTCCTCGTCCACGGCGTCCTCGTCCACGACGAAGCCGCCGCCGACCGAGTAGTACGTCTTCTCCAGGAGGACGGCGCCGGCGGAGTCGTACGCGAAGACCGTCATGCCGTTCGCGTGGTACGGCAGCGCCTTGCGCCGGTGCAGGATCAGGTCCGCGTCGAAGTCGAAGCCGATCTCGTGCATCCCGAGCAGGCTGATCCGGCCGCTGCTCCGGATGGCCTCCACGCGCGCGTCGGCGGACTCGATGTCGACCGTACGGGGGGACTCGCCCGCCAGGCCCAGCAGCACCGCCTTGGGCGTGCCGTGGCCGTGGCCGGTGGCGCCGAGCGAGCCGAAGAGCTCGGCCCGTACCGAGGCGGTGTGGGCGATCAGGCCCTCGTTCTTCAGCCGCCGCGCGAAGAGACCGGCCGCGCGCATGGGGCCGACCGTATGGGAGCTGGACGGGCCGATGCCGATCGAGAACAGGTCGAAGACCGAGATGGCCACGGTGGTACTCCTTGCGGGCTGGTAGACGCCGTCGTCTGCCGGGGTGGTGCAGAAAACGTAACTACAGGTGCAACGGTACGGCGCGCCGCGCGCGCCGGTCGGGTGCGCGCGGCGCGGCCGTGGGCCCTCGGACACGCCCTGGTCGCGGGTGCGACCTCGGCCGTGGGACCCGGTGGGACTACAGGCCGGGGTACAGCGGGTGCTTCGTCGCCAGCGCCGTCACGCGCGCGGCCAGGGCCTCGCGGTCGAACTCCGGCTTCAGGGCCGCCGCGATGACGTCCGCGACCTCGGTGAAGTCCTCGGCCGTGAAGCCGCGGGTGGCGAGCGCCGGGGTGCCGATCCGCAGGCCGGAGGTGACCATCGGCGGGCGCGGGTCGTTCGGGACGGCGTTGCGGTTGACCGTGATGCCGATCTCGTGCAGCCGGTCCTCCGCCTGCCGGCCGTCCAGCTCCGAGTTCCGCAGGTCGACCAGGACCAGATGCACATCCGTTCCGCCCGAAAGGACAGAGACGCCGGCCTTGGTGACGTCGTCCTGGACCAGCCGCTCGGCGAGGATGCGCGCGCCGTCCAGCGTCAGCTGCTGGCGCTCCTTGAACTCCTCGGACGCCGCGATCTTGAACGAGACCGCCTTCGCCGCGATGACATGCTCCAGCGGGCCGCCCTGCTGACCGGGGAAGACCGCGGAGTTGATCTTCTTGGCCAGCTCCTGGGTGGAGAGGATCACGCCGCCGCGCGGGCCGCCCAGGGTCTTGTGCGTGGTCGTGGTGACGACGTGCGCGTGCGGCACCGGGTTCGGGTGCAGCCCGGCGGCGACCAGACCGGCGAAGTGCGCCATGTCGACCATCAGGTACGCGCCGACCTCGTCGGCGATCCGGCGGAACGCGGCGAAGTCGAGCTGCCGCGGATACGCCGACCAGCCGGCCACGATGAGCTTGGGGCGCGACTCCTTCGCCAGGCGCTCGACCTCGGCCATGTCGACCTGGCCGCTCTCCTCGTCGACGTGGTAGGCGACCACGTTGTAGAGCTTGCCGGAGAAGTTGATCTTCATGCCGTGGGTGAGGTGGCCGCCGTGGGCCAGATTCAGCCCCATGATCGTGTCGCCGGGCTTCAGCAGCGCGAACATCGCCGCGGCGTTCGCCTGCGCGCCGGAGTGCGGCTGCACGTTGGCGTGCTCGGCGCCGAAGAGCGCCTTCACCCGGTCGATCGCGATGTTCTCGACCACGTCGACGTACTCACAGCCGCCGTAGTAGCGGCGGCCCGGGTAGCCCTCGGCGTACTTGTTGGTCAGGACGGAGCCCTGGGCCTCCATGACGGCGACCGGCGCGAAGTTCTCCGACGCGATCATTTCGAGCGTCGACTGCTGGCGGTGGAGTTCGGAGTCGACGGCGGCGGCGACATCCGGGTCGAGCTCGTGGAGTGAGGAGTTGAGGAGCGACTTCGAAGACATCACAGTCCCTGGGGTCTCAGTTGCCGGAGAATTCGGTGTACTCGTCGGCGGAGAGCAGGTCCTTCGGCTCTTCCGCGACGCGTACCTTGAACAGCCAGCCGCCCTCGAAGGGTGCGGAGTTCACCAGCGAGGGGTCGTCCACGACGTCCTGGTTCGCCTCGGTGACCTCACCCGTCACGGGGGAGTACAGGTCGCTGACCGACTTGGTCGACTCCAGCTCACCGCAGGTCTCGCCCGCGGTCACCGTGTCACCGACCGCGGGGAGCTGGGCGAACACGACGTCGCCGAGGGCGTTCGCCGCGAACTCCGTGATGCCGACCGTCGAGACGCCGTCATCGGCGGTCGACAGCCACTCGTGCTCCTTGCTGTAGCGCAGCTGCTGGGGGTTGCTCATGGCGTGAATTCTCCTGTACGCGGGGGAGTGGTGGTGAACACGTGTCTTGCGGAGTGAGATACCGGCGCGGCACCTCACGGGTGCCGGGCGCTACTTCTGTCGTTTGTAGAAGGGCAGCGCGACGACCTCGTACGGCTCGACCGAGCCCCGGATGTCGACCCCGACGCCCGCCGTGCCCGCCGCGGCGTGCGACGCGTCCACATAGGCCATCGCGATCGGCCGGCCCAGCGTCGGCGACGGCGCGCCCGAGGTGACATGACCGACGACCTCGCCGCCGGCCACGACCGGGTATCCGGCGCGCGGCACCCGGCGGCCCTCGGCGACGAGCCCGACCAGCTTGCGCGGCGGCGCGTTCCCGGCACGCTCGGCGGCGGCCTCCAGCGCCGGGCGCCCCACGAAGTAACCCTCCTTCTCGAACTTGACCACCCTGCCCAGGCCCGCGTCGAAGGGCGTGAGACCGGTGGTCAGCTCCTGCCCGTACAGCGGCATCCCGGCCTCCATACGGAGGGTGTCGCGGCACGAGAGCCCGGCCGGTACGAGTCCGGCGGACGCGCCCGCGGCGGTCAGCGCCTGCCACAGCCCTTCCGCGTGCCGGGGCGCCACGAACAGTTCGAAGCCGTCCTCACCCGTGTAGCCGGTACGGGCGATCAGCGCGGGCACGCCGGCGACGGTGCCGGGCAGCCCGGCGTAGTACTTGAGCCCGGCGAGATCGGCGTCGGTGAGCGAGGCGAGGATGCCGGGCGACTCGGGGCCCTGGACGGCGAGGAGCGCGTACGCGTCGCGGTCGTCCCGCACCTCGGCGTCGAAGTCCGCGGCACGGCCCGTCAGCTCGTCGAGCACCACCCGCGCGTTGGAGGCGTTCGCGACGACCATGAATTCGGGTGACCCGTGCGTGTCGAGGCGGTACACGATCAGGTCGTCCAGGATGCCGCCGTCCTCCTGGCAGATCATGGTGTAGCGGGCGCGGCCCACGGCGAGCGAACCGATGTTGCCGACCAGCGCGTAGTCGAGGGCCTGGGCCGCCCGCGGGCCGCTGACGGTGATCTCACCCATGTGGGAGAGGTCGAAGAGCCCGGCCTTCGTACGGACGGCGAGATGTTCCTCCCGCTCACTGGCGTACCGCAGCGGCATGTCCCAGCCCGCGAAGTCGGTCATGGTGGCGCCCAGCGCGCGGTGGACGGCGTCGAGCGCGGTGTGGCGCGGGCCGTCCGGACCAGCCGCTTCGGGGGCGGGCGTGTGAGACGTATTGCTCATAGGTGTGGCTCCCAGGGCATGACAGAGAGGACAATCCTCCCCATCTGTCATCGGAACCTGAGAGGTTCATCACGACCGCACGTACACGTTCATACGTACGCACACGAAAGGTCGCGACTTGCACCGTGGGTGGAAGCGCCTGACGGCGATTCACTTTTCAGATCTGCCTCGTCCGCGCGGTACTGGGCCTGAGAGATTCAAGGGAGGAACTTGCTCCTTCGGCGCCCGGCACCCATGGTGACCAGGACTCTCCCGCGCGGATTCGAACGGCCGTTATGGAGTTGGCGCGCACATCATCGCACGCGCCGCCCTCCCGCCCCGCGGTCGCCGGCGCGGGAGGGCGGCGGGGGGCGTACGCGGGCGTCCGGTCGGCCGGAAGGGCGGAGCCGACAGGGCCGTGAACAGCAAAACGCTTGTGCCGTATTACCCATTCTTTACACTTCAAGGGCAGGGAACATCGGCCAGGGCGATGGACCCGACAGGGGGAGGGCGATGACGTTGCAGCGGTCCCGTGCAGGCGCGTACGCGACGACCGCGGGGGTGCCCGCCCAGCCGGCAGCGGTCCCCCGCCGGACCTTGGCGGCGGTCCCACCGGTCGTCCGGGACCTGCGCGAGGGGAGAAGCCGGGGGCCCCGGCGCCTGACGTTCGGCGGCGGCGACGTGGTCGTCGTCTCCGGGCTGCCGGGCAGCGGGAAGTCCACGCTGATCGGCCGGGCCGCGGCGGGCCGGGGGATCGACTCGCAGGACACCCGCGACCGCTGGGCCCGCCGGCTGCCCGCGCGGCTGCCGTACGCGGTCTACCGGCCGCTGGTGCGCCTCGCGCACTACACGGGGCTGCGGCGGGCACTGCGCTCCGGCGAGAGCGTCGTGGTGCACGACTGCGGCACCCAGGCGTGGGTACGGCGCTGGCTGGCCCGCGAGGCGCGGCGGCGCGGCAGAAGGCTCCATCTCGTCCTGCTGGACGTCACGCCGAAGACCGCCCGCGCGGGCCAGCGCGAACGTGGCCGCGGTGTGTCGGGGTACGCCTTCGCCCGCCATCGCCGGGCGGTGTCCCGCCTGGTCAAGGAGGCGGAGTCGGGCCGCCTCCCGGCGGGCTGCGTGTCGGCGGTCCTGCTGGACCGCGACGCGGCGGGCGCGCTGGTGGGGATCGACTTCCGGGGAGCGTGAGCGGGGCGTTCGGCGACCGGTGCGGGGTTAGGGTTTTCCGGGGTACGCGGGGGTGGGGAAGGCGTACGGGGCGATACGGGAGAGTCAGTGAACACAGCATGGCCGGGCAACGAGTTGGAAGAGGTGCTCGCCGCGTCGCTCGGGAACGCGTCGGCGGGCGGACGGCTGGTCGAGGTACTCGGCCGCAGCCAACTCTGGGTGCCGCTGCCCAACGGCGGCGGACCCGACAGCCCCGGACTCGATCTGCCCACGCTGGAGATCGAGGGCGCGCCGTACGTCCCCGTCTTCAGCTCCGAGCAGCAGTTCCTCCAGTGCGTCGGGGCCCATATGCCCTTCACGGTCGCCCCGGCCCGTGAGTTCGCCCGCGGCCTGCCGCCGCAGCTCGGCATAGCCGTGAACCCCGGCGGCATGGTCGGCGCGCCGCTGCCGCCGCTCGCCGTCGCCGAGCTGTGCCGGGTGGGCCGTACGCCGCTGGACGGGCCCGCGAGCGGCGGCCGGGTGCGGCTCTTCGAGCCCGACTGGCAGGAGGACCCCGTCGACTTCCTGACGGCCGCCGCCGAGGAGTTCGAGGCGTCCGGCGTCGTCGTCAGCGCCCGCCGGGGGCTGGCGAGCATCGAGGGCGAGCCCCCGGTGCTCTTCGTCGGCGTCCAGCTCTCCTCCTGGGAGGCCGCCGAACGCAACGCGCCCATGGACGCGCTCGGCAGGGCCCTCGGCCGGACCCAGGTCGCCTGGCCCGTCAATCTCGTACTGCTGGACGCCACCCAGGATCCGGTCGGTACGTGGATGGTGGAGCGGGTGCGCCCCTTCTACCAGCGCACGGCCGCCCCGCCCGCATAACACGCCGCGCGCCCTGCGCCGGATCCGGCCATGACCCACAGGGTCAGGGCCTGTCGTTCGGATCAGGCCGGATCAGGGAGCGGGGTCTGGCACGCACGCTCTCCCCCGTAGCCCCCGAGGGGGGGCACGGGAGGTGCCCCCTCCGTTGTCGTCGGTCGCCATGGCTCCGCCATGTCTCCCTCCTCCGCCTTGCGATCGCACGCACCAGACCCCGCTCCCTGATCCGGCCTGATCCAAACGACAGGCCCTAAGCTGGTTTGATGGCCTGGCCGGCACGGGCCCGATGCGGGGGAGGCCGGTCCAAATGGTGGATCGACGAGGGGCGGGACCCAGAGTGAGCGCGTCAGGCACCGCGGCGGCCGGGCAGGTCGAGCACATGCTGCGCCAGGTGACGCCAGGACGCTACGACGCCTACGAGGCGCTGCTCCAGGCGCTCGCGGACGGCTCGGCCGGTCAGGTGTGGATGCTGCTCTGGCACGGCCGTGCGGGCTCGCCCGACGCCCAGTACGGGAACATGGAGGTCGACGGCCTCGGCTACGCGCCCTGCGTCACCTCCGCCCAGGAGCTCTCCGTCAGTGGCTGGAACCGCGCGCACGAGGTCGTCACCGGCCGCGACATCGCCCGCGCCCTCTACCCCGAACGCTGGGGGATCTGGCTCAACCCGCACGCCCCCGGCGGCGGCGTCGGCATCCCGTGGCTCGACCTGCGCCGGATCGCCACCGGCCTCGACCGGATGCCCGCGGGCCCGCTGCGGCTCTCCGAACCGGCCGTCGAGATCCCGCAGTTCTACGCGCTGCTCACGCAGAACGCCCACCGCACCCCCGCCGTACGGTCGTTGCGCCGCGCCTGGGTCCACCCGGCGCTCGGCGCCCCGTATCTCACCATCGGTCTGGATCTGTACGACACGAGCCCGGCGTCCGTCGACGCCGTGCGCGCGATGATGCAGCAGTCCATCGGCGCGGTCCCCGAGGGGCTGCCGGTCTCCACCGTCGCGATGTCCGACGAGTACGACCCGGTCACGATGTGGCTGCGGGCCAACTCCCGGCCGTTCTACGACCGGGAGGCCCACGGGGCGCCCCAGGCGGCGCCCGGCTACGGATACCCGCCCGCCGCGCCGCGCGCCTACTGACCGCGCGCCTGCTGCCCCGCCACGGCCGGCCGTAACCCCGCGCCCCGCGCCGTACCGTCCGGTACGACAGGCGTACCGTACGGACTACGGACGTCGCGAGCCGTAGCGAAACCCACCGAAAACGGGCCGTCGTTCCGCTGAGGCGATCACAACGTCCGGATAACGGTAGGTGTCTGACTCCATCACGTTTGAGCAAACATTCCACTTGAACACTGGCGGGTGATCACTACGGCCATGAAGACTCCCGGCAGCGGGGACTGTCGGTCCCTTGTGCGAGCAGCCCAGCATCGCTCCACGGGAAGCCCTTCACGGGACGCTTCCGCGACACCAGCACCGATGTGTGCGCCAACTGATGCGAGACAGGCCGTTACAACGGCGGGTACGGGCCGGCGACCGCCGGCCAGGAGGGGTCGAAGACGTTGTGACCGCACCGATCGAGACCACCAAGTCGGCTGCCGAAGTGCAGCCGGAGGCAGTGCTCACGGGCGCCAAGCAGAGCCAGATAGAAGGGCGTTCGCTCGGTCGAATAGCCTGGACGCGCTTCAAGCGCGACAAGGCCGCCGTGGCCGGCGGCATCGTTGTCATACTCCTGGTTCTGCTCGCCGTACTGGCCAAGCCCATCCAGGCACTCTTCGATCTCGACCCCAACGCCCTGAACCAGGACCTGGTCGACCCGGAGCTGCTGGCCCCCAAGGGCGCCTGGGGCGGCATGAGCTGGGACCACCCGCTCGGTGTGGAGCCCGGCCTCGGCCGTGACCTCCTCGCCCGCATCATCGAGGGCTCCTGGGTCTCGCTCCTCGTCGCCGCCGGAGCCACCCTGCTCTCCGTGGCCATCGGCACCCTGCTCGGCGTCATCGCCGGCTACTACGGGGGCTGGGTCGACGCCGTCGTCAGCCGGCTGATGGACACCTTCCTCGCCTTCCCGCTGCTGCTCTTCGCGATCTCGATCTCCGCCGCCCTCCAGGACGGCGCCTTCGGACTCAGCGGACTGCCCCTGCGGATCGGTGTGCTGATCTTCGTGATCGGCTTCTTCAACTGGCCCTACATGGGCCGGATCGTGCGCGCGCAGACCATGAGCCTGCGCAGGCGTGAGTTCGTCGACGCGTCCCGGAGTCTGGGGGCCAGAGGGCCCTTCATCCTCTTCCGGGAACTGCTGCCGAACCTCGTGGCGCCGATCCTCGTCTACTCGACGCTCCTGATCCCCACAAACATCCTCTTCGAGGCCGGTCTGAGCTTCCTCGGAGTGGGCATCGCCCCGCCACAGGCCTCGTGGGGCGGCATGCTCACCACCGCGGTGGACCTGTACGAGGTCGATCTGCACTACATGTTCGTGCCCGGCATGGCGATTTTCATCACCGTGCTGGCATTCAATCTGCTGGGTGACGGGCTGCGTGACGCACTCGACCCCCGCAGCAAGTAGTCCCCCCAGGCACCATCCCGGTACCACCCAGCACCATCCACAGCGGCCGATCTTGAGCTCCGTGCCGTATCCATTGATAGAGGGGCTTTCCTCAGGATGAAGACCAAGAAAGCGACAGCTGTCCTGGCGACAGCCATCGTGCTGGCGCTCGGCGCGTCGGCGTGCGGCGGCTCGGACAGCAAGGACAACAACAAGAGCGACGGCGCCGGAGTCGACGCCGGACTGACGTCGGTCGTCAACAAGTCCGACAAGAAGGGGGGCACCGTCACCTTCGAGCACTCGGACGTGCCGGACTCCCTCGACCCGGGCAACACCTACTATGGCTGGGTCCAGAACTTCTCCCGCCTGTACGGCCGTACGCTCACCACCTTCAAGCCGGCCGCCGGCAAGGAAGGCCTGGAGGTCGTCCCCGACCTCGCGGAGTCGCTGGGTGAGCCGAGCGCGGACGCCAAGACCTGGACGTACAAGCTCCGCAAGGGCGTCAAGTTCGACGACGGCAGCCCGGTCACGTCCAAGGACGTCAAGTACGCCATCGAGCGCAGCAACTTCGCGCCCGAGGCCCTCTCGCACGGTCCCACCTACTTCAAGGCGTACCTGCTGGGCGGCGAGAAGTACAAGGGCCCGTACAAGGACAAGTCTCCCGAGGGCCTGAAGTCCATCGAGACCCCGGACGACCAGACGATCGTCTTCAAGCTCAACAAGCCGTTCGCCGACTTCGACTACCTGGCGACCTTCTCGCAGACGGCCCCCGTGCCGCAGGCGAAGGACAAGGGCGCCGAGTACGTCAAGCAGATCTCGTCGTCGGGCCCGTACAAGTTCGAGTCGTACAACGAGGGCCGCAGCGCGACCCTCGTGCGCAACCCGCACTGGGACAAGGCCACCGACCCGATCCGCCCGGCGCTCGCCGACAAGATCACCATCAAGTTCAAGGTCAACCCGACCACGGTCGACCAGCACCTGATGAGCGACAACATCACGGTGGACGCCGCCGGCACCGGTCTTCAGACGAAGACCCAGCCCAAGGTCCTCACCAAGTCGAGCGAGAAGGCGAAGACGGACAACTCGTACGCCGGCGCCACCTCGTACCTCGCGCTGTCGACGAAGGTGAAGCCCTTCGACAACGCGGACTGCCGCAAGGCCGTCCACTACGCGATCGACAAGGCGTCCGTGCAGGCCGCGCTCGGTGGCGACACCAAGGGCGACGTGGCGAGCACGCTGCTCCCGCCGACGGTCAACGGGTACCAGAAGTTCGACCTGTACCAGACCGAGGGCAACAAGGGCGACGTCGCGAAGGCCAAGGCCGCTCTCGCGGACTGCGGTCAGCCGAACGGCTTCAAGACCAACCTGACCGCCCGCTCCGACCGTCCCGACGAGGTGCAGATGGCGACCGCCATCCAGGCCTCGCTGAAGAAGGTCGGCATCGAGGCGGAGATCAAGCAGTACCCGTCGGGCAAGTACTTCGGTAACTTCGCCGGTGTCCCCAGCTACGTCCACGAGCACAAGCTCGGCATGATGATGATGGCGTGGGGCGCCGACTGGCCGACCGGCTTCGGCTTCCTCGACCAGATCGTCAACGGCTCCGCCATCAAGCCCTCGGGCGGCAACAACCTGATGGAGCTGAACGACCCCACGATCAACAAGGCGCTGTCGGACGGTATCGCGCAGACCGACGACGCCGCCCGCACCAAGGCGTGGGGCGAGGTCGACAAGCTCGTCATGGAGAACGCCTCGGCCGTGCCGCTGATCTACCGCAAGAACCTGCTGTACCGCCCGGACTCGGCGACCAACGTCACCGTGACCCAGGCGTACCTCGGTATGTACGACTACCTGCTGATCGGCTCCACCACCTAATTCAGCGGTAGAGCTTCCCAACCCCCCGAAATGCCTGAAAGGCAGGTGAAGGCTTCGGGTCCGCCGGCCGGGTCACCCCCCGGCCGGCGGACCCGGCGCCGATCGGCTGTGACTGCGTACATCATCCGACGCGTGATCGCCGCGGTAATGCTGTTGCTGGTGGTCAGCGCAGTCACCTTCGCGATCTTCTTCCTTGTTCCACGGCTCGGTGGGCAGACGATCGACCAGCTGGCAGTCCAGTACGTCGGTAAGGACGCCAACCCCGACTCCATCGCCGCCGTCAAGGCGAACCTGGGGCTCGACCAGCCCCTCTACACCCAGTACTTCGACTTCATCAAGGGCATCTTCGTCGGCGCCGAGTACAACTTCGGCCCGGACCCGTCCATGTGCAACGCGCCCTGCTTCGGCTACTCCTTCAAGACGCACGTCGAGGTGTGGCCCGAGCTGATGGACCGGGTGCCGATCACGTTCTCCCTGGCCATCGGTGCCGCGGTGATCTGGCTGATCTCCGGTGTCGCCATCGGTGTCCTGTCCGCGCTCAAGCGGGGCTCGATCTTCGACCGCTTCGCCATGACGCTGGCCCTGGCCGGTGTCTCGCTGCCGATCTTCTTCACCGGCATGCTCGGCCTGGCCCTCTTCACCGTCCAGTGGCCACTGTGGTCGGACGGCGTCAACTACGTCCCGTTCGCGGACAATCCGGCGGACTGGGCCTGGAACCTGATCATCCCCTGGTGCAGCCTCGCCTTCCTCTACTCCGCCCTGTACGCCAGGCTCACCCGGGCCGGCATGCTGGAAGTGATGGGGGAGGACTACATCCGTACGGCGCGGGCCAAGGGCCTGCGGGAGAGCACGGTCGTCGCCAAGCACGGACTGCGGTCCGCGCTGACGCCCATCGTCACGATCTTCGGTATGGACTTCGGCCTGCTGCTCGGCGGCGCCGTCATCACCGAACAGGTCTTCTCCCTCCAGGGCATGGGCTCGTACGCGATCCAGTCGGTGAAGGACGCCGACCTGCCGATCGTGATGGGCGTGACCCTGTTCGCCGCATTCTTCATCGTCTTCTGCAATCTGCTGGTGGACCTGGTGTACGCCGCCATCGACCCCAGGGTGAGGTACTCGTGAGCGAGGTTTCCAAGGAGCAGTCCGCGGCACGGGTGCCCGGTCCCGCGTCCGCGCCGGGCGAGCCGGTGGTCTCCAAGGCCGCGGGGGCACCCGGGGCCGGCGGCCCGGGGGACCCGTTCCTCTCCGTACGCGACCTCCGTATCCACTTCAGCACCGACGACGGTCTGGTGAAGTCGGTCGACGGCGTCAGCTTCGACGTCCACGCCGGCAAAACCCTCGGCATCGTCGGTGAGTCCGGCTCCGGCAAGTCCGTCACCTCGCTCGGCGTCATGGGCCTGCACCGCTCCGCCAACGCAGCGATATCCGGCGAGGTCTGGCTGGACGGCGAGGAACTGGTCGGGGCCGACCCCGACCATGTCCGGCGGCTGCGCGGCCGGAAGATGGCCATGATCTTCCAGGACCCGCTGTCCGCGATGCACCCGTACTACCGCGTCGGCGCGCAGATCGTGGAGGCGTACCGCGTCCACCACAAGGTCACCAAGAAGGTCGCCCGCGCACGGGCGGTCGAGATGCTCGACCGGGTCGGCATCCCCGAGCCGCACAAGCGTGTCGACAGCTATCCGCATGAGTTCTCCGGCGGTATGCGCCAGCGCGCGATGATCGCGATGGCCCTGGTGAACAACCCCGAACTGCTCATCGCCGACGAGCCGACGACCGCCCTGGACGTGACCGTCCAGGCGCAGATCCTCGACCTCATCAGGGATCTTCAGAAGGAGTTCGGCTCCGCGGTCATCATGATCACCCATGACCTCGGGGTCGTCGCCGAGATGGCGGACGACCTGCTGGTCATGTACGGCGGCCGGTGCGTCGAGCGCGGGCCGGCCGAGAAGGTCTTCTACGAGCCGCAGCACCCCTACACCTGGGGCCTGCTCGGCTCGATGCCCCGGATCGACCGTGAGCAGACCGATCGGCTCATCCCCGTCAAGGGCCAGCCGCCGTCGCTCATCAACGTGCCTCAAGGCTGCGCCTTCAACCCGCGCTGCCCGTACGCCGATGTCCCCAAGGACGGCATCACGCGCACGGAGCGTCCCGAACTGAAGCTGGTCGGCGCCGGGCACCACTCCGCCTGCCATATGACGCAGGAGGAGCGGACCAAGATCTGGACCGAAGAGATTGCGCCGAAGCTGTGAGCGCCGACGCCGTGAGTAACGCAAAGGATCCCGCTGTGGCGGACAGGCCGGAAGAAGACAAGGCAGGGGAGCCCCTGCTGCGGGTGGAGGGGCTGGTCAAGCACTTCCCCGTCAAGAAGGGGCTGCTCCAGCGCCAGGTCGGCGCCGTCAAGGCGGTCGACGGGCTGTCCTTCGACGTCCACGCCGGTGAGACGCTCGGCGTCGTCGGTGAGTCCGGCTGCGGCAAGTCGACCATGGGCCGGCTGATCACGCGGCTCGACGAACCGACAGGCGGGCGGGTCGAGTTCCAGGGCCACGACATCACGCACATGTCGGCGGGCAAGATCCGTCCGCTCCGCCGCGACGTGCAGATGATCTTCCAGGACCCGTACTCCTCGCTGAACCCGCGCCACACGATCGGCACGATCGTCGGCGCGCCGTTCAAGCTCCAGCACGTGGAGCCCGAGGGCGGGGTGAAGAAGGAGGTCCAGCGCCTCCTGGGCCTGGTGGGTCTGAGCCCCGAGCACTACAACCGCTATCCGCACGAGTTCTCCGGCGGCCAGCGCCAGCGCATCGGTATCGCGCGGGCCCTGGCGCTGAGCCCGAAGCTGGTCGTGGCCGACGAGCCGGTCTCCGCGCTGGACGTGTCGATCCAGGCGCAGGTGGTGAACCTGCTGGACGACCTCCAGGACGAGCTGGGCCTCACGTACGTGATCATCGCGCACGACCTCTCGGTCATCCGCCATGTCTCGGACCGGATCGCGGTGATGTACCTCGGCAAGATCGTCGAGCTGTCGGACCGCAAGTCGCTGTACGAGCGGCCGATGCACCCGTACACGAAGGCGCTGCTGTCGGCGGTGCCGGTGCCCGACCCGAAGCGGCGCGGGGCCAGGAGCGAGCGGATTCTGCTCAAGGGCGATGTGCCGTCGCCGATCTCGCCGCCGACCGGCTGCCGGTTCCACACCCGTTGCTGGAAGGCGACGGAGGTGTGCCGGACGGTGGAGCCGCCGCTGATCCGGCTGGAGCCGGGGCACGAGGCGGCCTGCCACCACCCGGAGAACGCGCCGGACCAGATCCCGGACGACACGACGGTGCTCGCGTCGGCGCGCGAGGCGATCGCGCTGGTGGGTGACGCGGTGGCGACCGACCCGGATGCCGGGAAGGCGGCTGACGGTGAGTCGGCCGGGCCTTCCGCCGAGGCGGAGACCTCCGAGGTGGAGACCTCCGAGGCGCCGAAGGGGCTCACCAAGGAGTAGCCCGCCGGGCCCGTACGCCAGGCCTGTCACGCCATACGTCACGCACGCCCCCCGTCCGCATGGTCCCACCATGCGGACGGGGGGCTTCTGCGTCGTACGGGAGGTTCACCCGGTTCGCCCGCCCCAACTACGGCTCGCGTGGCAGGACTTGACTGGTTGGGGCGCGATGCCCCGGAGTCTGTCCATTTGTCGACTGTCCGGATCTCAGGTCTGCAACTCCGCATTGCGGCCTGTTCATTTGGCACTTTCTTGACTGTAATGTTCGGCCGTCAAGACCGAGCTCTCGACTCGTCCGGACCCCTGGGGTGGACCATGCGAATATTCAAGTCCCGAGCCGCTGGGGCGATCGTCACGGCCTTGGCCGTCGCACTGATCGCCACAGGCTGTTCCAGTGAGCGCGACGAGGAAGGTGACTCGGGCGGCGCGAAGGACACCTTGGTCTTCGGCGGCCCCGGTGACCCCGGTTCGCTGGACCCGGCGCTGGCGAGCGACGGCGAGACCTTCCGCGTCACCCGTCAGGCCTTCGAGGCCCTGCTGAAGCACGAGTCGGGCGGCAGCGAGCTGGCCCCCGCCCTGGCCGAGAAGTGGTCGAGCAACGAGGCCGGCACGGTCTGGACGTTCAACCTCCGTAAGGACGTGACCTTCCACGACGGCGAGAAGTTCAACGCCGCCGCCGTGTGCGCCAATTACGACCACTGGTTCAACTGGAAGGGCACGTACCAGTCCAGCGCGGTCTCCTACTACTGGCAGACCGTCATGGGCGGCTTCGCGGCCAACGAGGACCCCGAGACGCCGAAGGCGAACTACAAGTCCTGCACCGCGAAGGACGACAGCACCGCCGTCATCGAGGTCAACGAGCCCTCCGCGAACCTCCCCGGCGGCTTCTCCCTCCAGGCGCTGGCGATCCACTCGCCGAAGGCGCTGGCCGAGTACGCGAAGCAGGACGCGACCGCCAAGGGCGACGCCATCACGTACCCCAAGTACAGCCAGGTGGCGGGGACGGTCGCGGGCACCGGACCGTACAAGATCACCGAGTGGAACAAGGGCAACAAGGAAGTCTCGCTGGAGCGTTACGAGGACTACTGGGGCTCCAAGGCGAAGATCAAGAATCTGGTCTTCCGTACCATCGACACCGAGGACGGCCGTCGCCAGGCCCTCCAGGCCGGTGACATCGACGGCTACGACCTGGTCGCCCCGGCCGATGTGGCGACACTCGAGGGAGACGGCTTCCAGGTCCCCACGCGTGACGTCTTCAACATCTTCTACGTCGGCATGAGCCAGGAGAAGAACAAGGCCCTGCAGAAGCCCGAGGTCCGCCAGGCCATCGCGCACGCCATCGACCGCGAGAACCTGGTCAAGACGCAGCTGCCCGCGGGCGGCGTCGTGGCGACGCAGTTCATGCCCGACACGGTCGCCGGCTACTCGGACGCGGTCCAGAAGTACGCCTTCGACACCGCCAAGGCCAAGCAGCTCCTCGCGGGGGCCGACGAGAGCGCGCTGAAGGTCGAGTTCTGCTACCCGACCGAGGTCACCCGCCCGTACATGCCCGCGCCGCAGGACATGTTCGAGCTGATGAAGGCCGACCTGGAGAAGGCCGGGATCACCGTCACGCCCAAGCCCATGAAGTGGGCGCCGGACTACATCGACGCCACCGAGGCCGGCGGCTGCGAACTGCACATGCTGGGCTGGACCGGTGACTTCAACGACGGTTACAACTTCATCGGCACCTGGTTCGCCGAGTACGACAAGCAGTGGGGCTTCAAGGACAAGGGCGTCTTCGACGCGCTGAAGGCCGCGTCGATCGAGACGGACCCGGCCAAGCGGACGGACCTCTACAAGAAGGCCAACGAGACGATCATGGCGTACCTCCCGGGTGTGCCGATCTCCTCGTCGCCGCCGGCGATCGCGTTCGCGGGCAACGTCAATCCGCCGAAGGTCTCCCCGCTGACGCAGGAGAACTTCGCCGAGACGTCCTTCAAGTAGCACGTCCCGCACGTAGCACGACCTGCCAGGGTCCGCCCGGCCGGCGGCACACGATCCCGCCGCCGGGCGGACCCTGACCCACGTTCATGTCCCGTCCTCACACACCGAAGAAAGGGGCACGCGGGGTGCTGAGACTCGTCGCACGACGACTGCTGCAGCTGATACCCACCCTGCTCGGTCTGTCGGTTCTGCTCTTCCTGTGGCTGAACCGGCTGCCCGGCGGACCCGCGTCGTCGATCCTCGGCGAGCGCGCGACCGAGGCCGAAGTGGCCCGCATCAACCGGGCGTTGGGGCTCGACGAGCCGGTGTGGGTCCAGTACGGACGGTTCATCAAGCGGATCTTCCAGCTCGACCTCGGCACCTCCACCCAGACCGGCAGGCCGGTGTGGGAGGAATTCACCCTGCGCTTCCCCGCGACCGTCGAACTCGGCGTCGCCGCCATGGCCATCGCGATCGTGGTGGGCATTCCGCTCGGCTACTTCGCCGCCCGGCGCCGCGGCAGCTGGCTCGATGTGACGGCGGTGTCCGGCTCACTGCTCGGCATCTGCGTGCCGGTCTTCTTCCTGGCGCTGCTCCTCAAAGGGCTCTTCGCCGTCAACCTCGGGATCTTCCCGAGCTACGGCCGGCTCTCGACGGGTATCGACGCGACGAAGGTCACCGGATTCGCTGTCCTGGACGGCCTGTTGACCGGTGAGTTCGACGCCTCGTGGGACGCGATCATGCATCTGGTGCTGCCGGCGCTCGCGCTCGCCTCCATCCCGCTCGCCGTCATCGTGCGGATGACCAGGGCCAGCGTGCTGGAGGTGCTGGGCGAGGACTACGTACGTACGGCGGAGTCCAAGGGCCTGGACAAGCGCGTCGTACGCGCCCGGCACGTCCTGCGCAACGCGCTGCTGCCGGTGATCACCGCGGTCGGTCTGCTGACCGGCAGCCTGCTGTCCGGCGCCGTCCTCACCGAGTCGGTCTTCACCTTCGGCGGGATCGGATCGTTCATCCGTACGTCGATCGACGCGCGTGACTATCCCGTGCTCGTCGGCTTCATCCTCTTCATCGCGCTCGTGTACGTCCTCATCAATCTGCTGGTCGACGTGGCGTACAGCCTCATCGACCCGAGAGTGCGGGTGCACTGACGTGAACGCCAACCCCGGCCCCGGCAGCACGCCCGGCGTGACGAAGAAGGCCGACAAGATCGACAGGCTCGCGCAGCTCACCGAGCGGACCGAGACCACCTCCGGCGCCGGACTCTGGCGTGAGGCGTTCCGGCGGCTGCGCGCGAACAAGGCGGCGATCATCGGCGGCGTCGTGATCGGCCTGTTCGTGGTGATCGCGATCGTGGGCCCGTGGCTCGCCCCGTACAGCCCCACCGCGCAGGACTGGCGCGGCGAAGTCTTCCCCAACCAGGGGCGCTTCGTCGGACCGCGCGGCGAGAACTGGTTCGGTCTCGACCATCTCGGGCGCGACGAGTTCTCCCGGATGCTCGTGGGCGCCCGGCAGACCCTGCTCGTGGGCGTCGTGTCGATGCTCATCGGGCTGGTGGCCGGCGCGGTCATCGGCGCCGTGTCGGGCGCGGCGGCGACGCTCGGCGGCGAGCCGGGCAAGCGCGTGGACACCGTCATCATGCGCGTCACCGACATCATGCTGGCGCTGCCCTCGCTGCTGCTGGCCGCGTCCGTCGCCGCCGTGCTCGGCCAGTCGCTGACCACCGTGATGATCGCGGTGGGCGTGGTGCAAGTGCCGGTGTTCGCACGGCTGTTGCGCGGTTCGATGCTCGCGCAGGGCAGCTCGGACCATGTCCTGGCGGCCAAGGCGGTGGGCATCCGCAAGCGCCGTATCGTCCTCACCCAGATCCTGCCCAACTCGCTCAGCCCGGTGATCGTCCAGGCGACGCTCAGCCTCGCCACCGCGATCATCGAGGCCGCCGCCCTGTCCTATCTGGGCCTCGGCAATCCGGACCCGGCGATCCCGGAGTGGGGCGTGATGCTGTCGCAGGCGCAGCGCTTCTTCGACAACGCGCCGATGATGTCGGTCTATCCGGCGGTCGGGATCATCGTCACCGCTCTTGGCTTCACGCTGCTCGGTGAGGCGATGCGGGAAGCCCTCGACCCCAAGCTGCGAGGCTGAAGTCCTATGTCGCTACTGTCGGTTGACGCACTGTCGGTGACCTTCGCGGAGCAGGGAAGGGGACGGGGGAGGAGTGCCGGCCGAGGGCTCGGCACGAAGGCCGTCGACGGTGTCTCCTTCGATGTCGCCGAGGGCCAAGTAGTAGGACTGGTGGGCGAGTCGGGCTGCGGCAAGTCCGTGACCGCGCTCGCCCTGATGGGGCTGCTCCCGGGGAAGGGGGTGAGCGTCGGCGGGCGGGCGGAGTTCGACGGCGCGGACCTGCTCTCCATGGGCGAGAGGAAGATCCGCGATCTGCGCGGCAGCCAGCTAGCGATGATCTTCCAGGACCCGCTGTCCTCGCTCAACCCGGTCGTCCCCATCGGCGTTCAGGTCACCGAGATCCTGAGCCGCCACCGCGGGCTGAAGGGCGAACCGGCCCGTAAGGAAGCCGCCTCGCTGCTCGACCGGGTGGGGATCCCCGACCCGGACCGGCGGCTGAAGGAGTACCCGCACCAGCTCTCCGGCGGCATGCGGCAGCGCGCGCTCATCGCCATGGCGGTCGCGTGCGCACCGCGCCTGCTGATCGCGGACGAGCCGACGACGGCGCTCGACGTCACCATCCAGGCCCAGATCCTCGAACTCCTCAAGGAGTTGGTCGACCAGCAGGGCACGGCGCTTCTGATGATCACTCATGACCTGGGCGTCGTCGCCGGGTTGTGCGACCAGGTCAATGTGCTCTACGCGGGACGGGCGGTGGAAACGGCCGGCCGCCGTGAACTGTTCGCGCACCCCACCCATCCGTACGCGCACGGTCTGCTCGGCTCCATCCCACGTCTCGACGCACCGCGCGGCGACCCGCTCAGGCCGATCCGCGGGTCGATCAACGACAAGATCGCGTGGGCCGACGGCTGCGCGTTCGCGCCCCGCTGCGACTTCTACACGATGGAGTGCCTGACGGGCACCCCGGAACTCACCGAACCGCGCGCACCGGGCCACCAGGTGCGCTGCGTCAACCCGGTCCTGCCGGCGGAGGCTGCCACCGGCACGGCGGAGGTCTCCTCATGAGTCTGCTCGAACTGGACGGCGTGAAGGTCCACTTCCCCGTCAAGAAGGGCATCTTCTTCGACCGCACCGTCGGCCATGTCTACGCCGTCGACGGTGTCTCGCTGAAGGTCGAGGCGGGTCAGACGTACGGCCTGGTCGGCGAGTCGGGCTGCGGCAAGACCACCCTCGGCCGGGCGGTCCTGCGCCTCGTCGACATCACCGAGGGCGAAGTCGTCTTCGACGGCACGGATCTGGCGAAGCTGCCGGACGAGGAGATGCGGCGGATCCGGCACCGCCTTCAGATGGTCTTCCAGGACCCGCTGGGCAGCCTCAACCCCCGGCAGAACATCGAGTCGATCCTCTCCGAGGGGATGGCGGCGCACGGCATCGGCGCGGACCAGGAGGAGCGCCGCGAGCGGATCAAGAAGATCCTCGCGGAGGTCGGCCTGTCGGCGAACGCGCTCGCGCGTTATCCGCACGAGTTCTCCGGCGGCCAGCGCCAGCGCATCGGTATCGCGCGGGCGCTCGTCCTCGAACCGGACGTGATCATCTGCGACGAGCCGGTCTCCGCGCTCGACGTCTCCATCCAGGCGCAGGTGATCAACCTCCTTGAGGAGCTTCAGGAGTCCAAGGGCCTGACCTATCTCGTCATCGCCCACGACCTGGCCGTGGTCCGCCACATCTCGGATGTCATCGGCGTCATGTATCTGGGCTCGCTGGTGGAGGAGGCACCGAGCGACGCGCTGTACGCGGAGCCGAGGCACCCGTACACGAGGGCGCTGATGTCGGCGGTGCCGGTGCCCGACCCGGACCTGGAGGACCGCCGCGAACGCATCCTGCTCCACGGCGATCTGCCGTCCCCGGCGGCCCCGCCGGCGGGGTGCCGATTCCATACGCGCTGCCCGTGGAAGCAGGAGACGCGGTGCGCGACGGAGCGGCCGGAGCTGACGGTGGTGGGGGACGGCCACCGGGTGGCGTGCCACTTCGCGGCGGAGATCGAGGCGGGGACGGTGGAGCGGACGAGGGCGACGGGGATCGCGGCGGTGACGGAGGCGGAGCCGGGGGCGCTGACGGAGCCGGTGTGAGACGGGGAACGTGAGGGGTGCCGGCGCTTGACCTGGCGCTTTGTTCACGGTGTAGAACGGTCTGGTGTTCGAAGAACTGTTCACCCCCTCCGTCCAGCACTCGCTCGACCTCGCGGGCATCTTCGTCTTCGCGATATCCGGCGCGCTGCTGGCCGTCCGCAAGAACTTCGACGTCTTCGGGATAGCGGTGCTCGCCGAGGTCACCGGGCTGGGCGGCGGGCTGCTCCGGGACCTGGTCATCGGAGCCGTACCGCCCGCCGCCTTCACCGACCTCGGCTACTTCACCATGCCGCTGGTCGCGACGGTCCTGGTCTTCTTCCTGCATCCGCATGTCGAGCGCATCCAGGGCGCGGTGAACGTCTTCGACGCGGCGGGGCTCGGGCTGTTCTGCGTCACGGGCACGGTGAAGGCGCACGAGTACGGGCTCGGCCTCGTCCCGTCCGCCGCACTCGGTCTGGCCACGGCCGCGGGCGGTGGTGTGCTGCGCGACGTGCTCGCCAACGAGGTCCCGTCGCTGCTGCGCTGGGACCGCGACCTGTACGCGGTGCCCGCGATCGTCGGCGCGACGATGGTGGTGATCTGTATCCGTCTCGACGCGCTGACCGGGCTGACGAGCGGGCTCGCGGTCGTCACCGCGTTCGTGCTGCGGCTGCTGTCGATGCGCTTCCACTGGCGGGCGCCGCGCGCGTACAGGCGCCGCTCGACGGCGGCCGAGGGGCCGGCGGAACCGAACATCTAAGCTACCGCTCAGTATTGCGTTGTTGTACCGTTCTGCCCATGGCACAGGCAGCGCACACAGCGCGGGCATCCACCGCGGACAGCGAGTTCGACCGGGACACCTCCGTCACCCTCCGTGAACCGGGCGTCTACGACGCCGACCTCTCCGAAGGCTGGGCGATCCTCTCCGCCGTCAACGGCGGCTATCTGCTGGCGATCGTGGCCCGCGCCCTGCGTGACGCGCTGTCGCACCCCGATCCGTTCACGGTCACCGCCCACTATCTGACCCCGTCCAAGCCCGGCCCCGCCGTCGTCCGTACGGAGACGGTGCGCACCGGCCGGAGCCTCGCCACGGGCCAGGCGTCGCTCTTCCAGTACGAGGCGGACGGCACCGAGGTCGAACGCGTCCGGGTCATGGCGGCGTACGGCTCGCTGGACTCGCTCGGCGACGACGTCCGCACGTCGGTGAAGCCGCCCGCACTGCCGCCGTCCGAGCACTGCCTCGGTACGGAGGACGGGCCCGCCGCCTTTCCCGACGACTCGGGCTTCGCGCGGCGCGTCCTGATCAGGCTGGACCCGGCCACCGCGGGCTGGGCGATCGGCGCCCCGTCCGGCAAGGGCGAGATGCGCGGCTGGTTCTCGCTGGCCGACGGCCGTGAGCCGGACCCGCTCTCGCTGCTGCTGACGGTGGACGCCTTCCCGCCGACCGCCTTCGATCTCGGGCTCATGGGCTGGACCCCGACCGTCGAACTGACCACGCACATCCGCTGCCGCCCCGCGCCGGGGCCGCTGCGGGTTTTCGTCACCACGCGGAATCTGGCGGGCGGCTATCTGGAGGAGGACGCGGACGTCTGGGACAGCGCGGACCGCCTGGTCGCCCAGGCCCGCCAACTGGCCAGGGCCCCTCGCGAGGCGAGGGTGCCTGGGGCGCGGTAGCGGGGCCGTCGTCGGGGTCATGGAGCCGGACTGAGGAAGTCGGCCAGCGCCAGGGTGAGTTCGGCGGGCGCGTCCTCCTGTACGAGATGGCCCGCGCCCGCGACGAGACGCAGCTCGGCCCCGGGGACAAGCCCGGCGAGCTGCCGCCCCTTCTCGTGCGGGATCCAGGTGTCCTCCTCGCCCCAGCAGATCAGCACCGGCAGGTCCAACTCGCCGTACCGGCCCTCGATCTCGTCGGTGAAACGCCGGTCGTTCTGCGCGATCTGCCGGTAGAACGCGGGCTGCCCCGACTCGGTGCACCAGGGCTCCACCAGCGCGTCCAGGACGTCGGGGCGCAGCCCGGGGTGGCTGGCCGAACCGACGTACTCCCGCACGAGCGCCCGATGCAGTCCGGGTGGCAACTGGCCGAAGACGTGGCCGTGTTCACCGAGGAGCCGATATGTGGGCGACCCCCAGGGCGCGAGTGCGACAGGGTCGACGAGCGCCAGCCTTTCGTACCGCGCCCCGTGCAGCAGCGTCGCGCGCAGGGCGACGCATCCCCCGAAGTCGTGCGCGACGACGGCGGGCCGCTCCAGCCCCCAGTGCCCGAGCAGTTCGCCGAAGACCCGCGCCTGCGCGCCGAGCGACACGTCCTGCCCCCGCCGCATCTCCGACGCCCCGAACCCGGGCATGTCCCACACGTACACGCGATGCCGCCGCGCGAGAGCCCGCGCGGGGTCCCGCCACACGTACGACGAGAACGGTGTCCCGTGCAGCAGCACGACGGGCGGCCCGTCGGCGGGCCCGAGGACTCCCCACCGGACGGCACCGGACAGCTGCTGAAGGTGCGGTCAAGAGACCATCCATCCATGCTCAGCACGCTACTCGCCGGGTCTGACAGCGGCCGGGGCCCGGGAGCCGGTCACAGCCCCCGCGCGCGCCGTCGATCCCCTCGCGGAGCAGATCCGCGCGGCCGGTTGGGCGGGCAGGAAGCCGACGAGGCCGCTTGTCGCCGGTGGTGCGGGGTGTCGAACCGGCGATCCGGTTCGGCGGTGACAAATATCTCGGCTTCCGCCGCGACCCGTCGTGCCATCCCTCATTCACGGTGATACCTCCCGGGGCCCGGGGCCGTGGGACCCCTCCGGGACCACCCCGTACCGCTCCAAACCCCCGTTCCACCCCCGCCCACCGCGACCGGCAGCCACCGCGGCTCGTAGAATCGGCACCACCATGGCTTATCTCGACCACGCCGCTACCACCCCGATGCTTCCCGAGGCGATCGAGGTGATGACCGCCCGGTTCGCCGACGTCGGCAACGCGTCCTCGTTGCATGCCGCCGGGCGGCGGGCCCGGCGTACCGTCGAGGAGGCGCGCGAAGACCTCGCCGACTCCCTCGGCGCCCGGCCCAGCGAGGTCGTCTTCACCTCCGGCGGCACGGAGGCCGACAACCTCGCGGTGAAGGGCCTCTACTGGTCCCGCCGGGACGCCGACCCGGCCAGGACGCGTGTGCTCGCCAGCCCCGTGGAGCACCACGCGGTCCTCGACGCCGTCGACTGGCTCGGCGAGCACGAGGGCGCGAACGTCGAGTATCTGGCCGTCGACGGATACGGCAGGGTCTCGCCCGAGACCCTGCGCGCGGCCATCGAACGCAACCCCGACGACGTGGCCCTCGCCACCGTCATGTGGGCGAACAACGAGATCGGCACGATCCTCCCGGTACGCGAACTCGCCGAGGTCGCGGCCGAGTTCGGCGTGCCGCTGCACTCGGACGCCGTCCAGGCGTTCGGCCAGACCGAGGTCGACTTCGGCTCCTCGGGGCTCGCCGCGATGACCGTCACCGGCCACAAGGTCGGCGGCCCCTACGGCGTCGGCGCGCTGCTCCTCGGCCGTGAGTACACCCCCGTCCCCGTCCTGCACGGCGGCGGCCAGGAACGCCATGTGCGCTCGGGCACCCTCGACGTCCCCGCCATCGCCGCGTTCGCCGTCGCGGGGCGGCTCGCCGCCGAACGGCGCGGTGAGTTCGCGCGTGACATCGGCGCCCTGCGCGACGAGTTGATCGCCTCCGTACGGAAGGCCGTACCGGACGCGATCCTCGGCGGCGACCCGGTCGACCGCCTCCCCGCCAACGCCCATTTCAGCTTCCCGGGGTGTGAGGGCGACTCGCTGCTCCTGCTGCTGGACGCGCAGGGGATCGAGTGCTCGACGGGATCGGCCTGTACGGCGGGGGTCGCCCAGCCCAGCCACGTACTGCTGGCCACCGGCACCGCCCCCGAACTGGCGCGCGGCACGCTGCGGTTCTCCCTCGGCCACACTTCTACGGAGGCGGACGTCAAGGCGGTGGCGTCAGCGATCGGCCCGGCGGTGGAGCGGGCGAGGACGGCGGGTCTGAGCTAGGGCCGGTTCGCCTCCGGCGGGGGTTCGTGGTGCGGGTGGGTGTCCGGGTGCCGCTCCGGGGTCATGCCGTCCGGACATACCCCTCCGGAGGCCCCGAACCCCGCCCCCGGCAACGAAACCGCAACCCAGCTACCGCTGCTGCTCCCGCGAAGCGCGCTCCGCCCGCGCCGCCCGCACCAGCTTCATGTACCGGTCCCAGTCCCAGTGCGGCCCCGGGTCCGTGTGGTCCGTGCCAGGGACCTCCACGTGGCCGATGATGTGCTTCCGGTCGACCGGTATCCCGTACCGCTCACAGATTCCCGCCGTCAGCCGCGCCGACGACGCGTACATCGCGTCCGTGAAGTCCTCCGGCCGGTCCACGAAGCCCTCGTGCTCGATGCCGACGCCGCGTTCGTTGTACGAGCGGTTCCCCGCCTGGTACGCCACGTCCAGCTCGCGGATCATCTGCGCCACATGCCCGTCCTTGCGCACCACGTAGTGCGTGGCCGCCTGGTGCGCCGGGTCCTTGAAGACCTTGAGCGCCGTCCGGTAGCTGCCCTGCACGACGTGGATGATCACCCGGTCAACGGCGTAGTCGTCGGGCCGGTCCGCGCGGCGCCAGTTCGCCGACGACGCCGCCACCCACTCGGCGCCCGCGTGATCGAGCTCACCCGGCTTGCGCGGCTTCTCCACGCCCGGTACGCGATACCAGAGCCGTGTCGCCTGGTCCTGGCCCGCCACGACCGCGATCGCCCCGCCGCCCACCAGCACGGCGGCGCCGCCGATCAGCAGTGTGCGCCGGCCGATCGTCGGCCCGCCGCCGTCCTGTCCGCCGCCCGCCGGCCCGTCGCCGACCGGCGTCCCGCCCTCGTCCGAGCCGCCCGCGCCCGGGATGTCACCGCTCACGGCCCCCCGCCTTCTCTTGCCCATGAACCGACAACGGATACTCGCGCGACTCTGGTTCCCCGGCACCCGTACGCTGGTGTGGCTATGACTCAGACACCCCAGCGCCCTCTCCGTGTGCTCGCCGCCATGTCCGGCGGCGTGGACTCCGCCGTCGCCGCCGCCCGTGCCGCCGAAGCCGGCCACGACGTCACCGGTGTCCATCTCGCGCTCTCCGCGAACCCGCAGTCGTTCCGTACGGGCGCGCGGGGCTGTTGCACCATCGAGGACTCCCGCGACGCACGCAGGGCCGCCGACGTCATCGGCATCCCCTTCTACGTATGGGACCTCGCCGAGCGCTTCCGTGAGGATGTCGTCGAGGACTTCATCGCCGAGTACGAGGCCGGGCGCACCCCGAACCCGTGTCTGCGCTGCAACGAGAAGATCAAGTTCGCGGCGCTGCTCGACAAGGCGATCGCGCTCGGCTTCGACGCCGTCTGCACCGGCCACTACGCGACGGTCGTCACCGGCCCCGACGGGACCCGTGAGCTGCACCGCGCGAGCGACATGGCCAAGGACCAGTCGTACGTCCTCGGCGTGCTCGACGAGCGCCAGCTCGCGCACGCCATGTTCCCGCTCGGGGACACCCTCACCACGAAGGACGAGATCCGCGCGGAGGCCGAGCGCCGCGACCTGGCCGTCGCCAAGAAGCCCGACAGCCACGACATCTGCTTCATCGCGGACGGCGACACCCAGGGCTTCCTCGCCGCCCGTCTCGGCAAGGCGGAGGGGGACATCGTCGACGAGTCCGGGGCCAAGGTCGGTACGCACGAGGGCGCCCACGGGTTCACGATCGGCCAGCGCAAGGGCCTGCGGATCGGCCACCCGGCGCCGGACGGCAAGCCGCGCTACGTGCTGGACATCTCGCCCGTCGACAACACCGTCACGGTCGGCCCCGTGGCCGCACTCGACGTCACCGCCCTGACGGCCATCAGGCCCCGCTGGTGCGGCGGTACGGCCCCGTCCGGCCCCGGTGCCTACACGGCCCAGCTGCGCGCCCACGGCGACGAGACACCGGTCACCGCCGAACTGGTCGACGGCACCCTGCGCGTCGACTTCGCGGAGCCCGTACGGGGTGTGGCCCCGGGCCAGGCGATCGTGCTGTACGACGGCACGCGTGTGGTCGGCTCGGCCACGATCGCGACGACGGCACGGCGCACGGAAGCCCTGACCGCCTGACGGGCTGACCGCCTGACGGGCTCGCGGGCCGGTCGGCTGACGGGCCGATCCGAATCAGGGGCGGCCGGCCCCGTTACCCAAGCGTGATCGGACGGGCACTTGTGGCTCGCGAGGGGCCTGCTCCAAGGTGCGTGTAAGCGCATACAGGCAGCGCATACATCGGCTGCCGCCCGCTCCGCCGAGCCGCCCCCCGTTCTTCTCTCCCCCCAGGAAGTGCGACGCCATGACGCCTGCCGCCCCCGCCCCACGCCGCCGCACCGTCCTCGGCGGAGCCGCCCTCGGTACGCTCGCCACCGCCGGCCTGTCCGCCCGCGACGCCCAGGCCGCCGAGGCCGCCCAGGCAACGCCGGCCACCCCGGCCGCACCCGGCGGCACCACCCCGGCCAGCTCCGTCTCGTACCGGAACAAGCAGATCCTCATCGGCGGGAAACCCGCCCTCGTCCTCGCCGGAGAGATCCACTACTTCCGCCTGAAGAAGGCGGACTGGCAGTCCAGGCTCGACCGCGCCAAGGCCGCCGGCCTCAACACCATCGCCTCGTACATCCCCTGGATGTGGCACGAGTTGCCCGACGGCACCATCGACGTCACCGGCCGTACCCGCCCCGAGCGCGACCTCGGCGCCTTCATCGACCTCTGCCACCGCAACGGCTTCCACTTCATCGCCCGCCCCGGCCCCTTCACCATGGCCGAGTTGAAGGGCGAGGGCGTCCCCGAGCGGGTGCGCGACGACCACCCCGAGATCGTCTCCACCGGCTGGAACGACGCCCCCGCCACCACACCCACCGTCGACTACCTCGCGCCTGCCTTCCTCAAGGAGACGCGCCTCTGGTACGCGGCGGTCATGCCCGTCCTCGCGAAGCGGCTGTACGGCAGCGGCGGCCCCGTCATCTCCGTACAGCTCGACAACGAGATCGGCATGCTGGCCTGGGTCAGCAACTCGCCCGACCTCACCGATCACTTGACGTCCGACTTCGACGGCTGGCTGCGCACGGAGTACGGGGACTCACTCGCCGCCCGCTACCCCTTCGCGGGCGAGGACCTCGCCGCGCGGCGCAAGGCGATCCGCAATCCGAAGGACGCCTACGGCGCGGCCCTGATGCACGATCTGGGCCGCTTCATGCGGGGCCGCTTCGCGCGGTACGTCGCCGAACTGCGCACCGCCGCCGAGGAGTACGGGGTCACCGGCGTCCCGTTCGTGATCAACATCCACGGCACCTCCGACAGCCGCGCCGAACCGTTCCCCATCGGGATCAGCCAACTCATGGAGACCTACGGGGGAATCGCGGGGACGATCTCCGGCGCGGACTTCTACCTCGGCGATCTGACCCTGCGCAATGTCACCGACCTGTATCTCATCAACGCCTTCATGGACGCCGTCAACGACAAGGACCAGCCGGTCACGGCGCTGGAATTCGACGCCGGGCACGCCGACTACGGGCAGAACATGGACCAGCAGACCAGCCCGTCGGGCGTGGATCTCAAGACCCGGCTCTGTGTCGCGCAGGGCGCGAAAATGCTCAACTACTACCTGTTCGCGGGCGGGTTCAACCCGAAGCTCGACAAGCCGACCGGCGACGGGAACGACCGGATCGGCATCACGGGCGAGCGGCACGGCTTCGCCGCACCGGTCGATCCGGAGGGCCGGCCGGGGGTCAGCTACGCGTCGACGCGGGAGACCGTACGTGCGATGGGCGGGCTCGCCGACGTCCTCGCGCCGATGCGTACGACGTACGACGACGTGGCGCTCGGTTTCGTACCGGACCACTATCTGACCGAGTACCACCCGCCGGAGCTGGCATCCGTACAGCGCGTGCTGGACGAAGCGGTGAACACGCGCGGCGCGGGCCCGCGCGGCTCCCTGGCCCGCGCGATGCTGCTCGGCGGCTTCCGCTACCGGAGCGTGAACCTCCAGGCGGGCGATCCGGACCCGAAGGACGTACCGGTGATCGCGCTGGCCACCGGCGAGCATCTGGGGGCCGGACTCCAGCGGCGCCTCGTCCGCTTCACGGAGGCGGGCGGCAAGCTGCTCCTGTCGGGGAGGCTGCCGGTCAAGGACATGGCAGACAAGCGCTGCACCGTGCTCGCGGACGCGCTGGGCCTGAAAGCCGGCTCCACGCTCACCGACGCGAACCGTTTCTGGCTGTCCGTCACCGCCCACGACTGGGCGGCGCCGCTCCCCGAAGTACGGCTGTCACGCGCCCAGTTGTGCGAGCCCACGCGGGGCAGGACGGTGCTGCGCGAGCTGTCCACCGGCAAGGGCTGCGGCTTCGACATCCCGCTCGGGCGGGGGCGAGCCGTCGTGATCACCACGGACTACCAGTGCGACCTCACCTTCTGGGGACGTGCCTTCCGCGCCCTGGACGCCACCCCGGGCATCCGGCACAGCGCGACCGGCCCGGGAGTCTTCCTGCTGACGACGGCGGACGGCGAGCGCGGACGGCTGCTGCACGCCTTCAACGTCTCGTCGGGATACGACCAGGACTTCACGGTCACGGAGAACGGCAAGCCCCTCTTCGGCGGCGAGAAGCTGCGTCTGCCCGGTCGTACGGCGGCGATGCTGCCGCTCGGACTGGACGTGGGAGGCCTGCGCGTCGCGTACGCGACGGCGGAACTCACCGGCGCCGCCGACGGCCGCGCGACGTTCCGCGCGCTCGGCGCCGCGGGCGCTTCGGGCGGCGGGGAGTCGGTGGTCGCGGTGGAGGGTCCGGCACGGTGCGAGGGCGCGCGCGTCTCGACCGAGGGCGGCCGGACCGTACTGCGCGTACGCCGGGCCGAGTTCACCGTGCGCCGCGGCTGAGCGCTGCGCCTGAGCACCGAACGACGGCCCGGGGACAGGCCCCGGGCCATGCCCTTGCCTCTGTGGGAGGCTGGCGCGGACCCGCCGCCGACCGAAGGGACCCCACCGTGGCCGAGCACTTCCTGGACTCCGTGCCCGGCACGGTGAGCGACGTCTTCTCGCGCGAACTGCCCCCGGTGCTCACCGTCGACCCGGGAGACACCCTCACCGTCCACACCCTCGACTGCTCGGGTCATCTGGAGCGGCGCCGTACGGCGGACGAGACCGTCCCGCGCATGTTCGACGAGCGCCGCGGCCACTGCCTGGTGGGGCCGATCGCCGTACGCGGCGCCGAGCCGGGCATGGCCCTCTCCGTACGGCTGGAGTCCCTGCGCCCCGACGCGTGGGGCTTCACCGCGGCGGCGACGTCCGACACCCCGCTCAACCGCCGGCTGGGCATCGCCGACGAGGACTCCGAGTGGCTCGTGTGGGATCCGAGTGGCTCGTGTGGGACCTGACAAGGGCACCGGGGTCGACCAGTACGGTCACACGATCTCCCTGGCGCCCTTCCTCGGCGTCATCGGCACACCTCCGGACGAACCCGGCGAGCACTCCACGACGCCGCCCCGCACCCTCGGCGGCGGCAACATCGACTGCCGCGAACTGGTCGCCGGATCCACCCTGTTCCTCCCCGTCACCGTGCCGGACGCGCTGCTCGGCATCGGCGACGGGCACGCCGCGCAGGGCGACGGCGAGGTGTCAGGCACGGCGGTCGAGTGCGGCATGACGACCCGGCTCACCGTCGGTCTCCTGCCGTCCCCGCCGCTCCCTTCGCCCCACGCGGTGACCCGGGCCGGCCGGATCACCTTCGGCTTCGACGCGGACCTCAACGAGGCGTCGGCGCGGGCTCTCGACGCGATGCTGACGTGGATGACGTCGCTGTACGGGGTGAAGCGGGCCACGGCGCTGGCTCTGGCGAGTACGACGGTCGATCTGCGGGTGACGCAGGTGGCCAACCAGGCGTGGGGAGTGCACGCGCTGCTGCCGGACGACGCGATCCGCTGAACCCCACGCGCCCGTGCCCGCACCGGGCATGGCCGGCGAGCATGGCGCGGAGCCCGCCGCTCAGCCCGTGACGACCTCGGTCTCGTAGAAGCAGAAGTGGTTCTTGATCTCGGCGACCTCGTCCTTCGGTTCGGGATACGCCCACACCAGATCGGGCGCGTCCGGCAGCGACCAGTAGGAGGCGTCGCCCTTGAACGGGCAGTGGGTGGTGGTGTCCGAGGGCGTCAGCAACTCCGTGCGTACGTCCTCCGGCGGCAGGTAGTAACGGACGGGCAGTCCGGTCTCGTGCAGCAGCAACGGCCTGCGGCTGTCCGCGACGACCTGGCCGTCGCGCACGACCCGTACATGCGTGGTGCCCTGCTCGACGGTGATGGTGTGGCCCTTGGCCATGACGATCCGCTCCTTCGGTGAATCCGGTCCCGCTTCGGTCCCGCTTCTCGTGCTGGTCCCTCCTACCGTCAGCAACGGCCGGCCACGCCCTCTTCCCAAGGAGGTCACCCGGTTACCGTGGCTCCATGGATATCTGTGTCTTCCTCTCCGCCGCCGACCTGGACGAGCGCTACACCCGCCCCGCCCGGGAGTTCGCCGAACTCCTCGGCAAGGGCGGTCACACGCTGGTCTGGGGCGGTTCCGACGTCGGGCTGATGAAGGTCGTCGCCGACGGGGTGGAGAAGGCCGGCGGGCGGCTCGTCGGGGTCTCCGTGGGCTTCCTCGGCGCCTCCGTGCGGGCGCGGGCCGACGAGATGGTGATCGCCGAGAACCTCGCGGAGCGCAAGGCGCTGCTCCTCGCGAAGTCCGACGCCGTCGTGATCATGGTGGGCGGTACGGGGACGCTGGACGAGGCGACCGAGATTCTCGAACTGAAGAAGCACGGACTGCACGACAAGCCCGTGGTGCTGCTCAACACGGCGGGCTTCTACGACGGGCTCAAGGCGCAGTTCCAGCGCATGGACAGCGAGGGCTTCCTCCCCGTGCCCCTGACCGACCTGGTCTTCTTCGCGGAGGAGGCGGTGGGCGCCCTCGCCTATCTGGAGGAGTCCGCCGGTCTGCGCCGACCAGGTGCGGGGCCCCGGCAGGACCGTAGGGCCGTGCCACGGGGTGATGCGAACATGACCCCATGGCTACCCATCTGATCACCGGCGCCGGCTCCGGCATCGGCGCCGCTGTCGCGCGCCGGCTGCACGAGCGCGGCGACGACCTGCTGCTCTTCTCACGCGACGCCGGCCGTGGCAAGGAACTCGCCGCGGCCTTCCCCGGCGCCCGTACGCTCGTCGGCGACCTCGCGACCCCCGACCGGCTCTCCTGGGCGCTGTCGCACCAGACGCTGCCCGACCGGCTGGACTCGCTCCTGCACTTCGCGGGCGTCGTCGAACTCGGCCCGGTCGCCGAGCTGACCCCCAAGACCTGGACCGGTCAGCTGAACGTGAATCTTCTCGCGCCGGCGGAGCTGACCCGTCTCTTCCTGCCCCAACTGCGCGCCGCCAAAGGGCAGGTGATCTTCGTCAACTCGGGCGCCGGCCTGAACGCCCATGCCATGTGGGGCGCGTACGCCGCCTCCAAGCACGGCCTCAAGGCGCTCGCCGACGCCCTCCGTCAGGAGGAGCGGCCCAACGGCGTGCGCGTCACCTCGGTCTATCCGGGCCGTACGGCCACGCCCATGCAGGCCAAGGTGCACCGCCAGGAGGGCAAGGAGTACGACGCCCCGCGCTGGATCGACCCGGAATCGGTCGCGACGACGATCCTCACCGCCCTGGACCTGCCGCGCGACGCGGAGATCAACGACCTGACGGTGCGGCCGGGACGATGAGGACGGTGAACCAGACCGACAACGGGGCCAACGGGACCGGGCCGGGGGGACGGACCGGCGAGGCCGCGAACGACGTCCCGGCGCAGGCCGTATGGGGTGCCGCCACCGGCGTCGGGTCCATGCCGGGCACCGACGCCCGTGAGACGGCCAAGGCCGTCACCGGCACCTTCGAGGACTTCCCGCACCTCGCCGAACTGCCCGCGCGCGGCCCCGGTGCCGACATGATCGGCCGGACCGCCGGGCTGCTGGTCGAGGTCTTCGCCCGCGTGGAGCCCAGCGGCTGGCGGATCGGCGACCGCCCCGGCCGCGACACCCGGCGGTCCTGGTCCTGGCTGGGCGAGGATCTCGACGCGCTCGAAGAGTTCACCCAGGGCTACGAGGGCCCGCTCAAGATCCAGGTCGTCGGCCCGTGGACGCTCGCCGCGGCTCTGGAACTGCGCAACGGCGAGTCGGCGCTCAGCGACCCCGGAGCCTGCCGCGATCTGGCCGGATCCCTGGTCGAGGGGCTGACGGCGCACCTCGCGGACGTACGGCGCAGGGTGCCGGGCGCCAGGCCGGTGCTCCAGCTCGACGAGCCGTCCCTCACCGCCGTACTGCGCGGGCAGATCAGGACGGCCAGCGGCTACCGCACCCACCGGGCGGTGGACCGGCAGGTCGTGGAGGACGCGCTGCGCCAGGTGATGCGGGCGCACGAAGGTCCCGCCCTCGTGCACTCCTGCGCCCCCGACGTGCCGTTCGCGCTGCTGCGCCGGGCGGAGGCCGCAGCCGTCTCGTTCGACTTCTCGCTACTCACCGAGCGTGACGACGATGCGATCGGCGAGGCGGTGGAGGGCGGCGTGAGACTCCTCGCCGGGGTGGTGCCGGGCACCGACGCCCCATTGTCAGACCCGGGAGGTAGCGTCATGGGTATCAGAACGCTGTGGCGCAGGCTGGGGCTGGATCCGGGGATTCTGGCGGAGTCCGTGGTGATCACTCCGGCGTGCGGGCTCGCGGGTGCTTCGCCCGCGTATGCCCGTGCGGCCATGGAGCACTGTGTCAGGGCGGCGCGGTCCCTCGCGGACAACCCTGAGTGACATTCGGAGAGATGGGTCGCGCTGATCGCGGTGCTCGCGGCGACGCGTCGGCGCAGTGAATCGGTGAATCGGTGAATCGGGAGGACGAAACGGTGGCTGGCGAACAGCAGACGGCAGTACCCGCGGAAGCGCGGGAGCGGCACGCGCACCTCGCCGAGCAGGTCGAGGAGCACCGGTTCCGGTATTACGTGAAGGACCAGCCGGTCGTCAGCGACGGCGAGTTCGACAAGCTGCTGCGCGCCCTGGAGGCGCTGGAGGAGAAGTACGGCGAGCTGCGTACGCCCGACTCGCCGACCCAGAAGGTCGCGGGGGCGTACGAGACGGAGTTCACCGCGGTCGAGCACCGCGAGCGCATGCTCTCCCTGGACAACGCGTTCGACGACGAGGAGCTGGCCTCCTGGGCGGAGCGCGTCGCCAGGGAGGTGGGCGCTCCGGGCTATCACCTCCTGTGCGAGCTGAAGGTGGACGGACTCGCCGTCAATCTCACCTACGAGCAGGGCAGACTCACGCGTGCCGCGACCCGCGGCGACGGCCGCACGGGCGAGGACATCACGCCCAACGTCCGTACGATCGCGGAGATCCCGCACCGGCTGAAGGGCGACCGCGTCCCGGAGCTGGTCGAGATCCGCGGCGAGGTCTTCTTTCCCATGGAGGGCTTCCAGGAGCTCAACGCCCGGCTGGTCGGGGCCGGTGACAAACCGTTCGCCAATCCGCGCAACGCTGCGGCGGGTTCGCTGCGCCAGAAGGACCCCAGAATCACGGCGTCGCGTCCGCTGCACATGGTGGTGCACGGCATCGGCGCACGCGCGGGCTTCGACATCGACCGCCTCTCGCACGCCTATGAGCTGCTGGAGGAGTGGGGTCTGCCGACGGCCCAGCACAACAAGGTCGTCGAAGACCTCGCGGGCGTACGGGAGTTCATCACCTACTTCGGTGAGAACCGGCACTCGGTGGCGCACGAGATCGACGGCGTCGTCGTCAAGCTGGACGAGATCGCCCTCCAGGGGAGGCTCGGTTCGACCTCGCGCGCCCCGCGCTGGGCGATCGCCTGGAAGTACGCGCCGGAGGAGGTCAACACCAAACTGGTGGACATCCGGGTCGGTGTGGGACGCACCGGTCGGGTCACTCCGTACGCGGTGGTGGAGCCGGTCACGGTCGCCGGCTCCCAGGTCGAGTTCGCCACGCTCCACAACCAGGAGGTGGTGAAGGCCAAGGGCGTCCTCATCGGCGACACGGTCGTGCTGCGCAAGGCGGGCGATGTCATCCCGGAGATCCTCGGCCCGGTCGCCGATCTGCGGGACGGCAGCGAGCGCGAGTTCGAGATGCCGGCCGTCTGTCCCGAGTGCGGCACCGCGCTGCAGGCCATGAAGGAGGGAGACATCGACCTCCGCTGCCCCAACAGCCGCTCCTGCCCGGCCCAGTTGCGCGAGCGGCTGTTCTATCTCGGCGGCCGCAAGTGCCTGGACATCGAGAACTTCGGCTATGTCGCCGCCGCCGCGCTGACCAAGCCGCTGGAGCCCGCGACGCCTCCGCTGCTCAACGAGGGCGACCTCTTCACCCTCACCGTTGACCAGCTGCTGCCCATCAAGGCCTATGTGCTCGACATGGACAGCGGTCTGCCCAAGCGCGACCCGGAGACCGGCGAGGAGAAGATCGTCACGGTCTTCGCCAACCAGGAGGGCGGACCGAAGAAGAACGCCCTGGCGATGCTGGAGCACATCGAGGCCGCCAAGCAGCGCCCCCTGGCCCGCATCATCGCGGGGCTCTCCATCCGGCACGTGGGGCCGGTCGCCTCGGTCGCGCTGGCCCGGGAGTTCCGGTCCATCGACCGCATCGAACAGGCCACCGAGGAGGAGCTGGCGGCCGTCGAGGGTGTCGGCCCGACCATCGCCGCCTCGCTCAAGCAGTGGTTCGAGGAGGACTGGCACCGCGAGATCCTGCGCAAATGGCGCGAGGCCGGGGTCCGTATGGAGGACGAGGGCACCGACGAGGACCAGGGACCGCGCCCGCTGGCGGGCCTCACCGTCGTCGTAACGGGCACGCTCGAAAATCACACCAGGGATGGCGCGAAAGAGGCGCTCCAGACGCTCGGAGCGAAGGTCACGGGCGCCGTGTCGAAGAAGACGGCCTTCGTGGTGGTCGGTGAGAACCCCGGCTCCAAGTTCGACAAGGCGATGCAGCTGAAGGTGCCGGTGCTCGACGAGGCGGGGTTCGCCGTCCTGCTCGCGGAAGGCCCAGACGCGGCGCGGGAGGCCGCCCTACAGGCGCCGGAGGCCCCGGAGGAGGGGGAGCCGGAATCGGCCAAGGACACCCCGGAGACGGCTGACGAGGCGTCTGCGGAGAGTGCGCCGGAGTGACCGAACGGGCACAACGAGCCCTCGTAGGTCACCCGTTCGGCGCATACCAGATGGATAAGGAAGGGCGGGTTGCATTCGGGCAACAGCGGTAGAGCGCTGCCCGCCGACGCCGTTCGCGGCCTACTGTTGAGGGGTACGCCTGTCGTGCACGGCTGCGTGTGGGAAATCAGCCGTGGTGGCATGACAACGTGCCATCGCGTGGTAATGGCACTGCCGGCTGTGAGAGGGACGGGAATGAAACCGACCGAGAGCGCCGCCGCCCCGGTCCCACGCCCGCGCGCGTTCGCGGGAGTTGGAGGCACGTCGGCCGGAGTGGGCCTCGTCGTGGTGGGCCTCGCCGCCTTCGTGCTGGCACTCGGCATCGCCCTGCAGCTCCGGGACGGCCGGGCGCTCTTCCCGGACGGCACCACCGGCTGGTCGCTCGCGGTCCTCACCGGCATCGTCGTCGGTCATCTCGTCGCGCTCGGCCGCGACCGCTGGTGGGGCGGCACCGGCTCGGGCGCCGCCCTCACCCTCGCGGTGCTGCTCCTCTACGGCTGGGTGGCCGCCGGCCTCGTCAGCCTCGCTGTCGTGGTACTGGTCGGCATCGCCCGCAGGCACCGCTGGCGCCAGGGCGCGCTGCACGGCGCCGTGGACATCCTCGGCATCGGGGCGGCGGCGCTGGTCCTGCTCGCCTTCGGCGACGTACCGACCGTCGCGGAGCCCTGGCAGCCCCTCCACTGGGGGATCGGCACCGTCCCGGAGATCGTGCTGGCGGCCGGGGCCTATCTGGTGGTGACCCGCCTCCTCCTGTGGTATTCGCTGACCCCGCAGGGCGGCGGCCTGCCGACCGTCGCCCGTACGGCCCTGCTGCGGCAGAGTCTGCTCGCCGTCGCACTGCTCGGCATCACTCCGCTGATCTGCGTCGTCGCCGTGTCCAGACCGGTCGTCCTGCCCCTGTTCGCCGTCCCGCTGATCGCCCTCGACTCCACGCTGTGGATCGCCAGGGCCCGCGCCGAGGAGCAGCTGCGCGACCCCCTGACCGGGCTGCCCAACCGGCAGTGGCTCCTGGAGCGGACCTGGACGGCGCTGGAGGAGGCCAAGACCCTCGGCGCCCGCTCCGCGCTGGTCCTGATCGACCTCGACCGGTTCCGCTCCGTCAACGACACACTCGGCCATCTCGCGGGCGACAGACTCCTGTTGCAGATCGCGGAGCGGCTCAAGCTGGCTCTGCCGCGCGGGGCGGAGGCCGCGCGGCTCGGCGGTGACGAGTTCGCCGTACTGCTGCCGCTGGTCGACTCCACGACCAGCGCGCAGCGCGTGGCCCGTCATCTCGCGGCCGAACTGTCCTCGCCGCTCGACCTGGACGGTCTGACGCTCGTCCTGGAGGCCAGTGCCGGCGTCGCCGTCCACCCCGAGCACGCGGTGGACGCGGAAGGGCTGCTCCAGCGGGCCGACGTCGCGATGTACCAGGCCAAGCGGGACCGTACGGGCGTGGAGGTGTACGAGTCCAAGCGGGACTCCAACACCCCCGACCGGCTGGGCCTGTTGGGCGATCTGCGCCGCGCGCTCGACGCGGGCGACGTGGAGCTGCACTACCAGCCCAAGGTCCGCTTCGACGGCCAGGTCGTCGGCCTGGAGGCGCTCGTACGGTGGGTGCATCCGGACCGGGGGAGGGTGCCCCCGGACGAGTTCATCGCGATCGCCGAGTCCTCGGGCCTGATGCCCTACCTCACCGAGTACGTGCTGGAGTCGGCGCTCGGCCAGGTCGCCCGCTGGCGCGCCCAGGGCCTGTTCGTACCGGTGGCCGTCAACGTCTCGCCGCGCGACGTCCACACCCCCGGCTTCGCCGGCGCGGTCGCCGCCCGGCTTGCCCGGCACGGCGTCCCGGCCGGCGCGCTCCAGCTGGAGATAACCGAGCACGTCCTGCTGGAGGACCCGCAGCGGGCCGCCGACACCCTCGCGGGCCTGACGGGCCACGGCGTGAAGATGTCCCTCGACGACTTCGGCACGGGCTACTCGTCGCTCGTACATCTGCGCCGTCTCCCGGTGAGTGAACTGAAGATCGACCGTTCGTTCGTGGCCCGTCTCGCCATCGACAACGAGGACGCGGAGATCGTCCGCTGCACGATCGACCTGGCGCACTCGCTGGGCCTGGTGGTCGTCGCCGAGGGCGTCGAGGACGACGAGACCTGGGAGCGCCTGCGCGACCTGGGCTGCGACGCCGTCCAGGGCTGGCTCGTGGCAGCCGCGATGCCCCCGCACGAGGCGACGTCCTGGCTGCTGGCCCGCGGTGAGACCGGCTGGCGCCGCCCGTCGCCGACACCCGCCCTGGAGCCGCCGCGCACCGACGCGTCGGGTCCCTCCAGCCGCGTCGTCCAGTAACGGACGCCGGCAACGGACGCCGGCAACGGACGCCTGTACGCGGCCGGGACGGGAGAGCCCGGGGGAAACCGTTTCGTGGGCACGGTGCCGGGCCCCATAGGATTGGGTCAAAATCCCGACACTCACCCAGAGGATCGCTGAATGCCTGGCATCACGCGCGAGGAGGTCGCCCACCTCGCACGGCTGGCGCGTCTGGAGCTGAAGGACGAAGAGCTCGATCACTTCGCCGGTCAGCTCGACGACATCATCGGCGCGGTCGCCCGCGTATCCGAGGTCGCCGACCAAGACGTTCCGCCGACCTCCCACCCGCTGCCGCTGACCAACGTCATGCGCGCGGACGAGGTACGCCCCTCGCTCACCCCCGAGCAGGCGCTCTCCGGCGCCCCGGCCCAGGAGCAGCAGCGTTTCAAGGTGCCGCAGATCCTGGGGGAGGACTAACAGTCATGACGGACATCAAGACCGACATCATCAGGCTCACCGCCGCCGAGATCGCCGAGAAGATCGCCTTCGGCGAGCTGACGGCCGTCGAGGTCACCGAGGCCCACCTCGCCCGTATCGAGGCCGTCGACGAGAAGGTCCACGCCTTCCTGCACGTCGACCGTGAGGGCGCCCTCGCGCAGGCCCGCGCCGTGGACGAGCGGAAGGCCAGGGGCGAGAAGCTCGGCCCGCTCGCCGGTGTCCCCCTCGCGCTGAAGGACATCTTCACCACCGAGGGCATCCCCACCACCGTCGGCTCCAAGATCCTCGAAGGCTGGATCCCGCCGTACGACGCGACCGTCACCCGGCGCCTCAAGGAGGCCGGTGTCGTCATCCTCGGCAAGACCAACATGGACGAGTTCGCCATGGGGTCGTCGACGGAGAACAGCGCGTACGGCACCACGGGCAACCCCTGGGACCTCACCCGTATCCCCGGCGGCTCCGGCGGCGGCTCGTCGGCCTCCCTGGCCGCGTACGAGGCACCGCTCGCCATCGGCACGGACACCGGCGGCTCGATCCGCCAGCCCGCGTCCGTCACCGGCACGGTCGGAGTCAAGCCCACCTACGGCGGCGTCTCCCGCTACGGCATGGTCGCCTTCTCGTCCTCGCTCGACCAGGGCGGCCCGTGCGCCCGTACGGTCCTGGACGCGGCCCTCCTCCACGAGGTCATCGCCGGACACGACCCGCTCGACTCGACCTCCATCGACGCCCCCGTCCCGCCGGTGGTCGAGGCCGCCCGCAACGGCAGCGTCGCCGGGATGCGCGTCGGCGTCGTCCGGCAGTTCTCCGGTGAGCACTACCAGGCCGGCGTCATGCAGCGGTTCGCCGAGTCCGTCGACCTCCTCAAGGAGCTCGGCGCGGAAGTGGTCGAGCTGGACTGCCCGTCCTTCGACCTCGGCCTCTCGGCGTACTACCTGATCGCGCCCTCCGAGTGCTCCTCCAACCTCGCGCGCTTCGACGCCATGCGCTACGGGCTGCGGGCCGGCGACGACGGCACCCGTTCGGCCGAGGACGTCACCGCCCTCACGCGCGCGGCGGGCTTCGGCGACGAGGTCAAGCGGCGCATCATGCTCGGTACGTACGCGCTCAGCTCCGGCTACTACGACGCGTACTACGGCTCGGCCCAGAAGGTCCGCACGCTGATCGTGCGGGACTTCGAGAAGGCCTTCGAGCAGGTGGACGTGATCGTTTCACCCACCACGCCCACCACCGCCTTCCCCATCGGTGAACGCGCCGACGACCCCATGGCGATGTACCTTTCCGATCTGTGCACCATCCCGACCAACCTGGCCGGAAACGCCGCCATGTCGCTCCCCTGCGGACTGGCGCCGGAGGACGGTCTGCCGGTCGGACTGCAGATCATCGCCCCCGCGATGAAGGACGACCGTCTCTACCGGGTAGGCGCGGCGGTCGAGGCGGCGTTCGTGGAACGCTGGGGACATCCGCTGTTGGAGGAGGCACCGTCGCTATGAGCGCAATGACCAAGAAGGCCAAGAACTTCAAGAAGTCCAAGTCCGGCGTGTACCTGTCGATCGGCACGACCGCCTTCGGCGCGATCAGCGTCGCCAAGCAGGCCAGGATGGCCCGTCAGGACAACGACACGCTGCGGCTGATCGACGCCGCCGTCTCCGCCGCCGCCATCGTCACCGGCATCGCTCTGCTCTACCGCGAGCTGAAGCGGCTGGGCGACGACGACGTCCTGCTGGGCTGAGCCCGCAGAGAGGGAAAGTTTCACCGTGACCGTCACTGAACACGTGTCGCTCGTTCCGTACGAGGACGCTCTCGCGACGTACGACCCCGTCATGGGCCTGGAGGTCCATGTCGAGCTCGGCACCCGTACGAAGATGTTCTGCGGCTGCTCCACCGAACTGGGCGCCGCCCCCAACTCGCAGACCTGTCCCACCTGTCTCGGCATGCCGGGGGCGCTTCCGGTCGTCAACGCGATCGGCGTCGAGTCCGCCGTCAAGATCGGTCTCGCGCTGAACTGCGAGATCGCGGAGTGGTGCAGGTTCGCCCGGAAGAACTACTTCTACCCGGACATGCCGAAGAACTTCCAGACCTCGCAGTACGACGAGCCGATCGCCTACAACGGCTATCTGGACGTCCAGCTGGACGACGGCGAGATCTTCCGGGTGGAGATCGAGCGCGCCCACATGGAGGAGGACACCGGCAAGTCGCTGCACGTCGGCGGCGCCACCGGCCGTATCCAGGGCGCGTCGCACTCCCTGCTCGACTACAACCGCGCGGGCATCCCGCTCATCGAGATCGTCACCAAGCCGATCGAGGGCGCCGGGGCGCGTGCGCCGGAGGTCGCGAAGGCGTACGTCGCGGAGCTGCGCGAGCTGATCAAGGCGCTGGACGTCTCCGAGGCCCGCATGGAGCAGGGCCAGATGCGCTGTGACGTCAACCTGTCGCTGCGCCCGCACGGCCGGGAGAAGTTCGGCACGCGCTCGGAGACGAAGAACGTCAACTCGCTGCGCAGCGTGGAGCGGGCGGCGCGCTACGAGATCCAGCGGCACGCCGCGGTTCTCGACGGCGGCGGCACGATCATCCAGGAGACGCGCCACTTCCACGAGGAGGACGGTTCCACGACGTCCGGCCGTGTGAAGGAGGAGGCCGAGGACTACCGGTACTTCCCCGAGCCGGACCTTGTCCCGATCGCGCCCGCGCGCGACTGGGTGGAGGAGCTGCGGGGCGGACTGCCGGAGCTGCCGCGGCTGCGCCGTAACCGGCTGCGTGAGGAGTGGGGCGTCTCGGAGCACGACATGCAGTCGATGCTCAACGCGGGCGCGGTCGATCTGATCTCCGCGACGGTCGAGGCGGGCGCCCCGGCCGACCAGGCACGCAAGTGGTGGATGGGCGAGCTGGCGCGCAGCGCGAACGAGACGTCCACGGACCTCGCGGCGCTCCCGATCACCCCGGCGCAGGTCGCCAGGGTGGCGGAACTGGTGGCCGCGGGCGATCTGAACGACAAGCTCGCCAGGCAGGTCCTGGAGGGCGTCCTCGCGGGCGAGGGCGACCCGGACACCGTCGTCGAGAAGCGCGGCCTGAAGGTCGTCTCCGACGAGGGCGCGCTGGGTACGGCGGTGGACGAGGCGATCGCGGCGAACCCGGCTGTCGCGGACAAGATCCGCGCGGGCAAGATCGCGGCTGCGGGCGCACTGGTGGGGGCGGTCATGAAGGCCACCCGCGGCCAGGCGGACGCGGCCCGGGTCCGCGAACTGATCCTGGAACGCCTGGCCACACAGTCCTGAACCGACGGGGCCGTGCCTGGAAGGGCTCGGCCCCGTACCGGTGTGGGCTTGCGGCCGGCTGGGCTGCCTTGCTGTCCGGCTCAGGACTGGCGGGGTGCGGCTCGCGGGCCCGGGGGCCTTCCGGGGTGGGACCGCATGGGGTCGTAAGTTGGGGCCGCGTCGCGTGTCGTGCGGCGCCGTCGTGTGAATCCGTCCGCCCACCAGTACCCAGGCGCCGCCCCGTGAACAGCCTCGTCGCCGAGATCGTGTCCGGGGGGTTGCTTCTCGGTGTGCTCGCTTTCGCCGTCGTACGGCCGAGAGGGCTGCCCGAAGCCATCGTGGCCATCCCGGCCGCCGCGCTCGTCGTCGGGCTCGGCGCCGTGTCGCCCGCCGACGCGTGGGACCAGACGCACAGCTTGCTGCCCGTCGTCGGGTTCCTCGCCGCCATTCTCGTACTGGCCCAACTCTGCGACGACGACGGCCTGTTCCGGGCGGCCGGCGATCTCGTCGCCCGTCTCTGCGGCGGGCACCCGCGCCGGCTGCTCGGCGGCGTGTTCGGCGTCGCCGCCGTCACCACCGCCGTGCTCAGCCTCGACGCCACGGTCGTCCTCCTCACGCCCGTCATCTTCGTGACAGCGAGCCGCGTCGGAGCCCACCCCCGCCCGCACGTCTACGCCTGCACCCACCTCGCGAACTCCGCGTCGCTCCTCCTCCCCGTCTCCAACCTCACCAACCTCCTCGCGTTCACCGCCAGCGGCCTCTCCTTCACCCGGTTCGCCGTGCTCATGGCGCTCCCGTGGCTGGCCGCGATCGCCGTCGAGTACGTCGTCCTGCGCCGTTTCTTCGCGACCGACCTGGCCGCCGGGGCGCACCCTCCCAAGGAGGCCGAGTCGCGGACCGTACCGGCCTTCACGCTCGCCGTCCTCGGCCTGACCCTCGTCGCGTTCGCCGTCACCTCACTCGTCGGCGTCGAACCGCTCTGGGCGGCCTTCGCCGGTACGGCGGTGCTCGCCGCCCGCGCGCTGCGCCGCCGGCGCACCACCCCGCTCGCGCTCCTCCGCGCCGCGTCGCCGCTCTTCTGCCTCTTCGTGCTCGCGCTCGGCATCGTCGTCGAGGCGGTCGTCGACAACGGGCTCGACAGCGGCATCAGCCGCGTTCTCCCGGGCGGCGAATCCCTCACCACCCTCCTCGCCATCGCCGGCGTCGCCGCCCTCCTGGCCAATCTGATCAACAACCTGCCCGCGATCCTCGCCCTTCTGCCCCTTGTCGCGCCCGCCGGCCCCGGCCCCGTACTCGCCGCGCTCATCGGGGTGAATCTGGGGCCCAACCTCACGTACGTCGGCTCACTCGCCACCCTTCTCTGGCGCCGTGTCCTGCACGAACACGACTCGGCGCCCTCGCTCGGGCAGTTCACCCGGCTCGGTCTGCTCACCGTGCCCGCGACGCTGATCGCTTCGACCGTCGCCCTGTGGGGCACCCTCCAGTTGTGACCGACGTGAAGACAACCGCACTTGTCTGGATCAGTCCGTCGACCTGGCCCGCCTGCGTCGACGCGGCCCGTGACCGCGCCCCCGACGACCATGTCGTCCTGCTGCATGTGGGCGACGACCGGATCGTCGAGGAGGCGCACCGTGCGTACGCGGGGCTGCTGGGCCGTGGCCACGGGCCCGAGCGCGATCCCGGGGCCCGGCTTGAGGCGATGGCCGGCGTGGCGGGCGCCGACCTCCTTGAGAAGGCGGCGCACCGGCTCGGCCGGCCCTGTGAACTGCTCGACCGGCACGGCCGCCCTCAAGAAGAGGTCGTCCGCGCGGCGGCGGACGTGGATCTGCTGATCTGCGCGCGCGACGGCGACCCCGACCGGCCGGGCCCGCACAGCCTCGGCCCGGAGTCCCGGTTCGTGGTCGACCACGCGCCGTGCCCCGTCCTGCTGGTGTGGCCGTACCGGGGCTGAAGACCGGTGCCACAATCCCCGCATGACGACTGACAGCAGGGACGAACTTCTGGCGGAAGCCGTCGGCCTGCGCACACGGGGGGAGGCGGAGCGGGCCAGGGAGCGGCTTGTGGCTCTCGCCGACCGGCACCCGGACGACGCCGAGGTCGCCTACCAGACCGCCTGGACACACGACGTCCTCGGCCTGGAGGCGGAGGCCGTCGCCTACTACGAAAGCGCGTTGGCCGGAACCGGCCTCTCGGGCGAGGACCGCCTCGGCGCGCTGGTGGGTCTCGGCAGCACGTTCCGGATCCTCGGCCGCTACGAGGAGGCCGTCCGCACGCTGCGGGGCGGACTCGCGGAGTTCCCCGACGACGGCGCCCTGCGGACCTTCCTCGCGATGGCCCTGTTCAACACCGGACAGCACGACGAAGCGATGCGGATCCTGCTGGAGTTGCTGGCCACGACCAGCGAGGACCCCCAGGTGCGGACGTACCGGAGGGCGATCGGCCACTACGCCAAGGACCTGCGCGAGACCGTGGCGCGGCAGGACTGACCGCCCGCCGCGGTTACGGGTAGACGTCCCGGCCGTACGTCGCGGGATCGTCCAGCGCGTCCAGCACGAGGTCGGCGAGGTCCGCGTAGGTCGTACGGGGCGCGAGACCCCGGTACGGCGTGAAGGAGCGCGGACGGTTGCCTCGCGCCGGCCCGTGGTGCAGCACCCCGGACCGTACGACGGTCCAGTCCAGGCCGCTCGTGAGGATCACCGCGTCCTGGGCCTCCCGCTCCCGCAGGAGGGGCCGCGCCGTCGCGCGGTAGAGGGCGGCGACGGTACGGCCCGCGATGCCGCGTACATGGGGCCCGTATCCGGCCTCGGAGACGACGATCAGCCGCCGTACGCCCAGCTTCCGCATCGCCTCCACGATCAGTTCGGTGCCGCGCGAGTACAGCGGCGTCGTCCGGTTGCCCTTGAGACCGAAGGCGATCACCGCGGCGTCGGCGCCGGTGAGGGCGTCGGTCACCGCGCTCTCGTCGAAGGGGCTGCCGGTCACCACCCGGTCGACCGGGGCGGAGCCGAGCCGCGCCGGCTCGCGCACCTGCGCGGTGATGCGGTGTCCGGCGCGTGCGGCGGAGGTGAGGAAGGCTTGTCCGGTACGCCCGGTGGCGCCGAACACGGAGACGTTCATGGGCGGGTTGTCCCTGTCGTTTTCATGGGTTCGTGAATCGTGGGCAGCACGTGTCCGGAGCCTCCCGGGGAGCTGAACGGGAGGGGCGGTCGCCGAACCCGTTCAGCTTGCGCCACGCCGCGTCCGACCGCCACGGATCCGGCCAGACCCGTCGGTCCTTCCCCGGTGCGCGGGCGCCGCCCGGACAGGGCGACTCTCGGACGTTCATCGCCGTGCCGTCCCGGGGTCTTCCCGTCGCCACCTGCGGTGGCTAGCTTCCGGGCCGTAGCACCTGACTCGGGAGGATCTCTTGGCCACGGACATTTCACGGCGACGGCTCTTCGCGCTCGGAGGTGGCGCCGTCGGCGCCGCCGCGGCGGGCTCCGTACTGCCGCCGTCCCTGCGCGCCGCCATGGCCGCCGAGGCGCCGGCCGGGGGACTGGACGCCGTCCGGCATGTCGTGGTGCTCATGCAGGAGAACCGGTCGTTCGACCACTACTTCGGCACGCTGCGCGGCGTACGGGGCTTCGGGGACCGCAACGCGGTGGAACTGCCCACCGGCCGCCCCGTGTTCGAGCAGCCGGCCGCGTCAGGCACCGGCACCGTGCTGCCCTTCCCCGTCCGCGACGCCGCGGAGACGCAGAAGAAGGACCTTCAGTACATAGGCGACCTCGACCACTCCTGGAGCGGCGGCGCCAAGGCGTGGAACAACGGCTGGATGGACCGCTGGATCTCCGCCAAGACCGCGGCCACGATGGCGTACTACGACCGCGCCGACATCCCGCTGCACTACGAGCTGGCCGACACCTTCACGGTCTGCGACGCCTACCACTCGTCGGTCCACACCTCGACCAGCCCCAACCGCAACCACCTCTGGAGCGGCTGGACCGGCTTCGAGGCGGACGGGCGCCGGGCCGTCGGCAACGACGCGTACGACGAGGGCACGCACCCCGGCTACGCGTGGCCGACGTACGCCGAGCGGCTGGAGAAGGCCGGGCGGAGCTGGAAGACGTACACCGAGTGGGAGAACTTCACCGACAACAACATCGAGTTCTTCACCTCCTTCAAGAAGATCGCGCGCACGGCGCTCGCCAGGGCGCGCGAGCTTGAGGGCGGCGCCGGCTTCACGTACATGGAGGCCTTCTACGCCGCCGTGCGCGACAGCGACGACGACGCCGTGCGGGCCCGGCTCCTCGACGCCCTCGAAGAGGGTGTGGAGACGCTCACCGCCCATGAGCGGTCCCTCTTCGAACGCGGCCTGCGGCGCGTCGAGTCGGGCACCCTCGCCGCCGCGTTCCGCGCCGACGTGGCCGCGGGGAAGCTGCCCGAGGTGTCGTACCTGGTGCCCTCCGCGGTCGACTCCGAGCACCCCGGCGCCTCGTCGCCGGTCGCCAGCGCCGGACTCGTCTACCAGGTACTCGATGCCCTCGGCGCGCATCCGGACGTCTGGCGGCACACCGTCGTACTGATCAACTATGACGAGAACGACGGCTTCTTCGACCACGTCCCGCCGCCGGTGCCGCCCGTGGACGACGCGGACGAGCGCTGGCAGGGGCTCCCCACGGGGCTCGGTATCCGCGTGCCGCTGCTCGTCGTCTCGCCCTGGACCGTCGGCGGCTACGTCTGCTCGCAGGTCTTCGACCACACCTCGGTCGTCCGTTTCCTGGAGAAGTGGACGGGCGTGCGGGAGCCCAACATCACGCCCTGGCGGCGCGCCGTCACCGGCGATCTGACCTCCGCCTTCGACTTCGGCCGTGGCCGGCCGCAGCCGGACGTCGAGCAGCCCGGGTCCGTCCCGCCGTTCACCGGGCGCTGGCGGCCGGTGCCGCCGGCGGTGCAGCGGATGCCGGTGCAGGAGCCCGGTACGCGCCCCGCCCGCCCGCTGCCGTACCAGCCGGACGCCTACGGCCACCTGGCCGGCCGCGCCGGGGCACGGGTCCTCCAGCTCGAACTGCGCAACACGGGGCGGGCGAGCGCCCACTTCGCGCTCTATCCGTACGCGGGTGAGTTCGACGTCCCGCAGCACCGGGACGTAAGGGGCACGGCACAGTGGACGGTGCCCCTTACCGGCGACGACTACCGGTTCACGATCACCGGCCCCAACGGATTCCGCCGCGAGTTCGCCGGCCCCGTCTCGGGCCGCGGCGCCGAGCTCTCCTCGACCCTCGACCACCACGACCGCGATCTGCACCTCACCCTCCGTAATGAGGGCGATCTGCCGGTCACCTTCACGGTGCGTTCGCTCGGGTACGCCGACGAGGCCGACCTCCGTGACTGGAAGCGCGAGTTCACGGTCAAGCCGGGCCGCAGCCGCCATGTCGTGCACTCGGCCGCCGACGCGCACGGGTGGTACGACATCGAGGTGACGGCGGGCCGGGGCTTCCGGCGGCGGTTGATGGGTCACATAGAGAACGGGAAGCCGAGCGTCTCCGGCTGAACCGGAATTTCCCCCTCCCATTGATCGAACGCTCAGGTCACCGCCGTGTGAGTAACCCCACCAAACGGACAAACGATCACGATTTGGTGTCAGAGTTGGCTCTCCGGACCACCGCAGGGGAGCAGACCGTTGGCAGCAGTCGCGCGGTGGTGCGTCGGGCACCGGCTCCTGGTCGTACTCCTGTGGCTACTGGCCCTGGGTTCCACCGCCACCGGCGCCGTCGTGGCCGGGACGTCGTATTCCAACGAATACAACGCTCCCGGCACCGAGGCCAGCCGCGCCGTCGACCTCCTGGAGAGCGGCTTCCCCGGACGCGGCGGCGACAGCGACACCGTGGTCTGGCACACCGAACGGGGCTCCGTCCGCGCGGGCGAGGTCGAACGACGCATGGACGTCACGCTCGGTGACATCGCCAAGCTGCCCGGAGTGGCCTCCGTGACGAGCCCCTACGACGCCACCGGCGGCGACGGGGCGTCCGCGCGGGCGACCGGCCCGGAGGACGGCGAGAGCGCCGGCCGGATCAGCGAGGACGGCCGCACCGCGTTCGCCGTCGTGACCTACGAGCGGCAGGTCGACGAGATGCCCGCCGCCCAGGCCCAGGCCGTCGTCGACACGGCGAAGAAGGCGGCCACCGACGATCTCCAGGTGGATCTCGGCGGCGGCGGAGTCGCCCTCACCGAAGGCACCACGGCGCACACGGCGGAGATCGTGGGCGTCGCCATCGCCGCCGTGGTCCTCTTCCTCGCCTTCGGGTCGCTCGCGGCCAGCCTGCTGCCCATCGCCACCGCCCTGGTGTCCGTCGGGACGGCGTACGCGGGCATCGCACTCCTCGGCCACGTCATGACCGTGGCCGACTTCGCGCCCATGCTCGGCATGCTCGTCGGGCTCGGCGTCGGCATCGACTACGCGCTCTTCATCGTGACCAGACACCGCAAGGGCCTCAAACGGGGCCTGCCGGTCGGCGAGGCCGCGACCGAGGCCGTCGCCACGACGGGGCGCGCCGTTGTCTTCGCCGGGGCCACCGTCTGTATCGCGCTGCTCGGCATGCTGGTGCTGCGCCTGAGCTTCCTCAACGGCGTCGCGATCGCCGCCTCGCTCACCGTCGCGCTGACCGTCGCCGCGTCCGTGACGCTGCTGCCCGCCCTGCTCTCGTACACCGGCGGACGCGCGCTGAGCCGCCGCGAGCGCGCCAGGCTCGCCGAGCACGGTCCCGTGCCCGACCCGCCTGCCGGCTTCGCCGCCCGCTGGTCCGCCTTCGTCGAACGCCACCCCCGGCTGCTGGGCGGCGCGGCCGTGGTCGTGATGCTGGTGCTCGCGCTGCCCACGTTCTCGCTCCATCTGGGCACCTCCGACCAGGGCAACGATCCGGTGACCAGCACCACCCGGCAGGCGTACGACCGGATCGCCGACGGCTTCGGCCCCGGCGTCAACGGCCCGCTGACCCTCGTCGCCGAACTCGACGGCGCCGACGACCGTCTCGCCATGGACCAACTGCCGGACACGTTGCGCGAGTCGGCGGACGTCGCCTCCGTCGGGCCGATCGTCTTCAGCGGCAGCGGCGACAGGGCCCTGCTCACGGTGGTGCCCAAGTCGTCGCCCCAGTCGAAGGAGACCAGCGACCTCGTCCACCACCTCCGTGACGATGTGCTGCCCCGCGCGGAGGAGGGCACCTCCCTGGATGTGTCGGTCGGCGGCGTCACGGCCGCCTACGACGACTTCGCCGCGGTCGTCGTCGGCAAACTGCCCCTGTTCGTCGGAGTCGTCGTCTCCCTCGGCTCTCTGCTCCTGCTGCTCGCCTTCCGCTCCGTCGGCATCCCACTGAAGGCGGCGGTGATGAACGTCGCCGCCGTCGCCTCCTCCTTCGGGATCGTCGTCGCGATCTTCCAGTGGGGGTGGGGGAGCGAACTCCTCGGCCTGGGCAGTTCGGGCCCGATCGAGCCGTTCCTGCCCGTGATCATGGTCTCGGTACTCTTCGGTCTCTCCATGGACTACCAGGTCTTCCTGGTGAGCCGGATGTACGAGGAATGGCTGGAGACCGGCGACAACAGACGGGCCGTACGGGTCGGCCTCGCCGAGACCGGCCGGGTGATCAACTCGGCCGCCGTGATCATGATTTCGGTCTTCCTCGCCTTCGTCCTCAGTGGAGACCGCGTCATCGCGATGTTCGGCGTCGGACTGGCCGCCGCCGTCGCCCTGGACGCCTTCGTCCTCCGTACGCTCCTTGTGCCCGCCCTGATGCATCTCCTGGGCGGCGCCAACTGGTGGCTGCCGCGACGGCTGGACCGCTGGCTGCCGCGGATCAGCATCGAGGTGCCCGCCGCCGGCCGCCGTACGTCTGGGAAGATCCCCGCACGGCGCGAAGAGCCCGCAGAGCACGTGCCGCGGTGAGCCGGCCGCGCGGTGAGCTGGGCAGACCGGAGCAAGGAGTGCGATGTTCGCGACATCACTGGGTGACGACGGGGCTGAACTGAGACCGCTGGAGCCGTGGCAGGCCGATGAGTTCCTCGCACACATGGACCGCGCCAGGGAGTTCGTGGACCAGCACGTCCGGCTCGGCCAGGTCGTGTTCGACCTCGAATCGGCGCGGGCCATGCTCGTCAGATACGCCCAGAGCCAGGCCGCCGACGGCGGACGCATCTACGGAATCTGGCTCCACGACACCCTCGTCGGCGGCGTGATGTTCCGGCTCTTCGACGCGGCTGAGGGCACCTGCGAGGTCGGCTGCTGGCTCGAACCGGGCGCGACGGGGCGCGGACTGGTGACCCGTGCGGTGCGGAAGCTCATCGGCTGGGCGGTGGAACAGCGTGGCATCCACCGCGTGGAGTGGGTGGCCTCGTCGGCCAACGTGGCGAGCATCAGGACCGCCGAACGGCTCGGCATGCGGCGCGAGGGTGTGCTGCGGGAGAGCAGCCTCCACCACGGGGTTCGACAGGACAACGAGATCTGGTCCCTACTCGCTCCTGAGTGGTCCGGGCAGCAGCGGAACGCCCTTTGAGAAAACTCTCATGGATCTCTCATACGGGCCGCCTACCGTGCGGCGCATGAACCCCACGACCAAGCCAGAACAGCCCGCTGAGGACAGCGGCGACATCGAGGCGGAGCGCGCCGTTCCGGCTGCTGCCGACGCTGCCGGGAAGAACGACGCGCCGGGCCCGAACCTGGCCAAAGAGCACGGTGAGAGCCCTGAGGGGGACGCCGCCGGGGACGCCGCCGGGGGCGGCGCCACGGACGGCGTAGACGACACGGACGACGGGGACGACGAGGACCTGCCGGACGACGAGCTGGACGGCGAGTACACCCCGCCGCCGCCCGCGGGCGGGCTCGCCGCGGCGTCGGCGGCGCTCATCTCCGTACTGCTGTCCCTCGTCGGCCTCATCGGCAGCTGGTCCGGCAAGGTCATCTCCGAGCGCGAGACGCTCGTCGGCCAGATCGACCTCGGCCAGACCGGCACGGCGGAACAGCAGATCTCCGAGATCTACGGCGACGCCTGGCACGCCATCGCGCTGACCAACGGCATCTTCGCGCTGCTGGCGCTCATCGTCGGCCTGGTGGCGCTCGGCCTGCCGCAGCGCAAGAGCTGGGTGCGTCCGTTCGCCGTGGCCGGTATCTCGCTCGCCGCCCTCGGCCTGCTGATCGCCATCGGCATGTACTTCGACGTCTTCGTGTCCCTGCCCGAGCCGCCCCCGGCCGCTCCGCCGGCCGTCGGCTGAGGCGACACTGAGCCGGTGCCGGGCGGGGCCTTAGACCCCGCCCGGCACCCCGGCCGGTCCGCCTAAGTCCCCCTGCGGCCGGAAGATGCGGCACTCGCCCGATGCGGGCGCACCCCCTGGGAGACGAATGTTGAGGCATCGCAGGACGCCAAGCACTTCGTGACAGGGGAGTCGAGATGTTCGAGTACGAGATGCACCGGATGCGCGCGGCCGAGCTGATCAGTGAGGCCGACAACCAGCGGCTGATCCGCCAGGTCCGCAAGGCCCGCAAGGAGGCGGCGCGAAACGCCCGCCACAAGGGCGAGGGGCGGGTGGACTCGCTCCGCGGCCGCTTCGAGCGCGCGGCGTGACGGGCGCGGGGAGATGGGCGCCCGCCCCGGCCTCCTGAAGAAGTCGGACCGGCGGTCGCCGCACGTGCCACCGGCACGTGCCACCGCCGCGATAACGAGTGCCGCGCTGTCAGACCCCTGTGCGATGCTCGGCATCGTGGAGACCAAGTCCGTCAGCCCCGTGTTCGTCGGTCGCGACAGCGAGCTGGCCGCGCTCACCGACGCGCTCGCCCGCGCCGCCGCCGGCGAGCCGCAGGCCATGCTCGTGGGCGGTGAGGCGGGCGTCGGCAAGACGAGGCTCATCGAGGAGCTGACCTCGGTGGCCTGCGGCGACGGCGCCGTCGTCGCGATCGGCGGCTGTGTGGAGATCGGTGGCGACGGGCTGCCCTTCGCGCCCTTCTCCGCGGCCCTGCGCGGCCTGCGGCGGCGCCTGCCCGAGGAGATCGCCGCGGCGGCCGAGGGCCAGGAAGGCGAACTGGCCAGGATTCTGCCAGAGCTGGGCCCCGCCGAGGGCGGCGCCCTCGGCGAGCACGGCAGGGCCAGCCTCTTCGAACTCACCGTCCGGCTGCTGGAGCGCGTCGCCGCCGACCGCACGGTCGTCCTCGTCCTGGAGGACCTGCACTGGGCGGACGCCTCCACCCGCCATCTGCTCGCCTATCTCTTCCGTACGCTGCGGCGCGGCCGGCTCCTCGTCATCGCCACCTACCGCGCGGACGACATCCACCGCCGTCACCCGCTGCGCCCGCTCCTCGCGGAGCTTGACCGGCTGCGCACGGTCAGCCGGATCGAGCTCTCCCGCTTCAGCCACCCCGAGGTCAGGGGGCAGCTGCGCGGCATCTTCGGGGACGAGCCGGCCCCCCACCTGGTCGACGAGATCTTCGGCCGCTCCGACGGCAACGCGTTCTTCGTGGAGGAACTGGCCGTCGCCATCGAGTCCGGCTGCCGTTCCGGACTCACCGACTCCCTGCGCGACCTGCTGCTCGTCCGCGTCGAGACGCTGCCGGAGAACGCCCAGCGGGTCGCCCGGATCGTCGCCGAGGGCGGCGCCAGCGTGGAGTTCCCCCTGCTGCTCGCCGTCGCACAGCTCTCCGAGGACGACCTCATCGAGGCGCTGCGCGCGGCTGTCGGCGCGAACATCCTCCTCATCACGGCGGACGGCGACGGGTACCGCTTCCGGCACTCACTCGTCCGCGAGGCCATCAGCGACGACCTCCTCCCCGGCGAACGCTCCCGGCTCAACCGCCGCCTCGCCGAAGCCCTGGAGGCCGACCCCTCCCTCGTACGGGACGACGAACGCACCACCCGCCTCGCCGGCTACTGGTACTACGCGCACGACGCGGCGAAGGCCCTGCCCGTCGTTCTCCTCGCCTCCGTCGAGGCCCGCCGGCGCTACGCCCACGCGGAGCAACTGCGGCTGCTGGAGCGCGCCATGGAGCTCTGGGACGCCGCGCCCGAGTCCGTAAGGGCCTGCCTCAGGCCCCCGGACGACACCGACGTCCACCCGCGCACCGACGACGGCGCGAGCGCCCCGCTGCGCTACCTCGACCTGCTGTCCGAGGCGACCGTCGCGGCACGCTCGGGCGGCGACCGCGAGCGGGCCCTGGCGCTGTCGAAGAAGGCCCTGCGCGTGCTGGAGACCGAAGCCGACCCGCTGCGCGCCGCGTGGTTCTGGACCCAGCGCTCGCTGCTGGTCCAGGACCTCTCACGCGGCGACGGCTGGGCCGAACTGGCCACCGCCCAGGACCTGGTGCTCGGCCTCCCGCCGTCCGCCGTGCACGCCTCGGTCCTCTCCGACGTCGCGAGCTGGGGCGCCCTGCACCGGCCAGGTGCCAACAGCCTGGCCGCCGCCGACCGAGCGGTCGAGTACGCACGTCTGGTCGGCGCGGAGAACATCGAACTGAACGCCAGGATCACGCGCGGCTGGCTCACCACCGAGGCGGGCTCCATCGAGGAGGGCCTGGCCGAGATGTACGCGGTACGGGACCGCGTCGTCGCCCTGGGCAATGCCGCCGCGCTCCCGCTCCTGGGCCGCGTCACCATCAACCTGCCGTCCACACTGGAGAGCGTGGGCCGCTCCGAGGAGGCGGTCGCCGCCGCCGAACTGGGCATCACCCTGTGCCATCAGCGGGGTCTGACCGACAAGGAAGCCTGGGTCAGGGCCAACCTGAGCGAATCCCTGTTCTCGCTCGGCCGCTGGACCGAGGTCCAGGCCGCCATCGAGGAAGCGGCCCGGATAGCGCACGCCCCCAAGGCACGCGCCCTGGTGGCCGTACGGCGCGCGATGCTCGCCCTCGGGCGCGGCGACTTCGCCGAGGCGGAGAGCCAAGTCGCCCTGGCCCGAGCGGTCTTCGGGCCGCACGACCCGCAGCCGCAGCACGTCATCGGCCCGACGAGGCTGGCGCTGGTCAGCGCCGCGCGGCAGGGGCGCCTCGCCGAGGCCCGCGCCGAGTTCGAACAGGTCGCCGCGCACGGCTTCCCGCCGGGCATGCAGCGGTACGCGCTGCCGCTGCTCTGCTCGGTCGCCGGCATGGAGGCGGACGCGCGCGGACTGCCGGAGGCCGACGCGGGACGTGCGGCCGTCCTCGCGAGCGTCCGCGAGCAGGCGAAGCGGCTGCCCGCCCTCGTCCCGGTCTGGCGGGCGTACGACCTGCTGCTCGAAGCCGAACTCGCCCGCGCGGACGGCATCGTGGCCCCGAAGCTGTGGGCCCGCGCGGCTGCCGCCTTCGAGGCGCCGGCCCGGCCGTACGAACTGGCCAACGCCCGGTACCGCTGGGCCGCGGACCTTCTCGCCGCGTCCGCCGGCCGTGAGGAGGCCACCACCCTCCTGGTGCGGGCCCACACCACGGCGAAGCGGCTCGGCGCGGCGTTCCTCGTGGAGCAGACCGAACTCCTCGCCGGGCGGGCCCGGATCAGCCTCGCCACCACCCCGCGGCTCGCCCCGGCGCCCGACCCGCAGGCCGACGCCGTCAGCTCACTGGGCCTGACCCCGCGCGAACAGGACGTCCTGCGCCGGGTCGCGGAGGGCCGCAGCAACCGCCAGATAGCCGAGGAGCTCTACATCTCGCCCAAGACGGCGAGCGTGCACGTCTCCAACATCCTGGCCAAGCTCGGTGTCTCGGGCCGTACGGAAGCGGCGGCGATGGCGCACCGTCTCCAGCTCTTCAGCGACCTGGAACCGACCCACCCGTAGCGCGGGCGTCAGCGGTGCCGGGGGCCGTCGGCGGGCCGCCCGGCCGGGGCCGCCGGGCGTCGCCCCGGGCGGCGAGGTGGCCCAGGAGCTGAAGCCGCTCGTACGAGTCGGAGCCCGGCTCGGCGTGGTAGGTCACCAGCATCTGGCCGGGCGCGCTCGCCAGGGCGAACTTCTCGTAGTGCAGATCGAGGTCGCCGACCAGCGGATGCCTGATGAGCGTGACACCGCTCGTCGAGTGGCGGACATCCTGCCGCGCCCACAGGCCCCGGAACCGCTCGCTGCGCAGGCTCAGCTCGCCGACCAGCTCGATCAGCCGGGGATCGTCGTTCCGCCCGGCGTCCGCGATGAGCGAGCGCAGATAGGCGACGGCCTTGGCGGTGGTGGCGTGCCAGTCGCGGTAGAACTCGCGCATCTCCGGTTCCAGGAACAGCGCGCTCAGCGTATTCGCACCCGGCGCGAAGTACGGGCTCAGCGCCACGGCCATCGGGTTGGCCGCGAGCGTGCCCAGGCAGAGGCCCTGCACCTGCGCGGGCGTGCTCCACTGGTCGATCAGGGCGGACACCCCGGCGCCCGCCTTCTCCGCCCGCGGTGCCCGGCGCCGGGCCGGGGTGGCGGGCCGGGCGAGCTGAGTCAGATACCTCGCCTCCGTGTCGTCCAGCCGGAGCGCGCGGGCCAGGCTTTCCAGCACCTGATCGGAGGGGTGCCGGTCCCGCCCCTGCTCCAGGCGGAGGTAGTACTCCGTGCTGACACCCGCGAGGAGCGCCACCTCCTCACGGCGCAGCCCCGGCACGCGCCGGCGCTCACCGGGCGGCAGCCTGGCGTCCTCGGGCCGGACCCGTTCGCGCCGGGTGCGCAGATAGTCGCCCAGGAGGCTTCCCGATCCCATACCTCCAACGGTAGGCGCGTACGAGAAGCGCGTCCTGTCCCTGTCACCACCAGGAAGGCGCGGCCCCCCGCACCGCCCGTGGCCGGCCGCCTCCGCTACGTGACGTCCACCCGAAGGATCTTGTCGTCACCCGACTCCGGGGTGCCCCGTCCGTCCGTGTTGCTCGTCAGCAGCCAGAGCGCCCCGTCCCCGGTCGCCACCACCGTACGAAGCCGCCCGTGCTCGCCCTCCAGGAAGGCCTGGGGGTCGGCCGACGGCTTCACACCGGCCAGGGGGATCCGCCAGAGCCGTTCGCCGCGCAGGGCCGCCATCCAGATGGACCCCTTGGCGAAGGCGATACCGCTCGGCGACGCCTCGCTCGTCCGCCACTCCTCCACCGGATCGACGAAGCCCGGCTTCCCGGCCTTGCCCTCCGCCTCCGGCCAGCCGTAGTTCTTCCCCGGCTCGATCAGATTGAGCTCGTCCCAGGTGTTCTGGCCGAACTCCGACGCCCAGAGCCGCTTCTCCGAGTCCCACGCGAGACCCTGCACATTGCGGTGCCCGTACGTGTACACGACCGAATCCGCCTCCGGATTGCCGTGCGCCGGCTCGCCCTCCGGGGTCATCCGCAGAATCTTCCCGCCCAGGGACTCCTTGTCCTGCGACAGCCCCGTCTCGCCCGACTCGCCCGTGCCCGCGTACAGCATCTTGTCCGGACCGAAGGCGATCCGGCCGCCGTTGTGGATGTTGCCCTTCGGGATGCCCCGCAGGATCGTGTCCGGCGCCCCCAGCTGCCGGCCCACCGGCCGCTTCGGGTCGTACAGCATCCGGGCGATGCGATTGTCCGAGTCCGTCGTGAAGTACGCGTACACATAGGTGTCCGAGGCGAACGACGGGGAGATCGCGAGGCCCAGCAGACCGCCCTCACCGCCGGGGGAGACCCCGGGCACCTCACCGACCTCGGTCTTCTCGCCGTTCTCGGAATCGACGCGTGTGATCGTCCCCTCGTCACGCGAGGAGACCAGCAGATCGCCCTCGGGCAGCGCCGCCATTCCCCACGGGGACTTGAGGTCCTCGGTCAGCGTGGACACCACCTTCGCCGAGCCCTTCGCGGGCGGCGCCGACGGCTGCGCCCCGCCGTCCGGCGGCGTCGCCCCTTCGGACACCGAGGCGGACGGGGAACCCGCCGGGCCCCCGGGCTCCGCCCCGCCGCCGGAGGACGAGCACGCGGTCACCACGAATAGCGCCGCTGCGGCCAACATGGCCGTCACTGGAGCACGTTGCACGGTCTTGATCCCTTCGACGGCTGCGTCTCCACGTTTCATACACCGCGGTCCGTGTCCAGGTTCCCATCGACCCGGGATCGGTGCCCACGAGTCCCACGCCCCCGGCGGCGCGGCGATCCCGGGCCCAGGCCCGCTCTTCAACCTCCCCCCGGGCGTCGAATAGCCTCCCGACCATGACTTCAGACGTATGGCTGCCGATCCAGGCCGACGAGATCGAAGGACTCCCCGATAACCTGGACTACCGCCTCTGGGACGGGGCGGACGACTACCCCGCCGACCCGGCCGACTGCGCCTTCTACGTGGTCCCGTACATGAAGGGCGCGGAGGTCGCGCGACGGCCGCTCGCCGCGATGACCTCCGTACGCGTCGTACAGACCCTCTCCGCCGGTATCGACGACGTGGCGCCCGGTCTCGGCTCGCTGCCCGCCGGCGTACGCCTCTGCAACGCCAAGGGCGTCCACGAGGCCAGCACCGCCGAACTGACCGTCGGGCTCGTCCTCGCGTCCCTGCGCGGCATCCCCGGCTTCGTCCGGGGCCAGGACGCGGAGGAGTGGCGAGCGGGCTTCTACCCGGCGCTGGCCGACAAGTCCGTGCTGATCGTCGGCTACGGCTCGATCGGCTCCGCCATCGAGGACCGGCTCGCGCCCTTCGAGTGCGCGCGGGTGGCGCGCGTGGCGCGCTCCGCCCGCGCCACCGCGCGCGGCCCGGTGCACGCACTCGCCGATCTGCCGGACCTGCTTCCCGGGGCCGACATCGTGATCGTGTCCACGCCGCTCACCGAGGAGACGAAGGGCCTCGCGGGCGCCGAGTTCCTCGCCCGCATGAAAGACGGCGCGCTGTTCGTGAACGTCGCGCGCGGACAGGTCGCCGACACCAAGGCGCTCCTCGCCGAACTCGAAAGCGGAAGGATAAAAGCCGCTTTGGATGTCACTGATCCGGAACCGCTCCCGGCGGGCCACCCTCTCTGGCATGCTCCGGGTGTCGTCATCAGTCCTCACGTGGGCGGATCCACCTCGGCCTTCATGCCGCGCGCCAAGCGTCTGCTCGCCGGCCAACTCTCCCGCCACGCAGCGGGAGACGCTCTGCGCAACGTGGTGCTCACCACCGGCTGAGCCGGCGGCGATCCGCACTCGGGATCGACAACTCCCCTGCTCGTCACGGAGAGTAGAAGAACTATGTCCCTGAGTGACGAGTCTGGTGTATCGTCCCGATCTGGGGGCCGCGTCGTGCGGGCGGCGTGGCGGAGCGAACAGAATCCGAGGGGGGCGACGGGCGATGTACTGCCGATGGACGAGCGATCCGACGCGGAAGGGCCGCCTACGACGGGCTTCGGACCTGCCGAGGCGCGGCCCGGTGGCGCGTGGCCGGGCGACGACCCCTGCCCCGGCGACGCGCACCTCACCAACACGCGTACCGCCGACGCCTGTTCCACCGGCGCACGCCTCACCCGCACTCGCACCGAGCCCGTCGGCGGCGACACCCCTGGAGGTGACCCCGTGAGCGCCCCCGGGGCGCTCCTCGGCCGCCGTACCGCCCCGGGCGGCGACGCCGACAGCGGCACCGGCAGCGCAGACGAAAGCGTCAACGGCGGCGGCAACGAAGCCAGCGGCGGCGGAGGAGGTGGAGGCGGCGGAGGCACGGGCTTCCTCGCGCAGCTCCTCCTCGCCCTGATCTGCGGCGGTTACGCCACCGGCGCGGCCCTCGGCTGGGGCTCCCGTGAAGTGGCCCTGTTCATGGGCGACTTCGGCCTCAGCATCGCCGCCCTCATCGCCTCGGTCTCCTGCTTCCTCTACGCGCGCGGCAACGACAGCCACTTCCGCCCCGCCTGGCTGCTCTTCTCGCTCTCCTCAGCCATGGCCGCCGGCGGGAACGCGGTCTGGGGCTGGTACGAGGTCGTGCTCGACCAGCCCGTGCCGAGCCCTTCCCTCGCCGACCTGTTCTTCCTCTGCTTCGCGCCGCCCGCCATCGTCGGCCTGCTCGTCCTGGCCAAACGCCCGGTCAGCAAGGCCGGTTGGGTCTGTCTCGGCCTCGACGCCTGGCTGATCGGCGGCTCGCTCCTCACGCTCTCCTGGAGCCTGGCCCTCGCGCACACCACGCACTTCGACGGCGAGACGGTCGCCCACGCCGCGCTCTCCCTCGCCTATCCACTGCTGGACATCGTGCTCGTCAGCATGGTGCTCGCGCTGCACTTCCGGCGCTCGGCGGGCAGCCGTACGGCCATCAACTCGGCCATCGCCGCCCTCGCCCTCACGGTCCTGTGCGACGCCCTGTTCACCTCCCCGCTGCTCCGGGAGACCTACCGCTCGGGCCAGCTGCTCGACGCGGGCTGGTTCGCCGGCTCCCTGCTGCTCGCCTACGCGCCCTGGGGGGTCCGCGGTGCCGCCGCCGAGACAGCGCCCGCGCAGGTGCGGCCCCCTCGCCCGGCCAGACTTTCCAGCAGGCCGATCGCGGGCTCCCTGGCCGCTCTCACGCCCTATCTCGCCGCTGCGGTATGCACCCTGGGGATCCTCTACAACGTCATCGAGGGCCGCCGGGTCGACCGCGTGGTGGTCCTCACCGGCTGTACGGTCGTCCTCGCCCTGGTCGTACGGCAGGGGATCATGCTCGTCGACAACATCGCGCTCGCCCATGAACTGGCCCAGAAGGAGAACCACTTCCGCTCCCTGGTCCAGGGGTCGAGCGACGTCATCATGATCGCCGGACCCGAGGGCACCCTCGACTACGTCAGCCCGGCGGCGGCCGGTGTCTACGGACGCGAGGCGGACGGCCTCGTCGGCGCCGAACTGGAATCGATCATCCACCCGGACGACCGGGGCCGGGTCAAACGCGAAGTACGCCGCTTCCTCGCCGCCCCTCCCACGGAAGAGCCCACCACCCGCATCGAATGCCGCTTCAAATCGGGCTCGGGCGACTGGCTGAACGTGGAATCGACCGTCAACCGGCATCAGGGCGGCCTGATCCTCAACAGCCGCGACGTCACCGAACGCGTAAGACTCCAGGCCCAGTTGCAGCACAACGCCGAGCACGACCCGCTCACCGACCTCCCCAACCGCGCGCTGTTCACCGAGAGGGTCCGCCAGTCCCTCTCCGGACGCCGCGCGGGCGACCCCGGTACGGCGGTGCTCTTCATCGACCTCGACGGTTTCAAGGGCGTCAACGACCGCCTCGGCCATCAGGTCGGCGACGAACTGCTGATCCACGCGGCCCGCCGCCTCCACGACTCGGTACGGGCCGGGGACACCGCCGCCCGCCTCGGCGGGGACGAGTTCGCCGCGCTCATCCTCGGCGACGGCACCGACGACCAGAGCGCCCGGGAGTACCAGGTCCACGAGATCGCCGACCGGCTGCGCCTCAGGCTCTCGCAGCCGTACCGCATCGAAGGCAACGATGTCCGTGTCGCCGCCTCCATCGGAGTCGCCTTCGCCGAGCCCGGCATCACCCCCACCGACCTGATGCGCAACGCCGACCTCGCGATGTACCGCGCGAAGGCCGGCGGTAAGGACCGGGTCGAGCTGTACGCGCCCCAGATGCAGGCCGACGTGGTCCGCAGGACCGAGCTGGCTGTCAGGCTCCGCGCCGCCCTGCGCGACCGTGAGTTCGCGCTCCTGCACCAGCCCGTGGTCGACCTGGCCACCGGGCAGATCTCCGCCGTCGCCGCGCAGGCCCGCTGGCGCTCCGCCCAGGGCATCCTCTTCACCCCCGCCGAGTTCTTACGCGTCGCCGACGACAGCGACCGCACCGCCGAATTAGGCCGCTGGCTGTTCGAAGAAGCCGTCGAGCAGGCCGCCGAGCGCGGCCGGGCGGGCCACCTGGTCCCGGTCACCGTCCGCCTCTCCGCCCGCTGGCTGCTCGACCGGTCCATGCCGCTCGGCTCCATCGAGACCCTCCTGACCCGCCACGGGCTGCCATCGGGCGCCCTGCTGATCGAGCTGGCCGACAGCGACCCCCGTACGTCCGTGGACGAGCTGGAGCACCGGCTGCTCGCGCTGCGCCGGCTGGGCGTACGGATCGCGCTGGACGGCTTCGGCAGTGGTTACGCGGCGATCAACGCACTGCGCCGCCTCCCCGTCGACGTACTGAAACTGGACCGGGGGCTGGTCGAGGGTGTCGTCGAGTCCGCCAGGCTGCACAAGATCACGGCCGGGCTGCTCCGTATCGCCTGTGACCTGGGCATGGTCTCGGTGGCCGAGGGCGTCGACGTACCGGAACAGGTGCTCGCTCTGCGTGCCATGGGCTGTACCCACGGCCAGGGCATGGCCTTCTCCGGCCCCCTGGACGAGTACCGGCTGCGCCGCGCGCTGGTCCGCGGCGAATACCCGCTCCCCGGCGCCGCCCCGCTCCCGGTGCTCTCCGGGGGCGCACTGCCCGTGCGCCGTACGCGCGCGGCGACCCCCGACATGATCCCCAGGCCGATCACCCGACCGTCCATGCGCTCAAATGTTGAGACGCCGGTCCCACCCACTTGACAGTGATAGCGCGTCGGAGGGAGGGTCAATGCCATGCGCACCCGAATTCTCGTACTTGGACAGCGCGTCGGCTGAAGCAGTGCCCATCACCGGCCCTGCGAACCGCACCGACGCGCTCCCCTCGCCTGCCTCCCGGCACGAGGGGTTTTTTGTTGTACTGGCTCAGCCCAAACCCCCGCAAAAACCCTCAGCTTCGAGAAGAGACTGACGATGACCGAGCAGGCCACCGGGGCCCACCCGACGCCGCGCGCCCGTAACGGCGGACCCACGTCCGCCACCGTCCAGCACGTCACGGGCGCGCAGTCCCTCATCCGCTCTCTTGAGGAAGTGGGGGCCGACACGGTATTCGGCATCCCCGGCGGCGCCATCCTCCCCGCGTACGACCCGATGATGGACTCCACCCGGGTCCGCCACATCCTGGTCCGCCACGAGCAGGGCGCCGGCCACGCGGCCACCGGCTACGCGCAGGCCACCGGCAAGGTCGGCGTCTGCATGGCCACCTCCGGCCCCGGCGCCACCAACCTGGTCACTCCGATCGCCGACGCGCACATGGACTCCGTGCCGCTCGTGGCGATCACCGGCCAGGTCGCGAGCAAGGCGATCGGCACGGACGCCTTCCAGGAGGCGGACATCTGCGGCATCACGATGCCGATCACCAAGCACAACTTCCTGGTCACCAAGGCGGAGGACATCCCCCGCACCATCGCCGAGGCGTTCCACATCGCCTCGACGGGCCGCCCCGGCCCCGTCCTGGTCGACATCGCCAAGGACGCCCTCCAGGCGAAGACCACCTTCAGCTGGCCGCCCACCCAGGAGCTGCCCGGCTACCGCCCCGTCACCAAGCCGCACGCCAAGCAGATCCGTGAGGCCGCCAAGCTGATCACGCAGGCCAAGCGGCCGGTGCTCTACGTGGGTGGCGGCGTCATCAAGGCCGGCGCCACCGCCGAGCTGCGCGTCCTCGCCGAACTGACCAACGCCCCCGTCACCACCACCCTGATGGCGCTGGGCGCGTTCCCCGACAGCCACCCGCTGCACGTGGGAATGCCGGGCATGCACGGTGCGGTCACCGCCGTCACCGCGCTGCAGAAGGCCGACCTGATCGTCGCCCTCGGAGCCCGCTTCGACGACCGCGTCACCGGCAAGCTGGACAGCTTCGCCCCGTACGCGAAGATCGTCCATGCCGACGTCGACCCGGCCGAGATCGGCAAGAACCGTGTCGCGGACGTGCCCATCGTCGGGGACGCCCGCGAGGTCCTCGCCGACCTCGTCCAGGCGGTCCAGGCCGAGCACACCGAGGGCAACGTCGGTGACTACAGCGCGTGGTGGCGCGATCTCAGCCGCTGGCGCGAGACCTACCCGCTCGGTTACGACCAGCCCGCCGACGGCAGCCTCTCCCCGCAGCAGGTCATCCAGCGCATCGGCCAACTGGCCCCGGACGACACGATCTACGCGGCGGGCGTCGGCCAGCACCAGATGTGGGCCGCCCACTTCATCGACTACGAGCAGCCCGCCACCTGGCTCAACTCCGGCGGCGCGGGCACGATGGGCTACGCGGTCCCGGCCGCGATGGGCGCCAAGGCCGGCCGGCCCGACCGCACCGTCTGGGCGATCGACGGCGACGGCTGCTTCCAGATGACCAACCAGGAGCTGGTCACCTGCGCCCTCAACAACATCCCCATCAAGGTCGCGATCATCAACAACGGGGCGCTGGGCATGGTCCGCCAGTGGCAGGCCCTCTTCTACAACCAGCGTTACTCCAACACCGTCCTGCACAGCGGCCCCGACGTGGCCGCCGGCGGCTCCATCGAGGGATCGGACCGCGCGGACGACGCGAAGCCCAACGGCGGCACCCGTATCCCGGACTTCGTGAAGCTGGCCGAGGCCATGGGCTGCGTCGCGATGCGCTGCGAGTCCCCGGGCGACCTGGACGCCGTGATCGCCAAGGCCAACTCCATCAACGACCGCCCCGTGGTGGTCGACTTCATCGTCCACGAGGACGCCCAGGTCTGGCCGATGGTCGCCGCGGGCACCTCCAACGACGAGGTCCTGGCCGCCCGGGGTGTGCGCCCCGACTTCGGCGACAGCCTGGACGACTGAGCCGGATGCCGAGAGCGAGAGAAAGAACGACGAAAATGTCTTCCAAGCACACCCTCTCCGTCCTGGTGGAGAACACCCCCGGCATCCTCGCCAGGATCGCCGCGCTGTTCTCCCGGCGCGGGTTCAACATCGACTCACTCGCGGTGGGTGTCACCGAGCACCCCGACATCTCCCGCATCACCATCGTGGTCAATGTCGAGGACCTGCCGCTCGAACAGGTCACCAAACAGCTCAACAAGCTGATCAACGTCCTGAAGATCGTCGAACTCGAGCCCGGCGCCGCGATCCAGCGCGAGCTCGTCCTGGTGAAGGTCCGCGCCGACAACGAGACCCGCTCCCAGATCGTCGAGATCGTGCAGCTCTTCCGCGCCAAGACGGTGGACGTCTCACCCGAGGCCGTCACCATCGAGGCCACCGGATCGAGTGACAAGCTCGACGCCATGCTGAAGATGCTGGAGCAGTTCGGCATCAAGGAACTCGTCCAGTCCGGCACGATCGCCATAGGGCGCGGCGCACGGTCCATCACGGACCGCAGCCTGCGGGCGCTCGACCGCAGCGCGTAGCCCGCCTCCTCGGAGCCGTACGGCGTCCCGGTTCGTATGCCGAGACCGTGAGACTCCCTTTACCCGCCCCGCCGTACGGTGGGGCCCACACAGCGACACCCAGTTTGCACACCAAGGAGAAGACCCAGTGGCCGAGCTGTTCTACGACGACGATGCCGACCTGTCCATCATCCAGAGCCGCAAGGTCGCGGTCATCGGCTACGGCAGCCAGGGCCACGCCCACGCGCTGTCGCTCCGTGACTCGGGTGTCGACGTCCGGGTCGGCCTGCACGAGGGTTCCAAGTCCAAGGTGAAGGCCGAGGAGCAGGGCCTGCGCGTGGTCACGCCCGCCGAGGCGGCCGACGAGGCCGACGTCATCATGATCCTGGTGCCGGACCCGATCCAGGCGCAGGTGTACGAGGAGTCCATCAAGGACAATCTGAAGGACGGCGACGCGCTGTTCTTCGGCCACGGCCTCAACATCCGCTTCGGCTTCATCAAGCCGCCCGCGGGTGTCGACGTCGCGATGGTCGCCCCGAAGGGCCCCGGCCACCTGGTCCGCCGGCAGTACGAGGAGGGCCGCGGCGTGCCGTGTATCGCGGCCGTCGAGCAGGACGCCACCGGCAAGGGCTTCGAGCTGGCCCTCAGCTATGCGAAGGGCATCGGCGGCACCCGCGCCGGCGTCATCAAGACGACCTTCAGCGAGGAGGCCGAGACCGACCTCTTCGGTGAGCAGGTCGTTCTCTGCGGCGGTACGTCCGCGCTGGTCAAGGCGGGCTTCGAGACGCTGGTCGAGGCCGGCTACCAGCCGGAGATCGCGTACTTCGAGTGCCTCCACGAGCTCAAGCTGATCGTGGACCTGATGTACGAGGGCGGCCTGGACAAGATGCGCTGGTCGGTCTCCGAGACCGCCGAGTGGGGCGACTACATCAGCGGCCCGCGCATCATCACGGACCAGACCAAGGCCGAGATGAAGAAGATCCTGGCCGAGATCCAGGACGGTACGTTCGCCAACAACTGGATGGACGAGTACCACGGCGGTCTGAAGAAGTACAACGAGTACAAGAAGGCCGACAGCGACTCGCTGCTGGAGAGCACGGGCCGTGAGCTGCGCAAGCTCATGAGCTGGGTCGACAACGACGACGCCTGAGCCGTCCCCGGTGCCGGGCCCGTACGCCGGGTCCGGCACCGGACGGGCCCCGTCGGTAAGCGCTTGCGGCGGGTCCGGCCACGTACGGGTGATCCGTCCGCCCGGACGGGAAACCCCCGCCCAGGACAGCACTACACTGCAGAACACATACGCGTCAGGCCCACAACGTCGTGCGTCTTCCACGCGATCAGGCCCGGACCAGGGCCTGGCACCCTCCGCCGCCTGCGGCCGTCGGGACGGCCGTCCGCAATGGACCTGTGAGGACCCACGTGAGCTCGCGTTCCAATGAAAAGCCGGTTGTACTCATCGCCGAAGAGCTGTCGCCCGCCACCGTCGACGCGCTCGGTCCGGACTTCGAGATCCGCCACTGCAACGGTGCCGACCGCGCCGAGCTGCTGCCCGCCATCGCCGACGTGGACGCGATCCTCGTCCGCTCCGCGACCAAGGTCGACGCCGAGGCCGTGGCCGCGGCGAAGAAGCTGAAGGTCGTCGCGCGCGCCGGTGTCGGCCTCGACAACGTCGACGTCTCCGCCGCCACCAAGGCCGGCGTCATGGTCGTCAACGCGCCCACCTCGAACATCGTCACCGCCGCCGAGCTGGCGTGCGGTCTGCTGGTCGCCACGGCGCGCAACATCCCGCAGGCCAACTCCGCCCTGAAGAACGGCGAGTGGAAGCGCAGCAAGTACACGGGCGTCGAGCTGAGCGAGAAGACGCTCGGCGTCGTCGGCCTCGGCCGTATCGGTGTGCTTGTCGCGCAGCGCATGTCGGCGTTCGGCATGAAGATCGTCGCGTACGACCCGTACGTACAGCCCGCGCGGGCCGCGCAGATGGGCGTCAAGCTGCTCTCGCTGGACGAGCTGCTCGAGGTGTCGGACTTCATCACCGTCCACCTGCCCAAGACCCCCGAGACCCTCGGGCTGATCGGCGACGAGGCGCTCCACAAGGTCAAGCCGACGGTGCGGATCGTCAACGCCGCGCGCGGCGGGATCGTGGACGAGGAGGCGCTGGCCTCCGCGCTCAAGGAAGGCCGCGTCGCCGGCGCCGGTCTGGACGTGTACGCGAAGGAGCCCTGCACGGACTCCCCGCTCTTCCAGTTCGACCAGGTCGTCTGCACTCCGCACCTCGGCGCGTCGACGGACGAGGCGCAGGAGAAGGCGGGTGTGTCGGTCGCCAGGTCGGTGCGGCTCGCGCTCGCCGGTGAGCTGGTGCCCGACGCGGTCAACGTCCAGGGAGGGGTCATCGCCGAGGACGTACGGCCGGGTCTGCCGCTGGCCGAGAAGCTGGGCCGGATCTTCACGGCGCTGGCGGGCGAGGTCGCCGTACGGCTCGATGTCGAGGTCTACGGCGAGATCACGCAGCACGACGTGAAGGTGCTCGAACTGTCCGCGCTGAAGGGCGTGTTCGAGGACGTCGTCGACGAGACGGTGTCGTATGTGAACGCGCCGCTGTTCGCGCAGGAGCGCGGTGTCGAGGTGCGTCTCACGACGTCGAGCGAGTCGCCCGACCACCGCAACGTGGTCACCGTACGGGGCACGCTCTCGGGCGGCGAGGAGGTGTCGGTCTCCGGCACGCTCGCGGGTCCGAAGCACCTGCAGAAGATCGTCGCGATCGGTGAGTACGACGTCGACGTGTCCCTGGCCGAGCACATGGTCGTCATGCGGTACGAGGACCGTCCGGGCGTCGTCGGCACCGTCGGCCGGATTCTCGGCGAGGCGGGGCTGAACATCGCGGGGATGCAGGTCTCGCGCGCGGAGGAGGGCGGCGAGGCGCTGGTCGTCCTGTCCGTCGACGACACCGTGCCGCCGGCCGTGCTGGCGGAGATCTCCGACGAGATCGGCGCGAACTCGGCGCGCTCGGTGGATCTGACCGACTGATCCGGCTGATCCGACGGCTGCGAGGCCGGACGGTTCGACGTGGTGCGGGGCCCGGGATTCTTCCCGGGCCCCGCGCTGTTTCCGGTCCCCTGCGTCGGTGACCAACTCCCGTGCCGGCGCCGCCTCGTTGGGAGAGCCCGCGATCAGGATCTGAGCCGTGCGGATTTCAGGGCCATGTGCAGCAGCAGCCGGTCCTCGCCGTCGGCCAGGTCGAGTCCCGTGAGTTTCTCGACGCGCGACAGCCGGTAGTAGAGCGTCTGGCGGTGGATGCCGAGCTTCGAGGCCGTACGGCCCGCCTGGCCCGCGCAGTCGAGGTAGACCTCCGCCGTGTGCGTCAGCTCCGTGTTCGCGGGCGTCAGCAGGGGGCGTACCGCCGGGTCGATGCCCGGCGGGAGCGACGTCAGCATCCGGAACGGGCCGATCTCCGACCACTGCGCCACCGCGCCGAACCGCGGCTGCGCCGCCGACGCGTGGGCCGCGGCGACCGCCTCGTGCCAGGCGTCGGGCAGTTCGGCCAGGCCACGGCGCGGCGTCGCCGCCCCGGCGGTGGCCCCGGGGCCCGCGACGTCGCGCAGGTGGGCCGTGGCCGCGAGCGTGGGCGCCAGGGCGTCGGGCGACCGGAGACGTACGAGCACGGCGAGCGCCCGGGGCGCCTCGCCTACGGCGCGGCCCGCCGAGGCGCCGTCCGGGCCGGACGCCGACGGGTCCGGACGGTCCGGCGGGCCGGGCAGCTCCGGCAGCGTGCACAGCGCCGCGGTACCCGGCACGGCGCGCACCGCCGGGTCGGCTCCCGCCCACGGCGCGACACACACCACCATGTGCGGCCCGTCGGCCCCCGGCCCCAGCGCCGTACGCAGCGTCTCCACGGCCATGTCGCGCTGCCACCCGCGCTCCGCGGTCAGTACGGCGCGGAACTCACGCGCCAGGTCGGCGCCCGCCTTCACCTCCTCGGCGAGCAGCGCCCCGATCCGCCCCGTCACCTCCATGGCCGCCGCCAAACGGTCGTCCGTGGGGCCCCTGCCGGTGTCGTCGAGCAGCCATACGTAACCGAGCACGGTGCCCCGGTGCCGTACGGGCAGACAGATCCGCCCCCGGAACACCCCGGCGTCCGGCGCGGCCGGGATCCGGACGGGGCCGGTCGCGCGGGTGATGCCGAACCCCTCGAACCAGGCGCGCACCGCCGGGGTGGACTTCCGTGTCAGGATCGAACGCGTCCTGACGGGGTCCATCACGCCCTCGTCCTCGCTGTCGTGCACCCCGAAGGCGATCAGCCCGAAATCCCTGTTCTCCAGCGTCAGCGGCATGCCGAGCAGCGCCGAGATCTCGTCGACCAGCTCCTGGTAATCGTCCTTCACCCGGACATTCTCGCACCGCTTTCAGACATATGTCTGAGATCCCGGCCACGGATGCGTGACAGCTGTCGATGGCAGAGGACCGGACCGGTCCCTAGATTTCGAAGTGGTTCTCCGTGCCGTCGCCGGGCGTTCGCGCCCCGTACGGCCTGCTCTATTTCTTCCGTGGAGGTGCCCCGTGCTGGGTCCCGTGATTCTCGCCGCGTCGCGCAGCGACCTCATGCGGCGTGCCGTCTCGGCCGCGCCGGTCACCAGGCCCGTGGTGGACCGCTTCATCGCCGGCGAGACCGTCGACGGTACGACGCCGGTCATCCAGGACATGGCCGACAGCGGCCTCGACGTCACCATGGACGTCCTCGGGGAGGACATCACCGACCGGTCGGCGGCGCTGCACGCCCGTGACGCCTATCTGAAGCTGATCGAGGCCCTCGCGCCGCTGGGGCTCGGCGCCCGCGCCGAGATGTCCGTGAAGCTCTCCTCCTTCGGACAGGCCCTTCGCGGCGGCCACGACCTGGCGCTCAGCAACATCACCACCGTCGTCGAGGCCGCCACCGAGATCGGCACCACCGTTACGCTGGACATGGAGGACCACACCACCGTCGACTCGACGCTCGCCATCCACCGGGCGCTGCGGGAGCGCTTCCCGGAGACCGGAGCCGTCGTCCAGTCGTACCTCTTCCGTACGGAGGACGACTGCCGCGCCCTCGCCGCGTCGGGCTCGCGCGTACGGCTCGTCAAGGGCGCCTACAAGGAACCCGCGCGGGTCGCGCACCAGGACAAGGGCGAGGTCGACAAGGCGTACGTGCGGTGCCTCAAGACCCTGATGGCGGGTGAGGGCTACCCGATGGTCGGCTCCCACGACCCGCGCCTCATCGCGATCGCCCAGGAGCTCGCCGTACGGGCCGGACGCAAGCTCGACGCGTACGAGTTCCAGATGCTCTACGGCATCCGTGAGGCCGAGCAGCGCCGCCTGGCGGCCGAGGGCCACCGGGTGCGCGTCTACATCGCGTACGGCACCGACTGGTACGGCTACTTCATGCGCCGGCTGGCCGAACGCCCCGCGAACCTCGCGTTCTTCCTGCGTTCGCTCGCCACCCGCGGCTGACGCGCCGCCCCGACCGTCGACCGTAAACCGTCTACTGATCAAGGAGATGCGGCCCTCATGGACGCTGTGACCCAGGTCCCCACGCCGGTCAACGAGCCGGTGCACGGCTACGCCCCCGGCTCCCCGGAGCGCGCCCGCCTCGAAGCCAGGCTCAAGGAGCTGGCCGACCACCCCGTCGACCTGCCGATGACCATCGGCGGCGAGAAGCGGATGGGCGGCGGCGAGCGCTTCGACGTCGTGCAGCCGCACAACCACCAGGCCGTCCTCGGTACGTACGGCAACGCCACCGAGCAGGACGCCCAGGACGCCGTGGACGCCGCGCTCGCCGCCGCCCCCGGCTGGCGCGCGATGGCCTTCGACGACCGTGCCGCGATCATCCTGCGCGCCGCCGAGCTGCTGTCGGGCCCGTGGCGCGAGACGCTGGCCGCCTCGACCATGCTGGGCCAGTCGAAGACCATCCAGCAGGCGGAGATCGACACCCCCTGCGAGCTGATCGACTTCTGGCGCTTCAACGTCGCGTACGCGCGCGGCATCCTCGCCGAGCAGCCCGTGGCCAACTCCACCGGCGTGTGGAACCGGCTCGACCACCGGCCGCTCGAAGGCTTCGTCTACGCGATCACACCCTTCAACTTCACCGCCATCGCCGGAAACCTGCCGACGGCGCCCGCGCTCATGGGCAACGTCGTCGTGTGGAAGCCGTCGCCGACGCAGACGCACGCCGCCGTGCTGCTGATGCGCCTTCTTGAAGAGGCGGGGCTGCCCAAGGGCGTCATCAACCTGGTGACCGGTGACGGTCTGGCCGTGTCCGAGGTGGCGCTCAACCACCCCGAGCTGGCGGGCATCCACTTCACCGGCTCCACCAAGACCTTCCAGCACCTGTGGAAGACGGTGGGCGGCAACATCGAGAAGTACCGCTCCTACCCGCGCATCGTCGGCGAGACCGGCGGCAAGGACTTCGTCGTCGCCCACCCGAGCGCCGACCGCGGTGTCCTCAAGACGGCGCTGACGCGGGGCTCGTTCGAGTACCAGGGCCAGAAGTGCTCGGCGTCCTCGCGCGCGTACGTACCGGCCTCGATCTGGAACGACGGCTTCAAGGAGGAGTTCGCGGCGGAGGTCGACGCCATCGCCATGGGTGACGTCACCGACCTGTCCAACTTCATCGGCGCCGTCATCGACGAGCGGGCCTTCGCGAAGAACAAGGCCGCCATCGACCGCGCCGCCGCCGACCCGACGTGCACGATCGTCGCCGGCGGTACGTACGACGACTCCGTCGGCTACTTCGTCCGCCCCACGGTCATCGCCTGCACCGACCCGGCCAACGAGGTCTTCACGACGGAGTACTTCGGCCCCATCCTCGCCGTCCACGTCTACGAGGACGCGGAGTACGAGGCCATGCTGGCGCAGATGGAGTCCGTATCGGCGTACGCGCTGACCGGCTCCGTCATCGCCGGTGACCGCGCTGCCGCGGCCGACGCGATGGCCAAACTCCGCTACGCGGCGGGCAACTTCTACATCAACGACAAGTCGACCGGCGCCGTGGTCGGCCAGCAGCCCTTCGGCGGCGGCCGTGCCTCCGGCACCAACGACAAGGCGGGCGCCCCGCAGAACCTGATGCGGTGGACCCTGACGCGTTCGATCAAGGAATCGCTCGTGTCCCCGACGGACTACCGCTACCCGCACATGGGCTGAGTCCTGGGCCGTCTCGGCCTGGCCCCGCCCCCGCGATCCCCGCCCCCGTGCCGGCCCCAACCCGGTACGGGGGCGGTGTCTTCTCCCGTGGAGGCGGCGTTCAGCTCCAGCCCGCCACGATCAGTGAGAGGCCGGCGGTGAAGCCGGCACCGAGCAGGGCCACGTACGCGCCGTAGTGCCGGCGGAAGCGGCGCAGCAGAAGACCGAGCGCGGCGAAGGCGGCGCCGACCGTCAGCGTCCGCGCGCCGCGCGCCCGTGCGGACTCCGCGAGCCAGTCGGCCGCCGGTACGCCGGCCCGGCCCGCCTCGGCGGCGTACACCTTGAACGGGATGCCGTTCCACGGCAGGTGACGTACGGCCTGAGCCGACTCGACCGCCAGCTGGTACCGCACCTCCGCCCGCATCCGGTCCGTCGTCAGCGGCGCGGGCAACTGGAGCCCCGTGTTCGCGAGTTGGAGCGCCAGCAGCCCGCCGGCCAGGCTTCCCGCGAGCGCGGCGAAGGAGAGCTGCGACGCACGCGGCACCCAGCAGCAGTTCGGGCATCAGCGGCCAGCTCAGCGCCTCCGCGCAGGCCCAGACGAAGGCCAGCAGTAGACCTCGGTCCTGTCCGGGAGGCGGTCACCGCCGCCACCCGGCGCCTTACGGGGAGTCGGGCAACGGCTCCGAAACGGTACGGGCGTGCAGCGCCGCGACCGCCGCCCGCGCGTCCTCCGGCGTCGCCGACGGCGGCAGCGGCTCACCGATCCGTACCCGCACCAGCGACGAACGCAGCCGCCCGTGCTTGGGCAGCAGCCGGTCCGTACCGCCGATACCCACCGGCACGACGGGGACGCCCGCCCGCTCGGCGAGTACGAGGGCGCCCCGGTGGAAGGCGCCGACGGCGCCGTCCGCCCCACGCGTGCCCTCGGGGAAGAGCACGACCGCGCGGCCGGCCCGCAGCCCGTCCGCCATGGACAGCAGGTCGTCCATGCCGCCGCCGGTGCGCCGCACGGGGAATCCGGCGGCGAGCACGCGGCAGATCCGGCGCCGCCACGGGGAGGCGAACCAGTAGTCGGCCGCCGCCCCGATGGCGGGCCGGTGCCGGGCGTCGAGCGCCGCCAGCAGCGCGGCGGTGTCCGCGTGCGAGGAGTGGTTGGCCACAACTACGCACCCACGGGGCGGCAGTTGACCGTGCCGCCGCACACCGCCTGTGAGGGTGAGGACGAGCCACCACAGGGCGCGCCGCAGCACCGCGCCGAGCCGAGTGGGCGAGACGGCGGGCGCCGGTACCGGCCCGGGGCCGCCCGGCCTACCGGAGACGGTGCCCCGCCCCCGCCCCCGGCTCCGCCCGCGCCCCGGCCCGCGAAGCCCCCGCGTCCCGCCCTCGCAGCGCTCGCCGGGCGGGCCGGCCGCGAACGCGACACCCATCGCGCCCGCCCCCGCCCCCGTACGCCCCCGTCGGTGGCCGACGACCCGCGTCGTACGCCCCCGCAGCCGCCGCGGCGTCGAACGCGCCGCCCGCCGGGCAGAGATCCGTGCGGTCATGCCGTCACCACCATCGCGAGCAGGAGAGCCAGGAGCAGGGAGTCGATCCGGTCGAGCAGCCCGCCGAAGCCCGGCAGCCAACTGCCCGCGTCCTTCACGCCCGCCTCCCGCTTGACCATGGATTCGAGCAGGTCGCCGAGCACGCAGCCGATCAGGACCGCAGCCCACAGCAGCGGTGTGAAGGCACCGACGGCGGCCAGGGCGAGGCCGGTCGCCCCCGCGGCGCCCAGCACCCCCGCCCATGTCTTGCTGGGCGAGAGGGGCGACAACGGCCGGGCGAGCGGGCCGCGCCGGCCTGGGCCGTGTCTTCGAAGTCCCGCCTGGCCCGCGGCGTCTGGCACGGCACCTCGCCGCGTTGTCGGAGTCGTGCGAGTACGCCCAGTACGAGCACGATCCTCCGCCTTGCGACGCACCGCACCAGACGCCGTGGGCCCCGCCTTGCAGGCGGACGGCGCTACTTCGAAGACACGGCCCAGCGCCGTACCGCCGCACCACGCCCCGACGTCGCCGAGCGCCACCGCCAGCCCGACCGCGACCGCCGTGTCCTGAAGCATCACGAGTCCGGTGAGCGGGAGGGGAATCCACAACAGGGCGAAGACGGTGCGCGCGGTGCGGGTGAAGCCCCGTTCGTGGTCGCCCGCCAGCAGCGCCGGCAGCGCCGCCGCCACGAACAGGAGCGCCACCACCCGGAGATCGACCGCCCCCGCGCCCAGAGCCCCGGGCACCAGCCACGCGAGCGCCGGGAGTACGACGGCGGCCACGGCCAGCACGGCGTGCTCCGCGCGCGGGAGCTCCGCCATCCGTACGTACTCGCTCACCGCCGTCACCCCGAGCGCCGCGGCCAGCGCGAACGCGCCCCCGGCTCCCAGGAACAGCGACCCCAGGAACACCGGGGCGGCGATCGCCCACGTCCGCCACCGTCTGCGCAGCTCCGCCCGCATCGTGAGGCGCGCGGGCAGCGCCGCCACCGCGATGCCGCTCACCCCGAGGGCGCCCGCGACGAGGGGCACGGCGCGCCCCACGGCCTCGCCCGCGATCAGCACGCCGCTCATGCGAGCTTCCTCCAGACCCAGCCGAAGCGGACGACGGCCGTGAGCGCCGAGCCCGCCGCGATCACGACGAGCACCGGCACCGCCCAGCCGGTCGCGGCGGCGATGACGACGAGCAGGCAGCGTTCGGTCTTGCCGACGGGGCCGCCGTTACGGCGCGGCGCGCCCGCCGCCGTACCCGCGAGGGACACCCAGGACGGCAGCGTCGCCGCCAGCCCCGCCACCACGACCAGCCACAGCGGCGCGAGCGCGATGAAGCCGGCGAGGACGACCAGATCGGCCGCGCGGTCGCCGAGTTCGTTGAGGACGGCGCCGCGCCGGGTCGCCCGGCCGGTGTCCCGTGCCAGCGCCCCGTCGAGATTGGCGAAGGCCAGACGGGCGGCGAGAAGGACGACGACGGGGAGCGTGGCGAGCGGACCGGCGGGCAGCCAGGCGACGGCGGCGCCCGCACCGGCCGCGCTGACGACACCCGCCGCGGTGACCGTGTCGGGCGACACCTCGCGACGGACGAGTGCGGCCCGGACTCCGGAGAGCCGGGACGCGTACCAGGGCTTGAGTGCGTAAAGGCCGTTCATGTGGCCAACTGTCGCGGCAGGCACGCCCTTTCGACATGGAGCAGCTACTCAACCGAGCACTGAGTACATACGCGGGCCTTTGGCCTGAAAGAGTGAGACGCATGTCAGACCCGCTGCGCACCGCGCACACCTTTGAGCTCGATCCGGCGACCCTCGGCGAGATCCGCGCCCTCCTGGACGACGCCTTCGACGGGCATTTCAGTGAGGAGGACTGGGCGCACGGGCTCGGCGGCGTCCATGTCCTCGTACGGGACAGGGCGGGCGCGCTCGTCGCGCACGGCAGCGTGATCCAGCGCCGGCTGACGCACGCGGGCCACTCCTACCGCGTGGGTTACGTGGAGGCGGTCGCCGTCCGTCCCGACCGGCGCAGGGACGGGCTCGGCGGCCGGGTCATGGAGGTGCTGGAGCGGGTCACCGGCCGGGCGTACGACGTCGGCGCGCTCTCCGCGTCCGAGGCGGGCTGGCGGCTCTACCTGTCGCGCGGCTGGCATCAGTGGGAGGGCCGCGTCGAGGTGCTGAGCCCGGACGGGGTGGTGCGGCTCCCCGAGGAGGAGGGGAGCACTTTCCTCTGGCCGGTGCCCGATCGTGAACTCCCGTCCACCGAGGACGCGTTGATCTTCGACTGGCGCGACGGCGACGTGCTGTAGAGGGCGCCCTCCGCCGCGGCGTACGGGGCGCCGCGGCCAGCGCCGCCGGTCCCGCTCTCGGCGGCGACGGGACCGCCCGGCGGCACTCTCCGACGACGAATCGCCGTGCCGGATCAAGGCCGCTGTCTCAGATAGTAGGAAGTCCGACTAACTGTGGAGACAGAACGGCCCGGCTCCCTTAGCTTTGTAGGAGCCGAACGACTCGCTTGATCCAGCGAACGGCGGACGTGAGCATCGCCCTCACGCAGGCAACCCCTGCGGCGCGAGCTCCCCGCCCATCCGGCGCGTAGCAGATGCCTCGTACGGCCCCCCAATCCGTATGCCTCAGCTGTCTCAAGGAGTCGATGACCATGGCCGAGACAACAGTCCGCCGCGTCCGTCACCACGCCCGCGGCAACGAGTCGGACCGCAAGAACGCCGCAGCGGCCCTCCAGCGCGCCCTCGACCGCCGGGACAACGGCGGCTCCACCGGCCACTGAGCCGCGACGGGGCGAACGGGACCAACTGGCCCTTCATTTACGCGCGCACCCCCGCGTGAAACACGTACCGTCCGAATCGTGGACCACGCGTGTCAGGCACTGGGACGCGCAGTAAGGTGCCCGTCATGTCTCGCAGCATCAATCTCGCAGTGATCCCCGGTGACGGCATCGGCCAGGAGGTCGTGGCCCAGGGCCTGAAGGTCCTCGGCTCCGTACTCCCGCAGGATGTGAAGCTGGAGACCAAGGAGTACGACCTCGGCGCCAAGCGCTGGCACCGTACCGGGGAGACCCTCCCGGACACGGAACTCGCCGCGCTCAAGACGCACGACGCGATCCTCCTCGGTGCCATTGGCGACCCCTCCGTGCCGTCCGGGATCCTGGAGCGGGGGCTGCTGCTGAAGCTGCGGTTCGCCTTCGACCACTACGTGAACCTGCGGCCGTCGAAGCTCTTCCCGAACCAGGCCACACCGCTGGCCGGCCGTCCGGACATCGACTTCGTCGTCGTACGTGAGGGCACCGAGGGCCCGTACACGGGCAACGGCGGCTCCCTGCGCACCGGTACGCCCGCCGAGGTGGCCACCGAGGTCAGCCTCAATACGGCGTACGGCGTGGAGCGGGTCGTGCGCGACGCGTACGAGCGTGCCAACTCCCGCCCCCGCAAGAAGCTGACGCTTGTCCACAAGAACAACGTCCTCGTCTACGCGGGCCACCTCTGGAAGAGGATCTTCGACCGGGTCGGCCAGGAGTACCCCGACGTCTCCACCGACTATCTGCACGTCGACGCCGCGACGATCTTCTTCGTCACCCAGCCCGAGCGGTTCGACGTGATCGTCACCGACAACCTCTTCGGTGACATCCTCACCGACCTCGCCGCTGCCGTGACCGGCGGCATCGGCCTGGCGGCCTCCGCGAACATCAACCCCGACCGGGCGTTCCCGTCCATGTTCGAGCCCGTCCACGGCTCGGCGCCGGACATCGCGGGCCAGGGGAAGGCCGACCCCACGGCCACGATCCTCTCGGTCGCACTGCTGCTGCGGCACCTCCGCTTCGACGCCGAGGCCGCCCGTGTCGAGGAGGCCGTCGCGGCCGACCTCGCGGAGCGCGGCGGTGCGCCCCGTACGACCGACGAGATCGGTGACGCGCTCGTCGTACGAGTAGCGGGCTGACCCGACGACGCCTTCCACAGCCGCCGGGTCGCAGCACCCGGCGGCTGTGCTTTGCGGCCACCGGGTGTCACCATCATCCGCAGGGCCGCAATCACCCCGATTCATGCCAGGCTCAGCCACGCGCCACAATGGCGGTGGGCCGTAGCGTGAGGGAAAGCTCGGACGTCCTAGTACCTGTAGCGGCGTGAGCGCGGTCCGTCATACACAACCGGTGAAGGACAAGAACTCATGACCACGCCCACGACGCCGTTGCCCACTCTCGCGCTCAAGCCCTCGTCGAATCCGCTGTCCGACGCGCAGCGCGAGGCGATCCTGGCCGCTCCCGGCTTCGGTCGCCACTTCACCGACAACATGGTGACCATCAGGTGGACGGAGGGCCGGGGCTGGCACGACGCGGAGCTGGTGCCGTACGGGCCGCTCTCGCTCGACCCGGCCAACATGACGCTGCACTACGCGCAGGAGATCTTCGAGGGGCTGAAGGCGTACCGCCGCCCCGACGGCAGCGTCGCCACCTTCCGGCCCGAGACCAACGCCCTGCGCTTCCAGGTCTCCGCGCGCCGGCTGGCGATGCCCGAGCTGCCGGCCAAGACGTTCATCGAGGCGTGCGACGCGCTGGTGCGGCAGGACCAGGCGTGGGTCCCGCCGCACGGCGGCGAGGCTTCGCTGTATCTGCGGCCGTTCATGATCGCGACCGAGGTGGGCCTCGGTGTGAAGCCGTCGAACGAGTATCTGTTCCTCGTCATCGCTTCCCCGGCCGGCGCGTACTTCCCGAGCGGCGTGAAGCCCGTCTCGGTCTGGCTCTCCGAGAACTATGTGCGCGCCGTCCCCGGCGGCATGGGCTTCGCCAAGACCGGCGGCAACTACGCGGCCTCCCTGCTCGCGCAGGCCGAGGCGGCGGCCGAGGGCTGCGACCAGGTCGTCTGGCTGGACGCGCTGGAGCACCGCTGGGTCGAGGAGATGGGCGGGATGAACCTGTACTTCGTGTACGGGGACAAGATCGTCACCCCCGAGCTCACCGGCTCGCTGCTGGCCGGCATCACCCGCGACTCGCTGCTGAAGATGGCGAGCGACCTCGGCTACTCGTCCGAGGAGCGCCGTATCTCCACCGACGAGTGGCGCCGCGACACCGAGAACGGCACCCTCACCGAGGTCTTCGCGTGCGGTACGGCCGCCGTCATCACGCCGGTCGGCCTCGTCAGGTCGACGAGCGGTGAGTGGACGCACTCGGGCGGCGAGCCCGGCGAGGTCACCACGAAGCTGCGCAAGGCGCTGCTGGACATCCAGACGGGCCGGGCCGAGGACGTCCACAACTGGATGCACCACGTGGTCTGACGCGCCGCCGCGGACGGTTACCGGCCGGTGGGCACAAGCGGTGGCGGCATCCGCTGTGTGACCCGACGGCAACGCCCTGTGCCCTCATCAGGTACAACGTACGGGTGACACCCACCGCACGCCGCCGCAACGCGGCCCCGCCCCGTGAGGCCGTGCTCTCCGCCGCCATGGACACCATCGCCCGGCGCGGGCTCGACGGGCTCACCATGGCGGGGCTCGGACGCGACGTGGGGATGAGCAGCGGACACCTCCTCTACTACTTCCGTACGAAGGACGAGCTGCTGCTCCAGACGCTGGAGTGGAGCGAGTCACGGCGCGGGGCCGAGCGGCGGGGCCTGCTGGCCCGGCAGGCGCCGGTGCGGGAGCGGCTGGACGCGTACGTCGATCTGTACGTCCCCGACGGCCACCGCGACCCGCACTGGACGCTGTGGCTGGAGGTCTGGAACCGCTCGCAGGTCGCCGCCGACGAGGTCCGTGACCGGCAGGCGGCGATCGAGCGGGCCTGGCACCGGGACCTGGTGGCGCTGCTCGCCGAGGGGATCTCACGAGGTGAGCTGCGGGCCGTCGACCCTGACCGGTTCGCCACCCGGCTGCGCGCGCTGCTCGACGGCTTCTGCGTCCATCTGGTGGTCGGTATTCCGGGCACCGGCAGGGCCCAAGTCCTGCGACATGTTCGCGAGTTCATCGAGGACACGCTGATCTGAGCCCGTCCGGGCCGTACGCCCCCGGGGCGCTTACGGCCCGGACCGCCCGCACCGTGCGTCCCCCGGGCCTCCCGCGCACCGCCCGCATCGTGAGACGGGGCTTCCACCTGGGCGTAAACGTGCCAAACTGCTGTGGTGTCCTCGTTCGCCATGATTATCGGCAGCAGGCGCGCCGGTCCGCAGTGACCGCTACGTACCACCACGTACGGAGCGGGCATCGTGCCCCAGACCCGCGCGCAGACCTCTCGCACCCGCGAGGGGTTTTTTCGTTTTCCGGCCCCATCCCGGCCGGGACGGGACGCACGCGAAGACGGTGGCGGTGGAGCCAGATCCCTCCCACACTCCACATTCCACACTCGACAGGAGCCACAGAGTCATGACCACAGAATCAACGGTCACCGACGACAGTTTCCATGTCTTCGACACCACGCTGCGCGACGGCGCCCAGCGCGAAGGCATCAATCTGACGGTCGCCGACAAGCTGACCATCGCGCGGCACCTGGACGACTTCGGGGTGGGGTTCGTCGAGGGCGGCTGGCCGGGCGCCAACCCGCGCGACACCGAGTTCTTCGCCCGCGCCCGGAGCGAGATCGACTTCAAGCACGCCAAGCTCGTCGCGTTCGGCTCCACGCGCCGCCCCGGCGCCGCCGCGGCAGACGACCCGCAGGTCAGGGCGCTGCTCGAATCCGGTGCCCCGGTGATCACGCTCGTCGCCAAGTCACACGACCGGCACGTCGAGCTCGCGCTCCGTACGACGCTCGAAGAGAACCTGGCGATGGTCGCCGACACCGTCTCCCACCTGTGCGAGCAGGGCAGGCGGGTCTTCGTCGACTGCGAGCACTTCTTCGACGGCTACCGCGCCAATCCCGAGTACGCCAAGGCTGTCGTCCGGGCCGCCGCCGAGGCAGGCGCCGACGTCGTCATCCTCTGTGACACCAACGGCGGCATGCTGCCCGCCCAGATCCAGGCCGTGGTAGCCACCGTGCTCGCCGACACCGGCGCCCGGCTCGGCATCCACGCCCAGGACGACACCGGCTGCGCCGTCGCCAACACCCTCGCCGCCGTCGACGCGGGCGCCACGCACGTGCAGTGCACCGCCAACGGCTACGGCGAGCGCGTCGGCAACGCGAACCTCTTCCCCGTCGTCGCCGCGCTGGAGCTCAAGTACGGCAAGACCGTCCTGCCCCCGGGCGCGCTGTCCGAGATGACCCGGATCTCGCACGCCATCGCCGAGGTCGTCAATCTGACACCCTCCACCCACCAGCCGTACGTCGGCGTCTCCGCATTCGCGCACAAGGCCGGGCTGCACGCCTCCGCGATCAAGGTCGACCCCGACCTCTACCAGCACATCGACCCCGCGCGGGTCGGCAACACCATGCGGATGCTTGTCTCCGACATGGCAGGACGCGCCTCGATCGAGCTCAAGGGCAAGGAACTGGGCATCGACCTCGGCGACGACCGCGACCTGGTCGCCCGCGTCGTCGGCCGCGTCAAGGAGCGCGAGCTCAAGGGCTACACCTACGAGGCGGCCGACGCCTCCTTCGAGCTGCTGCTGCGCGAGGAGGCCGAAGGCAAGGCCCGCACCTACTTCCGTACGGAGTCGTGGCGCGCCATCGTCGAGGACCGCCCCGACGGCTCGCACGCCAACGAGGCGACCGTGAAGCTGTGGGCCAAGGGCGAGCGCATCGTCGCCACCGCCGAGGGCAACGGGCCGGTCAACGCGCTGGACCGGGCCATGCGGGTCGGCCTGGAGCGCATCTACCCGCAGCTCGCCAAGCTGGAGCTGATGGACTACAAGGTGCGCATCCTGGAGGGCAAGCACGGCACGGAGTCCACGACGCGCGTGCTGATCACCACGGGGGACGGGGCGGCGGAGTGGTCGACGGTGGGCGTCGGCGAGAACGTGATCGCCGCGTCGTGGCAGGCCCTGGAGGACGCGTACACCTACGGATTGCTGCGGGCCGGGGTCGAGCCGGCCGAGTAGAGCGCGAGCCGGGCCCCAGGGTGCATGGACATACATACGTACGTACGGGGTGCCCGTGACCGCCCGGTCACGGGCACCCCGTACGCGTGGAACGGGTCACCGACCGTCCCCTACGCCTGGAGCCGCCACTTCTGGTTGGCCGCCCCGGTGCAGCTCCACAGCTGCGCCTTCGCCCCGTTCGCGGACGAATTGCCGGTGATGTCGAGGCACTTGTCGGCCGGAGCGTTCACCAGATCACCGCTGCCGGACTCGTATCTCCACTGCTGCGCCCCGGAGCCGTTGCAGTCGTACAGCTGTACCTTTGCTCCGTCGGCGGTCGACGCCGCCGCGACGTCGAGGCACTTGCCGAGCGTGCGCACCGAGCCGTCGCCGCCGATCGTCCAGCGCTGTGCCGCGGAGCCGTTGCAGTCCCAGAGCTGGACCGCCGTACCGTTGGCGCTGCTCCCGCCGGCCACGTCGAGGCACTTGCCGCCGAGACCGTCCAGGGTGCCGGCGGTGCCGCCACCGCCGCCCGACTGGCCGCCGGCCCAGGTGAAGGTGGCCGACGTCTTGCCGGGCAGTGAGTAGACGAAGTTCTGGCCGCCCCAGTTGACCCGGATCTCCCGCGCCTGCGACGCCTCGTTGTACGCGATCAGCGCCTTGGAGCCGTTCGGGTTCTGCCAGGCCACGTTGGGCACGGTGGTGCTCGCGCTCGACTCGATGCGGTGCGCGCCCGGCGTCACGAACTTGGTGAGGTGCCCCATCGTGTAGTACTCGATGTTGTACTTCACCTGACCGTGCTGCGCGCCGCCGTTGTTGACGGTGATCAGCCCGTCGCAGGTGCCGCAGCCGCCGTTGTGCGGACCGCGGTTCTGGTCCACCGCCAGGGACCACTTGGTCACCGACTTCGCCCAGTTGCGGGTGTAGTTGATGATGTTGGACATGTCCTCGGTCTGCTGATTGCCGATCCAGGTGCCGCCGGAGTGCTCGGTCTGGAAGGCGTCCAGCTGCGGGTACTGGTTGTGCACCTGCGTCTGCTTGTTGACGTCGCCGCCGTAGCCGTGCCAGGCGATGCCGCCGAAGTTGGGGTGGCTGCGGATCGCCGCGTCGTTCACGGTCTCCGCCGCGTACGTGTCGTAGGTGTCCCAGTTCCAGTCGTGCGCCATGACCTTGGTGGGCAGGCCGGCCGCCTGGAGGCCGGGCAGCAGCTCGGCCTTCGTGAAGTACGCGAGACCCGAGGCGTTCCAGCTCATGGACGGGTACGAGGAGCAGCAGGTCGGCTCGTTCTGCGCCGAGACGTAGTCGATCGGGACGCCCTGATCGCGGTACGCCTGAAGGTACTTGACGAAGTAGTCGGCGTAGACACCGTAGTTCTCCGCCTTCAGCCAGCCTCCGTTGAGCTGGCCGTTGTCCTTCATCCACGCCGGGGCGGTCCAGGGCGACGCCATCGTCGTCAGCGCCGGGTTGAGCTGCTTCGCCTGCTTCGTCAGCGGCAGCACGTCCTGGAGATCATGTGCGATCGAGAATTCCGACAGATCGGGGTCGGTCTGGCCGGCCGGCATGTCGCTGAAGGTGTAGCCGAACCGCGCGAGGTCGGAGCCGCCCAGCGGGTTGCGGATGAACGAGAGCCCGATGCCGTCGGTCGGCGAGAAGAGCTTGCGCATCGTGTCGTCCCGGGTGGCCTGAGAGAGCGCCCCGCTGCCCTTCATCAGCCAGGCGGCCGTATCCGTGAACGAGGCGCCGCCGCCCGTGAAGGTCTGGTACTTGGTGTTCTCGTCGACGGTGATGTTCGTGCCGCTGCCGCCGTTGCCCGGCTGGAAGTTGACGGGGGTCTGCTGCTGGAGGCCCCGGGTCACGGTGCGCCCGCCACCGTCGCTGGTGGTCGTGAGCCAGATGTTCACCTGCTCGCCCGCGGCCTGCGCCGTACCCGCGGAGACGCCGGTGAGGCCGGCGGTCGTCAGCACACCGACGAGGAGCAACCTCGTCAGCCGCCGCCTGGTGCCACTCGGTCTGATCATGGGGAGCTGCCCTTCCTGCCAGAGGGGTGGGGGGTCTTCCATGGATCGTGAGGCGAGAGTGAACTCCGATGTGAACTCCAGTCAAGGGATTGAACATTCAGAACCTGAACGCATAACCCCCTCTCGCTCCCCAGGAGTCGCCTCCCGAGTAATTTCGGTGTGAAGTCTTGACGGTGTTGGTCTGGACCGGTTAACTCACCGCTCACATTGGAACCGGTTCCGGTACCGGTACCGGAACCGGTTCCAGCCAACGATTCGGAGGCCCTCCGATGCGTGTCACCATTGCCGATGTCGCCCGCGCGGCCGGTGTCAGCAAGACGACCGTGTCCCGGGTCATCAACACCAAGGGTGAGGTCGACGGCGGAACGGCCGCCCGAGTCCGAGAAGTGATCGCATCTCTTGGATACGTGCCCAGCTCGGGCGCCGTCGGACTGGCCCGCGGCAGCAGCCGTACGGTCGGGATGCTGGTGCCCTCGCTGACCTGGCCGTGGATGGGCGAAGTCCTGCAGGGCGTCGTCGACACGGTGGAGGCCGCCGGCTACGGCCTGCTGCTCTTCACCTTCAACCGCGGCGCGGACTCGGTCGAGCGCTTCACCACCCAGGTCTCCGCGCGGGCCTTCGACGGACTGCTGGTCGTCGAGCCCGAGAACACGCTCGACAAGATCATCGCCCTCAGTCACAAGGGTCTGCCCGTCGTGCTGATCGACGACCGCGGCAGCCACCCCGACGACTTCCCCTCCGTCGTGACCACCAACCACGAAGGAGGTGCGTCCGCCGCCCGCCACCTGCTGGCCGACGGACGCAGCAGACCCCTGGTCATCACGGGGCCGGCGCAGTTCGGCTGCGTACGCGACCGGCTCGGCGGCTTCCGCGAGATCCTGCCGACCGACCTGGTCGCCGTGGGGGACTTCACGGAGCTCTCCGGACGTCTCGCCGTGGAGCAACTCCTCAGCGCCGGGACCCCGTTCGACTCCGTCTTCGCGCACAACGACATCAGCGCCGCGGGGGCGCTGAGGGCGCTGCGCGCGGCGGGGCGGTCGGTGCCGGACGACATCGCCGTGGTCGGGTTCGACGACATCCCGATGGCCCAGCACACCGAACCGCCCCTGACCACCGTCCGTCAGCCCACCCGGCGGATGGGGGAGACGGCGGCGCTGATGCTGCTCGGGCACCTGGGAGGGAAGACCGCGCCGGACGAACCGGTCGTTCTTCCGACCGAGTTGGTCGTACGGCAGTCGGCGCCGCTGGCCGCGGCGAACTCGGCGCGCAACTCGTCGGCCACGGCGGGGAGTTCCGCTGCGCGTCCGCCGGGCGCCGTGCCCGTCGACTCCGTACCGGCGTAGCCCGGACTCAGGTTCGCACCACCTGCCGCACCGTCAGAACAGCACCACCAGCAAGAGCCGCACTACCGGCACCACCCGGCACCACCGGCACTACCGGCACCACCGGCGTACCCGGCAACAGCCGCGTCACCGGCAAGAGCGTCACCCCGGCACACCCGCACCCAGCACCTGGTAACGCACCACACCCGGTCCTCAGGCCCCCAGTTCCACGGGCCAGCCGTCCCACAGAGCTGCATTCCCTTTCTGGAGTCGCCATGTCCGCACACCGCAAGCTCCGGGCGCTTGCCGCCGCCACCGTCGTGGCCGCGCTCGCCGCCGGATGTTCCTCGGCCAACTCGGATGCCAACCGGTCATCAGGCGGCGCCTCCGGCGTCCTCACCATCGGTATGCCGAACGGCCCGCAGACCAACAACAGCAACCCGTTCCTCGGCACCTCCGCCGGCGCGTCGCTGGGCTACCGCTACATGATCTACGAGCCCCTGGTGATGAACAACCAGGTCCGCCCCAGCGAGAAGGGCAAGCCCTGGCTGGCGAGCGACTGGAAGTGGGAGTCGAACTTCACCAAGGTCACCTTCACGATCGACGAGCGGGCGAAGTGGTCGGACGGCAAGAAGCTGACCGCCGAGGACGTGGCGTACACCTTCGAGCTGATCAAGAAGTACCCGGCGCTCAACGGCAACGGCGTGCCCTACGACGGCATAGCCGTGGAGGGCGGCAAGGTCGTCCTCACCTTCAAGGAATCGCAGTACGTCAACCAGAACAAGATCACCACGACTTTCGTCGTGCCGAAGCACATCTGGGAGAAGGTCAAGGACCCGGCGACGTGGCCCAACCGCGAGCCGGTCGGCTCGGGGCCGTACAAGCTCAAGACGTTCACACCGCAGACCACCACGCTCGACACCACGTCCTCCTACTGGAAGGGCAAGACGCAGGTGAAGGAGCTCCGCTTCACCTCGTACAACGACAACAGCGCGCAGACCACCGCACTCGCCAACGGCAAGGCCGAGTGGTCGTTCGTGTTCATGCCGAACTACAAGCAGCTGTACGTCGCCAAGGACCCCAAGAACAACAAGCTCTGGTTCCCCTCCGGCCTCGGCATCCACGGCCTGTGGTTCAACACCACCAAGGGCCCGCTCGGTGACCCGGCGCTGCGCAAGGCGATGGCCATGGTGATCGACCGCAAGGCGATCCACATCCAGGCACAGGCCACGCTCTACCCGGAGATCACCAACCCGACCGGCATCCCGCTGCCCGCCGGTGAGTCGTTCCTCGCCCCCGAGTACAAGGGCGTCACCATCAAGCCCGACGTCGCCGGCGCGAAGAAGGTCCTGGACGAGGCCGGTTACACGCTCGACGGCAGCACCCTGAAGGACCCGGACGGCAAGGCCGTGAAGCTGACCTTCACCGACCCCGCCGGCTGGAACGACTACATCACGGGCCTGTCCATCATCAAGGACAACATCAAGCCCCTGGGTATCGAGGCGAAGGTCAAGACGCAGACCGCCGAGGCGTGGACCGCCGACGTCGGCAACGGCAACTTCGACGCCACGCTGCACTGGACCAACTCCGGTGCCACGCCGTACGACATGTACCAGAACATCATGGACGGCGCGCTGCTCCAGCCCATCGGCAAGAACGCCCCGCTCGGCAACTTCGGCCGGTTCGACAACCCCGCGGCGACCAAGGCGCTGAAGGAGTACGCGAACGCGACGGAGGACTCGGCGCGCACCACCGCGCTGAACACCCTCCAGAAGATCATGGTCGACGAGGTCCCGATGATCCCGACGGCGGCGGCGCCCATCGGTGCGGAGTACTCCACGAAGAACTGGGTGGGCTGGCCCACCGAGGCCGACCCGTACGGCCCGCCGCAGCCGACCCAGCCGAACGCGCTGGATGTCGTACTGCACCTCAAGCCCGCGAAGTAACGAGGCCGGCCGATGACCAACCACGACCGAGACCCCGCTCCCGACAGCGGCACCGCTGTCGACTCCGGCACCGTTCCGGACGGCGGCACGGCTGTCGACTCCGGCACCACACCGGACGGCGGCACCGTTCACGACAGCGACATCGTGCTCGAAGCGCGCGGCGTCACCAAGCACTTCCCCGTCAGACGGACCGTCGGCGACCTCGTCGCCCGCCGGCGCCGCACCGTCCACGCCGTCGACGACGTCTCGCTGCGCCTGCGGCGCGGCAGCGTCACGGCACTGGTCGGTGAGTCGGGGTCGGGCAAGTCGACGGTGGCCCGGCTGCTGTCACAGCTGTATCCGCTCACCGCGGGTGAGATACGGCTCGGCGGCACCCCGGTCAAGGCGGGTCGCGGCCGGTCCTTCCGGGCGTACGTGAAACAGGTCCAGCTGATCTTCCAGGACCCGTTCGCCTCGCTCAATCCCGTACACACGGTGCGCTACCACCTCACCCGCTCGCTGAAGATCCATGGCAAGCAGGCCACCGAGGCGGAGGCGTGCGAACTGCTGGAGCGAGTCCAACTCCTGCCCCCTTCTCAGTACTTGGACAAGTTCCCGCACGAGCTTTCCGGCGGCCAGCGCCAGCGCGTCGCCATTGCGCGGGCGCTGGGCGCCGACCCCAAGGTGCTCCTCGCCGACGAGCCCGTCTCCATGCTGGACGTCTCGATCCGGCTCGGCGTACTCAACCTGCTGCGTGACCTCAAGGAGCGCCTGCACCTCGCGATCCTCTACATCACGCACGACATCGCGTCCGCGCGGTACTTCGCGGACACGACCCTGGTGATGTACGCGGGCCGGATCGTGGAGGGCGGCGACAGCGAGACCGTCACCCAGCAACCCGCGCACCCTTATACCCAGTTGCTGATCGCCTCGGCCCCCGACCCCGACCGGATCGCGGACGAGGAGGACCAGGAAGAGACCGGAAGCGGCGAGCCCCCTTCACTCATCTCCCCGCCAGGGGGCTGCCGCTTCCACCCCCGCTGTCCCAAGGCGATGGAGCGCTGCCGCACCCAACTGCCGCCGCGCTTCGAACTCGACGACGGCCAGTGGGCGGCGTGCTGGCTGTACGAGGACCGCCCCGTCACCACGGCCGTCCCCGGCGCGCCCGCGAGCACGAAGGAGGTGGCGGCGAAGTGAAGTTCGTCCTCCAGCGGATCCTCTTCTACGTCATCACGGCGTGGGCGGCGATCACCATCAACTTCCTGATCCCGCGGCTGATGCCCGGCGACCCGGTCCAGGCCCTGATCGCCCGCTTCCAGGGCCAGCTCGACACCAGCGCGATCACCTCCCTCAAGGCCCTCTTCGGCCTCGACAAGGAACGTTCGCTCTGGCAGCAGTACACCGATTACTGGGGCCAGCTCTTCCAGGGCGACCTCGGGCTCTCCTTCACCTTCTTCCCGACGCCCGTCAGCGAGGTCATCTCGCAGTCGCTGCCCTGGACGCTGGTGCTGGTCGGCCTCACCACCCTGATCAGCTTCCTGCTCGGCACCGGCATCGGGGTCTACAGCGGCTGGCGGCGCGGGTCGTGGATGGACAGCCTGCTGCCCGTCACGACGTTCATCTCCTCGATCCCGTACTTCTGGCTCGGGCTCATCGCCATCGCCCTGTTCGCCGTGAAGTGGCCGATTTTCCCGGCGGCCGGCGGTTACGACAGCTCGCTGGTGCCCGCGTTCGACGTGCCGTTCATCTCCAGCGCGCTGTACCACGGCTTCCTGCCCGGCGTCACGATCATCCTCAGCGCCATCGCCGGCTGGATCCTCGGCATGCGCAACATGATGGTGACCGTCTCGTCCGAGGACTACGTCATGGTCGCGCAGGCCAAGGGGCTCTCCGAGCGCCGCGTGATGTTCTCGTACGCCGCGCGCAACGCGATCCTCCCCAACATCTCCGGCTTCGCGCTCTCCCTGGGCTTCATCGTCGGCGGCACGCTGCTGGTGGAGATGGTCTTCTCCTATCCGGGCATCGGCTACCAGCTCTTCCAGGCGGTCGGCGCGAAGGACTATCCGCTGATGCAGGGCGTCTTCCTGATCATCACGCTCTCCGTGCTCGCGGCGAATCTCCTCGCGGACATGGTCTATCTGTTCCTCGACCCGCGTACCCGGAAGGAGGCCTGAGCCATGTCCATCCCCGCGACAGAGGTCGCCGTACTCGACGCGGCTCCGGCGCCCACCCCCTCCAAGCGAGCCAGACTGCGCTTCCTGCGCGGCGGCAAGACCCTCACCGGGATCTCGATCCTGGGGTTCTTCACGCTGCTCGCGATCATCGGGCCGTGGATCGCCCCGTACGACCCCGACATGATGAGCGACAAGCTGCTCCAGCCGCCGTCGGGCGACCACTGGTTCGGCACCACCCAGACCGGTCAGGACGTGCTGTCGCAGATCCTCGTCGGCACCCGGGGCGTGCTCCTGGTGGGCTTCGTCGCCGGATTCTTCGCGACGGTGCTCTCGGTGCTGGTCGGCGTCACCTCCGGATTCCTCGGCGGCGTCCTGGACGAGATCCTCTCGGCCCTGTCCAACATCTTCCTCGTCATTCCGGCGCTGCCGCTGATCATCATCATCGCCAGCTTCGTCTCGGACGCGGGCGACCTGCTGATCGCCGTCGTGATCGCCTTCACGTCGTGGGCGTGGGGAGCGCGGGTGCTGCGTGCCCAGACGCTCTCGCTGCGACGGCGCGACTACGTCGAGGCGGCGAGAGCCACCGGCGAACCGACGTGGCGGATCATCGGCTTCGAGATCATGCCGAACCTCACCGCCGTGATCGCGTCCGGCTTCATCGGCACCGTCATCTTCGCCGTCCTCCTTGAGATCACCCTCGCCTTCATCGGCGTCGCGGACATCTCCAACTGGAACTGGGGCACCGTCCTGTTCTGGGCGCAGTCCAACCAGGCCCTCGCGCAGGGCGCGTGGTGGTGGTTCGTGCCCGCCGGGCTCTGCATCGCCCTGCTCGGCACCGCGCTCGCGCTGATCAACTTCGGCATCGACGAGTTCGTGAACCCGCGGCTGCGCACCGAGACCGGCTCGTCGCGGAAGATCCGGATGCGGGTCGGCTTCACGCCGGTGGCGCGTACGGACCGTACGAACGGGTCCGCCCCGACGAAGGGGGCCGCGCCGGCCGAGGCGACACCCGACCGCACGCCCTGCAAGGAGCCCCGCTCATGACGACCGGTCGCCCCGTCCTCACCATCAGCGGCCTCAATGTCGATTACGGCACCGGCCCCGGCGCGGTCCACGCGCTGCGCGACATCGACCTGACCCTGCACCGCGGCGAGGTACTCGGCCTGGCCGGCGAGTCGGGCTCGGGCAAGTCCACGCTCGCCTACGCCGTGACCCGGCTGCTCTCGCCGCCCGGCGTGATCACCGGCGGCGACGTCCACTACCACCCGCCGGGGGACGACGCGGCCCCCGTGGACCTGCTGACGCTCACGCCGCAGGAGCTGCGCGCCTTCCGCTGGCAGGAGTTGTCGATCGTCTTCCAGGGCGCGATGAACTCCCTCAACCCCGTGCACACGGTGCACAGTCAGCTCACCGATGTGCTCAAGGCGCACCGTCCGGAGATGAGGTCGGCCGAGCGCACCGGGCGGGCGGAGGAACTGCTGAACCTGGTGGGGATCTCCCGCGACCGGCTCGGCGCGTTCCCGCACCAGCTCTCAGGCGGCATGCGCCAGCGCGTGATGATCGCGATGGCGCTCGCGCTGGAGCCCGAGATCGTCATCATGGACGAACCGACCACCGCACTCGACGTGGTGATGCAGCGTCAGATCCTGCGCAAGCTCGTCGCGCTCCGCGAGAAGCTCGGCTTCTCGGTCGTCTTCATCACCCACGACATCTCGCTGCTGATCGAGTTCTCGGACCGGATCGCGATCATGTACGGCGGCCGGATCGTCGAGGAGGCGGGTGCCGCCGAGATCTACCGCGACCCGCGCCACCCCTACAGCGACGGGCTGCTCCACTCCTTCCCCGCGCTGCACGGGCCCCGCAGGGAGCTGACGGGCATCCCCGGTTCACCGCCGCACCTGACGGCGATGCCGGCCGGCTGCGCCTTCCATCCGCGCTGCGGCAAGGCGTTCGACCCGTGCGCCGAGCACGTACCGGTGCTGGCCGCGCCGGACGGGGCGCCCGAACGCACCGTGGCCTGCTGGCTGCACCACTCCGCCCCGGGTGACGCCGCGGATCCCGCCCCGGCGTCCGTGGCGGGCGCGGGGCCGGAAGCCGAGCGGGAGCCCGAGCCCGAGAACGGGGCCGAGCCCGAGAGCCGGGCCGAACCCGGGGCCGGCGCCAAGGAATCGGCGGGGGACACATCGGCCGCCCGCTCCGGCTGAGACCACGGACGTCCCCCCCACGCACAGCACGCCATGCCACGCCACGCCTCGTGCTCCACGCGCCCGCGCCGTCGCCCGCGCCGTGCGCTCACCCACGAACCAGGAGACCCATGAACGCCACCCCCATCCAGGACCTCGCCCGCCCCGCCGCGGCGCTCAAGGGCCTGCCTGCCGACTTCCGTTGGGGCGTCGCCACCTCCGCCTACCAGATCGAGGGAGCGGCCGCCGAGGACGGCAGGACCCCCTCGATCTGGGACACCTTCTGCCGGGTCCCGGGTGCCGTGGAAGGCGGTGAGCACGGCGACGTGGCCTGCGACCACTACCACCGGATGCCGCAGGACGTGGAGCTGATCGCGGGCCTGGGCGTGGACACGTACCGCTTCTCGCTCGCCTGGCCGCGCATCCAGCCCGGCGGGCGCGGGCCGGCCAACGCCAAGGGTCTGGACTTCTACAAGCGGCTCGTCGACGAGCTGCACGGGAAGAACATCACTCCGTGGATCACGCTCTACCACTGGGACCTGCCGCAGGAGTTGGAGGACGCGGGCGGCTGGCCGGCCCGTGACACGGCCTACCGTTTCGCCGACTACGCGGCGCTCGCGTACGACGCGCTCGGCGACAGCGTCGAGCACTGGACCACGCTGAACGAGCCCTGGTGCTCGGCGGTCCTCGGTTACGACGTGGGCGTCCACGCCCCCGGCCGCAAGGACTTCGGCGACTCGATCCGCGCCGTCCACCATCTCCTGCTCGGCCACGGACTCGCCTCACGGCGCATCCGCGACGCCGCGGGCGACAACCCGCTCGAACTCGGCATCACCCTCAACCTCGGCACGGCCACGCCCGAGACCGACAGCGAGGCGGACCGCGAGGCCTGCCGCCGCGCCGACGGCCAGGGCCGGCGCCTCTACCTGGACCCGCTCGTGCACGGCCGCTACCCCGAGGACGTCGTCGCCGACCTGGCGCTGCGCGGCGCCGAACTCCCCGTCCAGGACGGCGACCTGGAGATCATCGCCAATCCGCTGGACGTCCTCGGCGTCAACTTCTACCGGGGAGCCCTCTTCTCCGGTGTCACCGAGAGCGGCTCCCCGCTGGACGACGACGGGCTGCCCGTCACCCGCGCCGTGCCCCGTGACCTGCCCCGTACCGCCATGGACTGGGAGATCACGCCGACCGAACTCACCGACCTCCTCCTGCGTCTCCAGGAGGACTACGCAATTCCCACCGTGATCACCGAGAACGGAGCGGCCTTCGACGACACCGTCGCCGCCGACGGCTCCGTCCCGGACACGGACCGGACCGCGTATCTCGCGGACCACCTCGCGGCCGTGGCCGAGGCGCGCGCACAGGGCGCCGACGTACGCGGCTACTTCGCCTGGTCGCTGATGGACAACTTCGAGTGGGCGTACGGCTACGACAAGCGCTTCGGCATTGTCCGCGTCGACTACGACACCCAGGTCAGGACCCTCAAGGACAGCGCCAAGTGGTACCGCGACACGATCGGACTCACCCGCGAGGCGCGATAGGTCCCACCGGACCCAGGTCCCGCTCCCGCCCCGGCCACCAGAGCCGCCGAGGGCGGCGGCGGGGCCGTCCGCCCGCAGGCACGCCACGCACCACGCACGCCACGCACCACTCGCGGTAACACCCCCGTACGGACATCGCTCCATTCACCCGTATCGCCAACGGAGTCAACGATGCCCCCACGTACGTCCTTACTCGCGACGACCACCCTCGCCCTGCTCGCGCTGGCGGCGCCGCTCGCCGTCGCCGCACCGCCGCAGCCGCCCGCCGTCCGCGCCGTCGCGGCGTGGAACACCGACCGCGCCGCGGAAGCCGTCGCGGCCAGACCGGCGGCCGTCACCACCTCCGGCGTGGAGAACGCAGGCACCCCCGCGACCGCCGCCTTCGACAACAACCCCACCACCCGGTGGGCGAGCGACTTCGCCAACAACGCCTGGATCCAGGTCGACCTCGGCGGCGTCATCCGCGTCAGCCAGGTCAAGCTCGAATGGGAGGCCGCCTTCGGGAAGCAGTACGTCCTGGAGATCTCCCGGAACGGCACCGACTGGACCGACTTCTACACCGAGAACGAGGGCACGGGCGGCACCGTCACCGCGCACACATACCCGCAGGAGGCCACCGGACGCTACGTCCGGATGCGCGGCATCGAGCGCGGCACCCCCTGGGGCTACTCCCTCTTCTCCTTCCAGGTCTTCGGCGGCGAACCCGCCCCCGCCTCCACGACGCGCAGCAACCTGGCGCTGAACCACCCCGCGTACGGCGACCTCTACCAGCACGCGGGCAACTCACCGGCGTTCGTCACCGACGGCGGCTGGCCGGCCGACCTCAAGGCCGACCAGTCCCGCTGGTCCAGCGACTGGAACCAGAACCGCTGGGTCGGCGTGGACCTCGGCGCCCCGTCCACGATCCAGTCCGTGGACCTGTACTGGGAGGCGGCGTACGCGGTCGACTTCGAGCTCCAGGTCTCCGACGACAACCGCAACTGGCGCACCGTGTACCGCCCTTCGGCCGCGCAGATCGCCGAGCGGCGGGCGAACGTCAAGTCACCGGCGGAGGCGGTCGGCAGGCACGACACGGTCGACCTGCCGACGCCGGCGAACGGCCGCTACGTGCGGATGCTGGGCAAGGAGCGCCGCTCCTTCTACAACCCGGCGCCGTCGACGGCGCAGTTCGGCTACTCGCTGTACGAGTTCCAGGTCTGGGGCACCGGCGGCAGCGCGGCGGCGGCGTACCCCGCACTGCCGCAGAACCCGGGCGGCGCCTACCGCCAGACCTTCTTCGACGACTTCACGGGCTCCGGCCTCGACCGCGCCAAGTGGCGCGTGGTCCGCACCGGCCAGGAGATGGGCTCCGTCAACGGCGAGGCGCAGGCGTACGTCGACTCGCCGGACAACATCAAGACCCAGAACGGGGCGCTCGTCCTGGAGTCCAAGTACTGCAAGGGGTGCACCACGGTGCCGGGCGGCGGCACGTACGACTTCACCTCCGGCCGCGTCGACACCAACACCAAGTTCGACTTCACGTACGGCAAGGTCAGCGCCCGTATGAGGCTCCCCGTCGGCGACGGCTTCTGGCCGGCGTTCTGGCTGCTGGGCAGCGACGTCGACGACCCGTCCGTGTCCTGGCCGGGCTCGGGCGAGACGGACATCATGGAGAACATCGGCTACGCGGACTGGACGAGCACCGCGCTGCACGGTCCCGGCTACTCGGCCGCCGACAACATCGGCAAGTCGCAGACCTTCCCGAACGGCGGCAGGGTCGACCAGTGGCACACCTACGCCGTCGAGTGGACGCCGGAGGGGATGATCTTCACCGTCGACGACCGGGTGGTGCAGACGACGTCGCGGCAGAAGCTGGAGTCGACCCGCGGGGAATGGGTCTTCGACCACAACCAGTACGTGATCCTCAATCTGGCGCTGGGCGGCGCCTACCCCGCCGGGCACAACCAGGTCACCACGCCGTACTGGGGCCTGCCCCAGTCCAGCGTCGACAGGGTCGCGCAGGGCGGTGTGAAGGCGGAGATCGACTGGGTGCGGGTCGAGCAGAAGTAGACGGGCCGTCCCTCAGAACCCCCGTACCCCCATGAGTGACGCACCCGGGCCTCCCGCCCGGGTGCGTCACTCGTCCCGCCCCGTCGCCCCGCCGTTCTTCTTCCGTCATATCTCGCCCACTCCGGATCAGCCGCCCTCCGGTACCGTCGAAGACATGAGGACGAGGCTCTTCACCACTCTGTCCGGGTTGCTGCTCGCCTTCACGGGCGCCGCCGTCGTCGCGGCGCCGGGCGCGCAGGCAGCCACCGGCCCCGATGCCGTGGCCGAGGCCTTCAAGGAGGGCCCGGTCTATGTCGACCCGCGCGCCACCGACCAGCTCTCCCGGTCGGACGCCGACGCGCTGACGAAGAAGATCAAGGACGCCGACAAGCCGGTCTTCGTCGCCGTTCTGCCGCAGTCCGCCGACTTCAACCCCGACAACACGCTCCTGAACAGGCTCCGTACCGACACCGGCCTGTCCGGTGTGTACGCCGTACGCCTCGGCGACAAGTTCGACGCCGCAGCGGACGCCCGTGTCCTGCCGCCGAACGCCGTCCGTACGATCACCGACGGCGCGAGGGGCACCGGCCCCGTCTCGGCGAAGACCGAGCTCAACAACTTCGTGGACCAGGCCCTCGCCGAGTCGCGCGGCCAGGCCCCGGCCGGCTGGGACACGTCCTCCGACGACGGCGGGAGCGTCGCGACGGGCCTGATCACGCTCGGCGGCATCGTCGTCCTGGGCGGCGCCGGTGTCTACGCGGTACTGCGCCGCAACCGCCTCCGTGAGGAGGCGCGCGTCAAGGAGGCCCTGGAGAAGCTCCGGGTGGTCGTGGACGAGGACATCACCGCCTTCGGCGAGGAACTCGACCGTCTCGACTTCCACCCCGGCGAGAAGGGCGCCGACGACGCGATGCGCACCGACTACGAGCAGGGACTGGACGCGTACGAGAAGGCGAAGTCCCTCATGGACTCCGCCGAGCGCCCCGAGGATGTGCGCCCGGTGACCGAGGCGCTGGCGGACGGCCGTTTCTCGCTCGCCTCGCTCGCCGCGCGGCGGGAGGGCACACCACTTCCGGAACGCCGTTCCCCTTGCTTCTTCGACCCCCGGCACGGCCCGTCGGTGAAGGACGTGGACTGGTCACCGCCGCCCGGCGGCACCGTCCGTCCGATTCCCGTCTGCGCGGCCGACGCGGAGCGCCTGGAGCACGGCGACGACCCTATGACACGGATGGTGCAGACCGAGCACGGCCCGCGCCCGTACTACGACGCGGGGCCGGCGTACGGCCCCTGGGCGGGCGGCTACTTCGGCGGCGGCCTGCTCCCCGGCCTGCTGGTGGGCACCATGCTCGGCTCGATCCTGGCCACCCCCGCCTACGCCGCGGACTACGGAGGTGGTGACTACACCGGTTACGACGGCGGCTCGGGCGGTGACTTCGGCTCGGGCGGCGGGTTCGACGGAGGCGGTTTCGGCGGGGGAGGGGACTTCGGAGGCGGCGGCGGATTCGACGGGGGCGGATTCTGACGATGCCCCCGGGCGGCTCCGCCGCCCACGCTCCGGTGAGGGTCAGGCGGCCTGCGGCTGGTTCTTGATCGCGGAGATGTCGAAGACCAGCTTCACCTTGTCGCTGACGACCACACCGCCGGACTCCAGCGCCGCGTTCCAGGTCAGGCCCCAGTCGGAGCGGGAGATGGTGGCGCTGCCCTCGAAGCCGACGCGCTCGTTGCCGTACGGGTCGGTGGCCTGGCCGTTGAACTCCAGGTCGATGGTGAGCGGCTTGGTGACGTCCTTGATGGTGAGCTCACCGGTGATGCGGTAGTCGTCGCCACCCGCCTGCTCGGCACCCGTCGAGCGGAAGGTCATCTTCGGGAACTTCTCGGCGTCGAAGAAGTCCGCGCTGCGCAGGTGACCGTCACGGTCGGGCGCGCCGGTGTCGATGCTCTCGATCTCCACGTCGATCGACGCGGAGGAGTTCTCCGGCTTCGAGCCGTCCAGGCTCAGCGTGCCCTCGTGCTTGCTGAACGTGCCGCGGACATTGGTGACCATCGCGTGACGCACGGTGAAGCCGATGCTGCTGTGCGAAGGGTCGATGGTGTAGTCACCGGTCAGGTGCGCCAGGTCGGGGTTGACCGGGGCGGCGGCGTTCTCGGACTTGCGGTTGAACAGTGCCATGGCGTGTCTCCGGGGGGCGTTTGTTTAGGTTTCAAGTACCGAGGGAAAGCTTAGACCTGTCTCGTACAAGTTTCAACATCTTCCGTCGATCGGGTGACCCTCAGCGCCCATGACGGTGCCCCGCCGCCCCCTCTTCAAGAGGAGATGCGACGGGGCACCATTCTGTCTTCCCGATCCGGACCTCAGGAACCGACCGACACGGTGAAGCGCACCGGGTTGCCGTCGTGCGCCGCGCCGGACACGTCGGGCTCACCGTCCGGCCGTACGTCGTCGTACGGGAACGCGTACCCGATCGGAGTGTTGGCGTGCAGCACCCGCGCCCAGTGGTTGGTGGACGCGTCCTTGTAGTAGTCCGCCGCCGTGGCGCCGTTCGGCTGGTCCGGGTGGGTGAGCAGTGTCGAGCGGTTGAATCCGGCCGCCAGCCGGGCGAGGAGGGCCTTCTTGTCGTCCGAGTCGTCCGGGTTGTTGGTGAAGGGGCCGTGGTTGCAGGTGAAGATGTCCTTCGAGACCGGCTTGGAGAAGGTGTGCCCCCCGGCGAAGGTGAGCGTGTCGCCGCTGACCCGGCCGGCCAGCACGCCGCGGCCGCCCTGGAGGTCGATCTTGAGGTCCTCGCCGGAGTACTTCTGCCAGACCTGGTCGATGTAGCCGTCGAAGACGTCCCGGAAGGGCATCTCGTCGGGCCTGTCGAAGTACGGCGCCATCGCGTTCTGCGGCGCGATCACCCGCAGGACCTGGCCGTCGGCGCCGCGCGTGATCAGCTTGTCCCACGGCTGCCCGTCGGCCGCCGCCTGCGCGGTCAGACCGTCGGCGATCTTCTGGAGCGCGCCCTCGGGCAGCGGGGCGACCTCGTGCTTGGCGTCGCCCTCCAGGGTGATCCCGATGGGCAGCGCGGTCACCAGGTCGACGTAGCTGATGTTCGAGTACAGCTGCTGCGGGTTGAAGGTGAACTCGGCGAACGACCAGGTGCGGCCGTAGTTGGGGTCGTTCTCGCTCGCGAACGCCGGCTCGACCAGGGACGGACCCGGGTTCAGGAAGAAGTCCAGCGTGTCGTCGCGTACGAAGTAGACGCGGGCGCCGTACATCTGAGGCAGCGTCAGCGTGACGGCGGCGCCGCCCGCGGCACCCAGCGGGATGGCGCAGTCGACCGGGAGCGGGGTGTTGGCCTCGGCGGGCGACTCGGGCTTGTACACGCTGCCGTCGGCACGGAGCAGCACCCAGCGGTCGGTGCCCTGCTCGTGGCCGGTGACGTAGGCGTTGACCGAGCCGGGCAACGACTTGTTCACCAGGGCGAGTTCACAGGTGTCGGCGGCGGCCGACGCGCGGGGGCTGAGAGCGCTTCCCCAGACGGGGTAGGTGAGCGCCGTGGCCGCAGCGGCCGTGCCGGTCAGAAACAGTCTGCGCGATATCACGGATGTTCTCCTGAAACGTGGGGGGAACGCGGTCCGGCGCGGTACGTGGGGGGCGCGCCGTGCGTCTGCGCCCCACTCTCGTCACGTGTCCCGGACGCGTCAAGGGATACGGCTGAGAGCGCTCTCAATCGTTTGCGAGTCTTCACAACCTGACGCTCAGCGCACAGTGACCGACATGTGACCCCTGGTCGGCCGTGGGCCGACATCCCGCTGACATCTGGAGGAAACTCACAACCGCGAGGTGTCCGGGGCTGTTGAATCGGCCCGCTCCCACCCCGGTTCTGTCCAGCCCCACCAGGAATCCGGGCAGGAGACTGTGTGGAGTCAACGGCGGCTTTTCCGTCCGATGTTCGTAGGGTCAGTACATGACCGTTGTGGACCAGACGCCGAGTGAGCCAGTCGACGCCCGTGGGCGCGTGGCCGAATTGCACTCGCTGCGGGGGCAGGCGCTGAACGGGCCGAGCGACCGCGCGACCGAGGCACAGCACGCCAAGGGCAAGCTGACCGCTCGCGAGCGGATCGCACTGCTGCTCGACGAGGGCTCGTTCCGGGAGGTCGAGCAGCTGCGCAGGCACCGGGCCACCGGCTTCGGCCTGGAGGCCAAGAAGCCGTACACGGACGGGGTGATCACCGGCTGGGGGACCGTCGATGGCCGCACGGTCTTCGTGTACGCGCACGACTTCCGGATCTTCGGCGGCGCCTTGGGCGAGGCCCACGCCACCAAGATCCACAAGATCATGGACATGGCCATCTCGGCCGGCGCCCCGCTGGTCTCGCTGAACGACGGCGCGGGCGCCCGTATTCAGGAGGGCGTCTCCGCGCTCGCCGGTTACGGCGGCATCTTCCAGCGCAACACCAAGGCGTCGGGTGTCATCCCGCAGATCAGCGTGATGCTCGGCCCGTGCGCGGGCGGCGCCGCCTACAGCCCCGCCCTCACGGACTTCGTCTTCATGGTCCGCGAGACGTCGCAGATGTTCATCACCGGACCCGACGTCGTCAAGGCGGTCACGGGCGAGGAGATCACCCAGAACGGACTCGGCGGCGCGGACGTGCACGCCGAGACCTCGGGCGTCGCGCACTTCGCGTACGACGACGAGGAGACCTGCATCGCCGAGGTCCGCTACCTGCTGGCGATGCTCCCCTCCAACAACCGCGAGAACCCGCCGGTCACCGAGTCCGAGGACCCGGCCGACCGCCGCTCCGAGGTGCTGCTCGACCTGGTCCCGGCCGACGGCAACCGCCCGTACGACATGCGCAAGGTCATCGAGGAGCTCGTCGACGACGGCGACTTCCTGGAGATCCACGAGCGCTGGGCCACCAACATCATCTGCGCGCTGTCCCGGATGAACGGCCAGGTCGTCGGCATCGTCGCCAACCAGCCGCAGTCCCTCGCCGGCGTCCTGGACATCGAGGCGTCCGAGAAGGCCGCGCGCTTCGTGCAGATGTGCGACGCCTTCAACATCCCGATCGTGACCCTGCTGGACGTACCCGGCTTCCTGCCCGGCGTCGACCAGGAGCACGGCGGCATCATCCGCCACGGGGCGAAGCTGCTCTACGCGTACTGCAACGCCACCGTCCCGCGGATCTCGCTCATCCTGCGCAAGGCGTACGGGGGTGCTTACATCGTCATGGACTCGCAGTCCATCGGCGCCGACCTCACCTTCGCCTGGCCGACCAACGAGATCGCGGTGATGGGCGCGGAAGGCGCGGCCAACGTCATCTTCCGCAAGCAGATCGCCGAGGCCGAGGACCCCGAGGCCATGCGCGTACGCATGGTGAAGGAGTACAAGGCCGAGCTGATGCACCCGTACTACGCCGCGGAGCGCGGTCTGGTCGACGACGTCATCGACCCGGCCGAGACCCGCGAGGTCCTCGTCTCGGCCCTCGCGATGCTCCGTACGAAGCACGCCGACCTGCCGTCCCGCAAGCACGGCAACCCCCCGCAGTGAGCGGGCACCGCCAACGCCCCGCTGCCGAGAACCTGGAGACACGAGCCCGATGAACGATTCCGCCGACAACTCCCTGCTCCGCGTCGAGAGGGGCCAGGCCGGCCCCGAGGAGCTGGCCGCGATCACCGCCGTCCTGATGGCGCGTGCCGCGAGCCGCACCGACGCGGGCGCGGCCCCGGGCCACCGCGGCCGCTCCACGGCCGGCTGGCGCCGTCTGGAGCGCACGCCGGGCTTCCGGGCCCCCCACAGCTGGCAAGGCTGATCCCAGGCCCTCCAGCGGCCGTACAGCGCCGCGAGAGCCCCGCACGGACCACCGTGCGGGGCTCTCGCGCTGACGGGGCGCCACACGCCTGACGGGGCGCCACACGCCTGACGGGGCGCCACACGCCTGACGGGGCGCCACACGGCGTCAGAGGGCCCCGCGTCGGGCGCCCGCCGCACGGCGCCACGCGGCGGTGACCCGAACGGCAGAGGCCCCGCACTCCTCGGAGTGCGGGGCCTCTGCCGTCTGCCGTTGCCGTCCGGCGGGAACCGGTTCAGCGAAGTCGTGCCATGAGCGCGTGTTCCACGAGGGTGATGAGTCCGCTCTTGGCGTCGGCGCGGTGCCGGGCGTCGGTGGTGATGATCGGGGTGTCGGGGCCGATCTGGAGTGCCTCACGGACTTCGTCGGGGGTGTAGGGCTGGTGTCCGTCGAAGCCGTTGAGTGCGATGACGAACGGGAGTCCCGAGTTCTCGAAGTAGTCGACGGCGGGGAAGCAGTCGGCGAGGCGGCGGGTGTCGACGAGGACGACGGCGCCGATCGCGCCACGTACGAGGTCGTCCCACATGAACCAGAAGCGGTCCTGTCCGGGCGTGCCGAACAGGTAGAGGATCAGGTCCTGGTCAAGGGTGATACGGCCGAAGTCCATGGCCACCGTGGTGGTGGTCTTGTCCCCGGTGTGGGTGAGGTCGTCGATGCCGGCGGAGGCGCTGGTCATGACGGCTTCGGTACGCAGCGGGTTGATCTCCGAGACGGCGCCGACGAACGTGGTCTTGCCCACGCCGAATCCGCCCGCCACCACGATCTTCGCGCTGGTGGTTGAGCGGGCTGCACCGCCGCTAGAGCTTGCGAAGTCCACTGAGCACCCTTTCGAGCAGTGTCACATCTGGTTGGCCCCCGGCGGTCTCGTCGCCGCCGGGTTGGTGAATGGCGACAAGTCCGGCCTCCGCCAGGTCGGCTACGAGGATCCGGGCGACGCCCAGGGGGATGGAGAGCAGTGCCGAAATCTCGGCGACCGATTTGATCTCGAAACAGAGCCGGCAGATCCGCTGGTGCTCGGGCAACTGCCCTTGCAGCCTGGACGGATCGGCCGTCGTGCTGACCAGTGCCTCGATGGCGAGCTGGTACCGCGGCCGCGTCCGGCCGCCGGTCATGGCGTACGGACGTACCAACGGGTTGTGCGCGGCGGGCTCCGGCTCCTGGTGGCGCCTCGGCTGAACCGGCTGGATCCGGGGTGTCGGCCGGCCGTACGAGGGTTGCTGTCCGTACGGCTGCTGTTGCCCCTGACCGTACGGTTGCTGTTGTCCGTACGGCTGTTGCTGACCCTGACCGTACGACTGCTGTTCTCCGTACGGCTGTTGAGACTGCTGGTACGTCTGCTGCTGTGGATGATACGGCTGCCCGCCGCCGTCCCACTGCCCGCCCTGACCGCCGTTCCCGCCCGGCGTGGAGGGGGAGTTGAAGTGGTTCCGGGCACGCTCACCCGGGACCTGTCGGCCACCCTCATAAGGATGTCCGCCTGGGGGTGTTGCCACCGTTTCCTCCTCCGACTCCGGTCGCCGGTTTCTGTTCTGTGGAGCCGCGCCACCGAACCCTATGGTGCGATGGCGCGAAACGCACTGTCCGTCTGTTAGTTGAGAAGACTTCCCTGGAGTTCGGCGCGCAGGTCCGGCGTCAGCACCGTCCCCGCCCGGTCGACGAGAAGGGCCATTTCGTAGCCCACCAGGCCGATGTCGGCCTCGGGGTGCGCGAGGACGGCCAGCGAGGAGCCGTCGGAGATGGACATGAGGAAGAGGAATCCGCGGTCCATCTCCACCACGGTCTGGGTGACGGCACCGCCCTCGAAGATCCTGGAGGCCCCGGCGGTCAGCGAGGTCAGGCCCGAGGCGACGGCCGCGAGTTGGTCGGCGCGGTCTCGCGGGAAGCCCTCGGACATGGCAAGCAGGAGTCCGTCGGCGGAGACCACCACGGTGTGGGACACCCCGGGGGTGTGCTCCACGAAGTTGGTGATCAACCAGTTGAGATTCTGCGCCGCCTGGCTCATCGGGCTCACACTAACGCTCCTGGTTGTAGGTACTGCCCGGGCCTCGACCCGGTCCGTTCGTATCCGTCCCCGTTGTTCCCGCGTTGCCCGCCCCCGCGTTGCGGCCCCGCTGGACGCCGCGCCGCAGGTTGCTCAGCCTGCCACGTACATCCTCCGGCGCGCGTGAGACCTGGGGGCCGTTCTGCGGCGTCTGCTCCGCGGTTCCCTCGATCAGGTTGGCCTTGGGAACGCGCCGGGGGAGTCCCGACGGGGTGATCCCGCCGGCCTTCGGCTCACGGAGCTTCTCGGCCCGCTGCCAGCGGTCGTCGTTCGTCGAACGCCAGTCGTCCGCGGCGTCCGTCTCACTCCGTCCGTTCTGCGGCGGGGCTGTCGGTGTGTACGTGTCGTCGTTCTCGTTCGTCTGCTGTGTCTCGGCGGTCCCCGCCTGCTGGTCGGGAGCCTGGAAAGCCTGAGCGGGCTTCTTCGGCGTGGCGGCCAGTGGTGAGGTCCCCCCGCCGAAGAGATCGGTCCGACCGCCGGCCTGACCGTTCGACTGTGCCTCGTCCCCGCCGGCCGGCTGCCACGACTGAGGCTTCGGCTGCGAGGTGCCGCCACGGCGCGGCAGACCCGCCCCCGTCAGCGTGTGACTGGCGCTCGGCGAGGGCCCTGGACGTTCGAATTCTACGCGCTCCGGGGTGCCCGCCGCAGCGCCGTCGGACGATTCCGATTCGGCTCGCTGGCCCGGCTGGTACCCGCCCTGATAGCCGTTCTGGTCGCTCCAGCCACCCTGGTCGGGCTGGGGGGCGAAGAGGTTGTCGTAACCCGCCCCGTCCGCCTGCGGAGCCTCGTAGGCCCCTTCCGAATAGCCGCCGCCCAGCGGGTCCTGCTGCGCTTGGTATCCGTCGGCCGTCCGATAGCCGTCCGTGCCGCCCGTCTGGTAACCATCGGGGGTCGCGTACGCGTCGTACGCCGCGCCCTCGTAGGCCTGTCCGCCGTCGGCGGCGCCTGCCGCGCCCGCGTAGCCGTTCTGGTCGTACGCGGCCTCCTGCGGCGCGTACTGGCCCTCGGCCCGGTCGCCGTAGAGCGGCTGCTCGCCGCCGGGCAGGGCCGTGGCGGCGCCGTTGCCACCGCCCAGGGCCGCGCGGCGCTCGTCGCGCATGAGGGACCGGTTGACCGGGTCGAGACTGCGCGGATCCGCCGCCCCGGCCCCCTCGTCGTAACGGGAGTCGTCGAAGCCGAGTTCGGCCGCCGTCAGCATCGGCGACGACAGCTCCCCCGACTCCGGCTCGAACGTCGCGCCCTGCTGCTCCGGAATGATCTGCGAGACCGTGAAGTCGTCGGGCGCCGGTTGCTCGCCGCCGCCACCGTGCGTGATCGCGTCCGGGAGCATGACCAGCGACGTGGTGCCAGCCTGCTCGCCGGAGGGCCGCAACTGCACCCGTACGCCGTGCCGGTCGGCCAGCCGGCCGACCACGAACAGCCCCATGCGCTGGGACACCGCGGCGTCCACGGTGGGCGGGTTGGCCAGCTTGTGGTTGATGTCGGCGAAGTCCTCGGCGGTGAGGCCGATGCCCTTGTCGTGGATCTCGATCATCACGCGGCCGTCGGGCAGCCGGGTCGCGGTCACCCGCACCTTGGTCTGCGGCGAGGAGAACGTTGTGGCGTTCTCCAGCAGTTCGGCGAGCAGGTGCACGAGGTCGGTCACGGCCTGGCCGTGGATGTCGGTCTCCGGCACCCCGGTCAGCTCGATGCGCTCGTACGACTCCACCTCGGAGGACGCGGCACGCAGTACGTCAACCAGCGGCACCGGCTGGTTCCAGCGCCGCCCCGGCTCCTCACCGGCGAGGACCAGCAGGTTCTCACCGTTGCGGCGCATACGGGTCGCGAGGTGGTCCAGCTTGAAGAGGTTCTCCAGCTGCTCCGGCTCGGCCTCGTTGTTCTCCAGATCGGTGATCAGGGTCAACTGCCCCTCGATCAGGGACTGGTTGCGCCGCGAGAGGTTGGTGAAGATCGCGTTGACGTTGCCCCGCAGCATGGCCTGCTCGGCGGCGAGCCTGACGGCCTCGCGGTGCACCTGGTCGAAGGCGCGCGCGACCTCGCCGATCTCGTCCCTGGAGTCGATCGGGATGGGCTGTACGCGCGTGTCGACCCGGCCGGGCTCGGTACGCGAGAGCTGGTCGACCAGCATCGGCAGGCGCTGCTCGGCGATGCCGAATGCGGCCGTACGGAGCTGACGCATCGCCCGGCTCATCTGCCGCGCCATCATGCCGGCCAGCACGAAGGCCGCCAACAGGGCGATCACCACGATCGCGCCGTTGATGATCGCGTCGTTCCTGGCGTCGTCCGAGATCTGCGCGGCGTCCCCGACGGCGTTGTCGACGAGGTCCTTCTCGATGATCGTGTAGCCGTCGAACTTGGCGGTGGTCGCGGCCATCCACGCCGTGGGCGTGACGCCGCGCTCCTCCAGCTGCGAGGGGGTGTCGCCGGTGGCGATCGCGGCGACCATGCCGGCGACCACCGAGCCCTCCTGGGCCGGCGGGGCGATGAACTTCTGGCCCGCCGCCGCGGCCTGCTGCCGCGCCGCCGCGAGCTTCTTCGCGCCCTCGGCCGTCTTGTCGGCCATCACCTTCTGGAGCTTGGCCGTGTCCTCGTCGGTGCCGCCGGAGACGTACTCGGCGACGGCGATGTCCTCCAGGTAGGCGTAGGAGGAGAACGCGATCGACTGGCCGGCCCTGACCGCCGGCTTCTCGCTCGGGCGCACCAGCAGGTGCAGACCGATGGAGCGCTGGAGCGAGGTGGCGGCCTTGGCGAGCTGGATGGCGTAAACCGTACGGCCGTAACTGGTGATGTTGCCGGTGCCGAGGCCCAGTTCGTTGGAGAACTCCATGAGGGAGTGCTGGACCAGCACATAGCCCTCTTCGGTCGCCACGGGGCCGCCGTTGCGGCCGGTCTTGTCGGGCGTCTCGACGCCCGCCGTGTACGCCGTCTTGCGGATTATGTCCAGCTTGGGCTCTTCCGTGCGGAAGAGCCGCAGACGCCGCTCCAGGCCCTCGTCCTTGGGCATGGAGGCGACGGCGCGGTCGAACGTGGCCTTCGCGGCGTCGGTGGCCGCCCTGGCGTCCACGACGACCTTGTCGTCGCGCTTGTTCGTCAGCAGGGGCTGGGCGGTGAGGTCGCGTTCGTTGAGCAGGGCCTGGCCGTATTCGGACGCCGCCCGCACCACGAGCGCGGTCCGCTCCGCGTCCTGCGCCTCCTGCCAGGTGTCGATGGAGCCCTTGACCTGAAAGCCGCCCGTGACGAGGCCGACGAGCACGGGTATGAGGAGGATCGCGTTCAGCCGGGTCGGAACCCGCCAGTTGCGCGGGGACAGCCGACTGCCGCCGCCGGGTACCGGGGGCTTCCCTGGTGCGTCCGCAGGCGGCGCCGCTGTACGCCGCGGCGGGGTGAAGTTGCCCCGCGCCGCCTGCTCCGCGGAGCTCGTCTTCCTACGCCTCACTCGACCAACAACCTCTCGGCGTCGGCACCTACGTACGCTGTGCCGTTTTTCGTTCAGGTCCGCACTACTGGGGAGTTCAGGGAATTCCAGCACGTGAGGCGGTCCCGTTCCAAACAGTGGGAATCAGCCATTCCGAGTGGTCCATACCTCAGATAAAACGGGCATAAAGAACGAGCCCCGCCAAAAGGCAAGGGCGATGTGAGCGCAGGGATACCATCCGAACGCGTCGAGTGTTCGAGCGGCGTGAATTCTCTTTCGAAATGTTATGAACACCGGTGTGGGCTATGTCAAAAGACACAGCCCACACCGGGTCCGCGCTACGGCAACTGCCGTACAGAATCGTCTACTTGAGGCGAGCCATGAGTGCGTGTTCGACCAGAGTGATCAGCCCGCTCTTGGCATCGGCGCGGTGCCGGGCGTCGGTCGTGATGATCGGGGCGTCCGGGCCGATCTGGAGCGCTTCGCGTACTTCCTCGGGCGTATAGGGCTGGTGTCCGTCGAAGCCGTTGAGTGCGATGACGAACGGAAGTCCCGAATTCTCGAAGTAGTCGACGGCGGGGAAGCAGTCGGCGAGACGGCGGGTGTCGACCAGTACCACGGCGCCGATCGCGCCACGTACGAGGTCGTCCCACATGAACCAGAAGCGGTCCTGTCCGGGCGTACCGAACAGATACAGGATCAGGTCCTGATCGAGCGTGATACGGCCGAAGTCCATCGCCACCGTGGTGGTGGTCTTGTCCCCGGTATGAGTGAGGTCGTCGATCCCGGCGGAGGCGCTGGTCATGACGGCCTCGGTACGCAGCGGGTTGATCTCCGAGACGGCGCCGACGAACGTGGTCTTGCCCACGCCGAATCCGCCCGCCACCACGATCTTCGCGGAGGTCGTCGAGCGCGCCGCTCCGCCGCTAGAGCTTGCGAAGTCCACTGAGCACCCTTTCGAGCAGTGTCACATCCGGCGTGCCGCCGGCCTCTCCGTTACCCGGCTGGTGGATGGCCACCATGCCTGCCTCGGCCAGGTCGGCCACGAGGATGCGCGCCACACCGAGCGGCATGGACAGCAGTGCCGACACCTCGGCGACGGACTTCACCTCGCGGCAGAGATGGCAGATCCTCTGATGCTCGGGGAGCAGCCCGGCGAGATGCGCCGGATCGGCCGTCGTACTGACCAGTGCCTCGATGGCGAGCTGGTACCGCGGCCGCGTCCGGCCGCCGGTCATGGCGTACGGACGTACCAACGGCTGGTCGCCCTCATGTCCGTAGGACGCGTCGACTGAGGCGCCGTACGGATCGTGAGAGGCGGGTGGCGGGGTCATGAATCCTCCGGGCGTGACAGCAAGATGTCTGCGTGCCGTCCGACTGGGCCGGGGTGGGGCCGGTTCGCGGCCTGACGGTGGTTGGCGCTGTGGGCGGTACCTGGAAGCCTCAGTGCAGCAGGCTCCCCTGGAGCTCGGCGCGCAGGTCCGGTGTCAGTACCGTGCCTGCCCGGTCGACCAGGAGGGCCATCTCGTAGCCCACCAGGCCGATGTCGCAGTCGGGGTGTGCGAGCACCGCGAGTGAGGAGCCGTCGGAGACGGACATGAGGAAGAGGAAACCGCGGTCCATCTCCACGACGGTCTGGGTGACAGGCCCGCCCTCGAAGATCCGGGAAGCTCCCGCGGTCAGTGAGGTCAGACCCGACGCGACGGCCGCGAGTTGATCGGCACGGTCACGCGGGAAACCCTCGGACATGGCCAGCAGCAGGCCGTCGGCGGATACGACCACTGTGTGGGACACCCCGGGGGTGTTGTCCACAAAGTTGGTGATCAACCAGTTCAGATTCTGCGCCGCCTGGCTCATCGGACTCAACTAACGCTCCTGCTGGTGAGAGGGGCCGAGGTTGAAACTGCCGGTCGTCGAGCTGTCGGCGGTACGGCCGCCGGCCTGACGACCCTGCTGAATTCCCCGGCGAAGGTTGGTCAGCCGGCCGCGTACGTCATCCGGCGAACGCGAGACCTGCGGACCGGTCTGGTTGCTCTGCTCCTGAGCGGTTCCCGGTACCAGGTTGGCACGCGGAACCCGCCGAGGCAGACCTGAGGTGGTGATTCCGCCCGCGGCGGGCTTCTTGACCCGCTCGGCCTGGCGTACCAGCTCGTCATTGGGTGACGTGCGCCAGGAGGACGTGACGGCGCCGTTGCCGTTGGCGTCGCCGTTCGCGGGCTGCCGTTGCGGCATCGGGGGAGGGGAGGCCAGCCGGTCCGGCATCCCCTGCGGGGACTGCGGCTGGAAGGGCTGCTGCTGGAACGGCTGCTGCTCGGGCGGTGCCGGTACGCCGGGTACATCGGGCTGCGCGGGGCGGCCGGGGCCGCCGCTCTGCTGCCCGTGGAACCAGTTCGTCTCCAGTGTGTCGAACAGCGGCGTACGGCCGTCGCCCGGCCCGGCCGGGGGCAGTGCCTCCGGCTGCGGCTGCTGGGGAAGCGCGCCGACCGGCGGAAGCGGTGCGCCGAAGTCGGCGCGGTTCGGGCCGTTCTGGCCGAAGTCGGGACGGCCCTGGCCGTGGTCCACGCCCGGAAGGCCTTGTCCGGGCGGCGGGTTCTGGCCGAAGAGATCGGAGTTCGGGGCGCCGGGCGCCGCGGACGGCTCCGGGGGACGGGGCGCGTTGAAGTCCGGCCGGGGGAACTGCTCCGTGGACCCCTGGTCCCGGCCCTGACCCTGCCAACCGGCATTCACGTCGCCCGAGTTGGGGATCGGGTGGGAGCCCGTGTCGCTGTATCCGCTGCCGCCGCCGAAACCGCCGGGGGCGGCGTTCAGGTCCGGCCTCGGACCGTCGAAGTCGGGACGCGCGAACTCGGCCGTGGAGCCGGGCCCCTGGCCCTGCCCCGCCGACGGCATCGCGACCTGACCGGTGTTCTCGGGCTCCTCGTGGCCGCGCGGGGTGTCCGGCGAGAACCGCCCCGGCGCGGGCTGCGCGGGCTGCGCGGGCTGCTGCCCCGTGCCCCAGGTGGTCGTCGCACTCGTCCCGGGACGCTGCGGGCGCTGCGGCGGCTGCGGGTTGCCCCCCGGCAGCTCGGCGCGCGGTCCGCCGGGCGGCGGCAGCTGACGGCCGCGGTCCACCGGCGGCGGTCCGCCGGCCGGTCCCGTCGCACCCTGCGGGAAGGCGCCACGGTCGCGATTGCCGGGGCCGCCCCGTCCGTTCGGGCTGGAGAGGCTCTGACCGGGCCGGGCGAGCCGGCCACCGGCCTGCGGCCCCGGACCCGACGGCCGGCCGGGGCCCGGCTGGGCCCCCTGACGGCCCGGACCCTGCTCACGGGGACTCGTACCGAACAGGCTCGGCTGTCCCGGCCCCTGCCCGGCACCCTGGCCCGCGCCCGGCCGCTGCTGATCCTGCGGCGGACCGGACTGCGGCCTGGTGGGCAGCCCGCTCTGCATCCCGTTCCTGGCCGGCAGCGCGGCACGCGGCCCCGTACTGGCACCGACCTGGCCGCGCGAGGGCGGACCGGCGAGACGTCCGCCGTCGGCGCCCGCCTCACGGGCAGCAGCGCCGCCCGCGAGCCCGGCGGCGATGCCGGACTGGCCGCCACCGAGGGCGCCCTGCCCGCCGGGCGACTGTCCGCCCGCGCCGCCCTGCGCGCCGGCGCCGGGGCGCGGCGGCATCTTCTTGCCGCCGTTGGCGACATCGACGGGCAGCATGACCAGCGCGGTCGTGCCGCCGGAGTCGGAGGGGCGCAGCTGGATCCTGATGCCGTGCCGCAGGGAGAGCCGGCCGACCACGAACAGACCCATGCGGCGCGAGACCGAGACATCCACGGTGGGCGGCGACGCGAGCCGTTCGTTGATCGCCGCCAGGTCCTCCGGCGAGAGACCGATACCGGTGTCATGGATCTCGACGAGCACGCGCCCGTCGGGCAGCGCGTGACCGGTGACGCGGACCTTCGTCTGCGGCGAGGAGAACGATGTCGCGTTCTCCAGCAGCTCGGCGAGCAGGTGCACGAGGTCGTTGACGACGCGGCCTGCGACCTCGGTCGTGGGCACCGAGGCCAGTTCGATCCGCTCGTACTGCTCCACCTCGGAGGCCGCGGCACGGAGCACGTCGACCAGCGGGACGGGGCGGGTCCAGCGACGGCCCGGCTCCTCACCGGCGAGGACCAGCAGGTTCTCACCGTTACGGCGCATACGGGTCGCGAGGTGGTCCAGCTTGAAGAGCGAGGACAGCTGGTCCGGGTCGGCCTCACGGGACTCCAGCTCGGAGATCAGCGAGAGCTGACGCTGGATCAGGCCCTGGCTGCGGCGCGAGAGGTTGGTGAACATCGCGTTGACGTTGCCTCGCAGCAGCGCCTGCTCGGCGGCCAGTCGGACGGCCTCGCGGTGCACGTCGTCGAAGGCCGCGGCGACCTTTCCGATCTCGTCCCTGGAGTGCACACCGACCGACTCGACGGAGGTGTCCACGTCCTGCGGGTCGGCCTCGGAGAGCTGCTTGACCAGCTCGGGCAGCCGGTCCTGGGCGACCTTGGTGGCCGTCTCCTGGAGGCGCCGCAGCGAGCGGATCATGGAGCGGGCGACGACGAAGGCGCCGACCAGCGAGACGCCGAGGACGACGAGGATCAGCGCACCGTTGATGAGCGCGTCCTGCTGCGACTTCTCCTTCAGCTGGCGCGCCTTGTTCTCCATCTCACCGAGCAGCGTCTGCTCGATGATGTTCATCGCGTTGATCTTGGCGGACGCCTGGTCGGTCCAGTCGAGGTACGAGCGGTTCGGCCGTCCCTCCAGACCGCCGGAGATGCCGAGAACCCGCTGCGCGTACTCGTCGGCCGCGTTGATCTCGGGGTTGCCCTTGCCGCTGAGCGGCGCCGTCAGCTCCTCGGCGTTGCCGCCCATCGACTCGTACAACGCGTCGAAGGAGGCGAGGGCGTTGTCGCCCTTGGTGGCCGCCGCCAGACCGTAGAGCCGGTCGTTCTCGTTGAGATCGCCCTTCTGCTTCGGGTCGGCGGGAAGCGCGGAGGCGATGATCGCGCGCTGGATCGACGCGTACTCCTTGGCGGAGGAGAAGGCCGCCAGGGCGCGGGTCCGCTTGATCATGTCCGGGTTGCTGGTCGCCTGCGCCATGTCCTGGGAGAGGCTCAGCAGCGAGTCGATGAGACCGCTGTAGGCGTCGACCGTCAGGGAGTGCGTGGCGTCCGTGTCGTACGCGTCCTTGCGGATTTCCTGGATCTTGTTGACCTGGGTCGCGATCTGGCTGACGTTGGCGCGGATCGACTCCAGCGCCTGGTCGCCGTCGGTGTTCCCGATATCGACGGTGGCGCCGAGGAACGCCTTCTTGGCCCGGTCCGTCTTCGTACGACGGTCCTGCACCTTGAAGTCGTTGGGGTTCGCGCCGTTGGTGAGCGGACCTGCCGACTCGTCACGTTCCGCCTGGAGCGCGGCGGCGAGGCTGGTCGCCTCCTTGGTCATCTTGGTCAGCAACTGCATGTGCTCCAGCTGCTTCATGTCGTTCATGGACTCGTTGATACGGAGTCCGCCCAGCGTGGTGGCCGCGACCACCGGCAGGGTGAGCAGCGCCACCAGGCGTGTGCTGATCCGCCAGTTGCGCAGAGCTATTCGCGAACCCGCGTCCGTGGACTGCGACTTGGGCGCGGTCTCCGGGGCGTCGCCACCGGGCGCCGCACCGGGCTGGGCACCCCGATCACCACCCTCGCCGACCGGACCCGGGCCCGGGTTCTGGGTGTGCTGGGGCGAGGAGCCGCGGTCGGTTCCGCCGCGGGGCTCCTGCTCCGCCGCAGCGCTGCTATCCCTCTTGAAACGTCCCTGCACTAGCGTCGCAACCTCTGGACCAGGCGTCCCCCCGCAGAACGGCGGGACGGTGTCGGCGTCGTGGAGCGCAGAGTGCGCTCCAAGGTGGTCGTTGAGTGACCGGCGATGCTCCCCTTCCCCGCATGCCACTCGGCGCCGCGTCGCGCCCTTACGCGCCGTCCTGAAGAACCCGCGGCGGTGCGTGGAATTTCAGCACAGAGCAGGATCTCCAACAAGGGCCGTGTACCTGGCTGTGACCTGTGTGACGCGTTGTGAGTGACGCGTGACGATCGGTGGAAGGTGTTCGGGGAGGAAACGGACTTCCCGGAACGAGTCCCTTGTGGGTGCGGGGTGCCCCAGTCCTGATGATCAGGAGCGGAATGCCGGGTTCGGTAGCGCATTGTCCGTTTCCACCGGTCTCGACCACTGTCCCTGATGGGTGAATTGCCCGGCACGTCGTGAGCAAACTCACATGGAGATCGCTGCTGCCTCCGGGCTTTCGCGGGGAATCACGTGTTTAGCCTGACGCTTTACAGAGACGGCACATTCGACAACCGGCGCTCCTGAGCACCCGTACCCCGACAAGGTCTGAAGCAACCCATGAAGATGACGAAGATCTTCCGCAACACCGCCAACCCCCGCCGCACGACGCTGGCGAACCTCGACGAGGCCGGGGAACTCCTCCCGCCCGTCCAGCGGGAACACCCCGTCGACCTGCCGGTCCGCACGGCCAATCCGCAGCGTACGACGCTGATCGACGCCCCCGTCGCACAGTAGGGCACGCCGCCCGGCGGCCACGCACCGCGTCGGCCGCCGCCCCTCCCTGCGCCAGGCTCTAATCTGGGACGTCAGTCTCCAGTCAGCCAGCCAGCAGCAAAGTAAGGGGCGACAGCAACCCGTGCGCATCGCCAGATTCTCCATCGACGGCAATGTCGCCTTCGGCGCGGTCGAGGAGGACGGCACCGGCGGTACGGCCGCCGGCCTCGTCCTCGACATCATCAAGGGCATTCCGTACGCCGACTTCGAGCTCTCCGGCACCAAGGTCCCGCTGAGCAAGGTCAGGCTGCTCCCGCCCGTGCTGCCCAACAAGGTGGTGGCCGTGGGCCGCAACTACGCGGCGCACGCGGCGGAGCTGGGCAACGAGGTGCCCGAGGCGCCGATCACCTTCTTCAAGCCCACCACCTCGGTGATCGGCTCCGGTGACGCCGTCGAGTACCCGTCGTTCTCATCGGACGTCCAGTACGAGGCCGAACTGGCCGTCGTCATCGGCCGCATGTGCCGCGAGGTCCCGCGCGAGCGCGTCAAGGACGTGATCCTCGGGTTCACCTGCGCCAACGACATCACCGCCCGCGACACCCAGCGGCGTGAGAAGCAGTGGGCCCGCGCCAAGGGCTTCGACACCTCCTGCCCGCTCGGCCCCTGGGTGGAGACCTCCATCGGTCTGCCGGCGGTCGCCGACGGCCTCGCCGTCCAGTGCACCGTCAACGGCGAACAGCGCCAACTGGGCAGCACCCGCGACATGATCCGCTCCGTCGAGGACCTCGTCGTGCACATCACCGAGGCCATGACGCTGCTCCCGGGCGACGTCATCCTCACGGGCACCCCCGCGGGGGTCGGCCCGCTCAACGTCGGCGACGAGGTCGCCGTCACCATCGAAGGCATCGGCACTCTCACCAACAAGGTGATCAAGCGTGGCTAACGCGACCGTCCGCGTACGTTTCTGTCCCTCGCCGACCGGCAACCCCCACGTGGGCCTGGTCCGCACCGCCCTCTTCAACTGGGCGTTCGCCCGCCACCACGGCGGCACCCTGGTCCTGCGCATCGAGGACACCGACGCCGCGCGCGACTCCGAGGAGTCGTACGAGGCGCTGCTCGACTCGCTGCGCTGGCTCGGGCTCGACTGGGACGAGGGCCCCGAGGTGGGCGGCACGCACGCGCCGTACCGCCAGTCGCAGCGGATGGACATCTACCGCGACGTCGCCGGCAAGCTGCTCGCCGCTGGCCACGCGTACCACTGCTACTGCACCCCCGAGGAGCTGGAGGTCCGCCGTGACGCCGCGCGCGCTGCGGGCCGCCCGTCCGGGTACGACGGCCACTGCCGGGACCTGAGCGCCGAGCAGAAGGCGGCGTACGAGGCGGAGGGCCGCACCTCCATCGTCCGCTTCCGGATGCCCGACGAGCCGATCACCTTCACGGACCTGGTCCGCGGCGAGCTGACCTTCACGCCGGAGAACGTGCCCGACTACGGCATCGTCCGCGCCAACGGGGCGCCCCTCTACACCCTCGTCAACCCGGTCGACGACGCGCTGATGGAGATCACCCACGTCCTGCGCGGCGAGGACCTGCTCTCCTCCACACCTCGTCAGATCGCGCTCTACCAGGCGCTGATGGGGCTGGGCGTCGCCCACTTCGTGCCGCAGTTCGGCCACTTGCCGTATGTGATGGGCGAGGGCAACAAGAAGCTCTCCAAGCGCGACCCGCAGGCCTCGCTCAACCTCTACCGCGAGCGCGGATTCCTGCCCGACGGGCTGCTCAACTACCTGTCCCTGCTGGGCTGGTCGTTCTCCGCCGACCAGGACGTCTTCTCCCGCGAGGAGATGGTCGGCGCCTTCGAGATCACGGATGTCAACGCCAACCCGGCGCGTTTCGACCTGAAGAAGGCCGAGGCGATCAACGCGGACCACATCCGGCAGCTGGACGTGAAGACCTTCATGGAGGCCTGCGCCCCGTGGCTGCGGGCTCCGTACGCCAACTGGGCCCCGGAGGACTTCGACCAGGCGGCCTTCGAGGCGATCGCCCCGTACGCGCAGACGCGTGTGACGGTGCTGTCCGACATCACGGCCAACGTGGACTTCCTGTTCCTCGACGAGCCGGTCGAGGACGAGGCCTCCTGGACGAAGGCGATGAAGGGCGACCCGGCGGCGCTGCTCACGACGGCCCGCGCGAAGCTGGCGGACGCGGACTGGTCGAGCGCCGAGTCCCTGAAGAACGCGGTCCTCGCGGCCGGCGAGGAGCACGGCCTCAAGCTCGGCAAGGCCCAGGCCCCGGTCCGCGTCGCGGTCACCGGCCGCACGGTGGGCCTGCCGCTGTTCGAGTCCCTGGAGATCCTCGGCAAGGACCGCACCCTGCGCCGCATCGACGCGACGCTGACGAAGCTCACGCCGTAGCCCTCCGGGCACATGGCGAAGGGGTGGCGCCCGACGGGGAGCCACCCCTTCGCCGTGTCCTACGGCGCCAAGGCGTGTCTTTCGGATCTCGCCGGGCTCGCGGTCCCTGGCACGCACGCTCGCCGCGTTGTGGGGGCGACGGGACGGCCATGCCAGGGCCTGTCTCCCTCGGCGCACGCTGCCGCGGGGACATCGAACCCGTACGAGTGGCCGGTACCTTCGGGGTATGCCGATCCGCGCCGTCGTCTGGGACATCGACGACACACTCTTCGACTACACCACCGCCGACCGCGCCGGTATGCGGCTGCATCTCGCGGCCGAAGGGCTCGCCGACCGCTTCGGCACCGTCGACCGCGCCCTCGCGTACTGGCGCGAGATCACCGACATCCAGTGGCTGCGGTTCGCCGACGGCGAGACGACCTTCCAAGGACAGCGCCGCGACCGCGTCCGGCAGTTCCTCGGTACGGAGGCGCTCGGCGACAGCGACGCCGACGCCTGGTTCGACCGCTACGTCACGCACTACGAGTCCGCCTGGAAACTCTTCCCCGACGTCCTCGCCGCACTGGACACCCTGGCCCCCGACTACCGCCAGGCCGTCCTGTCCAATTCGAGCATCCACAACCAGGACCGCAAGCTCCGTGTCCTCGGCGTACGGGACTACTTCGAGGCCGTCCTGTGCGCCGCCGAGCTCGGCGTCTCCAAGCCCGACGCCGCCGCCTTCCACGCGGCCTGCGAGGCCCTGGAACTCGACCCCTCCGAGGTCGTCTACGTGGGGAACGAACCGGACATCGACGCCGGCGGCGCCACCGCCGCCGGACTGGCCGGAGTCTGGCTCGACCGGGGGCGGCTCGGCGGCCGTCCCGAGCTCGTGACGATCACTGATCTGGGCCGCCTTCCCGCTCTGCTGCGCGGTGATACTCGTTTTGGAGCGCCGTCCCACATCGGGTAATGTTCTTCCTGCGCCACCCCAGAGACCGCGAGGTCTGGCCGGAAGGCGCAAAACCCAAACAAAACCCCCATATCGGGGGTTGAGTTTTGGTGGGCTATGGTGTAATTGGCAGCACGACGGTTTCTGGTTCCGTTAGTCTAGGTTCGAGTCCTGGTAGCCCAGCGCAGAGTTCTTCTGCAATGCCCCCGTTGTGTAGCGGCCTAGCACGCCGCCCTCTCAAGGCGGTAGCGCCGGTTCGAATCCGGTCGGGGGTACAGATCCTTCTCTCCGATTTCTTCGGGTCGCACCCGGACATGTCGATGCAGGATCGCTAGGGCCCCCGTTGTGTAGCGGCCTAGCACGCCGCCCTCTCAAGGCGGTAGCGCCGGTTCGAATCCGGTCGGGGGTACGCAGAACGCAAGGCTGAACCACCCTTGGGCTATGGTGTAATTGGCAACACGACGGTTTCTGGTTCCGTTGTTCTAGGTTCGAGTCCTGGTAGCCCAGCTCAACTCAACGCTCCACCTGCTGGCCCCCGTTGTGTAGCGGCCTAGCACGCCGCCCTCTCAAGGCGGTAGCGCCGGTTCGAATCCGGTCGGGGGTACGTGACGAAAAGGCCCTCCGCAATCGCGGAGGGCCTTCTCTCTGTCCCCACCCCTGCCCCCGTTCCCGGGGCCGTTCGTTCGGGCGCCCTCAACTCCCGCGACTGTATCGCCGGTTGGACTCCTCGGCTTCCGCCAGCCGGCGCAGGCTGAGCAGCACCGGCTCGTACAGCACCGTGAGCGCCACCGCCGCCTCCACCTGCTCGTACGGGTCCCCGTACCGCTCCACCATGTCGATGTCGGTGACGCCGAGTTGGTCCGCCAGCCGCCCGTACGGCAGCAGGTCCACCAGCTCGCACGGATAGCCGGTCCTGGCCAGTCCGGCGATCGCGCCCACCAGGACGCGGTACGCGGCCTCCGCGGCGCCCGACGCCAGCGCGAACGTCCAGCCCAGCTCCTCGAACAGCTCGTCCGCCCGGCGCCGGGCGGCCTCCGTCTCCTCGTCCAGTTCACCGGACTCGAAGGCGGCGTCCAGCGCCCCGTCGTTGGGCAGCGCCCTGATCGCGGAGCCCAGACGCGCGTGGTGGTCGATGGACTCGTCCTCGATGGCGCCGAGGACCTCGCGCGCGGTCGCGACCGGCATCCGGCCCACCTGGATCAGCGCGCGGACGAGACGCAGCCGGCGCAGATGCTCCTCGCCGTACGTGGACTGTGTGGCGGTGACCCGGTGGCCCGGTCTGAGCAGCCCCTCCCGCAGGTAGTACTTGATCGTGGCGGTCGGGACCCCACTGCGCTCGCTCAGCTCCGCCATGCGCATACCGCTTGCACCTTCCCTTGGAGAGTGCCACTATCTAAACATGGATAGTGGCACTCTCCAACGAGGGTGCCGCCCGTACGTCGCCGTCGCGCGGCCGTAATCAGCCGGAACGAACCGGAAGCAACCGGAACCAAGGGGGATCGTCATGCGTACAGAACTGATCGACGGCCGGATGACCGCGGACGCGAAGGGCGACGTCGTCGTCTTCCTCATCGGGATGCGCGTCAACAACTTCCGTGCCCTGCGCAGCTGGTGGCCGGTGTTCACGGCCATGCCGAGGATGCTCAAGGAGCTGTCACGGGACAAGGACAGCGGGATGATCGGCCTCCAGACGCTGATGGGTTTCCCGCGGGTGCTGTACGTCGTCCAGTACTGGGACTCGAAGGAGAAGCTGCTCGCCTACGCCTCCGCGCCGGACAGGCAGCACCGCCCCGCCTGGGCGGAGTTCAACCGGCGGCTGCGCGCCGGCAAGGGCAAGGTGGGCTTCTGGCACGAGACGTACGTCGTCCCGGCGGGCTCGTACGAGAGCGTCTACATCAACATGCCGGCGTTCGGCCTCGGCGCGGCCACGGAGGTCGTCCCGGTGGGCCGTCGCGGCGAACGGGCGGCCGACCGGCTCGGTGGGTGAGTGCCGGCGTCGTGAACTCTCCAGCTCCGTCAACTCCCCGAACACGGGGCCGGAGTTGGGGAGTTCCGCGGTGCGGTGAACCGCCGGCGGGCGCGGAGCCCGGCATGGCCCCGGCGAGCCGCCCCGCGCGGTCGATCAGCCGGTACGCCGCAGCGCCTCCGACAGCCGCCCCGCCGCGTCGATGATCGCCTGCGCGTGCATCCGGCCCGGGTGCCGGCTCAGCCGCTCGATCGGCCCGGACACCGAGACCGCGGCGACGACCCGGTTGGAAGGACCGCGCACCGGCGCCGAGACCGAGGCGACGCCCGGTTCGCGCTCACCGATCGACTGGGCCCAGCCCCGCCGCCGTACCCCGGAGAGCGCCGTAGCCGTGAATCGCGCCCCCTGAAGCCCGCGGTGCAGCCGCTCCGGCTCCTCCCAGGCCATCAGGATCTGCGCGGACGAGCCGGCCTTCATGGTGAGCGTGGAGCCGACGGGCACCGTGTCCCGCAGTCCGGACAGCCGCTCGGCAGCGGCCACGCAGATCCGCATGTCGCCCTGGCGCCGGTAGAGCTGCGCGCTCTCCCCGGTCACGTCCCGCAGATGTGTGAGCACCGGCCCGGCCGTCGCCAGCAGGCGGTCCTCCCCGGCCGCCGCCGCCAGCTCGGCGAGGCGCGGGCCCAGGATGAACCGGCCCTGCATGTCCCTCGCCACCATCCGGTGGTGTTCCAGGGCCACGGCCAGCCGGTGGGCCGTGGGCCGTGCGAGCCCGGTCGCAGCGACCAGCCCTGCGAGGGTGGCCGGACCGGACTCCAGAGCGCTCAGTACCAGAGCCGCCTTGTCGAGAACGCCGACGCCGCTAGAGTTGTCCATGCAACGATACTCACGTCTCACTCTGTGAAACGCAAGTTCAATTTTCCGGGGAACTTGCCAACCTGTACGCATGGGCCCGCACACGAACCGGGCCCGCAGCCGACGCGGGCACGGGGGACACCGGCGTGGGCCCCACATATCTCCAGGACTGCCGGCGGCGCTGCCGGCCGAAGGGAAAGCGATGGGTAGGACACTCGCGGAGAAGGTCTGGGACGACCATGTCGTCCGGCGCGCCGAGGGCGAGCCCGACCTTCTCTTCATCGATCTGCACCTGCTGCACGAGGTCACGAGCCCGCAGGCGTTCGACGGCCTGCGCCAGAACGGCCGGCAGGTGCGGCGGCTCGACCTCACCATCGCGACCGAGGACCACAACACCCCGACGATCGACATCGACAAGCCGATCGCCGACCCCGTCTCCCGCGTCCAGCTGGAGACGCTGCGCAAGAACTGCGCCGACTTCGGGGTCCGGCTGCACCCGCTGGGCGACGTCGAGCAGGGTGTCGTCCACGTCGTGGGCCCCCAGCTGGGACTGACCCAGCCCGGCACCACCGTCGTGTGCGGCGACAGCCACACCTCCACCCACGGCGCCTTCGGCGCGCTCGCCTTCGGCATCGGCACCAGCCAGGTCGAGCACGTCCTGGCCACCCAGACGCTGCCGCTGGCCCGCCCCCGCACCATGGCCATCACCGTCGAGGGCGAACTGCCCGCCGACGTCACGGCCAAGGACCTGATCCTCGCCGTCATCGCCCGCATCGGCACCGGCGGCGGCCAGGGTTACATCCTCGAATACCGCGGCTCCGCCATCGAGAAGCTCTCGATGGAAGCCCGCATGACCATCTGCAACATGTCGATCGAGGCCGGCGCCAGGGCGGGCATGATCGCCCCCGACCAGACCACCTTCGACTACCTCCGGGGCCGCGACCACGCCCCCGACGGGGCCGACTGGGACGCCGCCGTCGAGTACTGGCGGACGCTGCGCACCGACGACGACGCCGTCTTCGACGCCGAGGTCTTCATCGACGCCACCGAACTGGCCCCGTTCGTCACCTGGGGCACCAACCCCGGCCAGGGCGCGCCGCTGTCGACGCGGGTCCCCGACCCCGCTTCGTACGAGGACGCCTCGGAGCGGCTCGCCGCCGAAAAGGCCCTGGAATACATGGGGTTGACCGCAGGCCAGGCGCTGCGGGACATCGCGGTGGACACCGTCTTCGTAGGTTCCTGCACCAACGGCCGTATCGAGGACCTGCGCTCGGCGGCCTCGATCCTGGACGGCCGCAAAGTCGCCGACGGCGTACGGATGCTGGTGGTCCCCGGCTCCGTACGGGTCGCGCTCCAGGCCGTGTCCGAGGGCCTGGACAAGGTCTTCACGGGCGCCGGCGCCGAGTGGCGGCACGCGGGCTGTTCGATGTGTCTGGGCATGAACCCCGACCAACTCGCGCCCGGCGAGCGCTCCGCGTCGACCTCGAACCGCAACTTCGAGGGCAGGCAGGGCAAGGGCGGCCGGACCCATCTCGTCTCGCCCCAGGTCGCCGCGGCGACCGCCGTCCTGGGCCATCTCGCCTCGCCCGCCGACCTGTCCGACACCCGCACCCCTGTGGAGGCCTGAGCGGTCATGGAAGCTTTCACCACACACACCGGCCGGGCCGTCCCGCTGCGCCGCGGCAACGTCGACACCGACCAGATCATCCCGGCGCACTGGCTGAAGAAGGTCACGCGTGACGGCTTCGAGGACGGGCTCTTCGAGGCCTGGCGCAAGGACCCGGCCTTCGTTCTCAACCAGCCCGAGCGGCAGGGCGCCTCGGTGCTGGTCGCCGGACCCGACTTCGGCACCGGCTCCTCACGCGAACACGCCGTGTGGGCGCTGCAGAACTTCGGTTTCCGTGCCGTCATCTCCTCCCGGTTCGCCGACATCTTCCGCGGCAACTCCCTCAAGAACGGTCTGCTGACAGTCGTTCTGGAGCAGCGCGTCGTCGACCACCTCTGGGAACTGACCGACGCGCACCCCACCGCGACGGTGACGGTGGACCTCGAAGCGCGTCAGGTACGCGCCCAGGGCCCCGACGGGGCCACGGTGACCGCCGATTTCGAGCTGGACGAGAATGCCCGCTGGCGCCTGCTGAACGGTCTCGACGACATCGGTCTCACCCTGAAGAACGAAGCGGACATCGCTTCGTACGAGGCCTCCCGGCCGTCCTTCAAGCCCCGCACAATTGCCGTCTGATCAGCGCTTTTACCCATCTGCGCCCCCTGCCTCCAGGTAGGGGGCGCAGTGCCTTGTTGAGACCCCGTCGGGCGACAACTCGCCCCAGATGGCACAATCGGTGCATGGAACGCGACAGCCAACTCGAGCTTTACGGAGTGGTCGCGGACCGGCTCAAGGAAGCGCACACAAGAGTGCGCGCACTGCAAGTCCCGGAGGGCGTACGGATGGCGCTGACCCGGAAGCTGCTGGTCATCACGGCCGCGGCCAAACACGATCTCTTAGACGCGGCACGTCGTCTGGACCGTTTGATGAAGGACCTCGACGAGGGTCGATTCCCGCAAGGCGACTGAAGCCGCGGAACTCCGCGGGGTCGACTTCGTTGCGGCACTAGGGTGATTAGCCCGTTTCGTGTTTGATTTGCGGTATATATCTGCCTAACGTGCGGAAAAGCTTGAACACTTTCGTTCTGGCAATGTCTCCGAAGGGGAAGACGTGAACAAGGCGCAGCTCGTAGAAGCAATTGCGGACAAGGTCGGCGGTCGTCAGCAGGCGGCCGACGCGGTCGACGCGGTACTGGACGCTGTTGTCCGCGCCGTCGTCGCGGGTGAGCGGGTCTCCGTCACCGGCTTCGGTTCGTTCGAGAAGGTCGACCGCCCGGCCCGTTACGCGCGTAACCCGCAGACGGGCGAGCGGGTCCGGGTCAAGAAGACGTCGGTGCCGCGTTTCCGTGCGGGACAGGGTTTCAAGGACCTGGTGAGCGGCTCGAAGAAGCTTCCCAAGAACGACGTGGCCGTCAAGAAGGCTCCCAAGGGCAGCCTCTCGGGCGGTGCTTCCACTCGTACGACCGCCAAGGCCGCGGCCAAGAAGGCCACCGCAAAGAAGGCGACGGCGAAGAAGGCAACGGCCAGGAAGACCGCGGTCGCGGGCACCGCCAAGAGGGCGGCCAAGAAGACCTCGGCCGCCAAGAAGACGGCGACGAAGAAGACCACGGCGGCCAAGAAGTCGGCCGCGAAGAAGTCCACCGCCAAGAAGGCCACCGCGAAGAAGACCGCGCCGGCCAAGAAGGCGACCGCCAAGAAGGCGCCTGCCCGAAAGGTGGCCTCTCGCACCACCACCGCCAAGAAGACCACCGCGAGGAACAAGTAAGCGGCACAAGGTCGTAGGGCCACTCACGCGCCGGGCCGGGCTCCCCTCGGGGAGCCCGGCCCGCGGCGTTGTGACGGCCCTCAGCAGCCCTCAGCGGCCCTCAGAACGTCTGGAGCGTCACCAGGGTGATGTTGCCGCTGTTCCCGCCCTCGCGTTCGATACGGACCCGCTGGCCCGGCCGCAGCAGCCGCAGGCCGCCCGCGTCGAACGCGGCGGCGTCGAATTCCACCGGCGTCCCGTCGTCGAGCAGCACACTGCCGCTGCGGGTCTCGGATTCGAAGGTGTACGCGGTCGCCTGCATGCCCGCCAGCGTATCGGTCAGCACCCCGGCCGCGCCCCGGAGACGGGGTCGCGGACCGGACCGTGGACGCCGCGGGACGCGTCCCGCACCGCGCCGTCCGGGGCGCCGTCCGACGCCGGGGCGCGGGCCGCCTGATGCCGCGCCGTGTACGGGCCGAGCCCCAGAGCGGCGGCGGCCAGCAGATCCTCTCCGGTATCGACGTCCCGCCGTACGGAATCCACACCGCCGAGGACAATTTCCACCGCGCCCGTGGACAAATGCCGGTGCCGCGAAGCCCCGCCGAATGCCGGATTCAATTCCGAGCCGCCGCGAGCGGCCAGCAAAGTCGTACCGATTTCGGCGGCGTCCGCGAGAAATGCGCGCGGAAAATCCCCGGCGGCGGTGAGCACCCGCGCCAGCTCGGCCGGCCGCAGCGCCGGCAGATCGGCGTTGAGAGCAGCGACGGCCGCCCGCGGCCTGTCCGCCCTGACCGCCCGCGCGCCGTACGCCAACGCCGCGTTGAGCCCGGCCGCCGGACTGTCGGGGACGGCGCGTGCGCCCAGCGCGGTCAGTTCGGCCGCGGCCAGCGGATCGTCGGTCACAACCACCACGTCGCGTACGACCGGGCAGGCCAGCGCCGCGGCGACGGTGTCCTGGGCGAACGCCAGCGCCAACTGGGGCCGTAGCAGCTCGCCCGTCGACACGGCGAGCCTGCTCTTGGCCACCACGAGCGGCTTGAGCGGGACCACCAGGGACCAGGCGGCCGTCGGGTCGGTGTTCGTGGCGAGCTCTCCGTCCTTACGCGTTCGGCCCTCTATTGTGGCCCGATCGCGCCGCACGGCGCGGTGGAGGGCCCACCGTGCCGCCGAAATAGGGAACGGAGCCCGCAGATCCGGTCCGCGGACCGGGGCGTACGGTGTCCACGACAGGGCAGAGGCCCGGGGCGGCACCCCGCCCCCGGCAGCCAGGCCCGGCCCAAGCCAGGCCACAGAGAAAGGTGTCCGAGTGTCCCGCCCCAGAATCGGCTTCTGGTACCGCCTGGCAGCGGTCATCGCGAAACCGCCGTTGGTCGTTCTGTTCAAGCGGGACTGGCGGGGGATGGAACACATTCCGGCCCACGGTGGATTCATCACCGTGGTGAACCACAACTCGGCTCTGGATCCCCTCTCCTACGGACACTTCCAGTACAACAGCGGCCGGGTGCCGCGACTGCTCGCCAAGGCGGCGCTCTTCGACCTGCCTTTCGTCGGCATGATGCTCCGCGGCACCGGACAGATTCCCGTCTATCGCGAGAGCTCCAACGCCCTGGACGCGTTCCGGGCCGCCGTGAACGCCATCGAACGCGGGGAATGCGTCGCCTTCTACCCCGAAGGCACCCTCACCCGCGACCCGGACATGTGGCCGATGACCGGCAAGACCGGTGCGGCACGCGTCGCCCTCCTTACGAAGGCGCCGGTCATTCCCGTCGCGCAGTGGGGAGCCAATCTGGTGGTCCCGCCGTACGCCAAGGTGGAGAAGTCCCGCTTCCTTTCGCGTCCGACGCTGCGCGTGAAGGCGGGCCCGGCGATCGACCTCTCCCGTTTCTATGGGATGGACCCGACACCCGAAATCCTCCGCGAGGTCACCGAGGTCATCATGGCGGCCATCACCGAACTGCTCGCCGAGGTACGCGGCGAGCCGGTGCCGGCCGCACCGTACGACCACCGCAAGGTTCTGGAAGAGAAGCGGCGCAAGGCCGCGGAAGAGGGGTTGCAGTGACGCGCGTCGCGGTCTTCGGGACGGGATCGTGGGGAACGGCGTTCGCCATGATTCTCGCCGACGCGGGATGCGAGGTGACGCTCTGGGCCCGCCGCCCCGAGGTCGCCGACGCTGTCAACAGCACCCGCACCAACCCGGAGTATCTGCCGGGAGCCGAACTGCCCTCCTCGGTACGGGCGACCACCGACCCGGCGGAGGCCGCCAGGGACGCCGAGTTCACCGTCATCACCATCCCCTCGCAGACGCTGCGCGCCAATCTCGCCGCCTGGTCGTCCGCGCTGCCCCGGGACACCGTTCTCGTCTCCCTGATGAAGGGGGTCGAACTGGGCACCGCGAAGCGCATGAGCGAGGTGATCGGCGAGGTCGCCCAGGCGCCCGCCGACCGGGTCGCCGTCCTCACCGGCCCCAACCTCGCCGGGGAGATCGCCGCCAGGCAGCCGGCCGCCGCCGTCGTGGCGTGCACCGACGAGGCCGTCGCCACCCGGCTCCAGACGGCCTGCCACACGCCGTACTTCCGTCCGTACACCAACACCGACGTGGTCGGCTGTGAACTCGGCGGGGCGGTCAAGAACGTCATCGGGCTCGCCGTCGGCATCGCCGACGGCATGGGACTCGGCGACAACACGAAGGCGTCACTGATGACGCGCGGTCTCGCCGAGACCACTCGCCTGGGGCTGGCGATGGGCGCCGACCCGCACACCTTCTCCGGACTCGCCGGAATGGGCGATCTGATCGCGACGTGTTCCTCGCCCCTCTCCCGGAACCACACCTTCGGTACCAACCTCGGGCGCGGCATGACGCTGGAGGAGACGATCGCGGCGAGCACGCAGACCGCGGAAGGCGTCAAGTCCTGCCAGTCGGTGCTCGATCTGGCCCGGCGGCACGATGTCGACATGCCGATCACGGAAACGGTCGTGAGCATCGTCCACGAAGGGAAGCCCCCGCTCGTCGCGGTGAAGGAGCTGATGGCGCGCAGCGCCAAGCCCGAACGCCGCTGACGCGGCGCCGGTCAGCGGGTAACCTCATCGCGATATGAGCAGCGAGAACCTCCCCCAGAGCCCTGAGCAGCAGCTCCGCAAGCCGCGTGTGGCGGTCGTCTTCGGCGGCCGGAGCTCCGAGCACGCCATCTCGGTGGTCACCGCCGGCGCCGTACTGCGGTCCATCGACCGTACGAAGTACGACGTGCTCCCCATCGGCATCACCACCGACGGACGCTGGGCGCTCACCGCCGACGAACCCGACCGCATGGGCATCGCCGACCGCCGGCTGCCGAGCGTCGAGGAACTGGCCGAGTCCACGGAGGGCGGCGTCGTCCTCTCCGTCGACCCGGGCAACCGCGAGGTCGTCTACAGCGAGCAGGGCTCCGTGCCGAAGGCACTGGGCGAGGTCGACGTGGTCTTCCCGGTGCTGCACGGCCCGTACGGCGAGGACGGCACCCTCCAGGGGCTGTTGGAGCTCTCCGGCGTCCCGTACGTCGGCGCGGGCGTTCTGGCGTCCGCCGTCGGCCAGGACAAGGAGTACATGAAGCGGGTGTTCCTCTCGTACGGGCTGCCCGTCGGGCCGTACGAGGTGATCCGCCCGCGCGACTGGCAGCGCGATCCGTCCGGCGCCCGGAAGAGGATCGTGGACTTCGCCGCCGAGCACGGCTGGCCGGTCTTCGTGAAGCCCGCGCGCGCCGGTTCGTCCATGGGCATCACCAAGGTCGACGCCCTCGAAGGCCTGGAGGACGCGATCGAGGAGGCGCAGCGCCACGACCCGAAGATCCTGGTCGAGTCGCTGCTGCGGGGCCGGGAGATCGAGTGCGGGGTGCTGGAGTTCGAGGACGGCCCGCGCGCGAGCGTGCCCGCCGAGATCCCGCCCGTCACGTCGCACGAGTTCTACGACTTCGAGGCCAAGTACATCGACGCCGCCGCAGGCCTGGTGCCCGCGCCTCTTACGGAGGAGCAGACGGCGGAGGTCCAGCGGCTCGCCGTCGAGGCGTACGACGCCGTGTCCTGCGAGGGACTCGTCCGCGCGGACTTCTTCCTTACGGAGGACGGCGGTTTCGTCATCAACGAGATCAACACGATGCCGGGCTTCACGCCGATCTCGATGTACCCGCGGATGTGGCAGGAGAGCGGCGTCGGCTACGCGGAGCTGATCGACCGGCTGATCCAGGCGGCGCTGCGCCGTCCGACCGGACTGCGCTGAGGCTCCGGTCCTCCGGCCCCGCGCGGAATCGTTTCCCCAGGGCCCGTACGTCCCGTGCGGGACCGGCTAGAGGCTCGGCGGGACCGTGTCGGCGACCGGTCCCGCGAAGTCCGAGAGCGGACCGGCGTCGTGCAGGTACTGCTCGCCGAGGGTGACCTCGACGTACGTCTTGCGGTACGTGGTGGTGAACCGGGGCCCCGAATCCCGTTCCTCCAGCATCCAGTTGACGCCGTCCACGTCCACCCCCTTCGCCTGGGGGTCGCTCATCCGCTCGGGCCGGGGGACGCCGCAGCGCAGTACGATCGCGGCGTCTCCCCACCCGGCGGTCAGCGCGGAATCCGGCTCCGGATCATTCCGGTCGTGCCCGTCGACGCTCTTCGGCAGCTCCTTGTCCAGTGCGCGGCAGAAAGCCGCCTCCTCCGCCGGAGGACCGGGAACCGGGACGGATGCCGGGGCGTCCGTGGAGGAGCAGCCGACTGTCACGGCGAGCACGAGGACGGCGGGCAGGCGGGCGAATCGGGGGCCGGATAGCCTGCGCAGCGGAAGGGTCACCGGCCAAGCGTAGACGGGGGCTACAGGTGCACGACCGGGCAGGTCAGGGTGCGGGTGATCCCGTCCACTTGCTGGACTTTGGCGACCACCATGCGACCGAGGTCGTCCACGGTGTCGGACTGGGCACGCACGATCACGTCGTAGGGACCGGTGACGTCCTCGGCATGTATCACTCCAGGGATCTTCGCGATGGTCTCGGCGACGACCGTCGCCTTGCCCACCTCGGTCTGAATAAGGATGTACGCCTGTACCACGGAACCTCCAGGGCGGCCACGAGGATCTTGTGGGAAGAAGGGACGCCACGGTATCGCGTCACCCAGTGCCGCGGGGAGACCTGCGCGTACGGCGGCACCGGCGGCGTGACGCACGGAGCGGTGAAGTTGACGTACGGGCCGAACGGACCGAGAGCGACGGCGGTCCACGACCGCGGGCACCGGGCCGACGCAGGGGGCCGGAACCCCGGCCGGACAACCAGGCCGGCCGGAGTTGCCGGCCGCACGACGAGAGGTGGGACTCGGTGAAGGGCACCGTGGGCGAGTTGGGGGAGTTCGGACTCATCAGGGAGCTCACTTCCCGGCTCACCACCACCCCGGCGGTCCGGCTCGGGCCGGGCGACGACGCCGCGGTGGTGGCCGCACCCGACCGCAGGGTCGTGGCGAGTACGGACCTCCTCCTTGAAGGGCGGCACTTCCGCCGCGACTGGTCGACCGCGTACGACGTGGGAAGGAAGGCCGCCGCGCAGAATCTCGCCGACATCGCGGCGATGGGGGCGGTCCCGACGGCGCTGCTGCTCGGCCTCGTCGTCCCGGCCGAACTCCCCGTCACCTGGCCCACGGAGCTGATGGACGGCATCCGCGACGAGTGCCAGGTCGCGGGCGCGGCGGTGGTCGGCGGCGACGTCGTACGGGGCGAGACGATCACCCTCGCGATTACCGCGCTCGGCGATCTTCGCAACCACGATCCGGTGACCAGGTCGGGCGCGCAGCCGGGCGATGTCGTCGCGTACACCGGGTGGTTGGGCTGGTCCGCCGCCGGGCACGCGGTGCTGTCGCGGGGATTCAGGTCACCGCGTGCCTTTGTCGAGGCGCACCGGCGGCCCGAACCGCCGTACCACGCGGGGCCGGCGGCGGCGGGACTCGGCGCCACGGCGATGACGGACGTGAGCGACGGCCTCGTCGCCGACCTCGGGCACATCGCCGAGGCCAGCAAGGTCCGTATCGATCTGCGGTCGGGGCTCATCGACATCCCGTCGCAGATGAACGACATCGGGCAGGCGGTGGGCGTGGATCCGCTGCAGTGGGTGCTGACGGGGGGAGAGGACCACGCGATCGTGGCGACGTTCCCCTCGGACGCCAAACTCCCCGCCAGGTGGAAGGTGATCGGCGAGGTCCTCAACCCGTCGGCGCTGCCGCAGGTGACGGTCGACGGGGCGCCGTGGACGAGCAAGGGCGGCTGGGACCACTTCGGGGACTAGGTGCCTAGGGCGTGTTGGACCGGGCCGAGTAGATTCGGGGGATGCCCATATCCTCCGAGCCGGTCGTGCCCTCCGTACCCCCGGGGCCGGGCCGTGCGCCCGCCCGCGTTCTCACCGTCGCCGGGTCCGACTCCGGCGGCGGTGCGGGCATCCAGGCCGACCTCAAGACGATGCTGGCGTTCGGCGTGCACGGCATGAGCGTGCTCACGGCCGTCACGGCGCAGAACTCGCGCGGCGTGCAAGGCGCTTGGGACCTGCCCGTGGAAGCGGTACGGGCCCAGTACCGCAGCGTCGTGGACGACATCGGAGTCCAGGCCGTCAAGACCGGCATGCTCTCGTCGGCGGCGCTGGTGGAGACCGTCGCCGAACTCCTCGCGGAGACCGACGCCCCCGTGGTCGTCGATCCGGTCGGGGTCTCCAAGCACGGAGACTCGCTGCTCGCGGACTCGGCGCTGGACTCCGTACGGAAGAAGCTGCTGCCGACGGCGACCGTCGCGACGCCGAACCTCGACGAGGTGGCGCAGCTGACCGGTGTGGAGGTGCGGGACGAGGACGGGATGCGGCGCGCGGCGGGCGCCGTGCTCACCTTCGGGCCGCGCTGGGCGCTGATCAAGGGCGGGCATCTGCCGGGGGACGCCGTGGATCTGCTGACGGACGGCAGCGAGGAGCACTGGCTGCGCGCGCCGCGCCACGACAACCGGCATACGCACGGGACGGGCTGCACGCTCGCCTCGGCGATCGCGGCGGGGCTGGGGACGGGGCAGGGGGTCCTGGATGCCGTCGTCGCCGCGAAGAGGTACGTGACGGGCGCGATCGCCGCCGGCTTCCCGCTGGGCGGCGGCATCGGCCCCGTGGACCACGCCTGGCGCTTCCGCTGACGGCCGGTACCTGCTGCGTGCCGGCGTTGTCCGGCGGGCCAACTACCCGAACACGGTGCGGCAGTTGGGCACGACAAAAAGCCGGTCCACCGAGGTGGACCGGCTTTCAAGGCAACCGCAGGGGCTGCGCCACGACGAGAACGTCAGCGCGAGACCTTGCCGGCCTTGATGCACGAGGTGCAGACGTTGAGCCGCTTCGGCGTCCGACCGACCACGGCACGCACGCGCTGGATGTTCGGGTTCCAGCGACGGGACGTACGGCGGTGCGAGTGCGAAATGTTGTTGCCGAAGCCCGGCCCCTTGCCGCAGACGTCGCAGTTGGCAGCCACGGGTCACTCCAAAGACTTCAGATGCACTTACGGTGAATTCCGGCGCGACAGAATCTTTGACCGATGTCGGCTGCGCCGGGGGAGATGGCCCGACTCTCGCCGGGCAACCGGAGAAGCATACAACGCCCTGTCCGGTTGAACGAAACTACCATGTCCGCACCCACCCTCGTCCCGCCCCCCTTCCCACCTGCCACTACGGTGCGGGCGGACTACTCTGCGGTGCAGTTCGCAGCCCAGGCCGCCAAGGAGGACCCCCAGGTGCCGCACATCCTCGACGCCGCAGCGGTGCGTACCTGGTGCTCGCTGGCGCTGGACGCCCTGGGCCGGGACCGCGAGGAGATCGACGCGATCAACGTCTATCCGGTCGCCGACGGGGACACCGGCACCAATCTCTATCTGACCGTGGAGTCCGCGGCGCAGGCCGTCGAGGCCGTCTTCGACGCGCACGCGACGGGGACGTCCGTACCGGACCTCCCCGACACCGTACGGGCCATGGCGCACGGGGCGCTGATCGGCGCCCGGGGCAACTCCGGGACGATCCTCGCGCAACTGCTGCGCGGCATGGCGGAGGTCCTCGGCGAAGCCCGGAAAGAGACCGCGGACGGGGCCACCACCCGGGCCGACGGGGCGGCCGAAGGCGGCGGCGACCAGCTGGCGAGGGCGCTGCGCAGGGCGGCGCAGCTGGCGCGCGAGGCCGTCGCGCATCCGGTCGAGGGCACGATCCTCACGGTGGCGTCAGCGGCGGCGGACGCCGCGGCGCGAGCAGGGGACGACGGTGCGGGAGACGCCCGTGACGACGCGGACCGGGACGGTGCGGCCGTCCACGCCGCCTACGCCGGGGCCCGCATTGCGCTCGACGCGACTCCCGGACAGCTGGCCGTCCTCGGCCGCGCCGGTGTCGTCGATGCCGGCGGACGGGGCCTGCTCGCCGTCCTCGCCGCACTCGTCGAGGCCGTCACCGGCGACGCCCCGTCCCTCGGCGCACCGGCCGCACGGCCGCACGAACTGCCCGCCGTCGTGGAGTCCTGCGGGGCCGACGACGGCCCCGTCGGCCCCGCCTTCGAGGTGATCTACCTCCTGGAGACGGACGAGGCGGGTATCGCCCGGCTCCGCCGCCGCCTCGACGCGCTCGGTGACTCCCTCGTCGTCGGCGGCGGCGACGGGCTGTGGAACGTCCACGTGCACGTGGACGACGCGGGCGCCGCCGTGGAGGCCGGCGTCGAGGCGGGACGCCCGTACCGGATCCGCATCACGCACTTCGGCGCAGCCGCCGCCGGGCACCGCCGGGAGCGGGCGCAGCGCGCCGTGGTGGCCGTGGTCCCGGGCGAGGGCCTGGCCGGGCTGTGTGCCGAGGCGGGAGCCACGACGGTGCTGGCGCGCCCGGGGGAGCCGCCGGCCAGCGGCGAGCTGGTCGACGCCATCCGGCGTGCCCACGCGCATGAGGTGGTGCTCCTGCCGAACGACACGGAACTGCGCCACACCGCCGCCGCTGCCGCCGAGCAGGCCCGCGCCGAAGGCATCCGGGTTGCCCTCATCCCGACCAGGGCGGCCGTTCAGGGCATCGCGGCGCTCGCCGTGCACGAGCCCGACCGCCGCTTCGACGAGGACGTGGTGGCCATGACGTCGGCGGCCGGCGCCACCCGCTACGCCGAACTGGCCGTCGCCGAGCGGCAGTCCTGGACCACGGCGGGCATCTGCCAGGCCGGCGACCTGCTCGGGCTGATCGACGGCGACGTCGCGGTGATCGGCGCCGAACTCGCCTCCACCGCCGAGGCCGTGCTGAACCGGATGCTGTCGGCGGGCGGCGAACTGGTCACCCTCGTTCTCGGTGAGGACGTGCCGGACGCCCTCGCGGAGCGCCTGGAACGCCACGTACGGGACGGACACCTGGCCGTCGACACGGTCGTCTACCGAGGCGGCCGTCAGTCGGTGCCGCTGCTGATCGGCGTCGAATAGGCGCGGAGCACGGCCGTACGCGCGTACGGCCCGCCTCGGCCACGGCTTGCACGGGGCGCGGTACCTGTGACGATGGTGGGTAAGCGGCTCATGACAGACGCGCGCACCGCCCGAGGTGAGAGGCCCAGCGATGGACGACCTGACCCTGATCGCCCGCAACCAGCTCGACGACGCGCGCGCCAGCGCCCACGGGCGCAGCGCGCACCTCTTCCTGCACGACGGACCGCTGCGGCAGACCGTCATCGCGCTGACCTCCGGCTCGGCCCTCGACGAGCACAACGCGCCCCCGGCGGCCAGCCTTCAGGTGCTGCACGGCCGCGTACGGCTGACGAAGAAGTCGGGCGACCAGGACATGATCGCCGGACAGGTGGGCCCGATCCCGCACGAGCGCCACGGCCTGACGGCCCTGGAGGACTGCGCCGTCCTGCTCACCGCGGTCACCGAGGTCCGGCGGTGAGCCGCTGAACCGGCCCGGACCTCCGTCTGCCCGACCGATCCGCATGACCCGCCTCCGACCTGGAGTTGTCCACAGGTGCGCGACGGATGTCAGTGATGTGGTGTGCAATGGATCGTGTGTCCGCGCTGGATGAATCCCTCAAGAAGACGCTCGGTCCCGCCACCGCGAAGGTGATGGCCGAGCAACTCGACCTGCACACGGTCGGTGATCTGCTGCACCACTACCCGAGGCGGTACGAGGAGCGGGGCCAGCTCACCCGCCTCGCCGACCTCCCGCTGGACGAGGACGTCACGGTCGTCGCCCAGGTCGCCGACTCCCGCGTCCTGAAGTTCAACGGCGGCCGGGGCCAGCGGCTGGAGATCACCCTCACCGACGGCAGCGGCCGGCTCCAGCTGGTCTTCTTCGGCCGGGGTATCCACAAGCCGCACAAGGACCTGCTGCCCGGCAGCCGCGGCATGTTCGCGGGCAAGGTCTCGATGTTCAACCGGAAGCTCCAGCTCGCCCATCCCACGTATGTGCCGCTGGGCAGGGACAGCGGAGACGAGGCCGTGGACGACTTCGCGGGCAAGCTGATCCCGATCTATCCGGCCTGCAAGGGCTTGGAGTCCTGGAAGATCACCAAGGCCCTCGACGCGGTGCTGCCGAGGGCCACCGAGGCCGTCGACCCGCTGCCGCCCTCGCTCCGCGAGGGACGCGGTTTCGTCACGCTCCCCGAAGCCCTGCTGAAGATCCACCGGCCCGACAGCAAGGCCGATGTCGCCGAGGCCAGGGACCGGCTCAAGTGGGACGAGGCGTTCGTGCTCCAGGTCGCCCTCGCCCGGCGCCGGCACGCGGACGCAGGGCTCCCGGCGGTGTCGCGGAAACCGGTGGCCGGGGGCCTGCTCGACGCCTTCGACGCCAAGCTGCCCTTCACCCTCACCGAGGGCCAGACGAAGGTCACCCGCGAGATCTTCGACGACCTGGCGACCGAGCACCCCATGCACCGCCTCCTTCAGGGCGAGGTCGGCTCCGGCAAGACGATGGTGGCGCTGCGCGCGATGCTCACGGTGGTGGACGCGGGCGGCCAGGCGGCGATGCTCGCCCCGACCGAGGTTCTCGCCCAGCAGCACCACCGTTCGATCACCGAGATGATGGGAGAGCTCGCCGAGGGAGGCATGCTCGGCGGCGCGGAGACCGCCACCAAGGTGGTGCTGCTCACGGGCTCCATGGGCGCAGCGGCGCGCCGTCACGCACTGCTGGATCTGGCCACCGGCGAGGCGGGGATCGTGATCGGCACGCACGCGCTGATCGAGGACAAGGTGCGGTTCCACGACCTCGGTCTGGTCGTCGTGGACGAGCAGCACCGGTTCGGGGTCGAGCAGCGCGACGCGCTGCGCTCCAAAGGAAAGCAGCCGCCGCATCTGCTGGTCATGACGGCGACGCCCATTCCCCGTACGGTCGCGATGACCGTCTTCGGAGACCTGGAGACGTCCGTGCTGGACCAGCTGCCCGCCGGCCGCTCCCCGATCGCCTCGCACGTCGTCCCCGCCCAGGACAAGCCGCACTTCCTGGCCCGCGCCTGGGAGCGGGTGCGCGAGGAGGTCGGCAAGGGTCACCAGGCGTACGTCGTCTGCCCCCGGATCGGTGACGGCGAGGACGAGCCCAGGAAGAAGGCCGCGGCGAAGGCGGCCGAGGCGGACGGGGACAAGCGTCCGCCGCTGGCCGTGCTGGACATCGCGAAGCAGCTCGCCGGCGGACCGCTGACCGGCCTCCGTACCGAGGTGCTGCACGGCCGTATGCAGCCCGATGACAAGGACGACGTGATGCGCCGCTTCACGGCGGGCGAGGTGGACGTCCTGGTCGCGACCACCGTCATCGAGGTCGGCGTCAACGTCCCCAACGCCACCGCGATGGTGATCATGGACGCGGACCGGTTCGGCGTCTCGCAGCTGCACCAGCTGCGCGGGCGGGTGGGCCGAGGCTCCGCCCCGGGGCTCTGCCTCCTGGTCTCGGAGATGCCGGAGGCGAGCCCCGCGCGGGCCCGTCTCGGCGCGGTCGCCTCCACCCTCGACGGCTTCGAGCTCTCCCGTATCGACCTCGAACAGCGCCGCGAGGGCGATGTCCTCGGCCAGGCCCAGTCCGGTGTCCGCTCCTCGCTGCGGATGCTCGCCGTCATCGAGGACGAGGAGGTCATCGCCGCGGCCAGGGAGGAGGCCGTCGCCGTGGTCGCCGAGGACCCGGAGCTCAACACCTTCCCGGAGCTGCGTACGGCCCTGGACGCCCTGCTGGACACGGAGCGGGAGCAGTATCTCGACAAGGGCTGAGCGGGCCGTACAGCCCCGCCCAGCGGCCCCGGCGCCGCTCCCGGCGGCCACCGTGTCCGTTCCCGGCGGGCCGTGCCCCGGGTGACGCCATATCGTGGGTGGCGACGCACGGGCGGCCCGCGGCCGCTCCGGCACTCCACGAACCGAGGACCCGACACCCATGACCCGCGTGATCGCCGGTGCCGCCGGCGGACGCCGTCTCGCCGTCCCCCCGGGCAACGGCACCCGCCCCACCTCCGACCGAGCGCGCGAAGGTCTCTTCTCCACCTGGGAGGCGCTGCTCGGCACCTTCGACGGTCTCCGTGTCGCCGACTTGTACGCCGGCTCCGGCGCCGTCGGCCTGGAAGCCCTCTCGCGCGGCGCCGCGCACACCCTCCTTGTGGAGGCGGACGCGCGGGCGGCCCGCACCGTCCGGGACAACGTCCGCGCGCTCGGACTGCCGGGCGCCGAGGTCCGTACGGGCAAAGCCGAGCAGATCGTGACAGGACCGCCCCCCGGGGCCCCGTACGACATCGTCTTCCTCGACCCGCCGTACGCCGTCACCGATGACGATCTTCGCGAGATCCTCCTCACACTCCGCTCCGAGGGCTGGCTCAATGACGAAGCCGTCGCCACCGTGGAGCGCAGCACCAGAGGTGGGGAGTTCACCTGGCCGAAGGGGTTCGAACCGTTGCGGGCACGCCGCTACGGCGAAGGAACCCTTTGGTACGGTCGCGCCGCCGCACCCGAAGACGCCCGATGACCGGACCGGAGAGCGAGGGAATTCAGTTGCGCCGCGCCGTCTGTCCGGGGTCCTTCGACCCCATCACCAATGGTCACCTCGACATCATTGGCCGTGCCTCCAAGTTGTACGACGTCGTACACGTCGCCGTGATGATCAACCAGTCCAAGAAGGGCCTGTTCGGCGTCGACGAACGGATCGATCTGATCCGCCAGGTCACCGCCGAATTCGGCAACGTCGAGGTGGAGGCCTTCCACGGCCTCCTCGTCGACTTCTGCAAGCAGCGCGACATCCCCGCCATCGTCAAGGGCCTGCGCGCCGTCAGCGACTTCGACTACGAGTTGCAGATGGCCCAGATGAACAACGGCCTGTCCGGCGTCGAGACCCTCTTCGTGCCGACCAACCCCATCTACAGTTTCCTCTCCTCCTCGCTCGTCAAAGAGGTCGCGACCTGGGGCGGAGACGTGTCCCATCTGCTGCCTCCGCTCGTGCACGAGGCACTGACCGAGCGCCTCGGAAACAAGTGAGGGACGGGGCGGCGGACCGGGTCCGCGACTGACGGCCCATCATCTGGTGTCGGGCGCGCGCCGAGTGGCCGTACAGTCGTTGCGTCCGTCTCCAACCCGGCTGTAGAGAGTGGCGAGCACACGGTGGACGTGCAGAAGAAGCTCGACGAGATCGTCGACACGGTGGGGAACGCCCGTTCCATGCCCATGTCGGCCTCCTGCGTGGTCAACCGCGGCGAACTGCTCGCGCTGCTCGACGAAGTACGCGAGGCCCTGCCAGGCTCCCTCGCCCAGGCCCAGGAACTGCTCGGCGGCCACGAGCAGCTCTCCGAGCAGGCCCGCCAGGAGGCCGAGCGCATCGTCCAGGCGGCCCACGCGGAGCGGTCCACGCTGATCTCCGAGACCGTGATCGCCCGCACAGCCCAGGAAGAGGCGGACCGTATTCTCGCCGAGGCCCGCAGGGACGCGGAGGAGATCCGCGCCGAGGCCGACGACTACGTGGACTCCAAGCTCGCGAACTTCGAGGTCGTGCTCAACAAGACCATCGGCTCCGTGGACCGTGGCCGCGAGAAGCTGCTCGGCCGCGGCCCGGGGCTGGACGAGGAGGGGTACGCCGACGAGGACGCCCCTGAGTACAGCGCCGACCCCGACACCCTGATCCGCCGCGCGGACGACTATGTCGACGCCAAACTCGGCGCCTTCGAGGCCGTCCTCTCCAAGACCCTCGACGCGGTCGGCCGCGGCCGGCAGAAGCTGCACGGCCGGGTCGCCACCGACGACCTGGGTCTGCACATGGCGGAGCAGGACGCGGCGGGGCACCTGGGGCACACCAGCGACGCGGACTATCTGTCCGGTCTCGCCGAGGTGTCGGGGCAGCAGCCGCCGCAGAGCGCCGGAGCCCCCGCGCACCAGGTCCCGGAGCAGCCGGTCCAGATCCCGATCCCGGCGCAGGCGCAGGCCCCGCAGCAGTACGCCGACCCCGCCGCCGCCCCGCAGCAGTACGCGGACGCGGCCTACGGCGGCTACCAGCAGCAGGACGCGTACGCCTACCAGCAGCAGGACCCGTACGCGTACCAGCAGGCCCAGCAGCAGCCGGTCTACGACCCCGCGGCATACGACCCGAACTACAGCCAGGGCTACGGGCAGAACTACGACCAGGCGGCGCAGGGCTGGCAGCAGCACCCCGACGCCCAGGCGCAGCAGCAGCCGCAGTCGCAGCCTCAGCTGCCCCAGCAGCAGCCGCAGGACCCGCAGGGCGCCCTCGACGAGACCAGCCTCTTCGACACCAGCATGATCGACATGGAGCAGCTGCGCCGGTACGAGCAGGGCCGCTGAACCCGCGCGGCGCCCCGTACGCCCCCGGGCCCCGCGTCCGACCGGATTGGGCCAACGGCGGCCCGTCAAGTATCCTGGCTCTTCGGTCGCGTGATGTCCGCGATCCGGCCGCCCCCTCGTCAAGCGACCCGGCGGCCCACCCCACGACTCGAAAGCAGGAGCAGCCCTGAACGCCCGCCTCGACCACCGCGACCCCTTCGTGTTCGACACACACGAGCTGGGTCGGCGTCCCGGCGCGCTCAAGCGGCTGACCCGCTCCGCGGCGGCGCCCAAGGACTTCGGCATCGACGGCGTTATCGGAGTGCCGGAAGGCGCGCCGATCGAGCTCAGGATGCGGCTGGAGTCGGTCATGGAGGGCGTGCTCGTCACGGGCACCGCCCGTGCGACCGCCGAGGGGGAGTGCGTAAGGTGTCTGGAGCCGGTGCGCCAGGACGTGGCAGCGGATTTCCAGGAGATGTTCTCGTACCCTGACGCCGACGACCGGGGCCGCAGCAAGCAGGCGGAACCGGCCGACGACGCCGAGGACGACGAGGACAGGTTCTTCATCGAGGACGGGCTGCTCGACCTCGAACCTGTGCTGCGTGATGCGGTGGTGCTCGCACTGCCGATGCAGCCGGTGTGCCGGGAGACCTGTGCCGGCCTGTGCTCCGAGTGCGGAATCAGGCTGGACGAGAACCCGGACCATCACCACGACGCCGTCGACATCCGGTGGGCGTCACTGCAAGGACTCGCCGAAACCATCAAGGACGGCGAGAAGGACAACATGGACGGCGCCGACCCGGGTGCCGACGAGAAGCAGGAGAAGTAGCCGTGGCTGTTCCGAAGCGGAAGATGTCGCGCAGCAACACGCGCCACCGCCGGTCGCAGTGGAAGGCTGCGGTCCCCACCCTGGTTTCGTGTGAGCGTTGCCAGGAGCCGAAGCTCCAGCACATCGCGTGCCCGAGTTGCGGCACCTACAACAAGCGCCAGGTCCTCGAGGTCTGAGCGGCTGGTGAGAGGCTCGATGTCTGAACTGTCCAGTGCCAAGAAGGCAGACAACGTCAGCACAGCCTCGTCCCACACGCTTCTGGAAGGGCGGCTCGGCTACCAGCTGGAGTCCGCCCTTCTGGTACGTGCGCTGACCCATCGCTCGTTCGCGTACGAGAACGGCGGTCTGCCCACCAACGAACGGCTCGAATTCCTCGGGGATTCGGTGCTCGGTCTGGTGGTCACCGACACGCTGTACCGCATCCACCCCGACCTGCCCGAAGGCCAACTGGCCAAGTTGCGGGCCGCGGTGGTCAACTCGCGTGCGCTGGCGCAAGTGGGGCGCGGCCTCGAACTCGGCTCCTTCATCCGGCTCGGCCGTGGTGAAGAGGGCACGGGAGGCAGGGACAAGGCGTCCATCCTCGCCGACACCCTTGAAGCGGTGATCGGCGCGGTCTATCTCGATCAGGGCCTCGACGCGGCGTCCGAGCTGGTGCACCGGCTCTTCGACCCGCTCATCGAGAAGTCCTCGAACCTCGGTGCCGGTCTGGACTGGAAGACCAGTCTGCAGGAACTGACCGCGGCGGAGAGTCTCGGCGTACCCGAGTATCTCGTCACGGAGACCGGCCCGGACCACGAGAAGACCTTCACCGCTGCCGCCCGCGTCGGTGGTGTCTCGTACGGCACCGGCACCGGCCGCAGCAAGAAGGAAGCGGAACAGCAGGCCGCGGAGACCGCGTGGCGGTCCATCCGGGCCGACGCGGACGAACGGGCCGCGGCGGAGAAGGCGGCCGTCGGTACCGAGGCCGCGGCCGGTGCCGGCGTCGTTTCTGAAGAGGCCGCCGACACCTCTTCGGCGACGGCTTCGGAATCCGCCGACGCGGCCAAGTCCTGACCCTGGGCTGAGCTGTTACGTTCCCTTCCCGGTGCGCCCCTTGTGTCGATACGGCACGAGGGGCGCAGCTCGTGTCCGCGCCGCCCGGCCGTCCCCAACTCCTGAACTCCTGTCGGCGTTCCCAACTCCCGCCCCGTGTTCGGCCAGTTGCTCCCGAAGCCGCCGGACTCACCGTCCCCACTGAAGGAGCATCGTGCCCGAGCTGCCCGAGGTCGAAGTCGTACGGCGCGGACTCGAACGCTGGGTCGCGGGGCGGACGGTGGCCGACACGCAGGTGCTGCATCCCCGCGCCGTACGGCGCCATGTGGCCGGCGGCGAGGACTTCGCCGCCCGCCTGAAGGGGCACCGTGTCGGAGTCGCCCGCCGCCGCGGCAAGTACCTCTGGCTGCCGCTCGCCGACACGGACTCCTCGGTCCTGGGGCACCTCGGCATGAGCGGCCAGCTGCTCGTCCAGCCGGAGTCCGCCCAGGACGAGAAGCACCTCCGGATCCGGATCCGCTTCGAGGACGACCTCGGCACCGAACTCCGCTTCGTCGACCAGCGCACCTTCGGCGGACTCTCGCTGCACGACAACACCCCCGACGGACTGCCGGACGTCATCGCGCACATCGCACGCGATCCGCTCGACCCGGAGTTCGACGACGCCGCCTTCTACGCCGCGCTGCGGCTGCGCCGTACGACGATCAAGCGCGCGCTGCTCGACCAGTCCCTCATCAGCGGCGTCGGCAACATCTACGCGGACGAGGCGCTGTGGCGCGCCAAGCTCCACTACGACCGGCCGACGGCCTCGCTGCCCCGTCCCCGCTCGGTCGAACTGCTCGGCCACGTACGGGATGTGCTGCACGCCGCGCTCGCGGACGGCGGCACCAGCTTCGACAGCCTCTATGTCAACGTGAACGGCGAGTCCGGCTACTTCGGCCGGTCGCTGGACGTGTACGGCCGCGAGGGCGAACCGTGCCGCCGCTGCGGCACCTTGATCCGCCGCCGCCCCTGGATGAACCGGTCGAGCTACTTCTGCCCCCGCTGCCAGCGCCCGCCCCGTGCCCGCCCGCCCCGCCTCGCCCCGTAACGCCGCCCCGCGGTCCGGTCCCGTGCCGCCGCGCGGGCCCCGGACATGGACGAGGCCCGCGACGTCGTACTGTCGCGGGCCTCGCTCGGTCGTGCGCGTGCACGGGGCGGCGCGGACGCCACCGCCGGTGGCTCAGAAGCCGAAGTCCTGCGTCCACCACGGGCCGCCGTCGGCGAAGTGCGCGCCGATGCCGATGGTCTTGTAGTCGCAGTTCAGGATGTTCTCCCGGTGGCCCTCACTGGCCATCCAGGACGCCATGACCGCCTGCGCGTCGGCCTGGCCCCGGGCTATGTTCTCGCCGCCCAGGTTCTTCACGCCCGCCTGGTCGGCGCGGTCCCAGGGAGTGTCGCCGTCGGGGTCGGTGTGGTCGAAGTAGCCCCGGTCGGCCATGTCCTTGCTGAACGCCTCGGCGAGACCGTTCAGAGCCTTGTCGGCGCGCAGCGGCCGGCAGCCGACCTTCGCCCGCTCCTCGTTGACCAGAGCGAGGACTTCCGCCTCGGCGCCGGACGGGGCGGTGCTGGACGGCTGCGGGGTCTGCGGCGGCGTGGTGACGCGGTCCCTGGTCTTCTCGGGCGCCGGCGCGCTGCTCGCCGGCTTGGTGCTCGCCTTCTCGCTCCGGCTCCGCGTGGGGTCGCTCTCGGGCTTCTGCGGGGTCTTCGCCGGCTTCGACGGGCTCGCGGAGGCGGACGGCTTGTCCGGCGTCGTCGATGCGGACTTCGACGGCTGCTTCGCCCCGTCGTCGCCGGTGCTCGGCGACGCGGGGGCCTCGGCGGTCGGCTCGGCGGTCGAGCCCCCCTGCTGCTGGAGCTCGGGCGCGCCCGCGGTGCGGACCTGCTCGCCCGGCAGATTGCCACCGCCGACGGTGTACTGCTCCCCGCCGGGCAGCAGCCCGGATGCCACGGCTACGGCGCCCATGGCCATCGCGGCGGAGGCACCGAGCAGCCCGGTGCGTACGGGAGCACCGATTCCCTTCTTCCGGCCTCGGCCCGCGCCCCGGTGCCGACCTGCCGCACCGGCCGCGTGGTCCTCAGCGGCGGGTGCGCCGGCCGAGCGACTATGGCGTCCCATCTGCTGCGCCTTCCTCGATGTACTCAGGTGCGCGTGATTGCTCCCGCACCGCTCGCAACGACAATGCGTTTCACCCATTCGAGTGACCCTCATTGCGACGGGACTGTACGCCAAGCGGGGTGGGTGCGAAGTGCTCAGTGCCGTATTCGCCCATTAGCTTGCACGCATGAACGAAGACGTACGGATCACCGTCTGGGTGCGCGGTCGAGTACAGGGAGTTGGCTTCCGCTGGTTCACCAGGGCAAACGCTCTGGAGATCGGGGACCTCAGGGGGTTCGCGCTGAATCTGGACGACGGCAGGGTGCAGATCGTCGCGGAGGGATCACGTGATAATTGCCACCGTTTGCTGCAGTGGCTGCGTTCCGACGACACGCCCGGCCGTGTTGACGGAGTCACTGAGATTTGGGGCACACCGCGCGGCGGATACGACACCTTCGCCGTCCGGTGAGCACGGCCGGCTGCGCGACGCTCCGAGAGAGCCCGAACGATCTTGACCATTCCTGGTCGATCTTGAACGGGTCGAGGTATGCCGAGATCCCGACAGCCGAGGCGGGGTCCGGCCTGCCCGTATGCCTCCGGCACATGCTTTTGGCGGGAATCCACCGATGGTTGCCAAGAAGCGGGGTCCCATGTCAAGCTGCCGCGTTAACAATGATCTCCACGCCCCCCGGGGCCGCAGGAGAGGCGGCGTCGCACCAGGTGCGGACGCTCGCCCCTGGGCCGTCCGGCGATGACGGGCTGTGATCGTGTTGACCGTCAAACTTTTTGGTGAGACTCTGGAAGCCCCGCGCACCTTGGCTGTTTGGCAGTGAAAAACACAGTGCGGAAGAACCTCTGCCAGCAGTGCGGGTGCGGAAATCCCTCACGACCCACACCGCTTCGGTCGGTCACTCAGTGTGGAGGCCCATCCATCATGGCAAAGGCGCTTCTCGGTTACGTCGGCGGTTCTGACCCGCGACTCCTCGCCGAGATGCGACGGCTTCAGCAGCGCGTCCAGGACCTCGAATCCGAGCTCGTACGGATTCAGTCCGAGAACGACGCGTTGAGCGCTGCCGCCGCACAGCACCATGGCGATTCGCCGTTCGACGGCATCGACATCGATGTACCCCAGGCGGAGCCGGCGCTCACCTGACAGCAGCCCCCGTCGGGGTCAGGTGAGAAACCCTCTCGCAAGAACATGCAAGGGACGCTTCGGCGTCCCTTCTTTCTTTCCCCCTCGCCCCCCGTAACCGGTTCTTCTCACGTCTGATGTGCCCTGCTCATTCAGCGGTGAAACCGCGTTGGGTGATGTGAGGCAGGTAGAGTCCGGCGGCGTGCACCTCAAGGCCATGACCCTGCGTGGGTTCAAATCCTTCGCCTCCGCCACGACGCTGCGGTTCGAGCCGGGCATCACGTGCGTCGTGGGTCCGAACGGCTCGGGCAAGTCCAATGTCGTGGATGCGCTTTCCTGGGTCATGGGGGAGCAGGGGGCCAAGTCGCTGCGCGGCGGCAAGATGGAAGACGTGATCTTCGCCGGGACGACCGGCCGGCCGCCGCTCGGGCGCGCCGAGGTCTCCCTCACCATCGACAATTCCGACGGTGCTCTGCCCATCGACTACGCCGAAGTCACCATTACACGGATCATGTTCCGCAACGGCGGCAGCGAATACCAGCTCAACGGCGACACCTGCCGGCTGCTCGACATCCAGGAACTGCTTTCCGACTCCGGTATCGGCCGCGAGATGCACGTCATCGTCGGCCAGGGGCAACTCGATTCCGTCCTGCACGCGGATCCAATGGGACGCCGGGCATTCATCGAAGAGGCCGCGGGCGTCCTGAAGCACCGCAAGCGCAAGGAGAAGGCGCTGCGGAAGCTGGACGCGATGCAGGCCAACCTCGCGCGCGTGCAGGACCTCACGGACGAACTGCGGCGACAGCTCAAGCCGTTGGGGCGACAGGCCGCTGTGGCGCGGCGTGCCGCCGTCATCCAGGCGGACCTGCGCGACGCCCGGCTGCGCCTGCTCGCCGACGACCTCGTGAAGCTGCGTGACGCCCTCCGTACGGAGGTTGCCGACGAGGCGGCGCTCAAGCAGCGCAAGGAGGAGGCGGAACTCCGGCTCAGGAACGCGCTGGCACGCGAGGCGGAGCTGGAGGAGGAGGTACGGCGGCTGGCGCCGAGGCTCCAGCGCGCGCAGCAGACCTGGTACGAGCTCTCCCAGCTGGCCGAGCGGGTACGGGGCACGATCTCGCTGGCCGACGCCCGCGTGAAGAGCGCCACCGCCACGCCTGAGGACGAGCGGCGCGGGCGCGACCCGGAGGACATGGAGCGGGAGGCCGCCCGCATCCGTGAGCAGGAGGCGGAGCTGGAGGCCGCGCTCGAAGCCGCGGAGCGCGCGCTGGAGGACACTGTCGCGCACCGTTCCGACCTTGAGCGCGAGCTGGTGGGGGAGGAGCGCCGTCTCAAGGACGTGGCGCGGGCCATCGCCGACCGGCGCGAGGGGCTCGCCCGGTTGAACGGGCAGGTGAACGCCGCACGCAGCCGTGCCGCGTCGGCGCAGGCCGAGATCGGCCGCCTCGCCGAGGCCCGCGACGGGGCGCAGGAGCGCGCCGTCGCCGCGCAGGAGGAGTACGAGCAGCTCAAGGCCGAGGTCGACGGCCTGGACGCCGACGACCAGGAACTGGGCGAGCGGCACGACGAGGCGAAGCGGGCGCTGGCCGAGGCGGAGCGCGCGCTGACGGCGGCGCGCGAGGCGGCCACCGCCGCCGAGCGCGAGCGCGCGGCTCTCTCCGCCCGTCACGACGCGCTCGCCCTGGGGCTGCGCCGTAAGGACGGCAGCGGCGCGCTGCTCGGCGCGCGCGACCGCATCGCCGGCGTGCTGGGCCCCGCCGCCGAACTGCTCACCGTCACACCGGGCTTCGAGGTCCCGGTGGCCGCGGCGCTCGGCGCGGCGGCGGACGCGATCGCGGTGACCGACGCGACGACCGCGGCGGACGCCATCCGTCTCCTCCGTAAAGAGGACGCGGGGCGGGCCTCCCTGTTGCTGGGCGGCGAACCGCCCGCGCGGTCGGCCGCCGTACCGGGACAGACCACGGAGCCGGACGGACCCGGCGACGGGGCCCCGGCCGACGGAATCGGCTCCGGTACGGTGCCGGGCCTGCCCGGACAGGCCGGGGCCGGGACACGGGGCGGCGACGCCGCCCCGTCCGGAGCCGTACCCGGGCAGGCGGACGGGGCGCGCGACGTACCGGGCCTCACCGACGGCGGCGGCGCCCACGGGGCGGCCCACGCCCGCCCCGCACACGCCGCCGCCACCGTCACCGACCTGGCCGTCCCCCGCGTCGCCGACCTCGTACGGGGCCCCGACGCGCTCATGAGCGCCGTACGGCGGCTCGTCCAGGACATGGTCGTCGTCGGCACCCTTCAGGAGGCCGAGGAGCTTGTCGTCGCCCACCCCGCACTGACCGCCGTCACGGCGGAGGGTGACCTCCTCGGCGCCCACTTCGCCTACGGCGGCTCCGCCGGGGCGCCCAGCCTGCTGGAGGTGCAGGCATCGGTCGACGAGGCGGCGGCCGAGCTGGCCAAGTTGGCGGTACGGTGCGAGGAGTTGGCCGACGCGCAGCGCCGGGCGACCGGCCGCCGTACCGAATGCGCCGCGCTCGTCGAGGAGTTGGGGGAGCGGCGCCGGGCGGCCGACCGCGAGAAGTCCGCCGTTTCCGGCCAGTTGGGGCGGCTCGCCGGCCAGGCCCGGGGCGCCGCGGGCGAGGCCGAGCGGACCTCGGCCGCCGCCGCCAAGGCCCAGGACGCCCTGGACCGGGCCGCGGAGGAGGCGGAGGTGCTCGCGGAGCGCCTGCTCGTCGCCGAGGAGGCGCCCGCCGAGGAGGAGCCGGACACCTCCGTACGGGACCGGCTCGCCGCCGACGGGGCCAACGCACGGCAGACCGAGATGGAGGCGCGGCTCCAGGTCCGTACCCACGAGGAGCGCGTCAAAGGACTCGCAGGCCGCGCGGACTCGCTCGACCGAGGCGCCCGCGCCGAGCGCGAGGCGCGGGCCCGCGCCGAACAGCGGCGGGCCAGACTCCGCCACGAGGCCGCCGTCGCCGACGCCGTCGCCTCCGGCGCCCGGCAACTGCTGGCGCACGTCGAGGTGTCCGTCGTGCGCGCCGACGAGGAACGTACGGCGGCCGAGACGGCGAAGGCGGGCCGCGAACGGGAACTCGTCGCGGAGCGCAACCAAGGGCGGGACCTCAAGAGCGAACTCGACAAGCTCACCGACTCGGTGCACCGTGGCGAGGTCCTGGGCGCCGAGAAGCGCATGAGGATCGAGCAGTTGGAGGCGAAGGCCCTTGAGGAGCTGGGCGTCGAGCCGGCCGGGCTGATCGCCGAGTACGGCCCGGACCAGCTCGTACCGCCGTCCCTGCCCGCCGAGGGCGAGGAGTTGCCGGAGGACCCCGAGGACCCGCGCAACCAGCCCCGGCGGTACGTACGGGGCGAGCAGGAGAAGCGGCTCCGGTCTGCCGAGAGGGCGTATCAGCAACTCGGGAAGGTGAATCCGCTCGCCCTGGAGGAGTTCGCGGCGCTGGAGGAGCGGCACAAGTTCCTCTCCGAGCAGCTCGAAGACCTCAAGAAGACCCGCGCCGATCTGCTCCAGGTCGTCAAGGAGGTCGACGAGCGGGTCGAGCAGGTCTTCACCGAGGCGTACCGGGACACCGCCGTTCAGTTCGAGGGAGTCTTCTCGCGGCTCTTCCCCGGGGGCGAGGGGCGCCTCATCCTTACGGATCCCGACAACATGCTCACCAGTGGTGTGGACGTCGAGGCCCGGCCGCCCGGCAAGAAGGTCAAGCGGCTCTCCCTGCTGTCGGGCGGCGAGCGGTCGCTGACCGCCGTGGCGCTGCTGGTGTCGATCTTCAAGGCGAGGCCGAGCCCGTTCTACGTGATGGACGAGGTCGAGGCCGCGCTGGACGACACCAACCTCCAGCGGCTGATTCGGATCATGCAGGAACTCCAGGAGAGTTCGCAGCTGATCGTGATCACCCATCAGAAGCGCACGATGGAGGTCGCCGACGCGCTGTACGGCGTCTCCATGCAGGGTGACGGCGTCTCCAAGGTGATCAGCCAGCGCCTGCGCTGAAGGCGCTCACCGCCGACGCGGGCGACCCTGCCGCCCCCCCCGAACGGCCCAGGGCGGGCGGTGGACGGGGCGGTGCCGTGCCCCACTGGGAGAACTTCGCACCCAGGCCCGGCGTGCCCGCTCCGGGGCGGCGACAGGAGCACATGTGACGAGTACCGCCCAGTCGCCGCGGCCCGGGGGTGAACCGCCCCTTCCGGAGCACCTCGGCCATGTCGTCTTCATCACGGCGTCCGCCGCCATGGGTGGCTTTCTCTTCGGCTACGACAGCTCCGTCATCAACGGCGCCGTCCAGGCCATCAGGGGCCGCTACGACGTCGGCTCCGGTGAACTGGCCCAGGTGATCGCCGCCGCGCTGATCGGCTCCGCCATCGGCGCCGCGACGGCGGGCCGGATCGCCGACCGGATCGGCCGTATCCACTGCATGCGATCTCGTCCGTGGTGTTCACCGTCAGCGCCGTCGGCTCGGCGCTGCCGTTCGCGCTCCGGGACCTCGCCATGTGGCGGGTCATCGGCGGGTTCGCCATCGGTATGGCCTCCGCCATCGGCCCCGCGTACATCGCGGCCGGCTCACCTCGTTCCAGCAGGCGGCGATCGTTCTCGGCATCGCCGTCTCGCAGCTGGTGAACTACGGCATCCTGAACATCGCCGACGGTGATCAGCGGGCCGAGATCGGCGGCCTGGAAGCCTGGCAGTGGATGTTCGGCGTGATGGTCGTCCCGGCGATCACCTCTGGTACGGAGTGCTCTCCTTCGCGATCCCCGAGTCGCCCCGCTACCTGATCTCCGTCGGCAGGAGCGAAGCGGCCAGGGATGTGCTCGCCGAGGTCGAGGACAAGAGCGTCGACCTGGACGCGCGGGTCCGGGAGATCGAGCGCAACCTCCGTAAGGAGCACAAGCCGACGTTCAAGGACCTGCTCGGCAGGGTGGGCTTCCTGCCGGTCGTCTGGATCGGCATCGGCCTCTCCGCGCTCCAGCAGCTCGTCGGCATCAACGTGATCTTCTACTACAGCGCGTCCCTGTGGCAGTCCGTCGGCATCGACCCCACCAGCTCGTTCCTCTATTCGTTCACCTCCTCGATCGTCAACATCATCGGCACCGTCATCGCGATGATCTTCGTCGACCGGATCGGCCGCCGGCCGCTCCTGCTGATCGGCTCCGCCAGCATGACGGCGTCGCTCGGACTGGCGGCCTGGGCGTTCTCGTACAAGAGCGGCAGTGGCACCGACATCTTCATCCCCAACACGCAGGGCACGGTGGCGCTCGCCGCCGCCCACTCCTTCGTGCTCTTCTTCGCGCTGTCCTGGGGCGTCGTCGTCCGGGTGCTGCTCGGTGAGATGTTCCCCGGCAGGATCCGGGCCGCCGCGCTGGGTGTGGCCGCGTCGGCGCAGTGGATCGCCAACTGGGCCGTCACCGCCTCGTTCCCGACCCTGTCCGACTGGGATCTCTCGGGCGCGTACGTGATCTACTCGGCCTTCGCGCTGCTCTCGATCCTCTCCGTCCTGAAGTGGGTTCCCGAGACCAAGGGCAAGGCGCTGGAGGAGATGGGCTGACCAGCCCCGTTCCAGGGATCGCGCGCCCCGTCGGGGCCCGGACTCTCCCCACCGCCCCATGGCGGCCGTCGCCTGCGAAGATGACGTGGTGGACATCGTCATTCTTGCCGTAGTCATCGCCCTGGTCGTCGTCGGCGTGATCAGCGGGTTCGTGGTCACCAGCCGCAGGAAGAAGCAGCTGCCGCCCAAGGCACCGTCGAGCACGCCGACCATCACGACCCCGCCCGCCGAGCCGCACGTCGGTGACGAGGCGGGGCCGCCGCGGGAGGAACCCCGCCGCACCATCGAGGAGGTGGGCCTCCCCGAGGCGACCGCGACGCCGCCCGCCGTCGAGGACCCCGTCGTGGCCGCCCCGCCTGTGGCGATCGAGGTCCCGGAACCGTCCGCGGGCCGTCTGGTCCGACTGCGGTCCCGGCTCGCCCGCTCGCAGAACACCCTCGGCAAGGGGCTCCTCACGCTGCTCTCGCGTGAGCACCTCGACGAGGAGACGTGGGAGGAGATCGAGGACACCCTGCTCACCGCCGACGTCGGCGTGGCACCCACGCACGAGCTGGTGGAGCGGCTGCGCGAGCGGGTCAGGGTGCTCGGTACGCGTACGCCCGAGGAACTGCGCTCGCTGCTGCGCGAGGAACTGCTCGCGCTCCTGCGTACGGACTTCGACCGCGCCGTGAAGACCGAGAGCGGTCTGGACACCCCGGGTGTCGTGATGGTCGTCGGCGTCAACGGCACCGGCAAGACCACGACGACGGGCAAGCTGGCGCGGGTGCTGGTGGCCGACGGCAGGTCGGTCGTGCTCGGCGCCGCCGACACCTTCCGCGCCGCGGCCGCCGATCAGCTCCAGACGTGGGGCGAGCGCGTGGGCGCGCGTACGGTGCGCGGCCCCGAGGGCGGCGACCCCGCGTCGATCGCCTTCGACGCGGTCAAGGAGGGCATCGCCGAGGGGGCCGACGTCGTCCTGATCGACACGGCGGGGCGTCTGCACACCAAGACCGGGCTGATGGACGAGCTCGGCAAGGTCAAGCGCGTGGTGGAGAAGCACGGTCCGCTGGATGAGGTGCTGCTGGTCCTGGACGCGACGACGGGGCAGAACGGCCTCGTACAGGCGCGGGTGTTCGCCGAGGTCGTGGACATCACCGGCATCGTGCTGACCAAGCTGGACGGCACGGCCAAGGGCGGCATCGTGATCGCGGTTCAGCGTGAACTGGGTGTGCCGGTCAAGCTGATCGGGCTGGGCGAGGGGCCTGACGACCTGGCGCCGTTCGAGCCCGAGGCGTTCGTCGACGCGCTGATCGACGGCTGACGGGCGCGCCGTCTGCGCGTCGGCTGACAGCCGCCGTACGGGGCGCGTACGGGGCGCCGTACGCACGGTAGGCACCGTACGAGGAAAGGGCCCTCCCGCGTGGGCGGTTTCTAGGGGTCGTCGCAACAGGTGGTCGTGTTGATCAGGCCGCGATGAGTTTATGCAGGCGTTCGGCTGGGGTTTCCCAGTCGAGCGTTTTGCGTGGGCGGCCGTTGAGCTGGGCGGTGACGGCGTCGAGGTGCTCGCGGCTGTGGACGGCCAGGTCGGTGCCCTTGGGAAAGTACTGCCGCAGCAGACCGTTCGTGTTCTCGTTCGGGCCGCGCTGCCAGGGACTGCCCGGATCACAGAAGTAGACGGGGACGTCCGTGGCGGTGCTGAACGAGCGGTGTTCGGCCGTCTCGGAGCCCTGGTCCCAGGTCAGAGACCGCTTGAGGTGGGCGGGTAGTCGCTGCACGGTCTCCTGGAGGGCGTCGCGGACCTGCTCGGCGCCCCGGCCGTCAGGCAGGTGCAGGAGCATCACGCAGCGGGTGGCACGCTCGACCAGGGTGCCGATCGCGGACGCGCTGTCCTTGCCGGTGATCAGGTCGCCTTCCCAGTGGCCGGGCACCGCCCGGTCCCCGGCTTCGGCCGGGCGGTCGCTGATCATGACCATCGGCTCGGTGAAGCGGGGCCGGCGGGAGTTGGCCTGACGGTGGGCACGTCCACTGCGCAGGGCGCCGGCCAGCTCTCGCCGTAGCTCTCCGCGTCCTTGGACGTAGAGGGCCTGGTAGACGGTTTCGTGGACCACGTGCATCTCCGGCCGGTCGGGGAACTGCCTGCGCAGAGCCTGGCAGATCTGCTCAGGGCTCCACCGCTCGTCCAGGCCCGCCTGTATCGCGTCCCGCAGCTCGGGGTTCTGTCCGATCTTCCCGGGCCTGGGGCGGGGCCGGCGGGCATCGGCGCGGGCCTGGGCCGCGTGCGGCCGGTACTGCCCGTTTCCGGGGTGGCGGTTGCGGCGGACTTCACGGCCGACCGTCGACGGGCTGCGGCCCAGCTCCGCTGCTATCGCGCGGATCGTGGCCTTCTCCCGCAGGCGGTCGGCGATATGGATGCGGTCGGCCTCGCGCAAGTACCGCGAGCACACGGAAGGCGGCTCCACCGCGTTGATCGGTGGAGCCGCCTTCCTGCCGCCGGACGGGTTGCGTCCGTATCGCCGGCGTTTCCCGGTCCGCCGGTTGATCCCGACGATCCGGCACGCCTCCGTGTTGCTCACGCCCTGCTCCATGAGCCGGGAGTATGCCTCCCGCTCACGAGTGAGTTTCTTACGTCCCTGCGGCTGCCGGTCCTCGCGAATCTCGAAGTCCATCCCACCCCTTGAACTGGGGTGTTGCAACGACCGCTAGAACCCAAGGTGTGCGCATGCGGTGGGGCCCTTCGTACGGAGGCGACGGGGCGGGGCCGGCGGGGATGCCGGACGGCGGGGGTGGACGACGGGGGTGGCGGACTGCGGGGTCAGTCGCCGACGGGCGAGCGGTGGCAGACGTACGCCAGTGTCCCGAGCAGCAGCCGCGCCTGTGGCGGGTCCGCCGCGGTGTCCAGGACCGGTGCCCGGAGCCAGCGGACGGGCCCGAGGCCGCCGAGGTCGGACGGCGGGGCGGTGACATGGGCGCCCGCGCCCAGACAGCGCAGATCGAGACCGGCGTCGTCCCAGCCCATCCGGTAGAGGAGTTCGGGCAGTTCGGCCGCGCCGCCCGGAGCGACGAAGAAGTGCGCGCGCCCCGTGGGGGTCGCGGCGACGGGGCCCAGCGGCAGCCCCATCCGCTCCAGCCTGATCAGCGCGCGGCGGCCCGCCGGTTCGGCGACGTCGATGACGTCGAAGGTGCGCCCCACGGGCAGCAGAACGGCCGCCCCCGGCGTCTCGGACCAGGCCTTGGCGGCATCGTCCAGCGTGGCGCCCGCGGGGACCTCCAGCGCGTGGTCCAGCGGATGGGCGCCAGGGGCGCGGCATCCGTCGGCGCCGCAGGAGCAGCGACCCGCCGCGGCCCGTGCGCCGGGGACGACGTCCCAGCCCCAGAGCCCTGTGTACTCGGCCACCGTCGTGCACTCGATGGCGCGGCCGCGGCGCCGTGAACCGGACCGCATCTCCCGGATTCCGCCGATCGTGAAGCCCATGCCCCCTCCAACGGGTCGAACTCATCGGTAGTTACGACACGGAGTCGCGTGGTGACCCTCCGTCGGCTTCTTGGGGTTCGGCCTCGCCCAGGTGGCGCGGGGTGACACCCGGAGTGGTGTGACCGGCTCCGTGCGCCCCCGTGCGCAACGCTCCACCGGTTCCTGCTCGTCGCTCGTCAAGTGAATCGCGCCCGGCCGCAGGCGAGTTCATTTGAAGGGGTGGCGAATGGTGGCGTTTAGGGAATGGCCCTCGCGGGAGGGGTGATCGTAGGATTACTTTGAGTACACGAACGGTGGGAAGTCGCACGTTCGTGGTTATGCCGCAGGCAACTCGGTTTCCTGTTCGAAGGGGCGAGATCTCCGGACAGACGACCGTAACTCACGGCATTCTGGTAGAAGTTCGCGCGACAGGGCTTCAGTGGATGGGGGCGTTCCAGTGGGCGGCAGCGGCGCAGACGGTACGGCCACCGGCAAGCGCCCGAACGAGCAGTTGAGTTCATGGTTCAGGCGCAGCGGCTGGTCCAAAGGCGAACTCGCGCGCCAAGTCAACCGCAGGGCCCGTCAGATGGGCGCGCACCACATCAGCACCGACACTTCGCGGGTGCGCCGCTGGCTCGACGGCGAGCAGCCGCGGGAGCCCATCCCGCGCATTCTCTCGGAGTTGTTCTCCGAGCGCTTCGGCGCCGTCGTCGCGGTCGAAGACCTCGGACTGCGCTCCGCCCACCAGTCCCCCTCGGTGTCCGGCGTCGATCTGCCCTGGGCGGCGCCCCAGACCATCTCCCTGATCAGCGAGTTCTCACGCAGTGACCTGATGCTGGCCCGGCGCGGCTTCCTCGGGACGTCGCTCGCGCTCGCCGCCGGCCCCGCCCTCATCGAGCCGATGCAACGCTGGCTGGTGCCCACCTCGCCGGCCGAGCAGGACGACGCCGGGCCCCCGGGGGCGCGCCGCCACTCCCGGCTCTCCATGCCGGAGTTGGAGCTCCTGGAGTCCACCACGGTGATGTTCCGTCAGTGGGACGCGCAGTGCGGCGGCGGTCTGCGCCGCAAGGCGGTCGTGGGCCAGCTCCACGAGGTGACGGACCTTCTTCAGGAGCCGCAGTCCGACAGCACCGCGCGGCGGCTCTTCAGGTGCGCGGCCGAACTGGCCGAGCTGGCGGGCTGGATGAGCTACGACGTGGGTCTCCAGCCCAACGCCCAGAAGTACTTCGTGCTCGCCCTGCACGCCGCCAAGGAGGCGGGGGACAAGGCCCTCGGGTCGTACATCCTCTCCTCGATGAGCCGTCAGATGATCCATGTCGGCCGCCCCGACGACGCGTTGGAGCTCATCCATCTCGCCCAGTACGGCAGCAGGGACTGCGCCACGGCCCGTACGCAGTCGATGCTGTACGCGATGGAGGCGCGGGCCTACGCGAACATAGGGCAGCCGGGCAAGTGCAAGCGGGCGGTGCGCATGGCGGAGAACACCTTCGCCGACGCGGGCGACGACGGCGAGCCGGAGCCCGACTGGATCCGCTTCTTCTCCGAGGCCGAGCTCAACGGCGAGAACGCGCACTCCTATCGGGACCTCGCCTATGTGGCAGGGCGCAGCCCGACGTACGCCTCGCTCGCCGAGCCCGTCATGGAGCGCGCCGTCCAGCTCTTCGAGAAGGACGAGGAGCATCAGCGGTCGTACGCGCTGAACCTCGTCGGAATGGCCACGGTCCACCTTCTTAAGAGGGAGCCCGAGCGGTCGACCCCTCTTATCAAGGAGGCGCTCGGCATCGCCAGGAAAGTGCGCTCCGAGCGCGTCAGCACCCGATTGCGCAGAACGGTTTCCGCGGCCACCCGGGACTTCGGTGAGCTCTCCGAGATCAGCCAGCTCACCGAGCAGCTCACGGAAGAACTCCCGGAGTCCGCGGAAGCGGTCTGAACGCACCGTCGAGGGCGCGGCGAAAGCCTGTGCGCTTTCCCTCGGAGTCCCCCGTTCCCTCCGCGTACCCCGCGCCTCCGGCCGCGGCAGTCGCCCGTACAGCCGACACCGCTTCCCCGCGCCACGTCACACGGGTGACTGTCGGCGCCGGATTCTGCCATCACCGCACCTCGCGACACGGCAGTTCATCCAGGCGTAACATGCCGGTCGACTTCGTCACTGTCGCGAAACATCGGGCGGCATCGACCGAAATCACCCCACGTCAATCTCCTCACCACCAGTCGGCCCAGAGAAGTAAGAGCATCCGCACCGGGCCGTATTTCCCACCCACGAGGAGACGCCGGCCTTGAATGGCGCAGATACCGCATTCGTATTGATCAGTGCCGCGCTCGTCATGTTGATGACGCCCGGCCTGGCCTTCTTCTACGGCGGCATGGTCCGGGTGAAAAGCGCCCTGAACATGCTCATCATGTCCTTCATCTCTCTCGGCATCGTCAGCTTGCTGTGGGTGCTGTACGGGTACTCGCTCACCTTCGGTGACGACATCGGTGCAGGACTGCTCGGCAACTTCGACCACATCGGTCTGAAGGGCATCAACGCCGAGACGCTCACGGGCGGCACCGAGGGAATCCCCGTCTACGCCTTCGCCCTCTTCCAGCTGATGTTCGCCGTACTTACCCCGGCGCTCATGAGCGGCGCCCTCGCCGACCGCGTCAAATTCACCGCCTGGTCCCTGTTCATCGCCCTGTGGGTCACCGTCGTGTACTTCCCGGTCGCGCACTGGGTGTGGCAGGCCGACGGCTGGCTCTTCAAGCTGGAAGTGATCGACTTCGCCGGTGGTACGGCGGTCCACATCAACGCCGGTATCGGAGCACTCGCCGCGGTCCTTGTCGTCGGCAAGCGCATCGGCTTCAAGAAGGACCCGATGCGGCCGCACAGCCTGCCGCTGGTGGTCCTCGGCGCCGCGCTGCTGTGGTTCGGCTGGTTCGGCTTCAACGCCGGCTCCGCACTCGCCGCCAACGGCACGGCCGCCATGATGGCCTTCAACACGCAGATCGCCACCGGCGCGGCCATGCTCGGCTGGCTCATCTACGAGCGCATCAGGCACGGCGCGTTCACCACACTCGGCGCGGCCTCAGGAGCCGTCGCCGGTCTCGTGGCGATCACCCCGTCCGGCGCGCACGTCAACCCGTTCGGCGCGCTGCTCATCGGCGTCGTCGCCGGAGCGGCCTGCTCGTGGGCCGTCAGCCTCAAGTACAAGCTGGGCTACGACGACTCGCTCGACGTGGTCGGCGTCCACCTCGTCGGCGGCGTCATCGGCACCCTGCTCGTCGGTGTCCTCGCCATCGACGGCGTCGGCGGGGCCTCGCAGCTCGGCAAGCAGGCGATCGGTGCCTTCTCGGTGATGGGCTACTCCTTCGTCGTCTCCTGGATCCTCGCCAAGATCGTCGATGTCACCATCGGCTTCCGGGCCTCCGAGGACGACGAGACCAGCGGTGTGGACATGGCATTCCACGCGGAATCCGCCTATGACTTCAGCGCGGTGGGAGGCTCGCCCTCCAGCCGAAGCAGTGCGACCGCTACGGACAAGGACCTCGGCGCCGCGGCGCGGAACAAGAAGGTGGACGTATGAAGCTCATCACCGCAGTCGTCAAGCCACACCGACTGGACGAGATCAAGGAGGCACTCCAGGCCTTCGGCGTCCACGGGCTGACGGTCACGGAAGCCAGCGGTTACGGCCGGCAGCGCGGCCACACCGAGGTCTACCGGGGCGCGGAGTACACCGTCGACCTCGTGCCGAAGATCCGCATCGAGGTGCTGGTCGAGGACGGTGACGCCGAGCAGCTCATCGAGGTGGTCGTGAAGGCCGCCAGGACGGGCAAGATCGGCGACGGCAAGGTGTGGAGTGTGCCGGTGGACACGGCGGTCCGGGTACGTACGGGGGAACGCGGCCCGGACGCCCTCTGACCCCGGATCCGGTCCGATCCAGGTCCGATGCCGGCGCGTGCTCGGTGAGCGGGCACGCTCCGGCGCCGGGCGCACTCCGTCGAGGAGCGCGCCCGGCGCCGTCGGCGTTCCGGGGACGGAGCGCGGAGCCGGCGCCCAACTCGTGACGACGTCGCGCGAGTTGTGAACCGAGCGCGCTCGGAGATACGGACGCGCGCAGCGAAACCGGGCGTTCCGCACGCGGGACGCCCGCCGAAAGACGGGACCTGCCGGGTGACCACCCCTGAAGAGACGACCGGACAACCCGACCCCGGACCCAGCGGCTACGCGGCGGCCCGGCTGCGCCTTCTCCACGACAAGACGCCGTCCGGGCCGCCGCGCCGCGCCGCGCTGGCGCGGCTCACGGACGACTGGCTGCACGCCCTGTTCACCGCCGCGGTCCGTGCGGTCGGCGTCCAGGGAGCGTCCCTCGTCGCCGTCGGCGGCTACGGACGGGGCGAACTGTCCCCCCGCAGCGACCTCGACCTTCTCCTCCTGCACGACGGCAGCTCCGACGCCGCGGCCATCGCCGCTCTCGCGGACCGCGTCTGGTATCCCGTGTGGGACCTGGGGCTCGCCCTCGACCACTCCGTACGTACGACGGCCGAGGCCCGCAAGACGGCAGGCCAGGACCTGAAGGTGCAGCTCGGCCTCCTCGACGCCCGTCATGTCGTCGGCGACCCGGCGCCGACCGCCGCCCTGCGCACCGCGGTACTCGCCGACTGGCGCAACCAGGCCCCGAAACGCCTTCCCGAACTCGACGAACTCTGCCGCGAACGCGCCGAGCGCCAGGGCGAGTTGCAGTTCCTTCTCGAACCCGACATCAAGGAGGCACGGGGCGGGCTCAGGGACGCCACCGCGCTGCGCGCCGTCGCCGCGTCCTGGCTCGCCGACGCCCCCAGGGAGGGACTCGCCGAGGCCCGCCGCGCGCTCCTCGACGTACGCGACGCCCTGCACCTGACGACCGGCCGGGCCACGGACCGGCTCGCGCTCCAGGAGCAGGACGGCGTCGCCGCGGAGCTCGGAGTGGGCGACGCCGACGAACTCCTGCGGCAGGTCTACCAGGCCGCCCGCACCGTGTCGTACGCCTCCGACGTCACCTGGCGCGAGGTCAACCGCGTCCTGCGCTCCCGCGCCGGCCGTCCCCGGCTCCGTTCCCTCCTCGGCGGCAGCAGGCCCGCCCCGGAGCGCACGCCGCTCGCCGAAGGTGTCGTGGAGCAGGACGGCGAGGCCGTACTCGCCAGGACGGCGCGCGTCGAACGCGACCCCGTCCTGCCGCTGCGCGCCGCTGCCGCCGCCGCGCAGTCCGGGCTGCCGATCTCGCCCTACGTCGTCCGGCGGCTCGCCGCCGCGCACCCGCTGTCCGCCCCGTGGCCCGCGGCGGCGCGCGAGGAATTCGTCACGTTGCTCGGGGCGGGGGAGCCGACCGTCCCCGTCTGGGAGGCGTTCGAGGCCGAAGGGCTCATCACCCGCCTCATCCCCGAGTGGGAGCACGTCCGCTGCCGCCCCCAGCGCAACGCCGTCCACACCTGGACGGTGGACCGCCACCTCGTCGAGACCGCGGTCGAGGCCTCCGCGCTGACCCGACGCGTGAGCCGCCCCGACCTGCTCCTGGTCGCCGCCCTGCTCCACGACATCGGCAAGGGGCTGCCCGGCGACCACTCCGAGGCCGGGGAGCCCGTCGCGCGCACCGTGGCGCTGCGGATCGGCTTCGACCGCGCCGACGCGGACGTCGTCGCCGCCCTCGTACGCCACCATCTGCTGCTCGTCGAGACGGCGACGCGGCGCGACCTGGACGACCCGGCCACCGTCAGCTCCGTCGCAGAGAAGATCGACTCGCTGTCCACCCTGGAACTGCTGCACGCGCTCACCGAGGCCGACGCGCTCGCCACCGGGCCCGCCGCCTGGTCCGCGTGGCGCGGGTCCCTCGTCACGGACCTCGTCGGCCGCGTCGCCGCCGCCCTCGCCGGCAGGGCGCCCGCCGCAGCGCGCCCCGTCGTGACCAGCGCGGAGCAGGAACGCCTCGCTGTCGAGGCGCTGCGCACCGGCGGCCCCGTCCTGTCCCTCCACACCCACTCGGAGCCTCCTCAGGAGGACGACGAACCGGAGCCGGTCGGCGTCGAACTGCTCATCGCCCTTCCCGACCGCCCCGGCGTCCTGCCGGCCGCGGCAGGGGTCCTCGCGCTGCACCGTCTCACCGTGCGGGCGGCCGATCTGCGCATCGTCGAACCGCCCACGGCGCTCGGTGACGCCTCCGACGTGCTGCTGCTCACCTGGCGGGTCGCGGCGGCGTACGGCTCCCTGCCCCAGGCGACGCGGCTGCGCGCCGACCTCGTACGCGCCCTGGACGGTTCGCTCGGCATCCGGTCCCGGCTGGCGGAGCGCGAGGCGTCCTATCCCCGGCGGCGCGGCACCCAGGCTCCGCCGCCCCGTGTGACGGTGGTGCCGGACAGCTCGGAACTCGCCACCGTCATCGAGGTGCGCGCGCAGGACGCCCCGGGTCTGCTGCACCGGATCGGGCGGGCGCTGGAGGAGGCGGCGGTACGGGTCCGCAGCGCGCACGTGTCCACGCTGGGCGCGAACGCGGTGGACACCGTCTACATCACGCGCCCCGACGGGGCCGTCCTGACGGACGGGGAGGCGGCGACGGCCGCGAAGATGGTGGAGGAGGCCCTGCGCGGCTGAGGCATGGATCACGGAGCGGCGCGGGACGGGGGCGGGGCGGAGCCCCGCAGGCCGTCGCCGTACGGGGCGGCTGGCTGCCGTCGTACGGGGCGGGAGCGACGCCGCGGCGGAGGGCCCCGTACGGGCCTTCACAACGGGCAGGGCCCGCCATCCCGGCCCGGCCGGATACCCTGGAGAGCAATCCACTCTGCCCCCGACCCCTGAGGACCTACGAGCGCCGTGTTCGATACCCTCTCCGATCGCCTCTCAGCGACTTTCAAATCCCTCCGCGGCAAGGGGCGGCTGTCCGAGGCGGACATCGACGCCACCGCACGCGAGATCCGTATCGCGCTCCTCGAGGCGGACGTCGCGCTCCCCGTGGTCCGTGACTTCACCGCGAAGGTCAAGGAGCGGTCGCGTGGCGAAGAGGTCTCGCGGGCGCTCAACCCGAGCCAGCAGATCATCAAGATCGTCAACGAGGAGCTCGTAGGTATCCTCGGCGGCGAGACGCGGCGCCTGCGCTTCGCCAAGCAGCCGCCCACCGTGATCATGCTCGCGGGTCTCCAGGGCGCGGGCAAGACGACCCTCGCGGGCAAGCTGGGCCTCTGGCTCAAGGGGCAGGGCCACTCCCCGCTGCTGGTCGCGTGTGACCTTCAGCGCCCCAACGCCGTCAACCAGCTCGCCGTCGTCGCCGAACGCGCGGGCGTCGTCGTGTACGCGCCCGAGCCCGGCAACGGCGTCGGTGACCCGGTCAAGGTCGCCGAGGACTCGATCAAGTACGCGAAGGACAGGGTCCACGACGTCGTCATCGTCGACACCGCCGGCCGTCTCGGCATCGACGAGGAGCTGATGCGCCAGGCCGCGGACATCCGCGACGCCGTCAGCCCCGACGAGGTCCTGTTCGTCGTCGACGCCATGATCGGCCAGGACGCGGTCAACACCGCCGAGGCCTTCCGCGACGGCGTCGGCTTCGACGGCGTCGTGCTGTCCAAGCTCGACGGCGACGCCCGCGGCGGTGCCGCGCTCTCCATCGCGCACGTCACCGGCAAGCAGATCATGTTCGCCTCCAACGGCGAGAAGCTGGACGACTTCGACGCGTTCCACCCGGACCGCATGGCGTCGCGCATCCTCGACATGGGCGACATGCTCAGCCTCATCGAGAAGGCCGAGCAGACCTTCAGCCAGGCCGAGGCCGAGAAGATGGCCCAGAAGCTGGCGAAGGGGCCGAAAGAGTTCACGCTCGACGACTTCCTGGCGCAGATGGAACAGGTCCGGAAGATGGGCTCCATCTCGAAGCTGCTCGGGATGCTGCCCGGCATGGGGCAGATGAAGGACCAGATCAGCAGCATCGACGAGCGGGACGTCGATCGTACGGCGGCGATCATCAAGTCCATGACGCCGGGCGAACGGCACGAGCCGACCATCATTAACGGCTCACGCCGGGCGCGTATCGCCAAGGGTTCCGGCGTCGAGGTCAGCGCCGTGAAAAACCTGGTGGAGCGGTTCTTCGAGGCCCGCAAGATGATGTCGAAGATGGCGCAGGGCGGCGGGATGCCGGGAATGCCGGGCGCTCCGGGTTCGGGCGGCGGACCTGGCCGGCAGAAGAAGCAGCAGAAGCAGGCCAAGGGCAAGCGGCGCTCCGGCAACCCGATGAAGCGCAAGGCCGAGGAGCAGGCCGCCGCGGCGCGGCGCGAGGAGGCGGCGCAGGCGGGTGGCGCGTTCGGCCTGCCGACGGCGGAGGCGGACAAGAACTTCGAACTGCCCGACGAGTTCAAGAAGTTCATGGGCTGAGGCCCGACTTCGGGCGGGGGAGGCGGCGCCGCGCCGCACGCCGGGACGGCGCCGTGTCTACTGCGGCGGCCCCGCCGGGCGGCCTGACGGCCCGCCGAGGAGCGTCGCCCCCGTCGTGAGTGCGTCCGCGTCCAGGCCGAGGGCCGCCGCGGCCGTCGCCCCGACGTCCGCCAACGTCGCGGCGTCCGGGAGGAGTTCGATCCCCGCGGCGTCGGGGCGGTGGATCAGGACGGGGACGTACTCGCGCGTGTGATACGCGTGGCCGATCGTCGGGTCGTTGCCGTGGTCGGCCGTGACGATCAGCCGGTCGCCGGGCCCCGTGAGCAGCCCCGCCAGCTTGGCGAGCCCCACGTCGACCTGCTCCAGGACGCTCCCGTAGCGCCCCGTGTCCTGCTGATGGCCCGCGAGATCGGTCTCCTGGACGTTCGCGACCAGGAGGCCGCCTTCGCCGCCCCGTACCGCCGCCAGGGTGTGTTCCAGCACCTCCTCCGTCGCGACGGCGGGGCGCCGTACGGCGGCTTCGCACGCCAGGATGTCCGCCGCCTTGCCGACGAGGGTGACCGGGAGGCCCGCGCGGGCGGCGAGGTCGGGCAGCTGCCGGGTGTGGTCGAGGTCCACGCCCAGATGACGTACCTGGAGCCCGCCGTTGCGGTAGAAGCCGGTGGCCGGCGTGTCCAGCCCGACGGTGCCGCCGTCACCGTCTCGTACGTACGTGGCGAGCGGCCCGTCCGCGTGGCCCCCGACGGCGATGACGCGGGCGACCGGCGCGACCGCCCGCACCGTGCGGGCGATGGAGAGGATGCCGTCGAAGGACTGCTCGTCCAGGCGGCCCGAGGCGTTCCAGTTGATGCCGGGGTCGGCCTCCAGGTTGTCGTGGACCAGGACGGCGCCGTCGACGAGCAGCAGCGGCTGCCCCCGCAGGGGCTCGACAAGGTGTCCCGCCGCCTTCAGCGCGCCGCTCACCTCGTCGAGATGCCCGGCCAGCGTGGCCACCGTCACCCGGCTGAAGTCCGCGCCCATCATGGTCTGGTGTCCGGCGAAGGTGTCGGCGCCGGGGTAGCCGAGGGCTGCCCGCCCTGCGGCGACGGGGCGGCTGGTCCGGCGGGCGAGATCCGGATGCGGATGGACGAGGCCGAGCCCCAACTCCCCGAGCGCGGGCAGCCGGAGCGGCCGACCCAGTGCCGCGCGGCAGTGGTCGAGGACGTGCCCGCAGGTGTCGGCGGTGAGATCGCCGGGCCGCAGTGTCCCCGCGTCCGGCATCGCACCGACTCCGAACCCGTCGATGACGACGATCACGGTTGTGCTCATGGCGCTCGGCTCCTTACCGGGCCCGGCCCTGGGCGTCGTACAGGCCGGTCAGCCTGGGCTCTCCGGTGGAGAGCCCGGCGACGACCGCGACGGTCGAGCGGGTGACGAAGATCTGGGTGCGGAAGGCGAGTACGGCGGTGTCCCCGACCTCAACGTCCGCGGCATCGGTGGGGCGTTGGAGCAGCCGGTAGTAGTCGATGTTCTCCGCGGGCGAGTCCTGTACGGGAAGACGCAGCCCGGTGCGCGGCAGCAGGGCGTCGTGGATGCGTGCGCGCGGGTAGAAGCCGCCGCCGTGGATCGCGGGCCGTCCGTCGGCGAGGGTGTGGGCGACTTCGCTGATGTACACGTAGGCGGGGCGCTCGGGCTGCTGGTGGTCGACCGCGTGCAGTGGGGTCGTCCCGGTCAGGGCGTGCCCCGGTTCGCCGTGCGTGGCGCCCAGCTCGGCGAGAAGGGGCAGGGTGGCCACGGAAGTGGCGCTGGGAGCGCTGAGCTTCAGGCCCTCGTGCCCGCGCGCGGAAAGCAACTCGCGTGCGGTGATCGCGAGTTGGAAGTTCTCCGTGGGGGTCGGCACGCCGGTCAACGGGTCGCACAGCACACAGGGGAACGCGGTGACGCCCGCGATCCTGATGCCCGGGAACGCTTCGGCCGCCGCGGCGAAGGCGTCGAGCCCGGCGAGCGGCACGCCGCCCTCCTGCCCCGGATAGACCTTGTCGGTGCCCTCCAGGCGCACGAGGACGTCCTGGACGAAGCCCAGCTGCCGGGCGGCGTCCGAGACGGCGCGGGCGTTGGCCAGGTCGAAGACCGTCACCGCCTCCGGTCGCTGCCCGAGCATCTCGGGCAGCAGACGGGGCGGGATCTGTACGAGATGGCCCACGTTGCCGGCCCGTGCCCCCGCCTGGTGCAGCACCCGTGCCTCGTACGGATCGATCGCCGCGAATCGGGGGATGTGCCGGGCGATGGACCGGATCAGCGCCGGATTGCGGCCGATCTGTTTGACCACGAACCAGAGCGACAGGCCGAGCCGTTCGGCTTCACCGGCCAGTAGCGCGGCGTTGGCCTCCACGGTGTCGGCGTCGATCACGTATGTGTCGGGCGGTACGGCGCCGGAGCGGTGCAGCGAGACCGCTACGTCGACGAGCTCGGGGTTGCGGGCCAGGATGGCGTCCAGGAACACGGTCAGTCCTTCAGGTCGTGCAGCGAACGGCGGAGGATCTCGATCACCAGATCGGCGCCGGCCCGCATGGGGTTGATCCGCACGGTCCGGTCGGCGAGCTCCGGAGCGTCGTCGAGGGACGAGCTGGACAGCCGGTAGAAGAGCGGGGCGATCTCGTAGCGGGAGTTGGAGCCTACGGGGTACGGCGCGGCGCCGTGGCGTGCCGCGGCGGCGGGCAGTTCGCGCGCGACGGGGCGGTCGAGGCGTACGAGCAGACAGCGGTCCTGCGCGTTGGCGATCCGTACCTCCGCCACGCCGGGCACCTCACCGGCGGCGAGGCGGTCCGCGATCTCGGCGCCGACCTGCGACTGGACGGCCCACATGACGGGGACGTGGGTGAGCGCGCGCAGCGCGTCGAGCGCTTGGTGACCCTGCACTTGGCCGCCGCCCGAGTAGTTGTCGGCGCGCACACGCTCCACGAGGTCGGCTGCCCCGACGACGGCGCCGACCCCCTCAGGCCCGTGCAGCTTGAAGAGCGAGAAGCACGAGGCGTCGGCGCCCAGCTCCACACCGGCCGACGGGGCGCGCATGACCGCGTAGTTGTCGTCCACGATCGTGCGCACCCCCGCGGCGCGGCAGGCCGCGAGGACGTCCCCCGCGTCGTACGAGTCGGCGAGCCGCTGCCGGCTGTGCTGGACGTACGCCCAGCCGAACTCACCCGAGTCCAGGGTCCGGCGCAGCGCCGCGGCGTCGTTGAAGTCCGCCTCGACGGTGCGGACTCCGAGCCCGCGCAGCGTCACCGCCGTCGTGCGGTACACCGGCGCCCGGTGGATCAGCAGCTGGTCGCCGGGGCCGACCGCGCCCTGGAGCGCGGCGCGGATGGCGCCCGTACCCGCGCCCTGCACCAGCGCGGCATCCTCGGCACCGAAGAAGTCCGCCAGCACCGCCTCGACCCGCGCGGTGGTACGGGGCCGGCCCAGGTCCGGCACCACGCCCGCGTCCGCTTCGAAGAGCTGCTGACCCTCGAACTGCGCGGCGGTGCACTCCAGCAGCCGGAACTGCATGCGGACCGCGTCGTCCAGCGGGATCGTCGCCAGGGGGAAGGTCCGCGGCAGTTGTACGGGCATCTCAGGCCTCCTTCGTGTCCGCACCGGTCAGGAACCGGAGCGGATTGCGCCGTGTCATCAGATCGATCAGGTCCTCGTTCACACTGGCCGCGCGCACCCGGGGCAGGAAGGACCGGAAGAGATGCCCGTAGCCCTGGCCGCCCTCCGAGCGCAGATACGCGTGCCGGGAGATGTCGCAGCTGAGCAGGACCCGATCGGCGTGACCGGCCTCCAACAGCGCCAACAGGAGACGCAGCCGCACGGTGTCGCTCTGGTAGCTCTCCTTGCCGACGGTGTCGAAGGCGACATACGCCCCGCTCGCCGCCAGCTCACGGTGCACCGCCGGGGCGTCGAGCAGGTCCTGGTGGCCCAGCGAGATCCGGTGGGGGGCGAGCCCCGCGCCGGTGAGCAGCTCCAACTGCGCGAGCCCGCCGCGGCCGAGCTGTGCGTGAGTGGCGACCGACAGCCCCGTGGCGAGCGCGGCGTGCGCCGCAGCGAGCAGGGCGCGGGTCTCCGGCCCGGTCGGTGAGTCGCCGTGGCTGCCGATCTCGCCGAGTACGCCGGGGCGGATCCCGGTGTCGCCGAAACCGTCGTCGATCTCCCCTACGAGCGTCGCGGTCAGCTCCTCGACGCTCGCCCCGTCAAGCTCCGCGGGGTGGAACGGCTCGTAGTACCAGCCCGTGGCGGCCACCACCGGCACCCCCGACTCCGCGGAGATCCGGGCCAGGGCCTGCGGATCGCGGCCCATGCCCCGGCAGGTCAGCTCGACGACCAGGCCGAGGCCGTGCTCCTCGCGCAGGGCCGTCAGTTCCGCGACGACGGCGGGCCTGTGCAGGTCCGCGTCGAGAACCGCCGCGCCGTCACCGGCGTGGTCGAGATCGAGCACGAGGTGTTCGTGGGCGAGTACGGGGCCCCGTACGGCTGAGACGGCCAACGGGCCGGTGACGGTGCGCAGCCGGCGCGGCTGTGCGACGCCGGTGCCAGTGCCGGGGTCGCCGGGGTCTGGGTGCTGCATGGTGCGAGGGCCTTCCTGTGTCGTGCGTGTTCTCCGCGGCGAGTCCGCGGAGTTGCCCACCTATCCCTTGATCGGCGTGAACAGATCCAGCCAGTAGAGGATGTTCAGCAGCACGCCGCCGACGATGACAGCGGCGGGCGCCGCCGCCATCCGCACCACGGGGCGGCCCATCGACTCGTTCAGCAGATACAGCCCGCCGACGATGAGGATGCCGAGGCCCCCTCCCATGACGTTGGCGGCCATCAGAGAGCCGAAGAGGATCGCGAGCCCCAGCGCGTCGCCGATCGCGCTGCGCAGGTGCTCGGAGGAGTCACGCACGCTCGGCAGCTTCCCGAGGACCCGGCCGATGGCCGAGAGCGCCAGTACCTCGACGGCGAAGACCGCCGCGCCGACGACGGCGGCGAGGAAGGGGTTCGGCATCAGGTAGCCGATGGGGTAGACGAAGGTGAAGCCCGCGATGCCGTACGCGCCGGAGGCGAGCGCGGTCGTCGCGATGAGCGGTACGAAGCCGAACGCCCGGTAGAAGTCCACCTGGGCGGCCTCCGAGTAGTCGCCCTTGGCGATCAGGAAGCTCGTCGCCTCGCCGCCGCCGAACACATGCGCCTGGGCCAGTACACAGACGCCGGCCCCGAGCAGCATGAACAGCGGCAGATAGCGGCGCAGCCGCAGCGCGCTCGCGCTGAAGAGGGAGGCCATCGGATCGTCCGCGTCGTTCGCGCCGTCCGCCGCCCCGTTCTTCCCCGACGCCTTCGCCGCCTTCTCATCTGAGAGCAACTCGCTGGCCGCCACCGCCTCCGCCGCGACAGCCTTCGCGGCCTCCGCCCGCTCCAACTTCCGCTGCGTCAGGTCCTTGTTGACCGCGAAGCCGATGAGCGTCAGGACGCCGACGGCCATCGCGATCGAGCCGGGGAAGACATCCGGCCAGACCTTCATCGTCATCACGACGAGCGCCAGCTCCACGACTGCGGCCACCCCGCCCCGTAGCCGCCCGAACTGCTTGGTGATGGCGAGCACCGGAAAGAGCGTGAAGAGGAACAGGATCGGGGTCGACATCTGCTGGAGCGCGGTCAGGAAGTCGACTGGCAGGTCGTGCGCGAGGCTGTTGGCCCCGTTGAGGCCGAACACGACCACGGCGCCCCACGCCCCACCGAGCAGCGGCGCGATCCACTTCTTGGGCGACAGGATGCCCAGGATGTCGGTGGGCAGGAAGACCAGCCACGGGTTGAGCACACCGGTGGACAGTGCCATCGGGGCGCCGAGACCGAAGATGAAGCCGGCGGAGAGACCGAAGGACACGGCGGTGGTGGCGTTGCGCGTGGACCGCCCCTGTATGAAGTCGAGCATGAAGGGCCGCACGCCGTCGTTGAAGACGGCCAGTGCCATATGGGAGATGAACGCGGTCAGCGCACACAGCGCTATCACCGTCAGTTGCTGTGCCAGCGAGAAGTCGAGGTCTGTCGAGCTCGCTGCGAGGACGCTGTTCACGGGATTTCACTCCTCAGTGCCCGGCGGGGGCCTGGCCCGGCGCGGGGTCTTACGAGGTCTGTCGAGCCCTTGCGGGTTCGTACGGGGCCGTCAGCCGCGCGCGGCGATGGCGCGGGCCATGAGTGGGGCGATCACGTCGATCTGGTCGATGGCGAAGCCGAAGACCTTTTTGCCTTCCGCCAGCAGGGCGTTCACCTCGTCCTCCGTGGGAACGGAGCGGCCGAAGGTGTGGCAGGCGGGCTTGCCGAGCAGTCCGACCAGTACGCCGAGGGAGGCGCCGGCGCCGGTGTGGCAGGTGCCGAGGAAGTAGTCGGCCTGGCCGCCGCGGAGCTTCATCGCGGCGTCCATGTCGTTGGAGGCCACGATCTCGATGCCGTCGAGGCCGAGCTTTTTGACGGTGTCCGTGACCTCGGCCTTGCCGACGCCACCGGTGAGGATCTTCGTCATGGCTGGTTCCTTCTCATGTCTCGTGCCGTGGGGGCGAGTTCCGGTCGAGCAGGGCGAGATGCAGTCCGAGGAAGTTGATCTCGGAGTCGGGAAGAGGCGCGCCGAGTTCCGAGGCCGCGCGTGCGGAGACGGCGCGCGCCCGTGCCACCGCGTCCGGGTGTCCCGCGAGCTCTGCGGCGATCTCGGAGTCGGTGGGGAATGCCTCGATCGACTCGCCGTTGAGCAGCCTGGTAAGAGCCATCATGAGATGGCTGGTGAGCGTGCCGGCTGTCTCTTCGGTCACAGTGCGGCCCTCGGCGGCCAGGGCGTCCAGCTCGGCCGTCACGAACGCGGCGGCCTCGGGCCGGACTTGGCCGCCCTCGCGGAACAGTTGGATGCGCAGAGCGAGCTGGTCGTCCATGGCGGTCCCTTCTCCTCTGATACGACAGTAACCAGGATTTTGGATTTTGAGCAGAGGCTCGACTTCCTCTTTCTCTCCCGATGTAGTGCCGGCCATGCCCCGACGGGGCGGGGCGGGCGGGGGCGGTCAGTACGACGGGGCGCGCTCACCCCGCAGCACCTCGGCCTGGCAGTCGGTGATGAGTGACAGGTCAAGGGAGTCGCGAACGGCGCCGAGTGCCTTCGCCCCCTCGGTCCTTCCGATGATCGCGGCGCTCGAGTTGCGCAGCGACAGGTCGCGAGTCACCTCGTCGCCCAGCGGCAGCACGTGCACGCCGGCGCCGAGTCGGTCCTGTACCTCGTCGAGGTTCCACAGCGTCGCGTCGACATGGTCGTGCGCGAACAGATCGCGCAGCTGCATGTACGACGCCTCGACCCACCGGATGTCGGAGCGCCCGGCGAACACGCGCTCCGCGAGCATCCGCTGGTCCTCGGAGGCGTGGTCGACGGCGACGCGCAGTCCGTCGGTCTCCAGGGTCGCGCCCTGCCGTAGCAGCAGCCCGTGCGCCCCGACGTACGTCGCGGGTCCGAGGTCCGCGACGAGTTCGACGGGGCGCTCATCGATCAGCCGGTCCGCGGCGAAGCGCGAGAGGACCACCAAGTCGACCTTGCCCTCGACCAGAGCGGTGGTGCGGGCTCCGGCGCCGCGCATGAACGTGATTGCGAAAGGCGCCCCTGCCTGCTCGAACGCGGCGCGCAGTCCGGTGGCCAGACCCTCGTAACGGTGCGAGTACGGCAGCGGCATCGCCGCCAGGAGCGTGCCGAGCCCCGAGAGCCGCCAGAGGACCGAACGGTCCGAGTCGACGAGGAACGTACCGAGGTGACCGCGCGCCGTCGTACGGATCGCGCCTGCCGTCTCCAGGAGCTGGAGCGCGGCCTGAACCGTGCCGTTCCCGACGCCCAGCTCTTCGGCGAAGTCACGCACACGGGGCAGGCGGGCGTCCGGCTCATGGTTGAGCAGCAGGGCGGCGAGCTGCTGGGCGGCGAGGCCGTTGCGGGTCAGGAAGCGTTCGTCGAAGCCGGTCACAGAAGGGACAGTAACCAGGATTCTGGATGCTGACAAGGGTGTCCTGGCCGGCGTCTCTCGTGGGGTACCGCTCTGCAGCTCGGCACCGACCTCGGTACGGAGGCCGCCTTGCCGTGCTGCCTCAAGAACTGCCCGCGCCGCCGCGGTGTTCAGCGGCGGCGTCGCGTCGTACTCCAAGCTTGTCGCGCGATCAGCGCGCGGTACGCGTCAGGGCGTGCGCGCGATCAGGTAACGGAACACGTTCGGCATCCATACGGTGCCGTCGCGCCGTACATGCGGGTGGAGCGCCTCCGTTATCTCCTTCTCCACCTGAGACTGATCCGTCGCCCGCACCGCCTCGTCGAACGCGCCGGTCGACAGCAGCCCGCGCAGCGCGCTCTCCATCCCCGCGTAGCCGAACGGGCAGGACACGCGCCCCGAACCGTCGGGTTTCAGTCCGGCCCGCGCCGCCACGTCCTCCAGGTCGTCCCTGAGCGGCGCTCGGTAGCCGCCCCCTTTGCGCAGCCGCTCCGTCAGGCGCCCGGCGACCCGCAGGACGCCGGACGTCGCGCAGCGCTCCGGCGGGCCCCAGCCGGCGACGACCACGGGAGTGCCGCGGCCCGCCATGGGCACCGCCTCAGCGAGTGCGGGTCCGAGTCCGTCCGAATCGTCGCCGGCGACGCCGATGGGCTGGAACGCCGTGATCACGTCGTAGACGGGGCGCTCAGCCTCCAGGACGGCGGTCGCACCGCCGGTCAGTACGCGCGCCTGGCTCCGGCCGCCGAACGTCCTCGACGGGCCGGCCACGGATCTTCCCGGCGCTGCGGCGCCTCCGAGCGCCGCGGACGGGTTCGCGTGCGCCGTCACGGGGCGCTCGTCGGGGACGAGCCGCTCACGGGCCAGCGCTACGCGCTCCTGGTCGGCGTCCACGCCGGTGACTTCGGCGCCCCGGGCGGTGGCGATCAGCAGCGCCAGCCCCGAGCCGCAGCCGAGGCCCAGCAGCCGTGTGCCGGGGCCGACCTCCAAACGCTCGTACACCGCCTCGTAGAGAGGCACCAGCATGCGTTCCTGGATCTCGGCCCAGTCGCGGGCGCGACCGCCCGCCTCTTTGGAAGGGTCTGACGAGGCGGCATTCACCTGCTGCCGGCCGTGCTGGACGAGCGTACGAGTCATGGATAGCGCCCCAATCCGGCGAGAGGTCCTGGTGCCCTGATTGACAGCCCCGTGTACGTGCGCGCCTTCGTCCCCCGTATGCCAGGGAACTCCGCATCTGTGCCCGCGTCCAGTGGTTCGCGGGCAATGCTTGTGCACTCCGGTAGTGCGCCCCGGCGCACAGACAATCGCTCTCACCGGACGTCGTCTGCCTACGGTGCGAGCCTGCTCCGAATCGCCCCCGGTCGCGCCCCGTGGGGGTGTCGGCGCGGGGGCTTCCTGGGGTGCGCGGGGCCCGTACGGGCAAGGCGGAACAGGCGTATGAGGGCCGTGGGCGGGCATCCGTCGAGCTTGAGCCGAAAGGGTGAGGCCGCAGGGTCGGGATCGGCCAACTCCCCACCACTCGCGCCGGTATCGGACGAATCCGCTCGACTTTCCCTGACCGGGGCCGATGCCGCGGATCGCTGTGGCGCCCGTTACTGTCGTTCTTGTGGGCCCCGCGCGGTTGCGCAGGCCGGAGCGGCGAGCCCATCGGCGTGGCAGCCCGGGAGCGATCGCGAACCGTGTCTCGATCGGGTGTACGTATTTCTCGTACACGTACAGACGTAGGCGGTACTACGTACCGCCTTGGGGCGAGAAGCGAGCCTTCTCCGCAGATCTACGCACCCGCCCTCGTCAGGACGCATCAATGGCAACTGACGGGTACGTGCAAAATATTTGGGATGCCCCGGAATGGAACCCGGGAGGGCCCCGGCTCGTTGTTCACGACGTGAGCACGACACCACCTGTTCTCGCCGCAGAGCTGGCGCAGGCGTGGGCCGAGATTCAGCGGCACCACACCGAGCTGCCGGATCTTGCCGCGCCAGAGTCCCTGATCGGAGAATCGTCGTCCGCCTGCGGCGCCGAGCTCTCCTTCGAGCGACTGCTTCACGAGGCAGTCCATGGCATCGCCGCCGCCCGAGGTGTCCGCGACACCTCCCGAGCGGGCCGCTACCACAACCGCCGATTCCTCGCGATCGCCGAGGAGTTGGGCCTGGACCATTCCGAGGAGCCGCATCCCAGCAGCGGTTTCTCCCTGGTATCGCTCAACCCCGAGGCGAGACGGCGCTATCGGCCGACCATCGAACGGCTCCAGCGCGCCCTCGCGGCGCACACGGTCGCGACGACGTCCGACACCGAGCGCAGCTTCCGCGGTCCCGCCGCGCGGCACGGCTCGTCGGGCGGTGGGGTGCGAGTGAAAGCAGTCTGCGACTGCGGGCGCAACGTGCGCGTGGTCCCGTCGGTCCTGGCCCAGGCCCCGATCGTCTGCGGTGGCTGTGGCAAGCCGTTCCGTATTCCGGAAGCGGTCGCCGCTGCCAGCTGAGTACCTCCGTCGCCCGCCCGCCCGGCCGCGGCGGCCGAGTCCTCGGCCGCCCGCCGGTACCGGAGCCGCCCCGTTCAGGAGCGGGCAGCTCCGGTCGGGCGGGGCGCGGCGCGCCCGAGGCGTGTGGCACAATGACCAGCTGTACTCGACAGTCGCACAGGACCCCTCTCTCCTCCGGCTGACGCGTCCATCGGGCACACGAGTACCGCAACCCCACGCGGCATGTCGATGTGCCCAACCACGTCAAGATCCAGGAGAGACCACTTCCGTGGCAGTCAAGATCAAGCTGAAGCGTCTGGGCAAGATCCGTTCGCCTCACTACCGCATCATCGTCGCCGACTCCCGCACCCGCCGTGACGGCCGGGCCATCGAGGAGATCGGCCTGTACCACCCGGTGCAGAACCCGTCGCGCATCGAGGTCGACTCGGACCGCGCGCGTTACTGGCTGTCCGTCGGCGCCCAGCCGACCGAGCCGGTCCTCGCGATCCTCAAGCTCACGGGCGACTGGCAGGCGCACAAGGGCCTGCCCGCGCCGGCGCCGCTGCTCCAGCCGGAGCCGAAGGCCGACAAGCGTGCCCTCTTCGAGTCCCTCGCCAAGGACGGCGACGAGCCCAAGGGTGACGCCATCACCCCCAAGGCGAAGAAGGCCGACAAGAAGGCGGACGACGACGCCGCTGCTTCGGCGCCCGCCGCTGAGCCGACCGAGGCCTGAGCATGCTCGAGGAGGCTCTCGAGCACCTCGTGAAGGGCATCGTCGACAACCCGGACGATGTGCAGGTCGCCTCACGCACCCTGCGCCGTGGCCGTGTGCTCGAGGTACGGGTCCATCCCGACGACCTCGGCAAGGTGATCGGCCGCAACGGCCGCACCGCACGCGCTCTGCGCACTGTCGTGGGCGCGATCGGCGGCCGTGGCATCCGAGTCGACCTCGTCGACGTGGATCAGGTCCGCTGACAGAGTTGTGAACCGGCACGGGCCGGGGAGGGCCATGGCCCTCCCCGGTCTTTGTCGTCTCCGCGGTGCGGACGCGGAACGCCGCGGCGTCGCGGTGCCGGGGCTCGCTCCGCCGCCGCCGTGCCGCGGAAACCATGGCAGTCGTAGAAGGCAGAAGCTTGGAGAACAGGGGCGTGTGCAAGTGCAGTTGGTAGTCGCGCGGATCGGCCGTGCCCACGGCATCAAGGGCGAGGTCACCGTCGAGGTACGTACGGACGAGCCCGAGCTGCGGCTCGGCCCCGGAGCCGTACTGGCCACCGAACCGGCCTCCGCGGGCCCCCTGACGATCGAGACCGGCCGGGTGCACAGCGGCAGGCTGCTGCTGCGCTTCGCCGGGGTGAGCGACCGTACGGGCGCGGAGGCCCTGCGCAACACCCTGCTCATCGCCGAGGTGGACCCGCAGGACATGCCGGAGGACCCGGACGAGTACTACGACCACCAGCTCATGGACCTGGACGTCGTCCTGGCGGACGGGACCGAGGTCGGGCGGATCACCGAGATCACGCACCTTCCGTCGCAGGACCTGTTCATCGTGGAGCGGCCCAACGGCACGGAAGTCATGATCCCCTTCGTCGAGGAGATCGTGACCGAGATCGATCTTGCCGAGCAGAAGGCCGTGATCGACCCGCCGCCCGGCCTCATCGACAACAACGCGGTCGTCGCCGGCACCACCGACGGCGATGCCGGCGCAGGCGCAGACGGTGGGGGCGACGACGGCGCGGCCAAGGGTGATCCGTCATGACGCACGCCCCCACCCTGCGGGCGGACGTGATCACGATCTTCCCGGAGTACCTTGAACCGCTGAACGTCTCCCTGGTCGGCAAGGCACGCGCGCGGGGCCGCCTCGACGTCCATGTCCACGATCTGCGCACCTGGACGTACGACCGGCACAACACGGTCGACGACACCCCGTACGGCGGCGGCCCGGGGATGGTCATGAAGACCGACCCCTGGGGCGACGCCCTCGACCAGACGATCGCGGACGGCTACGAGGCGGGTGCGCACCGCCCCGTCCTCGTCGTTCCCACGCCCAGTGGCCGCCCCTTCACCCAGGAACTCGCCGTCGAGCTCTCCGAGCGGCCGTGGCTGCTCTTCGCCCCGGCCAGGTACGAGGGCATCGACCGCCGCGTCGTCGACGAGTACGCGACGCGGATGCCGGTGTACGAGGTGTCCATCGGCGACTACGTCCTGGCGGGCGGCGAGGCGGCGGTACTGGTCGTCATGGAGGCCGTGGCACGGCTGCTGCCCGGTGTCCTGGGCAACGCGGAGTCCCATCGCGACGACTCGTTCGCCCCTGGCGCGATGGCCGACCTGCTGGAGGGCCCGGTGTACACGAAGCCCCCGGAGTGGCGCGGGCGAGCTGTTCCGGACATTCTCCTCAGCGGTCATCACAGCAAGATCGCGAGGTGGCGGCGGGACGAGGCTCTGCGTCGTACGGCCCTCAACAGGCCCGACATGATCGAGCGTTGTGACGCGGCGGCCTTCGACAAGAAGGACCGCGAGATGCTGTCCATCATGGGCTGGGCGCCGGAGCCCGGTGGCCGATTTTGGCGCAGGCCCGAGGCCGTGGAAGAATGAGCCGCTGCCGTACGTCCGGTGCGCGCCCCTGCCACAGGGGGAACGACGCCCACCCGACGCGAACGGCGCTCCGAACTTTCCTTTCGACATTCCGTTGATGACCTGTGGCATCAGCGAGGAAGCAGACCATCATGGCTCACCTGCTCGACACCGTCGACGCGGCGTCGCTCCGCAGCGACCTCCCCGCTTTCCGTCCCGGCGACACCGTGAACGTCCACGTACGTGTCATCGAGGGCAACCGCTCCCGTATCCAGCAGTTCAAGGGTGTCGTCATCCGCCGGCAGGGCTCGGGTGTCCGTGAGACCTTCACGGTCCGCAAGGTCTCCTTCTCCGTCGGCGTCGAGCGCACCTTCCCGGTGCACAGCCCGATCTTCGAGAAGATCGAGCTCGTGAGCCGTGGTGACGTACGTCGCGCCAAGCTCTACTACCTCCGTGAGCTGCGCGGCAAGGCTGCGAAGATCAAGGAGAAGCGCGACAACTGAGCCGAGGCTCGAACTCGCGCACGGTTCCACAGGACGGCCGGATAAGCTCTGGGCCCGATGGACACCGAACCACAGCACATGGAGCGCGGCCCTTCTTCCACACCCGCCACAGGGAAGGAAGAGGGGTCGCGCTCCGTGCGTATGCGGGGTCTCCCGGGATTTCTGCGCGCCCTGTCGTGGCGCCGGGCCGCGGTGCTCGGCGTACTGGGCACGGCTTCTCTCCTGCTGTTCAGCGCCTTCGTCGTGCAGCCCTTCCTGATCCCCAGCGGCTCCATGGAGCCGGGCCTCCAGGTCGGGGACAGGGTGCTTGTCAACAAGTTGGCGTACCGTTTCGGTACCGAGCCGCGGCGCGGTGATGTGGTCGTCTTCGACGGCACCGGGTCGTTCGTCCAGGAGCCGGCGCGGGAGAACCCCGTCACGGGGCTGGCGCACGGGGCGGCCTCGGCCCTCGGTCTCGCCGAGCCCGCCGAGACCGATTTCGTGAAACGCGTGATCGGCGTGGGGGGCGACCGGGTGGTCTGCTGCGACGAGGGGGGCAAGGTCGAGGTGAACGGCCGGGCGATCGACGAGCGGTACCTGTACTTCGGCGACGCGCCGTCGAGCGTGCCCTTCGACATCGTCGTACCCTCTGGCACCCTCTGGGTGATGGGCGACCACCGCAGCAACTCCCGCGACTCACGTGACCACTTGGGCGAGCCCGGGGGTGGCACGGTGTCCGTCGACAAGGTCATCGGGCGCGTGGACTGGATCGGCTGGCCGGCGGGCCGGTGGGACTCGCTGGAGGGCACCGACGCCTTCAGGGACGTACGGGGCCCGGACGGCGCCCATGGGTAACCGAGGACGGCCCGGGGGCCACCGGTCCGACACCCGGCTGCCGACAGGCACCAGACCCACCACAGGACGCGCTCTGCCGGGGCGCGCGGAGCGGCGCAGGCTCGCCCGCAGGGTGAAACGGCGTCGTCGCCGCTCCGCGATGACGGAGATCCCGCTCCTGATCACCGTGGCGCTGCTGATCGCCCTCGTGCTCAAGACCTTCCTCGTCCAGGCCTTCGTGATCCCCTCCGGCTCCATGGAGCAGACGATCCGGATCGACGACCGGGTGCTGGTGGACAAGCTGACGCCCTGGTTCGGCTCCCGCCCCCAGCGCGGCGACGTCGTCGTGTTCAAGGACCCCGGCGGGTGGCTCCAGGAGGAGACCACGCCGCCCCCGGACGACCCCGTCGTGATCAAGCAGGTCAAGCAGGCCCTCACCTTCATCGGACTGCTGCCGTCCGCCGACGAGCAGGACCTGATCAAGCGTGTCGTCGCCGTGGGCGGCGACACAGTGAAGTGCTGCGACCAGGACGGGCGCGTCGTCGTCAACGGCGTACCGCTGACGGAGCCGTATCTGAATCCCGGCAACCCCCCGTCGAAGCTCGACTTCGAGGTGAAGGTGCCGAAGGGGCGGATTTTTGTGATGGGCGACCACCGGTCGAACTCGGCCGACTCGCGCTTCCACCTCGACGAGGAGTTCCGGGGCACCGTCTCGGAGGACGGGGTCGTCGGACGGGCCGTCGTCATCGCCTGGCCGCTGGGCCACTGGCGGCGGCTGGAGGAGCCGGACACGTACGCCTCCGTACCGGACCCGCGCGCCGCACCGACCACCGCGCTCGGCCCGTCGAATAGTGTGTCCTCTCAGGATCCGAACGGAATGATCCTGCTCCCGACCCCTGCGGAACTCCCGCTCGTTATGGGAGTAGTGGGCCTGCTCCGTCTCCGGAGCGGGCAGTTGCACGGAGTGAGGAGTGGATGTGGGGGATTTGGCCGTCGGCGCACGATCCGGACACGGTGAGCCCGAGGACAGGCCCGAGCAGCTTGCCGAGCCTCCCCTCGGTCCTGCCGGTTCCGCCGCGGAGACCCCATCCGCAGGCGTGTCCGCAGACATGCGGGACCAGGTGATGGAGCAGCCGGACGGCGACCCCGGTGACGACGGGGCCACGGGCGTGAAGAAGCAGCGCTCCTTCTGGAAGGAACTGCCTCTGCTGATCGGTATCGCGCTGCTGCTCGCGCTGCTGATCAAGACCTTCCTGGTGCAGGCGTTCTCGATCCCCTCGGACTCGATGCAGGACACCCTGCAGCGTGGTGACCGTGTGCTCGTGGACAAGCTCACGCCGTGGTTCGGCGCGGAGCCCGAGCGCGGCGAGGTCGTGGTCTTCCACGACCCGGGCGGCTGGCTCGACAGCACGCAGGCCCCCGAGCCGAACGTGGCGCAGAAGTTCCTCAGCTTCATCGGCCTCATGCCGTCGTCCGAGGAGAAGGACCTCATCAAGAGGGTCATCGCGGTCGGCGGCGACACGGTGGAGTGCAAGAAGGGCGGCAGCGTCCAGGTCAACGGGAAGTCGCTCGACGAGAAGTCGTACATCTTCCCTGGGAACACGGCCTGTGACGACGAGCCCTTCGGGCCGATCACGGTGCCCGACGGCCGGATCTGGGTGATGGGCGACCACCGGCAGAATTCGCTCGACTCCCGCTACCACCAGGAGCTGCCCGGTCACGGCACCGTCTCCACCGACGAGGTCGTCGGCCGCGCGATCGTCATCGCCTGGCCGCTCAACCGGCTGTCGACGCTGCCCGTGCCCGACACCTTCGACCAGTCGGGCCTCAGCGCGGCGTCCGCGGTGGCGACGGGGGCTCCGGCCGTGCTCGGTGTGGCCGGCGCCGTACCGCTGGTGTTCTGGCGCAGGCGCAGGCTGACCCGCGGCCGTACCGCCGGGTAGGGTGCCGTCCCAGATCGCCGATCCGGCGGTGGTGATTCTCCGGGACGGGGGACGGCTGGGATGAGCGGAACAGGACGTACGAACGGCGGCCACGGCCGCCTCGGCAATCTGCTGTCGGGGCTGGCCGTGGCCGTCGGCTGTGTGCTCTTCCTCGGCGGCTTCGTCTGGGGAGCGGTGGAGTACCAGCCGTACACCGTGCCGACCGACTCGATGGATCCGACGGTGCAGGCCGGTGACCGGGTCCTGGCGCAGCGGATATCCGGCGACGACGTGCGACGGGGCGATGTCGTGGTCTTCAACGACGCGCAGTGGGGCGACATGCCGATGGTGAAGCGGGTCGTCGGCGTCGGGGGCGACAAGGTCGCCTGTTGCGACACCGAAGGGCGCCTGACCGTCAACGGGAAAGCGATCGACGAACCGTACGTCCAGAAGATGCCGGGCGGGCTCGCGTCGACCACCGGCTTCGGGGCGACTGTCCCTAAGGGACAGCTGTTCCTTCTCGGCGACGAACGCAGCGGGTCGCTGGACTCACGGGTGCACCTCCAGGACCAGGGGCAGGGGTCGGTGCCGAGGTCGACGGTGACGGCGCGGATCGACGCCGTGGCGTGGCCGCTGGGCGGCCTGATCGAGCGCCCGGACGGCTTCGCGGCGCTGCCCGGCGGGGTCTCGAAGCCGGGGCCGGTGATGCTGGTGGTGGGCTCGGCGCTCCTCGGGGCGCTGCTGATCCTGGGCGGCGCGGCCTACGGGCCGGTCGTACGGAGGCTGGACAGGCCGCGGCGTACGGGGCCGACGGGGCGGACCGATGGAGGGGTGTCGACCGGTGTCCGGTGACGGCTTCCGAAAGGTCTCACGGGTCGTGCTGCTGGACCCGGACGAACGGATCCTGCTGATGCGGGGGTACGAGCCGGGCGACCCGGCGAACGACTGGTGGTTCACTCCCGGCGGCGGCCTGGAGGGCGACGAGACGCGGCAGGAGGCCGCGCTGCGCGAGCTGGCCGAGGAGACGGGCATCACAGAGGTCGAGCTCGGACCGGTTCTCTGGCGGCGTACCTGCTCCTTCCCGTTCGACGGGCGCCGCTGGGACCAGGACGAGTGGTACTTCCTGGCACGTACGGCGCAGACCGAGACCAGCGTCGAAGGGCTGACGGAGCTGGAGCGGCGCAGTGTCGCGGAGCTGAGGTGGTGGACCTCCGCCGAACTGTCGACGGCCCGTGAGACGGTGTATCCGACCAGGCTCGCCGGGCTGCTGCGCACGCTGCTCGACGAGGGTCCTCCGGGTGCACCGGTGGTTCTCGCCTCTGAAACCGTCTAGGGGCGCGTGGGGCCGGAGCACAATAGGGGGACGTACGGCTGAAGGGGAACATGCCATGAGCGCCGAGGACCTCGAGAAGTACGAGACCGAGATGGAGCTGAAGCTCTACCGGGAGTACCGCGATGTCGTCGGTCTTTTCAAATACGTGATCGAGACCGAACGACGCTTCTATCTCACCAACGACTACGAGATGCAGGTGCACTCCGTGCAGGGCGAGGTCTTCTTCGAGGTCTCGATGGCGGACGCGTGGGTCTGGGACATGTACCGGCCGGCGAGGTTCGTCAAGCAGGTGAGAGTGCTCACGTTCAAGGACGTGAATATCGAGGAGCTGAACAAGAGCGACCTGGAGCTGCCGAGCGGCTGAAGGGTTTGACGGGCTCACGGGCTCACGGGCTGATGGGGGAGGCGGGGGTGTCCAGGTGGCTGATGCGGGTGGTGTGGGCGGTGCCGGCGGTGTGGCCGGTCGGGTGAGGGCTTGGGGTGGTTGGGGTTTCTGTGACTCCTGGGGCGTGTGTGATTCCTGGTGCGCTGGTGGGTGACGGAGTTATCCACAATTGGTGAGTTGTCCACCAAGATCCACTTAGTGCGGATTTTCGTCTCAGAGTCGGTTCCGGAGGTGGTGCCGACATGAACGCGACGGGGGCACTCGGGCGGTACGGCGAAGGACTGGCCGCTCGGCGGCTGGCGGCGGCCGGGATGACCGTGCTGGACCGAAACTGGCGGTGCGGCAGGACGGGCGAGATCGACATCGTGGCCCGCGACGGGGATGTGCTGGTCTTCTGTGAGGTGAAGACCCGCCGCGGAGGCTCTTTCGAGCACCCGATGGCGGCGGTGACGCCCGTGAAGGTGGACAGGCTGAGGCGCCTCGCGGCCTGCTGGCTCGATGCGTTCGGTGGACCGCCCCCTGGCGGCGTTCGTATCGATCTGATCGGGGTGGTGCTGCCCAGGCGCGGCGCTCCCGTGATCGAGCACGCCCGGGGGGTGGCCTGATGGGGTTCGCGCGTGCGTGTTCGGTGGCGCTGGTCGGCGTCGAGGGCGTGGTGGTGGAGGTCCAGGCGGATCTCGAACCGGGCGTGGCCGCCTTCACTCTGGTGGGGCTGCCGGACAAGAGCCTGTCGGAGAGCCGGGACAGGGTCAGGGCCGCCGTCGTGAATTCCGGCGCGGAATGGCCGCAGAAGAAGCTCACGGTGGGGCTCAGTCCGGCTTCCGTACCCAAGAGCGGATCCGGTTTCGATCTTGCTGTCGCGGTGTCGGTGCTGGGCGCGGCCGAGCGTATCGAGCCACGTGCCATCGCCGATCTGGTCCTGATCGGGGAGCTGGGGCTCGATGGCAGGGTCCGTCCGGTACGGGGCATCCTCCCGGCCGTCCTCGCGGCTGCCGAGGCGGGCTATCACCAGGTGGTCGTGCCGGAGCAGACAGCGGGCGAGGCGTCACTGGTGCCGGGAGTCTCGGTCCTCGGCGTACGGAGCCTGCGCCAGCTCATCGCCGTCCTGACCGGCGAACCGGTGCCAGACGAGCCGACGGTCACCGAGGAGGGCCGTCCGGATCCCATGCTCGCGGGTCTCATGGTGCCCGGCGCCGGGGTGGGGACGGGCCTGGCTCCCGGCTTCGCACAGCGGGACGCGCACTGCCCGAACCTCGCCGACGTGGCGGGACAGCGGGCGGCGCGTACGGCTCTGGAGGTCGCCGCGGCGGGCGGGCACCACCTGCTCCTGCAGGGTCCGCCCGGAGCGGGCAAGACGATGCTGGCGGAGCGGCTGCCGGCACTGCTGCCGCCTCTGACTAGGCAGGAGTCCGTCGAGGTCACGGCGGTGCACTCGGTCGCCGGGATCCTGCCGCCCGGCGAACCACTCGTACGTACGGCGCCGTACTGCGCCCCGCACCACTCGGCGACCATGCAGTCCCTCGTCGGCGGCGGCAACGGGCTGGCGAGGCCGGGAGCGGTGTCCCTGGCACACAAGGGTGTGCTCTTTCTGGACGAGGCGCCGGAATTCTCCGGCAAGGCTCTCGACGCGCTGCGCCAGCCCCTCGAATCGGGGCAGGTGGTCATCGCGCGCAGCGCCGGAGTCGTACGGCTGCCCGCCCGCTTTCTGATGGTCCTCGCCGCCAATCCGTGTCCCTGCGGGCGGCACACACTGCACGGTGCCGGGTGCGAGTGCCCGCCTTCGGCGATCCGCCGTTACCAGTCACGTCTGTCCGGTCCACTGCTCGACCGGGTCGACCTACGGGTGGAGGTCCAGCCGGTGCACCGTGCCGATCTCATGGGCCAGGGTGGCCGGGGTGAGACCACGGCGGTCGTCGCCGGGCGGATCAAGGAGGCCCGGCTGCGCTCGGTGGAGCGACTGGCGGGGACGCCATGGACGGTCAACAGCGAAGTGCCCGGTCACGAACTGCGTACGCGATGGGTCACCGCGCCCGGAGCGCTCGACGCCGCCGAGCGCGACCTCGAACGCGGCCTGCTCACCGCGCGCGGCCTGGACCGGGTGCTGCGGGTCGCATGGACAGTCGCGGACCTCGCCGGACGGGACCGTCCCGACGGACGGGACGTGGGCCTGGCGCTGGAGCTGCGCACCGGCATCGGACGGGGCGCCGGGGCCACGGTCGGAGGGATCTCATGACCGCGGGGACCGAAGCCGTAACCGTGGCCGGAGCGGGAGCAGATGCCGACGAGCGACTGGCGCGGGCCGCTCTCACGCGCGTGATCGAGCCGGGCGACGAGAACGGCGGCCGGTGGCTGCGCAAGTACGGCGCCCGAGGGCTGATGGACCTTCTCACCTCGCCAGGCGGGACCGACGACGAGGTCTTGGGTGAAGTCGGTCCACGTCGTATCAGTGGGCTTCGGGCACGCGCGGCGGCGGCCGCTCCCGAGCGGGATCTGTCCGTCGTCGCGGGGATGGGCGGCCGGTTCGTCTGCCCCGGCGACCAGGAATGGCCGACCCAGCTCGACGACCTGGGAATGTCGCGCCCCATCGGCCTGTGGGTGCGCGGCAAGCCCGATCTGAGGTTCTGGGCACTGCGTTCCGTCGCCGTCGTGGGAGCCAGGGCCTGCACGCCGTACGGGGCGCACATGGCAGCGAGCATCGCATCGGGTCTGGCCGAGCGGGGCTGGGTGGTGACATCGGGTGCCGCGTACGGAGTCGACGGAGCCGCCCACCGTGGTGCACTCGCCGTGGACGGCGCGACCGTCGCCGTCCTCGCCTGCGGTGTCGACGTGGTCTATCCGCCGGGCCACGCCGAGCTGGTACGCCGCATCGCGGCGCAGGGCCTGGTCGTGGGAGAGCTGGCACCCGGTGATCATCCGACCCGCAGCAGGTTCGTCCTCCGCAACCGTGTGATCGCCGCGCTCACCAGGGGGACTGTTGTGGTGGAGGCCGAGTACCGCAGCGGTTCGCTGGTCACCGCCCGCAGCGCGCAGCGGCTCGGGCGGTTCACCATGGGAGTGCCCGGCCCGGCGACGAGCGGGCTCTCCGCCGGGGTGCACGAACTGCTGCGCGGAGAAGGCGTGCTGGTCACCGACGCCGCCGAAGTGGCCGAACTGGTGGGGGACATGGGCGACCTCGCACCAGCCCGGCGCGGACCCGTCCTGGCCAGGGACCTGCTCGATCCCCTCGGCAGGCGGATTCTCGACGCGCTGCCCGCGCGTGGATCCGTCGGCGGACGGGACATCGCGCGGGAGGCCGCGACGACGGCCGACGAGGCTCTCGGCAAGCTGTACGAACTTCACTCCCTCGGGTTCGTCGAACGGCACGGCGACCTCTGGCAGTTGACGTCACCGACCACACGTGGCGGCGGTGCGCGGCGAGCCGGTCCTTGACCTGGGGCATTCGGGTGAAAAGGTGAGGCAGATGACCTTCGCAGTTCTCCCTGCGGCGCGACAGGCGCCGATACGCGCGGTGTCGGCGCCCGATCGCGAAGGCCCGGCGGCGTCGGACAGGGCCTGTCCGGACAGGTATCAGCCCCGCCTCCTCGCGCACCGCGACCGCACTGTCACGCTACGCTCACCAGGAATCCGGCCCAGACGTACCTCACCTCACTTCACGGCAGAACGGCTCAAGGCAACGAATGCCCCAGCACACCTCCGGGTCCGACCGTGCGGCGGCGTCCCCCGTGGGGCCCCCAGCGGCCCGCGGCGAAGTGCGACCCTCCGCCCCCTCGGCCCTCGACACCCTGTGGCGGTCGTACAAGACCACGGGTAACGAGCGGCTGCGTGAGCAGTTGATCCTGCACTACTCGCCGCTGGTGAAGTACGTCGCCGGCCGGGTGAGTGTGGGACTGCCGTCCAACGTCGAGCAGGCGGACTTCGTCTCCTCCGGGGTCTTCGGGCTCATCGACGCGATCGAGAAGTTCGACATCGAGCGGTCGATCAAGTTCGAGACCTACGCGATCACACGCATCCGGGGCGCGATGATCGACGAACTGCGCGCGCTGGACTGGATCCCGCGCTCCGTACGGCAGAAGGCCAGGGCCGTCGAGCGGGCGTACGCGACCCTTGAGGCGCAACTGCGACGTACCCCGTCGGAGGCGGAGGTGGCCGCCGAGATGGGCATCGCGGTGGAGGAACTGCACGCCGTCTTCAGCCAGTTGTCGTTGGCGAACGTCGTCGCTCTGGAGGAACTGCTGCATGTGGGCGGGGAAGGCGGCGACCGGCTCAGTCTGATGGACACGCTGGAGGACACGGCGGCCGACAACCCCGTCGAGGTCGCCGAGGACCGCGAGCTGCGTCGCTTGCTGGCCCGCGCCATCAACACCCTTCCCGAGCGCGAGAAGACCGTCGTCACCCTCTACTACTACGAGGGGCTCACGCTGGCGGAGATCGGCAACGTCCTCGGCGTCACCGAGAGCCGCGTCAGTCAGATCCACACCAAGTCCGTTCTCCAGCTCCGCGCCAAACTGGCCGACGCGGGGCGCTGAATCGTCCCTGCCCCACCTGTGCGAGCGGCCTCCGCCGTAGAGTGGGCCTGTGCCCAGGATTCGAGCGGCCTCCGTGGCCGAGCACCGGACCATGCAGCGCGGCGCCCTGCTGGACGCCGCACGATCCCTCCTGTCCGAAGGCGGTACGGAGGCGTTGACCTTCCCCGCCCTCGCCGAACGCACGGGTCTCGCCAGGTCATCGGTCTACGAGTACTTCCGCTCGCGCGCGGCCGTCGTCGAAGAGCTCTGCGCCGTCGACTTCCCTGTCTGGGCCGCCGAGATCGAATTCGCCATGGCGGACGCGCCGACCCCCGAGACCAAGATCGAAGCGTATGTGCGCAGGCAGTTGAGCCTCGTCGGCGACCGCCGTCACCGCGCGGTGGTCGCCATCTCCGCGAGCGAACTCGACGCGGGCGCCCGGGAGAAGATCCGGGCCGCGCACGGCGGACTCATCGCGATGATCGTCGACGCCCTCTCGGAGCTGGGCCACGAGCAGCCGAGGCTGGCCGCGATGCTGCTCCAGGGCGTTGTGGACGCCGCGGTGCGGCGGATCGAGTTGGGCGCGGCCGAGGACCCCGGGGTGATCGCCGAGGCGGCGGTGTCCATGGTGCTCCGAGGCGTACGCGGTACCTGACTCCCGTACGGCTCCGGTGCCGTACCCACACGGCCGCCGCGAGCAGGGCCGCGGCGTGCAGGGCATCGGCCGCCGCGGCGGCGGTCTCCTCAGCCGTGATCACCTCGTCGTCCGGCAGATCGGGTGGCGGTGATCCGGCCGGCGTCTGTGATCCGGTCGGCGTCTGTGCGGCGGCCGGCTCGGGGACGCCGAAGACCGGCAGCAGTCGTGCCGGACCGCGGTCGAGCAGGTCGTCGGGAAGCAGGGACAGCGGATCGAGATAGGTCTCGCCCCGCAGCAGACCCCAGTGCAGGCAACCGCCCTCGCAGTGGAACGGTCCCGGTCCCAGCACTGCCACGACTTGGCCCGCCTTCACCTCGTCGCCTTCGGCGACAACCGCGGTGACCGGTTCGTAGGTGGTCCGCAGCGGTGGCTGTCCGGTGCCGGGCAGGGTGATCGAGAGGACGCCGCGCCCCGCCACCATGCCGGTGAAGGAGACCCGGCCGGGAGCTGCGGCTCGGACGAGAGTGCCGGGGGCGGCGGCGAGGTCCACGCCCCGGTGGCCGGGGCCGTACGGCGTCGCGGGCGGTTCCCACCCCCGCAGAACGGCCGGGCGCGGCCCCACCGGCCAGGCCCGGTCGCCGCTGATGCCGATGAGGCCGCCGGCTTCGTCGGCAGGGGCGACGGTACCGCTGTCGGGAGGGGGCGGAGGCGGCTCGGCGCCGGCATCGGCGCCCGTGTTCGCCTCCTGGTCGTCCGCGGCCAGAGCGTCGGGCGAAGGGCCGAACAGGACGGTCGCCACCACCCCGGCGAGGGCGGCGACGCCGAGGGAGAGGCACCGGGAGACAACCCCGCGCCGACCACGACGGCAGGTCGGGGCGGAGGCGTGAATGAGTAGCTCGTGAACAGTGATCATGTGCTTCACGCTGCCGCATTCGGCGGATCCAAGTGGATCATGCTCGAATTCTGTGGATAACCGGCGCGTTGTGTATATCTCCGTCACCCTTGTGGGCGCCCTCGCACTCCGTCGCCGGGCACTGTGCGGGTCCCGTACACTTCCTGTGGCGATCCGGGTCACCGGATCGACTTCGCACGCCCCGCCGCCGGCCTTCGCCGGTGTCCGCGCTTCTCGGTCCCTCGTGGCAAAGCGTTCCGGGGCGTCAGGCGCGTCCGCCGTCCGGCGGACGCGACAACCGAGTACCTCAAGGAGTACGGCCATGGCCGTCGTCACGATGCGGGAGCTGCTGGAAAGCGGCGTCCACTTCGGTCACCAGACCCGTCGCTGGAACCCGAAGATGAAGCGCTTCATCTTCACGGAGCGCAACGGCATCTACATCATCGACCTGCTCCAGTCGCTGTCGTACATCGACCGCGCCTACGAGTTCGTCAAGGAGACCGTCGCCCACGGCGGTTCCATCATGTTCGTGGGTACGAAGAAGCAGGCCCAGGAGGCCATCGCCGAGCAGGCGACGCGCGTTGGCATGCCGTACGTCAACCAGCGCTGGCTGGGCGGCATGCTCACCAACTTCTCCACCGTCTACAAGCGCCTCCAGCGTCTGAAGGAGCTTGAGCAGATCGACTTCGACGACGTGGCCGCCTCCGGTCTCACCAAGAAGGAGCTGCTGGTCCTCTCCCGCGAGAAGGCCAAGCTGGAGAAGACCCTCGGTGGTATCCGCGAGATGCAGAAGGTGCCCAGCGCCGTCTGGATCGTCGACACCAAGAAGGAGCACATCGCCGTCGGTGAGGCGCGCAAGCTCCACATCCCGGTCGTCGCGATCCTCGACACCAACTGCGACCCCGACGAGGTCGACTACAAGATCCCGGGCAACGACGACGCGATCCGCTCCGTCACCCTGCTCACCCGCGTGATCGCCGACGCCGTCGCCGAGGGCCTCATCGCCCGCTCCGGCGCCGCCACCGGCGACTCCAAGCCGGGTGAGAAGGCCGCCGGCGAGCCCCTCGCCGAGTGGGAGCGGGACCTCCTCGAAGGCGACAAGAAGGCCGACGCCGAGAAGTCCGCGGACGCCGCCGAGGCGCCTGCCGACGTCCAGACCTCCGCCGAGACGGCGAAGGTCGCCGACGCCGAGCAGGCCGAAGAGGCCGCCGCTCCGGCCGAGGCCCCCGCCGCCGAGGCTCCGGCCGCGGACGGCGACAAGGCCTGACCTCAGGGTTCGGTTGCTGACGGCGGGGGCCACGGCCCCCGCCGTCCACCCGTAGATCTTCGACTTCCGAGAGAGATTCACAGACATGGCGAACTACACCGCCGCTGACGTCAAGAAGCTCCGCGAGCTCACCGGCGCCGGCATGATGGACTGCAAGAAGGCTTTGGTCGAGGCCGACGGCGATGTCGACAAGGCCGTCGAGGTACTTCGCGTCAAGGGCCAGAAGGGCGTCGCCAAGCGCGAGAGCCGCAGCGCGGAGAACGGCGCTGTCGTCTCCCTCGTCTCCGACGACAACACCTCCGGCGTTCTGCTGGAGCTGAAGTGCGAGACGGACTTCGTCGCCAAGGGTGACAAGTTCCAGGCCGCGGCCGGCGCGCTCGCCGCGCACGTGGCCGCGACCAGCCCCGCCGACATCGACGCGCTGCGCGCCTCCGAGATCGAGCCCGGCAAGACCGTCCAGGCGTTCGTCGACGAGGCCAACGCCAACCTCGGTGAGAAGATTGTCCTGGACCGCTTCGCGCAGTTCCAGGGCGAGGGCAGCTACGTCGGCACGTACATGCACCGCACGATGCCCGACCTCCCGCCGCAGGTCGGCGTTCTGGTCGAGCTCGAGAAGGGCAGCGTCGACGACGCGGCGGTCGCCGCCGTCGCCAAGGACGTCGCCCAGCACATCGCGGCGTTCGCGCCGAAGTACCTCACCCGTGAGGAGGTTCCGGCCGACGTCGTCGAGAACGAGCGCCGCGTCGCCGAGGCCACCTCCCGCGAGGAGGGCAAGCCCGAGGCCGCGCTGCCCAAGATCGTCGAGGGTCGCGTCAACGGCTTCTTCAAGGAGGTCACCCTCCTTGACCAGCCGTTCGCCAAGGACAACAAGAAGTCCGTCAGGAAGGTCCTGGACGAGGCCGGTGTCACGCTGAAGCGCTTCGCGCGCATCCGCGTCGGCGCCTGACGTTCCGGACACCGCCCCGGGGCCGAGCACCCGGGACAGCGCAGTCGTACGCGATCGACGGTGGACCCGGCTAGGGTCTACTGCAGCCGCCGGCCGAACACGCGCCGGACGGCCGCAGATCTGACGAGGAGGCCATTGCCGCTAGGGACACAGACCCATCGGCAATGGCCTTCTTCGTATGTGCACGAGGAGATCCCCATGAACAAGCGCGCGGACGCCACCCAGTCCACCGACGACAACAGTGACCCCGGCAAGAAGGCCGGGCGCTTCATGCTGAAACTGTCCGGTGAGGCGTTCGCCGGCGGGGGCGGGCTCGGCGTCGACCCCGACGTCGTACACGCCATCGCCCGCGAGATCGGCGCCGTCGTACGGGACGGGGCGCAGATCGCCGTCGTCATCGGTGGAGGCAACTTCTTCCGCGGCGCCGAACTCCAGCAGCGCGGCATGGACCGGGCCCGCTCCGACTACATGGGCATGCTCGGTACGGTCATGAACTGCCTTGCCCTGCAGGACTTCCTGGAGAAGGAAGGCATCGACTCCCGCGTCCAGACCGCCATCACCATGGGGCAGGTCGCCGAGCCGTACATCCCGCTGCGCGCCGTACGGCACCTGGAGAAGGGCCGCGTCGTCATCTTCGGCGCCGGCATGGGGATGCCGTACTTCTCCACCGACACCACCGCCGCCCAGCGTGCCCTGGAAATCGACGCCGAAGCACTGCTGATGGGCAAGAACGGTGTGGACGGGGTGTACGACTCCGACCCCAAGACCAATCCCGACGCGGTGAAGTTCGACGCGCTGGAGTACGGCGAGGTGATCACCCGCAACCTCAAGGTCGCCGATGCCACGGCCGTCACTCTCTGCCGCGACAACGCGCTGCCGATCCTTGTCTTCGAACTCCTCACGGAGGGCAATATCGCGCGCGCCGTCAAGGGTGAGAAGATCGGCACGCTGGTGAGCGATCAGGGCACCCGGGCCTGAACTCCGGCTGCCCCGCACGGGGATGGACAAAGCCCTGCCGGTCGGACACCGTGCAGGAAGAAGACGCGACGCAGGTTCCGCCGGCCCTGTAAGCACACCGGGCCCACTCAAGACACGCAGGAGCAAGTGGTGATCGAAGAGACCCTCCTCGAAGCAGAGGAGAAGATGGAGAAGGCCGTCCTGGTCGCCAAGGAGGACTTCGCCGCGATCCGCACCGGTCGTGCGCACCCGGCGATGTTCAACAAGATCGTGGCGGACTACTACGGTGCCCTGACCCCGATCAACCAGCTGGCCTCGTTCTCGGTGCCCGAGCCGCGCATGGCCGTGGTGACCCCGTTCGACAAGAGCGCGCTGCGCAACATCGAGCAGGCCATCCGCGACTCCGACCTCGGAGTGAACCCGAGCAACGACGGAAACATCATCCGCGTGGTGTTCCCCGAGCTCACGCAGGACCGCCGCAAGGAGTACATCAAGGTCGCCAAGACCAAGGCGGAGGACTCGAAGATCTCGATCCGCTCCGTACGCCGCAAGGCCAAGGAGACGATCGACAAGCTGATCAAGGACGGCGAGGTCGGCGAGGACGAAGGCCGCCGCGCGGAGAAAGAGCTCGACGACACCACGGCGAAGTACGTCGCCCAGGTTGACGAGCTGCTCAAGCACAAGGAAGCCGAGCTGCTCGAGGTCTGATGAACGACTCTTCCTGGGGGGCCCCGCCGACTGCCGGTTACTGGGGACCGCCTGACCAGGGGGCTGCCCCGGCGGGTCCCGCATACGATGAGCTTGACGCACAGCAGACTCGGCCCATGCCCATCGTGCCCGACGTACCCGCGAGCGGCGGGTTCCAGGATGACGACCGGGGGGCTGCTCGGCCGGGCGGCCCCCTGTTCCGTGACGAAACGCCGCAGGAGCCCATGTCCGCCCCTCCGCCACCCCCGCCGAAGAAGCGGGCAGGCCGCGACCTCCGGGCGGCCATAGGCGTCGGTGTGGGACTCGGCGCGGTGATCGTGGCGTCCCTCTTCATCGTGAAGGCCGTCTTCATCGGCGTCATAGTGGTCGCCGTCGTCGTCGGGCTCTGGGAGTTGACCTCCCGGCTCGACGAGAAGAAGGGCATCAAGGCGCCCCTTGTCCCGCTCGCGGTTGGTGGCGCGGCGATGGTGGTCGCCGGGTACGTACGGGGCGCGGAAGGCGCCTGGGTCGCCACGGCGCTCACCGCGCTTGCCGTGCTCGCCTGGCGTATGACGGAGCCGCCGGAGGGCTATCTCAAGGACGTGACGGCGGGCGTTTTCGCGGCGTTCTACGTGCCCTTCCTGGCGACGTTCGTCGCGATGATGCTCAAGGCGGACGACGGCGCGCAGCGTGTGCTCACGTTCCTGGTTCTGACCATCGTCAGTGACACCGGTGCCTACGCGATCGGCTGGCGCTTCGGCAGCCACAAGCTGGCGCCGCGCATCAGCCCCGGCAAGACCCGTGAAGGCCTTTTGGGCGCCGTGGGGTTCGCCATGGCGGCCGGCGCTCTGTGCATGCAGTTCCTCATCGAGGACGGCACCTGGTGGCAGGGGCTGCTGCTCGGTCTCGCCGTGGCGGCCAGTGCCACGCTCGGGGACCTGGGTGAGTCGATGATCAAGCGGGACCTCGGGATCAAGGACATGGGCACGCTGCTGCCCGGTCACGGCGGCATCATGGACCGCCTCGACTCGCTTCTGCCTACGGCCCCGGTGGTGTGGCTGCTGCTGGTGGTCTTCGTCGGCTCGGGCTGAGCCCTATCCGTACCGGTTACCCTGGTAAGGCCCGCCGTCCTGGACGGCGGGCCTTACTGCGCTCCGCGGTCGCGGAGCCCGTCACATGAGGTCTCCTGGCACCGGCAGTGTGCCCATGTCCCTCCCGCAGCCGGCGGGGAACACCGGCCTCGTCGTACCGAGGAGAAAACAGCTCATGGCACCGCCCAACCCCGGAGAGCTCACGTTCGTCGCGCCCCGTGGCGCCAAGAAGCCGCCGAGGCATCTCGCCGACCTCACGCCGGAAGAGCGCCGTGAGGCCGTCGCGGCGCTCGGCGAGAAGGCGTTCCGTGCCAAGCAGCTGTCGCAGCACTACTTCGCGCGGTTCGCGCACGACCCCGCCGAGTGGACGGACATCCCGGCCGCCGCGCGTGAGAAGCTGGCCACGGAGCTGCTGCCCGACCTGATGTCCGTGGTCCGGCACATCTCCTGCGACGACGACACCACCCGTAAGACGCTGTGGCGACTGCACGACGGCACGCTGGTCGAGTCCGTCCTGATGCGTTACCCGGACCGGGTCACCATGTGCATCTCCTCGCAGGCGGGGTGCGGCATGAACTGCCCGTTCTGCGCCACGGGGCAGGCGGGGCTCGACCGCAACCTGTCCACGGCGGAGATCGTGCACCAGATCGTGGACGGCATGCGCGCGCTGCGCGACGGCGAAGTCCCCGGTGGGCCCGCCCGGCTGTCCAACATCGTCTTCATGGGCATGGGCGAACCACTCGCCAACTACCGCCGCGTCGTCGGGGCGATCCGTCGGCTGACCGACCCCGAGCCGGACGGTCTCGGTCTCTCGCAACGGGGCATCACCGTCTCGACGGTGGGCCTGGTGCCCGCGATGCTGCGGTTCGCCGACGAGGGCTTCAAGTGCCGTCTCGCCGTCTCGCTGCACGCGCCCGACGACGAACTGCGCGACACCCTCGTGCCGGTCAACACCCGTTGGAAGGTGCGGGAGGTGCTGGACGCCGCCTGGGAGTACGCGGAGAAGTCGGGCCGCCGCATCTCCATCGAGTACGCCATGATCCGCGACATCAACGACCAGGCGTGGCGGGGCGATCTGCTGGGGCGGCTGCTCAAGGGGAAGCGGGTGCACGTCAATCTGATTCCGCTCAACCCGACGCCCGGCTCGAAGTGGACGGCCTCGCGCCCCGAGGACGAGAAGGCCTTCGTCGAAGCCATTGCCTCCCACGGGGTGCCCGTAACGGTGCGCGACACCCGCGGTCAGGAGATCGACGGGGCCTGCGGTCAGCTGGCGGCGACGGAGCGCTGAGCGCGGCGTAGGGGCCCCGTTGGGGTCCATGTACCCTGAGGTTCGAACGAATTACATATTCCGACAGGGGAGCGCCACAGCGCTGAGAGTGCGGCAGAGGCTCGGGAAGAGCCTCACGGTCGCAGACCCTCTGAACCTCGCCCAGGTCATTCTGGGTAGGAAGTTCGGTCATCACTCATGCTGTTGCGCCCTGCCCTGCTCCGGTCCGCCGGTGCGGGGCAGGGCCGCGTCTTCTCCTGGACATCCCAGGAGGAATTCAGTTGCGTACCACGAAGAAGATGGCGGTCGGCGCCGCCGCCGCGGCGCTGGGAGTCTCCACGCTCGCCGCGTGCGGCGGCGGGTCGGAGGACTCCACGTCGTCGGACGGCACGAAGTCCAAGACCGTGACACTCGTCGCCCATGACTCGTTCGCCGCCTCGGACTCGGTACTGAAGGAGTTCACCGAGCAGACGGGCTACACCGTCAAGGTGCTGAAGAGCGGCGAGGCCGGCGAGGCGCTCAACAAGGAGATCCTCACCAAGGGTTCGCCGCAGGGCGACGTCTTCTTCGGCGTCGACAACACCCTCCTCTCGCGCGCTCTCGACAACGGCCTGTTCACGCCGTACGAGGCGAAGGGCCTCGGCCAGGTCCGCGCCGACGTACGGCTCGACGACGCCGGGCACCGTGTCACGCCCGTCGACACCGGCGACATCTGTGTCAACTACGACAAGGCATACTTCACGGACAAGAAGCTGGCGCCGCCGGAGTCCTTCGCAGACCTGACGAAGCCCGCCTACAAGGACCTCCTCGTGGTCGAGAACGCCGAGCAGTCCTCACCGGGCCTCGGCTTCCTCCTCGGCACCGTCGCCGCGTACGGGGACGACGGCTGGCAGGACTACTGGAAGAAGCTCAAGGCCAACGGTGTCGAGGTCGTCGACAGCTGGGAACAGGCCTACAACGAGGAATTCTCCGGCTCCGCCGGCGGCAAGAAGGCCAAGGCGGAGCGCCCGCTCGTCGTCTCGTACGCGTCGAGCCCGCCCGTCGAGGTCCTGTACGCCGAACCCCAGCCCAAGGAGGCGCCGACCGGCGTCGCCACGGGGACCTGCTTCCGCCAGATCGAGTTCGCCGGTCTGCTCCAGGGGGCGAAGAACGAGGCGGGAGGTAAGGCCCTCCTGGACTTCCTGGTGAGCAAGACCTTCCAGGAGGACATGCCGCTCAACATGTTCGTGAATCCGGTCGTCGACGGTGCAAAGCTTCCCGCGCTCTTCACCGACCACGGCGCCGTCGTCGACAAGCCGCAGACCGTGGCCCCGGAGAAGATAGCCAAGAACCGTGACGAGTGGATCCAGTCGTGGTCCTCACTCGTCGTCAAGTAGGCGCGGACGCCGCGCGTAAGGGCGGGCCGGGCCGCATACGGGGCGGGGACGCCGAGGGCGCGGTGCGTGCGGCGCGGCGCCGGGGGAGCGCCGTACGGCTGTGCCTCATGGCCGTGCCCGTCGCGTTCTTCGGCGTCTTCTTCGCCTACCCCGTCGCCGCGATCGTCGGCCGCGGGCTGAAGGCCGACGGCTCCTGGCGCTGGGGCAGATTCGGCGACGTACTGAGCCGGCCCGACATCGGGCAGGTGCTCTGGTTCACGACATGGCAGGCCGCCGTCTCCACCGCCCTCACCCTGCTGATCGCGCTCCCCGGTGCCTACGTCTTCGCGCGCTTCGAGTTCCCCGGCAAACAGCTTCTGCGCGCCGTCGTGACGGTGCCGTTCGTCCTGCCGACCGTCGTCGTCGGCACGGCGTTCCTCGCGCTGCTGGGGCGCGGCGGGCTGCTCGACGAACTGTGGGGCATACGGGCGGACACAACGGTGTGGGCAATCCTCGCCGCGCATGTTTTCTTCAACTACGCGGTGGTCGTCCGCACCGTGGGCGGCCTCTGGGCGCAGCTGGACCCACGTCAGGAGGAGGCCGCACGGGTACTCGGTGCCGGGCGGCTCGCGGCGTGGTGGCGGGTCACGCTGCCCGCACTGGGCCCCGCCGTGGCAGCCGCTGCGCTGATGGTCTTCCTCTTCACCTTCACCTCCTTCGGCATCGTCCAGATCCTGGGCGGTCCCGCGTACTCCACCTTGGAGGTGGAGATCTACCGGCAGACCGCGCGACTGCTCGATCTGCCCACGGCCGCCGTTCTGACGATGGTGCAGTTCGCCGCCGTCGGCGCGATTCTGGCGCTGCACGCCTGGACCGTACGGAGGCGGGAGACCGCCCTGAAACTGGTCGATCCCGCGCAGACGGTGCGCAGACCGCGCGGAGTCGGCCAGTGGGCGCTGCTCGCCGGCGTGCTCGGCACCGTCCTCCTTCTGATCCTGCTGCCTCTCGGCGTGCTGATCGAGCGGTCGCTCGACGGCCCGGCCGGGTACGGCTTCGACTACTACCGGGCGTTGCGTTCGGTGGAGGCGAGCGGCGGCACGTTCCTCGTACCGCCGCTGGAAGCGGTCTGGTACTCCCTGCGCTACGCCCTCGTCGCCACCGTCATCGCCCTGGTCGTGGGCGGGCTCGCCGCGGCAGCGCTCACCAGGCGAGCGGGGCGCTTCGTACGGGGCTTCGACGCGCTGCTGATGCTCCCGCTGGGCGTCTCGGCGGTCACTGTCGGCTTCGGGTTCCTGATCACGCTCGACAAGCCGCCGCTGGACCTGCGGGCGTCATGGATCCTGGTGCCGCTGGCCCAGGCGTTGGTGGGGGTCCCCTTCGTCGTACGGACCATGCTTCCGGTCCTGCGCGCCGTGGACGGGCGGTTGCGCGAGGCCGCAGCGGTCCTTGGGGCGTCGCCGCTGCGCGTGTGGCGGGAGGTCGATCTGCCGATGGTGCGGCGAGCGGTGCTGGTGGCCGCCGGATTCGCCTTCGCGGTCTCGCTCGGTGAGTTCGGTGCCACGGTCTTCATCGCGCGACCGGACCGGCCGACGCTGCCGGTGGCGGTCGCGCGGTTGCTGGGGCGGCCCGGTGATCTCAACTACGGGCAGGCGATGGCGCTGAGCACGGTGCTGATGGTGGTGTGCGCGGTGTCGCTGCTGGTGCTCGAACGTATCCGTACCGACCGTTCCGGAGAGTTCTGATGGCCCTGCTCACTCTTGAGGACGTGACGGTGCGCTTCGGACACCGTACGGCGCTCGACTCGGTGGATCTGGAGATCGCGGCGCACGAGATCGTCTGCGTCCTCGGGCCGAGCGGCAGCGGCAAGTCCACCTTGTTGCGCGTCGTCGCCGGCCTTCAACCGCCGGACACGGGGCGGGTGTTGCTGGAGGGCACCGATCAGGCGGGGGTGCCGGTGCATCGGCGGGGCGTCGGGCTGATGTTCCAGGACCACCAGCTCTTCCCGCAGCGCGACGTCGGCGGCAATGTCGCCTTCGGGCTGCGCATGCGCGGCGAGCCGCGCGGTCAACAGCAGCGACGTGTCACCGAGTTGCTCGACCTCGTTGGCCTGCCTGGCGCCCAGCGCCGCGCCGTAGCAGCGCTGTCCGGTGGTGAGCAGCAGCGTGTGGCGCTGGCGCGGGCGCTCGCCCCGCGCCCCCGGCTGCTCATGCTCGACGAACCGCTCGGCCAGCTCGACCGGAGCCTGCGCGAACGCCTGGTCGTGGAACTGCGAGGCGTGTTCGCCCAGTTGGGTACGACGGTGCTCGCCGTCACACACGACCAGGGCGAGGCATTCGCGCTCGCCGACCGGGTCGTGGTGATGCGCGACGGACGCGTCGCCCAGAGCGGCACACCCGTCGAGGTCTGGCAGCGCCCGGCCTCCGCGTTCGTCGCGCGCTTCCTGGGATTCGACAACGTCGTGGCCGCCATGGTGCACGGCGACGTCGCCGACACGCCCTGGGGCAAGATCCCCGTGCCCGTCGGCTCACCCCAGGGCCTCCGTACGCTCCTGGTACGACCCGCCGGGGTACGGATCGGCCCTCCCGAGGACGGACTGCCCTGCACCGTCGGGGCGCGCACCTTCCGCGGCAGCCAAGTCGCCGTCCTGCTCCGCCCCACCGACGGGCCGGAGGTGGAGGCGGAGTGCGCCCTTCGCGATGTGCCCGACGAGGGGGCGACGGTCGGGGTCTCCTTCGCGGCCGAGGACGTGGTGGTGCTGGACGACGCCGAACCGGACCCGGCGGACGCCGAAGAGGGCGCGTCTCCAACAGGCGGCAACGGGGCGGACTGACGAACGTCGTCCGGCCCCGCGCCCCGCAGGTCAGGCCGAGAGTCGGGCCAGCGCGCCGGGCACCTCGGCCACCGAGTCGACGAGCGCGATGCGGGATTCCATCGAGCGCTCCCGCGCCAGCGACGTGAGCAGCGGCCAGGCGGGCAGTCTTTCCGTCCAGTGCATGCGGTCCACCAGGACCATGGGCGTCGGTTCGCCGCGTGACTCGTAGTAGTTCGGCGTCGCGTTGTCGAAGACTTCCTGGACGGTGCCCGCGGCGCCGGGCAGGAAGACTACGCCGGCGTTGCAACGGGCGAGCAGACCGTCCTCGCGGGTCGCGTTGGCGAAGTACTTCGCGATGTGGCCGGCGAAGGCGTTCGGCGGCTCGTGGCCGTAGAACCAGGTGGGGATTCCGACCGACCCGGCGCCCCCGGGCCAGCGGCCCCGTACCTCGAAGGCGGCTCGCGCCCAGTCGGAGATCGACGGGCTGAACGACGGTGTCTTGGCGAGGATTTCGAGGGCCTCGTCCAGCATCTCGTCGGGATGCGGGGCGGCGTACGCCCCGAGGTTGGCGGCCTCCATCGCGCCGGGGCCGCCGCCGGTGGCGACGGTCAGCCCCGTACGGGCGAGGTCGCGGCCGAGGCGCGCAGCCCCCGTGTACGCGTCGGTGCCCCGTGCCATGGCGTGGCCACCCATCACGCCGACGACCCGCGCGCCGACCAGGAGTTCGTCCAGCGCGTCCGAGATCGCGTCGTCGTGGACCGACCTCAGCATCGAGCTGAGTATGTCGCCGTCGGCCTTGGTCCGCTGGAACCAGTCGTAGGCGAGCGCGTCCGGCGTCACCTCGTACCCGCCGTCCTCCAGCCCTTCGAAGAGATGCTCGGGCGTGTAGAGCAGGCCCCGGTACGGGTCGAAGGGAAGGTGCGGGACGGGCGGGAAGACCAGCGCCCCGTCAGCCCGTATCTTCGCCGCGGCGTCCGGTGCCATCGGGCAGCCCAGGAAAACGGTTTGGGAGGTGTCGGTGGACAGCAGGGCGAGCGTACGGCCCGTCAGGTCGACCGACTGGATCCGGTAGCCGCTGAGGGTCCCGCCCAAGATCACCCGGTCGAACTCGTCGAGGGTCTCGATCTCGCGGTCCAGGCCGTCGGCCCGGTGCTCCCAGAGCCCCTGCGGGCCCCGCGCCGCCGCCTGTTGTGCTTCATGTCCGTCGTGTCCCTCGCCGTAAGCCATGCGGGACACGATAGGGCGCCCCTCGTAAGGGCGGGGCGCGGTAGGGGAAGGCAGCCGGTTCAGCCGGTGAGCGGTACGGCGGCGAGCGCGGCGATCAACCACGTCAGCGGGCCGAAAACGGCGAGCAGCGCGCCCGCCCGCAGCGCGGCGGCGGCACGCAGCAGCACCGTGGGGGCGCCCACCCGTACCAACGCCGCCGTCGTCTCTGTACGGGCGTTCCTGGCCTCCAGGACCGCCGTCAGCAGTGTCGCGACCGTGCAGCCCACGATGAGCGTGGCGCCGAGGCCGGTGAGCGGTCCGAACGGACGTGGGTCGCCGGGGCCGTACAGGGCCGCGGCGGCGAATCCCCCTGAGACCACCGCGCAGACGACGCCCAGCGGGCGGCCGATCCGCACCGCCTCGTCCATCAGCACACGCCCCGCGAGCAGCCGGGTCGCGCCGGGGCGCAGCATCTGCAGGAGGCGGCCGCAGAGGTGCGCGAGACCGGGGCCCGCCAGAGCCAGGCCGAGCGCCGTCAGGGACCAGCCGGCCAGGACGCCGGCGGGGCTGCCCTCGAAACGCCCCGGCAGCGGCAGCGGCGCCCCCGAGCCGCCCCGGCTCGCGTAGGTCTCGACGGCGAGCCCGGCAGCGGTGAGTGCCACGCCCCAAGGGAGCCCTAACGGGGCGGGCTTGGGCTTCGCCGGCCGCTCGGGATCGGCGCCGTCGACCGGCCGCGACCTGCGTGGGCGCAGGGCGAATCCGGTCGCCAGGGAGGCGAGGACCGGCACGACGGCGAGCAGCGTGAGGGCGGCGGCGAGCGGCAACGGCTGCCCCGCGCCGAGCAGATCGGATGCCGCGCCGTCGAAGGGAAGCCCCGTGAGGTCACCGCGCAGGTGGAGGAAGAACAACAGCGCCACCACGCTGCCGAGCGTGCAGGACAGGGTCGTCGACGCGGCGGCCAGGGCGGCGAAGTGCGCCGGGCCGAGGCCCACGGCCGAAAGCCCCGGACGCGGCCGGGTGCTCGGGTCCGTGCGGGCGACGGCGACGGCGAACTGCACCGTGGCGGCGAGCGGGAGCACGCACCACAACAGGCGCAGCATCGATCCGGCGGGGTGGTTCATGGCCCAGCCCAGCGTGCAAAGCAGGAGGAAGCCGACCCCTGCCGACGCCGCGGCGACGAGCAGCCGGCGCAGCAGGACGAGGGGGTGGCTGCCGCGGGCTAGACGGAGAGCGAGCACGCTGCCTGGCCTTCCGCCTCGGCCGGCCGCAGCGCGTCCACGCGGCGGCCGTCGACCAGGACGACGGTGCGGTCGGCGAGCGTCGCGACCTCCTCGTCAAGGGTGGCGAGCACGACGGTGATGCGGTGGGAGCGCGCCGCGGTCGTCAGCGTGCGCAGGACATGGGCGCGGTCGGCGGCGTGCAGCGGCGCCGTCGGCTCGTCGGCGAAGAGTACGGAAGGCGTGCTCACCAGGGCGCGGGCGATGGCCACGCGCTGGCGCTGCGACTGGAGCAGGGCGTGCGGGCGCTTGCGGGCGCACATACCGATGTCGACCCGCTCCAGCCACTCCATGGCCGCTGCCTTCGCCGCACGGCGGGAGGATCCGCGCAGCAGCATCGGGAGCGCGGCGTTCTCCCATGCGGTGAGTTCCGGGACCAGGACGGGATCGGAGTCGATCCAGCCGAAACGGTCGCGCCGGAGCCGTTCCCGCAGCACCGGGGGCATCGTGTGGACGGCGGTGCTGTTGAAATAGACCTCGCCCTCCTTGGGAACGAGCTGGCCCGAGAGGCACCGCAGCAGGGTCGTCTTGCCGCTGCCGCGCGCGCCGCCGACGGCGAGGATCTCGCCCTCGCGCACACCGAGCGAGACGCCGCTGAGCGCGGGCGAGCCGTTGTGCGAATGGTGCAGGGAACGCGCCCAGAGCACGTCGTTGTCCGGCGGGGCAACCATGGCGTACACCTCGGTTCGGATCAGGCTCGGATCAGAGCTGACGTACCGCGCCCCGTCCGGGGGGAACGAAGGCGAAGCCGATCGGTCACTGCACCGTAAAGATCCATAACGAGATGGACGGACAGCACACGGCCCAGGTGCTCCCCATTGCACTCGAACGGGGGCACCTGGGCCGTCGTGCGGCTGAAGCGCGGCGCGGGGCAGCGCGGTGGAGCTACGGGGCTGGTACGGGGCGGGGCCGCGGGGCGACGAGAACCGCCCCGTGGCCCGCCCTTCGCCGCCCCGTACGTCGCGGTCGCGGTGATCAGAGCTTCGTCCATGCCTCCGTCAGGACGGTGCGCAGGATCTGCTCGATCTCGTCGAACGTCGACTGGTCGGAGATCAGCGGCGGCGCCAGCTGTACGACCGGGTCACCGCGGTCGTCGGCGCGGCAGTACAGCCCGTTGTCGTACAGAGCCTTGGAGAGGAAGCCGTACAGGACGCGCTCCGTCTCCTGGTCCGTGAACGACTCCTTGGTGACCTTGTCCTTGACCAGTTCGATGCCGTAGAAGAAGCCGTTGCCCCGTACATCGCCGACTATCGGCAGGTCGTGGAGCTTGCGCAGCGTCGAGAAGAAGGCGTCTTCGTTGTCCAGCACATGCTGGTTGAGGCCCTCGCGCTCGAAGATGTCGAGGTTGGCGAGACCGACGGCCGCGGAGACCGGGTGGCCGCCGAAGGTGTAGCCGTGCAGGAAGGTGTTGTCACCTTCGTAGAAGGGCGCGGCGAGACGGTCGGAGATGATGCAGGCGCCGATCGGTGAATAGCCCGACGTCATGCCCTTGGCGCAGGTGATCATGTCCGGCACGTAGCCGAACTTGTCGCAGCCGAACATCGTCCCCAGCCGGCCGAAGGCGCAGATGACCTCGTCCGAGACGAGCAGTACGTCGTACTGGTCGCAGATCTCGCGAACCCGCTGGAAGTAGCCCGGAGGGGGCGGGAAACAGCCGCCCGCGTTCTGCACCGGCTCCAGGAAGACGGCGGCGACCGTGTCCGCGCCTTCGAAGAGGATCTGCTGCTCGATCTGGTCGGCGGCCCAGCGACCGAAGGCCTCCGGGTCGTCGCCGTGGATCGGGGCGCGGTAGATGTTGGTGTTCGGCACCTTGTGGGCGCCCGGCACCAGCGGCTCGAACGGGGCCTTGAGGGCGGGCAGTCCGGTGATGGACAGCGCCCCCTGCGGCGTGCCGTGGTAGGCCACGGCGCGCGAGATGACCTTGTGCTTGGTGGGCTTGCCCGTCAGCTTGAAGTACTGCTTGGCGAGCTTCCAGGCCGTCTCGACAGCCTCGCCGCCACCGGTGGTGAAGAAGACCTTGTTGAGGTCCCCGGGCGCGTAGTGGGCCAGCCGCTCGGCCAGCTCGACCGCCTTCGGGTGGGCGTAGGACCACACCGGGAAGAAGGCGAGTTCCTGGGCCTGCTTGTAGGCGGTCTCCGCCAACTCGTGGCGCCCGTGGCCCGCGTTGACCACGAACAGGCCGGAGAGACCGTCCAGGTAGCGCTTGCCGTTGACGTCGTAGATGTAGGTGCCCTCACCACGCACGATGGTGGGCACGGGTGCGTTCTCGTACGACGACATGCGGGTGAAATGCATCCACAGGTGGTCGTAAGCGGTTCTGGAGAGGTCCTTGCTCACGGCTATCGGGTTCCCCACATGTAGGTCTGCTTCTTCAACTTGAGGTAGACGAAGCTCTCGGTGGAACGCACGCCGGGGAGCGCGCGGATCCGTTTGTTGATGACGTCAAGCAGATGGTCGTCGTCCTCGCAGACGATCTCCACCATCAGGTCGAAGGAGCCCGCGGTCATCACCACGTACTCGCACTCGTCCATGTCTGTCAGCGCGTCGGCCACTGGGTCGAGGTCGCCCTCGACGTTGATGCCGACCATCGCCTGGCGCCGGAAGCCGACGGTCAGCGGGTCGGTCACGGCCACGATCTGCATGACCCCCTGGTCGAGCAGCTTCTGGACGCGCTGCCGTACGGCTGCCTCGGAGAGGCCGACGGCCTTGCCGATCGCGGCGTAGGGGCGCCGTCCGTCCTCCTGAAGCTGTTCGATGATCGCGAGGGACACGGCGTCGATCGCCGGCGGCGATCCGTTTCCGTGCCCGTTCCTGGGGTCTGCGCTGCGACTGGCCACCGGCTCACTGTGCACCGCGACTCGCCCGTCCCGCAACCCCGAAGCGATGAAATCCGTTGTGTGAGGGTTCGAATAAGACTGAATCCGAAGTTGGGAGGGGTCGGGCCTGTCGAAAGCGTCGGCAGAACGCTTAGGGTGGGTATCTCACCCATCGGACATCCGGGCATGACATCTGTAAGGAGGGGTGGCAGTGACCACCGAGCTGCGCCGTCTGCGTAACTACATCAACGGGGAGTTCCGGGACGCCGCCGACGGGCGGACCATCGAGGTGGTCAACCCGGTCACGGGCGAGGCCTACGCGACGTCCCCGCTTTCCGGCCAGGCCGACGTCGACGCCGCCATGGCGGCCGCCGCCGCGGCGTTCCCCGCCTGGCGCGACACCACCCCGGCCGAGCGCCAGAAGGTGATGCTCAAGATCGCGGACGCGTTCGAGGAGCGCGCCGAGGACCTGATCGCCGCGGAGTCGGAGAACACCGGCAAGCCCCTCGAACTGACCCGCACCGAAGAGATCCCGCCGATGGTGGACCAGATCCGCTTCTTCGCGGGGGCGGCGCGGATGCTCGAAGGACGGTCGGCCGGCGAGTACATGGACGGGTTCACCTCCATCGTGCGCCGTGAGCCGGTGGGCGTCTGCGCACAGGTCGCGCCGTGGAACTACCCGATGATGATGGCCGTGTGGAAGTTCGCCCCGGCGCTCGCGGCGGGCAACACCGTCGTACTGAAGCCGTCGGACACCACCCCCGCCTCCACGCTGCTGATCGCGGAGATCATCGGCGCGATCGCGCCCAAGGGCGTCTTCAACGTCATCTGCGGCGACCGCGACAGCGGGCGCGCCATGGTCGAGCACACGACTCCGGCGATGGTCTCGATCACCGGCTCCGTACGGGCCGGGATGCAGGTCGCCGAGTCGGCCTCCAGGGACGTCAAGCGGGTACATCTGGAGCTGGGCGGCAAGGCGCCCGTCGTGGTCTTCGAGGACCTCGACAGCGAGGCGATCGCCAAGGCCGTCGAGGACATCTCGGTGGCCGGCTTCTTCAACGCCGGGCAGGACTGTACGGCGGCGTGCCGTGTCCTGGTGCACGAGGCGATCCACGACGAGTTCGTGGCCGCGCTCGCGAAGGCAGCCGCGGAGACGAAGACGGGGGCGCCGGACGACGAGGACGTGCTGTACGGGCCGCTGAACAACGCGAACCAGCTGAAGCACGTCTCGGGCTTCATCGAGCGCCTGCCGGCGCACGCCAAGGTCGAGGCGGGCGGGCACCGGGTCGGCGACAAGGGGTACTTCTACGCGCCGACGGTCGTCTCGGGTCTCAAGCAGGACGACGAGATCATCCAGAACGAGGTGTTCGGGCCGGTCATCACGGTCCAGTCGTTCACGGACGAGGCGCAGGCGCTGGAGTACGCGAACGGGGTGGAGTTCGCCCTCGCCTCCTCGGTGTGGACGAAGGACCACGGGCGCGCGATGCGGATGTCCAGGAGCCTGGACTTCGGGTGCGTGTGGATCAACACGCACATCCCGCTGGTCGCGGAGATGCCGCACGGCGGCTTCAAGAAGTCGGGCTACGGCAAGGACCTGTCGGCGTACGGCTTCGACGACTACACCCGTATCAAGCACGTGATGACGTCGCTCGACGCGTGAGGGGCGCGTGAGTCGCCGAGCTGGGCGGCGTGCCGTCGCCGGCGTGCGACTCTGCGGGGCAACTCGCAGGGACGTCATCTGAGTTGAAGTCGCCTCGGGGCGGGGTACGGACATGCTCGTCGTCCGTACCCCGCGCCGGCTGTACGAGGGCCGGCCCGGCGGCTACGGGCGGGCGCCACGGCCACCGCTGCCGGGCACCGGGCGTCGGAAACCGCTCAACTCGGGCCCCGTTCTCGATGGTTGGGCGGGTCGGGGCCGGCCCGGCCCGCCCGGCCCCGCCTTCCTTACGCCTTCGGCCTGCTCAGCCGGTCGCTACGGAGCAGGTTCGCCAATGTGTCGATGCGATTCGTGGTGATGGAGTCGACTCCCGCCCCGACCAGGCGTCGCATGCTCCGCCCTGTGTCTGCCGTCCAGGCCGAGACCAGAAACCCGTCCCGGTGGACCCGCTCCGTCAGTTCCCGGCTCACCAGACCGAAGCGGTAGTTGAGCCAGCGGGGCCGCACCGCTTCCAGCAGTACGGGGCGCGGCGGTGCCAACGACTGCCACGTCATCGCGATTTCGGCTCCCGGGTCCGCGGCCCGTACGGCGAGCATCGCCTCGGCGCCCGCGCAGTAGTACGCCCGATCTCCGGCACCGCATTCGCGCACCGTCTCGACCACCGCGTCCACCGTCTCCTTCCTGGAGTCCGGCAGATCGACCATCAGGCGCGCCTCCGACACCGGCCCCGGCGCTCGCAGCACCTCCTGGAGCGTCGGCACGCCGCCCCGTGTCAGGTCGTTCAGGTCGGCGTGAGTGATGTCGGCGACCGCCCGGTCATGTCCCCAGAGCCGTTTCAACGAGGAGTCGTGCAGCAGCACGGGCACCCCGTCGCGCGTGACACGTACGTCGATCTCCACGGCGTCGGCGCCCCGTTCCAGGGCGGAGCGGACCGACGGCAGGGTGTTCTCGCGAACGCGGTACGGGTCGCCCCGGTGCCCCACGGCCACGACGGGACGCGACGGCACCGCACCGCCGTCCCCGCCCCGTACAGCGCCCCGTGCGGCCGTCACTTGGCGAGCCACTGCGCGGTGTACGTGTCGATCTCGGCGTTCAGCCGGTCCTTGCCCGCCCGGTCGAGGAACGACGCCTCGACGGCGTTCCTCGCGAGCCCCGCCACTCCCCGCTCGTCCAGCTCAAGCAGCCGCGCCGCGACCGCGTACTCGTTGTTGAGGTCCGTGCCGAACATGGGCGGGTCGTCGCTGTTGACCGTCACCGGAACGCCCGCGGACACCAGCGTCCTGATCGGGTGCAGTTCGATGTCGGTGACCGCCCGCGTCGCGATGTTGGAGGTGGGGCAGACCTCCAGAGGGATGTGGTTCTCGGCGAGGTACGCCATCAACTCCACGTCCTGGGCGGAGCTGATGCCGTGACCGATCCGTTCGGCTCTCAGTTCCTTGATGGCGTCCCACACGGTGCCGGGCCCCGTCGTCTCCCCGGCGTGCGGCACGGAGTGCAGCCCTTCGGCGATCGCCCGGTCGAAGTGGGGCTTGAACTGGGGCCGCGGTACGCCGATCTCCGGACCGCCGAGACCGAAGGACACCAGCCCCTCGGGGCGGAGGTCGACGGCGAGCCTCAAGGTCTCGTCCGCGGCCTCCATGCCGGCCTCGCCCGGAATGTCGAAGCACCACCGCAGTACGACTCCGAACTCGGCCTCGGCCGACTTGCGGGCGTCCTCGATCGCCTCCATGAAGGCATTCTCGGGGATGCCACGCCGGGTCGAGCTGAACGGGGTGATCGTCAGCTCGGCGTAGCGGATGTTCTGCCGGGCCATGTCACGGGCGATCTCGAACGTCAGCAGCCGGACGTCCTCCGGCGTGCGCAGCAGGTCGACGACCGAGAGGTAGACGTCGATGAAGTGCGCGAAGTCGGTGAAGACGAAGTAGTCGGCCAGCGCCTCCGGGCTGGTCGGCACCTTGGAATTCGGGTGCCTGGCGGCCAGTTCCGAGACGATACGGGGCGAGGCCGAGCCGACGTGATGGACATGCAGCTCGGCTTTGGGCAGCCCTGCGATGAAGGGAAGAAGGTCGGTCATCGGGTCCTCCGCGTGCTGAGCGGCGGCGGAAAGGGTGTCGCCGTCCGCCGGGCAGGACATCCCCCTGCCCAGGGCTGTACTGGACACGGATCATCGTAGGCGGGGCGGGTGGCGCGCCTGGCAGAGGCCTTAGCATGACGGAATCACGATGGGGGAGGACCATGTCAGACAGCAGCGGGCAGCCGCCGGGGGGCAACGCGCCGAGCGACCCCTGGGCGCCGCCGGAGCACAAGGTGCCGTTGGGCAAGCCGGAACAGGCGCCCGGCCACCTTCAGGACGAGCCTCCGGTGCGGCCTGTCTACGACCAGCCGACCGTCACCGCGATGCCCGGCGCGGGGGCCGAGCCTGGCGCTCCCGCCGCTCCCGTCGGGGCGGCCTTCGGAGCCGTACCGCCGCCGCCGATAGCACCCGGGGGGCCGGCGCCGACCGCTTCCGGTCCGTACGGCTACCCGAGCACTCCCAGCGGCCCTCCGTACCCCGGCTACCAGGCGTACCCCGGCTATCCGGGATACGGCCAGGGCTCCTGGTCCGCGCCCGCGAACGGCATGGGCATCGCCGCGATGACGCTGGGCATTCTGTCGATCTGTCTCTTCTGCCTCTACGGCGTCGTCGGGATCATCCTGGGCATCCTCGCTGTGATCTTCGGGGTAGTCGGCAAGAAGCGCGCCGAGCGGGGTGAGGCCACCAACAGGGGGCAGGCCCTCTCCGGGATCATCATGGGCACCATCGGGATCGTCATCGGCGTGGTCGTCATCGGTCTCATCATCTGGGGCATCACCGACGCGATCAACGAAGACAACAACGACGACTTCGACAGTGGTACCGGCGGTTACTCCGCGATGGTTCTCGTAGACGCCGGCCGCTGATCCGACCGCGCCGGTCCCGCCGGGAGACTCCCTGCCCGCATGTCCCTCCGGCGGTCTTCGCGACGGTCAGGCCCCAGCAGCCTCCATCCGGAGCCGTTCGCGCGCCTCCATCAGAGCGAAGCCCAGCAGATTGAGCCCGCGCCAGCGAGCCGGATCCTGCGCGCGCTCGTCGTTGGCGGCCAGTCCGATGCCCCAGATCCGGTCCCTCGGACTGGCCTCGACGAGCACCCGGTCACCGGTGGCCAGCAGGAAGCCGCGCAACCGGTCGTCCTGCCGGAACTTGTGCACGTTCCCCTCCACGACGATGCCGGACCGCTCGCGCTCCCACACGGCCTCGTCGAACCCGCGCACCAGCCGCCCCGCCTTCTTCGCCGCCGCCGGACCGGACGCGGCCAGTGCAGTCCGCTCCGCCTCCGCGTCGTCGAAGAGCCTGGCCTTGGCGGCCATCATCCAGTGCTCCGCCGTCGCGTACTCGACCCCGTCGACCGTGAACGGCGACTGCCACCACTGGCTCAGGCAAGTCGCTCCGATCACGCCGTCCGGCCGCGGGACGTGCCCCCAGAAGTACAGATACCTGACCTTCACGCCGCGACCGGAACGGTCGATCAGCTCCGTAACCGTGATCATCCCCATGCACGTGAGTGTGGCAGCCACCACTGACAGTCCGTCTGCCGATCAAGGCGGTGGAGCGACACATGGTCAACCGATTCCGTCGCGTAACCAAAAGGCAACAACGGAATCACTTGTTGGTAGCCCTGTGCTCTGCCAGTATCGGCACTCAATTCAAGCCAGAACAACACTCGCGGCTTCGGATCAACTGAGGCGACAGCGGCGACGGCCGGAAGACAGCCTCAATACGGAGGGCGCCATGGGCAACCGCTTCCCCGCGCGGGACCGCTTCGCGGACGGTGCGCAGTTCATCGACGGTCGGCTGCGTCCCGGCACCTCGGGCCGTACGCACGCCGTGGTCGACCCCGCGACGGGCCGGGATCTGTTCACGTACGAACTGGCGGGGCCCGCCGACGTCGACGCGGCGGTCGCCGCCGCGCTCGCCGCGTACCCGGGCTGGGCCGGCGCGACCCCCGGGGAGCGCTCCGACGCACTGCACCGTTTCGCCGCCGTACTCGCCGAGCGGGCCACGGAATTCGCGGAGGCCGAGTCGCTCCAGTGCGGAAAGCCGATCAAGCTGTCCACGGAATTCGACGTACCGGGGACCGTCGACAACGCCGCCTTCTTCGCGGGCGCCGCTCGTCATCTGGAGGGCGCGTCCGCGGGTGAGTACAGCGGCGACCACACCTCCTACGTACGCCGCGAACCGATCGGAGTGGTCGGCTCCATCGCCCCCTGGAACTACCCGCTCCAGATGGCCGCCTGGAAGATCCTCCCGGCTGTCGCGGCGGGCAACACGATCGTGCTGAAGCCGTCCGAACTGACGCCGTTCACCTCGCTGATGTTCGCCCAGGCGGCGCAGGAGGCCGGCATCCCCGACGGTGTGATCAACATCGTCAACGGGGCGGGCGCCGACGCGGGCGAGCGCCTGGTGGGCCACCCCGACGTCGTCATGACGTCTTTCACCGGATCCACCGCCGTCGGCAAGCGCGTCGCCGAGATCGCCACGGCCACCGTCAAACGCCTGCATCTGGAACTCGGCGGCAAGGCCCCGTTCCTGGTCTTCGACGACGCCGACCTGGAGGCCGCCGTCCAGGGCGCCGTCGCGGGCTCGCTCATCAACACGGGGCAGGACTGTACGGCCGCCACCCGCGCGTACGTTCAGCGTCCGCTCTACGACGCGTTCGTGAGCGCCGTCGCGGCGCTGATGGAGACGGTGCGCCTCGGCGACCCGTTCGCCCCGTCGACCGACATGGGGCCGCTGATCTCGCACGCGCACCGCGACCGCGTCGCCGGCATCGTCGACCGGGCCCGCGGCTACGCCCGCGTCGTCACCGGCGGCTCCGCCCCGGACGGTGCCGATCTCGCCGACGGCGCGTACTACCGTCCCACCCTCGTCGTGGACGCCGCCCAGGACAGCGAGATCGTCCAGTCGGAGATCTTCGGCCCCGTCCTGGTCGTCCTGCCCTTCGACTCCGACGACGAGGGCATCCGGCTCGCCAACGACACCCCGTACGGCCTCGCCGCATCCGTCTGGAGCCGCGACGTGTACCGCACGGGGCGCGCCACCCGCGAGATCAAGGCCGGCTGTGTCTGGGTGAACGACCACATCCCGATCATCAGTGAGATGCCGCACGGCGGCTACAAGGCCAGTGGTTACGGAAAAGACATGTCGGCGTACTCGTTCGATGAGTACACGCAGGTCAAACATGTGATGTACGACAACACCGCGGTCGCCAGGAAGGACTGGCACCGCACAATCTTCGGGGACCGTCTCTAACTCTTCGCACCCTCTCCTCATCCGAAAGGGCACCGCCCATGGAGCAGTACGAGCCCGACCGTCTCTCCGCGGCACAGATAGCCGCGACGCGTCGCAGCCTGAGCAACGGACGGGGCGCACTCAGCCGTCGTTCGCTGCTGCGTGCCACCGGCGCCGGGGCGCTCACGATCGGCGGCGTGGCAGGCCTCGGCGCCTGCGGGATTCCGCCCGCGAAGAGCGAGGGCGGCGGCCCCGCCTCCACCGACCACTCGGCGAAGGAGAAGCGCGTCGTCTTCTCCAACTGGACCGAATACATGGACGTCGGCGAGGACGAGAAGAGCTTCCCCACCCTGGAGGCGTTCACCAAACGCACCGGGATCCAGGTGAAGTACACGGCGGACATCAACGACAACGTCGAGTTCTTCGGCAAGATCCAGCCGCAGCTCGCGGCCGGCCAGGACACGGGGCGCGATCTCATCTGCGTCACCGACTGGCTCGCCGCCCGCATCATCCGGCTCGGCTGGGCGCAGAAGCTCGATCCCGCCAACTTGCCCCACGCGTTCGCGAATCTGTCCCAGCAGTTCCGCTCGCCCGACTGGGATCCGGGGCGCGCCTACACCTATCCGTGGACCGGTATCCCCTCCGTCATCGCCTACAACAAGAAGGCGACGGGGGGCCGCAAGATCGAGTCCGTCTCGCAGTTGCTCGACGATCCGGACCTGAAGGGGCGGGTGTCCTTCCTCTCCGAGATGCGCGACTCCATCGGGCTGACGCTGCTCGACATGGGCAAGGACCCGGCGTCGTTCTCCGACGACGACTTCGACGGCGCCGTCGCCCGTATACAGAAGGCCGTCGACAAGAAGCAGATCCGCCGCTTCACCGGCAACGACTACACGGCGGACCTCAGCAAGGGCGACATCGCGGCGTGCGTCGCCTGGGCCGGCGACATCGTGCAGCTCCAGGCGGACAACCCGGACATCCAGTTCGCCATCCCCGAGTCCGGCTACATGATCTCCAGCGACAACCTGCTGGTCCCGGCGAAGGCCCGGCACAAGACCAACGCCGAGAAGCTCATCGACCACTACTACGAGCTTCCGATCGCCGCGCAGCTCGCCGCGTACATCAACTACGTCTGCCCCGTCGAAGGCGTCCGTACGGAGCTCGCGAAGATCGACGAGTCGATGGCGTCCAACCCGCTGATCCTCCCCGACGCGGCGATGGCCTCGCAGTCCCACGCCTTCCGCTCGCTGAGCGGTGAGGAAGAGACGGCGTACGAGGAGAAGTTCGCCAAGCTCATCGGCGCCTAGGCCGCTCGCCGCCGGGCTACGGGGCCCACGAGGCCCCTCAGGCCGCCGGCTCGCACCGCCACAGGCCGCGGGGGTCCAGAGGCCCTCTCCGCTCCGTTCCGCCCCTCCCAAGCCCCCGGGATCGTTACCCATGACTGAGACCGCATCCACCGACCGGGGCGGCGACGACGTCCGCCTCACCGGGATAAGCAAGTCGTACGGCTCCTTCCACGCCGTCAAACCCCTTGACCTCACTGTCCCCCAGGGCTCCTTCTTCGCCCTCCTCGGCGCCTCGGGCTGCGGCAAGACCACCACGCTGCGGATGATCGCCGGCCTGGAGGACCCGACCACCGGATCGGTCTTCCTCGGCGACAAGGACGTCACCGGTCTGCCGCCGCACAAGCGCCCCGTCAACACCGTCTTCCAGAGTTACGCGCTCTTCCCGCACCTCGACATCTACGAGAACGTCGCCTTCGGCCTGCGCCGTCGCGGCATCAAGTCTGTGCAGAAACAAGTCGGGGACATGCTCGACCTCGTGCAGCTCGGCGACTTCGCGAAGCGGAAGCCGCACCAGCTCTCCGGCGGCCAGCAGCAGCGTGTCGCCGTGGCCCGTGCACTCATCAACCATCCGAAGGTGCTGCTGCTCGACGAGCCCCTCGGCGCGCTCGACCTCAAGCTGCGCCGCCAGATGCAGCTGGAGCTCAAGCGCATCCAGACGGAGGTCGGCATCACGTTCGTGCATGTCACGCACGACCAGGAGGAGGCCATGACGATGGCCGACACGGTCGCGGTGATGAACGCGGGGCGGGTCGAGCAACTGGGCGCGCCGGCGGAGCTGTACGAGAACCCGCAGACCACCTTCGTCGCCAACTTCCTCGGCACCTCCAACCTCATTGAGGCCGACGTCGCGGAGAAGACCGGCGACGAGGTGGTGGTGACCTCGGCCGGCGTGAAGCTGAGGCTGCCCGCCGACCGCTGTACGACGCAGGTCCTGGACGGCGGCAGGCTGCTCGTCGGCGTACGCCCCGAGAAGATCTCCCTCGCGCACGCGGACGACGAGGGCTCCATCCCCGCGGGCCGTAACCGGATCACCGGCCGCATCGTCGACTCCAGCTTCATCGGAGTCTCGACGCAGTACGTCATCGACAGCCCCGTCTGTGGGGAGTTGGAGGTGTACGCGCAGAACATCGAGCGCGACGGCAGGCTCGTTCCGGGGGCCGAGGTGGTCCTGCACTGGAACCCCGCGCACAGCTTCGGGCTCGACGCCGCCCAGGACATCGACGCGGGCGTCAAGACGGTGGACGAGGAGGGGGCGTGACCGCCACGGCAGCGCCACCCGCGCCACCCACACCACCGGTCACCGACGCGGCGGTGCGTAAGACTCCGCGCCGTAAACGCCTCGTCCCGTACTGGCTGCTGCTGCCCGGGATCCTGTGGCTGCTGGTCTTCTTCGCGCTGCCGATGGTCTACCAGGCGTCGACCTCCGTACAGACGGGCTCGCTCGAAGAGGGCTTCAAGGTCACCTGGCACTTCCAGACCTACTGGGACGCGCTCCAGGAGTACTACCCGCACTTCGTGCGCTCGCTGCTGTACGCGGGCACCGCCACCGTGCTGTGCCTGCTGCTCGGCTACCCGCTGGCGTACCTCATCGCCTTCAAGGCCGGCCGCTGGCGCAACCTCCTGCTGGTCCTGGTCATCGCCCCGTTCTTCACGAGCTTCCTGATCCGCACGCTCGCCTGGAAGACGATCCTCGCGGACGACGGCGCCGTGGTCGGGGCGTTGGACACCCTGCGGGTGCTCGACGTGACCAGCTGGCTCGGCTGGACGGCCGACGACCGCGTCCTGGCCACGCCCATGGCCGTCGTCTGCGGCCTCACGTACAACTTCCTGCCGTTCATGATCCTGCCGCTCTACACCTCGCTGGAGCGCATCGACGGGCGGCTGCACGAGGCGGCCGGAGACCTCTACGCGAAGCCGGCGACGACCTTCCGTAAAGTCACCGTCCCGCTGTCCATGCCGGGCATCGTCTCCGGCACGCTGCTGACCTTCATCCCGGCGAGCGGCGACTACGTCAACGCGGAACTGCTCGGCTCCACCGACACCAAGATGGTGGGCAGCGTGATCCAGAGCCAGTTCCTGCGCGTGCTCGACTATCCGACGGCGGCGGCGCTCTCGTTCATCCTCATGGCGGTCGTGCTGGTCGTGGTCACCGTCTACATCCGCCGTTCAGGGACGGAGGACCTGGTCTGATGCGCTGGATCCGACGCAATGTGGTCGTCGTCGCGGGGCTGCTCACGCTCGCGTACATGATCCTGCCGAACCTCGTCGTGATGGTGTTCTCCTTCAACAAGCCGAAGGGGCGCTTCAACTACGAGTGGCAGACGTTCTCGCTCGATGCCTGGAAGGACCCGTGCGGCGTCGCGGACCTCTGCGGGTCGCTGACGCTCTCGTTCCAGATCGCCGTCTGGGCGACGATCGGGGCTACCGTCCTCGGCACCATGATCGCCTTCGCGCTGGTGCGCTACCGCTTCCGGGCGCGCGGTGCGATCAACTCGCTGATCTTCCTGCCGATGGCCATGCCCGAAGTCGTGATGGCGGCCTCGCTGCTGACCCTGTTCCTGAACATGGGGGCGGAGTTGGGGTTCTGGACCGTCCTCATCGCGCACATCATGTTCTGCCTCAGCTTTGTGGTGACGGCCGTCAAGGCGCGGGTCATGTCGATGGATCCGAAGCTGGAGGAGGCGGCCCGCGACCTGTACGCGGGGCCGGTGCAGACCTTCGTACGGGTCACCCTGCCGATCGCCGCACCGGGGATCGCGGCGGGGGCGCTGCTCGCCTTCGCCCTCTCGTTCGACGACTTCATCATCACCAACTTCAATGCCGGTTCGTCCGTCACCTTCCCCATGTTCGTGTGGGGATCGGCGCAGCGCGGCACGCCGGTGCAGATCAACGTCATCGGGACGGCGATGTTCGTCGTTGCGGTACTGATGGTGATCGGCGGCCAGCTGGTCAGCGACCGGCGAAAGAAGGCCGCGACACCCTGAGCAGGACCCGAAGGAGTTGGAAGACATGGCCCCTGGAGCCATGCGTACAGCAGCCGCCTCACTCGCCGACGCGCAGCCCGTCGCCTACTGGCTCGACGACCCCGGCAGGCCGGGCGCCGTGCCGGCCCTGGCGGGCGACGAACGGTGCGACCTGCTGGTCGTCGGCGGCGGCTACAGCGGCCTGTGGACGGCGCTCCTCGCCAAGGAGCGCGACCCGCGCCGCGACGTCGTCCTGATCGAGGGCCGTGAGGTGGGCTGGGCCGCCTCCGGCCGTAACGGCGGCTTCTGCTCGGCCTCCCTCACCCACGGCCTCGCCAACGGACTCAGCCGCTGGCCCGGCGAGCTGCGGGTGCTGGAGGATCTCGGCGAGGGCAATCTTGACGGGATCGAGTCGGCTGTCGAGCGCTACGCCATCGACTGCGACTTCGAGCGCACCGGCGACATCACCGTGGCCACGGAGCCCCACCAGCTCGAAGATCTCCGCCAGTTGTACGAGGAGGCGACCGCGGCCGGCTTCACGGGTCTGGACCTCCTGGACGGCGCGGAGGTGCGCGCGGAGGTCGACTCGCCGACGTTCCTCGGCGGCCTGTGGGACCGGCGGGGCGTCGCCATGCTCAACCCGGCGGGGCTCGCCTGGGGGCTGAAGCGGGTCTGCCAGGACCTCGGCGTACGGATCTACGAGAACACGCCCGGTCTCGAACTCGCCCGCTCCGGCCCCGGCATGGCCGTCCGCACGCCGTACGGCCGCGTGCTGGCCCGCCACGTCGCCCTCGGCACGAACGTCTTCCCGTCCCTCGTACGGCGCGTGCGGCTCTACACGGTGCCCGTCTACGACTACGCCCTGACGACCGAGCCTCTCACCGAGGACCAGCTCGGTGCCATCGGGTGGAAGAGACGACAGGGACTCAGCGACGGCGCCAACCAGTTCCACTACTTCCGGATCACCGCCGACAACCGCATCCTGTGGGGCGGCTACGACGCTGTCTATCCGTACGGAGGGCGCCTCGACGCCGCCCTCGACAACCGCCCCGAGACCTATCTCAAGCTCGCCTCGCACTTCTTCGCGTGCTTCCCTCAGTTGGAGGGCGTGCGGTTCAGCCACGCGTGGGGCGGTGCCATCGACACCTGCTCGCGGTTCTCCCCCTTCTTCGGCACGGCGCACGGCGGGCGGGTCGCGTACGCCGCCGGCTACACCGGGCTCGGTGTCGGCGCGACCCGCTTCGGCGCCGACGTGATGCTCGATCTGCTCGCGGGGGAGCGAACGGAGCGTACGGCGCTGGAGATGGTCAGGACGAAGCCCGTGCCCTTCCCGCCGGAGCCGGCCGCCTGGGCCGGGATCGGGCTCACGAAGTGGTCCCTGGCCCGCGCGGACGTCAGGGGCGGGCGGCGGAATCTGTGGCTGAAGGCCATGGACCGGGTCGGGCTGGGTTTCGACAGCTGACCTCCGTACGGATGGGGCCTCGGCCCGGGCAGTCCGTCGGTCCGGACATGGCCCCGTCGCGGCCTGGTCCTGGGCCGCTTGCGGACCCGTTCCCGCTCTTGGTCGCGTCGCGGCCTTTTCGCCGGTGGTGATGTGATGCCGGTGGTGATGTGATCCACATCACCACTGACTGCCGACCTGAACTCGCGTAATGATCCGGCGCGACCTCCCTCTCCCCTCTGTGGACGCACTGTCCAACAACGTGGAGCGGAGGCCGCATGATGACTGACTCGAGGGCCCACTCGGGGTCGAGTACGGCGCTGGAGTGGCTGGCGTCGGTGGCGCCCGATCCCGACGCGTGCCGACGGGAATGGGAGCGGAACCCGAACGGGGTCGCCCTCCTTCCCGCCGGGAAGCGCTGGGACGTACTGATCCTCCCCGGTGAGCTGGGGTATCCGACGCTCGGGGTGCTGACCCGGCTCGTCGACCGGCCGGGCCCCGTTCTGGCCGACTTCGGCGACGCGCGCCTCGGGTTCTTCGTACCGCCGGGCACCGTCGCCCGCTGGATCGGTACGGGGGTGCGGGGCGCGGGCGGCGGCACCTGGATCGTCGTGCCGTATCCGGGACGCACCGGCGGCGGGGTTCGCTGGGTGGTCCCGCCCGACGGCTCCGGCACGCTCATCGACCCGACGTTGCTGGAACTGGCGATGCACGAGGCGGCGGCCGAGATCGCCGGGAGCGACGGCGGCGGGGGAGGCGGAGGTGCACGAGGCGAGGGTGGATGTGGCCGGAGTGGCGAAGGCGGGAGCGATGACCGGGCGAGCTGAATGCTGATCGGCGAGCGCCGAGGGCGTGCGAGGCGCGGGCTTCGTACGTCGCGCGTGGCCCCGTCGGGGCGCACTGGCGGTCGATGACAGCGCGCCGCGGCGGTTGGGCAGTCGGAGCCGTACAGCGCCAGAGGTCTTGACAACTTGATTGGTCTGGACCATGTTGTGCCCGGCTCGGTCACTCAATTCCGCCATGCCCGGAGGCAGTTGTGGAACGCAACAGACGACCTTCTCGGTACCCCAGACTTGTGGCCGCTTTCGCGGCGGCCGCACTGACCGCCGGCGGTCTCGTCATCTCCGCCGAGACGGCGCGCGCGGCCGACGCGGACGTCGCCACCAACGGCGGCTTCGAATCCGGCCTCACCGGCTGGAGTTGTACGGGCGGCAGCGGCGTGGCCGTCAGCAGCCCCGTGCACGGCGGCACCGCCGCGCTGAAGGCCACCCCGGCGGGCAGCGACAACGCGAAATGCAGCCAGACGGTCACGGTCCGACCCGACTCGGCGTACACGCTGAGCGCCTGGGTCCAGGGAAGCTACGTCTACCTCGGAGCCTCCGGAACCGGCACCACCGACGTCTCAACTTGGACGCCGTCCGCGCCGAGTTGGCAGAAACTCACCACCTCCTTCCGCACCGGCCCCGCCACCACGTCCGTGACTCTCTACACCAACGGCTGGTACGGAACCCCCGCCTATCACGTCGACGACCTCAGCCTCGTCGGGCCGGGTGGCGAGACCGGGCAGCCCCCGGCCACTGCCCCCGCGGGCCTCAGATCCTCGGCCGTCACCGCGTCCTCGGTCGGCCTGGCGTGGTCGCCCGTGGCGGGCGCGACGGGCTACACGGTGCACCGCGACGGCGCCCCGAACCTGAACGTCAGCGGCACGTCGACCACCGTCACGGGGCTCAGCCCCGCGACCGCCTACCGCTTCCAGGTCTCGGCCACCAACGCCGCGGGCCGCTCCCCGCTCTCCTCCGTCGTCACCGCGACAACCCGGCCCGCGGACGGCGGCGGCAACGAGGCGGAACTCCCCGCACAAGCCCTGGTCGGCTACCTCCACTCCAGCTTCGCCAACGGCTCCGGCTACACGCGCATGGCCGACGTGCCCGCCTCGTGGGACGTCATCAACCTCGCCTTTGGCGAGCCGACATCGGTCACCTCGGGCGACATCCGCTTCAGCCTGTGCCCCGTCGCCGAATGCCCGAACGTCGAATCCCCCGCCGAGTTCAAGGCCGCCATCAAGGCGAAGCAGGCCGCGGGCAAGAAGGTCCTGATCTCCATCGGCGGCCAGAACGGTCAGGTCCAACTTGCCTCGACCGCCGCGCGCGACGCCTTCGTGAGCTCCGTATCCAAGATCATCGATGAGTACGGCCTCGACGGCCTCGACATCGACTTCGAGGGCCACTCGCTCTCGCTCAACAACGGCGACACCGACTTCCGCAACCCGACGAGTCCCGTCATCGTCAACCTGATCTCCGCCGTGAAGAGCCTCAAGGCCAAGTACGGGGCGGACTTCGTGCTCACGATGGCCCCGGAGACGTTCTTCGTGCAGCTCGGCTACCAGTTCTACGGATCCGGCCCCTTCGGCGGCCAGGACCCGCGCGCCGGGGCGTACCTCCCCGTCATCCACGCCCTGCGCGACGACCTCACCCTGCTGCACGTCCAGGACTACAACTCGGGGCCGATCATGGGGCTCGACAACCAGTACCACACCATGGGCGGCGCCGATTTCCATATCGCGATGACCGACATGCTGCTCACCGGCTTCCCGGTGGCGGGCGACACCACCAAGGTCTTCCCGGCGCTCGACCCGGGCCAGGTGGCGATCGGACTCCCGGCGTCGCAGCAGGCGGGCAACGGCCACACCGCCCCGTCCGAGGTGAACAAGGCCCTGGACTGTCTGACGAAGAAGACCAACTGCGGGTCGTACCAAACGCACGGCACGTGGCCCGCCCTGCGCGGGCTGATGACCTGGTCGATCAACTGGGACCGTTTCAACCAGTGGGAGTTCTCGAGGAACTTCGACGGGTACTTCGGAAGCTGAGCCGGGCCGGGGCTGGGTCGGCCAGACCCGTCTCGCGCTACGGGGCGTCCGTCTCCGAGCCGGCGGCCCTGCGGTTGTCGATCCACCGCAGGGCCGTCACCAACAGGGCCAGCACCATGCCGCAGAGCAGCCAGCTGCCGAGCACGTCGAGCGGCCAGTGATAGCCCCGCAGTACCAGTCCGATGCCCGTCGCCGCACTGAGCGCCACGGCGACAGGCATCGTCCATCCGCGCCCCGTACGGGGCCGCAGCAGCAGCGCGGCGCCGCAGTAGGCGACCATCGCCGTCGCCGTGTGGCCCGAGGGGTAGTAGCCGGACTCCGCCGTGAGCGGCCCAGTCCGGTCGATCCACAGCTTGAGCGGCACCACGAGCACCGGAACGGCGGCCATGGCCAGTACAACCGCCATCGCCCGCGCACGGTGCCCCCGCCATGCCGCGTACCCCGCCGCGACGGCCAGGACGGGCAGGGCGACCGCCGTGCCGCCGAGATCGGCCAGGAACTCCGTCAGTCCGGCGGGGCCGCGTCCGAAGGCGTCGTGCCCCACGCGTTCGTCGGCGTCACGGAGCGGGCCACCGGCGACGACCTGCCAGGTGACGAGAGCGAAGAGAACGCCGCAGAGGACGAATGCCCCGAGGGGAGTGAAGGGGCCGAGGGGGCGCGCTGAGCCGAAGCGCCGGGAAGGAAATGCCGGCCGCCCCGGAACAGGGGGGGTAGTTCCGAGACGGCCGCCGGGATCGGGTCGCCGCGCGCCCCGGGGGGTTTGGGGCGGGCGGCCGTCCGATCGGTGAGGAATTCCGGAGCTGGATGCTCCAGTGCGTCCGAAGACGCGACCAGGGCGGAGCCGGGGAAGCGCCGCCGTGGGGTCGCCCGCAGTCTCCTGCGGGCGGGGTGTTTCTTTCATCTGCGGAAACCGTACGGCAGGGCCGTGAGGTGCGACAGCGGGAAGCTGAACCCGCCATCGGCCCCGCACACCTTCTTCACAGGCCCGCCCCGGGGCCCGGCACCGTACGGAGCGGTGGAGCCCTCCGTACGGAGACGGAGACGGAGGCTGACCGGCGCCCCGCAGGCGCGCACCCGCCAGTCAGAGTCCGGCGAGCGCCTGCTCCAGGATGTCCAGGCCCTCCGTAAGGAGGTCCTCACCGATCACCAGCGGCGGCAGGAACCGGAGCACGTTGCTGTACGTGCCGGTGGTGAGGACCAACAGCCCTTCCACGTGGCACGCCTTGGCGAGCGCGGCGGTCGCCTCCGGGTTCGGTTCCTTGGTGTCCCGGTCCTTGACCAGTTCGAGCGCGAGCATCGCGCCACGGCCCCGTACGTCGCCGATGACGTCGAACTTCTCGGCCATCTCTTTGAGACGAGGCTTCATGATCTCCTCGATACGCCTGGCCTTCGATACGAGGTCCAGCTCGCGCATCGTCTCGATGGCACCGAGCGCGGCGGCGCAGGCCACCGGGTTACCGCCGTACGTACCGCCGAGGCCGCCCGAGTGCGGCGCGTCCATGATCTCCGCGCGCCCCGTGACGGCGGCGAGCGGCAGACCGCCCGCGATGCCCTTCGCCGTGGTGATCAGGTCGGGCACGACGCCCTCGTCCTCGCAGGCGAACCACTGGCCCGTCCGGCAGAAACCGGACTGGATCTCGTCGGCCACGAAGACGATGTCGTTGTCCTTGGCGAACTTCGCGAGGGCGGGCAGGAAGCCCTTCGCCGGCTCGATGAAGCCGCCCTCGCCGAGCAGCGGCTCGATGACGATCGCCGCGACGTTCTCCGCGCCGATCTGCTTGTTGATCTGGTCGATGGCCTGTGCGGAGGCCTCGGCGCCGGCGTTCTCCGGGCCGGTCGGCCAGCGGTAGCCGTACGCCACGGGGACGCGGTAGATCTCGGGTGCGAACGGGCCGAAGCCGTGCTTGTACGGCATGTTCTTCGAGGTCAGCGCCATCGTGAGGTTCGTACGGCCGTGATAGCCGTGATCGAAGACCACGACCGCCTGGCGCTTGGTGTACGAGCGGGCGATCTTCACCGCGTTCTCGACGGCCTCGGCGCCCGAGTTGAACAGCGCGGACTTCTTGGCGTGGTCGCCCGGGGTCAGCTCGGCGAGCTGCTCACAGACCTCCACGTAGCCCTCGTACGGCGTGACCATGAAGCAGGTGTGGGTGAAGTCGGCGAGCTGCGCCGTGGCGCGGCGTACGACGGCCTCCGCGGAGGAACCGACGGACGTCACCGCGATGCCGGACCCGAAGTCGATGAAGCTGTTGCCGTCGATGTCCTCGACGACGCCGCCGCTCGCGCGGGCCGCGAAGACGGGCATCACGGATCCCACGCCGGCGGCGACCGCGGCGGTACGGCGGTTCTGCAGCTCCAGCGACTTGGGACCGGGGACGGCGGTGACGATGCGCCGCTCCTGCGGGATTGCGGTCATGAGGGGCTCCTGGGGGTGGTTCCGGACGCTACGTGTCTCGCGTACTCGCATCTGCCTTCACTTCGCAGGCTAGGGGCCGAGTCGGGCGGCGGGCATGCGCCGTTCGGGAGCATCCGGGGCGTGTCGTTGTCCGCCACGGACATAGGACCCGGCGCGCCGTTTCACGCGCCCCGGGGGGCCCGCGATCAACACTCCGTATGGCCGCAACGGTGAACTCCCCGTGCACGGGCACTAGATTGAGGCCTGTACTGAGCGGACCTGGCTGGTCAGGGGACAGGGGTTCATGAACAACGACGGCACGCACGACTCACGCGGCACACGAGCCAATCCCGTGCCCCGTCCGGCGGGGCCACCGCCCCAGCCTTCTACGCCGCCGTCGGCGCCGCCACCCTCCGCCCCGGAATTGCCGGCCGTCCCGCCTGCGGCCTCTGCCCCGAAGGGGCACGCCGCGCCGCTCGCGTCTCCGGCCCTGCCTCCCTCGCCGGCACACGCCCCGGCGCCGGGCATCGGTGCGTCCGTGGCCGACTGGCTGCGGATCCCCCGGCCCGAGGCCGAACCGGGCGTCTGGCGCCTCGGCCACCGTCCGCGCCCCCCGGAGGAGCCCGAGCAGGTACCGGCCCGTCAGCTGTTCAGCGGTGCGCTCGTCGCCTACCTCTGCGGCTGGCTCGTCTGGTCACTGCTCTGGAACGGCTACCTGGGCGGCTGGTGGATCTTCGGCGACAACTGGTGGCTCCTGCCGATCCAGTGGCTGACCCCCGAAGGCTGGCGATCGCCGAACAGCCCCCACGTGGAGCTGTACGTCGCGGCGAGCTACTTCTACTACGCGCTCGTCATCAGCCTGCTCGCCATCGGCTTCGGCCGCATCGGCAACTGGAACGAGGTCTGGCGGCGCTACGGAGTGCCCCTGTGGCCGCTCTTCGTACTACTGCCGGGCTTCTGGCGCGAGATGCCGCGCACCGTCACCTGGCTCACCTGGGTGTCGAACGTCTACTACGTGCTCCTCGGCCTCGCCGTGCTGGCCGTCGTCGGGCGCGCCGGCACCTGGCCCTCCGTACGAAGGCGACTCGGGATGGTCACCCCGGACGAGCTGCCCCTGCCACCGCCCCCCGCCGAGGCCGATCCCGCGGACTGGCCCGAACTCCGCGCCGCAGGACTTACCGAAGCCGCCGCCCAGCTCGCCGACGCCGTACACCGCGGCACCCTCAGCGACGTCGACTACGCCCGGATCCGCCGCGCCTGGCAGGGCGTCCGCACCCGCCCCGAACGGCTGCCCGCCTTCAACGACACCGTCCGCGCCCACGGGGCGGGCGCCTGTGGGCATCCTTCGGGTGTACGTGACCTGCCGCTGCGTACCGCCCACCACGACCTCGTCACGGGGCAGGTCAGGATCGGCACCGCGGCGGACCACCCCCGTAACCCGTACGCGCGGCGCACCACCGGCGTCGCCCTGGAGCCGGGGCTGCTCGGCACGTCGCTGCTCGCCGTCGGTCCCGCTGGTTCCGGCAAGACGGTCCGACTGGTCCGCCCCGTGGTCGAGTCGCTCTGCCTCCAGGCGCTGTCCAACCGCGCGGCCGTCGTCGCCGTCACCGCCGACGGGGCGGCGCTCGCCCCCGACGACTCCTTCGACCTCGTCATCGCTGTCGGCCGCCCCGACGCCACGCACGACCTCGACCTCTACGGAAGCGCCGACGACCCGGACGAGGCCGCCAGGACGCTCTCGGAGGCCCTCGTGGGCGATCTGGCGGCCGGTCTCCCCGGCGGGGACAGGCGCAGGGCCGCCACCGCCCTTGCCCAGCTCATCGGCCCGTACCGCAGCGTCCACGGGCGCTTCCCCGCCGTACCGGAGCTACGCGAGCTGATCGGCGGTTCCCCCACGGCGCTCGAGTCCCTGCGCAGCGCGCTGGAGACGTCCGGCGACGTCGGCGCGGCCGCCCAACTGCGCGAGCTCGACGCACGCGAGCGGCAGTCGACGCGCGGCGACGACATCGGTGTCCTCCTGGCCGAACGCCTCGCCTTCCTCGACCGGCCCGCCTTCGCCGACTTCTTCCGTACGGACGGCAGCAGCCGGGCCTTCTCACTCCGTGCCATCGAGCATCCGCTGAGGGTCAGGATCGACCTGCCCGAACGAGGCCACGCCGAGGCGTCACGGATCATCGCCCGACTGCTCCTCGCCCAGTTCACCGACGCCGCGCTCGTCCGCACGGACCGGTCGCTCTTCGCTTGCCTGGTCCTGGACGACGCGACGTACACGGTGACGGGCGACTCCGTCCGCGCTATCCAGCGCCTGCGCTCGGCGAACGCCGGTGTGGTCCTCGCGCTGCGCACGCTGGAAGACGTCCCGGACCCGCTGCGCGGACCGCTCCTCGGCGCCGTGGGGTGCCGCATGGCTTTCTCCGGGCTCGGGCCCTGGGACGGCGGGCGCTTCGCGGAGAGCTGGGGCACGGAGTGGGTCCAGACCCGCGACGTCACCAACCGGCAGATCATCTCGGACGAGCCGCTCACGAAGGCGGTGCACTTCATGCGGCGGCTGGTGACCGGCAAGGCTGCCACCGCCGAGGCGGTCACGGTGCGGGAGGTCGAGCGTGAGCGCTGGTCAGCCTCCGAACTGGCCCACTCCGTCCCGGCGGGCCACGCCGTGCTCTCGCTGACCACGGTCGGTGGGGAGCACGTACCGCCGATGCTGGTGGACCTCCGTACCTGAGCGCCCACCAAGCGATCAGCGCGCGAATCTATGTACGGAGGCGGGGTCGGCGGCGTCGGGCCGCGGGCGTCCTGCCGCCTGTCGTCGGCATCACCCGAGCCCGTACCTTCTTCTCGTACACCCTGGCAGAATTGAGGTACGCCGTTTCTACGGGACGGCGAAAATGCCAGCGCGTCCCCTTCGTGAAGGTCTTACGGTTCGCCATGCCGCCCACGCTCGCTTCCCTCGTCCAGCACTCGGCGCTCAAGCTCACCGTGCGCGCGGGGGAGGACCGGCTCGATACGCCGGTGCGCTGGGCCCATGTCAGTGAACTCGAAGACCCGGTGCCGTACATGGACGGCGGCGAGCTGCTACTCGTCACCGCCGTCACCCTGCATGCCGAGGACCCCGAGGCCATGGGGCGCTATGTACGGCGCCTCGTGGGCGCCGGCGTCGTCGGGCTCGGCTTCGCGGTCGGCGTCAATTACGAGGACATTCCGGACGCTCTGGTCGACGCCGCCCGCGCGGAGGGGCTGCCGCTGCTCGCCGTACCGCGCCCTACCCCATTCCTCGCCATCAGCAAGGCCGTCTCGGCGGCCATCGCGGCGGATCAGTACCGGGCGGTCACGGCGGGTTTCGAGGCTCAGCGAGAGCTGACCCGTGCGGCGCTGTCCGAAGGCCCCGCCGCCCTGCTCACCCGTCTTGCCGCGCACATCGACGGCTGGGCCGCGCTCTACGACGCGACGGGCGCGGTGATAGCCGCCGCGCCCGACTGGGCCGCACGCCGCGCTGCCCGCCTCACACCGGAGGTGGAACGGCTGCGGAAGCGTCCCGCGCCCGCCAGCGCTGTGGTCGGCGATCCGGACGACCGGGTCGAGCTCCAGTCGCTGGGCACCGGCCGACGTGTACGGGGCGCGCTCGCCGTCGGCACGGGGGCGGCGTTGGGGACGGCGGAGCGGTACGCGGTGCACTCGGCGGTCGCCCTGCTGACGCTCACCACGGAGCGGTCGCGCGCGCTTCAGGAGGCCGAGCAGCGGCTGGGCTCCGCCGTGTTGCGGATGCTGCTCTCCGGACAGCCCGACCACGCTCGGGCGGTGGCGGGAGATCTGTACGGGGGGCTTCTGGACGCCCCGTTCCGCCTGCTCGTCGCCGAGCCGGCCGAGGCCGCGTCCGATGCACGTGACCCCGCCGCCGGCGGTCCGCTCCAGTCGCTGACCGACTCACTGGAGGCGTCGGCGGCGCACGGTGGGGAAGCAGTACTCGCCGTGCCCGACGGCGGGGAACGGCTCGTCGTGCTCGCTGCGGACTCCGGCGCGGTCGTTGCCGCCTGCGAGACGTACAAGGCCCAGGAGACGGACGAGGCCGGGCTCGTCATCGGCCTCTCCGCGCCGACGGGGCCGATCGCGGCGGCGGGCGCGTACAAACAGGCCGAACAGTCGCTGTCCGTCGCCCGCCGACGGGGCCGCGCTCTGGTGGAGCACGAGGAACTGGCGGCCGGCTCGTTGCTGCCGCTTCTCGCGGACGACGCGGTGCGTGCGTTCGCCGACGGCATGCTCCGCGCGCTGTACGAACACGACGCCAAGGGGCGCGGTGACCTGGTGGACTCCCTCAGGGCCTGGCTCTCGCGCCACGGTCAGTGGGACGCCGCGGCGGCGGATCTGGGCGTCCACCGGCATACGCTGCGCTATCGCATGCGCCGTGTGGAGGAGATCCTGGGCCGCACGCTGGACGACCCGGACGTGCGGATGGAGCTGTGGCTGGCTCTCAAGACCACATCGGCGGCGCCGCCGGGCACCTAGGGCATGTCCGGGCCGAGTTCTCGGCCGCTGTCGGCCCCAACTGCCGCGACGTGTTCGGGCAGTTACCGCGTAAGCCCGCCTCGGGCCGACCGGTGGGCGATCCACGTCGGCCCACGGATCACCCACCGGCGACAGCGTGCCGACAGTCGGGTACGCCAAAGCGTCACAGCGCGCACCCCCCATCACTCCACCCCGGACAAATCACGTCCGTGGCCCGCGCCCCTACGGTGGAGGAGACAACATCACCACTTCGGAAGGGCCGGGACTCGCAATGCCGAACGAAACTGTGGCAGCCACCCATGCCTTCTGGCTCGCCGGGCGCCAGGCCACCGGTGAGGAGACCTTGGACGTCACGTCCCCGTGGGACGGCCGGCTCGTCGGCAACGTCGCCGTTCCGACCGAGGCCCAGGTCGAAGAGGCCGTCGCCGCCGCGTACGCCGTGCGCGACGAGTTCGCCGCGACGCCCGCCCATGTCAGGGCCGCCGCGCTCGATCATGTGTCGCGGCGTCTGGTCGAGCGCACCGAGGAGATCGCCCGCCTGATCTCCGCCGAGAACGGCAAGCCCATGAAGTGGGCACGCGGCGAGGTCGGCCGCGCCGTCTCGGTCTTCCGGTTCGCGGCCGAGGAGTCCCGCCGGTTCAACGGCGGCGAGGCCCAGCGACTCGACACCGACGCCGGCGGCACCGGGCGCCTCGCGCTGACCCGCCGCTTCCCGCGCGGCGTCGTCCTCGGGATCGCGCCGTTCAACTTCCCGCTGAACCTCTGCGCGCACAAGATCGCCCCGGCCATCGCCGTCGGCGCCCCGATCATCCTCAAGCCGGCCCCCGCGACGCCGCTCTCCGGCCTGCTCATCGGCGAGCTGCTCGCCGAGACCGAGCTGCCCGCCGGCGCCTGGTCGGTGCTGCCCGTCTCCAACGACCGGATGCCCACCCTCGTACAGGACGAGCGGCTGCCGGTGATCTCCTTCACCGGCTCCGACAAGGTCGGCTTCGCCATCATGGACTCGGTGCCGCGCAAGCACTGCACTCTCGAACTCGGCGGCAACGGTGCGGCAGTTGTCCTCGCCGACTACGCGAGCGAGAAGGATCTCGACTGGGCGGCGACCCGGATCGGCACCTTCGCCAACTACCAGGGCGGCCAGTCCTGTATCTCGGTGCAGCGCGTCGTCGCGGACGCGTCCCTGTACGAGCGGCTCGTACCGAAGATCGTCGCCGCTGTCGAGGCGCAGGTCACCGGCGACCCCTCCGACGACGCCACGGATGTCGGCCCGCTCGTCAGCGAGGACGCCGCCAAGCGCGTCGAGGCATGGGTTGACGAGGCCGTACGCGCCGGCGCCCGGCTCCTGGCCGGCGGAAAGCGCGACGGGGCGGCGTACGCGCCCACCGTCCTGGCCGACGTTCCGCCCGACGTCACGATCTCCTGCGAGGAGGTCTTCGGCCCCGTCGTCACTCTCAGCCGCGTCGACGGCGAGGAGGCGGCGTTCGAGACGGTGAACGACTCCAAGTACGGCCTCCAGGCAGGCGTGTTCACCCACGACGTGCAGGCGGCGTTCCGCGCGCACCGGGCGCTCGAGGTCGGCGGCGTGATCGTCGGCGACATCCCGTCGTACCGCGCCGACCAGATGCCGTACGGCGGCGTCAAGCAGTCCGGCGTCGGTCGCGAGGGCGTGAAGTACGCGATGGACGACTACACGTACGAGCGCGTGATGGTCTTCACCGGCCTGACCCTGTAGAGCGCGGCCAACGGCGGACGACGGGGCCGTACGAGGGGGCGTAACACCCCCCGTCCGGCCCCGTCCACGCCCCGCCGCATTCGTCCGAGGAGAACGCCGCCGGGAGTGCCGTGGTGCGCTCCCGGCCACCTCGGGGTAGGCGTCGGACCCCCGCCCCGTCGCGCCGACGGTGCGCGGCAGGACTGGCTACACGCTCGGTAATCGGGTAGATACGGACGAGTAGTACCGGCCGGTACCTTTCCCATCAGGGCGCCACGAGAACGCCTTGGCCGGTCGGGCCCATCGACCCGACTTTCGCGGCGAGGTGAGTTCCCGATGTCCGCTCCATCCGATTCATTCGACACGGCCCAGGTCCCGGAGCCCCCCAAGGTCTCCGAGCGGGAAGCGCGCCGGGTGGCCGAAGCCGCCCGTGAGCAGAGCTGGCGCAAGCCGAGCTTCGCCAAGGAACTGTTCCTCGGCCGTTTCCAGCTCGATCTCATCCATCCCCACCCCGCACCCCCGGCGGAGGACGTACGGCGCGGAGAAGCCTTCCTGGCCACGCTGCGCGAGTTCTGCGAGACGCACATCGACGGCGCCAGGATCGAGCGCGAGGCGCGCATCCCCGACGAGGTGATCAACGGCCTCAAGGAACTCGGCGCCTTCGGTATGAAGATCGACCGCAAATACGGCGGCCTCGGCCTCACCCAGGTGTACTACAACAAGGCGCTCGCCCTGGTCGGCATGGCGAACGCCTCGATCGGCGCGCTGCTCTCCGCGCATCAGTCCATCGGCGTACCGCAGCCGCTGAAAATGTTCGGCACCCAGGAGCAGAAGGACACGTTCCTGCCGCGCCTGGCCCGTACCGACATCTCCGCCTTCCTGCTGACCGAGCCCGACGTCGGCTCCGACCCCGCGCGCCTTGCCACCACGGCGGTGCGCGACGGCGACGACTACGTCCTGGACGGCGTGAAGCTCTGGACCACCAACGGCGTCGTCGCCGACCTCCTCGTCGTGATGGCCCGCGTACCGAAGTCGGAGGGCCACAAGGGCGGCATCACCGCTTTTGTCGTCGAGGCGGACTCGCCGGGCATCACGGTCGAGAACCGCAACGCCTTCATGGGCCTGCGCGGTCTGGAGAACGGGGTCACCCGCTTCCATCAGGTACGGGTCCCGGCAGCGAACCGTATCGGCCCCGAGGGCGCCGGCCTCAAGATCGCCCTCACCACGCTCAACACCGGCCGTCTGTCGCTGCCCGCGATGTGCGTCGGCGTCGGCAAGTGGTGTCTGAAGATCGCGCGAGAGTGGACGGCGGCGCGCGAGCAGTGGGGCAAGCCGGTCGCCCACCACGAGGCGGTGGGGGAGAAGATCTCGTTCATCGCGGCGACGACGTTCGCGCTGGAGGCCGTGGTCGACCTGGCGTCCCAGATGGCCGACGAGGACCGCAACGACATCCGTATCGAGGCGGCGTTGGCCAAGCTGTACGGCTCCGAGATGGGCTGGCTGATGGCGGACGAACTCGTCCAGATCCGCGGCGGACGGGGCTTCGAGACGGCTGAGTCGCTGGCGGCCCGCGGTGAACGCGCCGTGCCCGCAGAACAGATCCTTCGCGACATGCGGATCAACCGGATCTTCGAGGGCTCAACGGAGATCATGCATCTGCTGATCGCCCGCGAGGCGGTCGACGCGCACCTGGCGGTGGCCGGCGACATCATCGACCCCGACAAGACGCTGTCCGACAAGGCCAGGGCCGGGGCGCAGGCAGGCGTCTTCTACGCGCGCTGGCTGCCGAAGCTGGTTGCCGGACCGGGCCAACTGCCCACCTCCTACGCGGAGTTTCACCCCAAGGGCCATCTGGATCTCTCAGCGCACCTGCGCTACGTCGAGCGGACGTCGCGCAAGCTCGCCCGCTCGACCTTCTACGCCATGTCGCGCTGGCAGGGCGCCATGGAGACCAAGCAGGGCTTCCTCGGCCGCATCGTGGACATCGGGGCCGAGCTGTTCGCGATGAGCGCGGCGTGCGTACGGGCCGAGATGCTGCGTACGGGGGGAGAGCACGGCCGCGAGGCGTACCAGCTCGCCGACGTCTTCTGCCGGCAGGCCCGGCTCCGCGTCGAGGAACTGTTCGCGCGGCTGTGGTCCAACACGGACGACATCGACCGCAAGGTCGTGAACGGCGTGCTGTCCGGGACCTACACCTGGCTGGAGGAAGGCATCATCGACCCGAGCGGTGACGGCCCCTGGATCGCGGACGCCACGCCCGGCCCGTCGCAGCGGAAAAACGTCCACCGGCCGATCCGCTGAGCGACCGGGGAGCTGGAGCGCCCCGGACCGACCGGGAACCGGGCCCTTCCGGGCGTTCCGACGGGGCGGGGGAAACCACCGGGCCGCGTCCTCCTTACGGAAGACGCGGCCCGGGGCGTTACGGGGACGCTGCCCTAGACGAGTCATTCCGATGTGATCAGTGGTCATAGGCGATCAGGGATCGCAGGACGGGCTGGCCGGTCTTGTGGTTGTGCCAGATCGCGGCGGCCATCGCGAGGACGCGCTGAGCGACGCGGACTGCGACGCCCTCGAAGGTCCGGCCGCCGTGCTGTTCCAGGTCGAGCTGGCCTTTGAGGGTGTCGTTGACCGACTCGATCAGTTGCCGCACTGATTTCAGGAGACTCTCGCCCTTGCGTTTCTTCTCGCGCTTGAACGACGGCCGCAGCAACTCGGCACCCCTCAAGGCCAAATCGGCCTCGAACTCCTTGGCGGCGAAACCCTTGTCGGAGATCACCAGCAGCCCCGGCCGGTTCGTGACTGTCTCGGGTTCGCGGTCGAGCATCGCGGTCAGTACCTCGCGCTCGTCCATCTTCGGGGTCGCCAGCGCCCACAGGATCGGCATCCCGGCCGGAGTGCACACCAGGAACAGGCGCAGGCCCCAGAAGAACCGGGAGTGCGAGGCGCAGTACCCGTATCCGGCCCAGCCGGCCATGTCCGACCGCTTCACCGTCGGACGCGAGCGGCCACACTCCACCGGCGTGGAGTCGACGATCCAGTGGTTGTCGAACCAGAAGTCCGTATCGACGGCCAGCAGCCGTATCGCCTTCCTGACCAGTGGCAACGCGGCTCTGAGCCGCTTGTTCCAGCCCGGCTGCCTGGGCACGTACGGGAACATCCGGCCCAAGCGGGAGTCCACGAACCGCAGCCACCGCGACTCTGAAGTGAAGCCCAGCAGCGCCTGCGCGACAGCGAGGCAGACAAGCTCGGAATCCGTCAGCTGCGGCGGTCGGCCCAGCCACCGGGTACCCCCGATCTCGTCGTCGATCTTCACGTACAGTGCGGTCAGCAGGGCGTCCAGGTTGTTCGTCACACAACGATCTTGGACGCCCTGTCTGCGTTCCCGGACACACCGTCAGCATTCGGAATGACTCGTCTAGTTGAACGGGTCGAGCGTGAGGTACGCCTGCCGCGGGTCGCTCAGCGGAAAAACGTCCACCGGCCGATCCGCTGAGCGACCGGGGAGCTGGAGCGCCCCGGACCGACCGGGAACCGGGCCCTTCCGGGCGTTCCGACGGGGCGGGGGAAACCACCGGGCCGCGTCCTCCTTACGGAAGACGCGGCCCGGGGCGTTACGGGGACGCTGCCCTAGTTGAACGGGTCGAGCGTGAGGTACGCCTGCCGCGGGTCGCCGTCGTGCACCAGCGACTCGTGGGCGCCGACGTCGTCGAAGGCGAACGCGTACGCCTTGCCGTCAGCCATCTGCTCGTGGATCTTCCGCGCGTAGTGGTTGGTGACGCTGTCCTTGTAGAAGTTCGCCGAGTTGGCGTCAGGCTGGTTGGGGTTGGTCAGGAGCGTCGAGCGGTTGAACCCGGCGCACAGGGTGCGTGAAATCGGGCCCCGTACTTGGTCGTTGGGGGCGTCGAGCAGTTTGTAGCAGCCGAAGATGCTGTCGGCGTCCGGCTTCTGGAACGAAGTGACCACCGCGCCGGAGGTGTTGGTGAAGTTCATGACGTTGCCGGAGACCCTGCCGACGTATTTGACCGCCGGCTGATTCGCGAACGGGGTCACCGTGAGCGGGGAGTTGGCGTACTTCGCCCACACCCGGTTGATGTAGTCGTTCAGCACACCGGCCGGCAGGGCGCCGGACGCGATGCCGTGGCCCGGTGCGAGAGCCCGAAGCACGGTGCCGTCCGACCGGGTCTGGATCAGACCGCCCCAGCCGCCCGGCTGGCTCCTGAGGGAGTTGTAGAACCCGTTGTAGCCCCCCGGCTTCAGGTGGCCCGTGTTCTTGACGGTGCCGTTGGGGCCCTTGACGCCAACCGCGTACGGCGCCGAGAACATGTCGACCTGGGTGCTGTTGATCCACAGGCCCGAGTCGTTGAGTGTGTACTCGGACCAGTTGAAGAGGATGTTCCGGTTCGGGTCGCTCGGATTCTGCACGGCCGGCTGCACCAGCCCGCCGGTGGCCAGCTTGAAGACGAGCTTCTGCCCGTACGAGAAGTAGACCCGCCCCGAGAACTTCGGCAACTGGATCGTTTTGCTCTGACCCGGGGGCGGTCCCGCGATCGACGCGTCGGGCGCCGGGGTCGGCGGATTGCCGCCGCCGGGCCAGGCGTGGAAGGTGCCGTTGGCGTCGGCCCAGCCCTGTCGGCCGGAGGAGAGCTCTGTACCGAGGTTGTAGATGTAGAGCTGTTCGCCGCGGCCGGAGTCGTTCTTGATGGTGAACGGAATGGTGTTGGGCACCGCGGCCTCGGCCGGGGCGGCGCTGGTCAAGGCCGTGAATCCGGTGGTGAAGACCACCGCGGCGGCCAGAGAGGCCAGCAGCTTGCGTATCGCAGGCACTCGCTCTTCCTCCTCGTCAGGTAAATCCCGGTGAGATCAGTGGGGGCGGAATCTGACGTACGGACGCCGCCGGTGAGGCGGGTGAGACCTGAAGTGCCGGGGACCGGAACGCCGGCCGGGAGCGGGGAAACCGGAACCCAATGACTCTTCAGGTACAGACCTTTCTGAGAGCGCTCTCAGAATTGCGCCCGCGTGTGAGGCGTGTCAATGCGGATGCCGCAACTCGCCGAAGATGTCTCGACTCAGCCGTCGGCGCCCCGGCCCGCCGTTGTGACCATGGGGCACGCATGCAGCACAATCGAGCCGCGATGCGACCACACTTGGCGCGAGCCGCGCGATTCGGCCAAGGACGCCGCCGACGGCGCGGCACCGAGGACGCCGTCAACTGACGATTGGGGCAGGGATGTTCGGGGCGGGAAGCAAGGGACGGTCCAGCGGCCGACGCGCACGCCTGCGCCAGGTGGCGGCGCTCGCGCTCGTCGGCGCCGTACTGACCGGTGCGGCAGCTTGCGGCGGCGGGGGCGACGAGGCGAGCGAGGGCGACAAGGGCGGCAAGGAAAACGGAGCGGACGGCAAGGCATCCGCGTCCGCCCCCGCCGACGACGCGGACGACGCCGCAGACGACGGCGACGCCCCCGACCCGGCAGGCTCCGGCGGCACCGGGGCCCTCAGCCAGCGTGACCTCACCGTCCTCGCCTTCACCGACGGCGAGAAGATCGGCAAATACACTGCCGGCGAGTTCACCCTCGGCGCGCCCCTCGGCGAGGACTACACCGCCGACCCCGCCGTCTGCCAGCCACTCGTCAGCCTCGCCAAGGGCGCCACCGCCTTCGACCCGGTGTCCGAGGTCCACCGCAACGTCGACGTCGCCGAGGAGATGCTGGGCACGACCGTCGCCGTACAACTCCGTTCCTACAACGGCGACGGCGCGGCCTCCGTAATGAAGGCCCTTGGCGCGGCAGGCAAGGCGTGCGCGGGCGGCTTCGTCGAGAACCGGGCCATCGCCAAGGGGCAGTACTTGAAGGTCGAGCCGGTCAAGGCGCCCGACCACGGCGACGAGGCGCAGGCGTACCGCTTCACGATCCTCGACGTGAAGGGCACCCTGAAGCTGTACGAGTACCTCACCGTCGTACGCTCCGGTACCACCACCCTCTCCTTCCGGGCCGACATCACGGATACCAAGGACATCGGCAAGGTGCCGGAAGAGGTCATCACGGCGCAATGGAAGAAGTTCGAAGCGGGCTCCAAGCCCTGACGGGCCCCACCCCGCCCCCCGTTTTCGCCCCGCGCTGTCCGCGCCGTGGCCGGATGCGGCAAGAATGGGGCCATGAGCGACAGTCCAGCCCCCCTCGCCGACCCCCATATCGCCTTCGACGCGTCCGAAGGCCGCCGGGACATCGTCGTCCTTGGCTCGACCGGGTCCATCGGCACGCAGGCGATCGACCTGGTCCTGCGCAACCCCGACCGCTTCCGTGTCACCGCGCTGTCCGCCGCAGGCGGGCGGATCGGACTGCTCGCCGAGCAGGCGCGACAGCTCCGGGTCCGCACCGTCGCCGTCGCCCGCGAGGACGCCGTGCCGGCACTGCGCGAGGCGCTGCGCGCGGAGTACGGCTCCGAGCCGCTCCCCGAGATCCTGGCCGGGCCCGACGCCGCCACCGACATCGCGGCGTCCCCGTGCCACACGGTGCTCAACGGCATCACCGGGTCCATCGGCCTCGCGCCGACCCTCGCCGCCCTCGAAGCCGGCCGTACGCTCGCCCTCGCCAACAAGGAGTCGCTGATCGTCGGCGGCCCGCTGGTCAAGGCGCTCGCCAAGCCGGGGCAGATCATCCCGGTCGACTCCGAGCACGCCGCGCTCTTCCAGGGCCTCGCGGCCGGCACCCGGGCCGATGTCCGCAAGCTGGTCGTCACGGCCTCCGGCGGCCCCTTCAGAGGCCGTACGAGGGCGGAACTGGCCCACGTCACCCCGGACGCCGCCCTGGCCCACCCCACATGGGCCATGGGCCCCGTCATCACGATCAACTCCGCGACCCTCGTCAACAAGGGCCTGGAGGTGATCGAGGCGCATCTCCTGTACGACATCCCCTTCGAACGCATCGAGGTCGTCGTGCACCCCCAGTCGTACGTCCACTCCATGGTGGAGTTCACCGACGGTTCGACCCTCGCGCAGGCCACGCCGCCCGACATGAGCGGCCCGATCGCCGTGGGCATCGGCTGGCCGGTACGGGTGCCGGACGCCGCGCCCGCCTTCGACTGGTCCACCGCGTCGACCTGGGAGTTCTTCCCGCTCGACAACGAGGCGTTCCCGTCGGTGGGACTCGCCCGGCACGTCGGTTCGCTGGGCGGTACGGCTCCGGCGGTGTTCAATGCCGCCAACGAGGAGTGCGTGGACGCGTTTCTGGCGGGGCGGCTGCCGTTCAACGGCATCATGGATACCGTCACCGATGTCGTCGCCGAGCACGGCCGGCCCGCCAAGGGAACCTCGCTCACCGTGGCGGACGTCCTCGAAGCGGAGACCTGGGCACGCGCCCGGGCCCGCGAAGTGGCAGAGAAATTCGGCGAAGAACAGCCAGCGGAGGCTCGCGCATGACGATCCTGTTGACAGTCCTCGGCATAGTGATCTTCGCTGTGGGGCTGCTCTTCTCCATCGCGTGGCACGAGCTCGGCCACCTGTCGACGGCCAAGTTCTTCGGCATTCGCGTGCCTCAGTACATGGTCGGTTTCGGCCCCACCATCTGGTCGCGAAAGAGGGGCGACACCGAGTACGGGATCAAGGCCATCCCGCTCGGCGGCTACATCCGCATGATCGGGATGTTCCCGCCGGGCGCCGACGGGCGTATCGAGGCGCGGTCCACCTCACCCTGGCGCGGCATGATAGAGGACGCCCGGTCGGCGGCCTTCGAGGAGTTGAAGGAGGGCGACGAGACCCGGCTCTTCTACACACGCAAGCCGTGGAAGCGCATGATCGTGATGTTCGCGGGCCCGTTCATGAATCTGGTCCTCGCCGTCGTGATCTTCATGGGCGTCGCGATGAGCTTCGGCTTCCAGACCCAGACGACCGAGGTCGCCGGCGTTCAGAAGTGCGTCATCTCCCAGGACGTGGCGCGCGAGAAGTGCACGGCGAGCGACCCCGTCTCGCCGGCCCGCGCCGCCGGTCTCAAGGAGGGTGACAAGATCGTCGCCTTCAACGGAGAGCGCGTCGAGGACTGGTCCGTGCTGTCCAACCTCATCCGCGAGACGATCGGCCCCGCCACCATCACGGTCGAACGTGACGGCAAGGAGCAGGTCCTCCAGGCGACGCTCGCGAAGAACATGGTGGCGCAGAAGGATTCGGACGGGGAGGTCGTCCCCGACAAGTACGTTCCCGCCGGTTATCTGGGCTTTGCCGCCGCCACCGAGATCGTCCCGCTCTCCTTCGGCGACTCCGTCGACCGCATGGGCGACATGATCGTGACCGGTGTCGAGTCGATCGTCGCGCTGCCCTCGAAGATCCCCGATCTCTGGAGCGCCGCCTTCTCCGACGGCGACCGCAAGGACGACTCGCCCGTGGGCGTCGTCGGTGCCGCGCGGATCGGCGGCGAGGTGATGACGCTGGACGTCCCGGCGCAGAACCAGATCGCGATGATGCTCTTCCTGCTCGCCGGATTCAATCTCTCGCTGTTCCTCTTCAACATGCTGCCGTTGCTGCCGCTCGACGGCGGGCACATGGCCGGTGCGTTGTGGGAGTCCGTACGGAGCAAACTCGCCCGCCTCTTCAAGAGGCCCGACCCGGGGCCGTTCGACGTGGCGAAGCTCATGCCCGTCGCCTACGTCGTGGCGGGGATCTTCATCTGCTTCACGCTGTTGGTGCTGATTGCCGACGTGGTGAATCCCGTCAAGATCATGTAGTTGGTACGGAGCGCGGCGGGCGCCGCGCTCCGTACGCCGGGAAACAGTCCGTGCCGCCGAAGCGGCCTCAGGTTTACCGTCGGGTGTCTCTTTGCGCCCGGCCGTAGGCCTTTGGGTGGTTTGCTAGCAGCGGTGTGCTCGTACGGCGGGCCGGTGACGTAATCTCGATGGTTGGAGCCCGCCGAACTCGGGACCACAATCCACACCTTGGGGTTGCACAGCAGATGACTGCGATTTCTCTCGGAATGCCGGATGTTCCGACGAAGCTCGCCGACCGTAGGGTCAGTCGACAGATCCAGGTCGGTTCGGTGGCTGTCGGTGGTGACGCGCCGGTTTCGGTGCAGTCGATGACGACGACGCGTACGTCGGACATCGGGGCGACGCTGCAGCAGATCGCGGAGCTGACGGCGTCGGGCTGTCAGATCGTGCGGGTGGCGTGTCCGACGCAGGACGACGCGGACGCGCTGGCGACCATCGCGAAAAAGTCGCAGATCCCGGTGATCGCGGACATCCACTTCCAGCCCAAGTACGTGTTCGCGGCGATCGACGCGGGGTGCGCGGCGGTGCGGGTGAACCCGGGGAACATCAAGCAGTTCGACGACAAGGTCAAGGAGATCGCGCAGGCGGCGGGTGCGGCCGGCACCCCGATCCGCATCGGTGTGAACGCGGGTTCGCTGGACGCGCGGCTTCTCAAGAAGTACGGCAAAGCCACCCCGGAAGCGCTCGTCGAGTCCGCGTTGTGGGAGGCGTCGCTCTTCGAGGAGCACGGTTTCCGGGACATCAAGATCTCGGTGAAGCACAACGACCCGGTGGTGATGGTCAACGCCTACCGGCAGTTGGCGGCCCAGAGCGACTATCCGCTGCATCTGGGTGTGACGGAGGCGGGGCCGGCGTTCCAGGGAACGATCAAGTCGGCGGTCGCGTTCGGCGCGCTGCTCAGCGAGGGCATCGGGGACACGATCCGCGTCTCGCTCTCGGCGCCTCCGGCGGAGGAGGTCAAGGTCGGCCTGCAGATCCTGGAGGCGCTGAACCTGAAGCAGCGCCGTCTGGAGATCGTCTCGTGCCCGTCCTGCGGGCGTGCCCAGGTGGATGTGTACAAGCTGGCGGACGAGGTCACCGCGGGCCTGGAGGGCATGGAGGTCCCGCTGCGGGTGGCGGTGATGGGCTGTGTCGTGAACGGCCCCGGTGAGGCCCGTGAGGCGGATCTGGGTGTGGCCTCCGGGAATGGCAAGGGCCAGATCTTCGTGAAGGGTGAGGTCATCAAGACGGTGCCCGAGTCGAAGATCGTCGAGACGCTCATCGAAGAGGCGATGAAGATCGCCGAGGAGATGGAACGAGACGGCGTCCCCTCAGGCGAGCCCGAGGTCTCCATCAGCTGAGGGGCGGCCCGGGGCTTCTGTGAGCCCGTCGGCAGACCTGTCGGCCCCTGTCCCTCCGTCCAGTCCGCGTTCCGGCTCCGTACGGGCCCCGCACCCCACGCCTCAGGGCGTCCGGAGGGAGCGGGGCCCTTCGGTGTACGCGGCGCGTCACAGAAGTGACGGGTACAGTGCGAAGAATCAGCAGACGTATGGTGAGGCCCCTCTCGTGTTGACGCAGACCACCACTCGGGTCCTCGACCCAGGCGAACTCGGCGCCGCGCTCGCCATTCTTGAGAGTGAGCCCGTCGCCAACGCGTTCGTGGCTTCGCGTGTCCAGGCGGCGGGGCTCGATCCCTGGCGGCTCGGCGGCGAGATGTGGGGCTGGTACGCGGACGGGCGGCTGCGCTCCCTCTGCTACTCCGGCGCCAACCTGGTGCCCATCTGCGCTTCCCCCGAGGCCGTCCGGGCGTTCGCGGACCGCGCCCGCCGTACGGGGCGCCGCTGTTCGTCCATCGTCGGCCCCGCCGAACCCACAGCCCTCCTGTGGCGGCTTCTGGAGCCCAACTGGGGCCCCGCGCGCGAGGTTCGGGCGAACCAGCCGCTCATGGTCACCGAGCAAGTGCCGGAAACGGTGCGGCCCGACCCCCTCGTACGCCGCATCCGCAAGGACGAGCTGGAGACGATCATGCCGGCGTGCGTCGCGATGTTCACCGAAGAGGTCGGCGTCTCGCCGCTGGCCGGCGACGGCGGGCTGCTCTACCAGGCGCGGGTGGCCGAACTCGTAGGTGCGGGGCGGTCGTTCGCCCGTATCGACGACGGCAAGGTGATTTTCAAGGCGGAGATCGGCGCGGCGACGCCACACGCCTGCCAGATCCAGGGCGTATGGGTGGCACCCGAGTTTCGCGGCCGGGGCCTCTCCGAGAACGGCATGGCGGCCGTCGTACGGTACGCGCTTGCCGACGTCGCCCCCGTCGTCAGCCTGTACGTGAACGACTACAACACCCCCGCGAGGGCCTCCTACCGACGGGTGGGCTTCCGCGAGGTGGGCGCCTTCATGAGCGTCCTCTTCTGAAAGTAGGGTTCGGCCATGCCGAGCGTGCCGAGCTTTCCCGGGAGCGAACCCCAGATCCCCGACGTACGCGTAGGGCCGATCGATCTCGCCCCGCGCGTGGACGAGGCGCTGGCCGTTCAGAAGCTCGCCTTCGGGCTGAGCGAGGCCGAGATCGGCGTACGGCGCCAGATCGTGCTGCGACACCTCATGGCGCCCGGTGCCCGCGCCTACGGGGCGCTCACGGCGGAGAACCGGCTGGCCGGCTTCGTCTACGGCATGCCGAACGACCCCTCCCACTGGTGGTCCACGATCGTCGAGCCGTACCTGCGTGCCGGCGACCTCGACGGCTGGCTCGACGACTCCTTCGTCATCACCGAACTGCACGTCCACCCCGCCTTCCAAGGACACGGCATCGGGCGCGCTCTGATCACCACCATCACGGACGGTGCCCGGCAGCCCCGCTCGATCCTCTCCGCGATCGACACCGAGAGCCCCGCCCGCGGCCTCTACCGCTCCCTCGGCTACCAGGACCTGGCGCGCCAGGTCCGCTTCCCCAGCGCCGCCAAGCCGTACGCGGTGATGGGCGCCCCGCTGCCGCTGCGGCGGCGCTGAGCACCCTACGGGGCACCGTTACTGATTTCCGCCCGCCGGTGTGCCCCGGATAACCTCCTGGCAACACCCGAGAAGAAACGCAGGAGTGCTCCCCATGTCCCAGGTCCAGCGCATGTCCCGATTGATGGCCAAGACACTGCGCGACGACCCGGCGGACGCGGAGACCCTCAGCCACAAGCTTCTGGTCCGCGCCGGGTACGTGCGCCGCACCTCCGCCGGACTCTGGAGCTGGCTGCCCCTCGGTAAGAAGGTCCTCGACAACATCGCCCGCGTCGTACGCGAGGAGATGGACGCCATCGGGGCGCAGGAAGTACTGCTGCCGGCACTGCTTCCCAAGGAGCCCTACGAGGCGAGCGGTCGCTGGGACGAGTACGGCGACCTCCTCTTCCGTCTCAAGGACCGCAAGGGCGGCGACTACCTGCTCGGCCCGACGCACGAGGAGATCTTCACCCTCGTCGTCAAGGACCAGTGCACGTCCTACAAGGACCTGCCGGTGATGCTCTACCAGATCCAGACGAAGTATCGCGACGAGGCGCGCCCCCGCTCCGGCGTGCTGCGCGGGCGCGAGTTCCAGATGAAGGACTCGTACTCCTTCGACACCACGGACGAGGGCCTGGCCGAGTCGTACGCGCTCCACCGCGCGGCGTACCAGAAGATCTTCGCGCGCCTGGGGCTCGACTACCGCATCGTCTCCGCCGTCTCCGGCGCCATGGGCGGCTCCGCCTCGGAGGAGTTCCTGGCCCCGGCCGCCGCCGGTGAGGACACCTTCGTCGACTGCCCCAACGGCGACTACGCCGCCAACACCGAGGCCGTCACCTTCACCACCGACCCCGTCGACGGATCGGCGCACGGGGCGCTGGAGGAGCTGGACACCCCCGAGACCCCGACCATTGAGACGCTGGCCGCGTTTCTGGACGTGCCGGCCTCCGCGACGCTGAAAAACCTTCTGGTGAAGGTCGACGGCGAGATCACCGCCGTCGGCGTCCCCGGCAACCGCGAGGTGGACCTCGGCAAGCTCGGTGAGCACCTGGCGCCCGCCGTGGTGGAGCTGGTGACGGCGGAGGACTTCGAGGGCCGGCCCGAGCTCGTACGCGGCTACGTCGGCCCCCAGGGGCTGAAGATCCGCTACATCGCCGACCCCCGCGTGGCGCCCGGTACCGCCTGGATCACCGGCGCGAACAAGGCCGGTACCCACGCGCGCAACGTCGTCTGCGGACGCGACTTCGAGGTCGACGACTACCTCGACGTCGTGGTCGTCGAGGAGGGCGACCCCTGCCCCGTGTGCGGCGCGGGGCTGAAGCTCGGGCGCGCCATCGAGATCGGTCACATCTTCCAGCTGGGCCGCAAGTACGCCGACACCTTCCAGCTCGACGTGCTCGGGCAGCAGGGCAAGCCGGTGCGGGTGACCATGGGGTCGTACGGCATCGGCGTCTCCCGCGCCGTCGCCGCGCTCGCGGAGCAGACCGCCGACGAACAGGGTCTGTGCTGGCCCCGTGAGATCGCCCCGGCGGACGTGCACGTCGTCGCGGCGGGCAAGGCGCTCCAGACGGAGCTGGCGGTCGACGTCGCCGAGCAACTGGCGGCGGCGGGGCTGCGAGTGCTGGTCGACGAGCGCGCCGGCGTCTCGCCCGGTGTGAAATTCACGGACGCGGAGCTGATCGGCGTTCCGCAGATCCTGGTGGCGGGGCGCCGCGCGGGCGACGGCGTGGTGGAGCTGAAGGACCGCCGCAGTGGCGAGCGCGAGGAGCTCACGGTCGCCGAGGCGGTCGCGCGTCTGACGGCCGCCGTCTGACCGTCGCCGCCGCCCTTCGGTGGCGAGCAGTACGACGGCGTACGGGGCGGGCGGGCCGGTCCAGGTGACGGGCCCGCGCCCCCCCGTAGCCGCTCGCCCCTCCCCGTGACCGGCCATCCTGAGGAGGGAGGCACCGGCGCGGGCGCCGGGCGCTGCCACGTCCATCGAGACGCACCGCGCCCCGCTACAGCCAGTCGGCGAACTCCAGCAACAGTTCCCCGTCTTGGCGCCTTCCGGCCTCCAGCGCGCGGACGCCCGACTCCACCGCGCGGAAGAGCGTCCACCCGCGCAGCCGCTCGCGGTCGATGTCCAGCGAGTCGGCCAGCTTGTTCACGCGGCGCCGCGTCGCGGACGCGCCGGACGCCGCCGCGACCAGGTCCTCCACGCGGTCGCGGACCAGCCGCGCCAGGTCGTACGCGCGCTCACCCACCACGGGCACGGGGCCGACCGCGAGCCACGGCGCCCGGTCGCCCGAGAGCACCTTGCCCTGGCGGAACGCCCCGTGGAGCAGCATCAGCTCCGTCGGCCCGGCCGCGAGAAGCTCCTCACGCGCGTCGAGGGCCGCCGTGACGAGCGGGACGACCTGCGGGTCGCTCGCCGCCCGCATCGCCGCCGCCTGTCGCGCCGTCCGCTCGGCGACCGTTTCGAAGCCGTGGTCGGCGACGGGCTCGACCCACAACTTCCGCACCGTTCCCGCCGCTTCGAGCAGTGCCTTGGCCTCCGGCAGGGAGCGCAGCGAGGTCTCGGTGTGGAGCCGTTCCAGCAGCAGCTCCCCGTCGGAGCCCGAGATGAGCTCCACGGAGCCCCAGCCCTTCCAGTGCGTCAGCGCCGCCCGCTCCGGCCCCGGGGCGGCGAACGGCGGCGCCACCTTGAGCGCCGCTGGCGCCCCGTCGGGGCGCCGTACGAGCACCACGAGGCTGCTCCCGCCACCCGGCGCCACCGCCCGCTCGACCGTCAACTCCCGCCGCTCCACCGCCTCCTGGGCGATCCCGGGCAGCCGCCCGAGCCACTCGCCGGCGACGGACTCCCCGTACGTCTCGCTCAGGGTGCGCACCAGCCGCCGCGGCGGTTCGAAAGCCATACGTGCCTAGATCCCTTTCGGAGCGAGCGGGCTCACAGTCGCTCGGCGAGCCCAGGAAAGGCTACGCCGCTGCCCCGCCAGCGCACCGCCCGGACCGCCGCCTCACGCAGTGCCCCCGCGGCGTCCTGGCGCAGCGGCCCCTCGGCGGCCCGCACGAGGTCGGAGTACACGCCCGCGATCCGGTCCTCCAACTCGGCGGCGAGGCTTACGGCGGCGGCCGAGTCGGGCACCTCGAAGGGCATGGCGTACGCGGCGGCGGCCGCCACCGGCTTGCCGCCGAGATCGCGCACCGTACGCGCGAGAGCGTCCCGTCGGGCTCGGTGGGCGTCGTACGCGTGAGTCGCCTCCGTGCGGCGTTCGTCGCCGACCCGGCCGCCGACGACGCCGTACCCGTAGATCGCGGCGTGCTCCGCGGCGAGGGCGGCCTGGGCGGCGTCCAGCGCACCGTCACTGCTCACGAGGGGGATCCTTCCGTCAGCAGGTACGCGTGGGCGGCGCCGGCCGCAGCGAGCGAGGCAAGCAGGCGGGCGAGCTCGGGCGGGGCGTGGACCAGCGCGTCGGCGTGCGCGTCTGCGGCACGGCGCTCGGCCGCGGCCAGCGCCTTGACGGCGGTGACGGGATCGGCGGACACGGACGGCGTGGTCCCGCCGTCTCCGCTGTCACCGACGGCCGTCCCCAGCGACGGGGCGGATGACGGGGCGGCCGTCGGAGACACCGACACGGACCGGGTCGGTGACGGGGACGGCTTCGCCGACTCGTCCTTCTCAGGAGACCGAGGAGGCGGCGACAGCGCGGTCACATGCCGCGCCACGGCGCCCCGCAGCGGCGCCAACCGCGCCGCCTCATCAGGATGCCGCTCAATCACCGCGTCGTACTGCCGCAGGAGTTCGCGCCTCGTGCTGGCGGACTTCACCCGCAGTGCCTTGGCGGCGCGGACGGCCGCCGCGCTCGTCGTGCCATCCGATCCGTCGCCGTCGTCACCACCCGAGCAGGCGGTCAGCAGACCCCCCGCCGCGGCCCCCGCCGCCAGGAGAGCACCCCGCCGTGTCGTCCCCGTGCGTCTCACGCGTGTCTCCCTCGGGCCTCGCAGTGATCACCGCAGGCGAGCGTACCTGCGGGTCAGCCGCAGGTGGACGGCAACACCCCCCGCGACCGGATACCCTTTGCCTGACACGCGACGATCCCACAACAGCACACACGCGGCCGAGGAGTCACCCGGATGAGCACCACCCACAGCGAGAGGCTGCGCGGACTGCTGGAACCGCTCGTCAGCGCGAAGGGCCTGGATCTCGAAGAGATCGAGCTGACCCGGGCGGGCAGGCGTCGTGTGCTGAGGATCGTGGTCGACTCCGACGACGGGGTGGATCTGGACGCGTGCGCCGAGCTGAGCCGCACCATCTCCACGACTCTCGACGAGACCGACGCGATGGGCGAGGACGAGTACCAGCTCGAAGTGACCTCCCCCGGAGCCGACCGCCCGCTGACCGAGCGCCGTCATTACGAACGCGCCGTCGGCCGTCTGGCGAAGATCCAGCTTCATGAGGGCGACGAATTCGTGGCCCGTGTCCTCGCGGTGGACGAGGCGGGAGTCGACCTCGAAGTACCGGGCGTGAAGGGGCGCAAGCCGACCGCCCGCCGGGTCGAGTTCGCGTCGATCGCCAAGGCGCGCGTGGAGCTCGAGTTCAACCGCAAGGACAAGAAGGAAGAGGAGGCGTAGCCATGGACATCGACGTGAAGCTCCTGAAGGGCTTGGCACAAGAGAAGGAGATCCCGTTCGACCTACTGGTCGAGGCGATCGAATCCGCCCTCCTCATCGCCTACCACCGCACCGAGGGAAGCCGCCGTCTCGCCCGCGTCGTCCTCAGCCGCGACAACGGTCATGTAACGGTCTGGGCCAAGGAGGACCCGTCGGAGCTGGAGGAGGGCCAGGAGCCGAAGGAGTTCGACGACACCCCGTCCGACTTCGGCCGTATCGCCGCCACGACGGCGCGACAGGTCATCCAGCAGCGGCTGCGGGACGCCGAGAACGACGTCACGTTCGGTGAGTACGCGCGCCGTGAGGGCGACGTCGTCGCCGGCCAGGTCCAGCAGGGCAAGGACCCCCGCAACGTCCTGGTGCGGCTGGACGACAAGCTGGAGGCCATCCTCCCTGTGCAGGAGCAGGTGCCCGGCGAGGAGTACACACACGGTCTGCGGCTGCGTACATTCGTGGTCCGCGTGGCCAAGGGCGTACGGGGCCCCTCGGTGACCCTGTCGCGTACCCACCCCAACCTCGTGAAGAAGCTCTTCGAGCTGGAGGTCCCGGAGATCGCGGACGGCTCCGTGGAGATCTGCGCGATCGCCCGTGAGGCGGGCCACCGTACGAAGATCGCCGTACGGTCCACCCGCTCCGGTCTCAACCCCAAGGGCGCCTGCATCGGCCCCATGGGGGCGCGGGTGCGCAATGTGATGGCGGAGCTGCACGGCGAGAAGATCGACATCGTCGACTGGTCGGACGACCCGGCCGAGATGGTCGCCAACGCCCTGTCGCCGGCCCGCGTCAGCAAGGTCGAGGTCGTCGACCTCGGCGCCCGCTCCGCGCGCGTGACGGTGCCGGACTACCAGCTGTCGTTGGCGATCGGCAAGGAAGGGCAGAACGCCCGCCTCGCCGCCCGCCTCACCGGCTGGCGCATCGACATCCGGCCCGACACGGAGCAGACCGACGGGGCGGACGGGGCGGCGGACAACGGCGCCGCCGCGGGTGGTCGGCCACCTCGCGGCGACCGGGGCTGACCCGACGGCGGGACGAGGCCACCCGGGGCGTACGGGGCGGTGTACGGCGCCCCGTACGGGGCGGGAGTCCGCGAACTTCGCGACGTACGGGCGGCGGAGCCCGGCGACGTACGGCACGGGGCGCGAGGCACAGCGTGCGGGGCACTGGACAACGTGACGATCACCACGCCGACGATCACCGCAGCGACAGATCGGTGGCCCGCCATCGCTCCGCAACCACACCGTCACCGCGCGGCAACCGCCCCGTACCTACCCCGTCACCACCGGTGACCGACCGCACCGTATCCGGCCATCGGCCGCCACCCGTCGCCCACCGGCGGTGACGGCCCGCCGCAGTCGGTCAGCTCCACCCGGCGCCCGCGACCTGCGGCGACGTGCGCCGACGAACGGTGCGGAGATCAACCGAGCTTTTTTGGCCAGCAAGCGTCCGACCGTCGCCCCAAAGGGGGGAGGCCGGCGCGGGGAGGTAGACTTGAGCATGTCTGGCCGGACGCACGCTCGCGCCTGCCCAGAGCGAACCTGCGTGGGATGCCGGGAGCGAGCGCCCAAGAACGATCTGCTGCGCATCGTGGAGGTCGAGGGTGCTTGCCTCCCTGATCCACGCGGTACGCTGCCCGGCCGGGGCGCGTATGTACACCCCGTCTCGTTCTGTCTCGATCAGGCGGTCCGCCGCCGGGCGTTTCCCCGGGCCTTCAGGGCCAAGGGACCGCTCGACAGCGCGGAACTGCGCCGACACATCGAGCAGGCGTAAATGCAAGAACACGTACGGCACGGAACCCCGTGCGAATCAGGTACCTCGCGAGTTGGAAGTAGGTCGAGATTGCGATGAGCACTCGATGAGTACGCGATGAGTACGCCCATGAAGTAGCGACGGTCCGGCGGTAACCCGGACCTAAAAGGAGCGAAGTGGCTAAGGTCCGGGTATACGAACTCGCCAAGGAGTTCGGCGTCGAGAGCAAGGTCGTCATGGCCAAGCTCCAAGAACTCGGTGAATTCGTCCGTTCGGCGTCCTCGACGATCGAGGCGCCGGTTGTACGTAAATTGACTGATGCTTTGCAGGGCCCCGGCGGCAACGCCGCGAAGCCCGCAGCGAAGCCCGGGGCCCCCCGTAAGGCGAGCCCCGCCAAGCCCGCCGCGCCCTCCCCGGCGCAGGCGGCACGTCCGGCTGCTCCCAAGCCCGGCGCCCCGGCTCCCAAGCCGGCCGCCGCCGAGGCCCCGCAGAGCGGCACACCTACCTCTCCGGCTCCGGCCGCGACGCCCGCCTCCGGCCCGCGTCCCGGTCCGAAGCCCCCGGCGTCGAAGCCCGCACCGTCTCCGGTGCCCGCGGCCGAGTTCTCGGCTCCGGCCCCGGCGGCGCCGCAGGCGCCCCAGGCCCCGCAGCCTCCGGCGGCCCCGCGTTCCGGTTCGGCCACCCCGGGGCCCCGCCCCACCGGTGGTCCTGCCGCCCGTCCGGCTCCGTCCGGCGGTCAGCGCGACGGCGGCCGTGACGGTGGCCGCGGCGGCGAGCGCCCCGCGCGTCCCGCGGGTCAGGGCGCCCGACCGGGTGCCCGTCCGGCGGGTCCCCGTCCGGGCAACAACCCCTTCACCTCTGGTGGTTCCACCGGAATGGCGCGCCCGCAGGCGCCCCGTCCGGGTGGCGCCCCGCGTCCCGGCGGTGCCGGTGCGCCCGGTGGTCCGCGTCCGCAGGGCGCCGGTCAGGGCGGTCCCCGTCCGCAGGCCGGTGCCGGTGGCCAGGGCGGTCGCCCCAGCCCCGGCGGTATGCCGCGTCCGCAGTCCCCGCGTCCCGGCGGCGGCCCCGCCGGTAACCGTCCGAACCCGGGCATGATGCCGCAGCGTCCCGCCGCGGGCCCGCGTCCCGGCGGCGGCCCCGGCGGAGGCCGTGGTCCCGGTGGTGCCAACAGGCCCGCCGGTGGCGGCGGTGGCGGCGGTCGTCCCGGTGGTGGCGGCGGCTTCGCCGGCCGTCCCGGTGGTGGCGGTGGCGGCGGTGGCTTCGCCGGCCGTCCTGGTGGCGGCGGCGGTGCTCCGGGTCGTCCCGGTGGTGGCGGTTTCGGTGGCGGCGGTGGCCGTCCCGGTTTCGGCGGACGTCCGGGTGGTCCCGGCGGCCGCGGTGGCACACAGGGCGCGTTCGGCCGCCCCGGCGGACCGGCCCGTCGTGGCCGTAAGTCGAAGCGGCAGAGGCGCCAGGAGTACGAGGCCATGCAGGCCCCGTCGGTAGGCGGCGTGATGCTGCCGCGCGGCCAGGGCCAGGTTGTCCGGCTGTCGCGCGGTGCGTCTCTCACCGACTTCGCGGAGAAGATCAACGCCAACCCGGCGTCGCTCGTCGCCGTGATGATGAACCTCGGCGAGATGGTCACCGCCACGCAGTCCGTCTCCGACGACACCCTGCACGTGCTCGCCGGCGAGATGAACTACGTCGTCGAGATCGTCAGCCCGGAGGAGGAGGACCGCGAGCTTCTCGAGTCCTTCGACATCGAGTTCGGCGAGGACGAGGGCGGCGAGGAGTTCCTCGTCGCGCGTCCGCCGGTCGTGACCGTCATGGGTCACGTCGACCACGGTAAGACCCGGCTCCTCGACGCCATCCGCAAGACGAATGTCGTCGCGGGCGAGGCCGGCGGTATCACGCAGCACATCGGCGCGTACCAGGTCGCCACCGAGGTCAACGACGAAGAGCGCAGGATCACCTTCATCGACACCCCGGGTCACGAGGCGTTCACCGCCATGCGTGCCCGTGGTGCCAAGTCCACCGACATCGCGATCCTCGTGGTGGCGGCGAACGACGGTGTGATGCCCCAGACGATCGAGGCGCTGAACCACGCCAAGGCGGCCGACGTGCCGATCGTGGTCGCGGTCAACAAGATCGACGTCGAGGGCGCGGACCCGACCAAGGTGCGCGGTCAGCTGACCGAGTACGGCCTCGTGGCCGAGGAGTACGGCGGCGACACCATGTTCGTCGACATCTCCGCCAAGCAGGGTCTGCACATCGACAGCCTGCTGGAGGCCGTGGTCCTCACGGCGGACGCCTCGCTCGACCTCCGGGCCAACCCGGAACAGGACGCGCAGGGTATCGCCATCGAGGCGCACCTCGACCGCGGTCGCGGCGCCGTCGCCACCGTGCTCGTCCAGCGCGGCACGCTGCGCGTCGGTGACACGATGGTCGCCGGTGACGCGTACGGCCGTGTCCGGGCGATGCTCGACGACAACGGCAACAACGTCGAGGAAGCGGGTCCCGCGACCCCCGTCCTGGTCCTGGGACTCACCAACGTCCCCGGCGCCGGCGACAACTTCCTCGTCGTCGACGAGGACCGCACCGCGCGGCAGATCGCCGAGAAGCGGGCCGCTCGTGAGCGGAACGCGGCGTTCGCCCGCAAGGGCGTCCGGTTCTCCCTGGAGAACCTGGACGAGGCCCTCAAGGCCGGCCTGGTGCAGGAACTCAACCTCATCATCAAGGGCGACGCGTCCGGTTCGGTGGAGGCTCTCGAGTCCTCGCTGCTCCAGCTCGACGTCGGTGACGAGGTCGACATCCGGGTCCTGCACCGCGGCGTCGGTGCGGTCACGGAGTCCGACATCGACCTGGCGATGGGCTCCGACGCCATCGTCATCGGCTTCAACGTGCGCGCCGCCGGGCGTGCTTCGCAGATGGCCGACCGCGAGGGTGTCGACGTCCGCTACTACTCGGTGATCTACCAGGCCATCGAGGAGATCGAGGCGGCCCTCAAGGGCATGCTCAAGCCGGAGTACGAGGAGATCGAGCTCGGTACGGCGGAGATCCGCGAGGTCTTCCGCTCGTCCAAGCTCGGCAACATCGCGGGTGTTCTCATCCGGTCCGGCGAGGTCAAGCGCAACACCAAGGCCCGGCTCGTCCGCGACGGCAAGGTCATCGCGGAGGACCTCAACATCCAGGGTCTGCGCCGCTTCAAGGACGATGTCACCGAGATCCGCGAAGGCTTCGAGGGCGGTATCAACCTCGGAAACTTCAACGACATCAAGATCGACGACGTCATCGCGACGTACGAGATGCGCGAGAAGCCGCGCGGCTGACGTACACCGGTGGTGCCCACCACCGCGTGACCGACGTGTCGCACGGTGCCGATGCCGCCCGGGTTCTGCTCGGGCGGCATCGGCGGTCCGGGGCCGGTCGACGGTGCTTAATCCGTCGATCGGCCCCGGCCGTTCCGTGTACGGTTTATGTGCCCCTGCCAAGCGCTGGCGGGCCCGAACCCGTACCGGCGGGACATCCGGATACACATGTATGTGGGGACACTGTCCTTCGACCTGCTCCTCGGCGACGTACGGTCGTTGAAGGAGAAACGCTCGATCGTCCGGCCGATCGTCGCCGAACTCCAGAGGAAGTTCGGGGTGAGTGTGGCGGAGACCGGCGATCAGGATCTCTACCGCAGGGCCGAGATCGGTCTGGCGGTGGTGTCCGGGGACACGGGGCATCTGAGAGACGTTCTGGACCGGTGCGAGCGCATGGTCGCCGGCCGTCCGGAGGTGGAGCTGCTGTCCGTACGACGGCGGCTGCACGGAGACGACGACTGAGTCCTGCCACCTGGCGGGCGACGGTCGTCGCGGCAAGAGCAGCAGACAAGAAACCCAGAAGGAAGAGTGACGGACCGGTGACCGACAACGCGCGGGCCCGCAAGCTGGCCGACCGCATCCAGGTCGTGGTCGCGGAGACCCTGGACCGGCGTATCAAGGATCCTCGGCTGGGGTTCGTGACCATCACGGACGCCCGGGTCACCGGCGACCTGCGGGAGGCCACGGTCTTCTACACGGTCTACGGCGACGACGAGGAGCGCGCGGCGTCCGCCGCCGCCCTGGAGAGCGCCAAGGGCGTGCTGCGGTCCGAGGTGGGCCGTCAGACCGGCGTGCGATTCACGCCCACGCTGGCGTTCGTCCCCGACGCGCTGCCGGACAACGCCCGCACCATCGAGGACCTTCTCGACAAGGCGCGCGCCAAGGACGCGGAGGTGCGGGAGGTGTCGACCGGTAAGACCTACGCGGGCGAGGCCGACCCATACCGCAAGCCCGGCGACGAGGGCTACGAGGACGACGCCGAAGGCGGTTCGGAGGCCGGGGGCGGGGCGGATGCCGCGTCCGGCGACGGTGCGGCCGGCCGAGGCGACGGCGACGACACGGACGGTGCCGCCGCTAAATGACACAGCAACTCCCCACGCCCGACGGCCTTGTCATCGTGGACAAGCCGTCGGGCTTCACTTCGCACGACGTCGTGGCCAAGATGCGCGGCATCGCCAAGACCCGTCGCGTCGGCCACGCCGGCACGCTCGACCCCATGGCGACGGGCGTCCTCGTCCTCGGCGTGGAACGGGCCACCAAGCTGCTGGGGCATCTCGCCCTGACCGAGAAGGAGTACCTCGGCACGATCAGGCTGGGGCAGGACACCGTCACCGACGACGCCGAGGGCGAGACCACCTCGTCGACAGACGCGTCCGGGGTCACCCGCGAGGGAATCGACGCCGGGGTGGCCGCCCTCACCGGCGCGATCATGCAGGTGCCGTCCAAGGTCAGCGCGATCAAGATCGACGGGAAACGGTCGTACGCCCGCGTACGGGGCGGCGAGGACTTCGAGATCCCGGCGCGGCCGGTGACCGTCTCGTCGTTCAAGGTGTACGACGTCCGCGCCGACGTCGCGGAGGACGGTACCCCCGTGGTTGACCTGGTCGTGTCGGTCGTCTGCTCCTCCGGTACGTACATCCGCGCCCTCGCACGTGACCTCGGTGCCGGGCTCGGCGTCGGGGGGCATCTGACGGCGCTGCGCAGGACGCGGGTCGGTCCGTACGGCCTCGACGAGGCGAGGACGCTCGACCAGCATCAGGAGCGGCTGACGGTGATGCCGGTCGCGGACGCTGCCGCTTCGGCGTTTCCGCGCTGGGACGTGGACGAGAAGCGGGCGAAGCTGCTTCTCAACGGGGTGCGGCTGGACATGCCGGTGCGCCGGGACGGGGCGGCGAGGGCCGGCACCGGCTCAGGCCCCGGACCTGGCCCCGTGGCGGCGTTCGGGCCGGACGGGCGGCTCCTGGCGCTGGTGGAGGAACAGGGCGGCAAGGCGAAGAGCCTGGCGGTCTTCGGCTGAGGCGGGGCGGCCTTCCCCCGGGAGCGCCGTCGTCGAGGCGGGGGCGTACGTACGGATCGTCGCCCACGCGTGGCGTCAGGCGCGCGTGCCGGGTGGGTGGCCGTTCCGGCGACCTGCACGGCGGCCGAACGCTTCCATCTCCTGAATACGGTGCCGGAGTTGGCGATCGGCACGCGCCGCAGCGATGCGCTGAGGCTGGGTGGCGAAGCCTTGGGCGGGCCGGTGCTGTGCGCCGCGACGGGCGCCGTACCGGGCGTCATCGGTACGGCGCTGCACACGGAACACCGCGGCGGCCGGCCCCGCTCTCCCGCTGAGGGCGGGCGCACCGGCGCCTGGTCGGTCTTACCCGTGAGAGGCGCGGATTCGCCGCGCTCCTCGCGGCATGGCCGGCCGATGACCCCCGGCGGTGGGCGGCGGTGATCGGGCAGAGTGCCCGCAAGTCCCCCGTGCCGATCGGTATCACGATGCCGATGCGGGTCAAAAGCCACGGGCATGGCAGTCTTAGACCTGCGTAAGAGGCATTCACGTACACGGGTTCGGGCGAGGAGAGCGGTCACAGTGCAGCGCTGGCGCGGCTTGGAGGACATCCCCCAGGACTGGGGACGCAGCGTCGTCACCATCGGCTCCTACGACGGCGTGCACCGCGGACACCAGCTGATCATCGGGCGCACCGTCGAGCGGGCGCGGGAGCTCGGGGTGCCCTCGGTGGTCGTGACGTTCGACCCGCACCCGAGCGAGGTCGTCAGGCCCGGCACCCATCCGCCGTTGCTCGCGCCGCACGACCGGCGCGGGGAGCTGATGGCCGAGCTGGGTGTGGACGCGGTGCTCGTGCTGCCGTTCACTACCGACTTCTCGAAGCTGACGCCCGCCGATTTCATCGTCAAGGTGCTGGTCGACAAGTTGCACGCGCGCGCCGTCATCGAGGGGCCGAACTTCCGCTTCGGCCACCGGGCCGCCGGCAACGTCGCCTTCCTGGCCGAGCTGGGTGCGACGTACGACTACGAGGTCGAGGTCATCGAGCTGTACGTGAGCGGGGCGGCCGGTGGTGGCGAGCCCTTCTCGTCGACCCTGACGCGGCGGCTGGTCGCCGAGGGCGACGTCGCCGGGGCGGCGGAGATCCTGGGCAGGCCGCACCGCGTTGAGGGCGTGGTGGTGCGGGGCGCGCAACGTGGGCGCGACCTCGGCTACCCGACGGCCAACGTGGAGACGCTCCCGCACACCGCGATCCCGGCGGACGGCGTGTACGCGGGCTGGCTGACCGCCGACGGCGAGCGGATGCCGGCGGCGATCTCGGTCGGTACGAACCCGCAGTTCAACGGCACGGAGCGGACCGTGGAGGCGTACGCCATCGACCGGGTGGGGCTTGAGCTGTACGGGCTCCACGTCGCGGTGGACTTCCTGTCGTACGTACGGCCCCAGCGGACGTTCGACTCCATCGAGTCACTCCTCGATGCCATCGCCGACGACGTGAAGCGTTCGCGCGATCTCGTCGCCGCGTACGACGCGCGCTGACGAGACCTTCCCGCAGCCGCACCGCGCGGCCCCAACTCGGGCACCGTATTTCTGAGTTGGGGAGCCGCGGCGGGTGGCTCAGAGCACCTTTTCGCCCTCCGGGGCGGCTGCGGCTGCGGCGGCCCAGTGACAGGCGACCTGGGTCGAGTCGCCGCCCGTCAGTATCGGCAGTGCCTCCGTGCGGCACTTGGTCGCGACACCTGAGCGCTCCGCCTCGCCGGAGGCGAGGATCTGGCACCTGGCGTGGAAACGGCAGCCGCCCGGGATACGCGACGGGTCCGGCGGCTCGCCCGCCAGGACAACCGGTTGGACCCCCGACTCCGGCAGTACCGACAACAACGCCTGCGTGTACGGATGCTGGGGAGCCGTCAGCACCTGCTCGACCGGCCCCGTCTCGACGATCCGGCCCAGATACATCACGGCGACCCGGTCGGCGATGTTCCAGGCGAGCCCGAGGTCGTGGGTCACGACCAGGGCGGACAGCCCTAGTTCGTCGCGGAGCGACAGCAGCAGCGCCAGGATCTCGCCCCGTACGGAGGCGTCGAGCGACGCCACGGGCTCGTCGGCGACGATCAGTTCGGGCTTCAGCACGAGTGCGCCGGCGATGACGACTCGCTGACGCTGGCCGCCCGACAGCTCGTGCGGATACCGCAGGAAGAACCGCTCCGGCGGGCGGAGCCCGGCACGGGACAGCGCCTCGGCGACGGCCTCGCGTTCGTTGCCCCGGTACCGGTGGATGCGCAGGCCCTCGGCCACCGCTTCGTACACGGTGTGCCGCGGATTCAGCGAACCGCTCGGATCCTGGAGCACCAGTTGGACGCGCTTGCGGTACGCCTTGAGGGCGGCGGACTGGTAGCCGAGAGGTACGCCGCCGAAGGTGATGGAACCCGTCGTCGGCGGCACCAGGCCGAGCAGCGTCCGCGCGAGCGTGGTCTTGCCACAGCCCGATTCGCCGACCAGGGCGACGATCTCGCCGCCGCCGATGTCGAGATCGACACCGTCGACGGCGCGCGCCGCCGGGGCGCCGCGCCGCCCGGGGAACGTGACATGCAGCCCCGTGGCCGAGAGCAGAGGCGTGGGCGTGGTGGTCATGACTGGCTCCTGAGGCGTGGCCGTCCTGCGGCCGTACGAGCGAGACGGTGCGGGTACGGTGCGCCGATGCCCCGTACGGTGCCGCAGGCGTGGGCGCGGACGCGCGTGGGCCCCACGGGGCGCCGGGCGTCGGCCACGCCCCGGGCGGGCGCTACGTGGCCGTCCACGGCGTCGTAACGCAGCGCCGTACGGGGGAGCGGCACGGCGGCCGCCCCGTCGGGGCGTACGGACGTCATGGGCGCGGCTCCGTGGACGTCACCGACACCTGTGCCGGTACGGCGGCGCCCACATGCACGCACGCCGCGTGGCGACCCGGCCCCGCCTCCCGCAGCGACTGGTCCTCCCGCGCGCACTCGTCCAGGGCGACAGGGCAGCGCGGGTGGAACGTACAGCCCGACGGCAGCGCCGAAGGATCGGGCGGGTCACCCGGCAGACCGCGCGGCGCGCGCCGTGAGGCGGGATCCCCGATCCGGGGGAACGCCGCAGACAGCGCGCGGCTGTACGGGTGCTCGGCGGCGTCGTACACCGACTTCGCCGGCCCTTCCTCGACGATCCGGCCCGCGTACATCACGGCGAGCCGGTCACAGGTGTCGGAGAGCACCGCGAGGTCGTGACTGATCATCAGCAGGCTGATGTCCTGCTCGGCGACCAACTGCTCGATAAGTCGCAGGATTTGGGCCTGGATCATCACGTCGAGCGCGGTCGTCGGCTCGTCCGCGACGATGAGCCGGGGGTCGCAGGCCAGCGCCATCGCGATCATCACGCGCTGCCGCTGGCCGCCGGACAGCTCGTGCGGATAGGCGTCGGCGCGGGCGGCCGGCAGGCCGACCTGCTCCAGCAGTTCCCCGGTGCGTTTGCGGGCGGCGGCGGGCGTCGCGCCGCGGTGCAGCAGCACCGGTTCGGCGATCTGGTCGCCGACCCGGTGGACGGCGTTGAGCGAGTGCATGGCGCCCTGGAAGACGATCGAGGCCCCGGCCCAGCGCACCGCGCGCAGCCTGCCCCACTTCATGGTGAGCACGTCCTCACCGTCGAGCAGCACGTGCCCCGTCAGCTTCGCGGTGGCGGGCAGCAGCCGGAGCAGGGCCAGCGCCAGGGTGGACTTGCCGCAGCCGGACTCGCCCGCGATGCCGAGCTTGCGGCCCGATTCGAGGACGAGGTCGACGCCCCGTACGGCGGGGACGGCGGAGGGCCCCGTACCGTACGTCACCCGCAGATCCTTGATCTCAAGGAGGCTCGACGCCGCCTTCGGAGGCCCCGCTTGCGGCGCCGCTGCCTTCGGGGTCTCCGTGTTCGGTGTTTCGGTCAACGTGACACCCCAAGCTTCGGGTTGAGCACGGCCTCGATCGCACGGCCGCAGAGCGTGAAGGCGAGCGCGACGACCGCGATCGCGATGCCGGGAGGCGCCAGATACCACCAGTGTCCCGACGAGACGGCGCCCGCCTCCCGGGCGTCCTGGAGCATGCCGCCCCAGGAGACGACCGACGGATCGCCGAGCCCGAGGAAAGCGAGCGTGGCCTCGGTCAGGATCGCGGTGGAGATTCCGAGCGTGGTCTGGGCGAGGACCAGCGGCATGACGTTGGGCAGTACGTGGCGCGTCATGACGTGGCCGTGCCCGCCGCCCAGAGCCCGCGCCCGTTCGATGTACGGGCGCGACTCGATGGCGATGGTCTGCGCCCGGACCAGGCGCGCCGTTGTCGGCCACGAGGTCACCCCGATCGCCAGGATGACCGTCCAGATGCTGCGCGACATCACCGTCGCCAGCACGATCGCAAGCACCAGCGCGGGCATCACCAGGAACCAGTCGGTGATCCGCATGACCACCGTCGCGAACCAGCCGCCGAAGTGCCCGGCGACAATGCCGACGAGGGTGCCGATCGCCACCGACAGCGCGGCGGCGAGCAGCCCGACGACCAGGGAGATACGCGCGCCCCAGATCAGCAGGCCGAGGAGCGACCGGCCGAACTGGTCCGTACCGAGCGGGAATTCACCGCTCGGGCTCTCCAGCGCTGTCCCCGGCGCGTCGGTGACGCTCTGTACGTCGCCGATGAACAGCGGCGACGTCAGCGCGATCAGGGCGATGACCGCGAGGCCGGCGAGACCGATGAGGCCGGCGCGGTGCGTACGGTACTGGCGCCAGAAGCGCGACACGGAGGCGCGGCGCCGCGCCCACGCGAGCGACGAGGCGGACGGGGCTTCGGCCTTCCCCGCCACCTCCTCGGGCGTGCCCGACGTCGGCGGCCGCCCTGTCTCCGCCGAGGACTCCGAGAGCCCCGAGGGCTCCGCCGAGTCCTCGGATTCCGGCGGATTCGGCGGCGTCTTGTCGATGGTCATCGGCCCACCCGGGGATCGAGCAGCGGATAGAGCAGGTCGGCCAGGAGGTTCATCAGGATCATCGCTCCCGCGAAGACCACGAACAGCCCCTGCACGAGGGGCAGATCAGGCACGCTCAGCGCCTGGTAGAAGAGCCCGCCGAGGCCCGGCCACGAGAAAACGGTCTCGACGAGGATCGAACCGGCGGCTACGTGGCCCAAGTTGATGAAAACCATCGTGACGGTCGGCAGCATCGCGTTCGGCACGGCATGCCTGCGACGTACGAGATCGTCCCGCAGCCCCTTCGCCCGCGCCGTCGTCAGATAGTCGCTGCCCATCTCGTCCAGCAGCGACGACCGCATCACCAGCAGCGTCTGCGCGTAGCCGACCGCCACCAGCGTCACCACCGGCAGCACCATGTGGTGCGCCACGTCGAGGACATGCGCGAAGCCGGTCTCGTTGCCCGACTCCATCCCGCCGCTGGGGAACATCCCGGGAACCGGTCCGATGCCCACCGAGAACACGATGATCAGCAGCAACCCCAGCCAGAACGCCGGCACGGACCACAGCGTCAGCGCGACACCGGTGTTGATCCGGTCACCGAGGCCGCCGTGGCGCCACGCGGAGCGCGTACCGAGCCACAGCCCGAGCGTCGAGTAGATAAGCACCGCGACGCCCGTCAGCAGCAGCGTCGCGGGCAGCTTCTCGGCGATCAGCTCGCCGACGGGGGCGTGGAACTGGTACGACGTCCCCAGATCCCCCGTCAGCGCCTTCGCGCAGTACTCCGTGAACTGCTGCCACACCGGCAGATCGAGTCCGAACTGCCTGCGCAGCGTGGCCATCTGCTCCACCGACGTCGGCTTGCCATGGGTCATGGCCTTGACCGGATCGCCGGGGATGATCCGGAACAGGAAGAAGCTGGTGACGAGGATGGCGAACAGCGAGACGGCCGCGCCGCCCAACTTGCCCGCCACGTACAGCAGATAGCCGGTCCTGTAGCCCGTGGCGCGGGCGCGGGAGCCGTCGGACGGCCCGGTCTTCACCAGGTCGTCGACGGCATCCCGCACCACACCGGGAGTGCTTGCGGTGCTCATACGGTGTCTTTCCGGGGAAGCCTCCCGGACCCCCTGATCGCGGTCGTGTACGCGGTCGTGCGCGCGCTTCTGGTCGCGCTTCTGGTCACGTTCCCGGCCCGTGCCCGGCCGATGACCGGGCACGGGAAGGGACGCCGGCCGTTCTATTCACGGTCCTCGGCGGTGGAGCGGCGCCGGATCGCGAAGAAGAGCCCGAGCGCCACCACGACCACCACGGCCGCGCCGATCCCGACCATCGTGCCCGTCGACGAGCCGCTGTCCGAGCTCGCCTCGCCGCTCCCGTCGGCCGGTACGGCGGACCACCAGCTCCAGTAACCGTCCTGGCCCCAGAGGTTGCCCGCGGCCTCAGGCATGGTCGTGATGGACTTGATCTGGTCCGTACGGTACGCCTCGACGGCGTTCGGATAGGCCATGACGTTCATGTACCCGGTGTCGTAGAGCCGGGACTGCATCTGCTTCACGAGGTCGGTGCGCTTGGCCGCGTCGTACTCGACCGCCTGCTTCGCGTACAGCTCGTCGAACTGCTTGTCGCAGATGAAGTTGTCCGTCGCACCGGTGTCCTCGGCCGTGGCGGGCAGGGCGGCGCAGGTGTGGATGGAGAGGACGAAGTCCGGGTCCGGGTTCACCGACCAACCGTCGAACGCGAGGTCGTAGTTGCCCGCGAGCCACGGGTCGGAGACGTTGTCCAGACACTCGACCTTGAGGCCGATCCCGAGCTCGCCCCACCACTCCTGGAGGTACTTGCCGACGGCCTTGTCGTTCGGGTCGGTCGCGTGGCAGAGGATGCGGAAGTTCAGCGGCTTGCCGTCCTTGCCGACGCGCTTGCCGCCGCTGTTCTTCTTGTAGCCCGCCTTGTCGAGGAGTGCCGCGGCCTTCGCCGGGTCGTAGTCGATCGTCTGGCTGCCCGAGGGCTGCCAGAAGTATGAGTCGAAGCGCGGCGGGATGTAGCCCTGCCCCTCCACCGCGTTGCCCTGGAAGACCTTGTCGACGATTGTCTTGCGGTCGACGGCGTGGAACAGCGCCTTACGGACGTTCTGGTCGAGCAGTGCCTTGTGGCCGTTGCCGAAGCTCTTGCCGTCCTTGGCCTTCGCGCCCGGGTTGGTCGCGAGGGCGAAGAAGCGCCGTCCGGGGGCGTTGTTGACCTTGATGTTGTCGGCGCTGCCCAGCGCGGCGGCCTGGGCCGGCGTGAGACCGGAGACGAACGAGACCTCACCCTTCTGGAGGGCGGCGACCGCGGCGTCCTTGTCCTTGTAGTACCTGAAGACCAGCTCGTCGAACTTCGGGGCACCGCGCCAGAAGTCCTTGTTCGGCTTCAGCCGGATGTACTGGTCGACCTTGAAGTCCTCAATGACGTAGGGGCCGTTGCCCACGATCGGGAACTTCTTGTCGTTGTTGAACTTGGCGAAGTCGTCGACCTTTTCCCAGATGTGCTTGGGCACGATCGGCACGTCGAGCGCCGTCATGGTGGCCTGAGGCTTCTTGAGCTCGATGACGAGCTTTGTTGCATCGGGTGCGGTGACCTTCTTGAAGTTCGAGGTGAAGTTGCCGTTCGCCGTGGCGGCGTCCGGGTCCGTCATCATCTTGTTGAAGGTCCATGCCGCGTCCTCGGCGGTGGCTGGCTTGCCGTCGGACCACTTGGAGTCGGAACGGATGGTGAAGGTCCACGTCAACTTGTCCGCCGACGATGCCCACTTGGTGGCGAAGCCCGGAATGGGGTGGGCGTCCTTGGGGTCGTAGTTGGTCAGGAACTCGTTCGTCAGCCGGAAGATGCTCGTCGCCACGAGCGTCTGCGCCAGGAACGGGCTCAGTGAGTCGATGCTCTGGTCCACGGCGACCGTGAGGACCTTCTTGCCGTCCGCCGCCGCCGGGGCGGCCCGGGGCGCGGTCACCGGCGCCGCGTGGGCCTGCGGCGCCGCGGGCAGCAGCGGACTGAGCGGGATCACAGAACCGGCCACCATCGCAGTGGCAGCGGCACCAGAGGCCAGGAAGTGACGGAATCGGGAGCGTTGCCGGGTGGGCTGCCGCGTCGTACGCGGCGGAATCCTTGTGACCATGGGTCGTGACCTCGCGTCATCACTCGCACGGAGAAACAGAGAAGCAGGGAAGCGGACCAACAGAGAAGCGGAAGAACAGACCACACAGCGAAGCAGGAAACGGGCCGGAAGAAGGCGGAAGAGCGGAAGAACGGGGAAGCGGGCCGGTTGAGCGGATGGTCGGATACGCCTTCGGGTCGAGCGAGCGCTCGAAGCGGTGGCGTGAATTGGTTGCTTGCTCGTGTCGTCTGGCGCCGGCAGCCGGGTTGACCCCAGCTCACCAACTGGTGAAGCGAAGGTTTATCAGCGCTGATCGGGCCACGTCAACGGCCCTTGAAACCCCGTGTGGGCTGCGGGAATGCGATGAGGGTCCGTACCGTGAAGACGGTGCGGACCCTCATTGGTCTAAACCTCTGCCGCCCTACTGTTGAGGCGCTGGCGGAGCCTGCGGAGGCTCCTGCTGCGGCCAGCCGGCGGGCGGTACCGGACCCTGCAATTCCGGCTGCCCGGCCTGCCCTGGCTGCGCAGACTGGCCCGGGTGTGCCGGTTGGTGCGGCTGACCCGGCTGACCCGGCTGCTGGCCGGGGTACTGGCCCGGCGGCAGCCCGGCCGGGCTGCCGGACGACTGCGCCTGGGACGGCAGTGACTGCTGCCAGCCCTGCTGCTGCGGATAGGGCTGCTGCGGGTGGTACTGCTGGCCGGGGCCGGCGCCGTGGGGCTGCTGGCCCGGAGCCGGCGGCTGCCCCGGGGCACCGCCCGGCGCCTGTCCGGGAGCTTGGCCGTGCCCGTACTGCCCCGGCATCTGCGGCTGTCCGTACGGTGGTTGGCCGTACGGAGGCTGCCCCGGCACCTGCTGGCCGGGCTGTCCCGGCTGGCCCGGATACTGCCCCTGCGGCTGTCCGTGCTGCGGCTGCCCCTGGTGCCCCGGCATCGGCGGCGCGAGATGCGGCGGCGGGTTGCCGTCCGCCGTCCACAGCCCCTGCTGTTGCTGGGCGCGTGCGAAGTCCTCGGCGATCAGCGCGGACAGGTTGAAGTACGCGTCGCGGGTCTTCGGCCGCATCATGTCGAGGTCGACCTCAGCGCCCGCCGACAGGTGCTCGTCGAACGGCACCACGACCACACCGCGGCAACGCGTCTGGAAATGCTGCACGATGTCATCGACCTTGATCATCTTGCCTGTCTCGCGCACGCCGGAGATGACGGTGATCGAGCGCTGCACCAACTCCGCGTACCCGTGGGCCGACAGCCAGTCCAGCGTCGTCGACGCGCTGCTCGCACCGTCGACCGACGGGGTCGAGATGATGATCAACTGGTCCGCCAGGTCCAGCACTCCACGCATCGCGCTGTAGAGGAGGCCGGTGCCCGAGTCGGTGAGGATGATCGGGTACTGCTTGCCGAGCACCTCGATCGCGCGCCGGTAGTCCTCGTCGTTGAACGTCGTGGAGACCGCCGGATCCACGTCGTTGGCGATGATCTCCAGCCCGGACGGCGCCTGCGAGGTGAACCGGCGGATGTCCATGTACGAGTTGAGATACGGGATCGCCTGCACCAGGTCCCGGATGGTCGCCCCGGTCTCACGGCGCACGCGGCGGCCGAGCGTGCCGGCGTCGGGGTTGGCGTCGATCGCCAGGATCTTGTCCTGCCGCTCCGTCGCCAGTGTTGCCCCGAGTGCGGTGGTGGTGGTCGTCTTGCCGACGCCGCCCTTGAGACTGATGACCGCGATGCGGTAGCAGGAGAGCACCGGCGTACGGATCAGTTCGAGCTTGCGCTGCCGCTCCGCCTCCTCTTTTTTCGCGCCGATCCTGAAGCGTGAGGCGGCGGAGGGGGTGCGGCTGCTCTTGGCCTTCTGCTTGTTGTTGCGCAGGAGGCGGTCCGAGGACAGCTCGACGGCGGCGGTGTAGCCGAGCGGCGCACCCGGCATGGAACGTTCGCGCTGGTCGTGCGCCATCGCCGTCGGCCAGCCCGCGCCGGAGCGCGGGTCCATGGGCGGCGCGCCGGGCGCGGATCCCGGCGCGGCACCGGGTACGGGGCCCTGCGCGCCGTCGGGCGCGGCGCCCTGCGGGTGTTGCGGTTGCTGGTACGGCTGTTGCTGCTGGGCGGGCAGATTAGGCGTCTGCGACGCCGGAGCCGGCAGGTTCGGCGTCTGGGGCTGCTGCGGTTGCGCGGGCGGCGTCTGCGGAGTGTGGGGCGCCTGTGGCGACTGCTGTACGGGTACGTACGGGGCGGGTTGGGCGGCCTGCCCAGGCTGCCCCGGTTGGCCGGCCGGTCCGGGCTGAGGGAACCCGTAGCCCTGCTGCGGGCCTTGGTGCCCCGGCTGCCCCGGCTGCCCCGGCTGGCTTTGCTGGCCGGTCTGCGGGAAGCCGTAACCGCTCTTCGCGTACGGGGCGTTAGGACCCGCGTTGGCGGGTGCCCCGGCCGGGTGACCCTGCTGTCCCGGCTGCGGGAAACCGTAGCCACTCTGCTGCGCCGTCGCGGCGGGGGTCGCCGGGGTGGCGGGCGTGGCCGGCCTGGCCCAGGGGGATTCGGCCGGAGGGCCGGACTGGGACGGGGCGGCCGGGGGCAACTGGTGCTGCGACGGCTGGGACTGCGACACCGACTGCGACTGAGAGGCCGAAGGCCGCTCGGCGGGCCACTGCGGCGCGGGCGCCGGGGCGGCAGGCTGGAAGGCGGGCGGCAACGGGGGCAGCCCGGAGTCGGAAGCGGCGGGCGACGGGGTCCACGGAAGCGCGGGCGCGGGCGGGGCCGCGGGAGTGTCCAGCGGGGGAACCGCGTCGGACGGCTCATTTGTGGGCACGGAGTCCGCCGGCTCGTCGACCGCGTCGGTCGGCTCGATGGTGCGGTCCTGGACGTCGTCGGAGATGTCCGCGCCGCCCACGGCGTCGCTGACATCAGCAGGTTCCTCGGACTCGGACTCGGATTCGGAGACTGAGTCGGAAATGGAGCGGGGGTCCGAGTCGGCATCCGCCGCGGCGTGGGAGTCCCCGTGCGCGTCCGGTTCGGTCGATGAGTCCGAACTCCCGAAGGGCTCGTCGACACCGGAGTTCACGGAGGGGGAGAGGAGGTAGCTCCCGTCCTTGTCTTCGTCATCCGCGTCGTCGGCGCGATCTTCGCCGCGGCGGGTCTTGTCCTCAGCGGCCTCACCGAGATCAAGGTCCAGGTCGGGACCCGCGCCGGGGCCGGTGCCGGCGCCGGCCCCGGCATCCGTATCGTCGGCCCCGCCGGAAACCTTGCCGCCATCGCCATCAGTGTCAGTATCGGTATCGTCATCCGCATGGGCGGCGCCCTCGTCGTCGGCAGCCTTCGCCACCTCCTTGGCGGCGTCGATCTCCGCCATCTCGCGCTTCAGCGCGGCGGGGGAGAAGCGCATGGTCGCCCCGCTCTCCAGATCGCCCGCGCCGAAAGGCTGCGCGAACGGCTCCGGCGCCCCGGCGTCGGCCGCTGGAGCGGCGGAGGGCGGCCGCGTCACAGGAGACGCGGCAGGCAGTACCGGATCGACGGACGGTGACAGGGGCGCGCTCTGCGCGGGGATCGACGGCGGAGGCTGCCGGTGCGGCCAGTTCGGCTCGTACCCACTTCCTGCGGGCAACCCCGGCACGGCCACCGGAGCCCCGCTCGGAGGCGGCGGCCCCGGGGTGGAACTCGGCTGGCCCGCCCCGTCGCCCGACGTGTCCCCGGGGGCGTTCTGCGTGTACCAGGCCGGCGGGGTGTAGTCGATGGTGAACTCACCCGTCATCTCGGCGGGCTCCGCGTCGGACTGATCATCGACGGGATTGTTCCAGTCCCCACGGATCTCGTCCCGATCGCCGTTCACTTTGCCTCCTGGTGTGGTCGAGCACCCTTGTGCCTTTGCGGGTGGGGGCGACCGCTGTCACTCGATCAGCCCGGCTCTACCCCTTGGGACGCTCACGACATGCCTGCGGGTTCTCGTGCGCCCCGACCCACCCTAAACGCCCACAAGCCCGCTCCGGCAGGCCCGCCCATCCGTCATCGGCCGCCCCGTACGCCGCCCCTTGCCGCCGGGTGATTCGGCTACGGCAGACGGTCAGGAAGAGGGTGGGGTGAACCATGACAACAGCGCATGAATACCTGCCCGTTCGCCCGGTCCCGGGCCGCGACCCAACAATCCGGTATCGACGTCCGGAACGTGGCCCGGTCCGGGCGGCTGTGTCCGGGAGCACCCGGACCGGAGAGGTTCCGCCGCTTCGGCCGTTCTCTTCGGGGTCTCCTCCTAAGGAGGCTGCACGCGTCGCCGCTGCGGGCCCGCCCCGACGGGGGCCACGGGCGTAACGACCTTCTTAAAGAGGACGCCTCCGTGCGGAGACCTCTATCGGATGTCGAATTCCCCGTCACGCGCGCCCAGTACGAACGCCCGCCATTCCGCTTCGGTGTACCGCAGCACCGTGTCGGGATCCACTGACGATCGCATCGCCACCGCTCCGCCGGGCAGATGCGCGATCTCGACCCGCTCCTCGTCCTCGCTCGTGCCGGGGGCGCTGAGCCACTCGACGCCAGAGATGTCGAGGGCGTACAGCTCGTCCTTCTCCTCTTTGGTCCCCATCGGTCAGGCCTTCCCTTCGACAACGGCTGAGTTGAACGCTCTCCACGCACGAGCGGAGACATACAGGCCCACCGGCGCGTGCTCCTGAGGATCCTAGATCCGCCCGGCACACCGGGTCCGCCGATTCCGGTCCCCTCACCCTTGCCGGGCCACCGCCCCGTACAACGGTCCTGGGGCCCAAGTCGTCCATGGGGGGGGGCTCAGTCCATCCTGCGAGCCGTGCCCAGCAGCCCCGTCTCGGCATCAGTGGGGCTCGTCATCACCCAATGACGCTCGCGCCCGGCACACCACAGGGTGACGCCGTCAGCCAGCGTCGGCAGCGCGTCACTCTCCGCGGACGACAGACCGAGAATCCGCCCGATCTGTTCGGCCTCGCGCGGCGACACCCGCTGTATGCCCACCAGTGTGGAGTTCCGCATCAACCGGGGCGCCACGGGGCTCAGATACGGCAGCAACGTCAGCACGGACTGCCACGGCGCCGAGACGACCCGGCCACGGGGCGGCCGCATGCCCGCGTCCCGTACGACCACCACGGGGCTGCCCACCGTCGCGCCCTGCGGCGGCACCCGCCCCACGTCGTGCAGGGTGATGCACTCCATGCCCGCGCCGGCGGCCTGCGCCAGCATCGTCCATGCCTGGGCGCGGCCCGTCTCGACCACCACGCGGGCTCCGGTGCCCGCCGCGCGCAGGGCTATCACCTGCGCCGTCCACAGGCCGCCGATCAACAGCACGTCGTACGGCGCGGAGCGATGGAACCCCACCATCTGGGGGTGCCCCTCCGCGTCGTCACCGATCACCACACCGTCGTCCCCGACCGGCAGGGAGAGCGCGCCGAGTTCGTCGGCGGGCATCGTGTGCCCCGCGTGGCGCGGGCCGAGCAGCGTACGCAGCCGGCTCATCGGGCGCCTCCCAACGGAAGTGTGGCCAGGGCCCCGGGCAGTTGCTCCCGGTCGAGGCGCACGAGGCCCACCTTCGCCGAACGAGCGGCCTGCTCCAACAGCCTCCGCACGCCGACCAGCTCGGTGTCACTGCCGCCGGTGATCCGTACGTGGCCCTGCACCGTCATGGCTCCCAGACGGGTGCCGCGCCGGAGGGTGAGGCTGAAGGTCGTCGCGTACGCCGGGGTGGCGGTGAGCAGCGACACCAGCTTGGGCAGCGGCGCGGCCCCGCGCCCCAACTCGGGCCAGCGGCCCACCGCGTACGTCGTGTGCCACCGGTCGTCGCACCGCCAGACACGCGCCGTCTCCGCCGTACGCCGCGTCGGCGCGGCGTCGGGGCGGCCGGCGAGGGCGGCCTGTACGGGGCTGGCACAGGCCGACGTCGCGACGGTGGAGTTCAGCTCCTCCTGGTCCAGCACGACGGCCCGGAACCCCGCTCCGGTGATCCGGCTCGCCACGTGGTCCGCCACTCGTACGAGGCAACGCTGGGCGCCCTCGACGCCGCCCCCGCGCGCGTCCACCGCCTCGCGGCACAGCTCGGGGGCGAGCTTCACCGCCACCCATGTCAGCCGCATGGCCGGGGCGCCGGTCTTCTCCTGAAGAGGGACGTACGAGAGCCGCGCCACCGACTGCTGCGGCAGATGCGGCGCGGGCGCCGAACGCACCTGCTGCACCAACTGCACGGACTCCAGCCTGATGTCGTCGACCTCCAGGGCGCCGCCCAGGAGCGACAGCGGCAGCGCCCGCGCCCCGAAGGCGGGCCGCAGCGCGGACCCGCTCGCCTCCACCCGTACGACCGCCGTGAGGAAGCCCCCGTCACCGACCATCCCGACGGTGCGGCGGTCCCGGTCGACGTACGTGTACGGGCGCAGCGCCGGGACGCTCTCCGCGACCGGGGCCAGCGACGGATCGACGTCTACCGCGGCGGGCCCCGCGGCACGCCGGCGCGCACGGAGGGAGAGGACGGTGCCGAGCCAGTCCTGGACGGCGTGGCCGCGGCGCCGTACGACGGCGAAGAGCAGCAGCACGCAGCCGACGGTGATGGTGGGGACGAGCCACAGCCCGCCGAGCACGACGCCCACGGCTGCCAGCGCGAGAGCGACCTCCACGAGCACCAACTGCCGTAGCTGGAAGGGGCCGACGTGGCTGGTGCGGGAGAGCGGACGCAGCGTGGTGGTCGCGGGGACGGGGCGCGGTGCCGGGGTGGCCGAGGAAGGCAACGGGGCGCCGACGCCGCGGCCGTTGCGACGTTGCCGCCGGGAAGACGGCGAGGTGCCAGGGACCTGTCCGGAAGTCCGCCCGTTGCGCTCGCGCATCGCCGTACGCATCCCCGCGTTGCTCCCTCTGTCCGTAATGGCCATTTACCCGTGGGTGGTTGACCGGGCGATCACCCTACCTGAGCAGTGAGGGGTGATCGTCAGCGTGCATAGTGGGGGGCCGGAACGACGGCATGCACCTCTGCGAACAGGGGGAGCCGCCGCGCAGTGGGGGAGAGGGACAGCGGACAGATGGCATCACGACGGGACGAACTCAACGCCTACACCTTCGCGAAGCGAAGGCTGATCGCGCAGTTCGTGCAGCCGAACTCGACCGGCTCCGAGGAAGGTGCGCCCCGCCCGCTGCGCGGAGTGGTACCCGGGATGATCGTCGCCGTGGTGATCCTCGCGGTCTTCGGTGCGTGGGGGATGTTCAAGCCGGTGGCCCCCAAGCAGTGGGACACGCCGGGCGAGAACGTCATCATCGCCAGCAAGTCCACCACCCGTTACGTGGTGTTGAAGACCGACGGCAAGGTCCAGCTTCACCCAGTACTCAACATGTCGTCGGCCAAGCTCCTCCTGAATCCGGACAAGGGCAAGGTCATCAACGTCGACGAGTCCGTGCTGGACAACGGCAAGATCCCGCACGGCGCCACCCTCGGCATCCCCTACGCCCCCGACCGGCTGCCCGACGGCAAGGAGGCGGGGGCAGCGAAGCGCTGGGCCGTCTGCGAGCGCCCCGGGGAGGGCGGCCGGGCGATAGAGAAAGCGGCGTTCGTCTTCGCGGAGCGCGAGCAGAAGAAGACCGAGGGCGCGAACAAGCTGACCGGCGGTGAGCTGATGTTCGTGGAGGCCCCCGACGAGACCCGCTACATCGTGGACCGGACCGGCAAGGCGTACGAGACCGCCGAGGACGAACTGCTGCTCCGTCAGCTGGTCGGCGACGACCGGGAGCCGCAGCGCGTCTCCGCCGCGTGGCTGGACACGATGCACAAGGGCGACTCCGTCGACTTCCCCGAGATCGACGGAGTGCCAGGCGTCGACGCGGGAGTCGGGGGCGATCTGGACCCCGAGCTCGACAAGATCGGCACCATCCTCACCGCGACGGACGGCACCAAGAACCAGAAGTACGTCGTCCTGGCGGAACGGGTCGCCCCGGTCTCCGACTTCACCGCGAAGCTCCTGCTCAGCAGCCGTGACCTGATCGAGGTCGGCCAGGACGGCGAGGCCACATCGGTGAGCGCCGCGACCTTCAGCCCCGGCGCCCCGTTCGGGCAGGACAAGGACTGGCCGGAGAGCAGCCCCGACGCCGTCAACTCCGCGAGTACGTCGGAGGGAAGCCGTAACACCGTGTGCAACGTGCTGCGCGAGGTGGACGCGGACAGCGGCGAGACCACACTCAGTACCTGGGCGGGCAGCGGCTTCCCCGCGACCTTGGCGACAGGGGCCACCAGCGCGTATGTCACGCCCGGATCCGGCCAGCTCTTCCGTCAGTTCACGGGGGACACGACCAAGTCCGGCTTCCTCTTCCTGGTGACGGACACCGGCCTGCGGTACGCGATGCAGTCCAACGGCGACAATGCGACGGACAACTCGGGGATCGGCGAATCCGGCTCGGAGAAGGACAAGCAGACCGGCCGGGCCGAGGTGCGGAAGGCCCAGAACAGGCTCGGTTACCAGAACGTGGACGCGGCGCCGGTGCCCGCCGCGTGGTCCTCGTTCCTGCCGACGGGGCCGAGGCTGTCGACCGGGGCCGCGGGTCAGCCCCAGGGTTCGTGAGGGCGGAGCAGCCATGACGTACACCCGCACCCACGCCCGAACTCATCCCCCCGCCCACGCCCGGAGCCGTACGCCCAACTCCCCACCCACGTACCGCCGGTTGGCCCCGGCCACGACGGTCCTGGCCACCGCCGCACTCTCCCTCGTGACGCTGTCGGCGCCCGTCGCGACCGCGGACACGGGGCAGTGCTCCTTCCCCGGCGAGAACTACGAGGGCCGGCCGTGGGCGCTGCAGCGTGTCCTGCTGGACGAACTGTGGAAGCAGTCCACCGGCAAGGACGTGAGGGTCGCCGTCATCGACACCGGCGTCGACACCAAGAACCCGCAACTCGCCAAGGCGGTGGACACCGGCAGCGGCAACAACCTGATCCCCGCCGACGCCGAGGACGACAACGGCAACAAACTCGAACGGGGCGCGTCGAACGGCACCACCGACGTGGTGGGCCACGGCACGAAGGTCGCCGGGATCATCGCCGCGCGGCCGGGCAAGGGGACCGGTTTCGTCGGCCTCGCGCCCGACGCCACGATCATCCCGATCCAGCAGAACGACGCGTTCGGCAACGGCACCGCCGAGTCCCTCGCCCTGGCCATCGACTACGCGGTCCAGCAAGAGGCCGACGTCATCAACATCTCCCAGGACACGGCTGACGCCGTCGAACCGACGGACGTGTTGAAGCAGGCCGTGGAGGACGCCCTCGCGGCGGAGGTCGTGGTCGTCGCCTCGGCGGGCAACGACGGCCTGGACGGCAAGGTCAAGGAGACGTACCCCGCCTCGTACGACGGCGTGCTGGCCGTGGCCGCGTCCGACAGGAACAACGAACGCGCGTCGTTCTCCCAGTCGGGCGAGTTCGTCGGCATCGCGGCGCCGGGGGTGGACATGGTCACGACCGTCCCCGGTGGCGGCCACTGCGCCGACAACGGCACCAGCTTCTCCGCCCCGTACGTCGCCGGAATCGCCGCTCTGATCAAGAGCAAGCACGACACCTGGACCCAGGAGCAGATCGTCGCCCAGATCCAGCAGACGGCGGAGCGCTCGATCCCGGGCCGCGACCGCCTCGTCGGCTGGGGAGTGGTGGACCCCGTCCGCGCGCTCACCGAGGATGACAAGCCCGTCGAGAAGCCGGTGGCACACGAAGGAGTGACCCGGGCAGAAGCGCCGACCCCCGCAGAGGTGCATCTCGGCGAGACGGCCGACGAACGCAACTCGCGCCTCGCGACGTACGTCGTGGTCGGCGGCGCCGTCCTCGTGGCGGCGATCACGGGCGGTTCGGTGGCCCTGCGCGACTCGCGCCGTCGGGCACGGCGGGTCGGCGAGCGCGGATGAGAACGTGGCGCGCGGCGTGCGCCACGGCGGCCAAGTCGGGCGACGTATTTCGCACTTAGAGTCCTACGGCTGAGTAGCTAGGGTGTTGCGGGCGATCATCAAGTGAACGTAGAAGAACTGGTCCGCTGTGGTCGCGCGTTGGACAGCTGAGGCAAACGGGAGGAACGGGCATAGTGCCTGAGTCGGTGGGTGGCGTGAGCGGGGGCTCCGATGACGAGTGATCTCGAGCGCGGCGTCGGGGCGCTGAAGAAGTTCCAGGGGCAGATCAACACCCTGCTCTCGGAGTTCGAGACCGGGGCGGGCGGCACGGGGGAGATCGCGGCGCAGGGGGTGCCCCGTTCGTCGTTCAGCGGCCCCGGCAAGTTCGACGAGGCGGAAGGCTTCTCGGCGCAGTACAACCGGGTGCACACGTCGCTCATTTCCCTGTCCAAGTCCCTCGGGGATCAGATAGAGCTGCTCAGCATCGGAGTTCACGCCGCCGATGTCGGCTACGACAACGTCGAGGACGACCTGCGGTACCGCTTCCACACGATCCAGACGCGACTGGACGAGCAGCGCGAGGCGTACGAGAGGCAGCAGAGACGCGAGAAGGGCGAGGCACCTGAGGCGCCGCGCCAGGACGCCACCAGCGGTACGAAGGACTTGGGGTGACGAGACATGAGTGACGACAAGAAGCCGCCGCTCTCTCCCCAGGAGCAGCAACAGAACGAAGACGCCGCACAGATCGAGTCACAGTTCGGCGCGACCGACGCCATGGAGCGTTTCGCGACGGTCCTGGACCGGATCGGCTTCGGCAGCCCCGGAGGGATCTTCTCCAGGACGAGCTTCGAAGAGCGCGGGCTCAACGACATGCTCGACCTGCTGGACGGCGCGAAGCCCGCCGACCTGGTGAAGGCCGGCGAGAACCTCGAAAGGGCCAAGACGAGCCTCAACGAGGCCGCGCAGGAGCTCAGCGACTTCGTCAAGGCCACGGACTGGCACGGCGCGGCGGCCACCGAGTTCCAGCGCTACGGCAGCGAACTGGCGCGGTACGCCTGGGACCTGGGTTCCTTCGCGAACGTCATCGGCACCCAGATGACGGTGGCGGGCGGCGGCCTGACATCGGTCCGCAGCGCCAGACCGCCCCGCGACAACCGGGCGGACCCCAGGCGCCCGAAGGACTTCCCGGTCTCGGAACAGCGTGACGACAACCCGGAGTACAAGCGCGCTGTGCAGGTGGAGGAGAACCGCCAGGAGGCCATCAACCAGATGAACCGCCTGGCGTCGTTCTACGCGGTGTCGGAGCAGTCGCTGGCGGGGGCGAAGGAGCCGGAGCTGCCGGAGATGCTGAAGGCGGAGGTGCCGGCGCCAAGGGATATGTGGGGCAGCGAATCCGGTTCGGGTGGTTCATCGGCCAACGGCGCCCCGTGGTCGTCGCCTCAGCAGTCCAGTGCTGTACGCGCCGACGCAGGAGGCACGGACAGCGCCTCTCGTACTCGTACCGACGGCCTGATCACGGAAATTCCTACCCCGAGCACATCGATGAAGATCGACAGCGTTACGACGCTGCCACCAACACGACCGAGCCCTGGTCCTACGCAGCCCTTGCCAGTGCACGGAGGGCCCCCGGTTGGAGACGCGTATGTCCCCCAGCTGGGCCCCAGTTCGGTCCCCATGAGGCCCGGTGGACCGCCCCGCCAGGGCCCCTCGACGATGCCGAGGGGAGGAAATCCCGGGCAGGGCACCAACGCGAGAACGGGTACGGGGGGAAACAGGTCCCCGGTCGGCAGGCCCACAGGGACGGCTCCCGGCGTGGGACGCACCGGTGGTCCGGGTGGCACGCGGAGTCCCATGGTCGGTCGGCCGAGCTCGGGAGGCCCCATGACGGGGCGTTCCGGTTCGGGCACGTCCGGCGGGCCACGTGCGGGCCGTGGCAACGGCATCGTCGGAGGGACGCCGCAGCAGCGAGCCTCCGGCGGCGGCACCGGCACTTCTGGGGCGCGGATCCCCAGGGGGAACGTCATCGGCAGCCAGGGTGGAGCGCCGGACCGTTTGTCGTCAGCCGCGCGGCCGACGGGGCGGGGCATTCCCAGCTCCAACGGTGTGGTCGGTACGCCCCGGAGTGGTGGTACGCCTCCCGGTCCGGGCACCGGCGGGTTCACGACTGGTGGCTCAGGGCTGTCGGGTGAGCGATATGACCGGCAGCCCCGGGATGAGGAGCGGGAGAGTCCCGTACGGCCACGTCCGGAGAACCGGATGGGCGACTAGGCACAGCGGAAGGTTCGGAAGTCGGGATGACGGCAGGAATGAGCCAGGTCCGGAGGCGATTCGGCTCGTACAGCTTTCGGCGCGGCCCGCTGTGCGCGGTCGCCATGGTCGGAGCGTCTGTGATCGGCATGTTGGGCGCCGCTCCGGCGGTTGCCGACGACGCGCAGTCGAAGCAGTGGTACCTGGATGCCATGCGTGTCGAGGAGATCTGGAAGACCTCCACGGGTGAGGGCATCAAGATTGCTCTCATTGACAGCGGCGTCAACGCGTCGACTCCCTCCCTCAAGGGGCAAGTCCTGAAGGGAGTGGACGCCACGGAGACGGACGGGGCGACTGACGACTACGACGGTCACGGGACCACGATGGCCGAACTGATCGTCGGCACAGGTGCGGGCGGCGGCCTCAAAGGGCTGGCACCCGGGGCAAGAATTATCCCGATGCGGGTCGCCGACGCGGCGTTCGAGAAGAAGCACAAATCGGACTCTCTCGACAACTCCAACGCCATCCGCGCAGCTGCCGACGGCGATGCCAAGATCATCAACTTTTCGGGGGGCGGCGAGTTCGTAGACGCTGCGGAGAAAGAAGCGGTCGAGTACGCGCACAGTAAAGGCAAATTGCTCTTCGCTGCCGTCGGCAACACGGGTGACAAGGCCAACAAGCCCGGCTACCCGGCCAACTACCCTGAGGTGGTCGGCGTTGCCGCTTCCGACCGCGAAGGTCAAGTGGCCAAGTACTCCCAGCACGGTGACTTCGTAGACATCGCCGCCCCTGCCAACGACATCCCCCGTTGGTGCGACGAGACCTTCACCAAGTACTGCGACGGCGACGGCGGAACCAGCGCCGCCACCGCCCTCGCGTCCGCCTCCGCCGCCCTCATCTGGTCCGCCAACCCCGACTGGACCGCGAACCAGGTCCTGCGGGTCATGTTCGAGTCCGCAGGTCGTGGTGACGACTGGAAGCCCGGCACCGTCAGCAACTACCTCGGCCACGGGATCGTCCGCCCGAACGCCGCCATCAACCGGGGGATCGGTAAGCCCGGCGACGCGGACGTCAGCCCGCTTACCAACGAGAAGACGACGGCCGACGGGGCCTCGGGCGAATCGTCGTCGGACGATGCGGCGTCCTCATCGCCCAAACCCGGCGCGGAGGGCACGGACTCGGACTCGGACTCGGACTCGGACTCGGACAAGGACACGGACGCGGCGGACGCCTCCGAAGACACCGGCGGCGACAGCCAGTTGGGGCTGATCCTCGGCGGCGCGGTGGTGGTCGCCGTACTCGCCGGGGGCGCTTTCGCCGTCGTACGCAAACGCCGCAGTGCGTGACCACCCGCCCGGCTGCTCAGACCATTCACCGAAACACCCACGCAGTGACGAGCACAGCACAGACGAAAGGAAGACTGGCATATGGCAGTCCAGAAGGTCGGCGATCAGAGTCTCAAGGACTTCCAGGACGAGATCACGATCAAGTTCGAGGACGTCAAAGGGCAGTTGAAGAACCTCCAGGGCGTCATCGACAGCCTGGAAGGTGCCTGGAAGGGCATCGGCGCCAGCGCATTCGACGCGAAGCAGGCCGAGATCAACTCCGGCATGGTCCGGATCGCGAAGATGCTGCTCAACTTCCAGGAAGCGATTCAGGTCACGCGTACCACCGCCGGCAACACCGAGGACGAGGTCTACGCGGCCCTGAACGGTGTCGACGTGACTGCCGGCTTCTCCGGCGACTCCGCCGCGACGGCGAAGGCGACGTCGAACATCAGCGGCTACTGACAGCTCGTCAGCCAGAAGCCGGCCAAGCACATACCGCACCGCACCGACAGGAAACAGGAGGACCCGTGGCTCAGCAGAACGACGGCACCATGGTCGTGACTTACGGCTCGCTGGAGCAGGCCGCCTCGGTCATCGAGAAGCAGGCCAACCGGCTCGACGAGAGCCTTGAGGCCATCCAGACGAAGATCCGCGGCGTCTCCGCGACCTTCGAGGGCGAGGCCAAGACGGCGGCGGACGCGGCCCACAAGAAGTGGGACAACGAGACGCGCCAGATCCACAACGCGCTCAAGGACATCGCCCGCAAGGTACGTGAGGCCGGCCCCACGTACCAGGCAGGCGACAAGAAGTCCGCCGGCTACTTCTGAGTCACGCTCAGAAGCAACCGACAGTTACGGCAACAGGGGGGCACGCGCGGGAGGTGCCCCCCTTCGTCGTACGAGTCAACGCGACACGGATTCAAGGGACCTCAGAGGTCGACTTCACACTCGCCCGCCGCAGGCACGGCATCCGTATACGCCTCGATCACCTTCAGTACGGCAGCGGCGTCCGCCGAGTCGTCGCCCCCGACCCGCACCGTCGCGTAGAGGTCGCCATCGACGTCCTTGTCGATCTGGGACGAGTCCTCGCACCGGATCAGCCCGGCTCCGCCCTTGCCCGAGTAGCTGTACCGCTTGTCGGTGCTGACCTTGTCCTCGGGGCCCGCGCCGACCGTTTTCGAGGCGATCTCCGCAATCGGGGTATCGGCCTCGTACCACTCTATGGACGTCGACAGCGCGACCTTGTCGTCCACCGACACATAACAGCGCTTGACGCCGCTCGCCGTCTTTGACCTTTCGGAGACTTTCTCTCCCTCAGGCAGCAAGGGATCCAGTATCTCCGCAGGCACTTTCACGCCGCAGACCGCCTGAGGTGTCTCGTATTCCTTCGCCGATTCCGAACAAGAGGCGATCAGCAGCGCGCACGAAAGCGCACCCAGGCTCACGATGAGCCGACGACATGTGGCGTGGGGGATGACAAGGGCACACACGAGAGAAGCCTTCCTTGCCGTGCTTGAGGGGGTTCATGTGGAGGCTTCACCGGCGCGCAGGTCGGCCAGGAGCGAAGGCCGTGGCCTGTGGCCGGATCGTCGGCCTACTCAGGGAGTTTGGAGGGGAGATTGCACTCCGTCTCCTTGTGCGCGAAGCGTGCCGCCTCGACCGCAAGATCCTTCAGGCCTTGACGCACCTTGTCCGACGCCTCGCTCGACTTCAGATCAACGACGACTCTGAGGCTGTATTCGCCGCCCGGTATGGTTCCCGCTTTGGCGCAAGGTACCTGAATGGCCACTGTGTTGTTCGTTGTGATGAAGCCTCCGGATCCCGCTGCGAAGCTCTCACGGGCCTCGTCGCCGTCCTCCAGTGAGTAGTTGGCCCAACTGTCGGCGGGCTGGGTCTCCATTACCAGTGTTCCGGCGCTCAGGAGTGCTTTCTCCTCGCCGTAGACCGCACAGTCGCTCCTGAACGCATCGCTCTGCTGCGTCACGTGCTCGCCGGTCACTCTGTCTCTGAAGGAGTATTCGGGTTCCTTCGGGAGCACGGTCTTGAGCATTGAGGCCGCTTTCGAGGAGTCGCCGAGCGACTCGCAGACCTTGCTCGCTTCTATTTCTCCGTGTTTCTCGAACGGAGGTACTCCCAGCACATAAAATGTGCCCGCCGCCAGGCCGACCACTGCCAGTGCGGCAAGGGGGATCAGAATCTTCTTCGACATGGACATCATGTGCTCACTTTTTTGGCTCGAGTTGCCGGGGAGTTCCTTCGCCGTCGATAAAGTCCGCGAGGTTCGTGCGGGCATTGTTGAAGCCCTGCTCCGCCGCACCCGCGGCAGCGGCGACAATGGCCGGCGACGGATTCTTCGCGCTCTCGCCCGCCTTTTCGGCAGCCGCTTCGACAAGGGTGTAAGTGGACTGTCGTGTCGCGTCTATTTCCTGACCGTTGCGGTAGATGACTTCGCCCGAGCTGTCCTTCAACGAGCCTTCCGTGAGCCCGCCGAGAATCTCATCCACCGCGGTGCCCGCCAGTCCGCCCGCCACGACGCCACCAGGGCCGACGAACGGAGCGGTCGCCAGACCCACCCCGATGCCGACCCCTGAGCCGACCCAGGTGCTGGTGGTCTGGATCGCGTTGTTGAAGTCCTGGTCCTTCACGCCCGCATCCACTTCGCTCGCGTACGCACGGCCCGCCCCGATCGTTCCCTGGACTTCGCCGCTCACCTTCGCCACACCCTCGATGCTCTGCTTGAGGTTGTCGCTGTCGCTGAAGTTGGGGTCATTGACGAAGGCATCCGGATTCGCGAAGTGATACTCCATCAGGGACGTCGTATAGCTTGCCTGTCCCGCGTTGACCGCGGCGTATCCCTCGGGATTCTGACCCACCGTGTAGAGGAACCTGGTGATGTCGACCTCGGGGATCTTCGCCGCCGCGCCCACCACCGGAAATAGGTCGTCCGCGGATTCTTTCCCGGGGTACATACCTCGATTGATGTCGGGCATGTACTCGGCGGCGATCTGCCCCACGCTGTCGGACATGTAGCTGTGCTCGGTAAGTCTTTCCGGGTTTTCCGAGATGGACACCATCAAGTTCTTCGCCAGCTCGGCCTGCCCGGCGTTGTGTGCCGGGGTGTCCAGAGTCGGCAGCTCGCCCGCCGGGTGACCCGTCGTGGCCGCTTCCAGAGCCATCGCGAGGTTGTTCCGGCCGGAGATGCTGTCCTCGCCGTCCTTGTCCCGCTCCGGCGGCCAGTCGCGCTCCTCGAAGAGATAGTCGAAGTTGGAGAGTGTGTCCTTGACTTCCTTCCCGTCTCCGTTCTTCGTCTTGAAGTCGTGATCCTCGTCCTTCGACAGGAACGGGTCGTTGAAGAAATCGGTCGCGGCATCCGGGCTGTTCGAGAGCGCCTTCAGATAGCCGATCATGGGGTCCGAACCGGAGTCCTCGCCCGTGCGGTTGAGATTCGGGTCCATGCCCATGTGGGTCCAGACCGCCGCCCCGTGGCGGCCGTTACTGGTGGCAGCCTTCTCGGTCTCCATGAGTTCCGTGCCGTAGCTCTTCAGGAATTGGTCGTCGAAGTTGCCCCAGCGCATCAGGTTGCTCATCACCTGGAAGCCCTGGGTAGTGCTGTTCTTGTTCAACGGCTGGCCGCCGAGTTCCGTCATCTCGTACGTCCACCGGCGCATTTCCGGCGTATCCGCCTGCGTCGCGGTGGCGAGCGTGAGACTGAGGTTCTTCTGCAGATCGCCAAGCTGTTCATGGCGGTCCATGTACAGACGGCTGTTGCTGTGCGGATCCGTGATACCCGCCCAGAAATCCAGCGTCCCCTTGGGACCCAACTGCTCGGCGAAACGCTCGCTGAAGAGTTCGTCGCCCGAGTACTTCTTCAGGCCCGCACTGAGCGCGTCGAACTCCTTGACCGTCAGGTCTTCCGGGTTCTTCTTCGCGAGACGGGCCAGATTCTCGGCTTCCTTGATCGCGCCGGCCGCCGAATCGCGGTCGGCGTACTTCTGCCCGGAGAAACCGTAGTCGGTGAGATCGACGAGTGCCTTGAGCGACGTGGACGCCGTGTTGTCCATCTCCGTCGCCGTGTCGAGAATGCCCTGGAGTTCGTCCCGTAGCGCGTCGACGTCCTTCTGGCCGTTGGCGGGTTTCGGATCAGGATTCGGAGTGACGGTGAAACCGCTGCCAGCCGACTTGACGGACATGTGGTTGCCCCGCCCGCGCTCGACGGCTTCCTTGAGGAGTCGCTGCTGGGTCTTCAACTCACCCTGGGTGTCGCGGATGATGTTGCGTATCGACTCGGCCTGGGTGTACGCGTCGTTGAACTCCTCGGCGGTCTTGCCGATGAACTCACGCGACACCGTGGCGTTGTAGCCGGCCCAGTTGGCCTTGTTCGCCTTGCCGTGGAGCCCGTCCTTGGCGTCGGTCTTGAGGTCGGTGAGGTTGGTGAGCATCTTCGTCCAGTCGCTGACCGTTGTGTCGAGCGACGTGAAATTGGCAGAGTGAAGGGCTTCGAAATCCATGAGTCTGTTCCTTCAGTCCTTCGAGTCTTTCTTGCCCTCGCCGTAGACCTCGTTCTTCTTGCCCGGCTGGGACCACTGCTCGTCGAAGCCCGCATCCAGTGTGGAAATGCTGCTCACATGACGCTCGATGAAGATTTCGTCGCCCTCATGCGCTTTCTTGGTGAAGTCCATGTGGTTCGAAATGAGCGCGCACGCGTCCATGAGAGACCCCAACTGCCGGTCCCAGCGCAGCGACACATGACTCAGAGCGCCCCCGAGCGCGAACCCCTGCCCCTTCAGATCGCTCCCGGCCGTGTCGGTGCTGGTGACCCGCGCCTCTTCCCACAGCCGGTTGTACAGCTTGAACGCCTCGTCGCCGATCGCCGCCAAGTCCTTCTGATCGACCGCGAGATCACCGGTCGGACTGCCCGCGTTGGGCCGATCCTCCTCCGGGATTCCGTTCAGTCGCATCTGCGTCGGCCCGTTACCCGCCGCCGACGCCTTCAACTGCTCCCACTCGTCCCATGCCATCTGGGACTCCTTCCCCCGTACTCGCTTATGGACTTCACCATTCCGGATCAACCTGGATGCCCGCGCCGCCCGCGCCCGCTGTCTGCTCCACGCGTCCGCTGACCGCTCCCGTTGTCTGTTCCCCGCCCCCGTCACCGCTCGTCCGGCGAGGGCATCAGCCCCGTCTGCACCAGGGGGTTGCCACGCTGGCGCGAGACGAAGATGCCGCGGCCCGCCGGCATCGGACGCGCCCGTACGCCGCCGAGGATGTCGCCCTCCTGAGGGTCGCCCGAGAGCAGCACACCCTGCGCGCCGAGCTCCATCATCCGCTGCATGAACGGCTCGTACGAGGCCCTGCTCGCCCCCGCCGCGCTGCGGGCGATGATGAAGCGCACACCCACGTCGCGCGCGAACGGCAGCTGCTCCGTGAGCTTGTTGAGCGGGTTGCCGCTTGAGGTGGACACCAGGTCGTAGTCGTCGACGACCACGAACACCGTCGGCCCGCGCCACCAACTGCGCTCGCGCAACTGCTGCGCCGTGACGTCCGCCGCCGGTGTACGTCGCCGCATCAGGTCCGACAGCGCGTCCACGTGGTGGTCCATGTTGTTGGACATCGGCACGTACTCCGCCAGGTGCGACGCCGGCGTCACGTCCAGCAGCGCGCGCCGGTTGTCGATGACGAAGAACTTGGCCGAGTTCCCGTCGTACCGCTCCGACAGGCGCTTGATCAGCAGCCGCAGCAGATTCGACTTGCCCGACTCGCTCTCGCCGAACACCAGGAAGAACGGATCGCGGTCGAAGTTGACGAAGACCGGCTCCAGCAGGTTCTCGTCGATCCCGAAGGCCACGCCGCGCTTTGGCTGTTCGGCGCCCGCCGGCAGCGTCGCCGCGTCCAGCTCGCGCGGCAGCAGCCGTACGGCCGGGGCGCCGGGCTCCGTCCAGTGCCGGCCGACCTCCTGTGTCATCGCCGCCGTCGCCTCTGACAGGTCGCTGTCGGAGTTGATGGAGTCGATCCGCGGCACCGCCGCCATGAAGTGCAGCTTCTCCGGCGTCAGGCCCCGGCCGGGCACCCCCGTGGGCACGTTGACCGCGGCCTTGCGGTCGAGGTCGGAGTCCATCGTGTCGCCGAGGCGCAGCTCAAGCCGGTTCATCAGGTGGTCCTTGAGGTTGGCGCGCACCTCCATCGAGCGTGACGCCGTCAGCACCACATGGATGCCGTAACCGAGCCCGCGCGCCGCGATGTCGAGCACGGCGGGCTCCAACCCCTCATAGTCGGTGCGGAAGTTGCCCCAGCCGTCGATGACCAGGAAGACATCGCCCCACGGCTGGTCCGCCGCCGAGATCTCGCCCCGTTCCCGCATCTTGCGGAAGGTGTTGATGGAGTCGATCCCCGCCGTACGGAAGTACTCCTCGCGCCGCGTCAGGATGCCGTACACCTCGGCCGTCGTCCGCCGCACCTTCTCCGGGTCGAGCCGCGACGCGATCCCGCCGACGTGCGGCAGCCCGGCGATCGACGACATGCCGCCACCGCCGAAGTCCAGCCCGTAGAACTGCACTTCCCGCGGCGTGTGCGTCAGCGCGAACCCGGCGATGAGCGTGCGCAGCAGCGTCGACTTGCCGGACTGCGGGCCGCCCACGATCTGCATATGGCCCGCGGCCCCGGAGAAGTCCCGGTACAGGGTGTCGCGTCGCTGCTCGTACGGCTTGTCGACCACGCCCAGCGGTACGACGAGGCGCCCCGCCCCCTCGAAGCCCGGCTGGGTGAGCCCGCGCCCCTCCACGTTCGACAGCCCCGGCAGCAGCTCGTCCAGCGACGGCGGATTGTCCAGCGGCGGCAGCCACACCTGGTGCGCCTCGGCGCCGCGCCCTTCGAGACGGCGCACGATCACGTCGAGGACCGAGTCGGCCAGCGCGTCGTCCTCGGGCGAGGTGCGCGCGTCCGGTACGGCGGGCCGCGCGGCCGGCTGGACGTAGTGCACCGGCACCGGCGCCGCCGTGAACGGCACGGGCCTGCGGTCGACGGGCAGCGGCCCCCCGGTGCCCGCGACAGCCTGCGCGTTCGCCCGGTACACCCCGGATACGTACGCGGCCTTGAACCGCACCATCTCGTCGGTGCCGTACTTCAGATACCCCGAGCCGGGCACGTTGGGCAGCTGATACGCGTCCGGCACCCCCAGCGCCGCACGCGACTCCGCGGCCGAGAAGGTACGCAGACCCACGCGGTACGAGAGGTACGTCTCCAGCCCGCGCAGCCGGCCCTCCTCCAACCGCTGGGACGCCAGCAGGAGATGGACGCCCAGCGAACGCCCGATGCGCCCGATCTGGACGAACATCTCGATGAAGTCCGGCATCGCTGTCAGGAGTTCACTGAACTCGTCGATGACAAGGACCAGCGAAGGGATCGGCTGCAACGGCGAGCCCGCCGCACGCGCCTTCTCGTAGTCATGGATGTTGGCGTAGTTGCCCGCGTCGCGCAGCATCTCCTGCCGCCGGTTGAGCTCACCGCGGATCGAGTCACCCATGCGGTCGACCAGCGTCAGGTCGTCCGCGAGGTTGGTGATCACCGCCGCGACGTGCGGCATCTGCGACATGCCCGCGAACGTGGCGCCGCCCTTGAAGTCCGCGAGGACGAAGTTCAGCGTCTCCGAGGAGTGCGTGACGGCGAGGCCGAGGACGAGCGTGCGCAGCAGCTCGGACTTGCCGGAGCCGGTCGCCCCGACGCACAGGCCGTGCGGCCCCATCCCCTCCTGCGCCGCCTCCTTCAGGTCCAGCATGACGGGCGCGCCGTCCTCGCCGACACCGATGGGCACACGCAGCCGCTCCGCCTGCGAACGGGGCCGCCACGTACGGGTGACGTCGACGGACGCCGCGTCCCCGAGGTTCAGCAGATCGGTGAAGTCAAGGTTGGCGAGCAGCGGTTCGTCGTCGTCACCCCCCGTCGCGACCCGCAGCGGCGCGAGCTGACGGGCCAGCGCCTCGGCGGCCTCCAGGCTCAGCCGGTCGGGCTCCCCGTCGTACACCATGCCGTGCCCCGACTCCAGCCGCAGCGAGTCGGGCCGCACGACCACGGCGAGGCCGCCCCGTGCTGCGGTGACGTCGCCCGGTACGACCTCGATGACCGTCACACCCTGGAGCCCCTCGGCCGACGCGAGCGCCGACACGGGGGGCAGCGACATGCCGTCCAGGACGACGACGAGGTGCGGCTGGTCCAGCAGCGGCTGGCCGCCGGGCTGGAAGCGCGGACGCCCCTCCAGCCGCCCCGCCAGCATCTCCTCCAGCTCCCGTACGTCGGACGTGATGAGCCGGCGGCTGCCCGCCCCGTCGCCGGGGCCCTGCGCCTGGACGTGCGGCAACCACTTCGCCCACTCCCACCGCGACACCGCGCCCCGTCCGGCGACGACGGCGATCACCAGGTCCTCGGGGGAGTGCAGCGAGGCGAGCGAACCGACCATCGCGCGCGCCGTCGAGCGCACCGACTCCGTCTCACCGGTGATCGTCAGGTGGTAGAAGGCGCGCAGCGACACGGCCATCGGCAGGCCGTCCAGCACGCTGTGCGCGTTGAGGAACTGCCTCATCGCCCCGGCGGTGAGCGGCTCCAGCTCATCCGCCGGCGCCGTCTCCGGCTCGATGAGCGCCGTGGCGAGCTGCTGACTGCCCAGGCCGATACGTACCTGCCCGAAGTCCTCGTCGGCGACCCGGCGTTCCCACACCCGGCTGCCCTCGGCGACCAGCGCCCACAACTGCTCCGGAGACGGGTGGAGGTAGTACTGCGCGTCCCGTTGCAGATGCGCAGTCCTCAGCACCGTACGCCGCGTCTGCGTCAGGTACTTGAGATAGTCGCGCCGCATGTCGGCGAGCTCGCCCTGCGTTCCGCGCCGGTGCCGCACCAGCATCGCGATGGCCATGGCGATCGTCGAAGCGATCATCACCATGCCCATGATGCGCATGATCGGATTCGGCGTCATGAAGAAGAAGACGACCGAACCGCCCATACCCAGCATGGGCAGCAGTTGCATGAGCGCGCCCTCCTGCTGCCCTCTGGGCAGCGGCGGAGGGGGTTGAACCTGCACCTGTTCGTCCGGCACGTCGGCGGGCAGTGCCCGCGGCGGGCGCTTGACGACGATCTGACTCACTGCTCACCAATTCCCTTGCCGGACAGAAGAGTTCCCTCTGGCGCCCCCGTGGCGACGGGCCTCCATCCGCGGGCAAGGATCCTACGTGCGCGGCTGCCCAACGCCCGGCGGTAGGGTGACCGGACTCGTTTGCGCATGAATGAACTTCCGCAAAAACAGGGGCATTCGGAGCGCAACGCGGGCATCGGGCGCATGGGAACCACGAGGGGATGCAGCACGTGAGTATGACGGCCCAAGCGGCGGCCACCGGAACGCGTCAGCCGGGTGCTCCGGCCCCGTCCGGCGGCGGAACCGGCTTCTGCCGGATCACCGTCGTCGCCCCGGACGGCCGCATCGACGTGGCGCTGCCGGAGGACATCCCCGTCGCCGACCTCCACCCGGAGATCCTGCGGCTGTCCGGCCAGAGCCCCGAGGCGGGCGCCCCCGTCGGATATCACCTGGTACGCCGCGACGGCACCGTCCTCGACAGCGCCCGCTCCCTGGCCGCCCAGCGCATCCTCGACGGCGAACTGCTGTCCCTGCGCCCCTTCGCCGAATCCCTGCCCCCCGCGGTCTTCGACGACGTCTCCGACGCCGTCGCCTCCGCGGTCGCCCGCGACCGCACCCTGTGGACCGACAGCGCCATGCGCGGCGCCGGACTCTTCGGCGGCTCCGTCCTGCTGACACTGCTCGCCTTCGTGCTGTGGTCCGCCGACCCCCGGCACGACACACACGGCCTGCCGGGCGTCCTGGCCGGCGTCACCGCCGTCATGCTGCTCGCCCTCGCCGGCGTACGGGCCCGGGTGTACGACGACCGGGACTCCGCCGTCGCGCTCGGTCTGGGCTCCATGGCCAACGCGGCCGTCGCCGGCTCCGGACTGCTGCCCTTCGCGGACGGACAGGGCATCGGCCGGCTCCAGTTCCTGCTCGCCTGCGCGGCCGTACTGATCGCCTCGGTCATCCTGGTGATCGTCGCCCCCGGCGGCGACGGCCCCTTCGTCGCGTTCGTCTTCGCCTCCACCGTCGGCCTCCTGGTGACGTTCATCGCCATCACCACCGACATGGCGCCCGCCGAGACCGCCGCCGTCTGCGCCGCGCTCTCCGTAGGAACACTCGCCTTCCTGCCCGGCCTCTCCACCCGCTTCGCCCGCCTCCCCATCGGCTTCGAGCCGCCCCGAAGCGCCGCAGGCTCCTACGGAAGCGACCCGCTACCCCCCGCCCCCGTCGACCCCGAGCGCATCGCCGCCCAGGCCCGGCGCGGCCACGAACTGCTCGTCGGCCTCGTCGGCGGCTGCGCGCTGGTGGCTGCCGGCGCCGCCGGCGTACTCGGCTTCTCCGACGGCGTGTGGGGCCAGCTCCTCGCCCTCGCCACCGGCGTCGCCATGCTGATGCGCGCCCACCTCTTCAGCTACACGGCGCAGGTCGGCTGCGCGCTGGCCGCCGGCCTCGGCGCCCTCGTCCTGCTGGGACTCGGCCTCTGCCTCAACCCCCCGGAGGGGATGATCCGCGAGGCGCTGCGCGGTGACAGCACGGGCCTCGACATCCGTACGGTCTGGCTGACCGCCGCCGTCGCCGGGATCGCCGCGCTGATCATCGCCATAGGGCTGATCGTGCCGCGCAAAGGCGTCACCCCTTTCTGGGGCCGCTTCCTGGAGATCGCCGAGTCCTTCGTACTACTGACGGTCGTCCCGCTCTGCCTGGCGGTGTTCGACGTCTACCACTCCATCCGTGCGATGACGTCTTGACCGGCTGGTACGCTGTGTGACGGCCGTTTGTGTACGCGTTCCGGTCTGTCCGGACCCAGCGACCGAACAACACCGGCCGATCACCCCGCCACCCGAGTAACCGAAGATCCCCAGCGAATTCGACCTGGGGCACTCGATGGCAACGAAGACCTACAAGGAGTACGCGTGCCGCTTGCCGCCGCTACGAAGAAGCAGATCATGTCGGAGTTCGCCACCAAGGAAGGCGACACCGGCTCCCCCGAGGTCCAGGTCGCGATGCTCTCGCGCCGTATCTCGGACCTGACCGAGCACCTGAAGACGCACAAGCACGACCACCACTCGCGTCGCGGTCTGCTCATCCTGGTCGGCCAGCGCCGCCGCCTGCTGCAGTACCTGGCGAAGAAGGACATCCAGCGCTTCCGTGCGCTGGTCGACCGCCTGGGCATCCGCCGCGGTGCGGCCGGCGGCGCCAAGTAGTACGCCGTGAAGGGAGCGGTTCCCACACACCGGGAACCGCTCCCTTCGCCGTATGCGCACGAAGCTCAGTAACCTGTTCGCAGGAGCACAGCTCCCGGACACCACTGAGAAGCACCACCCGACACGGGTAAGACCAGCACCACCCACTGACGAGGGGAAGCGCCCCTCCGCCGCCGCCGGTCCTCGGTAGTGGCCCCCGGAACGGCGCGGCGAACGCCGCCTGCGGCCCACGCCGCCGCCCCGGGAGCTTCGATCGAAGACCGGCCCGCACCAAGGAGCGCTTCTCCGACTGTCCCCCGCCACACGGGCGCGGGACGAAAGACGACAACGACGAGTATGGAGAACCACTGGTGGAGAACGAGACCCACTACGCCGAGGCCGTTATCGACAACGGCACGTTCGGCACCCGCACCATCCGCTTCGAGACGGGCCGCCTGGCCAAGCAGGCCGCCGGCTCCGCCGTCGCGTATCTGGACGACGACACCATGGTGCTGTCGGCCACCACCGCTTCCAAGAAGCCCAAGGACAACCTCGACTTCTTCCCCCTCACGGTGGACGTCGAGGAGCGGCAGTACGCGGCCGGCAAGATCCCCGGCTCCTTCTTCCGCCGCGAGGGCCGGCCCTCCGAGGACGCGATCCTCACCTGCCGCCTCATCGACCGCCCGCTGCGCCCCTCTTTCAAGAAGGGCCTGCGCAACGAGATCCAGATCGTCGAGACGATCATGGCGCTCAACCCCGACCATCTGTACGACGTGGTCGCGATCAACGCCGCCTCCTGCTCCACGCAGCTGGCCGGCCTGCCCTTCTCCGGCCCGATCGGCGGCACGCGTGTCGCCCTGATCAAGGGCCAGTGGGTCGCGTTCCCGACGCACACCGAGCTCGAGGACGCCGTCTTCGACATGGTGGTCGCCGGCCGCGTCCTGGAGGACGGCGACGTCGCGATCATGATGGTCGAGGCCGAGGCCACCACGAAGACCATCCAGCTCGTCGCCGACGGCGCGGAGGCTCCCACCGAGGAGATCGTCGCCGCCGGTCTGGAGGCCGCGAAGCCCTTCATCAAGGCGCTCTGCAAGGCGCAGGCCGACCTCGCCGCCAAGGCCGCCAAGCCCACCGGCGAGTTCCCGGTCTTCCTCGACTACCAGGACGACGTCCTGGAGGCCCTCACGGCCGCCGTGAAGAGCGAGCTGTCCCAGGCGCTCACCATCGCCGGCAAGCAGGACCGCGAGGCCGAGCTGGACCGCGTCAAGGAGCTCGCCGCCGAGAAGCTGCTCCCGCAGTTCGAGGGCCGCGAGAAGGAGATCTCCGGCGCGTACCGCGCGCTGACGAAGTCCCTCGTCCGCGAGCGCGTCATCAAGGACAAGGTCCGCATCGACGGCCGCGGCGTCACGGACATCCGTACGCTCGCCGCCGAGGTCGAGGCCATCCCGCGCGTGCACGGCTCCGCGCTGTTCGAGCGTGGCGAGACCCAGATCCTGGGTGTCACCACCCTCAACATGCTGCGCATGGAGCAGCAGTTGGACACCCTGTCGCCGGTGACGCGCAAGCGCTACATGCACAACTACAACTTCCCGCCGTACTCCGTGGGCGAGACCGGCCGCGTCGGTTCGCCGAAGCGCCGCGAGATCGGCCACGGGGCGCTCGCCGAGCGCGCCATCATGCCGGTGCTGCCGACGCGCGAGGAGTTCCCGTACGCGATCCGCCAGGTCTCCGAGGCGCTGGGCTCCAACGGCTCGACGTCCATGGGATCGGTCTGCGCCTCCACCATGTCGCTGCTGAACGCCGGTGTGCCCCTCAAGGCCCCCGTCGCCGGTATCGCCATGGGCCTGATCTCCCAGGAGATCGACGGCAAGACGCACTACGTCGCCCTCACCGACATCCTCGGTGCGGAGGACGCCTTCGGCGACATGGACTTCAAGGTCGCCGGTACGAAGACGTTCGTCACCGCCCTTCAGCTCGACACCAAGCTCGACGGCATCCCCGCCTCGGTCCTGGCCGCCGCGCTGAAGCAGGCCCGCGACGCCCGCCTCCACATCCTTGATGTGATGAACGAGGCCATCGACGTCCCGGACGAGATGTCCCCGAACGCCCCGCGGATCATCACGGTCAAGATCCCGGTGGACAAGATCGGTGAGGTCATCGGCCCCAAGGGCAAGATGATCAACCAGATCCAGGAGGACACCGGCGCCGACATCACGATCGAGGACGACGGCACCATCTACATCGGTGCCGCCGACGGACCGGCCGCCGAGGCCGCCCGCGCCACGATCAACGGCATCGCCAACCCGACCATGCCGGAGGTCGGCGAGCGCTACCTGGGTACGGTCGTCAAGACCACCACCTTCGGCGCGTTCGTCTCGCTGCTCCCGGGCAAGGACGGACTGCTGCACATCTCGCAGATCCGTAAGCTCGCCGGCGGCAAGCGCGTGGAGAACGTCGAGGATGTCCTCGGCGTCGGCCAGAAGGTCCAGGTCGAGATCGCGGAGATCGACCAGCGCGGCAAGCTCTCGCTGATCCCCGTGATCGAGGGCGAGGACGAGGCGAAGAGCGACAACGACAAGCAGGACGACCAGAAGGACGAAGCCTCCCAGTGACGTTTCGTAGTTCTACGACGACGGCCCGCACCTCCTCGGAGGTACGGGCCGTCGCCCGTACCCAAACCCTGCTGGCGGGGCAGAACGGCATCGGCACCGTCCGGCGCACGATCCTCCCCGGCGGCCTGCGCGTCGTCACCGAGACCCTGCCGTCGGTACGGTCCGCGACCTTCGGAATCTGGGTACAGGTCGGCTCGCGCGACGAGACACCCACGCTCAACGGCGCCACCCACTACCTCGAACATCTCCTCTTCAAGGGCACGCGGAAGCGCAGCGCCCTCGACATCTCCTCCGCCATGGACGCGGTCGGCGGCGAGATGAACGCCTTCACGGCGAAGGAGTACACCTGCTACTACGCGCGCGTGCTCGACACCGACCTCCCCCTCGCCATCGACGTCGTGTGCGACATGCTCACCGGCTCGCTCATCGAGGCCGAGGACGTCGACGCCGAGCGGGGCGTCATCCTCGAAGAGATCGCCATGACCGAGGACGACCCGGGCGACTGCGTGCACGATCTCTTCTCGCACACGATGCTCGGCGACACCCCACTCGGCCGCCCCGTCCTCGGCACCGTCGACACCGTCAACGCCCTCGACCGCGACCGGATCGCCCGCTTCTACAAGAAGCACTACGACCCGACGCACCTGGTCGTCGCCGCGGCGGGCAACGTCGACCACGCGACCGTCGTACGGCAGGTACGCCGCGCCTTCGAGAAGGCCGGCGCCCTCTCCCGTACGGACGCCGTCCCCGTCACCCCGCGCGAGGGCCGCCGCGACCTGCGCACCGCAGGCCGCGTAGGGCTGCTCAACCGCAAGACGGAGCAGGCACACGTCGTCCTCGGCATGCCGGGCCTCTCCCGCACCGACGAGCGCCGCTGGGCCCTCGGGGTCCTCAGCACGGCCCTCGGCGGCGGCATGAGCTCCCGGCTCTTCCAGGAGGTGCGGGAGAAGCGCGGCCTCGCCTACAGCGTGTACTCGTACACCTCGGGCTTCGCCGACTGCGGCCTCTTCGGTGTCTACGCGGGCTGCCGCCCCAGCCAGATCCACGACGTCCTCAAAATCTGCCGTGACGGGCTCGACCAGGTCGCGGCCGAGGGGCTCTCCGACGAGGAGATCGGCCGTGCCGTCGGCCAGCTCTCCGGCTCCACCGTCCTCGGTCTGGAGGACACCGGCGCGCTGATGAACCGCATCGGCAAGAGCGAGCTGTGCTGGGGTACCCAGATGTCCGTGGACGACATGCTGGCGCGGATAGCGGCCGTCACCCCCGACGACGTGCGCGCGGTGGCCCGCGATGTGCTGGGGCAGCGCCCCTCCCTGTCGGTCATCGGCGCTCTCAAGGACAAGCAGGCCGACCGACTCGACGAAGCGGTCGCCTGACCGGCGCACCAGCCTCCTAAGGAAGCAGAAGGAAGCAGAGCGATGAGCACCAAACTGCGCGTGGCTGTTCTCGGCGCCAAGGGCCGGATCGGCTCCGAGGCCGCACGGGCCGTCGAGGCCGCCGACGACATGGAACTGGTCGCCGCCCTCGACCGGGACGACGACCTGGACGCCCTCGCCGACTCAGGGGCCCAGGTCGTCGTCGAACTGACCGCCCCGTCGGCTGTGATGGGCAACCTGGACTTCTGCGTACGCCACGGCATCCACGCGGTCGTCGGCACCACCGGCTGGACCGACGACCGCCTGGCGCAGCTCAGGACGCTGCTGGCGGGCTCCCCGGAGACGGGCGTGCTCGTCGCGCCCAACTTCTCCATCGGGGCTGTCCTCACCATGAAGTTCTCCCAGGCGGCGGCCCGCTACTTCGAGTCCGCCGAGGTTGTCGAGCTGCACCACCCGAACAAGGCCGACGCCCCGTCGGGCACCGCCACCCGCACCGCACAGCTGATCGCCGCCGCCCGCGCCGAGGCCGGCTGCGCGCCGCAGCCCGACGCCACGGCCACGGCGCTGGACGGGGCGCGCGGAGCGGACGTCGAAGGGGTGCGTGTGCACTCCGTACGGCTCCGAGGACTGCTGGCCCACCAGGAGGTCCTGCTCGGCGCCGAGGGGGAGACGCTCACGATCCGCCACGATTCCCTGCACCACAGCAGCTTCATGCCGGGAATCCTCCTCGGCGTCCGCCGCGTGGCCGGCGCCCCGGGCCTCACCCACGGCCTGGAGCACTTCCTCGATCTGAACCTGCCGAACTGACCGCCGTGCGCGCCAAGATCATGTACTTCGTCATGGCCGCCATGCTCGTCGGCTATTTCTTCCTGGCAGGCGACCGCGGCTTCGCGCTCATCGGGATCGGTACGCCGCTGACGGTCACGTTCGGGATCGCGGTGCTGGTGCTTCCCTGCATCGGCGTCTGGTTCCTCTGGCAGAGCACCCGGTTCGTCCGGCGGGCCAACCGGCTCGCCGCCGAACTGGACGCCGAGGGCGGCCTGCCGGTCGACGAGCTGGTGCGCACCGCGAGCGGCCGCGTCGACCGCGCGTCGGCGGACGCCGTCTTCGCCGCCCGCCGCGCGGAGACCGAGGACACTCCGGGGGATTGGCGCTGCTGGTTCCGCCTCGCGGTGGCTTACCGTGACGCCGGTGACACCCCCCGGGCCCGCAAGGCGATGCAGCACGCGATCACGCTTCACGAGGCGACCCCGGCACCGGCGGCCGGCTGAGGCCCCGTTGGTCTCACCCAACCGCTGCTGTTGACGCCCCACCGCTCAACTCGGGACTACGGTGCCGCAGTTGAGGCTTCAGGGGCGGCGATACTCGTCGCCCCATGCCTCGACGGAGTCCGCAGCCCGGTCGAAAGCCTCCGAGCGAGACAGGAAATCCGCGTTGTGATCGGTGAGCAGCTGCCGCTTCTCGCCGTCACGAAGGACGAGCAGAAGCGCCTGCCCCTGCACCGTCCGCGGCAGCCCCAGCCAGCGCACCGGCTGCTGCACCGTACGGACCTCCACGGCCTGCGTCCACGGCACGGTCCGGGTCATGAGCAGTCCGACGCACCGTACGCCGTGCCGGCTGACCCACGCGCCCACGCGCAGCATCCGCAGCGCGACGGCGATCATCACCAGCGCGATACCGAGGCACACGACGGCGCCGGACGATGCCCCCGCGAACGCGATGATCATCGTCGCGAGCAGCACGAACGAGGCGAGCAGCAGAAGCAGCGCAGAAGCGCCCACCCGCCAGGGCCCCGGGCGGTAGGGGCGACGCCAGCGGTCGTGGTCGTCGAACGGCAGCGCGGCATCGTCGCTGGTCGTGTCAAACGCACGATCGGCCGTCAGGAAGGGCAGGGGCACGACTGATCCTCACTCACAAGCACGCTCGAACGGGCGGTGCTGGCTGAGGTTATCGAGGAGTACCCCGACAGGACCACTCAGGGGGGCCGGACGTGTCTGCGGCCCGAGGCACCTCCGACCGCCTGGCCCGCCCGGAGCGCCGCCCCGATTCGAGGGACGCCGGCCCGAACAGCCGCACGAGACACGCACGCCCGTCGACGATGACCACTCGTACGGTGCGGGACCGCCAGGAGTGCGGTCTGTCGGCGGGAAATGCCTGGTCGTAGAGTGGGCGCCGCCCCTGAGCCGCGACAGGAAGGACCCCGCCGGTGAGTGACATCCCCGCCGATACCAAGCCCAGCTTCCGCAGTGACATGACCGTCGATCTGGTGAAGCACTCCGCGGGCGACTCCGACGTCCTGTGGGCCGCTCGCGTCTCCACCGCGGGCGAGCAGTCCCTGGCAGAGATGTCCAAGGACCCCGAGCGCTCCAAGGGCCTCATCAACTTCCTGATGCGCGACCGTCACGGCAGCCCCTTCGAGCACAACTCGATGACCTTCCTCATCAGCGCCCCGATCTTCGTGTTCCGCGAGTTCATGAGGCACCGCGTCGGCTGGTCCTACAACGAGGAATCCGGGCGCTACCGGGAGCTCCAGCCCGTCTTCTACGTCCCCGACCCCTCGCGCAGGCTGGTCCAGGAGGGCCGCCCCGGGAAGTACGTCTTCGTCGACGGCACCCAGGAGCAGCAGGACCTCACCGCGGGTGTCATGACCGAGTCCTACCAGCGGTCGTACGAGGCGTACCAGGAGATGCTGGCCGCCGGCGTCGCCCGCGAGGTGGCCCGCGCCGTGCTGCCCGTGGGCCTCTACTCGTCGATGTACGCGACCTGCAACGCACGCTCGCTGATGCACTTCCTCGGGTTGCGCACCCAGCACGAGGCGGCCACGGTCCCGAGCTTCCCGCAGCGGGAGATCGAGATGGTCGGCGAGAAGATGGAGGAGCAGTGGGCGCGGCTCATGCCGCTCACGCACGCCGCCTTCAACGCCAACGGCCGAGTGGCGCCGTAGAGCGTCATGATGTGCCCGCAGGGCTGTCATGACGCACAGATGTACGGACAATGGCCGAAAGTGTCCAGATTGCGGCGTTTCGAGAAGTTCATCTAGGCTGATCAAACGGACCCGGCACTGCCTGAACCCCCGAGCAGTCAGTGCCGGGCTCCGTACACTGGAGCGCAGAGGGGAACGATTCCCCTCAACCCGGGGCAGCTCCCCAGCCTCCACCGCCCCGGAGCCCGCACCACACCGCGGGCCCACGACCTGCCCGTGTGCCCCCGAGGGGACACGCCGAGCCGAGCAACGAGTAGCGTGTTACCCATGGCTCCGATCTCCACTCCGCAGACCCCCTTCGGGCGGGTCCTCACCGCCATGGTCACGCCCTTCACCGAGGACGGCGCGCTCGATCTCGACGGCGCCCAGCGGCTCGCCTCCCATCTGGTGGACGCAGGCAACGACGGCCTGATCATCAACGGCACCACCGGCGAGTCCCCGACCACCAGCGACGCGGAGAAAGACCAGCTGGTACGAGCCGTCCTGGAGGCGGTCGGAGACCGGGCCCATGTCGTCGCCGGCATCGGCACGAACGACACCCGGCACAGCATCGAACTCGCCCGCACCGCCGAACGCACCGGCGCGCACGGCCTGCTCGCTGTGACCCCGTACTACAACAAGCCGCCGCAGGAAGGCCTCTTCCAGCACTTCACGGCCATCGCCGATGCCACAGAGCTGCCGGTGATGCTCTACGACATCCCGGGCCGGAGCGGCGTCCCCATCGACACCGAGACACTCATCCGTCTCGCCCTCCACCCGCGTATCGTCGCCAACAAGGACGCCAAGGGCGACCTCGGCCGGGCCAGCTGGGTCATCGCCCAGAGCGGCCTCCCCTGGTACTCGGGCGACGACATGCTGAACCTCCCGCTCCTCGCGGTCGGCGCCATCGGCTTCGTCTCCGTCGTCGGCCACGTGGTCACCCCGGAACTGCGCGCCATGCTCGACGCCCACGTCAGCGGCGACGTCCAGAAGGCCACGGAGATCCACCAGAAGCTGCTCCCCGTCTTCACCGGCATGTTCCGTACGCAGGGAGTCATCACCACCAAGGCGGCACTCACCCTGCAGAAGCTGCCCGCCGGCCCGCTGCGCCTCCCGCTCGTCGAACTGATGGAGCACGAGACGGCGCAGCTCAAGATCGATCTCGCGGCCGGCGGGGTAGAGCTGTAACTGAGGCCCTGCCTCCACGAACACGGTTCATGAACCAGGTTTCATGAATATCGAAGGTTTCGAACTTCACAACTGAATAACCGAACAGAAGAAGTGCTGGGCATTCCGCCCACTCGGACAACAAGCAAGTGCAACAGCAAGTGCACGAATGTCATGCGCGCCACGTGCCTCAGCGGCACGTGGCGCGTGTGGTGAGGAGAGTCTTTTGAGTCATCCGCATCCCGAACTCGGCGCCCCGCCGAAGCTGCCCAAGGGCGGCCTGCGCGTCACCCCGCTCGGCGGCCTCGGCGAAATCGGCCGCAACATGACGGTCTTCGAATACAACGGCCGTCTGCTCATCGTCGACTGCGGCGTCCTCTTCCCCGAAGAGGAACAGCCGGGCATCGACCTCATCCTGCCGGACTTCACCACCATCAGCGACCGCCTCGACGACATCGAGGGAATCGTCCTCACGCACGGCCACGAAGACCACATCGGTGGAGTCCCCTTCCTGCTCCGGCTGAAGCCGGACATCCCGCTGATCGGCTCCAAGCTGACCCTCGCGCTGATCGAGGCCAAGCTCCAGGAACACCGCATCCGCCCGTACACCCTCGAAGTGACCGAGGGCCACCGCGAGCGCATCGGTCCGTTCGACTGCGAGTTCGTCGCGGTGAACCACTCCATCCCGGACGCGCTCGCCGTCGCCATCCGTACCCCGGCCGGAATGGTGGTCCACACCGGCGACTTCAAGATGGACCAGCTCCCCCTCGACCGTCGGCTGACCGACCTGCCGACCTTCGCCAAACTCGGCGAAGAGGGCATCGACCTGCTGCTCGCCGACTCGACGAACGCCGAGGTGCCGGGCTTCGTCCCGCCCGAACGGGACATCTCGAACGTCCTGCGGCAGGTCTTCGCCGGCGCTCAGAAGCGGATCATCGTGGCGAGCTTCGCCAGCCACGTCCACCGCATCCAGCAGATCCTCGACGCCGCCCACGAGTACGGCCGCCGGGTCGCCTTCGTAGGCCGCTCGATGGTCAGGAACATGGGCATCGCCCGCGACTTGGGTTACCTCAAGGTCCCGGCCGGTCTCGTCGTCGACGTCAAGACGCTCGACGACCTCCCGGACAGCGAGGTCGTCCTCGTCTGCACCGGTTCCCAGGGCGAACCGATGGCCGCGCTCTCGCGCATGGCGAACCGCGACCACCAGATCCGGATCGTCCCCGGCGACACCGTCATCCTGGCGTCGTCCCTCATCCCCGGCAACGAGAACGCGGTCTACCGCGTGATCAACGGTCTGACCCGCTGGGGCGCGAACGTCATCCACAAGGGCAACGCCAAGGTCCATGTCTCGGGCCACGCGTCCGCCGGCGAACTCCTGTACTTCTACAACATCTGCAAGCCGAAGAACCTGATGCCGGTCCACGGCGAATGGCGCCACCTGCGCGCCAACGCCGAACTCGGCGCACTGACGGGCGTCCCGAAGGACCACATCGTCATCGCCGAGGACGGAGTGGTCGTCGACCTGGTCGACGGCAAGGCCAGAATCGTCGGCAAGGTCCAGGCGGGTTACGTGTACGTTGACGGGCTCTCGGTCGGCGACGTGACCGAGACGTCCCTGAAGGACCGCCGCATCCTCGGCGACGAGGGCATCATCTCCGTGTTCCTGGTGGTGGATTCGACGACCGGGAAGGTCGTGGGCGGCCCGCACATCCAGGCGCGAGGCTCCGGCATCGAGGACTCCGCGTTCTCAGCCGTCATCCCGAAGATCGAGGAGATCATCGGTAAGGCGGCATCGGACGGCGTCGCCGAGCCCCACCAACTCCAGCAGCTGGTGCGGCGATCGGTGGGCAAGTGGGTCTCCGACACCTACCGCCGGCGCCCGATGATCCTGCCTGTGGTCGTCGAGGTCTGACCTCGCACCGACCTCAACACCGGAGCGGGGCCCCCGATTTGCTTCGGGAGCCCCGCTCCAGTAGGTTTACGTCTCCACCTGGACGGGAACGCCGGGGCACTCACGTGCCTGGAGCGGCGTACCGGACCGGGTGGGAATTCCGACTCAGAATCTCTGATAAAGTCGGATTCACCGAAAGGGAAACGCGAAAGCGGATAACCGATTAGGCACTCCCGCTGACTGGGAATCAGGCGCCGAAAGGTTCTGATAGAGTCGGGAACGCAAGACAGCAAGACCGAAGGGAAAGCCCGGAGGGACCCGGAGACGGGACCGAAGGAAGCGTCCGTTCCTTGAGAACTCAACAGCGTGCCAAAAGTCAACGCCAGATATGTTGATACCCCGGCCTGGTCCACCTGTTTGGTGGGTTGGGTTTGGGTTCCTTTGATAGAAACACAGCGAGGACGCTGTGAACACCGGGTCTTATTCCGTCCTGGTGTTCCGCTCTCGTGGTGTCACCCGGTATCGGGTATACATTCACGGAGAGTTTGATCCTGGCTCAGGACGAACGCTGGCGGCGTGCTTAACACATGCAAGTCGAACGATGAAGCCTTCGGGTGGATTAGTGGCGAACGGGTGAGTAACACGTGGGCAATCTGCCCTGCACTCTGGGACAAGCCCTGGAAACGGGGTCTAATACCGGATAATACTGTTCCCCTCATGGGGGGTGGTTGAAAGCTCCGGCGGTGCAGGATGAGCCCGCGGCCTATCAGCTTGTTGGTGGGGTAATGGCCTACCAAGGCGACGACGGGTAGCCGGCCTGAGAGGGCGACCGGCCACACTGGGACTGAGACACGGCCCAGACTCCTACGGGAGGCAGCAGTGGGGAATATTGCACAATGGGCGGAAGCCTGATGCAGCGACGCCGCGTGAGGGATGACGGCCTTCGGGTTGTAAACCTCTTTCAGCAGGGAAGAAGCGCAAGTGACGGTACCTGCAGAAGAAGCGCCGGCTAACTACGTGCCAGCAGCCGCGGTAATACGTAGGGCGCAAGCGTTGTCCGGAATTATTGGGCGTAAAGAGCTCGTAGGCGGTTTGTCACGTCGGGTGTGAAAGCCCGGGGCTTAACCCCGGGTCTGCATTCGATACGGGCAGACTAGAGTGTGGTAGGGGAGATCGGAATTCCTGGTGTAGCGGTGAAATGCGCAGATATCAGGAGGAACACCGGTGGCGAAGGCGGATCTCTGGGCCATTACTGACGCTGAGGAGCGAAAGCGTGGGGAGCGAACAGGATTAGATACCCTGGTAGTCCACGCCGTAAACGTTGGGAACTAGGTGTTGGCGACATTCCACGTCGTCGGTGCCGCAGCTAACGCATTAAGTTCCCCGCCTGGGGAGTACGGCCGCAAGGCTAAAACTCAAAGGAATTGACGGGGGCCCGCACAAGCAGCGGAGCATGTGGCTTAATTCGACGCAACGCGAAGAACCTTACCAAGGCTTGACATACACCGGAAAGCATCAGAGATGGTGCCCCCCTTGTGGTCGGTGTACAGGTGGTGCATGGCTGTCGTCAGCTCGTGTCGTGAGATGTTGGGTTAAGTCCCGCAACGAGCGCAACCCTTGTTCTGTGTTGCCAGCATGCCTTTCGGGGTGATGGGGACTCACAGGAGACCGCCGGGGTCAACTCGGAGGAAGGTGGGGACGACGTCAAGTCATCATGCCCCTTATGTCTTGGGCTGCACACGTGCTACAATGGCCGGTACAATGAGCTGCGATACCGTGAGGTGGAGCGAATCTCAAAAAGCCGGTCTCAGTTCGGATTGGGGTCTGCAACTCGACCCCATGAAGTCGGAGTTGCTAGTAATCGCAGATCAGCATTGCTGCGGTGAATACGTTCCCGGGCCTTGTACACACCGCCCGTCACGTCACGAAAGTCGGTAACACCCGAAGCCGGTGGCCCAACCCCTTGTGGGAGGGAGCTGTCGAAGGTGGGACTGGCGATTGGGACGAAGTCGTAACAAGGTAGCCGTACCGGAAGGTGCGGCTGGATCACCTCCTTTCTAAGGAGCACTTCTTACCAGGCTTCTGTTTGGTCAGAGGCCAGTTCATCGGCGAGTGTCCGGTGCTGGTTGCTCATGGGTGGAACGTTGACTATTCGGCACTCTTGGCTGCTTGGTTCTCCAGTACTGCCCCTCTTGAGGGGCGTGGAACGGGAACGGGGTGGTTGGGGGTGCCGGGCGCGCTGTTGGGTGTCTGAGGGTGCGGACTTGTTCCGGATCTTCGGGTTGCCGGCCCCAGTGAACTCTGCCGTGTGGTGGGGGTGGTGGGTGGTTGGTCGTTGTTTGAGAACTGCACAGTGGACGCGAGCATCTGTGGCCAAGTTTTTAAGGGCGCACGGTGGATGCCTTGGCACCAGGAACCGATGAAGGACGTGGGAGGCCGCGATAGGCCCCGGGGAGCTGTCAACCGAGCTTTGATCCGGGGGTGTCCGAATGGGGAAACCCGGCAGTCGTCATGGGCTGTCACCTACTGCTGAACACATAGGCAGTGTGGAGGGAACGCGGGGAAGTGAAACATCTCAGTACCCGCAGGAAGAGAAAACAACCGTGATTCCGGGAGTAGTGGCGAGCGAAACTGGATGAGGCCAAACCGTATGTGTGTGATACCCGGCAGGGGTTGCGCATGCGGGGTTGTGGGAGTTCTTTTGACCGGTCTGCCGGCCGGTCGGCGAGTCAGAAACCGTTGGTGTAGGCGAAGGACATGCGAAAGGTCCGGCGTAGAGGGTAAGACCCCCGTAGCTGAAACATTAACGGCTCGTTTGAGAATCACCCAAGTAGCACGGGGCCCGAGAAATCCCGTGTGAATCTGGCGGGACCACCCGCTAAGCCTAAATATTCCCTGGTGACCGATAGCGGATAGTACCGTGAGGGAATGGTGAAAAGTACCGCGGGAGCGGAGTGAAATAGTACCTGAAACCGTGTGCCTACAAGCCGTGGGAGCGTCGCTGTGTGTGCTTGCACATGCAGTCGTGACTGCGTGCCTTTTGAAGAATGAGCCTGCGAGTTTGCGGTGTGTTGCGAGGTTAACCCGTGTGGGGAAGCCGTAGCGAAAGCGAGTCCGAATAGGGCGTCATAGTAGCGCGCTCAAGACCCGAAGCGGAGTGATCTAGCCATGGGCAGGTTGAAGCGGCTGTAAGAGGTCGTGGAGGACCGAACCCACCAGGGTTGAAAACCTGGGGGATGACCTGTGGTTAGGGGTGAAAGGCCAATCAAACTCCGTGATAGCTGGTTCTCCCCGAAATGCATTTAGGTGCAGCGTCGTGTGTTTCTTGCCGGAGGTAGAGCACTGGATAGGCGATGGGCCCTACCGGGTTACTGACCTTAGCCAAACTCCGAATGCCGGTAAGTGAGAGCGCGGCAGTGAGACTGTGGGGGATAAGCTCCATGGTCGAGAGGGAAACAGCCCAGAGCATCGACTAAGGCCCCTAAGCGTACGCTAAGTGGGAAAGGATGTGGAGTCGCAGAGACAACCAGGAGGTTGGCTTAGAAGCAGCCATCCTTGAAAGAGTGCGTAATAGCTCACTGGTCAAGTGATTCCGCGCCGACAATGTAGCGGGGCTCAAGCGTACCGCCGAAGTCGTGTCATTCCAGCATGTGGGCCAACGCCCGTTGGGATGGGTAGGGGAGCGTCGTGTGCCGGGTGAAGCCGCGCCGGAAGGCAGTGGTGGACGGTTCACGAGTGAGAATGCAGGCATGAGTAGCGATACACACGTGGGAAACGTGTGCGCCGATTGACTAAGGGTTCCTGGGTCAAGCTGATCTGCCCAGGGTAAGTCGGGACCTAAGGCGAGGCCGACAGGCGTAGTCGATGGACAACCGGTTGATATTCCGGTACCCGCTTTGAAACGCCCAGTGTTGAATCCTCTGATGCTAAGACCGTGAAGCCGTTCCGGACCCTTCGGGGAATGGAAAGTGGTGGAGCCGTTGACCCGAGGTGGTAGTAGGCAAGCGATGGGGTGACGCAGGAAGGTAGTCCAGCCCGGGCGGTGGTTGTCCCGGGGTAAGGGTGTAGCCCGAGAGATAGGCAAATCCGTCTCTCATGCGGGGTGAGACCTGATGCCGAGCCGATTGTGGTGAAGTGGATGATCCTATGCTGTCGAGAAAAGCCTCTAGCGAGTTTCATGGCGGCCCGTACCCTAAACCGACTCAGGTGGTCAGGTAGAGAATACCGAGGCGTTCGGGTGAACTATGGTTAAGGAACTCGGCAAAATGCCCCCGTAACTTCGGGAGAAGGGGGGCCATTTCTGGTGATGGGTCTTGCACCTTGAGCTGGGGGTGGCCGCAGAGACCAGCGAGAAGCGACTGTTTACTAAAAACACAGGTCCGTGCGAAGCCGTAAGGCGATGTATACGGACTGACGCCTGCCCGGTGCTGGAACGTTAAGGGGACCGGTTAGTCACATTTCGGTGTGGCGAGGCTGAGAACTTAAGCGCCAGTAAACGGCGGTGGTAACTATAACCATCCTAAGGTAGCGAAATTCCTTGTCGGGTAAGTTCCGACCTGCACGAATGGCGTAACGACTTCTCGACTGTCTCAACCATAGGCCCGGTGAAATTGCACTACGAGTAAAGATGCTCGTTTCGCGCAGCAGGACGGAAAGACCCCGGGACCTTTACTACAGTTTGATATTGGTGTTCGGTTCGGCTTGTGTAGGATAGGTGGGAGACTGTGAAGTGGCCACGCCAGTGGTTGTGGAGTCGTCGTTGAAATACCACTCTGGTCGTGCTGGATGTCTAACCTGGGTCCGTGATCCGGATCAGGGACAGTGTCTGATGGGTAGTTTAACTGGGGCGGTTGCCTCCTAAAGGGTAACGGAGGCGCCCAAAGGTTCCCTCAGCCTGGTTGGTAATCAGGTGTTGAGTGTAAGTGCACAAGGGAGCTTGACTGTGAGACCGACGGGTCGAGCAGGGACGAAAGTCGGGACTAGTGATCCGGCGGTGGCTTGTGGAAGCGCCGTCGCTCAACGGATAAAAGGTACCCCGGGGATAACAGGCTGATCTTCCCCAAGAGTCCATATCGACGGGATGGTTTGGCACCTCGATGTCGGCTCGTCGCATCCTGGGGCTGGAGTCGGTCCCAAGGGTTGGGCTGTTCGCCCATTAAAGCGGTACGCGAGCTGGGTTTAGAACGTCGTGAGACAGTTCGGTCCCTATCCGCTGCGCGCGTAGGAGTCTTGAGAAGGGCTGTCCCTAGTACGAGAGGACCGGGACGGACGAACCTCTGGTGTGCCAGTTGTTCTGCCAAGGGCATGGCTGGTTGGCTACGTTCGGGAGGGATAACCGCTGAAAGCATCTAAGCGGGAAGCCTGCTTCGAGATGAGGGCTCCCACCCACTTGATGGGGTAAGGCTCCCAGTAGACGACTGGGTTGATAGGCCGGATATGGAAGCACTGTGAGGTGTGGAGTTGACCGGTACTAATAGGCCGAGGGCTTGTCCTCAGTTGCTCGCGTCCACTGTGTTAGTTCTGAGACAACGAACAGGCTGTGCTGTCATCCATCTGTTCAAGGTGTTTCATTGTGTTTCGGTGGTCATTGCGTGAGGGAAACGCCCGGTTACATTCCGAACCCGGAAGCTAAGCCTTTCAGCGCCGATGGTACTGCAGGGGGGACCCTGTGGGAGAGTAGGACGCCGCCGAACAATTCTTTGTCGGGAGTGCCCCGTACCTTTTGGTGCGGGGCACTTCTGCGTTCATGTCGGCTATGTCGACGGTTCTCAGTGCCCGGAGCTTCGGGTATGATCTCTCTTGTTGCCACGCCCCAATAGCTCAGTCGGTAGAGCGTCTCCATGGTAAGGAGAAGGTCTACGGTTCGATTCCGTATTGGGGCTCCAGCACAAAAAGAAGGGCCCCGCCTGATGGCGGGGCCCTTCTTTCGTTCAGTTCCGGTGCGGCTCGGGCACGCGCATCGCCAGGATCGCCATGTCGTCCGACGCCGGCTCCGCCGCGAACCTCTCCACCGCTCGTAGCACCCGCGACGCCACAGCTCCGGCCGTGAGGCCCGTACAGCCCGTCAGAACGTCGATGAGGCCGTCGTCGCCCAACATCCGTGTCCCCTCGCGGCGTTCGGTGACGCCGTCGGTGACACAGAGGAGGACGTCGCCCGGGTCGAGGGTGACCATCTGCTCGTACAGCTCCAGGTCGTCCATCACGCCGAGCAGCGGCTGCGGGTCCGCCGCGGCCTCCACCGTGCCGTCCTGGCGCAGGCGCAGCGGAAGCGGGTGGCCGGCGCAGACGACCTTGAGGACCGCGCTGCCGTCCTCCTGCGGCCACAACTCCCCGTACAGCAGCGTCAGGAAGCGGCTGCGGGCGCCCTCGTCGAGGATCGCCGCGTTCAGGCGCTCCAGCACCGCCGGGCCGCTGAAGCCCTCGCGGGCCAGCAGACGGAGCGCGTGCCGGGCGAGTCCCGTCACGGCCGCGGCTTCCGGGCCCGTGCCGCAGACGTCGCCGATGGCGAAGCCGTACGCGCCGTCGCGGATCGGGAAGACGTCGTAGAAGTCGCCGCCCACTTCGTTGCCTTCGCCGGCCGCGCGGTAGATGACCTCGACCTCGACGTTGGGCACTTGAGGAAGTTCCGGCGGCAGCAGGCTGCGCTGGAGGGACTGACTGATCGCCATGCGCTCGGAGTACAGGCGCGCGTTGTCGAGGGCGAGCGCCGCCCGGCGGGACAGGTCCTCGGCCAACTCCAGGATCTCCTGGCGGAAATGGTCGTCCGACGGCTTGCCGAGGGTGAGCATCCCGATCACGCGGTTACGGGCGACCAGAGGCAGTACGACTGTCTCTCCGCCCACCGCGGCCGCTGTGGCGAGTGTCGTGCCGATTCCCGAGGAGACGGGCGTGGAGGCTCCTCCCAGCTCCCTCATGGACGTACGGAGCGCGGCCTGGTGCGCGGCGTCCGCCGGGCCGGTCCAGACGCGGGCGCCCGGGGTAGGGACCGGGTCGGGCGGATCGATCTTGGAGAGCAGGGCCTTCAGACCGTCGATGCGCTCCTCGTCCTCGTGGAGCACGTAGGAGAGGTACGGGTCCGACGCCTGGTCGGCGATGGTGTAGACGGCGCACCAGGTGGCCAGCGTCGGCACCGTCATCTGGGCCATCAGCGCGAGTGTCTGGTCCCGGTCGAGGGTGCCCGCCAGCAGGTCGGAGGCTTCGACGAGGAAGGACAGCGAGCCGCGCCGGAGGCGTTCGAGCTCGCCGAGCCGGGCCGACTCGACCGCCAGCGCGATGCGGTCGGCGGCGAACTGGAGGCGCAGCGCCTCCTCGTTGGAGTACCGGCCCGCCGATTCGGCGGCGACGCCGAGCGAGCCGGTCAGCCGGCCCTCGACCTTGAGCGGGACGGTGACGACGGAGCGCATGCCGGTGCCGTTGAGCAGCGGGACGGCGCCGGGGACGATGGCCAGGTCCTCGTGGACGGCGGGCATCCGGGCGGAGCCGTACCGCCCCGTGCCAGCTTCCACCGGGACGCGGGCGAAGCGCTGCCGGGCCGAGGGGAGGCCGGTGGTGGCCCGTACCTCCAGCTCCGTCTCGTCGTCGGTGGCGAGCAGCAGGAACGCCGAGTCGCCTTCGAGCATGTCGCGGGCGCGTTCCACGGTGCGCTGGAGCAGGCCGTCGAGGTCCTCGGGGGCCGGTGAGCCGATGAAGACCTCGAAGGGGTCCACGGTGCGGCTCTCGGCGCCTGCCTCGGTCACGGGGGCGCGCTGCGGGGTCTGGATCACGGCGCGTTCGTCGTCACGTACGAGAAGGCAGACGGTGGACGGTTCGCCGTTGGTGTCGCGTACGCGGAGGTGGGAGGCGTACACGGGGATGACCCGGCCGTCGCTGCCCCGGATCCCGTAGCTGCCCTCCCAGCGCGACAGCAGCAGCGCCTCGGCGATGCCGGTGCCGATGCCCGGGGTGTGCGGCCAGGCGGCGAAGTCGGTGAGGGGTTTGCCGATGACGTGGTCGGCCGGGTAGCCGAAGAGGTGCTCCGCGTCCTCGTTCCAGGTCGAGACCGCGCCGGTTCTGTCGATCTGTACGACGGCGACCCTGACGCGTTCGTCGGTGACGGGAAGGAGCGCGTTCGGGATGACGGGGCCCGCGGACCGGGCACCGACGGGGCGGTCGGGCAGGTCGAGCTGGAACCAGACCTGCTTGTGCGTCGGGGTGTAGTCGACGCCCCAGCGCGAGGCCAGCGCCGCGCAGAGGAGCAGTCCGCGGCCGTTCTCCCGGTCGGGGCTGCCCAGCGACAGTCCCGTGCCCTGCATGGGGATCTCACGCTCGGGATAGCGGTCGGAGACCTCGACGCGGACGCCGCCCTCCGTACGGAGGCAGAGCACGTCCGCCGATGTGCCGGCGTGGATCACCGCGTTGGTGACGAGTTCGCTGGTGAGGACCACGGCGTCGTCGACGACGTCGGAGTAGCCCCAGCCCTGGAGCGTGTCACGGACAAAGGCGCGGGCGGTCGCGACGGACCGCCCGACGGGGTCGAAGCTGGCAGCCGCCCGCGCGGTGATCACAGAACTCCTCGTACGCGTCTCGACGCCCGGCTCTGCCATGATGCGGCCCCGCCCTCCCGGTGCCCGGTGGTAGTACGTTCGCCACACCGCCCCCGCCGGGCGCAGCGGGACGGTTGGACAGCCGGATGCCAGGTTACTTACCTTCGCTGCGAGGGCGGATGCCGGTCACCACTGTTTCCGCCTACCGGGGGTGGGGACGCTATGCGAAGCTGCCGAACTGTTATCGCCAGGTTCAGCCGTGGTGAAACACTGGGCAGGATTCCAGAGACAGTGTGAGTAACTTCTGAGCAGTACACGGTCGATCCCCGCGGGAGGGACACGGTGGAGTCTGGCGTGGCGGCGCGTGGCAACAGCACGCGCGCAAAGGGCGGACGGTCCCGGAACAACGGGGCCACCGAGGTCGATGCGGCGGCTCTGAACAGACTGCTGACGGCCCTGGTGGCGATGCGGGACGGCAACTTCCGTAAACGCCTGACCGTCTCCGGTGACGATGTGATGGCGGAGATCGCCGCCGTGTTCAACGAGGTGGCGGACCGGAATCTGCACCTCACGGGCGAGCTGGCCCGAGTACGGCGCATGGTCGGGCGCGAGGGAAAGCTCACGGAGCGGCTGGAGACAGGCGCCTGCGAGGGGTCCTGGGCCGCCGCGATCGACGCGTCGAACGCGCTGGTGGACGACCTGGCGCGCCCCGTGTCCGAGGTCGGACGCGTGCTGTCGGCGGTCGCCGAGGGTGACCTGGAGCAGCGGATGGAGCTGCGTTCGCACTTCACCGAGGGTTCGGCGGGGACGGAGCGCCCGCTGCGCGGCGAGTTCCTGAAGGTCGCGAGGACCGTCAACAACCTGGTCGACCAGCTGTCCGCGTTCACCGACGAGGTGACGCGTGTGGCGCTGGAGGTCGGTACCGAGGGCAAGCTCGGCGGTCAGGCCAAAGTGCGTGGAATGTCGGGTTCGTGGAAGGATCTCACGGACTCCGTCAACACGATGGCGTACCGGCTCACCGCTCAGGTACGTGACATTGCTCTCGTTACGACGGCCGTCGCCAAGGGCGATCTGTCGCGCAAGGTCACCGTGCATGTGGCCGGCGAGATGCTTCAGCTGAAGAACACCGTGAACACGATGGTGGACCAGCTGTCGTCGTTCTCGTCCGAGGTCACGAGGGTGGCCCGCGAGGTCGGTACGGAGGGCGAACTCGGCGGCCAGGCCACCGTGCCGGGCGTCGCCGGTGTGTGGAAGGACCTCACCGACTCGGTGAACACGATGGCCGGCAACCTGACCAGTCAGGTGCGTGGCATCGCGGAGGTCACCACGGCCGTCGCGAACGGCGATCTTTCCCAGAAGGTCACGGTGAGCGCGCGCGGCGAGGTCGCGCAGCTCGCCGAGACGATCAACCAGATGACCGAGACGCTCCGTACGTTCGCCGACGAGGTGACGCGGGTGGCGAGCGAGGTCGGCGGCTCGGGTGTGCTGGGCGGCCAGGCGCAGGTGCCGGGCGCCGCGGGCACCTGGAAGGACCTGACGGACTCGGTCAACACCGTCTTCCGCAATCTCACCACCCAGGTGCGGGACATCGCCCAGGTGACGACGGCCGTCGCGAACGGTGACCTTTCTCAGAAGGTCACCGTCGACGTGGCCGGTGAGATGCTGGAACTGAAGAACACCGTCAACACGATGGTGCGGCAGCTCAATTCGTTCGGCTCCGAGGTGACCAGGGTCGCCCGCGAGGTGGGCGTCGAGGGCCAACTGGGCGGCCAGGCCGAGGTGCCGGGCGCCGCGGGTACGTGGAAGGACCTCACCGACTCGGTCAACACCGCGTTCCGTAACCTCACCGGCCAGGTGCGGGACATCGCTCAGGTGACGACGGCGGTCGCGAACGGCGATCTTTCTCAGAAGGTCACCGTCGACGTCGCGGGCGAGATGCTGGAACTGAAGAACACCGTCAACACGATGGTGGCCCAACTGTCGTCGTTCGCCGACCAGGTGACGCGGATGGCGCGTGACGTGGGTACGGAGGGCAGGCTGGGTGGCCAGGCGCGGGTCGACGGCGTCTCCGGTACGTGGAAGGAACTGACCGACTCCGTCAACTTCATGGCCGGCAACCTGACGGACCAGGTGCGGCAGATCGCCCAGGTGACCACGGCGGTGGCGCGCGGTGACCTCTCCCAGAAGATCGACGTGGACGCCCGCGGCGAGATCCTGGAGCTGAAGAACACCATCAACACGATGGTCGACCAGCTCTCGGCCTTCGCCGAGCAGGTGACGCGGGTCGCCCGCGAGGTGGGCACCGACGGCAGGCTCGGCGGCCAGGCCCAGGTGCCGGGCGTCGCCGGCGTCTGGCGCGATCTGACCGACTCCGTGAACGGCATGGCCGGGAACCTGACCTCTCAGGTCCGTAACATCGCCCAGGTCGCCACGGCGGTGGCGCGCGGTGACCTGTCGCAGAAGATCGACGTGGACGCGCGCGGCGAGATCCTGGAGCTGAAGAACACCCTCAACACGATGGTGGACCAGCTGTCGAACTTCGCCGAGCAGGTGACGCGGGTCGCCCGCGAGGTCGGTACGGAGGGCATGCTCGGCGGGCAGGCCGAGGTGCAGGGTGTCTCCGGTACGTGGAAGGACCTCACCCAGTCCGTCAACTTCATGGCGAACAACCTGACCTCCCAGGTGCGCAACATCGCCGAGGTGACGACGGCCGTCGCCAAGGGCGATCTGTCGAAGAAGATCACCGTCGACGCCAAGGGCGAGATCCTCGACCTCGTCACGACCGTCAACACGATGGTGGACCAGCTGTCGAACTTCGCCGACGAGGTGACCCGCGTGGCCCGCGAGGTGGGCACCGAAGGCATCCTCGGCGGCCAGGCGCGGGTACGCGGCGTCACCGGCATCTGGAAGGACCTCAGCGACAACGTCAACACGATGGCCAACAACCTCACCAGCCAGGTGCGGAACATCTCCCGGGTCTCATCGGCCGTCGCCAACGGCGACCTCACGAAGAAGGTCACGGTCGAGGCGCGCGGTGAGGTCGCCGAGCTGGCCGACACCGTCAACATCATGGTGACGACGCTGTCCTCGTTCGCCGACGAGGTGACGCGGGTGGCCCGCGAGGTGGGCACCGAGGGTGAGTTGGGCGGCCAGGCGCGTGTCCCGGGGGTCTCGGGGACGTGGAAGGACCTCACCGAGTCGGTGAACTCGATGGCGTCGAACCTGACCGGTCAGGTGCGCCAGATCGCCACCGTCACCACCGCCATCGCCAAGGGCGATCTCACCAAGAAGATCGACATCGATGCCCGCGGTGAGATCCAGGAGCTCAAGAACACCATCAACACCATGGTCGACCAGCTCTCCTCGTTCGCCGAGCAGGTCACGCGGGTGGCCCGCGAGGTGGGCACGGACGGGCAGCTGGGCGGCCAGGCGCGCGTCAGGGACGTCGACGGCACCTGGCGCGACCTCACCGAGTCGGTGAACGAGATGGCCGGCAACCTGACCCGTCAGGTGCGGGCGATCGCCGCCGTCGCCACCGCGGTGACCCGCGGCGATCTGAACCTCAAGATCGACGTTGACGCCGCGGGCGAGATCCAGGTCCTCCAGGACAACATCAACACCATGATCGCCAACCTGCGCGACACCACCCTCGCCAACGAGGAGCAGGACTGGCTCAAGGGCAACCTGGCCCGTATCTCCGGTCTGATGCAGGGCCGCCGCGATCTGGACGACGTGGCCTCGCTGATCATGAGCGAGCTCACGCCGGTGGTCTCGGCGCAGCACGGCGCGTTCTTCCTCGCGATGCCGACGGGCACCGTCTCCGAGCTGGGGACCGGTGGCCGGGACGGCTCGTACGAGCTGTGCATGCGCGGCAGTTACGGCTACTCGGCCGGTTCGATGCCGACCTCCTTCCGGCCCGGTGAGACCCTCATCGGTACGGCTGCCGAGGAGAAGCGCACGATCCAGGTCAATGTGCCGCCGGGCTATCTGAAGATCTCCTCGGGGCTCGGTGAGGCGTCTCCGGCGTACGTGATCGTGCTGCCCGTGCTGTTCGAGGGCAAGGTCCTCGGTGTGATCGAGCTGGCGTCGTTCCAGCCCTTCACCCAGATCCAGCGGGACTTCCTCAACCAGATCGCCGAGATGATCGCGACGAGCGTCAATACGATCAGCGTCAACACCAAGACCGAGGTGCTGCTCAAGCAGTCGCAGGAGCTGACGGAGCAGCTGCGGGAGCGCTCGGCGGAGCTGGAGAACCGGCAGAAGGCCCTTCAGTCCTCCAACGCCGAGCTGGAGGAGAAGGCGGAGCTGCTGGCCCGTCAGAACCGCGACATCGAGGTGAAGAACACCGAGATCGAAGAGGCGCGGCAGGTCCTGGAGGAGCGCGCCGAGCAGCTCGCGGTGTCGATGCGCTACAAGTCCGAGTTCCTGGCGAACATGTCGCACGAGTTGCGTACGCCGCTGAACTCGCTGCTCATCCTGGCGAAGCTGCTCGCGGACAACGCGGAGATGAATCTCTCGCCGAAGCAGGTGGAGTTCGCCGAGACGATCCACGGTGCGGGCTCCGACCTGCTCCAGCTCATCAACGACATCCTCGACCTGTCGAAGGTCGAGGCGGGCAAGATGGACGTCAGCCCGACGCGCATCGCGCTCGTACAGCTCGTCGACTACGTCGAGGCGACGTTCCGGCCGCTGACGGCGGAGAAGGGGCTCGACTTCTCCGTACGGGTCTCCCCGGAGCTGCCGGCGACGCTGCACACGGACGAGCAGCGGCTGCTGCAGGTGCTGCGCAATTTGCTCTCCAACGCGGTGAAGTTCACCGACACGGGCGCCGTTGAGCTGGTGATCCGGCCCGCCGGGGCGGATGTGCCCAACGCGATCAGGGAGCAGCTTCTGGAGGCCGGTTCGCTGCGTGACGCGGACGCCGATCTGATCGCCTTCTCGGTCACCGACACCGGTATCGGGATCGCGGCCAGCAAGATGCGGGTGATCTTCGAGGCGTTCAAGCAGGCGGACGGTACGACGAGCCGTAAGTACGGAGGTACGGGTCTGGGCCTGTCCATCAGCCGGGAGATCGCCCGGCTGCTCGGCGGCGAGATCCACGCGGCGAGCGAGCCGGGCCGTGGCTCGACGTTCACGCTGTACCTGCCGCTGCACGCCAGCGAACTGCCCCCGCAGGGCTATCCGCAGCTGACTCCGGGCATCGAGCCGCAGCGCGCCGGCGGCTCCGTGGGGCTGGCGTCGGAGCACGCGCGGCGGGACCGGCCCGCGGGCCCGTCGGACGTCCGTACGGGGCCCGCCGCGCTCTTCCGGCGCCGCCGCAAGGCCCTGGGCGGCCCCGAGCAGATGAGCTCGCTGTCCGGGCGCCCCGGGGGCCCGGCGGGCCCGTCCGCCGGAGGGTCCGGGAACGGTTCCTCGGGTGTGGGCAACGGCTCACGGCTGTCGGGTGGTTCGGGGGGCGAGGAGTCCTGGACGGCGGAGGCGCCCGAGGCTCCGGAGGAGCGGCCTACGTTCTCGTTCGGCGGCGAGAAGGTGCTGATCGTGGACGACGACATCCGCAACGTCTTCGCGCTGACCAGCGTCCTCGAACAGCACGGTCTGTCGGTGCTGTACGCCGAGAACGGCCGTGAGGGCATCGAGGTGTTGGAGCAGCACGACGATGTGACGCTGGTTCTGATGGACATCATGATGCCCGAGATGGACGGATACGCGACGACGACGGCGATCCGCAGGATGCCGCAGTTCGCCGGGCTCCCGATCATCGCGCTCACCGCGAAGGCGATGAAGGGCGACCGGGAGAAGGCGATCGACTCCGGCGCATCTGACTATGTGACAAAGCCGGTCGATCCCGATCATCTTCTGACGGTGATGGAGCAGTGGATGCACCAGAAGTGACACGAAAGGGACGTCGGGCAGCGGCTTCAGGGGCGGCCTGCGGCTGTGCGAATCTGTGCGGGAAGGCGAGTTTCTGTGGTCCAACAGGTGTGAGCCGCAAGTAATCGGGGAACTTTTCGAGCTCCTGTGACGTTTTTGCTACGTGCACAGTGACATCGCGGTGACAGGGTGTGGCGACAGGCGGGGTGCGGCTACCATGACCGGCACAAGGACGGACGGCGTAAGGGAGTCGTCCCCTGGGGCGGCGCCCGGTGCACAGCCGGGGCGAGGAGGGCGGGCCATGGTGCAGAAGGCCAAGATCCTCCTGGTCGATGACCGGCCGGAGAATCTGCTGGCGCTGGAGGCCATCCTCTCCGCGCTCGATCAGACGCTGGTGCGGGCATCGTCAGGGGAGGAAGCGCTCAAGGCGCTGCTGACCGACGACTTCGCGGTCATTCTGCTGGACGTCCAGATGCCCGGGATGGACGGTTTCGAGACCGCCGCGCACATCAAGAGGCGTGAGCGGACCCGGGACATCCCGATCATCTTCCTCACGGCCATCAACCACGGTCCGCACCACACCTTCCGGGGATACGCCGCCGGCGCGGTGGACTACATCTCCAAGCCGTTCGACCCCTGGGTGCTGCGTGCGAAGGTCTCGGTCTTCGTCGAGCTGTACATGAAGAACTGTCAGCTGAAGGAGCAGGCCGAGCTGCTCAGACTGCAACTGGCGGGCGCGGGCGAGGTGAAGGAGCCGACCGGTCTCCTGGCCGAGCTGTCCGCGCGGCTCGCCGCGGTCGAGGAGCAGGCCGAAGCGCTCTCCAAACAGCTGGACGACGAGTCCGCGGACGCCGCGGCCGTCGCCACCGCCGCACATCTGGAGCGCAAACTGACCGGGCTCCGCAGGGCGCTGGACGCCCTGGAGCCGGGCAGCGGAGGCGCGTCCCCGCTTCCCTCACCGAACTGACGGGCCCGCCCCGGACGCCAACAGGCCCGCAGGCGGCCCGTATCCGTGTGTCCGGCGGCCCGTCGGCAGCCCGGTGGAGAGCGCTGACACCGCGTCAGTTCCGTGCCGACGGCGGGCGACACGTACGGGTGAAGCGGTAGGCACACGTGTCCGCCGCCGTTCACACCGGTAACCTCACCCCCATGGCCTCACGTACGTCCGGCAAGGGTTCCCAGGGCACTGCGGGCACCGCGAAACCGCGTGCCGGCCGTGCGAGCGGTGCCGCGAAGAAGGCGGCCCCCGCCGCCAAGGCCGCCGCGAAGAAGAAGACAGCGCCCGCGAAGAAGGCACCGGCCAAGAAGGCCCCCGCGAAGAAGTCCGCGGCCAAACCGGCACCCAAGCCCGCGCCCTCCCCGACGAACGGCGTCTACCGCCTCGTACGCCTCGTCTGGCTGGGAGTCGCGCACGCGGTCGGCGCGATGTTCCGCGGCATAGGGCGCGGCGCGAAAGGGCTCGACCCGGCGCACCGCAAGGACGGCAGCGCTCTCCTGCTGCTCGCCCTCGGCCTGATCGTCGCCGCCGGTACGTGGTCGAACCTGCGGGGCCCCGTCGGCGATCTCGTCGAGATGCTCATCACCGGCGCCTTCGGCCGGCTCGACCTGCTCGTCCCGATACTGCTGGCCGTCATCGCCGTCCGGCTCATCCTCTACCCGCAGCGCCCCGAGGCCAACGGACGTATCGTCATCGGCCTGTCGGCGCTGGTGATCGGTGTGCTCGGGCTCGTCCACATCGCGTGCGGCTCCCCGGGCCGGGATGAGGGCACCGACGCCATGCAGGACGCCGGGGGGCTCATCGGCTGGGCCGCCTCCAAGCCGCTGATCTTCGCCATGGGCGAGGTCCTCGCCGTACCGCTGCTGGTCCTGCTCACCGTCTTCGGCCTGCTCGTCGTCACGGCGACGCCCGTCAACGCCATCCCGCAGCGGCTGCGGCAACTCGGTGTCCGGCTCGGCATCCTCGACCCGGCCCCGGCCGAGCACGACGACGAGGAGGACGGCGAGCAGGAGTACGACAGCGACGACGAGCGGTACGACGACCAGTGGCGTGAGGCCCTGCCCACGCGCGGGCGCCGTTCGTCACGGCGCGGCGCGGCACCCGCCGACCACGACCAGGAGCACGACCCCGACCAGGCCGAGGCCGAGGCGCTGGCCCGCCGCAGGCGCCCGCGCCGCAGGCCGGTGCAGCCGGCGGCCGACCGCCCCATGGACGCCGTCGACGTGGCCGCCGCCGCTGCCGCGGCGCTGGACGGAGCCGTTCTCAACGGCATGCCGCCCTCGCCGATCGTCGCGGACCTCACCCAGGGCGTCTCGGCGGATCGTACGCGGGACGCGGAGAAGGCCCGGCCGGGGGAGCGCTCCGTACCACCGGCCCGCGCACCGGAGCCGCGTGGCGCCGCCGCCGCGCAGTCCCCGGCCGGCGCAGTGGCCGACCTGACCAAGCCCCCGCCCGCGCAGGACCGCCCGCTGCCCCCGCGCGCCGAGCAGCTTCAGCTCTCCGGCGACATCACCTACTCCCTGCCCTCGCTGGACCTGCTGGAGCGGGGCGGCCCCGGCAAGACCCGCAGCGCCGCCAACGACGCGGTCGTCGACTCACTGACCAATGTCTTCATGGAGTTCAAGGTCGACGCGACCGTCACCGGCTTCACCCGGGGGCCGACCGTCACCCGCTACGAGGTGCAGCTCGGCCCCGCCGTGAAGGTCGAGCGCATCACCGCGCTCACCAAGAACATCGCCTACGCCGTGGCCAGCCCCGACGTCCGGATCATCAGTCCCATCCCCGGCAAGTCCGCCGTGGGCATCGAGATCCCCAACTCCGACCGCGAGATGGTCGTCCTGGGCGACGTCCTGCGGCTGGCCGACGCCGCCGAGGACGATCACCCGATGCTGGTCGCGCTCGGCAAGAACGTCGAGGGCGGCTACGAGATGGCCAACCTCGCCAAGATGCCGCACCTGCTGGTCGCCGGCGCCACCGGATCCGGCAAGTCCTCCTGCATCAACTGTCTGATCACCTCGGTGATGGTGCGGGCGACCCCCGAGGACGTACGGATGGTCCTCGTCGACCCCAAGCGGGTCGAGCTGACGGCGTACGAGGGCATCCCGCACCTGATCACGCCCATCATCACCAATCCCAAGCGGGCCGCCGAGGCGCTCCAGTGGGTCGTGCGGGAGATGGACCTGCGCTACGACGACCTCGCGGCGTACGGCTACCGCCACATCGACGACTTCAACCAGGCCGTGCGCAACGGCAAGGTCAAAACCCCCCTGGGCAGCGAGCGCGAGCTGACGCCCTATCCGTACCTGCTGGTGATCGTGGACGAGCTGGCCGACCTGATGATGGTCGCGCCGCGCGACGTCGAGGACGCGATCGTCCGCATCACCCAGTTGGCCCGCGCCGCCGGTATCCATCTCGTGCTCGCCACCCAGCGCCCTTCGGTCGACGTCGTCACCGGTCTGATCAAGGCGAACGTGCCTTCCCGGCTCGCCTTCGCGACCTCCTCGCTCGCCGACAGCCGGGTCATCCTCGACCAGCCCGGAGCCGAGAAGCTGATCGGCAAGGGCGACGGCCTCTTCCTGCCCATGGGGGCCAGCAAGCCGACCCGTATGCAGGGCGCCTTCGTCACGGAGGACGAGGTCGCGGCCGTCGTCCAGCACTGCAAGGATCAGATGGCGCCGGTTTTCCGTGAGGACGTCGTCGTCGGCACGGCCAAGAAGAAAGAGATCGACGAGGACATCGGCGACGATCTCGATCTCCTGTGCCAGGCCGCCGAGTTGGTGGTCTCCACCCAATTCGGCTCGACATCCATGCTTCAGCGGAAGTTGCGCGTGGGTTTCGCCAAAGCGGGCAGACTTATGGACCTGATGGAATCACGGAACATCGTCGGTCCGAGCGAGGGCTCCAAGGCGCGTGATGTCCTGGTGAAGGCGGACGAGCTGGACGGGGTGCTCGCCGTGATCCGCGGTGTGCCCGCTCCCGAAGGAGCTGACGGAAATTGACGGAGCCTGAGGCGATCCGACGGATACCCGGAGCAACTTTTCCCCTCGTCCGGGCGTCAACGTGGAAGGGGAGACACGCTGTGTCCCGCCGACACGCCGTCCGGCCATTCTGATGGCGTACAAAGTCCATCCTCCCGGTTGCCCCACCCTTTCGTACCACCCATAGACTGAACATCCAGCAGGTGGCTACACGCTCGAAAGGCACTCCCGTGTCCATCGGCAACTCCCCCGAAGACGACCAGCCTTCCGCCGTCGAACTCGCTGAGGACGTGCGGCCCGAGCCCGAAGAGGACAAGCCTTCGGTCGGTCAGGTCCTTCAGCAGGCACGCTCCGCCGCAGGTCTGACGCTCGAAGACGTCAGTGCCTCCACGCGGGTGCGTGTCCCTATCGTGCAAGCGATCGAGCAGGACGACTTCTCGCGCTCCGGCGGCGACGTCTACGCCCGCGGCCATATCCGCATGATCGCGCGTGTCGTCGGCATCGACCCCGAACCGCTTGTCAGGCAGTACGACTCCGAGCACGGCGGCCGTCCGTCGCCGACGCCCGCGGCCCCGCTGTTCGAGGCCGAACGGATCCGCCCGGAGCGTCGCCGTCCCAACTGGACGGCGGCGATGGTCGCCGCGATCGTCGCGGTGATCGGCTTCGTCGGCTTCACCATGTTCGACAGTGGTGAGGAGGACAGCCCGGGAAAGCAGGTCGCCGAGGGCCCGGCGCCGGAGAAGACGACCTCCGCGCCGAGCACCACCAAGCCCGCCGACCCGAAGCCCGACCCCTCGGACAGCGCGATCGCCGCGGCCCCCGCCGACAAGGTGACGGTCAAGCTCTCCGCGGTCGAGGACAAGAGCTGGATCTCCGCCAAGTCCCCCAACGGTGAACTGATTTACGACGGACTGCTTCTCAAGGGGGAGTCCAAGACCTTCCAGGACGACGAGCAGATCGACTTCATCCTCGGCAACGCCGGAGTGATCGACATCTTCGTCAACGGCAAGCAGGTCGACGAGGACTTCAAGCCGGGCCAGGTCGAGCGGCCTTCGTACACGAAGGGCGACCCCGAGGCGGGCTGATACCGCACCGGCGCTCAGGGCTTGTCCGTAAGGGCGTAGCCCGAGGCGCCGGAGGTATCGGGGAGAGTGATCGGACGGTGTGCTGGAGCCGTCCGGGGAGCGGCCTGTAGTCACCTGACCGGCCGGGCAGCCCTGCACGGCGGGAGGGCGGCCAGGACAAAGTAGTCTTGAGCCCATGCCCGAACGCCGTACCGTCGCCCTTGTCACGCTTGGCTGCGCCCGTAACGAGGTGGACTCGGAGGAGCTTGCAGGCCGCTTGGCAGCGGACGGCTGGGAGCTCGTCGAGGAAGCCGCCGACGCGGACGTCGCCGTCGTCAACACCTGCGGCTTCGTCGAAGCCGCCAAGAAGGACTCCGTCGACGCCCTGCTGGAAGCCAACGATCTGAAGGATCACGGCCGGACGCAGGCCGTCGTCGCCGTCGGCTGCATGGCCGAGCGCTACGGCAAGGAACTCGCGGAATCGCTCCCCGAAGCGGACGGTGTGCTCGGGTTCGACGACTACGCCGACATCTCCGACCGCCTTCAGACCATTCTCAACGGCGGCATCCACGCCTCGCACACGCCCCGCGACCGGCGCAAGCTGCTCCCGCTCAGCCCCGCCGACCGGCAGAGCGCCACCGGTGTCGCACTCCCAGGACACGGCTCCAAGGCCACGCCGGCGCCCTCTTCTGAAGAGGCGGCCATGTCCGGAGAGGCGGTCATTCCCGCCCCCGCGGACCTGCCGCAGGGACTCGCGCCGGCCTCAGGCCCGCGCGCCCCGCTGCGCCGGCGTCTCGACAACAGCCCGGTCGCCTCGGTGAAGCTGGCCTCCGGCTGCGACCGGCGCTGCTCCTTCTGCGCCATCCCCTCTTTCAGAGGCTCTTTCATCTCGCGCCGTCCATCGGACGTGCTGGGTGAGACGCGCTGGCTGGCCGAGCAGGGGGTGAAGGAGGTCATGCTCGTCTCCGAGAACAACACCTCCTACGGAAAGGACCTCGGCGACATCCGCCTCCTGGAGACGCTGCTGCCCGAACTCGCGGCGGTCGACGGCATCGAGCGTGTACGGGTCAGCTATCTCCAGCCCGCCGAGATGCGCCCGGGGCTCATCGACGTACTGACGGACACTCCCGGCGTCGCCCCGTACTTCGATCTGTCCTTCCAGCACTCCGCGCCGTCCGTGCTACGCGCGATGCGCCGCTTCGGGGACACCGACCGCTTCCTCGAACTGCTGGAGACGATCCGGGGCAAGGCCCCGCAGGCCGGCGTGCGCTCCAACTTCATCGTGGGCTTCCCGGGTGAGACGGAGGCCGACTTCGCCGAGCTGGAGCGCTTCCTCACCGGCGCGCGGCTCGACGCCATCGGTGTGTTCGGCTACTCGGACGAGGACGGCACGGAAGCCGCGACGTACGAGCACAAGCTGGACGAGGACGTCGTGGCCGAGCGGCTGGCGCATCTGTCGCGGCTGGCCGACGAACTGACGGCGCAGCGGGCCGAGGAGCGCCTGGGGGAGACTCTGACGGTGCTCGTGGAGTCCCTGGAGTCCGACGACGCCGAGGAGGGCGCCGTGGGCCGGGCGGCACACCAGGCGCCCGAGACCGACGGTCAGGTGATCTTCACATCGGGCGAGGGCCTGCGTCCGGGTCGTATGGTCGAGGCGAAGGTGGTCGGTACACAGGGTGTCGACCTGGTGGCCGAGTACTGCGGGTTCACCGGGGACGAGCCCCGGAGCCCCGGCGAGGAGGCAGCCAGATGACCGGAGTCCCGGCATCGGCCGAGGGTGGCCAGGGTAGGCCGGCGCCCGGTGGCAAGCTGGGGGCTGCGGCCGTCAATCAGGCCAGCGTGTGGAACATCGCCAACATCCTCACCATGATGCGGCTGGTGCTCGTGCCGGCCTTCGTGGCGCTGCTGCTCCAGGACGGCGGGTACGACCCGGCCTGGCGCGCCTGGGCGTGGGCCGCGTTCGCCGTGGCCATGATCACCGACATCTTCGACGGACATCTGGCCCGTACGTACAACCTGGTCACCGACTTCGGGAAGATCGCCGACCCGATCGCCGACAAGGCGATCATGGCCGCGGGGCTGATCAGTCTCTCGGCGCTCGGGGACCTGCCGTGGTGGGTGACCGGGGTCATTCTCTTCCGTGAGCTCGGGATCACGCTGATGCGGTTCTGGGTGATCCGGCTCGGGGTCATTCCCGCCAGCCGCGGCGGCAAGATGAAGACGCTCGCGCAGGGGGTGGCGGTCGGCATGTACGTGCTGGCGCTGACGGGGCCCCTCGCGACGCTGCGGTTCTGGGTGATGGCGGTGGCGGTCGTGCTGACCGTGGTGACCGGCCTGGACTATGTACGCCAGGCGATCGTGCTGCGCAGGGCGGGGCGCGCGGCGGAGCGTGAGCGGCCGGGAAGCGCCCTGTGACGGCCGCCGGGAAGGATGCGGCGGCCGGTGACGTTCTACCGAAGGGTGTCGCCACCCGGGTGCTGGACCTGCTCGTGCGGGACGGCGCGACGCTGGCCGTCGCCGAGTCCCTGACCGGTGGTCTCGTCGCCGCGGAACTCACCTCCGTCCCCGGCGCCTCCCGGGCGCTGCGCGGGAGCGTGACGGCCTATGCGACGGACGTCAAGCGTGACGTCCTGGGCGTGGACGCAACACTTCTGGCCGAGCGGGGCGCGGTGGATCCCGAGGTCGCACGGCAGATGGCCGTCGGCATACGGGACGTACTGGCCGCCGGCTGGGGCATCGCGACCACGGGGGTCGCGGGTCCGGATCCGCAGGACGGACAGCCCGTGGGCACGGTCTACGTGGCGGTGAGCGGTCCGCACGGCGCCGAGAAAGTGGCCGCGCTGCGGTTGAACGGTGACCGGGAGGAAATCCGTAGAGAGAGTGTACGGAGCGTGCTGGAACTGCTCTCCGGCGAACTGACCGGGAACGGACGGACACACGATACGGAACGGAACGGGGGGACTTGATGTTTGCAGCCCTGAGTGAACACGACATCGCTCCCCGCACGGCCGCAGCGCGAGGCGGTACGGTGGGGCGAGAAGGATGCGGCTACGCGGTCCGAGGAGGGAGCCACCGATGATTCTGCTCCGTCGCCTGCTTGGTGACGTGCTGCGTCGGCAGCGCCAACGCCAGGGCCGTACTCTGCGCGAAGTCTCCTCGTCCGCCCGAGTCTCGCTCGGCTATCTCTCCGAGGTGGAGCGGGGGCAGAAGGAGGCTTCTTCCGAACTGCTCTCCGCTATCTGCGACGCGCTTGACGTACGGATGTCCGAGCTCATGCGCGAAGTGAGCGACGAACTGTCACTGGCCGAGCTGGCCGCGTCCGCAGCGGCGAGCGAGCCGGTGCCCGCGGCCGTGGTGCCCGCAGCGGTACGTCCGATGCTCAATTCCGTATCCGTGACGTCGGTGGCAGGTGTGCCGACGGACCGGGTGACCATCAAGGCGCCAACAGAAGCGGTGGATGTCGTCGCCGCTTGATTTGTACGGTGTGACCGAGGCCTGAGCCCCGGGCGGTCCTGAGGACCGGCCGGGGCTTCTGCTGTGCCGTCCGGGGCGGAGAGGGTCTCGGCTCAGCTCGTTGAATTTCCCGAAATGACCCTTTTGGGGTCTTGTGCCATGGTGGGCATACGTGTGAATGAAATTCTGGACATACGTGTGAACCGGAACTGGAGAACCGCCATGGCTTTCGTCAAGAGCTCACTGCCCGAGGCGGATCTGAAGCTGGTCGGCGAAGCCCTGCAGGGCGCACTCGTCGATCTGCTCGATCTCTCGCTGGTGGCCAAGCAGGTGCACTGGAACATCGTCGGGCCGCGCTTCCGGTCCGTACACCTCCAGCTCGACGAGGTCGTCTCCACCGCCCGCAAGCACTCGGACACGGTGGCGGAACGGGCCTCGGCGCTCGGCGTGACCCCTGACGGGCGCGCGGCGACGGTGGCGACGCAGAGCGCGATCGGCAACGTTCCGGCGGGCTGGATCACGGACACGGACGCCGTACGGACGCTGGTGGACGCCCTCGGCGTGGTGATCGTCCGGATGCGGGAGCGGATCATCGCGACCGACGAACCCGACCCGATCAGCCAGGACATCCTGATCGGGCTGACGGCCGAGCTCGAAAAACACTCCTGGATGTTCCAGGCGGAGAGCGCGTAGGGCGCGCCGGTGAGCCACGTGCGGGTGTTTCGGGTCGCGTGCCTCCGTGGAGGGCGGCTGTGCGCCTCGCACGCCTTCGATGCGCCCTTTCGCCGGATACGCGGGCCGGTCTAGCGTCGGTGTGAGGAGGCGGCCATGGCACGGCGACGGATCCTTCTGCCGGTTCTCGCTCTGGGCGGGCTCTGGTGGTGGGCCGTACTGAGGCTCGCCTTCGCGCCCGAGCACGCCGGTGTCATCGAGGGGGCGGTGGCCGCGGGCGGATGGGGGCTGAGCCTGCTGCCTGTCCATGTGGCGGCTCGTCCGCGTCCGCCCGCGCGGTCCGGGAAGGGCGCCGGTGCGGGCGTGGAGGGGGAGAGGCAGGGGGTGCCGGACGGTTCTCAGGGGACGGGGCCGAGCTGGCAGCGGGGACACCAGTAGACGGGGCGCTCGTCGTCGGTGGTCCTGCTGATGGGGGTGCCGCAGCGCCGGCAGGGGAGGCCGGCGCGGCCGTACACATAGAGATGACGGCGCGAGCGCTCCCTGTTGGCCTCCAGGAGCTTCTTCGCGGCCGTCACCAGCCGCTCGGGGGCCGGCAGGTCCCCGATGGGCAGCCAGGTGGTGGTGCGGGTGAGGAAGCAGATCTCGCACCGGAAGACATTGCCGACGCCCGCGAGATTGCGCTGGTCCAGCAGTGCGTCGCCGACGGTGCGCGCCGGGTCGGCGAGCAGATTGCGCAGGGCGGTGTCCGGGTCCCAGTCGGGTCCGAGGATGTCCGGGCCGAGGTGGCCCACGACACTGTCCTCGTCGGTGGTGCGGATGAGTTCGAGTACGGGGAGCCGGTAGCCGACGGCGGTGCGCTCGGCGTTGCCGAGGATCGCCCGGATCTGGTGGCCGGGGCCGCCGCGCCAGCGCTCGTCGGCGCCGTACACCCGCCAGGCTCCGTCCATCCGCAGATGTGAGTGGAGGGTGAGGCCGCCCTCGACGCGGGTCAGGAGGTGCTTGCCGCGCGGGGTGACGTCGAGGACCGTCCGGCCGGTGAGGTCGGAAGTGGCGAACCGGGGGACGCGGAGGTCGGACCGGGTCAGGGTCCGCCCGGCGAGGGCGGTGTGCAGGCGCTGGGCGGTCTGCAGGACGGTGTCACCTTCGGGCATGTCTCCATCATGCGCGAGATCACGCGTGAGAGGGCTCCCGTCACGGTCGGCGTACGGGGTGTGGCGTGCGGAGATGTACGGCGACGGGGTGCATTCGCGGGACCTGGGGGCGGGGGTGGGCGCTGGCTCAGGCTCGCAGCGCTGGGGTCAGGCTCGTAGGCGCAACCCCCTCGGGGTGGCGTGGAAGCCCGCCGACTCCAGGACGCGGCCCACGGGTGAGGTCAGCGCCTGCTCTCCGTTGGCCCGCTCCACGGTGACCGTACCGAGCGCGCCCGCGCGGGCTGCCGACGCCAGGGCCTCGGCCGCCGCAATCAGCTGCGCGTCGTCGGCGGTGTCCGGATGTGCCGGGTCGGACTGGGCCGCGGGGTCGCCGGGCCAGGCGAGGAGGGTCTTGCCGCCGCGTTCCATGTAGAGCGTCAGCGCGCCGTCGACCAGGACGACCAGGGAGCCCGCCTTGCGACCCGGTTTGTGGCCGGCACCCGTCGGCGGGTCCGGCCAGGGCAGTGCTGCTCCGTAGGCGTTGGCGGGGTCGGCGGCGGCCATGACCACGGCGCGCGGCGAGGGGTCGGACGCCGCGCGGTCGCGGGCGGTGGAGGCCGCGCGGAGGCGGTCCACCGCGCCGTCCATGGCGAACTGGGCCGCGCCCAGGCCCTCGACGACATAGCCGCGACGCGCCTGCCCGCTGTCCTCGAAGGCCGACAGCACCCGGTAGACGGCCGAGAAGCCGCCCTCGATTCCTTCCGAGGCGACGGCGCCGCGGGTCACCACTCCGTGCCGGTCGAGGAGGGTACGGGCCAGGGCGTGGGCCCTGCGCGTGGTGTCCGGGTCGGCGGCCGGGAGCAGGGACCAGCGTCCGCTCACGGTCGGCGGTCCCGTACGGGAGGCGGGCCGGGCTGCGGCGGTGAGGGTGCCGTAACGCCCTCGCGGGACGGCCCGTTTGGCGCGGTGGGCGGTCGAGCCCGCCGTACGCCCCGAGCCGAGGAGAGAGCGCAGCGGCGCCAGGGTGTCGTTGGTCAGCCGCCCTGACCAGGCCAGATCCCAGACGGCGTCGGCCAGTTGGGGATCGGTGGCGTCGGGGTGGGTGGTGGCCCGGACCTGGTCGGCGATCTGGCGGAAGAACAGGCCGTACCCGCCGGAGAGGGTGGTGAGCACCGATTCGTGCAGCACCGTCAGCTCAAGAGGATGCGGTGGCGGGAGCAACAGCGGTGCGGAGTCGGCCAGATAGAGCGAGATCCAGCCGTCCTTGCCGGGCAGGGCGCCAGCGCCGGCCCAGAGGACCTCGCCGGTGGTGGTCAGTTCGTCCAGGAGCGTCGGTGCGTACCCCGTGACCCGGGAGGGGAGGGCCAGCTTCTCCAGGGCGGACGCCGGGATGGGCGCGCCCTGCAACTGCTCGATCGCGCGGGCCAGTCCGTCGATACCGCGCAGGCTGTGGTTGCCCAGATGCTGCCACTGGGGCAGGAACGTGGCGAGCGCGGCGGGCGGTACGGGCTCCAGCTCGTGGCGCAGTGCGGCCAGCGACCTGCGGCGCAGCCGGCGAAGGACCGTGGCGTCGCACCACTCCTGGCCGATCCCGGACGGATGGAACTCGCCCTGGACGACACGGCCGCTCGCGGCGAGACGTTGCAGCGCGCCTTCGGTGACGGCCGGGCCCAGACCGAAGCGCTCGGCCGCCGCGGAGGAGGTGAACGGGCCGTGAGTGCGCCCGTAACGTGCCAGGAGATCACCGAGAGGGTCCTTGACGGGTTCGGTGAACGCCTCGGGGACGCCGACGGGCAGGGCGGTGCCCAGCGCGTCACGCAGCCGGCCCGCGTCCTCGATCGCCGCCCAGTACTCGGCGCCGCCGATTCGGACCCGGATGGCGCGGCGGGACGCGGTGAGATCGGCCGGCCACCGGGGCTCGGACCCGCGCTCAGCCAACTCGGCGTCGGTGAGCGGCCCGAGGACCCGCAGCAGGTCGGCGACGCCCTCCACGTCCTTGATCCGCCGGTCGTCGGTGAGCCACTGGAGCTCGCGCTCCAGGTCCTCCAGGACGTCGGCGTCCAGCAGCTCGCGCAGCTCCGCCTGGCCGAGCAGCTCGGCCAGGAGCCGCGAGTCGAGGGAGAGCGCGGCGGCGCGGCGCTCGGCGAGCGGGGAGTCGCCCTCGTACAGGAACTGTGCGACATACCCGAAGAGGAGCGAGCGGGCGAACGGGGACGGCTCGGCGGTCGTGACCTCGACCAGCCGGACCCGGCGGGATTCGATGTCGCCCATCAGCTCGGTGAGACCGGGCACGTCGAAGACGTCCTGGAGGCACTCCCTTACGGCCTCCAGGACGATGGGGAAGGAGCCGAACTCGCTGGCCACCTGGAGCAGTTGGGAGGCGCGCTGGCGCTGCTGCCACAGCGGTGTGCGCTTGCCAGGACTGCGCCGGGGCAGCAGCAGGGCGCGCGCCGCGCATTCACGGAAGCGGGCGGCGAACAGAGCGGAGCCGCCCACCTGGTCGGTGACGATCTGTCCGATCTCGCCCCGGTCGAAGGCGACATCACCGGCGCCGACCGGTGCCTGCTCGCTGTCGTACGTCGTGTCGAGCGACATCGGGTCCTGGTCGAGGAGGTCCAGGCTCATCAGATCGGCGTCGGGCAGCCGGAGCACTATGCCGTCGTCGGCGTGCATGACCTGGGCGTCCATGCCGTACCGCTCGGAGAGCCGCGCGCCGAGGGCCAGCGCCCACGGTGCGTGCACCTGGGCACCGAACGGGGAGTGGATGACGACCCGCCAGTCGCCCAGGTCGTCCCTGAACCTCTCCACGAGGATCGTCCGGTCGTCGGGGACATGACCGCAGGCGCGGCGCTGTTCGTCCAGATACGCCAGGACGTTGTCCGCCGCCCAGGTGTCGAGCCCGGCGGCCACCAGCCGCAGCCGGCCGTCCTCCGGGGACAGCGCGCCCACCTCGCGCAGGAACGCCCCCACCGCGCGGCCCAGTTCGAGCGGGCGGCCCAGCTGGTCGCCTTTCCAGAAGGGGAGGCGGCCGGGCACTCCGGGGGCGGGGGAGACGAGCACCTGGTCTCGGGTGATGTCCTCGATACGCCACGAGGTCGTGCCGAGCGTGAAGACGTCGCCGACCCGCGACTCGTACACCATCTCCTCGTCGAGCTCGCCCACCCGGCCGCCGCCCCTGCGCCCGTTGCCGTTGCCGCCGCCGGCACCGGAGGACCCGGCGAGGAACACACCGAACAGGCCGCGGTCGGGGATCGTGCCGCCCGAGGTGACGGCGAGACGCTGCGCGCCGGGGCGGCCCGTGACCGTACCCGTGACGCGGTCCCACACCACACGGGGGCGCAGCTCGGCGAACGCGTCCGACGGATAGCGGCCCGCGAGCATGTCGAGGACGGCGGTGAACGCGGACTCGGGCAGCGAGGCGAACGGCGCCGCGCGGCGGACCAGGGCGAGCAGGTCGTCCGCCTGCCAGGTGTCGAGCGCGACCGTCGCCACGAGCTGCTGGGCGAGGACGTCCAGGGGGTTGGCGGGGATCCTCAGGGCCTCGATGGAGCCGGAGCGCATCCGTTCGGTGACGACGGCGGCCTGCACCAGATCGCCCCGGTACTTGGGGAAGACGACCCCTGTGGAGACCGCGCCCACCTGGTGGCCGGCCCGGCCCACGCGCTGGAGGCCGGAGGCCACGGACGGGGGCGACTCGACCTGGATGACGAGATCCACCGCGCCCATGTCGATGCCCAGCTCCAGGCTGGACGTGGCCACGACGGCGGGCAGACGGCCCGCCTTGAGGTCCTCCTCGACCCGGGCGCGCTGCTCCTTGGAGACCGAACCGTGGTGGGCGCGGGCCAGGAGGGGCGGGGCGCCCTTGGCGGCGCCCGACTCGGCCATGATCTCGGCGGGGGAGTGGGCTTCGGGCATGGCCTCGCCCGTGGCCCGTTCGTACGCGATCTCGTTGAGCCTGTTGCACAGGCGCTCCGCGAGGCGGCGGGAGTTGGCGAAGACGATCGTCGACCGGTGCGCCTGGACGAGATCGGCGATCCGCTCCTCGACGTGCGGCCAGATCGACGGCTTGTCGCCGCCGGCCTCGCTCCCGGTGTCGGCCGCCGGGGAGGCTCCCAGCTCGCCCAGGTCCTCGACGGGGACGACGACGGACAGATCGAACTCCTTCCCGGAGGGAGGCTGCACGATCTCGACCCTGCGCTGGGGGGAGAGATAGCGCGCGACCTCGTCCACCGGGCGCACCGTGGCCGACAGGCCGATACGGCGGGCAGGGCGCGGCAGCAGCTCGTCGAGCCGTTCCAGGGAGACGGCGAGATGTGCGCCGCGCTTCGTCCCCGCGACGGCGTGCACCTCGTCCAGGATCACCGTCTCGACTCCGGCCAGCGCGTCGCGCGCGGACGACGTGAGCATCAGGAAGAGGGACTCGGGGGTGGTGATCAGGATGTCCGGCGGTTTGGTCGACATCGAGCGGCGCTCGGCGGCCGGGGTGTCGCCGGAACGGATGCCGACCCGGATCTCCGGCTCGGGCTGTCCGAGGCGCACGGATTCCTGCCGGATGCCCGTGAGCGGGCTGCGCAGATTGCGCTCCACGTCCACCGCCAGGGCCTTGAGCGGGGACACGTACAGCACCCGGCAGCGCTTCCTCGCCTCGGCCGGCGGGGGCACAGAGGCCAGCCGGTCCAGGGCGGCGAGAAAGGCGGCCAGGGTCTTGCCGGAGCCGGTCGGGGCCACGACCAGCACGTCCGAGCCCTGGGCGATGGCACCCCAGGCCCCCTCCTGCGCCGCGGTGGGCGCGGAGAAGGCCCCGGAGAACCAGCTGCGGGTCGCGGGGGAGAACGAGTCGAGTGCACTGCCGGACATCTCCCCATCGTGCACCCCGCCACTGACAATCGCCCGGACCTGCGGAAACGGACGAGTCGAAGTGACGGGGAAGTGGCGAAAGGGCGGCTGGTGGGCCGGGGAGGCGGGGCTCGGCGCGGCCGGTGCAGACTGGAGCAATGGCGGCTCGGGAGCAGGCACGGCACTGGCGCTACCCCGAGCTGCCCGGCGTCGACCTCCTGCGGGCCCGGTACATCAGCAAGACCTTCATCAGGCACACCCACGAGACGTTCGTCATCGCCGCGATCACCGACGGCGTGGAGGTGTTCCACCACGGCGGCAGCGACCAGTACGCGGGCCCCGGCTCGCTCGCACTGGTCAACCCCGACACCCCGCACACCGGCCACGCGCAGGGGCCCGAAGGCTGGCGGTACGGGGCCGTCTACCCCTCCCCCGACCTCGTCGCGGAGATCGCGGCCGAGACGACGCGGATCAGCGGTACGCCGGGCTTCGTCGCCCCCGTCGTCGACGACCCGTACGCCGTCCGCCTCGTCCACCAGGTCCTGCGCGCCGCCGACGAGGGGAACGCCCTCGCCGCCGACACCCTGCTGCGGGTCGCCGTCACCCGCCTCCTGCGGCTGAACGGGGGCGCGCTGCCGCAACGTACGGCGCGGGGTGCCGGTGCCAGGACGGCGGCACGCGCGCGTGCCGTACTGGAGCGACGGCTGGCCGACCCGCCGTCGCTGGAGCGGCTCGCGGCCGAACTGGGCACCAGCCCCTTCGCCCTGCTGCGGGCCTTCAAGGACACGTACGGCATGCCTCCGCACACCTGGCTCACCGACGCGCGCGTGCGCAGGGCCCGCCATCTGCTGGACGCCGGGACGGCCCCCGCCGAGGTGGCCGGCCTCGTCGGCTTCACCGACCAGCCGCACCTGAACCGGCATTTCACCCGGATCGTGGGGGTGCCGCCCGGCGCGTACCGCAGGGAGCGGGCACAGGGCGGCACCTGAGTACGGCAGGAAGTGCGCGGACGTTGCGGGGGCCACCACGGGCCGGGCCGGCTGCTTGGCGCGGGGCGCGGGGCGCGGGGCGCGCAAGAACGTACAAGACGGGGCCCGAGCCCGCCCCGTAGCGTCCGTGACGTGGCAGAAGACGTGGCAGAACAGACATCATCGGCAGCGGGGCCGGAACGGGCGGCGCCCTCCGGCGGGGCGGGTCTGGAGACGAGCCGGGAGGCCGGGCCCGGCGGTGAGCCGAAGCCGGATTCGGCCGTCGTACGCGACGCGCTCGGGGTCGGCATCGCCGTCGGCCTGTCCGGCTTCGCCTTCGGCGTGACCTCCGCCGGGGCGGGCCTCAGCCTCCTACAGAGCTGCGCGCTCAGCCTGCTGGTCTTCACCGGCGCCTCTCAGTTCGCACTGGTCGGTGCGCTGGCGGCGGGCGGCAATCCCCTCACTGCCGCTGCCGGTGCCTTCTTCCTCGGCATACGTAACACGTTCTACGGTCTGCGCCTGTCCCAACTGCTGGCACTGCCAGGCTTCGTACGCCCCTTCGCCGCCCAGTGGGTGATCGACGAGACGACGGCCGTCGCGCTCGCGCAGCCCACACGGCGCGGCGCGCGCATCGGCTTCACCGTCACCGGGCTCACCCTCTACGTGCTGTGGAACCTCACCACGCTGCTCGGGGCGCTCGGGGCCGATGCCATCGGCGACACCGGCGCGTGGGGGCTCGACGCGGCCGGGCCCGCCGTCTTCCTGGCCCTGCTCGCCCCCATGCTGCGGACGACGACGGAGCGCGCCGTCGCGGCCGTCGCCGTCGTCCTCGGGCTCGGCTTCCTGCCGCTGCTCCCCGCCGGGGTACCGGTGCTCGTAGCCGCGCTCGCCGCCCCCGCGGTGCTCTGGTTCGAGGGCCGCGGGGCCACCGACCGCAAGGAGACGGACCGTTGAGTATCTGGATCGCCATTGGACTGACCGCGGTCGGCTGCTACCTCGTCAAACTGCTCGGACTGCTCGTACCGGCGGGCGTCCTGGAACGCCCCCTCGTCCAGCGGCTGTCCGCACTCCTGCCCGTCGCGCTGCTGGCGGCTCTCACGGCGCAGCAGGCCTTCGGCGGCGCAGACGGCGCGCTGGTCGTCGACGCCAGGGTGGCCGGTCTCGCCGCGGCGGGGCTCGCGCTGGTGCTGCGTGCCCCGTTCCTGGTCGTCATCACGGCAGCGGTCGCGGTGACCGCGGGAGTACGCGCTCTCGGCGGCTGACGCGCGTGGGCTGTCCGTGGTGGGTGGCTCCGGGGCCGACGGCCCCGGCCGCACTCCCGGGAGCGGGATACTGGACCCATGCGGCTGACGATTTTCTGGGAACGGATGGCGGACCACTTCGGCCCCGCGTACGCGGACTCCTTCGCCCGCGACCATGTGATGGCCGAGTTGGGCGGCCGTACTGTGCACGAGGCCCTCGACGCGGGCTGGGAGGCCAAGGACGTCTGGAGGGCGGTCTGCACCGCCATGGGAGTGCCCGCCGACAAACGGTGACGTACGCGTACGGGACACTGGCCCTGTGCCGCTGACCGACGAAACAGCCCAGGACCCCCAGCCGTCATCTCCGCCGCCGCCTCCTCCCGCGGCGGGGGGCACCGACGGGGCGGCGCGTATGCCCCGCTGGCTGCCTCGCGCCATGGTGCTGGCGCTGGTGCTCGTCGCCTGCTTCCAGTTGGGCACGTGGGCCTTCCAGCAGCTCCTCTCGCTGCTGATCAACATCCTGATCGCCTTCTTCCTGGCCCTGGCCGTCGAGCCGGCCGTCAGCCGGATGGCATCGCACGGTCTGCGGCGCGGACTCGCCACCTTCCTCGTCTTCTTCGCGGTGCTGATCGCGAGCGTCGGCTTCGTCGTCCTGCTCGGCTCGATGCTCGCGGGGCAGATCATCGAGATCGTCGAGGACTTCCCCAACTACCTCGACTCACTCATCAACTGGATCAACGAGAACTTCCGCACCGAACTGTCGCGCGTGGCCGTCCAGGACAGCCTGCTCCACTCCGACTGGCTCCAGAGATACGTCCAGAACAGCGCGAGCGGTGTGCTCGACATCTCGACCACCGTGCTCGGCGGTCTCTTCCGGCTCCTGACGATCTTCCTGTTCTCGTTCTACTTCGCCGCCGACGGGCCGCGGCTGCGCCGCACCGTGTGCTCCGTCCTGCCCCCGGCCAAGCAGGCCGAGGTGCTGCGCGCCTGGGAGATCGCGGTCGACAAGACCGGCGGCTACATCTACTCACGCGGGCTGATGGCCCTCATCTCCGGCGTCGCTCACTACATCCTCCTGGAGATCCTCGGGATCCCGTACGCGCCGGTGCTCGCGGTGTGGGTGGGCCTCGTCTCGCAGTTCCTGCCGACCATCGGCACCTATCTGGCCGGCGCCCTGCCGATGCTGATCGCCTTCACGGTGGCCCCGTGGTACGCGCTGTGGGTGCTCGGATTCGTCGTGATCTACCAGCAGTTCGAGAACTATGTCCTTCAGCCCAAACTCACCGCCAGGACGGTCGACATCCACCCCGCTGTGGCCTTCGGCTCCGTCGTCGCCGGTACGGCGCTGCTCGGTGCCGTCGGCGCGCTGATCGCCATCCCCGCGGTGGCGACGCTGCAGGCCTTCCTCGGGGCGTACGTGAAGCGGTACGACGTGACGGACGACCCGCGCGTGCACGGGCACCGGCGCCGTGGCAGCGGGCGCGCGCGGGCGCGGATGCGCCGGGCGCTGCGAGGTGGCGCGCTGCGGCGCGGTTCGCTGCGTCGCGGCAGCCCGCGTGTGCCGCCGCCCCGCGCGGACGGCGGCTCCTGACCTTCTGAAGAGGACGTACCCGGCTCTGGAGAGGACGTACCGGGCAGGACTCAGCCGCGCAGGTAGGCGAGCACGGCAAGGACGCGTCGGTTCGTCGCGTCGGTCAGTGAGAGGTCGAGTTTGGTGAGGATGCTGCCGAAGTGCTTGCTCACCGTTCCCTCGCTGACGTGCAGCGCCTCGCCGACGGCGGCGTTGGACCTGCCCTCCGCCATCAGCGCCAGTACTTCCTGTTCACGCGGCGTCAGCCTCGACAGGGGGTCGCGCCGGTGCCTGAGCAACTGCCGTACGACCTCGGGGTCCACGACCGTGGCTCCCTCGGCGACGCGGCGGACGGCGTCGACGAACTCCTCGACGTGCCCGATCCGCTCCTTGAGCAGATAGCCGACACTGGTGCCGTCCGAGGAGTCGAGCAGCTCCTCGGCGTACGCGCGCTGCACGTACTGGCTCAGTACCAGGATGGGCAGTTCCGGCTGCCGCTCACGCAACTCCAGTGCGGCCCGCAGCCCTTCGTCCGAGAAGCCCGGCGGCATGCGTACGTCCGTCACCACGATGTCGGGCCGGTGCTCCGCCACCGCGGCGGTCAGCTCGTCGGCGGTCCCGGCCTCCGCGACGACCGTGTGCCCGAAGCGTTCGAGCAGGCCCCTGAGTCCGTCCCGCAGGAGCACGCTGTCCTCGGCCAGCACGATGCGCGACATCAGGTCCTCGTCCGGGTGGGAGCGGCGGCGGGAGCGGTGGGAATGGTGGCGGGGACGGCCGGTTCGGCGCTCGTGGCGGTGCCGGCGGGCCGGCAGGGGATCCGTACGCGGAACACGGTGGGTCCGCCGGCGGGGCTGGAGACCAGCAGATGGCCGTCGAGCACCGAGATACGGTCCGCGACTCCCTGGAGGCCGGTGCCGCCGGAGAAGTCCGCGCCGCCCGCGCCCTCGTCCCTCACCTCCACGACGAGCTCGCCGCTGGCGATCTCGCCGCGCACCCGCGCGCGGTCGGCCCCGCTGTGCTTGGCGACGTTCGCGAGCGCCTCGGAGACCGCGAAGTACGCCGCCGTCTCGACGGGTTCGGGCAGCCGCCCCGGCAGCTCGAACCGTACGTCGACCGGCACCGTCGACCGGTCGGCGATGTCCTCGACGGCGTCCTTCAGCCCCCGGTCGGTGAGCACCTGCGGGTGGATGCCCCGGATCAGCTCCCTGATCTCCACCAGGGCGGTGCCCGCCTCGTCGTGTGCTTTCGCCAGGAGGCCCTCCAGCGGCTCGCCGGGGTTCTCCAGCCTCGCGAGTCCGAGCGTCATCGACAGGGCCACCAGGCGCTGCTGCGCGCCGTCGTGGAGATCGCGCTCGATCCGGCGGCGTTCCGCCTCGAAGGCGTCCACCAGCCGCATCCGGGAACGGCCCAGCTCCTCGATACGCGAATCGACTGCCGCCTCACGGGACGACAGCAGCGCTCTGGTCAACGCCGCACGCCCGGCGGCCACCACCCCCAGCGGGTAGGCGAGGACGGGCAGCAGGAGCGCACCGGCCAGCGCCGCGGCGAACGCCTGCGGGTACGAGTGGGCCAGCCAGATCTTCAGTACGCGGACCTCCTCGCCCCCGCCGACCGTGGCCATGACGACGGGCGTGGCCAGCAGGCCGCCGCAGACGACGAGCACCGTCCCGACGACCAGCGCCTCCAACGGCCACAGCACGAACGCGAAGAGCAGCGCGTAGCCCAACTCCCGCCACGTGGCGGGCTCCTTGAGACGGACCCGTACCCAGGCGGCGAGGCCGGTGCCGTCCGGCTCGCGGTGCGGATCGGCCAGTACAGCGGGGTCGATCAGCCGCAGCCTGCGACGCTCCAGCGCGGCCAGCGGGATGCCCGCGAGGGCGAACATCAACAGCAGCGGCAGGCCGATGACGACCACCGCCAGCGCGCCGCCCGTGACCGCCAGCAGGAGCAGTGAGACCAGGGTCGCGAAGCCGACGAGAACGCCGCTCAGCAGATACGCCGCGGAGCGCCACGGCCACCTGCCGCGGAGGTAACGGGGCGCCCGGAGCGCCTGCCAGAGGCTGGGGGAGTGCATGGACGCACGGTAGGCGGGCTGCGCACGGGGCGACCACCCAGCTAACTCCACCTTTCGCCCCGTACGCAGCCCCACCATTGGCATGGCGTCCTGCTGTGATGTGCGCGGCGGCCGGCGCGGCTTGAGTGAGGGCCATGAACGACATGACCAGCATCGCCGCCCACGACAACGCCCCGGACGGCCTTCTCACGGAGGACATGGCGGTCCGGCTCAGTTCCGTCACCCGGTCCTACGGGAAGGGCACGGCGGCGGTGACCGCGCTCGACCGGGTCACCCTCGACATACCCAAGGGGACCTTCACCGCCGTCATGGGGCCCTCGGGCTCAGGCAAGTCCACCCTGCTCCAGTGCACGGCCGGACTGGACCGGCCCACCAGCGGGACTGTGATGCTCGGGGACCGCGACCTGACCTCGCTCAGTGAGAACAAACTGACCCTGCTGCGGCGCGAACGCATCGGCTTCGTCTTCCAGGCGTTCAACCTGCTTCCCTCGCTCACCGCCGAACAGAACGTCGCGCTCCCGCTGCGCCTGGCCGGCCGGCGACCGAAACGGGGCGCCGTTCTCGACGTGCTGGAGCGGGTGGGGCTGCGTGACCGCGCGGGGCACCGGCCGAGCGAGCTCTCCGGCGGCCAGCAGCAGCGGGTGGCGCTCGCCAGGGCGCTCGTCACCCGCCCCGACGTGCTCTTCGGGGACGAGCCGACGGGGGCGCTGGACTCCAGGACCGGCCGGGAGGTCCTGACCCTGCTGCGCGGCATGGTCGACGGGGGCCAGACAGTGATCATGGTGACGCACGACCCGATGGCGGCGTCGTACGCGGACCGGGTCCTTTTCCTGGCCGACGGCCGCGTACGGGGCGCTTTCGACTCACCGACCGCGGACCGGGTCGCCGAGCGGATGACCGCCCTGGCGGTGGCCCCGTGCTGAGGCTGACGCTTCAGGGCATGCGGGCCCGTTGGGTCACCTTCACCGGGTCGTTCGTCGCCCTCGCCCTCGGTGTGGGGCTCATCGCCGCCACCGGGCTCGCGCTGGCGGCCACGTTCGAGGCCCCGCACCGGGGGCCGGAGCGCTTCGCCGCGGCCCCGGTGGTCGTCAGGGCGTCCGACACCCTGCGGGTCTCCACGCCGATCGGCGACCGTACGCGGCGGCTCGCCGAACCCCGCGCGGTGCCGGACGGCCTGGCCGCCGAACTCGCGCGGCTCGGCCGCACCGTCGAGGACCGGACGTTCCCGGTGTCGTTCGCCGACGCATCCTCGGGAGGAGGTGCCACCGACAGGGCGGACGGGGCGGCTGACGGAGACGGTGCGGTGGGACATCCGTGGTCGGTCGCGGCGGCCACGCCGTACCGGCTCACGGGCGGACGCGCGCCCGCGACATCCGACGAGATCGTCGTCGCCGAGGCACCCCGTGCGGAGGAGCGGGCCGACGGCGGCGTGGAGGTCGGCGACCGCGTGCGGGTCGTGACCCCGGACGGTGCCGACGACCGCACCGTCGTCGGCACCGTGGGCGCGACGGACTTCGAGAACGCCGTGTTCTTCACCGATGCCGAAGCAGCCCAACTCTCGCCCCGTATCTCCGCGTTGGTGGTGCATGCGGACGCGACGGCCGTACGGAAGGCCGTACGGGCGACCGCCGACGACGCCCAGGACGACGACGCCGCCGCCGACGCCCGATCCGGGTTCGAGGTCCTGACCGGCGACGAACGGCGCAGGGCCGACCCCGACCCGGACCGCGACAGCGAGGCCCTGGTCGCGGTCAACGCGCTGCTGGGCACGGCGGCGGGCATCACCTGCTTCGTCTCGGTCTTCGTGGTGGCGTCGACCTTCGCCTTCGCCGTGGCCCAGCGCAGACGTGAGTTCGGTCTGCTCCGTACGGCGGGCGCCACTCCACGGCAGCTACGGCGGACGGTGTTCGCCGAGGCGGTCCTCGTCGCCGTGCCGGCCTCGGCCACCGGCTGCCTGCTCGGCGTCCTCGGCGCACCGCGGATCGCCGCGTGGCTGGTCGGAAACGGCGTCGCACCGTCCTGGTTCGCGATCGGCGACCAGACCTGGCCGCTGCACACGGCCTTCTGGACGGGCCTGTGCGTGGCGATGGCCGGCGTCCTGACGTCCTCCTGGCGGGCGGGCCGGATCAAGCCCACAGAGGCGCTGCGTGAGGCGGCGGTCGACAGCCGAGCGATGCCCCCGAGCCGTCGGCTGCTCGGAGCCCTCGTCCTGCTGGCCGGCCTGGGACTGCTCGTATGGTCGCTGGCCAACGATCCCGGCGAGGCCCTCAAGAGGAAGACCTACCTCACCCGGCCGATGCTGCTGATCGTCGGCTTCGCCCTGTACGCGCCCGTGCTCGTGCCGCCGCTGGTCAGGCTCGTCACCTGGCTGCCCGCCCGGCTGCCGGGTGCCACCGGTCTGCTGGCGCGGGCGAACGCGGCCACCGGGGTGCGCCGTACGGCGGCCGTCGCCGCTCCCGTCCTGATCACCGTCGCGCTCGCCGCCTCCCTCCTGGGTACGACCGCGACGATCAACGAGGCCAAGGCCACCGAGGCCGCGACGCAGACGAGCGCCGACTACGTGGTGGCGGTGCCGGGCGAGGACGGCGCGCTGCCTGCCGCGTTCGTGACGCGCGCGCGGAGCATTCCAGGCACGGCCGTGAGCGCCTCCCGCTCCACCGCCGTGACCGCCCTCGAAGAGGACGTTGCCCTCGTGACGTCCGAGGCCAGAGCCGTGGACCCGGCGGATCTCGCGGCGGTGTCCCGGCTGCCCGTGGCGTCCGGCCGGGTGGCCGATCTCGACGACGGCGGCATCGTCGTCAACGAGGAGTGGCGGGAACGGACGGTCGGGCAGCGGGTGAGGGTCTGGCTGGGCGACGGCCGCGAGGCGACCCTGCGGATCGTGGCGGTGCTCCGGACCGGCACCGGCGACAACGGTGTGTACGTCACCCCGCGCAACGCCCCCGGCGCCACGGTCGATCGCGTCGACATCAAGCTGCGGGACGGCGCGGACGCCGCGGCCGTTGACGCCGCGCTGCACGAGGCGGGCCGGGCGACCGGGACGACCGTCCTCACGAAGGACGCGTGGCTGGAGCGGAGCCACCCCCGCTCCAGCGAGAGCACCCGGCTGGGGATGCTGCTGATTCTCGGGATCGCCCTGCTCTACACCGGGATCGCGCTGGTGAACACCCTGGTCATGGCGACCTCCGACCGGGTGGGCGACCTCGCGGTGCTCCGGCTCACCGGTACGACCAAACCGCAGGTGCTCCGCCTCGTCACGGCCGAGGCCCTGTTGGTCGTGGCCGTGGGCTCGCTCCTCGGCGCCGCCGTGGCCGGCCTGAATCTCCTCGGCCTGCGAGGCGCCCTCGCGCTGCTCTCCGTCCGGTCGCCCCTGGTCGTGCCCTGGGGGAGCCTGGGCTCGATGGTGGCGGCGAGCGCCGTACTGGCGGTGGTGGCCGCCGTCCTGCCGGCACTGGCCGCGCTGCGCACGAGACCGGTCGAAGTCGCGGGGACGCGCGAGTAGCCGCGCGCCCCGTCCGGCCCTGGCCCCGTCCGACCCCGACCTCGGCTTCGACTCGTGCGACCCGTACCCCGCCCCGGCCCGTACCCCGCCCCCGCCGCTCCGCGACGCGCCCGCGAGAGGTGCTTGACACCAAAATCGAACAGGCGTTCTTATGGGGTGCGGCCGGTTGGCCGGGGTTCCGGGAGACGGGAGTTATCCACAGGCCGGGAGGACGTCGAGGCCCATTGTCAGTGGCAGGGGATAGCGTCTTCGATGTGAAGCGATCGACACAAGCAAATCGGGTGGAACCCATGGCAGGATCCGACCGCGAGAAGGCGCTGGACGCCGCTCTCGCCCAAATTGAACGGCAATTCGGCAAGGGCGCGGTGATGCGCCTCGGCGAGCGGCCGAACGAGCCCATCGAGGTCATCCCCACCGGGTCGACCGCACTCGACGTCGCGCTCGGAGTCGGCGGCATCCCGCGTGGCCGCGTGGTGGAGGTGTACGGGCCGGAGTCCTCCGGCAAGACGACGCTGACGCTGCACGCGGTGGCGAACGCCCAGCGGGCGGGCGGCACGGTGGCCTTCGTGGACGCGGAGCACGCCCTCGACCCGGAGTACGCGAAGAAGCTCGGCGTCGACATCGACAGCCTGCTGCTGTCCCAGCCGGACAACGGTGAACAGGCCCTGGAGATCGTGGACATGCTGGTCCGCTCCGGGGCGCTCGATCTCATCGTCATCGACTCCGTCGCGGCCCTGGTGCCGCGCGCGGAGATCGAGGGCGAGATGGGCGACTCGCACGTAGGTCTTCAGGCGCGGCTGATGAGCCAGGCGCTCCGGAAGATCACCAGCGCGCTCAACCAGTCCAAGACCACGGCCATCTTCATCAACCAGCTCCGCGAGAAGATCGGCGTGATGTTCGGCTCGCCGGAAACCACGACCGGTGGCCGGGCGCTCAAGTTCTACGCCTCGGTGCGGCTCGACATCCGTCGTATCGAGACGCTGAAGGACGGCACCGACGCCGTCGGCAACCGCACCCGCGTCAAGGTCGTCAAGAACAAGGTCGCGCCGCCCTTCAAGCAGGCCGAGTTCGACATCCTCTACGGCCAGGGGATCAGCCGCGAGGGCGGTCTGATCGACATGGGCGTGGAGGAGGGCTTCGTCCGCAAGGCCGGCGCCTGGTACACGTACGAGGGCGACCAGCTGGGCCAGGGCAAGGAGAACGCCCGCAACTTCCTCAAGGACAACCCCGATCTCGCCGACGAGATCGAGAAGAAGATCCTGGAGAAGCTGGGTGTCGGCGTCAAGCCGGAGGAGCCCGGGGCCGAGCCCGGAGCGGACGCGGCCGGTGGCTCGGCCGCCGCCGGAGCCCCGGCCGGTGCCCCGGCCAAGACGGTGCCCGCTCCCGCCACCAAGGCCAAGTCGGCCAAGGCGGCGGCGGCAAAGAGCTAGTTCGGCGTCGTGCCTTACGCGAAGAGGCGGCGAACTGAACAGCCGGGCGGCAGCCCCGACTCGTCGAGGGCCGAGAAGGAGCTGCCGCCCCAGGATCCGGCTGAGCGGGCGCGGGGGATCTGTCTGCGCCTGCTCACCGGGACCCCTCGCACCCGCAAGCAGTTGGCGGACGCGCTGGAGAAGCGCGACATCCCCGCGGATGTCGCGGCGGAGGTCCTCTCCCGCTTCGAAGACGTGGGACTGATCAACGACGCGGCGTTCGCCGACGCGTGGGTGGAGTCCCGGCACCACGGCCGGGGCCTGGCCCGGCGCGCCCTGGCGCGTGAACTGCGCACCAAGGGGGTGGACTCCGATCTGATCGACGAGGCGGTGGGGCAGCTCGACTCCGATCAGGAGGAGGCGACCGCACGGGAGCTGGTCGCCCGCAGACTCCGCTCCACCCGCGGTATGGAGCGGGACAGGAGAGTGCGCAGGCTCGCGGGCATGCTGGCCCGCAAGGGATACCAGCAGGGCCTGGCCATGCGGGTGGTCAAGCAGGCGCTGGAGGCGGAGGGCGAGGACACGGAGGGACTGGACGAGGAGAGCGTCTACTGAGGCCCGGGGAGCCGGGAGCACGGGGCGGCCGAACGGACGAGGAACGAAACCCGGCCCGGGAACGGCCGCGCTCGGTGCCGGCCATCGGTGCCGACCGACCGGCTCAGCGCGAGACCGGGAGGCCTTCGGCCTTCCATGCCTGGAAGCCGCCGACGATGTCCGTCGCGCGGTGCAGTCCCAACTGGCGCAGTGAGACCGCCGCGAGACTCGACGCGTAGCCCTCGTTGCAGATCACCAGGACGCGCAGATCGTGGCTCGTGGCCTGCGCCGCCCGGTGGCTGCCCTGCGGGTCGAGGCGCCATTCCAGCTCGTTGCGTTCCACGACCAGCGCACCGGGGATCAGCCCGTCGCGTTCCCGCAGCTCCGCGTACCGTATGTCGACCAGCAGCGCACCGTCCTCGGCGGCGGCGAAGGCCTCACGCGGTTCGACCCGGTCGAGTCCCTCGCGGACCCGGTCGAGCAGTTCGTCGATTCCCACCGGCGCCGGCCGCTCGCCCGGCCCGCCGCTCACTGCCACTCCTGCGGACGCTCGACCTGCTCAAGGCGGAGCACAGCGCCGGTGCGGCTGTAGCGGCGCATCAACGGCAGCGGCGGATAGTAGGCGTGCACCGAAACGGCGTGCACCGAGTCCGACTCGTTGCGCACCTCGTGCACATGGTGACTGCCGAACGCCCTGGCGTCGCCCTTCGCCAACTTCCGTGCCCGGTCGACCCCTTCGGCCAGCTCCAGCGTCTTCCAGCCCTCCGTCGGCAGCCGGGCGGCCAGCGAGTCCTCCTGGAGCGCTCCTCCCGCCGTGGCGAAGGCGCCGTACGAGCCACCGTGGTCGTGCCAGCCGGTCCCGGTGCCGGGCGGCCAGCCGATGATCCACGCCTCGCTGCCGGCGGGGCCGTCCAGACGGATCCACGTACGGCCCTCGGGGTCGAGGGGGAGGGTGGAGACAAGCTCGGCGTCGGCCGCCGTACGCCGGACGAAGGCCAGCAGTTCGGCCTGCGAGGGAGCAGCCGAGGCCGTGGGCGCCGGAGCGGGGGAACCAACAGCCCCGGGAGCGGCGGCGGTTGACGCCGGGGCAGTGGGCGCGGGGGTGTCGAGAGAGGGAGACATGAGGACCGTCCTGGAAGTTCGCTGAGACGCGCCGTCATGTACCGACACGACGAGCGCTACGAGAGGGGGGCGAATTCAGCAGGACGGACGACACACGCAGCCCGCGTAGCGGACCAGGTCCATATGGACCCTCCGCCACAGGCGCACATCCGTGTCAGTCACGCTCCGGAGTACACCATGTGATCACTCCGACGGTCAATTGATGTTCGCGGTACGGTCGGTACGCCCGGAGCGGTCCTTCGCCGGGGAGGGCTCGGGGGCACCCCCACGTGCGGCGTCCGCCGCCGCGTACAGCTCGTCGGGACGCACGCCGCCGAAGGCCGCCACCAGATGCCCGTCGGGCCGTACGAGCAGCACCGAGTGCGCGGACGCCCCCGGATAGCTCTCGGTGACCAGCAGCTCGGCCGGTGCCGGCAGCGCCGCCACGGCCTCGGCGAGCCGCGGCATCACGCCCGCGGTCAGCCAGTGCCGCCGGTCCCACACGCCCGTCCCCGGCGCGACCAGCACCACCAGCATGCTGCCTCTGCCGAGCCGGTCCCGCAGCCGCACCGTCATGCCGTCGGGCGCCGTCACGAGCACGTCGTCGACGGGCGCCCCTGTCCGAGTGTCGACTGTCGTGTGCGCCTCGGTGTACGGAGGCGCGAGGGGGGAGTGCGGGTACGCGGGGGGCGCGCCCAGCGGCCCGTGCCCCAGGTGCCCGTCGGCGAGCAGGGCGTCATGGCCGCGCGAGCTGCCCAGATACGTACGCAGCCCTCCGCCGCCGCGAAGTATCGTCAGCGACTGGTCCGCCGCGCGCAGCCGGGCGGCGACCGCGGTCCTGCGTTCCGCCTGGTAGCTGTCCAGCAGCGTCTCCGACGCCCCGTGGTGCCAGGCGTGCGCCAGTTTCCAGCCCAGGTTCTCGGCGTCCCGCAGCCCCTCGTCGAGACCCTGCGTGCCCAGCGCGCCCAGCAGATGCGCGGCGTCACCCGCGAGGAAGGCCCTCCCGACGCGCCAGCGCCGCGCGAGCCGGTGGTGCAGTGTGTACACGCCGGTGTCGAGCAGGTCGTACGGCGGCGTCTCGCCGCACCACCCGGCCAGGGTGTCCCGTACCCGCGTCACCAGCGCCTCCGGCGTGACCAGCTCGCCCCGGGCGGGCAGCAGCCAGTCCAGCCGCCACACACCGTCGGCGAGAGGCCTGGCGGACACCTCCTGGCCGCCGCCCCGCCACGGGGGCTGACGGTGCAGCACGGCCTCGCCGGGCCAGGGCAGTTCGACACGGAGCGCGGCGACCGCGTGCCGCTCCACCGCCGTACGGCCCGGGAAACGCACACCCAGCAGCTTGCGGACCGTCGACCTGGCGCCGTCGCAGCCCACCACATGGCTTCCCCGCCACCAGGTCGCCCCGGGACCGCGCGTGTGCACCGTGACGCCCCGTGCGTCCTGCTCCAGCGAGTCGAGCCGGCTGTTCGTCACCAGCCGTACGTGCTCGTGGCGCGCCACGGCGTCCCTGAGACCGCGCGTGAGGGCGTGCTGCGGGAGGTGTAACGGTGAGGGGAAGACCGCCTCGGCACGTTCCCCGTCACCGACGGCGCCCGCACCGGGGCCGCCCGGACCGGCCCCCGCACCACCGGCCCCGCTCGCGCCACCCATCTCGTCCGGATCACCGAGCGGCAGCTGCCGCATCTGCTGCTTGCGCCGCAACTGGCGCCAACCGACCCACCAGGCACCTTCGTCACGGAGCGTGGAGCAGCCCAGCCGCGCCATCAGAGCGGCCGTGTCGGGCCGCAGCACCGCCGTACGGGCCGGCCGCGGATCGTCCTTGCCCACCCCCTCGTCCAGCACGACGACGGGAACGCCCTGGGTGGCGAGGCACAGCGAGAGCGCGAGCCCCACGGGGCCCGCGCCGACGACGATCACCGGGTCCACGGCGCGACCCCTCCGGCCCGTACGGTCAGGTGGCGATTGGCGGTTGGAACCCGGAGAGCGATCACAGAACGTATGCAACCTACTGCGGGTGCTTGCGTCAAGTGACGGAGGCAGCGACGCCGCGCGCCGCTGCCTCCGCCCAGTCCACAGGCCCCGTTTCCGGGACCGTCAGCCCCGTTCCCGGGGCCTTCGAAGGCTACGGAACCGCGCCGCCCCCGCCGCCCCCGCCGTCCGTCTTGCGGACGTCCGAGAGGCTTTCCGGCGTACCCGTGGCGGTCAGGTCCTGCATCGCCTCGCCGGTCAGCACCGCACCGGTGCTCCTCTTGGCCCGGCGCAGCCGCTTCTCCAGCCAGGACGCGAACGTCGTGAGCAGGAGGTTCAGCACGATGAAGATCACCGCGACGACGATGAAGCTCGGGATGACGTTCGAGTAGTTCGCGGCGAGCGTCTTCCGGGCGTTGAGCAGCTCGGTGAAGCTGAGCAGCGCGCCGCCGAGCGCGGTGTCCTTCACGATCACGACGAGCTGGCTCACGAGCGCGGGCAGCATCGCGGTCACCGACTGCGGCAGCAGGATGCTCCGCATCGTCTGGCCCTTGCGCAGACCGATCGCCTTGGCGGCCTCCGTCTGCCCCTTGGGCAGCGACAGGATGCCCGCGCGGACGACCTCCGCGAGCACGGACGCGTTGTACAGCACGAGGCCGGTGACGACCGCGTACAGCGGACGCATCTCCGTACTGATGTCGGTGGACGTCGCGTAGAACTGGTTCGCGAACACCATGAGGATCAGCACGGGGATCGCGCGGAAGAACTCGACGACCCCACCGGCCGGAATCCTGACCCAGCGGTGGTCGGAGAGCCGCGCTATGCCGAAGAGAGCTCCGAGCGGCAGCGCGATGACCAGCGCGAGCGACGCGGCCTTGACGGTGTTGGCGAGGCCAGGCAGCAGATATGTCGTCCACGCCTGGGACTCGGTGAAGGGGCGCCACTTCGCCCACTCCAGCTGGCCCTTGTCGTCCATGGCGGAGTAGACCCACCACACGCCGAGGGCCAGGACTATCAGGAACAGCGCCGTGTAGACGATGTTGCGCCGCTTGGCGCTGGGGCCCGGCGCGTCGTATAGAACGGAAGTCATCGCTTCACCGCCACTCGCTTGGCGACCCAGCCGAGGATGAGACCGGTCGGCAGGGTCAGGACCACGAACCCGAAGGCGAAGATCGCCGAGATGAGGATGAGTTGCGACTCGTTCTCGATCATCTCCTTCATCAGGAGGGCGGCTTCGGCCACACCGATGGCCGCGGCCACCGTCGTGTTCTTCGTCAGGGCGATCAGTACGTTCGTGAGGGGCCCGATGACGGAGCGGAACGCCTGGGGAAGGACTATGAGCGACAGGACCTGGGTGAAGTTCAGCCCGATGGCCCGCGCGGCCTCCGCCTGCCCGACGGGCACCGTGTTGATGCCGGACCGGATGGCCTCACAGACGAACGCGGCCGTATAGACGGTCAGTCCGAGAATGGCCAGCCGGAAACTCAGGGCGTCGAAGTCGTCGGCCGCCCCCAGCGTGATGCCGAAGGTGTCGGCGAGACCGAGGGAGGAGAAGACGATGATGACGGTGAGCGGAATGTTCCGGACGACGTTGACGTACACCGTGCCGAATCCGCGCATCAGCGGAACCGGGCTCACCCGCATCGCGGCAAGTATGGTGCCCAGGATGAGGGAGCCGATTCCGGAGAAGACGGCGAGCTGCACCGTTACCCAGAACGCCCCGAGCAGGTCGTAACCTTCAAGAAAGTCGAACACGATCTCCCGCGCTCTCGCGTTTGTTGATGGCATGGCGCGCCACCCTCAGGGGGCGGCGCGCCACATCTGCGCCGTACGAGCTGACGGCCGTGCCGATTCAGCTGACGATGTTGCCGATCTTCGGGGCGGGCTCGTTCTTGTACTCGGCCGGACCGAAGTTGTCCGTCACGGCCTTGTCCCAGGCCTTGTCGGTGACCATCTTTTCGAGGGCCGCGTTGATGTCGTCGACCATCTTGGTGTCGCCCTTCTTGACACCGATGCCGTAGTTCTCGTTGCTCAGGCTGAGACCGGCGAGCTTGAACTTGCCCTTGTTCTGGTCCTGCGAGGCGTAACCGGCGAGGATCGAGTCGTCCGTGGTCAGCGCGTCGACGGCGCCGCTGGCGAGCGCGTCGATGCACTCGGAGTACGTGCCGTACTCCTTCAGCTGAGCCTTGGGAGCCAGCTCGTCACTCACGTTCTGCGCCGAGGTGGAGCCCGCGACCGAGCAGAGCTTCTTGCCGTTCAGGTCCGCGCCCTTGGCGATGTTGTCGTCGGAGCGGATCAACAGGTCCTGGTGGGCCAGCAGATACGGCCCGGCGAAGTCGACCTTCGCCTTGCGCTCGTCGGTGATCGAGTAGGAAGCCACGATGAAGTCGACGTCGCCGCGCTCAAGAGCGGTCTCACGGTCGGCGCTCGGGGTTTCCTTCCACGTGATGTCCTTCTCGGCGTAACCGAGTTCCTTCGCCACGTACGTCGCGACATCGACGTCGAAGCCGGTGTAGGAGCCGTCCGGCGTCTTCAGACCGATACCGGGCTGGTCGAACTTGATACCGACGGTGATCTTCTTGCCGCCACCGTCGCCCTCACCCGCCGAGTCGCTGTCGTCGGAGCCGCACGCGGTCGCGGTCAGGGAAAGGGCCAGTACAGCGGCGGCAGCAGCGCTTGCTTTACGGAGATTCATGGTCAACATCCTTCGTTGTCTCGAAAGTTACGGGCAGCTCAGTGGTGCAGGATCTTCGACAGGAAATCCTTGGCCCGGTCGCTGCGAGGGCTGGTGAAGAACTGCTCCGGCGTCGCCTCTTCGACGATCTGGCCGTCCGCCATGAAGACGACCCGATTCGCGGCGGACCGGGCGAAGCCCATCTCGTGGGTGACTACGACCATGGTCATGCCGTCACGTGCGAGCTGCTGCATGACTTCGAGCACCTCGTTGATCATTTCCGGGTCGAGCGCCGAGGTCGGCTCGTCGAAGAGCATGACCTTGGGCTCCATGGCCAGCGCGCGGGCGATCGCGACGCGCTGCTGCTGACCACCGGAGAGCTGCGCGGGGTACTTGTCCGCCTGGTTGGCCACACCGACGCGGTCCAGCAGGGTCCGTGCGAACTCGTCCGCGGCCCGCTTGTCCTTCTTGCGGACCTTGATCTGCCCCAGAGTGACGTTCTCCAGGACGGTCTTGTGCGCGAAGAGGTTGAAGGACTGGAAGACCATGCCGACGTCGGCGCGCAGTCGGGCCAGCTCCTTGCCTTCGGCGGGCAGCGGCTTCCCGTCGAGCGAAATGCTGCCGGAGTCGATCGGCTCCAGACGGTTGATGGCGCGGCACAGTGTGGACTTGCCGGACCCCGAGGGCCCGATCACGACGACGACCTCGCCACGGGCGATGGTCAGGTCGATGTCCTGGAGCACATGCAGCGCGCCGAAGTGCTTGTTGACGTTGCTCAGCACGACCAGGTCGCCCGACGCCGGCCCGGCGCCCTCGGTTTCCTTGGTCACTGAAACTCCGCTCATCGGCTTCTTGCTCCGTCCTCCTCGGTTGGGAGGACCTTAGTCACGCACTGCGACCAGCGTCATTACATCTGAGGGGAAATTGAGCATAACGATCCGGCCGCAACCGGACACACCGTGTGAAGCTGGCCGGTTCGGAGTACCGGGTGGGTAACGGAAACTGTCCCTTAACAGGAAGTGGCTTGACTGGTGCGGCAGCCATGGGCGTGGATGCCCTGGTACGTACTGTGACGGCCACACCACGGAGGAGGGCCATGAGGCTGCTGCTCGTCGAGGACGACGATCATGTCGCGGCGGCCCTCGCCGCGGTACTGGCGAGGCACGGCTTCGATGTCACGCACGCGCGCAGCGGTGAAGAGGCCCTGCAGGCACTGCTCCCGGTGACCGACGGGACGAAGTCTCCTTACGGAGTCGTACTCCTCGACCTCGGACTGCCCGACCAGGACGGTTACGCGGTCTGCGGCAAGATCCGCAAGCTCTGCTCGACGCCGGTGATCATGGTGACGGCGCGTGCCGATGTCCGCTCCCGTATCCACGGGTTGAACCTCGGCGCGGACGACTACGTCACCAAGCCGTACGACACAGGGGAGTTGCTGGCCCGTATCCACGCCGTGAGCCGGCGCAGCGTCGGCGGCGAGGAGGCCGGGACGGGCGGCGGGGACTCGCTGCGCCTCGGGCCCGTCAGCATCGAACTGTCCACGCGACGCGTCACCGTGGACGACGCCCCGATCCAGCTGACCCGTAAGGAGTTCGACCTGCTCGCGCTCCTCGCGCAGCGTCCCGGCGTCGTCTTCCGGCGGGAGCAGATCATCAGCGAGGTGTGGCGCACCAGCTGGGAGGGGACCGGCCGCACCCTCGAGGTGCATGTGGCGTCCCTGCGCTCCAAGCTCCGGATGCCGGCACTGATCGAGACCGTGCGCGGCGTCGGCTACCGCCTCGTCGCCCCCGCCGCTCATCAAGGACCGTAGGACCCGGTGAGTACCCGACTTCTCCCCCTGCTGATCGTCCTCATGGCGGGCGTGCTCCTCGCGCTCGGCTTCCCGCTCGCCGTGAGTCTCGCGTCGGCGCAGCAGCAGGACGTCGTCGTCGACCGGATCGACGACACGGCGCGCGTCGCGGCCCTCGCCCAGTTCGTCAGCGAGGGCGAGGTGGGGGCCGCGGGCTCCGGCGCGGCCACCGGGTCCGACGAGCGCGGCGCGATGCTGGAGGAGGAGCTCAGGCGCTACTTCGAGGTGTACGGCATCCGGGCGGGCGTCTTCTTCCGCGACGGAGAGGCCATGGCGCGGGCCCCTGGGGGCTGGACGGTGCCCCGGGCGGGAGAAGGCCGCATGGCCTTCCAGGAGGCCCTCCTGGGGCGCCGCAGCGACGATCCCCCGCAGGTCTGGCCCTGGCAGCGGCACGGCCGGCTCATAGTCGCCTCGCCGGTCGTGCGGGACGGGGACGTCGTCGCCGTGGTGGTGACCGATTCGCCCACCGGGCAGATGCGGTCACGGATCCTCGAAGGCTGGACGTACATCGCCGCCGGCGAGGCCGCCGCCATGCTGCTCGCCGTGGGGGCGGCGTTCCGGCTGACGGGCTGGGTGCTGCGGCCGGTACGTGTCCTGGACGCCGCCACGCACGACATCGCCACGGGGCGGATGAAATCCCGCGTCGCCGCCGCCGGCGGCCCGCCCGAACTGCGCAGGCTCGCCCACTCCTTCAACGAGATGGCCGACAACGTCGAGGACGTCCTCGAACAGCAGCGCGCCTTTGTCGCCGACGCATCCCACCAGTTGCGCAACCCGCTCGCCGCGCTGCTGCTGCGGATCGAGCTGCTCGCCCTCGAACTGCCCGCCGGGAACGAGGAGATAGCCTCCGTCCGTACGGAGGGCAAGCGGCTCGGGCAGGTTCTCGACGACCTTCTGGACCTGGCGCTCGCCGAACACGCCCCGGCCGATCTGCGGCTCACCGACGTCGGGGCGCTGGCGTCCGAACGCGTCGCGGCGTGGCGGGCGTACGCGGAGGAGAAGGGCGTACGGCTGACGGAGAGCACCGGCCCCCTCACCGGCTGGGCGGACCCGGTCGCGCTCTCCAGCGCGCTCGACGCGGTCGTGGACAACGCCCTGAAGTTCACGCCGGAGGGCGGCGACGTGGACGTACGGGTGGCACGCGCCGGCACCGACCGCACCACCATCACCGTCACCGACGGCGGGCCGGGGCTGTCGGACGACGAGATGGACCGGATCGGCGACCGCTTCTGGCGCAGCAACCGGCACCAGAACGTCAAGGGGTCGGGGCTCGGGCTGTCGATCTCGCGGGCGCTGCTCGCGGCGGGCGGCGGGACGATCGCGTACGAGCACGCGGAGCCGCGCGGGCTGCGGGTGACGCTGACGGTGCCGAGGTCGTCACCGGGCTCTTCCTGAGGCCCGGGGCCGGCTCCGCGAAGCTCGTTGGGGGAGGCTTCTCGGCGCTCGCCCCCGGCTACGGCTTGACCGACCGGTAGTAGCGCAGCGCGCCTTCGTGCAGTCGCAGCGGGTCGGTGTAGATCGCCGTCCGCAGATCCACGAGCTGGGCCGGGTGGACCTTCTTGCCGATCCGGTCCCGGCTCCTGATCACGGTGCGGGTGAAGCCCTCGGTCAGCTCGGCGTCGATCCGGTCCGTGGTGACCAGTAGATTCGCCACTGCCACGGTCGGCACCGCCGTACCGTTCTGCGCCTTCTTGTACGCGTCGGCCGGCATCATCGCCGAGCGGTAGTAGCGGGTGTCCACCGGAGCCGTGTCGTGCAGCTTGTCGACGAGGGCGTCGTCGAGGGGCACCAGCGTGATGTCGAAACGCTCCGACAGCTGCTGTACGGCGGCGGTGGGCAGCCCGCCCGACCAGAAGAAGGCGTCGAGTTCGTCCGACTCCAGGAGGCTGGGCATGGTGTCGATGCCCGCCGAGACCGGCGTGACGTCCTTCTTGGGATGCAGCCCGGCGGCGGACAGCAGACGGTCGGCGATCAGCCGTACGCCCGAGCCCTCCTGGCCGACGCCGACCCGCTTGCCGCGCAGGTCCTGGGCGGACTCGATACCCGAGCTCTTCGCCGCGATCAGCTGTACGTAGTCGTCGTAGAGCCGTGCGCAACCGCGCAGCCGGTCGGCGCCGGGCGCGTTGTCCCGCCGGTACTTCGCCACCGCGTCGGCCGTGGCGATCGTGAAGTCGGCCTTCCCTGTGGCCACACGTGAGATGTTCTCCTGCGAGCCCTCGCTGGTCAGCAGCCCTATGGACACGTTGGGCAGATCCTTGGCGAGATCCTCCTTGAGGAGGTACCCGTAGCGTTCGTAGACGCCGCTGGTCACACCCGTACTGAACTTGACGGAGCCGCTCGGCGTCTTCTCCCCGAGCGGCACGAGCCACCACGCCAGCAGCCCGGCCACCACCAGCGCGGCCACGCCTCCTACGAAGGCGGTGCGCCGGCTCATACGAGGCGGAAGCGGGAACATGCGGCGATCCTGCCAGCTCACTCGCCGTAAAGGCCAGGCCTGACGTTCCGGCTTGATTACGGCCCGCCGAGGAATCGACGGGGGACTTGTGGGGAACCGGCGAGGGAGCGGCCCGGATGAGCGATTCCTGGCCACTCCCTCGCCGGTCGGGGCAGCCCCGCGACGAATGGACTGCGCCCCGGTCCACGTCCCTTCGCAGAGCCGAGGACCGGGTTGACCAGCGCCTCAGACCTCCCCAGGCCCGGCGCCGGGCGCAGCCCAGGGCCGCTACCCACGACTTCGGCGGTCAAACCGACCCGGACTCGGGTGACTTGATCGCATCGATGTGTCAGCTCCGCCGGTCAGCGGTCCTGGGACAGTGCGAGGAGTTCCGCGAAGGTGCCGCCCGCGTGAACCAGGTCGGCGTAACAGCCCTGTTCGGTGATGCGGCCCCCGTCCATCACCACGATGTGATCGGCGACCTTCGTGTTCTCCAGACGGTGCGTCACCACGATGGTGATGCGGTCGGCGGCGATCGCCTTGATCTCCTCGAAGATCTGGTGTTCGCCGCGCGGATCCATCTGCGAGGTGGGCTCGTCCAGGATCAGCAGCGACGGCCGCCGGTACAGCGCCCTGGAACAGGCCAGCCGCTGCCACTGCCCGCCGGACAGCTCCGCCCCGCCGAACACCTCCTTCGCGAGGAGGGTGTCGAGACCGTTCGGCAGCTCTTCGACGGCGTCCCGCATGCCGACCGAGTCGACCGCCTCCCACACCGGCCCGTCGTCGAAGGTCCGGGGCTGGCCCAGCGTCACGTTCTCGCGGACCCGCAGCGGCCACTGCGCGAAGATCTGCGGCACCAGCCCGGTGCACCGCCACACGGCGGCCCTGTCCACGGAGGCGAGGTCCGAACCGTTCCACAGCACCCGGCCCTTGTCGGCCAGATAGATCCCGGTGATCAGACGGGTCAGGGTCGACTTGCCGGAGCCGTTCACGCCGACGATCGCCAGGATCTCCCCGCGCCGCATGGTCAAGGAGAGCGTGTCCACGGCCGGCTTCTCCTTGCCGGGGTACTGATAGCTGACCTCCTCCAGCCGGATCTCGTCCACCGGAGTGCTCACCGGCAGCCCGCCGCGCTTCGGCGCCCGCTTCCCCGCGTCGTCGAGGAACGCCTGCATGTCGCTCAGGTAGAGGCTCGTGTGGAACACGGCCGCGCCGTTGACGATCACCTGCGACAGGGCCGCCAGCGTGGTCTGTACGGCGACGACGGCGGTGGCCGCGACGGCGAGCGCGACCCGGCCCGTACTCGCCAGCCAGGCGAGGGCGGTCCACGTGGCGACCAGGAACACCCCGCCCACGAGAGAGGACAGCAGCGCGATGCGCAGGGTTCGCGGGGCGGCGGCGAGCGTGCGCCGGTCGACCCGTTCGGAGAGGGAGCGGTACCAGAACAGCAGATAGCCCGTCATGCCGTTGGCGCGGACCTCGTCGCCGTACTTGGGCGTCGTCGACCACCACCGCATCATGCCGCGCACGTTGCGGTCGGCGACGTTCGCGTAGTGGATCTCGTAGTCCACGCGGGCGGTGAGCACTGCCCCGACACCCGCCGGGAGCACCGCGAGGAGCAGCAGCGGCAGCATCAGTACGTTCAGCAGCGACAGCACAGCGGTGGCGGTGACCATCCTTACGAGGGCCGACATGAACCGCTGGGCGTCGGTGACCATCACATGCGTACGCGCCACTCCCATCTCCGCGGCCTCCTGGCGGTCGGCGAAGCCGTCCACCGCGTACGCCGCCGCCTCGACGCGGCAGACCGCCTCCACCAGGGCGGTGTCCGTCGCGGTCGTCAGCTTGGGCGTGAGACGCCGCGACGCGTACATGGCCACGGAGGACGCACCACGGGTCAACGCCGTCGCTGTGCCCACCACGAGCAGGGCCGGCAGTGCCTGCTCCAGCCGGTCGACGACGGCGCCACCGCCGAGGATCGGGCGCATGGCACCGGCCGTGGCGGTCAGCAGGACCGCCGCGGCGGCACCCGTCACCAGCTGACAGGCCAGGAGCAGCGCGACGGCCCGTCGGTCCATGGCCCAGGACATCGCGGCGATGCGCCGCAGGACGGAGGGGAGCTGGGAGCACAGCTTTCGGAAGGAGACCGCCCCGAGCGGATTCACGGAGTACTCACCCGAGTACACGATCTCGGCGGGAGGCGGCGGCGGAGGTGTCACGGATCGCTTGTACCGGCTGTCTGTCGAGGTCAACTGGTCTCCCCCTGCGTGTGTGTGGCGTACGTCCCGGTGTCAGCCGGCCGATGTCGCAGGGATCAACGACGGCGCCGCCATATCGAACACACGTGTTTGAGACGGAGCGGATTCCGTACGGGGCGCGGTCGGCGCGGACTGCGCGACTCGTCCGCCCTTGGGACGCGCGGACGGGCCCCGGCCCGGAGCTGTCCGAAACGCCGAGGGCGATACGGGAGTGACGGACGGGATTCGCCGGGCTCAGGGCTCCACCGGGCCCCGTGCGGCTCGAAGGGACACCTCTGGCGGGGCCACCTCGGGCACCCCCTTACCCTTGACGGGTGACCAACAGCAGTGACCGGGCCGGAGCAGTGGACGAAGTGGGCGTCGAGCGGACGTACGAGGTACGCACCTACGGGTGCCAGATGAACGTCCACGATTCCGAGCGATTGTCCGGTCTGCTGGAGGACGCGGGCTATGTCCGGGCCCCCGAGGGCGCCGACGGCGACGCCGACGTCGTCGTCTTCAACACCTGCGCCGTCCGCGAGAACGCCGACAACAAGCTGTACGGAAACCTCGGCCGGCTCGCCCCCATGAAGACCCGCCGCCCCGGCATGCAGATCGCCGTCGGCGGCTGCCTGGCCCAGAAGGACCGCGACACCATCGTCAAGAAGGCGCCCTGGGTCGACGTCGTCTTCGGTACGCACAACATCGGCAAGCTCCCCGTACTGCTGGAGCGCGCCCGCGTACAGGAAGAGGCGCAGGTCGAGATCGCCGAGTCGCTGGAGGCGTTCCCCTCCACGCTGCCGACGCGCCGTGAGTCCGCCTACGCCGCGTGGGTCTCCATCTCCGTGGGCTGCAACAACACCTGCACCTTCTGCATCGTCCCGGCCCTGCGCGGCAAGGAGAAGGACCGCCGCCCCGGCGACGTACTCGCCGAGGTCGAGGCGCTCGTCGCGGAAGGCGTCTCGGAGATCACACTGCTGGGCCAGAACGTCAACGCGTACGGCTCCGACATCGGCGACCGCGAGGCCTTCTCCAAGCTCCTGCGGGCCTGCGGAAAGATCGAGGGCCTGGAGCGCGTCCGCTTCACCTCGCCCCACCCGCGCGACTTCACCGACGACGTCATCGCCGCGATGGCCGAGACCCCCAACGTCATGCCGCAGCTGCACATGCCCCTCCAGTCCGGCTCGGACACCGTCCTGAAGGCGATGCGCCGCTCGTACCGGCAGGAGCGATTCCTCGGAATCATCGGCAAGGTCCGCGCGGCCATCCCGCACGCCGCCATCTCCACCGACATCATCGTGGGCTTCCCCGGCGAGACCGAGGAGGACTTCGAGCAGACGCTGCACACGGTGCGCGAGGCGCGGTTCGCGAACGCCTTCACCTTCCAGTACTCCAAGCGCCCCGGAACGCCCGCCGCCGGCATGGGCGGGCAGATTCCCAAGGAGGTCGTGCAGGAGCGCTATCTGCGCCTCGTCGCTCTTCAGGAGGAGATCTCCTGGAACGAGAACAAGACGCAGGTCGGCCGCACGCTCGATGTCATGGTCGCCGAAGGCGAAGGGCGCAAGGACGGTGCCACCCACCGGCTCTCCGGCCGCGCGCCCGACAACCGGCTGGTCCACTTCACCGCGCCCGGCGACGAGGTGCGGCCCGGCGACGTGGTGACCGTCGACATCACCTACGCCGCACCGCACCATCTGCTCGCCGAGGGACCCACGACGCGGATACGGCGCACGCGCGCGGGCGACGCCTGGGAGAGGCGCAACGCGGCCCCGCCCGAGCCCGCCGGTGTGCTGCTCGGCCTCCCGTCGATCGGCGTCCCGCCGCCGCTGCCCGCGCCGACGGGCGGCTGTTCGGCGCCGTGACGCGCCGCCCCGTCAGCCTGCCCGGCGCCCAGGTCCTGTCCGGGCCGACCCGACAAGATCGCCCTGACAGGACCTAGTCTGCGCAGCATGCTCGTATCCGCGGCCGTGTGCCCCTGTCCGCCCCTGCTCGTCCCCGCCGTCGCCGCAGGTGCCGCGGCGGAACTCGACGCCGCGCGGGACGCGTGCGCGGACGCTCTGGGTGTGCTCGCCGCCTCCCGGCCCGACCGGCTGATCGTCGCCGGACCGGCGCCGGGGCCGCAGGACGTACGGCCGTACCCGCAGGGCGCGTACGGCTCCTTCCGGGGCTACGGGGTCGATGTCGGCGTGAGCCTCGACGGAACAGCCGCGGGGCCCGGAGACGACCGCGACGCCCCGGGTGACGAGCTGCCCACCTCGCTGGCCGTCGCCGCCTGGCTCCTCGCACAGGTCGCCTGGTCCGCCTCCCCGATCCAAGGTCTCGGCGTCCGCGAACCACTCGACGCCGAGACGTGCATCAAGACCGGCAGGAGCATCGCGACGGGCGGCGAACGGGTGGCACTGCTGGTGATGGGCGACGCCAGCGCGTGCCGCACGCTCAAGGCCCCCGGCTACCTCGACGGGCGCGCCGCCGCGTTCGACGCCGAGGTCGCACGCGCGCTCGCCGCTGCGGACGTCGCGGCGCTCGCGCGCCTCGACGAGACGCTCGCGACCAACCTGAAGGCGGCCGGCCGCTCCTGCTGGCAGCTGCTCGCGGGCGCCGCCGAAGGGGCAGACCTGACCGGCGCGCTTCTTTACGAGGACGCCCCGTACGGCGTGGGGTACCTGGTGGCGGCCTGGTCCTAGGTCAGGTCCTAGCCGCGTCAGCCGTCGCGCGGGCGCTGCGCCTCAGGAGGCCGCGGGTGGCTCCGGGGGAGGGGAGGAGGGCGGGTTGCCGGACTTGTCCGTGTCGTCGCCGTCCTTGTGGGAGAGGCGCTCCAGAGCGTTCTTGGCCTTGCCCGTCCCGGACTCGATCCTGTCGCTGTACTTGCCCTTGGTCTTCTGGTCGACCGTTTTCGCGGCCTTGTCCAGGCCCTCTCCGATCTTTCCCCCGTGCTGCTGCGCGAGGTCGGAGACTTTGTCCTTGGCCGGGGAGAGCTTGGCCTTCAGTGAGTCACGGAAGCTCATGGGTCACCTTCCCTCTGGCCCCGGTGGGGGCGATCGGCTCCGTGCCGCTACTACTCGGGGGCGCCCTCGCCGGCACCGTTGCGCCAACCGTGAACGGCCTCCTACGAAGCCGTTCAAAGACACCCATATCCACCTCATATGCTACTCGTGCGGGCGAAACTCCGCGCCGCCCGGGAGCGTCCTGTCGCGCCGCCCCACGGCAGCCCGCAACGGCCTCGGCGAGGAGCCGGCGAACAACTCGTTCGGGATCCTGCCACCGGGTTTGCGAGACTGGGGCAGTGAGAACTGCAGCGAGCGCACCGCGGGTCATCGCCGTCGTCGGCCCCACGGCGGCCGGTAAGTCCGACCTGGGCGTCCATCTCGCCCGGCAACTCGACGGCGAGGTCGTCAACGCCGACTCCATGCAGCTCTACCGGGGGATGGACATCGGAACCGCCAAGCTCATGACCGAGGAGCGCCGCGGCGTCCCGCATCAACTCCTCGACATCTGGGACGTCACGGAGGCGGCCAACGTCGCCGAGTACCAGCGGCTGGCCAGGATCGAGATCGACCGGCTGCTCGCCGAAGGCCGTACACCCGTCCTCGTCGGCGGCTCCGGTCTCTACGTACGGGGCGCCATCGACGCCCTCGACTTCCCCGGCACCGACCCCGAGGTGCGCGCCCGGCTGGAGGACGAATTGAGGCTGCGCGGTTCCGGCGCCCTGCACGCCCGGCTCGCCGCCGCCGACCCGCCGGCCGGCCGCGCGATCCTCCCCAGCAACGGGCGCCGCATCGTCCGCGCACTGGAGGTGTTCGAGATCACGGGAAAGCCGTTCACCGCCAATCTGCCGGGTCATGACGCCGTGTACGAGACGGTGCAGATCGGCGTCGACGTGGAGCGCCCCGAACTCGACGAGCGCATCGCGCTGCGCGTGGACCGTATGTGGGAGGCCGGCCTCGTGGACGAGGTGCGCGAGTTGGAGGCGCGCGGTCTGCGCGAGGGGCGTACGGCCTCGCGTGCGCTCGGCTATCAGCAGGTGCTCTCCGCCCTCGCCGGGGACCGCACCGAGGACGAGGCGCGCGCCGAGACCGTACGCGCGACGAAGCGCTTCGCGCGCCGCCAGGACTCGTGGTTCCGGCGCGACCCGCGCGTGCACTGGCTGAGCGGCGCGGCCACCGACCGGGAGGAACTCCCGCACCTCGCGCTGAGGTTGGTCGAACGAGCGGTCACAGCCTGATCACGTGATGGCATCGGGACGCTCAGGCCGTCAATCCGGTGCCCGGGGCCGTGCCATCATCGAGCATCGATCGACCAGTGGAGTCCGAGTTGGGAGGGCGCGTGGCGATGGAGGCCGGCCCTCGCAACACGGATCAGGGGACGCAGGACCCACAGGACGAAGCTCTGCGGCTGAGTCCTGACGGACCCGACGAAGACGCGGTGACTCCCGAGGTGGAGGTCGAGCTGCGGCCGCAGCGACGCCTGCGGATCTGGCAGCTCGCGCCCATCGTGATGCTCGCCGCCGTCGGCTCGCTGATGTTCGCGTTCCCCCTCGCCTTCGGAACGGGCGACGGCGGCGCCGTCGTCGCCATGCTGGGCCTGCTGATCAGCTGCTGCGCCGCGGGCTGGGGCATGATGGCCGCGCGCCGCGTGGGCCACGCCTGGCCCGGTCTGCCGGCCCGCGGGTCGGGCGAGCGCCCGGACTGGCGGGTGCTCGCGCTGTACGTGGCGGGGGGCGCCGCTCTCGTGGCGCTGGCCGTCTGGCGCGTCGCCCGCCTCCGCTGACCGGGCCGGGACCGGACGCGCCCGCAGCAGCGCGCGCCCCGCACTCCGCACCCGACCGCCTCCGCGTTCGCGCTGTCGGTCCCACCTCGTACGATTGACCTCGTGAGTACCTACCGGCCCGCCGCGCAGTCGTCACCGATCCCTTTCCTCAAGGGCCACGGGACCGAGAACGACTTCGTGATCATTCCCGACCCGGACAACGCCCTCGCCCTGTCCGCCCCCGCCGTCGCGAAGCTCTGCGACCGCCGGGCCGGCATCGGTGGCGACGGGCTGCTGCACGTCGTCAGGTCCGCCGCGCACTCCGACGCCCGGTCCATGGCCGACCGCGCCGAGTGGTTCATGGACTACCGCAACGCGGACGGATCCGTCGCCGAGATGTGCGGCAACGGGCTCCGGGTCTTCGCGCGGTATCTCCGCCGCGCCGGCCTGGTGGACGCCGGCGACCTCGCCGTGGCCACGCGTGCCGGCGTGAAACGGGTGCACATCGCCAAGGACTCCGAGGCCGGCGGCGGGACGGCAGCGCCGGGAGCGATCACGAGCCACATGGGACGCGCCCTCCTTACCGAAGACGACGTCACCGTCGTTGTGGGGGAGCGCGGTTGGCCCGCGCGCAACGTCAACATGGGCAACCCGCACGCCGTCGCCTTCGTCGACGATCTCGACCACGCGGGGACCCTGTTCACCGCACCGTCGGTCACTCCCGAATCGGTCTATCCGGACGGTGTGAACGTCGAGTTCGTCGTCGGTCGCGGCCCGCGCCACGTCGCCATGCGCGTCCACGAGCGCGGCTCCGGCGAGACGCGGTCGTGCGGTACGGGCGCGTGCGCCGTCGCCGTCGCGGCGGCCCGCAGGGACGGTGTCGACCCCGCGGTGACCGGAGAGCCCGTCACATACACGGTCGACGTGCCCGGCGGACGGCTCGTCATCACCGAACGTCCCGACGGCGAGATCGAGATGACCGGCCCGGCCGTCATTGTCGCCGAGGGCCTGCTCGACGCCGAGTGGGCGCAGCGACCCGACGCGCTCTGAACTCCTCCGAATTCCCCCGCGAGTTCGCTCGAATGGGTGATCCGTTTCACGCTGGGGGAGAGGTGGACCGAGGCACGTGCTGGGGTCGGTAGCATCAAGCACCGGCCGGGAGAGCGCTCCTGTCCCTCCCACCGCCGGTCGAAGATGCCGGAGGTGCCCCATGAGCCCGGAGGCGAACAGCCCTGGTGCCCGGAGCCGCAGGCGCGGCCGTACGAGTATCGACCTGCGCCGGCTCGGCAAGGCCGCGCTGCTGGGGCCCGCGGCCAGGGACCGGCTGCCGGACGCGATCGGCCATGTCGCCGAGGCCCATCGCGCGCACCACCCCGACGCCGACCTGCTCGTGCTGGGCAAGGCGTACGTACTGGCCGAGATGTCGCACCGCGGACAGTTCCGCAAGAGCGGCGAGCCGTACATCACGCATCCGCTCGCCGTCACCCTGATCCTCGCCGAACTCGGCGCCGAGACCACGACGTTGACGGCCTCTCTCCTCCACGACACCGTCGAGGACACGGATGTGACGCTCGATCAGGTGCGCGCGGAGTTCGGCGACGAGGTCTGCTATCTGGTCGACGGTGTGACGAAGCTGGAGAAGGTGGACTACGGCGCCGCCGCCGAGCCCGAGACCTTCCGCAAGATGCTGGTCGCCACCGGCAACGATGTCCGGGTGATGTCGATCAAACTGGCCGACCGGCTGCACAACATGCGCACCCTCGGTGTGATGCGGCGGGAGAAGCAGGTCCGGATCGCGAAGGTGACCCACGACGTCCTCATCCCGCTCGCCGAACGGCTCGGTGTTCAGGCGCTCAAGACGGAGCTGGAGGATCTGGTCTTCGCGATCCTCCAGCCGGAGGAGTACGAGCGCACCCGCGCCGTCATCGCCGACAACGCTGCCACGGCGCCGAGCCTGGACGCCATCGCCGTGGACGTGCGCAGGACGCTCCGGGAGGCCGACATCACGGCCGAAGTCGTCATCAGGCCACGGCACTTCGTCTCCGTGCACCGCGCCCGCCTGAAACGCGGCGAGATGCGCGGCACGGACTTCGGACGCCTGCTCGTCCTGGTCGGGGAGGACGCCGACTGCTACGCCGTACTGGGGGAGTTGCACACCTGCTTCACCCCGGTGATCTCCGAGTTCAAGGACTTCATCGCCGCCCCCAAGTACAACCTGTACCAGTCGCTCCACACGGCGGTCGCGGGCCCCGACGGGGCGGTCGTCGAAGTCCTCATCCGTACGCACCAGATGCACAAGGTCGCCGAGGCGGGGGTCGTCGCGCTGGGCAACCCGTACGCGCCCGTGGACGGGGCGGAGCCGGCCGACGGCGAACGAGCCGACCCGACCAGGCCCGGCTGGCTGTCCCGCCTCCTGGAGTGGCAGGAGTCGGCCACGGACCCGGACACGTTCTGGACGACCCTGCGCGCCGACCTCGCGCAGGACCGCGAGATCACTGTCTTCCTCGCCGACGGCGGGATGCTGGGGCTGCCCGCGGGCGCGACGTGTGTGGACGCGGCGTACGCGCAGCACGGCGACGGCGCGCACGGTTGCATCGGGGCGCGCGTCAACGGCCGTCTGGCGACGCTGAGTACGGTCCTGGTGGACGGCGACACGGTGCAACTGCTGCTGGCCGACGGCCCCGTCCAGGCGACGGCAGAGGGCCCTACGGGACCGGGGGCCGGCCGGCCGCGGGAGACCGCGCAGGAGGCCGCCCCCGGGCCCTCTCCCGAGTGGCTGGACCACGCCCGTACCCCCGCCGCGCGGATCGCGATCGCCGGCTGGCTCGCCGCGAACCCGGAGAGCCTGAAGGTGCCGGAGTCCGAGCCCCGCGCGCCCGGCGCCGTCACCGCGGGACGACGCGGCGTCGCCAATGTGGTCGTCGACGCGCCCGAGGCGACCGTACGGCTCGCGGGCTGCTGCACGCCCGTGCCGCCCGACGCCGTCACCGGCTTCACGGTGCGCGGCGGGGCCGTCACGGTGCACCGTACGGAGTGTTCCGCAGTCGGCAGGATGACCGCGCTCGGCCGTGCGCCGGTCACGGTGAGCTGGGGCGACGAGGCGGAGTGCCGGGTCACGCTGTACGCGGAGTCCTTCGGCCGGCCCCGGCTGCTCGCCGATCTGACCGAGGCCATCGCCACGGCGGGCGCGGCGATCGTGTCGGCCAATGTGGAGCCCCCCAGCGAGCAGCGCGTACGGCACACGTACACGCTTCAGCTGCCCGACGCGGCGGGACTGCCCGGCCTGATGCGCGCGATGCGGGACGTGCCGGGTGTCTTCGACGTACGCCGCGCGCAGCACGAGCCCGCCTCCTGAAGGAGGCTTCGACGCTTCGATCTGGACAGGCGCGTCGGCCTGGACAGGCGGCCTCGGCCTGAACAGGTCCGTCGGCCTGAACAGACGCGCCGAAACGGCGCCCCGTGCCCCCGCCCCGTCCGCCTCTTTCGGGTGGGCGCGAAGCGCGCCGCCCTCGTACGCCCCTGGCGCGCTGGTAGCGGTGGTTCATGCTGCTCACCTCCCGCCGGCTGCGCGCCGCCCTGCTGGCCACCGCGTCGGCCACCCTCGTCGCCGCGACGCTGCCCGCCTCCGCCCCAGGACCGCTCGGTATCGGCGATCCGCTCTTCCCGCACCTGGGCAACCCCGGATACGACGTTCTCGCCTACGACATCGCCTTCACCTACCGCGGTGACAACACCGAACCGCTCGACGCCGTCACCAAGATCGACGCGCGTACGACCCGGCGTCTGGACCGGATCAACCTCGACTTCACCCACAGCAAGGTCCGCTCCGTCGAGATCGACGGCGTGCGGGCCTCCTTCGTGAGCGCGGGTGAGGACCTCGTGGTCACGCCGCGCGAGGCCGTCGAAGCGGGCTCACCGGTCCGTATCCGGGTCACCCACACCAGCGACCCGAAGGGCGGCAAGGGCGGCTGGCTGCGGACCAAGGACGGCCTCGCGATGGCCAACCAGGCCGACGCCGCGCACCGCGTCTTCCCGGGCAACGACCACCCCGCCGACAAGGCCGCCTTCACCTTTCGGGTCACCGCGCCCCGCAAGCTGACCGTCGTGGCCAACGGACTGCCGGTGGCGAAGTCCCGCCACGGCGCCACCACCACCTGGACCTACCGCACCCGCCACCCCATGGCCACCGAACTGGCCCAGGTGTCCATCGGCGACTCGGCCGTGGTGCACCGGAAGGGGCCGCACGGCTTGCCCCTGCGCGATGTGGTCCCGAAGGCCGACCGCGCGAAGCTGGAGCCGTGGCTGGCGAAGACGCCGGGGCAGTTGGAGTGGATGGAGCGGCAGGTCGGGCGGTATCCGTTCGAGACGTACGGCGTGCTGATCGCCGGCGCGGAGACCGGCTTCGAGCTGGAGACGCAGACGCTGTCGCTCTTCGAGCGTTCGCTGTTCACCCGGCCCGAGTACCCGGAGTGGTACGTCGACTCGGTCATGGTCCACGAGCTGGCGCATCAGTGGTTCGGCGACAGCGTCTCGCCGCGCCGGTGGTCGGATCTGTGGCTCAGCGAGGGCCACGCGAGCTGGTACGAGGCCCTGTACGCCCACGAGCACGCCGACAAACCGCTGGAGAAGCGGATGCGCGAGGCCTACCGGCAGTCCGACGGCTGGCGCGCGGCGGGCGGCCCGCCCGCGGCCCCGGAGCCGCCTTCGTCCGGCAAGCAGATCAGCCTCTTCCGGCCGGTGGTGTACGACGGCAGCGCGCTGGTGCTCTACGCGCTGCGCCAGGAGATCGGCGCGGGGGAGTTCCGGCGGCTGGAGCGTGACTGGGTGCGCGACCACCGGGACGGGACCGCGAGCACGGCGGACTTCACCCGGCTGGCCTCGGCCGTCGCGGGGCGTGACCTGTCGGACTTCTTCCGGGCGTGGCTGTACGGGAGTAGGACGCCGCCCATGCCCGGCCACCCGAAGTGGAAGAGCGACCCCGCGAAGTAGCGGGGCGGCACAGGCCGGGGAAACGGGCAAGGGAGAACAGGCCGGGAAAACCTGTGGAGAATCCATATGACGGTCCCGGCGGTGACGTGCCACCATCAAGGCGTCGGCGGCGCCGCCGGGACCGGGACCCCGGGACCCGGGCGCCGGGCCCGTGACGCCGGGAATCAATCCGGGCCGTCACGCGTTGTGACCGATGTGGATGGGCAGTCTGTCCACCACTCGAACATTCTCTTCGACGTAAGGATCCAATGACCTCCTCTTCTTCCCCTTCCCAGGACGAGCAGATCTTCGCGGACCCCCGCACGGAAAGCCTTCGGGCCGATGCCCTGATGGAAGAGGACGTCGCCTGGAGCCAAGAGATCGACGGAGAGCGGGACGGCGACCAGTTCGACCGCTCCGACCGTGCGGCGCTGCGGCGCGTGGCGGGCCTCTCCACCGAGCTCGAAGACGTCACCGAGGTCGAGTACCGGCAGCTGCGCCTGGAGCGCGTGGTGCTCGTCGGCGTCTGGGTCTCGGGGACCGTGCAGGAAGCCGAGAATTCGCTCGCCGAGCTCGCGGCGCTGGCCGAGACGGCCGGCGCGCTCGTGCTGGACGGTGTGATCCAGCGCCGTGACAAGCCCGACCCGGCGACGTACATCGGCTCGGGCAAGGCACGCGAGCTCTACGACCTGGTGCTGGAGACCGGTGCGGACACCGTCGTCTGCGACGGTGAGCTCAGCCCCGGCCAGCTGATCCATCTGGAAGACGTCGTCAAGGTCAAGGTTGTGGACCGTACGGCCCTGATCCTCGACATCTTCGCCCAGCACGCCAAGTCCCGGGAGGGCAAGGCGCAGGTCGCCCTGGCCCAGATGCAGTACATGCTGCCGAGGCTGCGCGGCTGGGGTCAGTCGCTGTCCCGGCAGATGGGTGGTGGCGGCGGTGGCGGCATGGCCACCCGTGGTCCCGGTGAGACCAAGATCGAGACGGACCGGCGCCGGATCCGCGAGAAGATGGCGAAGATGCGCCGGGAGATCGCGGAGATGAAGACCGGCCGCGAGATCAAGCGGCAGGAGCGCAGGCGCCACAGGGTGCCGTCGGTCGCGATCGCCGGGTACACGAACGCGGGAAAGTCCTCGCTGCTCAACCGCCTCACGGGCGCCGGCGTCCTGGTGGAGAACGCGCTGTTCGCCACCCTGGACCCGACCGTGCGCCGGGCGGAGACACCGAGCGGCAGGATCTACACGCTGGCGGACACCGTCGGATTCGTCCGGCATCTGCCGCACCACCTGGTGGAGGCGTTCCGCTCGACCATGGAGGAGGTCGGGGACTCCGATCTGATCCTGCATGTGGTCGACGGTTCGCACCCCGTTCCGGAGGAGCAGCTGGCCGCCGTGCGTGAGGTGATCCGCGACGTGGGCGCCGTCGACGTCCGCGAGATCGTGGTGATCAACAAGGCCGACGCGGCGGACCCGGAGGTCCTCCAGCGGCTGCTGCGGATGGAGCGGCACGCGATCGCCGTGTCGGCGCGTACCGGCGCCGGTATGGCCGAGCTGCTGGCGCTCATCGACACCGAGCTGCCCAGGCCCGAGATCACGATCGAGGCCCTGGTGCCGTACACGGACGGCGGCCTGGTCTCGCGGGTGCACGCCGAGGGCGAGGTGGTGTCCGAGGAGCACACTCCGGAGGGCACGCTGCTGAAGGCGCAGGTCCATGAGGAACTGGCCGCGGCGCTCGCCGTGTACGCGCCGGTTCCCGCGGTCGGCTGACCACGGCACACCGCACGCGCACCGGCACCTGGTTACGGCGGAAGGCCCGCCCCCTCCCGCAAGAGGGGGCGGGCCTTCCGCCATGCGTGGCCGCCGAAGCCGCCGCGACTGCCGTGCCGCGAGCGCCTACTGGCCCGCGAACTTGTCGCTCATCATCGTGTAGAGCTGCTCGGCGCCCTCGCCGAACCGGGGACCGGCCAGCCAGCCCGAAGTGACCGGGCCGATCGAGGTGTTGGAGACCAGCACCGATTCGCCGTCCGGTCCCGCCGCGATCCAGCCGCCGCCGGAGGAACCACCGGTCATGGTGCAGCCGATGCGCCACATCGTGGGCGTACCGGGGGCGATCGAGAGCCTGCCGGCCGCGTCCACGCACTTGTGCATGATCAGCCCGTCGTACGGCGGGGCCGCCGGGTAACCCCACGCGCCCAGATTGCCGATGCCGCTCGCCTCGGGGGCGTCGAAGTCCACGTCAAGGGCCGCGCCGACGGTCTCCTCGAGCGACTTGCCGCCGTTCTCCGGAGTGACGTGCATGACCGAGTAGTCGTACGCCGCTCCGTCGCCCCCGGTCGGGCCGCCCTCGTTGATCCACTCGTTGGACGTCGCGACCCAGTCGGCCCAGTACTGCCCGTACGGCGCGACCTCCTGCGGCTGCGCGTTCTGCAGCGCGTCGGCGGACTTGCCCGTGTTGTTGTAGGCGGGGACGAACATGATGTTGCGGTACCAGCCGCCGCCCGCGCCCGCGTGCACGCAGTGGCCCGCGGTCCACACCAGGTTGGACCTGCCGGGGTTCTTCGGGTCCTTGACGACGGTGGCCGAGCAGACCATGGAGCCCTCGGGGGAGTCGAAGAAGACCTTGCCGACCGGCGCCGCGTGGTCGGTGTACGGGGTCTTCTCCGGCTCGGCCTGGACCGGCCGCGGCTCGGGGTCGGTGACGTCCTGGTCGCCGGAGATGTCACCGGCGGCGAGGGTCTTCGTCGGCGACTTCGCCGTCTTCATCCGCTCGGGCTTCCACAGGTCCTTGATGACCGGGTTGACGAAGTCCTTCGCGCTGCGCAGCCACTTGTCCTTGTCCCAGTTCTTCCACTCACCGTCCTTCCACTTCTCCGGGTCGACACCGCGCTCCTTGAGCCGGTCGGCCAGATCCGCGGGAATCCCGCCGCCTGCCTCGTCTGCGGCGGAAGCCGAGGCGGCGGGCTTGCCGGACGCGCTGTCCTCGCTGTCACCGCCGCAGCCCGTCGCCGTCAGCGCGAGGGCCGCGACGAGGCTGGTGGTGGCCAGCAGCGGACGTATGGATCGCATGAAAAACGTTCCCCCTGAAAGTACGTGGATCACTTGCCATGAACGTGTCACGCAAAAAGGTGGCCCTCAGGCAGACCACCTTGCGGTGACCTCACTCTATGCGGCCCGTTTCCGGGCCCGCCAAGTAGGGAGTACCGGCAGGCGGTCCGTGTGCCCGACGGACACGGCGGACCGCCGCCGTATCCCGCCTACTGGCCGGCGTACTTCTTGCTGACCGCCTCGTAGATGCCCTTGGCCTCGTCACCGAGCCGCGGGCCCGCGAGCCAGCCCGCCGTCACCGGGCCGATCGAGGTGTTCGACACCAGAGAGGGCCGGCCGTCCTGGCCGTTCGCGACCCAGCCGCCTCCGGACGAACCCCCGGTCATCGTGCATCCGATGCGGTGCATCGTCGGGTCCTGCGCGTTGATGGACAGCCGGCCCGGCTTGTCCGCGCACTGGAGGAGCTTCTGGCCGTCGAACGGCGGCGCCGCCGGATAACCCGTCGCCGTCATCGAATCGATCTCCGGCGTGGCCGGCGCGTTGAACTCGACCGGCAGTGCGGCCCCGACGGTCTCCTCCAGCGACTTGCCGTCACTGCCCTTCTCGGGCGTCACATGGATCACCGCGAAGTCGAACGGGGCACCCAGTCCGCCCGTCGGCGCTCCCTCCGAGATCCACTCCTCGGAGGTCTGCGCCCACTCGCCCCACCAGATGCCGTGCGGAGCGATCTCCTCCTTGGGAGCGGTCTCCAACTCCGAGATCGGCATGGCGCTGTTGTTGTACGACGGGACGAAGGCGATGTTCCGGTACCAGCCGCCGCTCTTGCCCGCGTGCACACAATGGCCCGCCGTCCAGACCATGTTGGACTTGCCGGGGTTGGCGGGATCCTTCACCACGGTCGCGGAGCAGACCATCGAACCTTCGGGTCCGTCGAAGAACAGCTTGCCCGCCTCGGGCACGCTGCCGTCGTACGGCGCGTTCACCGCCGTCGCCTCGACCGGCCGCGGAGTCGGGTCGGTGACACCCGCGTCGCCGGAGATGTCCTCCTCCGCGACCGGCTTGTCGGGCTCCTGGGCGTCCCGCATCCGGTCCGGGTCCCAGAGGTCCTCGATGATGGGGTTGACGTAGTCCCGTGCTTCACGGAGCCACTTGTCCTTGTCCCAGTTCTTCCACTCGCCGTCCTTCCACTTGTCCAGGTCGATCCCGCGCTCCTTGAGGCGGTCCTGAAGATCGGCCGGGATAGTGATCTTGTCGTCGGAGGACTCACCGGACGAACCGCTTGGCTTGTCCGCCGAGTTCGTCTCCTCGGCGGGCCCGCAGGCGGTGGCCGTCAGTGCCAGGACGGCCGCGAAGGAGGCGACCGCGACCGCGGAGGAGCTTCCGCGCCGCGCGCCCCTCCCACGGCGAGTGGTGAACGGTGGGCGAATGGCTCGCATGTCGGGATCCCCCCTGGTACTTCGCGACTGTTCTGAACTGACGGATCAACTGGACCGAACCGGATGAATCGACCCGGTCCTGGGGACCGGGGCCGGAATCAGGCCCCCACTATGCCGGTGCCGTTGGGGACGGCGCACGGCAGGGCCGTGGTTCCGCCGGCGAAGGATCTTCCCGTTGGCCGTGCTCCCGGACGCCTCCCGTCGTTGGTACCTTCGGGGGACTCGACGCCGGCGTTCGCCACTCGCACCGCGGCGCTCGACCCGCCGCGTCGACGCGTGACGCAACCGTTCCGGCGGGAGGACCGACAGCCGTGGCCGTGACCGAACTCCTTGTACCGATGCCGCTCGTCGCACCCGCCGGCGACGCCTCCATCCGGTCCGGGGACCACCGCTGTGACGACCGGCGGAAAGACCACCGACACCACCGGCCGGCGACCGCACCGGTTCGCTGATCCGGCCCCCCTCACAAGGAAGTCCTCCCGTGAACTCCACCCCCACGCCCGACGCCCCCGAGATCACCGACCGCCTCGCCACCCAGAACCCCCGACCGGGCGATCCGAACCACGCGGTGACCGCCACGCCCCTGACGATCGGCGCCGCCACGGTGCCCCGCCAAGTGCCCGCCGCCGACGGGGCGGCTACCGACTTCCGTACACCGGCGGCGGCGCCCGTACCCGCCGCGGACCCGGACACACCGCCCGTACCCCCCGCCGACCCGACCACCCGGGCAGCGGCGGCCGAGCACCCGGACCACCTCGACGACCCCGACGCGGCGAAGGCCGCCGACGCCGCGTCCGTGGAGAACCTGCTGCGCTGCTGGGCCAGGGAAAGCGACCTCCCCCGGCCGGACGGGGACACCCTCAGGATCCCGCTCGACGCGAGCGGCACCGCCCTGCTCGTCCCCGTGCGCTACTGGTCGGCCACCGGCTGGCACCGCTTCGGCATGCCCCTCCTGGAGAGCGCGGGACCCCGCTCCGCTCCCGTCGACGCCGTCACCGTCGCCGCGCTCCTCAGCCGCGAGTCGGGTCGGAGCGAGGGCACCGAACTGGTCGCCCGCGTCGCCGACTCGGCCCGCCGTACGGCCGACTTTCTCACCGACCGCCGAGCGGCCCCCGGCCCCACGGGCACCGACCTCTTCCTCACCGCCGAACAGTCCCTCGTCCTCGGTCACCCCCTCCACCCCACACCCAAGAGCCGCGAGGGGCTCTCCGACACCGAACACCGCCACTTCTCACCCGAGTTGCGGGGTTCCTTCCCCCTCCACTGGATGGCCGTCGACCGCTCCGTGCTCGCCACCGACTCGGCCTGGACCGAGCAGGGCCGCGCCGTCCACGCGGAGCAGCTCACCACCCGTCTCGCGGGCGACCTGGCACTGCCCGACCACACCGTCCCGCTGCCTCTCCACCCCTGGCAGGCGCGCGAGTTGACGCACCGTCCCGCCGTACGCGCTCTCCTCGACGCCGGTCTGCTCCACGATCTCGGGCCGCACGGCGAGCCCTGGCACCCCACCTCCTCCGTCCGGACGGTGCACCGGACCGGCGCACCCGCCATGCTCAAGCTCTCCCTCGGCGTACGCATCACCAACTCCCGCCGGGAGAACCTCCGCAAGGAACTCCACCGAGGAGTCGAGGTCCACCGGCTGCTGCGCGGCGGCCTCGCCCAGCAGTGGCGCGCCGCGCACCCCGGTTTCGACATCGTGCGCGACCCCGCCTGGCTCGCCGTCGACACTCCCGGCGGTGAACCGGTCACCGGGCTCGACGTGATGCTGCGCCACAACCCGTTCCGCCCCGAGAACGACGCCGTATGCGTCGCCGGACTCGTCACCCCCCGCCCCTGGCCCGGCCGGCCGGACATGTACTCCCGACTCGCCGACACCGTGAACCGCCTGGTCGCCCGCACCGGCCGGCCCTCCGGCGCCGTCTCGGCGGAGTGGTTCCTGCGCTATCTCGACCAGGTCGTACGCCCGGTGCTCTGGCTCGACGGCACGGCGGGCGTCGCGCTGGAAGCCCACCAGCAGAACACACTGGTGGTCCTCGACCCCGACGGCTGGCCCGTCGGCGGCCGCTACCGCGACAACCAGGGCTACTACTTCCGCGAATCCCACCGTGACGCGCTCGACCGCCGTCTCCCCGACATCGGCAGGGTCAGCGACACCTTCGTCCCCGACCACATCACCGACGAGCGATTCGCCTACTACCTCGGCATCAACAACGTCCTCGGCCTCATCGGGGCGTTCGGCTCCCAGCGACTCGCCGACGAACGCGTACTCATCGCCGCCTTCCGGCAGTTCCTCACCCGCGCCACGGCACTCGGCTCACCTCTGCCCGGCCAGCTCCTGGAGGCGACCACCCTGCGCTGCAAGGCCAACCTGCTGACCCGGCTGCACGGCCTGGACGAACTCGTCGGCCCTGTCGACACCCAGTCCGTCTACGTCACCATCGCCAACCCCCTTCGCGCCTGACCGCGCTCATCTGTCCGAACTGCCGAGAGGAGACCGCCACCGTGCCTCCCACCGACGCGAGCACCGGCACCAGCACCAGGACCAGTACCGGTGCGAAGAGCGGCACCGGAGCCGGTCCCGGAGGTCCCGGAGCGCAGCCGGCCGGGGATGCCCAGGACACCCTCGACCTGCGGCTGACCGAGGAACTCGTCGCGCTGTTCGGAGAGGATGAACCGGTGCCCGCCGAAACACCGGCGCCGGCCGCCGGTGCCGGCGAGTCCGCGCTCCTCGACTTCCCCGCCAGATGGGGCGTGGCGGGCACCTCCGCCGGTGTCTTCCGGCTCGTTCCCGTACGCGTCGAACGCGATCTGACCCTCATCAGCCGCTGGATGAACGACCCCGCCGTCGCCGCCTTCTGGGAGCTGGCGGGCCCCGAAGCCGTCACCGCCGACCATCTGGACACCCAGCTGCGCGGCGACGGACGGAGCGTCCCGTGCCTGGGCGTGCTGGACGGTGTCCCCATGAGCTACTGGGAGCTCTACCGCGCCGATCTCGATCCTCTCGCCCGCCAGTACCCCGCCCGTCCCCATGACACCGGAATCCACCTTCTTGTCGGCGGTGTGTCCAACCGCGGCCGTGGTGTCGGCACGACCCTCCTGCGAGCCGTCTCCGACCTCGTCCTCGACCACCGCCCGCGCTGCGGCCGCGTCATCGCCGAACCGGACATCCGCAACACCCCCTCCGTCTCCGCCTTTCTCACCGCCGGCTTCCGCTTCTCGGCGGAGCTCGACCTCCCCGACAAACGAGCCGCGCTCATGATTCGCGAACGAGCCCTGCGAGACCTGCTGTGAACGACCCGCCGCTTTCCCCGCACCGCACGATCCACATCGGTTCCGTCCCGAGGAGTCCCCTTGCCGACATTCCCGACCGCACGTGCCTCCGCGACCCCCGGCAGAGGTTCCGCCAGAAGCCCGATATCCGGTGACCCCGGTACGGCCAACACCAGCCCCACCGGCAACTCCGTCCCCGGCGACCCCCTCACCATCACCCCGCTCTTCACCCCGCCCGAACTGACCGCGCAGCTCTGGGCCGGGGCCGCCGCCCGCCTCCTCGCCAAACTCCTCGGCGAATTCGCGTACGAGGAGATAATCGAGCCCGTCGCGGGGGCCGGCGCCAACGGCGAAGCCGCCGACCACTACACGCTCGCGCTCGACGACGGCACCCCCCTCACCTTCACCGCCCGACGCGGCGCCTACGGCAGCTGGCGCGTCGACCCCGACTCCGTCGAACACGCGGGACAGCCCTTCCGGGACCCCCTCCGCCTCCTCGTCCTCGCGCGCCACACCCTCGCGATCGACGGCGCCACCCTCGGCCATCTCGTCCGCGAACTGAACGCCACCCTCGTCGCCGACGCCAGGATCGACGGCACCGCGCTCACCACGGCCCAGCTCGCCGACCTCGACTACGCCGAACTCGAAGGCCACCAGACCGGCCACCCCTGGCTCATACTCAACAAGGGCCGCACAGGCTTCTCGGCCACCGACGCCACCCGCTGGGCACCCGAGTCCCGCACCCCCTCCACGCTCCCCTGGATAGCGGTCAGCACCGACCTCGCCGCCTACCGGGGCGTCCCCTCCCTCGCCTCGCCCGAGCAGCTCTACGGCTCCGAACTCGACCCCGCGACACGTGACGGCTTCGCCTCCGTGCTCCGCTCGCGCGGCCTCGACCCGGACACGTACCTCTATCTCCCCGTACATCCCTGGCAGTGGGACGAAGTGCTCCTGCCGCTCTACGCCGCCGAGATCGCCGGCGGCGCGATCGTCCCGCTCCCCACCGACGGCGACGTCAGACTGCCGCAGCAGTCCATCCGTACGTTCCTCAACACCACCAGACCGGACCGGCACACGGTGAAACTGCCGCTGTCCATCCTCAACACCCTTGTCTGGCGCGGCCTGCCCACCGAACGCACACTCGCCGCTCCGGCCGTCACCGCCTGGATGCGAGAGCTGTACGAGTCGGACCCCTTCCTCCGCGACGAATGCGGAGTGATCCTGCTCGGCGAAGTTGCGTCGGTGACGGTGACCCACCCGCTCTACGACCACCTTCCCGAAGTCCCGTACCAGTACAAGGAACTCCTCGGCGCGATCTGGCGCGAACCCCTCCCCGCCCGGCTCGCCCCCGGCGAGCGCGCCCGGACTCTCGCGTCCCTCCTGCACACCGATCCACAGGGCCGCGCCTTTACCGCCGAGCTCGTGGAGCGCTCCGGGCTCTCCGCCGAGGACTGGCTCACCCGCCTCTTCGCCGCGCTGCTGCCGCCCCTGCTGCGCTTCCTCTACCGCTACGGCACCGTCTTCTCACCGCACGGGGAGAACGCCGTCGTCGTCTTCGACGAGAGGGATGTACCGGTGCGCCTCGCGATCAAGGACTTCGTGGACGACGTGAACGTCAGCGCCCAGTCGCTGCCGGAGCACGAGGCGATGCCGCCGGAGGTGCGGGAGATCCTCCTTACCGAAGAGCCGTCGTTCCTCACCCAGTTCATCCACTCCGGGCTCTTCATCGGTGTCTTCCGCTATCTCGCGCCGCTGTGCGAGGACCAACTGGCCGTACCGGAGCGGACGTTCTGGTCACTCGTACGGGCCGAGATCCTCCGCCACCAGGCCCGGTTCCCCGAACTCAAGGATCGCTTCGACACGTTCGACCTGCTCACGCCCCGTATCGCGCGGCTCTGTCTCAACCGCAACCGGCTGCATGTCGACGGATACCGCGACCGCGCGGAGCGCCCGCACGCCGCCGTGCACGGGACGGTGCCCAACCCGCTGGCGCTCCCGGCTGGCGCCGCGGACGGAACGTGATCGTCGTTGTCAGTGGCGAGCCGTAGGGTGGTCGAGCTATGACGAAGCCATCTCTCTCCGAGCTCCTCCATGCCGCCGTCACCGCTGTCGGCGGTGTGGAACGCCCAGGCCAGGTCACCATGGCCGAGGCAGTCGCGGAGGTCATCGACGACAACTCCCATCTGCTCGTGCAGGCCGGCACCGGCACCGGAAAGTCCCTCGGCTATCTGGTGCCCGCGCTGGCGCACGGCGAGCGTGTCGTGGTGGCCACCGCGACCCTGGCCCTCCAGCGCCAGCTCGTGGAGCGTGACCTTCCGCGCACGGTCGACGCGCTGAGCCCCCTGCTGGGGCGGCGGCCCGAGTACGCCATGCTCAAGGGCCGCTCCAACTACCTGTGTCTGCACCGCCTCAACGAGGGCGTGCCGCAGGAAGAGGAGGACGGGCTCTTCGACCAGTTCGAGGCGGCGGCCCCCACCAGCAAGCTCGGCCAGGACCTGCTGAGGATGCGGGACTGGGCGGACGAGACGGAGACGGGCGACCGCGACAATCTCACGCCGGGTGTCTCCGACCGGGCGTGGGCGCAGATCTCCGTGTCCTCCCGTGAGTGCCTGGGCGCGACGAAGTGCGCGTACGGCGCCGAGTGCTTCGCCGAGATGGCGCGCGAGCGGGCCAAGCTCGCCGATGTCGTGATCACCAACCACGCGCTCCTGGCCATCGACGCCATCGAGGGCGCCCCCGTCGTCCCGCAGCACGAGGTGCTGATCGTCGACGAGGCCCACGAGCTGGTGTCGCGGGTGACCGGCGTCGCCACCGGCGAGCTCACCCCCGGCCAGGTCAACCGCGCGGTGCGCCGCGCGGCCAAGCTGGTCGACGAGAAGGCGGCCGACTCGCTCCAGACGGCCGCAGAGACGTTCGAGCGGCTGATGGAGCTGGCGCTCCCCGGCCGGCTCGAAGAGATCCCCGAAGACCTCGGCTACGCGCTGATGGCCCTGCGTGACGCCGCGCGCACGGTGATCTCGGCGATGGGCGCCACCCGCGACAAGTCCGTGCACGACGAGGACGCCGTACGTAAACAGGCTCTCGCGTCCGTCGAGTCCGTCCACACCGTCGCGGAGCGGATCGCCAACGGCAGCGAGTGGGATGTGGTCTGGTACGAACGCCACGACCGGTTCGGGGCGTCTCTGCGGGTCGCCCCGCTCTCCGTCTCCGGCCTGCTGCGGGAGAAGCTCTTCAACGAGCGCTCGGTGGTCCTGACCTCGGCCACGCTGAAGCTCGGCGGTGACTTCAACGGCGTCGGAGCGTCGCTGGGGCTGGCCCCGGAGGGGACCGAAGGGGAAGACGTACCGCAGTGGAAGGGCATCGACGTCGGCTCGCCCTTCGACTATCCCAAGCAGGGCATTCTCTATGTCGCCCGCCATCTCTCCCCTCCGAGCCGGGAGCCGTCGCGCGGCGACATGATGGACGAGCTCGCCGAGCTGGTCGAGGCGGCCGGCGGCCGCACGCTCGGGCTGTTCTCGTCCATGCGGGCCGCTCAGGCGGCGGCGGAGGAGCTGCGCGGCCGTCTCGACACGCCGATCCTCCTCCAAGGGGAGGAAACCCTCGGCGAGTTGATCAAGGCGTTCGCGGCCGACCCCGCGACGTGTCTGTTCGGCACACTCTCGCTCTGGCAGGGCGTGGACGTCCCCGGGCCGAGTTCACAGCTGGTGGTGATGGACCGGATTCCGTTCCCGCGCCCGGACGATCCGCTGATGAGCGCGCGCCAGAAGGCGGTGGAGGAGGCCGGTGGCAACGGCTTCATGTCCGTGGCGGCCACCCATGCCGCCCTGCTGATGGCCCAGGGCGCCGGCAGGCTGGTGCGGGCCTCGGGGGACCGCGGTGTCGTGGCCGTACTGGACTCGCGGCTGGCGAACGCGCGGTACGGCAGCTATCTGCGGGCCTCGATGCCCGATTTCTGGTACACGACGGACCGCAACCAGGCCCGTCGCTCGCTCGCCGCGATCGACGCGAAGGCAAAGGCGGACGGCCAGTAGCCGGGGCGGGCACAGCGAGGCCCCGGGACCGGCGCAGTGAGTCCCGGGGCCGGCCTGGAGCCGGCGAGCCCTCACACCCGCCGCAGGACCGCCACAACCTTGCCGAGGATCGTCGCGTCGTCGCCGGGAATCGGCTGGTACGCCGCGTTGTGCGGGAGCAGCCAGACATGGCCGTCCTCGCGCCGGAAGCGCTTGACGGTGGCCTCGCCGTCCAGCATCGCGGCCACGATGTCCCCGTTCTCCGCCACCGGCTGGCGGCGGACCGTCACCCAGTCGCCGTCGCAGATCGCCGCTTCGATCATCGAGTCTCCGACGACCTTGAGGACGAACAGCTCGCCGTCACCCACCAGTTGGCGGGGGAGCGGGAACACGTCCTCGACGGACTCCTCGGCGAGGATCGGCCCACCTGCCGCGATCCGGCCGACGAGCGGCACATACGACGCGGCGGGCTTGCCCGTCGTGTCCGTCTGCTGGGTGCTCGGCTGGTCCGACCCCCGGACCTCGTACGCCCTCGGCCGGTGCGGATCCCTGCGGAGGAATCCCTTGCGCTCCAGAGCCATCAGCTGATGGGCGACCGAGGAAGTGCTGGACAGGCCGACGGCCTGGCCGATCTCCCGCATCGACGGGGGATATCCCCGCCGCTGAACGGAGTCACGGATGACTTCGATGACCCGCCGCTGCCGGTCCGTGAGACCGGAACTGTCCGCCCGGATTCCAGGAGGTCGGCCGGGCAGCGAACGGGTGGGCTTTACGCCCTCCGGATTTGCGGCTGCGTCATTCATGGCATGCACCGGCTCGAGTCGGCTCTGGGAGCGGTCCTGGGCGGTAATGGTGGCGCTGTCTGCTGCGGTGGTCACGTCGGCCCCTCTCGAAATGTTCTCCCTAGCTGGACAACGGTAGTTGCTTTCGAAAGGTTGCGCCAAACACACGTTCGAGTGAAAATCCCCGGAAGCGCTGACGCGACTATTTCGGCGGTGTATGTGGCGCGTATTCGGCACCCTCCGCGCGACCCGTCGCGGCGGTCGGCCACGGTCCGTCCAAGAGTCGTCCACCGCTCGCCGAGGGATTGTGGAGGCAGTGCCCACCGCTCTCACGGAAGGGCCGACGGCGCCCCCAGTGTCTCATCGGGCGGCCCGGGATCGCGGTACCTTCCGGGCTCCCGTACTCTCGTGCCCGGCCCGCTCGCACCGAGCGCCGCAGGGCCGCCGATCCCTCGCCCGCCGCGACACGCGCGACCGTCCCGAAGCGTGCGCGAGCCCCACATGTAGTGGTTGGATTGGCTCAGTCGCCCAGAAGTAGTGGTCCCGGGTCTTTCCTCGCCGAGGTCATCGCTTATGCTGGAGACCGCTTCGTACGGCCCGCCCAGGGCCCGTCGGGGCTTCTCAGTCGTGCTGTGAAGGAGGGTCGGAAGCCATGCACTGCCCCTTCTGCAGGCACCCCGACAGCCGTGTCGTCGACAGTCGCACCACCGACGACGGGACGTCCATCCGGCGCCGCCGTCAGTGCCCCGACTGCTCGCGCCGTTTCACGACGGTGGAGACCGCCTCGCTGATGGTGATCAAGCGCAGCGGAGTCACGGAGCCTTTCAGCCGTACCAAGGTCATCTCCGGAGTGCGCAAGGCGTGCCAGGGGCGACCGGTCACCGAGGACGCTCTCGCCCAACTCGGCCAGCGGGTCGAGGAGGCGCTGCGCGCCACCGGCAGCGCCGAACTGACCACCCATGATGTTGGGCTGGCCATACTCGGCCCCTTGCAGGAGCTCGACCTCGTCGCGTACCTGCGCTTCGCATCCGTATACAGGGCGTTCGACTCGCCCGAAGACTTCGAGGCCGCCGTGGCGGAGCTCCGCACGCGGCCTCCTGGAGAGAAAGGCGGGGCCGGCGAGACCCCCGGGGTCCCCGAGCCCGTCACCGCCGCCGACTGACCGGACACCGGCAGCGGCAGCGGCACCGGTCACACCGACTTGTCGGTGACCACCGATCGGTCATCGATGGATTATCGATCGGTTACCGACCTATCGCGACAGCTCAGCGACCGATCATTGTCGATCGGGCGCCCAGCGGCGATGAGACCCGTCATGAGCGCCCCACGCGGCGCCCGTGGCGACGGACACATCACTGTGCCAAGGGAAGAACGTGGCACTTCAGGGCGTTTTCGCCTGTATATGGGAGGCGGCATGACAGAGACGGCGAGCGGTCCGACGGCGCGAGGATCCCGGAGCAAGGGAGCCAAGACCGGCAAGGGCCTGCGTATCGAGCGAATCCACACGACCCCCGGCGTGCATCCGTACGACGAGGTGGTCTGGGAGCGCCGGGACGTCGTCATGACCAATTGGCGCGACGGGTCGGTCAACTTCGACCAGCGTGGCGTCGAGTTCCCCGGCTTCTGGTCGGTGAACGCGGTCAACATCGTCACCAGCAAGTATTTCCGCGGGGCTGTCGGCACGCCCCAGCGTGAGACGAGCCTCAAGCAGCTCATCGACCGGATCGTGAAGACGTACCGCAAGGCGGGCGAGAACAACGCCTACTTCGCCTCACCCGCGGACGCCGAGATCTTCGAGCACGAGCTGGCGTACGCCCTCCTGCACCAGATCTTCAGCTTCAACTCGCCGGTGTGGTTCAACGTCGGGACGCCGCAGCCCCAGCAGGTCTCGGCCTGCTTCATCCTGGCCGTCGACGACTCCATGGAGTCGATCCTCGACTGGTACAAGGAAGAGGGCATGATCTTCAAGGGCGGCTCGGGCGCCGGCCTGAACCTCTCGCGGATCCGTTCTTCCAAGGAGCTTCTCTCCTCGGGCGGCAACGCATCGGGTCCCGTCTCCTTCATGCGCGGTGCCGACGCCTCCGCCGGGACGATCAAGTCCGGTGGCGCCACGCGCCGTGCGGCCAAGATGGTCATTCTCGATGTCGACCACCCCGACATCGAGAACTTCATCGAGACGAAGGTGAAGGAAGAGGAGAAGATCCGCGCCCTGCGTGACGCGGGCTTCGACATGGACCTGGGCGGCGACGACATCACGTCCGTCCAGTATCAGAACGCCAACAACTCGGTTCGTGTGAACGACGAGTTCATGAAGGCCGTCGAGGCCGGCGGGAAGTTCGGGCTGCGCGCCCGGATGACCGGCGAAGTCATCGAAGAGGTCGAGGCGAAGTCCCTCTTCCGCAAGATGGCCGAGGCCGCGTGGGCCTGCGCCGACCCCGGTATTCAGTACGACGACACGATCAACCAGTGGCACACCTGCCCGGAATCCGGCCGGATCAACGGCTCGAACCCGTGCAGCGAGTACATGCACCTGGACAACACGTCGTGCAATCTCGCCTCGCTGAACCTGATGAAGTTCCTCAAGGACGACGGCAAGGGAAACCAGTCCTTCGAGATCGACCGTTTCTCCAAGGTCGTCGAACTGGTCATCACGGCGATGGACATCTCCATCTGCTTCGCGGACTTCCCGACCCAGAAGATCGGCGAGAACACCCGCGCCTTCCGTCAGTTGGGCATCGGCTACGCCAACCTCGGCGCCCTGCTGATGGCGACCGGTCACGCGTACGACAGCGACGGCGGGCGCGCGCTCGCCGGCGCGATCACCTCCCTGATGACGAGCACGTCGTACAAGCGCTCCGCCGAACTGGCCGCGATCGTCGGTCCGTACGACGGCTACGCGCGCAACGCCGCGCCGCACCAGCGCGTCATGAAGCAGCACGCGGACGCCAACAGCGCGGCCGTGCACGTCGACGACCTGGACAGCCCGATCTGGGCCGCGGCAACGGAGGCCTGGCAGGACGTCATCCGGCTCGGCGCCAAGAACGGCTTCCGCAACGCGCAGGCCTCGGTCATCGCGCCCACCGGCACCATCGGTCTGGCGATGTCCTGCGACACGACAGGACTCGAACCCGACCTCGCGCTGGTCAAGTTCAAGAAGCTGGTCGGCGGCGGCTCGATGCAGATCGTCAACGGCACGGTGCCGCAGGCCCTGCGCCGCCTGGGCTACCAGGAGGAGCAGATCGAGGCGGTCGTCGCCCACATCGCCGAGAACGGCAACGTGATCGACGCGCCCGGCCTCAAGCCCGAGCACTACCCGGTCTTCGACTGCGCGATGGGCGAGCGTTCCATCTCCGCGATGGGCCATGTCCGGATGATGGCGGCGATCCAGCCGTGGATCTCCGGCGCGCTCTCCAAGACGGTGAACCTGCCGGAGACGGCCACCGTCGAGGACGTCGAAGAGGTCTACTTCCAGGCGTGGAAGCTCGGCGTCAAGGCGCTGGCGATCTACCGCGACAACTGCAAGGTCGGCCAGCCGCTCTCCGCGAAGAAGAAGGAACAGGTCGCGGAGAAGGCCGAGGACACCATCCGCCAGGCGGTGGAGAAGGTCGTCGAGTACCGCCCCGTCCGGATGCGCCTGCCCAAGGGCCGTCCCGGCATCACCACGTCCTTCACGGTGGGCGGCGCCGAGGGCTACATGACGGCGAACTCCTACCCGGACGACGGGCTCGGCGAGGTCTTCCTGAAGATGTCCAAGCAGGGGTCGACCCTCGCGGGCATGATGGACGCCTTCTCGATCGCGGTGTCGGTGGGTCTTCAGTACGGCGTCCCGCTGGAGACGTACGTCTCGAAGTTCACGAACATGCGCTTCGAGCCGGCGGGTATGACGGACGACCCGGACGTGCGGCTCGCCCAGTCGATCGTGGACTACATCTTCCGGCGTCTGGCGCTGGACTTCCTCCCGTTCGAGACGCGTTCGGCCCTCGGGATCCACTCGGCGGACGAGCGCCAGCGTCACCTGGAGACCGGCTCGTACGAGCCGTCCCTGGAGGACGAGGGACTGGACGCCGACAGCCTGGTGCAGTCCGCACCGCGCCCGGTGGAGCCGCTGAAGTCCGTGGGGTCGGCGGCGACGTCGAACGCGGCGGAGGCGCCGGCTCCCAGGCAGGCGCACACCTCGGCGGAGCTGGTCGAGATGCAGCTCGGCATCAGCGCCGACGCGCCGCTCTGCTTCTCGTGCGGTACGAAGATGCAGCGGGCCGGGTCCTGCTACATCTGCGAGGGCTGCGGGTCGACGAGCGGCTGCAGCTGATCTCCTGAAGCGGGGCCGCCGGCCACGGCCGGCGGCCCCACTTCGCGTGGAAGGCCCCTGAAGCGGCCGGCGGAGCCGTCAGATTCCGCCCATCTGTTCCGTGAACTCCTGGGGGTCGGCGTCGAAGCCCCGGAAAGCCGGATAGAAGTCCCACTTTCCCAGCTCGTCCCTGGTGAACTCGGCGATCGTCGCCGCCGTCGAGCCCGGGGCGGCGGTGAAGTCGCTCGCCGTCAGTTCCGTGAGGCCCTCGCGGAGGAGGACCGTCGGGCGCGATATGTCGCTGAACGTGCGGCGGCCCTCGCGCTGTTGGATGACGACTCCCACGATCACGCGTACGTAGTCCGCGTTCAGCCGGTCGAGCTCCAGTTTCATCACCTCGTCGGCGCCGAAGCCCTGGCCCGTGCGGCTCTCCCTCTCCAGGATGATCGTGCCGTCGGGGGAGCGGCTGTCGAAGTGCACCAGATACGCCGGACGGTTGCTCGGGGTGTTCGCGGTGTACGTCGCGGCCACGATGTCGAGGTCGTGCGGCGGCCGGCCCAGTTCGCTGGGATCCCATTTGAGGACGACCTCGATCTTCTTGACCCCCCTGTTGAGACTTCTGCTCACCGGTCATCCCTCCGTACGTCCAACATCACTGACCGCAAGGCTAGTCGGCTGGACCGACAACGCACTGCCGGTAACGGCGAGTTGACGCCACATGGCGACGACTCGCCACCCGGTCCCCCCTCGCCCGGCGGTCTCGGCGCGGGATCCGGCGCGGTGCCCGGCGTGCGGACCTCCCGGACCGTGACCTGGGCCACGTTCGGCCCCGTACGATGGCGCGGTGCTGGTCAAGTGGATTCGCTGCACGGTGACAGACCGACGTGGTTTCGAACGCGGGCAGCGCAAATGGGCGGGGCTGCTCGGCGAGCCGGGATTCCGGGGACAGGGCGGGGGCTGGAGCAGGGGGCGGCCGGGGGTGGCGCACGTCTTCGCCTTCTGGGAGAGCCGGGCCTTCTACGACTCCTTCATGGCGCGCTCCCACGACCGGCTGGCCGCCGCGCAGTCGGGCACCTTCAGGGAAGCCCAGGCCAAGCTCTTCGACTACCGCTTCGACGTGAAGACGGGTTTCGAGCCGAAGTTCACCGACGCGGACGTGGTCCGGATCGCGCACAGCAAGGTGCACGAGGACCGCGTCGAGCATTTCGCGCTGATGCAGGAGAAGGTCTGGAATCCGGCGATGGCGGGCTCGCCGGGGATGGTGCGCGGGGTGTTCGGGGACGCCCCGGGCAATGAGTTCCTGGTGCTCTCGATGTGGCAGTCGGCCGCCGAACACGGCAAGTACCGGATCGAGCGGGTCGAGCGGCTGTCGCTCCGTGCGCAGACCGCCGCGGACGTCGCGGCACTGGCGGGCGACGTGGTCGATCTCGAACCCGGCTGGACGGTCTGAAGGCCCGGAGGCCGGTGCCCCGTCAAGATCCACACGACAGGCCCTAGGGTCGAGTCATGGTGAGACCGCGACGCATCGTCCTCGTCCGGCACGGCGAGTCGGCGGGCAACGCCGACGACACGGTGTACGAACGTGAGCCCGACCATTCCCTGAGGCTCACCGAGACGGGATGGCGCCAGGCCGAGGAGGCGGGCGTACGGCTGCGCGAGCAGTTCGGCCGCGAGCGGGTGAGCGTGTACGTGTCGCCCTACCGCCGCACCCATGAGACCTTCCGCGCCTTCGGCCTCGACCCTGAGCTGGTGCGGGTACGCGAGGAGCCCCGGCTGCGCGAACAGGACTGGGGCAACTGGCAGGACCCGGAGGACGTACGGCTCCAGAAGGCGTACCGCGACGCCTACGGGCACTTCTTCTACCGCTTCGCCCAGGGCGAGTCCGGCGCCGACGTGTACGACCGGGTCGACGCCTTCCTGGAGAGCCTGCACCGGAGCTTCGAGGCCGCCGACCATCCCCCCAACGTGCTGCTGATCACCCACGGCCTGACCATGCGGCTCTTCTGCATGCGCTGGTTCCACTGGTCCGTCGCCGAGTTCGAGTCGCTGTCCAATCCCGGCAACGGGGAGTCGCGGACACTGCTGCTCGGTGAGGACGGGCGGTACACCCTGGACCGGCCTTTCGAGCGCTGGCGCACCCCGGAGCCGTACGGCGTCACCGGTTAGAGTGAGGAGGAGATGACCCCTGACACCACACCCCATCCGCTCGAACCGCGCTTCCGGCGCGCCATGGCAAGCCTGCGCGGGCTCTCCGTAGGAGACGCGCTCGGCTCACAGTTCTTCGTCCCCGTGAACTACCCGCTGCTCAAGCGGCGCGAACCGCCGCCCGGCCTGTGGCAGTGGACGGACGACGCCGAGATGGCCACATCGGTCCTGGCCGTCCTCGCCGTCCACGGACGCGTCGACCAGGACGCGCTCGCGCACTCCTTCGCCACGCACCACGACTTCGACCGCGGTTACGGCCCCGCGGTGAACCGCATGCTCCGGCTGGTCAGGGAGGGCGGCGACTGGCGGGAACTGGCCGCCGGACTCTTCAACGGCCAGGGTTCCTGGGGCAACGGCGCCGCCATGCGTATCGCGCCGCTAGGCGCCTGGTACGCCGACGACCCCGAGCAGGCCACGCACCAGGCCGAGATCTCCGCGTACACGACGCATCAGCACCGCGAGGCCGTGGCCGGTGCGATGGCGGTGGCCGCGGCGACCGCCATCGCCGCCGGGCCGGCCGGACCGCCGGCGCCGGGGGACCTGCTCGACGCTGTCATCGCGCTCGTGCCCCGCAGCGCCGTGGGAGCCGGGCTGCGCCGCGCGCGGGACATGCTCGACTACGACGACGCCGGTACGGTCGCCGCGGTGCTGGGCAGCGGCCGGCGTACGACGGCGCACGACACCGTCCCGTTCGCACTCTGGTCGGCGGCACGTTCGCTCGGCGACTTCGAGCGGGCCTTCTGGAACACGGCGCAGGTGGGCGGCGACGTCGACACGAACTGCGCCATCGTCGGGGGAGTGGTGGCGGCGGTGGACATCGGCGCCCCACCGGCGAGCTGGGTGGAGCAGACGGAAGCGCTGCCCGACTGGCTGCCGGCAGGGCCTCGCTGACGGACACCGCGTGTCTTCTTCAAGAGGCGCGCTCCACGCGACTGTCACGGTCCCGCCACAGAGCCGGCTCGGAACGGGCGCTACCGCCGCGTAGCGCTAGCCTCGGCCCATCGCCGCCTCGTTGATCATCCACGGGGCGTGCGCCTAGGTGAGCCCGGGATCCACGCGCCGGCCTGTCGGCGTGCGCAAATGGCACCGGGCGGGGAGGGGGGCCAGTGTCAGACACGCCATCGAATTCGAACGAGGCACCGGAACCGGCAGCAGGTGGGGAGCCGGAGCCGGGCCCGTCGCGAAAGCAGGAGCAGGGGAAGCCGGAGGAGCGGCGCGAGTCGCCGCAGCCGCGTGAGGCCGCCGCGGCGCAGGACATCCAGGACGCGGTGCCCCGCCCGCGTGCCGTACCGGCACAGACGGGCGCTCCGGCGCGGGCCGGAGCCGCGGCGCAGACGCGCAAGGCGTCCCACGGGCCCGCCGCGACGCACACCGGACGCAGGCCGCAGACGCCGCATCCCACCAACTGGCAGCAGTGGCAGCCCGCCAGGAACGATCCTCCCGCCTGGATCGGCGAGATCAGCTCCGACGAACCGGCCCGCATCGGCGTCGCCACCCTCTGGTGCGTCGCCGTCACCGGTCTGCTCAGCGGGCTGCTTCTCGGCGAAGGGCTCGGGCTCAACCTGCTGATCGTGAGCGTCCCGGCCGCACTCGGCGCGTACTTCGCCGCGCGGGAGGCCGGACGGCGGCTGCGCCCCTGGACCCTGGTCTGGGCCGTCGGCGGCCTCGCGCTCCTCTCCGTACCCGCGCTGCGCGACGCCGGCTGGCCGACGTTCCTCGCCGTGACGTCCGCGCTGGCGCTCGGTTCGCTCGCCCTGCACGGCTGTCGCACCTGGCCGGGCGTCGTCCTCGGCCCGTTCGGGTTGTTCGGCTCGCTCGGCACCGGCCTGTTCTGGGGCGTCAGGGGTGTACGGGACCGTGCCGAGGGCTCACGGGGCCGTTGGGCACCCGTCGTCCGTACGGTCGCGGCGGCGGTCGTCCTGCTCGTCGTCTTCGGCGCGCTCTTCGCGAGCGCCGACGCCGCCTTCGCCGATCTGCTCGGCGGACTGACGCCAGATGTCTCCGTCGCCGACGGACCGTGGCGCACGCTGCTCTTCGTCCTCGGCGGCGTGGGCGCCCTGGCAGCCGCGCACACGGCGGCGGCGCCGCTGCACTGGGACCGGATCACCGTACGGCCGGGGAAGGCGCGGAACCGGGTCGAGTGGGCGCTGCCGCTGATCGTCCTCAACCTGCTCTTCGCCGTCTTCATCGGCGTACAGCTCACCGTGCTGTTCGGCGGCTACGACAAGGTTCTGAGCGAGACGGGGCTGACGTACTCCGAGTACGCCACACAGGGCTTCTGGCAACTGCTGGGCGCCACCCTGCTCACCCTGCTCGTGATCGGTCTCGCACGGCGCTGGGCACCGCGCGACGGCGCGCGGGACCGCACGCTCGTGAGCGCCGTGCTCGGGGTTCTGTGCGTTCTCACGCTGGTCGTCGTCGCGTCCGCGCTGCGCCGCATGGACCTGTACGTGGACGCGTACGGGCTGACGCGTCTGCGTGTCTCGGTGGCCGCGATGGAGCTGTGGCTCGGGGTCGTGATCGTCCTGATCATGGCCGCCGGTGTGTTCGGCGGGCGCTGGCTGCCGCGCGCCGTGGCAGTCAGCGGTGCGGCGAGCGTTCTGGTCTTCGGCCTGATCTCGCCGGACGCACTCGTCGCCGAGCGGAACGTCGACCGCTACCGGACCTCCGACAAGATCGACATCGAGTACTTCCAGCAGCTCTCCGCCGACGCCGTACCGGCACTCGACACGCTCCCCGAGCCACTGCGCTCCTGTGCGCTGGAGGGCATCGCCCGCGGACTGGGTGGATCGGACGAGCCGTGGTACGCGACGAGTTGGGGCGAGTCGAAGGCCAGGGACATCCTCGACGACCGGCCGATCAACCCTCGTTGGGAGGAGTGCTCGGCGTTGGGCGCGACGAACGACTCGGTCGGCGGGCGCGACCGGTACGTCGACGGGCACACCGGCGACGGTTACTGAGGGCGCTTCGCCCGGCGGGCCGCGCGGTCCTGCCGGGCGCCGTCACCTCCTGCGTACGGGACGTCCTCCCCCCACGGGGACGTCCCGTACGGGTCTACGCGACCGGCCCGGCGGCGCCCGCCTTTCCGCTGAGCGCCTCCAGGTCGCTCTTGCGTACCCGGACCACCAGCGTCGCCGTCAGCAGTGCCAGGAGCACCATGCCCACGGCGGCCGTGAAGGCGGTCGAGATGCCCTGCGTCAGCACCTCGTGGCCCCAGCGCCCCGGCATCTCGTGGGTCTGGGCGAACTGCGCCTTCTCGGCCGGTGACGCCTCCGCCATGAACGACGGCAGCTGCTTCTCGGCCTCGTTGCGGCTCGCCGTACCGAAGACGGTGACCAGGATGGACAGCCCCAGCGAACCGCCCACCTGCTGACTCGCGTTGAGCAGACCCGAAGCGGCGCCCGCCTCGTGCTGCGCGACCCCGGAGACGGCGGTCAGCGTGAGGGTCACGAAGTTGAGCCCCATGCCGAAGCCGAAGAGGACCATCGGACCGAGCACACCGCTCAGGTAGGAGCTCTCCGGAGTGATCAGCGTCTGCCAGAAGAGTCCGAGGCCGGTGATCGTCGAGCCGACGACCATGAACGGCTTCGGGCCGAGCACCGGCAGCAGCCGCTGCGAGAGTCCCGCTCCCACGCCGATCGCGAGGGTCACGGGCAGGAACGCGAGGCCGGACTGGATGGGGCTGTAGTCGAGTACGTTCTGCACGAACAGCACGATGAAGAAGAACATCCCGAACATGGCCGCGGCCAGGCTCAGCATGATGATGTAGGTGCCCGACCGGTTCCGGTCGGCGAACATCCTCAGTGGCGTGATCGGTTCCTTCGCCCGCGACTCGACGAGGGCGAAGGCGGCGAGCAGGATCACCGCCGCCGCGAACGATCCGATGGTGAGCGAGTCGCGCCAGCCCTCTTCCGAGGCCCGGATGAATCCGTAGACGAGCGAGGCCATGCCCAGGGTGGACGTCGCGGCGCCGGAGAGGTCGAAACGACCCGGGTGGCGCTTGGACTCGCTGATGTACATCGGTGCCAGTACGGCGATCAGCACACCGATCGGCACGTTGACGAAGAAGACCCAGCGCCAGTCGAGCCACTCGGTGAGCATTCCGCCGGCCAGCAGGCCGAGCGCGCCACCACCCGCGGAGACGGCGGCGAAGACTCCGAAGGCCCTGTTCCGTTCGGGCCCCTCGGGGAACGTGGTGGTGATGAGGGCGAGCGAGGTGGGTGAGGCGATGGCGCCGCCGACCCCCTGGAGCGCCCGGGCGGCGAGGAGCTGCCAAGGCTCCTGGGCGAAACCGCCGAGGAGCGAGGCGAAGGTGAAGAGCAGGATGCCGGTCATGAAGACGCGGCGGCGGCCGAGGATGTCGCCCGCGCGGCCACCGAGGAGCAGCAGACCACCGAAGGTGAGCGTGTACGCGCTCAGGACCCAGGAGAGGTCCGTGGTGGAGAAACTGAGGGCATCCTGGATGTGCGGGAGCGCGATATTCACAATCGTCGCGTCGAGTACGACCATGAGTTGACAGGCCGCGATGACGGTCAGCGCGATGCCGGGCCGCCCTTCCCGGCGGGCCGCACCCGGCTCGCGTTCTGCTTCGAGTTGAGAGGTTGTCACTACGAGAGTCCCCCAAGTGAATTAGTGAACGGATGCGTTCACTGTGTCGTCCACGGTAGTGAGTCCCCATCAGTGAACGCAACCGTTCACTGGAGCTGCCGCCTGAATTTTTGCCTCATGGAGATCTGCTGATGGTTACTTCACGCTCGTCGGCCACCGCTCGGTCGCGGACAGTGGTGCCACGACGCCGCGGGCCGGTGCTGGAACGCGCGATTCTCGACGCCGCGTTGGAGCAATTGAGCACGGTGGGCTGGAACGGGCTGACCATGGAGGGTGTCGCCGCCGAGGCGCAGACCGGTAAGGCCGCGGTCTACCGGCGCTGGCCTTCCAAGGAGGATCTCGTCGCCGACGCGCTCGCGTCGGGGCTCCCTTCGCTCGACGACGCCCCCGACCTCGGCGGAATCCGCGACGATCTCTACGCGTTGACCCAGCTGGTCCGGGAGGCGATGTACTCGCGGCCGGGGTGGGCTCTCCGTGCGGTCCTCCACGAGTGCGACCAGTCGTCGTCCGAGCGTTTCCAGGCGCTGATCATGAACGGCGTGATCCAGCCCTCGGCCGACCTGTTCGGGGAAGTCGTGCGCCGGGGTATCCGGCGGGGTGACGTACGGCCCGACGTCACCGGCTCGATGATCTTCGACGTCATCCCGGCCGTGCTGATGTACCGGTCGAAGGTGTGCACCAGCGAATGGCCCGACGCGGAGATCGCGGAGCTCATCGACCAGGTCATGCTGCCGATGCTCCGGTCGTCCTCGGACTGACGCGCGGCTCCGCGGTGAGCCCGCCGACGGGGCGGGCTCCGAGAGGCCGGGACGCGTCGTACTGCCTTGCACCGAGGGCGTGTTGGGGCGTACGGCGCCCGGCGGCGACGGCCGGGGGGAGCGGTCGCGTACGGCCGGGGGAACCCGGGGTGACGCGCGGGCCCCCGGCGGCGTAACCTTGCAAGCGCCATGCCGTACGAACCACCTACCCACGCCGTAGAGCGATCGCTCCGCGCCACCACCGGTGCCAAGATCATCGCTGGTGTCGACGAGGTCGGACGCGGAGCGTGGGCGGGACCGGTGACGGTCTGCGCGGCCGTCACGGGCCTGCGCCGGGCCCCCGTCGGACTCACCGACTCCAAGCTGATCACTCCCAAGCGCCGCGCCGGCATGGCGCGGGAGCTCGAATCGTGGGTGACCGCCCACGCGATAGGGCACGCCTCGCCGGAGGAGATCGACGAGCGGGGGATGACGGCGGCGCTCAGGCTCGCCGCCGAACGTGCCCTGAACGCACTGCCGGTGCGGCCCGACGCCGTGATCCTGGACGGCAAACACGACTACCTCGGCAAGCCCTGGCAGGTCCGGACGGTCATCAAGGGCGACATCTCCTGCGTCTCGGTGGCCGCCGCCTCGGTGCTGGCCAAGGTGCGCAGGGACACGATGATGGCCGAACTGGCCGCCACGTCCGAGGAATGCGAGGGTTTCGCCTTCCACGACAACGTCGGATACCCCTCGCCGGTGCACAAGGCCGCGCTGCTTGAACGGGGGCCGACCTCGTACCACCGGCTCTCGTGGGCCTATCTTGACGCACTGCCCCGGTGGCGCCATCTCAAGAAGGTCAGGATCTCCGCCGGGGCGGAGCCGGTGGAGAGCGAGGGTCAGCTCGGCTTCGACTTCTGACGCGAACGCCCTGACGCGAACCACCTGTTACAACGATCTGCGACGAAGACCTGCCACGAAGACTTGCGTGAACCACCCGACGTGACCGGCCTGTCCGGTTCCGGCGAGTTCGGCCCGTGCACCGCCCCGGGCGTACCCGCCAAGCGATACATATGGCGCAGATGTGCCCACCCCCCGGTGACTTGCGCGTCTGCGTTTGATAGACATCCACCCATGCCTCTCATCCCCGAGGAGTCTCAGATTCACGAGAGTGCCCAGGGTCCGCGCGCCACTCCGGCCACCGGCCGTACCGCGCAGAACCCCCGTCCCGTACCCGGCCCCCGTCCCGTACCCGGCCCGCGTGCCGTTCCGGGGCCGCGGTCCTCGGCCACACCGCGTCCCGGACATCCGGGCCGCGGTCCCGCGAGGCCCGCACCGCCGGAGCGCTCGCAGGCCCCCGCCGAACGGCCCGCGGCCGTCCCGCAGGAGACCCCTTCCGAACCTCAGCTCCAACTGATCCCCGCCTCGGCGGACGGTGCGCTGGACGCCGCCGATGAGGCGGTCGACCTGCTGCTGGACTCCGGTCGCGCGCCGGGCGACATCCTCGTACTCACCACGGGCGAACAGCACCCGTGGGCCGTGCACGAGCTGTCCTTCGGCGAGAACTCCTACTGGGAGCAGCACGACACGGGCGAGGACGTCTTCTTCGCCGACGCCTCGGCGCTGGACCGCGCGAAGGCGCGGCCCGTGGTCGTCGTCGCGCTCAACGGTGGCGACGCCGACACCGCCGCGCGCGTCCTGCCGGCGGCGCGGAAGCAGGCCGGCGCGCTGCTCGTCGTGTGCGGTGACCCGCAGCGGGTCAACTCCGTGCTCGGCGCGGGCGTCTGACACCGGTTTCCCCCCGGCGGAGGGCCGAGGCCGGACACGGCCGCGGTCCTGGTCCGGATCGGCCACGACCCGGCTGCCCCGCGTGGGCGGCCGGGTCGGCAGCGACGAGGCGACCGGTGGACGACGTGCGAGCGGTCAGCGGGCCGCCGCGCGGCGCAGCGCGTCCACCGCGCCGCCACCGGAACGTACCGGCGTGGGAGCGGGGTCGATCACCGTCTCGGCGAGACTCTCGGGCGGTGAATCGGAGCTGGGCCGACGGCCGCCCCGGCCCTCACCCAGCACCTGCCAGCCGCCCCGCGTCAGGGTGATGTAGGCGCCGCAGCGCAGGCCGTGCAGTGTGCAGGCGTCCCGCAGCCCCCACATCCACGCCCCGTCCTCCTCGGTCCAACGCTCGTCGCCGTCACGGCAGTAGAGAAGTACGGCGGTGCGCACCGGGGTACGGCGGCGGAGATCGTGCGGGATGACCCGGCGCAGATGCGCCAGCAGGGCGTTCCGGAACTCCCAGCCGTCCACCGGCACCGCCCTCGGGGCGAACGAGGCGCTGGCCGCGAGACGTTCCTCGTGGTCGAGCACGGCGACGATCGCTGTCGCAGGAGTCGGCCGGTGGCGGGAGTGCAGACCGCTCACGACCTCGCGTGGGGAACGGAGCAGGGGTATGCCGGCCGCCGCCCACTCGGCGGGCTCAAGTGTCCTGGCGAGGCGGGTGACGGAATCGGCTGTCGTGATCGATGAGGCTGCGGACGGAGCGAATCCGAAGGTCACGTTCCTCCCTTCGCATACGCGCCCACAGTGCGGGCTGGGTCGGGTGAGGCACGCCGGGGCACAGTCCCTCCGGACCGCGAACGGTCCGACCGTGCGGGGGGCTTCTCCAATTCTTGCGGGCACTTGGGCGGGCGGCAACGAGCAAATGACGTCGCTGACCGGAATGGGTGGGAATAGCGGTGATATCCCCGCCTGGGATTCGCCGATTGTCAGTGGCATCGGGTTGCATGGGGGGCATGGACAACCTGGAGCTCCGTGCTGAAGCCGACGCCATCCTCGCCGAGCTCGTCGGTGCCCCCGGGGGTTCGGCGCGGCTGCGGGAGGACCAGTGGCAGGCGGTGGCCGCCCTGGTGGAGGAGCATAGGCGGGCGCTGGTGGTGCAGCGCACCGGTTGGGGCAAGTCGGCCGTGTACTTCGTGGCCACCGCGTTGCTGCGCCGACGTGGCGCGGGTCCGACGGTGATCATCTCGCCGCTGCTGGCGCTGATGCGCAACCAGGTCGAGGCGGCGGCCCGAGCCGGGATCCAGGCGCGCACGATCAACTCGGCCAACCCGGAGGAGTGGGAGAGGATCTACGGGGAGGTCGAGCGCGGCGAGACAGACGTGCTGCTCGTCAGTCCGGAGCGTCTCAACTCCGTGGATTTCCGCGATCAGGTACTGCCCAGGCTCGCGGCCACGACCGGTCTGCTCGTGGTCGACGAGGCGCACTGCATCTCCGACTGGGGGCACGACTTCCGGCCCGACTACCGCCGGTTGCGCACGATGCTGGCGGAGTTGCCGACCGGGGTGCCGGTGCTGGCCACGACGGCGACGGCGAACGCGCGGGTGACAGCCGATGTGGCCGAGCAGTTGGGGACGGGGGGTGAGGACGCCCTTGTTCTGCGGGGGCCGCTGGACCGGGAGAGCCTCAGGCTGGGTGTCCTGGAGCTGCCGAACGCGGCGAACCGGCTGGCGTGGCTGGGGGAGCGGCTGGGTGATCTGCAGGGTTCGGGGATTATCTACACGCTGACGGTCGCGGCGGCGGAGGAGGTCGCGGCGTTCCTGCGGCAGCGGGGGTATCCGGTGGCCTCCTACACGGGCAAGACGGAGAACGCCGACCGGCTGCAGGCGGAGGAGGATCTGCTGGCGAACCGGGTGAAGGCGCTGGTGGCGACCTCGGCGCTGGGAATGGGCTTCGACAAGCCGGACCTGGGATTCGTCGTGCACCTGGGGTCGCCCTCGTCCCCGATCGCCTATTACCAGCAGGTGGGGCGTGCGGGGCGCGGTGTGGACCACGCGGATGTGCTGCTTCTGCCGGGGCGGGAGGACGAGGCGATCTGGGCGTACTTCGCGTCGGTGGGCTTTCCTCCCGAGGAGCAGGTCCGGCGCACGCTGGCGGTGCTGGAGGACGCGGGCCGTCCGCTGTCGCTGCCGGCCTTGGAGCCGTTGGTGGATCTTCGGCGCTCGCGTCTTGAGACGATGCTGAAGGTGCTGGACGTGGACGGGGCGGTCAAGCGCGTGAAGGGGGGCTGGACCGCGACGGGGCAGCCGTGGGCGTACGACGCGGAGCGGTACGCCTGGGTCGCCAGGCAGCGGGCCGCCGAACAGCAGGCCATGCGAGACTATGTGGCGACCACGGGCTGCCGGATGGAGTTCTTGCAGCGGCAGCTCGACGACGAGAAGGCGGCGCCCTGTGGTCGCTGCGACACCTGCGCCGGGCCCTGGCTCGACCCCGCGGTCTCTTCCGCGGCCCTCGCGGCGGCGACGGGCGAGCTGGACCGTCCGGGAGTCGAGGTCGAGCCCCGCAAGATGTGGCCGACCGGTCTCGCCGCTGTCGGCATGGACCTCAAGGGCCGAATTCCCGCTGGGCAGCAGGCAGTCACGGGACGTGCGCTGGGCAGGCTGTCGGACATCGGCTGGGGCAACCGCCTGCGTCCGCTTCTGTCGGCGCAGGCGGCGGACGGGCAGGTCCCGGACGACGTGCTGAACGCGGTCGTGACGGTGCTGGCCGACTGGGCCCGCTCGCCGGGCGGCTGGGCCAGTGGCTCCCCCGACGCGGTGGCCCGTCCGGTGGGCGTCGTCGCCATGCCCTCCCGCTCCCGCCCGCGACTGGTCGCCTCGCTGGCCGGGGGTGTGGCCCGGGTCGGACGGCTCCCGCTGCTGGGCAGCCTGGTCTACACGCCGCAGGCCGACGAGCATGCGTCGCACCGCAGCAACTCCGCCCAGCGGCTGCGCGCCCTGGCAGCCTCGTTCGCGGTCTCCGACGAACTCGCCGCGGCTTTGGCCGACACCCCCGGACCGGTCCTGCTCGTCGACGACTACGCCGACTCCGGCTGGACCATGGCGGTGGGCGCACGCCTGCTGCGCCAGCAGGGGGCCGACCAGGTACTCCCGCTGGTACTGGCCCAGGCCGGGTAGACGTACTGGCCCAGGCCGGGTAGACCTGCTCGCGCGTAACGGCAGATCGCGAATGCCGGAGCCGGCCTGTGGATAACGTTATCCACAGGGGTCGCGGGATTCCGGCTTCCGCGGGACCGTCGAGTCATGAACAAGCACAGCGAACCGACCCGTCCCGCCGACCAGCAGCAAGTCACCCTGCGCAGCCCTGCCGAGCTCGCCGATGCCCTGCCATTTCTGATGGGCTTCCATCCCTCCGACTCGATCGTTCTCGTCGCGCTGCACGGCGAGGAGGGCCGCTTCGGCGGGCGGCTGAGGCTCGGGATCCCGCGCTCGTCCCGCGAATGGGCGCCGGTCTCCGAGCAGTTGGCCCTGTGTCTGGTGGAGGGGAGTGAGCGGCGCGGGTCCCGGCCGGACGGGATTGTCGCCTTCCTCTGCCAGGATCCGGGGGAGGGCGCCACGGGCCGTGGCGTACGCGACCGCCTGCAGCCGCTCGCGCAGCTGATCCGCACGGGCTTCGGCGGCCTCGACATCCCCGTGCACGAGGTGCTCTGCATCTCGGACGGCCGTTTCTGGTCCTACTGCTGCCCGGACACGCGCTGTTGTCTACCGGAAGGCACCCCGCTGGCGCTGCCCGGTACCTCCGTGATGGCTGCGGCGTCCACCTACGCGGGGATCCAAGTGCGGGGATCTCTCAGGGAGATGGAGGCGCGACTGGAGCCTTGGCCGGTTTCGGCGAGCAGGGCGGCGGAACAGGAACAGGCGCTGGACGAGGCCGCGGGCGCGCTGGTGCCGATGATTCTGGGCGGTGGGGACCGTGAGGAGGTCGGAGCGTCGACACTCCGGACCGCCCGGGAACTGATGGACCGTCTGGCACAGACACCACCCGTGCCGCCGCGCAGGGAAGAGGGCGGGCGGGCCGGCGGGGGAGCAGGCGAGGGCACGGACACCACCGACGACCTGCTCATCGCTGACGATGAAGCGGCTGAGGTCATCATCGGCCTTCAGGACCGGGAGATCCGCGACCGGGCGGCCCAGTGGATGGAGGGGCCCGACGCGGAGGCGGCGCTACGGCTCTGGCGGGCCCTGTCCCGCCGGTGTGTTGGTTCCTACGCAGAACACGCGGTCGCCCCACTCACCCTCGCCGGGTGGGTCGCCTGGTCCTGCGGAGACGAACCGGCGGCCCGGGTCGCGCTCGGACTGGCCCTGCGGCTCGACCCCACGTACACCTTCGCCCAACTCCTCCACCAGGCCTTCAACGAAGGGCTCGACCCGGAGACCCTGCGGCGCTGCATGCGCGCCGAGCGCATCGCCACCGCCACCGAGACCGCCACGGGGAGCCCACGGCCCCGCCGGTCGCGGCAGTCCACGACGAAGCAGGCCAGGAAGACGATGAAGAGGGTGGTGAGGAAAGCGACGATCAAAAGGGCGACGATCAAGAAGGAGGCGCCCAGGACGGTGCCGGCACCGAGGTCCCGGCCCGGCGGGCCGGTGCCGCGCGGCCGGGCCGTCGGCCGCGGTGGGCAGCGGGGGACGAAAAGCGGCAGGTGAGAGAGGGGCCTGCCGCAGGTGCCGAGTGCCCGGTGAGGTGAGCGAGGGTGTGACGGCGTCTCTCGCCCCTGCCCCTCACCCGACGCGCCGCACGGGCCGTACGAACGCTGCTTCCCACGTCCTCCCACGTCCTGTCGGAAGCCGAACGGCCGAGTGGGCGGTCGCCGGGTTCGGGCGCCGTGGAGCCCGGCGCCGGGGCGGCGAAGAAGTCGGCGGACCTGAGCGGAACGGGTGTTTATCGTCAGGCAGACGACTAAGATCACCGGCATGTCGCCCTACGACCCGTCGGCTTACCCCCCTTTCGCAGTCACCGTCGACCTGGTCGTGCTCACCGTGCGCCGCCATGCCCTGTGCGCGCTGGTCGTCCGGCGTGGTGAGGCACCCTTCCAGGGGCGCTGGGCGCTGCCCGGCGGCTTCGTCAAGGGCGATGAGGATCTTGGTGCGGCGGCCGCGCGCGAGCTGGCCGAGGAGACGGGGCTGTGCGCGCACGACCCGGCCTCGCCCGCGGCGAACGGCGCCCATCTGGAACAGCTCGCCACCTACGGCGCCCCGGAGCGCGACCCCCGGATGAGGGTCGTGAGTGTCGCCCATCTGGCGCTCGCGCCCGACCTGCCCGCACCCCGCGCGGGCGGTGACGCCAACAGCGCCCGCTGGGCCCCCGTGGACGCGCTGCTCGACTACGAGGGCGGCTTCGGCCGCGACGACGAACAGCCCGCGCCGCTCGCCTTCGACCACGCGCGCATCCTCGGGGACGGGGTGGAGCGGGCCCGTTCCAAGATCGAGTACTCCTCGCTGGCGACCGCCTTCTGCCCGGCGGAGTTCACGGTCGGCGAGCTGCGCAGGGTGTACGAGGCGGTGTGGGGCGTCGCGCTCGATCCCCGTAACTTCCACCGCAAGGTGACCGGCACCCCGGGCTTTCTGGTGCCGTCCGGCGGGACCACCACACGGCAGGGCGGGCGGCCCGCCCAGCTGTTCCGGGCGGGCGGGGCCACGGTCCTCAACCCGCCGATGCTGCGCCCCGAGGTCTGACCCCGCCGCCTGACACCTCCAGCCGCGGTCACGGCGGGCCCTCCCTTATCCGGCCTGATCCGGGGAGACACGGCCCAGTCACCACCCTGCGCAATAAGTCAGATATGTCGCGTTATCTTTCTGCGGTACTCATACTGCCCCCGAGCGGTCTCACCTCCCCGCGAGAGAAGCGATGCTCCAGGCCATCGGACTCACCAGCACCCCCCACCGCGATCTCCCGCCCGCCGTGGACGATCTGACCTTTGATGCCGCGACCGGCGGCGTCACGGCCCTGCTCGGCGCCGAGGGCGCCGGCAAGACCACCGCCCTGCGGCTGATGCTCGAACTCGAATCCGGCCGCGGAATCACCTACTTCCGGGGCCGGCCCCTCCACCGCATCGCCCACCCCGCCCGTGAGGTCGGCGTCCTGCTCGGCGACGTGCCGGGCCACCCCGCGCGCACCGCCAAGGGACAGCTCCGGATGCTCTGCGCCGCCGCCGGCGTGCCCGCCGCGCGTGCCGACGTTTTGCTCGACCTGGTCGGCATCGGCGCCCTGCGCGACGAACCGCTGGGCTCCCTCTCCCTCGGCATGGACCGCAGACTCGGCCTCGCCGCCGCCCTGTTGGGCGACCCGCACACGCTCGTCCTCGACGAACCCGCCGCCGGTCTCTCCCCCCGCGAGAGCGGCTGGCTGCACGGGCTGCTCCGGGCGCACGCGGCCAACGGCGGCACCGTTCTCTTCACCACCAGTGATCCCAAGGAAGCGGCCCGCACCGCCGATCGAGTCGTCACCGTCCACGAAGGCCGCCTCGTCGCCGACCAGGACGCCGCCGACTTCGCGCGGACCCGGCTGCGCCCGCGCGTGGTGATCCGTACCCCGCACGCGGCCAGGCTCGCCGACGCCGTGAACCGCGAGGCGCGCGCCGAGCGCCGCTCCGTCGAGGTCGTCACGGACTCCGGCGGGCGGCTGACCGTCTTCGGCAGCAACTGCGCCGAGTTGGGCGAGACGGCCTTCCGGCACAACATCCTCGTCCATCAACTCGCCGACGAGACAGGCGACACCGGCCCAGCACCACCCCCCGCGCCGGCCTCAGAGGTACGGCCGGCACCCCCGGAGCCCGGCACCGGCCCCCTGCCGCCTCCGCTGCCCGCGCGGCCCGTGCGCAGCCCGCTGCGGCCCTTCCGGTACGAGCTCCGCCGCTTCCTCGGCGTACGGACCCCCTGGCTGGTCGCCGCCGCCGTCCTGATCGCCTCCCTCGCCCTGAGCCTGCCGCTCGCGCGTACCGGCGGCACCCCGCTGTCCGGCCTCCTCGCGGCCTGGCCCGCGTTCCTCCCGCTGCCACCGGCCGCCCTGGGGGCGGGCCTGCTCGGCGCGTTCGCCTTCGGCGACGAGTACCGCTACCCGGCGCTCGCCGCTGGACGGGGAACCGTTCCGCGCCGCATCGGCCTGCTGCTGGCCAAACTCACCGTCACCGGCACGGCCGCCCTCCTGCTCGCGGCCCTCACCGTCGTCGTCGACTCGCAGGCCATGAGACTGGTGTACGGCGGCGGAACGGATGTGGTGCCCCCGGACTGGCCCGCGCTCGTGGTCAGTTGGGCCGGACTGGCCGTCGGCTGCGCCTGGGCGGGTCTCCTCGGGGCCGGCATCTTCCGGGTCACCGGCGCCGGGGTCGCCGCCGTGCTCGCCGTACCGGTCGTGGTCGTCCCCCTCGTACAGAAGGGGCTTGCCGTTCCGTCGGCGCGTTCGATCGTCGGACTGCCGGCCAGGCTGCGTGAACTGGCGTGGCCGCAATGGCCGGAGGCCGCCGACCGCTGGCTGGTGGCGACGGGCCGGGTGCTTTCCCAGCCCGTCGGGGCCGCGCTGGCGCTGTCGTTGTCCGCCCTGCTCTGTGCGTATCTGTTCACGAGCCTTCGCCGCAGGGCCCGTTGGTGATCGCCGGATGACCGGAGCTATCGCACTTGCCCATAACTCCCTGATTCCGCCCGCTTCTTTACGATAAGTCGTCAATCGAAGGGCGGGCGCCGATCACCCTTTCGTGTGCTTTTCACCAAAGACCTCAAGGGGCCGACGAGCGAAGCCGACAAAGGATGCGTGAGTACCCTTGCGCACACCATGATGACCGCCGCCCGCTCCGTCGAATCCGGCCTCCCGGCCCCGGGCGGAATCGACCGCTACCCCTACCCGGAGACGCCCGGCGCCGACCGCATTCCCACCCCCGCCTGGGAGGGCGCGGACAACGAGTTGGGCCGGGTCGGCCGGCGCTCGGCGGGCAGCCGGGGCCGTGGGCTGCACGGCCAACTCGTCCAGCAGCTCGGCCAGATGATCGTCTCCGGCGATCTGGGCGCCGACCGGCCGCTCGTACCGGAGGAGATCGGCCAGCGCTTCGAGGTCTCCCGCACGGTGGTCCGCGAGTCGCTGCGCGTCCTTGAGGCCAAGGGCCTCGTCAGCGCCCGCCCCAACGTCGGCACCCGGGTCCGGCCGGTCAGCGACTGGAACCTGCTGGACGCCGACATCATCGAATGGCGGGCGTTCGGCCCCCAGCGTGACGACCAGCGCCGCGAACTGACCGAGCTGCGCTGGACGATCGAGCCGCTCGCCGCCCGTCTCGCCGCCGGCCACGGCCGGGAGGATGTCCAGCAGCGGCTGGCCGACATGGTCGAGATCATGGGGCACGCCATCGCCCAGGCCGACTCGATCACGTTCTCGCGTGCCGACGCCGAGTTCCACTCCCTGCTGATCCAGCTCGCGGGCAACCGGATGCTGGAGCACCTGTCGGGGATCGTCTCGGCGGCCCTCCAGGTCTCCGGCGGCCCCGTCACGGGCTGTGACCGACCCACCGACGCGTCGCTGGCGCACCACGCGCGGATCGTCGAGGCCCTCGCGGCGGGCGACTCCCAGGCGGCCGAATCCGCCATGCGGCAGCTTCTGATGGTGCACCCTGAAGTGGAACGAGTCGTTCCCGCGCCGCGCGAGCACTGAGGCGGTCACGGGGGTACTGAGGGCGAGTCCCGCGGTGCCGAGCAGGAAAAGAGAGGTCAGGACGGACGGGGGCGTGCGCGTCACGTGCCGCCGGACCCCAGGGCCCGGCGGCACGAACGCGCGATAAAACCCTTCTGGCTGCTTTGCCGTAAATGAGGTGTGACTCGGGCCACGTGGATTGGGCGTAACACTCCGCGAGGCAGGGCGATGACCTAAGAGGTGACAGCCACAGAGGGAATAGCGCCACGAGGAGTGGCGCTGTATCCAGCCTCCGAGGTCCAGCCCGCGCCGTCGGCGCATCCCCAGTCGACGGTCGTCGGCTCCGCCCCGATCCTTGGGGAGGGAGCCGGAAGTCGTTTCCATCGTTCCGAGAGGTTGTTCGTGTCGGCCAGCACATCCCGTACGCTCCCGCCGGAGATCGCCGAGTCCGAGTCTGTGATGGCGCTCATCGAGCGGGGAAAGGCTGATGGGCAGATCGCCGGCGACGACGTGCGTCGGGCCTTCGAGGCTGACCAGATTCCGCCAACCCAGTGGAAGAATGTTCTGCGCAGCCTCAACCAGATCCTCGAGGAAGAGGGTGTGACGCTGATGGTCAGTGCCGCGGAGTCGCCGAAGCGCGCCCGCAAGAGCGTCGCTGCGAAGAGCCCGGCGAAGCGCACCGCCACCAAGACAGTCGCCGCCAAGACCGTTCATACGAAGACCGTCGCGGCCACCGCCGCCCCGGTCGCCGAGACCGTCGAGACGCCCGCCGACGAGAGTGCCGCGCCCGCCAGGAAGACGGCGGCGAAGAAGACCGTGGCCAAGAAGGCGGCGGCCAAGAAGACCGCCGTCAAGAAGGTCGCGGCGAAGAAGACCGCGGGCAAGAAGGACGCCGACGAGGCCGCCGAGGGCGAGGAGACGGCCGAGGAGGTCCAGGCGGGCAAGGGCGAGGAGGAGGAGACCGAGGGCGAGAACAAGGGCTTCGTACTCTCCGACGACGACGAGGACGACGCGCCCGCCCAGCAGGTCGCCGTCGCGGGCGCCACCGCCGACCCGGTCAAGGACTACCTCAAGCAGATCGGCAAGGTCCCGCTCCTCAACGCCGAGCAGGAGGTCGAGCTCGCCAAGCGCATCGAGGCGGGTCTGTTCGCCGAGGACAAGCTGGCGAACGCCGACAAGCTCGCCCCCAAGCTCAAGCGCGAGCTGGAGATCATCGCCGAGGACGGGCGCCGCGCCAAGAACCACCTGCTGGAGGCCAACCTCCGTCTGGTGGTCTCGCTGGCCAAGCGCTACACCGGCCGCGGCATGCTCTTCCTGGACCTGATCCAGGAGGGCAACCTGGGTCTGATCCGCGCGGTCGAGAAGTTCGACTACACCAAGGGCTACAAGTTCTCCACGTACGCCACCTGGTGGATCCGGCAGGCGATCACCCGCGCCATGGCCGACCAGGCCCGCACCATCCGTATCCCGGTGCACATGGTCGAGGTCATCAACAAGCTCGCGCGCGTGCAGCGCCAGATGCTCCAGGACCTGGGCCGTGAGCCCACCCCGGAGGAGCTGGCCAAGGAACTCGACATGACCCCTGAGAAGGTCATCGAGGTCCAGAAGTACGGTCGCGAGCCGATCTCCCTGCACACCCCGCTGGGTGAGGACGGGGACAGCGAGTTCGGTGACCTCATCGAGGACTCCGAGGCGGTCGTCCCGGCCGACGCGGTCAGCTTCACGCTTCTCCAGGAGCAGCTGCACTCGGTGCTCGACACGCTCTCCGAGCGTGAGGCCGGCGTGGTCTCCATGCGCTTCGGTCTGACCGACGGCCAGCCCAAGACACTGGACGAGATCGGCAAGGTCTACGGCGTGACGCGTGAGCGCATTCGTCAGATCGAGTCGAAGACGATGTCCAAGCTCCGCCACCCGTCGCGTTCGCAGGTTCTGCGCGACTACCTGGACTAGGCCGGTTTCTCCTGCCTTGCGCAGCCCCTTCCGAGGGCCCGCGATCCCGACCGGGATTGCGGGCCCTCAGGCGTTGCGGGGATGCGTTTGTCGGCTCAATGGGTGACTCTGTGTCAGTAGGAGTCACCGGAGAGTCAGGAGCCAGTATGCGTCGCCCTATTGCCCGAGTGCTCACGGGAGGACTGGCCACGATCGCCGCGGGGGCGGTGCTGCCGCTCGTGTCCCCCGTGCCGGCCGCCGCGGACCGCGTGGTCGTGGGAGGGGAGCCGGCTCCGGCCGCTGAGAGTCCCTGGGTCGTGGCGCTGTCCAGCCGCGAACGGTTCGGGAACACTCGCGCGGGCCAGTTCTGCGGCGGCGCGGTCGTGGCGCCCACGAAGGTGCTCACGGCCGCGCACTGCATGGGCAGGGACGTGCTCGGGGTGAAGCCCGAGGATGTGACCGACCTGCGGGTCATCGCGGGCCGGGAGGAGCTGCAGGGGAAGGGCGGCAGGGAGGTCCGGGTCGGTTCCGTACGGATCGATCCGGCGTACGACCCGGCGACCCACGCCTCGGACCTCGCGGTGCTGACGCTGGCCGAGCCGCTGCCCGCGCGGTACAGCGTCCGGCCGGCCGATCCGGGCTCGGAGGCCCTGGCCCCCGGCACCCCGGCGAAGGTGTTCGGCTGGGGCGACACCAGCGGCCGGGGCACATACGCCTCCGCGCTGCGCTCCGCCCCGGTGACGGTCCTGGCGGACTCCGAGTGCGAGCGGGCCTACCCCGGGGGCTCAGGGGGCCGCTACGAGGCCTCCACGATGCTCTGCGCCGGCGATCCCGATGGCGGGCACGACGCCTGCCAGGGCGACAGCGGAGGGCCGCTGGTGGCCCGTGGGCGGCTCATCGGGCTGGTCTCGTGGGGAAGCGGCTGTGGGAAGGCCGGGAGTCCGGGGGTCTACACCCGGATCACCTCGGCGGGTGACCAGGTGGCCGAGGCCACCGGAACGCGGCGTACGCGCTGAGGGCAGTCAGGCGCTGATCAAGGCGCTGATCAACGAGAACGGGCCGCCGTCCCGGTGTCTGCCGGGGTGGCGGCCCGTCGGCCGGTCCTGGATCGGCCCTTGGCTCGTCGTGGATGCGAGGGATCAGTGTTCCTCTTCACCGGCGGCGGCCTGCACGGCCGTCAGTCGGTCGGTCTCATCCTGTATTTCCGCGGCGATCTTCTTGAGTTCCGGCTCGAACTTGCGTCCGTGATGGGCGCAGAAGAGCAGTTCACCACCGCTGGTCAGGACGACGCGCAGATATGCCTGGGCGCCGCAGCGGTCGCAGCGGTCAGCGGCCGTCAGCGGGCTCGCGGGGGTCAGAACAGTAGTCACGTCGCCTCTTCTCTAGCTCGACGAGCTGTCGTACCAGGGTCAACATCCAACCAGGCCGAAAACGTTCCCGCTCGCGGCCTTTCCTCGAAACTTCTTCCCGAGGCGGCTGTCTGTCGCCGGTTGGCGGCGAATGAGCCGTATTGCTTAGCTTTACGGTTTCGCGTTGCTTGTCAGGGGGTCGATCCTCCCGGCCGGCTTGCCGGTTGTTGATGAGGACGTGCCCGGAGCCTAAATGGTTCATGCCTGGAAGGGAACGTGATGTGTGCTTCACTCCATCGAGGGATCGAACACTCATGCGAGCCTCGGCTAGCATGAGAATTCAATAGGGTGGCGCTACAACGGCTCTACCAGGCCTCTGTACCCTCTGAGCGGCGACCGATGCCGGGCCCTTACCCACTGGGCCACATTTCAAATTCAGCGAGGAGCGAACCGCGTGACCGCCGAGACGTCCGTGCCGTCCAGTGCGCTGCTGACCGCAGACCGTGACGGTTCCAACTACACCGCGCGGCACCTGCTCGTCCTTGAGGGGCTCGAAGCGGTCCGGAAGCGACCCGGTATGTACATCGGGTCCACCGACAGCCGTGGCCTGATGCATTGCCTCTGGGAAATCATCGACAACTCCGTCGACGAGGCCCTGGGGGGTTACTGCGACCGTATCGACGTCACTCTGCACGAGGACGGCTCCGTCGAGGTCAGGGACAACGGCCGGGGCATCCCTGTCGACGTCGAGCCCAAGACCGGCCTCTCCGGTATCGAGGTCGTCATGACGAAGCTCCACGCGGGCGGAAAGTTCGGCGGCGGCTCGTACGCGGCCTCCGGCGGTCTGCACGGCGTGGGCGCCTCCGTCGTCAACGCGCTCTCGGCCCGGCTGGACGTCGAGGTGGACCGCAACAGCGCCGTGCACGCGATCAGCTTCCGCCGCGGTGTCCCCGGCATGTTCACGGAATCGGGCCCCGACGCCCCCTTCGACCCCGCGAACGGGCTGCTCAAGGGCAAGCGGGTGCCCAAGACGCGCACCGGAACCCGGATCCGGTACTGGGCGGACCGGCAGATCTTCCTCAAGGACGCCAGGCTCTCGCTGGAGACGCTGCACCAGCGGGCCCGCCAGACCGCCTTCCTCGTGCCCGGCCTGACCATCGTCGTGCGCGACGAGCGGGCGGCCGGCGAGAGCGAGGGCGGCGAGACGATCGAGGAGACGTTCCGCTACGACGGCGGGATCAGCGAGTTCTGCGAGTATCTGGCGCAGGACAAGGCCGTCTGCGACGTGCTGCGGCTGACCGGCCAGGGCGTCTTCAAGGAGACCGTGCCCGTCCTGGACGACCGCGGTCATATGACGCCCACCGAGGTCACCCGCGAGCTGGGTGTCGACATCGCGCTGCGCTGGGGCACCGGGTACGACACCACGATGCGCAGCTACGTCAACATCATCGCCACCCCCAAGGGCGGCACGCACATGACCGGCTTCGAGCGCGCCGTGACCAAGACGGTCAACGAGACGCTGCGCTCGGCGAAGCTCCTGCGCGTCGCCGAGGACGACGTCGTCAAGGACGACGCCCTGGAAGGGCTCACGGCCGTGGTCACGGTGCGGCTGGCCGAGCCGCAGTTCGAAGGGCAGACCAAGGAGATCCTCGGGACGTCGGCGGCCAACCGGATCGTCGCCAACGTGGTCTCCAAGGAACTCAAGGAGTTCCTGACGTCGACCAAGCGCGACGCGAAGGCGCAGGCGCGCGCCGTGCTGGAGAAGGTCGTCGCCGCGGCCCGTACGCGTATCGCCGCCCGTCAGCACAAAGAGGCGCAGCGCAGGAAGACGGCGCTGGAGACCTCCTCGCTGCCGGCCAAGCTCGCCGACTGCCGCAGTGACGACGTGGAGCGCAGCGAGCTGTTCATCGTGGAGGGGGACTCGGCGCTCGGTACGGCCAAACTCGCCCGGAACAGCGAATTCCAGGCACTGCTGCCGATCCGGGGCAAGATCCTGAACGTTCAGAAGTCGTCGGTGTCCGACATGCTGAAGAACGCCGAGTGCGGCGCGATCATCCAGGTCATAGGGGCCGGGTCGGGCAGGACGTTCGACATCGACGCCGCGCGCTACGGCAAGATCGTGCTGCTGGTCGACGCCGATGTCGACGGGGCCCACATCCGCTGTCTGCTGCTGACGCTGTTCCAGCGCTACATGCGCTCGATGGTGGAGGCGGGCCGCGTCTTCGCGGCGGTGCCGCCCCTGCACCGGGTGGAGCTCGTGCAGCCCAAGAAGGGCCAGGACAAGTACGTCTACACGTACTCGGACAACGAGCTGCGGCAGACGCTCCTGGAGTTCCAGCGCAAGAACGTGCGCTACAAGGACTCCATCCAGCGCTACAAGGGCCTCGGTGAGATGGACGCCGACCAGCTCGCGGAGACCACGATGGACCCCCGCCACCGCACCCTGCGGCGGATCAACATCGGGGACCTCGAATCGTCCGAGCAGGTCTTCGACCTGCTCATGGGCAACGAGGTCGCGCCCCGCAAGGAGTTCATCACCAGCTCGGCCGCGACGCTGGACCGCGCCAGGATCGACGTCTGACCCGCGGCGGAGCGACTGCGCGTGCCAGGTGCGCGGGCTCGGTGATCCTCCTCCGGCCCGCGCACGGTCCACGCCCGCGCCGACGGGATGTCAGCGAGCGGTGAAGCCGCCGTCCACGGCGAGCGCCGCGCCGTTGATGAACGTGCTCTCGTCGCTGAGGAGAAAAGCGGTGAACGCGGCGACATCTTCCTCGGAGCCCGCCCGCCCGGTCGGCAGCTGTCCCAGAAAAAGGTTCTCGATCTCCGGGTAGGCCGCCACGGCGGTGCGCCACAGAGGAGTGTCGATGAGCCCGGTCAACAGCGCGTTGACCCTGACGCCTTCCTTCGCCGAGTCGAGCGAGGCGGAGCGGGTCAGGCCCACCACACCGTGCTTGGCCGCCGTATAGGCGGGCATGCTCGCGTCACCCACCGCGCCGGCTGTGGAGGCGTTGTTCACGATCCCGCCACCGCCCGACGCCGCGATGGCCGGGATCTCGTACTTCAGGCTGTAGAACACGCTGGTCAGATTCGCCTCGATCATGTTGTGCCAGAAGGCGGCGTCGGTCTCTCCAAGGGTGCGCTGGTTGTCGCCTCCGCCCGCGTTGTTGAACGCTCCGTGCAGGCCCCCGAACTCGCTGACCGCGAAGTCCACGAGGCGGGACAGCTCCTCCTCCCTCGTGACGTCCGTCCGCACGAAGAACGCCCGGCCGCCCATGGCTCCGATCTCTTCCGTGGTCGCTTCACCGCGTGCGGGGTCGCGCGCGCCGATGACGACAGTCGCGCCTTCGGACGCCGCGCGTCTGGCGAAGGCCGCGCCCATGCCGGAGGTGCCTCCGGTGACGATGACGACCTTGGACTGAAGTTGTTGTGACATCTCTGCTGCTCCATTCATCGTGCGGGGCGTCGCCCCGTCAGAAGTCGAGGACGAGGCGGCCCCGGATGCCGCCTCTTTCAAGGTCGCGGTGGGCCTCGGCGGCCTGGTCGATGGGGTAGGTGCGGGCCACCCTCAGCGTGAGGGCGCCGTCCTCCGCCTGCCGGGCCAGTCGGTCCAGGACGTCGTGGCGTCCGTCGTAGGTGTGGACGTACACCGAGTGCGAGGTGATGCCGCGTCCGCCGGATGCGGTACCACTCGCGGGCTCGGCCGGCCCGCGTACGACCGCCATGGCCCCGCCGTCGCGGAGCGCGGCCGGCAAAGTGCCGCCGATGGCGGCGGCGTCGAGGAGACCGTCGGCCCCGCCGGGGACCGCCTCGCGAATGCGCTCCGCCACGTCCCGGCCCCGCCGTACCACGGCGTCCGCGCCCAGCGTCGACACCAGCGCTTCGTCGGCGGGGGAGGCGTCGGCCACGACCGTCAGGCCCTCCGCCTTGGCCAGTTGGACCGCGAATCCGCCGACGCCGCCCGCCGCCCCCGTGACCGCGAGGACCTGGCCGGGGGCGAGGCCCAGAAGGTCCAGCGCCCTGCGGGCGGTGAGCCCGTTCAGGGGCAGCGTCGAGGCCTGGGCGTGGCCGGCGTCGCGAGGTGCCCTCACGACGAACGCGGCCGGCAGGACCACGTGCTCCGCGTACGCGCCGCCGGCCGGCCGGGTCGGGTTGACCAGCGCGACGACATGATCGCCGGTCGCGAGCCCGGTACGGGTTCCCGCTCCGATCTCGTCGACGACACCGGCCGCGTCCAGTCCGGGGATATGGGGCGGCGGGCCCTGGAGCAGTCCGGCCGCCACGCCGGTCCGGATCAGGGTGTCGGCGGGAGAGACCGCCGCCGCACGCACCCTGACGCGGATCTCGCCTGGACCGGCGTGGCGGTCGGGCAGCTCATGCACCCGCAGGACGTCGGGCCCGCCGTACTGCTGGAGTGCCACGGCCTTCACGTCAGTTCTCCTCGCCGGTCGCGGTGGCGCGAAAGTGCTGGCGTACGCCCGTCGCGGACGCATTCTCAACGGCGTCGACGACGCGATGGCGGGTGAGCGCGTAGGCGAAGTCGGGTGCCACACGCGTGCCTTCGGCCAGGTCGCGGGCGAACTGCGCGTAGAGCTGCGCGACGTTGTGGGCCGGGCCGGTCACGGCTGCCGCCGCCCCGCCGAAATACTTCTCCGGCACGGTCAGTTCGGCCACCTTCTCGTCGTCCCCGCGGCCGCCCTCCAGCGTGAGGGGCGCGACCTGCAGATTGCCGAGGCCGGACGTCAGGACCAGGTCGCCATCCGTTCCGTTGATCTCCCAGCGCAGGTTGTCGCCGCGCGAGACTCCGCCGCGGTAGAGGACCGAAGCGGCGGCGCCGGAGTCCAGAGTGCCGGTGATCAGTACCTGGTCTGCGGCGGTGACCGGAAGGGTGCCGCCGTCCTCGGCCAAGGTGACCTCGGTACGTCCCCGGACCAGCCGCGCCTGCAGGTCGGCGAACTCTCCCAGCACCTGGTGGACGGCCTCCAGAGCGTGCACGGTGGGCACGGTCAAGGTGGTGGCGCCGTTGGCGTCGTCGTACAAGTACGCGTGGCCGCGGTCCGTCGTGGGACCCCAGGCGATGCCCGAGCCGACCAATGTGGTGCCGAGCACCCTGCCGACGTACCCCTGCGCCACCAGGTCGCGGGCGTAGCTCACCTGTGGCGCGAAGCGGGCCTGGAGTCCCACCGCCGTGCGCACCGCGGCCTGTTCGGCCCGCGCGGCCAGTTCCTCGGCCTCCGCCAGTCCGACGCCCAGGGGCCACTCGCTCAAGACCATCTTCCCGGCCGCCAGCGCCGCGGAGATGATCTCCTTGTGGTGCGCCAGTCTCACCGCGACGACGACCAGGTCGACGCCGGGGTCGGCGATGAGGTCCACGTGGTTGTCGTAGGCGGCAGCGGCGCCGAACTCCTTGGCGGCGGCCTCGGCGGACTCCCTGCGCGAGGTGCTGACCGCTCGCAGTCCGTAGCCGGGCAGCGCACGCAGCGCGGGAACGTGGCCGAGCGCGGCCCATCCGCCGATGCTTCCTTCGACGATGCCGACGCCGATCGCGTTGGGGGGACATGTGGTCATGAGAGTCTCCGAGCATTTAAATACTGAACGATCATTACAGAAACGGAACAGGGGTGAGCCCGGGACATCCGGCGTGAACGGTGCCGTCCGGGGCTCCGCCCGCCTCAGTTCAGGCAGCGCAAGGCGGTGTCCACTGTCGCCATCAACGACGTCCGGTCGGGGCGGACCGCGCCGATCACGCGCAGCCCCTGCAAGCACATCACCAGGAATTGCGCGGTGTCGACGGCGCTGCGGTCCTCGGCCAGCTCGCCGGCGGCCTGGGCGCGCGTGATGAGCTGGGTCAAGGACTCCTCCAACGACTCGATCGTGCCGCGAAGCCGGTCGCGGACCTCGTCCTCACGGTGAGCCCGTTCCATGGACCCGGCCACGATCAGGCACGCCTGCCGGCTGCCGTCCCGCACGATCTCGTCGACCACGCCGGTCATGACCTCGCGGATGAGCCGGCGGGCGGGCATGTCCGCCGTGAGCATTTCGGACAGCGGGGCGGCGTACCGCTCGCGGTACCGGTCCAGCGCCGCGAGGTAAAGCCCCTCCTTGCTCCCGAAGGCTCCATAGAGGGAACCGCGTCCGACGTTCGTCGCGTCGACGAGGTCCTGGATCGAAGCCCCTTCGAAGCCCTTCTGCCGGAACACCGACATCGCGGCCTCCACAGCCGCCTCCGTGTCGAACTCCCTGGTCCGTGCCATGCTCCCGACAGTAGCTTATATGGAATGAGCAGTCAAGATATTTCTTGTTCACCGGCACCGAGCGCGTGTCAGCCGGGCTCCACCCACGGGTGGAGCCCGGCGCCCTTCCCCGCTCCACCCGGGAGAGGATTCCGCCGACCGCTCGGCTCCGTAGCATCGGAGCCGAGAGAGAGGGCTTCGGGATGCCGATCGGCGCTGGGACCGCATGGCCGAGCAGAGAGGCGCTGACCCGGGTGGGGGTGCCGCCCGTCAGGACGGCGCTGGACTATCTGCTGGCCGGTGGGCTCATCTGCTGGCTGGCGGTGACCGCGTACACCGCGGATGTCTTCCACGGCTGGTCGGCGGCCGTGCCCGCGCTGGGCCTGCTCTGCTTCGTGGCGGTCGTGGTGCTCTTCTTCCGGTCGACCGTCGCGGGGCGACTGCTTCCCTCGCTGGGGCTGCTTCTCGTGGTCGCGCTCCTCGGAGGCGGCGCGGACGCGGCGGGGGCCGAGGCGACAGCCGCGCTGCTCTGGGTCCTCGGCGGCGTCCTCGCGATGGACAGACTGCCGCTCGTACCGGCCCTGGGTGTCTGGTCGGCGCTGTTCGCCGCCGTCGCGCTGGCCAACAGCGAGGCGCTCCCGTCCGTGGCGTTGACCATGAGCGCCGTCCTGCTCGGCGGCTACACACTGCGGCTCGACGCCCAGGCCCGCGCGGCCGGATTCCGGCTGCTGGCGGAGGAGCGCGCCGCGCGGGCCGCCGAGGCCGAGTCGGCGGCGCTCGCCGAGCGGGCCAGGATCGCCCGCGAGATCCACGACGTGCTGGCCCACAGCCTCTCCGCCCAGCTCGTGCATCTGGAGGCGGCCCGGCTCCAGATCGAGGGCGGGTACGACCGCGAGCAGGTGCTGCGCCGGGTGGTGGAGGCGCGGGGCATGGCGAGGCAGGGCCTGGCCGAGACGCGACAGGCGCTCTCGGCGCTCCGTGGCCAGATGGTGCCCGTCGAGGACTACCTGCGCGAACTGGCGGTCGACGGAGTGCGTACCGAGGTCGTGGGAGAGCCCCGGCTGCTGCCCGTGGAGGCCTCGCAGGCGGTACGCCGCGTCGCGCAGGAGGCCGTCACGAACGCGCGCAAGCACGCTCCGGGGGCGGGCGTGACGATGCGGCTGGAGTACGGGGAGGGCATGGTGACGCTGGAGGTACGGGACGACGGGACGGACGCGCCGGGCAGCGAACTGGCCGCCTCCGGCTCCGGGTTCGGTCTCCTCGGGATGCGGGAGCGTGCCGAACTTCTCGGCGGCAGCCTGGAGGCCGGACCCTCGGCCTCCGTAGGAGGCGGTGTCGGGGCCGGCGTGGAAACCAACGGCTCGGGCCCGCCCGGCCGGTCCGGGGGTGCGGGCTTCACCGTGCGTCTGCGGGTGCCGGCATGACCGCCCGGGTGATCGTGGTCGACGACCAGGCCGTGGTGCGTGAGGGCATCGTCATGCTGCTCGGGCTGATGCCCGGCATCGACGTCGTCGGCGCCGCGAAGGACGGCCTCGACGCGGTGGCCCTCGTCGGCGAACTCGCCCCCGACGTCGTCCTGATGGACCTGCGCATGCCGCGCTGCGACGGGGTCGAGGCGACCCGCCTGATCCGCGAGCGGTACCCGGCGACCCAGGTCGTGGTGCTCACCACCTATGACGACGACGATTCGCTGTTCCCCGCCCTTCGGGCGGGCGCGCGCGGCTATCTGACCAAGGACGCGGGTGGTGACGAGATCGTCAAGGCCGTCCAGGACGTGATGGCCGGGGACGCCGGGCTCGCCCCGGCGGTGCAGCGGCGGCTGCTGGAGCGGGTCAGCGCGGCGTCCGCCGCGGCGGAGCGTGAGGCGGCCCCCGACGGGCTCACCGCTCGCGAGACCGAGGTGCTGTCCCTGGTCGCGGAAGGGCTCTCCAACCACGAGATCGCCCGTCGGCTGCACATCGGGGCGGCCACGGTGAAGACCCATATCAACAACATCTTCGCCAAGGCCGGGGTACGCGACCGGGCGCAGGCGGTGCGCTACGCCTATCAGCACGGCCTCATCCGGCCACCCGGGACAAACATCACCTGATGGGGTGAAGTCGGGGAGAGAGGAGTCCGGGATCCTCCCGATCCGCCCATCCTTGGGGCGCGGCCGAAAAGGCTGCTGACAAGGAGAGTTGACCGGTGGAGAAGCAGGAAGGGCGCGGCGCCCAAGCGGTGCGGACCGACGACCCCTGGTACGACGCGCTGGCCTCCGGCTGGGGTGAACTGGACGGTACGGGCACGCCGACGGGCCCGGTCGCGTCCGCGACGGCCGAGCCCGCCGCCGGGATCGGCGCCGCGGAGGACGGAGTCCGGCCCCGCGCGGCCGACATCTATCTGGAGGTCCAGCGGAGCGCGGCCTTTCAGGAGGTGCGCAGCCGCTACCGCCGGTTCGTCGTGCCGGCCACGGTCGCCTTCCTGGGCTGGTATCTGGCGTATGTGGTCGCCGCGACCACGGCGCCGGATCTGATGGCGCGCCCGGTGGCGGGGGCGGTGAACGTGGCGATGGTCGCCGGGCTCGGCCAGTTCCTCAGCACCTTCCTGCTGACCTGGGCGTACTCGCGCCATGCCCGGCTGCACCGGGACCGGGACGCGCTCGATCTGCGCTGGAGCGTCTTCGACCGGACCAGGAGCCGGGACCAGCACACCGCGCGAGCGGGGCGGACGGCGGGGGAGCGGCGATGAGCGGCGACCACCAGACCCTGGCGCTGCTGCTGTTCAGCGCGTTCGTCGCCGTCACCCTGGGCATCACCACCTGGGTGAGCCGCCACCGGCAGGGCTCGGCCGAGGAGTTCTACACAGGCGGACGGCTCTTCTCTCCCATGGAGAATGGTTTCGCCATCGCCGGTGACTACATGTCCGCCGCCTCCTTCCTCGGTATCTCCGGCCTCATCGCCCTCTTCGGCTACGACGGCATGCTCTACTCCGTCGGCTTCCTCGTCGCCTGGCTCGTCGTCCTGCTGCTGGTGGCCGAACTCGTACGCAACTGCGGCCGGTTCACGCTGGCCGACGTCGTCGCCGCGCGGATGCGCGAGCGCCCGGTCAGGATCGCGGCGGGAACTTCCTCCGTCGCCGTGTCCGTTCTCTATCTGGTGGCGCAGATGGTCGGGGCGGGCAGTCTGGTCGCGCTGCTGCTGGGGGGTACGAGCGAGGCGGCGCGCTCGTGGACGGTGATCGGCGTGGGCGCGCTGATGGTCGTCTATGTGACGCTGGGCGGGATGCGGGCCACCACCTGGATCCAGATCGTCAAGGCCGTGCTGCTGATGGCCGGCACGGTCGCGCTGACCGTTCTCGTACTGCTCCGTTTCCACGGCGACTTCAACGCGCTGCTCAACGCCGCGGCCGAACGCAGCGGCCACGGAAGTGAGTTCCTCCTCCCGGGTCTCGCCTACGGCGGGGGCTGGACCGCGCGCTTCGACTTCATCAGTCTGGGGCTCGCCCTGGTGCTCGGTACGGCCGGGCTGCCGCACATCCTCTCCCGCTTCTACACCGTGCCGACCGCCCGCGCCGCGCGCCGCTCGGTCGTCTGGTCCATCGGGCTGATCGGCGGCTTCTATCTGATGACGATCGTGCTCGGCTTCGGCGCCGCCGCTGTGGTCGGCACCGACGAGGTGCGCGCGTCCAGCGCGGCGGGGAACACGGCGGTGCCGCTGCTCGCGCTGGATCTGGGCGGCGGCGCGGGTTCCACCGGCGGGACGGTCCTCTTCGCCGTGGTCGCCGCCGTCGCCTTCGCGACGATCCTCGCCGTCGTCGCCGGCATCACGCTCGCCTCGTCGGCCTCCGTCGCGCACGACCTCTACGCCTCGCTCAAGCGCCCGCACCGGAACACGCACCGGAGCACGCACGCGAACTCCCGTACCGGCGCCCATCCCAACTCCCGTGCCGAGCCCCGCAGCGAGGTCGCCGTGGCCAGGTTCGCGGCGGCCGGTATCGGTGCCGTGGCCATCGCGCTCGGGCTGCTCGCCCGTGACCTCAACGTGGCGTTTCTCGTCGGGCTCGCGTTCGCCGTCGCCGCCTCGGCCAATCTGCCGGTGCTGCTCTACTCGCTGTTCTGGCGGAACTTCACCACGCGCGGAGCGGTCTGGTCGGTCTACGGCGGCCTGGTGCCCGCCGTGCTGCTGGTGGTGTTCTCACCGGTCGTCTCCGGAAGCCCCGAGGCGATCTTCCCCGGCGTGGACTTCCATGTCTTCCCGCTCCAGAATCCCGGCCTGGTCTCGATCCCGCTCGGCTTCCTGGCGGGCTGGATCGGGACGGTCCGCTCCAGTGAACCGGCGGACGAGGCCAAGCACGCGGAGTCCGAGGTGCGTTCACTCACCGGTGCGGGCGCCGTCTGAGGGGTGGGGCCTGATCCGAAAGACCCGCCCCGGCCGCCCCGGCTCAGCCGCTCGCCGCCCACGCGTACCGGTGCTCGGGGCGGCCCGTCTCGCCGTACCGGAGGCTGAGCCGTACCCGCCCCGCCCGCTCCAGCAGCTTGAGATACCGCTGCGCCGTCTGCCGGCTCATGCCCGCGCTCTCCGCGATCTCGTGCGCCGAGAGCGGCCCTTCGGCGCCGAGCAGCACCTGCCGTACCACCTCGGCGGTGTACGGCGAGTGGCCCTTGGGCAGTTCGGGCGGCGCGGCCGGCGCCGACAGCGCGCCGAACATCCGGTCCACGTCGGCCTGTTCGGCCTCGCCGCCGCTCTCCAGCTTGCGGCGGAGCCTCGCGTACGCCTCAAGTTTGGTGCGCAGTCCGGCGAAGCTGAACGGTTTGACCAGGTACTGGAGCGCCCCGTGGCGCATCGCCGACTGGATCGTGGCGACATCGCGCGCGGCGGTCACCATGATCACGTCGGCCAGGTGGCCGAGCCCGCGCAGTTCCCGTACGACCGAGAGGCCGTTGCGGTCGGGCAGATGGTGGTCGAGAAGGATCAGATCGACGGGCCGCTCGGCGAGCCGGGTGAGCGCCTCCGCCCCCGAATGGGCCTTCGCGACGACCCGGAAGCCAGCCACCTTCGCCACATACGCGGTGTTGATGTCGGCGACCCGGATGTCGTCGTCCACGACCAGTACGTCGATCATCGTGTCTCTCCTGTGGTGACGGGCCCCGCCGGAGGGCATACGGAGCCGTCCGCCGGCGCGGCGTCCCCGGTGTCCTGCGAGGTGTCCCCCGCCGTGCCCGGCTCCAGTGGGTCGGCCAGCGCCTCGGGCAGTACGACGGTGAACTCCGCGCCCCCGTCGGCGGATTCGGCGACCCGCGCGCTGCCGCCCTGACGCTCGGCGAGCCTGCTCACCATGGCGAGGCCCAGCCCGCGCCGCCCGTGCGAGGGCTGCTCCTTCGTCGTCCAGCCCTCGGTGAAGACCAACTCGCGCCGCTCCGGCGGGACTCCGGGACCGCTGTCGGAGATCCGCAGGACGACCGTACGGCCCTCGGCCCGTACCTCCACCTCGATGCGCGCGTCCTCGGAGCCGGCCGCCGCGTCCAGCGCGTTGTCCACGAGATTGCCGAGCACCGTGACCAGCCCCTGCGGGTCGACGAGCCGGTCGGGCAGCAGGGTGGCGGGCGAGATGCGCAGCGAGACGCCCCGCTCGGCGGCGACGGTGGCCTTGCCGACCAGCAGCGCGGCCGGCAGCGGATCGTGGATCCGCTCGGTGACCTGCTCGGCGGTGGCCCGGTGGACCCCGACGACCTCGGTCACGAACTCCGCAGCCTCGTCGTGCATCTCCAGCTCAAGCAGTCCCAGCAGCGTGTGCATCCGGTTGGCGTGCTCGTGGTCCTGGGCACGCAGCGCGTCGATGAGCCCACGCGTGGCGTCCAGCTCCCGGCCCAGCTGTTCCAGCTCCGTACGGTCACGGAGTGTGGCGACCGCGCCGCCGTCGTCCGTCGGCATCCGGTTGGCGATGAGGACCCGGCCGCCGCTCACGGTCAGCAGGTCGTCGCCGGCCACCCGGCCCGCCAGCACGTCGGTGGTACGCCCGGGGCCGAGCACCACGTCGAGCGGCTGTCCGGTGGCCTCGGGCCCGAGGCCCAGCAGCCGCTGGGCCTCGTCGTTCATCAGCCGGATCCTCCCGGTCCCGTCGAGGGCGATCACTCCCTCACGCAGGCTGTGCAGCATCGCCTCGCGCTCCGCGAGCAGCGCCGAGATGTCGGAGAAGGCCAGATCGTGGGTCTGGCGCTGGAGCCGTCTGGAGATCAGATACGCGGCCAGCGCGCCGACGGCCAGGGCGCCGCCCGCGTACGCGAGGAGTCCGGGGATCGTCGCCAGCAGACGTGTCCGGACGCTGTCGTAGGCGATGCCCACCGAAACGGCGCCGATGATCTTCCCCGACCCGTCGCGCAGCGGGACCTTCCCGCGCGCCGAGCGGCCGAGGGTGCCGCTGTCTATCTCCATGACGTCCTTGCCGGCGATGGCCTGGCTGGGGTCGGTGGAGACGACCCGGCCTATCTGGCCGGTGTCGGTGTGCGACCAGCGGACTCCGCGTCTGTCCATGATCACGACATACTCGGCGCCGGTGGCCCGCCGGATGCGTTCGGCCTCCGCCTGGACCGGCCCGTCCACCGAGGGCCGCGACGCCAGCAGCGCGTCGGCGACCGGCTCGGAGGCGGTCGTCTCGGCGATCGCGAGCGCCCTGCGCATCGCCTGGTCGTCGAGCTGGTCGCTCAGCGGTCGGAGGAAGAGTCCGGTGGCGAGCACGGCGGTGCCCGCGGCGATGGCCAGCTGCATCAGCAGCACCTGTGAGAAGACGCGCCGTGGCCAGCCGAATCGCCGCCGTCGCTGCGGGTTCGTCGGTCCGGCGCTCATGGTCAAGAACGGTAGACGGCGCAGGTGTCTTTCTGAAAATTCCAGAATGACGCAAATGACTTACGTGTTTTGCGGCCCGCTTGCGGCCTGCTGAAAGTTCGGTGGAAAGCTGACTGATAGCGGCTGGTGGGTCCGTCTTGGGTGCTTTCGAGCCAGAGAACGGCCGAGTTGGTGCTGTCGGACTGGTGGACGCTCTCGCATTTCTCTGCAACTCTCTGACCGCGCAACGCAAAAGATCCCTCTCGTCAGTGCAGAAACGCTTGTCGCACCAGCCAGGTGGCACCAGCCATGCAGACAGAGCCGCGCCTCGCCGCCCCCGCGCCGAGGCCGAAGATCGGGGATACATGAGATCTCACCGCTGGAGATGGCGGGCGCTCTCCGCCGTCGTCACCACCAGTCTCCTGATGGTCGGCTGGCCGTCGCTCACCGCTTCGGCGGCCGACGGTCCCAACATCGCCGCGGGCAGTACCGCGGCGGCGAGCAGCGCATCGAGCGACCACTCCGCCCGGATGGCCGCGGACGGCAACCAGTCGACGTACTGGCAGGGCTCCGGCAAGAGCCTCCCCCAGTGGGTCCAGACCGATCTCGGCTCCGTGGCCCGGATCGACCAGGTCACCCTGAAGCTCCCCGCGGACTGGGAGACCAGAAGGCAGACCCTCGCCGTCCAGGGCAGCGCCGACGGCACCAGCTTCGCCACCCTGAAGACCTCCGCCTCGTACACCTTCAGTCCGGGCGAGGCCAACGAGGTCAGCGTCTCGTTCCCCGCCACCAGGGCGCGCTTCGTCCGCGTGAACATCACCAAGAACTCCGTGGCGTCCGCGGGCCAGCTCGCCGAGCTCCAGGTCCACAAGGCCGCGGCCGCGTCGGTGAACCTCGCCGCGGGCCGGACGCTCACCGAGAGCAGCCACACCGAGGTGTACGCGGCGGCCAACGCCAACGACGGCAACAAGGCCAGCTACTGGGAGAGCCGCAACGGCGCCTTCCCACAGTGGCTCCAGGCCGACCTCGGCTCCTCCGTACGCGTCAACAGCGTCGTGCTGAAGCTCCCCGACGGCTGGGGCGCCAGAAGCCAGACCCTCAAACTCCAGGGCAGCGCCAACGGCACCGACTTCACGGACCTGACCGCGTCGAAGGCGTACCAGTTCGCGCCAGGCTCCGGAAACACGGTGACGATCCCCTTCGACGCCACCACCACGCGTTACGTACGGGTCCTGGTCACCGCCAACTCCGAGCAGCCCGGCGCCCAGGTCTCCGAGCTGGAGATCTACGGCCCCGAGACGGGCGACACCCAGGCCCCCACGGCGCCCGCCGAACTGGCGTACACCGAGCCCGCCTCCGGTCAGATCAGACTGACCTGGAAGGCGTCGACCGACGACACGGCGGTCACCGGCTACGACATCTACGCCAACAACGTGCTGCGCACCAGCGTCGCGGGCAACGTCACCACCTTCACCGACACCCAGCCCGGCAACGCCGAGGTCTCGTACTACGTACGGGCCAAGGACGCGGCCGGCAACCAGTCGGGCAACAGCAACACCGTCACCCGCAAGCCGGCGGGCGGCGACACCCAGGCCCCGACCGCGCCCACCGGCCTCGCCCACACCTCGCCGTCGCCGACCCAGGTCAGGCTCACATGGCAGGCGTCGAGCGACAACACGGCGGTCACCGGGTACGAGATCTACGCCAACAACGCGCTGCGCGACACCGTCGCCGGCAACGTCCTGACCTTCACCGACACCCAGCCGGCCGGCACGACGGTCTCGTACTTCGTACGGGCCAGGGACGCGGCGGGCAACCGGTCGGGCGACAGCAACACGGTCGTCCGCACCGGCAGCACCGGCTCGGTCTCCAACCTCGCCATCGGCAAGCCGATCAGCGCCTCCTCCGTGATCCACACGTTTGTCGCGGCCAACGCCAACGACAACTCGACGTCGACCTACTGGGAAGGCGCCGGGGGCAGTTACCCCAACACGCTGACCGTGAAGCTGGGCGCCAACGCCTCCACCGAGAGTGTCGTCGTCAAGCTCAACCCCGACAGCGGCTGGGGGGCGCGTACCCAGAACATCCAGGTGCTGGGGCGCGAGCAGAGCGCCACGGGCTTCACCAGCCTGGCCGCCGCGAAGGACTACGCGTTCAGCCCGGCCTCCGGGAACCAGGTGACGATCCCGGTCTCCGGCAACGTCGCGGACGTCCAGCTCAGGTTCACCTCCAACACCGGTGCCGGCGCGGGCCAGGTGGCCGAGTTCCAGGTGCTCGGCGAGCCGGCGCCCAACCCGGACCTCCAGGTCACGGCCGTGACCGCGGCGCCCGCCGAGCCGGTCGAGTCCAACCCGATCACACTGTCGGCGACGGTACGCAACAACGGCACGGTCGCCGCGGCGGCCAGCTCGCTGGAATTCCGCCTCGGTGACTCCAAGGTCGGCACGGCGGCGGTGGGCACCCTCGCCCCCGGCGCGTCGGCGAACGTCAGCGCCGCGATCGGTCCGCGTGACGCCGGCAGCTACGAGCTCAGCGCGGTCGCCGACGTGGCGGACGCGGTGATCGAGCAGAACGAGACCAACAACACCTTCACCGCCGCTTCCCCGCTGGTGGTGAAGCCGGTCGCCAGCTCCGACCTGGTGGCGACCGTCGGCTCGTCCCCGTCCGCCCCGGCGGCCGGTGACACGGTCAACTTCTCCGTCACGGTCAAGAACCAGGGCACCGTCGCCTCCGCGGGCGGCAGCCACGGCATCACCCTGACCGTGCTCAACTCCGAGGGCGCCACGGTCCGGACCCTCACCGGCGCGCACACCGGAGCCATTGCGCCGGGCGCCACCGCCGCACCGGTCCCGCTCGGGACCTGGACCGCCGCCAACGGCTCGTACACCGTGCGCGTCGTCCTCGCGGACGACGCCAACGAGGTGCCGGTCAAGCGTGAGAACAACACCAGCACCCAGCCGCTCTTCGTCGGGCGCGGCGCCAACATGCCGTTCGACATGTACGAGGCCGAGGACGGCACGACCGGCGGCGGCGCGACGAAGGTCGGTCCCAACCGGACGATCGGCGACATCGCGGGCGAGGCGTCGGGCCGCAGGGCCGTCAACCTCGACGCGACCGGCGAGTTCGTCGAGTTCACCACCCGGGCCACCACCAACACGCTGGTGACCCGCTTCTCCATCCCCGACTCGGCGGGCGGCGGGGGCCGGGACTCCACGCTCAACGTCTATGTGGACGGCGTCTTCCTCAAGGCGATCGACCTCACGTCCAAGTACGCCTGGCTGTACGGCGCCGAGGCCGGTCCTGGCAACTCCCCGGGCCAGGGCGCGCCCCGTCATATCTACGACGAGGCGAACGTGATGCTGGGCAAGACCGTCCCGGCGGGCAGCAAGATCAAGCTGCAGAAGGACGCGGCCAACGACACCACCTACGCGATCGACTTCATCAATCTGGAGCAGGTCGCACCGGTCGCCAACCCGGACCCCGCCACGTACACGGTCCCGGCCGGCTTCACCCACCAGGACGTGCAGAACGCCCTGGACCGGGTCCGGATGGACAACACGGGCACCCTGAAGGGCGTCTACCTGCCCGCCGGTGACTACCAGACGGCCAGCAAGTTCCAGGTGTACGGCAAGCCCGTGCAGGTGATCGGCGCCGGTCCCTGGTACACCAAGTTCCACGCGCCGTCGACGCAGGACAACACCGACATCGGCTTCCGGGCCGAGGCCGCGGCCGCGGGTTCGTCGTTCAAGAACTTCGCGTACTTCGGCAACTACACCTCGCGAATCGACGGTCCTGGCAAGGTGTTCGACTTCTCGAACGTGCGCGACATCGAGATCGACAACATCTGGAACGAGCACATGGTGTGCCTCTACTGGGGCGCGAACACCGATGACATGACCATCAAGAACTCCCGTATCCGCGACATGTTCGCCGACGGCATCAACATGACCAACGGCAGCACCGGCAACCTCGTGACCAACAACGAGGCGCGGGCCACGGGAGACGACAGCTTCGCGCTCTTCTCGGCGATCGACGCCGGCGGCGCGGACATGAAGGACAACGTCTACGAGAACCTGACGTCGATCCTGACCTGGCGCGCGGCGGGTGTGGCCGTCTACGGCGGCTTCAACAACACCTTCCGCAACATCCACATCGCGGACACGCTCGTCTACTCGGGCATCACGGTCAGCTCGCTGGACTTCGGCTACCCGATGAACGGCTTCGGGACCGAGCCCACGACGATCGAGAACGTGTCGATCGTCAGAGCCGGCGGTCACTTCTGGGGCGCGCAGACGTTCCCCGGGATCTGGCTGTTCTCCGCGTCCAAGGTGTTCCAGGGCATCCGGATCAACAACGTGGACATCGTCGACCCGACGTACAGCGGGGTCATGTTCCAGACCAACTACGTAGGTGGACAACCGCAGTTCCCGATCAAGGACACCGTCCTCAGCGACATCTCGATCACCGGTGCGAAGAAGAGCGGTGACGCCTACGATGCCAAGTCGGGCTTCGGGCTGTGGGCGAACGAGATGCCGGAGACGGGGCAGGGTCCCGCGGTCGGTGAGGTCACGTTCAACGGTCTGAGGATGAGCGGCAACGCTCTGGACGTGAAGAACACCACGCCCAACTTCAAGATCAATATCAACCCGTAGCGCACGGCACCCTGCCGTGGTGCCGCCAGGGGCTCCCGGGTGGCACCACGGCTGTGCTGGGACTTTACGCTGAGAAGTAAGTAGCTTGCATCGCTTGCGATAGTCTTGCGTGCATGACGCGACGACTTGCTCAGGTGGCGAAGAAGGTTGGGGTCAGCGAGGCCACGGTCAGCCGGGTGCTCAACGGCAAGCCGGGAGTCTCCCAGGCCACCCGCCAGTCCGTGCTGACCGCACTGGACGTGCTGGGGTACGAGCGGCCCACGCAGCTGCGCGGCGAGCGCGCCAGACTGGTCGGCCTGGTCCTGCCCGAGCTCCAGAACCCGATCTTTCCGGCCTTCGCCGAGGTGATCGGCGGCGCGCTCGCGCAGCAGGGCCTGACCCCCGTCCTGTGCACCCAGACCAAGGGCGGCGTCTCCGAGGCGGACTATGTCGAACTGCTGCTCCAGCAGCAGGTGTCCGGGGTGGTGTTCGCCGGCGGTCTCTTCGCCCAGGCGGACGCTCCCCATGAGCACTACCGCCAGCTCCACGAGCGCAAGATCCCGGTCGTGCTCATCAACGCGCCCATAGAGAACCTGGACTTCCCCACCATCTCCTGCGACGACGCCGTCGCCGTCGAGCAGGCGTGGCGGCATCTGGCGTCGCTGGGGCACGAGCGCATCGGCCTGGTCCTCGGCCCGTCCGACCACGTCCCCTCACGGCGCAAGCTCGCCGCCGCCGTCGCGGCCGTGAAGGCGGCGGGGGAGTCCCTGCCGGAGGAGTTCATCGAGCGGTCGATGTTCTCCCTTGAAGGCGGGCAGGCCGCCGCCGCACGGCTGTTGGACCGGGGCGTCACCGGCATCATCTGCGCGAGCGACCCGCTGGCGCTCGGAGCCGTACGGGCGGCCCGCCGGCGCGGTCTGGACGTCCCCGGCGAGGTCTCCGTCGTCGGGTACGACGACTCGGCCTTCATGAACTGCACCGAGCCGCCGCTGACGACGGTCCGTCAGCCCATCGAGGCCATGGGGCGGGCGGCGGTGGAGCTGCTGTGCGCCCAGATCCAGGGCGGCGCGGTGCCGCCCGGCGAGCTGCTGTTCGAGCCGGAGCTGGTCGTCAGGGGCTCCACGGCGCAGTCGCCGCGCTAGGCCCCTCTTCCCGGCGCGACGGATCGCGCCCGTCCCCGACCGATGCGGAAGGCTGTCAAACTTTTACGAAAACGGCGCGAGATCTTGCGGTCCCCTGTCGGCGGTGGTTGAGTGTGCCGCGCCCCGGCAGAGTTTCAGCCGTGGGCCTTCCACGCTCATGCCCGAAGGGGACCATCGATGAGAAGTGCTGGGTTCCGCCGTAATCGCCGTACCGACCGCACCGCCGCGGCCGCCATTGTCACCGTGCTCGCCCTGACTCTCGCCGCCTGCGGCACGAGCAGCAGCGGCAGCGACGACGACGGCGACTCCGGCGGCGGGTCGTCCGACCCGTCAGCGCCGTTGGACCCGAAGGCCAAGGTGACGCTCTCGATCGACTGCATGCCGCCGGCCGCGAAAGCGGCGGAGCTGAAGGAGTGGAACGAGGACGTCAAGGAGTTCAACAAGACGTACCCGAACGTCAGGATCGACGGAAAGTCCACGCCGGGGCAGTGTCTGGAGCCGCCGCGCTTCACCGCGATGCTCAAGGCGAAGTCCCAGCCCGACGTGTACTACACGTACTTCACCGACCTCCAGCAGGTGCTCGACAACGACGGCGCCGAGGACATCTCCGCCTACGTCAACGACAAGTCCGTGCCCGCGCTGAAGGACATCGACCCGGGCGTCCTCGACGTGCTGAAGCAGGACGGCAAGCTCTACGGCCTGCCGACCAGCAACTACACCATGGGCCTGCTGATCAACCGGAAGCTTTTCGAAGAGGCCGGACTGGACCCCAACTCGCCTCCCACCACCTGGGAAGAGGTCCGTACGGCCTCCGAAAAGATCGCCGGAATCGGCGGCGGCGTCTCCGGCTTCGGCGAGTACAGCGCCGGCAACAACGGCGGCTGGCACTTCACCGCCTCGATCTACGGCCTCGGCGGCGACGTCGTCGATCCCACGGGCAAGAAAGCCGCGTTCAACACCGACCTGGGCAAGCAGGTCCTGGAGAACCTCCACACCATGCGGTGGGAGGACGACAGCATGGGCAAGACCCAGCTGCTCAAGTGGGGCGACCTGCAGAAGCAGATAGCCACCGACAAGCTGGGCATGTTCCTCGCGGCGCCCGACGACATCACGTACATGGTCCAGCAACTCGGCGCCAAGTACGAGAACTTCGGCATGGGCCCGATCCCCGGCGCCAAGGCGACCCTCTTCGGCGGCAACAACTACATGATCAAGAAGGGCAGTTCGCCCGACAAGATCAAGGCCGCCATCGCCTGGCAGAACTTCAAGTTCCTCACCCCGGGCAAGGGCCAGTTCGAGTGGGAGCGCGGCAAGGCCGACAAGCTCCCCGTCGGACTGCCCCAGCCGAACTTCTGGCTCGGTGAGTCCAAGGCCAAGGACGACGCCCAGCGCGCCGAGCACGCCACGATGCCGGTCGAGAACTTCAAGCCCTTCATGGACAACCCGGTCAAGGGCAAGGCCGAGCCGCCGAAGGCGCAGGAGATCTACAAGATCCTCGACATCGCCATGTCGGGAGTGCTGACCAACGAGGACGCGGACATCGACAAGCTGCTGTCGACCGCCGAGCAGCAGGTCAACCAAGTCCTGGCGGCTCAGTAACGGACACGCGGGGCCGGGTCACGCGGACCCGGTCCCGCCTCGGGCCTGTTCACCGGACCCGGACCGGCCCCGTACCCCAACTCCGTCCGACCGCGAGCCAACGAGTCCGCGCACCGGCACCGAGGAGAGACCATGTCGGCCCCCACCCTGTCCAAGAGCGAGACGGCCCAGTCCCGCCCCGGACGTCCCGGCTCCCACCGGACGGACTCCGCCCGCGAGGAGTTCAAACGGTCCGTACGCCGCAATCTCTCGGCGCACGGGTTCCTGATCGGAGCCGTACTCTGCTTCTCGTTCTTCTCCTGGTATCCGATGGTCAGGGAATTCATCCTGGCCTTCCAGAAGAACGAGAACGGAGAGACCACCTGGGCCGGCTGGTCCAACCTCACGTACATCTTCAACGACCCCGCCTTCTGGCAGGCGTGGCGCAACACGCTCCTGTTCACCGTTCTCGCGCTGCTGCTCGGATTCGTCGTCCCGTTCGTCATCGCCGTCGTACTCAACGAATTCCGGCACGGCCAGGGATATCTGCGGCTGCTCGTCTATCTCCCGGTGATGCTTCCGCCGGTCGCCTCCGTGCTGCTCTTCAAATATTTCTACGACCCCGGATACGGCCTGTTCAACCGCATCCTGGAAGTCTTCGGCCTCCCCGCCCAGCAGTGGCTCCAGGACACCGACACGGCCATGCTCTCCGTGGTCGTCGCGGCGACATGGATGAACATGGGCGGCGCGACCCTGATCTATCTCGCGGCGCTCCAGGGAATTCCCGGTGAGCTGTACGAGGCCGCGGAACTCGACGGCGCTGGAATCCTCCGCAAGATCTGGCACGTCACCATCCCGCAGACCAGACTCATTCTCTCGCTGATGCTGCTCATGCAGATCATCGCGACGATGCAGGTCTTCACCGAACCGTTCCTGCTCACCAATGGTGCGGGGCCGGAAGGATCGACGACGACAGTCGTCTATCTCATCTACCAGTACGCGTTCAACTTCAACAACTACGGCAGTGCGGCGGCACTCGGACTCGTCCTGCTCGTACTCCTCGCGGGCTTCTCCGCTGTGTACGTGCGACTCAGCCGCAGCAGCGAAGACTAGGGGGTCAAGGCATGACAGCGAACACGCTCATACCCCGGCGCAACCGGGCCGCCAAGCGAGCCGCCACCGTCGAAGTCGCCCGCCCGCGGACCCTGATCTCACCGGCCCAGCTCGGCAGATCCCGCGGCCGGACGGTCTACTGGATCGTCTTCGCCCTGGTGGTCCTCCTCTTCACCCTGGTCTTCCTCGGGCCGCTCTACTGGATGGTCACCGGCGGACTCAAGACCACCCAGGAAGTGGTGCAGAGCCCGCCGACCGCCTTCCCCACCTCCGTGCACCCGGAGAACTACGAGCAGGCGTGGAAGGTCATGGACCTGGCCAAGCTGCTCTTCAACACCCTGTACTACGCCTTCGGCGCGCTCGCCTTCCAGCTGATCTTCGACGTGGCCGCCGCCTACTCGCTCTCCAAGCTGCGGCCGGTCTTCGGCAAGGCCATCCTCGGCCTGATGCTGATGACGCTGATGATCCCGGCGACCGTCCTCGTCGTACCGCAGTACCTGACGGTGCTCGACGTACCGATCGTCGAACGCAACCTGCTCAACTCGCCCTGGGCGATCTGGCTGCCGTCCGTCACCAACGCCTTCAACATCTTCCTGCTCAAGAGATTCTTCGACTCGATCCCACGGGAGCTGCTGGACGCGGCGGCCATCGACGGGGCGTCGGCGACGCGCACCCTGAGATCCGTGGTGCTGCCGATCTCCCGGCCGATCCTCGGAGTTGTGTCGATCTTCGCGGTCGTGGGCGTCTGGAAGGACTTCCTCTGGCCGATGCTCACACTGCCCGACCCGAGCAAACAGACCCTCAACGTGGGGATCTACTCGCTCGCGAGCGGGGTACCGGAGAACGTCCTGATCGCCGCGCTCACCATCGCGTCGGTCCCGACACTGCTCATCTTCCTGCTGTTCCAACGAAACATCATGAGCGGTCTGACCGCGGGCGGCCTCAAGGGCTGACGGCCCTCCCCGCCCCGCACGTCCGACCCCCACAAGCACTCCGCCGCCGGCCCACTGACCCGGCGCCCCGTTGTCCGGGGCCGGCGGCGGAGTCCCACCTGCCCGAAAGGAACTTCACGTGGCAGCCAATCAGCCGGCCGAGGCCACCGTCGAATGGTGGCGCGACGCCGCCATCTACCAGGTCTATGTACGCAGCTTCGCCGACGGCGACGGCGACGGCACCGGTGATCTCGCCGGAGTGCGGTCCAGGCTGCCGTATCTGGTCGAACTGGGCGTGGACGCGCTGTGGTTCACACCCTGGTATCTCTCGCCCCTCGCCGACGGCGGCTACGACGTGGCCGACTACCGGACCATCGACCCCGCCTTCGGCACCCTCGCCGAGGCGGAGAAACTGATCGCCGAAGCCCGTGAGCTGGGGATCCGCACGATCGTCGACATCGTTCCCAACCATGTCTCCGACCAGCACGTCTGGTTCAGGGCCGCGCTGGCCGCCGGCCCCGGCAGCCCCGAACGCGAGCTCTTCCACTTCCGCCAGGGACGGGGGGCCGACGGCGAACTGCCCCCGAACAACTGGGTGTCGGAGTTCGGCGGTGTCCCGTGGACCCGTCTTGACGACGGCGACTGGTATCTCCATCTCTTCGCCACCGAACAGCCCGACCTCAACTGGGCCCACCCGGCGGTCCGCAGGGAGCACGAGGACGTGCTGCGGTTCTGGTTCGACCGGGGAGTGGCCGGCGTACGGATCGACTCCGCGGTCCTGCCCGCCAAGGACCCCGGGCTGCCCGACTTCACGCCGGGCGTCGACGCCCACCCGTTCGTGGACCGCGACGAACTCCATGACATCTACCGCTCCTGGCGCGCCATCGCCGACGAATACGGCGGCATCTTCGTCGGCGAGGTCTGGCTCCCCGACGCCGAACGCTTCGCCCGCTATCTGCGCCCCGACGAACTGCACACCGCCTTCAACCTCGGCTTCATGTCCTGCCCGTGGGACGCCGGCCTGCTGCGGACCGCCATCGACGACACGCTCGCCGAGCACGCCCCGGTCGGCGCCCCCGCCACCTGGGTGCTCTGCAACCACGACGTCACCCGCACCGTGACCCGTTACGGGCGCGAGGACACCGGGTTCGACTTCGCGTCGAAGGCCTTCGGCACCCCGACCGACCTGGAGCTGGGCACCGGACGGGCGCGCGCCGCCGCGCTGCTCTCGCTGGCGCTCCCCGGCGCCGTCTACGTCTACCAGGGCGAGGAGTTGGGCCTGCCCGAGGCCGACATCCCGCGCGAGCGCATCGAGGACCCGATGCACTTCCGCTCCGGCGGTACGGATCCGGGCCGCGACGGCTGCCGCGTACCGCTGCCCTGGACCGCCGATGCGCCGTACGCCGGCTTCGGGGGAGACACCGAGCCGTGGCTGCCGCAGCCGGAGTCCTGGGCGAAGTACGCCGCAGACCTTCAGGCTGGTGACCCGCGGTCGATGCTCAGCCTCTACCGGCAGGCCCTGCGGCTGCGCCGTACGGAGCCCGGATTCGCCGCGGCACGGGAGTCCGGGGACACCGAATCCGGTTACGCGGGCGCCCAGTTGACCTGGCTGCCGTCCGGCCCCGGCGTGCTGTCCTTCACCCGTACCGACGGCCTGATCTGCGTCGTCAATCTCGCCGGGCCCCCCTCGGAGCTTCCCGGCCACACAAGCATTCTGCTGACCAGCGGCCCCCTGGACGACGAGGGGAGGCTGCCGCAGGACACCGCGGCCTGGCTGCGGAGCTGACCGCGCGGGGTGCGCCTGCCCGCTCGTATCCTGGAGCGGGCAGGCGCACCGCTCTGCCCGCCCCCCCCGAGGAAGACGGAGCGCGGTCTTGGATCCGAGCACGGCCGGCAGACAGATTCCGGTGGTCGTCCTCGCGGGCTTCCTCGGCTCGGGCAAGACGACCCTGCTCAACCACCTCCTGCGGCGCCGGGCCGGCAACCGTATCGCCGTCGTCGTCAACGACTTCGGAGCCGTCGAGATCGACGCCATGACCGTCGCGGGCCAGGTGGGCTCCACGGTCTCCCTGGGCAACGGCTGTCTGTGCTGCGCCGTCGACGCGAGCGAACTGGACGGCTATCTGGAACGGCTCAGCCGCCCCGCCGCCCGGATCGACATCATCGTCATCGAGGCGAGCGGCCTCGCGGAGCCGCAGGAACTCGTCCGGATGATCCTCGCCGGCGACAATCCGCGCACGGTGTACGGCGGGCTCGTCGAGGTCGTGGACGCGGCCGAGTTCGACAGCACGCGCCGGCGCCACCCCGAGGCCGACCGGCATCTGGCCATCGCCGACCTGGTCGTCCTCAACAAGACCGACCGCGTGACACCCGTCGAACACGAGCGCGTCCGCGGGGTGATCGGGGAACTCGGGCCGGGGGCCGCGGTGGTCTCCGCGTCGTACGGGAGGATCGATCCGGGGCTGCTCTTCGACCCGGCCACGCGCCCGGCCGAGGAGGAGAAGGTCCGGCAGCTCTCCTTCGAGGACCTGCACGCCGACGAGGGGGAGGCGCACGCGCACCATCCGCACGCCGCGTACGAGAGCCTGTCGTACGACGAACCGGCCGCCATGGATCCGCGCCGGCTCATGGCCTTCCTCGACTCACGGCCGGAGGGGCTCTACCGCGTCAAGGGCTTTGTGGACTTCGGCGCGGCCGACCCGGACAACCGGTACGCCGTACACGCCGTCGGCCGTTTCCTGCGCTTCTACCCGGAGCCCTGGCCACGGGGTGCCGAGCGCCGTACCCAGCTCGTCCTCATCGGCACCGGCATCGACCGCGACGCGCTCGGCAAGGAGCTGACGCTCTGCGCCCTCACCGGCGAGGACGCGGCGAAGGGCGCCGACGAGACGGCGATGTGGGGCGTCCTGCGTTACGTACGGTCCGAGCCGGCGGCCGAAGAGGCCGCCGACCCGGTCTGAGCGCCCGCGTCTCAGCGTCTGAGCGTCTCCGCGTCAGCTCGCCGGACCCGCCAGGGAGGCGATGACCGACGGCGGCGGCGTCCCCGAACCGTCCCTGCGCGGATCCACCTCCGGCAGCGTGGCCGGTGAACCGTTCTTCAGCGCCGCCCGCGCCGGCGCCGCGCCCGCCCAGGCGAAGACCAGCACGTCCTCACCCTTGAGGAACCGCTGGCAGCGCACCCCGCCGGTGGCCCGCCCCTTGCGCGGGTACTGGTCGAACGGCGTGAGCTTCGCCGTCGTCTCCGAATCGTCCAGCGTGCCCTGCGAACCCGCGACCGTGTAGACGACCCCGTCGCCCGCCGGGTCCACCGCCGTGAACGAGATCACCGAGGCGCCGTCCGCCAGCTTGATGCCCGCCATGCCTCCGGCCGGCCGGCCCTGCGGCCTGACCTGCGAGGCCTGGTAGCGCAGCAGTTGGGCGTCGGAGGTGATGAAGACCAGATCCTCCTCGCCCGTACGCAGCTCGGCCGCGCCCACCACCCGGTCACCCTCCTTGAGGCTGATGACCTCCAACTCGTCCTTGTTGGACGGGTAGTCGGGGACGACGCGCTTGACGACACCCTGGAGCGTGCCCAGCGCGAGACCGGGCGAGGACTCGTCCAGCGTCGTCAGAGCGACCAGCTCCTCGTCCGGCTCCAGCGTCAGGAACTCCGCGAGCGGCGCCCCGCCCGCCAGGTTCGGCGCCGACGCGGTGTCCGGGAGCTGCGGCAGGTCGATGACGGAGATCCGCAGCAGCCGCCCCGTCGATGTGACCGCCCCGACCTCGCCGCGTGCCGTCGCGGGCACGGCCGAGATGATCACGTCGTGCTTGACCCGCTTGCCGTCGCCGGGGCCCAGCGGCCCGCCGTTGGCCGTACGCGCCAGCAGCCCCGTGGACGACATCAGCACCCGGCACGGGTCGTCGGCCACCTCCAGCGGCACGGCGGCGACCGGCGAGCTGCCCGACTCCAGCAGCACCGTGCGCCTGTCCGTGCCGAACTTCTTCGCCACCGTGGCCAGTTCGGCGGAGACGAGCTTGCGCAGCTCGCTGTCCGACTCCAGGATCCCGGTCAGCTCGTCGATCTCGCCGTTGAGCCGGTCGCGCTCGCTCTCCAGCTCGATCCGGTCGAAGCGGGTGAGCCGGCGCAGCGGCGTGTCCAGGATGTACTGCGTCTGCACGTCGCTCAGCGAGAAGCGCTCGATCAGCCGCTCCTTGGCCTGCGCCGAGTTGTCGCTGGAGCGGATGAGGCGGATGACCTCGTCGATGTCGAGGAGCGCGACGAGCAGCCCCTCCACCAGATGCAGCCGGTCGCGCCGCTTGGTCCTGCGGAACTCGCTGCGCCTGCGTACGACGTTGAACCGGTGGTCGAGATAGACCTCCAGCAGCTCCTTGAGCCCCAGCGTCAGCGGCTGGCCGTCCACCAGCGCCACATTGTTGATGCCGAAGGTCTCCTCCATCGGCGTCAGCTTGTAGAGCTGCTCCAGCACGGCCTCGGGGATGAACCCGTTCTTGATCTCGATGACCAGGCGCAGCCCGTGCGCCCGGTCCGTGAGGTCCTTGACGTCGGCGATGCCCATCAGCCTCTTCGCCGAGACCAGGTCCTTGATCTTGGCGATCACCTTCTCCGGGCCCACGGTGAACGGCAGTTCGGTGACGACGAGGCCCTTGCGGCGCGCGGTGACGTCCTCCACGGTGACCGTGGCGCGGATCTTGAACGTCCCGCGCCCGTTCTCGTACGCGTCCTTGATGCCCTGGAGACCCACGATCCGGCCACCGGTGGGCAGGTCGGGCCCCGGCACGTACCGCATCAGCGTTTCCAGGTCGGCGCCCGGGTGCTTGATCAGATGCCGGGCGGCGGCGATGACCTCGCCCAGATTGTGCGGCGCCATGTTCGTCGCCATGCCCACGGCGATCCCGGAGGCGCCATTGACCAGAAGATTCGGATACGCGGCCGGCAGCGTGACCGGTTCCTGCTCCTGCCCGTCGTAATTCGACTGGAAATCGACGGTGTCCTCGTCGATCGACTCCGTCATCAGTGACGTGGCGTCAGCCATCCGGCACTCCGTGTACCGCATGGCGGCCGGCGGGTCGTCGTTGCCGAGGGACCCGAAGTTCCCGTGGCCGTCGACCAGCGGCAGCCGCATGGAGAACGGCTGCGCCATCCGGACGAGGGCGTCGTAGATCGACGCGTCCCCGTGCGGGTGCAATTTACCCATCACCTCGCCGACGACCCGGGCGCACTTCACATAGCCGCGGTCGGGCCGCAGGCCCATCTCGTTCATCTGGTACACGATGCGGCGGTGCACCGGTTTCATGCCGTCCCGGGCGTCGGGCAGGGCCCGGGAGTAGATCACCGAATACGCGTACTCAAGGAAGGAGCCCTGCATTTCATCGACCACGTCGATGTCGAGGATCTTCTCCTCGAAGTCCTCGGGCGGCGGGGTCTTCGTGCTGCGGCGGGCCATCGCTGCTGCGGCTCCTTCACAGGTCTGTGCGGGTCTGGGCGGGCAACTTCGGGAACTTGACCGCACCATTGTGGCCCGCCGGACTGACAACGCGGACCTCGACCCGTCGTTGAACCGTCCGGGGCACCGTTTCGCAAGCGCTTGGCGAGTGGACGCCGCTTCGCCCGGCACGGGAACTTCGCCATGCGTCGGCACGCTTGCATACAGTGGCAGGACTTCTCCGTATCGCGATCGAAGGGACGTACATGCCCATGGGTCACACGGCCACAGCGCAGGCCGGTTCCGGCGGCCTGACAGCGACCGAGCACCGGCTCGCCAACGGACTGCGCGTGGTGCTCTCCGAGGACCACCTGACCCCGGTCGCCGCGGTCTGCCTCTGGTACGACGTCGGCTCACGCCACGAGGTCAAGGGCCGTACGGGCCTCGCCCACCTCTTCGAGCACCTGATGTTCCAGGGCTCGAAGCAGGTCAAGGGCAACGGTCACTTCGAGCTGGTGCAGGGCGCCGGCGGCTCCCTCAACGGCACCACCAGCTTCGAGCGCACCAACTACTTCGAGACCATGCCCACCCACCAGCTGGAGCTCGCCCTCTGGCTGGAGGCCGACCGCATGGGCTCGCTGCTCTCCGCCCTGGACGACGAGGGGATGGAGAACCAGCGCGACGTGGTGAAGAACGAACGCCGACAGCGTTATGACAACGTGCCCTACGGCACCGCCTTCGAGCGCCTGACAGCGCTTTCCTACCCCGAGGGCCACCCGTACCACCACACGCCGATCGGCTCGATGGCCGACCTGGACGCGGCGACCCTCGACGACGCGCGGCAGTTCTTCCGTACGTACTACGCGCCGAACAACGCGGTGCTCTCGGTCGTCGGCGACATCGATCCCGAGCAGACCCTCGCCTGGGTCCAGAAGTACTTCGGCTCGATCCCGGGGCACGACGGCAAGCAGGCGCCGCGCGACGGCTCGCTGCCCGACATCATCGGCGAGCAGCTGCGCGAGGAGATCCGCGAGGAGGTCCCGGCGCGCGCGCTGATGGCCGCCTACCGGCTGCCGCAGGACGGCACCCGCGAGTCCGACGCCGCCGATCTGGCGCTCACCGTCCTCGGCGGCGGCGAGTCCTCCCGTCTCCACAACCGCCTGGTGCGCCGCGACCGTACGGCCGTGTCGGCCGGATTCGGACTGCTGCGCCTGGCCGGCGCGCCCTCGCTGGGCTGGCTGGACGTGAAGACGTCCGGTGGCGTCGAGGTGCCGCAGATCGAGGCCGCGGTCGACGAGGAGCTGGCCCGGTTCGCTGCCGATGGCCCCACGGACGAGGAAATGGAGCGCGCCCAGGCCCAGTTGGAGCGCGAATGGCTCGACCGGCTCGGTACGGTCGCGGGCCGCGCGGACGAACTGTGCAGGTTCGCGGTGCTGTTCGGCGACCCGCAGCTGGCACTGACCGCCGTCCAGCGGGTGCTGGAGGTCACGGCCGACGAGGTGCGCGCGGTGGCCGAGGCCCGGCTGCGCCCGGACAACAGGGCGGTGCTGGTCTACGAGCCGGTCACCTCCGACGACGAGGACGCCGCCGCCGACGAGACCACCGACGAGCACGAGGGGGCGGACCAGTGACCGACGCTGCCGTGACCATGGAGTTCCACCCGCAGCCGACCGCGGGAGAGGCCAGGCCCTGGGCGTTCCCCGCCCCCGAGCGGGGTGCGCTGCCCAACGGCCTGACGGTGCTGCGCTGTCACCGCCCCGGCCAGCAGGTCGTGGCCGTCGAGATCTCCCTCGCCGCCCCGCTGGAGGCCGAGCCCGACGGCCTGGACGGCGTGGCCACGATCATGGCCCGCGCCCTGTCCGAGGGCACCGACAAGCACACCGCCGAGGAGTTCGCCGCCGAGCTGGAGCGCTGCGGCGCCACGCTCGACGCGCACGCCGACCACCCCGGTGTACGGGTCTCCCTGGAGGTCCCGGTCTCCCGGCTGCCCAAGGCGCTCGGCCTGCTCGCCGACGCCCTGCGCGCGCCGCTGTTCTCGGAGAGCGAGGTCGGCCGGCTCGTCACGAACAGGCTGGACGAGATCCCGCACGAGCAGGCCAACCCGGCCCGCCGCGCGGCGAAGCAGCTCTCCAGAGAGCTGTTCCCGGAGACCTCGCGCATGTCCCGCCCCCGCCAGGGCACCGAGGAGACCGTCGGACGCATCGACGCCAAGGGCGTCCGGGCCTTCTACGAGGCGCATGTCCGCCCCGCCACCGCCACCGCGGTGATCGTCGGCGACCTCACCGGTGTCGACCTCGACGCCCTGCTCGCCGAGACCCTCGGCGACTGGACGGGCGACACCACCGAGCCGCGCCCCGTGCCGCCGGTGACGGCCGACGACACCGGCCGTGTCGTGATCGTGGACCGGCCCGGAGCCGTACAGACCCAGCTCCTGATCGGCCGCGTCGGCCCCGACCGGCACGACCGCGTCTGGCCGGCCCAGGTGCTCGGCACGTACTGCCTGGGCGGCACGCTCACCTCCCGGCTCGACCGGGTGCTGCGCGAGGAGAAGGGCTACACGTACGGCGTGCGGGCCTTCGCGCAGGTGCTGCGCTCCGACCCGGAGGGCACGGGCGTCTCCATGCTCGCCATCAGCGGCTCCGTGGACACCGAGTCGACCGGGCCCGCGCTGGACGACCTGTGGAAGGTCCTGCGTACCCTCGCGGCCGAAGGCCTGACGGACGCCGAGCGTGAGACGGCCGTACAGAATCTGGTCGGGGTCGCGCCGCTGAAGTACGAGACGGCCGCGTCCGTCGCGGACACGCTCGCCGACCAGGTCGAACAGCACCTGCCGGACGACTTCCAGGCACGGCTGTACGCGCGCCTGGCCGAGACCGGCACGGTCGAGGCGACGGCCGCCGTCGTCAGCGCCTTCCCGGGCGACCGGCTGGTCACGGTGCTCGTCGGGGACGCCTCGGTCATCCGGGAGCCGGTCGAGGCGCTGGACATCGGCGAGGTGAAGGTCGTCACCGGCTGACGGCACGATCCCGTACGGGAATCAGGACAAAGGGAACCCCGGTGACGAACCTGTCGCCGGGGTTCCCTCTTATGTCCGCATTCATGGGTGGGTTGCCCGAATGCCCTGTGGCGTGCGCTACAAAATGGGCTGTCCGTTTGGTGATTGAAAGATGAACGCCTAGCGTCGGTCCGGCTGTTCGTCAGAGCCCGCCGCGTCCGCGGCACCGGACAGCCATCGCCGAGTCCCCGTCAGGCGCGAGCCTGGGGAGCCGGGGACCCAATCGATGTCCCTGGGGTGAATCGGGATCCTTCGCACCAACCGCGGAGGACCCCGTAGGAGACCTTCCTGCTCCGAACCCGTCAGCTAACCCGGTAGGCGAGAAGGAAGGAAAGGACCAGCCACCTCAATGGCGTTCACCCGTGCCACCGGGAAGCACCGTGCCCGGAACCGAATGACGCGCCGAAGCGCGAACTTCGCCGGCGTCGCTTCCCTCACCGCGGCCGGTGTCATCGGCACCCTCGCGTCCCCGGCGCTCGCCGCCGACGCGGAGGCGACCCTCGCCCAGGAGGCCGTCCCCGAGGCCCCGCCCCGTGCCATCGTCATCGACGACTCGCTCGCCGCGAAGATCGACGCCCAGGCCGACGCGCAGCGGGCGGCAGCCGAGGAGGCCGCGGAAGCGAAGGCGGAGGCCCAGGCCGCCGCGCGCGCCAAGGCCGAGGCGAAGCGCAAGGCGGAGGCCCGCGCCAAGGAACTCCGCGCCGCCAAGGAGCGCGCGGCACGGGCCGCCGAGCGCAAGCGCCTCAACTCCTACCGGCTCCCGGTCGCGGGCTCCTCGCTCACCACCGGCTACAGGACCGGCGGCGCGCTCTGGTCCTCCGGCAGCCACTCCGGCGTCGACTTCCGCGCCGCGTCCGGTACTTCGGTCGTGGCCGTCGGCGCGGGCACCGTCGTCGAGGCCGGCTGGGGCGGCGCGTACGGGAACAACATCGTCATCCGTATGAACGACGGCACGTACACCCAGTACGGACACCTCTCGTCCATCGGCGTCTCCATCGGCCAGAGCGTCGCCCCGGGGCAGCAGATCGCCCTCTCCGGCTCGACCGGCAACTCCACCGGCCCGCACCTGCACTTCGAGGCGCGGACGACCGCGGAGTACGGCTCCGACATCGACCCGGTCGCGTATCTGCGGTCCCACGGCGTGAACGTCTAGGGCGTGTTTGAGAAGTCCCGTCTGGCCCACGACGCCTGGCACGCGCGCTCGCCGCGTTGTCGGAGTCATCCAAGTACGTCCGGTCCATCTACGGGGCTGATCCTCCGCCTTGCGATCGCACGCACCAGACGCCGTGGGCCCCGCCCAGTGGGCGGACGACGCTACTTCTAAAACACGCCCTAGCCACCACGCGACGAAGGCCCCGGCAGGACGCCGGGGCCTTCGCCATACGTGTCAGGCACGTGCGCTCGCGCTTCAGACGGTCTCGGGCAGCTCGTCCAGACCCTCGGCGACCAGCTTCGCCAGCCGGTCCAGCGCGATCTCCGCGCCGTCCGCGTCGGAGAACAGGACGATCTCGTCGCCGCCCTGCGCGCCCAGCCCCAGCACGGCGAGCATCGACGCCGCGTTGACCGGGCTGCCGTCGGACTTGGCGATGGTCAGCGGAACGCCGGAAGCCGTGGCGGCCCGGACGAAGATGGAGGCGGGACGGGCGTGCAGGCCCTCGGCCCAGCCGACATTGACGCGGCGCTCAGCCATGGTGTTGCCCTTCAAGTCACAGTTGTTGTCTAGACCAGTGTCTCATGTGCCCCGGAACGGCCCGGTGCGGCACCCCCAGCCTGCCCCGGCCGGGTAACCGCCGCTACCCATGTGCGCGCCGTAGGCTCGTGTCATGACGCCGCCGTCGCAGCACGCGTACCCCGCTCACTGGGAAGCAGACGTGGTGCTGCGCGACGGGGGCACGGCCCGCGTCCGCCCCATCACCACCCACGACGCCGAGCGGCTGGTCAACTTCTACGAGCAGGTCTCCGACGAGTCGAAGTACTACCGCTTCTTCGCGCCCTACCCCCGGCTCTCCGACAAGGACGTCTACCGGTTCACCCACCACGACTACGTGGACCGGGTGGGCCTCGCGGTGACCGTCCACGGCGAGTTCGTCGCGACCGTCCGCTACGACCGCATCGACGGCGACGGCAGGGCCGCGTCGGCCCCCGCCGACGAGGCGGAGGTCGCCTTCCTCGTCCAGGACGCGCACCAGGGGCGCGGCATCGCCTCCGCGCTCCTCGAACACATCGCCGCGGTGGCTCGCGAGCGCGGTATCCGGCGCTTCGCGGCGGAGGTGCTGCCCGCCAACAGCAAGATGATCAAGGTGTTCCGGGACGCCGGGTTCACCCAGAAACGCAGCTTCGAGGACGGCGCGGTCCGTCTCGTCCTCGACCTCGAACCGACCGCCGAGTCCCTCGCCGTCCAGCGCGGCCGTGAGCAGCGCGCCGAGGCCCGCTCCGTGCAACGGCTCCTCGGCCCCTCGTCGGTGGCCGTCGTCGGCGCCGGGCGCGCCGCGGGCGGCGTCGGGCGAGCCGTGCTGCGCAATCTTCTGGACGGGGGTTTCACCGGGCGCTTGTACGCGGTGAACGTGGCTCTGCCGCCGGAACTCACCGAGATCGACGGCGTCCCGGCCGTCTGCTCCCTGGCGGAGATCGAGGAGCCCGTCGACCTCGCGGTCGTCGCCGTCCCCGCCGAACGGGTGCCCGACGTCGTCGCCGACTGCGGCGAACACGGCGTCCAGGGCCTGGTCGTCCTGTCCGCCGGTTACGGCGAGAGCGGGCCCGAAGGACTGGAGCGGCAGCGCGAACTGGTGCGGCAGGCGCGTTCGTACGGGATGCGGGTCATCGGGCCCAACGCGTTCGGGGTCATCAACACCTCGCCGCCCGTCCGCCTCAACGCCTCGCTCGCGCCGGAGTCGCCCGACCGGGGGCGGATCGGCCTCTTCACCCAGTCGGGCGCGATCGGCATCGCCCTGCTCGCCGGGCTGGTCCGGCGCGGCGCCGGCCTGTCCACCTTCATCTCGGCGGGCAACCGCGCGGACGTCTCGGGCAACGACTTCCTCCAGTACTGGCACGACGACCCCGACACCGACGTCGTCCTGCTGTATCTCGAATCCATCGGCAACCCACGGAAGTTCACACGGCTGGCCAGGCGTACGGGGGCGGCGAAGCCCGTCGTCGTCGCCAAGGGCGCGCGGCACAGCGGCAGCGCGCCGCCGGGGCACGCGGTGCCGGTCGGCACGATCCCGGACGCCACGGTCTCGGCGCTGCTCAGCCAGGCGGGGGTGATCCGCGTGGACACCGTGACGGAGCTGGTGGACGCCGGCGTCCTGCTCGCGGCCCAGCCCCTGCCGCGGGGACCGCGCGTGGCGATCCTCGGCAACTCCGAGTCGCTGGGGCTCCTCACGTACGACGCCTGCCTGACGGAGGGCCTGCGCCCGCTGCCCCCGCTCGACCTCACGACGTCGGCGCGCCCGGAGGACTTCCGTACGGCGCTTGCCTCGGCGCTCGCGGACCCGGGCTGCGACGCGGTCGTCGTCACGGCGATCCCCTGGGTCGGGGAGGGCGGTGCGATGGAGTCGGGCGACGGCGAGGTCCTGGCGGCGGCGCTGCGCGAGGCGGCGTCGGCGTCCCCGGCGAAGCCGGTGGCCGTGGTCCATGTGGAGATCGGCGGCCTGGCGAAGGCGCTCTCGGCGGCCACCACGACGGCCCCCCGCCCGGGACCGATGCCAGGGCCGGGCGGCGGGTCTCAGCCGGAGCCCGAGCCCGTACCGGAGCCTCAGCCCGCACCGGAGTCCGCACCGGGCCCCGAGCCCGCGCCCGCGGACGACGCGTCCGCCCGCCCCGCCGCGCGGCCCGTTCCGGTGCCCGGCACCGTCACCCGGCCGCGCCCGCCGGCCCCCGACGACGACCCCGAGCGGGAGACCGCCCCGGGCGATGACACCGCCCCCGGCCGGATCCCCGCCTACCCGGCCGCCGAGCGCGCCGTACGCGCGCTCAGCCAGGCCTTCACCTACGGGCAGTGGCGAAGGAAGGCCGCCGAACCCGGCAAGGTGCCCGAGTACGACGACATCGACGAGAGCGGGGCCGCCGCGCTCATCGACCGGCTGCTCGGCGACGCGTCGTCCACCGACCCGCTCGGTACGTGCCTCGGCGACGACGACACCCGCGAACTGCTCGGGCGGTACGGGATCGCCGTACGGCCCACCCTGCCCGCGCCCACCCCCGACGACGCCGTCGAGGCAGCGGCCCGGCTCGGCTACCCCGTCGCGCTCAAGACCACCGCGCCGCATCTGCGCCACCGGGCCGACCTCGGTGGCGTACGGCTCGACCTCGCCGACGAGGCGCGGCTGCGGGCGGCGTACGGCGGACTCACCGAACTGCTCGGGGAGCCCGCCGAGCTGCGGCCCGTCGTCCAGTCGATGGCACCGCGCGGTGTGGACACCGTCGTGAGCGCGGTCATCGACCCGGCCGCCGGCGCGGTGCTCTCGTTCGGGCTGGCGGGAGTGGCCTCCGAGCTGCTCGGCGATCTGGCGCACCGGCTCGTGCCCGTCACCGACCGGGAGGCCGCCGAACTGCTCCGGTCCATCCGCACGGCGCCGCTCCTCTTCGGCTGGCGGGGCTCCGCGCCCGTCGACACCGCCGCCCTCGAAGAGCTGCTGCTCCGGGTGTCCCGGCTCGTCGACGACCACCCGGAGATCGTCTCCGTCGCGCTCGAACCGGTGGTGGTCGCGTCGCACGGCCTCACCGTGCTCGGCGCGAGCGTCCGCCTCGCCCCGCCCCCGTCCCGCGACGACCTCGGCCCCCGCCGCCTGCCCAGCTACTGAGCAGGTCCGCACGGTGCTGGCCACGCATCGCGCCCCCGTAGGATGGGGCACATGGCGAAGACCGGTACGACGACCCAGGGGCTGCGCACGGCGATCGAGCGCAGCGGCTACTACCCGGCTCTCGTGGCCGAAGCGGTGGAGGCCGCTGTCGGAGGCGAACCCATCGCCTCATTTCTTGTCCACCAGGAGACGACGTTCGACTCCAACGAGGTCCGCCGGCATGTCACCGTCCTCGTCCTGACCGCCCACCGCTTCATCGTCAGCCACACCGACGAGCAGGCAGCCGACACCAGTTCACCGACGCCGTACGCCACCACCTCCACCGAGTCGGTCAAGCTCGACCGGATCTCGTCCGTGGTGGTCAGCCGCGTCGTCGCGAACCCCGAGTCGTACACCCCCGGCACCTTGCCCCGCGAGGTCGTCCTCACCATCGGCTGGGGCGCCGTCGCCCGCATCGACCTGGAGCCCGCCGCCTGCGGCGACCCCAACTGCGAGGCCGACCACGGCTACACCGGCAACTCCACCGCCGACGACCTGAGCCTGCGCGTCAGCGAGGCCGGTGACGGACCCGACACCGTACGGCAGACACTCGTCTTCGCCCAGTCGCTCTCCGAAGCCACCGCGGCCACCTCCTCGACCGGCCGTTGATGGCCGCCCCGCCGCCCGCCTGGCAGGACCCCGAGCCGCTCGCCCTGCACACCGCGCCCGTCCCCGAGTACGGTGGCGGCTCCCTCGCCGACCTGCTGCCCACCCTCCTCGCGGGCCAGGGCGTTCCCGTACCGGGTACCGCCGCCGGCGCCCCGGCCGCCGTCATCCCCGAACTCACCCCGGCCGACCGCAACTGCGTCTTCCTGATCGACGGCCTCGGCTGGCAGCAGATCAAGGACCACCCGGACGAGGCGCCGTATCTGACGTCGCTGCTGGGCACCTCACGCGGCGGCACCGGCCGGCCGGTCACCGTCGGTTTCCCCGCCACCACCGCGACGTCCCTCGCCTCCGTCGGTACGGGCCTGCCGCCGGGCGCCCACGGACTGCCCGGCTACACCGTGCGCGACCCCGCCACCGGCGCCCTGATGAACCAGCTGCGCTGGCGCCCGTGGACCGACCCGCACGTCTGGCAGCCCTATCCCACGCTCTTCCAGCTCGCCCACGCCGCCGGGGTGCACACGGCGCAGGTGTCGTCCCCGACCTTCGAACGCACCCCGCTCACCGAGATCGCCCTGAGCGGCGGCACCTTCCACGGCCGGCTCTCGGGCGAGGAACGGATGGACCTGGCAGCCGCCCAACTGGCCGCGGGGGACCGGTCGCTGGTCTACACGTACTACAGCGAGGTCGACGGCAAGGGCCACAAGTTCGGCATGGACTCCGACGCCTGGCGCGGCCAGGTGATGTACGTGGACCGGCTCGCCCAGCGCCTCGCCGAGCAACTGCCGCCACGGGCCGCCCTCTACATCACCGCCGACCACGGCATGATCGACATCCCCTTCGACGAACAGTCGCGCATCGACTTCGACGAGGACTGGGAGCTGCGCGCCGGCGTCGCCCTCCTCGGCGGCGAGGGCCGTGCCCGCCACGTCTACGCGGTCCCGGGCGCCGAGACCGACGTCCTCACCGTCTGGCGCGAGGTGCTGGGGGACCGGTTCTGGGTCGCGAGCCGCGCCGAGGCCATAGCCGCCGGCTGGTTCGGCCCGCCAGGGACGGTCGAGGAGCGGGTGCGCGCGAGGATCGGCGACGTCGTGGCCGCCGCTCACGACGACGTGGTGATCACCGCGTCCGTCCAGGAACCGCGCGAGTCCGCGATGGTCGGGATGCACGGCTCCATGACCCCCGTCGAGCAGTTGGTACCCCTGTTCGAAGTACGCTCGTAGCGCCGCCCGTTACCCGAAAGACCCGAAAGGCCGTCACTTCCTCATGCCCGAGCTGGTGTTCTTCTCCGGAACGATGGACTGCGGAAAGAGCACTCTGGCTCTTCAGATCGAGCACAACCGCTCGGCCCGCGGCCTCCTCGGCATGATCTTCACCCGCGACGACCGCGCGGGGGAGGGCAAACTCTCCTCCCGCCTCGGCCTGGTGACCGACGCCGTCGAGGCGGCCGAGGGCTTCGACTTCTACGCGTACATCGTCGACCGCCTTTCGCAGGGCGGCCGTTGCGACTACGTCATCGCCGACGAGGCGCAGTTCCTCGCGCCCGAGCAGATCGACCAGCTCGCCCGGCTCGTGGACGATCTCGACCTGGACGTCTTCGCCTTCGGCATCACCACCGACTTCCGCACCAGGCTCTTCCCCGGCTCGCGGCGGCTGGTGGAGCTCGCCGACCGCGTCGAGGTCCTCCAGGTCGAGGCGTTGTGCTGGTGCGGGGCGCGGGCCACGCACAACGCCCGTACGGTCGGCGGGGTGATGGTGGTCGAGGGTGCGCAGGTGGTGGTCGGCGATGTGCGTCAGTCCGAGGACGAGATCGGCTACGAGGTCCTGTGCCGGCGCCACCACCGCCGCCGCATGACGGCGGCCACGGCGAGGGCCGCCGCGCTGTCCCCCGACGTACTGCCCGTCGAGATCGCCGACGGCCCGGCCGTACGCTCCGACGCCGCATCCGCACCCGGCCGCTGACCTTCTCGGACCCGCCGGCCCGGGGCGGCCGGACCGCCGAGGGGGCCGTTCCGTGTGGTTCGAACGACCGGCACACTCCGCGATCGGGCCGGGCTACTGTGCCCGTCGTACTCCCGGAGAACGCCCACCGCACACAGGAGTTGCCATGCTCAGAAAAGCTCAGCACGCGTTACTCTCCCTTGTCATGATCTCGACAGGCGCGGTTTTCGGTGTGACGGTCACCGCCGGTACCGCGCACGCCGCGTCCAACTGCGGTCAGCCGATCACGGGCCTGCCGTTGGAGCAGGGCAGCCAGGGCACCTCGGTGGAGCGGCTGCAGATCCGTGTCGCCGGGTTCGTGGACAGCGGCGAAGTGCTTTCCACCGACGGGATCTACGGCGGGCGCACCAAGGAGGCGGTCCGTAAGTTCCAGAAGCAGTACGGCCTTCAGGCCGACGGAATCGCCGGCAGCCAGACGGTCGACAAGATCTACTCGTTGCAGGACTCGGACTGTACGCCCATCCATTTCTCGTACGCCGAGTGGAACAAGTGCAACTCCGACTGGTCGGGCGGCGCGGTGTCGGCGACCGCCGCCAAGGCCAACGCGCGCAAGAGCATGTGGAAGCTGGAGGCGCTGCGCGCGAAGGCCGGCGGCGCGATCCAGATTTCCAGCGGTTTCCGTTCGAACAGTTGCAACGCGGCCGTGGGCGGGGTCAACGGCAGTCGGCACACCTACGGGGACGCCGCGGACATGCCGGGGACCCAGGCCCGGCGCTGCCAGCTCCACAACGGGGCCAAGAGTTCCGGCTTCAGGGAGATCCTCGGTCAGGGCTTCCCGGGTCACAACGACCACACTCATGTGGGCATGACCGGCTCGCGGCAGTGGCACGGCTGCTAGGCCGTGTCTTCGAAGTAGCGCCGTCAGGAGCCGCAGTGGCCGCAGTGGCCCGGCGCCCACCATGCGCCGGGCCGCTCCGGCTCCCGCCCCGAACACCGCGGCCATCGCAGCCATCGCACCGCAGTTGACGAAAGGGACCACTCCCTCGTGTCCATGAGCAGACGGAGCTTCCTCGGCGCCGGAGCCTCCACCGTGCTTGCCGCCGGCGCGGCCGGGTGCGACTCGGATGCCGACAGTGACACCGCCGCCGGCGCGCCGCTCGTCGCCCTCGTACCCGAGGACGGCATCGCCGGGATCCACGCGGCGACGGTCCGCCGCTTCAACGAGTCGCCCGGCGAGGCCGGAGCGGAGACTACGGCCGAACTCCGTGCCGTCCCCTCGGCGTCGTACGCCCGTGCGCTGGAGACGGCACTGGACGGCGGCCGTGGCCCGGACCTTCTCTTCACCTGGAGCGCCGGAGCCATCAGGGTCTCCGCCGAGGAACACCGGCTGGTCGACCTCTACAACCTCACCGAGGACTATCCCGAGTTCGGTGAGAGGCTGCTGCCCGGCGCTCTGAACGGCTGTGCCGTCAATCAGCGCCCCTTCGGCATCCCCGTCCGCGGCACCCGGCCCGTCGTGCTGTTCTACCACCGTGCCCTGTTCGCGGATCTCGGCCTCAGGCCGCCCGCCACCTGGGCGGATCTGAAGAAGGCCGCAGCCCGGCTGCGTACCGCGGACGTCATACCCGTCGCGCTGGCCGGGGCCGATCCCGCCGCCGCAGCGAGGTGGCTGGAGTACCTCGTGGAGCGCATCGGCGGCCCTGAGGTCGCCGACCGGATCCGGTCCGGGGACAGCGGCGCGTGGACGGACCGCGCCGTGCTGCGCGCGGCAGAGGAGATCATCTCCCTGCTCGACAGCGGCGCGTTCGGCGCCGACGGCGGCGCGGCGGGCACCGGCGGCGAGGCCGCCGCCCTTCTGGCCAGGGGCCGGGCCGGCCTGCTCCTGGCGGAGTCCGGGCAGCACGCGGAACTCGCCCGGAGGTTCCCCGCGTTCACCGACAGGAATCTGGGGTGGGTGCCGTTCCCGGTGGTCGATGACGGCAAGGGGAAGCCGAAGAGCCTGCTGGGCACCCCGGCCGGCTATCTGACGATGAGCGAGCGCACCGAGAACCGGCTCGCCGCGGTCGCCCTGCTCAAGGAGTTCACCGGTACGGCACACAGCAAGGCCCTGCTGCGGGCGGGCGAGGTCCCCGCCACGTCCGCGGCGGCGAAGTCGCTCGGCCACGCGCCGTACCCCGACTTCGCCCGGTTCCAGTACGACCTGGTACGGAAAGCCCCCGCGTACACCCTCAGCTGGGAGCGAGCCGTGCACCCGGCCTGGCGCGATCCCATGCGCACCGAGGTGGGCAGCCTGTTCGCCGGCCGGTCCACGTCGCGGGAGTTCAGCAAGGCGATGCGGAGCGTGGAACTCCCCAGCGCCGTACGCCCCTAGCCCCTAGCCCCAGCCCCCGCACCCCTGACTCAGCGCGCCGCCGACCGCACCACGCTGAAGACCGCGCCCTCCGGATCCGCCACCGTCGCGACCCGCCCCGCCGGTGTGTCCCACGGCGGGTCGATCACATGGCCGCCCAACTCGGAGACCAGCAGCGCGGCGGCGTCCGTGTCGTCCACCTCGAAGTACGTCATCCAGTGCGCGCCGCGTACCGGGCGGCGGCCCTCGCCCACCCCGTGCAGCGCCGCCACCGCGTGCCCGTCGAGGCGCAGGGTCAGCGTGTCGTCCCCGTTCCCGCCGGCCCTCTCCACGTCGTAGCCGAAGACCGACCGGTAGAACGCGCTCACCCACGAGGTCTCGCGGATCAGCAGCTCGTTGCGGACCGGCGTCCCGTGCGCCCCCGCCACGGCGGTACCCGTGTGCGCCTGTGCCTGCCAGATGCCGAAGACCGCGCCGGCCGGATCCGACACGAGGGCGAGGCGCCCGTCCCCGCCCGCCTCCAGCGGCCCCACCCCGACGGTGCCGCCGCAGCACCTGATCGCCTCGGCCGTCGCGTCGGCGTCGTCCGTCGCGAGATACGGCGTCCACGAGAGCGGCAGCCGCCTCTCCGGCGCCAGTTGACCGATGCCGGCGACCACCTTGCCGTCGAGAACGCCCCGCACGTACGGGCCCAACTGCTCGGACCCCGGCGCCTGGACGAACTTCCAGCCGAACAACTCCCCGTAGAAGTCCTGCGTCGTACCGAGGCCGTGCACCATCAGACTCACCCAGCAAGGCGTGCCGGGCGTGTGCCGGATCGTTTCCTCGGTCATCGTCGCTCTCTTCTCGAATCATTCGCGGACCGCCCCGATCGGGACGGGCAGGCGGGGGAGGGGGCGCACGCCCCGGACTGCGCGGTGGGGGGCCCGAACAGATCGTTCCATTTCTCGCCGGGAGCCGCGCCCCGGCCGCGCCGCTTTTGGCGCGATCCAGCATGAGGATGACCGTTTTGGTATTGACGCGACGTTGTCGTGCCCTCACCGACCGGGTCGAGGCCGAACGCCCTTGCCGATAGGCGAGGATGGCACGCATGACAGTCATCATCTCCGCGTCCGGACTCGCCGACGAGATCGCCGGACCCAGGCCGCCCGTCCTGCTCGACGTCCGCTACGCGCCCGGCGCCCCTCCCGGCCGCCCGGAGTACGACGCCGGCCATCTGCCGGGCGCCGTATTCGTGGACCTCGAAGCGGAGTTGTCCGGCCCGCCCGGCGCCGGGGGCCGCCATCCGCTGCCCGACGTGGCGGCGTTCGGCGCGGTGATGCGCCGCGCGGGCGTCTCGGCCGGCACACCGGTCGTCGTCTACGACGGAGGCCAGGGGTGGGCCGCGGCCCGCGCCTGGTGGATGCTGCGCTGGACCGGTCACCAGGACGTACGCGTGCTGGACGGCGGACTCGCGGGCTGGGACGGCCCGTTGACGGCCGAGATCCCGACGCCCGGCGAGGGCGACTTCAGCCCCGTACCCGATTCGCTCCCGCTGCTCGACGCGGACGGCGCCGCCGCGCTGGCCCGCGACGGTCTGCTGCTGGACGCGCGGGCCGCCGAGCGCTACCGGGGCGACGTCGAACCGCTGGACCGCGTCGGCGGGCACATTCCGGGCGCCGTCTCGGCGCCGACCGCCGGGAACGTCGGCCCGGACGGCCGCTTCCTCCCCGCCGACGAACTCGCCGCCCGGTTCAGGGCGCTGGGCGTGAAGGGCGACGGCACCGGCCCCGAGGTCGGGGTCTACTGCGGCTCCGGGGTATCGGCGGCGCACGAGTTGGTGGCCCTGGAGATCGCCGGCATCCCGGCGGCGCTGTACGCCGGATCCTGGTCGGAGTGGACGGCGGACACCGAGCGACCGGTGGCGACAGGCCCCGACCCTCAGTGACGGGGGCCGGCTGACGTCAGTGACCGGGGCCGTACGCCCGTTTCGCGTACGACCTCGGCCCACAGCCGATCTGCCCCGCTCAGTCCTGCTTCTTGCGGCGGGTGCCGAACACGATCTCGTCCCAGCTCGGCACGGCGGCACGGCGGTTGGGCCGTACGCCGTCGGCCTCCGCCTGACGGTCGGTCGTGCCGGTCAGCCGGTCGCGGTGCCCCGCCACCGAACGCGGCATCAGCACATCCGCGTACGCCGATCCCGCGCCCGCCGAGGCGGCCGGCGCCACCGGCTCCTCCTCATCGGGCGCCTGACCGGGCTCGATCGCCGGCGGCTCCGGCTGGGAGGGCCGCTCCGGGACCACCATGTCGCCACGGAAGCTCGGCACCGCCTCCAGCAGGCTGGTCAGGGTGTCGCGCTCGCTGGTGTCCTCGTCCGGGTCCGCAGTCGGCCGCTCCGTCTGCCGTTCCAGCGCGCGGTCGAGGGGCCGTTCGCGATCCCTCGGCAGCCGCGCGATGCGCGGTACGAACGGAAAGCTCGGCTCCTTCGTGGCGACGGCGAGCGAGTCGTCCGTCTCCCCGATCAGCGAGCGCGCCTCGTCGTCGACGGCCTGGACGAGCCGCCGGGGCGGGTCGTACGTCCAGCTCGCCGTGTGCGTCTCGCCCGCGACCCGGTAGACCAGCAGGACTTCCCAGGTGCCGTCGTCGCGGCGCCACGAGTCCCACTGCGCGGTCTCCTTCTCGGCGCCGCGCATGAGCAGCCGCTCGTGCACCGCCTCGCCCAGCTGGGGACCGGCGTTCTCGCCGGGGCGGCGTACCGCCGTCTTCCGGGCGCGCTCGGCCATGAAGGCGCGCTCGGCCAGCACGGGGCCTTCGAAGCGCCGGACCCGGTCGACCGGGATCCCGGCCATCTGGGCGACCTCCTCGGCGGAGGCTCCGGACCGTATACGCGCCTGGATGTCACGGGGCCTGAGGTGGCTCTCCACCTCGATCTCGATCTGGCCGAGGCGGGCGCGGTCGTTCCGTACAGCCGCGCGCAGCCGCTCGTCGATGGGGAGCGTGTACTCCGTGCTGTCGGCAGCCTTGAGCACCAGTCGTGTGCCGTCGTTGGAGACGGCCACGACACGCAGTTCGGGCATGGGGACCTCCCGGGTGGTGCCTGCCGACGTCACGTGCGTCGCTGCTTCCGCTGGTCGAGTGTGACTTGCCCGGGTGCAGCCTGCCACAACCTTGCCGAGTTGTTCGGCGTGTCGGGCATGGGCCCTGGAACGCCGTCATGACACGGTTGCCTATTTGCGACGCAGAGTGACAGACCTGGTCACGCTGTGTAGCAGGCGCCCGTGTGGTGCCATCGCGCCGCCGGATCGAGTGCCACTTCGGCCCCCTCCCGTAGACCCGGACGCCTGTGAGGGAGTCCGGCCCCAGGGCTCGTCACAGTACTCCATTCGGACCATCGGGGTGGACTGCCACGCCACCGAAGTTCTCCGGAGATATGGGAGTTGAGGGGGTGTCCGTATCCCGTACGGGTGTCCCAATTCACATAATTTCCTCAAGCGGAACCATCGGATTCGCTCAAAAGCTCCTTCTTGGTGCACGGTGGCACAGATGGTCGAGCAGAGGTCGGAGATGGATGAGAGTCAGAAGCCGGGCACCCGGACCGGCGAGGGGACCGCGTCGCCACGGCTCGAACTGAGCGTGCCGCAGGTCGCGGGCAGTGCGCTCGCCGCCGTCGCGGCGGCCGTGTTCGCCTCGAAGCTCGGGGTGTACGGCACGATCATCGGCGCCGGTGTGGTCAGCGTGATCGCGACCAGCGGCGGCCCGCTCTTCCAGCATCTGTTCCGGCGCACCGGTGACCAGATACGCGAGGTCTCGGTCCAGGTGAAGCCGAAGGCGCGCCAGGTGTACGACACCGAGTCGCCGCCCGCGCGGGGCGAGTTCGGGGGAGCCACCACGTACGGGGGAGCCACCACGTACGGCACGCGCGTACGGGGCTGGAAGCGGCCCGCCGTCGCGGCCGTCGTCGTCTTCGCCGTCGCGATGGTCGCCATCACCGGCTACGAGTTGGCCGCCGGCCAGGACCTGAGCGGCGGCAAGGGAACGACCTTCAGCTCCGTCGTACGCGGCGGGGACACCGGCCGGGACTCCTCACCCGACGGGCCGGCCGAGCCGAAGGACGGCGGAACGGCCCCCTCCGACGACGGTACGGACCCGGACACGGCCCCGGGCACCGACCCCGGCGGCACCCCGCCCCCGGCCCCGACCCCCTCCGCACCAGGCGACGAGCAGAGCCAAAACACCCCCAACACCCAGGAGCCCGGCGGCCCTTCGACCACCCCGTCGCCCGGAACCTCCCAGCCGGACACCGGATCCGGCGACCCCGGGGGCGACCCCGTCCCGCCCCCGCCCGCCACCGCGCCGGCGCCGGTTCCGTCCGGCTGAGACCGGACGGCGCTACCCGCCGATGACCCGCCGCAGATACGGATTGCCGAACAGCCGCTCCGGGTCCAGCCGGTCGCGTACGGCCGTGAACTCCTCGAAGCGCGGATAGACCCCGGCCAGATACGCCGCGTCCCGCGTGTGCACCTTGCCCCAGTGCGGCCGGCCGCCGTGCGCGGTCATGATCCGCTCCACCGCAGTGAAGTACGAGCGGTAGGGCGTGCCCCGGTACAGATGCACCGCGATGTATGCCGTCTCCCGGCCGGACGCGGTCGACAGCGGGATGTCGTCGGCGGGCGCGGTCCGCACCTCGACCGGGAAACTCACCCGAAGTGGCGAACGCTCGATCATGGCCTTGACCTCGCGCAGCGCGTCCACCGCCACCTCGCGCGGCAGGGCGTACTCCATCTCCACGAAGCGCACCCGGCGCGGGGTCGTGAAGACCTTGTAAGGAATGTCCGTGTACGTACGGGCCGAGAGGGCGCGGCTGGAGATTCTGGCGATCGAGGGGATGACCCCGGGCACCGCGCGCCCGACCGAACAGGCCACCTGGAACAGCCCGTTGGAGAGGAGTTCGTCCTCGATCCAGCCGCTGACCGCGCCGGCCGGGGCCGCCGGGCCCGCGCTGCGGTTGTTGCGCTTGGTGTTGCAGTTGCCGGTGTGCGGGAACCAGTAGAACTCGAAGTGCTCGTTCTCGGCGACGAGCCCGTCGAAGTCCGCCGTCACCCGGTCGAAGGACATCGGCTCCTCCCGCGCGGTCAGCAGGAAGACCGGCTCCACGCCGAAGGTGATCGCCGTGACGATCCCGAGCGCGCCCAGTCCGACCCGGGCGGCGGCGAAGATCTCCGAATTCTCCACCGGGGAGCAGGTGAGGACCGAGCCGTCGGCCGTGACGAGTTCCAGGGCCCGGATCTGCGCGGCGATCGAGGCCGAGTCGCGCCCGGTGCCGTGCGTGCCCGTGGACGTCGCGCCGGCGACGGTCTGATCCATGATGTCGCCCATGTTCGTGAGCGACAGGCCCTCCCTGGCCAGGGCCTCGTTCAGCCGCCTCAGCGGGGTGCCCGCCGCCACGGTGACGGTGCCGGCCCCCCGGTCGATCTCACGTATGCCGGTGAGCAGTTCGGGCCGTACCTGCAGACCGTCGGTGGCCGCCGCCGAGGAGAACGAATGGCCCGTGCCGACCGCCTTGACCCGGAGCCCGTCCGCGGCGGCCGTACGGACCGCGTCGGCCAGCTCTTCCACAGAGGCGGGGGAGAACACGCGGGAGGGACGCGCGCTCACGTTCCCCGCCCAGTTACGCCAGGTGTGCGCCGGGAACCTCGTCGTCGCCCCGCCCGTACCGGTGTTGGTCATCAGCCCCGTGCCCCTCCCGATCCGTTGGCCGCTCCCGCAGCCGGCGGTGGCCCATCAGCGCGACCAGGGCCGCGGCCACTCCCGCCACGACGGGCACAGCGAACCCCGTCCGCGCCCCGGAGGCGTCGACGACCCATCCCCCGGCGGAGGAACCGAGCGCCACCCCGACGGCGAGACCGGTACTGACCCAGGTCATGCCCTCGGTGAGCTTGGTACGAGGTACGTGCGTTTCGACGAGGGCCATGGTCGTCACCATCGTGGGTGCGACCGAGAGGCCGGCGACGAAGAGTGCCACGGCCAGGATCGGCAGATTCCCGGCCAGTTGGAGGGGGATCATACTCACGGCCATCGCACAGACTCCCACCAGCCACCTCTTGGACGCGCTGCCGCGCGGAGCCAGCAGCCCGAAGACGACGCCGGCGAGGCAGGAACCGAGCGCGTACACCGCGAGCACCAGGCTCGCCGCCGTCTTGGCGCCCCGCTCCTCCGCGAACGCGACGGTCACCACGTCGACGGCGCCGAAGATCGCGCCCGTCGCCACGAACGTCACCACCAGGACCCGCAGACCGGGGGAGCGCAGCGCGGTGCCCCCGGTGTGGTGCTCACGCGGGTGCGGCACGGGCTCGGTGGCCCGCTGCGCCGTCAGCCAGAAGACACCGGCCACCAGGAAGAGCGCGGCCAGCATCGGCCCCGCCTGGGGGAACCAGGCCGTGGACAGACCGATCGCGATGATCGGACCGAAGATGAAGCACAGCTCGTCGACGATCGACTCCCAGGAGTACGCGGCGTGCAGCTCGCGCGGTGACCCCCGGTAGAGCTCCGCCCACCGCGCCCGGACCATCGACCCCACGCTCGGCACACAGCCCGCGCCCGCCGCGAAGACGAAGAGCGTCCACTCCGGGGCCGACCGCTGGGCGCACACGAGCAGTCCGGTGACGGCCGTCACGGCGGTCAGCGCGGCGGGACGCAGCACCCGCCGCTGGCCGTGCCTGTCCACGAGCCGGGAGATCTGCGGACCGATCCCGGCGGCGGACATCGCCAGCGTCGCCGCGAGCGCACCCGCCAGCCCGTAACGCCCGGTGAGCTGGGAGATCATCGTCACGATGCCGATGCCCATCATGGACAGAGGCATCCGGCCGACCAGACCGGCGGCGCTGAAGCTCCGGGTTCCGGGCGCGGCGAATATCGCGCGATAAGGACTAGGGCCTGTCTCTTGGATCTTGCCGGGCTCGCGGTCCCTGGTGCCGCGCCTCGCCGCGTTGTCGTCAGTCGTCATGGCTCCGCCATGCCTCTCTCCTCCGCCTTGCGATCCACGGCACCAGACCCCGCTCCCTGATCCGGCCTGATCCAAGAGACAGGCCCTGGCCACGTGTCGCTCCGGTGGGCGCTGTCGCGAGTGACGGCGGTACGGCCGCGGGGCACTGGCGGTAAGGAATGAACAGGCGCAGACAGCTTACGGTCCGGCGGCCCGTGAGCGTGCCGCGGTTCACGGGCCGTCAGTGGCGGATGGCAGGATCGAGGCATGCCCGAACAGCGTGCGACTTCCCCCTACGACGCCCTTCTCCTGCTGTCCTTCGGCGGCCCGGAGGGTCCGGACGACGTGGTCCCGTTCCTGGAGAACGTGACGCGGGGCCGGGGCATCCCGAAGGAACGGCTCAAAGAAGTCGGTCGGCACTACTTCCTGTTCGGCGGCGTCAGCCCGATCAAGGGACACAACCGCGCCCTGCTCCAGGCTCTGCGCAAGGACTTCGCCGAGCACGGTCTGGACCTGCCCGTCTACTGGGGCAACCGCAACTGGGCGCCCTATCTGACGGACACCCTGCGGGAGATGACCAGGGACGGCAGACGCCGTGTCGCCGTCCTCGCCACCAGCGCCTACGCCTCGTACTCCGGCTGCCGCCAGTACCGCGAGAACCTCGCCGACGCGCTCGCGACGCTCGTCGATGAGGGCCTGGAGCCGCCCCGCGTCGACAAGCTGCGGCACTACTTCAACCACCCCGGCTTCGTACGGCCCATGGCAGAGAGCGTGCTCGCGTCCCTCGCCGACCTGCCCGAGGACGTCCGCGCGGGGGCGCGTATCGCCTTCACGACCCACTCCGTCCCGGTGGCCGCCGCCGACACCTCGGGCCCCCTCGACGACCACGGCGACGGCGGCGCGTACGTCGCCCAGCATCTCGACGTGGCGCGGCTGATCGCCGACACGGTGCGCGAGGAGACCGGCGTCGAGCACCCCTGGCAGCTCGTCTACCAGTCGCGCAGCGGGGCGCCGCACATCCCGTGGCTGGAGCCCGACATCTGCGACCACCTGGAGGCCGTGCACGCCGAGGGGGCCACGGCGGTCGTCATGGTGCCCATCGGGTTCGTCTCGGACCACATGGAGGTGCTGTACGACCTCGACACCGAGGCCACGGCCAAGGCGGCCGAACTGGGCCTGCCCGTCCGGCGTTCGGCCACGGTGGGGGCCGACGAGCGGTTCGTCGGCGCCGTACGCGATCTGCTCCTGGAGCGCGCGGCGACCGAGCGGGGGCTCGCGGCGGAGCGGTGCGCGCTCGGGGCGCTCGGTCCGAGCCACGACGTGTGCCCGGTCGGCTGCTGTCCCGCGAGGACGCCCCGCCCGGCCGCCGCGGGCGCCGACAGCCCGTACGCCTGACGCCCTCCCACCCGACGCCCGTCGCATCGCCCGGTGCCCTCCCGAGGAGTGACCTGCCCGTGACCGACCCCCTCAGCCAAGAACTGCTCTCCCTCGCCCTGGAGGCCGCTCGCCGGGCCGGGGCGCTCCTGCGCGACGGCCGCCCCGCCGACCTGGGCGTGGCCGCGACGAAGTCCAGCCCGATCGACGTGGTCACCGAGATGGACATCGCCGCCGAGAAGCTGATCACCGGCTTCCTGGCCGAGAGGCGGCCCGACGACGGGTTCCTCGGTGAGGAGGGCGCGAGTTCGCCCGGCAGCAGCGGCATCCGCTGGGTGATCGACCCCCTCGACGGCACGGTCAACTACCTGTACGGACTGCCGACCTGGGCCGTCTCCATCGCCGCCGAACGCGACGGCGAGACCCTCGTCGGCGTCGTCGAGGCCCCGATGCGCCGCGAGACCTTCCGGGCCGTGCTCGGCGGCGGCGCGTTCCTCAACGACCGTCCGGTGGCCTGCCGTCCGGCACCGCCGCTCGACCAGGCGCTGGTCTCGACGGGCTTCAACTACGTCACCGCCGTCCGCACCCACCAGGCGGCCGTCGCGACCCGGCTGATCCCCCAGCTGCGCGACATCCGGCGCGGCGGCTCCGCGGCCGTCGACCTCTGCGACGTCGCCGCCGGCCGGCTCGACGGCTACTACGAGCGCGGGCTGCACCCCTGGGACCTCGCGGCCGGCGACCTCGTCGCACGCGAGGCGGGCGCGCTCACCGGCGGCCGTCCCGGCGCCCCGGCCGACGGCGACCTCACGGTGGCGGCCGTCCCCGGCGTCTTCGAACCGCTCCAGGCGCTGCTGGAGGAGTACGGCGCCTGGCACGACTGACCGCCCGCCGCGGCCCCGGCAGACCGTCCCGCCGGCCCCGGACAGGAAAGGACCCCGGCACCGTCCCATGGCGCCGGGGTCCTTCCCGTACGGGTCACACGTTCGCGGCGCCGAACTGAACGCCGTGCTCCGCGGCGAGGCGGTGCAGGTCCTCAAGCTCTTCCTGCTCGACCTCCGCGAGGAAGTCGTCGCCCGTCTCACGAGCCCGTGTGAGATCGGATTCGGTGGCCCTTATGCGCTGCAGAAGACCTGCGGTGAATGCGTCCATTGCGCCCCCTCGGCGTGGGTCGATGGCACGGGGGTGTGCCGGCGTCGTGGTCAAGTGGCACCTGGAAGTGCCGACGGCGGTCGATCACGCACCACTCCCTCTGGGGGACAGAGCGGGTAGTGGCATGCCACGTGAAGGGCGTGATCTCGGGTGTGCACTCGTCATCCCCAGGGCGACTCCACCAGAAACCTCCCCACATTCAAGAATCTTGCGTATTCCTTCCGTATGCCGGGCGGTCGGCATTGTCTTACCGCCGGTTTATGCACGTAGCGGGCAGGATGGGCCCGCACAGCCAGTGCTACGACCTGCCCGGTTCCCCGGTTCTCCGGCGGTGGGCCCTTGAGGAAGGACAGCGACGTGCGCGTACTCGTCGTCGAGGACGAGCAGCTGCTCGCCGATGCGGTGGCCACCGGGCTGCGCCGGGAGGCCATGGCCGTCGACGTCGTGTACGACGGCGCCGCGGCCCTGGAGCGGATCGGTGTCAACGACTACGACGTCGTCGTGCTCGACCGCGACCTCCCCCTGATCCACGGCGACGACGTCTGCCGCAAGATCGTCGAGCTGGGCATGCCCACGCGGGTGCTCATGCTCACGGCGTCCGGCGACGTCAGCGACCGGGTCGAGGGCCTTGAGCTGGGCGCCGACGACTACCTTCCCAAGCCCTTCGCCTTCACCGAGCTGACGGCCCGCGTACGGGCGCTCGGCCGCCGTACGACCGTCCCGCTGCCGCCCGTCCTGGAGCGGTCGGGGATCAAGCTCGACCCGAACCGCCGCGAGGTCTTCCGGGACGGCAAGGAGATCCAGCTCGCGCCGAAGGAGTTCGCCGTCCTCGAAGTGCTGATGCGCAGCGAGGGCGCCGTGGTCTCCGCCGAGCAGCTGCTGGAGAAGGCCTGGGACGAGAACACCGACCCGTTCACCAATGTCGTGCGCGTCACGGTCATGACGCTGCGCCGCAAGCTCGGCGAGCCGCCCGTGATCGTCACCGTGCCCGGCTCCGGTTACCGGATCTGATGCCCGTGGCAACCACCCCGGCGCCGCCCACGGTGCCCCCGAAGCCGACCTGGGACCCGAGGCGGCAGGACCAGCTGCCCTGGGTCCGTCCGACGATCCGGATACGTCTGACGCTGCTGTACGGCGGGATGTTCCTGATCGCCGGGATCCTGCTGCTCTCGATCATCTATCTGCTGGCGGCGCAGGCCATCAACGAGGGCAGCGAGCTGACCCTGAAGGTGACCGGCGTCAATGTCCAGCTGACGAGCCCCACCTGCCCCAGTCTCAACCAGGCGGTCGACAACGACCAGCTGAACAACTCACTCAAGGCGTGCATGGCAGCGCAGCGCCAGCAGGCTCTCGACGACCTGCTCACCCGCTCGCTGTTCGCCCTGACGGGGCTCTCCATCATCGCCTTCGCGTTCGGTTACGCGATGGCCGGCCGGGTCCTGTCGCCTCTTGGCCGGATCACCCGCACCGCCCGCCGCGTGGTCGGCAGCGACCTGGCCCGCAGGATCGAGCTCGACGGCCCGGACGATGAGCTGAAGGAGCTGGCCGACACCTTCGACGAGATGCTGGAGCGCCTGGAGCGGGCCTTCACCGCGCAGCAGCGCTTCGTCGCGAACGCCTCCCACGAGCTGCGTACGCCCCTGGCGATCAACCGCACGCTGCTGGAGGTCCAGCTCTCCGACCCGGCGGCGCCCGTGGAGCTCCAGCAGCTCGGCAGGACGCTGCTGGCCACCAACGAACGCAGCGAGCAGCTGGTGGAGGGCCTGCTGCTGCTCGCCCGCAGCGACAACCAGCTCATCGAGCGCAAGCCCGTCGATCTCGCCGAGGTCGCCACCCGCGCGGTCGACCAGACGCGCGCCGAGGCCGAGGCGAAGGGCGTCGAGATCCGCGGCGAGCGGTCACCGGCGGTCGTCCAGGGCAACGGCGTCCTGCTGGAGCGGATCGCGCTCAACCTCGTACAGAACGCCGTTCGCTACAACGTGAGGGAGGCGGGCTGGGTGGAGGTCACGACGACGGTGGAGCACGGTCAGGCGGTGCTGCTGGTGTCGAACACGGGACCGGTCGTTCCCGCGTACGAGATCGACAACATCTTCGAGCCGTTCCGGCGCCTCCGTACGGAGCGGACGGGCAGCGACAAGGGCGTGGGTCTCGGCCTGTCGATCGCCCGCTCGGTCGCGCGGGCCCACGGGGGCCGTATCATCGCGGAGCCCCGCGAGGGAGGCGGGCTCGTGATGCGTGTCACTCTGCCGGTCTGAACTTTCGCTCCTGATCGGAGCGAAGTTCGCTTTGCGCGGAATTTTCGGGAAGCGTTCCCGGTTGGGCCGTGTGTGATCGATCACAGGGGCGAATTCAAGCCTCGCACTCTCTGTGATCAAGCCCCTGACGGAAAGCCGGGAAAATCCGGGTTTCCAGGGGTCGGGATCACGGGAAGTACACGGGGTGGCGCCCGTGAAGTACGACATTCGGACCGTGTACGGTCCGGTTCGCACCCAACGCCGATCACTCGGGAAGAGTCCGGTTGGGTGTCGATTGAGTAACAGACCTTGATGTGAGGCAAAATCTCCGCCTCAGGTCGGGCACAAGTCCGGCCTCTCATGCGTTACGTGCGCTGAGACACCGATGAAACCCAGAGGGGGAGAAGCGACATGGCAACGGATTACGACACCCCACGCAAGACCGATGACGACGTCGATTCCGACAGCCTTGAGGAACTGAAGGCCCGTCGGAACGACAAGTCGACGTCCGCGGTCGACGTGGACGAGTTCGAGCAGGCCGAGGGACTGGAACTGCCCGGGGCCGACCTCTCCAACGAGGAGCTGTCGGTTCGTGTACTGCCCAGGCAGGCCGACGAGTTCACCTGCATGAGCTGCTTCCTCGTCCACCACCGCAGCCAGCTGTCCCGGGAGAAGAACGGTCAGCCGATCTGCCGCGACTGCGACTGAGGAGCGGTCGGTCGTGGCAGGTGACACACCGTCCAGGAAACGGCGTTTCCGGCGCGCGGACGCACCGGAGGCGTACCGGAGCGGCTCGGGCCCGGCAGAAGGCACCAGGCCCCCTGCCGAGCACTCCGCTCTCCTGCCCCAGCCCGGCGTATCCGGCGACGACGGGCGAGGCCTCCAGGCCTCGCTCGCAGCCGCCCGGGGCGACCACGAAGGGCCCGTGACCGGGGTCCGCCGCCTGGGCAAGGTAAGACGGGGCATCCAGAAAGGCGGCGCGAGCGCCAGGGCCGGGCTCGCGCATCTCGCCGACCGGATCATCGACAACGCCCCGCGCGTTCCCGTCCGTGATCTGGCCACGCTCCGCAGGCAGTTCCCGGGCCTCGGGCCCGAAGAGCTCGCCGACAAACTCGTCGCGGGCGCGGCGAACAGCAGCTCCACGGTCGGCGCCGGGATCGGCGCGGCCGCGATGATGCCCGTACCGCCCGCGATGCCGGCCGAACTGGCCGCGGAGATCACGGCCGTCGCCGCGATCGAACTCAAACTCATCGCCGAGCTGCACGAGGTCTACGGCCTGCGTCCGCCCGGCAACCTCAAGCAGCGCAGCACCGCGTATCTGACCGCGTGGACCGAGGAGCGCGGCGTCGACATAACGAAACCCGCGACGCTCAACTCGGCACTCTCCGGCCGGATGCGGCGCGAACTGCGCCAGCAGATCATGAAGCGCACGATCCGCAGCCTGCCGAACCTGGTGCCGTTCATGATCGGAGCGGCCGTCGGCGCGATGATGAACCGGCGTGACACCCAGAAGGTCGCCGAGCGCATCCGCAAGGACCTGCGCGCCCGCCAGGTCTCCTGGGACGCCCTGCCCGCGCTGCCGCCTCTTGAGCAGCCCAAGGTGCTGCCTCCCGAGCTCCCCAGGGAGCTCGGCCGCTAGGTCCTGTCGTTTGGATCAGGCCCTAGGTCTCTCCTAAGACGTGTGGGCCGTGTCCCGCGATTCGCCCTCACCCTTGCGTACGGCGTCCAGCGCCGCCGCCAGCGCCCTCGGCCTCCGGGTCGACACATAGACGTACGGTGTCGGGTCGGCCGGGTCCGTGACCTCCACCCGCAGCGCCGTCGGGATGTAGCTGCGCAGCAGCATGAAGGCGCGCGGATCGGCCTTGTGCATGCGCCAGGCGCGCGCCTCCTCACCGGCCAGCACCTCCGCCTCGCCGAGGGCCGCCACCGGGATCCGGGCATCGCCCACGACCAGCGAGCCGGCCACCACACGCACGCGCGCGGAGCCGTACGAACTGACCGCCAGAGCCGCCAGCAGCCCCGCCACGACCACCGCCCCCAGCATCGGCACCGTGCCCAGCGGCAGCACGATGAGACCGCCCGACAGAGCGACGAGCGCGGTGATCACCCACCAGGAACCGGGTGCGGTGAGACGTTCGTCGTAAGGCGCGGCTGAATGCTCCATGGAGCCAAGCTTGGCACGGTGCGACCGGCGGGTAGCCGCGCGGGTAAGGTCTGCGGCTGTGAGTACTGTGCCCTCCGGGGGAAACCGCCCCCGCTCCGCCGCCCGGTCCCCGGCCCTGACGCCTCCGGCCGGCGCGACGGCGCCGGTACGGCACCCGGACGCCCCGGCCCCGGGGGAGCTCCTCGGTTCGCACTACGCGCACTGCTTCGGCTGCGGCGACGAGCAGCCCCACGGTCTGCGTCTGCGGGCCAGGGCCGGCGAGGGCGTCACGATCACGGCCGAGTTCACCGTACGGCCCGCCCACCAGGGCGCCCCCGGCCTCGCGCACGGCGGGGTGCTCGCCACCGCGCTCGACGAGTCGCTCGGCGCACTGCACTGGCTGCTGCGCGTGGTCGCCGTCACCGGCAAGCTGGAGACGGACTTCGTCCGCCCCGTACCCGTCGGCACGGTGCTCTTCCTCGCGGCCGAGGTCACCGCCGTCAGCGGCCGGAAGATCTTCTGCTCCGCCACCGGCCGGCTCGGCGGCCCCGGGGGACCCGTCGCGCTGCGCGCCGACGCCCTCTTCGTCGAGGTCAAGGTCGACCACTTCATCGACAACGGCCGCCCGGAGGAGATCCGGGCGGCGATAGCCGATCCCGACCAGGTCAGGCGCGCCCGCGCCTTCGAGGTGAACCCATGAGCCGCAACCCCGTCGACGTGCTGATCCGCCGGACCGACCCGGAGGTGCCGCTCCCCTCGTACGCGCACCCGGGCGACGCCGGCGTCGATCTGGTGACCACCGAGCCCGCCGATCTCGCTCCGGGCGAACGCGCTGTGCTGCCCACCGGGGTTTCCCTCGCGCTGCCCGACGGGTACGCCGCCTTCGTGCACCCGCGATCCGGGCTGGCCGCCCGCTGCGGAGTGGCCTTGGTGAATGCCCCGGGGACGGTGGATGCCGGGTACCGTGGGGAGATCAAGGTGATCGTGGTCAATCTCGATCCGCGCGGGACGGTGCGGTTCGAGCGGTTCGACCGGATTGCTCAACTGGTCGTCCAGCAGGTCGAGAAGGTGCGCTTCCACGAGGTGGCGGAGCTTCCCGGCTCGGCACGGGCCGAGGGGGGCTTCGGGTCCACCGGAGGTCATGCCGCGGTGGGCGGTTCACAGGGCGGGAATCGATACGCATCGGTCGTATCCGACCGGGAAGGACAGTGACGTGTTCGGACGTCGCAAGAAGAGCGGTACCGCCGATGACACGGCGGGCGAGGCCGAGCAGGTCGTCGACGACATCGACGCCGATGACACGGAGGCAGGGGCCGAGAAGCCCCGCCGGGTGAATCTTCCCCCGGCCCCCAGGCCCGACGGGCCGTGGGACATCTCCGAGGTCTCCAAGCCCGACGAGGGCCGGGTCGACCTGGGCGGCATCTTCGTGCCCGGGGTCGACGGAATGGAGCTTCGTGTAGAGGTGGCGGGCGACGCGATCGTCGCGGCGACCGTCGTCGTACGCGACAGCGCCGTCCAGCTCCAGGCCTTCGCCGCTCCCAAGAAGGAGGGCATCTGGAGCGAGGTGCGCGAGGAGATCGCCTCGGGCATCACGCAGCAGGGCGGCATCATCGACGAGGTCGAGGGCCCGCTCGGCTGGGAGCTGCGGGCCCAGGTGCCCGTGCAGCTCCCTGACGGCACCGGTGGCGTACAGCTCGTGCGCTTCATCGGGGTCGACGGGCCGCGCTGGTTCCTGCGCGGAGTGATCTCCGGACAGGGCGCGGTGCAGCCCGACGCCGCCGGGCTGCTGGAGCAGATCTTCCGGGACACCGTCGTCGTCCGTGGCGAGGGCCCGATGGCGCCCCGTGACCCGATCGTCCTGAAGCTGCCGGACGACGCGCAGATGGTGGCCGAGGGCGTCCAGCAGGCCGAGGAACAGGAAGGTTCCCGCTTCGCCGGTGGCATGGGGCAGCTTCAGCGGGGCCCCGAGATCACCGAGGTGCGCTGACCCGAGGGGCTGACCCGAGGGTCACCCTCTCCGGGGACGCCCGGAGACGCCCCGACATGTGCCGTGGGCCGTACTCCCCTGACGGGAGCGCGGCCCATCGCTGTTCACCGGTGTCCGGGGGCCAGGACCGTTGCCCGGCCGTGTGCGGCGTGCACATACTGACGCCCGGGGGACCGGAACCGTACGGGGGAAGACTCATGACCGAGAACGTCGGCACCGCCGCGGCCGTCGGCACCGCCGGGACGGCGGAGCCCATGGTGCGGGTGACCGGCCTGCACCGTTCGTACGGCACCGGCGCCGCGGCCGTCCACGCGCTGCGCGGGGTTTCCCTCACCGTGCCGCGCGGGGAGCTGATCGCGCTCAAGGGCCGCTCGGGCTCGGGCAAGACCACCCTGCTCAACCTCGTCGGGGGCCTCGACTCCCCGGACGAGGGCCGGATCGTCGTCGACGGCACCGACCTCGCCACGCTCGGCGAGAGCGGTCTGCTCGCCCTGCGCCGCGACCGCATCGGCTTCATCTTCCAGTCCTTCGGACTGCTCCCCGTCCTCACGGCCGCCGAGAACGTCGGCGTACCCCTGCGGCTGCGCAGGGCAGACCCGCGCGAGCGCGAGGATCGGGTGGCGCTGCTGCTCACCCTCGTCGGCCTCGGCGACCACGCCGCGCAACGGCCCGGCGAGCTCTCCGGCGGCCAGCAGCAGCGCGTCGCCATCGCGCGCGCACTCGCGAACCGGCCGGCCCTGCTGATCGCCGACGAGCCCACCGGACAGCTCGACGCGGAGACCGGCCTCGCGGTGATGGAACTGCTGCGCGCCGTCGTACGCAGCGAGGGCGTCACCGCGCTCGTGGCCACCCACGACGCCCAACTCCTCGGCCTCGCCGACCGGGTGGTCGAACTGGCCGACGGCCACCTTGTGGAACACGAGCCGACGGACTAGGCCCCCAGGCCCGTCAGAATCGTGTCAAGACGGACCCAGGCGCTGGCTTATGTCCGTTTTGGCGGCATCCTTGGCTGTAGTTTCGGACAAGAGCCGCGAGGGGACGCAGCGGCCCGGTGAGAAGACAATGGGGCCATGGGACGCGGCAAGCTGAGGATCTATCTGGGCGCGGCACCGGGCGTCGGCAAGACGTACGCGATGCTCTCCGAGGCGCACCGGCGCGTCGAGCGCGGCACCGATTGCGTCGTGGCGTTCGTCGAGCACCACAACCGGCCACGCACCGAGGTCATGCTCCAGGGGCTCGAACAGGTCCACCGCCGGGAGCTGCCGCACCGCGGCACCGTCTTCACCGAGATGGACGTCGACGCGGTCATCGAGCGCCACCCCGCCGTCGCTCTGGTGGACGAACTGGCCCACACCAATGTGCCGGGCTCCCGCAACCCCAAACGCTGGCAGGACGTCGAGGAACTGCTCCAGGCCGGCATCGACGTCGTCTCGACCGTCAACATCCAGCACCTGGAGTCACTCGGCGATGTCGTCGAGTCGATAACCGGCGTACGGCAGCGGGAGACCGTCCCCGACGAGATGGTCAGACGGGCGGATCAGATCGAGCTGGTCGACATGTCGCCCCAGGCGCTGCGCCGCCGGATGGCGCACGGCAACATCTACCAGCCCGACAAGGTCAACGCCGCGCTCTCGCACTACTTCCGCCCCGGCAACCTCACCGCCCTGCGTGAGCTCGCCCTGCTGTGGACCGCCGACCGGGTCGACGAGTACCTCCAGCAGTACCGCGGCGAGCACAACATCCGCACCACCTGGCAGGCCCGTGAGCGCATCGCCGTCGGCCTCACCGGCGGCCCCGAGGGCCGTACCCTCATCCGCCGCGCCGCCCGCATGGCCGCCAAGGGCTCCGGCGGCGAGATCCTCGCCGTCTACATCGCGCGCAGCGACGGCCTCACCTCCGCATCGCCCAAGGAACTGGCCGTCCAGCGCAAGCTCGTCGAAGACCTCGGCGGCACCTTCCACCACGTCATCGGGGACGACGTGCCCTCGGCGCTGCTGGAGTTCGCACGCGGCGTCAACGCCTCCCAGATCGTGCTCGGCTCCAGCCGGCGCAAGGCCTGGCAGTACATCTTCGGGCCCGGCGTCGGCGCGACCGTCGCCCGTGAGTCCGGCCCCGACCTCGACGTCCACATCGTCACCCACGAAGAGGTCGCCAAGGGCCGCGGACTGCCCGTCGCGCACGGCGCGCGCCTCGGCCGCTCCCGGATAATCTCCGGCTGGCTGGCCGGCGTCGTCGCCCCCGTCCTGCTGACGCTGCTGCTCACCGCCCTGGACGACACCCTGGGCCTGGCCAACGACGTCCTGCTCTTCCTCTTCCTGACCGTCCTCGCCGCGCTCCTGGGCGGACTGCGCCCGGCCCTCGCGTCGGCCGCCGTGGGCTCGCTCCTGCTGAACTTCTACTTCACCCCGCCGACCCACACCCTCACCGTCCAGGACCCCAGGAACATCGTCGCCATCGTGATCTTCTTCGCGGTGGCCGTCTCCGTGGCCTCCGTGGTCGACCTCGCGGCCCGCCGCACCCATCAGGCGGCCAGACTCCGGGCCGAGTCCGAGATCCTGTCCTTCCTGGCCGGCAGCGTGCTGCGCGGGGAGACCACCCTGGACGCCCTGCTGGAACGCGTACGCGAGACGTTCTCCATGGAGTCCGTGGCACTGCTGGAACGCACCAGCGACGTCGACCCGTGGACCTGCGCGGGCAGCGTCGGGCCCCGGCCCGTCGACCGCCCCGACGAGGCGGACGTCGACATGCCCGTCGGCGACCACATGGCGCTGGCGCTCTCCGGCCGGGTCCTGCCCGCCGAGGACCGCCGGGTGCTCTCCGCCTTCGCCGCCCAGGCCGCCGTCGTCCTCGACCGCCAGCGGCTCGTCGGCGAGGCCGAGGACGCCCGCAGGCTCGCCGAGGGCAACCGGATACGCACGGCCCTGCTCGCCGCCGTCAGCCACGACCTGCGCACCCCGCTCGCCGCCATCAAGGCCGCCGTCACCTCGCTCCGCTCCGACGACGTCGAATGGTCCGACGAGGACCACGCCGAACTCCTCGAAGGCATCGAGAACGGCGCGGACCGCCTCGACCACCTCGTGGGCAACCTCCTCGACATGTCGCGGCTCCAGACCGGCACCGTCACCCCGCTCATCCGCGTGATCGACCTCGACGAGGTCGTCCCCATGGCCCTCGGCGGCGTACCCGAGGGCAGCGTCGTCCTGGACATCCCGGAGTCCCTGCCGATGGTCGCCGTCGACCCCGGCCTGCTGGAGCGCGCGGTGGCCAACATCGTCGAGAACGCCGTCAAGTACAGCCCCGACGGCACCCGCGTCACCGTCGCGGCCAGCTCGCTCGGCGCCCGCGTACAGGTGCGCGTCGTGGACCGCGGCCCCGGCGTCCCCGACGAGGCCAAGGAACGCATCTTCGAGCCCTTCCAGCGGCACGGGGACGCCCCGCGCGGAGCGGGCGTCGGCCTCGGTCTCGCTGTCGCCCGCGGCTTCGTGGACGCCATGGACGGCACCCTCACCGCCGAGGACACCCCCGGCGGCGGACTCACCATGGTCCTCGATCTCACGGCCGTACCGGGCCTAGCGCCCACCGGCCCCGAACTACCCGCCCACGTCGTCTCATGACCGGCGGCACAGCAGAAAGGCAGGCCACCATGGCTCCCGCCACGGGAGACTCCCGAGGGCCCGTGAGGGTGCTCGTGGTCGACGACGAGCCGCAGATCGTGCGCGCGCTCGTGATCAACCTGAAGGCCCGCAAGTACGAGGTCGACGCCGCCGCCGACGGCGCGAGCGCCCTGGAACTCGCCGCCGCCCGCCACCCCGACGTCGTCGTGCTCGACCTCGGACTGCCCGACATGGACGGCGTCGAGGTCATCAGGGGCCTGCGCGGCTGGACCCGCGTACCGATCCTGGTGCTCTCCGCGCGCCAGACCTCCGACGAGAAGGTCGAGGCGCTGGACGCCGGCGCCGACGACTACGTCACCAAGCCCTTCGGCATGGACGAACTCCTCGCCCGGCTGCGCGCCGCCGTCCGCCGCGCCGAGCCCGTCGGCTCCGGCGACGACGACAGCGTCGCGATGGTCGAGACGGAGGGCTTCACCGTCGACCTCGTGGCCAAGAAGGTGAACAGGGAGGGCCGCGACGTACGGCTCACCCCGACCGAGTGGCACCTGCTGGAGGTCCTCGTACGCAACACCGGCCGCCTCGTCAGCCAGAAACAGCTCCTCCAGGAGGTCTGGGGGCCCTCCTACGGCACGGAGACCAACTATCTGCGCGTCTACATGGCCCAGCTCCGCCGCAAGCTGGAGGCGGACCCCTCGCACCCCAGGCACTTCGTCACCGAGCCCGGCATGGGCTACCGGTTCGACCGATGATCCGGGGACCGCGGACCCCGGTACGCTTCAGCCATGAGTGCTGAGAAGCCGACCGGCCGCTTCCGCCGGATGCTCGACCGGCTCTCCAGCTCCCAGGAGGATCTGGAGTCCGAGGAGCTGCGGGAGGACGCGCAGGCCTCGGGCTGCACACGGATCAGTGACTGTGGCGACCGCCAGATCGTCAAGGTGACTGGTACGTTGCGGACGGTCACCCTGCGTCCGCGGGCCGGCGTGCCCGCGCTGGAGGCGGAGCTGTTCGACGGCACCGCGCCGCTGGACGTGGTGTGGCTGGGACGGCGCTCCATCGCGGGCATAGAACCGGGCCGCAAGCTCATCGCATCAGGCCGGATCTCCATGAGCCACGGCCGTAGGGTGCTGTTCAACCCCAAATACGAACTCCGACCGCTCGGACAGGAGTAGCCGGTGACGTCAATCGACAAGCCCGCGACGACAGACCCCAACGTGTCTTCCCGTGCGCCCGAAGGCGCAGACCCGCAGACCGACGCAGAGGCCAGGGCGGTGACCGAGGCCGCGCTCTTCGAGGCGTTCGGCGGCGTACGCGGAATGGTGGAGACGGTCGTCCCCGGACTGCTCTTCGTCACGATCTTCACGATCAACAAGGACCTGCACGTCTCGGCCATCGCCGCGCTCGCGGTCTCGCTGCTCCTGGTCGCGGTCCGGCTGATCCGCCGCGACACCGTGAAGCACGCCTTCAGCGGCGTCTTCGGGGTCGCCTTCGGCGTGGTCTTCGCGATGATGACCGGCAACGCGAAGGACTTCTATCTGCCCGGCATGCTGTACACGCTGGGGCTGGCCGTCGCGTACATCGGTACCAGCGTCGCGGGTGTGCCGCTGATCGGGCTGATCCTGGGGCCGGTCTTCAAGGAGAACCTGTCCTGGCGTACGCGGAACCCGGGGCGCAAGTCGGCGTACACGAAGGCGAGTTACGCGTGGGGGTTCATCCTCCTCGCGAAGTGCGCGATCCTCTTCCCGCTGTACTGGTGGGCGGACACGACGCAGCTGGGCTGGGTACTGGTGTCCCTGAAGATCCCGCCGTTCCTGCTGGCGGTCTATCTGACATGGGTATTCCTGGCGAAGGCCCCGGCACCGATTGACGTCTTCGCTGAGATGGAGGCGGAGGAAGCCTCTCGGGAGCAGCAGCGGTAGCTGGGTTGCGGCCGGTGTCCGGGTGCCGCTCCGGGGTCATGCCCGGACGGCGTGAGGGGGGCGGGGTCGCAGGAGGGGTGTGTTCGGACACTCAGGCTGATTTGTGGTGCGTGAACAAGAACGTCTCCTCGGGTCCAACGAGCGTGGCACGCGCCGTAAATCACGCCGTCCGGACATATCCCTCCGGAGGCCCCGCACCCCGCCCCCGGCAACGGACCGCAACCCGAACCGCGCCGGAGGCGACCCCGCAAAGAGCTACGCGTCCTCGCGACGCACCGACAGCAAGTCCTCCAGTTGTTCCTCGCGTGCCTGCGCCGCCACGAACAGCAGCTCGTCCCCCGCCTCCAGCGTCTCCTCCGCGTGCGGCGTCAGCACCCGTGAGCCCCGGATGATCGTCACCAGCGACGTGTCCTCCGGCCAGGTCACGTCCCCCACCTGCGTCCCCGTCACCGCCGACTCCGGCGGCAGCGTCAGCTCCACCAGGTTCGCGTCGCCGTGGCTGAAGCGCAGCAGCCGTACGAGGTCGCCGACGCTCACCGCCTCCTCCACCAGCGCCGACATCAGACGCGGCGTCGAGACCGCGACATCGACACCCCACGACTCGTTGAACAGCCACTCGTTCTTCGGGTTGTTGACCCGGGCGACCACCCTCGGTACGCCGTACTCCGTCTTGGCCAGCAGCGAGACGACCAGGTTCACCTTGTCGTCGCCGGTCGCCGCGATCACGACGTTGCAGCGCTGGAGCGCCGCCTCGTCCAGCGAGGTGATCTCGCACGCGTCGGCCAGCAGCCACTCCGCCATCGGCACCCGCTCGACCGAGATGGCGGTGGGCGCCTTGTCGATCAGCAGGACCTCGTGGCCGTTCTCCAGCAGTTCGCCCGCGATGGAACGACCCACCGCGCCGGCTCCGGCAATCGCGACGCGCATCAGTGACCGCCCTCCTCAGGACCCTCGGCGAAAGCCGCCTCGACCTTCTGGATGTCGTCCGTACGCATCATCACGTGGACGAGATCGCCCTCCTGGAGCACCGTCTGCGACGTGGGCAGTATGGCCTCGCCGAGCCGGGTGAGGAACGCGACGCGGACGCCCGTCTCCTCCTGGAGAGTGCTGATCTTGTGGCCGATCCAGGCGGCCGACGCGTGGACCTCGGCCAGCTGGACGCCGCCGCTCGGGTCGCGCCACAGTGGCTCCGCGCCGGACGGCAGCAGCCGCCGGAGCATCTGGTCGGCGGTCCAGCGGACGGTCGCCACCGTGGGGATGCCGAGCCGTTGGTAGACCTCGGCGCGCCGGGGGTCGTAGATGCGCGCGGCCACGTTCTCGATGCCGAACATCTCGCGGGCCACCCGGGCGGCGATGATGTTCGAGTTGTCGCCGCTGCTGACCGCGGCGAACGCGCCCGCGTCCTCGATGCCCGCGTCGCGCAGGGTGTCCTGGTCGAAGCCGACTCCGTTGACGCGCCGCCCGCCGAAGCCGGAGCCGAGCCGGCGGAACGCCGTGGGGTCCTGGTCGATGACGGCGACCGTGTGCCCCTGCCTCTCCAGGCTGGTGGCGAGTGCGGCTCCCACTCGGCCGCAGCCCATGATGACGATGTGCACGTCCTCTTTACCCCGCAGTCCTGTTCGCCGAGCTGACCTGCGTAAACACCTGGTTCACTCTTCCTTCTCCGTGCGCCGGGCCACGGACGGGACAACCGTACGGGGCGCCGCCCGTGGATGAGCTTATGCGTCCTGGCCCGACCTGCCGTCACCCGTGCCGGGGAGGCGTAGGGGGACACCCTGAGACGACCCTGAGTTCCCCTCAGCCCACCCTGATATGTGTCAGGTTTCTTTGACAGGTCCGACGGCTACTGTCAGCCTTCTCTGACAGGTGCTGAGGAAGGGCGCTGCGATGCAAGAGGTCCCGACCGGCGACGAGTTGCTGAAAGTGCTCGCCGCGCTGGGTAATCCGCACCGTATGCGGATCGTCGGCGCGCTCCTGGAGGGCCGTAACTACGTCAGCAGGCTCGCCCGCGAACTCGGCATCGGCCGCCCGCTGCTGCATATGCATCTCCAGCGGCTGGAGGCGGCCGGGCTTGTCGTCGGGACGCTGGAGCTGTCCGAGAGCGGCAAGTCGATGAAGTACTTCGAGCTGACGCCCTTCTGTTTCGCCCTGACGCCCCAGACCGTCGCGACGGCGGCGCTGACGCTTCCCGAGGAAGAGAGAACGACCGTGAAGGAGTCCGCGAAATGAATGATTCGGGCTGGACGGACCTGGCCGGGGCCGTCGGCGCCGGCGGTGTGTTCCTGTTCCTCATCGTGGTCGTGTGGCAGATCGCGGCGACCTGGCGCGCGCGGATGCTCGCGGCGCGCGAGGAGCAGTACAAGCAACTCGCCGTGAAGTACGCGCAGTTGTTGGAGGACAACGTCGAGCTGCACCGCCGCACGCTCGACGAGCTGACGCAGGCCCGGGGCTCGATCGCGTCCATGGAGAAGATGATGCGCGAGATCGAGTAGCCCCGCGCGGGGCCAACCGAAGTCGTACGGCCGGGAGTTCCCGCTCCCGGCCGTACGGGGCGTGAAGGGCGTCGCGCGGGTGGAGGACGGCGGCCGTACGCCCGACGGGCGGCTCGCGGCGCTCTCGGTGGTGCTCACCGACGCCCCGGACAGCGCGGCGGCCAAGGACACCGTCGACCGGCTCCGGGACGCCGTACAGACCATCGACCGGGCCGGCGCGCTGGTCGGCGGCGCCACCGCGCACGCTGGACACCCAGCGGGCCGCCGACCGCGATCTGCGGACCGTCATCCCGGTGGTGCTGGTGGTGGTCCTGGTCGCCCTCGGGATCGACTACAACATCTTCCTCATGCACCGGGTCCGTGAGGAGGCGCTGCGCGCCGGCCACGCGCGGGGTCCTGGAGGGCCTGACCGGCACCGGTGGCGTCATCACGTCGGCGGGCGTCGTGCTCGCGGCGACCTTCGCCGTCTTCGAGGTGCTGCCGCTGGTGACGGTGGCGCAGCTGGCCGTGATCGTCGGGATCGGCGTCCTGCTGGACACCTTCCTGGTCCGTACGGTGCTGGTGCCCGCGCTCGCGCTGGACCTGGGGCGCCGGTTCTGGTGGCCGGGGCGGCTCTCCGGGGGCGTCGGCGGACGGGCCTGCGGAAGGGCCTGCGGAGGGGCCGACTCAAGGGCCCGCGGAGGGGCGCGCTCCGGAACGCGTCTGACGTCGTAACGGAGCCCCGGCCTCGCCGACCGTGACCCGGCGAGGCGCGCCGGGGCCCTGCCCGGCCGAGGTGGGGTGGTGCTTGCTACGCCCCACGTCGGACGGCTTACGATCCTCAACGTGCCGAAACTGACCGACGTGCCCAAACGGATCCTGATCGGAAGGGCGCTGCGTAGCGACAGGTTGGGAGAAACGCTCCTCCCCAAACGCATCGCGCTACCTGTCTTCGCCTCCGACCCGCTTTCCTCGGTGGCCTACGCGCCGGGGGAAGTCCTCCTGGTGCTCTCCATCGCGGGCGCGTCGGCGTACCACTTCAGCCCGTGGATCGCATTGGCCGTCGTGGTCCTGATGTTCACCGTCGTCGCCTCCTACCGGCAGAACGTGCACGCCTACCCGAGCGGCGGCGGCGACTACGAGGTCGCCAACACCAACCTCGGCCCCAAGGCCGGTCTGACGGTCGCGAGCGCGCTGCTCGTCGACTACGTACTGACCGTGGCCGTCTCCATCTCCTCCGGCGTGGAGAATCTCGGCTCGGCGATCCCCTTCGTCATCGAGAACAAGGTCACGTGCGCGGTGGGGATAATCGTCCTCCTGACGCTGATGAATCTGCGCGGCGTCAGGGAATCGGGCAAGCTCTTCGCCATTCCCACGTATGTCTTCGTCACCGGCGTCTTCATCATGATCGTGTGGGGCGCCTACCGCGGCCTCGTGCTCAACGACACCATGGAAGCGCCCACGGCCCACTTCGAGATCAAGGCGGAGGAGAGCGGACTCGCCGGGTTCGCGCTGGTCTTCCTGCTGCTGCGCGCGTTCTCCTCCGGCTGTGCGGCCCTCACCGGCGTCGAGGCCATCAGCAACGGCGTCCCCGCCTTCCGTAAGCCCAAGAGCAAGAACGCCGCGACGACCCTCGCGCTGATGGGCACGCTGGCCGTCACCATGTTCTGCGGCATCATCGTCCTGGCCATGGCCACCGATGTGAAGATGGCCGAGTTCCCGGGGAGGGACCTGCTCCGCGGCGGAGTGCCGGTCGGCGACGGCTACGTCCAGAATCCGGTCATCTCCCAGGTCGCCGCCGCCGTCTTCGGCCCGGACACCTTCTTCTTCGTGCTGCTCGCGGCGGCCACCGCGCTCGTGCTCTTCCTGGCCGCCAACACCGCGTACAACGGCTTCCCGCTCCTCGGCTCGATCCTCGCGCAGGACCGCTACCTGCCGCGCCAGCTCCACACCCGCGGCGACCGCCTCGCCTTCTCCAACGGCATCGTGCTGCTGGCCGGCGCCGCCATCCTGCTGGTCTGGATGTACGGGGCGGACTCGACCAAGCTGATCCAGCTCTACATCGTCGGCGTCTTCGTCTCCTTCACCCTGAGCCAGACGGGTATGGTCCGGCACTGGAACCGCCATCTGCGCACGGAGCGCGACAAGGCCAAGCGCCGCCACATGATCCGCTCCCGAGCGATCAACGCTTTCGGCGCCTTCTTCACCGGGCTCGTCCTGATCATCGTCCTGGCCACCAAGTTCACGCACGGGGCGTGGGTCGCGCTGCTCGGCATGGTGATCTTCTACGGGACGATGACCGCGATCCGCAGGCACTACGACCATGTGGCGCGGGAGATCGCGGCGGCGGAGAGCCCCGGCGACGACGGCGTACGGCCCTCCCGCGTGCACACCATCGTGCTGGTCTCCAAGCTCCACAAGCCGACGCTGCGCGCCCTCGCGTTCGCCAAACTGACGCGGTCGGACCGCCTGGAGGCGCTCAGCATCAATGTCGACCCCGTCGAGACGAAGCAGCTCAGGGAGGAGTGGGAGCGGCGCGGCATCAACGTGCCGCTGAAGATCCTCGACTCCCCGTACCGGGAGATCACCCGGCCCGTCATCGAGTACGTACGGGGCCTGCGCACCGAGAATCCGCGGGACGTGATCAGCATCTTCATCCCCGAGTACGTGGTCGGCCGCTGGTTCGAGCAGGTGCTGCACAACCAGAGCGCGCTGCGGCTCAAGGGGCGGCTGCTCTTCACACCGGGCGTGATGGTGACCTCGGTGCCGTACCAGCTGGAATCCTCCGAGGTCGCCAAGAAGAGGGCGCGGCGGCGCGCGGAGTGGAACGCGCCGGGCGCGGTGCGGCGGGGGCCGGTGGACACCCGGACGAAGAAGGAGCCGACCGAGAAGCCCTAGACTGGCTGGCTGCCGTCCGTGTATCCCCTTGCTTTGGAGCCCACCCCGTCATGCAGACAAAACCGCAGCCTTCTGAGCACACTCCGGAACAGGCTTCGCTGGTCGGGGAGGAGTACGAGGTCGAGGTCGGCCCCGTCGCGCACGGCGGCCACTGCGTCGCCCGCACCGACGACGGCCGGGTGCTCTTCGTACGGCACACGCTGCCCGGCGAGAAGGTCGTCGCCCGCGTGACGGACGGCGACGAGAGCTCGCGCTATCTGCGCGCCGACGCGGTGGAGATCCTGGACGCCTCCAAGGACCGCGTCCAGGCCCCGTGCCCGTACGCGGGCCCCGGCATGTGCGGCGGCTGCGACTGGCAGCACGCCAAGCCGGGCGCGCAGCGGCGCCTCAAGGGCGAGGTCATCGCCGAGCAGCTCCAGCGGCTGGCCGGGCTCACCCCGGAGGAGGCGGGCTGGGACGGCACGGTCATGCCGGCACCCGGCGACAAGCTGCCCGCCGGTGAGGTGCCCCAGTGGCGTACGCGCGTGCAGTACGCCGTCGACGCCGACGGCCGGGCCGGACTGCGCAAGCACCGCTCGCACGAGGTACAGCCCGTCGACCACTGCATGATCGCCTCCGAGGGCGTCAGCGAACTGGGCGTCGAGAAGCGCGAATGGCCGCAGATGGCCTCGGTCGAGGCGATCGCGGCGTCCGGCTCCGGCGACCGCCAGGTGATCCTCGCGCCCGTCAAGGGCGGCCGGCTCCCGCTGGTCGAGCTGGACAAGCCGGTGTCCGTCCTGCGCGTGGAGGAGCACGACGGGGGAGTGCACCGGGTCCACGGCCGCGCCTTCGTCCGCGAACGCGCCGACGACCGCACCTGGCGCATCGGCATGGGCGGCTTCTGGCAGGTCCACCCGAAGGCCCCCGAGGTCCTGGTGGAGGCCGTGATGCAGGGCCTGATGCCCCGCAAGGGCGAGACGGCCCTGGACCTCTACTGCGGGGTGGGCCTCTTCGCGGGTGCGATCGCCCAGCGGGTCGGCGAGACGGGCGCGGTGCTGGGCATCGAATCGGGCCGACGCGCGGCGGAGGACGCCCAGTACAACCTCCAGGACCTCCCCCGGGTCCGCATCGAACACGGCAAGGTCGACACGGTCCTGCCCCGCACCCAGATCACCGAGACGGACCTGATCGTCCTGGACCCCCCTCGCGCGGGCGCGGGCAAACAGGTCGTCACCCACCTCGCGACCCTGGGCGCCCGCCGCATCGCGTACGTGGCCTGCGACCCGGCGGCACTGGCCCGCGACCTGGCGTACTTCCGCACGGCGGGCTACAAGCCGCGGACGCTGCGGGCGTTCGACTTGTTCCCGATGACGCACCACGTGGAGTGCGTGGTGATCCTGGAGCCGGTGAAGAAGGACGCCTGACCTGCGGTTTTAGGTGGTGTGCCGTATGCGCGGTGTGGGCGTTACAGGCGATATCTTGACGCATATTCGACGCACGTGACGATCGACGCGATTTGCGACCTGGTCGACGGTGGCATCAAGTGGCGCTCGATGCCGGTGGACTTCCCTTGCTGGAAGCGGGTGTACGCGTTCTTCTCTCGCCGGCGCGAGAATCAGTTGGTCAAGGAGTTCCACGACCGGCTGCGCGACAGGACCCGGGCTCACGCCGGACGGAACGCCGGGCCGAGCGCGGCGATCATCGACGCGCGGTCGGTGGAAGCGGCCGCGAACGTGCCGGCCGCGAGCAGGGGATTCGACGGCGGGAAACTGATCAACGGGCGTCACGGCACCTGGTCACCGACTCTATCGGCCTGGTCCCGGACGTGCTGGTCAGCCCGGCGAGCACGGGTGAGAGGGATGCCGTCCGGATCCTGTTGCCCGAGCTGCGGGCCCGCTTCTCCCGCTTGAAGCAGATCTGGCCCGACGGCGGTTAAACCGGGCCGCTGGTCACATGGGCGGCCACCGTGCTGAACCTGGTGCTGCGGGCCGTCAAACACACCAGCGATCTCCTTGCACGCCAACGCCTCGTCCCCGCCCGTGCGTTCACGGTCGGACAGGACCGACATGATCTGCTCGCAGTCCACCGACCGTGACGGGACCCCCAGTTCCCCACGCCGCACCGGGACCACCGATCCAGCCACCACCGGGCCGGCCACCGGCCACGGCGCCGCGCTCCCCGCGTCGGAAGACTCCGGCGCCTCCGGCTCACCGGGTGGGGAGAGTCTCGTCCAGCGTCTCCCGCGTGATCATGAAGCGTTCCCACGCCAGCTCCGCGTCCCCCAGCGCGGCCAGCACCCGATCCGCTTCCTCCCGCAGCGACTCCACCAGCCGCCGGGCACCCAGCTCCCGCTCCTCCAGCAACTCCATCACCGACGGCACCCAGCACCTCCACGACCGGGGCGAACATGACGCGCCAATCCTCCCGCGGAACGCCCGACACCGTGCCTGACCAGCGCAAAGTCAGCGATCAAGTTCGGTAAGGACGGTTTCCAAGTCACGTCTGATCTGCGTAGCCTTCACACCCGCTCCTTGCGTCACATGAGTGCCGGGTGGCAGTGTTCGCACGATTGAACATGCGTACGGCCTCCAAAGACCAGGTGGGGATGGACGAGCAGGCGTTTGACGCCCTTTACGCCGCGAGCGTGGGTCGGCTCATCGGTCAGCTGTACGCCATGATCGGTGATCGTGCCGAGGCGCAAGACGTGGTCCAGGAAGCCTTCGTGCGGGCCTGGGAGCGCCGGGCCGTGCTGGACAAGGACGGTGCGCCCGAGGCGTGGGTGCGTACCGTGGCCTACCGGCTGGCGGTCAGCCGGTGGCGGCGGGTGCGTACCTCCCTCACCTTCGCGAAGCGGCAGGGGCCGCCCCCGAACGTGCCGCCGCCAGACGATCACCACGTGCTGCTGGTCGAGGCGTTGAAGCAGATCCCCGCGGCGCAGCGGCGGGTCATCGTGCTCCATCACCTGTGTGATCTGGAAGTGAAACAAGTCGCCGAAGAGACCAACTCTCCCGTAGGTACGGTCAAGGCGCAGCTGAGCCGGGGACGGGCTGCGCTGGCGAAGATTCTGGCCGATACTCAGCTGGATCCGCGGGCGGTCCGGGTTTCGGAGGTGGAGCGTGCTTGACGAGATCGGCTTGGAAGAGCGGTTCGCCGACCTTGCCAGCGAGGGCCGGCGGTTTGCCGTGCCGCTGGCCGCCGAGCAGATCCGGGCGCGCGGGGATCTGCGTTGGCGGCGTAAGCGGGTGGCTAAGGCGTCGGGCGGTGTGCTGCTGGCCGCTGTTGTGGTCGTGGGGGGTCTGTCGATGGTCCGGTCCGGGCCGGAGTCGGCGCCGACCGCTGCAAAGCCGAAGCCGTCGGCGAACGCTCCCCAGTTCGTGGCCCCGACGCCGGCACCCGGTGAGGAGTACGCCAGCGAGTTCGGCTACGTGTACGACGCGGTGGTGCTGGACGGGGACAGGGTTCGGGTCACCGTCCAGCAGCTTCGTGACGAGAAGGGGACGGCCGTACCCACCGGCGTGGTGCACAAGGTGACCCTGGCGGCGGTGACCCCGGTCGAGGTGGAGCACCTGGCCGGTGGGAAGCCTGGAGACATGCGGCTGGAAGATGTCGTGGACCAGCTGCGGGCCGGACCGCGGTGGGTGTTCGCCCTCGACTACGACGGTGAGGGCCGGATTCAGTCGCTGCGGGAAGCGTACTGGCTGACCGTGGAGTGAGGTCCGGGCCCGGTCGGGCGGCATTCAGCGCCGGTTGAAGAATTGTTCTGGCCGGATGCAACCCGACGGGCGGTGTGGGGCGTAGAGACCGTGTAACCCGACCGCACCGGTTTCCAGGAGAACGTTGACCATGCACGCCTCACGCCGCCGGGCCACCTTGTGCCTGCTCACCGTTGTCGCCTTCGGCGCCCTTGTCCTGACCGGCTGCGGCGAGAAGACCGAGGACCCCGCAGCTCCCTCCGCCGTCGAGGAGACGGCCATCGCACCGGCCGACAGAGGCGCGGAGCCAGCGGCGGCCGACGAGACGCCCGTCGAGGACACGCTGGCGCCGGCCGACAAGAGCCCCTTCGCCGGTACCAAGCAGTTCGTGACGATCGACAAGGCCTGGACCGAGGGCGGACTGACCAAGCTGTCGGTGCGGCCCGCCGAGAAGAAGGTGAACACCCAGTTCGACACCTGGGAGATCGTCCCCGGAACGGGGGTCTTCGCCACGGTGCCCATGGCGGAGGACACCCGGGTGCTGCTGACCGTCCCGGTTCGCGGCGACGAGGCCTCGGGGATTGGGCGCGGTGAGCCCGTGTCGACCTCGCAGGCCGAGTTCGTCACCCTGCTGACGCAGCTGGACCCAAGGACCCGCGAAGGTGCCGGGTTCGACCTGAGCTTCGACGGAGAGGGCCAGGTCACCAAGCTGGAGTCGCTGTACAAGCCGTGAGCCGGGTACGCCGGGATCTGCCGGGGACCGCACCGGAGGTGGAGCATGGCTGATGAAACCGGCCTGGAGGATCGGCTCGCCGATCTTGCCGCCTCGGGGCAGCGGTTCGTCGTACCGCTGGCCGCCGAGCAGATCCGGGCGCGCGGGGACCGGCATCGGCGCCGCAGGCAAGTGGCTCTGACGTCGGGCGGCGTGGTGATGGCGGCGGCGCTGACCGTGGGGGTCATGTCGGTGGTCCGGCTCGGACCGGAGGCGGCACCGTCCGCGGCGCTGCCGACCGCAGCACCGAGCGCCTCTCTGTTCGTGACCCCGACGCCGGCACCGGGGGAGGAATACGCCAGCGAACTCGGTTTCGTGTACGACGCGGTGGTGCTGGAGGGTAATACGGTTCAGGTTACCGTGGCGCAGGTTCGTGACGGAAAGGGTGCGGTCATTCGCACCGGAGTAGTGCACAGTGTGACGCTGAAACCGGAAACTCCGGTCGAGGTCAAGCTTGTGGCCGGAGGCAAGGCGGGGGACATGCGGGTAAGTGAACTGGTCGAACGGCTGCGTGCTGGGCCGCAGTGGGTGTTCGCCATCGATTATGACGGTGAAGGCGGGATTCAGTCGCTTCGGGAAGCCTACTGGCTGACCGGCGAGTGAGCTTCTGACCTCGCAGAACGGATTCCCGGCCATCGACGAGGTCCATTACGCTCGCTCGGGAGCGGTTGACGAGATTCCCGCCGATCTATTGATCGGTCGGGATCTTTGTCATTTCGAGGGTGGCACGGTCGTGAAGTTCGAAGAGAAATAGTCTGATCCGGGTGCAACCCGGGGGGCGGTGTGGGGCGTAGAGAGTGTGTAACCCAATACCCTGGTCAATAGGAGCATTTGACAATGAATCTCTCCCGTCGTAACGCCCCCAAGGGCTGGCTCACTGCTGTCGCCCTCAGTTCCCTCGCCCTGACCGGGTGCGGCCAGAAGCCCGCGGATCACATGGAATCCGCCGTCGCCAAGCCGGCCTCATCTTCCGCGGCGGCCGAAATGACGGACGACGCCCTGCCCGATGGGGGCAAGAAGTCCGCGGATCCCGCCACGAGCGGCAAGAAGGCATCTCCTTCCGCGCGGGCCGACAAGACGGGCACCCGGACAGACGCCGACAGGAAGTCCGCCGATCCCGCCCCGTCTTCCGCGCCGGCCCGCAAGACGGCCACTCCGACAGACTCCAAGGGCACCGTGGCGACGGCCGGCACGGTCCCCTTCGCCGGCACCGAGCAGTTCGTGACCATCAACAGGGCCTGGATCAGCAACGGACGCACCTGGCTGTCCGTGCGGCCCGCCCAGAAGAAGATCAACACCCAGTTCGACACCTGGGAGATCATGCCGAGCACGGGTTCCTTCACCACGGTGCCCATGGCCAAGAACGGCCAGGTACTGCTGGCGGCCCCGGTTCGCGGCGAAGCCGCCGGCACCAGCCGCGCCGAGCTGCTCCCGTACTCCCCGGTCCAGCTCGTCACCCTGATCAACCAGTTGGACCCCATGCTCTACAGCGGTATCGGGTACGACCTGGTCTTCGACGGCGCGGGCCAGGTGACCAGCCTGACGTCGCTGTACCGGCCCTGACAAAGCCGGGACGTATCAGCACTGCCAGTTCGGTAGTACGCCTGGGAGTCGGCGGTGTCGATATCGACACGCCCGCTCAGCGCATCGCGCTTTCCGGCACCCCGTACGACCAGGTGATCCGGACGCAACGACCGTACGTGGAACGCGACACCGGCGGTGTGCGGACCCGCGTTGTCGCCCCCGTGACCAATCGGGGTGACGCAATCGGGCTGCTGGAGCATCGTCATCGCGAACAGGCCCTTCGCCGACCTGTACCAGTGGGGCCGGCGTGCCTCTCCGCTGAGCCTGGCGGCGGAGATCCAGCACCGGCTGCTCTCGGCGTCACTGGCCGTCGAAGCGGCCCAGTTCGCCGTCGCAGGTGCCCTCGAACCGGTGGCCCATGTCGGCGGTGACACCTTCGACTACGTCATCGACCGCGACGTCGTGCGGTTGTCGGTCACCGATGCCATGTGCCACGACGTGGCGGCCGCACTGCTGGCCACCCTTCTGGGTGGGGGCTCCGCGCCGCGCACGAAGGGAGGGCGCGGACCTGGAGGAACAGGCCCGGCCGCACACCTACACCGTCCAGCGCCTGGATCCAGGCAAGGGCGACCGGCTGATCATGCTCACCGACGGCATGCGGGAACGCGGCGCTGAGACAACACCGGAGTGAAGATGCGGAGAGAGTGGACCGGCTCCTGCCCCTTTTCGGCCCGGCTCTCCCAGCCTTCGATTCCTGACTTCTGCCCCCCTGGCTTGGTGCTTGCTGAGCGATGGGGGCAGCTCGCGTTCAGGGCGGCAGGGTGGATACGGGTCTGGCCTTCCCACCGGCGCCTTGGGGGCCGCCCGCCCACTGGCCGCACGCTTCGGGCTATGACGCACGTTTGACGCATCGGAGCCCTCAGTCCTCGCTGGAAAGCTCTGAAGATGCCTTCTGACCTGCTTGTTCCCCCTGAGGGGGCAAGTTGTACATCTTCCCGATGACGCATCATGTGGAGTGCGTGGCGATTCTGGAGCCGGTGGGGAAGGGCGCCTGACCTCTGGTTTCTCGGTGTTGGTAGCTCATTCCACCTGTTTGCAGACAAACAACAGTGGAAATCGGTGGAGGTAACCCTGTCCCGGCTGAGCTGCGGTTTTCGGCGACTGAGGTGGAGGCTCGGTGGCAGCGACGCCGGAGCGCTCAGCATCTCGACGCTCAAATGACGCTCGCCCGGACGAATGTCTGATGGGCTGTCGACGAGGAATCGTCGCCACCGGGTCGCGCTCGCGGTCGGACCAGGCCGGGACATGCCCGTTGCGGAGCGGGTGATGGGGGTCTCGCTTGAGAGGGATGTCAGCGGGCGCAGCGCTGGAGCCGATGTGAGCAACCGTCCAGTAAAGGCCCAGCAAGTACCTGCGAGGGCAGCGCTGCTGCCGGGCGCTGCCGTGACCTGCACCGCGCGGATGTTCCCGAACGCCGTCTCCCCGTCGATGACAGCAGCGACAACGACCTTGCGGGACGCAGGCGAGAGCAAGGCGAGATTGAGGACCGGGGGCTGCTCCGCGAGTCCGTCGGCAAGGCGACGGACTGCGCTGCGAGGGTTCACCGGGCGGCCGTAGCCCCAGGTCGCAGTCAGGTACCAGTGGGGCGAGGGTGTCCCGGACGGATGGACGCAGTCCTCGACCGATGGCGCAGTGGAATCGCGACACCCCGTTGGGTGGGCGAGCCACTTCTCACGCAGTTGAAGAGTCAGCGTGGCGAAGTCGGTTCCGCCGCGGGCGAGGTTGATGGCGATCAGGTCGGCGGGGATACGCGATGCTCCGCCCGGACCAGCTACACCCTGGACGGCAAAGAGGCCTCGCTCACCGGCCCGGACGGCGCCAAGTGGACCTACGAGTACGATCTGTTCGGTCGTAGAACCCCGGCGACGGACCCTGACAAGGGCGAAGCCACGACCGTCTACAACACACTCGACCAGGTGGTCAAGGTCACCGATTCCCGTGGCGAATCGGTACTTACCTCATACGACGAGATCGGCCGCATCACCGGCACCTGGGCAGGCAGCAAAACCGACGCCAACCAGCTCACTGCCCACACGTACGACGGCTTGGTCAAGGGGAAACCGCAAGCATCCACCCGCTACGTCGGCGGCAAGTCGGGACAGGCGTACACACGTGAGGCCACAGCCTTCGACAGCCTCGACCGAGCAACAGGCACACGGCTCACACTGCCCGCCAACGACCCGCTCGTGAAAGCCGGCGCCCCTGCCACGATCGAATTCGCAACAGCATTCAACAGCGACGGCACCAAACTCAACTCCACCGAACCCGCCCTTGGTGGCCTGGAGTCCGAGACCGTCGACTACGGCTACACCTCGCTCGGCCAGGTCAAATCGATCATGGGCAGCACCGGGTACCTCCTGACCACCGACTACTCGGCTCTCGGACAACCACAGCAATTGGTCCTCGGCCGTGCCAATACCGAGGCAGATAAGAAGGCATTCCTCACCCATACCTATGAGGAAGGCACCGGTCGCCTGACCCGTAGCCACGTCACCGACCAAACGCACCCGTACATGCTGCAGGATCTCAACTACACGTTCGACCAGGCCAGCAACGTCACAGCCATCGCCGACCCGACCCTGCTCGGCGGCAGCGGCAAGGCCGAGACACAGTGCTTCACATACGACGGCTTCCGCCGTCTCACCGAAGCATGGACTCCCAACTCCCAGAAGTGCGCCGACGAACGCAGCGCAAACAGCCTCTCCGGACCCGCGCCCTATTGGACTGGTTACACCTACGACACCGCTGGCCAGCGGAAGACGGAGACCCAGCACAAATCCGGCAGCGACGCGACAACCACCTACTGCTATATGTCCGCCCAGCCGCACGTGCTGACCGGGACCAGCGACGACAACGACTGCGTCACGCCGGACCGCGCCTACGCCGCCGACGAGGCAGGTAACACGGTCAAGCGCCCAGGCGGCGCCGGAGCCCAGACCCTGGACTGGAACACGGAAGGAAAACTAGGCAAAATCACCGAAGGAGCCAAGGGGACAGACTATCTGTACGACGCGGACGGCAGCCTGCTCATCCGTAACGAGAGGAACGGCGAACGGGTCCTCTACGCCGGAGGAACGGAACTGCACCTCAAAGCCGACGGAAAGTTCTGGGCTCAACGCTTCTACGGCACAAAGGACTTGACCGTAGCCGTTCGCTCCAACCAGTCGGGCACCAACAAGCTCCAGTACCTGGCGGGAGACCATCACGGCACCTCCAGCCTCGCCATCGCATCCGACACCCAGGCAGTCACCAAGCGATATATGACCGTGTTCGGAGGTGAACGCGCAGGCACCATCGGCGAATGGGGCAACGATCGAGGCTTCCTGGGCAAGACGCACGACAAAGCCACTGGACTGACGCACGTCGACGCTCGTGAATACGATTCGACACTCGGCCGGTTCATCAGCGTCGATCCACTTCTGGAGCCGGCGAAGCACCAATCGCTCAACGGCTACAGCTACGCGGAGAATAACCCAGCCACCCTGTCCGACCCGTCCGGCATGGCCTCGTTCACCTGCCAGAAGGCGGACTGCTCTCCCGACGTCATCGAGTCGGAATCCACTGTCGCACCTCCGCTTTCGATCGGCGGCGCCACTGGCTCCGCAGGGAACAACCCGCTGGGCGTCACGTCCTCCTTGGGCTCTCCCGTTCTGCAGCCGCGCCCACTCCTCCTGGGACCCGACCCCATCCCGCCCCTGTTCGCCGGCGAGCAGTATCCGCTCCTGACAATGCTGGATGAAATGTACAAAAACATCTCCACGAAGTCCGGAAAGCTCGCGAACAACAAACACGGCGGCGACGGCCCCTGGACCCTGGCGTTCCGCTGGCTGTGGGGCAGTTCCGAGGGCAACACCACCGTCCCTGACAGGTCCTACGACGGCGACGACGAGATAACCAAGGCACTGATCAAGAGTTCCGGCATGGAGGACGTCAGGGGATCAGTGGCCGCCCAGTTCAGAGTCAACAGAAAAAAGAAAGGAGACGAAACGGTAAAACGTCACAAAGAACCGCGACGGCGAAGATCTCAACTTGGCGCAGATGGCCAATGTGTACCTCTCCGACCTCGGTGGACTTGTCATCGGAAAGGACGACCGCGAAGCCCAGGGTGTTCTGGGGTCGTACGACGTGAGATACGAGATCACCAAGAGCAAGGGAAACACACTGACGGTCAAATATCACGCTCGGACGGACATAAACAATGAATCCTTCGCGCCGGGGCACGGCAAGTGGCAGGAAGTATTCAATGACGTGCCGGAGCATTTTTTCGGACTCACTGCCGGGTACCGAGTCGACATCCGATGGACCGAAACCATCTACAAGTAGGACGGGCTGAGTGAAATTCGTGAGCGCAAGAAGTGCCGTGCCATTCGTTCTGGCAGCGGCCTTCATATTCGCCACCACCGGATGCGTTAGCGAGTCCGAACGAGTCGAATCAGCACAGATACCCGGCGTCTGGACGGGAGCAGATGGTGGACGAGTCGAGTTCGGGGACGACGGCCGCTTCGAACTGTCAGGTATTCCGCGCGATGCTGTCGTGTTCAGCTTCATTGACCCGCCGCCCAAGGGCGAAACGGTCTCCGGCCAGGGCACGTGGTCAGTGAAGGAAAAGGGATCAATCGTCGAGCTCATCTATGACTCGACAGATTCCTTCGCGGAAGGGGGCGAAGCAGGTTCGCTCGGTGTAGCCGACAGCGGCGATCCCCCAAAACTGTACTTCTCGACCAGCACCGACAAGGAGTACGGATACGAGATCCAGAAGTCCGACTGGGGAATTCAAACCGTCCGGGGGCGTGTGCAATTCCCTCACACCCCCGGATCGCCTCGTAGCCATCCGCACTGATGAGCAGTTCCCCAGCGCTGCCCTCCCGGCGGAAGGGGTACCGCAATCTATCGGCGGAGCCCACACTCGTGCCACGATGCCCCGGCCCGGAAGTGCTGGGAGGGCCGCCGTTACAGGGGCCGTTCGACCCAGCGGAAGACAAGGCCAGCGGCGCCGATGCCAGTAGCAGGAGCCGCGCCGGGCGTGCGCGGCTATGGCCCGCCTCCCCCGCCCCGACAGCACCGACACCCGGTACCCCGTCTCCGTGGGACAGCGGGAGTGCGCAGACGCGCTCCCTGACGGCCTGGACGGGGACGAGCGCGACGCATGGAACAAGGGCTGCATCACCGGCATGCTCTCGGTGTACCGGACGTCGTGACGTACGGGGCCGAACCTCAGAAGTGAGCCTCAGGACAGTTCTGTTGGCTGGCTGGGTCGGGCGCCGGACGGCTGCGGCAGAGCGTCTCCTGTCGGCTCTTCTTGGCAGGCGTTCCGGAGACGTTCGTCCATTTCAGCCGTCAGTTCAGTCAGCCGCGCGTACAGCGTCTGTTCTTGCTTGGACAGGTTTCCGGACTTCATCCTCGCCAACAACTCTTCCGTGGCATCGGATAGGACACCCAGGCAGGTCTGGGCCGCCTCGTTGAAGCCGCGATCGTACACACTGAAGTAATAGGCGCGTGCGCTCTCCTCTGCCCCCTCCCTGGCCCCCTCTCGTACCGCGTGGCCGAGCTCGCGCAACATCTGCTTGCCCCTCGACATGCTGCCCCTCCCCTTATCCGTACTCGACACCGAGCTGCCGAAGGTACCGCCCGGCTGGCCCAGTTGGCGATCACGACCGCTTACGCCCGGCTGCTGCCTGCCTGCCTGCCTGCCTCCGCAGCGGGGTCTTCGCCGAGCGACCCTGATGCGCCGTGACCACCGTCGGGCGCCGGGCCGCCTGCTGGTCCCGCTCCTTCGCCAGGTCGGCTTTCGGTGTTGGCCTCGGCCCTTGCCCATCGCAGGACTGCCCCACTCGGCATGCTTCGCCCGCTCGGGCGGTGGCGGGTACAGAAGGGCCTGGGCAGCGGCCAGGTTCTCGACAACGCCGACTGCCACTCCGTGCCGGTCCACTCTTCGATTGATATCGCGGTGTTCGAAGCCGGCCTCGCGGAGTGTCTCGACCAGCAACACGCCCCGGCCTGCGAGACAGAAACGCACCATCCCCGCGATGGGAGGACTTGCCCAGGAGGTCCTCACCTACGGCTACAACGCCCAGCGCATGCCCGAAACTTTGCAAGGGCTGACGGGCATCGTACGGAGCACCGCATACCTGCCCGCCGGAGAACATATCCGCACCACGCTCGGTGTCTCATCGACCGGTAAGTGGACCGAGATCAACAGGTCGTACGAGGATGGCACCAAGCGGCTGTCTCGCCAGGCCGTCCTCTCCGAGACAAACGCCGCCAGTGACGCGGACACCCGCTACCGCTACGACCTCGCGGGCAACCCCGTTGAGATCGAGGACCGCGCGACCACTCCCGGCGACAGGCAGTGCTTCAGCTACGACGGCCACGACGCCTGAGCCGCGCCTGGACCGCCGCCTCCGACTGCGCCGCTGCACCCAACGCCGGCAACGTCGGCGGGATCGCGCCCTACTGGCAGTCCTTCACCTACGACAGCGCGGGCAACCGCAAGACCGCGACCAATCACCTCGCGGTCGGCGGAGCGGCCACTAGCTCGTACACGTACGACCTGAAGCAGGGCACCACCGCCCGCCCCCACTTGCTGTCATCCACCTCCACCACCCCGCCGAGTGCTTCCTCGCCCACCACCGGCTACACCTACGACGAAGCAGGCAACACCAAAACCCGCACCACCGGGACCAAGACTCAAACCCTTGACTGGGGGCCCGAGAACGACCTCTCCAAAATCACCGAGGCCGACAACACGGAAACGACGTTCCTCAACGACGCCGGCGGGAACCGCCTGATCCGCCGCGACACCACCGGCACAACCCTCTACCTCGGCGAAACCGAACTGCGCCTCGACAAAAGCCACCGGGAAGGTCGAAGCAACCCGCTACTACTCCCACGTGGGCCAGACAGTCGCCATGCGCACACCCAAGGCACTCACCTGGATGAGCGCCGACCACAACGGCACCGGAAACCTTCAAATAGATTCCGCAACGCAAGCAGTAACACGTCGTCACACCCAGCCCTTCGGCGAACAACGCGGACAGAACCCAGCGGCCTGGTCGGGCGAGAAGGGCTTCGTCGGCGGAACTCAGGACCCCACTGGCCTCACGCACCTGGGCGCCAGGCACTACGACACCGCCACCGGCCGCTTCATCAGCGTCGACCCCGTCGCCGACTTCAAAGACCCGCAACAGATAAACGGCTACGCTTACAGCAGCAACAACCCCGTCACGTTCGCCGACCCCGACGGAAAGTTCTGGCTCTCGCTCGTCAAAATCGTCCGAGCGGTCGTCCGAGCGGTCACCGCAGTGGTTCACGCCATCAACCGGTCAAGGGCCAGACCCCCGGTGAACCGGCGCATCGGCATCTCCCCGATAGGGACCTCAGGATGGCTCGGCCCGCCCCTGGGTATCAAGCCATGGAATGCCACCGTCAACTTCGGCTACGCCGGTGAACCGAGCGACCCACAGGCACAGGGCGGCTTCCTGGATTTCCTCGGCGGCATCGGTCACAACATAGTCGCGGGCGCGGAAGCAGTCACCAACGTGACGCCTTACTGCTGGATCGAAGATTGCAGCGGAGCAACAAAAAAATACGATGACTTCGTCACCAGAAAGGGCCTCGACAGCGATGCCAAGGCGTGGGATTCCGGCGACACAGTCGCGGAAGTAGCGGGCCTGTTCTCTTCTGTGGGGGCGATTCGCTCTCTCGCGAAGAAGCTGTTGAAGGGAGGCTCCGCAAAGGCGGGAGAAAGAGGAGCGAAGAAGACTGCCAAGGAAGGAGCCGGATCATCCACTCGTGGCGCGATTATACCCGAGGGAAATACGACTACCTCTTCGGCAAGGTGAAGAAGGATCCCCACAACACCCCACGTTCTCTTCAGAACAGGGCTCAGCTCGCGCGGGTCGGCGTGTATGATAACGCTGCGGGAAGAGGGTTGCTCAAGAAGCACTTTGATAATGCCGTCGAGAACGACAGCAATATCATCGAGACTTTCCAGAACGAGTGGGGCTCTTTCCAGAAGCGTGAGTCGCTGTTCGTTGGGCCGGGTGGATTCCTTAAATTTGATTCCACTTGGCGCGTCACCGGCGACGGGCTATCACTTTCTACCGTAATCTCGAGAGGCGGACCGTAGTGCCACAGCGAGAACTCAAGTTCCCCAGTGAGCAGGAATTCATAGAGGCGCTGGGAGTGGTACCGCAGTCGGAGAACTCGGAGGACCTGACTTTCTCTGTGACGGTCGAATTGGGCTCGGAGAAGGCATTGATCTCCTGGGATGTCTTGGGGTGCTCCGTGCGATTTCGAATTCATCGCGCTGAGAAGCTGGTGATCGACCTGTTCCGTGAGGGTGTATCGGAATTCTCTCTCAGGTCGGACGCAGGGAAAACGCGCCTATTTGTGCGCTATGAAGTAGCCGATGTGGCGGGAGAATTGAGTATGCAAGTTCTGCCCGAATTTCAAGTGATGGACGCCATGCTGTTGTCCTGAGAATCCCAGGCGTTCTGCATTTGGAGTCCGTTGTCGGCGGGGGTGCTCGGCCCGAGCACCCCCCCCGCGACCGCTTCCTCAGCCGGTTGGGGAACAGATCGAGCGGCTCGGCCGGGGGCAGATCGCCGGGCTGGGAACAGGACCACGTCAAGTTCGTGAGCGTGGCCGGGGGCGGGATGTAGGCGCGGATTTCCGATTGGCGGGGTCGGGGGTGGAGGGCTTCGCGAGCAAGTTCCTTAGATGTCGTTAGGACGAGTGCCCTCACCCTCACAGGCGCCGTCACCGGCGACACGTCCGAGGCCCGTGGCGTCGACCCCGGAGATTCGCCAGCAGGCCCGTCGGCGGGCGGAGGCCGACGGCCCGGAGGGGGCAGGCTGGTTCGTCATCTACCACTTGCTGTTCGTCGAGACCGGCGGACTCGATGTCACCTCCTTGTGTCGGAGTCTGTTTCACCCCGGGTGGGGGACGGGTTGGAGCGTTGCGGGCGACTTCTTGACGCTGGACACAGCGCTCACGCTCGTACCTGTCTATGCGGCCGGATGTCCCAGAGAAGCCCAGAGGGCTATCGCCTCCTGGGGTGTTGGCCCGTGAGGAGTCCGGATCTCTCGCCTGCACGAGCGCGCCCGGGTCCTCCGCGCTGCGCTCAGACGTGCCGAACGCGCCGTGGAATGACCGGTTATGGCGCTATGGCCGGGGCGGAGATCGCGTGACACCGTGGGGTGCCGCTCCAACAGGACGGCGCCGCCGCGTAATTCGCGTGCGAAGCACCCGCCCACGTTTCTCGATCACGGTGGTCGCCGCGGCGAGGTCGGTCACCACGGTAAGGAGACCATTGAATGACTGCGGGGAACTCGGCTTCGGCGCGCGCCGCGGCAATGCGGGCGGCAGCCCGGAAGGGCTGGTGGCGGCGTGTCCTGGCCTGGATAGGTATCGGAGGGCGTGCGGCGCGGCGCACGGACGCGAGAGCGGCGTTGTGGTCGCACGGTGCCGCGGGGGAGGAGCAGACCGCTCGATTACTTGTCGAGCTCCAGGCGCGGGGGTGGGTGGTGTGGCACGACCTGATGTTGTGGGGGCGCCGGTTCAACCTGGACCACATCCTCATAAGCCCGTGCGGGACGGTGGTGGTCGTCCTGGACACGAAGGCGTGGCGCCGCACCTGGACCACGGGGCTTGTGTACGGGCGGGTGCACTGCGGGCCGGACGACCGGCACAGCCAGATCGAGAAGGTCGCCTCGTACGCGCAGGCGGTCGCCGCGGTAGCCGGTTTGCACCCGGCGGTGGTACGCCCGCTGATCGTGGTGCACGGCTCCCCGGTCGCCGGCGGGTTCCTGGAAGCGATGACGCCTCACGGACCCGTGCACGTCCTCAGCCCCGGTTTTCTGGTGCCGACGCTGCTCAAAGCCCCCGGAGTGCCGGACGCCTGGCGTGCTCGGGCGTTGGCCGAGCAGGTGGAGCGGGTGCTGGCCCCTTTTGCGGGCCGGGGGTAGCCGTCCGGTTGTCCGGCACTCGAAGAAGAGTGAGGTAGGGCGCCCCATCAGTTCGGTTGCGTGACCGATTACTGTTGGCGGCCAACTCTCGCTCTGGGCGGGCTCGTGCTGGCAGGAGTGATGTCACTGGCGGAGTGCAGGGCACTACGGCATGTGGCTCCCGGTTCCGGAACGATGGCACCGCGGCTGCAGTGGCCTGGATCTGCCGGCCCCGGAGTGTCAGGACGGGGTCCGTATCAGCAGCGAGAAGCATTCTTCAGTCCCCACTTCGGCATGCGAGCAGTTCCAGCGTCGGGTCCAACAAGCCATGCCCAGCACGGCCCGAGCTTGCTCGAAGCCGGCAGCAGCCGAGGGTTCGGCGGCTGCCGTCCACGCCGGTTCGGGAACGGAAATGCTGGGGCGGCCGGTGCGGGCGCAGGGTCTTCGTATCCGGCGGCTATTCCTGCGCCCGCGGCCACCGGGCTCACGTCCGTGGTGGCGCGGTGCTCGCGCGGACCACGAATTCCATCGGGGGGAGCTCGGTCGGCTGGAATTTTCCTCCCTCGGTGAGTGAGACCAGTGCCTGCGCGGCGGCGCGCCCCCAGGCCAGCACGTCCTGGCGCACCGTCGTCAGCGGTGGCGCGATGCAGTCGGCCAGCGGGATGTCGTCGAAGCCCACCACCGACAGGTCCTCGGGGACCCGCAGCCTGCGGCTGGTCGCGGCGGTGATTCCGGCGATGGCCATCAGGTCGTTGGCGTACACGATGGCGGTCGGCGGCCGGTCCAGGTCCAGCAGCTGGTGCGTGGCCCGGGCTCCGGCCGCGCCGGTGAAGTCCGCCGCCACCGGCGGGATTTCGGGCAGGCCGGCATCCGCCAGCGCACTGCGCCAGGCGTCGCGCCGGGCCTGGGTGTGCACATATCCGGCCTGCCCGCAGACGTGTCCGATCCACCGGTGGCCGAGCGAGCGCAGATGGCCGACCGCACGGCGCACCCCGCTGCCGTCGTCGACCCCGAGGGCCGGCACCGGGCTGCCGGGCTGCGGCGGTCCGACGATCAGTGCGCCGATGCCCAGCTCCGTCACGAGTGCGGGCCGTGGGTCGTCGGTGCGCAGATCGGTGAGGAACACGCCGTCGACCCGCCCGTCCCGGGCCAGCCGCTCGTACGCCTGCCGTTCGGTCTCCTCGTCGGGGACGACCTGGAGCACCAGCGCGTAGCTGAGAGGGGAGAGGCCGGTCTCGATGCCGGCGACGAACTGGGGGAAGAACGGGTCGGTGCTCAGCAGTTCCGGCGGCCGGCGGATCACCAGGCCGAGGGTCTGGGACCGCTTGGTGGAGAGTGCCCGGGCGCCGGCGTTGGGCTGCCAGCCCAGCTGGTCGATGGCGTCCGTGACCCGTCGGCGCGCCTGCGGGCTGACCCCGGGGCGGTCGTTGATGACGAAGGAGACCGTCGCCTTGGAGACCTGGGCCAGCGCGGCGACATCACCGATCGTCGGCCGGTTGCCCTTGCCCCGGCGTGGCGGCGGAGGCTTCGCCTCGTGGGAACCGTCCGCCGACCCGGCCGCTTTTCCCTGGCCCTGCACCATGCCGCCTCGCCTTCCCACCGGGCCCCGGGGTGACAGGAGCGCGCCACCCCGGATACCGAAACATCTCGCATCCATCCTTGACGCTCAGATATTAAACCGGTTTGATGACGCTCGTAACCCCGTGGTGATCATTTCCGACGGGGCGGGCCGGCGGCGACGGGAGGGGAGCCGCTTCGGACCCTCAACCACCCGCATGGAAAGGGAGTTGGGCGCCATGAGGCGTTTTCCGCGCATATCGGTGCTGGCCACCACCGCGGCGGTCGTCCTGCCGTTGTCCGCCTGCGGTTCGGGCGACGCCGGCGGCGGCGGCAAGCCGACCTCGGGACCGATCGACATCTGGTACTCGACGAACGAGCAGGAGCAAGCCTGGGCCAAGGCGACAGTGGCCGACTGGAACGCCGAGCACCCCGAGGAGAAAGTCACCGCCAAGGCGGTGCCGTCGGGCAAGTCCACCGAAGACGTCCTCGGGGCCGCGATCACCGCTGGCAACACCCCGTGCCTCGTCTACAACACCGGTCCGGCGGCGGTCGCGGCATTCCAGAAGCAGGGCGGCTTGGTCAATCTCTCGGACACCTTCGGCGATGCCGAGTCCTTCATCAAGGAGCGCTCCGGCGGCGCCGCGGACGGCTTCCGTTCCCCGGACGGCAAGTTGTATCAAGTGCCGTGGAAAACCAACCCGTTCATGCTCTATTACAACAAGGACGTCTTCAAGAAGGCCGGCCTGGACGCCGAGAACCCGAAGCTGGGCACGTACGACGATGTGCTCGCCGCGGCCAAGAAGATCAAGAGCGGCAAGGCGGCGAAATTCGCCCTGTACCCCCCGGCGACCAGCGACTACACCAACGCGCTGTTCGACTTCTACCCGCTGTATCTGGCCAACTCCGGCGGCACGCAGCTCGTGAAGGACAAGAAGGCCACCTTCACTTCCGAGGCCGGACAGCAGACCCTCGGCTTCTGGCAGCGGATGTATGCCGACGGTTACTCCTCCCCGGAGGCGTTCAGCGGTGACATGTGGGCGGGCCCGTTCGCCGAGGGCGTGGCCGCCATGGGCATCGCCGGGCCGTGGGGCAAGGGGCAGTTCGACGGCAAGGTGAAGTACGGCGTGGTGCCGCTGCCAACGGCCGCCGGAATACCCGCCGGTGAGACCTCGACGTTCGCGGACTCCAAGAATGTCGGTCTGTTCACCTCGTGCGAGAACAAGCAGACCGCCTGGGAGTTCACCAAGTTCTCGATGAACAAGAAGAACGACGTGGCACTGCTGGAAAAGACGGGGCAGTTCCCCACCCGCGGTGACGTGACCGCTGTCGCCGGCGGTTATCTCCAGGACAACCCCTTCTACCAGCCCTTCGCCGACGCGGTCCCCCGGGCGGTGGACGTGCCGAACATCGCCGGCTCGACCGAGGTGTGGAAGACCTTCCGCACGGCCTGGGAGGACGCGGTGCTGCCCGGGAAGGGCGATGTGAAGTCGACCTTCGACAAGGCCGCGCAGCAGATCGACGACCAGACCACCGGCTGACGAGGCGCACCATGAAATCACTCCGCGCCAGCGGCGTCCGCCGCGCCGGCCGCGACGACACCCGGGCCGCGGGTGATCCGCCCCGCGCCCCGCGTCGCCGCCGTCCATCGACCCGGCACACACCGCCGACCGCCACACACGAGCCCCGTGTCCCGGGCCGGCGGCCCGCCGTCCCGCGGCTTGAGCGCCGGCTGGGCGGCAGCCCGCTCGGGCTCCTGCTGACCGCGCCGTACACCGCGTACGTCCTGGTCGTGTTCATCGTCCCGTTCGGGGTCGGCGTATGGATGGCCTTCCACGACTACTTCTTCACCGCGCCCGGCGTCTCCGTGCCGCACCCGTTCGTCGGCTTCGACAACTTCACCGAGGTCCTCGGCGAAAAGAACACCCGGCGCGCGTTCGTCAACCTTGGGCTGTTCATGGCGATCAACATCCCGCTGACCGTGGTGCTGGCGCTCGCGCTGGCGTCGGCGCTGAATGCCGCGACCCACTGGCGGGGCTTCTTCAGGGTGGCGTACTACGTGCCGTACGTGACCGCCTCGGTCGCCACCCTCGCCGTCTGGCTGTTTCTGTTCAACGGCTCCGGCGCCGTCAACAACGCGCTCGGCTCCTGGGCCCCGGACCCGTCCTGGCTGGCGAACAAACAGCTGGTGATGCCGCTCATCGCCGTCTACGTCACCTGGAAGCAGCTCGGTTTCTACATCCTGCTCTACCTCGCCGCGCTGCAGAACGTGCCGAAGGAACTGCACGAGGCGGCACTGACCGACGGCGCCGGGCGCCGGCAGGCGTTCCGGGCCGTCACCCTGCCGGCCGTCCGCCCCGTCACCTCGCTCGTCATCCTGCTGTCGATCATCACCGCGGGACAGATCTTCACCGAGCCGTTCCTGCTCACCGGCGGCGGCCCGAGCGGCGCCTCGCTCACCCCCGCGCTGCTGGTCTACCAGCGGGGCATCGAGCAGGGCGAGCCGGATGCCGCGGCCGCCATCGGGCTGATCCTCGTCACCGGCGTGCTCATCATCGCGACCGTGGCCCGGCGCGTCACGGAGAGGGACTGACATGGCCCGCATCTCGCGCGTCCTGCGCTACGCCGCACTCGGCCTCGGCGCCCTCGCCGCGCTGCTGCCGTTCTACTACATGCTCATCGGGGCGTTGCAGAAGAAGCGCGACACCGGCCTCGGCGGCCTGCTGCCCAAGCCCGGCAACCTCACCCTGGACAACCTCACCGGCATCGACGACTCGTTCAGCCTGCTCACCGCCCTGACCAACTCCCTGATCATGACCGTCGGGGTGGTGGCCTGCACGCTGGTCTTCGGCCTGCTGGCCGGCTACGCCCTGGCGATCCTGCGTTTCCGGGGCCGCGGCCTGGTGTTCGCGCTCGTCCTGCTCGTCCAGGCGATCCCGTTCCAGCTGCTGATGATCCCGCTGTACGTGATGGTGGTGCGCTACTTCGGCCTCGCCGACAGCTACGCCGGGATGATCCTGCCGTTCGCCGTCAACTCCGTCGCCGTGCTCATCTTCCGCCAGTACTTCCTCCAGATCCCACGCGAGATCTTCGACGCGGCGCGCACGGACGGAGCGAGCGAAACGCGCATCCTGCGCTCGGTGGCGGTGCCGCTGGTGCGCCCCGCGATCCTCACCGCCATGCTGGTGACCTTCATCGGCCCGTGGAACGAGTTCCTGTGGCCGTTCCTGGTGACCAAGGACCAGGAGATGCAGCCCCTCGCGGTCAGCCTGGCGAACTTCTCCCAGGCCAACTCCACCTTCCAGGACAACCCCATGGGCGCCGTGCTCGCCGGTGCCTGCGTACTGGCGGTGCCGGCCGTCGTCCTTTTCCTGCTCTTCCAGCGCCACTTCACCTCTGCCAACCTCGGATCCGCGATCAAAGGCTAGGTATGACCCAGCGCAACACCGAAACCGCGCTCCCGTATGCCCTGAACCGGGTGGGCGTGCTCATGGACGCCGACCCCACCGACCCCCTGGAGGCGGAGGGCGTCCTCAATCCGGCCACCGCTTGGGGACCCGACGGCGAGCTGTACCTCTACCCCCGCATGGTCGCGGCCGGCAACGTCTCGCGCATCGGCCGCGCCCGCGTCGTGATCGAAGACGGTGTACCGGTCGGCGTCGAGCGCCAAGGCGTGGTGCTGTCCCCGGACGAGGGCTTCGAGCGGGGCGCGCAGAACGCCGGCGTGGAAGACCCCCGTATCACCTTCGTCTCCGACCTCGGCGTGCATGTCATGACCTACGTCGCCTACGGTCCGCTCGGCCCGCGGCCCGCGTTGGCCGTCTCCACGGACACGATCAACTGGCGCCGTCTGGGCCCGCTGCACTTCACGTATCAGCCGCACCTGGCAACGGACTTGAACTTCTTCCCCAACAAGGACCTCGTCTTCTTCCCCGAGACCGTTCCCGGCCCCGACGGCCGCCCGAGCTTCGCGATGCTGCACCGGCCGATGTGGGATCTGGACTGGCTGCGCGCCGGCGAGGGCGCCCCGATCCCGGCCGGGGTCGACGACGGCCGCCCGTCGATCTGGATCGCGTACGTGGACGCCGAGGCGGCCCGCTGTGATCTCTCCGCTCTGACCTCGCTTCGGCACTCCGCTCCGGTCGCCGGCCCGGAGATGCCGTTCGAGGTCGCGAAGATCGGCGCGGGCCCGCCGCCGCTGCGGGTGCCGGAGGGCTGGCTGCTCATCCACCACGGGGTGACCGGCCCGGTCGCGAAGGGCTTCGAGCTCAGCCATGGCGCCGTCTACCGGGCCGGGGGCATGCTGCTGGACCCGGCAGACCCGGCGCGGGTGCTGGCGCGTTCACAGGAGCCGTGGCTGTCTCCGGAGACCCGTGAGGAGACCACAGGAACGCTCGGCAACGTTGTCTTCCCGACGGCCGTCGAACGAATCGCGGGGACCGTGTATGTGTTCTACGGGATGGCGGACAGCGCGATCGGCGTGGCCGCTCTGGAGCGGACCGCGGACTGACGTCGCGCGCTGACGTCGCGGACCGGCGCTTCCGACTGAACCGGCGTGCGGCCGACGGCTTTTCGCCGTCGGCCGCACGCCGGTTCATGTCCGGGGAGCGCGTCACCTGAGAGGCTGCGTCACCGTCTTGCCGAGGTCCGGGCCGGTGCCCAGCGCGAAGCCGGCGCGGCGGGTCCGGCCGGGTGCCGCGAGGACGACGGAGACCGTCAGACCGGGCTGGTCGGGGTTGGCGACGCTCACCACGGCGGAGCGGCCGTCCTCCCTGAGCATGACGATGGCCGGCCGATCGACACGCAGCGCGCGACCCGGTCCCAGGTCGAGGGAGCCCGCGGCATGGAAGACCGCCATCGTCAGCCGCAGCCGCGGGTGGCGGACCGCCTGGACCTGCTCGTCGTTGCGCAGGATCCTGACGGCGGGCCCGGCCGCGTAGGAGCGGACCTTCGCGGGTGTCGCGCCGGGCAGGACAACGTAGGCGTACTCGGCGTCGTCCGGGGTGATGCCGTGGTCGAAGAAGAGGGTGAAGGCATTGCGCTTCACCGGGTCACGGTCGATCCAGCTCCCGGTCTGTTCCTTGTTCGAGACCTTCAGCGGCCCGCCGTTGGGGAAGACATAGCCGATCTCGTCGTTGTACGCCCACGAGGCCCCGGTGGCCGCGGAATCGGTCCCCGGGCGCACGGCCCTGCCGCCCACGGAGGCATTGGACCGGGCCGCGCCCTGGTTGACGGTCGTGTGGATCGCGTGCGCCGAGGTGGAGCTGATGCCAGCGCCGAGCGCGACCATCTCGTCGTCGAAGTAGAAGTAGCTCTTGCGTCCGGTGGTCGAGGCCCGGTCGAGGGTGTAGACATCGGCGCCGTAGCGCCCGTCGGAGACGCCGCCGGTGAAGCTGCCGGCGTTGCGTTTTCCGGACTGCGACGTCACCTTGACGTACGGCGCGGTGACACCCGGGTAATGGAACCAGTCGAAGGCGGGGACGAGGTCGTCGTACTCCCGGTTCGTGACCTGGATCGAGGTGACTCCCTGCGCGTTCCAGTCGATCTCGTTGCCGACTTCGGGCCGCAAGGTGGAGCGGTACTCAACGCCCACCATGCGCGGGGAGTTGAGCCTGGTGAGGATTCCGTACCGGTCGCGCAGGTGTGAGGAGAACTCCGAGCGCCAGAAGTACTTGTGCCCGGTGATGCCGTTCCCGCGGGTCTTCCCGCGGATGTTGTCGGCCAGTTCCTTGTACGCCGCCGAGTTGCCCTCGTCGGCGCGCACCATCCGGTCGAGCGGCTCCAGGAAGTCGGCGGCGTAACTCGTAATGCCGTCGATGGTGTTGGGGGGACGGTACCCGAGGTACATCATCCCGATCTCCCCGCGGATCAGCCAGCGGGTCCCGTCGAGGATGTAGAAGGCGACGGCGTCGATGTCGTCCGGGGAGAAGGCGAAGCTGGTGCCGCGCGCCACATCGGCCCAGGCCGCGACGATGGTGAACAGGGCCATGCCGTAGCCCTCGCTGTAGAGCTGCGCCCCGTGCGCCCAGAAGGACGAGTCGACCTGCACGGCCTCGGCGACCTTGCCGCTGCGCTCGACGGCGATCGTCTGCGACATGGTGGCGTAACCCTGCTCGATGTCGGCGGTCGCGCGCTTCGCGACGGCCTCGTACAGGTAGTTCTCGGTCCTCCAGGAGCCGTTCGCCCCGGCCGGGTCCAGCCGGCCGGTGTTGTGCGCGTAGGTCACCTCCCGTGCCTCGGCGCTGAGTTCGTCGCCCACGAAGATCGACACCCGGCCCATGGCCATGGACTTGCCGATCTCGACTTCCCACCAGTTCGTACTGGTGGGTTTGACGCTGTCCCAGTGGAGCAGTGCGCGGTTCAGGGCCTCGATCAGCTCCGGCTTGCCGTAGCCCGCGGCGTCCGGATCGCGGTAGGCGTGGGCCATCGCGATCATGCGGTACAGCGCGTGATACGGCGACCAGACCCGGCCGTTGGCGGAACTGGTGGTGTCGGCGTAGTCCACATTGGGCCACGAGCCGTCGGCACGCAGGGACTCGGCATGGGCCAGGGCCTCGGACGTACGGGCGAGGAAGATGCCGTTGGCGATCCTCACCTGGTCACCCTGCGCCAGAAACCGCTGCCGCAGGCGTTCAACGATGAGCTGGATGTCATCCGTCAGGGCTTGACTCCCACTGGCCTCGGCGGCCCGGGCGAGAGTCGGCACTGACAGCGTCAGTCCGGCGACACCGGCGGCGAGGCCGAGGCCCCCGAGGATGACTCGACGTCGATCGGGCAGGGGTGCGACTCCGTTTTCGGTCATGCGGACTCCTTAGACGCGCCCAGGTCCTGACAACGTTGCCATGCGGTGCGGGTGCCGGTGTGGGCGTCGGTTGGCGAGGTCTTCCGGGTGCTGTTTCGGTGACGGCTTCGAGCTGGTGCGCACCGATCCTTAAACCGGTTTGAAGGCAACGTGTAAACAGTTACCGGCTACGGCCCGGGTACGTCAACAGTCGTGACATCAACGAGCGCGGGTGGAGTGGGCCCGGGGGGCAGCCGGTCGGTGGGCTGAGGGCCAGGGATCGCCGCAGGATGTTCGACGTGCTGGGGGCGCCGGTGAGAGTACTGCGGGACGTGTTCACCCCACCATCAGGCCCCGGTATACGGGTGACCATCTCCCAGTCCCTGCCCGGTCGGAGCCCTCCTGTCACCGCGCGGGCTTCGGCCTTCCGGGGAAGGCGGACCAGTCAGGGCGGTGGCGATCGGCAGCGAGCCAAGGCTTACCCGAGGTCGCATCACCTGGAGTGCGTGGCGATCCTTGACCAGTCCCAAAGGGGAATTGACCTGCGGTTTTATCGATGTGCCCATGTGCGGTGTGGGTGTCGTTGCCGCTGCGGCGGACGCCGCGCTGGGGCAGGTGAAGGTCCCGGTGCCGCCGATGATCTGCGCAGCAACGCGGATAGTCCAGAGGAGGCCCGATGGCCCTCCCTCTTCGACTCGCCAGGTGACCAGCTCTGGTGGCAGTTCGCCGTCGGCGCCCGAAGCCGCGCCCGCCGCCTACTGCCTCTACCTGCCTCACCTCGCCGCTCGATGAGACTCGCGGGGCCACGCACTGGCTCCACCAGCTCCAGTGGGTATTCGACGGCGGCATCCTCCGGCGACTTCCTCAAGGCCCCGGAGACCTTCGTCGGCTACGTCGGCCGCCACGGCTCGGCGAGCAAGGTTCCCCCGGCGGTCCTGTCTGCCGCCCCCGGCAGCTCGCCGACCGGCTCGACCATCTCGCCGAGTAGGGCTGACCCGAGAACACCAAAGGGCCCACCACGACCCCCGGTTCCTAGGGCGTGTTTGAGAAGTCCCGTCTGGCCCACGGCGTCTGGCACGCGCGCTCGCTGCGTTGTCGGAGTCATCCAAGTACGTCCGGTCCATCTACGGGGCTGATCCTCCGCCTTGCGATCGCACGCACCAGACGCCGTGGGCCCCGCCCGATGGGCGGACGACGCTACTTCTCAAACACGCCCTAGGCCACACACCGGTTCAAGGTCGTATCGCCCCTTCTTCTCCCAGCGGCTCACTCATCAGCTAGAGCTGCCGCCGGATGTGGAGGCCTGACGGTTGTCGCGAGTGACCGTCACCGTGCCTGTACTGCCAATCCGGGCGAGCGGATCCGACGACCTGTTCTCAGCCGAGGACTTGAAGGGACCACTCTGCAGGACAGCCTGATCTTCAATCGGCGGCACGCAACGCAGTTCAGCCACTCCGTGGCCGGACTGAGTGTGCCCGCGCACGGTTCGGTCTTATGGCAGGGAAGCGGGGTCGGACGACGCCCGCCCGTCTCCACCAGCGCCACGTGAATGACAATTGCCCTCTCTCATCGCGCTTGTTGTGAGGGGCCTACCTGCTCCGGATGGGGCGACCGGTAGCCGGTGGCGATGCCGTCGGCGGTCAGTGGGGGATGCGTACGGCGGGTGGGGCTGTGGCCGGGGGCGGGCCGGCGCGCGGAGGGGCCGTGGCCCGGGTGCGCGCGGGTGTGTTCGCATAGGGAGCGCTGGGGGATGTGTTCGCCCCAGTACTCCGGGTCGCGTCCGGCCGGTTCGGAGAGGAGGCCCAGCAGCTCTCTCGGCTCGGCGGTCCCGCCTTCCAGCCCGAGGTCGTCGATCCGGTTGCCAGCGGTCGTCGGCCGGGCGCCCTCCAGGAACCGGCGTTCAAGGGTTCCTGACCTCTGACAAGAGTTCCTGGGAAGCGGACGGGCGGTGTGATGGTCCGTCTTGCCGTGCGGTTCGTCCTTGTGCTGCCGACGCCCCTGATCCGCCAACTCCACGACCTGGAGGTCGCGATCACGGCATGAGCACGGTTGTGCAGTCGCGCTTCGTGGAGTCAAGGAGATGAACCGTCTGTTCGAAGAAGGTTGTGTCTGCCAGCCACACTGGTTATGGTCAAGCGGGTTTGTGGCTGGCGGGTGTGTCGCTGGCGGGTGTGTGGCGGGTGTGTGGCTGGCGGGTGTGTTGCTTTACTACCGTGATGAGGGTGCAGTGGGGGGTGTGGGACGTCGCTTTCATGCGCTTGCGTCCGCGTATGCCGTATCCACTTACGGCAATTACCTGAATCTGATCGCGCTGAGCCTGTTCTCCTACGAGGTCACGGGTACGGCGTTCGGTGTCGGTGCTGTGATGGCTCTGCGGCTCTTCGCCGGATTCGTGGCTGGTCTCGCCGCCGCGGCACTGTCGGCCCAGGTTGGCCGACGGGCCGTGATGATCTGTGCCGATGTCGCCCAGGGCGCCACCATGGCCGTCATGGCGTTCTACGCCTCGCGTACACCTCTGTGGCTGCTTGCGGGGGTGGTCGTTGTCCTGGGCGCGGGGAACACGTTCTTCACCGTCTCCCTGCGCAGTGCGATACCCGTCATGGTCGGTCAGGAAGCCCGTACCCGGGCCAACGGACTATTGGTGATGGCGCGGTCCCTGGGCACGGTGCTCGGGTTCGCCTCGGCGGCCCCCGTGATCGGGTTCGGCGGCTTCGCCGTCGCGTTCGCGGTCAACGGCGCCAGTTTCCTGGTATCTGCCGCGGCACTGCTGGTACTGCGACCGCGCACCGACGACGAGAAGAGGAACGAGGAGAAGCACGTACCGGCGGATCTTGATGCCCGCGGGGAGGCCGAGTCCTCGCCCGGGGAGTTCCGCGACGCACCTGTGTGGCGCGTGGCGGCGGGGTTGCCGCCTCTTCTGCTTGGCATGCTCCTCCTCAGAGGGGTCGACGCCCTGGCGTCCTCCTCGCACAACGTCGCGCTGCCCGTCGTCGCGCACGCGACCCACCCGGCGGAGCCCGCGGTGGTCATGACCCGGTTCTGGGCCGCGTGGGCGGTGGGTACCGTCCTCGCTCACCTGGTGCTGAGGCGTAGACAGGGCGAAGGAGCGTGGGGTGAGCGGGCGTTCGCCCTCGGCACCTGCGCGATGGCGCTCTCGTTCGTGACAGCGTTCCTGGGGCTGCCCGCGTTGGCGTTGGTCGTGGTGGCCATGGCGGCGGGGTTCGCGGACGGCTGGACCGAGATCGTCTACATCTCGCGCCTGCAAGCCGTCCCCGATCGGCAGCGCAGCCGACTTTTCGGACTGTCGGCGATAACGGAGCAATCAGGGTTCGCCGTGGGGACAGTGCTGGCGGCGGCGGCTCTTGAGGCGCTGCCCGCGCTGGCCGTCGTGGGCGCCTTCCACGGTGCGGCCGTCTGCGGGGCACTGGTTCTGCTGTTGTGCACCGCCGGCCGGGCGGACGAGGCCCGGTCACAACCATCCACGAATGAAGATGAGAGAAGGGACACGCATGGAACGCGTACGGGGGCAAGCATTCAGCCGGGGCCCCGAGCCGGACCGCACCGAGGATGATTCGCGTGACGCCGTGCGGGCCCTGTTACGAGCCGCTCAGTCCCCTTCGGGCGGGTCCCTCGTCACCGTCGCCCCGGATGGTACGACGACCTCGCAGTCGTACCGCGAACTGCTTGACACGGCACGGCGGTTGCTGACCGGGCTGCGCGAACAGGGGCTGCGTCCCGGAGACACGGTGGTCCTGTGCGGGCTGCCGCTGGCCGATTTCTTCCCCACCTTCTGGGCCTGTGTGCTCGGCGGAGCACGACCTGCGGCCATAGCGGAGCACCCCGCCCCGGGCTCTCCAGCCCTTGACCGCCTCCTGCACGCGGCCCGGTTGCTCGACCAGCCTCTGGTGCTCAGCGACGCGGCCGGCGCGGCGGCGCTCGCTCGGGCCGCCCGCGAGCTGCGCGTCGCCGTCGCCCGGGACTGCCTGGGCGCGCTGCCCGTGGACGACCACGTGGAGCCGGCCGAGTCCGACACCGCGCTGTTGATGTTGTCCTCGGGCAGCACCGGTGTGCCCAAGGCCGCGCGCCTGACACACGCGGGTTTGGCGGACTTCGCGGCGAGCAGTCGGCGGATCCTGGACGTGCGGCCGGACGACACCATGGTGAACTGGCTGCCGGTCGACCACAGCGGCGCGTTCCTGCTGTACCACCTGCTCGCGGTCTTCACGGGCTGCACCAACGTGCACGCGCCGACCGACTGGGTCCTGGCCGAGCCTCTGCGCTGGCTCGACCTCCTCGACGAGCACCGGGCACGTCATAGCTGGGCGCCGACGTTCGCCTACCAACTCGTCGCGGACGCGCTGGCCGAACGGCCGGACGGGCGCTGGGACCTCGATGGTCTGAAGACCATGGTGTGCGCCGGCGAGCAGATCTCGCTGCCGGTGCTGCGGCGCTTCCTCGACGCCACGGCTCGGCACGGGGTCCGCGAGGAGCACATCGTTCCCGCGTGGGGGATGGCCGAGACCATCACGGGCGTCACCTACGGTCGGCTCGACCGGCCGGACACTGTGCACCGCCTGCTCAAGAGCAGCCTCGGCGGCGACATCGTACCCGCCGACGAGGGAACGCCGGAGGACGAGTGCGTCACCTTCGTCGCCTCTGGAGCACCGGCGCACGGGGTCACCCTGCGTGTCCTGGACGACCTCGGCGAGGTCGTGCCCGAGGGCAGGATCGGACGGCTGCAAGTCCATTCGCCAGCCCGCCTCATACCCGGCTACGTGAACAACCCGGAGGCCGACGCAGCCGTCTTCCCCGCCGGGCGGGACTGGCTGGACACCGGTGACCTGGCTTTTCTCGACCACGGACAGGTCGTGATCACCGGTCGGCGCAAGGACGTAATCATCCTCAACGGGCTCAATTTCTACTGCCACGAAGTGGAGGAGGTTGCCGCCGCCGTCGACGGTGTCCGGCAGGGGGAAGTGGCCGCCTGCGGCATACCGGACCAGAACAGCGGCACGGAGGCACTGGCCGTGTTCTTCGTCAGCCGAGGTGCCGAGGACGACGTGCGGATCGCGGGCGAGGTGAAAGCGGCGCTGTTCACGAGGCTCGGGCTCATCACCGCCCATGCCCTGCCCGTTCTTCGCGACGAGTTCCCAAGGACGCCCGCGGGGAAGGTGCGCCGCACCAAGCTCCGGGACCACCTGCTGAGCGGCGGCTTCGACACTGGCGCCGCCCCGCGTACGCGGCTGGATTCCGGCGCTGCGACGAAGGTGGTGCGCGAGGAACTCGATGTCGTCCTGGGGCGCCCGGTGGACGAGAACAGGCCGTTCTATGAGCTCGGCCTGACCTCTGTCCTTCTCGTACGCCTGCGGACCCGGCTGGAGGAGCGGCTCGGGACACCGATCGCCCAGACCGCGTTCTTCGAGCACCCGACGGCCACCACGCTCGCCGCGCACCTGTCCGCCCTCGGCGCGTTCGACGAGGGCGGAACGGGGGCGGAACGCCCCGGCGGCAAGGACGAACGTTCGTATGGCGACACCTCCCCGGCGGACACCACTCCGGCAGGCACCTCCCCGGCAGGCACCTCCCCGGCAGGCACCTCCCCGGCGGACACCGCTTCGGCCGACACCGATGACCGGCGCGTCGCGGTCATCGGACTCTCGCTGCGCTTCCCGGGGGCGGACTCGCCGGAGCGGTTCTGGGCCAATCTGCGCGACGGCGTGGACAGCGTCCAGGTCTTCGGTGAAGAGGAACTCGCGGCGACGGGTCTCACCCCGGAGCAGCGGTGCGCCCCGGACCTGGTGCCCGTCGCCGGAATCCTCGACGGGGTCGAGGAGTTCGACACGGACTTCTTCGGCATGAGCCCCAAGGAGACCGAGCTCACGCACCCCGCGCACCGGCTGTTCCTGGAGAGCTGCCACCGGGCGCTGGAGGAGGGCGGGTACGCGGTGGCCGAACCGGGCACCAGGATTGGGGTGTTCGCGGGTTCGGGCATGAACCTGTACGACCACCAGCAGCAGGCATCGACCGGAGCGCCGTCCGGGCCGTACGACGGAACGGATCCCGTCACCGGCATGCAGTCAGCCGTCGGCAGCCGGCCGGACTTCCTCGCCACCCGCGTTGCTTACCGGCTCGGGCTCACCGGCCCCGCCATCGGCGTGCAGACGGCCTGCTCGACCTCGTTGGTCGCCGTGCACTTGGCGGTGCAGGCGCTGCTGACCGGTGAGGCGGACCTGGCGCTCGCGGGCGCCGCGGCCGTGCACCTGCCCCAGGAGACCGGTTACCGCAGCCACCCCGGGTCGATCCTGTCGCCCACCGGGCGCTGCCGACCCTTCGACTCGGAGGCAGACGGCACGGTCGGCGGCAACGGTGTGGCCGCCGTCCTGCTTAAGCGGCTCGACCGGGCGCTGGCCGACGGGGACACCGTTCACGCGGTGATCCTGGGCTCCGCGGTCAACAACGACGGCGCGGGGAAAGTTGGCTTCAGCGCACCGGGCGTCGCGGGTCAGGTCGACGTCGTGCGGCAGGCGCTGCGCAGAGCATCCGTCCCCGGAGAGTCGATCTCGTACGTCGAGGCGCACGGGACCGGGACGCGGATCGGAGATCCGGTGGAACTGGAGGCGCTCGGCCGGGCGCTCGGCGAGGGCACCGGGCGCACCGGCTTCTGCGCGGTCGGTTCGGTGAAGTCGAACATCGGGCATCTCGACAGCTGCGCCGGAATGGCCGGGCTGATCAAGACAGTCCTCATGCTGCGCCACCGCACCCTGGTGCCGACCCCGCACCTGAACCGTCCCAACCCGGAAGTCCAGCTGGACGGCGGACCGTTGACGCTTGCCACCGAGCTGCGCCCATGGTCGGTGCCGGACGGTGTACCGCGCCGGGCCGGTGTCAGCGCCCTCGGCGTCGGCGGCACCAACGCCCATGTGGTACTGCAAGAGGCTCCGCCCGTGACTCCGGCGGCCCCACCCGAACTGCCCGTCCTCGTGCCGGTGTCGGCCCGGGACGTCGAGGCCCTGGACGAGTTCACCGTACGGCTTCGCGACCGGCTGCGGCAGCGGCCGGAACTTGCGGCCACCGACGTGGCCGCCACCCTGGCGCTCGGCAGGCCGCACCACGCGGCACGCACCGTGGCTGTGGGCCGGACGGCCGAGGAACTTGCCCTCGCTCTCAAGGAGCGACAGCCCGCGTCGCCTGCTCCGCTCGGAGCGGTTGCCTTCGCCTTCCCCGGACAGGGCAGCGCACGGCGTGGCATGGCAAGCGGCCTGTACGCCGTGTCTCCCGCCGCCCGGCGGACGCTTGAGCGGTGCGCGGAGATCTACGCCGACGAGTTCGGCGGCACGCTGCTGCCGCGCATGCTGGACGGAGCCGTGACCGAGAGCGAGGTCTGGCCAACCGAGACGGCCCAAGCCGCTCTGTTCGCCCACCAGGCGGCGCTCGCCGACGTGTGGCGCGCCGCAGGCATCAGCCCCGCTCTGCTGCTGGGCCACAGCGTGGGCGAGTACGCGGCGCTGTACGCCGCCGGCGCCCTGACCCTGGAGGACGGGCTGCGTCTCACCGCTTGGCGCGGGCAACTGATGCACACGGCCTGTCCGCCGGGCGGCATGCTCGCCGTCCGAGCCGACCGGGCCGCCGCTGAACGCATCGCCCACACCGCCGGTGCGGAACTTGCCGCGGTCAACGGCCCGAGTGCTCAGGTGCTCTCCGGTGCACCGCACAGCCTTCAGGAGGCGGCTCGCCTGCTCGACCAGGCGGGGCTGCGATGGCGGACGCTGGCCGTCGACCGGGCGTTCCACTCGACGGCGATCGAACCGGCGCTGCGTGAATTTCGCGCCCATGCCGAGAAAGTGACGTACAGCCGGCTCCACACTCCGCTGGTGACGTCGGCGGACGGCGAGGTCCGCCATGTCGGCTGGACGGTCGACGCCGACTACCTCTGCCGTCAGGCACGGCAGCGGGTCCGCTTCGACCTGGCCATGGACGTGGCCGCCGCCCACGGGTGCGAGGAGTTCGTGGAGATCGGGGCCGGGGCCACTCTCACCAGCCTTGGCCGCCACTGCGTGCCGGCGAGCCGTTGGCTGAGCGGGCAGGGAGAGGGCGACGGGGCGGCAGGGCAGGCGCATGGGCTGCTCACCGCGCTCGGCTCGCTGTACCGCAGGGGAGCCGATCTCGACTGGCGCGCGCTCACTCGCGGCGGAGGCCGGGTGTCGCTGCCGGGGCACCCCCTGCGACGGCATCCGGTGGCATTCCCGGCCATGCCGGCCATGCGGACGCCCGAGCCGCCCACCGCTCCGAAGGCACCGTCTGTCGCGGCAGGCGAACTGCTGGATTCTGTACGGCAGTTGACGGCCGACAAGGTTGGCAGGCAGCTGGCCGAAGTCACGCCCGACAGCTCGTTCTTCGAGCTGGGCGCCGACTCGCTCTCGCTGATGGGCATGACGACCGAGATGGAGGAGCGATACGGGGTACGCGTCCCGGTCCGGGAACTCTTCGACTCGGCCGACACCCCGCGCCGGCTGGCTGAACGCCTGGCAGAGCTACGGGGCAACACGCGAGAGACACCGGAAGCGGCGGTCGCCGCGGTGTCCGTGGCGCGCGCGGTGCCGACGGCGCCTCCGGCGCCGGAGGCATCCCCGGAACTCCAGGCTCTGTTCAGCCGGCAGCTGCAACTGGCGGAGCAAGTCGTCGACCACGTCAACGGATTGATTTCCCGTCAGCTCGACGTGCTCGCGTCCGCCAACGGGACGATGTCGGCCGCGGCCGTCCCGGCACCGGTGCCCCCGGCCCCGGTCCGAACAACTACCTGGACCCCGCGTCCCGAACCGGCGTCCGCCACCGCCGAACCCGCACCCGCCCTCTCTACGGGCTGCGACTTCAGCCTCTACTTCTTCGGCGACTATCCGCAGGACACGGACGACGACAAGTACGCGCTGATCATGGAGGCTTCGGACTTCGCCGACCAGCACGGGTTCCACGCCCTGTGGTTCCCGGAGCGCCACTTCAACTCCTTTGGCGCGCTGTTCCCGAACCCGTCCGTGCTCGCCGCCGCGCTCGCGGCCAGGACCAGCCGGATCCGGCTGCACGCGGGTTCCGTCGTGCTGCCGCTGCACCATCCGGTCCGAGTCGCCGAGGAGTGGTCGGTCGTCGACAACATCTCCCGCGGCAGGGCCGGGCTATGCGTCGCGAGTGGCTGGCATGCCACCGACTTCGCCCTCGCCCCGGAGCACTTCGGCCGACACCGCGAGGTGATGTTCGAGCACCTGGCGACGGTACGGCAGTTGTGGTCCGGTCAACCGGTGACGACGACAGCGGGCGACGGGCAGCCCGTGGAGATACGGCTGCACCCCCGACCCGTACAGAAGCAACTGCCCATGTACGTGGCCGTGGTGGGCAATCCGGACAGCTACCGCCGGGCCGCCGCCGAGGGCCTGGGCGTGGTCACCAACCTGATGACGCAGACCGTTGAGCGGCTGGCGGAGAACATCGCACTGTACCGGCGCACCCGCGCCGAGCACGGCCTCGACCCGGCGGCGGGCCGCGTGGTGGTGTTGGTGCACAGCTACCTCGGCGAGGACGCGGAGCGTGCGCGCTCCGAGGCGTACCGGCCGTTCGTCTCCTACCTGCGTTCCTCGCTTTCGCTCTTCGACCAGGTGACGAACAGCCTCGGCGTTGATGTCGACCTGGACAACACCCCCGAGGAGGACGTGGAGTTCCTGCTCGGGCGCGCCTACGAGCGCTACTGCGCCTCGCGTGCCCTGATCGGCGACGAGCACACGGCTGCCGGGACGGTGCGCCGTCTGATGGACGCCGGGGCGGATGAGATCGCCTGTTTCGTGGACTTCGGCGTGCCGAAGGACAAGGTCCTCGCGGCACTGCCCCTGCTTGACCGGCTACGCCGCCGCGAGCAGCCCGAGGTGGCGGAGCCGGTCGCGCTCGTGCCACGGTCCATGCCGCTCACGCCCGCGCAGCGCCGCATCTGGTTCCTGGAGCGGCTGCATCCCGGGACCCGTATGTACCACGAGCCCAAGGCGATCCGCCTCGACGGCCCGCTGGACGTCGCCGCGCTGCGGCGGGCACTGCAAGAGGTCGCTGACCGGCAACCGGCGCTGCGCACGGTGTTCGGCGACCACGACGGAGTGCCCTACCAGCAGATACGCGACCGAATACGGCTCGACTGTCCGGTCGACGACCACACCGGGGCGACAGAGCAGGAGGCGCTGCGCGTCGCCCTGGCCACCGAGGGGCACCGGATCCTCGACCTGGGCGCCGGGCCGCTGGTCGGCGCCCGACTGCTGCGCCTGTCGCAGGAGCGGCACCTGCTCTTCCTGATGGCCCATCACATCGTCTTCGACTCCTCCTCCACGGTGGTGCTGGTCCAGGACCTCGCCGCCTGCTACCAGGCCCGGTCACACAGCGCCCCTGGGCTGCCGCCCCTGCCCGACCTGCCCCCGGCCGCCCCGCCGGACCCCGCCGCAGTCGCCGCTTCCCTCGACTTCTGGCGCGCCGAACTGGCCGACGCCCCCGACCTCGACCTGCCCACCGACCGGCCCCGACCGCCTGTCCGGTCCGGAGCCGGAGCGAGCCTCGCCCACGCTCTGGACGCCGACCTCGTCGGCAGACTGCGCACGTTCGCCGCCGCGCACCGCGCCACCCTCTTCATGACCCTGACCAGCGCCATCGGCGCGACGCTCGGCCGGTTCGCGGGACAGCGGGACGTGCTGCTCGGCACCGCCGTCGCGGCTCGCCCCGCCGGCGCCGGGCAATACGTCGGCCTCTTCCTCGACACCGTGCCGTTGCGCCTCGACCTCACCGGCGACCCGGACTTCCCAACGCTACTCGCCCGCGTACGCGACGGCAGCATGGCGGCGTACGAACACCGTGACGTCCCCTTCGACGAGCTTGTGGGTGCGCTGAACCCGCGCCGGGACCCGGGCCGCAACCCGCTGTTCCAGGTGATGGTGGAATACGAGAACGAGGGTGAGGTGGACTTCGACCCGCCGCGGCTGACGGCCACCCTGCTCGACACGCCGAGCGAACGCGCCCCGTTCGACCTCAGCATCTACCTGACCCACCACCGGGACGGCGTGCGATTCATGGTCGAATACGACACGGCCCTCTTCGACGAGGGCACCGTACGCCGTCTCGTGGATTACGTGGAGCAGGTGCTGCGCCGCGCCCTGGATGCTCCCGGCGCGCCGCTCGCCGAGCTGACCGCGATCACAGACACCGACCGTGCCGCCCTGGCCCTGCTGGGGCACTTGGACGAGCCGCCGCCCGCCGCCGCGCACACCTTGCACGGTCTGTTTGAGCGGCAGGTACGACGGACCCCGGACGCTGTCGCGCTGATCAGCGGTGAACAGCGCAGCACATACGGGGAACTGGAGAACAGCGCCAACCGGATGGCCCGCCGACTGCGCGCCCGGGGCGCGGTGACCGCGGAGCGCGTGGCAGTGCTGCTGCCCCGCGGCCCGCAGCTGATCATCGCCTTGCTGGCCGTGCTCAAGAGCGGGGCCGCCTATCTGCCCGTCGACCCGTCACTGCCCACCCCCCGGATCGCCGCACTGCTCGACGACGGCGCACCCGTCCTTCTGCTGACCAACGACGCCGCCCTCGCGCGGCACCCGGAGCTCGCGCCACGAGTGCCCGTGCAACTGGCCGACGAGGTCGACGACACACTCCCGGCCGAACCACTGGAGGACGACGCGGCCCGACCCGAGGACCCGGCGTACTGCATCTACACCTCTGGCTCGACCGGCCACCCCAAGGGCGTTGTCGTACCCCACCGCGGCCCGGCGAACCTCGTCCGCGGACACCTGGAGCGGCATCCCGCGCTGCGTACCCTCCAGTGGACCTCGTCCGCGTTCGACGTCAGTGTGCAGGAGATCTTCACCACGCTGGCCGCCGGAGCCGCGCTCGTCCTGATCGACGACGAAGCGCGGCACGACCCCGCAGCCCTGGCCGAGGCCGTGCGCCGGCACGAGGTGGAGCGGCTGTTCATGCCCTGCACCCCGCTGAAGTACCTGATCGAGACAGGCCCCGAACTGCCGTCCCTGCGCGAGCTGTTCTCGGCCGGCGAGGCCCTGCAACTCACCGACGCGTTCCGCCGCTTCCTCGCCGCCCACCCCCGGTGCGCCCTGTACAACCAGTACGGGCCCACGGAGGCGTCGATCATCGTCACCTCCCACCGCGTCGACCCCGCCGCCGACGAGTGGCCGCCGATCGGCAGGCCGGTATCTGGAGCGCGGATCCGGCTGCTGGACGGCGCCGGGCGGGACGTGCCTGTGGGCGCCGTCGGCGAGATCCACATAGGCGGTGTGCCAGTCGCCCATGGCTACCACGCCCGGCCCGAGGAGACCGCGGCAGCCTTCCTTGACGAGGGCCCGGAAACGGTGCTGTACCGGACGGGTGACCTCGGCCGCTGGCGCGCGGACAGCACCCTCCAGTACCACGGCCGCACCGACGATCAGGTCAAGATCCGGGGCCATCGGGTGGAACCCGGCGAGATCCAGGCGGCATTGACCGCGCTCCCCGGCGTCCGGGACGCGGCCGTCGTGCCCCGCCGCGACCGGCACGGCGACCTGGAACTCATCGCCTACGTGGTGCCCGCGACCCCGGCCGCCGATATGCGTGAGCTGCGCACCGCGCTCTCGAGGGGACTTCCCGGCCATCTGATGCCCCGTCACTGGACGTGCCTGGAACGGCTCCCGGTCAACGCCTCCGGCAAGCTGGACCGCGACGCCCTGCCCGAACCCACGGCCGACGCCGAGTCCGGGGAGACCGAGGCCGGGCCCGCCTCCCCACTGGAGAAAGCCCTGCACGACCTGTGGTGCGAGGAACTCGGCGCCCGGCGGATACCGGTGACCCGTTCCTTCTTCCAGCTGGGCGGTCACTCCCTCAGCGCGATCCGGCTGCTCAACCGGATGCAGGAGCACCTCGACATCGACCTGACCATGGCCGACTTCTTCCTCGATCCCAGCATCCGGGCCATCGCGACCCGCCGCGAACCAGCGGTACCCGCGGACCGGGTGGTGGACACCGCGCCGATGCCGTCCACGCTGCGCCGGCTGTGGCGGCGCCACCACGACCGCTCCGACCCGAGTGTCTACAACGTCGCTCACCGCATCGACCTGCACGGCGAACTGGACCCCGGAACTCTGGTCCGCGCCCTGGAGGACCTGGTGGGCCGGCATCACGCGCTGCGCAGCAGAGCCGTAGAGGGCTCAGGTCAAGGCGAGGGTGTGCGCGAGTACGCGGTCGAGGTGCTGGCGGACGTCCCCGTGGATCTGCCGGTCACCGATCTCTCCGCACACGCCAAGGACGCCGCATCCGTCGAGCGGTGGTGCCAGGAGCAGGTGTCCGGCGCGCTCGCCATGGATCGCGCACCCCTGTTCCGCTTCCGCCTCGCCCGCCTCGGCCCGGATCGCTGGGTGCTCGTGACCGTGTTCCACCACGCGATCGTCGACGGCTGGTCCATGGGTATCGTCTGGCGCGAACTTCAGGAGCTGTACAACGCACGGAGTGCTGGTGCTTCTGCCCAGCTTCCCCCCGTTGCCGCTCAGTTCACCGATTTCGCGCGGGCCGAGCACGGACTGGGGGACGGACGCAGGGCGGAACTCGAACGGTTCTGGCGCACCGAACTCGACGGCGTAGCCCTGCGCCCGGCCCTGCCCTACGACCAGCCGCGGCCCAGAACACTGTCCGGCCGGGGCGCGCTGCACACCTGGACCATCGACGCCGACATGACCCGCGGGGTCGCGGACACGGCGGCCCGTCTGGGCACGACCCCATACGCCGTGTTGGCCTCCGCGTTCGCCACATGGCTGGCCGGACTGTGTGGTACGCCCGGTGACGTGGTGCTGGCCGCGTCGAGCGCGAACCGTACGGGACGCGAGCGCTCGGATGTGGTCGGGCTGCTGGGCGACGCGGTTCTGCTGCGCGCCCGGACCAGCGAGGCGCGAACCTTCGCCGACCTCGTGACGTGGCTGGGCAAGACCCTCTTCACCGCATTGGACCACCAGGACCTGGCGCTGACGGACGTGATCGAACTGGTCTCCCCCGAGACCGGGGACGAGCTTTTTCCCACCGTGCTGTTCACCGTGGTCACCACTCCGCCACCCACCCTCGACCTGCGGTCGGTGTCGGTCTCGATGCGAGGCCTACCCATATCCGGTGTAGCACGCAACGAGCTCTACGTCGTCGTGTCTCCAGGGGAAGAAACCATGACCATCACTTTCGAATACTCCACAGACCTGTTCACCCCTACGACCATCGAAAGGTGGGCGCGATCCTTCACCAAGGTCCTGCGAATGGCGACAGAGAACCCCGAGGGTCCACTGGAAAGCCTGCGAACATGAATCATTGGGTACCGTTCCGCGATCGGCCTCGGCGACACGTGCCACGGCTGCCAACCGGTAGTCCGCGAGTTGATCCCTCGTCAGTTCACCGGTGTACAAAGATGATTCATCGACGGCGAACCGGTGCGGCTCATCTCTTGCCTGGTCCTTTCCTCAGCGGCGCGTCGCGGCTGGCGTCCGGCGTCGGGAACGGGCGCGGAGTCCGACGTCTTCTCTCTCGCGGAGACCACCGCTGTTTCCGGGTTCCGGCGAGGGCCGTTCACCCGCGAGAACGTGGCGCAGTCCGAATTCTTCAGCCGGATTCAAGTGGCCTTTCCAGAGATTGTCTTCGCCGATTCGCTCACCTTCCCCAAGTTCGACGGAGGTACGGGGATCTTCGCGAGTGGGTGGTTCAGGCGCTGACCCTGATACACGACCACTTCGCCGAGGCCTGGACGGAGCACGAGGGTAACGGGCACGTGGTGCGACAGGTGCTCGGCAGTCACGGGCTCGGCCTCTCGCCCGAGAGCACCAACACCCGCGCCAAGAAGCATGTGATGAAGCAGCGTGAGGTGCCCCGGGGGCCTGCCCCCGGATCTTGGACCACCGGAGAGACATGGATCTTGATGGTCCAGGAGAACGGAGTCGCTGTGGGGATGCGGCACCGGGTTTGGTCGCGTCGTGTGCGTTGGACTCCCGGGTCAGCAGCTCGTCCGGGAGGGCGTCCGGCCCCGATACCCGTGCAGAGAGATCTGCGATCTCCTGGCGCTCCGCCGCCAGTTCGCGCACCTTCCTCCGGGCCCCTGAGAAGCGTTCGACAGCCTGCGCCCATCCTCGCGCTGTAGCTTCAGTATCTCCTGGAGCCCCTGCCGAGGACACACTCCTCGGCAGGGGCTCCCGCTTGCCGACGACCGGCGTTCTTCGCTGGCATACCCCACCAGAAGCGTTCGACGAAGTCGGTGCGGTTGCTTCGCCGTCCGAGCCGTGCGGCTATCGCGCCCCGGGCGTCGTCGTCCAGGAGAAGGCCGGCAAGGCCAACGAGGCCCTCGCCAAGCACTATTGGCAGCCGCTGAGGTTCGACGACGCGGGCGCGATCCAGCCGATCGAGTGCGGAAACTCCTACCGGGTCACCATCCCGACAGGGCGCCCGACGGAGCTTCCGCCGCCGGCAGCGATCTCCACCGGTCACGCCGGTTACCGTACCCACTGGGATGTGAGCGGTGGGCTCGCGCGGGCGCAGACCTTCACCGTTCCGAAGCGCGGCAAGCTGACCGGGGTGCGCTTCACGAGCTTCCGGAGCGGCCACCCGGACCGTCCCCTGACCCTGGAACTGAAGCGCGTCCACGACGGCGTGATCGGCGCGACGGTCCAGTCCGTCGAGATCCCCGCGAACCAGGTGTCGTGGGCCGCCCGCTGGGTCGGCCTCCGGCTCGACCGCCGGCTGCCGGTCAGGGCGGGCGATCAGTTCGCGGTGACCGTCAGCACGAAGTCGACGTCCGGCGCCTACGGCATCGCCTACACCGATACCGCCCCGTACGCCGGGGGCCAGGCCATGATCAGCCACGATTCCGGGTCGACCTGGCAAGTCGAGAGCGGCCGGAGCCTTCACCTCGAAGCCGAGGTCACGCCCTGAATCTTCGCGTTCGGTCAGCGTACGTCCGGACGCTGCGGCGCCTCACCCAGGACGGTGGCGAACAGCGCGTCACGGAGCGCCACTTCGCGCGGGTCGTTCCACAGGTGGAAGCCGCACCGGTTCATGGCGTAGGCGAATCCGACACCGGTGTCCGGGTCGGCGAAGGCGAACGACCCACCCAGTCCCATCGTGCCGAACGCCGTGCCCGCGGAGGAGCCGAAACGGAACCGGGGGAAGGGCTTCATGTAACCGAGGGAGTAGAGCGTGTCGACACGCAGCACCTGGTCCCGCAGCCCTTCGGAAGGAGACCGGGCGGCGCGGGTGAGGGCCTCCACAGTGGCCGGGTCCAGGCCGAGTGCCTTGCCTCCGGTCGCGGCATCGCCGTACAGCTTGGCGATCGAACGCACCTCGCCGATGCCGTTGGCGGCGGGTATTTCCAGGGCGTGCACGTCCGGGCGGTTGAATGCCTCGACCTTGCTCAGCTCCCGGGGATTGCTGAACGCCCGCGCGGAGAGGCTGCGCGGGTTGCTGAAGGCCAGAACGAACGGCAGCGGCATCTCGCCGACATGCAGGAGCATTTCGAAACCGGCGAAGCCGTGGATGTGCGCGATGAGCTCCGGATCCACCGTTGATGGCAGGCCGATGTGGAACTCCGCTTCGAGCGGGGCGGCGATCTCCTCAGCGAAGTAGCGGCCCAGGCCGCGCCCTTGGGGGTCCACCCGGCGGATCAGTTCACTCTCGTAGTAGCCCAGTGTCTGCCCGTGGTAGCCGTGCCGCGTCCCCGGTGTCCACGCCGGGCGCTGCTCGGCCAGCGCCGCGGACAGCACGCGCGGATCCGCCAGGTCCGCCAGCTTCAACTGCCGGTCGATGACCGGCAGTCCTGCTTGGTGCGACAGCAACTGGCGCACGGTGACATCACTCTTGCCGGCCTCGGCGAACTCGGGCCAGTAGGCGGCCACCCGTTCGTCGTAACTCAGCAGTCCGCGGGCGTGGGCGACCGCGACCGCCAGTGACGCGACCCCCTTGGTGGTGGAGTACACCGGCACCAGCGTGTTCTCCCGCCAGGGCTCCCGGGTCAGGCCGTTGCGGTAACCACCCCAGAGGTCAACGACCTTGACCCCGTCCCGGTAGACGGCACACGCGGCACCGATCTCCCGGCCGTCGGCGAAGTTCCGCCGGAACGCGTCCGCGACGGCACCGTAGCCTTCATCCACGTCGCCGTGGACCAGGGCCATCGGCACATCGAGTTTCAGCACCATACGAGAACAATAGAGTGCTCGATGGGCTTTCAACCTGGCCGCCCTGACGGTGCGCTGGATGCTGCTACGGCTACGGCCACCGCTGCGGCTGCGGCTTCCGCGCCGTGCTGTGTGGCGACGGCCCGGACCCCGGTCCGGCAAGTCCCCCCACGGGATGCCGCATTGACGTGATTTACCGATGATCGTAGGCTGCCTCGCCGTCAGCTCCGACCGTGCCCGTGACACAACTCCCCGGCGTACGCAGGGCCGTTACCGTCAAGGCCGCTGCTCGACCGGTACGTACGTCCGCACCACTCCGTACCCACGATTCCGGACCCACGATTCTGGGAGACGCATGTGAAAAGACGTCGCGCGGCCACCTGGGCCGCCTCATCACTCGTCGCCACCCTCATGCTGACCGGCACCCTCACAGGCCCCGTCGCCGCGGCGCAGGACCGGGCGGGGGAAGTCGCTGGTGCGGCCGAGCCCGTCACGCACGCGGAGAACGACCGCGTCCCGGAGGGCTCCGTCTGGACGCAGAGCTACTTCCCGTCCGCGGACGACTCCGGCACCGAACTGCACGCCGACGTCCTGCTTCCCGAGGCACTCGCCAAGAAGAAGAAGCGGGTGCCCGTCATCCTGTCGGTCGGTCCGTACTTCGGGCACTCGGGGCAGACCGGTGTCGAGGACTGGACGCACACCGGCCCCTCGGCCCGCTTCCAGGACTTCATCGAGGGCACGGACCTGTTCGACGAGGGGTACGCCTTCGTCATGGTGGACCTGCGCGGCTTCGGTGGCTCCACCGGCTGTCTCGACTGGGGCGGGCCGGGTGAGCAGGCCGACGTCGAGGCCGCCGTCGACTGGGCGGCGAAGCAGCCGTGGTCCACCGGGGCGGTCGGTATGTACGGCAAGTCGTACGACGCCGTCACCGGGCTCATCGGCAACAACCTGGACCAGCGCGCGCTCAAGGCCGTCGTCGCCCAGGAGCCCGTGTGGGACATGTACCAGTACATCTACTCCAACGGCGTGCCCCGCCCCAACGTCACCGGCACCGCCAACGCCTACAACTCCATCGCCACCCTTGGCCAGATGGCGGACGACGACGCGCGCTACCTGGCCAACGCCCGCTGGGAGGAGACCCACCCGGAGTGCCTCACGGAGAACTCGGCCGGCTACCGAATAGCCGACCAGCGTGACAAGCACTGGACCTCCCGTGACCTGGCCAGGATGGCCAAGCGCACCGACACCCCGCTGTTCGTCACACAGGGCTTCGTCGAGAACAACACCAAGCCCGAGGAGATGCAGGAGTACCTCGCCAACCACAAGGGCCCCGAGCGCGGGTGGCTCGGACAGTGGGACCACGTACGGGGCGGCGACCGCACCAGCGACGGGCGTCTGGCCATGGGACGCGAGGGCTGGTACGACGAGACGCTCTCCTTCTACGACCAGTACCTCAAGGGCATCAAACCGAAGGTCGACTACCCGGCCTACTCGGTCCAGGACTCCACCGGCACCTGGCGCGCGCAGAAGACGTGGCCCGTCGTGGAACGGTCCGTCACCCTCCCGCTCGGCGACGGCTCGTACGTGGACGACGGCGGAGTCTCCGCGCTCCTGGGCCTGGGTCTGGGTCTGGGCCCGTCCGGCGAGGCGACGCCGCGGCAACGCCAACAGCCTTCCGGCGAGTGGGACATGGAGAACGCTCCCGCGCTCGACCCGGCCGCGCCGAAGGGCCTGGCCGAGGGACTGGCGAAGCTCCAGAAGTCCGGTGAGATCACGTCCAGCTTCTTCGTCTGGTCCAAGCCGGTGAAGCAGGCCGTGCGCGTCACGGGCACCCCACAGGTCTCCCTGACCGCCAAGGGCGAGGGCAACGTCATGGTCAAGCTGTACGACGTCGCCCCGGACGGCACCGCTGTCATGTTCGACGAGCAGGTCTCGCTGCTCGACTCGGGCAAGTTGACGGTCGACCTCAAGGCCACCGACTGGACCCTGACGACCGGGCACGTCCTGGCGGTGGAGATCGGCTCCATCCAGACCGGCTCATGGCGTGACACGCCCTCCGGCGAGACGATCAAGGTCAAGAACGCCCGGATCGAACTGGCCCTGGACAACCCGGCCGACGACCGCGCCACCGCCGGGGCCCGCGCACCGTTCCTGGACACCTATCTGCGCCAGTACACGGTGGATCTGCCGGCCGGCCCCGCATCGTTCACGGTGCCAACCGGCGGGCGCCACTGACCCTCCGGCGTGGCGTCCGAGGGCTTCCTGGGCATGACCCATGACCAGGAAGCCCTCGGACACATCGGCCGGGTCATTTCTGCCGGGTCACTTCTGGCGGGTCACGTATCCGATGAGCTTGCCCATGTTCGACACGTACGCGGACGAGCTGATGCCGAGGGGGCGTTCCCGGGGCTGATACGGAGGTTCGAGCGGCGGGTCCTCGGGGTTGTACGGCGAGGTGTCGCGCGGGTCGCCGACGTTCTTGCTCATGTACGCCCGGCCGTCGTACGGCTCCGTCGAGCCCGGTCCCAGATAAGGGTTGGTGACGGCGTCGAGGGGAGTGAGCCAGTGGTTCCTCGTCCCGAGGCCGTCCACCAGGGCGGCCGCCTCGGCGTCCGTGACCTCGGGCAACGGAAGAGGCGCGTCCCGCAGGAGGTCGGAGAGCTGAAGGTCTCGCGGGGAGAAGTAGCGGGGCAGCGGGATCCGGTCGCCGTGGTCATGGCCACCGGCAGGGGTGAGCGGCGAACGGGCACGCAGGTCGGCCACCTCCGAGGGTGTGAGCGCGGCGAGTTGGGCGTAGGTGCTCCGCAGGGCGTCGATGTCGACCGACCGCCCTGCCGAGTAGTGACTCAGCGTGCTCGTGTGGTCGTAGTCGTAGTAATACGCGCCGTTGCGGATGTTCGAGCCGAAGCGATGGACGAACTTCGGGCGATTGGTGCCCAGTTCGACGAAGGTGGGGTGCGTGCGGCCGGCCAGCAGCGGGTTCTCCTCGATCTGACGGCTCGTCAGCCGGCAGCTCTCCAGCCAGTCGAGAGCCTCGGGAACCCGGCTGAGGCAGGCGCGGTCGCCGGTCAGCCGGAAGTAGTGGAACAGCTGGGTGACATTGGTCTGAGTGGTGTGCGTGGTCAGGGCGCGCGGCTCGTACGACCGGGCGCCGGCGGGTGCTCCCGCGGGCCTGCCGTTCCTGGCGCGTGACAGATGCTGGAGGGCCCAGCCGGCCTGTGGTCCCGGCTGCTGCATACGGCGCAGGCACTCCATGGCGCGGTGCACCGGGGCCACGAGGTCGCGGCGGCCCAGCGCCGATACGCACATGATCAGGAACTTGATGTTCTCGCCGAGGACGTCGTCGTTGAAGGTGACGTGCTGCGTGTACTCGCCGTCCTCCATTCCGTGTTGGACGTCCTTGGGCAGCCACGGGGGGCGCTGTTCGGGCCAGGGGGTACGGCTGACGGCCCCCGGGAAGGCGGGGTAACGCTGCGGCCAGCCTCCGTCGGCGACGCCGCCGCGGAACTGGGACGCGAGCACGAAGTCGAGCGCCCGCTCCAGGGACCGCCTGAACCGGGGATCGCGGCGCTCGACGTAGAGCCGCAGGATCAACTGGGCGGCGACCGAGGTGCCCGCGTCGTCGAAGGTGGCCTTGCCGTAGTAGTGCTGGAACTCCTCCAGGCGCCATCCGTTGGAGCCGATCCTGTCGTACCAGTCGCGCAGGGAATCCTCGCCGGCGAAGTCATGGATGTAGTTCCAGCCGCCGACGGGGAGTTGGGCCTCGACGAGCGCCAGGCCGGTACGGACGGCGGCCCGGTGGAAGAGCTCGTCGCCGGTCGCGTGGTACGCGTCGAGCATGCTGTGCCCGACGGACGGTGTACCGGGCGGCTGGACCCAGCACATGGTGCGCTTGGCCTCCATCTCGCCCCAGGTGACGGACAGGTCGGGCAGACAGTTCCAGACGTAACCGCCCTTGTAGGAGACGGTCCCGTCCATGAAGGCGGCGGCCCGGCGCATCGCACGGACGGCCTCGGCCCGGCCGGCCGCCGGGGCGGAAGCGGCCTGCGCCGTCCCGGGCGGGAGCAGGGCGGTGGAAGCGAGAATCGGGGTGACGGCGAGTTGGCTGAAGGTGCGGCGGCTCAGGGGCTTCTTCATCCGGTGAAGTGCCTTCCTCATGTGGTAGCCGAAGCGGGCGCGGCACATGAGAGATCTTCAAGTCGGTGAACACATATGCCGCGTTCAACAGAGAGAAGGTAGTGAGTCCCGAAAGGCCGTACAAGGATATGGACAGCACTTTCGTACGGGAACATGGATGGCTGCCGAGGTCCTCCAGCGCCGTGAGCGGACGGCGCTCCCTCGGCCTCGGGATGCTCGCGGAAGGCGGCACGGAAGGACTTGGCGTGCGGCGGACGCGGCCACCACGCTGAGACCGCTATGAACGGCCCCGGCAGCGGCAGCATCCGGGGGCCGCCCGGACCGTGCGCCGGAGGGTCTGACGCTACCGGCGTGAGGGCGGCGCGGGCGTGGCGGTGCTCTCGCCCACGCGGGCCTCGACGCACTCCCGTTCACCGTCGGCCGACGCGGGGCTGAAGCAGGCCCGGACCGTGCCGCCGGACTGGGCCGCGGTCATCTCGGTGTAGACGTACGTCTCCGTGCCGGCACTGTCCTTGACGCGTACACCGTGGTCCGGGCCGCCGGCCGTGATCTCCAGCCGGTCGCCGATCCGCGTCCCCCACATCCGCGCCCAGCTCGCGCCGCACTTCTCGCTGTGGCGCAGCTCCACCCGGGCGCCGGTGGCGGTGCGGTACGTGGCGAGGGTGTCGGGGGCGATGCCGCAGACCAGGCGCATCGGGTCCCGGCCCTCGCAGTCCTCCGCGCGGCACTGGGCGGCGAGGGAGTACGGAGCGGAGGCCGGCAGCGATTCGTCCCCCGGGGCATCCCCGTCCGGCAGCAGGACCAGTGCCAGTGCCACACCCCCGGCGAGCAGGGCGTACGCCGACGCCAGCACCACCATGAGCCGGCCCCTGCGGCGGCGCGGGCGCCCGGTCTCCGGAGGCCGCGGCTCCTCGGCGGCGGAAGCGGCGGCGGGAGGGGCAGGGGCAGGGGCAGGGGCAGGGGCGGGCGCCGCCGCCCGTCCGCTCCAGGACGACTCGGCGATCTCCCACAGGGCCAGCAGCCGCCCGCCCGGTTCGTCCGCTTCCCGGCACAGCTCCTGTACGGCCTGACGAGGAGGCAGGCTCTTGCCGTTGAGGTAACGCTCCCAGGAGGACTTGCTGTACGTCGTGCGTTCCGACAGCGCCGCCAGGCTCAGCCCCGTACGGGCCCGCAGCCGCCGCAGCTCCTCGGTCAACCGGGCGTGTTCCGTGGTCACTTCGGTGCCGCCCCGCGCAAGGACTGCCAGGTGTGCGGGCCGACGACACCGTCCACGACCAGCCCGTCCCGGGTCTGGATCCGCTCCACCGCGCGCTGCGTCTGCGGGCCGAAGATGCCGTCGATGTCCCCCGGCGAGATGCCCGCCCGGCGCAGCAGGCACTGTGCCTCGGCCACTTCGGGCCCCATGTGCGTGTACGCCAGGATGGTGTCCGTGGTGCTGCTGTGCCCCGCGTACCAGCGGCCGTCACGTTGCTCCGGCCGGCAGGAGTAGACGACCGGGATCAAGGACTCGGACACGGTGGCCGGGGCCGCGACCGCACCGGCTCGGTCCGCCAGCTCCGCGCGCGCGTCGGCGAGCCGCACCGCGAGCAGCAGCGCGGCGGAGACGGACAGCACCAGGGCCACGGCGCCCGCCGCGATCCCGGCGCGCAGCTGACGCCCGTAAGGCTGCCGCTCCGTCGGCGGGTGCGACGGCGCCGCCGGGGTGTCTTCCGGACCGCTTCCCGGGGCGTCCGCGGTGACCACGAGTCCCTCCGCCCAGCGCTCGGCGGCGATCTCGTGCAGTGCCAGCAGCCGGGTCGGATCCTCACCGCCGACGCGGGCCATCGCCTCGACGGCGTCCCGGGGCGGCAGTGATCCACCGTTCAGATACCGCTGCCACGACCTCGCGCTGTACCCGGTCTTCACGGCCAGCTGGCGTGTGTTCAGCTCCCCCCGGTCCTTCAGTCCGCGCAATCGCACGATCAACTGGCGGACCTGTGGGTGCAGTCCGGCGGGCAGCGCCTTCCAACGCGGCATATCTCCCCCACTCGCGTCCGGGACAGTGGAGCCGACCCCGGCGTCCCGGCCTCATTCTGCATCAGCCCTCCCGGCGCTCATCGAGCGGGAACCCACCCTCGTACGGAATCGGCCACCGCCCCCGCTCACGATCGTCCCGCCACGTCGACTTCGCGCCTGGCGTTCCCGCAGGTCAGCGCGTGGGACATCCCGGGATGACGTCACTTTCGCGCGAGCTGTGGCGCGAGTTCGCGCCGGTTCCGCACGCTCCATTGGCGGAGCCGGCCCACGCGCGATCGGCCCGCTCCGCGCATCGCACATCAACGGAGGGGAACAGCATGCGAGCTCTCACGAAGGCACTCGTCGGTGCCACCGCCGCGGTCGGGATCGCCGTCGGCGGCCTGGCCACCACGGGCACGGCCATGGCCGCCCCCGCGCCGGCCCAGCAGCGGACGGTGAGCACCGAGGCCGCGCCGCTCGCGGTCGTCAACCTCGGACTGAGCACCGCCCAGGCGACGGACTGGCAGTGCCAGCTCCGCGTACTGGGCTACACCCCGGGCACGATCGACGGGCGGCTGGGCAGCGACAGCTGGAAGGCGGCGCAGAGGTTCTTCAACGACCTGGGCCTGAAAGCCGGCAAGCCCGACGGGATCGTCGGAGCGAACACGGTCATGGCGCTTCAGCGCTTCTTGAACATGAACCTCAAGGAGAACCTGAAGGTCGACGGGGTCGCCGGAGCACAGACCAAGGCCGCGTTCGCGGAATACGCCAACCTGCTGCGCAGCATCTGCTGAGGCGTCCGACGCCCCCACACCCCCGCACACCGTGCGGCCCGTCCTCTCCCCAGCGGGAGGACGGGCCGCGTCGCGTCGCTCCCCCCGGCCGCCGACCAGAGCATTCGCCAGCCGGTACGACCTGCCTTAGGCTCGGATGTTGAGTATGGGTGGATTCGTGCGCGTGAGAGCGGGCCCACCCGTTTCAAGCGGCCCGGAGCGTCGCGGGGGCGACGCGAACCCCGGGAACGAGGAGCTGGGGACGGCACCCGCTCCGGAAGGCACGGGATGACGTTCGCACAAGGTTCGACCACTGGTCCGACCGCCGCGATGGCCGATGCCGCGGTGGCCGTGCTCGACGCGGCCGGAGCCGTGACGGGATGGACCGGGCACGCCCAGCGACTGCTGGGCTACCCGGCCGGAGAAGTCGCCGGCACGCCGGGGGCCCTCCTGCTGGACGCGTCCGAGGACGGCAAGGCCGTCGCGGCGGACGTGGCGGAGCGCACCCGTACGGGCGGCGACTGGTCGGGGCGGCTGAAGTTCCGCCACCGGGAGGGCCGCACCCTGTCCCTGGAGGTCCGGGTCTCGCCGCTGACCGGGCACGGCGAGGACGGTCCGAGCGGCTGGCTGGTCGTCGCGGCGAACGCGCGGACGAACGCCCAGGCGGCTTGGAACGCGGCGGTGTCCGCCGCTGTCGTCACGTACTCACCGGTCGCCACGGTCATCTGGGACACGGGGCTGCGCTACCTCTGGGTCAATGAGGCGCTCGAATCCGAGAGCGGGATTCCCCAGGACCGGTGGGTGGGCCGGACCATCGAGGAAGTGCTGGGCGACGCGCTCGACGTGGCGTCCTTCGAGGCGGTGATGAAAGAGGTCCTGCGAACCGGCAGTCCCGCGCTCGGCTACGAATACACCAGGCGCATACCGAGCGATCTGGACCGGAGCCACACGTACTCCATCTCGCTGTACCGCCTGGAGAGGGGCGACGGCACCCCGCTCGGCATCTGCGGCCTGCGCTCGGACGTCACCGGAGCCCGCCGTAACCGGGAACACCTGGACACCCTCAGCGAGGCCGGCAAGAAGATCGGCACCACCCTGGACGTGATGCGCACCGCGCAGGAACTCGCCGATTACGCGGTCTCCCGGCTCGCCGACTACGTCACCGTCGACCTTGTCGACACCGTGCCTCTGGGCGGTGAGCCGCTGGAACGGATCGGCATGGACAACGGCCGGATCCCCGTCTTCCGCCGCGCCGGCGTGTCCTCGATCCACCAGGGAACCCCGGAATCGCTCTTCGAACGCGCCAAACCCGTGTTCGTTCCCCCGTCGTCCCCCTTCACGAAGGCCCTGGGCACCGGCCGCCCGGTCATGGAACGTGTCCTGGACACGACGCCCGGCAACTGGCTCGACCAGGACCCGCAGCGGGCCAAGGTCATTCACGAGACGGGCATGCACTCCCTGATCATCGTTCCGATGGAGGCGCGCGGCGCCGTGCTGGGTGTTGTCGTGTTCGTACGCAACGACACCCCGACGCCGTTCGACGCGGACGACCTGTGGCTGGCGACCGAACTGGTCGCGCGCGCGTCGCTGAGCCTGGACAACGCCCGCAGATACGCCCGTGAGGCGGACGCGGCCCTCGCCCTGCAACGGCATCTGCTCCCACAGCGCCTCGTGGGAAGCGGAACGGTCGAGGTCGACGCGCGGTACCTGCCGGCGGACATGGCCAGCAAGGTCGGCGGCGACTGGTTCGACGTGATCCACCTCAGCGGCGCCCGGACCGCCCTGGTCATCGGCGACGTGGTGGGGCACGGGATCAACGCCGCGGCCACCATGGGCCGGCTCCGTACGGCGGTGCAGACCCTCGCGGAGATGGACCTGCCGCCGAACGAACTGCTGGCGCGCCTGGACCGCACCGTCGTACGCCTCAACCAGGAGGGCGCGGAGGGTCTGGGGCCTGCCGCCATCGGAGCCACCTGCCTGTACGCCGTGCACGACCCGATCAGCGGGCGACTGGACATCGCCAGCGCGGGGCACCCGCCTCCGGTGATCATCCACCCGACGGCGGGCGCCGCCATCCCCGACATCCCTTCGGGGACGCCCCTGGGCCTGGGAGTGAACTCCTTCGAGTCCGCGGAGATCGAACTCCCCGAGGGGAGCACGGTCGCCCTCTACACGGACGGTCTGGTCGAGACACGTGACGACGACATCGAGGCCGGGATCGACCGCCTCGCGGACGCCCTCACACCGCCCCACGCGGCACTGCGAGAACTCTGCGACGCCGCGCTGGGAAGCGCCGACACCAGCACTCTCACCGACGACGCCACATTCCTGGTGGCCCGCTGCCACGATGTGAGCGCCGACCGTGTGGTCTCCTACGACATCCCGCCCGACCTCTCGGCCGTGCCCCGGGCCCGCTCGGCGGTCGCGGCCCAGCTGCGGAACTGGGGGCTGGACGACCTGGTGGCGAAGACCGGGCTGATCGTCGACGAACTGCTCACCAACGCGCTCACCCATGGCGCGCCGCCCGTTCGGCTGCGCCTGGTCTTCCACGACGTCCTGCTCTGCGAGGTCTTCGACGCGGGAGCCGGTGCACCCCGCCCACGCCAGTCCGGGCCGCCGGACGACAACGGACTCGGGCTTGTGATCGTCGCCCACTCGGCCGACAGCTGGGGATTCCGCCGTACGACGGACGGAAAGGTCGTCTGGGCGGCACTCCGCACACGAAGAGGTACCAGGCATGACGCCTCGTGAGAGGACAGAGAAGCGAACTCCGGCCACGACGGGTGGACCCGGGTTCCGGAGCCGGCAGGACCGGAGTCTTCGTCTCGGCAGGGTTCACGATGCCTCTGTGCACATCGGCTCGTCCCTCGAAGTGACCGAGACGGCACAGGAGTTGGCCGATCTGCTGGTGCCCGGTCTGGGCGATCTCGTGACCGTCGACCTTGCCGAGGCCGTGGTCGTCGGCGACGAGCCGCCGAGAATGGTGGGCGGTGGAAGGCTGCATCTGCTGCGTTCGGCCATCGCCTCGGCGTCAGGAGCCTGGCTGGGCAAGGTCCTTATGCCGGGGGCGCCGTATCCGGTCCTGCCCGACAGCTCGCAACTGCGTGAGATCCAGATGGGTGAGGTCATCACCATGGACCGCGCCTCCGTCGCGGAGGCCCTCGGCGACGGCGACCTCGTGGAGCAGTTCGTCCCGCCGTTCGGGGACTCCGTCACGGTGGCGCCGCTGATCGCGCGCGATCTCGTCCTGGGCACGGTCTCCGTATGGCGTGAAGAACAGCCGGAAGCCTTCCAGGAGGACGAGAGGAAACTCCTGGCGGAAATCGTCTCCAGGGCCGCACTTGGCATCGACAACGCCCGCCGCCACAACCGTGAACAGCGGGCGGCGGTCACGCTGCAGGAGCGACTGCTGCCCAGCGCGACGACGTCATCGGCCGCCGTGTCCACGGTGGGGATCTACCGGCCCGCGGGCAGGGGCGCCGGTATCCGGGGCGACTGGTTCGACGTGATCACGCTGCCCTCCCTGCGAGTCGCGCTGGTGATCGGCGATGTCGTCGGCCACGGTCTGTCAGCCACCGCGACGATGGGGCGCCTGCGTACGGCCATACAGACTCTCGCGGATCTGGAACTGGACCCCGCCGAACTCCTCGCGCACGTCGACGAACTCGTCCAGCGCCTGGCGGCGGAAGCGCCCACCGACCAGAATCCGGTCGGCGCCACCTGCCTCTACGCCATTTACGACCCGCTGACCCGCCAGTGCACGCTCGCGAGCGCCGGCCAGCTTCCCGCGGTCGCGATGCGGCCCGGCGGCTCGACGGAATTCATCGATGTACTGCCCGGCCCGCCGCTGGGTGTGGGCGGGGTGCACTTCGAATCCAAAACCCTGGAACTCGAACCGGGCAGCATACTCGTGCTCTACACGAACGGCCTGCTCGAACCGGACCACCATGATTCCGAATCCGGCATGCACCGTCTCCGTTCCCGCCTCGCCTCCCTCAACGAGGAGGGCCGTTCGCTGGAAGCGATGGGTAATTCACTGCTCAGCGATCTGGGCAGTAAGCCCACGGACGACGACATCGCCTTTCTCCTCGCGCGAACCCGCGCCGTCGGGCCGGACAATATGGCGAGCTGGGAGTATCCCGCCGAACCTGACTCGGTGGCGCTCGCCCGGAGGGACATCATGGGTCGACTGAGGGGGTGGGGACTTCAGGCCCAGGCCCTGGACACCGAACTCGTGATCAGCGAACTCGTCACCAATGCGATCCGGTACGCGGGTGGTCCTGTCGGAGTGCGTCTGATCCGTGACAGTGTCCTTATCTGCGAGGTCACCGATTCCAGCAACACCCAGCCGCGACTGATCCGGGCGAACGCCACCGACGAGGGAGGCCGGGGTCTTTTCATCGTCGCCCAGTGCACGACGCGCTGGGGCAGCCGTTACGGTCTCCGCGGGAAAACGATCTGGACCGAGCAGCCGATCACCTGACGGGCAGACCCGGATGGAGAGGATGGGGCCAGCACGTACTAGTTTCTCGTTTCTTTCGCCGTCCAGCCCGAACATCGGGACGACTTCATTCGAGCAGCGCGGAAGACGGCACGTGATTCCCTGGCGAACGAACCGGGATCGGCGCGGTTCGAGCTCATCCAGGACGAGAAGGACGTGAATGTCCTCTATCTGAACGAGGTTTACGAGGACACCGCCGCCTTCGAGGCCCATGCCGGCGGCCCGTATTTCGGGGAGTTCTTCGCCGAGGTCGGCGAATACGCCGAAGGCCCCACCTGGCTCATGCGGGGAAATCTCGTCGAGGACACGGCCGGCGCCTGAGTCGGTACGGGGCGGGAGTACGGCTCGTCGGCGTTTCACCCGTCTGCCGCCGCACGCTGTCGCGCCTGGTGCGGGTGGCTCGGGCACCGTGGCCGTAGCGCTCGACGGCGGGCGCGGGGAACGGGAAAACGGGGAAGGCGTGAGTGGATGAACGGCTTTACGGCCGCACTGTCCCTGCTGGCCCTGATCCTGCTCGTCGTCGCCGGCGGCTACGGCGCCGCGCGGGCGTTGCGCGTCTCCCACGAGCCCCTGGCCGCCCAGCCGTTCGGTTCCGGGCACGAACCGGCCGAGCACGCGGTCAGCCGGTTTCATATGCGCTGGTACACGGTCACGATGCTCTTTCTCGCCTTCGACATGGAGATGGTCTTCATGTATCCGTGGACGCTCGTCATCTCCGTGATGGGCCCCACGGCGGTGATCGAGATGTTCGTCTTCCTCGGCGTGCTGCTCAGCGGAGTCGTCTACGCCTGGCGGGAGGGGGCGTTGCGATGGGCGTGAGGGACTTCGTCGTACGCGCCGCCGCCCGCCGGCCGCGCGTGCTGCTGGTGACAACGCCCGGCGGGACGCGCGTGCGACTGGCCGCCGAGAAGGAACTGCGGTGCCGGGGCTGGGCGGTGGCGTCGACGCCGGCCGGAGCCGACCTGCTGCTCGTGGCGGGCCCCGACCGCGCGGCTTCGGCATCCGAACTGGACCGGTTGTGGGACGACATGCCCCGTCCTCGCGTACGTCTGCGGGTGACGGCGCCCGATGAGGTGCCATCGGCCCTCGACGCGGGGCGTGCCCGGCTGGGGGAGACGGAGCACGGGAGGCACCCGCAAGGCCACGGCACCCACGCGGACATGCCCGGCGGCCGGCCCATGGCCCAGCTCGGCGAGGACCGTGACGGGCTGACCCTGGACCGACTGCATGTGTCGCTCGGCCCGTTCCTCGCCGACTGGCCGGCCGGGCTGGTCGTCCGCGTGGTGATGCAGGGCGACGTCATTCAGCGGGCACGGCTCGGCGAACCGTACGCGACCGGCCCGGCCTGCCCGTTCTGGAGCCGGCCCTGGAGCCGGGCATCGGCGGGCGAGCGGGTGCCCCTGGCGCAGGCCGCCCGGCGGCGCGCGGCGGCCCATCTGGACAGTCTGGGCCGGTTGTTGTCGGTCGCGGGCTGGCCGGCCGAGGCCGTGACCGCCCGGCGGCTCCGCGACGACCTGCTGGAGCGGGCACCCGTGAACGCCCTTCTGCCCCGGACGGTGCGGCTCGCACGGCGCGTCGGGCGGTCCCGGACCCTGTACCGGCTGACCCGGGGCATCGGCCCGCTGACCGCCGCCGACGCGCGCGCCGCGGGCGTGAGCGGACCCGCCGCGCGGGCGGGCGGCGACGTACCGGCCCGCTACCGGCAGTGGCTCTCGGACACCGTGGACGCCGTGGACAGCCTGCGGCGGCTCGACGGCGACGCCACCCCTCTCGACCCCGTGACGCACGAGAGCCCGCGCGGCCGGTGGGACCCGGACCGGCCGCCGTCCACCGCTCTGGCCGCCCTGTTGCCCCGGCTGCTGGAGGGCACCGAACTCGCCGCCGCCCGCCTCGTCGTCGCGAGCCTCGACCCGGACCCGGACGAACTGGCCGTCAGACGCCCGGAGGTGGCGCGTGGTTGAGGCGGGAGCGTGGTGGACGCTGCCGGTGGCCCCGGCCCTCCTGCTCGGCCTGGCCGTACTGGCCGTGGCCGGCGACGCGGCGCTGGACGACCGCCGCTCCGGACGGACCGTCACCCCCGCAGGTGCGCTGAGACCGTTGCTGGCCGTGCCGCGCGCCCTGGTCGCGCAGCCCCGGCGGCTCCCGGCCTCCGACCGGCGGCTGTGGCGCGTGGGTGTGATCACCGTGCCCGTGGCCGCTGTGCTGTCGACGCTGGTGATCCCGTTCGGGAACCATGTCGTCGCCGACCTGTCGGTGGGGGTGGTGTGGTTCAACGCCATGGAGGTGCTGACCTGGGCCGGGCTGTGGCTGGCCGGCTGGGGCCCCGACGCGGCGTTCTCCCTCGTCGGCGGCTATCGCTTCCTCGCCCAGGGCCTGGCCTATGAACTCCCGCTGATGTTCGCGCTGATCTCGGCCGCCACCGGCGCCCAGTCCCTGCGTGTCACCGACATCGCGGGTGCGCAGTACGGCCTGTGGTACGCGGTGTGGATGCCCTTCGCCTTCGCCGTCTATCTGGCCGGGGTGCTCGCCTTCAGCTTCCTCGGCCCGTTCGCGTATCCGGCCGGCCGCGACATCGCCGGCGGTGTGCTGGGCGAGACCTCCGGCGTCGACCGGCTGCTGCTCCAGGCGGGGCGGTGGCTGTGGCTGGCGGCCGGGGCCGCGATGGCGGTGCCGCTGTTCCTGGGCGGCGGCGCCGGTCCTGGGCTGCCCGCCTGGGCGTGGTCGCTGGTCAAGACGGTGCTGGTGCTGGCACTGCTGGTGTGGGTGCTGCGCCGGCTGCCGGTGCTCCGTGCCGACCGGTACGTGGAGGTGGCCTGGGTGGTGCTCCTGCCGGCGGCGGTCGTGCAGGCGCTCGTACCGGCCCTCGTCAGCCTCGGCCCGTAGCGCCGCTCGTACCGAACCCCGAGTCCCACCCGACCTGTTGACCCCGTGGAGAAGGAGCGCGTGATGGGCGTGACGAACACCGTGCTGCTGTGGGTGCTCGGCCTGCTCGCCCTGACCGGCGGCGTCCTGGTGTTCACGCTCCGCTCGATGGCCCGCGTCACCTTCGCCCTGCTGGGCTGCCTGGCGTGCGTCGGCGGTGTGGTGACCGTGCTGGGGCTGCCGTACCTCGGTGTGGTGATCGTGCTGATGATGGTCATGGAGATGGTGATCATGGCCGTGTTCATGATCGCGTACATGATGAATCCGGCCGGTCTGATGCCGATGTTCATGGTGCACAACACCCGCGGCGCGCTGGTCATCAGTGGCGCGGTCTTCGCCGCGCTGGTCGCCGGGATCTTCCTGGTCCCCTGGCCCGGCCGGACGGGCGTACGGCCGAAGGACACCACCTTCCAGTTGGGCAGGTCGCTCATGGAGGACCAGATGCTCACCATGATCACCCTCGGATTCGTCCTGCTGGCCACCATGGTCGGTGCCACGGTGCTCGCCACCCGGCGCGGCCGTTACGACCGGTTCGGCGACGGGCTCGACCGGCGCCCCGCCGACGACCCGGCCGGCGGGGGAGTGGGCCGATGACGTTCGAACTGCTGCTGGTCCTCGCCGCCGGACTCTTCTCGACCGGGCTGTACGGCGCGCTCTCCCAGCAGTCCATCGTCATGATCATGATGGGGATCGAGCTGATGATCGGTGGTGTCATTGTCGCCGCCGCGGACTTGTGGTCCTTCCTCTCCCCGGCCGCCCCCGGCGGACAAGTGATCGTCGTCGCGGCCGTGTTGGCGATGGCGGTCGAGATGGCCATGGGCTTCGCCGTCACCACCGCCATCTACCGCGCCCGGCAGGTCGACATGACCGACATGGCCGAGGACCTGAAGGGATGAGCGCGCTGCTCTGGCTGCTGGTCACGCTGCCGCTCGGCGCGGGAGCGGTGCTCGCCGTGACGGGGCTCACCGCGACGGGGCGACGGTACGACCGGCTGATCCCCGCCGCCGCGTTGACAGCGTCCGTGGCGACGCTCGGTGCGGCGGTCGCCGCCGCCCTGACCCGCCCGGCCGCGAGCGCGCCGCTGTTCGCGGGGATGGACGCGGCGCTGGCGGTGGACGGTCTGTCCGCGGTCATGGTGGTCACCGTCGCCGCCGTCACCACCGCCGTCCTGGCCTTCGCGGCAGGGGAGTTCGGCGCGGGGGAGTTCGGCCCCGACGAGAACCGCGGCCGGTTCTTCGGCCTGATGCTCGTCTTCTCCGGAGCCATGCTCGTCACCGTCACGGCCACTACGCTGCCGCCGCTGCTGATGGCCTGGGAGGCGATGGGCGCCACCAGTTGGGCGCTCATCGGGTACGGGTGGCGGGGGCCCGGCAAGACGGCCGCCGCCGATGTCGCGTTCCTGACGACCCGTACGGCCGACCTCGGAATGTACGTGGCGGCGGGCGCCGCCCTGGCCGGGGGTGTCACCACCCTGCGTCTCGACAGCCTGCCGGGGGCCGTTGCGCCCTGGCCGCATGTGATCACCGCGGGCATCGTCCTGGCCGCACTCGGCAAGTCCGCCCAACTGCCGTTCTCCTTCTGGCTGTCACGGGCCATGGAGGGCCCCAGCCCGGTGTCGGCGCTGCTGCACTCGGCGGCCATGGTCGCGGCCGGTGCCTACCTCCTGCTGCGCCTCCAACCGCTGCTGGCCACGACCGGCTGGGCCGGACCTCTGGTCGCCTGGTCCGGTGCGGTGACCGCCCTGGCCCTCGGCCTGGTCGCCGCCGCACAGACCGACCTCAAGCAACTGCTCGCGGCCTCCACCTGCGCCCAGATCGGATTCGTCGTGCTGGCCGCCGGCAGTCACGGCGTGGCCGGGGGCACCACCCAACTCGTCGCCCACGCCGCCACGAAGGCGGGCCTCTTCCTGGCCGCGGGGGCCTGGCTGACGGCCTTGGGCGCCAAGCGACTGCCCGCCCTGCGCGGCGCTGCCCGTACCGGTCGGACGGTCGGCGTGGCCTTCACCGTCGGCGCGCTGACCCTCGCCGGGCTGCCGCCCCTGTCCCTGTGGGCGGCCAAGGACGAGGTGCTCGCCGCCGCCCGGGGCGAGGGAACGGGCCTGTACGTGGTCGGACTCGCGGCGGCGGCCGTCGCCACCGTCTACAGCGTCAAAGCGCTCTGGTACGTCACCCGCCCGCTCCCCTCCGACGTGGGCGCCGGAGACGACACCGAGCGACGGGGCGCCGAGCGACACGGCACCCGGCGCACCGCCCGTACGACCCCGGTCCCCCTCATCGCGCTCATCTCCGCCGCTGCCGTCCTCGGCGTACTGGCCCTGCCGGGGCCCGCCTCCTGGCTCAGAAGCCTGCTCGGCGCCGAAGGCGAGCAGGCTCCCGAGCCCTGGGAGTTCGCCCTGTCCGCCGGTGTCGCCCTCGCTGTCGCGTGCCTGGTCCTGTGGTGGGCGTCCCGTCCCGCGGCCGTGTCTTCGAAGTCCCGCCTTGCAGGCGGACGGCGCTACTTCGAAGACACGGCCGCGCCTGTCCCGCGCGCCGCCGTGCGATACGCCCGGAACTGGCTCTTCCTGGAACGGACCGCTCAACTCACCCTGGTCCGCCCCGTACTGGCCCTGGCCAGGGCACTCGCCGTCTTCGACGACCGCGTCGTCGACGGCGCCGTACGGCAGACCGCCCGGGGCGGACTCGCGGCGGCGCGCCTCGCCCGCCGCCTGGACGACGGCGGTGTCGACGCGGCCGTACGCGCGATTGCGTCCGGCGCCCGGAGCCTGGGCCGGGCGGCGCGCCGCCCGCAGACCGGACTGCTGCACCAGTACTACGCGCAGGCCGCCGCCGGCTTCGCCGTGCTCGTCCTGATCATCCTGTCGGTGAGGTAACCCCTGTGCTGAGCGTCGTCACGTTCCTGCCGCTGCTGGTGTGCGCGGTGCTGCTGCTCCTGCCGCGCACCCTTCCCGACAGGGCGTACCTCTGGATCTGGACCGGCACCGCAGCCGCCGAGCTGGCCCTGGTCGTCGCGGTGTGGGCGGGGTTCGAGGCCGGCGCGGGGATGCGGTACGAGGAACGGGTGCGCTGGATCCCCGGTGCCGGTGTCGGCTACCACGTGGGCGTGGACGGGCTGTCGCTGCCCCTGGTGGCGCTGACCTGTCTGCTGTTCCTGGCGGTCGCAATCTTCTCGCTGCGCGAGCGGCGCCGGGTGCGCGCCTACGTCTGTCTCTTCCTCTTCCTGCAGACCGTCTGTGTGGGCCTGTTCGTCGCCCTCGATCTGATCCTGTTCTTCGTCTACTTCGACCTGTCGATCGTCGGCATGTTCTTCGTGATCGCCGGCTGGGGCCACGGCGAACGCGCCCGCGCCGCCGCGCTGAAGTTCTTCCTCTACACCTTCACCGGCTCCCTCGCCCTGCTGCTCGGTTTCATCGGCCTGTATCTGGCGGCGGACCCGCACACCTTCGACATCGTCGACCTCACCAGGAGCAACCCGCTGGCCGGCCGCGGGACTTACGCGGGTCTGGTGCTGCTGGCCATCGGTGCCGGGCTCGCGGTCAAGACCCCGACCGTGCCGTTCCACACCTGGCTGCCCCCGGCCCACACCGACGCCCCCGCCACCGGCTCGGCGATCCTGGCCGGGGTGCTGCTGAAGATGGGCACCTACGGGTTCGTACGTATCGCGATGCCGTTGCTGCCGGGGAGCTGGCGCCACTACGCGCTGGTCATCGTGGTCGTCGGAGCGGTCTCGGTGGTGTACGGGGCCCTGGTGGCGCTGGCGCAGACCGACTTCAAGCGAATGATCGCGTACACCTCCGTCAACCACATGGGTTATGTCGTCCTGGCCGTCGGCGCCGCCGGGACACTCGCCGGCACGGACGCCCAGGCCCGCTCGCTCGCCGTGACCGGGGCGGTCACCCAGATGGTCAGCCACGGCCTGATCACCGGTGCGCTGTTCCTGCTCACCGGGGTGCTGTACGACCGCGGCCGTACGTACGCCATGGACGCGTACTCGGGCCTGGCCGCCCACACACCCCGTTTCGCGGCGGTCACGGCCGTCGCCGCGTTCGCCGCCCTCGGTATCCCCGGTTTCTCCGGATTCATCGCCGAGTTCCAGATCTTCACCGGCAGCCTGGCCTCCCAGACGATCGCCACCGCCGTCGCCCTGACCGGCATCGTGATCACCGCGGCCCTGTTCCTGACCGCGCTGCGGCGCGTGTTCCTCGGTACGCCGCGACTGCCCGGGGCCATGCCCGCCGGCGGCGTCGCGGACCTCAGAGGCACCGAGGCGTGGCCGACGGTGATCCTGCTCGCCGTGGCCCTGGTGATCGGCGTCGCGCCACGCTGGCTGCTCGACGTCATCGAACCGGCCGGCCGCACCCTGACCGGACTGGTCGCGCGGTGAACCAGAACCTCACCGCCCTCATCCCCGAACTCGCGCTCCTGGGCGCCGCCGTCATCGGCCTCCTCACCGGCTCCTGGCTGCCCCGCCGGCGCCAGTGGATCGTCGCCGCGCTCGCCGCCACCGCGTGTACGGCCGGTCTGACCGCCACCGCCGTCACCATGGCCACCGGCCGCGAACAGACAGTCTTCTCCGCCGCGTTCGCGGTCGACACCGCCACCGGCATCGGGCGGCTGACCGTCCTCACCGCCCTGCTGCTGGTCATCGGCATGTCCGTGGAGACCGTACGGAACCACCCGCGCGAAACCGAGTACTGGGTCCTGCTGCTGATGTCGGGCGCGGGCACTCTCGCCATGACGGGCGCCAACGATCTGCTCATGCTGTTCGCCGGCTATCTGCTGGCCAGTGTGCCCGCGTACGCGCTCGCCGCCTTCGCCAAGGACGCGCGGGGTACCGAAGCCGCCCTGAAGTACTACCTGTTGGGCGCACTGCTCGGTACCACCATGCTCGCCGGTACGGCGCTGCTGTACGGCGCCGGCCACGCGACCGGCTACGGCGGGCTCAACAGGGCCCTGCCCGGGGCCGGTTACGGACTCGTCGCCGTCAGTCTCGTCGGCGTCCTGGCCGGTCTCTTCTTCAAGATCGGTGCCGTACCCGCCCACTTCTGGGTGCCCGACGTCAGCGACGGAGCTCTCGCGCCGGTCGCCGCCTACGTCACCACCCTCCCCAAGATCGGCGGGCTGATCGCCGCGTACCGCCTGCTCCACCAGGCACTGGCCGGCACGGACGTCAACTGGCCGCTGCTGCTGGCGGTTGTCGCCGCCGCCACCATGACCCTGGGAAACCTGGCGGCGTTCTTCCAGACCTCCGTCAAACGGCTTCTCGCCTACTCCACCATCAGCCAGGTCGGCTACCTCCTGATGGCTCCCGCCGTCGCCACCCGCAGTGAACTCGCCCAGCAGAGCCTGCTGTTCTATCTGGCCGCCTACACCGTCACCAACCTCGGCGCCTTCGCCGTCGTCACCGAACTTCCCCGGGCCCGTTCCCTCGCCGACTACCGCGGTCTGGCCCGCTCGCGCCCCGGCCTCGCGGCCGTACTCGTCGTCTGCCTCCTCGGTCTGGTCGGCACCCCGCCCACCGGCGTCTTCCTCGGCAAACTGGAGGTCTTCAGCGCGAGTGTCGACGGCGGTCACACCTGGCTCGCCGCACTGGCCGTCGCCAACACCGTGGCGTCGCTCTTCTACTACCTGCGCTGGCTCGGCCCGCTGTTCGTCACCGCCGACGCCGCGCCCGCCGCCGCGCACGCGGTACTAGGACGGTCGGCGGCCGTCACCGCCTATGTGGCAGCCGCGCTCTCCCTGGCGCTCGGCCTCGCGGGGCAGGCTGTCCTCACGCTCGCCGACGACCCACTGCTGCCGTGAAGTCCCCCGCGCGAGGGGCCACTTGAGCGGGGCGACCGATCCGGGCCGGGTGGACCCATTGACCTGTCCTGTTCATGGTTCTAACCTGAGTTCTCATACGTGGACAGTATTCATAAGAGAAAGCGGGGCCGGACTGATGGCAGGGCTGAGTGTGGAGACCGAGGACGCGACGCGGCGGTTGCGTGATGCGATGGCGGGCGGCGTCCTGTCCTTCCCCCTCACGAGCTTCCAGGAGGACGGCGCTCTCGACCTGCCGGCCTACCGGGCGTACCTGGCCGCCCAGTTGGCCACCGGGCCCGGTGGGGTCTTCGCCGCCTGCGGGACCGGTGAATTCAGCGGGCTGGATGAGGACGAGTACCGCGCGGTGGTCACGGCCACCGTCGAGGTGGCCGACGGCCGGCTCCCCGTGGTGGTCGGCGTCGGCTACGGCTGGGCACAGGCGGTGCGGTTCGCCCGGATCGCCGAAGAGGCGGGCGCCGACGCCCTGTTGGTGATGCCGCACTATCTGGTCGAGGCCACCCAGGACGGTCTGGTGGAGCAGCTGCGCCGGATAGCCGCCGGCACCCGGCTGCCGCTCATCGCCTACCAGCGCGGCCCGGTCACCTTCACCCCCGAGGGCCTGCGCCGGATCGCGGACATCCCCACGGTCATCGGCCTCAAGGACGGCCACAGCGATCTCGACCGGCTCCAGCGACTGACCCTCGCGGCGCCCGACGGCTTCCTCTTCTTCAACGGCGCGGCCACCGCCGAGCTCCAGGCGCGCGCGTACGCCACGGTCGGCGTCCCCGCCTACTCCTCCGCCGTCCACGCCTTCGCGCCCGAGATCGCCGACGCCTTCTTCGCGGCGCTGCGCGACGGCGACGAGGCGACCATGAACACGCTCCTGCGCGGCTTCTACGTACCGTTCGTCGAACTGCGCGACCGGGTGCCGGGCTACGCCGTCGCCCTGGTCAAGGCCGCCGCCCGGCTGCGCGGCCTGCCCGTCGGTCCCGTACGCGCCCCGCTCATGGACCCCGGCCCGGCGGACCTCGCCGACCTGGAGAAGATCCTCGACGACGGCCTGAGCCTGGTGGGCGCCGTACGACGACGAGACTGAACGCCCCCCGAAGAGGACGTGCCCGAACGCCCCCCGTCCGTAAGGATTTCTTGACCATGAGCACGAGCACGAGCAGGAGCACGAGCCCGCGGAACCGGCCGACCGTCACCGCGTTCTCCGTCTATCCGGTGGCCGGCCGGGACAGCATGGAGCTGAACCTCTCCGGCGCGCACGGGCCCTACTTCACCCGTAACGTCGTGATCATCGAGGACTCCGAGGGACGGACGGGGCTCGGCGAGGTGCCGGGCGGGGAGAAGATCACGCGGACCCTGCGGGACGCCGAATCCCTCGTGGTCGGCGCGAAGGTCGGCGACTTCAAGCGGGTCCTGCGGGAGATCGGGGACCGGTTCGCGGGCCGGGACTCGGGAGGCAGGGGCGGTCAGACCTTCGACCTGCGTACGACGGTGCACGCCGTCACGGCCGTCGAGTCGGCGCTCCTCGATCTCCTGGGGCAGCACCTGGACGTGCCCGTCGCCGCACTGCTCGGCGACGGACAGCAGCGCGACTCCGTGCGGGTGCTGGGCTACCTCTTCTACGTCGGGGACCCCGGCCTGACCGATCTGGAGTACGTGCGTGAGCCCGGCGCGGCCGAGGACTGGTACCGCATCCGGCACGAGGAGGCCCTGACCCCGGAGGCGATCGTCCGCCAGGCCGAGGCCACCCACGACCTGTACGGCTTCCGGGACTTCAAGCTCAAGGGCGGTGTGCTGCCGGGCGCGGAGGAGGTCAGGGCGGTACGCGCCCTCAAGGAACGCTTCCCGGAGGCCCGGATCACCCTCGATCCGAACGGCGCGTGGTCGCTGCGCGAGGCGGTCGCGCTGTGCTCGCCGCTGGTCGGCACGCTCGCCTACGCGGAGGATCCCTGCGGCGCCGAGGACGGCTACTCCGGGCGGGAGATCCTGGCGGAGTTCCGCCGCGCCACCGGTCTGCCGACGGCGACGAACATGGTCGCGACCGACTGGCGCCAGCTCACCCAGGCCCTGGCGCTGCAATCGGTGTCCATACCCCTCGCCGATCCGCACTTCTGGACCATGCAGGGGTCGGTCCGCGTCGCGCAGCTCTGTGAGGCGAGCGGTCTGACCTGGGGCTGTCACTCCAACAACCACTTCGACATCTCCCTCGCCATGGTGACCCACTGCGGGGCCGCCGCGCCCGGCGCGTACAACGCCCTTGACACGCACTGGATCTGGCAGGAGGGCCTGGAGCGGCTCACCACGGCGCCGCCGCGCATCGTCGGCGGCGAGATCGCCGTCCCCGACGCGCCGGGCCTCGGCGTTCGGATCGACATGGACCGCCTCCTCGCGGCCCACGAGCTCTACCGGGAGAAGGCGCTGGGCGCGCGCGACGACGCCATAGGAATGCGGTATCTCGTCCCCGGCTGGGAGTTCGACGCGAAGCGGCCCTGCCTGGTGCGCTGAGCCGGACGCGCGCCGGCGGCGGCCCCTGACGGCCCCCGCCGGCGCTGCTGATGCCGCTGACGCGGCCTCAGTGCTGGATCAGACCACCGACCGCTACGGGGCCGACATGGCCGGTCGGCGGAGCGGTCCGCGCCAGGTCGAGGCCGACGTCGACCAGCGACGACCGGCGCAGCCGGGCGACGTCGGCGAACGGGGTCCAGACGGACTCGGCGATCTCACCGTTCGGCTCGGGCCGCAACTGCCCGCCGGTGATACGGACCTGGTAGAAGACGCCGACATTCTGGTGCTCGACTCCCGCTCGCGCCACGGCCGCGGGGATCACCCTGGAGTCCACGCCGAGCAGGCGCTCGACCACCGCCTCGTGGCCGGTCTCCTCGGCGACCTCCCGGATCACCGCGTCGAACGGGTCCTCCCCGTGCTCGACCCGCCCGCCCGGCAGGGTCCAGTTGCTCTTGCCCTTCGGCGGTACGTAGCGGCCGAGCAGCACCCGCCCGTCCTCGACACACACGGCGTACGCCGCCAGCCGGAAACTCATCCCAGCGCCTCCCCAGTCCGGCGACCAGGGTATCCGTGAGCGGTCGCGCGGGGGAGGACACGGCCCGCGACAGCGCCGCCGCGGGCCGTGCCCGGTTCAGACGCCGACGCCGAAGTCGGAGGCGATGCCGGAGAGACCGGAGGCGTAACCCTGGCCCACCGCGCGGAACTTCCACTCCGCGCCGTTGCGGTACAGCTCGCCGAAGACCATCGCGGTCTCCGTCGAGGCGTCCTCCGTGAGGTCGTAGCGCGCGAGTTCGGCGCCGCCGTCCTGGTTCACCACGCGGATGAACGCGTTGCGGACCTGGCCGAAGCTCTGGCCGCGCGACTCCGCCTCATGGATGGAGACCGGGAAGACGATCTTGTCGACCTCGGCCGGGACACCCGCCAGGTTGACCTTCACCGACTCGTCGTCGCCCTCGCCCTCACCGGTGAGGTTGTCACCGGTGTGCTCGACCGAACCGTCGGGGCTCTTCAGGTTGTTGTAGAAGATGAAGTGCTGGTCCGAGGGGACCTTGCCGTCCGCCTTGACCAGCAGCGCGCTCGCGTCGAGGTCGAAGTCGGCGCCGGTCGTGCTGCGTGCGTCCCAGCCCAGGCCGATGAGCACCGCCGTCAGGCCCGGGGCCTCCTTGCTGAGCGAAACGTTGCCGCCTTTGGAGAGGGAAACTCCCACGATCTTCTCCTGGTGCTCGATGGTGTGCTCACACATGTGGACCCTTCAAAATCTACAACACTGTAGAAGTTGGCGGGGTGTTGCCTCAGGCATCCACATGGCCCGCCGCGGACCGACCCGGGAGCCCAACTCGCTTGCCCCGGACGGGAGAAAGGGCTTGCTTCCGGTGTACTGCGAGCGGCCTAAGGGCAACTTCGTCATGAAACTCGACAGCGTTGTCGGGTTTATGGCGTCCGCTGTCACGTCCGTCTCAATAAATTGCGCCTGCCGCCCCGCTCTCCGATGGGGCGGCGGGGGTGGGGACTGACATGACGGACACCGGTGGCATGGACGGTGGCGACAGACCGGACGCGGGAGGGGCCCGTTGCCGGATAGACGTCGATGCGGACGGGGCGTACAGCTGGCGGGTGGTCGCGCAGAACGGCCGGGTGGTCGCGGTCTCCGCGGAGCCGTTCGGCGAGTACGGCCAGTGCCGCAGCGCCTTCGAGACGCTGTGCCGCAGTCGCGCGGAACTCGCGGGCGCCGTTCAGCACACGGCGGGGGGCAACGGCTGGATGTGGTTATTACGTGACGCCGGCGGCGGCGTGGTCGCCGTCTCGGCGCGCCCCTACGAACGGCACTCGACCTGCCGTGCGGCTTGGCAGAGATTCCACGCGTTGCTGAGAGAGATGGAGGTTACCGGAAGTTGCCCTTAGGGCACACCTCGTTCACATCTCGGTGCGCGCTCGTCAATCGCGTATCGAGAGCGTCGGCCGCGTGACGAGAAAAGCGAGTGGGGCGGAAGCCGATGTGCCCCGGAGGCTCTACGCGGACCCGGGCCTGCCCGACCGCGTCTTCCGGGGCGTCGCCCGTGGCGGGGGCGGATTCGTTCTCGCCGTCATGCTCATGGTGGGCGGATTCCTGCTCTACCGCGCCTGGCAGGCGCTCTCCAAGGCCGGTTGGTCGTTCCTGACGACCGAGACCTGGGAACCGGACGCCGGCCGCTTCGGGATCGCGGCGGTGCTGGTCGGGACCGTGCTGATCGCACTGGTCGCGATCGTCGTCGCGGTACCGCTGGCGGTCGGCGGGGCGCTCTACATCTCGGAGTACGCGCCGCCCCGGCTGCGGCAGACGCTGATCGGTGTGGTCGACCTGATGGCGGCCGTGCCGTCCGTCGTCTACGGCCTGTGGGGGCTGTTCTTCTTCGAGGGCCAGATCCTGCCCACCGCCCGCTGGATCGCCACCTACCTGGGCTGGATACCGGTCTTCAGCGTGCCCGGGGCCGATCCGGCCGACCCGCTCGCGCCGGAGACCGTCTACACCTCCTCGACCCTCATCGCGGGCGTCGTCGTCGCCCTGATGGTGGCTCCGATCGCGTGCTCCGTGATGCGCGAGGTGTTCTCGCAGGCGCCCGTCGGCGAGCGCGAGGGCGCGTTCGCGCTGGGGGCCACCCGCTGGGGAATGATCTCCAGCGTCGTCCTGCCGTTCGGCAAGGGCGGCATGATCGGCGGCACGATGCTCGGGCTCGGCCGCGCGCTGGGCGAGACCATCGGGGTGTACCTGATCATCTCGCCGGTCTTCGAGATCCAGTGGCATGTGCTCCAGAGCGGCTCCAGTTCGGTCGCCGCGCTGATCGCTCTGCGCTACGGCGAGGCAAGCGAGTTCGGCATGTCGGCGCTGATGGCCGCGGGCTTCGCGCTCTTCCTGATGACTCTCGTCGTCAACTTCGCCGCCTCCTCGATCGTCGCCCGCAGCCGCTCCGGAGCGGCGAGCGAATGAGGCCGGGGCGAGCGGTGCCGGAGCGAATCAGGCCCACGCGAATGAGGCCGGGGCGAGTGAAAGAAGCCAACAAGTCGATGAGGGGACACCGCAGATGACCATCGCGCCGGAGAGACCGGCCGCGCCGGGCACCCCCGGTCCGCCCCCGCGCGCCCCGTCGGTGGGGGAGGAGCGGCGCTCACCGAGCCGGCTGCGCGCCACCGACGTGTACGCGCTGCTCGGCGCCGCTGCCGCCGCCCTGTCCCTCACCGGGCTGCTGTTCACCCGGCTGCTGCCGTTCAGCGGCGCCGTCGGTTTCCTGGTCGTCGCGTACCTCCTGTTCCTGCTGCTCTACGGCCTGTTGGTCTCCTTCGACGAGGCGGGGCCAGCGGTACGCGACCGGCTCGCCGCCGTCGTCGTACAGAGCCTCGGCCTGGTGATGGTCGGCGCGCTCGCGTGCGTCGTCGTCTACACGCTGTGGGAGGGCCGCAAGGCGCTGCCGCACCTGAACTTCTTCACCCAGGACATGGCCGAGGCGGGCCCGCTGGATCCGCTCACGACCGGCGGCATCGTGCACGCGATCCTCGGCACCCTCGAACAGATCACCATCGCGCTCGCCATCACCGTGCCGACGGGGCTGCTCTGTGCGGTCTTCCTCAACGAGGTCCCGGGCCGCTTCGCCCGGTTCGTACGGACCGTCGTCGAGGCGATGACCGCGCTGCCGTCGATCGTCGCGGGTCTGTTCATCTACGCGACGATCATCCTCGCGCTCGGCTTCGACCGGTCCGGCTTCGCGGCATCCCTCGCGCTCGCCGTGATGATGCTGCCGATCATCATCAGGGCGGCGGACGTGGTGATCCGGCTGGTGCCGGGCAATCTGCGCGAGGCGGCGTACGCGCTCGGCACCTCGCGCTGGCGCACCGTCTGGCACGTGGTGCTGCCGACCGCGCGCTCCGGTCTGACGACCTCCGTGATCCTCGGTACCGCGCGCGGGGTCGGTGAGACCTCGCCGGTGCTGCTCACCGCCGGATTCACCGCCGAGATCAACGCCAACCCGATCGAGGGGCCGCAGCTCTCCCTGCCGCTGGCCACCTTCGAGTTCGTCAAGTCGCCCGAACCCACCATGATCGCGCGCGGTTTCGGTACGGCGGCGGTGCTGATGGCCCTGGTGCTGCTGCTGTTCGTGATCGCCCGGGTCATCGGCGGGCGCGGCCCCGGCCAGCTGACGCGCCGTCAGGAACACCGCAGGGTAAGGGCGTCGCGGCAGGACGCCGAACGGATGGCGGCCCGCGCCGCGGCCCGCCCCGCAGGCGCCGGTCCCGCCGGCGCCGTGCCGCCCCCGGGCCCCGGCCCGGATTCCCCCACCAAGCAGCCGAGTCCACCCCGTACACCCAGAAGGAGTGCCCCGTGAGACCGGCCACCGTCTCCCGACTGACCATGGCGGTAGCCGCGTTGCTCTGCGCGCTGCTCGCCTTCCATCCGCCGGCCGCCGAGGCGGCCTCGTACACCAAGATCAGCGGCGCGGGCTCCACCTGGAGCTCCAACGCGCTCGACCAGTGGCGCCGCAACGTCTCCTCCAACAGCGGTATGACGGTCAACTACGCGGCGCTGGGCTCATCGGTCGGCCGTGAGCAGTTCAAGAACGGCACCGCCGACTTCGCCGTCTCCGAGATCCCGTACGGGCTGACCGAGGCCGGTGCCACGGACGCCCCGCCCAAGCGCGGCTACGCCTACATGCCGATCGTCGCGGGCGGCACCGCCTTCATGTACAACCTCAAGATCGGTGGCAAGAAGGTCACCAATCTGCGGCTCTCCGGCGACGTCGTCACCAAGATCTTCACCGGGAAGATCACCATGTGGAACGCGGCGGAGATCCGGGCCGACAACCCCGGGCTCAACCTGCCCGCGCGTCGTGTCGTCCCGGTCGTGCGCTCCGACGGCTCCGGTACGACGGCCCAGCTCACCACCTGGATGGCCAAGGAACACGGCAGCCTGTGGAACGACTACTGCCGCCGGGCGGGCAGGTCCACGCCGTGCGGAATGACCTCGTACTTCCCCGTCGTGCCCGGGTCCTCGCACATCGCCAAGTCCGGTTCGCTCGGCGTCTCCGGCTTCACCAAGCAGGGGCACGCCGACGGGGCGATCACCTACGTCGAGTACTCGTACGCGATCACGACCGGCTTCCCGGTGGCGAAACTGCTCAACGCGTCGGGGTACTACGTCGAGCCGACCGCGTCGAGCGTCGCCGTGGCCCTGATGCGGGCCCGCATCAACGAGGACAAGAGCTCCCCGAACTATCTGACGCAGATCCTCGACAACGTCTACCGGTCGCCCGACCGCCGCACCTACGCGCTCTCCAGCTACAGCTACATGATCATCCCGACCAAGGCCGAACAGCCCTTCACCACCGCCAAGGGCAAGACACTCGGCACCTTCGCCAACTACTTCCTCTGCGACGGCCAGCAACAGGCCGAGGAGCTGGGCTACTCGCCACTCCCCAGGAACCTGGTCGAGGCCGGATTCGCGCAGGTCAAGAAGATCCCGGGAGCGCCGTCCGGCAGCACGAACATCTCGAAGTGCCGTAACCCCACCTTCTCCGCCGACGGCTCCAACACCCTTGCCAAGAACGCCCCTTACCCGAAGGCGTGCGACAAGCGCGGACCGACACAGTGCGCGGACGGCACGGCAGGCGCCAAGGAGAAGACACCCGTGAAGCCCGGTGCGACGGGCGGCGGCTCCGGCGGCGGGACCGGCGGCGCGGCCACCGGCGGCACCGGCGGTGGTGGCACGGGCGGCGCCTCGGGCGGCGCGGCCACGGCCGGCACGGGCGGCGCCTCCACCGAGGGTGCCACGGGCGCCGGCGGAGCCTCCGGCGAGACGGCGGGCAGCGCGGCCGGCGGTGCCATCGACCCGGACACCGGCGAACTGATCGCCGGCGAATCCCTCGGGGACTCCTCGGTCGCGGCCAACCCCGTCACGCTCGCCTCCGGCGACTCCGGTGGTCTGCGCGGCGTCCTCATGGCCCTGTCCGCGGTCCTGCTGCTCGGCGTGGTCGTCGGGCCGCCGCTCACCGCACGCGCCCTGGCCGCGCGCACCCGACGCAAGGAAGGCTTCCGATGAGCAGGCCCACGGCCGTACGCGTACGGCTGACGACAGGCATCGCCGCGCTGTTCGCCGCCCTCGTGGTGGCGCTGCTCCCGCTGCCGGCCGCGACCACCCCCGCCGAGGCGGCGTCCGCCGGCTCCGCGGTGACGGTGACCGGCGAGAAGGGGAAGTACGACGACTTCTCCGGCCTGAAGGTCACCGTCCACCAGACCAAGCAGCTCCGGGCCCAGGGCGTCCGCGTGAGCTGGACCGGCGGCAAGCCCACCGAGAGCGGCTTCAAGCACAACTACCTTCAGATCATGCAGTGCTGGGGCGGCTCCGGGGGACCCCGGCGCGAGCAGTGCCAGTTCGGCGGCAGCGGCGTACGGCAGGGCGGCTCCTGGACGTCGCTCAGGCAGATCGGCGCGGTGCCCGACCCGGCGGAGACGGAGTACGTCGACAATGGGGAGCGCGAGTCGTACGTCCCCTTCGAGCCCGCCAACGGCCAGCCGAAGACCACCGGGTCCCGGGACTGGACCTACTTCGGCACCCTGAACACCAACGAGGAGCCCTACGCGGTCACCCACGCGGACGGCACCGGCGAGTTCACCTTCCCGATGCTCACCGACCAGGAGGCCGACCAGCTCGGCTGCGGCGCCCCGGTGACGCAGGGCGGCGTCGTCAAGGGCCGCTCCTGCTTCCTGGTGATCGTCCCGCGCGGCGAACACGACGTCGACGGCACGACGGGCGCGGGCAACCCGCTCCAGTCGTCCCCGCTCTCCGCCTCCAACTGGGCGCAGCGCATGCTCGTTCCGCTGGAATTCCTGCCCGTCGGCAACACCTGCCCGGCCGACCGGGAGGAGCGCCGGGTGACCGGCTCGGAGCTGGTCACCGACGCGATCTCGTCGTGGCAGCCCGCGGTCTGCTCGGCGCCCGGCGGCGCCAAGTTCGCCTTCAGCCAGAGTGGTGAGGCCGGGGCCAGGGACACGATCTCCCGCCCGGCCGCGGGATCGCCCGGACTGGCCTTCACCGTCGACCCGGTCGAGGCACCGGCGGACGGTCCCGACGTCGTACACGCGCCCGTGGCCGTCAGCGGTCTCGCGGTGGGCTACTTCGTCGAACTGCCCGGGGCCGGACAGCTCACCTCGATGAAACTCACCCCCAGACTGCTCGCGAAGCTGCTCACCTCCTCGTACCAGAAGGATGTGACCCGCAGCAGGCGTGAAATACCCGAGCATGTCAAGGAAAATCCGCTCAGCCTGTTCCACGACCCGGAATTCAAAGAGCTGAACCCTGAATTCAAGGACTGGAAAGCGACCTCGCAGCCGCCCATGAGTCTCATGGTCCAGCTCGCGAATACCGACACCACGAGAATGGCCTGGCAGTGGCTCAGGTCGGACCGCGAGGCGAAGGAATTCCTCTCGGGCACCGCGGACCCCTGGGGAGCGAAGATCAATCCCTTCTTCGCCGACCTCGGTCTCGCCACGGACGAGTCGCTGTCCGACTTCCCCAAGGCGGACCCCACCAAGACCGAGGTGACGATCGGCGAGGAGACCCTGGAGTACGGCACGACCGAGGTCGCCCCGTACGTCCAGGACATGCACGACGGCGCGCTGCGCACCCGGCGCGGCAACAACGGCGCCACCACCACGGCCGACGCGGGCAGCAACGGCTCGCCCGCCAAGCTGATCAACACCCCGCCGCTGCCCGGTCAGCGGATGGTGCTCGCCCTCGTCGACGCCGCGTCCGCCGCGCGTTACGGCCTCCAGACGGCCGCCCTGCGCAACGCGGACGGAAAATTCGTCCAGCCCACCGAGGACTCGCTGCTCGCCGGGGTGGCCGATATGAAGAAGTCCCCGGTGGCGGGGGTGCTCGGAACCGACCCGGGCGCGGCCAAGGGCGGCGCCTACCCGCTCGCCTCGGTCGTGTACGCGGCCGGATTCACCAACACCGCCGCCACGGACCGCAAGGACTACGCGTCCCTGATCCGCTACGCGGTCGGTGCGGGTCAGGCCCCCGGAGTCTCGCGGGGACAGCTTCCGCCCGGTTACGCCCCGCTGCCCAAGGCGCTGCGCACCCAGGCGCTGGCCGCGGCCGACCTGCTCCAGAACGCGAAGGAAGGCGGCGGAGGAGGAGATTCCGGCGGCAGTGGCGGCGGTGGCGGCGAGGGTGCCGGCGCAGCCGCCGGGGGCTCCCTCGTGGACGACGGGTCCGCCGCCGGTGGCGCGGCCGGCGGCTCCGGCGGGGCGTCGGGCTCCGGCGATCCGTCCGCCGACCCGGACGCGGCGGCGCCCGAGGTCTCGGCCACCCCACCGGACCCGGAGAAGCAGAACGTGGCCGAGTCCGGCGGTCTCACCCCCTCCACGGTCCTCGGGATCATCCGCTGGGTGCTGCTCGGTGTGCTGGTGGCGGGAGGTGTCGCCGCTCTCTCGGGTCCCGTTCTGCTACGGCTTTCGGCCCGGAAATCCGTGGGTGCCTGATGTCTTTCGCCGAGTTCTCCAGGAGTCGCCTCGTAAATCGATTCGTAACCTGATCAACGGTACGCGTTGGTGGCCGCCCGTAAGCGGATACGGAAAGGTGATGCACGTCCGGTCGACGGGCCGGTGGTCGAAAGAATCCGGAATTCGGAATTTCGCGTTTCCGCTTGAACGTCCATTCCTCATATCCGTAATGACGGAGGAGAACAGAAGTGAACGTCAAGTCCCGCGTACGTATCGGTGCCCTGGTCGGCGCCACCGCTCTCGCCCTGGGCGCCCTGGCCGTTCCGGCCCAGGCCGACGTGCCGCCCGGCGAGTACCGTGTGCTCGCCGGTGTCGGCTCGGACACGACCCAGGACGTGTTCAACGGTCTCGGCAACGCCGTCGCCGGCGGTGACCTCATCGCGTCGTACAACGCCACGGGCACGACCACGATCAAGACGCGCGCCACGAACTGTGAGATCCCCCGCCCGAACGGTTCCTCGGCCGGGATCAACGCGCTGCGCAACGCGGTCGACAACAACACGGGTTGCCTGGACTTCGCGCGCTCCTCGCGCGGTGTCAACAATGACTCGACGACCGACCTGACCTGGATCCCGTTCGCCAAGGACGCGGTGACCTTCGCGGTCCGCGGCGACAGCGACCTGCCCACCGCGCTCACCACGCAGCAGCTCACGGACATCTACACCTGCGACCTCGACGAGCTCAACGGTGTCGCGCTCACCCCGCTGCTGCCGCAGGCCGGCTCCGGCACCCGCTCCTTCTTCCTGGGCGCCCTGGGTCTGACCGAGGACACCTTCGGCCCGTGTGTCGACGACACGGTCCAGGAGCACAACGGTGAGGAGCTGGACAGCGAGGGCGACATCGCCCCGTACTCCATCGCCCAGTACATCGCCCAGGGCAACCAGCCCGGCGATGTCATCGACCGTCGCGGCTTCTCCGTGCTCGGCTCGGTGGACGGCGCCCAGCCGACGCTGGCCGACGGCAAGCTGAACACCGCGTTCCCGTTCAACCGTGACGTCTACAACGTCGTCCCGACCGAGAACCTGGACCTCCCGAACATCGAGGCGGCCTTCGTGACCGGCAACTCCCTGGTCTGCGACCAGGACGCCGTCATCGAGGAGTACGGCTTCGGCACCGTCGCCAACTGCGGCAGCACCGTCCTGAAGGGCGAGAGCTGATCACCACCGACTGACCGGCACGACGGCCGGACACCCCTCGGGGTGTCCGGCCACCCGGCGTACCCGGCGACGGGCACGCCACCTACCGCGTCGAAGACCGCGCCACCGACCACGCACAACTCAACTGACCCGACAGACAGTCCTATTGGGGGGCAACCCACCATGAGTAACACCGCACCGCCCGGCTCGTCGTCCAGAACGCCCACGCTCCTGCTGATCGGCTCGCTGCTGCTGGCAGTGGCCGCCGCCGTGCTCGGTCTCGCCCCCCAGGCCCGAGCGGCCGGGGACATCGGCGAGCTGACGTTCCCGGCGACCTCGGGCAAGATCGCCGACAACCCGACCTTCCCCAAAGTCGCCACTGAGGCCGCGTGCCCCACCGCCACCGCGGCGCAGCTCGACCTGACCCTGGTCCGCGCCTCGGGCGGCACGCTGCTGCTCGGCAGGACGAAGGAGGGCGCGCCGTACGACCAGGGCCCGGTCGCGGCCGACATCCCCGTGGGGACCGCGCTGGAGACGCGACTGCGCACCGTGACCCCCACCGGTTCGCTCGACGGCACCTACGAGATCCGGCTCTTCTGCCGCAACGCCACCAACGTCGGATTCGACTACTTCAGCGCCCAGATCCAGGTCACCGGTGACTCCTGGGCGGTCAAGGCCGCCGCGGCCGACCCGACCACGACGACTCTCACCGCGACCCCGGCGAACACCTCACCGGCGGGTGCGGAGGTCAAGCTGACGGCCGCCGTCACGCCCGCCGGAGCGGCGGGCAAGGTGACGTTCCTCGACGGCGCCACCGAACTGGGCGCCGTCGATGTCGGCGCGGGCGCCGCCGAGTTGAAGACGAAGACGCTCGCGGCGGGACCGCACACCCTGACGGCGAAGTACGTTCCGACGGACCCGGCCGCGTACGCCCCCTCGGACTCGGCGGCCGTCTCGTACACGGTAACCCCGGTCGGCTCCTCGCCGCCGCCGAGCTCGGATCCGGACCCCGACCCGGACCCGAGCGAGACCGAGCCCGCCGACCTCGACGTCACCGACCAGGACGGCAACACGCTGGACGTCAATCCGACCCTCACCGCCGGGCAGACCGTCCTGATCACCGCCCGCGGCTACACCGATGACGCCAAGGTCAAGGTCGCGCTCGCCGACAGCGAGGAGTCCTTCCCGGACGCCGCGGCCGACGGTGAAGGCACCGTGAGCGACTACGAGTTCAAGGTCCCCGACGCGCTGGCGGACGGCTCGTACACCCTCACGCTCACCGAGGACAAGGCGGACGGCCACAGCGTCGAGTTCGTCTTCACCCTCGGCGAGGCACCGGATCCCGACCCCAGCCCGAGTGACACGGCCGGTGCCGACGGCGGCACCGCAGACGGCGGCTCGACGGACGGAGCGAGCGGCGGGTCCGACAGCGGCGGCGCCGGCGGTTCCGGTGGCGGCGACGGCGGCTCGGGCGGGCTCGCGTCGACCGGCGGCAGCGCCCTGTCGCTGGCTCTGGCCGCGCTCTCCCTGTGCGGCCTCGGCGCGGCGTTCGTGCTGCGCGCCCGCCGCGGGGGACTGCTCAGGTTCTGACGTGCGGGGGAGGGGCGGCCGGGCACGGCACCCGCCCCCGGCCGCCCCGCCCCCGTACCGAAGCCCCGGCCTGATCCGGCCTGATCCACAACACATCCCCCATCCCAGTCCCGCCCCGCGAGGAGCGCATCCGACGTGACGACCGTGTTGACACCGCCACCGTCTCCGCCACCGCCTTCATCGGCCGTCCCGCCACCGCCCGCCCCGGCGACCGCGCCCCCGCCGGGCCCCGGGGGCGGTCGGCCCCCGGCCCGCCCCGGACTCGCGTTCGCCGGGGCGGCGCTGTGCGTGCTCGCCGCCGTCCTGCTCGGCTTCGCCGCCAACCTCACCGTCGTCGGGCATCTCCAGCACGCCCGCGACCAGCAGACCGCCTACGACGAGCTGCGCAAGCAACTCGCCCTCGGCACCGCCCCGGTGGGCCAGCGGACCTACGACGGCAAGACCCTCGCCATGGGCGCGCCCGTCGCGCTCCTGCGTATCCCCTCCCTCGGGCTGCGTGAGGTGGTCGGCGAGGGCACCACGTCCGGCGTCCTCATGTCGGGGCCCGGCCACCGCCGCGACACGGCGCTGCCCGGCCAGGAGGGCACCAGCGTGATCATGGGCCGCCAGTGGGGTTACGGCAGCCCGTTCAACGCGCTCGGCAAGCTCCTCCCCGGCACACCCATCGAGGTGACGACCGGTCAGGGCGAGGCCGTCTACGAGGTGTTGGGGGTACGGCGCCCCGGCGACAAGCTGCCCGCCCCGCTCGCCCAGGGCCGCGGCCGGCTCACCCTCATGACCGCGTCCGGCGCCCCGTACACCCCCGCCGGGGTGCTCCGGGTCGACGCCGCGCTCACCACCCCGGTCCAGCCCAGCCCGCCCCGGCCGCTGCGCAGCGGCTGGATCAGCCCCGCCGAGGAGGCGCTCGCCGGCGACAACGGCGCCTGGCTCGCGGTCTTCCTCTGGTCGCAGGGCCTGCTGATCGCCGCCCTCCTCACCGTCTGGCTGCACCGGGTGTGGGGGACCTGGCAGACGTGGATCGCCGCCGGACCCGTGCTGGTCGCACTCGGTATCGCCGTCTCCGGCGCCGCCACCCGGATCCTGCCCAACCTGCTCTGAACAGCCTGCTCTGTACAACCTGCCCCGAAGGAACGGGAGTTGGTCACCATGACCGCCGTCACGACAGCCCTGTCCACGGCCGCCACGAGCAGCCGCGCGGCGTCCCCCGCGACGCTCGAAGCCGAGGAGATCTCCGCCTGGTTCGCCGACCACAAGGTCCTCGACCGGGTCTCGCTCACCATGCCCGCGCTGGAGGTCACCGCCCTCATCGGTCCGTCCGGCTGCGGCAAATCGACCTTCCTGCGCATCCTCAACCGGATGCACGAACTGATCGGCTCCGCCTCGCTCGCCGGCCGGGTGCTGCTCGACGGCGAGGACATCTACGACCGGGGCCGCCGCATCACCCGCGCCCGCCGCGAGATCGGCATGGTCTTCCAGAAGCCCAACCCGTTCCCCGCGATGTCGCTGTACGACAACGTCCTCGCGGGCCTGAAGCTCAACGGCATCCGCGCCAACAGCTCCGGCAAGGACGACCTCGTCGAGGAGTGCCTGACCAAGGCCGGCCTCTGGCGCGAGGTCAAGGACCGGCTCCGCCAGCCCGGCGGCGCGCTCTCCGGCGGCCAGCAGCAACGCCTGTGCATCGCACGGTCGTTGGCGGTACGCCCCCGGGTGCTGCTGATGGACGAGCCCTGCTCCGCGCTCGACCCGACCTCCACGCGCCGTATCGAGGAGACCATCGCCGACCTCAAGGAGGAGGTCACCATCGTCATCGTCACCCACAACATGCAGCAGGCGGCCCGCGTCTCGGACAACTGCGCGTTCTTCCTCGCCGAACAGGGCACACCCGGTGTGATCGTCGAGCACGGGACGACCGACGCCATGTTCAACTTCCCCCAGGACAGCCGGACTTCGGACTACGTGAACGGCCGCTTCGGATGACGGCACGCGGGCGCCGACGCCGGCGCGCAGCGGCCCTGTGCACGCTGCTCCTCGCGCTCTCCGCGTGCGGTACGGCCCCGGGCCCCGGCCCCTCGGCCTACGAGGCCGCGCGCCACGCCACGTCGTCCACCGCGCCGCCGGCCGTGGAGCCGCCCCGGCCCGAGCCGCCCGCGCCCCGCTCGACAACGCCGCCACCTCCCTCCCCGCGTACGACGGCCGCGCTCCCCGGCACACCGCGCGTCCCCTCCCGCACGCCCGAGCCGGCGGCGCCCCGCGCCCCGGCCCGCCCGACCCTTGGCCCGAGCACCCCGAAGTCCCCGCCCCCCAAGTCCCCCTCCGCGAAGCCGTCCGCCAGGCCGAGCACGACCGCCCGGCCCACCGGCACCACGCTGCGGATCGGATCATGGTCGGCCAGGATCGTCCGCGGGGGCCAGGAAGCCGTCGACGCCTGCCGCGACGCCGTCCAGTGGACGGGCCCGGACCTCGGCACGGAGGACGGCTACGCGATGCGTACGGCGGTCGTCGTCGGCCACGACTTCTGCGGCTTCGGACAGCTCGCGACACTGGCGATCGGCACCGTGGTCACCGTGGAGACCCGACGCGAGGTGCTGCGCTACCGCGTCTACGCCCGCCACCTCACCCCTGGCCGCGGCGCCCCGGCCCACGGCCTCTACTGGGGCGATCTCACCCTCCAGTCCTGCGTGGGCCCGGACACGGGCTTCACCTATCTGGAACGGCTCTGAAGGCGGCGTCTCCCAGGGCGTCCGATTCGTTCAAGACCCGCCCCGGGCGCCCCGCCTACGGTGGCCGTATGAGCAGAGAAACGGACCAGTGGCAGGAGGGGCCCCGATGACCTCGTACGACGGATCCGACCTCACCCGGCTGGCCAACGTCGGCCGCTCCGTGGCCGGCCACTTCGGAACCATCGGCATCACCAGGGTCGCCCAGCTGGTGGACCAGGACCCGGTCGAGCTGTACGAGCGGATGTCGGCCGCCGCGGGCCGCAAGCACGACCCGTGCCTGCTCGACACGGTGATGTCCGCGGTGGACCAGGCGGAAGGCCGCCCCGCCCGCCCGTGGTGGCACTACACCCCCGAACGCAAGCGCCTCCAGGCGGGACAGGAAGCGGGGCAGCGAGGCTGACCCGGCGACGGGGCGCTCACGCTCACGGCGCGAACGCGCGCCCCACGGCGCGCGTCAGCGCCGTGCGGCGGCGGTCGTGGTCGGACTCCGGCTCGTCCCCGCTCGCGGTGAACATCACGCTGGCCGGCGACCAGGTCATCGACATGGCCGTGACCATGGCGAGCACCTCAGGCCCCGGGATCGTCGCGTCGACGAGGCCCGCATCCTGGGCGTCGGTGATCGAGCGCAGCTTCTCGGTGTCGTGCCCCGGCATGAAGTGGTACAGATCCCCGGTGGGGGTGCGTTCCAGCCGGGCCCAGGTGGCCAGCCGGACGAGCTCGGGATGGACGAGGTACGCGTCGTAGAGCCGTACCGCGTAGCCGGGGAGATCGTCGCCGGTGACGGGGACCGTACCGACGATCATCTCCAGATGCTCCGCGAAGACGGCGTCGAACAGCTTGTCCTTGCTGCCGAAGTACGCGTACAGCTGCGCTTTGTTGACCTGCGCGGCGGCGGAGATCCGGTCCACGCGGGCACCCGCGATGCCGTACGCGGCGAACTCCGCCGTCGCGGCGTCGAGCAGCCGCCGCCGGGACGCCTGTCCCGCGCTGGTGATCTGTCCCGTCTTCATGACCTCAGGCTAAACCAACTGGTTTGTCGCATCACCGGCGCCGTCACCCGCCGTCATGTCCAGGACGAAGCGGTACCGGACGTCGTTGCGTGCCAGCCGGTCCAGAGCCACGTTGACCTCGTCGGCGCGCATGAGCTCCACATCGGCGACGATCCCGTGCTCGGCGCAGAAGTCGAGCATCTCCCGCGTCTCGACGGTCCCGCCGCTCCCCGCGCCCGCCAGGGTCTTCGCGCCCTGGATCAGGCTGAGCGGGCTGACCGCGAAGTCCTCCGGCGGTATGCCCACGACGCACAGGGTGCCGTCCACCGCGAGCGCGGACAGGTACGGCTCCAGAGAGTGCGCGGAGCCGACGGTGTCGAGGATGAGATCGAAACGGCCCTCCTGCTCCGCCATCTGCTGCTCGTCCGTGGACAGCACCACCTCGTCCGCACCGAGCGCACGGGCCTCGTCCGCCTTGCCGGCCGTCCGCGTGAACTGGACGACCTCGGCGCCGAGATGATGGGCGATCTTCAGCGCGAGATGCCCGAGCCCGCCCATCCCGACGATGCCGACCCTGCGGCCGGGCGCGGCGCCCCACCGCTTCAGCGGCACGTACGTGGTGATGCCCGCGCACATCAGCGGCGCGACACCGGCCGGGTCGAGCCCCTCGGGCAGGTGGTACGTGAACTTCTCGGGCAGTACGTACTCCGAGGAGTAGCCGCCCCGCGTCGTCATGCCGTCCTTCGGGTCGGTGTTGCCGTAGGTCAGCGTGGGGAACCGCAGGCACAAGTTCTCCCGGCCCGCCAGACACGGCGGGCACTCGCCGCACGAGTCGATGATGTTGCCCACCGCCACCTTGTCGCCGACGGCGAACCGGGTCACGGCCTCGCCGACAGCGGTGATCTCGCCGACCATCTCGTGGCCGGGCACGACGGGGTACTCGCCGCCGTGGGCGACCGCGGAGTTGTCGGTGGCGCAGACGCCGCAGTAGTCCACCCGTACGGCCACGTCGTCGCCGCGCAGGTCACGGCGGGTGAAGTTCCAGGGCTCAAGCGGTCCGCCCTGTCGGTGCGCGGCCCATCCGGTGACGTTCCTCATGCCAGGGGTTCCTTTCGTGCCGTCTGCCGCCCGCCGCCCGCGAGCTGGACGGATCGCGAGCGGGCATGGTCAACTAACTAGTTTGTTGTCGCATAGGGAAACGTACCTAAGCGGACCTTCGATAGTCAAACAAACTAGTTTGTTTATCCGCCCCCGCCGCAGAGACGGGCCCCGGATCTCAGCGCAGGATCCCCGCCTGCCTTGCCTCCCTCAGCCACGACGGGAACTCAGACAGAAGCCGGTCGTACAGCTCCGGATCGGAGACGCTCTCGATGTCGTCCACGGCGAAGAAGCCCACGTTGTCGACGCGGCGGCCCGCCATCGTGTCGAAGCGTTGCAGCACTCCGTAGTTGGCCCGGCCCAGCCCGACGAACTGCCAGAAGATCGGCTCCTCGACGGCCGCGCGCAGCTGCTGCTCGATCTCGCTGTCGCGGTACACGCCGCCGTCGGAGAAGAACAGGACCAGCGTCGGCGCGGGCACGGGATTCGCGCCCACATACGCCCGCACCTCCGCGATGACCTTCTGCTCCTCGTTCTGGAAGCCGACCGCCCGCATGTCGACCTGCCCCGCCACCAGCCCCTTGGGCGGTTTCTTCCGGCCGAAGAGGCTCATCTGCCCCACCCGTACATGCAAGTTCAGCCACTCGGGCAGATCGCCGATCACCAGATCGGGCAGCCGGGCCGGATTGGTGGCGAACGTCCACGCCTGCATCTCGCCGTCGTCGTCCAGCTGCGCTGCCACGGCCGCCATCCGCTCGGCGACGTTCTTCACCACGCCGCGCGAGTAGAGGGCGGACATCGAGCCCGACGCGTCGAGGACGAGGATGACGCGCGCGACGACTCCGGTGACGCCGTGCTTGTCCAGGCTGACCGCGACCTGCTCCTTGCGCAGCGAGAGGCGCTTGCGCATGTCGACGGGAAGCCGCTCCTCACCCTTGGTGAGCCTGGCCGCGGGCCGGCCGGCGGGGGCCGGCTGAACCCTGGCCGGCGCCGGCGCCGGAGCGGGGGCCCGTACGGGCGCCGCCACCGGCGCGGGCTCCGGCTCCGCGTCCACCGTGATGCCGAAGTCCGTCGCCAGCCCCGCCAGCCCGCTCGCGTACCCCTGCCCGACGGCCCGGAACTTCCAGCCACCGGCCCGCCGGTACAGCTCCCCGCTGACGTACGCCGTCTCCGTACCCGCCGCCATGTCGAAGCGGGCCAGCTCCCGCCCCGACGCCACGTCCAGCACCAGCAGCCGCAGACCGGGCACCTGCCCGAACGTGCCCCCGTCGGCGGACGCGCACAGCGCCACGCGGTCGATGCCCGGCTCAAGACCGGCCAGGTTCACCTCGACCGAGTCAGCGCCGGGCTGCTTGCCGAGATGGCGTACGGCGTCGGAGGCGTGGCGCGGCTGGTTGTAGAAGACGAAGTCGCCGTCGGAGCGGACCTGTCCGGCGGGGGTCAGCAGCAGCGCGGAGGCGTCCACGTCCGGGACACCCGGCCCTGCCGACCAGCTGAGGACGGCCCGGACAGCGGGGACCGTTATCGGAAGATTGGCGCCTTTGCTCAGTGTCGTCACGGCAGCCAGTGTGCCCGCCGCCGCACCGGAAGTCTGCGGTCTTCACGGACTTCACGGACTTCGTGGACTCCGGGCCCGCCCGCCCGGTGGAGCCCGTAAGGCTCCCGTACACCCCTTCTTCACCGTGCTGATGGCGGCCCCGCGCAGTACCCTCGGCGGCATGGGTACATGTACAGATCTCGCCAACGCGAACGCTGACGTGGCGCCCCTCTCGCCCGCCGACGAGTGCGTCGACTGTGTCGCGCTCGACCGCAGGGACTGGGTGCATCTGCGACTGTGTCTCACCTGCGGTCATGTCGGATGCTGCGACAGCTCGCCGCTTCGGCACGCTTCCGAGCACTTCACACAGAACGGTCACCCCGTCATGCGCTCCCTGGAGCCCGGCGAGGACTGGCGCTGGTGCTTCACCCATCAGCTGCTGGGCTGACCGCCCCCGGACGTCCGGCCGGACGCCCGGCCTCCCGAGTCCCGCTCGGTCGACGGCCCCTGCTCGGACACCTGGCCGGTCGGCTCCTGCCCGATCGGCAGGCAGACCTGGAAGCGGGTGTCTCCCGGGCGTGAGCTGACCCTGAGATCACCGTGGTGCTTGTTGACCACGATCCGGTACGAGATGTCCAGGCCGAGCCCCGTCCCCTCACCCACCTGTTTCGTGGTGAAGAACGGCTCGAAGATCCGTGGCCGCACCTCGTCCGAGATCCCCACCCCCGTGTCCGCGATCTCCACCAGCAGCCGCTCGTCCTCGCGCCAGGTGCGCAGCGTGAGCGTGCCGCCGTCGGGCATCGCGTCCAGCGCGTTGACGATCAGATTCGTCCACACCTGGTTCAGCTCCGCGCCGTACGCGGGGATCGACGGCAGGTCCCGGTCGAACTCCCGTACCACCCGTACCGACTTGGGGATCTTGGCCTGGAGCATCGTCAGCGTGGCGTCGAGCAGGGCGTGCACATCGACGATCTGCAGCGGTGTCCGGTCGAGCTGCGAGTACTGCCTGGCCGCCCCGACCAGCTCCGAGATCCGCTCCACGGAGTCGTCGATCTCGCCCATCATCAGCTCGGTGTCGATGGTGTACGTGATCCAGCGCACCGCCGCGTCGAGATGCTCCGAGCCGACCGTCCTGGCCGCACCCTCCAGCCACTTCACCTCGATGCCCGCGGCCACCAGCGACGGCGCCAGGTCCCAGGCCCGCGCGATGTCGTGCTCCTCCAGCCAGTCGCTGACGGTGTCCTCGGCGTCGGCCGCCTCCATCGCGGTCATGCTCACCCCCGTCGCTGCCTGCCGCACGGCGTCGTCCTGGAGCCCCACCAGACGGTGCAGTCCGGCTCCGTCGACCCGGCCGTCGGCGATCATGGCCAGTTTGTGCCGCATACCGGTGACCCGCTCGCGCAGCCCGGCCGTCGCCCGCAGCGCCGCCGCCGCGGGATTGTTCAGCTCATGGGTGAGACCGGCGGAGAGCGACGCCAGGGCCAGCAGCCGCTCCCGCTCGCTGACGATCGCGTTGGCCGCGCGCGTACCGAAGAACAGGCCCTCCAGCAGATGCAGCGCCATCGGGAACCAGGTGCGGATCGCCCACGCGAACTCCTCGGCGGGCAGGACGAAGAACTCGGCATCACTGACGGCCCGCATGGTGTGCTGATAGGTCTGCTCGACCCGCTCGCCCAGATACGAGCGCGTGGCGCCGCTGTAGACGCCCCGCTGGTCGGTCCTGTTGACCTCGACGTCGTCGCCGTGCAGGACGCGGTGGAGCGAGAGGGCCCCGCCGAGCAGGACATAGAAGCAGGTGGCCTGCTCGCCCTCCCGGTAGACCACCTCACCGGCGTCGAACCGCTCCACCCGGCCGCGCTCGGCCAGCCAGCCGAGCTGTTCGAGGCTGAGCGCCTCGAACAGGAAGAGGGTGCGCAGCTGGTCCGGTGCCAGCCGGCCCTCCGGGGATGTGGTCACTGTGCCTCCAGATATCGGTGCACCAGGGAGACGGCCATGGCGCCTTCGCCGACGGCCGAGGCGACGCGCTTGACCGAGGCCGCGCGTACGTCGCCGGCGGCGAAGACGCCCGGGACGCTCGTCTCCAGGTGGTAGGGGTCGCGTGGCAGCCGCCAGCCCGGCGGGCGCTGCCCGCTCGTCATGAGGTCCGTCCCGGTCAGGACGAATCCGCGCTCGTCGCGCGTGACGCAGCCGTCCAGCCAGTCCGTGCGGGGCTCGGCACCGATGAAGACGAACAGCCACGACGTGGGCACGTCCCAGCTCTCCCCGGAACGGCTGTCGCGCAGGGTCAGGCTCTGCAGATGCCCCTCGCCCTCCGCGCAGGTCACCTCGGTCCACGGGTGGACCTCGATGGCGGGGATGTCGTGGATCTGGTCGATCAGATAGCTCGACATGGAACGCGTCAGATCGCCCTGACGGATCAGCATGTGGACGCGGCGCGCGTAGCGGGAGAAGTAGACGGCCGCCTGGCCCGCCGAGTTGGCGCCGCCGACGATGTAGACGTCCTGGTCGGAGCAGTTGATCGCCTCGGTGACGGTCGACCCGTAGAAGACCCCCGTGCCGGTCAGCTCCTCCACACCGTCCGCGCCCAGCCGCCGGTAGGAGACGCCGGTGGCGAGGACCACGGTGTGCGCGGTGACGGAGTTCGACTCGCCCAGCCGCAGCACCCGGCCGGAGCCCGCCGCGGCCAGCGAGACGGCCCGCTGGGTGCTGAGGATCTCCGCCCCGAACTTGAGCGCCTGCCGGCGGGCCCGCTCCGTGAGCTGCTGTCCGGAAACGCCGTCGGGGAAGCCCAGATAGTTCTCGATCCTGCTGCTCTGGCCGGCCTGGCCGCCCGTGGCCTGCTGCTCCACCAGCAGCGTACGGAGCCCTTCGGACGCGCCGTAGACGGCCGCGCCCAGCCCGGCGGGACCGCCACCGACGACGACCAGGTCGTAGAAGTCGGAGGCCGGTACGGTGCTCAGCCCGACGTGCGCGGCGAGTTCCCGCTCGGAGGGGTGCACCAGCGTCTTGCCGTCGGAGGTGACCACCATCGGCACGTCCGCCCCGCTGAGCCCGGCGGCGCTCAGCAGCCGGGTGCCCTCCGGCTCGTTGGAGAGCAGCCACCGGAACGGCACCAGATTGCGGGCGAGGAAGTCGCGTACGGCGAAGGACGGCGCCGACCACCGGTGGCCGACCACGCGGGTCTCGGTGGCGACCGGGTCCGGGGTGGCGAGCCACAGTTCCAGCAGCGAGTCGATCACGGGGTAGAGGTTCTGCTCCGGCGGGCTCCACGGCTTGAGCAGATAGTGGTCGAGGTCCACGACGTTGATGGCGTCGATCGCGGCCTCGGTGTCCGCGTACGCGGTGAGCAGCACCCGGCGGGCCAGCGGGAACAGATCCATCGCGGCTTCCAGGAACTCCAGGCCGTTCATATGGGGCATCCGGTAGTCGGCCAGCATGACCGCGAGCTGGTCCCCACGCAGTTTGATCTCCCGCAGCGCCTCCAGGGCCTCCTCGCCCGACACGGCGCGTACCACGCGGTAGCTCTCGCCGTAATGCCGCCGGATGTCGCGGGCGACGGCTCGTGAGACGGCCGGATCGTCGTCGACGGTCAGGATTGTCGGATTCGCCATACCTCCATCATCGCCCCTGACGGCGCGGGGTGCGGGGTCTTCGCGCGTACGCCGGTCCCGCGTCCGGCGGGGCCCCGCGCCAAGTCCGGGTCCGACGCGGACTGTTGACAAACCCGTGACATGCTTGAAAACTCTCACTGCCTGATCGCATGACCTGAACTGCCAAGCTCAATTAATTGCGGTTCTCTTGCAAGATGCCGTCCACCCCCACCGCGGACCGGCATTTCTCACTCTGTCGACCCCACGGAAACAGAGGACATCATGAAGTCGAAGCACCTGAGACGACGACTGATCACTGGCATGTCCATGACTGGCTTGCTCGTCGTCGGACTCCTGCCCGCCGCCTCAGCCTCAGCCCCCGCGCAGGCCCAGGCCCCCGCGCCGGTGGCCGAGCGCGGGGCGACGCTTCCGTACGTCGAGTACGAGGCCGAAGCCGCCGACTACGAGGGCACGTTGCTGGAGGCGGACCCCAAACGCACCTTCGGGCACACCAACTTCGGCAGCGAGTCGTCCGGCCGTAAATCGGTGCGCCTGGACAACTCCGGGCAGTTCGTGGAGTTCACCTCCACCAACGACGCCAACTCGATCGTCGTACGCAACTCCATACCCGACGCGCCGGGCGGCGGTGGCATCGACGCCACCCTCAGCCTCTACGCCGACGGCGCCTTCGTGCAGAAGCTGGACCTCTCCTCCAAGCACAGCTGGCTGTACGGCAACACCGACGATCCCGAGTCACTGACCAACACACCCCAGGCGGACGCCCGCAGGCTCTTCGACGAGTCGCACGCGCTGCTGGAGAAGAGCTATCCGGCGGGCACGAAGTTCAAGCTCCAGCGCGACGCGGACGACTCCGCGCCGTTCTACATCGTCGACCTGATCGACCTGGAGCAGGTGGCGCCGCCCGCGGCCAAGCCGGCCGAGTGCACCTCGATCACCGAGTACGGGGCGGTCCCGGACGACGGCAACGACGACACCAAGGCCATCCAGGACGCGGTGACCGCCGACCAGAACGGCGACATCGACTGCGTCTGGATCCCGGCGGGCCAGTGGCGCCAGGAACAGAAGATCCTGACCGACGACCCGCAGAACCAGGGCCAGTACAACCAGATCGGCATCAAGAACGTCACCGTCCGCGGCGCGGGTATGTGGCACTCGCAGCTCTACACGCTCACCGAGCCGCAGAACGCGGGCGGGATCAACCATCCGCACGAGGGCAACTTCGGCTTCGACATCGACGACAACACCCAGATCTCCGACATCGCGATCTTCGGCTCCGGCCGGATCCGCGGCGGCGGGGGAGCCGAGGGCGGCGTGGGCCTCAACGGCCGCTTCGGGCAGAACACCAAGATCAGAGACGTCTGGATCGAGCACGCCAACGTCGGTGTCTGGGTCGGCCGCGACTACGACAACATCCCGGCGCTCTGGGGTCCCGCCGACGGCCTTCAGTTCAGCGGGATGCGGATCCGGAACACGTACGCCGACGGCATCAACTTCACCAACGGCACCCGTAATTCATCGGTGGACAACTCGTCCTTCCGCACCACGGGCGACGATTCACTCGCCGTCTGGGCCAACCGGTACGTCAAGGACCCGGCCGTGGACATCGCGCACGACAACTCGTTCACCGACAACACGATCCAGCTGCCGTGGCGGGCCAACGGCGTCGCGATATACGGCGGTTACGGCAACAAGGTGCAGAACAACCTGATCGCCGACACGGCCAACTATCCCGGCATCATGCTGGCGACCGACCACGACCCGCTGCCGTTCTCGGGCGAGACCCTGCTCACCGGAAACGCCCTCCACCGCACGGGTGGCGCCTTCTGGAACGAGGACCAGGAATTCGGCGCGATCACCATCTTCCCGGCGAGCCGGGACATCACCGGCGTGAAGATCAGGGACACCGAGATCTCCGACTCCACGTATGACGGCATCCAGTTCAAGAACGGCGGTGGCAACGTACCGGACGTCGAGATCAGCGACGTGACCATCGACAAGTCCAACAACGGTTCGGGAATCCTGGCGATGGGTGGTGCCCGCGGCAGCGCGACGCTGACGGGAGTGACCATCACGAACTCGGCCGAGGGCGATGTCCTCGTAGAGCCGGGATCGGCCTTTGTCATCAACGGCTTCCCCGGCACGCGGCGGACCGCCAACTGACCCGCGGGACCGGCCCGTTCGACGCCTTCCGTACCGCTCCCGAGTAAGGAGCCCGCGGAAGGCGTCGAGTCTTTTTGGGACAGAACGAGCGACTCATAAAACAGAGTGGTCGGTTTTATTTGTCCTGGAGGGCTTCGATCTCCGCGTAAATCCGCTCACCCCGGTCCGGCGCCATGTCCAGCCTCGCCAGCACCGCCGGCACGGCGATGCTCGGCAGCACATGGTTGAGAAGCACCGAGATCCGGTGGTCGAGATCCGCGCGGTCGCACAGGACATGGGACATCGTCTGCACGCCGGCGAAGGCGCCGGTGAACAGCTCGGCGGTCTCCCTGAGGTTCACATGGGGCAGGAGTTCGCCCTGCTCCTTCGCCTGGCGCAGCATGTCCTCGTTCTGCGCCACCCACGACTCGAACGGTGTGCCGCGGTTGATGCCGAGTGCGCCCTGGTCGAGCGCCAGGCCCGTACTGGCTCTGACCAGCGGGTCGTGGCGCAGCCGGTGTGCGAGGACCATGCCCTGGTCCACGAGCAGCTGTAGTTTGCTGCTCTGCTCGGGGAACGGTCCGATCGCCAGTTGGGCGTCGAGGACCCCGAGCGCGAGGTCTTCCTTCGAGGTGAAGTGGAAGTACAGGGCGCCCTTGGTCACCCCCGCCCGCGTGAGGATCTCGCCGACGGTGGCCGAGTTGTAGCCGCGCTCGTCGAAGACGGCCGCCGCCGCTTCGAGGATCGACCGGCGGGTCCGGATTGCACGGTCTTGCTGCGCCATCGGGCTCCCTCCTGCCTTGCATGGATTTGTAGTCGGGCTGTGACGACAGGTATTGAAAAACAAACCGCTTCGTACGTATCTTATAACGGAGCTGGACGGCTCCACCTACACCTTTGCCGGACGACTGGGCACAGTTGACCAGCACCGAAGCAGTCCGAGACCACGCGGCAGGCAACCATGATGCTGGCCCACGCGGAGTCTCGCGACGGTCGGCGTCCGGGTCGCCGGGACCCAGGACGGCGTTCTCCGTTGCGGTGGAATCCGAATTCTGACGGGACCTGACCATTCCCTGACGCGGGGCCTCTTGAAAGCAACTCCCAGGGTGGGGACGCTTGTTCGGTACGTTCCGAATGTTCCGCACATTCCGCGCTCAGGGCTCTGCTGCCCGAGCAATTCGGCCGTGACTCGGGGGGCACGCCGTCTGCCGAGCAGGCTGCTCCCCCCAGACCGGCCGGATGACCAGGCCGGCGCGGGGCCGGGAAACCACCCCGCCCCGCCCTATTGGAAAAAGCTCATTTGTCCATTTTGTGGTGCGGTCGTTATGGGTATTTCGAGCCTAACTTGTCCCTTTCTGGGTGGTGTTGGGTTTCAGTGGTTGCATCGAGAGCCCGTGATGTGTGTCACAGCTTTGAAGGACCGCGCTTCTCGCCGCCCCGCCCCACCTCCCCTGCCGCAAAAGAAAGTTGAGGCCTGAATCGCCTCGCCCGAATTCGAATTGACCGGCGCCGGATCCGTTAATGGCATGGCGCTGTGAATTCAGGACTTGTTTCGCCCGGACCTTCTCGCTTACGTTCTCGTCATTCCGGGCGGAACGCCGAATCCTGCCGCTGTCCGGAAACCGCACCCAACAACTCATGGACGGCAGGAGCGGGGGACCCAGGTAAGTCGCCGATCCGTTACATCGGACCGGCTTGGGGTGAAGTCGCGCACTATCGCGGCCGGGCATCTCCCGCTCGAACCCGACAGCTCACCTCGCAGGCGACGGAGAGGATTTCGTCATGCCCGCAGAGGGTAAGCACCGCCGTACCCGCACCAGCCCGCTCGCCCGCCGCCTCATCGCGGTCGGCACGGGCGGCGCAGCACTCGCCCTTCCCCTGGTGACCGCCACCACGGCGGGCGCGGCCCCCGCCCCGCAGCACGTCAAGACGGCCCCGGCCGCCTCGACCGCCGTCCAGAAGGTGACCCACACCGTCGTCAAGGGCGAGTCGCTGGCCAAGATCGCCAAGGCCCGCTCCGTGAGCGGTGGCTGGCAGGCGCTCTACAAGACCAACCGCGCCGCTGTCGGCGAGAACCCCTCGCTCATCCACCCCGGCCTGAAGCTGAAGCTCGCCGGGAAGGCCAAGACCGAGGGGACCGCGTCGACCGGGACCGCGTCGGAGAGCAAGGCCACCGAGGCTGTCGAGACCGCCGCCAGGACCTACACCAACGACCTCGACGGCTGGATCCGGGAGGCGCTGGACGTCATGGCGCAGAACGGCATACCCGGCTCGTACGACGGCATCCACCGCAACATCATGCGCGAGTCCGGTGGTAACCCCCGCGCCATCAACAACTGGGACTCCAACGCCGCGGCCGGCACCCCGTCGAAGGGCCTGCTCCAGGTCATCGCCCCGACGTTCGAGGCGTACCACGTGCCCGGCACGTCGACCGACAGCTACGACCCGGTCGCCAACATCACCGCGGCGTGCAACTACGCGGCCGACCGCTACGGCTCCATCGACAACGTCAACGGTCCGTACTAGGGCGTGTTTGAGAAGTCCCGTCTGGCCCACGACGCCTGGCACGCACGCTCGCCGCGTTGTCGGAGTCATCCAAGTACGTCCAGTACGAGGATGATCCTCCGCCTTGCGATCGCACGCACCAGACGCCGTGGGCCCCGCCCGATGGGCGGACGACGCTACTTCTAAAACACGCCCTAGACCCTGCGGCGTCCGTCACCTCACCGACCGCCGGCCGGACCGCACACGCGGCCCGGCCGGCGGCCTTCACACGCTCACACCCGCGCCCCGTTGTCCGCCGGGCGCCCGCGACGCGGCAGCGGTCGCGAACGGCCCGTGCCACGCCGCCCCCGCGCCGCCCCCGGACCCCCCTCGCGGGACGCCTCCATCGCCAGCGCGACCGGCACGGCAGTGAACACGGACGAGTACGTGCCCACACAGATACCGATGAGCAGGGCCAGCGCGAAGTCTCTGAGCGAGTCCCCGCCGAGCACCGCCAGCGCCGTGAGGATGAACAGCGCGCCCATGCCGGTGTTCACGGTTCTGGGCACCGTCTGCAGTACGGCTGTTCGCGCGGTCGGCACCAGGGAAGCGCGGGGTGCCCTCGCCCACAGCTCACGGACCCGGTCGAAGACCACCACGGAGTCGTTCACCGAGTAACCGATGACGGTGAGCAGCGCGGCGAGGAAGATCCCGTCGACGGGACGGCCCAGCCACGCGAAGACCCCGATCAGGATCACCACGTCGTGCACCAGCGCGGCTACCGACGCCACCGCGAAGGACCATCTGAACCGCACGGCCAGATACAGGAGTTGGACCCCGACGGCGATCCCCAGCGCGATCAGCGCGTGGCGCCTCAGCTCATCACCGAGGCTGGGGCCGATCAGGTCGTCCCGTACCTTCGTCGTCGGTCCGCCCTCCTCGCTCAGGGCGCTGCGGATCGCCGCCTCGGCCCGCTCGCCCGTGTCCCCGGTGCGTACCGAGAGCTCCTGCCGGCCCGCCGTGGTGACCTCGGCATCGGCGAAGCCCGCGTCGGCCAGGGCCGTGCGAGCCGTGTCGACGTCGACGGGCCGGGTCGTCGCGTACTCCATGAGCCGTCCGCCGGTGAACTCCACGCCGAGGTTCACCCCGCGCAGGGCCACACCCAGCACCGCGACGGCCATCACCGCGCCCGAGACGAGCAGCCACCGCCGCGACCTGCGGAACAGATGAGGGGCGCGGCGGGTCAGATACGTACGTACGCGGCCCGGCAGGCCGATTCCGTTGACGCCCGGGAAATCGGCGACGAAATGGGAGCGTGCCGCCAGATCGGTCAGTGCCCGCGCGATGACGAGGGCGGAGAACACCGACACGAGCACGCCGATTGCCAGGGTGACGCCGAACCCCTTCACCGGCCCCGATCCGAGGGCGAAGAGAAGGCCGGCGGCGAGCAGAGTCGTCACGTTGGAGTCGACGACCGCGGTGCGCGCGTTACGGAATCCGGCGGCCGTCGCGGACCGCAGGGTGCGGCCGGACCGTGGAGCGCCGCCGGAACGGCCCGCGTACTCCTCCCGCGCCCGTTCGAAGGCCAGCACGTTCGCGTCGACGGCCATTCCGATGGCGAGCACGAATCCGGCCAGCCCGGGGAGCGTCAGCGTGACGCCGAGCGCGACCAGGGCGGCGTACGAGATCAGCGCGTACCCGGCCAGGGCCAGCGAGGCGAGGCCGCCGAAGAGGCGGTACACGAAGGTGATGAACAGCGCGGTGAGGCTCGCGCCGATCACCGCGGCCCGCGCGCCGGCGCTGATCGCCTCGGCGCCCAGTGTCGGGCCCACGGTGCGCTGTTCGACGACATCGACCGGCACCGGCAGGGCACCGCCCTTGATCAGCAGCGCCAGGTTCCTGGCCTCTTCGGCGGAGAAGGAACCGCTGATCTGGGTCGTACCCGACGGAAGTCCGGCCCCGCAGGCCACCGAGGGGCTCACCTGCGGCGCGGAGATCACCTTGTCGTCCAGCACGATCGCGACCCGGCGCCGCTCGTCCTGCGGCGGATGGCAGGCGGCTTCCCCCGTCAGCCGAGTCCACGCGCGGGACGCCTCGTCACGGAAGTCGAGGGAGACGAACCAGCCGGCTCCCCGCTGGCCGTCGAACTCCGCGCGGGCGTCCTTCACCCCCGCGCCCGACAGATCCGACGCGCCGAGCCTGAGCCGGCTGCCGTTCTCGTCGGGGAGGACCAGCTCTCCGGGCTTATCGATCTTTTCGGGCTTTTCAGTCCTTTCGGGAGGCTCGTCGCCGGCGGGGCCGTTGACGGGATGGAAGGACAGCTGGGCGGTCCGGCCCAGCACCTCGGCGGCCTTCCGCGGATCGGTGACGTCGGGGAGTTCGACGAGGACACGGTCCTCGCCGGAACGTGTGACGGTCGGCTCCGCGACCCCCAGCGCGTCGATCCGCTGGCGAAGCACCTCGACCGTACGGTCGGTGCTCTCCCGGTCGGCGGTCGCGGTCGCGGAGTCGCGGGCCTGGAGAACGAGCCGGGTGCCGCCTTGCAGATCGAGCCCCAGTCTGGGGCTCATGGTGAGTGTGACGAAGAGCGATACGAGCAGGACGGCCACAGCCAGAACTGCCCGCACCGTGGTGGCGCGAGTCATGGGATTCCTCCGGGAGGGCGCCGGAACGCGCCACCCCCGCGAGGGAGACGGGCCTGGCTTCAGGCCCGCCCGGCTCTACCGGGGGCGGTGCGTGGGCGCGGAAAGGGGACAGTGCGGATGACTGCTCCCGGAGGGAGGCCCGCGGACGTCGGGCAGTCCGGAGGGCTGGGCCGCCGGTGCGGTGGCGCCGGGACGTACGCGGCAGTCCACGACGGCGCGGGGGAGGGGAAGTCCCGTGGTGAACGGCAGGACGCCCGTGTCGTCCTGCGGCGCGTGCTGCTGCCGGGTGTGCTCGGGTGTCCGGAGACCGGTGGAGGCCGCCCGGGTCGGCGCGCCCGCGTAACTGTGGGCGGCGCGGGGCGAGTCCCGCCGGAACTCGCGGGACCGCTCGGAGCGTTCGGAGCGCGTCGGCCGGTCGGCCTGCTGGGGGAGTGTCCGCTGGACGGGAGTTGCCGCGGCGCCGGCGTTCGTGGCGCCCACCGCTGCGGCCGGTGCGGGAGATACCAGCGTGACGACGCCGAGGAGCAGCGCCGACAGCACCCCCGCGGCACGCTGCCGAACTCCCCAACCCGTCTGCCGCACCCGCGAGTTCGCCGACGCCGGCTCCGCGCGGCCACCGCGCGACTTCCGTGCCTGGACAATCACCGTCTCAAGGTACCCGCCACGAGCCGACAGCCGGGCACGGGCGGACGACGCTCCCTTGCGGACCCGCCTCAGGTCCCGGCTTCCGGTGTCTCCATCAGTTCCGCCGCCAGTTCCTCCACGTGCACCCGCCACGCCGCCAGCGCCGCGTCCGTGTCGAAGTCGCGCGGCCCGGTCTGGGTGAGCACCAGCCGGGGCCCGTGTCCAGTCCCCGGGCGCAGCTCCCAGCGGACCTCGCCCTCGGGATGCCAGGCGTACGAGAGGAGTTCCGGTGCGCGTACGGCCGTGACCGGGCCCGCCGGGACCTTGTCCGCGGTGAAGCCCGCAGGCACCGGTGAACCGGTCAACGGCTCGGCGCCGCCCGTCAGTTGGGCCCAGACCGTCCCGGCGGGCCGTACGAGCTGGCGCTCGAACCGCACCAGTCGCCCGCCGCCCCCGGTCTCCTCGGCCCGGCCCCGGGTCAGCTCGTCGAACCGGGCCAGATACGCCTCGTGCAGCGCCCCGCGCGTGTCCTGCTCGACATCGATGGGGCCGCCGTCCAGCACCTGCCCCAGCGCGGTGACGCAGACCTGCCAGCCGGACGCGAAGCTCGCCGCCCCGAACCGGTCGCCGAAGGTGTGTACGAGCACGAGCAGCGATCCGTCCCCGTCAGGGGTGATCTCCCAGCTCAGATGGTCCTCGCCCCACGTGAAGGCGAAGAGACGCGGCTCGTCGGCGTCGGTGACCTGCCCGGTCATGCCGGGGCCGGAGTCGCCGGGGAAGTGGAAGCCGATCTCGCCGCCCGGCCGCGGATCGACGCTCACCTCGGAGGGAAACCACCGCGCGAGGTGCTCGGGCCGCGTGATCGCCTCCCAGACCCGCCGCGGCGGATGCGCGAGCCGTCGCTCCATGCGCAGCGCCGTCAGCCCGTCGCCGGCGTGGGAGAGGGAGGAGAAGCCCTGCGGGCCTTGCGTGCCCTGCCGGTTGTGCGGGCCATCGGGACCGCCGGGACCGTCGGTGTGCGGAGTCATGAGGAGTCGTCCTCCATCGCGTCGAGATGCCGTTCGAGCGCGTCGAGACTCCCGGTCCACAGATGCCGGTAGTGCGCGAGCCAGGCGTCGAGTTCGGCCAGCGGCTCCGGCGTCAGTTCGTACCACCGGCGCTGGGCCTCCTGCCGGACCCGCACCAGCCCCGCGTCCCTCAGCACCCGCAGATGCTTGGACGTCCCGGGCTGGCTCAGGCCGAGCCGGTCGGTCAGCTCACCGACCAGATGCGGTCGCTCCAGGAGCAGATCGAGGATCTTGCGCCTGCTGGGCTCCGCGAGCACGTCGAACGGTATGGGCATACCTCGACCATACCCACTCGGCTATATAACCGCAACGCCATATAACCGAGTGGCTATGCAAGCGGCGTATCCAGCGCCATCAGCCAGTCCATTGCCGCCGGACACGCGTCGAGAACCGAGACATGCCCGTCCTCGGGCCGTACCCACAGCTCCGCCCGGGGGAGCCCGGCGAGCAGCCACCCGGCGTGCGCGGCCGGTACGACCCGGTCGAGGCTGCCCTGCACGAGCAGTACGGGCGCGTCCACCTCCCCCAGGTCGAAGCCCCACGCGGTCGCGAAGGCCACATCGTCGTCGATCAGTCCGTCCGGCCCCGCCTGCCCCGCCTTCACCGCGTCGGCGCCCAGCGACTTCCACGCGCCCTCCAGCGCGGCGAAGTCGGCGGAAGTGAAGCTCACGGGGTCGAACTCGTCCGTCGCCGCGTACAGTTCGCGGGCCTCGCGCCCGTCGGCGGCGGCCCGCAGACCGCCGCGCGACACCATGCCCTCGTACCAGTCGAAGTCGTCCGTGTACGGCGCCAGCCCCGCGAAACAGACGGCTCCCGTCACCCGGTCCGGCAGCAGCGCGGCACACGCCAGCGCGTGCGGCCCGCCCCCCGACGCCCCCATCACCGCGAACGGCCCCAGGCCGAGCGCGTCCGCGATCCCGGCCACGTCGTCCGCCGCCGCTGCCACGTTCCGGCCCGGCAGCGGGCTCGAACCCCCGTAGCTGGGGCGGCCGTACGACACCAGCCGGATACCGCGCGCCGCGGCGGCGCTGAGCAGCGGCTCCAGTGGGGCGCCGGTCTGCGGCGAGCCGTGATGCCAGACAAGCGTCGGCACGTGCCCGTCGGCACCCCGCCTGTCGGCACCTCCACCGCTGTCGTACGTCCGCAGGGTGCGCCCGTCGCTCAGGTTCACGTTCTGTTCGATGACCACCGTCTCAGCCTACGGCGCGGGGCCCGGCCGGCCCGGCCGACTCAGCAGATCCCGTCGCCGGGCTTGGGGTTGCCCAGCGCGAACAGCGGGCGCAGCCGTATCCCGGCCCAGGTGCCGAGCAGGGCGGTGGCACCCCGGATCCGGCCGTGCGGACTGCCCGACGCGATGCCCGCGAGGTACGCGCCGATGTCGCAGCCGCCCGCCTGCGCCGCGAAGTCGGCGGACACGCATCTCGCGGGGTCGAACTCGCCCGTCGCCGCGTAGAGTTCACGCGCCCTCGCGCCCGTGGGCGGCGGCGCAGACCGCCGGGGCCCACCGTCCCCTCGTACCAGTCGAAGCTCTCCGTGTACGACGCGATGCCTGCCAGGCGGCCCGGCAGCGGGCTCGAACCCCCGTAACCGGAGCGGCCGTACGCCACCAGCCGCATGCCGCGCGCGGCTTCATCGGCACGTTCTGGATCCGGTGGTGAACCGATCCGTTGCCGAGTCCGTTGATGTCTGCGAAGTCGCCCGCGGAAGCGGCTTCCTCGCAGAGTGATTCACGCCGAGAGCGCGACTGGTATCGGATGCGCACCGGCAAGTAATGATCGCATGAAGTGCGATCATAAGGAGGAGAAATGCCAGAAGATCTACCTTTCAATGAAGATCAATTCGTTGTAGACCGTGACGCGGCGATGTATACCTATCAAGTAGAATACAACATGGGGACAAATGAATACCTCATGGAGGCACTCAAAAATTATTATCAAGTATTGTGGGAGACCGGACAAAATCTAAATGCTGGAATTGCTGCTGACGTGGAAAGGAGTGAATGGGCGGCCGGCGGGCTTGTTGATGAATTTAATGCTATGCGAATGCTGGACGTTCCGGCGAAGTGGTTCAAGGATAATAGGAAATATTATAGTAATGACACACATTCCAAGTATTGGGAGGATTTGAACGAGGCTGCTGACAAGGCCAGTCACCGTAAGGCTCTGTGGAGTAAGACGGACACCAAGTGGGTGTTGGAAGAAACTAAGAAGAGAGGACTCGTTGCTCTGGAAGAAATTGCCGCCGCTGAGCCCCAAAATAAAAGAAGTAATGGCGTCAAAAAATGGTCTGATGCTCTGGTGACGGGCTACCTCTGGACGGGTATGTCCACTGGGTTTGTGAGAGGCGCGCGGTCGTGCGTGGAAGCATTTATGCTTGAAGGGAGGACCGATGGAAGTGTAATGGCAAATCATGAGGTACCCACTTTGGCGGAAATGATCAAAAAGGGGCTGGTGAATGAACTGCATGTCCAAATTGAGAACATCGATGACCCAAGCCAGCCACCGGAAAGGTGGACTCTAGTGGACGGCAAAACTTTTCACGTTCACTCCGTGGCTTCTTTCGGGAAAATTCCCTCTCCGGGCACTGGTTTTGCGCAACGCCAGCAAATATGGTACGAGAAAGAGAATAGGAAGGCGTCGATCGACGAGTTCGTGACTGCCGTTGGCGATAAGAATGTTGCCATCCTGCTGCCACGCAGGAATGCAATTGTCCCGGGTGACGTAGATCTTTTGAAAGGAATCAAAAAGAACGAAAGGGATAGATTGGGTGCTGCCCGTAAAGCTCACAGGGGCCTGAGGAAGATGTCCATTCAAGATAATGATATCTACAGGAATGTGGAGTACCAGCAGGTTCTGCGTCACTCAGTGGGCGACAAATTGCAGCTCATAAAAGCCATTCGTGATGGAAGCATCGAAATGCGGAGTAGAAGTGTTTCCGCTGCTTCGGGGCCGACGGATCAGGCGTCTTACGCTGCTTCGGGGTCGACGGGTCGGGCGAATTCTGTTCCTTCGGGGTCGACGGATCAGGCGTATTACGCTGATTCGGGGTCGACGGGTCAGGCGTATTACGCTGATTCGGGGTCGACGGGTCAGGCGTCTTACCCTCTTTCGGGCGTCCAGTTTGCAAACGTTGCGTTTTCAGAGGATAGGAGGGCCTGGCCCCTGAATCATCATGACACCGAACGGATATCTCCCTTGGAGGGAGATTTTGCCGACTTGACGGTGACTGATGAGGCGCATGCGGGTGAGGCGCATACCGCTGTTTCGGGGTCGAGGGGTCAGGCGTATTACGCCAACTTGGGGACGGGTGAGCATCGGACCGATGAGAGGCGTGAAAGTAGCGGCAAGAATCGGAGCTATGAGGGGTATGGAACTAAAAGCGGTAAAAGAAAGAAGAAGTAATAGCGGTTACTCCGGGAGAAGCCGATTCGGCCGCTGCTGCCGCGCGACGCGCGGTCGAATCCGCAAGATCGTGCACGCCGTCCGGGGCGAAGACGTTGCGCGTGGCGGGCGAGTTCGGTATCGGCCGCAGGCTGGTGCTCTCGTCGGCGTTGCCGCTCCAGGGTGAGGACGGTTGCGGCTATTGACGTCATTCGATTTGGGCTGCACAGAGATCCGTGGAAGTTGGCCCAGGCCCACCCCGGACGGACAATGCCCTTCCCCTGGCGCCCGCCCTGCCGAGAGCGCGTGGTTGACCGTTTGTTGGGTGGGCGTGAGGTGTGCTCTCGTTTGCTGAGCTTCACCTCATGTTCGATGGTCACTCACCACAGTCGTTCCAAATCCGCCTGGATGGGTCAACGCTCAGCCTCCCCTGCCACCCGGTCCAAAAGGCGTAGCGGCATCGGATCCGGCGGGACGACTCGTCCCCGCGCTCGTTTGACTGAGCGCAGTTGCCGCCAGGCCCAGCAGCGAGATTCGGGATCCCGGCGGGCCCTTCGCCGGCCGTCGACCCGCGCAGCGTGCCAAGACGCCCCCTACGCCGACCCGTTCCCCTCCTGAACGGCGCGTTCCGCCCCTGCCCTCAGCAGATCCCGTCCCCCGGCTTGGGGTTGCCCAGCGCGAACAGCGGGCGCAGCCGTATCCCCGCCCATGTGCCGAGCAGGGCGGTCGCGCCCCAGATCCAGCCGTGGAGGCTGCCCGACGCGATGCCCGCGAGGTACGCGCCGATGTTGCAGCCGCCCGCCAGCCGCGCGCCGATCCCCATCAGTACGCCGCCGAGTACCGCGGCCACGGCGGTGCGGCCGGGGATGCCCCGGTGCAGCGCCCACGTCCCGCCGAGCGAGGCGGCGACAGCGGCGCCGATCATGATGCCGATGTCGGTCAGGCTGTTCTTGTCCTTCAGTACGGGCCCCGCGAACATCTCCGCGTTGCCCGGCTGCTGCCAGAACGACCAGTTGGCGGGGTTGCCGCCGAGCGCGTCGACCACCCGCGAGCCCCACAGGCTGAACGCGCTGGTGACACCCCAAGGACCGCCGGACACCAGCAGCACCCCGGCGCCCAGCACGGCCAGCGCCAGCGCGCCGGCGGCCAGTGGCCATGATCCGCGCAGCACGCGCGCCGCGCCCTTGGCGCTCGGCGGGGTGCTGATCGGCGGCGGGGTACGGCGCGCCTGTACGCGGCGGCTGACCAGCACGATGAGGCCCAGTACGGCGATGGTCACCGCCCACGAGCCGAACCAGCCGACGTGGTCGGACAGAAGGACCGGGTCGAGCGCGGGCAGGTCCTTCCACAGGTCGAACTGCCAGGCGGCCACGGTCGATCCGACGATGAAACCACCGAGCGTCAGAACGATGGACGACTGCCCCGCCCCCACGGCGAACAGCGTCCCCGACGCGCACGCGCCCCCGAGCTGCATCCCGATGGCGAAGACGAACGCCCCGACGAGCAGCCCGACGCCGAGCGGCCCGGCCGACGGCGCGGGCACGGAGCCGAAGAGCCCCGTCCCGCTGCCGATGATCAGCGCGAAGAGGGTGGCGGTGGTGCCGAGGAGCAGGGCATGGGCGCGCAGCCCCTGCCCGTTGCCGACAGCCACCAACTGCCGCCAGGCGGAGGTGAATCCGAACCGCGAGTGGAAGAGCGCCAGGCCCAGACCGAGCCCGAGCAGCAGGAGCGTTCCGGGCTTGGCGCCGTGCGTCGACCACACGTACGCGGTCAGTGCGACGGCCAGCAGCCCGGATATCGCGAGCGGCACGCGCCGTACCGGAGGCGCGGGCTCGGCCTCGGGGGCGGGGGAGGAGGTCGGGGAGGGGACGAGCAGCGCGGCGGGGCTGGTCCGGCGCGGGGGAGCGGTGGTGGTCACGACAGTTCTCCGGAGTCGGGTGGTCGGCGGTGGCGGGGCGCGGGGGCTCGACTCAGGAACAACAGAGGTTGTCGTCGACGCACCAGACCGAGTTCGCGAAGCACGCGAGACAGAGGAAGCGGGCGGGTGCGGACATGGCGGGGAGACTAGCGCGGGTATTCGATTCCGTGCACACGTATCTCACGGACCGGACGGTGCGTCCATGATCCGGCATGACGGGGGCGTGCGCAGCTACCGCTTGACCCGGCTGCGTACGGCAAGGACGGCGAGACCGAGGAGTACCGGTTCGGCCACCCGGGAGGCCATTTCGGTGTACGTACCGGTGGTGGTGAGGTTCTGGCCGGAGGAGCGGAAGACGACCGAGTTGACCACGACCCGCGCGGACTTCTCCCACCGCTCGGAGGTGAGCCGGGAGCGGAGAGAGCCGGTGGGGTTGGCCGGGTCGGGAGTGTCCGTGGTCAGGGCGATGTCCTGTCCCGACAGCCGTCCGGTGGTGGCGGGCTTCGGGTCGTCCTTGGGCAACCCCCACAGCATCATGACCAGCACGGTGGCGGCCATGGCACCGAGAAGCCAACCCAGTGCGCGGGAGGCCCGCAGGCTGTACCCGGACACCGCCCAGTACAGGGCGAGCAACATCCGCTCGGCGCGGGGCCGTTGGCGGTCGTGGCGACGCATCTCCATCTCGCCGTAGTAGAAGTCCGCGGCGTCGGGCTCGTTCCTGCCGTCCTCGAAGGACTTCCGCAACTGCCGGTACACGGGAGCGAGAGCCGCCGGCCCGACGACCTCCACCCCACCCGGCGCGGCCTCCCACCCCGGCCAACCTCGGCTAGTGCGCCAGTACTGTTCCTCGGCCAGCGTGCGCCGCGCGGTCCACCGCACGGGAAACGGCCCCCGCTGGCGAAGCCCGGAGGGGGTGGGTGCGAGGGGGCACTCGCCCTCCAGCCGCAGTTGGTCCAAGTGCACGGTGCCGGTGAATACGCATTCGCTGAGGTCGACGTTGTTCAGCACGAGGTGTGCGGCGTCCATGCCTTGCAGGGACACGACGCGCACGCCTGCATCGCCGGTGGCCAGTGCCCCTTCCTCCAAGGCGACGCGGCTGAGTTCCCTGGGGAAGGGGGTCTTCCGGGCGGTGACACTCACCGGATACTCGACCACCGCATCGCTCAGGTCGACGGACGCGTACCGCAGCCGCAGAGCGGCGGTGGACTCCCACCGCGTCCGCCGGCAATCGAGCCGGGCCGCTGCCGCTTCGATGGTTACGGGGCCGGCAAACCGTGCTCCGCGCAGGCTGAGGACATGCCAGCAGACGAGAGGACCCAATTCCGAAGCCGTCTCGAACTCCGCCCCGCTGAACTCGGCGTTGTCGGAGAACACTGCCCCGCTGAAGTCAGCGTCGCTGGAAAACTTCGCCCTGGCGAATGTGGCGTTGTCGGAGAACACTGCCCAAGCGAAGTTGGCGTAGCCGGAGAACTTTGCCCCCAGGAACCTGGCATACCTGGAGAACTTCACCCCGTTGAACACGGCGCTGACGGAGAACTTCGCCCCGCTGAAGTTCGCATCGCCGGTGAACTTCGCCCCGCTGAACCCGGCGTTGTGGGAGAACACTGCCCCCCCGAAGTTGGCGCTGCCGGTGAACTTCGCCCTGCCGAAGTTGGCGTACCCGGAGAACTTTGCCCCGTCGAACCTGGCGTGGTTGGAGAACACGGCCATGTCGAAGTTGGTGTTGTCGGAGAACGACGCCTCGTCGAACCTGGCGTGGTTGGAGAACTTCGCCAGGATAAAGTTGGCGTTGTCGGAGAACTTCGCCCCGCTGAAGTTCGCATCACCGGTGAACTTCGTCCCGCCGAAGTTGGCGCTGCCGGTGAACTTCGCGTCAACGAATGAGATCTCGCCAAGGCGGGGCTTCTGACTGAGAGGGTCGCGGACCGCGTCCAGGAGTTGCTCCAGCAGCGTCTCTGAGATCTGGGTGCCCCGGTGATCGAGGTCGCTACCTGGCCCCAGTGTGCTCAGGTAGCCGTCTCGGTCGGCGTCCGTGAGGTGGGCCAGACACCCGTCGTACGGCTCCACGCGCCGGCCACGGCAGCCAACCGGGTCACCGACCGGATCCGCACCGTGGGCGCAATGCGGCCAGCGCGGTGGGATGGGTGAGGGGGACGGTGTGCCAGTGGTCGCCATGTCCCACCAGACGTTTCCGACAGTCAACTCGGTTGCCCCAGCGCACAGTCACCCCTGGGACCGACGTCCACCCCGCAGCGACGCGAGCCCCAGGCCCGTCATCGCGTGCTCCAGCCTCGGATCCACCCCCGGATCCGCCGAGTCCATCGAGCACGCCGCCGCCAGCAGAAACCCCGCCTGTGCCGAGATGAGCACGTCCACCGCCGCCGGATCGACACCCCGCAACAGAGGATGTCGCGTGGCGTACCGCTCCGGGTCGAGCCCGCTCAGCGCCACGCTGCCGAGCAGCATCACCAGATCCGCGTACACGGGCCCGGTCCAGGCGAGATGCCGGTCCAACTCCCGCGCCGCATCCGGTGCGACCACCCCCAACTTCGCCAGCGACCGAGGGCTGTCCACCCGTCGCCCCCAACCCCCCAACCGGGGAGACACGTCGCGGCAGTTGAGCCCCGGTGAAGGAGTCAGAGACTCCGCAAGGTCGGTCAACGCGTGGAGCACCCGCTCCAACTCGTCCTCCCGCCACGGCTGTACGGGCAACGCCCCCTCGATGTCCTCGAAGCCCAGCGCCACCCACCCCAGATCGTCGTACGACCCCAACAGCCTCGGTACGGGAGCCCCGTGCGGCAGCGCCCCGTTCACCACCACCTCCCGCCGGTGGAACGCCGCCACCCCCCGGCGCCGCCCCCGGGTCCACGGCCTTGGCGAACACCTTTCGCCCGTCCGCCAACTCCAGCCGCGCCGCGAGCCCGTCGGAGAACCCGCCCGGCTGGCTCCTGGCCGCCACCACCCGCCCCCCGAGCACGTCCTCGATGCCGGCTCGTACGGAGGAAGGGAGCGCGTGCCACGGCCGGCGACGGCTGCCGGTGAACGCGTTGTTGTCGGTTGTCATGTGTCTCCTGAGGTTGAAATGGAGCCGAGGCGCGAATTCCGTTTACCCGCCCGAAATAAAACCGGGGAATCGTGCAACCCTCGGTCAAGATCCGTTGTCTGCCTAGGTGTTCGGAAGTAATTCCAGCAGCCGGCATCGGGCCCGATAACCGAGCGGTAGCCGCCACTGGCGGGCCCGTGGGTTTACCGCGCCCTTTTGCTCAGAGAGAGGTGTTCCTATGCGCTACACCAAGCGCGCGGTCGTGGCCGCGGCCTGCGCATTCGCCCTGATCCCTGCGGGCGCGGCGGTCGCGGGCGACGGTCCGGCACCGCAGCCGTCCAAGTCCGCCAAGGCGAAGTCGACCGCCCCCAGTGAGGCGGGAAACCCGGCGAGCGCGAAAGCACGGGTGGCGGGAGTCTGCGCCGACGCGTACCAGGTCGGAAAAACAGCCTACATCGACAGGGCCGGTGCGCACATCGCGTCGGTCAAGCAGTTCTACTCGAAGACGTGCAACGAGAATTACGGATATCTCTGGGTCTGGGATTCATTCCGTAACGTCAACAAGGACTACGACGTGAGCGTCGCCGTCTACAGCTACAGCCAGGACGACTTCTTCGGCGGGAAGGCGTGGACCGACCACAATGGCCAGGAGTTCTGGTCGGGCGGCGCGGACACGGTGAAGGACTGCACGGCGGCGGTCGGCTCCCTGCGCAGGGCGGGCGACCCGCTCGCGGGCCAGGCGGCCACCCAGAAGATGTGCTGAACGCGCGTCTGACGCGGGTGGGGTGGCCCGAGAACGCTCGGGCCGCCCCGTCAGCGCGTCAGCCGCGTCAGCGCGTGGCGATGTGGGCGGTGAACGCGGCCCAGGCGGTGGGGGCAAGGGTGAGCCGGCCGATGCGGGGGTCCTTGGAGTCCCGCACGAGGACGGCGTCGGGCTGAGCGGCGACCTCGACGCAGTTGTCGCCGTCGCCGCTGCTGTAGCTGCTCTTCGACCAGGCGACTTCAAGGCAGTTGTCACCGCCGTCGCTGCTGTAGCTGCTCTTGAACCAGGTCAGTTCAGTGGTGCTCATTACGCTCCTCGCATCTGCTCCAGCAGGCTCGCGGTGGCCTGACGGCTCAGGGCCTGTGACCGCATCTTCCCATAGCGCTGGAGCATGGAACTCGCCAGTTTCGGATCCCTCAGCAGGGTGCTGCTGTCGTGGCCTTCGACGTATCCGATCCATTGGTGATCGGGCGTCTCCGCAAGGTACATCTGGCCGCCGGAACCGCTGTGATCCTCCTGGCGCAGAGGCATGAGTTGGATCTCCACGTTGCGTCGAGCGCCCGCTTCGAGTAGCCGGTCAACGACCGCGTTGGTGACCTCTTGGCCCCCCAACATCCTCTCCAGGAGCGCCTGTTCGATGATGAAGCTGAAGGAGGTGTTGGGCCGTTCCGTCAGGAGCCGTTGACGTTCCAGGCGGGCCGCTACCTTCTGTTCCAGCTCCTCCTCGGTCAGCGGCGGCAGCCTCCGCTCGAAGAGCGCTCTGACGTACGCCTCCGGCTGCAACAGCCCCGGAATCGCCCGGCACTCGTACGCGTACAGCGAGATCGCCGTCTCCTCGATGATCGCCCACTTCTTGAACCACGAAGCCAGCCCCGCACCCTTGGTGAGGGTCTTGAACGCGGCTTCGATGATTCGCTTCGCGGGTGGATCCAGCACCGCTCCCGCCCGGTTCGGCAGGTCCTTCGGCGGGAATCGCCTTCCCTGTTCGATCTTGGCGATGTAGTGCACCGAGTACTGCACCAGATGCGCGAACTCCTCCTGGGTCAGGCCGTCTTCCTCCCGCAGCGCCTTCAACACAGAGCCGAAGGTCTTGAGACTGTCCGACGTCTCGGGTTCACTGCTCATGCCACTGCCGACCGCCGTCATACCGTTCGCCTCTCCCTGGGCCCTGCTCGGCTCGATGCGTACCCCGCACAACTGGTCCAGCATCACTGGTAGTTACTCACCCAGTCCAGACGGTCAACCAGTACAGCGGGCAGGTGTACTGGCGTAGTCCCTGGTAAACCGCCCAATCCGGCCCGGACGCTGGGCATATGCCATCCCTCCAGGCCCAAGAGGCCGTCACCGTACGTGTGTTCAACCAGCGGTTCTCCGCCACCCGGCGCGGCGCGCGGCTCGCGCGGAGGCTCGCGACGCAGCAGCTCGACGCGTGGGGTATTCCGTACGGGTCCGAGCCGTCCGACGCCGCCGTCCTCGTGGTCGCCGAGCTGGCGGCGAACGCCGTGCTCCATGGGCGGGTGCCGGGGCGGGACTTCGCGTTGCGGCTGGCGTACAACACGGCCAAGGACCTCGTACGGATCGAGGTGAGCGACACCCACGGCGCGATGCCGATGCGCGCTCCGCGGGGCGTCGCCGCCGACGGCGAGCACGGCCGGGGGCTCGTCCTCGTGGACGCCGTCGCCTTGCAGTGGGGGGTCAGCGGGCGGACGGGGCCGGGCAAGACCGTGTGGGCGTACGTGCCGGCTTCGCACGAGGGAGCCTGAGGCACTACCGTGGAACAAAGATCGAGGCGGCTCAAGGAGGAGCCATGAAAGTTCTCCTCGCCGGAGCCTCCGGCACCCTCGGCCACTTCCTCGTACCCCAGCTCATGGCGGCGGGGCATCACGTCATCGCCGTCACCCGCTTCCCGCAGGCGGCCGAGCGGCTCAGGCAGGGTGGTGCGACCGCCGTGCTGGCCGATGTGCTCGACCGGAGCGCGCTGCTCGCCGCCCTGGAGGGACTGAGCGCCGACGCGGTCGTCCATGAACTCACCGCGCTGACCAAGGCACCCCTGCGCTATGCCGACCTGGAGCCGACCAACCGGCTCCGGGTGGAGGGGACCCGTAACCTGCTGGACGCGGCGCGGCAGATGGGCGCGACGCGCTTCCTGACGCAGTCGATGTTCCTCGGGTACGGCTTCCGTGACCTGGGGCCCGAGCCTCTTACCGAGGACGCGCCGTTCGCCGTACCCACGGGCGCCAAGACGGACCCCGTTCTCGCGGCGCTGAAGTCCACCGAGGACCAGGTGCTCGGTGCCGGGCCCGAGATCGCGGGCATCGCCCTGCGCTACGGGCTCTTCTACGGAGGCGACATCGAGGTCTTCGCCGCGATGATGAGCAGGCGCCGGCTGCCGGTGCCGCTCGGGCGCGCGGGGACGCTCGCGCTGGTCCACCACAAGGACGCGGCGTCAGCCACTGTCGCCGCGCTGGAGCGGGGAGTCGGGGGCCGGGTCTACAACGTCGTGGACAACACCCCGGCCACGTGGCGCGAGTTGATGGAGGAGATCGCCCGTACGACCCGTACTCCCAGGCCGATCGTTCTCCCCGCCGGACTGATCCGGCTCGCCGCGCCGTACATCGCCCAGGTGATGACCCGCGTCAACGTGCGGATCTCCAACGAGCGGGCGCGTACGGAGCTGGACTGGACACCGCGTTTTCCGGGATACCGGGAAGGTCTGGCGGCCGACATGGCCACCGCCGGGGGTCACGGCGTGTAGCGCAGACCGTCCAGCGCGTAGCCGGCCGCACGCCGCGCCGTCCGCACACCGATCAGGATCGGAGAAGCGCCGGTCAACCGGCCGCACTAGCGTGAGGGGACATGGACGAACCCGCCTCACGGACGGAGCGACGATGAACAGGAAGACGGGGACGGGCGCGCGGCCCGCCGTCGGCGGCCACGGGGTGATCCGCGTCCACGGCGCGCGGGTGAACAACCTCAAGGACGTCAGCGTCGAGATCCCGAAACGGCAGCTGACGGTGTTCACCGGCGTCTCGGGTTCGGGCAAGAGCTCCCTCGTGTTCGGCACCGTCGCCGCCGAGTCGCAGCGGCTGATCAACGAGACGTACAGCACCTTCGTACAGGGCTTCATGCCGACGCAGGCCAGGCCCGAGGTCGACGTACTGGAAGGGCTGACGACGGCGATCATCGTCGACCAGCAGCGGATGGGCTCCGACCCGCGCTCCACGGTCGGCACCGCCACCGACGCCAACGCGATGCTCCGCATCCTCTTCAGCCGGCTCGGCAAGCCGCACATCGGCTCGCCAGGCGCGTTCGCCTTCAACGTCGCCTCCGTGCGGGCGAGTGGCGCGATCACGGTCGAACGCGGCAACCGCAAGACCGTGAAAGCGACCTTCAACCGCACCGGCGGCATGTGCACCCGCTGCGAGGGGCGGGGATCGGTGTCGGACATCGATCTCGCCCAGCTCTACGACGACAGCAAGTCGCTCGCCGAGGGCGCGTTCACCATCCCCGGCTGGAAGTCGGACAGCTTCTTCACCGTGCGCGTCTACGCGGAGTCTGGGCTCCTCGATCCGCACAAACCGATCCGTAAGTTCACGAAGAAGGAGATGCAGGACTTCCTCTACCGGGAGCCGACCAAGGTCAAGGTCGAGGGCGTGAACCTCACCTTCGAGGGACTGATCCCCAAGATCCAGAAGTCGTTCCTCTCCAAGGACCGGGAGTCGATGCAGCCGCACATCCGGGATTTCGTGGACCGGGCGGTCACCTTCACCACCTGCCCCGAGTGCGAAGGCACCCGGCTCAGCGAGGAGGCCAGATCCTCGAAGATCGGGGGCATCAGCATCGCCGACGCGTGCGCGATGCAGATCAGCGACCTCGCCGAGTGGGTACGCGCCCTGGACGAGCCGTCGGTCGCGCCGCTGCTTCAGTCGCTGGGCGGGACGCTCGACTCGTTCGTGGAGATCGGGCTCGGCTATCTCGGCCTCGACCGGGCGTCGGGCACCCTGTCGGGCGGCGAGGCGCAGCGCGTCAAGATGATCCGCCATCTCGGCTCCTCGCTCACCGATGTCACCTACGTCTTCGACGAGCCGACGATCGGGCTGCACCCGCACGACATCAGCCGGATGAACGACCTGCTGCTGCGGCTGCGCGACAAGGGCAACACCGTGCTCGTCGTGGAGCACAAGCCGGAGACGATCGCGATCGCCGACCATGTGGTGGACCTGGGTCCTGGCGCCGGTTCGGAGGGCGGCACCGTCTGCTTCGAGGGGACGGTGGAGGGGCTGCGGGGTGCGGGGACCGTCACCGGCCGGCACTTCGACGACCGGGCCGTACTCAAGGAGACGGTGCGCAAGCCCACCGGCGCGCTGGAGATCCGCGGGGCGACCACGCACAATCTGCGCTCCGTCGATGTCGACATCCCGCTCGGGGTGCTGACCGTCGTCACCGGTGTCGCGGGGTCCGGCAAGAGCTCGCTGGTGCACGGGTCGTTGGTGGCGGGTGCGGGTGCGGGGGGTGTGGGCGACCCGGGTGTGGTGTCGGTCGGGCAGGGCCCGATCCGCGGCTCGCGACGGAGCAACCCCGCGACGTACACCGGACTGCTCGACCCGATCCGCAAGGCGTTCGCCAAGGCCAACGGCGTGAAACCGGCCCTGTTCAGCGCCAACTCCGAGGGTGCCTGCCCCAATTGCAACGGCGCCGGCGTCATCTACACCGACCTCGGGATGATGGCGGGCGTCGCCACCGTCTGCGAGGAGTGCGAGGGCAAGCGGTTCCAGGCGTCGGTGCTCGACAACCACCTCGGCGGGCGCGACATCAGCGAGGTGCTCGCCATGTCGGTCGCCCAGGCCGAGGAGTTCTTCGGCGCGGGCGAGGCGCACACACCGGCCGCGCACCGCGTGCTCGGCCGGCTGGACGACGTCGGGCTCGGCTACCTCACCATCGGCCAGCCGCTCACCACCCTGTCCGGCGGCGAGCGGCAGCGGCTCAAGCTGGCCACGCACATGGCGGACAAGGGCGGCGTCTACGTACTGGACGAACCGACCGCCGGGCTGCACCTCGCCGATGTCGAGCAACTGCTCGGGCTGCTCGACCGGCTTGTCGAGTCCGGCAAGTCGGTCATCGTGGTCGAACACCACCAGGCGGTGATGGCGCACGCCGACTGGATCATCGACCTCGGCCCCGGCGCGGGACATGACGGCGGCCGGATCGTCTTCGAGGGAACCCCCGCCGACCTGGTGGCGGACCGCTCCACTCTTACCGGCGAACACCTCGCGGCGTACGTCGGCGCCTGACCGGGCTTCCCACCGGCCTTCCCATGCTCCTTGCGTAACTGGGCCGTGTCGCTGTTGGGCCGAACGGGTGAGGGGCGGGAGGATGGCCGCCTACAGACAGAGCGCGCGGAAGGGGTGATCCGGTGAGCAGATACGGCGGTTACGACAGGTACGACGCCACCGACGAGCAGTGGGAGGGCCTGGCCGAGGTCGTCCCGCTGCGGGGCCGCGACGAATGGCCCTCGCGGGTCGACCACCGCACGATCCCGGAGGACTACGCCGCCGAGCAGCGGCGGTTCGTGGTCCTGCGGGTACGGGTCTTCGCCGACGCGCGTGAGGTCGCGGAGCATCTGATCGCGCAGATCCCGGTGCTCCTCGACCTGACCGGCGCGGAGACCGACGTGGCCAAGCGCATCCTGGACTTCAGCAGCGGTGTCGTCTTCGGGCTCGGCAGCGGGATGCACCGGGTCGAGCGCAATGTCTTCCTGCTCGCGCCGGTCGGCACCGAGGTCGAGGGGATCGCGGCGGCGGCGGCCCAGCAGCCGTGACGAGAACCCCGGTCCGTCCGCCTGTGCTTCCGCGTGTCCTTCCGCCCGCGCGGAACTGATAGATCTGGGTCCGTGACGGAACTGGATGTGCAGGGATTGCAGCGCAGACTCGTGGAGTTCGCGGCGGCGCGCGAGTGGGAGCCGTACCACACGCCGAAGAACCTGGCGGCGGCGCTGAGCGTCGAAGCCTCCGAACTGCTGGAGATCTTCCAGTGGTTGACCCCCGAGCAGTCGGCGCGGGTGATGGAGGACCCCGGGGCGGCGCACCGCGTGCGGGACGAGGTCGCGGATGTGCTGGCGTATCTGCTCCAGTTCTGCGACGTGTTGGGGGTCGACGCGCTCAGCGCGCTCGCCGAGAAGATCGACCGGAACGAGCTGCGCTTCCCGCCCGCGTCGGGGTCCGGGTCTGCAGCCGGGTCCGGATCTGCCTCCGGGCCTGTCTCCGACTGATTCGTCACTCTATGGAGTGGCCGAGTTATCCACAACTGGCTTCCTGTCCACAGATTTCCGAATTCCTCTGGTCTTTCTGTTGCCGATAGCTCACGCTGGGTAATGAGTAGATGGGCAGGGTGTTCGACAGACGGGGATGGCGAATGGACGCGGAGAGGCTCATCGCGGCCGGCCGGGTTGCCTTGGCCCGGAGCGGTGCGGCGTTGGACGTCGTGGCGGAAGCCTGGCAGGCGCAGGCTCTCGCCCAGGCGATAGGAGATCAACTGGCTCTGTACGGACCGAAGGAGCTGCGGACGGAAGCACGGGACCTCGCTGAGACAGGAGCGCGGGGCGGCGCGTTGCCCGAGCACCCCTCGCTGCGGGCCGGGGGGATACGGGCGGCGCGGCTGACAACGGTGACCGACGCGCGCAGTGCGCTGACGGGGCTGGGCATGCTCCTCGGCGAGGCGGGGATCGCGCTGGTCTCGGTGGCCTGCGGGACGGACGAGGAGGGGCTGTACTGGCAGTGCATCGAGGCGATCGACGCGGCCGACGAATCGAACGACAGGGTGCACGGAATGCTGCGACAGCTCACGGCGCGGGACGAGATCCGCGAGCGGGACGTGGAGAAGGAGAAGGAGATGGGATGAGGAATCGCCCCGGCGAGGAGGCGCCGCCGACCGGGGTTCGAAGGTGCAGGATGGATGCATGGATCTTCGAATCTTCACCGAGCCCCAGCAAGGGGCCAGCTACGAGACGCTGCTGACCGTCGCCAAGGCGACGGAAGACCTTGGCTTCGACGCCTTTTTCCGCTCCGACCACTATTTGCGTATGGGCGCGGCCGACGGTCTTCCCGGCCCCACGGACGCCTGGATCACACTTGCCGGTCTCGCGCGTGAGACCAAGCGGATCAGGCTCGGCACCCTCATGACGGCAGGCACCTTCCGGCTGCCGGGCGTGCTCGCCATCCAGGTCGCCCAGGTCGACCAGATGTCGGGCGGCCGGATCGAACTGGGCCTGGGCGCGGGCTGGTTCGAGGAAGAGCACAAGGCGTACGGCATTCCGTTCCCCGCGGAGAAGTTCGCCCGCCTTGAGGAGCAACTGGCCATTGTCACGGGGCTGTGGAGCACACCGCCCGGTGAGAAGTTCTCGTACGACGGGTCCTACTACCAGCTGGCCGACTCACCCGCGCTGCCCAAGCCGGCCCAGTCCAAGATTCCGATGCTGATCGGCGGACACGGCGCGACGCGCACGCCGCGCCTCGCCGCGCGGTACGCGGACGAGTTCAACATCCCGTTCGCCTCGATCGGTGACAGCGAGACGCAGTTCGGCCGCGTGCGGGAGGCGGCGGAGAAGGCCGGACGGAAGGCCGACGACCTGGTCTATTCGACCGCGCTGGTCGCGTGCGTGGGCAGGACGGACGCGGAGGTGGCCCGCCGGGCCGCGTCCATCGGACGGGAGGTGGAGGAACTGAAGGCGAACGGACTCGCGGGCTCGCCCGCCGAGGTCGTCGACAAGATCGGCCGGTACGGGGCGACCGGCGCGTCCCGTATCTACTGCCAGATGCTGGATCTGGACGACCTCGACCACCTGGAACTGCTCTCCACCCAGGTCCAGTCCCAGCTGGCTGAGTGAGCCTGTCCGCCGATCGAGGACAGGGAGGTGTCCATGAAGCCCGCCCGCACACTCGCCGCCGCGCTGGCCGAGGGCAGCCTTGTCCTCGACGGCGGTCTCTCCGACCAACTCCGGGCGCAGGGCTGCGATCTCTCCGGCGACCTGTGGTCGGCGCGGCTCCTGGCCGACGGCCCGCACCAGATCGAGGCGGCGCACGCGGCGTACGTCCGGGCCGGCGCCCAGGTGCTGATCACCGGCAGCTACCAGGCGACGTACGAGGGCTTCGCCCGCCGGGGCATCGACCGGGAGCAGGCGTCCCGGCTGCTGACCGACAGCGTGACGCTGGCCCGGCGGGCGGGAGCGGAGGTGGCACGGGAGATCTGGGTGGCCGCCTCGGTCGGCCCGTACGGGGCGATGCTCGCGGACGGCGGTGAGTACCGGGGCCGGTACGGGCTGTCGGTCCGGGAGTTGGAACGCTTCCACCGCCCAAGGATCGAAACACTGGCCGCGGCGGCCCCGGACGTCCTCGCCCTGGAAACGGTCCCGGACACCGACGAGGCGGAGGCGATGCTGCGGGCGGCGAAGGGCTGCGGAGTCCCGGTCTGGCTCTCCTACACGATCAAGGGCACCCGCACCCGCGCGGGCCAGCCCCTGATGGAGGCCTTCGCCCTGGCGGCGTCCGAGCCCGAGGTGATCGCGACGGGCGTGAACTGCTGCACCCCGCCGGACGCGGACGAGGCGGTCCCCCTGGCGGCCTCGACGACGGCCAAGCCGGTGGTGGTCTACCCAAACAGCGGGGAGACGTGGAACGCGACGACGAAGGGGTGGGTGGGGGAGGGGAGGGGGGAGGGCCCCCTCCCGGCCACCCGGCTCCGAGCCTGGCAGGCGGCCGGAGCCCGCCTCCTGGGCGGCTGCTGCCGCGTGGGCCCGGCCCAGATCGCGGGGGTGGCGGCGTGGCTGGGGGCGGAGAGGGACGACCGCTGACCGTCCGATCCGGTACCGGATTGGCTGGAGGGTTTGTGAAGCTGGTCGCGAAGGGGGCCTGTTTCGCTCGGCAGGATCGGGAGGCCGGCCTTGGTGGTGGTGGGGCCTGCCTGGTGGGGCCGGCTCGGGTTGCGTAGCGGGACGGCCGTTGACCGCTTGGTCTTGGCTCGGGTGGGGTCCTCGGGCGGAGTGTCGCGCTTCGCGCGGACACCGCAGGGTCCAGGCGGTGGTGGGGGCCGGTGTCCCACCTGCCTCTGCGCCTGGGAGGCGGGTGGGGCTGCCTTGCCTGCAAATCGATGGCAATCATCGACCAATCCGTACCAGTCCGAGCGCGACGACGCCCGCGGTAAATCGCTACCGGCACCCGCCCGTTCACACACATACTCGGTCGGGTGTTCCTAACGATCAGTACTACCGGTAGCCCGGAACGTCCCGCCACCGACCTGGGGTTTTTGCTGCACAAGCATCCCGGCAAGGCGCAGACGTTCTCGACCTCGCACGGCATCGCGCATGTCCTCTATCCCGAGGCGTCCGTCGAGCGGTGTACGGCCGCGTTGCTGCTGGAGGTCGATCCGGTGGCTCTCGTCCGGCGGGGCAAGGGCAAGGGGCGCGGGGGTGCGCCCGACGCGGCTCTCGCGCAGTACGTCAACGACCGTCCGTACGCCGCGTCTTCGCTGCTCGCCGTCGCGCTGAGCACCGTCTTCAAGAGCGCCCTGCGCGGCGTGTGCAAAGCGCTGCCCGAGCGCGCCGCCGAGCCCCTGCCCCTGCGGATCGAGGTGCCCGCCGTGCCCGCGCGGGGCGGTGCCGAGCTGGTCGGCAGTCTCTTCGGGCCGCTGGGGTGGACCACGGTCGACGTGAAGCCCGTGGCGTTGGACGAGACGTTTCCCGCCTGGGGTGACTCGCGCTACGTACAGCTCGTACTGGAGGGGGAGCTGCGACTCGCCGACGCCCTGCGGCAGTTGTACGTGCTCCTGCCCGTGCTCGATGACGCCAAGCACTACTGGGTCGCCCCCGACGAGGTCGACAAACTGCTGCGGGCCGGTGACGGCTGGCTGGCCGATCACCCGGAGCGGCAGCTCATCACCAGCCGCTATCTGTCCCGCCGTTGGGGTCTGACCAGGGAGGCCAACGAACGGCTCGAACTCGTCCGCCTCGCCGAGGCCGACGACCTCACCGTCGAGGCGATCGACAACGCCGTCGAGGACCCGGCCCCGGACGAGGAGACCGAGAAGACCGTCTCGCTCGCCGTGCAGCGCCGCGACGCGATCCTCACCGCCCTGCGCGAATCGGGCGCCGGCAGCGTCCTCGACCTCGGCTGCGGCCAGGGGCAGCTCGTACACGCGCTGTTGAAGGACACGCTCTTCACCAAGGTGGTGGGCGTCGACGTGTCCGTACGCGCGCTCACCGTCGCCGCCCGCCGGCTCAAGGTGGAGCGGATGAGCGAGCGCCAGGCCGAGCGCGTCACGCTGATGCAGGGCTCGCTCACGTACACGGACAAGCGGCTCAAGGGTTACGACGCCGCCGTGCTCAGCGAGGTGATCGAGCACGTGGACCTGCCGAGGCTGCCCGCGCTGGAGTACGCGGTGTTCGGTACGGCCCGGCCCGCGACCGTCGTCGTGACCACGCCGAACGTCGAGTACAACGTCCGCTGGGAGACCCTGCCCGCCGGGCACACCCGCCACCGGGACCACCGCTTCGAGTGGACGCGCGAGGAGTTCCGCGCCTGGGCGGACACGGTGGCGTCGCGCCACGGGTACGCGGTGCGTTACGTACCGGTGGGACCGGAAGACCCCGAGGTGGGGCCCCCGACAAATGAATCGGGACAGTCTTTGGCTGTTTTTACTCTCGGTGATCAATCTCAAAAGCGTACATACGTATCCAGCGGCGTGAAGAAGCTCCAACCGATCTGAACCGGTTGGGCCTCTCTATTTCACGGCCAGTAGAGCCTCCTGGATCAGGTGGCCTCGGCTCCGCGAGGGGCTCTGGGAACGAGGCCGCGCTGCGCGACGCGGGCAGTGCGCCTCAACCAGACTGGGCGGCGTGGGTCGAGTTGACCGAGCTACAGATCATGTCGGGCCGCTGCTGGATTCCAGCGGTCGTCGCAACACAGGTTGAGGGCCGCATCGGTGTCGGTTGCGGCGGTGATCAGTGTTGCCAGTCGGTTTCGCCGCCTGGACCTACCAGGATGGGGTCGATTCCCGAGCCGGTGAGGTTCCACGACTCGTAGTCGGGGTCTGGCTCCACGCTGAGCCGAGAGCCGTCATCGAAGCCGAGCGAGAGGGTGCCTTGCCCGGTGACCTCGGTTTCGGTGCTCACCATCGACGCGGATGCGGCCGTCCGGGGCCTGATCGGTGAAGCTGATTCGGACCTGGTGGTCGAAGGCCGTGCATGTGACACGAGTGCCGATCAGCTCCGCGGGTGCTTTCACCGCTCCCCTGCCGCGGTTCTGCCGTGTGTCGACGGAAAGCCGACGACCGGCTCCAGTGGGCCTTGAGCAGTGTAGACAGGCGCTCGGCCGGCGTTTCCCAGCCGAGCGTCTTGCGGGGCCTGCTGGTCAGTTCGGCGGCGACGGCGTTCAGATGCTCGCGGGGGTGGACGGACAGGTCGGTGCCCTTGGGGAAGTACTGCCGGAGCCGGCCGTTCGTGTTCTCGTTCGAGCCGCGCTGCCAGGGACTGGCCGGGTCGCAGAAGTAGACAGGGACGTCCGTGGCGATGGTGAACTCGTGATGCCGTCCCATCTCGCTACCCTGGTCCCAGGTGACGGACCGTGTGAGGTCTGCCGGCAGGGTCGTCACGGCCTCCACCAGCGCGTCGCGGACCAGCTCGGTGCCGCGGTAGCGCGTACCCAACGGCGGCGATTGCCGTGGCAGCGCTCTCGGCCCTGAACCAGACTGCGGCCCGCTCCCGGGGCGCGAAGCGACGACGCGCGCTCCAGCGCATCGGTATAGAGCGTGGCACCACTGATCTTCGGGTGGAACGGCTCCATGGACGGAGGGATCCCAGGATTGTCCGCCTCGGACTTGCCCTCGGTGGTGACCGCGTGGACCGACTTGCGGTCACCACAGATCGCCTTGCCCTTGAAGTTCGGTTCGGGGTCGAGGAATGTAGCGCCCACCGCCGCTGCGGCAGCCGTCATCTCCCTTGCCAGGTGGGGAGAGATCGCGTGGTTCAGCCCCTCCCGCTTGGGCTGCTCCTCTGGAACAACTTGCGGTCGAGTGCATGGACGCTGCTCTCCTCGTCCGAGTCGTCGAATCCCTCGGCCGCGTCCAACCAGAAGGAAGGGTCCGGCATCGTGTGCGCCGCCTTTCGTACGTGGCCTCCCAACGCGGGCGGAAACGCTCCCGCGCCGATGTCGTGGGAGAGGACGCGCCGCCTCCCGCACGGGTTGCCTTCCGCCCTCACTCACCCCGACCGGGTGGTGCGACGTGGTGGTCTGAGTACACGTACTCATGAGGGCGGTCGCGGGCGGGCCCGATAGTGAGGGCCCGCCCCGAATACGAGGAGCAGTCTTGACCGCCACTCACCCCGCCCCCGCCCCGACGCTGGACGCGAGGCTGTCGCCCCGGCGCCGTCTGCCGGCCGCCCTCGCCGTCGCGGTGACCGCGGCGCTCGTCGTGTCGAGGTTCGGCGCGGCCGATCCGACGACCTGGGTGCTGGAGACGGTGTGGGTGATGGCGGGTCTGCCGCTGGCGATCCTGCTGCGCCACCGCTTCCCGCTGAGCGGTCTGCTGTGCGGGCTGCTGGCGGCGCACGCCCTGGTCCTCATCGTGGGCGGCCACTACACCTACGCGGAGGTGCCCGCAGGGGACTGGGTGCGCGACTGGCTCGGATGGGACCGCAACCCCTACGACCGCTTCGGCCACCTCGTGCAGGGCTTCGTCCCGGCCATCCTGGTACGCGAACTCCTCGTCCGCACCTCCCCGTTGCGAGGCAGCCGCTGGCTCGCCCCGCTCACCGTCTGCGCCTGCCTCGCCTTCAGCGCCGTCTTCGAGATGCTGGAATGGTTCGCGGCGGTCACCGGAGGCGAGGCCGCGGACGCTTTCCTGGGCACGCAGGGAGACGTTTGGGACACCCAGTGGGACATGTTCTGCGCCCTGATCGGCGCCACCTGCGCCCTGCTGCTCCTGAGCCGCGTCCACGACCGCGCCCTCTCCCGTCTGGGGCGGGGCAGGCTGATGCCGCGTTCCTTCAGATGGCACGCATGACCAGGCAATCCCGTCCACCCCGCGCCACTGCCCCTGGCTGGCCCGGCTCGGCGGGCGGCATGGTCGGCTACGTCGATCCCGCACCTGAGTGGCGAGGTACCTCCGTGCAGGTGTGCGGTCTGTGGCCGTTCGGCGCGGGCGCCGGGACCTCCATGGTCGGGGTGCCGCTCGGCCGTGACCCGGACTCCGGGGCTGGTGGGGCTCCTGGCCGGTGGGCCTGCGGTCGAGATCCTCGCCGATGCCGGCTACCAGGGGCTCGCGCGCAGACCGGGGGACGTGTAGAGGCGCCACCGCACCGCAAGTTCAAGAAGAACGCCCCGGACTGGTACGAGCAGATGCATGAGCGTCGGCGCAAGGCGCATTCCTCACGCCGTATCCGGGTCGAGCACGGCATCGCGCATCTCAAGAACTGGCGGGCGCCGGCCCGCCACGTCGGCCGCCGCGAGCACATGAGCGACACGGTCCAGGCCATCGCCTGCCTGCTGTCCCACCAGCAGACCGCGGACCTGACATCGGCTCAGCAGATGTGAAACCCAGGCCCCACCGAAGTCCTCGACGTCTCACCGCCAACCATGCACGAGCTCGTTAGGCACGCAGCGAGATCACCGTGGTGCCGGAGACCTGAGAGGGAGCCCTACGCGGCGTAAGCCTTTCTCTACGCTTCATGACCGTAGAGTCCCGTACCCGCGCTGCCATCTTCGTTGTTCGAGGCCGGGGATGAGCAACGCGCGGCGGCGTGCTCCGCAGAACTACGAGGTGAAGAGCAAGAGTTCGATGGCTGGGGCCGACATCACTGGCCCCCTCCGTGCGCCGGCATCCGGTGTCACCGGATGACAACGACGGACAGACGCAGATAAGCGCATGGAGCGGCCGGGTCCCGTCCCGGTGGAACTTAAGCGCTTAGGCTACGCTGGAACGCACTTGGCTCGGCGAGGAGGAGTCCGCATGCGCACGACGTTGGACCTGGCAGGACGTTGGACATGGACAGTCGTTGCGGACGGCCAGACTTCGGTGCCAGAATCGGCCATCCCGCTCATCGGCCAGGTCATCGATGCGCAGGTTCCAGGAGCGATCCACCTCGACCTGCTGGCAGCGGACCTCATCCCCGACCCCTTCGTTGACCAGAACGAGGACGAAGTCTCGTGGGTGTCGAGATGCGACTGGGGACTCAGCCGCACGTTCGCCGCCGCCGTTGGCGCAGAGCGGATCGACCTCGTCCTCGACGGTGTCGACACCGTCGCATCCGTCGCAGTCAACGGGCGGACGGTCGGAAGCACCCGGAACATGCATCGTTCCTCCCGGTTCGACATCACGGCGGTCGCGGCCGAGACGAATGCCGTCGATGTCCGATTCACGTCCGCGTACACGGAGGCGGAGCGATGGGAGCGCTCGCTCGGAGGCCGGCCCAGCGCCTATCCACAGCCCTTCGCGTTCATCCGGAAGATGGCGAGCAGCTTTGGCTGGGACTGGGGACCGACCCTCCCAGGTTGCGGATTGTGGCGCGACGTCAAGGTGGAGACGTGGAGCACTGCGCGGATCGCCGGGGTCCGTCCCCTGGTCGACTTGTTCGAGGACACCGGCATCCTCACCGCCCACATCGACCTCGAGCGAACCGGCTCGGGGGCAACACTCCCGTTCCACCTGGAGGTCGAGATCGCCGGGCAGGCTGTCCACGCCGAGGTCCAGCCCGGCGAGGACTCCGCGACCGTCGTCGTCGCCGTTCCCGACGTACGACGGTGGTACCCGCGAGGACTTGGCGAACCACACCTGTATCCGGTCGATGTCTCGCTCTGGTCCGGGAAGGAGCAGCTCGACGAGTACCACACACGGGTCGGCTTCCGGACTGTCGCCATCGACCGGGCACCCGACGCTCACGGCACCCCGTTCGTGGTCACGGTGAACGAGCGCCCTCTGTTCGTCAAGGGCGTGAATTGGATCCCAGAGAGTGTCTTCCCCGGGGCGGTCACCGCCGACCGCGTCCGGACCCGTCTGGAACAGGCCGCTGACGCGAACGTGAACCTCGTCCGCGTATGGGGCGGAGGGGTCTACGAGAGCGACGCGTTCTACAAAGCGTGCGACGAGCTCGGCCTGCTCGTGTGGCAGGACTTTCTCTTCGCGTGCGCCGCCTACCCCGAGGAGGAGCCGATCCGCTCCGAGATGCTCGCCGAGGCCCGCGAGAACATCGTGCGGCTCAGCTCTCATCCCAGCCTTGCCATCTGGAACGGGAACAACGAGAACCTCTGGATGCGCCTCGACAAGGACTGGGCGGCGCAGCCAGGAGGTGAGCTCACCTGGGGCGAGCGGTACTACCTCGAGTGGCTCCCGGACCTCGTTCGCGAGCTCGACCCCACCCGTCCTTACACGGAGGGGAGCCCTTGGTCGGGCAGCTGGGCGCACGACCCGAACGACACCGACCACCAGACGTTCCATTCCTGGGACGCCTGGAACGCGGATGACTACGCGGTCTACCGGGACAGCTCTCCGCGCTTCGTGTCCGAGTTCGGCTGGCAGGGCGCAGCGGCTTGGCGAACACTCCGAGATGCGATCACTGACCGGGAGCTGCGCATCGATGCCGAGAACGTGCGCCACCATCAGAAGGCCATTGACGGACACGCGAAGCTTGCGCGCAACCTCGCCCGGCACCTCCCGCCGACGGAGGACTTCGACCGGTGGCACCTGCAGACGCAGTGGATGCAGGTCGAGGCGGTCCGCACCGGCGTGCTGCACTGGCGCGCGAGCTGGCCGCGGACCACGGGCACTATCGTGTGGCAGCTCAACGACCTCTGGCCTGTCACGTCGTGGTCGGCGATCGACAGCGCCGGCCGCTGCAAGCCGCTCTACTTCGCCCTGCGCGACATCTACGCGCCGCGGGTCGTGACCATCGAGCCGTGTGACGGCGCACTGGAGCTCTGCGTCATCAACGACGACGACGAGGCGTGGGACACGATGGCGCACCTCGCTCGGCGGCGCCTCGACGGCGTGCCCGCCGCGGAGCGATCGCACTCGCTCTCGGTTCCTCCGCGTTCGGTGACCCGCCTCACGCTGCCGTCGGCTGTCGCCGAGTCGTCGGATCCAGGCTCCGAGTTCATCATCGCGACGGTCGACGACGAGCGGGCCGTCTGGCACTTCGCTTCGCCGAGGGATGCACGGCTCAACGGAACACCGCTGGAGGTCACGGTCACCGCCGTCACCGGTGGGCTGGACATCGGTGTCCGCTCGCATCACCTCGCGCGCGATGTGCTCGTCCAGCCGGACCGGATCCATCCCGAGGCGACGGTCGACCGTGGCTTCACCACCGTGCTGCCGGGGGAGACGGAGATCTTCCGTGTCCGCGCGCCGGAGCCGCTCGATGCCGCCTCGCCACAGGCTGCGTTCGTCGTTGCCTCGCTGAGCGATACCATCCACTCCGACTGACGGGAGCTGGCATCGGTGATGACGAGCGCTCCGCAGACCCGGCGGGTCACCATCGCGGACGTCGCGCGGGAGGCACAGACGTCGACCGCGAGCGTCTCCTATGCTCTGAACGGCCGGTCCGGTGTGTCTTCGGCCACGCGCGAACGGGTTCTCGAGGTGGCGGCCCGGCTCGGCTGGTCGCCAGCGAGCGCCGCCCGCACGCTGGCGGGTGCAGGCGCGGACACGATCGGTCTGGTGCTCAGCAAGGACCCTCGTGATCTCTCCGTCGAGCCGTTCTACATGCAGTTCATCGCCGGCGTGGAGGCGACGCTCGCGTCTCGCTCGATGGGGCTCCTGCTCGAGCTCGCGCCCGACGCGGACGCCGAGGCCGAGGCGATCCGGCGATGGCACATGTCGCGTCGTGTCGACGGCGTCCTGCTCACCGATCTGATCCCGGATGATCCGCGGATCTCCGTCGTGTCGGAGGGTGGCATCCCCGCGGTCGTCGTCGGCGACCCGAGGGTCGCCGCCGGACTGACGACGGTGTGGACGAACGACGCCGAGGCGATGCAGCAGGCAGTCGAGCATCTCGCGGCCCTCGGCCATCGACGCATCACCCGTGTTGCGGCCCCCCGCCGCTATGTGTACGCGGCCATCCGCGACGAGGCGTTCGAGCGCGCCGCTCGCGCCGCGGGCCTCGAACACGACATAGTGCGCACCGATCTCTCACAGGATTCCGGTGCGGCAGCCGCGCACACCGTGCTGTCGTCGCCCCGGGCGCCGACGGGTCTGTTGTTCGACAACGACGTCATGGCGGTCGTAGCGCTGACCACCGCACACGAACTGGGTCTCTCGGTCCCCAGCGACGTCTCCATTATCGCGTGGGACGACTCGCTGCTCTGCCGCCTCGTTACGCCGGGGCTGACCGCGCTCGGCCACGATGTCGTCGCCCTCGGGGCCCATGCCGCGCGCCGACTTCTCGACGTCATCGACGGCGCGGACCCGTCCACTCATCAGGACGCGACCCCAACGCTGCAGGTCAGAGCCTCGACCGGTCGTGCGCCGGACGAGGCCTGACCTTCGCGGCGGTCTACCAGCGGAGCGCGGGATCCCAGCGCAGCTGCACACCTCCGCGTTCGAGGTCGCGCTGGAAATCGCCGAGCCGGTGCGCATCGGAGCGCACTGCGGACGGCTCGAGGCCGTGGTCGAGGCAGTATGAGGCGAGGGCTCCCGCGGCCTCGCCGATGGACCACTCGACGGGCTGCAGTCGGTAGCTGCCGTTGGAGATGTGCGTGGTGCCGATGTTCTTCGCGGCGGGGAGAAGGTTCCGTACACGCTGCGGCAGGAGAGCGCCGAGCGGGATCTCGAACGGCTCCGGCAGGCCGCCGCCGCCCGCGCTGCCACCGGTCGTGGCGTGCCGGTCGATCCAGTAGTAGTGACCGACGCCCACGGTGTCCGGATAGCGCTCGGCGCCCCGGCCGTCGCGGAGGTCCCGGTCGAAGTCCTGCTCGAGGATCGTCCGCTCCGCTCGAATGCGGCGTGACTCCCGGAAGTACGGCATCATGGCGAAACCGTCCGACGTCCCCGTGACGCGCGGCGCGAGGCGCAGTCCGGGCCAGCCGACGCCGCCGTCGGGTCGCGGAGCCTCCGTCTGTAGCCAGTAGAGCAGCGACCGACTCAGCGCCTTCGACCGATCCCAGTGGACCGCCGCGTCGTCGCTGCCGAACACCGTACCGCCGGCGTAGTCGTTCATCGGCCAGTTCACGATGACGATGTCACTCTCGTACGCGCCGTCCTCGAACTGGCGCCGCGCTGCGACGCGGCGGTAGTTCCACAGCTCGGGGGCTTCGCCCATGTTGCGGTGGTCCACGTCGATGGCGAACGGGTCGTCGTCGTCGTTCACGCGCAGCGTGTACTGCCTGGCGATCGATCCGTCGTGGGCGGCACGGCGGAACCCGAGTATCTTCTCGCCGTCGAGCTGCGGCGGTCGCCACTCGCGGAAGAAGCCGTAGTCGTCGGGTCGGTCGATGGTGTGGTCCTGGCCGGCGAGGTGCTCGACCGCGAAGCACCAGGTGACGCTCTGCATGTCGAGGGGATCGCCGGTCTCCGGTGCGCCTGGCTCGCCGGTCTCGCCGCGGGCCTCGCGGCCGGTGACGAACTCGACTCCGCCGAGTTCCAGGAGGTCACCGAGCTCGGTCGCGTCCAGCACGAACGGCGCGGAGAGGTCGCACACATCTCCCGCGCGATCGCGTACCGTCACCGCGGTGACGCGGTCACCGTCGGTGTGGACAGCGACGGGCGACGTCTTGAGCATGAGCGTGAGTCGTCCGGACGCTTCGTACGGGCGCAGCATGCTGTGGATCACCGCGAGGATGACCTTCGGCTCGACGCTGAGCGGACTGACCCACGCCGCGCCGGGGTTAAGGTGCTGGTCGGTTCTCGCGGCTGCGGTGAGCGGATAGTAAGTCCGGTAGTGCTCGCGGACGAGCTCGCGGAACTGGGCGTAGCTGCGGTTGCGGCCGGTTGTCTCGATGCGTCGGTGCTCGTCGCTGGGCACCAGTTGAGCCGTCAACTGTCCTCCCAGCCACGGCGTCTGCTCGGTCATGATCACCGATCTGCCGCGGCGCAATGCCGCGAGGGCGGCGGAGACGCCGCCGACGCCACCACCGATGATGAGAAGGTCAGCTTGCTGTCGTGTCACGGGAGAACACCTTTCTTTCCCGAAAACTCTAGGTAAGTTTCTCGATCATACGTAAGTAAAATCTCTCAAGGTGACGTCGTTCGCCGTAGACTTCCAGAACTCAAAGTGATCGAAGGGATACCCATGCGCGAGAAGGAGCGTCGGCCGTCGCTTGCCGAGGTGGCGGGCGAGGCGGGTGTCTCGATCTCCACCGTCTCGAAGGTCGTGAACGGGGCGCCGGACGTCGCCGCCGACACCCGTGTGCGGGTGGAGTCCGTGTTGCGCGACAAGCAGTACCTGTCGCCGAAGCAGCGCTCCCGGCGTGATCTGGCGACGGTGGTGGTCGTGCTCTCGAGCTCAAGCATGTCGTCGCCAATTACCGTGGAGATCCTTCGCGGCGTCATGCGCGCGGCCCACGAGGCCGGGCTTGAGCTCGTCCTTCTCGACCTTCCCGACGGAGTGCCCGCCGCGGGGTGGATCGAGCGGACGAAGCGGAACGGGCCGGTAGCCGTGATCGCGCTGAAATCCCGTCTGAGGACGGAGGAGCGGGCGAAGCTCGCGAAGAACTCAGTCCCGCTCGTCGAGGTCGACACCTACCGGTTGCCGGACAACGACTCGTATTCCGTTGGCGCGACAAACTTCGCAGGCGGCATGGCGGCCACACAGCATCTGCTGTCGCTCGGGCACACGCGCATCGGTTTCCTCAGCGGCGTGTCCGACACGCAGGCGTCGATCGCGCGCAAGCACGGGCACCTGGCCGCGCTCGCCTCTGCGGGGATCCAGCCCGGCGCCGACATCGTCGAGGAGGGCGACTTCACATACGAATCGGGACTGCGGGCCGCGGAGTTGCTCTTGGGCCGGCCGGACCGCGTCACGGCGATCTTCGCGGCGAGTGACGCCCAGGCGGCCGGGGTCCTGGAAGCCGCGCGACGTGCCGGCATGTCCGTCCCGCGCGACCTCAGTGTCACAGGGTTCGACGATCAACCCGTCGCGCGGATGACGGCGCCGCAGCTGACGACCGTCAGGCAGCCGTCGGAGGCAATGGGGTCGTACGCGGTGGACGTCGCGCACAAGCTGCTGCTCGGCGGAGCGCCTCCCGTGTACCACACCGATCTCGCGACAGAGCTCATCGTGCGGGACTCGACAGCAGCTCCGCAAGTTACCGAAAATATGCCTTGATTTTCTCGGTAGCTAGTACTTTACTTTCCTGCGGAGCGCTACGAGGCGCGGAATGAGTACGAGGGAGTACTTCATGCGAGCTACCCGATCCCGAAGAGCCGCCATCGCGCTCAGCGGAGTTCTGGCCCTGTTCCTCAGCGCATGCAGCGGCGGCGACACCAGCGCGTCAGGTCCGGCCGACCTGAAGATGGCGCTCTGGTCATCCAATAAAGATCACCTGGCATTGCTGCAGAAGATCGGCGACAGCTATGCCGCCAAGCACGGTGACGAGGTCGCGTCGATCACGTTCGAGCCCGTCACGAACCCGGACTACATCGCCGGGCTGACGACGCAGCTAGCCGGTGGCGACGTTCCCGACCTGGCCTGGATACCCGAGGCGAGCGGCCCCGAGTTCGTCGACGCGGGCGTCCTGCACGATGTCCGCGACACGCTGGAAGGCGCCGACGGCTACGACCTCGACGACATCCTCCCCGCCGCGCTCGCTCCGTGGCGGGACGACAACGACGGCCTCTACGGGTATCCGTTCTCCAATTCGCCGTTCGCGCTCTACGTCAACGAAGACCTCCTGGCGACCGCCGGCCAGCCCGATGTGGCATCACTGGTCGGGACCCCGGACTACACGTGGCAGACGATCGCCGACATCGCAGCGGCGACGAACAGCAAGACAAAGGCCGTGGGGTTGAACGTCCCCACGTTCAACACCACGAACTGGAGCGCGGTGACCATGCTCGGCAACGCATGGGGTGCCGCCCCGTGGTCCGAGGACGGCGCGACGTGCGAGTTCGCGTCGCCGGAGATGATCGACTACCTCACCTGGTACCAGAAGCAGATGAGCCGCGGCGCCATCCCCCCCGTCTCGGCGAAGGCGGAGCCCGCGGCGTTCGCGAGCGGCGACGTGGCCTTCAGCGTCGCGCAGCTCAGTCAGTCGGGGAGCCTCGACGACAGCTTCGAGTGGTCGTTCCTCCCCCTCCCGGCAGGGCCGAAGGGCTACCACCCCATCGTCGGACAGGGGGGAATGAGCGTGCTTGAACGCAGCGGCCACAAGGAGCAGGCGGCCGGATTCCTCGCCCACCTGACGAACCCCACGAACGCCGAGCTCCTCGCGCAGTTCTTCCCGCCGCCCCGTAAGTCGCTCCTCAATGTGAAGACGCTCTCCCAGGCCGCGCCGAAGCTCTCGCCCGAGGCGATCCAGTCGGCGATTATCGACGTGGTCCCCGAGGCCTCGGTGAAGCCGCAGCACCCGGTGCTCTCACAGTTCTCCGACAAGGTCCGCGCAGGCCTCGACTCGGTGTGGTCGGGAGGCGACGTGAAGACCGCCGTCACCGGCATATGCGAGCAGATCTCGCCGACGCTCAAGGGCTGACCCCAGTGACCGCACGCACCTCCGCAGCGAACGACCGAAAAGTCATGGAGAGCCGGCGCCCCCGTCCTGACGGGGACCGCTGGCTCGGCGTGGCCTTCGTCGCGCCCCAGGTCCTCGGCGTCATCATCCTCGGTGTCGTCCCCTTCCTCTTCGTCATCTGGTACAGCTTCAACGAGTGGCGGCCGCTCACCGGCGAGATGGAGTTCACCGGACTCGACAACTACTCCCGCCTCTTCGCTGATCCGACCTTCTCCGCGTCGGTCATCGCGAGTCTGCTCTTCAGCGTGGGCGTCCTCGTGCTGAACCTCGTGGTCGCCATCAGCCTCGCCGTCCTCCTCAACCGGCGGATGAAGGGCATCACTGCGTTCCGCACGATCTTCTTCTCACCCGTCGTGGTGTCCGTCGTCGCCTGGTCCGTGACGTGGGGCTTCCTCCTCGCCCCCAACGGAGGCCTCAACGGCGCACTCCAGCTTGTCGGCATCGACGGAACCAGCTGGCTCGCCGACTCCTCGACCGCGCTCATCTCCCTCGTCGTCGTGCAGGTGTTCAAGGGCGTCGGCATGAACATGGTGCTCTTCCTCGCTGCTCTCCAGAGCGTCCCGGAGGAGATCCGGGAGGCTGCGCAGCTGGACGGCGCGTCGCCGTGGAGATCGTTCTGGTCAATCACGGTCCCGATGATCGCGCCGACGATCCTCCTCACCGGGATCCTCACCACCATCGGCTCGCTCGAGGTGTTCGCTCCCGTGCAGCTGCTCACCGACGGCGGGCCGGGCAATGCGACGAACGTCCTGCCGTTCTTCCTCTACCGCACGGCCTTCGTCAGCCAGCAGTTCGGATACGCCAGCGCAATCGGCGTCGTGCTGTTCGCCATCATCCTGGCACTGACGATGCTGCAGTGGACCTCCCGCCGGAAGTGGGTACACGATGAGGTCTGATGCATCGAGGGCGGCACGCAGCCGCTCGCGGGTGACGACCGTCACGCTGTACGTGCTGCTCGTGGTCGCATCCATCCCGTTCCTCTATCCGACGCTGTGGATGTTCTTCTCGTCGTTCAAGCCGGCGAACGAGATCTTCCTCCAGCCCCCCACCCTGCTGCCCAGGGAGTGGACGCTGGACGGATTCGCGCAGGTGTTCACCGCGCAGCCGTTCCTGCGGCAGTACGGCAACTCGATGTACATCGCGGTGGTCGTCACCGCGGCATCGATCCTGCTGTCGGCGATGGCGGGCTACGCCTTCGCCCGCATCCGCTTCCCTTTGCGCAACGCGGCGTTCACGCTCATGCTCGCCACGATGATGGTGCCGACCGAGGTGACGATCATCCCGATCTTCACGGCGGTCAAGGCGATGGGTCTCACCAACACGCACTGGCCGCTCATCATCCTGCCGATCTTCGGGCCCACGGCGGTCGTCTCCGTGTTCATCTTCCGGCAGCACTTCCTCAGCTTCCCGAAGGAATACGAGGAGGCCGCACGGCTGGACGGCGTGTCACGTGCCGGGGTGTTCTTCCGGATAGCCCTCCCGCTGGCGACGCCGGCGATCGCGGCGGTCGGGATCATGGCGTTCCTGCGCTCGTTCAACATGTACTTCGAGGCGCTCATCTTCCTGCGGACCCCCGAGAACTTCACGCTCGGGCTCGCGATCACGCGCTATCAGGACTTCTACGGCGAGCAGATGTGGAACACGCAGCTCGGCGCCGCGTCGCTGACCGTCGTCCCGATCCTCGTGGTGTTCCTCATCGCACAGAAGCAGTTCGTCCAGGGCCTCGCCCAGACGGGGCTCAAGGGATGAGCTGACCCACCACAGCGACGACGCGGACCGGACGCCGCCGCTGACCTCATCGCCCCGGTCGAGAGACGAAGGAGTCGAGACGATGCATGAGGATCAGACACGCCCACCGATGCTGCCGGCGCTCAGCCGACGTAACTTCCTGGTCGGCGTCGGCACCACCGCGGCGGTGATCGGGATAGGGAATGCGGGAGCGGCGCCCGCGCTGGCGACATCGGACGGCACCGTGCTGCCACTCGTCGCCCCGCTCCCGGCCGGGCAGCCGGTGCGGACCCAGTTCGCGCCCAACGAGCAGGTACTGGCCGCGTACCTGATGATCGTCGCTCCGCTCGCCAACAGCGTCCGGGACGTCGCGCCGAACTACGGGTGGATGGAGGACGGCTGGTGGCGCACGCCCAACGAGCCGTACAACTCCCGGATCATGGAGCACGTCGCCACCCTCTCGTGGTTCTATGCCAACGATCGGCCGTGGAACCCGTACTACCGCGACCCCGCGCTCCTCGCGCGCCTGGACGCCGCCCTCGGCTACTACCTCTCCCTGCAGCACGCCGACGGGTCGTACCCGGAGTACTCGCCGACCGAGCACCACCTCTCCCCGACCGGGTTCGGCACCGTCGCGCTCGCCGCCGTCCTCCGGGACCTCCGCGCGGCCGGTGAGCTCTACGACCGCCGACTGCAGATCCGCGACGCCATCCGCGACAGCTCCGCGTGGCTCGTCGACACCTCCCGTCCGCACTGGAACCGCCCGGTCCAGTTCGCCAACCAGGTCGTCGCGGGGCTCTCCGGCGTCGTCGAAGCGGCACACGTCCTCGGCGAACCGGCCGTCAGCGCCTCCGTCCCGAACCGGCTGCAGATCATCCTCAAGGACGGACAGGCGCCCGCCGGGTTCTTCCACGAGCCCGTCGCACCGGACGCCGGGTACAACTTCGACGTGATGCTCCCTGATCTCGGCGCGCTGTACAAGCGGCTGCCGGACCCGGCCATCATCCAGCTGGCCGAGCGGTTCGCCGCCTGGTGGGGGTACATCGTCGTCATGGAACCCGGCCGCAAGGAGGGCTTCATCCTCTCCGGGACGAGCGCGCGCAACATCGTCGCGACGTTCGTCACCACCCCGGTGGACGACGTGGACCGCAGCGCGCTCGCGCGGACCCTGGTGCCCCACGTGCCTGCCCTGGGCGCGTTCTTCGCCAGCTCGGAGGAGAAGACGCAAGCGCGCAACGCCTGGAGGGACTCCACGGCGCCGGTCTCGCCTCGGCAGAAACAGGACTCGTCGCCGCGGCTGCACATGCACGTCCCGCAGGCCCCGCTCGGGATCCCTGGAGCCCAGCGCGACGCACAGGTCGCCGCATTGCGCTATCTGCGCGAGTCCACGTTCACCGAACTCCGCAAGGGCACCCTCAACCAGCAGTACGTGTTCGTCCGCCGTCCCGGCTACTACACCGCCGGTCTCTACGGCGTGCGGCAGAACTCGCTCCAGCGGATGGGGACGAACGCCTTCTGGCACCCCGTCGCGGGCATGCTCGCCCTCACAGTCAACAGCACAGGTCCGGATGACTGGACGACCGTGGCCGACACCGTCGGCACCGCCTCCTCACGTGGCCCGGTGAGCGCGACGCACCATGCCGGGTCGACGGCGTCCGGTGCCGTCATCCCGGCGGACGCGCTGACCGGATACGCGGGCGTGTTCACCACGAGGTACGTGACCGCGGACGGCGCTGTGAGAACGGACGTGACGCATCGCGCTGATGGAATCAGGCGTGTGCTCACCACACCGGGAGCCTCCCGCGAACGCATCCCTCTCATCATCGGCACCGGAGATCAAGTGGCCTTCGCGAACGGCACGCCGGCGCCCTACGGACAGGAGACGATCACCGTCACCCGAGGGCTCACCGTCACCCGCGGAAGCATGAGGTTCATCATCGACTGGGGAGTGGGCCGTGAAGCGAAGTATGCTCCGATGGACCGGTCATACCTGGGCAATCGCACTCATCGCATCCTCACCATCAGCTTTTCCGGGACCCTCTCCGTGGATCTCCGTGTCGAGCCGGTGAGCTGAGTCGAGCAGTCCGCGTCGGCGCTGGTCAGCTCTCCGGCGCCGGCACGAACCCGCTCGGCGGCTTCTCGACCAGCATGCTGCGGAATGCCCGACGATGCACCGCCCTGGCGAGATCGAGCCGGGGGTGAGTGCCGGCCAGGGCTGTGAGCGGTTGTGACCAGTACGCGGTCGGGGCGGTCAACGACCTGGCCTCGTTCGGCCTGGGCGCCTACCAAGACAACCCGGGGCCCCTCAGGAGCCGGTCCCTGCCGGGGCTTCACATCGAGGCCGCGCAACTGCCTTATGACGGCCGTCTCCTGGGCCCCGTACGGCTCGCCAATCTGTCCGGTGTTCAGCCCGGCGCGCTCAAGGAGCAACAGCAGTTCGTGCGGCGTGGCGACCAGAACAGATGCGGACGGTTCGTCGGCGGGCAGCCCGACCTGGGCGGCGGGGTGCGAGGCCGCTGTCTCCGTTCCTGCCGTACGGGTGAGAGTAATAATTGATTCCTGCATGGCCTCTGTAGCCTCATTCGTTATCTGTCTTGCGTGCGTCTCGCTGGCTTCGTGGTGATCGCTGTCCTCGGCCACGGGCAGCAGTGGGGGCGCGGTGGGAAGAATGTGCGGTCGTGTCGTAGCGGATGGCGATGCCGCGCCATTGCTTCAGCTTGTTGATGCAGCGCTGGACGGTGTTTCGCTGTTTGTATGCGTTGCGGTCGAACGCGGGTGGTCTGCCGCCCTGGCTTGCCCCGGCGCAGTCGGTGGCCCCGTTGATCGGCCGGGATAGGGATGACTGCCCGGATTCCGCGTTTGCGCAGGTGCTCGCGGATCGCGCGGGAGGAGTACGCCTTGTGGGCCAGGACCACATCGGGCCGGGTGCGGGGCCGTCCCCGTGGTCGGGGAACGCGCAGGCGGGCCATCACGTGGGTGAAGGCGGGCGCGTCGCCCGCCTGCCGGGCGGTCAGCACGAAGGCCAGGGCCTGCACCGGTCGTCGGCCGCGAGGTGGCCCTTCGTGGTCAGCCCGCCGCGGGACCGGCCGATGGCATGATCGTGCGGCTCGCCGGCCGGGGCCCCTTTTCACGGGCCCCGGCCGCGTGCTGATGTGCGCGCACGATCGCGGAGTCCACCGAGACCGCCCAGTTCAGGTCCTCATCGGCGTCGGCCTGGGCCATCAGCGCGGTGAAGACCCGCTCCCAGGTGCCGTCGACGGCCCACATCCTCAACCGGTTGTAGCCCCCCGCCAGTTGCCGTACTTCTCCGGCAGGTGCACCCACTGCGATCCGGTCCGGAACTTCCACGCGATCGCATCGATCACCTCACGGTGATTCCGCCACCGGCCACCCCGCCGGGGCGTCCGGTCCGGCAGCAACGGCTCAATCCGCGCCCACTGCGCGTCGGTCAACGGCACACCCGGACCAACGATCAGATGATCCGAACGAAACGGCCTAGCAGGACGACCAGCGCATGCCGCACGCCACGCGGATCCCGCACGTCCGGCACCTCGGCCTGGCGCTGCAGCAGGCCCGAGATCTCCTCGGCCGCGGCCTCGGAAGGCTCACGCAGTTGGTCACTCGCTGGTACGAGAACGAAACAGCATCTGCAGTGCTGCGCAGCTTCAGCAGATGCTCCGGCTCCAAGGATGCGCGCGGTCATACGGCCGTGTGGGGTGGAGAGGTCGATCAGCCCGGCCTGTACCCAGGTGCGCCGGTGCGGTCCTGTGAGATACGTGCATAGACGTAACAGCGGATCGCGCGGCGAGTCGTCTCGATCGCCGCTGTGAGAATCGGGGGTATGGCCCTGATCCTGTCAAGGAAGTATGTCCTATCGGAGAGTTCGGGCCGCCCACACAGATGGCGGTGTTCACCATGGCCGTCACGACCACGAAGGAGGAGAAGGCCGCATGAACGACAACCCCACGACCAACGAGACCCGCACCCTGCCCGTCACCGACCTCTCCCTCGTCGTCCTCATCGGCGCCACCGGCTCCGGCAAGTCGACCTTCGCGCGCGCCCACTTCAAGCCCACCGAGGTCATCTCCTCCGACTTCTGCCGCGGCCTCGTCGCCGACGACGAGAACGACCAGAGCGCCAGCGGCGACGCCTTCGACGTACTCCACTACATCGCGGGCAAGCGCCTCGCCGCCGGCCGCCGCACGGTGGTCGACGCCACCAACGTCCAGCCGGAGAGCCGCCGGCAGCTCGTGCGGCTCGCCAGGGAGCACGACGTGCTGCCCATCGCCATCGTCCTCGATCTCCCCGAAGGGATATGCGCCGAACGCAACGCCGCCCGCCCCGACCGCGCCGGCATGCCCCGCCATGTCATCAAGCGCCACCAGCGGGAACTACGCCGTTCGCTGCGCGGGCTCGAACGCGAGGGCTTCCGCAAGGTCCACATCCTGCGCACCGTCGAAGAGGTCGAGCGCGCCGAGGTCGTCACCGAGCGCCGCTACAACGACCTCACCCACCTCACCGGCCCCTTCGACATCATCGGCGACATCCACGGCTGCCGCTCCGAGCTGGACACACTGCTGGCCGAGCTCGGTTACCCGGACGGCGACGGTGCGCACCCCGAAGGCCGTACGGCGGTCTTCGTCGGTGACCTCGTCGACCGCGGCCCCGACAGCCCCGGCGTGCTGCGCCGCGTGATGCGCATGGTCGCCGCGGGCAACGCGCTGTGCGTGCCGGGCAACCACGAGAACAAGCTCGGCCGCCGGCTCAAGGGCCGCAAGGTCCAGCTGACCCACGGACTCGCCGAGACCGTCGAGCAGTTGGAGAAGGAGGACGACGCCTTCCGCGCGGAGGTGCTGGCCTTCATCGACGGTCTTGTCTCCCACTACGTCCTGGACGGCGGCAAGTTGGTCGTCTGCCATGCCGGACTGCCGGAGAAGTACCACGGCCGCACATCGGGCCGGGTCCGTTCGCACGCGCTGTACGGCGACACGACCGGCGAGACGGACGAGTTCGGCCTGCCCGTGCGCTACCCGTGGGCCGAGGACTACCGGGGCCGGGCGGCGGTCGTGTACGGGCACACCCCCGTACCGAACACCTCCTGGATCAACAACACCATCTGCCTCGACACCGGCGCCGTCTTCGGCGGCAGGATGACGGCGCTGCGCTGGCCCGAGCGTGAGCTGGTCGACGTACCGGCGGAGCGCGTCTGGTACGAGCCGGCGAAGCCGCTGCACACGGCGGCCCCCGGCGGCCGTGAGGGCCGGCCGCTCGACCTCGCCGACGTGCACGGCAAGCGTGTCGTGGAGACCCGCCACATGGGCCGGCTCGCGGTGCGCGAGGAGAACGCGGCGGCGGCCCTTGAGGTCATGAGCCGTTTCGCGGTCGACCCGCGGCTGCTCGCCTACCTGCCGCCGACCATGGCGCCCACCGCGACGTCACGCGAGGACGGTTTTCTGGAGCACCCGGCCGAGGCGTTCGCGCAGTACCGCGACGACGGTGTGGAGCGGGTCGTGTGCGAGGAGAAGCACATGGGCTCGCGCGCGGTGGCCCTGATCTGCCGCGACGCGGCCGTGGCGCGCGAGCGCTTCGGCATAGGTGACGCAGACGCAGACGGCGGCGCGGGCGGCCACGACGCACCGACCGGCGCCCTGCACACCCGCACCGGCCGGCCCTTCTTCGACGACCCGGCGGTCACCGAGGAGATCCTGGGCCGCCTCCGTACGGCCGTCGGCGCCGCCGGTCTCTGGGACGAGCTCGAAACGGACTGGCTGCTCCTCGACGCCGAGCTGATGCCCTGGTCGCTGAAGGCCACCGGCCTGCTGCGCACGCAGTACGCGGCGGTCGGCGCGGCTGCGGGCGCCGCCTTCCCGGCCGTGACGGGTGCGCTCGAAGCGGCCGTGGCCCGCGGCGTCGACGTGGGCGCGCTGCTGGCCGGCCAGCGGGAACGGGCCGCCGACGCGGCGGCGTTCACGGAGCCGTACCGCCGCTACTGCTGGGAGACGGACGGCCTGGAGGGCGTACGGCTCGCGCCGTTCCAGCTCCTCGCCGCGCGGGGCCGCAGTCTGGCCGCCGTGCCGCACGACCGGCAGCTGGCCTGGCTCGACCGCCTGACCGAGCACGACCCGACCGGTCTGCTCCAGGTCACCCGGCGGCTGGTCGTGGAGACGGGCGACGAGGCGTCGGTGGGGGCCGGGGTCGACTGGTGGCTGGAGATGACCGGGCGCGGCGGCGAGGGCATGGTCGTCAAGCCGCTCCAGGCTCTCGTACGGGACGGCAAGGGTCGGCTGGTGCAGCCGGGCATCAAGGTGCGCGGGCGGGAGTACCTGCGGATCATCTACGGCCCCGAGTACACCCGGCCTGCGAGTCTGGAGCGGCTGCGCGGCCGGTTCCTGGGGCACAAGCGGTCGCTGGCGCTGCGGGAGTACGCGCTCGGCCTCGAAGCGCTGGACCGGCTGGCGGACGACGAGCCGCTGTGGCGCGTCCACGAGGCGGTGTTCGCGGTGCTGGCACTGGAGTCGGAACCGGTCGACCCCCGGCTCTAGGCCCCGTCCGGCGGATCTTCGCGGGCCCGGGGCCCCGGCCCCGTCACCCCGTCGCCCGGTCTCTGGGGCATTCGCCGTGTGAAAGCCACCCGATCCGCGAGGATGGGGGCATGGGATTCCACGTCGACTCCGAGACCGGGCGGCTGCGCCGCGTCATACTGCACCGCCCCGACCTGGAGCTCAAGCGGCTCACCCCCAGCAACAAGGACATGTTGCTGTTCGACGACGTGCTCTGGGTGCGCCGCGCGCGCGAGGAGCACGACGGCTTCGCCGACGTCCTGCGCGACCGTGGCGTCAAGGTCCATCTCTTCGGCGACCTGCTCCGCGAGTCCCTGGACATCCCGACGGCACGCGCCCTCGTCCTGGACCGTGTCTTCGACGAGAAGGAGTACGGGCCGCTCGCCACCGACCACCTCCGCGCGGTCTTCGACTCGCTGCCGACGGACGAGCTCGCTGAGGCGCTGGTCGGCGGGATGACCAAGCGGGAGTTCCTGGACAGTCACGCCGAACCGACCTCCGTCCGCTTCCATGTCATGGACCTGGACGACTTCCTGCTCGACCCGCTGCCGAACCACATCTTCACGCGCGACACCTCCGCCTGGATCTACGACGGTGTCTCGATCAACGCGATGCGCTGGCCCGCCCGGCAGCGCGAGACCGTCCATTTCGAGGCGATCTACAAGCACCACCCGCTCTTCACCGGACCGGACGCCGGACCCTTCCACCACTGGTCGGAGGGGCAGGCCGACTATCCCTCCACCATCGAGGGCGGCGATGTCCTGGTCATCGGTGAGGGCGCCGTGCTGATCGGGATGAGCGAGCGCACCACGCCGCAGGCCGTCGAGATGCTGGCGCGCGGGATGTTCGAGGCCGGCTCGGCCCGGACGATCGTGGCGCTCGACATGCCCAAGCGGCGCGCCTTCATGCATCTCGACACGGTGATGACGATGGTCGACCGCGACGTCTTCACGCAGTACGCGGGCCTCGGCATGCTCCGCTCGTACACGATCGAGCCGGGCGCGGGCGGGAACGAACTCAAGGTGACCGACCATCCGCCGGAGCACATGCACCGCGCGATCTCCGCCGCCCTGGGCCTGGACAGGATCCGTGTCCTGACCGCGACCCAGGACGTGCACGCGGCCGAGCGCGAGCAGTGGGACGACGGCTGCAACGTGCTGGCCGTGGAGCCGGGGGTGGTCGTGGCGTACGAGCGCAACGCCACGACCAACACCTTTCTGCGCAAGCAGGGGATCGAGGTGATCGAGATCCGTGGCAGTGAGCTGGGCCGGGGGCGGGGCGGGCCGCGCTGTATGAGCTGCCCGATCGAGCGGGACGCCGTGTGATCCAAGCGGCCGCCCGGCCTCAGGACCCTCTGTATACCAATACGGAATGGCGTATATAGTTCCAAGGTCTCTGTATCGGTCCCGTACAGGTCCCGGTATCCCCCCAGTCCCCGTATTCGCGAAGCAGGAGCAGCCACCATGGCGATACAACTCGCAGGCCGCCACTTCCTCAAGGAGCTCGACTTCACCGCCGAGGAGTTCCGTGGGCTGGTCGAGCTGGCCGCCGGGCTCAAGGCTGCCAAGAAGGCGGGCAACGAGGTCCAGCTCCTGCGCGGCAAGAACATCGCCCTCATCTTCGAGAAGGCATCCACCCGCACCCGCTGCGCCTTCGAGGTGGCCGCCGCCGACCAGGGTGCCTCCACGACGTACATCGACCCGGCCGGCTCGCACATCGGGAAGAAGGAGTCCGCGAAGGACACCGCCCGCGTGCTCGGCCGGATGTTCGACGGCATCGAGTTCCGGGGCGACGCGCAGTCGACCGTCGAGGAGCTGGCCGCCCACGCCGGAGTGCCCGTCTTCAACGGACTCACCGCCGACTGGCACCCCACCCAGATGCTCGCCGACGTGCTCACGATGACCGAGCACACGGACAAGCCGCTGGACCGGATCGTCTTCGCCTACCTCGGCGACGCCCGCTACAACATGGGCAACTCCTACCTCGTCACCGGCGCGCTGCTGGGCATGGACGTACGGATCGTCGGGCCCCGCGCCTACTGGCCGGCGGACGACGTCGTCGCCGTGGCACGCAAGGCCGCCGAGATCAGCGGCGCCCGCATCACCCTCACCGAGTCCATCGCGGAGGGTGTCAGCGGCGCCGACTTCGTGGCCACGGACGTATGGGTGTCGATGGGGGAGCCGCAGGAGGTCTGGGACGAGCGCATCGCGGCGCTCGGCCCGTACAGCGTGACGATGGACGTGCTGAGCGCGACCGGGAATCCGGACGTGAAGTTCCTGCACTGCCTCCCGGCCTTCCACGACCTCGGGACGGTCGTCGGGTGGGAGATCCACGAACGCCACGGGCTCACGGAACTCGAAGTGACCGACGAGGTCTTCGAGTCCGCGCACTCGGTGGTCTTCGACGAGGCGGAGAACCGGCTGCACACCATCAAGGCCGTACTCGTCGCGACGCTGGCCCCTGACCTGGCCCCGGGCCTCGCGCCCGCCCCCGCGCCCGGCCAGGCGCGCCGGTGACGCCGGGCGGCTCAGCGTGCTGACAGCGTGAACCAGACCGCCTTGCCCTGATCCGTCGGGCGATGACCGCAGTCGGCGCTCAGCCTGCGGATCAGGAGCAGCCCCCGGCCGTGCTCCTGCCAGGGGTCCGGCATCTGGCCGGGCACCGGCGTCGTCAGGTCGCCCGGCGGGCCGGGGTCGCCGTCGTGGACCTCGATCTGGCAGCCCGACGGCAGCAGCTCGACCACCAGCTCTATGGGGACGGCCGGATCCGTGTGCTCGACGGCGTTGGCGACCAGCTCAGCGGTCAGCAGCTCCGCCGTGTCGCTGTCCGCCGTCGGCCCGATGTCGGCCAGCGCCGTACGGATCAGGGCACGCGCCATCGGCACAGCTGCCGCGTTGTGCGGCAGTGTGATGCGCCAGAAGGCGGTGTCCGGTCTTTCGGGCAAGGCGGGAATTCCGTTCGAGGTGCTGTTCCGAGGTGCTGTGGAGATGCCACGAGATCCAGGGCCGGAACGTGGGGAGTCTCCCGGCACGGGAGGGGCTTGGGCCAGCTTTACGGAGCGTAAACATGTTCACAAGGGGCAGCGGACCGCTGGAAATGGGACCTCCGCCACATATCACCCGGGACCTTTGGCGGCACCGGTGAGACGCGCCCGACGCGGTCGGCGCGCACCTTATCGCGTACTCGTGACGGAAGTCACGGACAAGTGATACCTTGCTTTCGAGGGTCCGCGGGGTCCGCCCCGGCGTCCCGCGCCCACCGGGCGACCGGCACACAGCATCGAGCTGAAGGAGGCCGCACCCCATGAGCCCGTTCTCCGGCTCCACCCCCCGCACCGAGGAGTGGCGCCATCTGCGGCTGACACGCGAGGACGGCGTCGCGACCGTCACCCTCGCCCGGCCCGACAAACTCAACGCCCTCACCTTCGGCGCCTACGCCGACCTGCGCGACCTGCTCGCCGAGCTGTCCAGGGAGCGGTCCGTCCGTGCCCTCGTGCTGGCGGGCGAGGGGCGCGGCTTCTGCTCGGGCGGAGACGTGGACGAGATCATCGGTGCCACGCTCTCCATGGACACCGCCCAGCTCCTCGACTTCAACCGGATGACGGGACAGGTCGTCAGGGCCGTACGCGAATGCCCGTTCCCGGTGATCGCCGCCGTGCACGGGGTCGCGGCCGGTGCCGGTGCGGTCCTCGCGCTGGCGGCCGACTTCCGGGTCGCCGACCCCACCGCGCGCTTCGCGTTCCTCTTCACCCGCGTCGGTCTCTCCGGCGGTGACATGGGCGCGGCCTATCTGCTGCCGCGCGTCGTCGGCCTCGGGCATGCCACCCGGCTGCTGATGCTGGGCGAGCCCGTGCGTGCGCCCGAGGCCGAACGGATCGGCCTCATCAGCGAGTTGACCGACGAGGGCGCCGCCGGCACCCGCGCACACGAACTCGCCCGCCGGCTCGCGGACGGCCCGGCCCTCGCGTACGCGCAGACCAAGGCGCTGCTCACGGCCGAGCTGGACATGCCGCTCGCCGCGTCCGTCGAACTGGACGCGGCCACGCAGGCGTTGCTGATGAACGGCGAGGACTACGCGGAGTTCCACGCCGCCTTCACGGAGAAGCGCCCGCCCAAGTGGCAGGGCCGCTGACCGTGTCGGCGCGGGCACAGGCACCGTCGCAGGCACCCGCGCCGGTGGGCCGGGCAGCCGGGGAACCTCTCAGGATCGCCGTCATCGGCGGCGGCCCCGGCGGGCTGTACGCCGCCGTCCTGCTCAAACGGCTCGACCCGCGCCGCGAGATAACCGTCTGGGAGCGCAACGCCCCCGACGACACCTTCGGTTTCGGGGTCGTCCTCTCCGACGAGACCCTCGGCGGTATCGAGCACGCCGACCGCACCGTCCACAGCGCCCTCCAGGACGAGTTCGTGCGCTGGGACGACATCGACATCGTCCACCGGGGCCGCACCCTGACCTCCGGCGGTCACGGCTTCGCCGCCCTCGGCCGCCGCCGGCTCCTCGAAATCCTGCACGAGCGCTGTACGGGACTGGGCGTACGGCTCCGCTTCCGCACCCAGGCACCGCCCGCCGCCGAACTCGCCGCCACCCACGATCTGGTGATCGCCGCCGACGGGGTCAACAGCCGCACCCGCCAGACCCACGCCGATGTCTTCCGGCCCACCGTCACCACCGAGCGCTGCCGCTACATCTGGCTCGCCGCCGACTTCGCCTTCGACGCGTTCCGCTTCGAGATCGCCGAGACCGAGCACGGTGTGATGCAGCTGCACGGTTATCCGTTCTCGCCCGACGCCAGCACCGTCATCGTCGAGATGCGCGAAGAGGTCTGGCACGCCGCCGGGTTCGACACGCTCGACGAGCGGCAGTCCACCGAGCAGTGCGCCAAGATCTTCGCGGACGCGCTGGACGGCCGGGCGCTGCGCGCCAACAAGTCGTCCTGGACCGCGTTCCGTACGGTCGTGAACGAACGCTGGAGCCACGGCAACGTGGTCCTCATCGGCGACGCCGCCCACACCGCGCACTTCTCCATCGGCTCCGGCACGAAGCTCGCCGTCGAGGACGCCCTGGCGCTCGCGGCGTGTATCGAGGAGCAGGGGCCGGAGCTGCCCGCCGCGCTCGCCGCGTACGAGGCCGAGCGGCGGCCCGTCGTGGAGTCCACGCAGCGCGCGGCGGCGGCGAGTCTGCGCTGGTTCGAGGAGCTGGCGACGTATACGGACCAGCCGGCCCGGCAGTTCGCGTTCGGCCTGCTCACCCGGAGCCGCCGCGTCACGCACGACAATCTGCGCCTGCGCGACGCCGGATTCACCGGCGCGGTGGAGGCGGACTTCGGCTGCGAGCCCGGTACGCCCCCGATGTTCACCCCCTTCCGGCTGCGGGGACTGACCCTGCGCAACCGGGTCGTCGTCTCGGCCATGGACATGTACGTCGCCGAGGACGGCATGCCCGGCGACTTCCATCTCGTGCATCTCGGGGCGCGTGCCCTCGGCGGGGCGGGTCTCGTCATGACCGAGATGGTGTGCGTGAGCCCGGAGGGCAGGATCACGCCGGGCTGCACGGGGCTCTGGACGGACGAACAGGGCGCGGCGTGGCGGCGGGTGACGGACTTCGTGCACCACGGCGCACCCACCGGGGCAGGCGAGCACGGCGCCGCGATCGGCGTTCAACTCGGCCACTCCGGACGCAAAGGCTCCACCCGCCTCATGTGGGAGGGCATGGACCAGCCTCTGCCGGACGGCAACTGGCCGCTGTCCGCCGCCTCCGCCCTCCCGTACCTGCCGGAGGTCGGCCAGGTCCCGCACGCCCTCGACCCGGCCGGACTGACCGCGATCCGCGAGCAGTTCGCTTCGGCGGCCCGCCGCGCGGCCGACGCGGAGTTCGACCTGCTCGAACTCCACTGCGCCCACGGGTACTTGCTCTCCGGCTTCCTCTCCCCGCTGACCAACACCCGGACCGACGCGTACGGCGGCGACCTCGCGGGACGGCTCCGCTATCCGCTCGAAGTCTTCGACGCGGTACGGGAGTTGTGGCCGGACTACCGGCCGATGACGGTACGGATCTCCGCCACCGACTGGGCCATGGGCGGCAACACCGCCGAGGAGGCGGTCGAGATCGCCCGCGCGTTCGTCGCGCACGGCGCCGACGCGATCGACGTGTCGACCGGGCAGGTCGTCGCCGAGGAACGCCCCGAGTTCGGCCGCTCCTACCAGACACCGTTCGCCGACCGGATCCGTAACACCCTCTCGGTGCCGGTGGTCGCCGTCGGCGCCATCTCGTCGTGGGACGACGTCAACTCACTGCTGCTGGCCGGCCGCGCCGACCTGTGCGCGCTGGCCCGCCCCCACCTCTACGACCCGCACTGGACCCTGCACGCGGCGGCCGACCAGGGCTACAGCGGTCCTGCCGCGCCGTGGCCACTGCCGTACCGCGCGGGCAGCCGCACACCCCCGACGGGCCGCACGGACGGCCCAAAACCGAGGCTCACCCTGAGCTGAGCTGACCTGCCCCTGGCCCCGGCATCCCCGCCCGCCCCGGCAGGTCACCTCACTTCACGCGGGGTGTACGAACCGCGCCCCCGCCTCCCGCAGTTGGGCGTGCAGCGCCGTGAAGACCTCCGCCGAACGCCCGCCCGGCCACCCCCGGGGCAGCAGCTCCACCGGCAACCCCGGGTCGGCATAAGGCAGTTGGCGCCAGGAGTCGAGGGCGAGCAGATAGTCCCGGTAGGCGTCCTCGGCCGAGGCGGGGGCCGGTCCGTGCGTCTGCCACCGCCGCAGCACCGGCTCGTGCGCCGTCAGGAACCCGGTGTGCAGCGTGGCGATCTCCCCGAGGTCCCACCACCGCCCCACCGCATCCGCCGTCGCCGCGAAGCCCAGGTGCCCGCCGCGGAACAGGTCGACGTACGGGTCGAGCCGCAGCCGCTCCAGCGCGTGCCGCGTCTCCTCGTACAGATGGCCCGGCGCGATCCACACACCCGGCGCGGCGGTCCCGAAGCCCAGCCGGGCCAGCCGCGACCGCAGCTGATGACGCTTGTGCCGCTCGGCCTCCGGGACGGAGAACACCGCGAGCACCCAGCCGTCCGACAGCCGGGGCACCGGACGGTCGTAGATGCGCCGGTCGCCGTCGTCGAGCAGTTGCCGCGCGCCGGCCGACAGCGCGTAACCCGCCGCGCCCTCCGCCGTGCGCTCGGCGATCAGCAGCCCCCGGCGCTTGAGCCGCGACACCGACGACCGCACCGACGGCGCGTCGACCCCGAGCGCGCCGAGCAGCCGGACCAGCTCGGCCACGGCGAGCGGGGCGCCGTCCGGTGTCCGGCCGTACGCGCCGTACAGGGTGACGATCAGGGATCGCGGAGTGTGCTGCTCGGCCACGTGATCACTCTAAGGGGTGGGCGGAACGGCTTCTGAGGGGTGCTCAGGCGCCCGGCCTGAGCCGGAACCGCTGGAGTTTGCCCGTCGGCGTACGGGGGAGCGCGTCCAGGAATTCGAAGACGCGCGGGCATTTGTACGGCACCAGCCGCGACGTGACGAAGGCGCGGAGCGCTTCCCGCTCCTCCTCGCCGGGCCGCACCCCCTCGCGCAGCACTATGTACGCCGCCACTATCTGGCCCCGCAGCTCGTCGGGGTGGCCCACCACCGCCGCCTCCGTCACGTCGGGATGTGCCAGCAGCGCCTCCTCGACCTGAGGGCCCGCGATGTTGTACCCGGCCGAGATGATCATGTCGTCCGCGCGTGCGACATAGCGGAAGTAGCCGTCGGGCTCCCGCACGTAGGTGTCTCCGGTGAGGTTCCAGCCGTCGCGTACGTAGACGGTCTGGCGCGGATCGGCGAGATAGCGGCAGCCGACCGGGCCACGGACCGCCAGCAGCCCCGGCTCCCCGTCGGGCACCGGGGCGCCGGACTTGTCCACGACGCGCGCCTCCCAGCCGGGCACCGGCAGGCCCGTCGTGCCGGGTCTGACCGCCTCGTCGGCGGCCGAGATGAAGATGTGCAGCAGCTCGGTGGCGCCGATGCCGTTGATGACGCGGATCCCGGTCCGCTCGTACCAGTCCTGCGAGGTCGCGGCGGGCAGGTTCTCCCCGGCCGAGACACAGCGGCGCAGCCCGGAGATGTCGTACGCGGCCCCGCCCGCCCCGGCCAGCTCGTTGAGCATCACGCGGTACGCGGTCGGCGCCGTGAACAGCACGGACACCCCGCGTTCGGCGACAGCCCCCAACAGCTGCCTGGGGCCCGCGTGTTCGAGGAGCAGCGCCGAGGCGCCCGCCCGCATCGGGAAGACCACCAACCCGCCGAGCCCGAAGGTGAAGCCGAGCGGCGGACTGCCGGCGAACACGTCGTCCGGCTCCGGGCGCAGCACATGGCGCGAGAACGTGTCGGCGATGGTGAGCACATCGCGGTGGAAGTGCATACAGCCCTTGGGCCGCCCCGTCGTTCCCGAGGTGAAGGCGATGAGCGCGACGTCGTCGCCGGCGGTCCGCACCGCCTCGTACCGTTCCGGTTTCCCTGCCGCCAGCCGCAGCAGATCGTCCGGCGCGTCCCCTCCGTACGTCGCGACGCGCAGCCCCGGCACCTCTGCCTTGACCAGGTCGTCCACCGATCTGACGTCGCAGAGCGCGTGTCCGACCCGCGCGATCTCGCACATCGTGGCCAGCTCGCTCGCCCGCTGCTGGGCGAGCACCGTCACCGCCACCGCGCCCGCCTTCAGCACGGCGAGCCAGCACGCGGCCAGCCAGGGCGTCGTCGGCCCGCGCAGCAGGACCCGGTTGCCGGGCACCACACCCAGGTCGGAGGTCAGGACGTGGGCGATCCGGTCGACATGGGTGCGCAGTTGACCGTACGACCAGGTGTCGCCCGAGGGGAGATGGAAGACGGGGCGGCCGGCGCCGAAGCGGTCCACGGTGCGGTCGAGCAGTTCGACGGCGCAGTTGAGCCGGTAGGGCCCGCGCAGGGAGGGCGGGTTGAAGACGAGTTCCGGCCACTGCTCGGGCGGCGGCAGATGGTCGCGCGGAAAAGTGTCGCGGTGCGCCGAGGGTGTGAGTACCGCCGGTGTCAGCTCCATCGTTCGCCCCCTCGTGGGGTGGCTTGGTGGCCTTGTGCATCGAGCGTATCGTGTGGGTGACGACAGTCAACAGTCCGCGATAGACGCGATTCAAGTGAGGGCCCGGATGCCCGTATTCTCGCTCGATCCGGCACAGAAGTCCTGGTGTGACGAGCTGCGCACCCTCGCCGCCGACCGGCTGCGCCCGCTCGCGGAGAAGGGCGAGCCCGGCCGGATCAACCGCCCGCTGGTCGCCGCCCTCGGTGAGCTGGGACTCCTCGACCGCATGCTGAGCGCCGGGGCGCTCGATCTCTGTCTGCTGCGCGAGTCCCTGGCCCACGAATGTACGGAGGCGGAGACCGCGCTCGCCCTCCAGGGGCTCGGCAGCCATCCCGTCCTCCGGTCCGGCACCGACGAACAGCGGGCGCGCTGGCTGCCCGAGGTGGCGGCGGGGCGCGCCGTGGCCGCGTTCGCGCTGAGCGAGCCGGGCGCCGGGTCGGACGCGGCGGCGCTCGCGCTCACCGCCGTACCGCAAGACGGCCCGGACGGCCCCGGAGGCGGTGACGGCCCCGGCTGGCTGCTCACCGGCGAGAAGCGCTGGATCTCCAACGCGCCCGAGGCCGACTTCTACACCGTCTTCGCCCGTACGACCCCGGGCGCGGGCGCGCGCGGCGTCACCGCGTTCCTCGTCCCCGCCGACCGGCCCGGACTGACGGGCACCCCGATCGAGATGCTCTCGCCGCACCCCATCGGCGCCCTGGCCCTCGACTCCGTACCGGTGAGCGCCGCCGATGTCCTGGGCGAGGTGGACCGGGGTTTCCGGGTCGCGATGGACACCCTCAACCTCTTCCGCCCGAGCGTCGGTGCCTTCGCCGTCGGCATGGCGGGCGCCGCGCTGGAAGCGACTCTCGCCCACACCGCCGACCGCACCGCGTTCGGCGGCCCGCTCAAGGACCTCCAGTCCGTCTCCCACCAGGTCGCTGAGATGGCGACGCGTACGGAGGCGGCCCGGCTGCTGGTGTACGCGGCGGCCGAGGCGTACGACACGGGGGCGCCGGACGTGCCGCGCCGCTCGGCGATGGCGAAGCTGTTCGCGACGGAGACCGCGCAGTACGTGGTCGACGCCGCCGTCCAACTCCACGGCGCACGCGCCCTGCGACGCGGGCATCTGCTGGAACACCTCTACCGGGAAGTCCGCGCGCCCCGCATCTACGAGGGCGCCACCGAGGTCCAGCGCACCATCATCGCGAAGGAGTTGTACGGATGAGCGGCCTGGAGCGGACCAACCCCGCCGAACTCTCCCCGCCTTCCGGTTTCTCGCACGCGGTGAGCGTGACGGCGACCGAAGGACGGCTGGTGTTCCTGGCCGGCCAGACCGCGCTCGACCGGACGGGCGCGATCGTGGGGCAGACCCTGGTCGAGCAGTTCGAGACCGCACTCGGCAACCTCCTCACGGCGCTCGCCGCGACGGGCGGCACCCCGGCCCATCTCGCGCGCGTCACCGTCTACGCGACCGACGTCGCGGACTACCGCGCCCACGCCGCCGAACTGGGACGGGTGTGGAAGCGGCTCGCGGGCCGCGACTACCCGGCGATGGCGGTGATCGGCACGGTGCGGCTCTGGGACGAGAGCGCGCTCGTGGAGCTGGACGGCATCGCGATGGTGCCCGGCGAGGACCCGCGTCCCGGACCGGTGAGTTGAGTAAAGGTTAAGTAATCCGACGTCAACTCCCTTACCCACACTGCGGAAATTTGCTTGACCGGTCTATGGACCGGACCACGTGACCGGCTCTACGTTGAGCGGCACGCCGTCCGAGAACGGAGCATCCGCATGAAGGACGTCACCCCCCTGACCGAGGGCTGGACGCTGCGCCACGAGCAGGCCGACCTGCCGGCGACGGTCCCCGGCTGCGTCCACACCGACCTCCTCCACGCCGGGCAGATCGAGGACCCGTTCCTCTCCCGGAACGAGACCGAAGTGGCCTGGGTGGGCCGTACCGACTGGCGTTACGACACCGTGCTCGGCGCCCGCGACACCGCGCACGAGCGCACCGACCTCGTCTTCGACGGCCTCGACACCGTCGCGACCGTCAGCGTGGGCGGTGAACGCGTCGCCAACACCCGCAACATGCACCGGAGTTACCGCTTCGACATCACGGACCGGCTGGACCCGGCGGCCCCGACCCCGCTGCGCGTGGAGTTCACCTCCGCCTACACCGAGGCCGAAGCGGTCCGCGCCCTGGTGGGAGAGCGGCCGGGCTCCTATCCCGAACCGTTCCAGTACATCCGCAAGATGGCCTGCTCCTTCGGCTGGGACTGGGGGCCGACCCTCGTCACCGCCGGTATGTGGAAGCCCGTCCGTCTTGAGCACTGGTCCACCGCCCGGCTCACCACGGTCCGCCCGCTCGTGACCGTCGACGGCACGACCGGCCGCGCCGAACTGCGCGTCGAAGTCGAGCGCACCGCCACCGGCGGCGGGGTCCTCACCGCCCGCGCCCGCGTCGGCGGCCACACCGCCTCCGCCGACTTCGACGGCGCGCACACCGCACTCACCGTCGAGGTCCCCGACGCCGCACTGTGGTGGCCCCGAGGCTACGGCGAACAGAGCTTGTACGACGCCGAGTTGGAGCTGCTGGATGCCGACGGCACCGTTCTCGACCGCTGGCGGCGCCGGATCGGATTCCGTACCGTCACCCTCGACACCGGCACCGACGCGCACGGCACCGCCTTCACCCTGGCCGTGGGCGGCGAGCCCGTCTTCGCGCGCGGCGTCAACTGGATCCCGGACGACGTCTTCCCCTCCCGCATCACCCCCGACCGCTACCGCACCCGCCTCACCCAGGCCGCCGACGCGGGCGTCAATCTCGTACGCGTCTGGGGCGGCGGCATCTACGAGAGCGACGACTTCTACGACGTCTGCGACGAACTCGGCCTGCTGGTCTGGCAGGACTTCCTCTTCGCCTGCGCCGCCTACCCCGAGGAACAGCCGCTGCGCTCGGAGATCGAGGCCGAGGCCCGCGAGAACGTCACCCGCCTCATGCCGCACGCCTCCCTCGTCCTGTGGAACGGCAACAACGAGAACCTGTGGGGCTTCCGCGACTGGGACTGGGAGCCCGCGCTCGGCGGCGACTCCTGGGGCGAGGGCTACTACCTGGGCCTGCTGCCCCGCGTCGTCGCCGAGACCGACCCCACCAGGCCCTACTGGGCGGGCAGCCCCTGGTCGGGCTCCTGGGACCACCACCCCAACGACCCGGCGCACGGCACCGCGCACTCCTGGGACGTCTGGAACCGCACCGACTACACGGACTACCTCCATGAAGTCCCCCGCTTCGTCGCCGAGTTCGGCTGGCAGGCACCGCCCGCCCACGCCACCCTGCGGCGCGCGCTGCCGGGGGAGGAACTTCTCCCCACGTCGCCCGGCATGCTGCACCACCAGAAGGCCCACGACGGCAACGGCAAACTGGAGCGCGGCCTCGCCCACCACTTCGCCGTACCCGGGCCGGGGCCGGCGGACTTCGACCGCTGGCACTACCTCACCCAGCTCAACCAGGCGCGCGCCGTCGCCACAGGCATCGAACACTGGCGCTCCCACTGGCCGGTCTGCGCGGGCACCGTCCTGTGGCAGCTCAACGACTGCTGGCCGGTGACCTCCTGGGCCGCCATCGACGGCGACGAACGCCTCAAGCCGCTCTATCACGCACTGAAACGGCTGTACGCGGACCGGCTCCTCACCGTACAGAACCGCGAAGGACGCCCGGCCGTCGTCGCCGACAACCAGTCACCGGCACGCTGGGACGCCGAGGTACGGCTGCGCCGCATGGCCGGCGACGGCCGCACCCTCGCCGAGGGGACGGTGACGGCACGGGCCGGGGCGCGCTCGGTCGCCGTCGCGACGGTGCCCGGTGAACTCCTGCCCGACGCGGGCTCCGCGAAGGAGTTCCTGGTCGCCGACGCGGGAGAGCTGCGGGCGGTCCACTTCCCCGTACGCGACCGGGAGTTCGCCTTCCCCGCGCCGCGCTACGACGTGGACCTCGTGAACAGCGGGGCCGACGTCGTGGACGTCGTTGTCACCGCCCGTACGCTGCTGCGCGATCTGCTGCTCCAGGCGGACCGGCTCGCGCCCACGGCCGTCGCCGACCGGGGGCTGCTCACTCTGCTGCCCGGCGAGAGCGTCACCATCCGGGTACGTGGCTGGGACGGCGCCGGGGCCGGCGGGCCGGCCGCCGTCCGGGCCGCGCTGTTCGCGGTGGAGCCCGCGTGAGCGCGGCGGGGCAGCGGCTCACGATCAGGGACGTCGCCGCCCGCGCGGGCGTGTCGCGCGCCGCCGTCTCCCTCGCGTTCAACGACAAGCCGGGCGTGTCCGAGACCACGCGGGCGCACATCCTTGAGACCGCCAGGGAGATGGGCTGGGAGCCCAACCGCTCGGCCCGCGCGCGAGGAGCGCGGGGGACCGGCACCGTAGGGCTCGCGATCTGCCGCCCAGCCCGCCAACTGGGCCTGGAACCCTTCTACATGGACTTCATCTCCGGCATGGGCAGCTTCCTCACCGAGCACTCCGGTGCGCTGCTGCTGCGCCTGGTGCGCGACGCGGACGAGGAGATCGAACTCCAGCACCACTGGTGGCGATCCGGCCAGGTCGCCGGCACCGTGCTTGTCGACCTCCGGAGCGACGACCCGCGCGTCCCGGCGCTCGCCAAGCTCGGCATGCCGGTGATCGCTGTCGGCCATCCGTCGCTCGCCGGGCCGTTCACCGCCCGGTGGACGGACGACGGTACGGCCGTGACCGAAGCCGTCCGCTATCTCGCGGCCCTCGGCCACCGCTCCATCGCCCGTGTCGGCGGACCGGCCGAGCTGGGACACAGCGCCCTGCGCCGGGAGGCCTTCACGGCGGCCATGGCCGAACTCGGCCTGCCGGAAGGGCGGCAGAGCACCACCGACTTCTCCGGCGGCGCGGGCGCCCGCGCCACCCGCTCGCTGCTCGCCTCCGCCGGGCGCCCCACGGCGATCATGTACGACAACGACCTCATGGCCGTCGCCGGACTGTCCGTCGCCGCCGAGATGGGGCTCCGGGTCCCCGCGGACGTGTCCCTGCTGGCCTGGGACGACTCGCAGCTGTGCCGGCTCACGCATCCGCCGCTGTCGGCGATGAGCCATGACATCCACGCGTTCGGCGCCGAGGTGGCGCGGGCGATGTACGACCTCATCGGCGGCGGGCGCGTCGCCGCCCGGCAGGTCCCCACCCCGACCCTGACGCCACGCGGCTCGACCGGCCCACCATCCCCGTAACCCGCCGCTTCGACGAACAGCGCGACTCCCGCAACCCCCCACCGAAGAGGAAGGTTCGCTTCGCCATGCGCGGAAACCGATCCAGGCTCGTCGCCGTCGCCACGGCGGCACTCACCACGGCGGTGATGTCCCTCACCGCCGCCCCCGCCCCCGCCCAGGCGTTCCCGGCCACACCCAAGCAGGAGGTGCTGAACTACCTGAAGTCCATCGCCGGTTCGGGCGTCGTCTCCGGCCAGCACAACAAGGAACCGGCATCGGCCCCCGGCCGCTACACGCAGCTCGTGAAGGACATCACCGGCCAGTATCCGGGCCTCTGGGGCGGTGACCTCATGTTCCGTGCCGAGGACGTCGCGGGCCGGCAGCGCGTCATCGACCAGGCGAAGACCGAATGGGCCAACGGCTCACTCGTCACGCTGACTTGGCATGTCTGCCCGCCGACCGTCGGCAGCTCGTGCGAGTTCGACGGCGGCGTCAAGTCCAGGATCTCGAAGGAGGAGTTCGAGGCGACGATCACCGACGGCACGGCCCTCAACACCGCGTGGAAGCGCCGCCTGGACGAGGTCGTCCCGTACCTCCGACAGCTCAAGGACGCGGGCGTCCCCGTACTGTTCCGCCCGCTCCACGAGATGAACGAGTCCTGGAACTGGTGGGGTGAGCGCCCAGGGCCGAACGGCGGCGCCCGGCTCTACCAGCTCACCCGCGACCATCTCGCGGGCAAGGGCCTCGACAACCTGCTCTGGGTCTGGAACGTCCAGGACAACCCGGCGGGCGGCTGGAGTTCGTACTACCCGGGTGACGGCTACGTCGACGTGGTGTCGCTGGACGTCTGGTACAAGGGCCACCCCAGCGCGGCCGACTACCAGCAGCTGCGGACGATCGCGGGCACCAAGCCGATCGCCATCGCCGAGATGGGCAAGATCCCCAACGCCGCGCTGCTCGACAGCCAGACACGCTGGTCGTACTTCATGCTCTGGTCCGAGCAGTTGCAGGGCAGCAACTCCAACGCCGAGATCCAGGCGGGCTACTTCCACCCGCGCGTCCTGAACCAGGGGGAGGTCGCGCTGCCCTGATCGCACCGCGCCCGGTCAGCCGTCGAGGTCGACGCGCACCGTCAGCAGGTTCGTACCCATCAGCCGGACCATCGCGCTGTTGCCCGTCGGCAGGGTCTTGAGCCGCGCTCGCGGGTCGTCCTCCGGCACGGGGTGCGCGGTCCCGGCGTACCACGTGCCCTTGATCCGGACGCGGACCCTCGGGTCGGCCAGGATGTTCCGTACGTACTGCGACTTGTCGCCGTACTCGGACACCAGCCAGAACTCCTGGCCGACCCTGCTCCCGCCGACGGGGGTCCGGCGGGGCTGTCCTGACGTACGCCCCGTGGTCTCCAGGAGCACCTGCCCCGGCATCCGCCGGGAGAGCGGATTGGCGACCCGCCTCTGCAACGTCGTGACGGCCCGGTGCTTGATCTCGTCGTAGCGCGACATCCGTGACTCTCCCCTTCGTTCTTCTCTTCTGCTCTTCGCTCTTCGCTCTGTCGGCTTCTCATCCTTCTCTTACGTCGCTCATATGCTGTCATCACGCGCCGTACATATTTTTCGGGCCATGTTCCTCACCTACCTCAGGCGCGAACTGCGCCGCCGCCGAAAGGCCGCGCTGGTCGTCGCCTCGGGGCTCGCACTCGGTATCGCGCTGGTCATCGTCGTCAACTCCGTCTCCTCGGGCATGCAGCAGGCCCAGGGGAAGGTGCTGGAGTCGCTGTACGGACTCGGCACGGACATGACCGTCACCAAGGCCGCCCCGCCCCCGTCCGAGGGCGGCAGCGCACGGCCCCGCTTCAACTTCGACGCGGAGGACGGTGACGAGAAGCAGAGCAACGACGTCGTCATGCCGCAGGGCTTCCAGACCCTGGCGTCCAGCACCGTCGGCGAGGTCGCAGGACAGTCCGGCGTGGCCAGTGCCGTGGGCGGTCTCAGCCTCACCGTCGTCAAGGTCGACGGTGAGTTCAAGCCCGGCGAGTTCAAGCCGAGGGAAGGCGGCACGGTCGGTGGTGGCGGTGGCGGCGGTGGGCCGCAGGGCGAGGTACGGGGCGGCGGAGCCGCTTTCGACGTCAACTCCTACACGGTCTACGGCACCGACACGGCGCGGCAGGACCTCGGCCCGCTGACCTCCTCCAAGATCACCGACGGCCGCGCGTTCAAGACGACCGAGACCGATGCCGAGGTGGCCGTCGTCGACTCGGCGTACGCGAAGGAGAAGAAGTACAAGGTCGGCAGCGAAGTCACCATCAAGGGAACGAAGTTCGAGATCATCGGTATCGCCACCGCCGACAGCGGTGACGCGGCGGCCAATCTGTACATACCGCTGAAGCAGGCGCAGACCCTGTCCGACTCCAAGGACAAGGTCACCACGGTCTACGTCCAGGCCGACGACTCGCAGCAGATCGACGCCGTCAAGTCGGCCATCCAGGAGAACATCGCGGGCACCACCGTCACCACGTCCGCCGATCTCGCGGACACCGTCTCCGGCTCCCTCTCCACGGCGTCCGACCTCGCCACCAACGTCGGCAAGTGGCTGTCCATCGCCGTCCTCGTCGCCGCGTTCGTCGTCGCGGGCCTGCTCACCATGTCGGCCGTCGGCCGTCGCGTACAGGAGTTCGGCACGCTCAAGGCCCTCGGCTGGAAGAGCGGGCGCGTCACCCGGCAGGTCGTCGGCGAGGCGATGGTCAACGGTCTGGTCGGCGGTGTGCTCGGCATCGCCGTCGGCGTGGCCGGGGCCTACGCGCTGACTGCCGTCAGCCCGTCCCTGACCGCCCAGCTCGGCGCCGCGGGCGGTGGCGGCGGTGGTGCGGGCGGCGGCCTGATGCGGGCCGGCGGCCCCGGCGGACAGGCCGCCGACAAGGCCGTCGAGATCGCCCTCACCGCTCCCATCTCCGCCGCCACGATCGCCCTGGCGGTCGGTCTCGCGGTGACCGGCGGCCTGATCGCCGGTGCCTTCGGCGGCTGGCGCGCCTCCCGGCTCCGGCCCGCCGACGCGCTGCGCCGCGTCGAGTAGCGCCGGACGCGTCCGATGAACGGCGCGCAACCGGCAGTCAGCAGCAGCCACGGAGAGCCGGCAGACACAGCACAGCCGGCAGAGTCAGCAGCCCAGGAGTCGCACCATGTATGAACTCAGCGGCGTCACCAAGCAGTACCGCAGAGGCAAGGACACCGTCGACGCGCTCGCCGGCGTCGACCTGACCATCGGTGAAGGGGACCGGCTCGTCATCAAGGGCCCCACCGGCGGCGGCAAGTCCACCCTCCTCCAGATGCTCGGCGGCCTCGACCGGCCCACGGCGGGCAGCGTCCTGCTCGACGGCACCGACCTCGCCCGGCTCGGCGAGGCGAAACTCACCGCCGTACGCGGCCGGACCATCGGCTTCGTCTTCCAGAGCTTCAACCTCATCCCCACCCTCTCCGCGCAGGAGAACGTCGAGACCGCGCTCGTCCCGCTCGGTACGAAGGCCAAGGAGCGGCGCGAGCGGGCGGCGGAGGCCCTGCGTTCGGTCGGACTGGGGGAGCGCCTGCACCATGTGCCCTCCGAGATGTCCGGCGGTCAGCAGCAGCGCGTGGCCATCGCGCGGGCGCTGGTCAAGCGGCCCAAGGTGCTGCTCGCCGACGAACCCACCGGCAATCTCGACGAGTCCATGCGCGACGAGATCATGGATCTGCTCGAAGGGCTGTGGAAGGAGCACGGGCTGACGTTCGTCATGGTCACCCACGACAGTGCCATCGCCCGCCGCGCGACCCGTCTGGCCACCATCAAGCGCGGGAAGATCACCATCACCGAACGCCCGGAGTAGCCCGGACACTGCTCGCCGTTCCCGGGCCCCCTACCTTTGTGGACCGGGGAGTTCCCGGGAACGGCGAGAGGTGGGCGAATGGCGCGGGCCGGGCTGACGGCGGAGCGGGTGACGCTCGCGGGCGCCGAACTGGCGGACGAGGTCGGGCTCGACCGGCTCTCCATGTCGCGGGTGGCCCGGCGGCTCGGCGTGACGGACGCGAGCCTCTACGCGCACGTCCGCGGTCTGGAGGACCTGCGCGGCCGGATCGCGCTGCTGGCGGCGGACGAGAAGACCCTCCGTATCGCGGAGGCGACGGCCGGCCGGGCGGGCAAGGACGCGCTGGTCGCGTACGCCGACGCCTGGCGGGACTACGCCCACCGGCACCCGGGCCGCTACACGGCGACCCAGGCCCCGGTCCGGATCGACCCCGAACTGGCGGCGAAGGCGTCCGGGCCCCGGCGGGCGGTGGAGCTGGCGTACGGCATGCTGCGCGGCTACGGGCTGGCGGAGCCCGATCTCACCGACGCGGTGCGGCTGCTGCGCAGCACGTTCCACGGGTTCGTCGCCCTGGAGTCGGCGGGCGGCTTCGCGCACGCGCGTGCGCCCCAGGATTCCTGGGTCCGCGCCCTCGACGCCCTGCACACGCTCCTGGAGCACTGGCCCCCGTCCGGTGCACAAGAAGACCGCTCCTGACCGCTCGATCCGTCGCCCGGCTCACCGCAGGCTCAGGTCGTCACCCAGCGCCGCCGCGATCTCGGCGGCCCGCGAGAGATCGTCCAGCCGGCGGGTCAGGAACGCGCACGAATGCCCGTGCTTGATCGACCACCACGCCGCCGACCCGCCGAGCCCGCCCTTCGCGATCTTCCCGTCGTCGCGTATGAGCCCCAGCGTCCAGCCGACGGTGGTCGCGAAGACCTCGTCGTGCCGGCGCACCTGGGGCGCCAGATACGCCGCGTGGAGTTCGCTGCCCAGCAGCCGGTGGACCGGTCCGTCCGTGCGGGTGAGGCCGTCGAAGAACTCCGCCACGGAGGTCGCGGTGGCGTGCAGATTGGCGGCGCCGAAGACCGACCGCCGCCAGGCCGTGGAGTTCATCCGCTCCATGTCGAGCAGACCCGCCGGGATGGTCAACCACGGCTCCTGCGGCAGCTGTTGGGACCACTCGGGGGAGGCCGGCTCAAGCTCGGCGACCCGGTGCAGTTCACCGTCGGGCACCCCGAACCAGCCGTCAAGACCCAGCGCCGGCCGTACGACGTCGGCGAACATCCGCTCCAGCGAGATGCCCGCCCCGGCCCGCAGCACCCCGTCGATCAGATGCCCGTACGTCAGGGCGTGCTCGCCCAGCGACGTACCGGGAACGTACTCCGGAGCCGACGCGGCCAGGATCTCCCGCAGCCGGGCGTCGTCCAGCGGATCCGTCCCCACGGCCGCCACCGGGAACCGGGCCTGGCCCGCCTGGTGGGTCAGGACATGACGCAGGGTGGTCCGCTCCTTCCCCGCGACCGCGTACCGGGGCCAGTACCGCCCGATCGGTTCGTCCAGCGTCAGCGCGCCGTCCCGGACCGCCACCAGGGCCGCGAGCGCGGCGAACGGCTTCGAGACCGAGTACGGCTGGACCAGCGTGTCGGGGCGCCAGGGACGCCGCCGCGCGGTGTCGGCCCAGCCGCCGCTGAGCCGGACGACCTCGACACCGTCCCGCCACACCGACAGACCGGCACCCGTCTCGCGGCCGTCGTCCACCATCCCCCGGAAGACCTGACGGACCGTCTCGTACCCCTCGGCCACATGCCCTTCGACGCTCATCCCGATTCCCCTCCGTGATGCGGCGGACGCCCCCGACCACGCCGGAGCCTATACCCATAGGGGGTATGTAGGGAAGGGTCGTACGGACGGAGGTCTCGTGCCTGGGGGCGGGCGTGTCAGGCCGGGGCGGGGCGGCGTCCGACCGTACGCTGAGCCGGTTCGCGGCCCCCCCACACACACACGCCGGCCCCGGAGGCGTTCTTGCCGTCCCGCTCACCCTTGCCGAGCCTGTTCACCCGGATTCCGCTGGCCGGGAACTACCCGGCGGCTGTCACTCTGGCGCTGCTCGCGCTGAGCCCGTATCTGATCCTCACCACCGCCACCGCCCTGATGGAGCCGCAGATCATGCGGAGCATCGGCGCCACGGCGTACGAACTCCAGCTCACCAGCGGCATGTCGAACGCGGGGTACGCCTTCGGTGCCGTCGCCTGCGCCGACCTCGTGCAGCGGCTGGCCCGGCGTCTGGTCTATCTCGTCTGCGAATGCGGGTTCGTGCTGGCCACGGTGCTGGCGCTCAGCGCGCAGAACCTCGGCATGTTCGCCACCGGAGTCGTGTTCCAGGGGCTGTTCACCGGCATGCTGCTGGTCGCGTCGCTGCCGCCGCTGATCATCGGACACCCCATCGGGAAGCTCCAGACGACCGCCGTCGTCGTCAGTCTCGGGCTCTTCGGCATGGTGGCCTTCGGGCCGCTGGTGGGCGGGATCGTCGGCTCTTTCGGCGGCTGGCGGCCACTGTTCGCGGGCATCGGCACCCTGGCCCTGATCGGACTGATCGTCGGCTCCCTGACCTTCGAGGGCAACGAGCCACCGGCCCGCCGCGCGAGATTCGACTGGACCGCGATCCCGCTCGCGTTCGGCACCACGGCGCTGCCGTTCTTCGGCGTCTCGTGGCTGACGCGCGGCGACTTCAGCGACCCCGAGTTCTACGTGCCGGTCGTCGTCGGACTGGCCTGCGGGGTCTTCCTGGTCGGCGGTCAGTACCGGAAGGCCCACCCGCTGATGCCGGTGCGGCCCATCAGCAACACCCTGCCGGTCGTCGGCACGCTCAACGCGATGCTCGTCGGGGCGTGCTTCACCACCCTGCTGGAACTGATCGAGGTCTATCTGACCAGGGAGGGGGACTTCTCCCCGGTACGGATCGGGGCACTCGTCACCCCCCAGATCATGGGCGTCCTCATCGCCTCTCTGCTGTTCCGCCAGCTGATGTCGACCCGCTGGACGCCGGTGCTGGCCCTGTGCGGCACCGTCAGCGTGGCCATCGGCGGCGCCGTCCTGCTGGCCACCGAGACGCAGAACGCCTCCGCGACCGTCCCCGTGGCCTCGTTCTTCCTCGGCTTCGGCGCGGGGGCGGGTGTGACCCCGGGCCTCTTCCTGGCCGGCTTCTCCGTGCCGGCCGCTCAGATCGGCCCGACCTTCGCGCTGGTGGAACTGCTCCGTTCGGAGGCGGCCTTCCTGATCGGTCCCGTTCTGCTGCACTTCGCGCTCATCGAGGGGATCGCCGACGGGTTCCGGCAGTCGGTGGGGATCACGCTGGGAATCACCGTCGTCGGCGCGCTGGGCCTGGTGACCCTCTACCTCCTCGGCGGCGCACGGCCGGAGGCACCGGACCTGGTGTCCTGGCATGCGGGTACGTCGACGGGCTACCACTCCCCGGCGCTGCTGGCCGCGGTCCGCAAGGCCTGACGGCGGCCGGCCGGGCCCGACATGCGCGTGGCCGGCGGGCAACGGATAGTGAGTGCGTGGGGCCGGCTCTCGGGGTTGGAGGCGCATCGATGACCAGGCGCGGCAGGAACCCCGTCATGAACCGCGGAACGGCCGTACGACGGCGAACCCCCGCCCATCTCTCGCCCCGGGAGCGCGCCGAGCGGGGCAGGGCGGCCCGTAAGCGAGCGCCGAGGTCCGGCCACGCGGGATTCGAGGCGGTCCGCGCCCGGCCCGATCCGGTGGCGGTCGTCGACGCCCAGTCGCAGACGCGGGTGCCGGAGCTGGTGCCCATCCGGTACGGGCGGATGACCGAGTCGCCCTTCCGCTTCTACCGGGGAGCCGCCGCGATCATGGCCGGTGACCTGGCGACCACCCCGGTCTCCGGCATCACGGCGCAGCTCTGCGGGGACGCGCATCTGCTGAACTTCCGGCTCCTCGGCTCGCCCGAGCGGCACCTGGTCTTCGACATCAACGACTTCGACGAGACTCTGCCCGGCCCCTGGGAGTGGGACGTCAAACGCCTGGCCGCGAGCCTGGTGATCGCCGGCCGGGAGAACGGCTACTCCCGGAAGGAGCGGTCGATGATCGTACGGGCGGCCGTACGGTCCTACCGCGAGCGCATGCGCGTGTTCGCCGGGATGGGCAATCTCGACGTCTGGTACTCCCGCGCCGACATGGAGGAACTCCAGCCGCTGGCCGACCGCAGGCTGAGCGCCAAGGGCCGGCACCGGCTGTCGAGGATGATGACGAAGGCGCGCACCCGCGACAGCATCCAGGCGTTCGAGAAGCTGACCCGGCAGCAGGACGGGGACCGCCGCTTCGCCCCCGATCCGCCGCTGGTCGTACCGGTCGACGACCTGCTGCGGGGCGCGGAGCACGACAGGCTCGTCCGCGATCTCGGCAAGCTGGTCGACCGGTACGGGCGGAGCCTGTCCACCGAGCGCAGACAACTGCTGCGGCAGTACCGCGTGGTGGACATCGCCCGCAAGGTCGTCGGGGTGGGCAGCGTCGGCACGCGCTGCTGGATCCTGCTCCTGCTGGGCAAGGACGACAGCGATCCGCTGATCCTCCAGGCGAAGGAGGCGGACCACTCCGTACTGGCCGAGCACGTCGGCGAGAGCGAGTACAACAACCAGGGCCAGCGCGTCGTCGCCGGCCAGCGGCTCATGCAGGCGGTGGGCGACGTCTTCCTCGGCTGGGACCGGGTACTGGGGCCCGACGGCATTCAACGGGACTTCTACATAAGGCAGTTGCACGACTGGAAGGGCATCGTGGTGCCCCAGGTCATGGTCCCGAACGGTATGCGGGTCTTCGCCGAACTCTGCGGCGCGACCCTCGCCCGCGCCCACGCCCGCTCGGGCGACCGGATCGCGATCGCCGCGTACCTGGGCGGCGGACCCGTCTTCGACAACGCGGTGTCCGACTTCGCCGAGAGCTACGCCGACCAGAACGAGCGCGACCACGCGGCCCTGGTGACCGCGGTGAAGAAGGGCCGGGTCACGGCCGAGGCGGCGTGACGCGCACGGGCCGGAAGCCTGTCCGACCTGCCTGTTAGGCTGAAGCGCAGCGAAGGGGAGTAGTCCCGAGAACCGCTGGTCGACACACTGGCCGCCCCAGGGCGTCCCGGCCACCGGGCCACCGCGTACCACGCGGGGCGGACGAGACCTTCGACCAAGGCATGATCCGGCCCGCGCTTCAGTGCGGGTCGCCCGTCGTGCCGGGTCGAGTGGTTCCTCCCGTCGCCTTCTGGGTGTCGTACGAGCTCACGGCCCGGCCCCAGCAGAAAGCAAGGGAATGACTTTCGACCCCCTGGCGATCATCACCGCCTTCGGGCTCATCTTCCTCGCGGAGCTCCCCGACAAGACCATGTTCGCCTCACTGGCCATGGGCACCCGGATGCGTCCGCTGTACGTCTGGTTCGGCACCTCCACCGCGTTCATCGTGCACGTCGCCATCGCCGTGGGCGCCGGCAGCCTGCTGGGCCTGCTTCCGGAGATCGCCGTCAAGCTGGTCTCCGCCGCCCTGTTCGCGTTCGGCGCCTTCGTTCTGCTGCGCAGCGGGGGCGACGACGACGAGGAGGGCGCCGGCAAGACCGTCACCGGCTTCTGGCCCGTCTACACCACCGCCTTCACGGCCGTCTTCATCAGCGAGTGGGGCGACCTCACCCAGATCACCACCGCCAACCTGGCCGCGAGCAACGGCTGGCTGCCCACCGCGATCGGCTCGGCCCTCGCGCTGATGTCGGTCTCCGCGCTCGCCCTGCTGGCCGGCCGGTTCATCGCCCGGCGGGTGCCGCTGAAGACCGTGCAGCGCGTCGGCGCGCTGTGCATGGGCGGACTCGCGATCTGGACGCTCATCGAGGCCCTCACGCTCTGACGTCCGGGTGGCGGGCGCGGCGGGCGTGCCGGGTGGTCGGCGCGAAGCGCCCGTGAAAGGGTGATCCTCTTCGCATGTCGCCGCTCACAACTCGCCATCTGGAAAAGGGGATCCGAATGAAAATCACCGTGAACGAGGACCTGTGCTGCGGCGCCGGCCAGTGCGTCGCGCTCGCGCCGGAGGTGTTCGACCAGCGTGACGAGGACGCCATCGTCGTGCTGCTGGAGGCCGAGCCCGGGGAGCAGGTGCACGCGACTGTCCGTGAGGCCGCGTCCGGCTGTCCTTCGGCCGCCATCACCGTGATCGACAACGCGTAGCCGTACCCCCTGACCCGGCACGGCGTACTCAGAAAGTCGCCGTGGCCGGCAGATCGGGACGCGCCGGCGGGTGACCGTCGGCGGTCCGCAGTGTCAGCACCATGGTGAAGCCGCCGCCGGGGGTGTCCTCGGCGGCGAGCGTGCCCCCCATCGCCTCCGCGAAGCCCCGGGCGACGGCGAGGCCGGGCCCGACACCGGCACCTCGGGGGGCGTCCCCGTACCGCTGGAGCGGGGCGAAGATCCGGTCCTTCGCGTCGTCAGGGACACCAGCACGACACTGCCCTCCGGCACACCGCCGAGCGCCATCGGCACCACCTCGTCCAGATCGATCTCACGGATCAGCGTGGTCACCGTGTCCGTCTGGAGACGGGACATGCCGGGCGGGGTACGCAGGTCGTGGCTGACCGCCGCGAGCAGCGCCGCGATACGGATCCGGCACCCGGCCGGACAGGGCCGGCGCCATACGGTCCCCGATCGGCATGTCGACGTCCGCGTGCTCGGGGCCGCCGGAGCAGCGCGACCGGCTCGTCTCCGTGCGCTGGTCCGACGGCGTCGCCCAACGGCTGATCGAGCTCGACGCGGCCAAGACCGTCGTCAAGGTTTCCGGCCTGATCTGACCCCGTCCCGGGCCGGTCCCGTCGCGGGGCTCTGACCGGCACGGCACCGGCATTAGAGTGAACGGGTGACTTCCCTGCCGGAGAACCGGCCGCCACGGATCAGTGAGACCGACCGCGACACGGCCGTGCGGCGCCTCCAGGAGGCGTACGCCGAAGGCCACATCGCGCACGAGGAGATGGACGCACTCCTCAACCAGGCGCTCACCGCCCAGACGCACGACGCGCTCGCGCAGGCTCTGGCCCCGCTCCCGGCGGAGAAGCCCGCCACGCCGTCCACGATCGCCGTCCACGCGGGACGGATCCAGCGGCGCGGCCCCTGGCGGGTACCCCGGACCCTCAAGGTCGAGTCCGCCTTCGGCAGCGTGCGACTCGACCTGTCCAGGGCGATCATCGAGCATCCGGTGATCGACATCGAGCTGCAACTGGGCACCGGCGGGGCCAAGGTCACGGTCCCGCGCGACGCGATCGTCGAGTTCGAGAACCTGGGCACCGGGTGGAAGGACATGCGCTACAAGCCTCCGCGCCACTCCGGCCCCGGCGGGCCGACGATCCGGATCTCCGGAACGATGGGCTTCGGCCGGCTGAAGATCCGCCACGCGCGCCGCTGAGCGGAGGCGCTGCGCGGAGGCGGGCGTGAGGGCGCCGGCCCGGCTCCCGATCACCCGAATGGCGTGATGGGGATGCGCGGAGCACAGTTGATAGGGGGCATGGCCGCCCCAGGAAATCTCCGAGATCCCCGGCGGCTGTGCAATCGCACGCGACATCGCTCCCTATCCCAGGAAGATGAGTCGGTCATGGCAGTCAAAGAAGCCACGTCAACAGCAATGTCGAACGGCCACCGCCACCACGGTGACATCAAGGGAACGACGACGATCGCGGACTCGGTCGTCGCCTCCATAGCCGGTATCGCCACCCGCGAGGCGGCCGGGGTCTACGCGATGGGCAGCAGTATGACCCGGACCCTGGGAGCCGCGCGGGACAAGATGGTCCGCTCCGACGACGTGACACGCGGTGTGCAGGTCGAGGTCGGCCAGAAGCAGGCCGCCGTGGATGTCGATGTCGTCGTGGAGTACGGGTATCCGATCACCAGGACCACCGAAGAGATCCGTACGGGTATCGCCGACGCGGTCGAGGGCATGACCGGTCTGGAGATCGCCGAGGTGAACATCGACGTCCTCGACGTGCACCTCCCGGATTCGGACGAGGGCGGCGGCGAATCGCCCCGCGCGATATGACCGAAGGATCATGAAGGGACGGTCACGAGGGTCCCACCCGCGCGACCGTCCCTGATTTCGCGCGGCCGGATTCTCCGCCTCGTCGGCTCCGCGCCGCCCTCCTGCGGGTCAGAGCGCCTGGTCGGGCGGGATCGACTGCTCGGCCCAGACCGTCTTCCCGACGGCTGTCATCCGAGTGCCCCAGCGCTCGCTGAGCTGGGCCACCAGCAGCAGACCCCGGCCGCCCTCGTCGGTGGGTTTGGCACGCCGCACATGCGGACTGGTGTCACCGCCGTCCGAGACCTCACAGATCAGCGCCGTGTCCTTGAGCAGCCGCAGCCGGATCGGGCCCACCCCGTAGCGGATCGCGTTGGTGACCAGCTCGCTCACCACCAACTCGGTCACGAAAGCCAGGTCTTCGAGTCCCCAGGCGGTCAGAAGCCCGCACGCGTTCTGGCGCGCCTCGGCGACCACCGACGGATCGCACGGCAGGTCCCAGGAGGCGGTGCGGTCGCTGTCGAGGGCGTGGGTGCGGGCGACAAGGAGTGCGATGTCGTCCCTCGGCTCCTCGGGCCGGACCAGGTCCACGATGTTCTCGCAGATCTCGTCCAGCGAGTCGGTCCGGTCGTTGAACGCCCGCATCAGCCCGGCGGGTGCCTCCTCGATGGTGTCGCCGTCGACGGTGTTGCCGCTCCGGCCGAGATTTCGGTCGAAGAGGGCCAGCACGCTGTCCGGCGGCAGCGTCACCTGCGCTCCCTCGAACGGCAGACCCCCCATGCCCAGGGGGGAGTTGGAAGGCAGGGAGACGACTTCGCCGCGTGCTCCGGGGCGTATCAGAACCGGCGCCGGGTGACCCGCCCGCGCCAGTGTGCAGACCCGGGACGCGGGGTCGTAGACCGCGTAGAGGCAGGTGGCGCCGATGTCGCTGACCGCGTCACCCGCGATGCGCGTTCCCTCCTGCGCGTGGCTGACGATGTCGTCGAGGCGGGTGAGGACTTCGTCCGGTGCCAGTTCGATCTCCGCGAGGGTCCGTACAGCCATACGGAGCCGGCTCGCCGCCGCGGCGGCACGGATGCCATGCCCGACCACGGTGCCGACGACCAGGCCCACCCGAAGGCCGGGCAGCGGAATGACGTCGAACCAGCCGCCGCCCGGACCGGAGCCGCCGCGCGCGGACAGATACCGGGCAGCGACGTCGACGGCGGGCTGTGCACGCGCTTGCGGAGACAGCTCACGGCGCTGAAGGGACGAAGCGATGTTCCGTTCATGGGTGTAACGGCGGGAGTTGTCCAGACAGACGGCCGTCTGGGCCACCAGGTCCTCGGCGACGAGCAGGTCGTCGGGGGAGAACGGGCCCGGAGAGGCGGAATGGCGCGTGAAGGACACGACCCCGAGCGTGGCGCCCCGTGCGCGGATGGGGACCACGATGAAGGAGTGCGCTCCGTGATTCTCGGGCAGGGCCGCGCCGGCGGGGTCCCCGGCCAGCCAGCGCCGTATCTCCGGGTCCGTACGAGAGAACCGCAGCGCCCGGCCGCTCGTCAGGCACAGGTTCACGGGGGAGAGAGCCAGGTGGCTGTGTGCGCTGCCGTCGGGCACCGTCGAGGGGACATACGCCGACGCGCTGACCGCTCGATGAAGTGTGGCCGTCCCGTCCTCGACAGGTCCGGGCAGATCGCCGCCCAGGACGGCACCCAGCAGGTCGATGCACGCGTAGTCCGCGAAGCGCGGAACGGCCACATCGGCCAGCTCGCGCGCTGTGCCGTCCACCTCCAGGCTCACCCCGATCCGCGTGCGCGCCTCGGTGAACAGGGCCAGCCGTTCACGGCCGCGGTGCAGCTCGGTCAAGTCCTGGGCGTTGGTGCCGACGGCACGCACTTCCCCGGAGTCGTCTTTGAGGGGAAAGATCTCCGACGACCACAGGTGCGCCTCGGACTCACCGGGCACCTTCGTGAAGGGCTCCATGATCTCGGGTTCTCCGGTCTTGGCGACCCGGCGAACGCGTATGTCGGCCTCGGCGTACTCCGGGGTGTGCTCGATGTCGCCGATGTGCATGCCGCGCAGGTCTTCCTCGGAGCGGGCGAGCACGCGCGCCATCTCGGTGTTCAGCCGCAGCAGCCGCGCTTCCGTGTCATAGATCGCGTAAGCGGTCGGGTACTGCTCGAACGCCGCCTCCATGAGCGCCGCGGTGTCCGTTCCCGCGACGTCCCGCGTGGGAACGGCCGCCAGCAGCCGTCCGCCCCGGGCCACGTGCTCGGGCAGCTGGATCAGGTGAGGGCGGAAGGGCAGCCGCCGACCGTCGCGGTGGCGCAGAACCGAATCCGTGTCACCGATCAGCGCCGCGACCGATCGCCCGACGACTTCCTGAGGCGGGTGTCCCAGCAGCCGCTCCGCCCACTCGCCTGCCCACGAGATGGTGCTGTCGGCGTCGACAAGAGCAAGAGCGAAGGAGGCGGGAAAGAAGGCCTCGCCTTCTGAAGAAAGCCGACGCGGATGAGATGCGTCGGCGGGAAGTCCGCTTTGGCTCATTTCTATCGCCCGACCTCATCATGGAGATCCCATCACAACCATTGTCCGCCTGACCGGGGCGCGCAAGGTGAGCGGCATCGCTCACACAAGGTGAGTAATCGGACGCGGAGCGTCGAGATCGTTCCTTATCGTTCCTTCCGCCTGATGTTCCGCCTGATGTGACATTTCTGTGCGTCGTGGCGCTGTCAGGAGGGGGAAGAATGCTGGGCGATCGAAGAGGCATGTGTGGATAGGGGTGGGAACCAGCGTCGTACGCAGGTGTCCGACGTGGAGCTCGGGATTGCCGTATCGCTCGCCCAGCAGGGGGATGAGGAAGCTTTCGCGAGGGCGTACCGGCTCGTGCATCCAGGGCTGCTCGGATATCTGCGCGGGCTGGTCGGGGACGACGCGGAGGATGTCGCCTCGGACGCCTGGCTGGAGATCGCCAGGGACCTGAGGCGTTTTCGGGGCGACGGCGCGGGATTTCGTGGCTGGACGGCGACCATCGCGCGCAACCGGGCGCTGGACCACCTCCGTAAGCAGAAGCGCAGGCCCCGGATGTCACTCATCGAGCAGGATGTCCTGGAACTGCCCGGACGGGCGGACACCGTGGAAACGGTGTTCGAGTCGATGTCGACGCAGTGGGCGCTGGGGCAGCTCGCCGAGTTGCCGCCGGACCAGGCGGAGGCGGTGCTGCTGCGGGTGGTGGTGGGGCTGGACGGACCTTCCACGGCACGGGTGCTGGGCAAGCGGCCGGGCGCCGTGCGGACGGCCGCCTATCGGGGGCTGAAGCGGCTGGCCGAGCAGTTGACCTCGGGAAGCCGGGCGGAGAATGCGGCGCCCGCCGCGTCGGGCACGCTGAGGGATGAGACATGAAACGCGAGCCGGAAGCGACGGATGCGTCGTTCATCACGCCCGAGGTCCAGGCGCTCGCCGACGCTGTTCGAGGCGGTGTCGAGCCGGAGGGGGTCGAGCGGGCGCTCACGGCGTTCCGGGAGGCCTGCAGCGCCGCCGAAGGCGCCGTGCCCCGGCGTGGCCGGAGTCGCAGGAGGCGCGACGACTGGCGCCCGGCCCGGCGCCGGTTCCCCGCCCTTGTCTCATGGAAGGCGGCGCTCGGCGCGGCCCTCGCCACCGCCACGCTCGGCGGACTGGCGGTGGCGGCCGTTCCCGGCGGGCTCCCGGATCCGTTCCGCCCCGCCGAAGGCCCCGCGAAGAACTCCACGTCCACGCCGGGCGTGGACGCCCCGCGTACCCCTGGCGGTACACCCGGCGCTACGGTCCCGAGCCCCTCGTCACCGGCGCCCCCGCCCTCGGCGCACGATCCGGGGTCCCGGAGTCACGCGGCGCTGTGCCACGCGTGGAGTCAGGGCGCCGAGAAGCACGAGGGCGCGGCGTTCCGGCGACTGGTGGACGCCGCGGGCGGCGAGGGTGCCGTGGACGGCTACTGCGCCGCGTTGTCCGGTGCGGACGCGGACGCTCCCTCGGCGCCCGGGAAGCCGGCCGGGACAGCCGCGCCGGGACAGCCGGGACAGCCGAGGAATCCCCCGGCGGTCTCTCCTCCGGCGGCTTCTCCCTCGCGGGGCAGAAGCGCGGAGCACACCCAGGACACCGGTAAGGACGGGTCGTAGTCATGGCAGAGGACCGCGGTGCCGAAGGCACCGACAACAGCGCGGAGACTCCCGTGGATGTCGTGGACGAGCGGACGGCGGTCCGACTCGCCTACCGGCCCGAGCCCGCCGACACACTGGCCGGCCTGCGGGTCCGCGGGCGGATCAAGAGGACCGGGCTGCTGCGCTGGGGGTTCCTCGCGCTGTGGGTGGGGCACTGGCTGTTCTCCACCGTGGGCCGGGGGAGTGCCGACGTCGTCTCGACGGTGCTGTTCCTGTTGGTCGTTCTGATGGTGTGGGGGTACCCGCGGCTGCAAGCCGCCCACGTGCAGCGGATTGTCGGATGGCAGGGCGAGTACCGCACGAGCGTGTCTCCGGCCGGGATCACCTGCCGTACCGACCACAGCACGTTGGTCCAGCAGTGGTCCGTCTTCCAGGGCTACCGGGAGACGGCGGGCCACTTCGTCCTGCTCAGCCGGGACCCCAACATCATGTGCCTCGACGTCCTGCCCAAGCGGGGCGTGCGTGCGGCCGGGGACCTCGACCGGCTGCGGGCGATCCTGGACGGGCACACCGCTCGCGTGTGACGAACGGGAAGGCGCCCAGGGGGTGTTGGCGGCCCCGGTCTCCGTGTGTCGGCGCGGAGACCGGGGCGCCGTGGATGTTACGGCGTCAGTACCTGGCCGATGCGCATGCCCGCGGGAGCGCCCAGTGCCGTGGTGCCGTAGTAGACGCCCGAACTGGTCACGATGCCGCTCGCACTGCTGTTGTCCAACTGCAGGATCGTGCCGTTGTTCGCGTCCTCGCCGTCGGCGCCGATCGCCAGATCGGCCCGGCTGTAGCCCGACAGGTCGGTGAGCGAGACGGCGGAGCCGAGGCGGTCGTCGGACTCGGTGCTGCCCGGCACACCCGCGGTGTCCTGGTGATACGCGGCCGAGCCGGTGGCGGTCGGGCCCGTGGACGTGCCGCGCAGCAGGATGACCTGGCCCGCGTTGGTCCTGGCGACGCCGCTCCGGGTGATGTCCTCGCCCGGCAGGCCGGTGAGGATGTCGTCGTACCCGTCGAGGTTCACGTCGCCCACGGAGACCGAGGCGCCCATGTCGTCGCCGGTCTCGCCCGTGTCAGGAACGCCGGCGGTGTCCTGGCCGAACGTCTTGCGTCCCGTCGATGTCAGACCCGTCGCCGACCCGAAGACGGCCGTGACCGCGCCGCCCTTGAGTGTGTGCCCCGACTCCGTGGTGCTCGGCTGGCCGACCGCGAGGTCGGTGTAGCCGTCGCCGTTGAGGTCGCCCGCCGCGAGCGAACGGCCGCCGCGCGCGTCCAGGACGCCGACGCGCTGGAGCCCGGTCGCGGAGCCCTTGAGCCACAGCAGCCGGCCGATACCGCCCGGGTCGCGGAAGCCGATCGCGGCGTCCGCGTATCCGTCCTTGTTGAAGTCGCCGCTGACGGCGGAGGCGTAGCTCACGGCGCCGGTGTACGCCGTCGAGTTCAGATAACCGGACTTGGCCGCGCCGGACTTGCCGTCCCAGGCCCACCAGCGGCCCGGCTTGCCCGGAGCGACGGAGAGGATGTCCGCGTTGCCGTCGGCGTTGAAGTCACCGGAGGTGACGGTGGCGCCGAGCTTCTCGCCTGCGGTCCGGGTGGTCGCGTTGGTCCAGTACCCCTTGCCGCTGTTCAGACCGGGGCCGTTGAGCACCGCCACCACGCCGGTGTCGGTCTGCCCGGTGGTGCCGTTCTCGCCGGGTGAGCCGACGATCAGGTCGGCGTATCCGTCGCCGTTGACATCGCCCCACGCGTTGGAGGAGCCGAAGAGGTCGCCCGCCTCGGAGTTCCCGGGGATTCCCGGGCTGTTCTGGTTGATCGTCCTCCGTGCCGCGGAGCCCGGTCCGTCGGTGGTACCCGGCAGGACCGTGACGCTTCCGTCGCTGTTCGCGACGCGGGGCAGCCCGGCCACCAGGTCGTTGATGCCGTCCCTGTTGAAGTCGGCGGTCGGGATGGCGGAGTTACGGCCGGGGCCGGCGGCGAAGTCGCGGATCGCGGGGAGCTTCGCGTAGAGGTTCTTGCCCGGACACGCGGTGGCGAAGGCGTCGCGGTGGCCGGAGATCACGCTCATCGTGGCCTGCTGGCCCTCGGTGTACTTCCCGGTGTTGCCCTGGGCGACGAGGGTCACGGAGCCCTTCGGATTGCCGCCGTACTGGCCCAGCTTCCAGGCGGCGACCCGGGCGGCGGACTGCTGCGCGGCGCTGGTCGGCCGCCCGGCGGCCTTGCCCGCGGCGGCGTCGCCCTCGAAGTCACCGAGCAGGGCGATGCCGGTGGAGTAGCTGTTGAAGCCGTACGTGTGCGCGCCCTTGACCGGCAGGTCGGCGCCGCCGCCCCGGCCCTCGAAGATCCGGCCGCACTTGTCGATCAGGAAGTTGTAGCCGAGGTCGTTCCAGCCCTCCGTCTTGACGTGGTACGTCATGATGCCGCGGACCAGAGCGGCCGATTCGGCGCAGCTGTAGTTGTTCGAGCCGACGGTGTGGTGGATGTAGACCGCCCGCACCTTGTCGATGTACTCCGGCGGGTCGGCGACGATCGACTCGTCCGCGCCCCACTGGGCACGGTCGATGATCGGCGGGCGCTTCACCGTCGAGGGCGGCGCGGTCGGCTTGGTGGGCGTCGGGCTCGGACCGGGCGTCGCGGTGTCCGTCGGAGCGGGGCTGTCGGTCGGGGTGCCCGGGGGCGTGACCGACTCCGTCGGGGCGATGCTGTCCGTCGGCGTCACGGGATCCCCTGGCGTCACGGCATCGCTGGGCGTCACGGGGTCGCCCGATGGCCCGGCATCGCTCGCCGCCGGGGTCGCGGTCGCGTCCACCGCGAACGCGGCGCTGTCCATGACCGGTTCGGCCGGGTTCCCGGCCTCGGTCGCGCTCACTCCGGGATCGACCATGTGCAGCTTCAGATTCTTGGGCAGCCCCTTGTCCGACTCCACCCGTACCCGCACCGCGGTCGACGGCCCCACCCACAGCGGCTCGGAGGCACCCCGTGTCTTGCCCTCCGGCTCGTCCGGTCCGTGCGAGTCCAGGTCCAGCGACTGCCAGCCGGACCATTTGCCGGACTTCGCCTCCCGGGTACGCACCTGGGCCACGCCGTCGATCTCGGCCGTCGCACTGTCCCAGCCGATGCCGACGAGCGAGAACGGCTCCGTTCCGGTGCTCGGCAGCTCCCTCTCGTTGGCGTCGCCCTGGGAAAGCTGAAGCGTACGAACCTTGGCCGCCCGCTTCTCCTGACCGGCCTTACCCGGGTTCTCCGGCGGATCGGCTATGGCGACGGTGATCAGTCCCGCGCCCCCCACAACAACGGCGCCGACGGTCAGCCATACCCGGCGCTTCATGCTCAGTATTCGGTACGCATGCGACGTACGCGGGCTCAAATGCCCCACCCCTCAACGAGTTCACTTGCGGCGCACCCGTCACATGGGCGACCTCTCCTACCCAGCGCACCCCACCCGCGAAACGTCACATGAGTGGCCAGGTCAGGCCCGAGGCCGGCAACTCGTCCACGGTGCAGCGGAGTAGCTCGCCATAATGTGGGCTTCATATCCATTTACCAGATGCAGCTTCTGAGATATGGTCCCTCGCATCGCAAGGAGTTGATATGACGACTACTACTGGACGTCCGCCGGTGCGAGCCCCCGCACGCCCGCCGAGGCGGGCCGGGCAACGCTCCTCACTGAACGGGCGCGACCGCACCTTCGGGTTCATGCTCGCGGCCCCCGCGGTGGCGCTCTTCATCGCCGTGGCGGTGTACCCGCTGGTGTCGAGCCTCGGAACCAGCTTGTTCGACCAATCCCTCATACGGCCGGGCCGGTCATTCGTCGGGTTGCGCAACTACGCCGAGGTCTGGCCCGACTTCGTCGACCGCCTGGGGACCACGCTCGTGTTCTCCGTTCTCGCGACGGTCCTCCCCCTCCTGCTCGGTACGGGGATCGCTCTGCTCCTCAACGCCCGTATCAAGGGGCGTGCCGTGCTGCGAGGCGTGTTGATGCTTCCCTGGCTGCTGCCGGGCGTGGTCGTCTCCTTTCTGTGGGCGTGGATCTTCAATGACAGTTATGGCGTGCTCAACCACGTTCTGTCGCAGTTGGGTCTGCCGGAGGTCGACTTCCTCGGGGCGCCGGGCACTGCCCTGGCGGCGGTGATCATCGCCAAGTCGTGGAACACCTTCCCCTGGATGATGGTGGTGGTCCTCGCGGTCCTGCAGACCCTGCCGCGAGAGCAGTTGGAGGCGGCCGCGATCGACGGCGCTTCCCGCCGGCAGCGCTTCTGGCACGTTTCACTGCCGCATCTGATCGGCCCGGTCGCGCTCGTGACCATGCTGGAGTTCATCTACAACTTCGGCTCGTTCGACATGATCTTCGTGATGACGGGCGGCGGTCCCGGAACCTCGACCATGACCCTCGCGGTGAGCATCTACCAGTACGCGTTCGTCGAGTTCTCCCTGGGCCGCGCGGCCGCCATGGGCGTGCTGTGGCTGGTCGCCCTGTCCGTCGTGTGCGCCGCGTACTTCCTGCTGAACAAGAGACTGGAGGCGCGAAGGTGAGCATTGTGCCGTTCCCGCCGGCCCGGCGCCGGTCACGCCATGTGGGTGAGGGCATCACCCGGCCGACGCTCGGCGTCCTCGGCAAGCTGGGCCTGTCGGTGCTCGGTCTCTTCGGGCTGCTTCCGGTGTACTGGCTGGTCGCCACCGCGTTCATGCGGCGCGAGGATGTCTTCTCCAAAGACCGGCCGTTCTTCCCGTTCAACCCGACTCTCGACAACTTCGGCGCGTTCTTCGAGGACACCGCGCTGTTGTCCGCGCTCGGCAACTCGGTGATCGTCTCGGCCGGGACCGCGGCGGTCTCGGTCCTGGTGTCCGGACTGATGGCGTACTCGCTGTCGAAGTTCCGCTACCGCGGACGCAACCTCTTCATGGTCATGTTCCTCGTCGGGCAGCTTGTTCCGGGTGTGCTGCTTCTGGTCTCGCTGTACCTGATGTTCAGCGCCGCGGGGCTCCTCTATACGTATACGGCCGTGGTTCTGGCGTTCACCACGTTCACCTTGCCGCTCACCGTGTTCCTGCTGAAAGGCATCATCGACGGGCTGCCGGACGAGATCATCGAGGCTGGGAAGGTGGACGGCCTGTCCAACCTGGCGATCTTGTTCAGGATCATTTTTCCGCTGATCACGCCTGGCCTGGTCACGGCCGGGATGTTCGCCTTCATGCGTGGCTGGAGCGATCTGCTGTTCGCTCTGACCCTCGCCGGCCCGGACAAGCAGACTCTCCCCGTCGGCATGACTTCGGCCTTCATCCACGAGGGTTCCGGCGACTGGCCCGCCCTGATGGCCGCGTCGGTGATCACTTCTCTGCCGCTCGCGCTGATCTTCATCGCCTTGCAGCGGTACTTCGTCTCCGGCCTGGCGGCCGGAGCAGTCAAGGGCTGAGCCGCCCGTTTCCCACCCCGACACACGACGGAGCCATCATGTCCCACAATGCCCCCCGGCAGGCCATGACCAGGCGAGGAGTCCTCGCGGGCCTTGGAGCCCTCGGCCTTTCCAGCGCCTTCGGCCTGACAGCCTGCTCAACTTCCGCACCCGGCGGCGCCGCGAACAGCGGCGACGCGTCGGAGATCGACACGATCAAGCTCTACGGCAACGCACTCGGTGAGGACTCCCAGAAGGCGGCGTGGCAGGCCGTGATCGCGGGCTGGGAAAAGAAGTCGGGCAAGAAGGTGAAGCCGGTCATATACCCCTACGACCAGGCTTCCACCCAGCTGGCACTGGCCGCGAAGTCGGGCTCCTTCAACGGTGTCTCCCAGGGCCCGTGGCAACTGCTCGTTCCCATGGGCATTCTCGCCGACCTCTCCGATCTCGCTGAAGGCATGGACCTGCCGCGGGCGGTACTCGACGGACTGCGTCTCGACGGCAAGCTCTACATGCTCCCTCTGACGGCCTCCGGCATCGGCCTGGTGTGCGACGGCCGGATCGCCGACGAGACCGGTCTCAAGAGCGGCATGACCGTCGAGGAATTCGCGACCGCACTGGAGAAGATCAAGCGTCAGGATCCCGACCTCGTCCCGTACGCGGCCGTCACGAAGAACCCGGACCTGAAGGACGCCGTGCACTGGATGTGGGGCTGGGGCAGCGAGGTGGTCACCAAGGACTTGAAGTGCACCATCGGCGACTCGGAGAGCGTCGCCGCCGTCGAGTGGTACAAGGAGCTCCAGGACGCCAAGCTCACCAAGTCGGGCGTCGCGCGTACCGACGCGCGCATCATGTTCGCGCGCGGACAGGCGGTCATGTACGACGACGCCCCCCTGGCCAACACGTTCGTGAAGTCCAACGGTGGCTCGGCGGCGCTGCAGGCCGCTGTACGCCCCCTGCGGCGACCGACCGTCCAGAGCCTCCCCTCCTACAACCGCTTCTGGGGCGCGGGACTGTCCTGCAGTGCCGGCAAGGGGGAGAAGACCAGCAGGGACTTCATCTCCTACGCGGCCGGCGACCTCGGCGCGGTGACCGCGCTGTACGAGCAGTCCGCGCTGCCGCCCGCCGACAAGAATGTCGCCGACCGCATCGATGCCCTGCGGAAGGACACGTTCCAGACCAGCTTCGCCGACGCGGTGGCCGAGCACGCCCGGCTCGGAGCCTGGGACACGCTGTCCACCACGGCCCAGATCGACACGGCGATCGGCGAGGGCGTCGCCTCCATCCTCGCTGGTCAGGTCGGAGTCCAGAGCGGTCTCAATGCCCTGAGGAAGAAGGTTGACGACGCCCTTGAGCAGGGGTGACGAATGCCGGCCCGGCACCACTGCGGGGACGGGCGCGTGCGTGGAAACGTAACCCACAAAGCGGATGGCCGATGTAAAATGGTCAGTTGACGCCGCCGATAGGACAGGAGAACCATGGCAGCCGAACACGGCGCCGGAACACAGGCAGTCGAACGCGCGATGTCGCTGCTCGCCTGCTTCACCGACGAGACCAGTGAACTGCGGATTTCCGAGCTCTGCGCCCAGACTGATCTCGGGCAGTCGACCGTGTCCCGCATGGTCTCCTCACTGGACCGCATGGGCTTCCTCGCACAGGACCCCCGGACGGGCTTGTACCGCTTGGGCCCGACCGTGGTGACGCTGGGATCGGTGGCGCTCAACAGCTCGTCGATCTTCCGTGCCGCACGGCAGATCGCCCAGAACCTGGCCCATGTCGCGGAACTCGGCGCGAATCTCGCGGAATTCCGCGGCGACCAGCTCTTCTACCTCGGGAACTTCGAGGGGGCGAAGTCCCCCAAGTCGTTCACCATGGCCGGGCGCACGGCACCGCTGCACGCCACCGGCATGGGCAAGACGTTCCTTTCGGCTCAGACCCCGGAGTACGTCCGCGAGTTCTACGCCAAGGGGCTCGGCCTCGCCTACACCCCCCACACCATCACCGACTTCGCCGCCATGGAGAGCGCGCTGACCGAGGCCCGCAGCCGCGGCTACGCCACGGAGATCGAGGAACTCGCCTTCGGGCGAGCCTGCGTCGCCGCTCCCGTTCGCGGCCGCGGGGGAGAGGTCGTGGCAGCGCTGTCGGTGAGCGGTCCCCTCTCCGAACTGGACGACGCGCGGCGCCTGCGGGAGCTCGCGCTGATGGTGGTCGAGGCCGCCGACGAGGTATCCGTCGCGCTGGGCTTCACCATCGCCCGCGCACCGCAGCCGCGTGTGTCCCTGGGTTAGTGGGAGACAGCGCCCTGGAAAAGGAGATCGTACGCACAGGCTTCGCTCGCGCGGAGTTGGGAGAGTCTCCTCGCTTCGATGCCGAGACGCGGACGGTGAGCTGGGTCGACCTGGTCGCCGGGCGTCTCTGGCTCGCCCACGCGGCACCCGACGATCCCGTGGCGGCATGGGAGCCTGAGGCCCAACCGCTCATCGAGGTGCCAGGACCGCTGGGCTGTGCCGTGCGGACCACGAGCGGTGGGTGGCTGCTCGCGTCCGGCGGGACGGTGTTCCGCTGGCGAGCCGGCACGGCGCCGACCCCGCTGGCCGTCCTTGAGCCCGATACGGACACGGCCCGTCTCAACGACGGTGCCGTGGACGCGGAGGGACGCTTCTGGGTGGGCTCGATGAGTGTTCCCCGCCCTCTCAAGCCGTGGGGAAGACTGCATGTACTCGACCACGAGGGCACATCCGTCGGCGGCCGCGTCGTCCGGGCAGGGATGCTCGCGGCCAATGGCATCGCCTGGAGCCCCGACGGTTCGACGTGCTACGCCGTCGACAGCGGCCACCGGTTGATCCACCGCGTCAAGGCGGCCTCCGGTGAACTGCTCGGCCCGGCCGGACCGCCGCTGTCCGTGCCGGCCGGTGTCCCGGACGGGATCACCGTCGACGACGAGGGCTGTCTGTGGGTGGCGCTGTGGGATGCCGCGGCCGTCGTCCGCCTGAGCCCACAAGGCCAGGTGCTCCAGCGCGTCACCATGCCCTGTTCCCGGCCGACCTCGTGCGCTCTGCTGGGTTCGCGCCTTGTCATCTGCACTGCCACGCTGCCCGGCGAGGCGGCGTCAGGCTGGACCTACACCGTCGAGGTCGCGGTGGGCGGGCCTGCCGCCCCCCGCGCCCGGGTCCCGGGAGAGCCGACCGCGTAGAAGCAGGCTGTCCGGTCGTCCCGCGCACCTCCGTCCCGCACGAAGCGGGGCACGGGCCACGTGCCCGCGCCCCGCTTCGTCATGCCTGGAGCCGATCAGTCCCCCAGGAGCTTGCTCCGCAGGTCGGGGCGGAGGAACGCGGCGGGAGAAGCGATGGACAGGCCGCCGTCGACCGGCAGCACGACGCCGGTGACGAAGGGGGCCGCCGCGAGGTAGAACACCGCGCCGGCGACGTCACCGGGTCGGCCGACCCGGCCCAGCGGGTACCCCTCGGTGACCTTCGGAAGGTCGTCGTTGTCGATGATCCCCGGAGCCACGGCATTGACGCGGATGCCGCGTGGGCCGTACTCCAGCGCCAGCTGCCGCACCAACCCCTCGACCCCGGACTTCGCCGCCGAGTAGGCGGGCAGCCACGGCGCGGCAAGGGTGGCGTTGACGGAACTCACCGCCACGATGCTGCCTCCCCTGGGCAGAACCGCCAAAGCAGCTCGGGCAGGGAAGAAGGCGGTGTACAGGGTGTTGGTGATGCCGCGATGCCAGTCGTCAGCGGTGGCGGCATGGGCCGGCGCCGGCGCCATCACCGAAGCGGCCAGGACCAGGACGTCGAGGGAGCCGAGCCGTTCCACGGTACGGCCCACCGCCGCGTCAGCCCCCTCCTCGGTACTGACGTCGAGAGCGAGTGCCTCCACCAGGTGAGGGCCGGCCGTGCCGTCCAACGAGATGCCGACGACCCTGTCCCCCGCCTCGGCGAAGCCGGCGGCGATGGCCTGCCCGATCGGAGAAGAGCTGCCGATCAGCAGCACCGACCGGCTCACGCGGGTACCTTCTGCCAGGAAGGAAGCCGCAGTTCGGCCAGGATCTCGTCAAGCGCGCGGGCCGTGACCGGCTCAAGTTCCTGTGCGGGCAGCCGGACCCGGCCCGACTCGATGATCCCGCGCCTGCGCAGCACTTCCTTGTGCACCGCCCACGCCTGGCCGGGGCGCGTGCCGAGGTGAATCAGCGGCAGCAGACGGCCGAACGCCGAACGCGCCTGGGGGCGCCGGTCGGCGGCCAGGTCGTCGAGGATGCCGCGGAGCAGGTCGGAGTATTCGCAGGCCGGCATGGTGCCAACGCTGCCGTTGTCGTACTCCTCGATCAGTGAGGCGGCGTTGAGACCGCCGAGAACCGCCAGGTCGTCGATGGCCTTGGTCACCGCTGCCACTTTGACGGGGGTGGGCGGTGCCTCCACTTTCACCGAGGTGATGCCGGAAACGCGGCCCAGGGCCGCCACCGTCGCCACGTCGATCGTGACGCCGGTGACCCCGGGGGCGTCCTGCACCATGACCGTCGCGTCTGTCGCCGCCGCCACTTCGCCGAAGAATTCGAGAAGTTGCCGCTGGCTGGGCTTCGCGAGGTACGGGGGGAGAACCATCAACTGGTCGGCTCCACCGGCCGCGGCGTGCCGGGCCTGTTCGATGGCTACCACCGTGCTGGTGCCGTTCACTCCGGCGACGATCGGCAGGTCGTCGCCCACCACGTCCCTGACCGCGTGCAGGATGGCCGCTCGCTCGTCGGTGGCGAGCGCGAAGCCCTCGCTCGCCATGCCGAAGACCGCCAGGCCGTCCACACCCGCGTCGAGCTGAAACTCCACGAGGGAGCGCAGGGAGGGCAGGTCCAGCTCACCGGAGGTGGTGAACGGCGTGGCCAGAATCGGTACGAGTCCGATGGGGGTGGCGGTGCGTGTCATGGTCAGCCTCCCTGAACGAGGTCGTCGAGGACGTCCTGGTTGATGTCGATGCCCAGCCCTGGCCCGTGCGGCAAGGTGAACCCGGCGGCGGTGCTGTTGACCGGGGTCCGCAGAATCCGCTGCGCGAAGGGCAGTGTGGTCGGCTGCAACTCGAAGAAAGGACTGTCGGCCACGGCCGCGGAGACGTGCAGCCCGGCGGCGAGTGCCACGCCGAGGCCCACGGAGTGGTGGCAGGCCACAGGGATGTGGCGGGCGTCGGCCAGCGTGGCGATGGTCATGGCCTCCGTGATCCCCGTGCGGGCGACGTCCGGCTGGGCCAGCCCCATGGCCCTGTGGTCGAACCAGTCACGGAACTCGTAGCGGTTGCGCATCGCTTCGCCGACCGCGACCGGGGTGGTGAGGCGGGATGCCAGCTCGCGGTGGCCGGCGATGTCCTCGGGCGCCAGGGGGGCCTCGAAGAACAGGGCGCGCCGGCGGTCGAGTTCGCGCCCGAGTTCCAGGGCCTGAGGGAGTGAGTAGACCCAGTGGGCATCGATCGCGATGCCCAGACTCGGCGCGGCAGCGGCCACCGCGTCATAGGTGGCGAGGTCCTCGTCGATGCCGTTGCCGAGAGCGAGCTTCACCATGGAGGCTCCCCGAGCCGCCCATTCGGCGGCCAGCCGGGCGCGGCCCTCGTCCGTCGGCTCGGGCAGACCGGAGATGTAGGCGGGGATCTCGGTGCGGTAGGCCCCGCCAAGAAGCTGGGCCACGGGGAGACCGGACGCTTTGCCCGCCAGGTCCCACAAGGCGATGTCCAGAGAGGCCAGCGCGTCTGCCTGATGCCCCGTCAAATGGCCGCGCTCACGCATGAGATCGCGCATGCCGTCCCAGAGAGGCCGGACCTGCGACGGATCCCGGCCCACCAGCCACGGTCCCAGCATGCGGTCGATGATCGCGGCGACGACCTCGGGACCGACCGGAGCGAGCGCCTCGCCCCACCCTTCTGCCCCTTCGTCTGTCGTGACGCGGACGAGGACGGTCTCCATATGGGCCGAGTACAGGCTTCGCCACGGCGGGCGCACGAAGTAGCCCAGGTCCGGCGCCGGCGCCGATCCGTCGTTCAGCTTGCCCAGATAGGCAGACTCCGTGGGCTGTTTCAGGACGTATGTCCGAACCTGCGTGACCCGCATGGTGCCTCCAGAGTGTGAGATTCGTATTGCGGTTCAATACTTGCGCATGATGGATTAAACATCCATCCACCGTGGGCTGGTCAAGCCCCTCACCGGACCGCGACCGCTGCCGCGTCATGGCCCAGAACCGGAAATGGCATGAATTTGCTGGAAGAGATCACACAGCGCAGGCTCCTCGCCATCATCCGCGCCGACAGCGCCGAGCGGGCCCTGCGCTGTATGCGCACCCTGATCGACGCCGGCGTCACGGCGATGGAGGTCTCGTTGACCACGCCGGGCGGCCTCGACGCGATCACCCGGGCCCGGTCGCAGTGCCCGCCCGCCGTCCTCATCGGCGCGGGCACCGTACTGACCGCCGACCAGGCCGACGCCGCGTCCGCCGCGGGCGCCGGTTTCATCGTCACGCCGGGGATCACGCCGGGCGCCCGCCGCGCCGCCGCGACCGAAGTCCCGCTCCTGTGCGGCGCGTTGACCCCCACGGAGGTCATCACCGCGCTGGACCTCGGCGCCACGGCTGTGAAAATCTTCCCGGCCGGTCAGCACGGACCCGGCTACCTGCGCGAACTGCGGGGCCCTTTGCCCCGAGCGCCACTGGTGGCCGTCGGCGGCGTCGACCGCGAGACGGCACCCCAGTACCTCGCGGCGGGCGCTGTCGCCGTCGGCGTCGGGTCCCCTCTCCTCGGCCCCGCCGGGGCCACCGACGCACCGCGGGCACAGGACGACCTGGCAAAACGCGCTGCGGCATTCCTCGAAGCGGTGGAGCCCCGCCACGCCGTGGGCCGCGACCGCGGGCAGGAGACGCGATGAGCGGCGTTCTTACGATCGGCGAGGCAATGGTGTCCGTGCGCACCCCCGTACCTCTCGAACTCGGCGGCGCCGCGCGGCTGTCCGTGGCCGGCTCCGAGAGCAACGTTGCCATCGGTCTTGCCCGGCTCGGCCACGGCGTCGCATGGCTCGGCGTGGTCGGTGAGGACCAGCCCGGCCGGCTCATCCGCCGAACACTGCGTGCCGAAGGAGTCGACACCCGCTTCATCCGCTCCACGGCGGAGTCGTTCACCGGACTCGTCGCCTTCGACCAGCCGGTCCACGACATCACGCGAGTCAGCTACCACCGCAGAGGGTCCGCCGGCTCACTGCTCACCGCCGAGGAGTGCCTTGCCGCACTGGAGGACGCCTCGCCGTCGCTGCTGCACCTGACCGGGATCACCCCCGCCCTCTCGCCGGCGGCCGGGGCGGCGACGCTCGCGGCGGCAACTGCCGCGCACGCCAGGGGAGTCCGGGTGAGCCTGGACGTCAACCACCGCAGCCGCCTGTGGACCCGCCGGCAAGCGGCAGGGGCCCTCCGCCCCCTGCTGCCTTCGGCCGACATCGTGTTCGCGTCGAGCGACGAACTCGACATCCTCACGGACGCACCGGATCCGGTGTCCGACCTGCTCGCCCACGGGGTCGCCGAGGTCGTCGTCACCGCCGGAGCCGCCGGTGCGTACTGCCGTACAGCGGACGCCGAACACCACCAGGACGCCCTCCCGGTCACCGTGGTCGACAGCGTCGGCGCCGGTGATGCCTTCGTGGCCGGCTACCTCTCCGCGTCGCTGAACGACCTGCCCCCTCGGGAGCGTCTGAGGCGCGGGGCCACCACAGGGGCGTTCTGCGTGGGAACACGCGGGGACTGGGAAGGCCTGCCCACCCGCCAGGACCTTGGGCTCCTCACACGTACCTCCGGCACCGCTCTGCGATGAGCCACCGGGCCGGGCCGGGCCGGCCGATCGCCTGCAACAAGATTCGCGTGCAACATGATTGACGGCATCCATGAACACTCCTACGCTGCGAGCAATTCGGATGTGTCATTCACCATAGGGATGCGCCTACCGGAGAGCTGATGACGTCATCTGCCCGCACGCCGCTTCCAGAGACAGGAAAGCCGTTGAGTCTTCTGCTTCGCGCAAGAACACGGGTGATGGCATGCGCGAGTGCCGTCCTCGTCGGCACCCTCGCCGCGGCGACACTCACCACGCCCGCCCATGCCGATCCTCCGCCCGGCTCCACCGCGCCGGCCGGCTACCAGCTCGTGTTCTCCGACGACTTCAACGGCACGAGCCTCGACGCCAACGCGTGGCGCACCCGCCAGAGCTCCTGGGTCTCGGACGACAACGTCAAGGTCACCGGCGGAAGTCTCAGCATCGACCAGACCCGGGTTTCGACCGCCAATACGGAGACCTCAAGCTTCAGAGGCGGCGGTATCACCACGAAGAAGCGTTTCGGCTACGGCTACTACGAGGCCCGGGTCAAGCTTCCCCCGAACACCGGCCCCTTCCACCAGTCGTTCTGGACGCAGATCTGGGACGGCCAGTACGCCAAGCCCGACTACAACGCCGGCTTCACCGAGATCGACATCGTCGAGTCGTTCAAGGGCCAGACCCACGGCGGCTACCTCACCTGGCTGTCCGGCCAGGAGGACATCAAGCAGTCCACCTCCGAGCGGCGCACCATGGGCACCCCGGACGGGAGGAACTACAACACCTACGGGGTGCTGTACGAACCGCGCAAGACGACGTTCTTCCTGAACGGCACCGAGCAGGGGTCGCTGGCCTACACCTCGATTCCGAACAGTCCGATGTCCATCTGGCTGTCCACCATCCCGCAGGTGGGCCGGCTGGACGGACTCACCGATCCGGCCGGACACAGTTACGGCACCATGAACGTCGACTGGGTCCGCTACTACTCCAGCGACGGCGCCGTTCCCGCGACCGTCCCGGCATCGGTGCCCGCCTCACTGACCAGTTACCACAACGACTTCGAAAGCGGTACAGCGGCGAACTGGACCCCTGTCGGGGGTTCCTGGTCCGTCACGGCCGACGGCGGGGACCACGCGTACCGCAACACTGCTTCCGGGGACGTGTACTCCCTCTACACCGCCACCGCGACGCACTTCCCGAAGTGGCGGAGCACGACGCTCTCCGCGGCGGTCGAACTGTCGGGCACCGGAGGCGGAGCCGGCATCGTCGGACGCTACACGGACGCCGACAACTACTACTACCTGCGCCTTTTCCCGGAGACGAACACCGTCACCCTCGTCAAGAAGGTGGCTGGTTCAGTGACCACCCTCGCCAGTCACAGCACCACGATCGATCCCGGGACCACCTATCGGCTGAGCTTCGAGCTCCACGACGCCCGGCTGACCGCCAAGCTCAACGGCACAGGGATCATGAGCGTCACCGACAGGTCCCTGGCCGAAGGCAAGTGGGGCGTCAAGGGCTACAACCAGCCCTTCAGTGTCGACGACGTCGCCATGACGTCCCCCTGAGAAACCCCATGAGCCTGTTGACGGCCGCCTTCACCCCGAGCCATTCATCGCCCGTAGAGGAGCCCGAGTTGTGAACGTCCGCAGAACGGTGGTGGCCGCCTTCCTGGCGGCCTCCGTCGCCATATCCCTCGTGCCCGCGTCGTCGGCGATGTCCGCAGCCCCGGCCGCGGCCCCGGAGGCGGCGGCGCCGGCCGGGGCGCCGGCGCCCGGATACGAGCTGGCCTGGTCCGACGAGTTCGACGGCGTCGACGCGGAAGGCAAGGGCCTCGACGAAGCGGAGTGGCACTACCGCGAGAGCGAGAAGGCGATCTGCTCGAACAGCCCGGACAACGTATCCGTGTCCCAGGGGCTGATGCGCATCGCGCTGAAGCGCGAGGACCGCAACGGAATGGAGTACACGTGCGGCGGTGTGATCAGCAAGCGGACGTTCGGCTACGGATATTACGAGACACGCGCCCGGCTCTGGGGTGACCAGGGCTTCCACTCCGCGATGTGGACCACCGGCCTGGCCGACTATGTGCCGGACACACCGAAGTACAAGGGGCCGAACAACCGGGTGAACGAGATCGACGGTTTCGAGGTCGACTCGCACACCCCCGACGAGTTCACCCAGGTCTCGCACTGGTTCGTACCGCACCACGTGGGGAACCCCGGCCGGCTGTACCAAGGCCCCGACTCGTCCGACGGCTATCACACCTACGGCTTCGAGTGGACCCCCACAGAGGTGCGGTACTACATCGACGGCAAGCTGACCCAGACACTGCCCAAGGCCGGCCCGCACGGACTGCAGAACATCTGGCTGACCACGCTCGGCTACACCTCCCCGGTCGACGAGACCAACCTGCCGGGCGAGACCACCTGGGACTACTTCCGGTACTACGCGCCCGTGGACACCGGTGACGACGAGTCCGCGGACACCGTCGTGGTCGACAACGGCGACGGCGGGTACGCCGAAACAGGCAGGTGGGCGGATGAGATCACGGACGGGCACCGCGAGGTCTTCGGATACCAGGACAAGGAGCTCCGCCGCTCCGACGACCCAGGTGCGACGGCCCGCTGGACACCGAAGCTGCGGTCAGCCCAGCCGTACGAGGTGTTCGTGTGGAACCCGAGCTTCCTGAAGACCGGGCACAAGGCCGCCACCTACACAGTGACCCACGACGGCGGAGAGACCGAAGTCGTCGTCGACCAGACCGGGGCAGGCCAGCAGTGGGTCAGTCTCGGCTCCTACCCGATGACGCCCGAAGCCGGCCGCGGCGTGCGTGTGACCGGCGGTCCGGGCGGCGGCATCCTGCGTGCCGACGCCGCGAAGTTCGTGCCTGCCGTGGTCGTCGACAACGGTGACGACGGCTACCGCGAGCGGGGCACCTGGGGCGCGTCGGACGCGGTCACCGGCTGGCGGGGCACCGGCACCCGCTGGGCCACCGCCTCAGCCTCGGCCGCCCGCTGGACGCCCGACCTGCCCAAGCGCACCACCTACGACGTCTACGCCTGGCTTCCGGACGCCGCGGGCGACAACGAGACCGTCACCCGCACCGACGACACCGGCTACACGGAGACCGGCCGGTGGGCCGCGTCGAGTATCCGGGGCTGGGACGGAACCCCCACCAGGACGAGCAACGACACCTCGGCCACCGCCGAGTGGCGCCCCGACCTCAAGGAAGCCGGCACGTACAAGGTGTACGCGTGGTCGCCCGCCAACCCCGTCAGCACGACAGCGGCCCGGTACACCGTCACTCACGCCGGCGGGTCCGACTCCACCGACATCGATCAGACCACCGGCGGCAACGACTGGGTCGAGCTCGGCGAGTACGAGTTCGCGGCCGGCACCGACGGGCACGTCACCGTCTCGAACGCCGCTCGCGGCAACTACCTGCGCACCAACGTGGTCAAGTTCGCCCGCGTGGGTACGGAGACGCCCGACCCGGCCGGCTACACCGTCTCCCACGCGGGCGGCACCACCGAGGTGGCGGCGGACACGAGCGGCGGGACGGACCGCTGGGTCCGGCTCGGCAACTTCCCGTTCGACGCCGGATCTGACGGCTATGTGGAACTGGGCAGGGAGGAGGGCTCCCACGGGCTCATGCACGCGGACGCGGTGAAGTTCGTTCCCGCGCCCCGGGACGACGCGCGGCGGCCCGCCGCGCCGCGCAATCCGCACGCCTTCGTCCAGCCGAACGCGTCGAACGGCGACGCCGTACTCCATGTGCGCTGGAGCCCCGCCCAGGACGACGACGTACTCGGGCACCACGTCTACCTGGACGGGCGCCGGATCACCTGGAAGCCGGTGCGGCGCGACTCGTTCCGCCTGTACGAGATGCTGGCCGGCCAGACGCACAAGGTGACCGTGACCTCGGTCGACCGGTCCGGCAACGAGTCGGCGCCTTCGGCACCGCTGTCGGTGAGGACACCGGCCGACACGAAGCCACCGGCACCACCGGCCCGCGTGGCCGCGGAGGCGACGAACGAGGCGGCGGTGCTGTACTGGGACCAGAGCCTTGAGGTGGACCTGCACGGTTACCACGTGTACGTGGACGGCAGACGGATCACCGACGAGCCCTACGGCAACCCGGTCGACGCGCACCTGCGCGCGCTCGGCTTCCCGGTCGAGGATCTGACGAACAACGCCGAGCACGAGCTGGCCGTCACCGCGGTGGACCAGACGGGCAACGAGTCCAAGCCGTCGTCCGTACGGATCACGCCACTGCCCATGAGCATCATCGGCATCGACGACGCGGGCTACACCGAGAAGGGCACCTGGACCGGGTCGAGCGTCGCAGGCTGGCTCGGCTCCAAGACGCGTACCAGCAACGACACTTCGGCGACGGCCACGTGGCGCCCCGAGCTGGGAGCGGCCGGCGGCTACGAGGTGTTCGCGTGGGTGCCCAGCCATCCCAACAGCACCACGGCGGCCCGGTACACCGTCACCCACGCCGGTGGCACGAAAGCCGTGGACATCGGCCAGAGCGCGGGCGGGAACCGGTGGATCTCGCTCGGAACTTTCGAGTTCGCCCAGGGATCGGCCGGTGACGTGACGGTCTCCAACAGCGCGGGCAGCAGCTATCTGCGCACCAGCTACGTCAAGTTCGTACCGAAGTGACAGGAGGCTGAGCAGGACCCGTGCCCGGCACCGGCCGAACCGCCGGTGCCGGGCACGGTGACGCACGCCCGCACCGGCGCGTGAGCGCCGTCGCTCACCCTGCGGTCAGCTCCGGCCGCCGGACACGTCGTCGCCGTTCTCGTCGGTGACCACGACATCGATCCCCTTGGCGCGGAACGGGTCGAGATCGGCGCCGGTGGCCGATTCGTCGGTGACCAGTGTCCACTTCGGAGGCAGCGGAGCCCAGGCGTGGAACGGACGACGACCGATCTTGGCCCCGTGCACCAGCAGATAGACGCGGTCGCTGCGGCGCGCCATCAGCTCCTTGAGCCGGGTCTGCCGGATGTCGGCCTCACAGATGCCGTCCTCGGCGGTGACCCCGTCCGCGCCGAGGAATACCCGGTCGAACGTGCGGCGTTCCAGGGCGGTTTCGGCGAGGGGGCCGATGAAACCCTGGCTCCGCGGCCGGAGTTGGCCGCCGAGGCACTCCACGGTCACCGCGTCGGCCGAAGAGAGCTCCTGGAGAGCCGTCATGCCGGTGGTCACCACTGTCAGCGCGGGGCCGTGCCGCAGCTCGTGTGCGAGCGCGCCGGTGGTGGTGCCCGCGTCGAGCAGCACCGTCTCCCCGGCCCCGATCTGGCGCGCGGCCCAGCGCGCGATGGACTGCTTGGCCTCGAACGCCTCACCGACGCGCTGGCGGAGGCTGGCCTCAGGGTGCGCGACGAGCGCCATCGCGCCGCCGTAGGTGCGGGCCAGGGCGCCCGCGCGTTCGAGCTGGGCGAGATCGCGCCGGATGGTCGACGCGGTCACTCCGAACTGCCCGGAGAGTTCGTCCACGTTGGCGAGCCCTGTGGTGGTGGCCAGTTGGACGATGGCCTGTCTGCGGAGTTCGGAATCGCGAGCCACTCGTTGTCCCTTCAGCCGACCGAAGCCGGGGCCAGGTCCGCAGCCTGGCGCAGGGCCTCGATCATGCTACCTACTTCGGCTGTTCCGGTTCCCGCGATGTCGAAGGCCGTTCCATGGTCCACCGATGTGCGGATCACGGGAAGTCCCACGGTGATGTTGACGCCCGCCTCGATGCCGAGCACCTTCACCGGGCCGTGGCCCTGGTCGTGGTACATGGCCACGATCAGGTCGTAGTCTCCGCGCCCGGCGAGGAAGAACGCGGTGTCGGCGGGCAGCGGGCCGCGCGCGTCGATGCCGTCGGCGCGCAGCTTCTCCAGCGCGGGCTCGATCTTCTCCGCCTCCTCACCGGCACCGAACAGGCCGTTCTCCCCGGCGTGCGGGTTGATCCCGCAGACCCCGATGACGGGTGCCTCGACACCCGAGGAGCGCATCGCCCGGTGGCCGCGGCGTACGGTCCGCTCCACCAACCCGGGATCAATCCTGGCTATGGCGTCGATCAGGCCGATGTGGGTGGTCACATGGATGACCTTGACCTTGGGCGTCGACAGCATCATCGACACTTCCTCGATGCCGGTCAGCGCCGCGAGCAACTCCGTGTGCCCGGGGTAGATGTGCCCCGCGGCGTGCAGCGCCTCCTTGTTCAGCGGCGCCGTGCAGATGGCCTGCACCTCGTGGGCGACCGCGAGTTCGGCCGCGACACGCACGTACTGGTACGCCGCTTCGCCCGCGGCCGGGCTCAGCTTTCCCCACTCCAGGCCGTCGGGCAGCAGACCGAGATCGATGACATCGATCCGGCCGGGCTCGAACCGGGCCTGGGCCACCGATTCGACGGCCACCACCTCGACCGTCTCACCCCGCACCAGGGCGGCTTCGCGCAGGCGGCGGGCGTCCCCGATGACGAGGGGACGGCACCGTTCGTACACGGCCGCGTCGGCGAGCGCGCCGACCACGACCTCGGGGCCGATTCCGGCTCCGTCCCCCATCGTGATGGCTATGGCGGGCAAGGGCGAGTTCACAGTTCCTCCTGAAGAGCAGGCTGGTGGAGCCGGTTGGCGATCATGAGCAGGCTGTCCGGGCCGCCGTGGCTGCCGGGCCGGGTCACGATCTCCAGCCCGGTGTCGGTACGCATGTGCACGGCGCCGGGATGCACCTGGCCGAGCACGTGGAGGCGTCGTACGCCGAGCGCGTCGAGTACCCGCCGTGCGGTCTCGCCTCCGGTGAGGGCGAGCCGGAGCGGGCCGTCGTGCCGGGCGACGACCTCGCGGACGAGGCCCGCGAGGTGTACGGCGAGCGCACGGGCGCGGGTGGGATCGAGCGGCGCGGGGCACAGGGTCAGCACCGTGCGGCCCCCGGTGAGCTCGAAGCGGGGAACGTCACGGGTCGCCGGGTCCACCTCGACCAGCCGCGCGCCGCTGGAGGCCAGCAGTTCGACCTGGCGGCGCGCGCCCGGTTCGGCGGAGCCGACCACGACGAGCACTGTCGCGGACACGGTGGACGGGACTTGCGTGGTTCGCGCAGGACGCAACCTTCCGAAGGCCGCCGCGAGCCCGGCGGATCCGACAGCGGTGATGTCGCCGGCGTCGTCGGCACCGCCGGTCGTCGCGACGGTGGCGGCGGCGAGCAGGTCGAGATCGGCGTCGGTCTCCGCGTCGCAGACCGCGATCCGCCCGGAGCGCGCGGCCTGCGTGAGCGCATCGCGCAGGCCGGGCGAGCGCAGCTCGTCGAGCTTCACATGGGTGACCGGGAGATCCCCGAGCGCGTCCTCGACGGAGTCGGGGCGGTGCTCGCCGATGCCGGGCTCGGCGGACAGCACCACGCGCCCGTTGAGTGTGGGGCGGCCCGCGACCGGCAACGCCGGGGTACAGACCACCAGGCCGGAGCGCACATCGCGCACTCCGCGCACCATCGCCTCGACGTTGCCGCGCAGGAGCGAGTCGATCTTGACGAAGGCCTGGCGTCGCTGTGGCAGCCCCGCTCGAACGGCGGCGCGGGCGGTCTCCGGAGAGGCCTGACGGACATCAAGGTCGACCACCCGCGCCCCCGTGTCCTGCGCGGAACGCGCAAGATCGACTGTATCGATACCAAGAGCCAGAGCGGCCTCCGCGGCACCGCTGAGGTCGTCACACAGTGCCGAGCCCATGATCTCAGCAGATCTCATTCGCACCTCCCCACAACTTGTTCTGCGTGAAACACGCTATCTGTATTGCGCATAGCGTGCAAGGGTGCCAGAGTGCGCAGCCACAGGTGCTCCTACGGCGATGGCGCCGGCGAGCCACGGAGGGTTCCACATGCGGAAAGTGATGCCACAGAAGGCACAGATATCCCGACGAACACTGCTCAAGGCACTGGGCGTCACCGGGGGCGCGATGGCCGCGGGCAGCCTCGCCGGTTGCGCCAGTCCCACGGGCGGTCCGCCGCCCGGCTCGGTGACCCTCGGGCTGAACCGTTCACTCGTCTCACTCGACAACAAGCTCAATCAGTTCGACGCGGCGGTCACCGTGCAGCGCGCGGTCCGCCAGGGGCTGACCCGGATCGGCACCGATCTCTCCCCGGTGCCCGTGCTCGCCGACACGTTCGAGCTCACCGCCCCGACACAGTGGACGGTGCGGCTGCGCGAAGGCGTTCGCTACTCCGACGGCAGTCCGGTGCGCATCAAGGACGTCAGCACCGCGCTCACGATGTATCAACAGGTCAGCGGTTCCTATCTGGCGGGGTTCTTCCCCGAGTGGCCGACGGTCGTGCCGGTGGACGAGCGGACGTTCACGCTGGAGACCAACCGCCCGCTGCCGGTTCTCGACTATCTGATGGCCAACATCCTCGTGACGCCCGCGGCGGCGAACGTGCCCGAGGAACTCCAGTCCGGCGTCGGCTCCGGCCCCTACGTGGTCACCGCGTCGAACCGCGGCACCGGCGAGTACACCTTGCGCCGCAACCGCGACTACTGGGGCGGACCCGCGCGCGTGAAGCAGGCACAGGTGCGGTTCGTGCCCGAGGAATCCAACCGGGTGGTGGGACTGCGCTCGGGCGAGATCGACATCATTGACACGATCACCCCCGACTCCGCCGACCAGTTGAGCGGACAGCCGGACGTGTCGTTCGAGCGGGTGCGCGGCACCCGGATCAACCAGCTCTTCTACAACTTCCGTAAGCCGGACAGCCATCCGCTGTCCAAGGCATCGGTCCGCCAGGCGCTCTCGCTGGCCGTGGACGGCGAACGGCTCGCCGAAGAGGTCCTGGCCGGCTCCGCGCAGCCCGCTGTCGGGCCCGTGGCCCAGACACTCAACGGCGCCGTGTCCTGCGGTACTTACGACTACGACCCGCGCCGCGCCAAGCAGATGCTGGAAGCCGAGGGCATCGCCGACGGCGATCTGCGGCTCACGCTGATCTGGGAGACAGGCGAGTTCGCGGGCGACACCAGTGTGATGGAGGCCGTCGTGCAGATGCTCGGCGAGATCGGCGTCCGCGTGAGGCTCCGTCAGTTCGAGCCGGGCGGCGACATCTCCAAGTGGCGCCAGGGCCGGGCCGGCGACTGGGACATCCTCGGCAACGGATACGCCTCTCCCGTCGGTGCGGCGCTGCCGATCCTGCAGGGGATGTACGGCGGCACGCCGGAACGCGAACGCACCCGCGACACCTACCAGGGCTACGTCAACCGCGAGGTACTCGCGCTGCTCGACCAGGCCTACGCCGAGGTGGACGCCGAGCGACGGCAGAAGATCACCGCCCGCACCCAGCAGGTGGTGTGGGACTCATGGCCGAGCATGTGGGCGTTCGTACCCAACTCGGTGCTGGCCTTCCGTAACCGCGTCACCGACGTGACGCTGGAAGCGACCAACTCCTACCAGCTCGCGCGCGTCGGTCTGGAGGGCTGAGGTGACCACGTACATCCTCAGGCGACTCGGCCAGAGCGCGTTCGTCGTGCTGCTCACGGTCTCCACTGTGTTCGTGCTGATCCGGATGGCGCCCGGCGACCCGGCGACAGCCCTGGCCGCGCCGAACGCGACCGCCGCGGACCTGGCCAAGATCCGTACCCAGCTCGGGCTGGACGGCCCGGTCCTCTCGCAGTACCTGACCTTCATCGAGCATCTGTTCACCGGCGACCTCGGTATGTCGTACTCGTTCCGCGCGCCCGCGTTCGATGTGGTTCTCGACCGGGTGCCCTACACGATCACCCTCGCGCTCGCCGCGGTCACCCTCACCGCCGTGATCTCGCTGCCCCTGGGCATCTGGATGTCCCGCCGCGCCGACACCGGCCGCGAGATGGGCGCCAACATCCTGACGATCGCCGCGCAGTCGATGCCCGAGTTCTGGAGCGGCATCATGCTGCTCACCGTCTTCTCCGTGCTCGTGCCGGTGCTGCCCTCGTCCGGGTTCACCACCTGGTCGGGGCTCGTGCTGCCCGCGACCACCATCGCGCTGCTCCAGGTCGCGCTCATCTCACGGCTCGTACGCCGCGAGATGGTGAGCAATCTGACCTCCCCCCACCTCATGGTGGCCCGTGCGCACGGCATCCCGGAACGCAGACTCGTCTGGGACCACGCGCTCACCAACTCCGCGATCCCCGTGCTCACCGCGCTCGGCACCCGGTTCGCGGCGATGCTCAACGGCGTCGTCGTGGTGGAGGTCGTGTTCAACTGGCCCGGCGTCGGCTCGCTCGTGGTCCGGGCGCTGGAGACCCGCGACTACCCGCTGATTCAGGCGACGGTGCTCGTCACCGCCGCACTCGCGATCCTCGTACAGCTCGTCATCGACCTGCTGTACCCGCTGCTCGATCCACGGATCCGCCTCGGAAAGGCCACGGCGCGATGACCATCACAGAAAGTACGGAGACCGAGAGCCGTCCCAGCCGTATCACCGCCGCCCAGCTGCGCGACGCCGGAGCCACCCGCCGCCCCCGCATGGCCCGGATCAAGATCCGCGTCGGCGCGGTCCTCACGGCGCTGGTCGTGCTGCCGGTGGCGCTGGCCGGCCTGCTGCCCCTGCCCGGCTCCACCGAGCAGGACCTCGGCGCACGCCGGCTGCCGCCGCTCACCGACGGCCATCTGTTCGGGACCGATCAGCTCGGCAGGGACCTGCTCGCACGGGTCCTCGACGGCGGGCAGGTGTCGATCCTCATCGGTGTCCTCGCCGTGGTCGTGTCCGGGCTGATCGGGCTCGCCGCCGGTGCCGCGGCAGGCTACTTCGGCGGCTGGTGCGACGCGGTCATCAGCCGCCTGCTGGAAGCCCAGATGTCGTTGCCCCTGCTGATGATGCTGCTGCTCGTCGTGGCACTGTTCGGACCGTCCGTACCGGTGATCACCGCAGTCATCGCGATCGCGCAGTGGCCGGAGGTCGCCAGGCTGACCCGCTCCATGGTGCTCGTCGAGCGCGAGAAGCCGTACGTCGACGCGGCCCGCACACTCGGCCTGCCCCACCACAGCGTGCTGCTGCGCCACCTCGTGCCCAATATCGTCCGGCAGACCAGCCTCGTCGTACTCCTGCTCCTCGCGCAGGCGGTGCTGCTGGAAAGCGCGCTCAGCTACCTCGGCGCCGGCCCGGAGCGGCCGTTCGCCACCTGGGGACGGCTGATCTCGGACGGTCAGGACTACATCACCACCTCGTGGTGGCTCGTCACGCTGCCCGGTCTTGTCATCGTGCTGCTGGTGGTCGGCGTGAACCTGCTCGGCGACGGACTGCGGGACACGATCAGAGGTACCAAGAAGGGAGTGGCAGCGTGAGCAGTGTGCTAGAGGTCGAGGACCTCCAGATCGAGCTGATAACCGAACGCGGTGTGGTCCGCGCCGTCGACGGGGTCTCACTGCATGTCGACCCCGGCGAGACCGTGACCCTGATCGGCGAGTCCGGTTCCGGCAAGTCGACCACGGCGATGGGCCTGCTGCGGCTCCTGCCGCCCGACCTGGCCGTACTGTCCGGCAGGGCCGTGCTCGCCGGGCACGACGTGATCGCCGATCCGGCCGCGATCAGCGGCCTGCGCGGGCGCGTCGTGGGGCTCGTCCCACAGGACCCGATGACCGCCCTGAGCCCGGTGCACACGGTCGGCAGGCGGCTGACCGACCTGGTCCGCCTGCGGCACAAGGGAACCAGCCGCCGCCAGGCCCGGCTGACGGCGAGGGAACTGCTGGAGCGCGTGCACGTACCCGACCCGGAACGGGTGCTCGGCCACTACCCCCACCAGCTCTCCGGCGGACTTCAGCAGCGGGTGCTGATCGCGTGCGCGCTCGCGGGCGAGCCCGAACTGCTGGTGGCCGACGAGCCGACCAGCGCCCTCGACGTCACCGTGCAGGCGGGCGTGCTCGACCTGCTCATGGAGCTCCAGGAACGCACCGGCGTCGCGATCCTGATGATCACCCACGACCTCGGCGTGGCCCGGCTCGTATCCGACCGCGTGCATGTGATGCGCGCGGGCCGGTTCGTGGAGAGCGGCGATGTCGAACGGGTGGTGAACGCGCCGGCGCACCCCTACTCGAAGCAACTGCTCGCAGCCGTGCCGCGACTGGCACGCAAGGAGGTGCCCGCGTGAGCGAGAAATCGATCCTCTCCGTAGAGGACCTGGTGGTGGAGTTCCCCGGCAGCGGCAAGACGAAGTTCCGCGCCGTCTCCGGGGTGGGATTCAGCCTGAGGAAGGGCCGCACCGTCGGCATCGTGGGCGAGTCCGGCTGCGGCAAGACCACGATCGCGCGCAGCATCGTCCGCCTGCAGCGGCCGACGTCCGGCCGCATCCTGCTCGACGGCACCGACATCTCCCAGCTGCCGGAACGCCGCCTGCGACCGCTGCGCGCCCGCGTGCAGATGATCTTCCAGGACCCGTACGCGTCGCTCGACCCGAGACTCACCGCGGGCGAGATCGTGTGCGAGCCCCTGAAGCTGCGCGGAGTGCGCGACCCGGCCCAGCGCAGGAAGCAGGCACTCGCGCTGCTGGAGCGGGTCGAGCTGCCGGAGAGCGCACTCGACCGGCTGCCCGCCGAGTTCTCCGGCGGGCAGCGGCAGCGCATCGGCATCGCCAGGGCGCTCGCGAGCCGGCCCGACGTGCTGGTGTGCGACGAGGCGACCAGCGCACTCGACGTCTCGGTGCAGGCACAGGTGCTGGCACTGCTCAAGGACATCCAGGCGGAGACCGGCGTGGCCTACGTGGTGATCTCGCACAACCTCGGCGTGGTGCACGAGCTCAGCGACGACGTGCTCGTGCTGCGCCGAGGCGAGGTGGTCGAACACGGCCCGGCCGACCAGGTGCTGACCGAACCCGCGTCCGCCTACACACGGGCGCTGCGCGACGCCGCGCTGGATCCCGCCGCCATGACCGGCCGCAAACCCCGGCACCTGCTCTCCGGCACGCGCGCGACAACAACCGGAAGGAACCCATGACCGGCACACCCAGGCTGGTGCTCGGCACCATGACCTTCGGCGACACCGTCTCGGCGGCCGACGCCGAGACGATGCTCGACGCGGCGCTCGACGCCGGGATCACCGACGTCGACACGGCCAACGGCTACGCCAAGGGCGCCACGGAGGAACTTCTCGCGCCCCTTGTCGCGGCTCGCCGGGACCGCATCAGGCTCGCCACGAAGGCCGGTATGCCCCACCCGGACGCCGGGGAGCACTCGCCGCTGTCGCCCAAGGGCCTGCGGGCCGAGGTGGAGGGCAGCCTGCGCAGGCTCGGCGTCGACCACATCGACCTCTTCTACCTGCACCAGCCCGACTACGCCGCCCGCGTCGAGGACACGCTGAGCACGGTCGCCGACCTGGTGACGGAGGGCAAGATCCGCGAGCTGGGCGTCTCGAACTTCGCGGCGTGGCAGATCGTGGAACTGAACCATGTCGCCGACCGCGTCGGCGCGCCCCGGCCCGTGGTGGCCCAGCAACTCTGCAACCTCCTCGCGCGCAGGATCGAGGAGGAGTACGCGGCGATGGCCGCGGCGACGGGGCTGGAGACGATGGTCTACAACCCGCTCGGCGGCGGGCTGCTCACGGGCAAGCACCGCTTCGCCGCCGAACCGGGCACCGGCCGCTTCGGCGATTCCGTGCTCGCAGACATGTACCGCCGGCGCTACTGGGACGAGCGGCTCTTCGAGGCCGTCGCGACACTGGAGGGCGTCGCCGGGCAGGCCGGGCTGCCGCTGACGGAGCTCGCACTGCGCTGGCTGCTCAACCAGCCCGTGGTCGGCTCCGTACTGCTCGGAGCGTCCAGGCTCGACCACCTCACCGCGAACATCGCCGCGCTGGGCAGGGGACCGCTGCCCGGCGACGTCGCCGCGGCGTGCGACGAGGTCGGGGCCGTACTGCGCGGACCGATGCCCAACTACAACCGCTGATCGAAGAGAACGAAGAAGACGAGGAACAGGAGCACATCTCCGTGAGCGCACTCGAATTCGCACATCGAGTCCGGACCCGTCAACAGGCCATCGGCTACTGGGTGGTGCTCGACGACCCGGTCGCCACCGAACGGCTCGCCCGGCTCGGTTACGACTACGTCGCGGTGGACGCCCAGCACGGCCTCATCGGCTACACCGGCATCCGCAACGCGATGCTCGCCATCGACGCGGGAGCCACATCCGCGGCACTGGTACGGGTGGAGCAGAACGACCCGTTCGCCATCGGCAGGGTGCTCGACGCGGGCGCCACCGGCGTCATCGTGCCGCTGATCGACTCCGCCGATGACGCCGCGGCCGCCGTACGCGCGACCCGCTACCCACCGGAGGGACGCCGTTCGTACGGGCCGATGCGCTCACAACTGCGCGTGGGCCCCAAGCCCGCGGAGGCCAACGAGTCGGTGCTCGTACTCGCGATGATCGAAACGCCGCAGGGCCTGGACAACGTGGCCGAGATCTGCGCGACCCCCGGTCTCGACGGCATCTATGTGGGCCCGTCGGATCTGCGGCTCGCGGTCGGTGGAGAGACCTCCACCGACCCGGCCGTGGACGAGGTGTTCGAGCAGGCCGTCGCGAAGATCGCCAAGGCCGCGGAGACGGCGGGGATCGCCGCGGGCATCCACACGCCGAACGGCGAGATCGCCAGGCGCAGGCTGGCACAGGGCTACACGTTCGCGTCGGTGGCGAGCGACCTGACCCACCTGGAGCAGGCGGCGCGGGACCATCTGTCAGCCGCGCGGGGCGACCTGTGAGGCTGCGCGAGACCGGACCCGGCCGCGCCGAAGCCACGCTCACCGCCCCGGTGCCCCAGTCGCACGCGGCGAATCTCGCCGTGCTGCCCGGCGGCGACCTCGGATGCGTCTGGTTCGGCGGCACGCAGGAAGGTGTGCACGACATCCGTATCTGGTTCTCCCGCCTGGCGCCGGACGGAGACGAGTGGTCCGAGCCCGTCGCGCTGACCGGCGACCCCGACCGGTCCGACCAGAACCCCTTGCTGTTCACCGACCCCGGCGGCACGTTGTGGCTGCTGTGGACAGCGCAGCACGCGGGCCGGCAGAACACAGCCGAGGTGCGGGCGCGCCGCTCCAGCGACGGCGGGTACACATGGGACGAACCACGGGTGCTGCTGCCCGCCGACCAGACCCGTGGCGTCTTCATCCGGCAACCGATCCAGGTCACGGCCTCGGGCACGTGGCTGCTGCCCGCGTTCCACTGCGTCACACCGGCCGCGGGCGACTGGTCCGGCGGCGACGACACCAGCGCCGTGTACGCCAGTGACGACTCCGGCGCCACCTGGACCCGCCACGACGTACCGGGGAGCAGGGGCTCGGTGCACATGAACGTGCTGCCCCGCTCCGAAGGTTACGTCGCGTTCTACCGCAGTCGCTTCGCCGATGTGATCCGCTCCAGCACCTCGCCCGACGGCCTGACATGGACGGAGCCGGAGCCGACGGCGCTGCCCAACAACAACTCCTCCATCCAGGCCACCCGGCTCGGCGACGGCAGGCTCGCACTGGTCTACAACGCGAGCAGCGCCGCCCACGCCACGCACCGCAGGGCGGGCCTCTACGACGAGGTCGACGAGCACGGCGCGCTGGGCGGGCAGGATCGTCCGGCACTCGCCCACACCGGACGCGCGGACAGCACCGAGGCGTTCTGGGGCGCGCCGAGAGCGCCGCTCGCGCTGGCGACGTCGGCGGACGACGGACTGACCTGGCGCCGGCACACCGATCTGGCCCAGGGGGAGGGGACATGCCTCAGCAACAACTCCCGTGACGGCCTCAACAAGGAGCTCTCCTACCCGTCGATCGTCGCGGACGCGCGGGGCGCCGTGCACGTGGCGTTCACCCATCACCGTTCGTCCATCTCCTACGTCCGGCTCGACGCGGACTGGCCGGGCTGGCGGGAGACCGCGTGAGTCTGACCCTGATCACCACACCCACGTTCGGCCGGTTCTCCGACGAGCCGTGGGACCTGCTGCGCATGGCGGGCGTGCGTGCGGAGCGGCCCCGCGACGACGTGCCGCTGCCCCGCGCCGACCTGCTTGACCGCGTCCCCGAGGCCGAGGCACTGATCGTGGGGCTCGACCCGATCGACAACGACGTGTTCGAGGCCGCGCCCCGGCTCAAGGTCGTCGCCAAGCACGGTGTCGGCCACGACAACATCGACCTCGACGCCGCGCGCGAGCACGGCGTGCGGGTGGTGTACGCGCCGGGCAGCAACTCACGCGCCGTCGCCGAGCTGACGTTCGGTCTGCTGCTCGACGTCGCGCGCGGGATCTCCGCCAACGACCGTGCCGTACGGGCCGGCGGCTGGCCCAAGACGTTCGGCGTCGAACTGGCCGGGCGCAGCCTGGGCATCATCGGCTTCGGCCGGATCGGCAGGGTGATGGCCGGCTACGCCACCGCCTTCGGCATGGACGTGACCGCGCACGATCCGTACCTGCCCGCCGAGGCGTTCGGGACCGTGGCCTCGGCCGATCTCGACACGACGCTCGACAGTGACGTGGTGAGCCTGCACCTGCCCGCCGTCCCCGGCGCCAAGCCGTTGCTGGACCGCGACCGGCTCACCGCCATGAGGCCAGGGGCCATCCTGCTCAACGCCGCACGCGGTGGGCTCGTCGACGAAGTGGCCGCCGCCGAGCTGCTGCACAGCGGGCACCTGGCCGGAGCCGGTTTCGACGCCTTCGCCGTCGAGCCCCTCCACGACAGCCCGCTGCTGAGCTCTCCCAACGTGGTGCTGACCGCTCACATCGGCGCGTGCAGCCGGGAGGCGAACCGGACGATGGGCGTCGCCGTGGCGAGAGGCGTACTCGCCGTGCTCCAGGGAGCCCAGCCCCGGTACGCCGCGCTCTGACCCCACTCAACGCAAAGGACCGTCATGAAGATCGAACGTATTCGCATCGACAAGGCGAAGTTCGACATGCTCGACTTCTCCAAGCACCCCACCGGTTTCTCGCTGGTCTACACCCCCGGCAGCCGTAAGCCGACCAGCGCCTACGCGATCCGGATCTACACCGATGAGGGGGCGGTCGGCCAGTACGTCGGCGGTAATTCGGTGGCCACGGCGCAGGTGAAGATGTTCGGCGACTACCTCGTCGGCAAGGACCCGCTGCAACGCGAACTCATCTACAACGACGTCAAACGGCAGTTGCGCAAGTTCGACAAGATGGGCATGGGCTTCGTCGACATCGCGCTGTGGGACCTCGCGGGCCGGGTGCACAACGCCTCTGTCCGGACCCTGCTGGGGGGCTGGAAGACCCGGCTGCCCGCCTACGCCTCCACGGCGGCGGGCGACCGGAACGGCGGCCTCGACAGCCCCGAGGCGTACGCGGACTTCGCCGTGGCCTGCAAGGAGCTCGGCTACCGCGCGTACAAGCTGCACGTGTGGGACACCTACGAGGTGCCCGAGGTGGTGCGCACGATCGCCAGGGTGCGCGAGGCCGTAGGACCGGACATGGACCTGATGCTCGACCCCGGCTGCAAGCTGGAGACCTTCGCGCACGCCGTACAGGTGGGCCGCGCGTGCGACGACGCGAACTACCTGTGGCTGGAGGACCCGTACAAGGACACAGGCATCTCGATCTTCGGCCACAAGCGCCTGCGGGAGCTGATCCGCACGCCCTTGCTCCAGACCGAGCACGTGCGCGGTCTTGAGCAGCACATGGACTTCGCGATCGGCGGCGGCACCGACTTCATGCGCGCCGACGCCGAGTACGACGGCGGCATCACCGGCGCGCTCAAGATCGCCCATGCCACCGAGGCGCTCGGCCTCGACGTGGAACTGCACACACCGGGCCCCGCGCAGCGCCAGCTGATGGCCTCGCTGCGGAACACCAACTACTACGAGATGTCCTTCGTGCACCCCAAGTCCTCGGAGATCGGGCGCAGTCAGCTGATCTACGCCGACGACTACCGCGACGGGCTCACCGCGATCGGCGCGGACGGCTGTGTGCCGGTGCCCGAGGGTGTCGGGCTCGGCGTGGAGTACGACTGGGACGCCATCGAGGCGCACACGGTCGAGACCGTCGAGTTCACCGGATGACACCGGCGGCCACGGGGGTCCGCACAGAGAAGTCCCAGAGGGCTCGCACTCCTGTCGGTTGCCGTGAGCGCCATCTTCTACCGGGCCCGGAGAAGTTCGCAGCGATCGGCCAGCGCGCTCAGAGACTCGGCCTCGAAAAGATCGTTCAGGTCGATGCCGACTCCGAGGCGGGTATTGACGCGCGTGATGACCTGGACGGCGTGGAGGGAATGCCCACCGAGATCAAAGAAGTCGTCGGTGGCCGAGATCCGTTCCACGCCCAGCACCTCGGACCAGATCCGAGCGATGGTTTCCTCGATCTCGCCTCCGGGCGATACGAACTCGCCCGGCTCCGCCTGACGTTCTTCCGGTTGAGGCAGTTCCAACCGGTTGATCTTCCCGTTGGGCAGCAGCGGCAGCGTGTCCAGCACCACCACCTGCGCGGGCACCATGTGCTCGGGCAGCCGCTCGGCCAGGAACGCGCGCAACTCTCGCGCGTCCCCCGGGCGCAGGCCGGGCCCCTGGCCGTAACCCACCAGACGCTGCGAACCGTCCGGCCCCGTCATGGGCACCACCACGGCCGCCTCGACCTCCGGATGCGACCACAGCACCGCTTCGATCTCGCCCGGTTCCACCCGGAAACCCCTGATCTTGACCTGCTGATCGACACGCCCCACGAACTCCAGCGTCCCGTCCGGCAGCCACCGCGCCAGATCACCCGTCCGGTACAACCGCGCACCCGGAACCCCGGAGAAACAGTCCGGCACGAACTTCTCCGCCGTCAGCCCCGGACGCGCCCAATAGCCCACCGCCACACCAGGACCACCCAGCCACAGCTCACCCGGCACACCCACCGGCGCCAGCCACCCGAACCGGTCCACCACCCACGCCTGCGTATTCGCGATCGGCGGACCAATACGACCCGTCCCCTCCGGCTCCTCCACCAAGGGTTCGGATGTGGAGATGCAACTCACCTCAGTTGGCCCGTAGACGTTGTAGATCTGTGCGTCCCCCGCTTCGAGGGCACGCCGCACCATGGCAGGATTCATCGACTCACCTCCGATGTAGATCTGGTCCATCGAGGCGAAGGCATCCGCGAATTGCGCCACTGTCGCGTTGAACAGTGCCGTGACTATCACCAGCGTTGTCACGCCTTCTGAGCGCAACAGCTCCGGCAGCGCGACCGGGTCCACCACCACGTCCGGCGGAACCATGACCAGCCGTCCCCCGTTCAGCAGCGCACCCCACACCTCCAGCGTCAGAGGATCGAACGACGACGAGGAGATCTGTGCGATCACCGAAGACTCCGAGAACGACACGAAGTCCGTCCCGCAGACCAGCCGCACCACGCCCGCGTGTGGCAGCAAGGCGCCCTTCGGCTGTCCCGTGGATCCCGATGTATACGTCAGACACACCGGAGATCCGGCCGAAGCGACCGACTTGGCCGACTCCGGGATCCCCATGGGCCGCACCTGGCTGATGTCGATGGTGGTCCGGCCGTCCAGCGGGAGACGGTCGAACAGATACTCATGCCCCACCACCACCCGCGCCCCGGAATCCTCCAGCATGAACGCCAGCCGCTCCCGCGGATACTCCGGATCCAGCGCCACATACGCCGCCCCCGCCCGCAACACACCCAGCATCCCCACCACAAGATCCGCCGAACGCTCCACACACAACCCCACCACCCCACCACGCCCCACACCCACAGCCCGCAACGCCGCAGCCACCCCATCAGCCCGCGCCACCAACTCCCCATACGACACAGACACACCACGATCCCGCACCGCCACCGCACCCGGCCGCTCCAACGCCCGCGCCACCACCCCCTCATCCACCGAATCCCACACCAGATCCGCGGCCGTCGAATTCCACGAGGAAAACGCCCGCCGCTCCTCATCGGAAAGGACATCAATGGTGTCCACCCGACGATAAGGATCCTCAGCAACCGAATGCATCACCCGCAGATAGCAGTCGATGAAGGACTGAACCTGATCGTCGGTGAACTCGGCGGTGTGAAAGTCAATGACATGGTGGATGTCGTCCGACAGAGGATCACGCAGGAAGGCGCAGAGGAACGGGAAGTCCGTCGGTCCTACCCGGGCGCTCAGGTATGAGTCACCTCCGGTGCTTACGATGCTCACCCGGCCATCACCCAGGACATCTCCCAGCACGTGGAAGTGATTGTATGCGAAATGCGCCTCGTGTAGCCGGCCTCCGCCGGCCAGTGCCTGAATCTGCGCGCTCGGGTAGCGCCGGTACGGAATAATCTCCGTTTCGCGCTTGAAGACCGCATGAACGATGTCGGAGAAAGTGCCTTCAATCGGCACCGAAAAGGGCAAAGAATTCAGATACATGCCACGGGAATCAACGCCCCCTTCGGTCTCCGGTCGCCCGTTCGAAGCCACACCGGTTACCGGCATCGGATGCCCTGTCAGCGTCGACATGACAATCAGATGCACACTCAGCAGTACGCTCTTCAGCGGTAGACCGAATTGCAGCGAAACATCCGTCAGCCGATCGCGCAGCGCGTGATCCAGCTTGCTCTGCCTGGACCCGTAGAAATCGTCGTTGCGGGCCGACGGTGATCGGTCTGCCGATCCAGGGCTGTTGGCCGGCGGCATCACAACCCCACGCCCGGCAAGGGGCACACGAGGCAACAGCGGCAGTTCCCAGTCCCGCACAGCCTCCTCCCAGAACGCGGCCGAGGTATGCCCGAGTACCTCCCGCCGCTCAAGTGCGACAAAGTCCCGGAACTGGGAGGCCGGCGGCGGAGCCAATGGGGCGTCAGGGGCACTGAGAAGGGCAGCGTAACGGCTCAGTATCTCGTTGACGGTCGCATTCAGACTCCAGCCGTCCAGTATCGCGTGATGCTCTGCTATCGTCCATTGGAATTCGCGGTCGTCCAGCAGATGGACAACAAAGCGCATCAGGCCTGGAACGGTCGCGTCGAAAGGAAGCCCGCGCTGTTCTCCAACCGCGGCGTCCAGGACTTCCGCCCGCTCGTCTTCCGGGAGGGAACTGACGTCCCGCACTGCCAGGGAGATGCTCGCGCTCTCGTGAACAATCTGGAGCAGATCGTCGAAGCCGTTCATGTGCAGGGATGTACGTAGAACATCGTGGCGACTGACCACGTCGTCGACGGCTTGACGGAAGAGATCTTCCGAGAAGAGGCCACGTACCCGGAAGCTGTCCACGTTGTGGTAGAGATTGCGCTGGGTGTCCGCCTCCATCTCATAGATCATCCCTGTCTGAAGCGACACCAGCGGATAGGCGTCGACCGCGGTCGCGGGCATCCGCTCCCGATCCGACGGAGAAATCATGGAGAACGGATCCAGATCCTTGTCGCGAGCCGCGACCGGTGTGCAGCACCGGGCCAGAGCCTCGACGGTCCGGTTCTGAAACAGATCCTGAAGCTCGAACGTCAGCCCGCGCCGACGCACCGTGGCAAGCATGTGCACACCGCGGATCGAGTCTCCTCCCAGATCAAAGAAATTGTCCCGCGGGTCGACCCGCTCGACGCCCAGCACCTCCTCCCAGGCACCGGCGAGAATTCGCTCCTGCTCACTGGACGGTGGTACGTGACCACCGTCTTTCTCCCGGTACGCGGCGTACTTGGCGGACAACATCTCGGTGCCGCGGTGGCCGCGTACCGGTGCCGTCTCGGCGGAGGACCGGCCCCCCAGGTCCGAGAGCCTCAACTGCGGGTCGACCGCGGCCTTTTCGAGCAACGCGAGCAACTCGTCAACAAATCGCTGAACCGTTGCGACGTCGAACAGTTGCGAGGCGAATTCCACCTCGCCCCACATTCCGTCGGTACCGGCGTCGAAGATCAGCATCCCTAGATCGAACTTGGCCGTGCCGGTGTGCACCGAGCCGACCTCCGCCTCAGCTCCGTCACTCCATCGCCAACGACGACGCTCCACCTGATTCACACTGAAGGTGACCTGCACGAGGGGAGATCCGGCTCTCTCCCGCTCCGGCACCAGCGCGTTCACCAGCGACGTGAACGGCACATGCTCGTGCCCCTGGGCCGCGGAAGAACTCGCCCGGACTCGCCGCACCAGTCCGGCGAACGACGGATCACCCGCCAGATCCACCCTCACCGGCAGCGTACGAGCGAAGAACCCCACCGTACGGTCCAGGCCGACAGCGCCAGACCGCCCGCCACCCAGCACTCCGACGACCACGTCATCCTGTTCCGACCAACGGCTCACCACCACGTTGAACGCCGTCATCAGCACATGAAAAACCGTGGATCGGCACTCCCGTGCCAGAGCGCGAATCCCCTCGACCAGAGTTCCCGGGACGTCGAAGGCGATCATGTCACCCGCGAAGGACCGCACCGCGGGTCCAGGACGATCCCGCGAGAGACTCAACGCTCCGGGCGCACCCTCCAGGTATTCGCGCCACCACCCGATGCCTTCCTCCAACACCTCACCGGAAAGCCGGTCACGCTCCCACACCGCGAAATCAGCGTAAGACGGAGTGAACTCCGCTGGATCCGCCTCACGAGCCGGGGAACCCGCCTCGTAGAGTTCCTGGAGCTCCTGCTGAAGTAGCCGCAACGACCAGCCGTCGCAGACCACATGATGGAGGACGAGCCAGAGCAGCCCGTCTCCCCGCGTGCCCTCACCGAACCGCACGAATCCCGCCCGCACCAGCGGCGGCGCGCTCAGGTCGAAAGGTTCACGCACCCCCGCACGCACCACATTCCACGCCTGGCTCTCGTCAGTCGCGGAAACGACCGACCACGGCACGCCGGTCCCCACGTCGCACACCACGGGGACGGGACGCCCGTCCACTGTACGAATTCCCGAACGCAGGGCCTCATGACGGCCCACCAGCTCTTGGATCGCCCCGTGCAGTGAGCCCACGTCGCATCCGCCACGTACACGCACCACGAACGGGACGTTGTACAGCGCGCCTCCCCCCACCAGATGGTCGAGGAACCACAGACGCTCCTGACCGAGCGACACGACCGCCGGCCCGGTGCCCTCGCGGGACGGCACGCGCGACAGGGACGAGGCCCCGGCGGAGTCCTCGTCGACGGCGCGACTGATCACGGACGCGAGACCGGCCAGAGTGGGATGATCCTGGAGACTCTGGATGCCGATGTAGACGCCCCACGTCTTGGCGACAATCCCCATCAGGCGGGTTCCTGTGAAGGAGTCACCGCCGAGAGCGAAAAAGTCGTCGCCGGGGCCAATGGTGTCGAACAGGAGAAGGTCGCACCAGATTTCGGCGAGACGCTTCTCCGTGGAAGTTTCCAGCTGATCGGAGTCCAGCTGATCGGAATGACGAAGGGGCGCGAGCAGGGTCAGCCCCGGCGACCGGGAATGGCGGGCTTCCTCGACCGTACCCGGATTCTCCGTGCCCAAGGCGACCAGCAGCACCTCCAGAGTGCGTGCGTGGGCGTCGATGTCCGCCTGTGTGTGGCGGTCCGCGTCATAGGTCCACGTCGCGTTTACGGCTTCGCCACCCATGTCCACGTGAACCACAACGTCGGCGGAGTCGGCCTCACGCGGCATGGGTGGGACCGCGTCGGCTTCGGTGAACAGCAACGCGAGCCCCGGCACGGCCGGGGTGCGGGAATCACTGGATGCCGGCCGCACGGCGCCGAGTCTCGTCACCTCGGCCAGGGGCGTGACCGGTGTCACCGGCATCAGCTCCGGCACCGGGGCTGGATGCCCGGAATCGCGCAGGAAGAGGACAGTTCCTTCGTGGCCGTCCGCGGCGAGCATCGCGTGCAGGGCGGCTTCGACGACCCGTGCCGAGCCGACCCCGTGCCGAGTCGCCGCGTCGGTGATGTCCCGTCGGGCAGTCGGCATGACATGGGTCAGCGAGGCCCGCTCGTAGGAAAGAAGTCGTGGATCGGCCGTCCCGGGCAACTCGTGGGCAGGGCTGCCGCTGGAAGGTCCCTGAGGCAGGTCTCTCGTCACTTCTTCACTCCCTCGGTGCCCCGTCGCTGAACGGAGAAGTCGCCGATGACCAGCCGGTCCAGACCGCCCCGGACAAAGGTGTCCAGGGCCGTCGCCGGGTCACGCACGATCGGCTGACCGCGGAGATTGAAGGAGGTGTTCAGCAGCGCCGGTATGCCCGCCCTCTCCGCGAACTCCTCGAGAACCGCGGCCAGTCGTGGATTGTGTTCCGGCCGAAGGACCTGAACTCGCGCGCTCCCGTCGATGTGAGTGACCGCACCGAGATGGTGTCGGTGCCCAGGACGAGTGGCGGTGGCGAACAACATGTGCGCGTAGCGGTCTTCGGTGCCCGGCTCGATCTCGAAGAGCTCCGCCGCGGAGCGGTGCAGAACAATCGGCGCGAAAGGCCGGAAGTCCTCACGCCGCTTGATCAGCGCGTTGATGCGGTCCCGCATACCGCTTTCCCGCGGGTCCGCGAGAATGCTGCGATGCCCGAGCGCTCGCGGGCCGAACTCCATACCGCCCTGGAACCACGCGACCACCTCCCCGGCGGCCAGGGCGTCCGCGACCACGGCGGCGAGTTCATCGAAGTCGGCAAAGGACGTGGCCTCGCAGTCCCGCCGCTCGTCGATCGCCCCCTCGATCTCGGACCTGCTGAATGAGCTTCCCCAGTAGGGCATGGGAGCGTGGGCCACGGGCGGTGACTGGGGTGAGGTCGACGCCACATACATGGCGGCACCGAGTGCGGTGCCGTCGTCGCCGGCACCCGGCGGGATGTGCACCTCGTCGAAGAGGCCACTGCGCGCGATCACGCCGTTGGCCGTGCAGTTGAGCGCCACTCCTCCGGCAAAGCTGAGGGTACGCAGTCCGGTCTGCTCCTTGTAGTGGGAGAGAACGTGCAGGAGACAGGCCTCCAGCTCCGCCTGCGCGGCGGCCGCGACGTCCATGTGCCGCTGTTCCAGCGGCTCGCCCGGCTTGCGCGGCGTACCGAAGCGCTCGGCCAGCACACGCAGCGCTCCGCGCAGGCTCTCCTGCTCGACCAGTCCTCGGTCACGCGCGAGCAGCGGAATCGCGAACCGCCCACCCGGATGCCGCACCACCAGATCGGCGAAGTCTTTGGCGAAGCGGCCCCGGTCGCCGAAGGAGGCCAGGCCCATCACCTTGTACTCGTCCATCATCATGTCGAAGCCGAGATAGAGGGTGATCGCTCCGTAGAAGGTTCCGAGTGAATGCAGAACGGGAACGGTGTGAAGGATCTCGATGTCGCGGCCCTGCCCCACGGCCACCGTCAGGCTCTCCCTCTCGCCCATGCCGTCCGCCACGAGGATCAGTGACTCGGACGCGCCGGAGGGGTAATAGGCGCTGGCGGCATGGGCAAGGTGATGCGGCACGGGGCGCAGGCGCTCTCGCCAGTCGACGCCGGGAAAGTGCTCGCCCAGCCACTGGGCCTGAAGCTCCGGGTCGAAGACCTCATCGAACTGGCGCGTGCGGTAATCGCTGCCCTCGCCGGCCCCGGAGGGCCGTTGGTAGGCGAAGCCGTGCGCGACGACGTCCAGTTCATGCGCTTTCACACCGCTGCGGTCGAGGGCGTCGCGTATCGCGGCCGCCGGGAAGAGTCCGGTGGCCTTCTCCCCGGAGAAGCGTTCCTCCGCGGCGGCGGCGCGTACCTCCCCGTCCACCAGCAGAGCGGCGGCCGAGTCCTGGCCCTGGAGAATGCGAAGCTCGCGCTCGTCCAGGTCCGGCAGCTGGGCCCGTTTGAAGGCCGCACTCGTATGGAACCCACTCAGGCCGAGTATCTTCACCGGGAATCCTCCGACTTCGTTGCGGAACAGGTACGTCAGGAGTTGCTGGCAAGCGCCGTCAGCGCACGGCGGTCGACCTTGCCACTGGATGTCCGGGGCAGTTCGTCGACGATCGCGAACCGCGCCGGCACCCAAGCCCCGGGAAGCAGACCGGCGATGAACGTACGGAGCTCGGTGGCATCGGGATCGGCCCCGTCAGCCGGTTCGAGACAGCACAGCAGCGACGCCGTCTCGCCCTCTCCGGAGAGGAGGGTCGCCGCCCTGCGCACCTTGGGGTGAGACTCCACGGCGGCGTCGATCTCCACCAGTTCCACCCGATGGCCCCGCACCTTGACCTGGCCGTCTTCACGGCCGTGGAAACGAAGAGTGCCGTCATCCCGCCACGAACAGATGTCTCCTGTCCGGTAGACGCGGCCATGGACGGGATGGGTGACGAAAGCTTCCGCGGTGAGGTCGTCACGTCCGAGGTAGCCGACGGCGAGCTGCCGCCCTCCGATATAGAGTTCGCCCGGCTCGCCGACGGCGACCGGCACCAGACCGGGGCCGGACAAGACATGCGCGGTGGTCCCCGGAAGCGGCCGGCCGATGGACACGGGGCCCGTCGTCCCGGAAGTGAGTGGCTGCACGGTGGCCCAGATGGTGGCTTCGGTCGGTCCGTAACAGTTCCACACCTGAGCGCCGGTGGCGGTGAGGCGGGCTGCGAGATCAGGAGCCAGGGCCTCGCCCCCGCAGAGCAGAACGGTGTGAGACATGTCCTCGCGTAGCGAGTCCGTCATCAGACTCCACGCACTCGGGGTCGCCTGGATCAGATCGGCCCGCTGATCCAGCAGCCAGCGCGTGGTGTCGGCGGGGTCACGACGCCGGGCGTCTCCCACCACGAGCAGGACACCGTCGGTGGTCAGCGGATACGTGAACTCCAGCAGGGATATGTCAAACGTGGATCCGGTGAGATAGGCGGTCCTTCGGCCGTCGCCCAGAACATCGCGGAACGCTTCGACACAGCCGGCGAGCGCGCCGTGCGACACCCCCACGGCCTTCGGTTCGCCGGTGGACCCGGAGGTACACATCACATAGGCGAGTTCGCCGGGGCTGTGCCGGTGCTCCGGAGCGGAGCTGCCCCGAACGGGCCGGATCCGGGGCAGCGGTCCGGGAAGTGTGTTTCCCGGGTCTCCGACGACGGCCCGCGCACCGACGGCTTCCAGCTGACGTGCGACACGCGCTGCCGGATGGGTCGCGTCGACCGGGGCGAAGGCGGCACCGGCGTGCCAGACACCGAGGTACGCGGCGATCAGGTGACGGTTTCGTGGCAGAGCCACCGCCGCTACGTCTCCGGGTCCCAGTCCGGCCTGCCACAGCCCCGCCGCGTAGCCGGCGGCAAGAGCGGCCAGTTCCGCCCACGTCACACTGCCGGCGTCGTCGATCAGGCAGATGTCGCCGGCGGCACCCTTGCCCGCGTCGGCGATCGTCTGGGGAACGAGCCGGCTGGGAGGTGGCACGGCGGTACCGCTGGCGGCGTCGATGACGGTCTTGTCGCCAACTCCCCAAGGCGCCACGCTCCCCATGGGCTCATTCGCGAGACGATCCCACTGATCCAGGATGGCGACGACGCGTCCCCGCAGGAGTTCGCCGTCCACATACGGCGGGCCGTCCGGCATGTTGATCGACATGCCTCGGGCGGAAGTCTCAAGGGTCATGCCGATGCCGCCGGACACCCACGTCTCAAGGTGTTCGGCGGACTGCCGCCCGCTGATGCCCCGCACCGCGTCCGCCAGCGTGGCCCGCCAGGGCAGTACCAACGGCTTCGTGCCGGTGCCGTCGTCCGGACCGAGCTCGAAGCGCGGCAGTGCCTGCGCACGGCTCATCACCAAGCCCCCGGCCGCCGCGACACGGGCCGGGCCGGCCGATTGCGGAAGATCACCCGCGTTTCCTGTCATGAAGGCTCCTCCTGGCGGCATCGCACTCTCCGTAGGCGCGGCGGCAGCCGGCGGCGTGTGATCACACGGTTCCTAGGCTGTGGTCACATCATTCGAGAATTCGGATCCAGAGGTGCACAAGGACTGCATGAACAAGGCACAACTCGGTTGAACGGTTTCGGCATCTTCGGACACCCCGGCTACGGCCGCGGACGGAGTCACCTGAGCATCCCGCGACTCGCCGGCGGAGGCCGCGGTCCGCACGTAGAAGGTGACGAGCGAGTGCAGAGCTTCGGAGCGCTCCTCGGCGGATTGGTCGTGAACGCACCGTTCGGCGGCGGTGAGACGGACGAGTTCGTGGAGCTCGTAGCGGCCCGGTGACGTCTGATTCACCAGGTGCGCGGACTCCAGGCTGGACAGCAGCGCTTGCGTCCGGCTGGGCGTGAGTCCCGTCAGCGCCGCGGCCGCGGACAGCTCGATGTGCCGGCCGGGCGCAAGGCTCACCAGGCCCAATACCCGCGCCGCTGAGTAGGGCAGCGCGTTGTACGAGGCATCGAAGACCCTTCGAAGAGACGTGAGCGGATCTCCGGTCTCCAGTGTGTCCAGCCGCGTCTCCGCCGCGCGCAGTTCATCCGCGAGTGCGGAGAGCGGAAACTGTGGACGCGCGGCGCCGCGTGCGGCAGCGCTCGCGAGAGCGAGGGGCATCCGCCCACAACTGTCTATGATCGCGCCGACGGCGTGCGGTTCGGCCGCCGTACGGCGTTCGCCCAGCTGCGTGGCAAGGAACTGGCGCGAGGCCTCGGGTGACAGCACGTCAAGCGCGAGGGGACGCGCTCCCTCATGTGCCACGAGACTGTTGAGCCGGTCGCGGCTGGTGATCACGACGCTACAGGTGGGGGATCCGGGCAGGAGGGGACGTACGTGTTCGGCGTCGTGCGCGTTGTCCAGGAGGAGGAGCATCCGCCGATGGGCCAGGAGGCCGCGGAACAGGGCGTACTGCGCCTCGGCGCGGGCGGGGAGCGCTCGTTGTTCCACGCCGAGGGTGACGAGCAAGTCGCGTACCGCCCCCGACGGTGTCATGGCCGGAACCGTCGGATCGTACCCGTGGAGGTTTATGTAGAGCTGTCCGTCGGGGAACCGCGAAGCGTTGTCGTGAGCCCATCTCAGGGCCAGAGACGTCTTGCCGATCCCGCCGAGACCCGTGATGACGACGACGGGGGGCGTGGTGGCCGACTGCCCGTCGTCCAGTTCGGCGAGTGCTGCCGCCCGGCCGGCGAGCACAGGGGGTGCGGCGGGAAGCGTGACGGGTCCGGGTTCGCTCGGGACCGCGGCCCGTGGAGACACCGCGGCGGCGGGTCTGGTCGGGGTATCGAGGGCTGGATCGGCGTTGCGGATACGCAGGTGGATGTCGCTGAGGTCCAAGCCCGGGACGGTCCCCTTCTCCCTGACCAGGGTCTGCCTGGTGCGCTCGTAGTAGTCAAGGGCCTGTGAGGTGCGTCCCTCGCGGTAGAGCGTCACCATGAGCTGACCGATGACACGTTCGTTGAGGGGCTCCTGCCGGGCAAGGGACAGCAGGTCACCGAGAATCTTCGTCTGCCTGCCCTGGCGCAGCAACAGTTCGTTGCGGTCCAAGTGGGCCCGGAGGCGTTTCCGGCGGAGCGATTCCCGCAGTTCGTCGATCCAGGGGGAGCGCAGAGCGCCAAAGGCGTCCCCCTCCCACAAGGAGAGTGCTTCCTCCAGCAGGGCCAGAGCGGTGTCGTCGTCCGTGGCGGCGTTGGCCTGTGCGGTGAGCTCATGGAACCGGTGGAGATCTACCGTGGCTGCCGTCCTCTCATCGAGAGCGAGGACGTAGCCATCGGTCTGTCGATGGACATTGGCTGCCTGGCCGGCCGGAGAGAGAGCTGTTCTCAGCCTGGACAAGTAGGTGTAGAGCGTCGAGCGGGCACTCTGCGGGGGCCGGGGTCCCCAGACGCGGCCGATGAGTTCATCGACGGGCACCAAGCGACTGGCATCGGTGAGCAGGCTGATGAACACGGACTTGCGTCGCGCGTGTCCGAGGTCGATGAGACGCCCGTCGACCTGCATCGCCACGTCACCCAGAACGGAGATCCTCACCGGCATTGTCGTTCCTCCGTCGTGAGTTCCTCGGATCGTGACCGTCTGCGGAGCGAGCCGCCCGCCTCGGTGGGGGGCCCGCTCAGGGGCGCCGAACGGTACAGACACCGCGTACCGACTTCGTATGGGCAACGCACAATTCCTGGCCAAGCCAGGCCTGAACCCGGTGCCTCCAGAGGGGGACACGTGAGCCTCCACGCCGTGAACCCCACGACAACGAAACCGGCTTGCACGTGTCTTGTGCGGGGCTCATACACCCTCTGTGAGTCGCTGCCCTTACGTTGTCGCTGCTCCAATAGCGAAACTGATCAGTCAAGCCAGTGCATCGCCGCAGGGTAAGTGAGCGCGTTCTCGGCTCCGTCAATTCCTCACCACGATTGACGTGGTAAGTCGGCTGCCGGCCATGCGCGGCGGGTGACGACAAGCCATGGTCCCGCAGTTCCGACCATCGGGAAGGAGCGGGCGTGCCCGCAATCCTCAAAGAGAAGAACTTCCGCCTGTTCCTGGTGGGAGATCTTCTCGCGAACTTCGCTGACTTCGCGCTGTGGCTGGCGATGGCGGTCTGGGTGAAGACACTGACCGGCAGCACCGCTGCCGCAGGGCTGGTGATGTTCTCCTTCGCGCTGGGTGGCCTGTTCCTGCCGCTGTTCGGTGTGCTCGCTGATCGCTTCCCACGGAAACGGATGCTGATCACTGCCCACCTGCTGATCGCTCTGCTGCTGCTCACCCTCGTCATGGTCGACTCGAAGGACGACGTGTGGATGATCTACGGCGTCATCTTCGTGTACGGACTGTACGGAGCGTTCACCGCGCCGGCGCAGGCCGCGCTGCTGCCCTCTCTGGTGCCACGTGAGGAACTGTCGATCGTCAATGGCATTCGGCAGTCGTTGCACGGAGCTCTGCGCCTCTTCACCCCGGCCATCGGTGTCGGTGCGTTCGCTCTGATCGGTGGGCCCGGTGTCTCGGCGGCTGTGTCCTGCGTCTTCGTGATCTCGGCGCTCGTGCTGCTTCCGGTCAAGACGGAGGAGACGGTCGCGGAACGTCCGACGGGCGAGAGCTGGTGGGCGGAGGTGTCCGGAGGCGTCCGACTCCTCGCCCGGACCGCGGCCCTTCGCCAGATCGTGACGGCTCTGGGGATTGCCATGCTGGCATTGGGCTTCTTCGAAGTCATCGGCATAGAGGTCGTCACCAAGGGGCTGGGGCAGGAGGCATCGCATCTGGGTTTCATCGGAGCGACCCAGGGAGTGGGGACCATCGCGGGCGGCATCACCGTGGGTGTGCTTCTGCGCAGGCTCGGCGAAGGACTGATCGTCAGCGCGGGGCTGCTGGCCGGCGGTCTGGCCACCTTGCTTCTGCTGATCCCGTCCTACCCGGCGGTCCTGTTCGCCGTGTTCGTCCTGGGCGTGGCGTTTCCGGCTCTGGCCACCTCTGCCACCACCGCCCTGCAACGGCAGGTGCCCAATTCCCATCTCGGCAGGGCGTTTGCCGCCTTCGAGTTCATCGCCACGGTTCCGCAGACGGTGTCCATGGCGATGGGCGCTCTGCTCATCTCCCTGGTCGACTACCGCGTCCTGGTCGTGGTCGTGTCGGTGGTGCTCTGTGGGGCGGCGCTCTACCTCGCATCTCACTCCGGGCAGTGGGCGCTGGTCGGCCGGGAGCGGGATGAGGACGCTGTCGTCGAGGAAGGGGCGCGGGAGCCGGGCTCGGACTCTTCTCCCGCCCTTCCGGAGGGGCGGTGAGCACAGGGCTGTCCTGTCGTCGTCTTGGTGGATGGTTTTGTTTGTTGATTGGGAAGTGGAGTGGGGAGAGTTATGAAGGCGTATGAGGCTTCTGTTGGGTCGTTCGTGCCGTCGGTTGGTCCGGTGCCTGGTGGGGGTGTGGGGGCTGGTGTGGTGTCGTTCGGGCAGGAGCGGTTGTGGTTTCTTGATGAGTTGGTGGGTGGGGGTGCGTTGTATAACGCGCCGTTTGTGGTGCGTGTGCGTGGGTGTGATGTGGGGGTTTTGGGTGGGGCGGTTCAGGGGTTGGTGGATCGTCATGAGGCGTTGCGTTCGGGGGTTCGGACGGTGGGTGGGCGTCCGGTTTCTGTGGTGGCGGGTGTGGGGGTTGAGGTGTCGTGGTCGGTTGTTTCTGTGGGGGGTGAGGGGGAGGCGTGGGATGTGGTGCGTGAGGGGGTGTGTGGGTCTTTTGATTTGAGTGTGCCGCCGTTGGTGCGGGGTGGGTTTGTGGAGTTTGGTGGTGTGGGTGAGGGGCTTCTGTGGTTGGTGTTTCATCATGCGGTGTGTGATGGGTGGTCGTTGGGGGTTTTGCAGGAGGAGTTGCGGGAGTTTTATGCGGCGGGGGTTGAGGGGCGGGAGGTGGTGCTTCCGGAGGTTTCTTTGTCGTTCGGTGATTTTGCGGTGTGGGAGCGGGAGCGGTTGTCGGGGGGTGTGCTGGATGAGGGTGTGGGGTGGTGGCGTGGGTATTTGGAGGGTGCGCCGGGTGTGTTGAGTCTGCCGGGTGATCGGGTGCGGCCGGCGGTGCAGTCGTATGTGGGGGACATGGTTGTTTTTGATGTTCCTGGTGGTTTGGTGGACGGGGTTCGTGGTGTGGCGCGGGAGTGCCGTTCGACGGTTTTTCATGTGCTGATGGCGGCTTTTGATGTGGTGGTGGGTCGTTGGTCGCGGCAGGAGGATGTGGTGGTTGGGGTGCCGGGTGCGGGGCGGTCGGGTGCCGCTGCTCTGGATCGGGTGGTGGGGTTTTTCGCGAATATGTTGCCGGTGAGGGTGGATCTGGGTGGTGATCCGTCGTTTGTGGAGTTGGTGCGGCGGGTGCGGGGGAGTGCGGTGGCGGCGCAGGGGCATGAGGAGGTGCCGTTTTCGTCGTTGGTGGATGCGTTGGTGCCGGAGCGTGAGTCGTCGTGGTCGCCGTTGGTGCAGGTGACGTTCAGTGTGAATCCGGTGGAGCGGCGCCGGTGGGAGTGGGGTGGTGGTGCTGAGGGGGAGGTTGGTTCGGTGCATACGGGGACGGCGAAGTTTGATCTGGGGATGCTGGTCTTTGATGCTGGTGCGGATGGTATGTGGGGGGAGGTTGAGTTTGCGTCTGATTTGTTCAATGCGTCTACGGTGCGGCGGTTTGTGGATCAGTGGCTTGCGGTGCTTGGTGAGGTGACGGCGGATCCGCGGGTGCGGTTGTCGGAGCTGAGGGGGATGCCGGCGGCTGAGGTGGAGTTGCTGCGGTCGTGGTCGCGGGGTGGTGGTGGTGATTTGGTGTGGGATTCGGTGGATGAGGGGGTGGTGGCGCGGGCGTTGGAGCGGCCGGGTGCGGTGGCGGTGCGGGATCGTGGTGTGTCTGTGTCGTATGGGGAGTTGGTGGCGCGGGCTGATGGGGTGGCTGCGGCGTTGCGGGCTGTGGGTGTGGGGCGTGGTGGGGTGGTGGGGTTGTGTGTGGAGCGTTCGGCGGATCTTGTGGTGGGGATGTTGGGTGTGTTGCGGGCGGGGGCGGCGTATGTGGCGCTGGATCCGGAGTATCCGCGGGAGCGGCTGGCGTTCATGCTGGAGGATTCCGGGGCGCGGGTGGTGGTGGGGCATGAGTATCTGTTCGACCGTCTGCCGCTGGATGGCCGGACCACCGTCGACATCAGTCAGGTGCGGCCTGTCCCTCTCACATCCGGCAGTGCTGGTGGGGGTGTTGGCGGTGGTTCTGGTCTCAGGCCGGCGTGTCTGATGTATACGTCGGGTTCGACGGGCCGGCCGAAGGGCGCGGTGCTGTCGCACGCGGGGGTGGTGCGCCTGGTCTGCGGGACGGACTATGTGTCGCTGTCCGAGTCGTCAGTGACAGGCCAGTTTGCCGCGGCGTCGTTCGATCCTCTGACGTTCGAGGTGTGGGGTGCGCTGCTGAACGGTGGCCGGGTGGTGATCATTCCACCGGAAGTGGTGACGGCTCCGGAGAGCCTGCGTGATCTCCTCCGTTCGGAGGGCGTGACCGTGGCCTTTGTGGTGACTGCCTTGTTCCACGCGATGGTGCCGTTGGTTCCTGATGTCTTCGCCTCGCTGGAGCAGATGTACGTGGGTGGTGAGGCGCTCAACCCGGTACTGGCGGAGCGTGCCATGCAGGCCGGCGGGGCCCGCTTCCATAATTGTTACGGTCCCACCGAGGTCACCACGTTCTCGACGTGTATGCCGCTGGTGGCGGGATCGGTTACTCCGTATCGTATTGGTCCGCCGATCGCGAATACGCAGGCGTGGGTGGTGGACCGGTTCGGGTGGTTGGCGCCGGTGGGTGTGCCGGGTGAGCTGTGGCTGGGTGGTCCTGGTGTGGCGGTGGGCTATTGGGCGCGTCCGGGGCTGACGGCGGAGAAGTTCGTGCCGGACTGTTTCTCCGGGGTTCCGGGTGCGCGGTTGTACCGGACGGGTGATCTGGCGCGGTGGCTGCCGGACGGGACGCTGGAGTTCGTGGGGCGTGTCGATCAGCAGGTCAAGATCAGGGGTTTCCGGGTGGAACCGGGCGAGATCGAGGTGGTGTTGCACTCGCATCCGGAGGTCGAGGCGGCCGTGGTGGTGGCTTCGCCCGGGACGGGTGGTGCACTGCGATTGGTGGGTTACGCCGAAGGGCCGGGCCTGGAACCTGGAAGCGGGGGCGAACTGCGGGCCTTCCTGGCCGAGCGGCTGCCCGAACACATGGTGCCGGTACAAGTGGTGGTCCTGGACACCCTGCCCCTGCTCCCCAACGGGAAGATCAACCGACAAGCGCTGCCCCGAGCCGGACATCGGGACCGGGCCGGACGAGGACGTGGCGCCGGCCCACGGCATTGAGAAACGGATGGCGATTGAGCCGTCCTGTTGCCCTTTCTGGTGGATGGTTTTGTTTGTTGATTGGGAAGTGGAGTGGGGAGAGTTATGAAGGCGTATGAGGCTTCTGTTGGGTCGTTCGTGCCGTCGGTTGGTCCGGTGCCTGGTGGGGGTGTGGGGGCTGGTGTGGTGTCGTTCGGGCAGGAGCGGTTGTGGTTTCTTGATGAGTTGGTGGGTGGGGGTGCGTTGTATAACGCGCCGTTTGTGGTGCGTGTGCGTGGGTGTGATGTGGGGGTTTTGGGTGGGGCGGTTCAGGGGTTGGTGGATCGTCATGAGGCGTTGCGTTCGGGGGTTCGGACGGTGGGTGGGCGTCCGGTTTCTGTGGTGGCGGGTGTGGGGGTTGAGGTGTCGTGGTCGGTTGTTTCTGTGGGGGGTGAGGGGGAGGCGTGGGATGTGGTGCGTGAGGGGGTGTGTGGGTCTTTTGATTTGAGTGTGCCGCCGTTGGTGCGGGGTGGGTTTGTGGAGTTTGGTGGTGTGGGTGAGGGGCTTCTGTGGTTGGTGTTTCATCATGCGGTGTGTGATGGGTGGTCGTTGGGGGTTTTGCAGGAGGAGTTGCGGGAGTTTTATGCGGCGGGGGTTGAGGGGCGGGAGGTGGTGCTTCCGGAGGTTTCTTTGTCGTTCGGTGATTTTGCGGTGTGGGAGCGGGAGCGGTTGTCGGGGGGTGTGCTGGATGAGGGTGTGGGGTGGTGGCGTGGGTATTTGGAGGGTGCGCCGGGTGTGTTGAGTCTGCCGGGTGATCGGGTGCGGCCGGCGGTGCAGTCGTATGTGGGGGACATGGTTGTTTTTGATGTTCCTGGTGGTTTGGTGGACGGGGTTCGTGGTGTGGCGCGGGAGTGCCGTTCGACGGTTTTTCATGTGCTGATGGCGGCTTTTGATGTGGTGGTGGGTCGTTGGTCGCGGCAGGAGGATGTGGTGGTTGGGGTGCCGGGTGCGGGGCGGTCGGGTGCCGCTGCTCTGGATCGGGTGGTGGGGTTTTTCGCGAATATGTTGCCGGTGAGGGTGGATCTGGGTGGTGATCCGTCGTTTGTGGAGTTGGTGCGGCGGGTGCGGGGGAGTGCGGTGGCGGCGCAGGGGCATGAGGAGGTGCCGTTTTCGTCGTTGGTGGATGCGTTGGTGCCGGAGCGTGAGTCGTCGTGGTCGCCGTTGGTGCAGGTGACGTTCAGTGTGAATCCGGTGGAGCGGCGCCGGTGGGAGTGGGGTGGTGGTGCTGAGGGGGAGGTTGGTTCGGTGCATACGGGGACGGCGAAGTTTGATCTGGGGATGCTGGTCTTTGATGCTGGTGCGGATGGTATGTGGGGGGAGGTTGAGTTTGCGTCTGATTTGTTCAATGCGTCTACGGTGCGGCGGTTTGTGGATCAGTGGCTTGCGGTGCTTGGTGAGGTGACGGCGGATCCGCGGGTGCGGTTGTCGGAGCTGAGGGGGATGCCGGCGGCTGAGGTGGAGTTGCTGCGGTCGTGGTCGCGGGGTGGTGGTGGTGATTTGGTGTGGGATTCGGTGGATGAGGGGGTGGTGGCGCGGGCGTTGGAGCGGCCGGGTGCGGTGGCGGTGCGGGATCGTGGTGTGTCTGTGTCGTATGGGGAGTTGGTGGCGCGGGCTGATGGGGTGGCTGCGGCGTTGCGGGCTGTGGGTGTGGGGCGTGGTGGGGTGGTGGGGTTGTGTGTGGAGCGTTCGGCGGATCTTGTGGTGGGGATGTTGGGTGTGTTGCGGGCGGGGGCGGCGTATGTGGCGCTGGATCCGGAGTATCCGCGGGAGCGGCTGGCGTTCATGCTGGAGGATTCCGGGGCGCGGGTGGTGGTGGGGCATGAGTATCTGTTCGACCGTCTGCCGCTGGACGGCCGGACCACCATCGACATCAGCCAAACCCGACCCGTCGCCCTCACACCCGACACGGCGAATGCGATCGGCCGGAACCTTGAGCGCGGTGACGATCTCGCGTACCTGATCTACACATCGGGTTCCACCGGGAGGCCGAAGGGCGTCGCGGTACGACATCGGAATCTCGGCTCACTGATGGCCATCGGCCGCAGGTGTTTCGACTTCGGCCCCGAAGATGTCTGGTCACTGTTTCACTCGGCGTCCTTCGACTTTTCCGTGTGGGAGACCTGGGGCGCGCTCGCGAACGGAGGGTGCCTCGTCGTGGTTCCTCCGGAATTGGCCAGGGATCCCGCCGGATTTCATCGGCTTGTTTCGGAGGCCGGCGTCACCGTCCTCAATGTGACACCAACCGCCTTCGGCAGGTTCGAAGAGGCGGACGCCCAAATACCCGCACCGCTGGCTCTGCGCAAGGTAATTTTCGGGGGCGAGGCTGTCGATCTCTCGGCGGTCCGCCGTTGGTGGGAGCGGCACCAGGTTGGTGCTCCTGAGCTGATCAACATGTTCGGTATCACCGAGGTGACGGTGCATGCCACTGTCAAGACGCTCACCCCCGAAGCGTTGGACGACAGCGTCAGCCCTATCGGTGTCCCGCTGCCCGGATACAGCATCCGTGTGCTCGGTCCTGACGGGCGGGAACAGCCGATCGGTGTCGCCGGGGAGATGCACATCTCCGGCGCCGGGGTGGCGGCCGGCTACCTGAACCGGCCGGAGCTGACCGCTGAGCGCTTTCTTCCCATCGATCCTGAGAATTCCCGGGCCGGAGTCACCTATGCCTCCGGAGACCTGGCGCGCTGGCTGCCCAGCGGCGAACTCGAGTACGTGGGCCGCGCCGATCAGCAGGTCAAGATACGAGGGTTCCGGGTGGAGACGGGCGAGGTGGAAGCCGTCCTTGGTGCTCATCCGCAGGTCGATTCCAGCGTGGTGACCGTGACCCGCGACGAGGACACTCCTCGGCTCGTGGCCTACTGCGTTCCCGCTGCGGGAGCTGAGACATCAGTCAATGACCTGCGCGACCATCTGGCCGCGCGGCTCCCGTCCTACATGGTTCCGGCGCTGATCATCCTGATCGACGAGATTCCGCTCAACGCCAACGGCAAAGCCGATCTGGCTCGGCTGCCTTCCGCGGAGTTCGCACACGCGGAAACGCGTGAGGAGTATCTGGCGCCGTCGTCGGAGCAGGAGAAGATCCTTGCCGATGTGTGGTGCGAGGTGCTCGGTGTGAATCGCGTGGGGGTGCGTGAAAACTTCTTCGATCTGGGTGGTGACTCGATCCGAAGTGTTCAGGTGCTGGCGGCCGCACGTAGTCGCGGGCTGACCTTTGACCTTCAGAGTCTCTTCCAGCACAGGACGGTAGAGCGACTGGCGCCGCTGTGCACCTCGCACGAGTCCCGAGCCCAGGAGTTGAAACCGTTCTCGATGGTCTCCACCGGGGACCGGGAAAGGATGCCCGCGGACGCGGTCGACGCCTATCCGATGACCGCGCTTCAGATGGGAATGATCTACGAGATGGAGGCCGATTCCCGGATCAGCCCTTATCTCAATGTGGACAGTTTTGGGATGCGGGCCCGTTTCGACGAGTCCCTGTTCCGTCGTGCTGTGGACGATGTGGTCCTTCGTCATGAAATCTTGCGTACCTCTTTCCACCTGAGTGGTTACGACGATTTGCTCCAGGTTGTCCATGAGATGGCTGAGCTTTCGGTCGTGGTTGAGGATGTCCGTGAGCTGGCGGAGGCGGAACGGTCGGCGTTGGTCGCCGAGTGCGTGAGAAGGGAGCGCGGAATACCCTTCGATGTGAATGTTCCCGGCCTGCTGAGGTTCTTCATTCATGTAGTGGATGACGGGGAGTTCCAGTGGACGCTTGTCGAGCATCACGCGATTCTGGACGGCTGGAGCCTGAATTCCACGATCGGTGAGATTATCGGTCGCTATGCGCTGCTGCTGGAGGATCCGGAGGCCGCGCGGGAGTCCGCTCCGGTTTCCCGGTTCCGGGAGTTCGTGGCGTTGGAGCGGGCGGATGCCCGTAGCGCTGCTTCACGGGCGTTCTGGGAGGAAGCGATATGCGACTGGGAGGCGCTCCGGCTTCCCCGGTTGCCGCCGGCGGAGCGCGGAGGCGCCCCGGTTCCGGTCGGCGATGTCGGAGACGGGGAACGGGTCTCGCCGGAGGAGGGGAGTGGCTTCGGCTCGCTTGAGACTCGGCTGGATCCTGCTGTGTACGAAGGGCTGGTGGACGTCACCCGTCGGCTTGGTCTGCCGTTGAAGTCTGTGCTGCTTGGCGCTCATCTGGCGGTGATGTCCAAGTTGACCGGGCACCGTAGTCCGACTACCGGGCTCTTGGTCAATGGCCGGTTGGAGGGTGAGGGAGGGACCGACACGCGGGGTCTTTTCCTGAATTCGGTTCCTTTCTCTGTCCCGGTGGAAGGCACGATGGCGGATGTCATCCGCGCGGTTTTCGCCCGGGACACGGAGATCCTTCCGCACCGACGGTTCCCGCACACCGAGATCAGGGCGCTGGCCGGCGGAGCCCAGCTGTACGAGACGCACTTCATCTACAACCACTTCCATGTACTGGCCGAGGCGCTGGAGGCGGGCGAGGTCGGGATCGTGAGCGCGGCGGACGGCTCCTACATGACCGCGCGGTCCGAGCCGACCAACTGGCCTTTCGCGTGCGGGTTCATGCGTGAACCAGGGGCCGACGGGCTCGTTCACGTCATCGATTACCACACGGCCGAGTTCACCGGCGAGCAGGTGCGTGGCTACCGGGACTGCTATCTGCGGTTGCTGCGGGCCCTGGCTGAGGATCCTTATCGTCGGGTGGACACCATTGATGTCCTTTCCGATGAGGAGCGGCGGGCGTTTTCCTCGTGGAATTCGACGGCCGCGGATCTGGTGTGGGATTCGGTGGATGAGGGGGTGGTGGCGCGGGCGTTGGAGCGGCCGGGTGCGGTGGCGGTGCGGGATCGTGGTGTGTCTGTGTCGTATGGGGAGTTGGTGGCGCGGGCTGATGGGGTGGCTGCGGCGTTGCGGGCTGTGGGTGTGGGGCGTGGTGGGGTGGTGGGGTTGTGTGTGGAGCGTTCGGCGGATCTTGTGGTGGGGATGTTGGGTGTGTTGCGGGCGGGGGCGGCGTATGTGGCGCTGGATCCGGAGTATCCGCGGGAGCGGCTGGCGTTCATGCTGGAGGATTCCGGGGCGCGGGTGGTGGTGGGGCATGAGTATCTGTTCGACCGTCTGCCGCTGGACGGCCGGACCACCATCGACATCAGTCAGGTGCGGCCTGTCCCTCTCACATCCGGCGGTGTCGGTGGGGGTGTTGGCGGTGGTTCTGGTCTCAGGCCGGCGTGTCTGATGTATACGTCGGGTTCGACGGGCCGGCCGAAAGGCGCGGTGGTGCCGCACGCGGGGGTGGTGCGCCTGGTATGTGAGGCCGATTATCTTCCGCTGTCCGAGTCGTCAGTGATGGCGCAGCTTGCTTCGGCGTCGTTCGATCCTCTGACGTTCGAGGTGTGGGGACCGCTGCTGAACGGTGGCCGGGTGGTGATCATTCCACCGGAAGTGGTGACGGCTCCGGAGAGCCTGCGCGATCTGATCCGCTCGGAGGGCGTGACCGTCCTTGGAGCCGTGTCGGCACTGTTCAACGCGACGGTATCGGCGGTCCCTGACGCTTTTGCCACCTTGGAGCGGGTGCATGTGGGTGGTGAGGCGCTCAATCCGGTGATGGTGGAGCGTGCTATCGGGGCCGGCGGGGCGCGTTTCTACAATTGTTACGGTCCCACCGAGGTCACCACGACCTCGACGTGTATGCCGCTGGTGGCGGGATCGGTCACACCGGGTCGTATTGGTCCGCCGATCGCGAATACGCAGGCGTGGGTGGTGGACCGGTTCGGGTGGCTGGCGCCGGTGGGTGTGCCGGGTGAGCTGTGGCTGGGTGGTCCTGGTGTGGCGGTGGGCTATTGGGCGCGTCCGGGGCTGACGGCGGAGAAGTTCGTGCCGGACTGTTTCTCCGGGGTTCCGGGTGCGCGGTTGTACCGGACGGGTGATCTGGCGCGGTGGCTGCCGGACGGGACGCTGGAGTTCGTGGGGCGTGTCGATCAGCAGGTCAAGATCAGGGGTTTCCGGGTGGAACCGGGCGAGATCGAGGTGGTGTTGCACTCGCATCCGGAGGTCGAGGCGGCCGTGGTGGTGGCTTCGCCCGGGACGGGTGGTGCACTGCGTCTGGTGGGTTACGCCGAGGGGCCGGGCCTGGAACCTGGAAGCGGGGGCGAACTGCGGGCCTTCCTGGCCGAACGGCTGCCCGAACACATGGTGCCCGTACAGGTGGTGGTCCTGGACACACTGCCCCTACTCCCCAACGGGAAGATCAACCGAAGCGGGCTGCCAGAGCCGGACATCGGGACCCGGCCGGACGAGTACGTACCGCCGGCCGACGATGTCGAGAAGGCGATCGCCCGGATCTGGTCCGAAACCCTGGGAACCGAACGCGTCTCCACCACGGACAATTTCTTCGATCTCGGTGGGCATTCCCTGCATGCCATCCGGGTGACCACCCGCCTCAATGCCGACCTCGGTGTCGGAATCGCCGTACAAGACGTACTGGCTTGCCCAGGCCTCGCGGTCCTCGCGGCCCATGTCCGCCAACTGCAGGCGGATTCCGAGGACATAGGGCAATTGTTGGCCGAATTGGATCAGCTGTCCGACAGTGACGCTGTGCGACTTCTTGAGGAGGAGCAGTGAGCAACGAGGGATTCCTTCCCACGGCATTTGACGTCACGTCGGAGCGCAGCCCGATTCCCCGCGTCACCGACGAGCAGTGGCGCAGCCTCAGCGTTGCCAAGCGCCAGCTGCTCCAGCGCAGGCTGATGGGTGGGGTTTCTGGGGATGTGTTGGTGGGGTTGGGTGCGGGTGAGGGGGTGTTGTCGCCTGCGCAGGAGGCGTTGTGGTTTTTGTGGCGGTTGGGGCCGGGGGTGGGGTCGTACAACGTGCCGTCGGCGTTCCGGCTTGTGGGGCGGCTTGATGTGGGGGCGTTGGAGGGTGCGTTGGCGGGTGTGGTGGGTCGGCATGAGGTGTTGCGGACTCGTTTTGTGGAGCGTGGGGGGTCGGTGGTGCAGGAGGTGATGCCGGCGGGTCCGGTGGGGGTTGAGGTGGTGTCGGTTCCTGGTGGGGCTGGTGGGGAGGGGTTGCTTGAGGAGTTGGTGGCTGAGCGGGCGGGTGAGCCGTTTGATCTGGATGGGCATGTGCCGTTGCGGGTGGTGTTGTTCCGGTTGGGTGTGGATGAGCATGTGTTGTTGGTGGTGACGCATCATGCGTTTACGGATGCGTGGTCGGATGAGATTTTCTGGCGTGAGCTGACGGTTCTGTATGGGGCTGCGGTGGGTGGTGGGGTTGCGGGGCTGCCTGAGTTGGGGTTGCAGTTTTTGGATGTGGCGCGTTGGCAGTATGGGTTGCGGGAGCGTGGTGTGCTGGATGCGCAGCTGGATTATTGGGGTGGTCGGTTGGCGGGTGTTCCGGTGTTGGATCTGCCGGTTGACCGGGTGCGGCCGGCGGTGCAGTCGGGTCGGGCGGGTCATGTCGGGTTTGTTGTTCCTGTGGGTGTGGTTGAGGGGTTGCGTCGGCTTGCCCGGGGTGCTGACGCGACGATGTTCATGACGCTGCTTGCTGTGTATCAGGCGTTTCTGGGCCGGGTGTGTGGTCAGCGTGATGTGACGGTGGGGTGTCCGATGGCGGGGCGGAGTCGTCCTGAGGTGGCGCCGTTGATCGGATACTTTGTGAATACGGTGGTGTTGCGGGGTCAGTGGGAGCCGGGGATGCGGTTCGTGGACTTCCTTGGGCGGGTCCGTGGTTCCGTGCTGGAGGGTATGGCTCATCAGGACGTGCCGTTCAGTTCCGTGGTGGAGCGAGTGCAGCCGGCCCGTGATCCCAGCCGCAACCCCCTCTACCAAGCCATGTTCACCTACTTCCCGGAGACTGTCGCCGAGCCTTTGACGGAGTCGAGCTTCGCCGGGATCACCGCCACCCGGATGGAGCCCGGTGCCGGTTACATACCTGCCGATCTGGATCTGACGCTGGTTGACGCGGGGGATGTACTGCACGGTGGTTTGGCGTTCCGGTTGGATTTGTTTGATGAGGTGTCGGTGCGGGGGTTGGCGGATCGGTTTGTGCGGTTCTTGGAGTGTGTGGCGGTTGATCCGGGTGTGTTGTTGGGTGATGTGGAGTTGTTGTCGGGTGAGGAGCGGGGGTGGCTGGAGGGTGTTGGGGGTCTGGCGGAGGGGGGTTCGGTAGGGGTGGTGTCGGAGTTGTTTGAGGCGCAGGTGGTGAGGTCGCCGTCGGGGGTGGCGGTGGTGGCTGGTGGGGTGTCGTTGTCGTTTGCGGAGTTGAATGTTGTGGCGAATCGGCTGGCGCGGTTGTTGGTGAGTCGGGGGGTGGGGCCGGAGTCGAGGGTGGCGTTGGGTGTGTCGCGGTCGGTGGAGATGGTTGTTGCTGTGCTGGCGGTGTTGAAGGCTGGTGGGGTGTATGTGCCGGTGGGTGATGATCTGCCGGTGGCGCGGGTGGGGGCGGTTTTGGATGATGCGGGTCCGGTGGTGGTGCTGGGGGATTCGCGTTCGTGGGTGTCGTGGCCGGAGGGTACGGAGTGGGTGGATTTGGCGGGGGTGGCGGAGGAGGGTGCCGGTGGTGGTCTGCTGGCGGGGTTCGGCGGGGGTGATCTGTCGGATGTGGACCGGTTGTCGCCGTTGCTGCCGGAGCATGCCGCGTACATGATCTTTACGTCGGGTTCGACGGGCCGGCCCAAGGGAGTCGTCATCTCCCATCGGGCGGCTTGTAGCCTTCATCACGGTCATGACAAGGCGTTCCGGGAGGTCCGGGGCGAGGGGATGCCCGCGGCGCTGACCGCGCCTCTGTCCTTCGACAGCCACTGGGAGGCTCTTCTGTGGATGTTCGAGGGGAATGAGCTGCACATTGTGGACAGTGTGACGCGTCTGGACATGGAGGCGCTGGCCCGGTACGTCGCCGATCACCGCATCGGGTTCATGGACGTCACGCCGTCGGTGGTGCGGCAGCTGGCGGGTGTCGGCATGTTCGACGAGGGGCATCCGCGTCCGGCGGTGCTGTCCGTCGGCGGTGAGGCCATGGACCAGCCGCTGTGGGATCAGCTGCTGGAGACGAAGGACGTAGCGGTTCACAACTTTTACGGACCGACCGAGTGTGCGGTCTACAGTACGTTTGCTCGTGTGGTGGGTGGGGGTGGGGTGAGTATTGGTCGTCCGCTGGTGAATGTGCGGGTGTGTGTGGTGGATGAGTGGGGTGGTCTGGTTCCGCCGGGGGTGCGGGGTGAGTTGTGTGTGGCGGGTCCTGGTGTGGGGCGTGGTTATGCGGGTCGGCCGGGGCTGACGGCGGAGAGGTTTGTTCCGGATCCGTTCGGTGGGGTGCCGGGTGGGCGGATGTACCGGACGGGGGATTCGGTGCGCTGGCGTGCTGATGGTGCGCTGGAGTTCTTCGGGCGTATCGATGGTCAGGTGAAGGTGCGCGGGTATCGGATCGAGTTGGGGGATGTGGAGGCTGCGGTGTTGCGGCAGGAGGGTGTGGGCCGGGCGGCGGTGTCGGTGTTCGAGCGTGCGGGGGACCGGCAGTTGGTCGCGTATGTCGAGCCGGTGGCCGGGTCGGTGGTGGATGTGGCTGAGGTGCGGCGGGGTGTGGTGGCGGAGTTGCCCGCGTACATGGTTCCGGTGTCGTTCATGGTGCTGGACGCGCTGCCGATGATGTCGAGTGGGAAGCTGGACCGGGCGCGGTTGCCGGAGCCGGTGGTGTCGGGGACGGCGCGTGGGCGGGCGCCCAGGACTCCGGACGAGCAGGTGATCGCGGACGTGTTCGCGCAGGTCCTGGGTGTGAGCGAGGTGGGAGCGGACGACAGCTTCTTCGATCTGGGCGGCCACTCCCTGCTGGCCGTCCGCCTGGTGACCCAGGTCGGTGAGAAACTCCACAGGCCCGTGACGGTCGCCGACCTGTTCAACCTCCCCACCCCCGCCCTCCTCGCCACCACCTTTGAGGAGGGGGCAGGCGCGCGGGCCGCGTCAACGATGCTTCCGTTGCGGACCGGCGGAGATGAGCCACCACTGTTCTGTGTCCACCCGGCAGGCGGCTTCGGATGGTGCTACTCGGGTGTGCCACGCATGCTGGGATCCGGCCGGCCGGTTCACGCGTTCCAGGCCCGAGGGCTCGACGTCTCGACGGATGCCATGCTTCCCGGCACGTTGACGGAGATGGCCGCCGACTACGTGGACCGGGCGCGCGAGGTGCAGCCGCAGGGACCGCTTCACCTGCTGGGATGGTCGATGGGCGGCGTGGTGGCACACGCCATGGCGGTGGAGGCGCAGCGGCGGGGCGAGGAGGTCGGGGCCCTGATCATGCTGGACAGCTACCCGGTGCTCGATGACGAAGCCTCCGCCGCGGTGGGGGACTTCGCGGAAGTGGAGCGCGTGATGGCGGAGGCGGCCGGCCCCGACTTCACCGTGGGCCGGCTGATCAGCCCGGTGGACGACGCGGCCGACCAGAAGCAGGCCGAGGCCGTTGTCCGGGGGGTCGTGACCAACAATCTTCAGCTGCTCAGCCTGCATCGTCCTGAGACCTTCCACGGTGACGCGCTGTTGATCCGGGCCGCGCTGGACCCCGTCCCCGTCGGGAGGGCACCGGAACAGGACTGGGAGCCCTACGTCACCGGAGAACTGACCGTCATGTCCATGCCGTCCACTCATGGCGAACTGATGGCGGTCGAACACAGCGAAACCCTGGGTGAGTTGCTGAGGCACTGGCTCGACCGGCGCGGCTGAACCCTGCCCGGCCCCCGGAGCAGATGGACCAGTTTGACCCGAGATGCAGGATACGAAACACGATGCGGGAGAGGGAGAACATGTCCGAGAGCACGGATCGCTACAAGGTCGTCGTCAACGACGAGGAGCAGTACTCGATTTGGCTGGATCACCGCGAGGCGCCGGAGGGCTGGCACACCGTCGGCTTCTCCGGGGAGAAGTCCGAGTGCCTGGACCACATCGAGAAGGTGTGGACCGACATAACACCGAAGAGCCTGCGTTGACCGGGCGTACGGCAGTCGGCTGCCCTCGGTCGGATCGGGGCGTATGGCGCCCCGTGCCCAGATGACCCGGGTGTCCTCCCGGCTGACCCGATTGAGTGGTGAGGCCGGGGCCGGCGTACGGCTGGTGTGTCTGCCGTACGCCGGCGCCGCCGCCACGGTCTACCGGAACTGGGGAGCGAGACTGCCGCCCGCGGTGGAACTGCTCGGCGCGGACCCGCCGGGCAGGGTCACCGGACAACAAGGTGCGGTGCCCTCGGAGGGGTTGCTGGACGTGGCGGCACTCATCGCCGGAGAGATCGCCGCTCTGCCTCGCGTGCCGACCGTCCTCTTCGGGCACAGCCTCGGCGCTCTGCTGGCCTACGAGACCGCCGTGGAGCTCATGCTTCACGGTGTCCCGATCGACCACCTCGTGGTATCGGGGTGTGTGGCTCCGCACAAGGGTGAGAAGGCGACGCCCCTGCACGGTCTCGGCCAAAAGGAGTTCTTCGCTGCCTGGAACGATTCCCTGCGACTTCCGGAGATCATACGCGGCAGCACAGAAGTACAGGCGTTGGTCTACCCCATGATGAAGTACGATATTTGGCTCTATGACACTTACGAATGGGACAGGCATTTCGAGCTCGAATGCCCTGTGACGGCTTTCGGGGGATCCTCGGACCGCCTTTCCATGGGGGACTCCACGCGCCATTGGCGCGACCTGACTTCAGGAGAGTTCCGCCTGCGTCTCTTCCCCGGGGACCACTTCTTCCTGCACTCCCATGAACGGGAGGTCGTGGGCAGCGTCGGAGCCCTTCTGAACGTGACGGGGAACGCGGGCGGCCCAAGACCGTGAGCAGTGCCTGTCTTTCGTGTTGTACGGGAATTGTATCTGCGTCATGCACCGCCCGACGGGGACCGGATGTACCGTCAACGAAACACAGAGAACAATGAACGGCGAATGAGTAGGCGCCTGCAATTGCGGACCGACCGACGGTGCGGGCGCCGCGGACCGTACAGAACATTTCAGCCTGCCTGGGCAGCCAGTTGACGGAACGCGGGAGAAGGACGTCCGCCCGCTGCCGGATTCGCACCGCAAGTCGCTCGTCGGCGTCGCCGACACCCCCGTAGGAGGAGAAGACATGAGTCGGCCGTCTCCACTCAGTTCCCCACCGGAGTCCCCGTTGGACAAAGCCGCCGACATCGCGGCTACCGCGGCTCTGCTCCAGATCGGCGCCGAGCTGGGCGTGGACCAGACGCTCGACGCCGGTGACGTGTTCGGCATCGATGAACTCGCCCGGCACACCGACCTGCCGACGCCCGGCCTCAAGCAGTATCTGACCGCACTGGTGGCGGCCGGCCTGGTCGTGGAGACGGGCGCCGCGGGGCACTACCGGCCTGCGGACGACTACGCGGACCGACGGTACGAGGCAGGGTATGTGTCCTGGTCGGTCGGTGCGAACTATCCGTTCATCGAGCACGCCCGGTCGTTCCTGGCGGACCGGGACGGAGCCGGACGGGTGCATTCCCGTGACGGCCGAAGGGTCGCGGTCAGCTCCCGCTGGGTGGGTGAACGGGGCTTCTATCAGGGGGTGTACGAGCATGTCCGGGCCTCAGGCGCGCGTCGAATCACCGACCTCGGCGCCGGGGCGGGGCGCCTGCTGATCAAACTCCTGCTGGAGGATCCTGCTCGCACCGGTGTCGCCCTCGACATCAGCGGAGCGGCCTGCGCCGCGGCCAAGGAGGCCGCTGTGCGGGCGGGTGTGGAGGACCGGCTGGAGGTCACCGAGCGCCCCATCGAGTCGCTCATGGACGACATCTCCCCGGTGGACGGGGCCGACGCCGTCCAGGCGTGCTTTGTCATGCACGATGTCGTCGAGGACGACACGGTGTTCCGCAAGGTACTGGCCGGCTGCCGCGAAGGGCTGGCGCCCGACGGCTTCATGGCCGTCGTGGACGCGGTCTCCTACGCACCGGGCAGGGAGCGGAAGTTCAGCGCGCTGTTCACGTACCTTCACGCCAACTTCATGGACATCCGACTGCCCGCGGAGCACGAGTGGCTGCGGAAGTTCGACGCCGCGGGGTTCTCGTCGGTGACGTGTGTGCCGCAGCCCATGCCCGGCAGCCGTCTGTTCATCGCGGCCAAGTAGTTGGCCGACCCGACGAAAGGAGCCGAGCTGATGACGGTGTCGGCCACACGTTTCATGTACCAGGAACTCGCGGCACAGTTGTGGGCCTCCACCCAGGAGCGCAAGCCGGTGGAGCCGCTCTCGGCACGCCACCCGGAACTGACCCTCGCGGACGCTTACGAGGTGCAGCGTGAACTGCGCGCCATGGAAGTCGCCGACGGCGCGGAGCTGGTCGGGTACAAGATCGGTGTCACGAGTGAGGTGATGCAGAAGGCGTTCGCGATCGATCACCCGGACTTCGGTCATCTGACAGACCGGATGCTGCTTCCGGACGGGGCGTGTCTGGACGCGGCGCGGTTCATCGCCCCCAAGGTCGAGGCGGAGATCGCGTTCCGGGTAGGGGAAGATCTGAGGGGCGGTTCGGTGACCGCGGCCGACGTCCTGGACGCGACCATCGCGGTCCATCCGGTGCTTGAGGTGCTGGACAGCCGGATCGCCGACTGGCGGATCAAGCTGGTGGACACGGTTGCCGACAACACGTCCTCCGCGATGGTCGTGGTCGGTCCCGAGGTGCCTTTCGGCCCCGCCGGCAGGGTCGATTTGGCAGCCGAGCACCTGATCTTCCAAACGGGGGAGCGGACGCAGACGGCGTACGGCTCGGCGGTGATGGGACATCCGGCCGAATCCGTGGCCTTCCTGGCGCGGATCCTCGACACCTTCGGCGAGGGGATCGGGGCAGGCGACCTGGTGCTCGCGGGTTCCTGGGCCGAGGCTGTCGACCTGGTGCCCGGCCTCGCGGTCGAGGCGTCCTTCGCGTCCCTGGGCTCGGTGTCGCTCACTGTAGGGGAATCGGCCGGCGGTCGCGCCGGAGAGAAGGCGGCAGGGGCATGAACCAGAGAGGACGGCTGTCCGCCGCGGTGATCGGTGCCGGACTGATCGGCGTTGATCTCGCGACCAAGATCTCACGCTCGGACCGACTCGGCCTGGGGTTGGTCGTGGGCCGTGACGAGAGCACCCCGGGCCTGAGGCGCCTGGCCAGGGAGGGCCTGCCGGTCGCGGCGAACGGCATCCGCTCCCTGATCGAGAACGACACACCGTTCGACGTGGTGTTCGACGCCACCAATGCGCTGGCGCACCCCGAGCACGCGAAGCTGCTGAGCCCGTTCAGCGCTCTGCTGGTCGACCTGACTCCGAGTCAGGTCGGGCGAATGGTGATTCCGACCGTCAACGGGCTGGACGCGCTGTCCCACCGGAACGTGAACATGGTCAGCTGCGGCGGACAGGCCGCGATTCCGGTGCTGCACGCCCTCGCGCGCCACCACTCGATCGAGTACGCGGAGGTGGTGACCACCGCCGCCAGCCCGAGCATCGGCCGCTCCACCCGGCTGAACCTCGACGAGTACATCGAGACCACCCAGGACGCGGTCCGGGAGTTCAGCGGGATCCAGGACGTCAAGGTGATGGTCAACCTGAGCCCGGCTCGGCCTCCCGTGACTTTTCGGGTCGCCATTTCCCTGCTGGGGAAGGAGTTGTCGCCGGAATCGGTCCGCGCCGCGGTGGATTCGACGGCGCGGGAGATGCGCGCCTTCGTAGGCGGCTACACCGTGACCGCCTGCACCGTCAAAGACGGCAAGGCACTCATCGCTGTCGAGGTCGACGCCTCCGGCGACCGGATCCCGCGTTACGCGGGCAACCTCGACATCATCAACTCCGCCGCACTGGATGTCGCCGAACGGTACGCGGCCGTCCAGTTGTCCAGCGCGTACGCGGAGACGTCATGAGCCATGTGCTGATTCACGATCCGACGCTGCGGGACGGCCACCACGCCGTCCGCCATCAACTTGAGGCGGCGCAACTGCGTGCCTACGCGGCCGCGGCGGACGCGGCGGGGATACCCGTGGTCGAGGTGGGACATGGCAACGGTCTGGGCGCCTCGTCACTCCAAGTGGGACGGGCACGGCTCAGTGACGACGAGATGCTGTCGGTGGTCAGGGAGGCCCTGACACACAGTCGGATGGGTGTGTTCATGCTGCCCGGCTGGGGGCGCGCCCAGGACTTGGACAAGGCGATCGCCCACGGTGTCGACGTGGTGCGGATCGGCACCCACTGCACCGAGGCCGATCTCGCCGAACGGCACCTGGGTCACCTCAGCGAGCGGGGTGTCGAGGCCCACGGTGTGCTCCTGATGAGCCACATGGCCGGTCCCGAGAAACTGGCCGAGCAGTGCGCGCGACTGGTGGAGTTCGGGGCGCGTGGGGTGGGGATCCTGGATTCCTCCGGCCACTTCCTTCCCGCCGACGTCACCGCGCGCGTCGCCGCGATCCGGGCGGCGGTCGATGTGCCGGTGATGTTCCACGGGCACAACAACCTCGGTATGGCGGTGGCGAATTCGGTGGCGGCCGTGGAAGCGGGCGCGGAGATCATCGACGCTTGTGCGCGCGGGTTCGGCGCGGGCGCCGGCAATACGCAACTTGAGGTGGTGGTGCCGGTCCTGGAGAGGCTGGGACACACCACCGGCATCGACCTGTACCGGCTGCTGGACGCCACCGACTTCGCCGGGCGCGAGCTGATGAAGGCTCCTCCGAGCATCGACTCCGTGGGTGTCGTCAGCGGTCTGTCGGGGGTGTTCTCCGGGTTCAAGACCCGAGTGCTGGAGATCTCCGGACGGGAGGGCGTCGACCCACGCGACGTCTTCTTCGAGCTGGGCCGCCGTCAGGCGGTGGCCGGGCAGGAGGACCTGATCGTGGACGTGGCGGCTGCTCTGCGGTCCGCCGCACGAGACCAGGAGCGGCATGCCTAGGAATACCGCGCCCGGCCCCAGACTCCGCGCCGTCCTCGATTCGATACCCGGCTACCGGCCCACCGAGGGCGTCTACGCCGCGATACCCGCTCGTCCCCTGTCGGCCAACGAATCCCCGCGCGATCCCCTGCCCGGTCTGGTCGCTGCGATCGCCGCGGCGGGCGCCACGGTCAACCGCTATCCCGACCCCGAGTGTGCCGAACTCACCCGGGAGATCGCCCGTCGGCATGGCGTCGATGCCGATCGGGTACTCGTCGGTGCCGGATCCGTCTCCCTGCTGCAAGCTCTCATTCAGGCCGTCGCGGAGCCCGGTGCCGAAGTCGTCCATCCCTGGCGCTCCTTCGAGCTCTATCCCGTCCTCGCCGAAGTCGCCGGAGTCCGGTCGGTACCGGTTCCGCTGATCAGAGGCCACAACGACCTGCCCGCCCTGGCCGATCGAATCACCGAGGCCACCCGGCTCGTCCTGGTCTGCAACCCCAACAACCCCACCGGCACTGTCCTCGGCCTGCCGGAACTCAAGGAGTTCCTGGCCCGAGTACCGGCGACCTGCCTGGTGGTCATCGACGAGGCGTACTTCGAATACGTCCGTGACGAGGCCGCGTGCAGCGGCATCGCTCTGCTCGACACCCACCCCAACCTTGTGGTGACCCGCACCTTCTCCAAAGCCTACGGACTTGCCGGTCTTCGCATCGGCTACCTCCTTGGCGCCCCGCACAGCGTCGGGCAGCTGCGCAAGGTACTCCTCGCCTACTCCGTGAGCACCGTCGCCCAGCAGGCGGCGCTCGCCGCACTCCGGCTGGAGGACGAACTCCTGCGGCACGTCGACGCGACAGTCGCGGAACGCACCCGGATGCGAGACACCCTGCTGGCCGCGGGATTCGACGTACCTGACAGTCAGGGAAATTTCCTGTGGCTGCCCCTCGGCGACGCGTCGGCCGCGTTCGGTGACCTGTGCACCTCCGCGGGAATCGCCGTGCGGACCTATGCCCACGAGGGCGTACGGGTATCGGTCGGCTCGGCCCAGGACAACGACGCGTTCCTCACCATGGCCACGCGTGAGAGGAGCACAGCATGCACGCCGCAGTGATCGGACTGGGCACCCATCTCCCTCCACGCCTGGTCACCAACGAGGAGCTCGCCGCCCGGCTCGACACCAGCGACGAGTGGATCACTTCCCGCACCGGTATCCGTACCCGGCACTGGGCCGAGCCCGGCACAGCCACGGGCGATCTCGCCACCGAGGCCGGCCTGCGCGCGCTGAAGTCCGCCGGTACAGCCCCCGGCGACATTGATGTCGTGGTGCTGGCGACGACCACGCCAGATCACCCGTGCCCCGCCACCGCCCCCGACGTCGCCTCACGCCTCGGACTCGGACCGGTACCCGCCTACGACATCGCGGCCGTGTGTTCCGGCTTCCTCTACGCCCTGGCCATCGGCCAGTCTCAGATCGTCGCCCAACAGGCGCGCACGGTGCTGGTCATCGGTGCCGAGACCTACTCGACCATCCTCAACCCCGACGACCGCACCACCGGCGTCATCTTCGGCGATGGTGCCGGCGCTGTCGTCCTCGCTGCCCGGGAGGACACCGACCGACCCGGTGCCCTGCTGGGTGCCCACCTCGGTTCCGACGGTGCGCACAAGGACCTCATCCGCATCCCCGCCGGTGGCTCCCGGTACCCCATCACCGCAGACATGCCCGAGGCCGACCGTTACTTCACCATGGAAGGACCAGCGGTCTTCCGGCAGGCCGTCGTCCGCATGGGCGAATCCGCCACCACCCTTCTCCACCGGGTCGGCTGGGCGGCCGACGAGGTCGACCACCTTGTCGGACACCAGGCCAACGCCCGCATCCTCACGGCGCTGGCCGGACAGCTGGACATTCCCGTCGAACGCACCGTCGTCAACATCGACCGGGTCGGCAACACGTCTGCGGCATCCATCCCCCTCGCCCTCGCCCACGCCGCCCGGCATGGCCGGCTCGCCCCCGGCGACCGCATCCTCATGACCGCCTTCGGCGGCGGACTGACCTGGGGCTCCGTGGCCCTTACCTGGCCCGACATCACGCCGCTGTGAGCTTCCCGAACACCCACCTCGATCACCGTAAGGAGCACATCGCCATGAGCACGAGCGCCACATCGCTGGAGCACGAGATCCTCGACCACCTCATCGAGCATTTCGAGGTCCCGGCCGACTCCACCACGGAGACCGGCTTCGAGGGTCTCGGATTCGACTCTCTGGCCACCGTCGAACTGAGTCTCACGCTAGAGAAGATGTACGCAGTTGAACTCGACGACATCGCACTCAAGGAGGCCGGCAGCGCCGCGGGAATCGCGGCGCTCCTGCGGTCCAAGGGTGTTACCGGGGTCGTTGCCGCCTGACAACGCGCGGCCGGTGGACCTGTCACCCGCACGGGACCGTGGGTGGGAAGACGGTGATCTACCGGCCGTCAGCGGAGAACACCGAAGTGCTGACCCGGCTCCGAGGAGGCGCCGTCGACCCGGGCGAGATGACGTCGTACGTCGTCGGCGGCGGGGTCCTGCAACTCGTCGAAGATCTCAGCGGCGACCAGCCACTCCGCCACCGCGGCGAGGACCTCCCCCATCTCTTCGAGGGTCTCCCCAAGGCGGACGCGAGTCTCCGCCTCGTGATAGCGGTCCGCGGAATCACGGAAAAGAGCCACCGACTGCCGATAACTGTGAACCGCCTCATCCCAGCGGCCCAGGCCATGAAAGGCGTAACCCAGGGTGTCGAGCGTGGCGGCCTGGCCGTTGACATCGTTGATCTGCCTTTGGATCTTCAGAGCCTTCTCACAACTGTCCACGGCCTGCGCGTAGTTGCCGATCACGGCCGAGACCCAGCCGATCGCGTTGAGTGTCCGTGCCTCACCAGGGGCGTGACCCGCGAGCCGATGGAGCCGCAGCGCTTTCCTCGCGTGGACGAGAGCCGCCTGCCGGTCTCCGGTGACGAAGGATACTTCGGTTCTGTTGTGCAAGGCCTGTGCTGTTCCTCGCATATCACGAGCCTGCTCATATCTGAGTTGGGCATGTTTGAGATGGTCCTCGGCCTCCGCGAACATGCCCAGGCGGGTCATCGCCCGGCCCAGCAGCCGGTGGGCCGTCGCCTGCCCGGTCATGGACTCGCTCTGCTCAGCGGCGGAGAGCGCCAGACGCTGGACGGTGAATTGGAGCTGCCACAGACCCTTGGGGGCAAGAAAGGCGGTGAGTGCCCAGGCCAACTGCCAGGCGTGCATTCCGTAACCGCCCTCCGTCCCCTGGCGGACCAGCCGGGTGAGTACATCCAACTCTGTTCCGAACCAGGCCAGCGCCTCGGCCTGGTCACTCGGTGGCGCGTAGGAGCCGGGGCTCACCGGCGGATGAGGGGTGAAAGTCAGCCACTGAGGTTGCAGGCACACGGCGGCCGAGTGGGAGCGGTGAAGGTAGAAGTCGTACATCCGGTCGCGAGCGGCTCGTTGGCTGTCGTGTGCTTCGGAGGACCGCAGCAGTTCGACCGCGTAGCCCCACAGCAAGTCATGGGCGGTGTACCGGCCCGGACGGATCTCGTCCAGCAGGTGAAGCCTTGTCAGCTCGCGCATATTCTGCCTGACCACATGAATGGGACTGCCGACGAGAGCAGAGACGGCCTCCTCACCGATCTCCGGACCCGGGTGCAGCCCAAGCAGCCGGAAAACACGGGCGGCATCGAGCGACAGGCTTCGGTAGGACCACCAGAAGGAGCCCCGCACGTCACCGACGGCCAAGGCGTCGAGGCGGTTCTGGCTCCGTCGAAGGTTCGCGGCAACGCTCTCCAGCGAGACATCGGGGTCACTGGCCAGACGCGCGGCCACCACGGACAGTGCCAGGGGAAGTCCGCCGGTCGTCGTGGCGATGGCGTCCAGCGATTCCCGATCACCGGAGGTTCGCTTCTCGCCGAGTCGGAGTCGCAGCATTTCCCGGGACTCGTCCCGGGACAGGGCCGCTAAAGGAAGGGCATGGGCGCCTTCCGAAACGATCAAACCGTGCAACTGGTCGCGACTGGTCACCACCACGGTGATGCGTCCGGCGCCGGGTAGAAGGGGCCGAACCTGCTCGGCGTCACCGGCGTTGTCAAGGAGCAGCAGAATCCGTCGGGTCGCCAGCAGACTCCGGAACAGAGCGGTGCGCCCCTCCAGCGTGGCGGGGATCCTGGTCTGTGCCACACCGAGTGCGTCCAGAAAATCTCTGAGAACATCGAAGGGCGCCAGCTTGGAGTCCTTGTCGTAGCCGCGCAGATTCACATAGAGCTGGCCGTCGGGGAAGGAATTGGACGTCTGGTGCGCCCACCGCACAGCCAAGGTCGTCTTGCCGACGCCGGCCATTCCGCACACCACGGTGATCGCTGTCAGTTCGGCGCCTTGTGGCGAAGGGGCGAGCCTCGCGTCGAGCTGCGCGATCTCCTCCCTGCGCCCGACGAAAGCATGTGTGAGCGGCGGGAGCTGACGGGGTATCACAAGCGTATGAGGATGCTTCTGCCGACGCTCGGTGGGTCGGCTCTTCTCCCGTCTCGCGGCGAGCGGGCGTCGGTTCAGGATGTTGTCGTGCAACTGCGTCAGCTGGGGACCGGGTTCGAGTCCGGTCTCCGTCGCGAATATCTTGCGGGCCTGGCGGAAAGCAGCCAGAGCCTCGGTCGTGTTGCCCATCTCGTAGAGTCCTGTGAGCAACTGGCACCAGGCTCGTTCTCTGAGGGGAGCTCGGTCGAGCAGCTGACGCATTCGCTGAACCGCGTCCATCCAGTTTTCGGTGCCGAGGAGTAGTTCGCCGTAGTCCTCCTCGGCGGCGAGATATCTTTCCTCGATACGAGCGACCCACTCGGCCAACGGTGAATGGTGAGGCAAGCCGGACAGAGGGCTTCCGCGCCGCAAGCTGAGTGCACGAGTCCATTCGGCCTTGGCGACGACCGAGTCACCGGCGGCGGCCGCTGCTTTGGCCCGAGTGGTGGCCCTGTCGAATACTTCCAGATCGAGTTGGCCCGGCAGCAGACGCAAGATGTAGCCGCCGCGAGCGGGAGGCAGACCGTCCCAGGAGTCGCTGCGCAGCACCGTCCGCAACCCACGGGCGTAGGACCGCAGGTTTGACGCGGCTGACGCCGGAGGCTCGTGCCTCCACAGCACGTCGATCAGTTGTTCCGAGGTGACCAGTTCGTCTGCCTTGGCGAGCAGGGTGGCAAGCAGAAGACGTTGTTTGACCGATCCGAGGCCGACCGGGCGGTCGTACTGGTACGCCCTAAGGGGTCCAAGTACCTCAAACCGAACAGACATGTTTGACACCCTCGCTATCAGGAACTACCGCCCGTCCGGGCGCGAATTATCGAGACCCTTGAAGATGTCGGACAAGCGGCTGTGCCACTCGGCGGCAGCTCACGTTCCACATAAGCCGCCGTTCGCGGCGGCTCCGACCCGACGAAGAACCGCGTCCTATTCCTGATTTCAGCCCATCCGACGGGCATGGTAGCCGGGCCCGTTCGCCGGGTGTGCCGGTCGTTCACCCCACAAAGGGCGCTTCCGCACAGGTCGGAGGGTGTGTGACGCCCCTTTCTCTGGCCTCGTGCATGGACCTTAGGGGCATGGTCGGCTTCGGACTTTGTCATCCGCGCAGGGAACTGTGTCAGTGGTGCACCGCCTCAAGCCGACGCCGCATCAGGCGAGTGCCCGTCGGAGGTGTTGCACAGCGAGAGGGAATCGAGCCAGACTGATGTTGGGAACCGGCCATGTCGAGGGGGTCTTGTGGGCGAGCGGGCCGAGGCGGTGCCGGGCCGGGACCATGACGGGGGCGGGCGGGGGTTCGTCTCATGAGTCCGGTTCTGGACACCGCGTTCATAGCGCCGCGGGACCGGGAGGAAGTGGTCCGGAACGCGGTGTGGGAGTCCATGGTGGCGGTCGATATCGACCACGGTCCGCCGGCTGAGGACATATCCGTACGTATCGGGCTCGGTTCCGCCGGGCCGATCAGGATCTGCTGGGCGCGGGCGACGGCGGTCACCCTCCGCCGGACGGAGCGCCTGGCACGGGAGGACGAGGAGCCGGCCGTCACCCTGGGTGTTCAGATGGCGGGCAGCAGCGTGGTGGTGCAGAACGGTCGCGAGGCGCTGCTGGGGCCGGGGGACTGCGCGGTCTACGAGTTGATCGCTCCCTACTCGCTTCTCTACGACGAGGGAGTCGACCACCGCTTCATCCGTTTCCCCCGCGCGGCACTCGCGCTCCCCGACGGGTTGCTGCGAGACATCACCGCGGTCCCCCTGGGATCCGACAACCCCGTAGCGCGCCTCGCCTTCAGCTACTTCTCCCAACTGGCCGTCACCGGCGAATTGCTCCAAGGTGCGGACGCCGATGCCGTCGTGGCACCCAGCGTCGAACTCCTTCGCGCCGTGCTGACGACTCAGCACGGCAACTCCACCCTGGCCAAAGGGCCGTTGGAGGCGACGCTCACCCGGCGGGTCACTCACTACATCCGGGAGCACCTGGCCGAGCCCGATCTGTCGGCCGCACGGATAGCCGCCGCCCACGGCATCTCCGTACGCCACCTCTACGCCGTGCTGTCCCGCTCGGGCATCAGCCTCGGAGACTGGATCCGTACCCGCCGCCTGGCCGAATGCAGACGCGAACTCGCCGGCCCCAACGGGCGGCTGCGGACCATCGCGGCCACAGGACGCAAGTGGGGCTTCGCGAACGCCTCACACTTCAGCAAGATCTTCAAGCAGACCTACGGAATCTCACCCCGAGCCTGGTGCGACCAGAACCACCCCCACGCCTCCACCTGACGGTCCCCGTTTCAGTGAGCTCCTTGGAGTGGGCGCCGCCACGGGTGCGGCCGGCGGCCGGACGGCGGACGCGCAGACGGTCATTCGATCGGCCGGCCGGAGCCGCGAGAGCGGGTCAGCGCCCGGTACCCGAGGAACACGCCGCCCAGCCCCAGAGGGACGGCCACGATGGCGCCGACGAGCCCGTTGCCGGTACCGGGGCCGCCACTGGAGGTGGCCACGTGCAGCACCGCGAGGACCACGCCGACCATCCCCACCACGATGGCCGACCTGCCGACGGTGCGAGTGTTGCCGATGCCGATCCGGCCGCCGGCGCGGACCGGGGCCAGCCAGCCGATCACCAGGCCGAGCAGCCCCACCGCGAGGGCCAGGTTGGCCCCGGTCCGCCCGTCGCCGATGATCCCGCCCTCCGCGGCCACCATCAGCGCAGCTGAAGCACTCATACAGCTCTCCTCCTTCTCCGTCTGCCTTGAGCATGCGCCCCGGACTCGCCGCCGGTCGTCCAGCAGACGTGGGAACCTCCCGGTGCCGTCGCCGCGGCATCCGGATACCGCGGACGCGGCAGGCGGAACGTGGGTACCCGCACACGCGGTAGCCCACCGCTCCTTCATGAGACGGACTCGCCCACCACCGCGACCGGTTACGGTGCGCCTATGAACAAAGGGCGGTTCGCTGTCCCTGCCGGGGTCACCGACTGGTCGATCGCCGTGGGCGTGACAGCGCTGCTGCTGGGCACCGGGCTGTCCGGGCCACACCCGGCCGGGGGCCGCGAGTTGCTCGGTTCCGCCCTGCTGGCGGTCGGCGGGCTGGCGCTGGCCGCGCGCCGCCGGGCACCGCTCGTGGTCCTGGCTGTCACCGGACTGTCCGCGGTGGCTTACCAGACGGCCGGGTTCGAGGTGCTCGCCGTTTCCTATCTGGTGGCTGTCTACAGCGCCGTACGCGCCGGGCACCGCACCATCGCACTGGCCGCATCCGTGGGACTGCCGCCTGTGCTCCTCCTCACCGCCCTGGTCTCCCAGGACGGACCCGTACGCGACGCCGTGACGCACGCTCGGAACACCCTGGAGATCGCCTGGCTGATCGCGGCCTTCGCCGCCGGGGAGGCGGTGCGGCAGGCCGAACGGCGGGCGGACGAAGCCGAGCGCACCCGCGAGGAGACCGCCAGGCGCCGGGCCGACGAGGAACGGCTGCGCATCGCACGGGAGTTGCACGACTCGCTCACGCACCAGATCTCGGTCATCAAGGTGCAGTCCGAGGTCGCCGTCCACGTGGCCCGGCGGCGGGGCGAGCAGGTGCCTGAGGCCCTGCTCGCGATCCAGGAAGCCGGCCGGGAGGCGAGCCGGGAGCTGCGCGTGACCCTGGAGGCCCTGCGCGACGACACCACCACCCCACCGCACGGACTCGACCAGATCCCCAACCTGGTGAAACAGTTCCGGATGACCGGCCTGGAGACGACGCTGACGATAGAAGGACACCCGCACACCGTGCCGGTCGCAGTGGGCCGCACCGCTTACCGGATCGTTCAGGAGTCGCTCACCAACGTCACCCGGCACGCCGCGGCGACCACCGCCTCGGTGCTGATCGGCTACCGGCCGGACGCCCTCGCCATCCGCGTCGACGACAACGGAACAGCCACCCCGCGCCCCGCGCCGACGCGCGGCCTCGGGCTTCTCGGCATGCGCGAACGCGTCACGGCCCTGGGCGGCCACCTGCACACCAAGCCGTGCGGCACGGGCGGCTTCACCGTCCAGGCCGAACTCCCCACGAACGGAGCCTCGTGATCCGGGTCCTGCTGGTCGACGACCAGCCGCTCATCCGCAGCGGCTTCCGCGCGCTGCTCGACCTCGAAGACGACATCGAGGTGGTGGCCGAAGCGGCCGACGGCGCAAAGGGATTGGCGCTCGTCCGGAAGCACCTGCCCGACGTCGTGCTGATCGACATCCAGATGCCCGTCGTGGACGGCATCGAAGCAACCCGGGCCATCGCCGCGGATCCGGCCCTGGCCGGCGTACACGTCGTCATGCTGACCAACTACGGCATGGACGAGTACGTTCTCGACGCGCTGCGCGCCGGCGCCGCCGGCTTCCTCGTCAAGGACATCGTCCCGGAGGACTTCCTGCACGCCGTACGCGTCGCCGCCCGCGGAGACGCCCTGCTCGCGCCCACGATCACCCGTAAGCTCATCGACCGGTACGTCACCCAGCCGCCGGCCACCCGCGTCGGCGGTGGGCTGGGCGAGCTGACCGGCCGTGAACGCGAGGCGGTCACCTTGGTCGCCCACGGCCTGTCCAACGACGAGATCGCCGGCCGCATGGTCATCAGCCCGTCGACCGCCAAGACCCACATCAACCGTGCCATGGCCAAGCTCCACGCCCGCGACCGCGCCCAACTCGTGGTCCTCGCCTACGAATCCGGCCTGGTGACCCCGCGCAACCCCTGACCGCCCGGGTCGACCATCGGCCTCAATATCGCGCCGGCCACGGGCACCACGGCGAAGGCCGGCCGCTTTCGGCCGCTTCCTGATCAATCGCGTACGACCCCTGAAGGCAGCTCACGGATTTTCATGTCCTGCGCCTCGTCGGTCCCAAAACCGTGGTCCAGCAGTTTCGCCGCGTCGCTGTACCTGTCCGTGCTGTTCAGCACCGTACCGGTGAGGACCTTTCCGTCCCGCTCGGCCGCGAATACCAGACATTCGCCCGCCTTGGACGTCGTACCGGTCTTGATACCGATGACGCCCTTGTAGGAGTCGAGCAACAAATTCGTGTTGTGCCAGGTGTAATAGCGGGTGTTGCCGTTGGCGGCCGGGGCCTCTGTCTCGTACTCCTTGGTCTTGGTGACCCGGCGGAACGTATCGCTTCGCATGGCGTGACGGGCCAGCTTGGTCATGTCCGCCGCTGAACTGGAGTCGTCGCCCGTACCGTCGAAGGTGTCGAACTTCGTCTTGCCGAGCTTGAGTTCGTGGGCCTCGGCGTTCATGTCCACGACGAACGACTGCACGCGCTGCGCCCTGGTCGCTCCCTGACCGAAGGTGTCGGCGAGGGCGTAGGCGGCATCGGCGCCGGAGGGCAGGAGAGCCGCGTAGAGGAGTTGCCGCACGGACAGCTTGTCGCCTGTCTGGAGGTCGGCGGTGCTGGCGTGGTGTTCGGTGACGTAGTCGCGGTATGCCTGCTGGACGGTCACCAGGCGGTTCAGGTCGAGGCCGGTCTTGTCGAGGACCACCGCGGCCACCATGATCTTCACCGTGCTGGCCGTGAAGCTGTCGGTGCTCTCGTTCTTGCCGTACAGCACATTGCCCTTGTCATCCACCAACACCGCACTCGTGGCGGCGACTTCCGGCGGAGGGGACTGAGACGTGCCGGCCCAGGCGACGAACGGGACCACCCCAGTGAGTACGGCTCCGCCAATGACGGCCTTGCGCAGGGAAAGAGTCATGGCAGCCATAAAGTATTCCGTATCTGTAGGAGGTTCGTGGAAATACCGGTACCGAGGGCGTCAAGTGTCAGGATCGACCGGAGAGCACGAGATATGAACGCCGCAAACAGGTAAGCCGGACAGGTACTGCGAAGGCTCCCCGGACTCCGGGACCGGCAGGCCGCCAACGCCGGCGCCGGGCTGGATCCGGGACGGCGCCGGCGGCCTTGCGCTTGCGCGATTGAGCACTCAGCGAGTGACAACGGTGCCGCAGCATCAACGGTTCAATCCGTTTGACGAACGGGTTGGGCCTGAGGCCGTGGTCAGTGGTTTTCGTGGATCGTCGCGCCGGCGTCGAGGAGTTGGCGGAGGAACCAGTCGGTGTCGGACAGCAGCTCGGGAAGGTGGATCCCCGGCTGTACAGGGGTACGTCCGTCCAGGCCAAGGACAGCGGGCAGGGCGAGTACGACGCTCAGGCCCGTGAGCGATGCCTGTCCTCCGGCGAATTCGAGGGTGGAGCGTGATTCCTGGGGCCTGCCGTCCGCCTCGCCCTTGAGCTCGACAGTGACTTCCGCGGCGATGGGGCCTCCGCGGCGGCGGCTCGACGACGCGCCGATCGCGAGGTCGAAGCGAATGCTGTCGGCCCTGGTGGCAGCGTGCAGGCTGACGATGTCCAGGGGAGCGTAGGCGTCGGCGTCGAGCACGCGGCCGTCGATGGCCTGGACCTTGCCCTTCCCGGCGTCGCCGACCAGCCACACGCGCCTGCCGTGTTCGAGAGCCAGGGCCGCGGCCGAACCTTCGCTGCGTTCCATGTCCTCGGTCGCCGCGGGGCCGGTCGCGTCCTGCTCGTCGAGCACTGCCCCGATTCTGACGCTGTGCAGTGTGTCGAACTCTTCGGCGCCCCGCAGGGCGAGGAACATCGCGCTGCCGCCGTACCAGTGGCTGGCGAGCACGACGGGGACGGTAGGCCGGTGGGCGAACAGTGCCATCTCCGCCCCGGCCTCGGCCAGCCAAGTGCTGCCGCTCACATAGGGGATGCCCTGGTCCTGGGCGTAGCGCAGCCCATGGAGTGCGTGGTCGGGGGCAAGCGCGATCACCGCTGAGACATCGCCGCTGTCGTCGAGGCCGATCCCCGCGCGGTCGAGATCGATGGCGACCGCTCCCGTGGCGCCGGTCTCCCGGGCCGCTTCACGCGCTCGCTGTATGTTCCGGCCGCCGACGATCACGGGGACGTCGGGGTGGCGCTCGCGGAACCAGGTGAGGGCGGCGCGCCCCACCACGCCTGATCCGCCGGCGAAGAGTACGGGACCTGGCCTCACAGCGCGCATCCTTCCTCGGTGGTCGCGCGAACAGGGCGCGAGTGCGTCCGAACCTCCGGGTGGCGTCTGATATGCGTGGGCATCGAGTGTCCTCTCGCTTCGCGATCGAAAGCTACTTGCAGTAGACTACCACCAGTAAGTTACTAAAGGTAGATACTGAGAGGAGTCATGATGCCCGACCCCTCCGCCGCGACCCCGCGCCGGCGCCTGTCGAAGCAGAAGCGTCACGCCCAGCTCTTGGAAGTGGCACGCGAACTCATCCGGGACATGGGTACGGACGAGTTCACTCTCGGACGACTCGCTGAGCGGGCGGGGGTGACCAAGCCGCTGGTCTACGACCACTTCGGTGACAGGTCCGGGGTCCTCGCCGAGCTGTACCGCGAGTTCGAGGCTCATCAGCGCGAGATGCTCGGCGTCGCGCTCGACGATGCCGGACCCGAACTGCCGGCGGTGGCGGGCGTCGTCGCGGGGGCGTACATCGACTGCTGTCTCGCGGAGGGGCGGGAACTGGCCGATGTGGTCGCCGCGCTCGCGGGCTCGCCCACCCTGAGCCGGCTGCGTCAGGAAGCCGAGGACGCCTACCTCGCCATGTGCCGTGAGGCGCTGGAACCCCTCGCCGGACCGATCGACGCGGCGGGTCTGCACGTGATCATCGGCGCCGGTGACGCTCTGGCCCGGGGCGCGCTCTCCGGGAGGATCAGCTCCGCGCGAGCGCACGGCGCACTGACCCGCGTCATCACGGCCATCGCCACCGAGGACCGACGCGACACGACACAGGCGGCTTCCTGACATCCCCGCGGTAGATCCCTGTTCGACCGGGTCCGCACGAGCGGGGAGGGGGCGGGACCGCTCGCCCTCTTGACGGCCGCTCCCCGCCTGGCGATGCTCAGAGAGCGCTTTCTGTCGTGGGCATGATCAGGAGGCCTGGCGGCGGACCGGCGGTGCGCTGCCACCGGCCACGCCTCGTGTTGTCCGATGCCCCTCGAGAGTAGGAGTCCGCCGATGTCCGACCTGCCTGCACTTTCCCGACGTCGCTTCCTCGGAGCGACAAGCGCGATCGGACTCACCGGTGTATTCGGGGCAGGGACGACGGGCACCGCCCTGGCGGCGGACGGCAACAGCGTCGTCCCCGTCAACTGGCCCGGCCTGGGGTCGTATCCAGGGGCCGATGCCGCCGGAAAAAGGGTGACGGCGATCCTCGCGGGGAGTTCGCGATATCTGATCGGACCCTGGTACGCCGCCACGTACACCCACTACCTTCCCGACGGTTACATCGACCTCAAGGGAACCGACGAGCGGGCCGTCCGCTTGCCCGCCATGGCCGCGGTCGCCGCCACCACGGCCTTGGTCACCGATACGTACGACCCCCGGACGCTTTCGGCCGCGAACGCCGCCATCCGGACCCGGAATCTCATCCGTACGCTCGCCGCCCGGCACCGGGCCAACAACACGGACACCGCGACCCGTTGGGGCAACGGCTGGCAGACCGCCCTGTGGGCGTACTACACCGCGCTGGCCGGCTGGCTGTTCTGGGACCGGCTGGCCGCCGATGAGCGCGATCACCTGGCCGCCATGCTGGTCTGGGAGGCCGACCGGCTGACCACCGGCAACGATGTCCACCTCATCGGCACCGGTGGCGAGCAGCTCTACATGACCCGCCGCGACGGCACTGTCGTCACTCCCGGCGACAGCAAGGCGGAGGAGGACAACTGGAGCGCCGCCGCGCTCTCGCTGGCCGCGGTGATGATGCCGAACCACCCCAACGCCGCCCGCTGGACGCGCCGCAACGTCGAACTCCTGCTGGCCGCGGCGGCCAGACCGGCCGACCTGACCAGCGACAGGACGATCAACGGCATCCGGCTGTCGACCTGGCTGCGGGGCACGAACATCGCCGACGACGGAACACTTCACAACCACGCACGCCTGCATCCCCTGTACATGGTGGCGTTCGACCAGAGCCTCTACCAGGGCTTCGTCTTCGGCCTCGCGAACCGGGCAGCTCCGAAGGCCGCCCTGCACAACATCACTCACACATACGCCGCACTGGTGGACAAGCCCTTCCCGCTGCCCGGCGGAGGCACCAGCCCGATCTACCGTGAGAACTCGGCGGAGATCTACTACCCCGAGGGCAACGACTGGGGCACGCACTTCCCCTTCTACTTCGGCAACTTCGACCTACTGGTCACCCTCACCGGCCAGGACACCGGCATCGACCCGGCCGCGGCGAAGTGGGAACGGCTGCACAACAACGCACAGCTCTCCCTCATGTCACGCTTCACGGACGGCCGCACATACGGCGCCACCTCGGAGAACACGTACTACGGGCGCGAACACCGCATCGGCGCCATGGCGGGGCAGGCATATCTCACCCTCTTCCTGTCCCGCAATTCAACCGGCAACCGACTGCGCTGGGCGTGAGACCCAGGGCCCACCTCGGACTCACCCAGGTTCTCAACCCTTGGATACGGCGGCGAGCAGTATCTGTGCCGCGGTCACGATGTGCGCCAGTTCCTCGTATCCGGCCCCATCTCGGGCCTGAACCGACATGCCCTGGATCAGTGCCCCGATGGTGCGGGAGAGCCCAGCGACATCGGCCGTCTCGGGAAGTTCGCCCCGCGCGACCGCGTCGGCGACGCGTTGGCGCAGGCCGGTAAGAGCGTGATCGCGTTCTGCCCGGCAGATCGCCGCGGCGGCCTGGGCGTCTTGTCCGGTCGCGAGCAGGCCGGTTGACACGAGGCATCCGCGGCCGGGTTCGGTGGTGAACTCGCGGGCCGCGCGGTCGAGGTACTCGACGACCGCCTCGGCGAGCGGGATGCCCGAGCGGATGCCGAAGCCGTACTCGTCCTGGTACAGCCGCACCGCCCGCTCGAACAGGCGCTCCTTGGACTCGAACGCCCGGTAGAGCTGCGGTGCGGTCAGCCCGGTTGCCTCCTGTAGCGCGGTCATGCTCGCGCCCTCGTAGCCGCGCTCCCAGAAGACCATCAGGGCGCGACGCAGTGCCTCGTCGGGGTCGAACGCCCGTGGGCGTCCTGCCTTGCGCGTCATTTCCATAGTGACTGCTACGGTATCCCGTGAACCTATTTCGTAACGATCACTACGGGGGAATCGTGACCCGATCCACAGCTCTGATCACCGGCGCGTCCCGAGGCATCGGCGCCGCCACGGCAGCAGCCCTCGCCCGCGACGGCTTCTCGCTCGTCGGCATCCACTACGGCCACGACCAGGCCGCCGCGGAGACGACCGCCGAGCGCGTTCAGGCGCTCGGAGCGACTCCGGTGCTGATCCAGGCCGACCTCGCCGAAGGCGGAGCCGCGTCCGTCGCGATCGCGCGGGAGTGGACTCGGGCGGTGAGCGAGCACGACTTCACCGGCACCGATGTGCTCGTGAGCAACGCGGGGATCAACGGTGAGCAGACCCTCACCGAACTCGACCCCGATACGTATGCCCGAGTGCAGGCGATCAACCTCACCGCGCCGCTGTTCCTGCTCCACCACCTCGCGAACTCCTTGAACGAGAACGGCCGCGTGATCGCCGTCTCCACCGGCTACACCCGCGTCGCGGCACCGACCCACCTCGCCTACACCGCCTCCAAGACCGGACTGGAAGGAGTCCTGCACGCGGTCTCCCCGGAGCTCGCGGGGCGCGGGATAACCGTCAACTCGGTTGCGCCCGGCATCATCGACACCGACCTCAACGCCGACTGGATCGACGCACCAGGCGCCCGGGACGGTGCGGCCAAGGTGTCCGCGTTCGGCAGGATCGGCACCCCCGAGGACGTCGCCGACATCATCAGTTATCTCGCGAGCGACGGCGCCCGATGGATCACCGGGCAGACGATCGACGCCACCGGTGGATCGAGCCTCTGAGCCGGGCCGGGGGTGAGCATGACCAGAACCGAGAAACGGACTACCAGGTCCTGATGGGTCCTGGCTGCAACGGTGAGGCGGCGGAGGCCCGGGTCACCGAGGCCATGATCGACCGGGGGACGGACGGACTGGTGCTGATCGCGCCCGTCTCTCCAAGGCCTCATCTGGAACAGTTGGCGCACACGGTGCCGACCGTGGTCGTCGGGCGGCACGGGCAGTCGGCCGTATACGACACGGTGTCGGACGACGACACCGCCGGCGCCGCGCTCGGTCCCATCTCACTCACCAGTGTCGACCAGGCAGGCCGGCACATCGGCACCGAGGCCGCCCGGCTCCTCCTCGGCCGTCTCGCCGACCGAGGTAAGCCATCGGCCCAGGTCAAGCTATCTCCATCCCTCGTCGTCCGCCGAACCACCGCACCACCGTCGACCTGGTGAAGGCCCAGCCAAGGGTGAAGACCCTGTCGCCTTCCCCTCCGAGCTTTGGCCCTGCTGTCGTCAGTCCGACCGCTCAACCGCGCTTTGAAACAGCATCGCTTCCAAGCTGCCACATTTCATGGTTCCCACATTCTGCCGTGATCTCGGCCGTCGCCTGAGCCGCGGTGAAGAAGTCATCGACCACTGGCGAGGTGCGCGATGCCGCCGCCGCGAGGCACACCTGGTCGGGCGCCAGATCCGGGATGGGCACATAGACGACTTCCGGATGTGAGTAGAACACGGACGCCGAACGGGCCAGGAACGAGATGCCCCGGCCGGCCGCGACATGTTCGAGCGTCTCGTCCACCCCGCGCACCAGGTACCCGGCGTTAGGGTGCGGGCGCCTGGTGGGCTGCGTGCTCGGGTCGGCATGCCAGACCAGCGGTTCGCCGGCCAGGTCGGCCTCGGTGACCTCCTCCTTGCCGGCCAACCGGTGGCCGGCGGGCAGCACTGCCACCCGCGGCTCGGTGTACAGCGGGGCGACGCGCAGGCCGGCCTCATCGATGGGCAGCCGCACATAGCCGACGTCGATGCGGCCGTCGAGCAGCATCGGGGCCTGCTCGTCCCATTCGACCCGCTGCACGTCCACGACCACGTCCGGGTGCCGGGCCTCGAATGCCCGCGCCGCCGGGATAACCGGGATCCCGGCCCGGAAACCGACCATCAGCCGCCGGCTGCCACGGGCTGCCACAGACACCCGGCGGCGGACCGCGTGCGCGGAGGCGAGCAGCGGACCGGCGTCGGCCAGCAGCTGTCGGCCCGCGTCGGTCAGCGCTACGCCGTGGCGATCCCGGGTGAACAGCGAGGCGCCGAGATCCTGCTCGAGCGCGCGGATCTGCCGGCTGAGTACCGGCTGCGCGATATGCAGCTCATCGGCGGCGCGGCCGAAGTGCAACTGGTCGGCCACGGCGGCGAAGTAACGCAATTTGCGCAGATCCAGATCCATGGCGTCTCCCAGTCCGGTAATGCCTTCAGGGTATCACCACGGCTAAAAGAAGTCTTGGACACCCACTCAGGCCGATGGCAACCTGAATACGTGCCTATTGGGGTCGAAGAGAATTCGGCACAAGAATTCGACATCGGAACTTGATAGCCGGGCCCAGGCCCAGAATGAGCACACTTTTTCGGATACCCATCAGTTCAATGGAGTGATCGTGGGAAAGCTCGATGGCAAGGTAGCGGTGATCACCGGCGGGTCCACCGGCATGGCACTGGCCGGCGCCAAACTGTTCGTCGAGGAAGGGGCGCACGTCTTCATCCAGGCCCGGCGCCGGGAAGCACTGGACGACGCCGTCAAGCTGATCGGCCGCAACGTCACCGCCGTCCAGGGGGACGCGGCCGAACTGGACGACCTGGACCGCTTGTACGACACCGTCAAGCGGGAAAAGGGCTCGATCGACGTGCTGTGGGCCAGCGCCGGGATGGGCGAACCCGCCGTCCTCGGCGAGATCACGGAGGAACAGTTCCACCGCGCCTTCTGGCTCAACGCGCGCGGCACCCTGTTCACCGTGCAGAAGGCACTGCCGCTGATCAACGACAACGGCTCGATCTTCATGACCGGATCCAACGCCTCTCTCGGCGCCTTCCCCGGCTGGAGCCTCTACGCGGGAAGCAAAGCCGTCCAGCAGGCCTGGGCCCGCGTCTGGCTCAACGAACTGGGCGACCGCAAGATCCGGGTCAACGTCCTGACCCCCGGCCAGGTCGCCACCGCCAAACAGGAGGAACTGTTCGACGAGGCAAGCAAGTCCGCATTCGAGTCCCTCATCCCCCGCGGAAAGATGGGCCGCCCCGAAGAAATCGCCACCGTCGCCCTGTTCCTCGCCTCCGACGACTCCAGCTACGTCAACGGCCTGGAACTGGTCACCGACGGCGGCACCACCGCCATCTGAACCACACACCAGGAATGCCGCGGGCACACCCCACAACAACCCGGTCGCCACAACGAACTGATCTCGAACGCGGGCATCCGCAACACGCCGAAGTGTCGCGCCGGCGCCGAATTCGCGTGCTGACGAGCCGGAGGTGCCGGGAAAAGCGCGGCAGTTGGCCCGGAAACGTCGCGGCCGACGCCCTGCGCCTGACCCGGCACGAACGAGACAGAGCGACACCTCGAGAACAGGAAGAGAGCACACCTCATGAGCGGCATTACCCTCATCGGTACGGGGAACATGGCCCGTACCATCGGCACGCTCGCGGTGGCGGGCGGCAACACCGTCGAGGTCATGGGACGCGATCAGTCCAAGGCCGATGACCTGGCCAAGGCTCTGGGCGGCGGCGCGACGACGGGCAAGTGGGGCGCCGTCCCGGCCGGGGACATCGTCATCACGGCCCTGTTGTACGACGGTGTCGTTCCGGTCGTCGCCGAGTACGGAGACGCCCTCGCGGGCAAGGTCATCGTCGACATCAGCAACCCCTTCAACGCCACGTTCGACGGACTGGCCCACAGCGAGGAGACCTCGATCGCGCGGGAAGTTGCCAAGGTGGCCCCGGCCAGTGCCAGCGTGGTGAAGGCATTCAACACCATTTTCCGTAATGTCCTGGAGAAGGGCCGGCCCAACGTCTTCATCGCCGGCGACAATGCGCAGGCCAAGGCGGGCGTGGCGGCATTCATCGAGAGCCTCGGGCTGCGCCCGCTGGACGTCGGCGGCCTGAAAATGGCGCACTGGCTGGAAGGAATGGGCGTGGTCACGGTGAGCCTCGCCGGCAACGGGGTTGGCCACTGGGACTTCGCCCTCGGCGTCAACGAATTTACCGGCTGAGCTCCCGCGGCCGAGCAGTCGGTGAACAGGGCGCCGTGCACCGGCAGAGCCTGTGGAGCGTGGCTCGTAGCCCACCGTGGGCCCAAGTCCCAGAGAAGTCCCAGAGATGCCGCCGCACCCCTCCCTGACCCGCTGAGCAGCAGGTCAGGGAGGGGTGCGGCGGCGTCCTCGTATCAGATGTCGCGGAAGATCTCGATCTGCGCCCCCACCGAGTTCAGCCGCTCCGCCAGGTCCTCGTAACCCCGGTTGATCACATAGACGTTGCGCAGCACCGACGTGCCCTCCGCCGCCATCATCGCCAGCAGTACGACCACCGCGGGCCGCAGTGCCGGCGGGCACATCATCTCCGCCGCGCGCCAGCGGGTCGGGCCCTCCACCAGGACCCGGTGGGGGTCGAGGAGTTGGAGCCGGCCGCCGAGGCGGTTGAGGTCCGTCAGATAGATCGCGCGGTTGTCGTAGACCCAGTCGTGGATGAGGGTCTTGCCCTGGGCGACGGCGGCGATGGCCGCGAAGAACGGGACGTTGTCGATGTTCAGGCCCGGGAACGGCATCGGGTGGATCTTGTCGATCGGCGCCTCCAGCTTCGAGGGGCGTACGGTCAGATCCACCAGCCGGGTACGGCCGTTGTCCGCCGGGTACTCCGGCGTACGGTCGTGGTCCAGGCCCATCTCCTCCAGCACCGCGAGCTCGATCTCCAGGAACTCGATCGGCACCCGGCGGATCGTCAGCTCGGACTCGGTGACCACCGCCGCGGCGATCAGGCTCATCGCCTCGACCGGGTCCTCGGAGGGGGAGTAGTCCACATCGGTGTCGATGCTCGGCACGCCGTGCACGGTGAGCGTGGTGGTGCCGACGCCCTCGACCCGTACCCCGAGCGCGTCCAGGAAGAAGCAGAGGTCCTGCACCATGTAGTTCGATGACGCGTTACGGATGACGGTGACGCCGTCGTGCCGCGCGGCGGCCAGCAGCGCGTTCTCGGTGACCGTGTCGCCGCGCTCGGTCAGCACGATGGGCCGGTCCGGCGACGTCGCGCGGTCGACCACCGCGTGGTACAGCCCCTCCGTCGCGGTGATGTCCAGGCCGAAGCGGCGCAGCGCGATCATGTGCGGCTCGATGGTGCGCGTACCGAGGTCGCAGCCGCCCGCGTACGGCAGCAGGAAGTTGTCCATGCGGTGCAGCAGCGGACCGAGGAACATGATGATCGAGCGGGTACGGCGCGCGGCCTCCGCGTCCATGGCGGCCATGTCCAGCTCCGCCGGCGGCACGATCTCCAGATCCATGCCGTCGTTGATCCAGCGGGTGCGTACACCGATGGAGTTGAGCACTTCGAGGAGCCGGTAGACCTCCTCGATACGCGCCACCCGCCGCAGGACCGTACGCCCCTTGTTGAGCAGCGAACCGCAGAGCAGCGCCACGCAGGCGTTCTTGCTCGTCTTGACGTCGATGGAGCCGGAGAGCCGGCGCCCGCCGACGACCCGCAGGTGCATCGGCCCGGCGTATCCGAGGGAAACGATCTCGCTGTCGAGCGCCTCACCGATGCGCGCGATCATCTCAAGGCTGATGTTCTGGTTGCCGCGCTCGATGCGGTTCACGGCGCTCTGACTGGTGGCCAGCGCATCCGCAAGCTGGGTCTGTGTCCAGCCTCTGTGCTGACGGGCGTCACGGATGAGCTTGCCGATACGTACGAGGTAGTCGTCTGCCATGGCGACAGGCTATCTCATATGTGAGATGAGGGCGTTGTTGAGGTACGCCATTCGTGCGAGCCGACGGGGACCGTGCGCGCGAGGCGCGCGCACGCACGTCGTGAACACGTCTCGTGGACCATCATGGCCCGGGTCGCGCGTTTCGGCGAGTGAGGTACGGCCGTGCGGGACCGATGTCGAATTCGGCGTCCGCCGATCGACGTCTTCATGACAGGCCCATATGAAGAAGCGCAACTCCGGAAAAGTTGAAGGAGCACCTCCATGACGGTCACCGTCACCGCCGACATGACCATGTCGCTCGACGGCTACATCGCCGGCACCGAACACAGCGTCGCCAACCCCGGAGGCCACGGCGCCGACCGGATCGGCGGCTGGATCCACGCCCAGTCCAGCTGGCGTGAGCGCGCCGGCATCGGCGGCGGTGAGGACGACCAGGACTCCGAGATCATGCGCGAGTGGTTCGAGGCGACCGGCGCCGTCGTCATGGGGCGGCTCATGTACGACTCCGGGGTGGAGTTCTGGGGCGACAACCCGCCCTTCCGCGCCCCGGTCTTCGTCCTGACCAACCGGCCCGCGCCCACCCTCCTCAAGGAGGGCGGCACGACCTTCACCTTCGTCACCGACGGCATCCACAGCGCGCTCGACCAGGCCAAGGCCGCGGCCGGCGGCCGTAACGTCGACATCGCGGGCGGCGCCGACACGGTCCAGCAGTATCTGAAGGCCCGCCTCGTCGACGAGCTCCAACTGCATGTGATCCCCGTGCTGCTCGGCGCCGGTCTGAGGCTCTTCGACAACCTCGGTCTCGGCTCGCACGACCTCGAACCGGTCCGCGTGGTCGACACCCCCGGCGCCACCCACCTCAAGTACCGGATCCTCAAGTAGCGGGCGGCCAGGCGGTGGAGGGCCGAAAGCGCCGGGTTCGCGCCTCCGGTCCGCTCCGACACGATCTCCTACTTCGGCACAAACCCCTCGCTTTCGCGGCCCCCGGAACGGTAGAACGACAGAATCACCCTCCACAGCGACAACATCGTGGTGAGTCATGGACGTGCTCAGCACCGCCGGAGTAGCGGCGGGAGAACGACTGGCCTTCTGGCGTGAAGTGAGTTCGAAGCTCTGGGTGCCCTACGAACTGGGCTGCGAGCGGGAGTTGGAGAACGACTTCGAGGCCGACGTCGGTGTCACCGAGTTCGGCCCGGTGCAGGCGGCGCTGATGACCAGCACGCGGCATACGGTCCACCGCACGCCCAAGCACATCCGCCAGTCCGACCCCGAGACATTCAAGCTGGTCTGCGTCGAGCGGGGTGGTGGCAGGGTGGCGCAGGACGGCCGGTGCACGGAGTTCGGAGTGGGCGACCTGGTCCTCTTCGACACATCACGCCCCTACCAAGCCGAGTTCCAGGAGCATATTTCGGTGAGCCGGCTGCTGCTTCTGGGCTTCCCGCGCTCGTTCCTGCCACTGCCGCCCCGCGAACTGCGGAGCCTGAGCGCGACCCGTATTCCAGGAGCCCGCGGCATCGGTGCGCTGACCTCACAGTTCATGCTCCAACTCGCCCGGCACCTCGACGAACTCAGCCCCTCCGACGCAGCCCGGCTGACCACCCTGACGCTCGACGTGCTCATCGCGGCGCTGGCCGACGCGCTGGACGCCGGGAACGCGGTGCCGCCCCACAGCAGGCGGCGAGCGCTCATGGCCCGGATCCACGCCTTCATCCGGGACAACCTGGGTGACGCGCGGCTGACCCCGGACACGATCGCCGCCGCGCACCACATCTCCCTGCGGTATCTGCACAAGCTGTTCCAGCAGGACGGCCACACCGTCGCCGGATGGGTCCGCGAGCGCCGTCTGGAGCAGTGCCGGCGCGACCTCGCCGACCCCCGGCTGGCCGCCAGTCCGATCAACGCGATCGCTGCGCGCTGGGGGTTCACCAGCCCCGCGCATTTCAGCCAGGCGTTCCGGGCCGCGTACGGCGTCCCGCCGCGCCAGTACCGCGCGCAGTGCGCGACCGTCCCGACTGTGCGCGCTCACTAAAGAGGTGTACGCGCACCCGTAACGACAGCACCCCGCCGTCGCGTGCACCCTCGTCGAGGAAGGAACGAGGCCCGATCGAGGGGGGGTTCTCCCGTGCCGGGAGTACCGGGGGTACGCAGCCGTACGGTCGTCTCACTGTGCGCGGTCGCGGCGACCGCTGCGGTGGCGACGATCGCCTACGCGGGCGGTGACGGCGTCCGGGCGGCCGAGGACGGCCAACGCCCGCGCTCCCGGCCCCCCGCGCTGACCTGGCAGCAGGAGTTGCGCGTCGCCGACGCGAAGCAGCGCCTGATGAGCCGGTGCATGAACCGGCACGGCTTCACCTACTGGGAGGACCGGAGCCTGACGCTCCGGGAGAGCCGCCCGGTGCGCTACGTCCAGGACGACGTGGCGTGGGCCCGCACCCACGGGTACGGGAGCCGGATCGACGCCAAGGGCGGGCGTATCCACGAGGCCAACCCCAACGGCACCTACCGGCAAGGGCTTTCGGCCACCCGGCGCGCCGCGTTCGACATCGCGCTCGACGGCGGCGACACCGCCCGCATGCTCGTGGCGAAGCTGCCCGGCGGCGGGGAGATCCGCAAGCTCCTCGGCGGCTGTACGGAGGAGGCCGAGCGCGAGCTGTACGGCGACCCGGCCGAATGGTTCCGTACGAGCAAGACCGCCATGGGCCTCAACTCGCTCTACGCCGCAGAGCTCATGAAGGACCGCCGGCTCGCCGCTTCGGTACGGGCCTGGGCCCGGTGCATGAAGAGCGCCGGGCAGCCCTACGAGGACCCCCAGGCGGCGCGCGACGCCATCAGGGTCAACACCGGCCGGCTGGGCGTGACCCGAGCCGACGAGGCGTTCGCCGCCGAACGGAGGACCGCCGTCGCGGACGCGACCTGCGCCCGCGAGACCTCCCTGCGGGCCGTGGCCAAGGCCCGGGAGACGTACTACCAGGACCGCCTGCGCGACCGGTTCGGCGAGGCGGTCGACACCTACCGGCACCTCGGCCGCCGCGCGTACGACCGGGCGGTGCGCGTCGTCCCGGAGCGCACCTGACCACCAAGGCACCACCAGCACCGCAGCACACCATCACCGCATCACCAACGAGGGGAATCCACCATGCGTAAATTCATCGTCGCGGCAGCGCTCACCGGCCTCACCGCCCTGGGCATCGCCGCACCGGCCACCACCGCCCACGCGACCGGGAGCACCGTCGCCGGCCCCGGCTGCAACGACAAGTGGGGCCCGCGCGACGGCAACATGTACGCCTGGCAGAACCTGGACTGCCAGGGCACCCTGCTGATCCGCACCGCCGGAAACAGCACCTACTGGGGAGCGTCCGCCACCGACAAGGCGACCTCCGTCATGAACCGCGGCTTCCTGGGCGGCAGGGACATCGTCAAGTTCTACGAGGACATCGACTACAAGGGCGGCCACACCTGCCTGTACCCGGAGGAGCTGTACGCCGACGACGTGACCGACAACCGCTTCCACAACGGTTACGGGGTCAACGACCGCATCACCTCGCACCAGTGGGTGACGGCGGCCTCCTGCTCGGGTTCCGGCGTGCTGACGTGACACACCCCGTTCCGGCCTGACACGCCACGCCACGCCGGCACGAAACCGGCGGCCCGGGACACCCGGGCCGCCGGCCGTGCTCCGGCCGGGAAAGGAAGGCGCGGACACATGGCTCCCGGGCATGACCTCGCAGCGGTCATGTACTAGAGTTATCTCGACATCGAGATATCTGCCGAAGGCGTACCGCAGCCGCCAGGCAGTAAGGCCAACCTAACTAAGCCTTACCTTAGCGGATCGGCGAGCAGCCCGTTGGCGGCACCGCGCGGCGTCAGCCGCACATGCGTCGCGGCGCGGTAGTACGCGCACATTCATGAAGGAGACTGTCGTGTCGGCGAACAGCTTCGACGCCCGCAGCACGCTGCGCGTGGGCGACGAGTCGTACGAGATCTTCAGGCTGGACAAGGTCGAGGGCTCAGCGCGCCTCCCTTACAGCCTGAAGGTGCTGCTGGAGAACCTGCTCCGCACCGAGGACGGCGCGAACATCACCGCCGACCACATCCGTTCGATCGGCGGGTGGGACTCCCAGGCGCAGCCGAGCCAGGAGATCCAGTTCACCCCGGCCCGCGTGATCATGCAGGACTTCACGGGCGTGCCCTGCGTCGTCGACCTCGCCACCATGCGTGAGGCCGTCAAGGAGCTCGGTGGCGACCCCGCGAAGATCAACCCGCTGGCCCCGGCCGAGCTGGTCATCGACCACTCCGTCATCGCCGACAAGTTCGGTACGCCGGAGTCGTTCGCGCAGAACGTGGAGCTGGAGTACGGCCGCAACAAGGAGCGTTACCAGTTCCTGCGCTGGGGCCAGACCGCGTTCGACGAGTTCAAGGTCGTCCCGCCCGGCACCGGCATCGTCCACCAGGTCAACATCGAGCACCTGGCCCGTACCGTCATGGTCCGGGGCGGCCAGGCGTACCCGGACACCCTCGTCGGCACCGACTCGCACACCACCATGGTCAACGGCCTCGGTGTGCTGGGCTGGGGCGTCGGCGGTATCGAGGCCGAGGCCGCGATGCTCGGCCAGCCCGTCTCGATGCTCATCCCGCGCGTCGTCGGCTTCAAGCTGACCGGCGAGCTGACCCCCGGCACCACCGCCACCGACCTCGTGCTCACGATCACCGAGATGCTGCGCAAGCACGGCGTCGTCGGCAAGTTCGTGGAGTTCTACGGCGAGGGCGTCGGCGCCACCTCGCTCGCCAACCGCGCCACCATCGGCAACATGTCGCCGGAGTTCGGCTCGACCGCGGCGATCTTCCCGATCGACGCCGAGACCATCAAGTACCTGAAGCTGACCGGCCGCGACGCGCAGCAGCTCGCGCTGGTCGAGGCGTACGCGAAGGAGCAGGGCCTCTGGCTCGACCCGGCCGCCGAGCCCGACTTCTCCGAGAAGCTGGAGCTCGACCTCGCCACAGTCGTCCCGTCCATCGCCGGCCCCAAGCGCCCGCAGGACCGCATCGTGCTGGCCGACGCCAAGGAGCAGTTCGCGCTCGACGTCCGCAACTACGTGACGGACGACGAGGAGGCGGGCAAGGAGTCCTTCCCGGCCTCCGACTCGCCGGCCTCCTCCGACGGTGTGCCGACCCGCCCGACCCTCGTCGTCACGCCCGATGGACCGAACTACGAGATCGACCACGGCGCGGTCACCGTCGCCGCGATCACCTCCTGCACCAACACCTCGAACCCGTACGTGATGGTCGCCGCCGCGCTCGTCGCCAAGAAGGCCGTCGAGAAGGGCCTCACCCGCAAGCCGTGGGTCAAGACGACCCTGGCGCCGGGCTCGAAGGTCGTCACGGACTACTTCGACAAGGCGAACCTCACGCCGTACCTGGACAAGCTCGGCTTCAACCTGGTCGGTTACGGCTGCACGACCTGCATCGGCAACTCGGGTCCGCTGGACGAGGAGATCTCCAAGGCGGTCAACGAGAACGACCTGGCCGTCGCCGCGGTGCTCTCCGGCAACCGTAACTTCGAGGGCCGGATCAACCCCGACGTCAAGATGAACTACCTGGCGTCACCGCCGCTGGTCGTGGCCTACGCGATCGCAGGCTCCATGAAGGTGGACATCACGCGCGACGCGATCGGCGTGGACCAGGACGGCAAGCCCGTCCACCTCGAAGACATCTGGCCGACCGAGGCCGAGGTCAACGAGGTCGTCGCCTCCGCCATCGGCGAGGACATGTTCAACAAGTCCTACCAGGACGTCTTCGCGGGCGACGCCCAGTGGAAGGCGCTGTCGATCCCGACGGGCAACACCTTCGAGTGGGACCCGCAGTCCACGTACGTGCGCAAGCCCCCGTACTTCGAGGGCATGACGATGGAGACGACCCCGGTCGCCGACATCACGGGCGCGCGCGTGCTCGCCATGCTGGGCGACTCGGTCACCACCGACCACATCTCCCCGGCCGGCGCGATCAAGGCGGACACCCCGGCGGGCAAGTACCTGACGGAGCACGGCGTCGAGCGCCGTGACTTCAACTCGTACGGCTCGCGCCGCGGCAACCACGAAGTCATGATCCGCGGCACGTTCGCCAACATCCGCCTGCGCAACCAGATCGCGCCGGGCACGGAGGGCGGCTACACCCGCGACTTCACGGCCCAGGACGGACCGGTCTCCTTCATCTACGACGCCTCGCAGAACTACCAGGCGGCCGGCACCCCGCTGGTCGTCCTCGCGGGCAAGGAGTACGGCTCGGGCTCGTCCCGCGACTGGGCGGCGAAGGGTACGGCGCTGCTCGGCGTCAGGGCCGTCATCGCCGAGTCGTACGAGCGCATCCACCGCTCGAACCTGATCGGCATGGGCGTGCTGCCGCTCCAGTACCCGGAGGGCGCGTCGGCGCTGTCGTACGGCCTGACGGGTGAGGAGACCTTCACCTTCACGGGCGTCACCGCGCTGAACGACGGCACGACCCCGGCGACGGTCAAGGTCACGACGGACACGGGTGTGGAGTTCGACGCGGTCGTCCGTATCGACACCCCGGGCGAGGCGGAGTATTACCGCAACGGCGGGATCATGCAGTACGTGCTCCGCAGCCTGATCCGCAAGTAGGCGCTGCCCGAAGGGCCGTACCCCGCGCGTCGGACTCGCGCGGGGTACGGCCCTTCGGCGTGCGCGGTTCCGGTCGCGGTTCCGCGTGCGGTTCCCTCTAGAGGACGGTGAACGTGACGGGCGCGGTGGAGCCGCCCGGGGTGACGACCACGACGTCATAGGTGCCCGGGGCGAGCCCGCAGGGCACGGTGACGGTCAGCATCGTGCTGGAAATACTGGTGAAGGCCACCGGCGTCCCTGAGAACGTCACGTCACTGACGTTCAGCAGACACGTGCCGGTGAGGGTGATGCTCGTGCAGCCCGAGCCGGAGGCGGGGGTGATGCTGGTGACCGTCGGGGGGTTGAAGTACGTGAAGCGGCAGCAGCCGCATCCGGCACAAGTGGTGCCGCCCGCCGTGGTGATGACGATGTCCACCGTCTCCGTGCAGTCCGGGAAGGAGTGTGCCGGGGATGTCACGTTCAGCTGACTGTCCGACACCACGGTGAGGGTGGCGGGGGTCGGACCGAAGGTGACCGAGGTCGCGGTCGCCAGCCCACTGCCGTAGATCGTGACGATCGTGCCGCCCGCGGCCGGCCCGGAGTTGGGCCGCACCTCCCGGCACTCCGGCGGGCAGATGTAGAAGAACGGCACACCGTTGCTCCACGACTGCCCCACGGCCACTCTCACCTCGGTCTGGCCGCAGCACAGGGTCGGGACGATGGCGACGATCGTCGTGCTGTTGACGATGGTGAAGGGAACCGGGCGGCCTCCGATCGTCACCTCGGTGACCGGGGTGAACCCGGTGCCGATGATGGTGACGGTCGTCCCGCTGGCTCCTTGGCTGGGCGTGATGCTGGAGATGACTGCCATGGTGTCTCCTGACTCGATCCGAGCCACCGCACCAGCGCTCGCTGATGGAATCCACGCCTCCAGCGGGCCCGCACCACGGCGCCGTGAAACGACCGCACGCGCCCGGCCGACCGCCGTCTTTCCCGCGGAGGGATGGGCGGCCCGCCTATTAGGACACGATCAGTAACCCAGTCATCTCCTGCCCGACACAAGGGATTTAACGGTAAATACGTCATTCTGCGGAGCGTGCGGGGTCACCGCACCTCCAGGCGTACCACCGGCGTGGGCGGCTCCGACTACCTGTCGGTCTTGACGCTCGCGACGAACGCGGTCCAGACGGGGGCAGGTATCACGAGCGCCCCGGCTTCGGGCGCCTTGCTGTCGCGGACCGGGATGATCCCGGGGACGCCGTCCGCCACCTCCAGGCAGTTGCCGCCCTCGCCGTTGCTGTATGAGGACTTGCGCCATGAATACGGGGCTGGTTCCAGCATGATCACCTCTCGGTTTTGACGCCGGCGATGAACGCGGTCCAGGCCGGGGCGGGGAAGACGAGTGCGGCGGCCTGGGGGGTCTTGCTGTCGCGGACGGGGACGGCGTCCGGAATGCCGTCCGCCACCTCGACGCAGTCGCCCCCTTCGCCGTTGCTGTACGAGGACTTGCGCCAGGTGAGGCTGGTCATGTCGGCTGTCGCGCTCATGGTGTCGTGTAGTCCTTCGCCGTCGATTCGAGCCAGTCGAGGGATGCCATCGGTGACAACGCAGCGGCCCTGACCAGATCGTATGACGAGTGGAACCGGCCCACCAGCACCGGTTCATCGATGAGTTGGCCCGTGTGCGAGCCCTCGGTGTACGCCACTTCAGGCGCGTCGCCGAAGGTCATCAGCCGGAACGTCTCCTGCACGAAGGCGTGCGCCGAAGCGGCGTACGGCACCACCTGCACCATCACCCGCCGGGCCCGCCCCAGCGAGGCCAGGTGCCCGAGTTGGTCGGACATGCAGTCCGGACCACCCAGCGGGACGCGCAGCGCCGCCTCGTGCAGAACTGCCCAGAGCACCGGTGCCGTATCCGCATCAAGAATGCGCTGGCGCGCCATCCGGGCGCGTACGTACTCCTCGACCTCCTCTCGCGGGGCGAGCGGCAGCGACGCGTGGGTGATGGCACGTGCGTACGTCTCGGTCTGAAGCAGCCCTGGGACGACCAGCGGTGAGTACTCGCAGATCGACCGGGCCAACGGCTCCAGGGCCCGCCGCGTCCGCGAAGTAGTCGGCAATGCTCGTGCTCCGCGCCAGTTTCGCGAGGCGTTGCAGGTGTTCCCCGCTGCCGAGCACCTCGTCGATCATCCGCGACATGTCCACCATCGGCCATCGCGTCGCCGACTCGAACTGGCCGATGTACGAGCCGGTGCAGAACACCCGCTCACCGAGCTGGGTCTGGGTCATCCCCGCCTCTTCCCGCAAGCGGCGAAGTTCCGCTCCGTAGAAGGCCCTTGGGTTGGCGTACGCGTCGAGATCGTTGGGTTGTGGCATGTGACCCAGCGTAGCCAATCCTTACCTTTCTGTACGCGGAAGACAAGAAACGGGTCACCGGCAAACGCCGGTGACCCGTTCCCGTTCAGACCGGACAGCGAGCTACCGCAGCAACTCCACCTCCGCCAGGTCGGCCTGACCCTGCGTCACCAGACGGTAGTGCTCGTACGGCCCTGGCGTCACCACCGTGAACGCCCTCGTCTGCTGGTCCCACGCAAACGACTGCCCCGACCGCTTGTCCAGGGTCTTCCAGGTCTTGCCGTCCGCCGAGCCCTGCAACTCCCAGGCGACCGGCGAGGTTTCCGCCTTGGCGGACGTCAGCGTGTACTGGACCGCCTTCGTCGCCGACGGGACCGGCAGATCCACCGGACCGCCCGCCGCAGCCGTCGTCTTCGACGAGTTGTCGAAGAGCGCGCCCGAGCCGGTCACCGCGTCCGTCCTCGGCGAAGGCACCTTGTCGTCCTTCGCGATCGAGACCGGCGCCGCGTTCTTGCCCGTGCCCCACGCCGACGGCTTGGCGCCCATGTCGAACTCCAGCGTGCCGCCCTTGGCGAGCAGGTCGTGCGGCAGCGCCGTGGACTTCCAGGACTTGCCGTTGACCTTCAGGCCCTGCACGTAGATGTTCTTGTCGCTGTTCTTCGGCGCCGAGACGACCAGCTTCCTGCCGTTCTCCAGGTGCACCGTCGTCTTCGTGAAGAGCGGCGAGCCCACCGCGTACTCCCCGCTGCCCATCACCAGCGGGTAGAAGCCCATCGCGGAGAAGAGGTACCAGGCCGACTGCTCGCCGTTGTCCTCGTCGCCGTGGTAGCCCTGCCCGATCTCGCTGCCGGTGTAGAGGCGGCCGAGCACCTCGCGGACCTTCTCCTGCGTCTTCCAGGGCTCGGACGCCGCGTTGTACATGTACGTGGCGTGGTGCGCGACCTGGTTGGAGTGGCCGTACATGCCCATCCGGACGTCCCGCGCCTCCGTCATCTCGTGGATGACGCCGCCGTAGGAGCCCACGAACTCCGCGCCCGCGGTCTCCGGCGTCGCGAAGTACTCGTCGAGTTTGTCGCCCAGACCCGCGCGCCCGCCGTACAGATTGGCCAGGCCCCGTGAGTCCTGCGCCGCCGTGAAGGCGTAGCCCCAGCCGTTCGTCTCGGTGTAGTCGTAACCCCACACCCGCGGGTCGTACGTGTCGCTCGGGACCCGCCAGTCGCCCTTCAGGTCGCGGCCCTGGAAGAAGTCGGCCTCGGAGTCGAAGAGCGAGACATAGCTCTGGGCGCGGTTGAGGAAGTACGCGGACTCGTCCTTGTACCGCTTCTGGCCCGTCTCCTTGTAGAGCTTCTCGGCCATCTTCGCTATGCCGTAGTCGTTGAGGTAGCCCTCCAGCGACCACGACAGGCCCTCATGGGTCTCCGTGGAGGCGTAGCCGAGGAACGGCGACGTCTCCATGCCCTTGCGGCCCACGCCCGAACTCGGCGGCACCACGGTCGCGTTCTTCAGCGCCGCCTCGTACGCCGCCTTGGCGTCGAAGTCGACTCCCTTCACGTACGCGTCCGCGAAGGCCACGTCCGAGCTGGTGCCGGTCATCAGGTCGGCGTAGCCGGGGGAGGACCAGCGTGAGATCCAGCCGCCGTCCTTGTACTGCTGGACGAAGCCGTCCACCATCTCCCCGGCCTTCTTCGGCGTCAGGAAGGAGTACGCGGGCCACGTCGTCCGATAGGTGTCCCAGAAGCCGTTGTTGACGTACACCTCGCCGGTGACGATCTTCGCGCCGGTGTGCGTGGGGGAGTCCGTGCCCGTCTTCGGTACGAAGGGGCTGGCGTACTGCTGCCGCGGCTTCTTCTTCGTACCCGTGTTCTCGAAGCCGGAGTTGGGATACAGGTAGAGCCGGTAGAGGCTGGAGTACAACGTGGTGAGCTGGTCCTTGTTGGCGCCCTCGACCTCCACCTTCCCCAGGATGCCGTCCCAGGCGCGCTGCGCGTCCTTCTTGACCCGCTCGAAGCCGAGGTCGGCCGGCAGCTCGTCCGCGAGGTTCTTCTTCGCCTGGTCGACGCTGATCAGCGAGGTCGCGATCCGCAGATCGACCGTGCGGTCCTGGCCCGCGTCGAGGCGTACGAATCCGGTGACGTCCTTGCCGCCGCCGCCCGGCAGCTTGCCGCTGTCGGTGACCGCCGCGTCGAAGACGCCGTACACGAACAGCCTTGTGGCGCCCGCCGATCCACCGCTGCGCACGTCGGAGAAGCCGGTGAAGGACCGGTTCGCGGCGTCGATGGTCAGACCGCCGTTGTTGTTGACGTTGTCGAGGACGATGCTCGCGTCGTCACCGGGATAGGTGAACCGCATCGCCGCCGCGTGGTCCGTGGGGGTGATCTCCGCCTTGAGTCCGTTCTCGAACGTGACGCCGTAGTAGTGCGGCCTGGCGATCTCGTTCTCGTGGCGGAACGGCAGCGCGCGCGCCGAGCGCGACGCGTCCGGCGTGCCGCCGGCCGTCGACGGCATCAGCTGGAAGGTCTGCCGGTCACCCATCCAGGGGCTCGGCTCGTGGCTCGCGGACAGCGCCTCCAGGGTGGGGAGGTTGTCGCTGTTGTTGTCGCGCGCGTACTCGTACAGCCAGCTCGTGGACCCGGCGTTCGTCACCGGGGTCCAGAAGTTGAACCCGTGCGGCACGGCCGTGGCCGGGAAGGTGTTGCCGCGCGAGAACGAGCCGCTGGAGTTGGTGCCGCGCGTGGTGGACGCGTAGTCCGACAGATGCGCGAGGCGCTTCTCGGGCGCCTTCACGGCCAGCGCGATGTCGTCCACCCAGCCCTGGAACTTGGCCGGGCCCTTCGGGGAGTCGTACGCCACGAGTATCCGGTCCACCGTCTTGCCAGCGGCGGCCGAACCGATCCGCGAGGAGACCGCGTTCCACTGGTTGACGTACAACCGCTTGGCCGCTCCCTGGCCCTGAGGGGTCATCAGCCCGCCGTGCGAGTCGAGGGCCTTCAGGTCGCTCAGGTACGTGCCGTCGGTGAAGGCGAGGTCCACCGAGACGTTCGTGGCCGGGTAGTTCAGGTCCGTCTCCGGCATGGAGGGGTAAATCCGGTACGACAGCTCTGTGTTGGGGCGCACGGCCGTGTCGACGTCGAAGACCTTGTTGTACGAGTAGGCCCGGCCGTCGGGCTTGTGCGAACCCGAGTACTCCAGTGCGCGCTTCCCCGTGAAGCCGGCGTTGGACTTGGCCGTGGGCGAGCCGCCGGGGCCGCCGTCGACATGGCTGCGCATGTCGGCGGGCGGCGGCGTGGTCGTATCGCCGTTGGAGAACTGCACATCGGCAAGCTGGGTGGCGTCACCCGCGCCGTTGTTCCTGGTGATGTCCAGCCGGTAGTGCGCGTACGCGGTCGAATTGTCGAAGTCGTATGACTTTGTCTGGAATCGTTCGTCGAAGGTCTGGTCGACCCGGGAATCGAGGGTCTTCCACTCCTTGCCGTCCGTCGATCCCTGGAGCGTCCAGTCCTTCGGGTCGCGCTCGGCGTGGTCGTTCGCCGACGTCAGCGCGTAGGTCACGACCTTGGTGGGCGCGTCCAGGTCGAACTCGACCCAGGCGGTGGGCTCGAAGGCCAGCCACTTGGTGCTGGACTGGACGTCGACCAGGTTCTCCTTGCCCTCGCCGCCGCCGGTGTTCTCGTCGCTGGCGCGCAGCTCCACGACCCGGTCCGTGACATTGCCCGGTATGCCGGCGTTGAACTCCCCGGTCACGCCCGAGGAACGCTTCTTCCCGTCGGCTCCGGTGTCCACGGTGTCGCGCCAGTCGGGCTGCGTGTCGCTCTCCTCGAAGGACGAGGTGAACGAGTCCTTGGGGGCGTCGGTCCTGGCGGGCTGTGCGACCGCCGCCGAGTGTGCGGTGACCATGAGCAGCGAAGCGACCGCCACCAGGGCGGCGTTGCGGTACTGCGTGTGCCGGGGTCTTGGTGTGCGCTGCATCCCGAGCCTTCCTCCTGCGAAAGCGTGATGGACAACGTTGTCATAAGCCATGCGCAGGTTAAGTAGTGATGCAGAAGGTGCACGGTGTCAAGAGTGTTGCCGGTGTGAGATGACAGAAACCGGCCATTCCGCCAAAAGTGATTCGTTGGAGCTGCGCATATTCAGGTGCGCGAGAGCACGCGAGCGGGCCGGATATCGTGGCGTGCGCGATCCGGGAAATGCGGTGAGATCCGTACGATGCCATGGGTGTCTTCTGAAACCCGCCGGAGGTCTCAACTAGGGAAAGTCTCCCGCCCAAACCTGCTTTCGATCTTGCTCACTTGACCTGAAGTGGACTATACCTGTCGGCGTCCGCCTCGCCAGGTTTCGAACGGCGAAGGGCCGGGAGCGCACGCGAATCAAGCACCACAATCCTGCACGACCCAGCTTCATTTGACCGCGGTGGCGGGGCCCTTCTGCCTCAGGCGAGAAGGACGGGCGACCGGTACACCGCCTGAGTCCTGGAGAAGGCGAGGACTTGAGCATGGGATCAACCTCCGCTCACAGCAATGAGGGCCTTGGCCGTCGCGATCTGATCAAGCGTTCGGCGGCGGTCGGCCTGATCACCGTGCCGACGATGAGTTTCCTGGCCTCCTGCGCGAGCAGCGACAGCGGCGGCGACGAGAAGGTCGAGAAGGGCAAGACCTCGGCGAAGAACCCCCTCGGAGCCAACGAGACGGCGCAGCTCGAAGTCGTCATCTTCAACGGCGGGTTCGGCGAGCAGTACGCGATCGACGCGGAGAAGCGTTACAACACGGCGTTCCCGAAGGCCCCGAAGGTCAAGCACGCGGCGACCGAGAAGATCCAGTCCACGCTCCAGCCGAGGTTCAACGGCGGCACCCCGCCGGACCTGATCGACAACTCCGGCGCCGAGCAGATGGACATGGGCGTGCTGGTGGGCAAGAAGCAGCTCACCGACCTCACGGCGCTGATGGACGCCCCGTCGTACGACGACCCCGCCAAGAAGGTGCGCGACACCCTGCGTCCCGGCATCGTCGAGATGGGTCAGTTCGACGGCGACCCCGTCTGGATCATGTACTACGCCTACACGGTCTACGGCGTGTGGTACTCGCAGAAGGCGCTGGAGAATCTCGACGCGACCTACCCCGAGACATGGGACGACATGCTCGCGGTCTGTGAGAAGGCGAAGAAGAAGGGCATCGCCGGCTGGACGTACGCGGGCAAGCACCCGTATTACATCCCCTTCTCGCTCTACCCGATGATCGCCAAGATCGGCGGCGCCGAGGTCCTCGACAAGATCGACAACCTGGAGCCGAACGCCTGGAAGGACCCGGCGGTCAAGACGGCGTTCGAGGCGTACTACGAGCTCTTCAAGAAGGGCTACATCCTCCAGGGCACCCCCGGCCTGGACCACATCCAGTCGCAGACCGCCTGGACGAAGGGCAAGGCGCTCTTCATCCCGAACGGCTCCTGGGTGGAGAACGAGGCGGCCAAGACGATGCCGGCCGACTTCAACCTCGCCGTCGGCGCGCCGACCGGCATGGACGCCTCCGACACGCTGCCGTTCGGGACCATCTGGGCCTCCGGCGGTGAGCCCTTCATCGTCCCGCAGAAGGCCAAGAACCCGCAGGGCGGCATGGAGTTGCTGCGCATCATGCTCAGCGAGGAGTCGTCGAAGAACTTCACCTCCCAGGTGAAGTCGCTGACCGCCCTCAACGGCGGCACGGACGGCATCGAGCTGACCCCGGGCCTCAAGTCGGCCGTCGCCTCCCTGGACAAGGCGGGCGAGAACGTCGTCAACCCGCGCCTCCAGGACTGGTACGTCAAGCTCCAGAAGGAGCAGATCGGGGTCGCCGGTCTCGGCGAGATGATGGCCGGGCGTCTCACCCCCGCCGAGGCCATCAAGAAGATCCAGGGCTACGCGGATGCCGCCGCGAAGGACCAGTCCATCAAGCACTACAAGCACCAGTGAGCAGGCGTCACTAGGCCGTGTCTTCAAAGTCCCGCCTGGCCCGCGACGCCTGGACGGCACCTCTCCCCCGTAGCCCTTCGGGCACGGGAGGTGCCCCCTGCGTTGTCGGAGTCGTGCGAGTACGTCCAGTACGAGCACGATCCTCCGCCTTGCGATGCACCGCACCAGCCGCCGCGGGCCCCGCCTTGCAGGCGGACGGCGCTACTTTGAAGACACGTCCCAGCGGCGGCATCCGCGCACAGATCGGGGTCGGATCCATGCAGCACGGTAAATACCGGTTCATCGCGGGGTTTTTGATCGCCCCCTTGGCGTTGTACGCGATCTTCGTCATATGGCCGTTCATCCAGTCCATCTACTACTCGTTCACGGACTGGACGGGGCTGAGTTCCGACTTCAAGATGGTGGGCTTCGACAACTACAAGAAGATGTTCGAAGACGACATCTTCTGGAAGTCCTTGCAGCACAGCGTGCTGTTCGTGCTGCTGCTTCCGCTGGTGACGCTCTCCCTCGCGCTGTTCCTCGCCTTCATGATCAATGTCGGCGGGCGGCGGCGAAAGGGCGCCACGATCGCGGGTGTACGCGGTTCGGGCTTCTACAAGATCGCGTATTTCTTCCCGCAGGTGCTCTCCATCGCGATCGTCGCCCTGCTTTTCCAGTTCGCCTACAACCCGGAGAGCGGCGCCATCAACGCGGCACTCTCCGCGGTGGGTCTGGACAACATCCAGCCGCTCTGGCTGGGTGACCCGGATCTCGCGCTCTGGTGCGTGATGGCGGTCCTGATCTGGAGCACCGTCGGCTTCTTCGTCGTTCTCTTCTCCGCCGGAATGGCCTCCATTCCGAAGGACTATTACGAGGCGGCGCTGCTGGACGGCGCGGACCGGTTCACGACCTTCTTCCGGATCACCCTTCCGCTGCTCTGGGACACCGTGCAGGCGGGCTGGATCTACATGGGCATCCTGGCGCTCGGCGCCGAGGCGTTCGCGGTCGTACAGATCATGACCGTGGGGCCGGGCGGTGGCGGACCCGACTACTCGACCACGGTCCTGCCGCTGTACGTCTACCAAACGGCCTTCAGGGACGCCCAGGCCGGTTATGCCACAACGATCGGTGTCGCTCTGCTCGTGGTCACGCTGTCCTTCGCGGCGGTCGTGACGAAACTGGGCCGGCGCGAGCGGCTGGAGTTCTGATGAAGACCACTGACACGCCTCCGGCCACCACGCCCGAGGAGCCGCGCGACCGGCCGCCGGTGACCAAGGTGAACGCGCCGCCGGAGAGGGAGAATTCCGGGGGCGGCGTCCTCAACGTCTTCTCGCACGGTGTGCTGGTCATCTGGGCGCTGCTGGTCGTGCTGCCGCTGCTGTGGGCGGTGATGTCCTCCTTCAAGGACGACAACTCCATCTTCAGTTCGCCCTGGGCGCTGCCGGACAGGCTCCACTTCGAGAACTGGTCGCGGGCCTGGACCCAGGCGCACATGAGCGACTACTTCCTCAACACCATTCTGGTGGTGGGGGGTTCGCTGATCGGCACTCTGGTGCTCGGCTCGATGGCCGCGTACGTACTGGCGCGCTTCGATTTCCCCGGGAACCGCTTCATCTATTTCCTCTTCGTGGGAGGGATGAGCTTCCCGATCATCCTGGCGCTGGTCCCGTTGTTCTTCGTCATGAACAACATGGGGCTGCTGAACACCACGCACGGTCTGATCCTGGTCTACATCGCCTACTCGCTGCCGTTCACGGTGTTCTTCCTGTCGTCCTTCTTCAGGACGCTGCCGACTTCGGTGGCGGAAGCGGCGATCATCGACGGCGCCTCGCATACGAGGACCTTCTTCCAGATCATGCTGCCGATGGCCAAGCCGGGTCTGATCAGCGTCGGTATCTTCAACTTCCTCGGGCAGTGGAACCAGTACATGCTGCCGACGGTGCTCAACACCGACCCGGACAAGAAGGTGCTCTCGCAGGGTCTGGTGCAGCTGGCGGTCAGCCAGGGCTACAAGGGCGACTACTCCGGGCTCTTCGCCGGACTGGTGATGGCGATGCTGCCGGTGCTCGCCGCGTACATCATCTTCCAGCGCCAGGTCGTGGCGGGGCTGACGGCGGGAGCGCTCAAGTAGCCGTTCGCACCTCCTCGGAGTCCCTTCGTCGAACCGCCCTCCGGCCTCTCGCCGGGGGGCGGTTCGCGGCGTTCCGGGCCCTCGTCGCGCCGTGCTCCGGGCCCTCGTCCGGGGGGTTCGTTCGGTATCCATCCCGAGCCGAAGGGGCAGTTTTCGCCACCGCCACTGGCCTGAATTCGCCAAAACGCCCATGTCCGCAGGTCAGATGCGTACGTACGGTGCCCATCCACGTCCAGCACTGCTCAAGGTCTTGACGGGAAGCGACCCGAAAGGCTGAGCTTAGAGTTCACAAGTTGGAGATACGCCGGGGCCTCACAGGCGCGACCCCGGCCGGGGGCGGTGGTCGTGCCGCCTGCCAAGGGCAGGAGTGGATCAGTTGTGGAGACTCCAGGGTCACAGTCGTCTCTGCACCGGGCGAATCTGGAGCGTGTCGTGCGCGCGGTGCGCATGGCGGGCTCGCTCACCCAGGCGGAGATCGCCCGGAGCACAGGACTGTCGGCGGCCACGGTCTCCAACATCGTCCGCGAGCTCAGGGAGGGCGGCACCGTCGAGGTGACGCCCACCTCGGCGGGGGGCCGCAGGGCCCGCAGCGTCTCGCTCAGCGGCGACGCGGGCATCGTCATCGGCGTCGACTTCGGCCATACGCATCTGCGGGTGGCGGTCGGGAATCTGGCCCACCAGGTGCTCGCCGAGGAGTCCGAACCGCTCGACGTGGACGCCTCGTCGGCGTACGGCTTCGGCCGGGCGGAAGAGCTGGTGGAGAGGCTGATCGAGGCCACCGGGATAGGCCGCCAGAAGGTCATCGGCGTGGGGCTCGGGGTGCCGGGCCCGATCGACGTCGTCTCGGGCACCCTCGGCTCGACCTCGATCCTGCCGGGCTGGACGGGGATCAACCCCAGCGAAGAGCTGGCGGGGCGGCTCGGCGTACCGGTGTACGTCGACAACGACGCCAATCTCGGCGCCCTCGGCGAGCTGGTCTGGGGCAGCGGCCGGGGCGTGCAGGACCTCGCCTACATCAAGGTCGCCAGCGGCGTCGGCGCCGGCCTGGTCATAGAGGGCCAGATCTACCGCGGACCGGGCGGTACGGCGGGTGAGATCGGGCACATCACGCTGGACGAGTCGGGTCCCGTCTGCCGCTGCGGCAACCGCGGCTGCCTGGAGACCTTCACGGCCGCCCGCTACGTACTGCCGCTGCTCAGGTCCAGCCACGGCCGCGATCTGACCATGGAGCGGGTCGTACAGCTGGCCAGGGAGGGCGACCCGGGCTGCCGCCGGGTGATCGCCGACGTCGGGCGCCACATCGGCAGCGGCGTCGCCAATCTCTGCAATCTGCTCAACCCCAGCCGGGTGGTGCTCGGCGGCGATTTGGCCGAGGCTGGTGAGCTGGTGCTCGCGCCGATACGGGAGTCGGTCTCCCGGTACGCGATCCCGAGCGCGGCCAGACAGCTCTCGGTGCTGCCGGGAGCCCTCGGCGGCCGTGCGGAAGTGCTCGGCGCCCTCGCCCTCGTACTGAGCGAAATGGGCGATTCGACCCTACTTGAGAGCACTCTGCCCGTCGGCTCGGCTGTCTTCACTTAGATAACGAATGGCACCGTTGTCATCTCGTTAAGGATTTACTCCTTGACGCTGCGTCCGCAGCGGAGTTGACTTCCAGCCACCTCGGCCGCAACGTCGCGGCCTCGTCAGGGAGGTTTCTGAAGTGAACGCACATCTCCGACGTGCTGCCGTGGCTGCCGCTGCCACCGCGATGGCCGTCTCTCTCGCCGCCTGTGGAAGCGCCAAGGAGTCCGGTGACTCGGCGAAGGAGTCGTCCAAGAAGTCCGACGGCTCGCTGACCATCGGTCTGCTGCTGCCCGAGAACCAGACCGCGCGCTACGAGAAGTTCGACAAGCCGCTGATCGAGAAGCGGGTCAGCGAACTGACCGACGGCAAGGGCAAGGTCGTCTACGCCAACGCCAAGCAGGACGCGTCGACGCAGAACCAGCAGGCCGACACGATGGTCACCAACAAGGTCGACGCCCTGATCGTGGACGCCGTCGACTCCAAGGCCATCACGGGCTCGGTCAAGAAGGCCAAGGACGCCGGCATACCGGTGATCGCCTTCGACCGCCTCGCCGAGGGCGACATCGACGGCTACGTCTCCTTCGACAACGAAGAGGTCGGCCGCGTCCAGGGCCAGGCGCTCCTGGACGAGCTGGGCCCGAAGGCGAAGGACGGTGACATCGTGATGATGAACGGCGCGATCACCGACCCGAACGCCGCCCTCTTCAAGAAGGGCGCCAAGTCCGTCCTCGACGGCAAGGTGACGATCGGCAAGGAGTACGACACCAAGGAGTGGAAGCCGGAGAACGCCAACGCCAACATGGAAGGCGCGATCTCGGCCCTGGGCAAGGACAAGATCGTCGGCGTCTACTCCGCCAACGACGGCATGGCGGGCGGCATCATCACCGCCCTCAAGGGCGCCGGAATCTCCCCGCTCCCGCCGGTCACCGGCCAGGACGCCGAACTCGCCGGTGTGCAGCGCATCGTCGCCGGTGAGCAGTTCATGAGCGTCTACAAGCCGTACCCGACCGAGGCCTCCATCGCGGCCGAGATGGCCGTCGCGGTCGCCAAGGGCGAGTCCCTGGACGCCATCGCCAAGACCACGGTCGACAGCGCCACCACCAAGGAGATCCCGTCGGTGCTCGTCCCGGTCGTCTCGCTGACCAAGGACAACATCAACGACACGGTCATCAAGGACGGCATCTACACCGTCGACGAGATCTGCACCGCCAAGCTCAAGGCCAAGTGCGACACCCTCGGCGTCAAGTAGTCAGCCAGTAGGACCGCGGAAACCCGCCCTGAAGCCTGTCCGGCGCCCCGCCCTCAACTGTCCCGCTACCGGGCGGGGCGCCGGACGGACCACTTCACGGCTTTTCGTGCGTCCCCCGCATTTCTCTCTTCTGCTCGACCCCCGTGCCCACCACCCCCAGGGCGCGGTATCCCCGCCGGCCAGGCGGCGAAGGAGATGGTTTACGTGACCGCTACGCCCGTGCTGGCGTTGCGAGGGGTCTCCAAGCGGTTCGGTGCCGTGCAGGCGCTCACCGACGTAGAGCTTGAGGTCCATGCCGGACAGGTCGTCGCCCTCGTGGGCGACAACGGCGCCGGCAAATCCACGCTCGTCAAGACGATCGCCGGAGTCCACCCCATCGATGACGGCGTCATCGAGTGGGAGGGCAGGTCGGTCGCCATCAACAAGCCGCACGACGCCCAGGGACTGGGTGTGGCGACGGTCTACCAGGACCTCGCGCTGTGCGACAACCTCGATGTCGTCGGCAATCTCTACCTCGGCCGGGAGCTGCGCTCCTGGGGTGTTCTCAACGAGGTCGAGATGGAGCGCCGCGCCCGCGAGCTGCTCACCACGCTGTCGATCCGCATCCCCAGCGTGCGCATCCCGATCGCCTCGCTCTCCGGCGGCCAGCGCCAGACCGTGGCCATCGCCCGGTCGATGCTCGGCGAGCCCAAGCTGGTGATCCTCGACGAGCCCACCGCGGCCCTCGGCGTCGAACAGACCGCCCAGGTCCTCGACCTGGTCGAGCGGCTGCGGGAGCGCGGTTACGCCGTGATCCTGGTCAGCCACAACATGGAGGACGTCCGCGCGGTCGCCGACAAGGTCGCCGTGCTCAGGCTGGGCCGTAACAACGGCTTCTTCGACGTCGCCACCACCTCGCAGGAAGACATCATTTCCGCGATCACCGGTGCCACGGACAACGCCGTGACCCGCCGCGCGGCGCGCAACGTGGAGGTTAAGAAGTGAGTCTCGACAAGACCTCCGCACCTGTCGGCACCGCCGACGACGCGCCCGCCCCCGCGGCCGGCGCGGCGACGGTCGCCGTGGACCCCCGGCTCGTCGTACGCGAACAGGGCTTCGCGGGCTACGTGTCGGAGTTCAAGCGCAAGATGCGCGGCGGTGACCTCGGTTCCATACCGGTGGTCCTCGGCCTGATCATCATCTGGGCGATCTTCACCAGCCTCAACTCGAACTTCCTCACCGCCGGCAACCTCTCCGACATCTCGGTCGCCATGGTCGGCACCGGCATGATCGCGGTCGGCATCGTCTTCGTCCTGCTGCTCGGCGAGATCGACCTGTCGGTCGGCTCCGTCAGTGGTGTGGCGGGCGCAGTCTTCGCGGTTCTCGCCGTCACACACGGCATGTCGGAGTGGCTCGCGCTGATCCTGGCCATCCTGACCGGCGCCGCCGCGGGTGCCCTCCACGGCTTCTTCTTCGCCCGGGTGGGCGTGCCCGCGTTCGCCGTGACCCTGGCCGGTCTGCTGTTCTGGAACGGCTTCATGCTCCAGATCCTCGGCGACAACGGCACGATCAACCTGGACCCCGAAGGCCTGGTCGGCAATCTCACCGGGTACTTCTTCGCCGATGTCGCCGCCGCCTACGGGCTCGCCGTGGTCGTGGTGGCCGGCTTCTTCCTCTCCTCGTTCTTCGACAACCGCCGCCGGGCCGCCGCCGGTGTCCCGTCCCGGCCGCTGAGCGAGATCATCGTCCGTACGGCGCTGCTGGCCGTCCTGGCCTTCGCCGCGGCGATCACCTTCAACCAGTACAAGGGCCTTCCCCTGGCCGTGCTGATCTTCGTGATCGTCCTGGTGCTGACGGACTTCGTACTCCGCCGCACCGCCTTCGGCCGCAAGATCTTCGCGCTCGGCGGCAGCGTCGAGGCCTCTCGCCGTGCCGGTATCAGCGTCGTCGGCGTCCGGATCGCGGTCTTCTCCATCGCGGGCACCTTCGCCGCGATCGGCGGTCTGTTCATCGCCTCGAAGATCGCCTCCGCCAACCAGGGCGCCGGCGCCGGTGAGCTGCTGATGAACGCCATCGCCGCTGCCGTCATCGGTGGCACCAGCCTCTTCGGTGGCCGGGGCCGCACCTGGAACGCGCTGCTCGGTGTGCTCGTCATCACGTCGATCCAGTACGGCCTCGCCCTCCAGGGCATCGCCTCGCCGATCCAGTACATGATCACCGGTGGTGTGCTGTTGGCCACCGTCGTCATCGACGCCGTCACCCGGAAGACCCAGAAGACCGCTGGTCGCGCCTGACAGCTGTCCTCGCACGTCGCGCCCGGTACCGGAGGCCCGGTACCGGGCGTGTTCGTGTGGTGGTGGGGCGTTCGACGGGCGTAGGTCTGACATACGCACAGATGCTCATACGGTGAATCATGTGCCGCCCGATGACGCCCGTGGCGACGGGAACATTAGACTCGGCGGACCGGTATGCCAGATCAGTTCAACCCAAGGAGGCACGGTGACACAGCCGCGCGCAGCCAGGCCGCCCGAGGCGGCGGTGGGCGACGGATGGGACCTGCTGACCCGCATCAAGGGCCCGCGTGATCTGGACCGCCTCGGCCCGGAGCAGTTGGAGCAGCTCGCCGGAGAGATCCGGTCCTTCCTCGTCGACGCCGTCTCCAAGACCGGCGGACACCTCGGCCCCAACCTCGGGGTCGTCGAGCTGACGATCGCGCTGCACCGGGTCTTCGACTCACCCAAGGACAAGGTCCTCTTCGACACCGGCCACCAGTCCTATGTGCACAAGCTGCTCACGGGACGTCAGGACTTCGGCAAGCTCAAGAGCAAGGGCGGCCTCTCCGGCTACCCGTCCAGGGCCGAGTCCGAGCACGACATCATCGAGAACTCGCACGCGTCGACGGTCCTCGGCTGGGCCGACGGTCTCGCCAAGGCCAATCAGGTGCTGGGCCGCGACGACCACGTGGTCGCCGTCATCGGCGACGGCGCGCTCACCGGCGGCATGGCCTGGGAGGCGCTGAACAACATCGCAGCCGCCAAGGACCGCCCGCTCGTCATCGTCGTCAACGACAACGAGCGTTCGTACGCGCCCACCATCGGCGGCCTCGCGGACCATCTCGCGACCCTGCGCACCACCGACGGTTACGAGCGCTTCCTGGCCCGCGGCAAGGACATCCTGGAGCGCACGCCGGTCGTCGGCCGCCCTCTCTACGACACGCTGCACGGCGCGAAGAAGGGCCTCAAGGACTTCATCGCCCCCCAGGGCATGTTCGAGGACCTCGGCCTCAAGTACGTGGGCCCGATCGACGGCCACGACGTGGAGGCGATGGAGTCGGCCCTCCAGCGCGCCAAGCGCTTCGGCGGCCCCGTCATCATCCACTGCCTCACCGAGAAGGGCCGCGGCTACCAGCCCGCCCTCCAGGACGAGGCCGACCGCTTCCACGCCGTAGGCAAGATCCACCCCGACACCGGTCTGCCGATCGCCAGTTCAGGCGTCGACTGGACCTCGGTGTTCGGCGAGGAGATGGTCAAACTCGGCGCCGAGCGCGCGGACATCGTCGCCATCACCGCCGCGATGCTCCAGCCCGTCGGCCTGGAGAGGTTCGCCAAGGCGTTCCCGGACCGGGTGTACGACGTGGGGATCGCCGAGCAGCACGGGGCGGTGTCGGCGGCCGGTCTGGCCACCGGCGGACTGCATCCCGTCTTCGCCGTGTACGCGACCTTCCTCAACCGCGCCTTCGACCAGGTCCTGATGGACGTCGCCCTGCACAACTGCGGCGTGACGTTCGTCCTGGACCGGGCCGGCATCACCGGCACCGACGGCGCCTCCCACAACGGCATGTGGGACATGTCGATCCTCCAGTGCGTGCCGGGCCTGCGGATCGCCGCCCCGCGCGACGCCGACCAGGTACGGGCCCAACTCCGCGAGGCCGTCGCGGTCGACGACGCCCCGACCGTGGTGCGCTTCTCCAAGGGCGCCGTCGGCCCCGCGGTCGCCGCAGTGGGCAAGGTCGGCGGCATGGACGTGCTGCGCCGCCCCACGGAAGGTCCCGCGGACGTACTGCTGGTGTCGGTCGGCGCGCTCGCCCCGATGTGTCTGGAGATCGCCGATCTCCTGGACAAGCAGGGCATTTCGACCACGGTGGTCGACCCGCGCTGGGTCAAGCCCGTCGACGAGGCCCTCCCGCCGCTCGCCGAGCAGCACCGCGTCGTCGTCACCGTCGAGGACAACAGCCGTGCGGGCGGCGTCGGTTCGGCCGTCGCGCAGTCGCTGCGGGACGCCGGGATCGACATTCCTCTGCGGGACTTCGGCATTCCGGCCCGCTTCCTCGACCACGCCTCCCGCAAGGAGTTGCTGGCCGAGATCGGGCTGACAGCCCCGGACATCGCGCGCCAGGTCACCGGCCTCGTATCGAGGATCGACGGCCGCATGGCCGGCGAACTCTCGGCCGAGGAGATCACGCGCGACTGACGCGAGAGCACAGAAAACGCACCGGCGGATGGGCCGGTCGGACTCCCTGTACGGGTGGTCCGACCGGCCCATCCGTGTGAAATAAGCGCTCCCGGGCACCGGCGTCGCCGAGCACCTCTCGATCATGGCGGCAACCACGCACTCGGAGGTACGCCGGTGACCACCCCGCACGACACGGGACCCAGAAGACACCCGATGTTCCGCACGAAAACCGTCGAACAGTCCATCCAGGACACCGAAGAGCCCGAGCACGCGCTCAAGAAGTCGCTCTCCGCGCTGGATCTGACGGTCTTCGGCGTCGGCGTGATCATCGGCACCGGCATCTTCGTCCTCACCGGCGCCGTCGCCAAGAACAACGCGGGCCCCGCCACCGCCCTCGCCTTCGTCGCCGCGGGCATCGTCTGCGCCCTCGCGGCCGTCTGCTACGCGGAGTTCGCGTCGACCGTGCCGGTGGCCGGCTCCGCGTACACCTTCAGCTACGCCTCACTCGGCGAACTGCCCGCCTGGATCATCGGCTGGGACCTGGTCCTCGAATTCGCCCTCGCCACCGCCGTGGTGGCCGTCGGCTGGTCCGGCTACGTACAGTCGCTCTTCCAGAACGCGGGCTGGCACATGCCCGACTCCCTCGCGGGCACCAACGAGGAAACCGGCTTCGGCTTCGACCTGTTGGCGTTCCTTCTCGTTCTGCTGCTGACCGCGATCCTCGTCCTCGGGATGAAACTCTCCGCGCGCGTCACCGCGGTCGTCGTGGCCGTCAAACTGACCGTGGTCCTCATCGTCATCATCGCCGGCGCGTTCTTCATCGACTCGGCGAACTACTCGCCGTTCATCCCCAAGGCGCAGGAGCAGCCCGCGGGCGCCGGACTGGCGTCGCCGCTCATCCAGCTGATGTTCGGCTACGCGCCCACCAACTTCGGCGTGATGGGCATCTTCACCGCCGCCTCCGTCGTCTTCTTCGCCTTCATCGGATTCGACATCGTCGCCACGGCAGCCGAGGAGACGAAGGTGCCGCAGCGCGACATGCCGCGCGGCATCATCGGCTCGCTGCTCATCTGCACCGTCCTCTACGTGGCCGTGTCCGTCGTCGTCACCGGCATGCAGCACTACACCCGGCTCACCGTGGACGCACCGCTCGCCGACGCGTTCAAGGCCACCGGGCATCCGTTCTACGCGGGCGTCATCAGCTTCGGCGCCGCCGTCGGCCTCACCAGCGTGTGCATGATCCTGCTGCTCGGCCAGACCCGGGTGTTCTTCGCGATGAGCCGTGACGGGCTGCTTCCACGCTTTTTCTCACACGTCCACCCCCGGTTCCGCACCCCGTACCGTTCGACGGTGCTCCTCGGCGTGATCATCGCGATCGTCGCCGGTTTCACCAGCATTGAGGAGCTGGCGTCGCTGGTGAACATCGGCACGCTCTTCGCCTTCGTCGTCGTCGCGATCGGCGTGGTCATCCTGCGCCGTACGCGCCCCGACCTGCCGAGGTCCTTCCGCGCCCCGCTGGTGCCATGGCTGCCCGCCGCGTCCGTGCTGGCCTCGCTCTGGCTGATGCTCAACCTGCCCGCCGAGACCTGGCTGCGCTTCGCCATCTGGATGGCCGTCGGTGTGGTCGTCTACTTCGCCTACGGACGCGGCAACAGCCGCCTGGGCAAGGCCGCCTGACGCCGCATCAGTTTCCACCGTCACCCCCCGCCGCAGGAAAGTCGCCCATGCCCGTCGAGCCGCGGTCCGCCGCACCCCACCTCTCGCCCACCCGCCCCGGACCCACCAGGCCGCTGCCGGCGCAGCGGAAGCCCGCCCGAGCCGAACCCACCAGCGCCCCCGCGGACGGCTTCTGGCGACGACTGCTGCCCGTCCTGGCAGCCCTCGCCCTCGCCATCCGCCTCCCGTCCTTCCCGCACTCCTTCTGGAGCCCGGACGAGGGCTATCTCGCGGTCCAGGCCCGGATACTGGCGGAGGGCGGCGAGCTGTACGAGACCGTGGTCGACCGCAAGACACCGCTGCTGCCGTGGCTGTACGAGGCGGCGTTCCTGCTCTTCGGCGACGGATCCGGCCAGGCGATGAAACTCCTCGCCGTCGGCGCCCAGTTCACCACCGCCGCCCTGCTCGCGGCCTTCGCCCGGCGGCGCTGGGGCGACCGCTCGGGTGTCACGGCCGGGGTGCTCTTCCTGCTGATCTCCGTCGGGTTCATCCCGCAGGACACCCAGGCCGTCACCTTCGAGGTCGTCATACTGCCGTTCACCGCCGCGGCCGTCCTCTGCGCCGACCGGGGCCGCTGGGGCGCCGCCGGAGCGGCCGTCGCGGGAGCGTTCCTCACCAAGCAGACCGGGGGCGTCGTTCTCGTCCCGGTGCTCTGGCTACTCTGGCGCACCCACGGTGCCGCCCCGAGCCGCGCCCCGCTGCGAACAGGTCTCCTGCGTACGGCAGTCGGCTTCGCCGCCCCGGTCGTCGCGGCAGCGCTCCTGACCGACCCCGGGGGCTTCCTCTTCTGGACGGTCACCGGATCGGGGGCGTACGCCTTCTCCCTCGACGGGTCCGAACTCCACGTCCTCGTCCGGGCGGTGGTGAACTGCTCCGTCCTCGGCCTCTGCTGCCTCGGTATCCTCCCGCCGGTCCGCAGAGCCCTGCGCACCGGACCCCGGCCGCGCGAGGCGGCCCTCTGGGTCTGGTTCGGCGCGTCCGCCGGAGCCGTCGCAGTCGGCTTCCACTTCTTCGGCCACTACTTCCTGCAACTCCTGCCCCCCATCGCCCTGTTGGCGACCTCCGCCCTGCGCTCACTGCGCCACGAACGGCTCAGGCACGTCCTCTCCGTGCCCGCCTGCGTCTGCGCGTGCTTCGTCGTCTGGGCCGTCTTCGCCCCGCGCTCCGAACTCACCCACGCGGAACGCGTCGCCACCGCCGTACGGGAACACAGCGCCCCGACCGACCGCGTCCTCGTGTGGGGAATACACCCGCAGACGTACCGCCTCGCCGACCGGACCCCCGCCAGCCGCTATCTGACCGCCGGGCTCCTCACCAACTTCAGCGGCGGCAGGGACGGGCCACAGGTGGGCGAGCGGTACGGGGTACCGGGCGCCTGGCGGGTCTTCGCCGCCGAGATGAGGGCGCGCCCACCCGCGCTGATCGTGGACGACTCACGGGGCAAGCCGTACGCCCCCGAACGCCTCCCGACGCTGCGCCGGCTCCTGGCCGGACAGTACGAGCCGCTGCCCGGCACCGTCGATGGCACCGTCTTCTACGTCCGCTCGTCCGGGAGTTGACGCACCGTACGGGGCCCGACGCACCGCGCGCCGTACGCCTCGACCCGCCGCCGCAGCTCCCGGTCGGCGGTGACGACGACACACGGGCGCTCTCCCGAGCCCGCGGCCAGTTCGCTGATCAGGTCGTCACCGCTGCCGGGCGCCGCCTCCACCCGGACACCCGGCACGGACTCCACACCTCGCGCCCGCCCCTCCACGACCAGCACCACGTCCAGGGGTCCCGGAACCCCGGCGCCCGGCAGGCCGTCCCCGGCGAGCGGCACCAGTTCGTCCCGCAGCCGTTCGGCCGCTCCGCGCCGGTCGCGCCACCATCCGTCGGGCACCGAACCGACCACGTTCGCCCCGTCGACAATCAGTAGAATCCGCACTTCAGGAGCGTGCCACAACCAGCCGGGGCGGTACGGTTCCGCGTCACCCGCGAATGCTATCGTCGGGGAAATTTCATGCGCTGGGAAGGTGGCAGTGGGTCATGGCACTGCGGTCCGCACGGACGCCGAAACGATCCGGTCGGGGCCCCGGCGAGGCCCCGGACACCGGCGGCCGGCCGGCTGAATCCATTCCCGTTCCCACGGCCGACGGTGTGGTCCCCGCGACCACCGGCTGGCTGCTGCGCGGCAAGGACGGCAGGCTCACCGCGTACGCGCCCACCGACGACGGTGTGCGGCGGTGGACGGAGGACCGGCTCGGCGGTCCGGGCTGGTCGGGCCCCGAACTGCTCCCGGTCCCCGGCCTGTTGCCGTACCTCTCCATCGCCAGCGGCGCCCAGGGTTACGTCCATCTGGTGGGTCTGCGCCGCATGCCCACCGACGACGGACAGATCCGCACGGATGTCGTGTACGCCGTCCAGTTCCAGACCGGCCGCCCGCTGCGCGACTGGCAGCCGCTCGGTACGCCGTACCCGAAGGACCTCGCCAGGGGCGGCCTCATCGGCCTGCCCGGGGCGGTCATCGACCCCAACGGCTCGCTCTACCTGTTCGCCCGCAACGCGGGCCGCGGTCTGTCCGCCAGGCTCCAGAAGCCCACCGGCGCCTGGTTCGCGTGGGCGGACCTCAAGGGGTCCAGGATGACCGGCGAGGCGTCGGCCGTCGTGGGCGAGGACGGCCTGATCGAGGTCCTGGCCCCGACCGACGACGCGGTGATGCGCTGGAGACAGCCCAAGCAGGCCGGGAAGCCCGAGCGCGACCTGAAGAGCTTCGCGGCGCGCGTCACCCCCGGCACCCTCAGCTCGGAGCGCACCGGCGCCGACCGCCTCACCCACTACTGGCGCGACACCAACGACCGTACGGTGCACGCCTGGCGGCTCGGCGAGGGCGAGACCGCCCCGCTGGGCGGCCCCGGCACCGGCCCGATCGCCCTGCTCCGTACGCCCGTCGACGGCCACGACTGCACGATCCTGGCCCAACGCGGCCTCGACGGCCGCCCCCTGCTCGCCGCCTACCCGACGGAGGACGAGGCGGCGGGCGTCACCTGGACCCCGACGGGCGAGGAGTGCGTCGGCGCCCCCGCCCTGGCCCTGGACGGCCGCGGCCGGGTGGTGATGGCGGCGGTGGGCAAGGACGGCACCCTGCGCGTGGCCCGCCAGAAGGCGGAACCGGGACTCGCGCTGGAGGCGTGGTCGCGCGTCTGAAGGCTGCCTGCGGCGCGGGGTCGCCTCCGGCGGGGTTGGTTGTGCGGGTTGGTTGCCGGGTGCCGCTGCGGGGTCATGCCCGGTTCGAACCACAGCGGGCGGGGCTGGGCGGAAGGTTCCGCCCAGCCCCGCCCTTGGTCCGTCGCTGAACAGGCCCTACACCGGGACGCTCGCCACACCGGCCTCCAGGAACTTCTTCCCGTTCACCCGCTCCGAGACGCCCTCCCGGTCCAAGTACGGTGTGATACCGCCCAGATGGAACGGCCAGCCCGCGCCCGTCAGCAGGCAGAGGTCGATGTCCTGGGCCTCCGCCACGACGCCCTCGTCCAGCATCAGACCGATCTCCTGCGCCACGGCGTCCAGCACCCGCGCCCGGGTCTGCTCCTCCGTCAGCACGCTGTCGCCCTGCTTCAGCAGCGCCAGGACCTCCGGGTCCAGCTCCGGCTTCCCGGAGACGTGTACGTAGAAGCCGCGCTTGCCCGCCTTCACCACGGCCGCCAGATTCTCCGAGACCGTGAAGCGGTCCGGGAACGACCGGTGGAGGGTCTCGGAGACATGCAGACCGATGGCGGGTCCGACCAGCTCCAGCAGAACCAGCGGTGACATCGGCAGACCCAGCGGCTCGACGGCCCGCTCCGCCACGTCGACCGGGGTGCCCTCGTCGATGATGTTCTGGATCTCACCCATGAAACGGGTGAGGATGCGGTTGACGACGAACGCCGGGGCGTCCTTCACCAGCACCGCGCTCTTCTTGAGCTTCTTCGCGACACCGAACGCCGTCGCCAGCGACGCGTCGTCCGTCTGCTGCCCGCGCACGATCTCCAGCAGCGGCAGGACCGCCACCGGGTTGAAGAAGTGGAAGCCGACGACCCGCTCCGGGTTCTTCAGCTTCGACGCCATCTCGGAGACCGACAGCGACGAGGTGTTCGTGGCGAAGATCGCGTGCGCGGGAGCGACCGCCTCGACCTCCGCGAACACCTTCTGCTTGACGCCCATCTCCTCGAAGACGGCCTCGATGACGAAGTCGGCGTCGGCGAAACCATCGGCCTTGTCCAGGACTCCGCTGACCAGACCCTTGTAACGGTTGGCCTTGTCCTGATTGATCCTGCCCTTGCCGAGCAGCTTGTCGATCTCGGCGTGGACATAGCCGACACCCTTGTCGATCCGCTCCTGGTCGATGTCCGTGAGCACCACGGGCACTTCGAGCCTGCGCAGGAACAGCAGCGCCAACTGCGAGGCCATCAGCCCGGCTCCGACCACACCGACCTTGGTGACCGGACGCGCGAGCGCCTTGTCCGGCGCGCCCGCCGGACGCTTGGCGCGACGCTGCACGAGGTTGAACGCGTAGATCCCCGACCGCAGTTCACCGCCCATGATCAGGTCGGCGAGGGCGGTGTCCTCGGCGTCGTAACCGGCCTGGAGGTCACCGTCCTTGGCGGCGGCGATGATGTCCAGCGCGCGGTACGCGGCCGGGGCCGCGCCGTGGACCTTCGAGTCGGCCACGAACCGGCCGCGCGCCACGGCCTGGTCCCACGCCTCGCCCCGGTCGATCTCCGGGCGCTCGACCGTGAGTTCGCCGCTCAGCACCGACGCGGTCCACAGCAGCGACTGCTCCAGGAAGTCGGCGCCCTCGAACAGGGCGTCGGCGATGCCCAGTTCATGGACCTGGGCGCCCTTGAGCTGCTTGTTCTGGTTGAGCGAGTTCTCGATGATCACCGTCACCGCGCGGTCGGCGCCGATCAGGTTCGGCAGCAGCGTGCAGCCGCCCCAGCCGGGGACGAGACCGAGGAAGACCTCGGGCAGCGAGAAGGCGGGCAGCGCGGCGGAGACGGTGCGGTACGAGCAGTGCAGCCCGATCTCGACACCACCGCCCATCGCGGCGCCGTTGTAGTACGCGAACGTCGGCACCGCGATCCCCGCGAGCCGCTTGAAGACGTCGTGACCGCCCTTGCCGATGGCCAGCGCGTCCTCGTGCCGCTTCAGCAGCTCGACGCCCTTGAGGTCGGCGCCCACGGCGAAGATGAACGGCTTGCCGGTGACACCGACACCCACGATCCGGCCCTCGGCGGCCTCCGCCTCGACCTGCGTGATCGCCGCGTCCACATTCGCCAGCGACTGCGGGCCGAACGTCGTCGGCTTCGTGTGGTCCAGTCCGTTGTCCAGCGTGATGAGCGCGAACGTGCCGACCTTGCCGGGGAGTTCGAGATGGCGCACGTGCGCCTGGGTGACGACCTCGTCCGGGAACAGCTCGGCCGCGCCCTTCAGGAGTTCAGCGGTGCTCACTTGTTGCCTCCGTCGAAGTGCGGGTTCTCCCAGACGACCGTCGCGCCCATGCCGAAGCCGACGCACATGGTGGTGATGCCGTAGCGGACCTGCGGCTGCTCCTCGAACTGCCGGGCCAGCTGCGTCATCAGCCGTACGCCGGAGGAGGCCAGCGGGTGGCCGTACGCGATGGCGCCGCCGTACTGGTTGACGCGCGGGTCGTCGTCGGCGATGCCGTAGTGGTCCAGGAAGGCCAGCACCTGCACGGCGAAGGCCTCGTTGATCTCGAACAGACCGATGTCACCGATCGACAGACCGGCCTTGGCCAGCGCCTTCTCGGTCGAGGGGATCGGTCCGAAGCCCATGACCTCGGGCTCGACGCCCACGTACGCGTAGCTCACGAGGCGCATCTTCACCGGCAGCCCGGCCTCGCGCGCGAACTCCTCGGAGGCGATCAGCGAGGCGGTGGCGCCGTCGTTGAGACCGGCCGCGTTGCCGGCCGTGACCCGGCCGTGCGGGCGGAACGGCGTCTTGAGCCCGGCCAGGGACTCCAGCGTCGTCCCGGGGCGCATCGGCTCGTCCTCGGTGGCCAGGCCCCAGCCCGTCTCACCGCCCTCGGGGCTGGTGCGGCGCACCGAGATCGGCACGAGGTCCTGCTGGATCTTGCCGTTCGCGTACGCCTTGGCGGCCTTCTCCTGCGAACGCACGGCGTACTCGTCGGCGCGGGCCTTGGTGATGTGCGGGAAGCGGTCGTGCAGGTTCTCCGCCGTCATGCCCATGAACAGGGCCGACTCGTCCACCAGCTTCTCCGAGACGAACCGCGGGTTCGGGTCGACGCCCTCGCCCATCGGGTGGCGGCCCATGTGCTCGACACCGCCGGCGACGACGACGTCGTACGCGCCGAAGGCGATGGAGCCCGCGGTGGTCGTCACGGCGGTCATCGCACCGGCGCACATCCGGTCGATCGAGTAGCCGGGCACGGACTGCGGCAGTCCGGCGAGGATGCCGGCGGTACGGCCGATGGTCAGGCCCTGGTCGCCGATCTGGGTGGTCGCGGCGATGGCGACCTCGTCGATCGTCGCGGGGTCGAGGCCCGGGTTGCGGCGCAGCAGCTCCCGGATGGCCTTCACGACGAGGTCGTCGGCGCGGGTCTCGTGATAAATGCCCTTCGGGCCCGCCTTGCCGAACGGGGTGCGGACGCCGTCGACGAAGACGACGTCCCTGACGGTACGAGGCACGATGGCTCTCCTCCAGGGTGCGGATGGCTCTGCGGGCACGCTTGCTTCCCACCTTATGCTACTTGCGGGTAACCGCACTGCACAGGTACCCGGGGTGTTCCCCGGGTCACGGGGTCGCCTCCGGCGCGGTTCGGGTTGCTGTTCGTTGCCGGGGGCGGGGTGCGGGGCCTCCGGAGGGATATGTCCGGACGGCGTGATTTACGGCGCGTGCAACGCTCGTTGGACCCGATGTGCCCTTGTTGTTCACGCACCACAAATCAGCCTGAGTGTCCGAACACACCCCTCCTGCGACCCCGCCCCCCTCACGCCGCCGGGGGGCGCTGTCAAAGCCCCGTACCGGCCCGGGGGATGGAAGGGGGACGTGCAGGGGTCGTGTCCGGACACTCAGGCTGATTTGTGTCGCGTGGACAGCCTGGTTCCCCTGGGTCCAACGAGCGTTGCACGCGGCGTAAATCACGCCGTCCGGGCATGACCCCGGAGCGGCACCCGGACACCGACCCGCACCACGAACCCCGCCGGAGGCGCAAACGGGGGGCTCAGCCCGTGGACGACGTCGCCGTCAGCGCGCGCGTCAGCAGCGGCGCCACCTGCTCCACCTGCCACCGCCGCGCCCCATGCGCGGCCAGCGCCGACGACACCGCCTCCACGCTCCGCTCCGCCGGCGGCTCCCAGCAAACCCGCCGCACCGTGTCCGGCGTGATCAGGTTCTCCTGCGGCATGTTCAGCCGCTCCGCCAGCGCCGTCACCGCCGCGCGGGCCGCCGAGAGCCGGGCCGCGGCCTCCGGGTCCTTGTCCGCCCACGAGCGCGGCGGCGGCGGACCGTTCAGCGGCTGGCCGGGCTGCGGCAGCTCCGTGTCGGGCAGGGCCTTCGCCCGGTCGATCGCGGACTGCCACTGTTCGAGCTGGCGCCGCCCCATCCGGTGCCCGAAACCGGGCAGCGCGGTGAGGGCGTGCACGCTGAGCGGCAGGGCCAGCGCCGCCTCGATGATCGCGCCGTCGCTGAGGACCTTGCCGGGCGAGACGTCCCGCCGCTGCGCGGCCTGGTCGCGGGCGTTCCACAGCTCCCGTACGACGGCCATCTGCCGGCGCCGCCGGACCTTGTGCATGCCGGACGTACGGCGCCACGGGTCCCGGCGCGGGGGCGGCGGCGGGGCCGAGGCGATCGCGTCGAACTCCTGCCACGCCCAGTCCAGCTTGTTCTGCCGGTCCAGCTCCTTCTCCAGCGCGTTGCGGAGATCGACCAGCAGCTCGACGTCGAGCGCGGCGTACCGCAGCCACGGCTCGGGCAGTGGTCTGGTCGACCAGTCGACGGCGGAGTGGCCCTTCTCCAGGGCGAACCCGAGAACGTTCTCGACCATCGCGCCGAGGCCGACGCGCGGGAAGCCCGCGAGCCGTCCCGCCAGCTCGGTGTCGAACAGCCGCGTGGGGCGCATGCCTATTTCCCTCAGGCACGGCAGGTCCTGTGTCGCGGCGTGCAGGATCCACTCCGTACCGGCGAGGACATCGCCGAGGGCCGAGAGGTCGGGGCAGCCGACGGGGTCGATCAGCGCGGTGCCCGCGCCTTCGCGGCGCAGCTGTACGAGGTAGGCGCTCTGCCCGTAGCGGTAGCCGGACGCGCGCTCCGCGTCGACGGCCAGCGGGCCCGTGCCCGCGGCGAAGGAAGCGATCACCTCGGCGAGCGCTTCTTCGGTGGCGACCACCGGCGGAATGCCTTCGCGAGGCTCCAACAAAGGGATCGGCGCCGTTTCGACGTCGGCCGGGGGAGCGCCCCCGGTGGTTCGCAGTGCTGGGTCTGCTGCGGTCTCTTGGGCGTCGGTCACGTGTCAAGGGTATCTGTGAACGGACGCCGCCCGCCGACGGAACGTTCCGTCGGCGGGCGATGCGGCCGGTGGGGAGGGTGAAACCGGTCAGTGAATGATTCCGGTGCGGAGGGCCACGGCGACCATTCCCGCCCGGTCGCCCGTACCGAGCTTGCGCGCGATGCGGGCGAGGTGGCTCTTGACGGTCAGGGCCGAGAGGCCCATGGAGACGCCGATCGCCTTGTTCGACTGGCCTTCGGCGACCAGCCTGAGCACCTCGACCTCACGGCCGGAGAGCTCGCGGTAGCCGCCCGGGTGGCTCGGGGACCCCGGGGGGCGGCGGTGCATACGGGGTCCGGCGCCGATGGGGGCGGCGCCGGGGCGGCCGGGGTGGCCGATGTTCGTGCGCGTACCGGTCACGACGTAGCCCTTGACGCCGCCCGCGAGGGCGTTGCGCACCGCGCCGATGTCGTCGGCTGCGGAGAGGGCGAGGCCGTTGGGCCAGCCTGCTGCCCGGGTCTCGGACAGCAGGGTCAGCCCGGAACCGTCGGGCAGGTGGACGTCGGCAACGCAGATGTCGCGTGGATTGCCGACGCGGGGACGGGCCTCCGCGATGGACGAAGCCTCGATGACGTCGCGTACTCCGAGGGCCCACAGATGGCGGGTGACGGTGGAGCGGACGCGAGGGTCGGCGACGACGACCATGGCCGTCGGCTTGTTCGGGCGGTAGGCGACCAGGCTTGCGGGCTGCTCGAGGAGAACGGACACCAGGCCTCCTGGGAAGGGTGCGGGACGGGCCGGCTCTGGGGGGTGAAGCCGGGGGCGAACCGTGCTTGAAGGGTCATTGACCTCTTCGGCAGCAACGGTCCCCGCCTTTAGAGAATGATCACGAATTGATGAGTAACAATTCGGGCAATTCGGATGAGCGATCGATCATCATACGAGTGGGTCCCTCCCTAGCGGGCCTGGGGGCCCCGGCGCTGGGGAAGCGAGACCACGCCCGCCCCCGGCTCCGTCGGGCCCGTCGGGGCCGCCGGCGGCAGCCCCGCGAGCTGGCACAGCAGATCGCACCAGGCCGCCAAGTGCGTTGCCGCGTCCGGGACTCCGCCCATGCCCTCGCGCGGCGTCCAGGAGGCCCGGATCTCGATCTGGGTCGCCGGACGGCGCTCCGAGAGCCCGCCGAAGTAATGCGACCCCGCGCGGGTGACCGTGCCGCTCGGCTCTCCGTACGAGAGCCCGCGCGCCTCCAGCGCCCCGGTCAGCCACGACCAGCAGACCTCCGGTAGCAGCGGGTCCACCGCCATCTCCGGCTCCAGCTCCGCCCGTACGAGCGTCACCAGACGGAACGTGCCCTGCCAGGCGTCGTGGCCCTCCGGGTCATGAAGGAGGACGAGCCTGCCGTCGGCCAGATCATCGTCCCCCTGGACCACCGCCGCCTCCAGCGCGTACGCGTGCGGTGCGAGCCGCTGAGGAGGCTTCGTCGGGTCGATCTCCATCTCGGGGCGCAGCCGCGCCGTCCGCAAAGCCTCGACGGCCAGTCGGAACGCGGACGGGACGGAGTCCCCCTCCGTACCCCCCGTACCGCCGACGCCGTTGGAATGATCAGAAAACTGTCCCTGAGCCGCAGCCATGCGGGGAAGAGTAGGCGGAACGAGCGTCCCGTGCGGTGAAGGACACCCGGCCCGGGGCGGCCGCTTCTGTGTACATGCGAAGATTCTGGGCGTGAGCGCCAACGACCGCCCCTCGGGCCAGCCGACGAAGACCGCGCCGACAGCGGCGACACTCGCCACCCGCGACTCCGCCTTCATGAAGGCGTGCAGGCGGGAGACCGTGCCGCACACCCCGGTGTGGTTCATGCGGCAGGCGGGCCGGTCGCTGCCCGAGTACCGCAAGCTGCGCGAGGGCACCGCGATGCTGGAGTCGTGCATGCGGCCGGACATGGTCACCGAGATCACGCTCCAGCCGGTACGCAGGCACGGGGTCGACGCCGCGATCTACTTCAGCGACATCGTCGTCCCGCTCAAGGCCATCGGCGTCGACCTCGACATCAAGCCGGGCGTCGGCCCCGTCGTCGCGCACCCCGTCCGCTCGCGCGCCGACCTCGCGCAGCTGCGGGACCTGACGCCCGACGACGTCCGCTACGTCACCGAGGCCATGGGCATGCTCACCGCCGAGCTGGGGTCGACCCCGCTCATCGGCTTCGCGGGCGCCCCGTTCACGCTCGCCAGCTATCTCGTGGAGGGCGGGCCGTCCCGTAACCACGAGAACACGAAGGCCATGATGTACGGCGACCCGGAGCTCTGGGCCGAGCTGCTCGACCGGCTCGCGGAGATCACCGGTGCGTTCCTCAAGGTGCAGATCGAGGCGGGCGCCAGCGCCGTGCAGCTCTTCGACTCCTGGGTGGGCGCGCTCGCCCCCGCCGACTACCGGCGCTCCGCGATGCCCGCGTCGGCGAAGGTCTTCGACATGATCGCCGGGTACGGCGTGCCCCGTATCCACTTCGGTGTCGGTACGGGCGAACTGCTCGGCCTGATGGGCGAGGCCGGCGCGGACGTCGTCGGCGTCGACTGGCGCGTACCGCTGGACGAGGCGGCCCGCCGGGTCGGCCCCGGCAAGGCGCTCCAGGGCAATCTCGACCCGGCGGTCCTCTTCGCCCCCACGCGGGCGGTGGAGACGAAGACCGACGAAGTCCTCGACGCCGCGAAGGGGTTGGAGGGGCACATCTTCAACCTGGGGCACGGGGTCCTGCCGAACATGGACCCGGACTCGCTGACCCGCCTCGTCGAGTACGTCCACACCCGGACCGCGCACTAGACGAGTCATTCCGATGTGATCAGTGGTCATAGGCGATCAGGGATCGCAGGACGGGCTGGCCGGTCTTGTGGTTGTGCCAGATCGCGGCGGCCATCGCGAGGACGCGCTGAGCGACGCGGACTGCGACGCCCTCGAAGGTCCGGCCGCCGTGCTGTTCCAGGTCGAGCTGGCCTTTGAGGGTGTCGTTGACCGACTCGATCAGTTGCCGCACTGATTTCAGGAGACTCTCGCCCTTGCGTTTCTTCTCGCGCTTGAACGACGGCCGCAGCAACTCGGCACCCCTCAAGGCCAAATCGGCCTCGAACTCCTTGGCGGCGAAACCCTTGTCGGAGATCACCAGCAGCCCCGGCCGGTTCGTGACTGTCTCGGGTTCGCGGTCGAGCATCGCGGTCAGTACCTCGCGCTCGTCCATCTTCGGGGTCGCCAGCGCCCACAGGATCGGCATCCCGGCCGGGGTGCACACCAGGAACAGGCGCAGGCCCCAGAAGAACCGGGAGTGCGAGGCGCAGTACCCGTATCCGGCCCAGCCGGCCATGTCCGACCGCTTGACCGTCGGACGCGAGCGGCCACACTCCACCGGCGTGGAGTCGACGATCCAGTGGTTGTCGAACCAGAAGTCCGTATCGACGGCCAGCAGCCGTATCGCCTTCCTGACCAGTGGCAACGCGGCTCTGAGCCGCTTGTTCCAGCCCGGCTGCCTGGGCACGTACGGGAACATCCGGCCCAAGCGGGAGTCCACGAACCGCAGCCACCGCGACTCTGAAGTGAAGCCCAGCAGCGCCTGCGCGACAGCGAGGCAGACAAGCTCGGAATCCGTCAGCTGCGGCGGTCGGCCCAGCCACCGGGTACCCCCGATCTCGTCGTCGATCTTCACGTACAGTGCGGTCAGCAGGGCGTCCAGGTTGTTCGTCACACAACGATCTTGGACGCCCTGTCTGCGTTCCCGGACACACCGTCAGCATTCGGAATGACTCGTCTAGGGCGTGTTTGAGAAGTCCCGTCTGGCCCACGGCGTCTGGCACGCGCGCTCGCCGCGTTGTCGGAGTCATCCAAGTACGTCCAGTACGAGGCTGATCCTCCGCCTTGCGATCGCACGCACCAGACGCCGTGGGCCCCGCCCGATGGGCGGACGACGCTACTGCTGAAACACGCCCTAGGGCTTCACCAGCCCGCCTTCCGTACGGCGGCCGTCGCCTTGCGGGCCGCCACCAGGACCGGGTCCCAGACCGGTGAGAACGGCGGCGCGTAGCCGAGGTCCAGCGCCGTCATCTGTTCCACCGTCAGCCGGGCCGTCAGGGCGACCGCCGCGATGTCCACCCGCTTCGCGGCGCCCACGCCGCCCACGATCTGCACGCCGAGTAGCCGGCCCGACCGGCGTTCGGCGAGCATCTTCACCGTCATCAGCGGCGCCCCCGGCAGATACCCGGCGGTGCCGGTGGACTCGATGGTCGCCGTCACGTACTGGAGCCCCGCCGCGCGGGCGTCCTTCTCGCGCAGCCCCGTCCGGGCGATCTCCCGGTCGCAGACCTTGCTGACGGCGGTGCCGACGACGCCCGGGAACGTGCCGTAGTCGCCGCCCACGTTGGCGCCGATGATCTGGCCGTGCTTGTTGGCGTGCGTACCGAGCGCGATATGGCGGGTGGTGCCCGTGACCAGGTCGAGCACCTCGACGCAGTCGCCGCCCGCCCAGATGTTCTCGTGGCCGCGCACCCGCATCGACAGATCGGTGAGCAGCCCGCCGTGCGGGCCGAGCGGCAGGCCGGCGGCCTCGCCGAGCGAGGTCTCCGGGCGGACACCGATGCCGAGGACGACGACATCCGCCGGGTACTCGGCGTCGTCCGTCACGACCGCCCTGACCCGCCCGTCGTCGCCGGTCAGGATCTTGGAGACCGCCGCGCCGCCGACCGTCGTGATGCCGAGGCCGTCCATCGCCTCGTGGACCAGTCGGCCCATGTCCGGGTCGAGCGTGGCCATCGGCTGCTCGTCGCGGTGCAGGACGGTCACCTCGTACCCGCGCTTCAGCAGCGCCTCCGCCATCTCGACGCCGATGTACCCCGCGCCCACCACGACCGCGCGTCCGCCGTCGTCCGTGCGGGCCAGCGTCTCGATCAGCGCCGTCCCGTCGCCGAGGGTCTGCACACCGTGCACGCCGGGGGCGTCGATGCCCGGCAGCGAGGGCCGGACCGGGCGCGCGCCGGTGGCGATCACGAGCTTGTCGTAGTGCGTCCAGGACTCGGTCCCGGCGTCCAGGTCCCGGGCCAGGACCCGCCCGCCCCCGGTGTCGATCCGTACGACCTCGGTCCGCATCCGCAGATCGATCGCGCGCTCCCGGTGCTCCTCCGGCGTGCGGGCGATGAGGTCGTCCAGCCGCTCGACGTCGCCGCCGACCCAGTACGGGATGCCGCACGCCGAGTACGAGGCGAAGTCGCCGCGCTCGAAGGCGGTGATCTCCAGCTCTCCGGGCCCCTTGAACCTGCGGGCCTGCGACGCGGCGGACATGCCCGCCGCGTCGCCGCCGATGACCACCAAGCGCTCCGCTGCCATTGCGCGTCCCCTTCGGATGTGTGCGGGGTACCGCGTACCCCGCACACAGACGCTACGCGGACGCGCCGGTTCAGTCCTGCTTGCCCGTGTCCGGCGACTGAGCCGGGGCCGGCACCGGCGTCGGCGCGGGCTCCGGTGCCGGAGCCGCGACCGGCGTACGCCGCGCTCCCAGGCCCAGCAGCCGGACGCCGAACAGCCGCCACAGCACGTACAGCGCCGCCAGCGCGGCGGCGAACGGCAGGACCGCGCCCACCACGACCACGGTCCAGCGCAGCATCGACACGAACGCGCCCCAGCCGCCGCCGAGCGCGTCGAGGAAGCCCGGGTCGTCGTCCTTCTCGTCCTTCGCCTTCGTCTCCTCGCTCAGGTCGAGCGTGATGGTGGCCATCGTCGTCCGGTCGGCGAGCGACGCCTGCCGGGCCAGCAGGGACTCCAACTCGGCCTGGCGGGTGTTCAGCTGGGACTCCAGGGCCACGACGTCGGTGATGTCATCGGCCTGGTCCATCAGATCCCGTACGCGGTTCACGCTCGCGCGCTGCGTCGCGATACGGCTCTTGACGTCGACCACCTGCTCGGTGACGTCCTTCGCGTTCGCCGTGCGCGCCAACAGCTTGCCGGTGCCCGCGAGTTCGGTGAGGACGGAGTCGTAATCGGCCTCCGGGACCCGCAGCACGATCTTCGAGGTCACATGGGTGTCGTCGATGCGCTCCGTGGTCTCGTCCTCGATCTCGCCGCCCGCGCCGAGCGCGACCGAACGGGCCGTGGCGAGCGCCTTCGTCACGCTCTTCACCTCCACCGACAGGCCGGCGGTGCGGATCACATGGGTCTGCACGGAGTCCGCGCCGGCCTCCGTACCCTTCTCCGCCCGCTGCTCGCCGGCCCCGTCGGCCGCCGCCTCCGGCCCGGCGGCACCCTGCCCGCCCCTCGCCGGTCCGGCCGCGCTGTCGGCCTTCATGTCTCCGCTGTCCGAATCGTCCGCGCCGCCGCACCCTGCCAGGGCCAGTGAAACGGTGAGAAGTGCTGCCGCGAATGCGGGAAGTGCGCGCATGCCGGTCCCCCCAAAGATGCCGAGCGCTGATTTCGGGGGTTCGACGGACGGGCGGGGGAGAGGGTTGCGCTTTTCCGGTCGCGAAGCGGTCACGGTCGGGCCTCGGTACGGGCCTCTGTACGGACCCTGCGGCGGCCGAGGCGGGCCGGAGGCGGTCTGAGAGAGTGGAGGCCATGGTGAGCAGTCCGAACCCCACGCCTCCCGCCGGCCCCCATGTCGTCGTCGTCGGAGGCGGTATCGCCGGTCTCGCCGCGGCCGACCGGCTGCTGTCCGCCGGGGCCCGCGTGACCCTCCTGGAGGCGACCGACCGCCTCGGCGGCAAACTCCGGGCCGGCGAGATCGAGGGCGCCCCCGTCGACCTCGGCGCCGAGTCCATGCTCGCGCGCCGCCCCGAGGCCGTCGACCTCGCCCGCTCCGTGGGGCTCGGTGAGCGCCTCCGGACGCCGGCGACGACCTCCGCCTCCGTCTGGTCGCGCGGCGGGCTGCACGCCATGCCCAAGGGCCATGTGATGGGCGTACCGGCCGACGCGTCGGCCCTCGCCGGTCTGCTCTCCGCAGAAGGCCTCGCCAGGATCGACCGCGAACGGGACCTCGGGCCGGTGGCCGTCGGCGACGACGTGTCCATCGGCGAGTACGTCGCGGAGCGGCTGGGACACGAGGTCGTGGACCGGCTGGTGGAGCCGCTGCTCGGCGGCGTCTACGCGGGCGACGCCTACCGCATCTCGATGCGCGCCGCCGTCCCCCAGCTCTTCGAGGCGGTTCGCACCCACGACTCACTGCTCGACGCCGTCCGCGCCGTTCAGGCCAAGGCCGCCGAAACCCCCCGTACCGACGCCGTGTTCGCCGGTATCGACGGCGGCATGGGCAGGCTGCCGGGCGCCGTCGCCGACGCCGTACGGGAGCGTGGAGGCGACATCCGTACGGAGACGCCCGTCCTCGCCCTCACCCGCACCGCCGGCGGCTGGGCGGTCCGCACCGAGCGCGAGACCGTCGCCGCCGACGGGGTGATCATGGCGAACCCCGCCTGGTCCGCCTCGGCCCTCCTCGCGCACGAGTCACCCGCCGCGTCCGCCGGACTCGCGGAGATCGAGTACGCCTCCATGGCGCTCGTGACGATGGCCTTCCGCCGCGCCGACGTCGCGGACCTGCCCGGACTGCCCGACGGCAGCGGCTTTCTCGTACCGCCCGTCGACGGCCGCACCATCAAGGCCGCGACCTTCTCCACCCGTAAGTGGGGCTGGGTCGCCGAGTCGGCGCCGGACCTCTTCGTCCTGCGTACGTCCATCGGCCGGTACGGCGAGGAGGACCAACTCCAGCGCGAGGACACCGAACTCGTCACGGCCTCCCTGCGCGACCTCGGCGCCGCGACCGGGCTCGCCACGTGGCCCGTGGCCGCCGAGGTGACCCGGTGGATCGGCGGCCTGCCCCAGTACCCGGTGGGCCACCCCGCCCGCGTCGCCCGCATCCGCGAGGCCGTCGCCGAACTCCCCGGACTGCGCGTCTGCGGCGCCCCGTACGACGGCGTCGGCATCCCCGCCTGTATCGCCAGCGCCCGGCGCGCCGCCGACGAGATCATGGCGACGCCGACCCTGGCGCGGGGCACGGATCGGGGCGCGGGAGAATAGCCGTATGACTTCCGCACCAGACAAGACCCCCAACGCGGGCAAGAAGGCCAAGGACCTCAACGACGTGATCCGCTACACGCTGTGGTCCGTCTTCAAGCTGCGCGATCTGCTGCCGGAGGACCGGGCCGGTTACGCCGACGAGGTCCAGGAGCTGTTCGACCAGCTCGCCGCCAAGGACATCACCGTCCGCGGCACGTACGACGTGTCCGGACTGCGCGCCGACGCCGACCTGATGATCTGGTGGCACGCCGGCACCGCGGACGAGCTCCAGGGCGCGTACAACCTCTTCCGCCGCACCCGGCTCGGCCGGACGCTCGACCCGGTCTGGTCGAACATGGCGCTGCACCGCCCCGCCGAGTTCAACAAGTCGCACGTGCCCGCGTTCCTGGCCGACGAGACGCCGCGCGAGTGGGTGAGCGTCTACCCCTTCGTGCGCTCGTACGACTGGTATCTGCTGCCCGACGACGAGCGCCGTACGATGCTCGCCGATCACGGAAAGATGGCCCGTGGATATCCGGACGTCCGCGCCAACACCGTGTCATCCTTCTCGCTCGGTGACTACGAGTGGATTCTCGCCTTCGAGGCCGACGAACTGGACCGGATCGTCGACCTGATGCGTCATCTGCGGGGTTCGCAGGCGCGGCTGTACGTACGGGAAGAAGTGCCGTTCTACACGGGCCGCCGGAAGTCGGTCGCGGACCTGGTCGACGGACTCGCCTGACCACGCCTGATCCACAGGCGCGGACCGTGGTCCGCGTAGCGTGATCGCACAACCGCATGACGGCCGGGCCGCCCCCGGGTGGCCCGGCCGTCCCACCCGGAAGATCAGACGACCGGCGGCAGCCCGCGGCCGGACCTCTCGTCCAGCGACACCGGGTCCGGCTCCGGGTCGCACCGGTCGCCGACCGGCGGCAGACGCGGTGAACAACGGGGGAATGCGCCATTTTTTCCCCGTACTCGCCCGCGCTTCGCCGGTCGCGACCGGTGGGCCCGGAGCGTTGGCGGGGACCCGGGTCCCCCACTGCGGCGGAACGCGCGGGATCGGGACGTACAGAAGTGGAGCGTGCCATGACCACGAGCGGTGACCTGCTCATCGACGCCTTCGACCGTATCCGTCAGAACGTCCACGAGGTGGTCGACGGACTCTCCCCGGAGGCGCTCGCCGTCCGCATCGACGAGGGGGCGAACTCGATCGCCTGGCTGGTCTGGCACCTCACCCGGATCCAGGACGATCACCTCGCCGATGCCGCCGGGACGGACGAGGTGTGGATCGCACAGAACTGGACGGGCAGGTTCGAACTGCCCTTCTCGCGGCACGCCACGGGATACGGACACTCGCCCAAGGACGTGGCGGCGGTCGGCGGCGTCACGGGGGAGGCACTGGCGGAGTACCACGACGCCGTCCACGAGCAGACCGTCACGTACATCAGGACCCTTGAGGACGCCGACTACGCACGCGTCGTGGACCGGACCTGGACCCCGGCCGTGACCCTCGGCGTGCGGCTGGTCAGCGTCATCTCCGACGACCTCCAGCACGTCGGCCAGGCCGCCTTCATCAGGGGGTGGCTGCTGCGGCCCTAGCGCCGCACGCACTTTCCGGCATCTCGTACGCCCCCGGGTCTGTCAGGTACGAGAGCAGCTTGCGCGCCGCGGGGCCGGTGCGGCCTTCTTCCGGGACGGCCGCCGAGACCTCCCAGAGGCCGCTCTCCGCCCCGGCCAGCGGCACCGTACTGAGCCCGGCCGCGTGGTCCTTGCGGGCGACCGGGCGGGGCACCACGGCGACGCCGAGGCCCTCCCCGACCAACTCGATCAGGCTGTGGACATCGTTGACCTCCAGGGCGACCCGCCGCTCCACGTCCACGGCGTCGAAAGCCCGGTCCGTGAGGCCACGGGCTCCCCAGTCCTGGTGGAAGTCCACGAAGACCTCGTCGGCCAGATCGGCCCACCGCGCCTCGGCCGCCCCCGCGAGCCGGTGACCGGGGTGGCAGAGCAGCACCATCGGCTCGCCCGCCAGCCGGACCAGCCGCACCCCCTCCGGTACGGCCCCGGCCACGACGACGAACGCCAGGTCCAGCCGTCCCTCCGCGACGTCGTCCACGAGTGACGCGGAGCCCGCCTGCTTCAGCCGTATCTCGACATCGGGGTGCTCGGACCGGAAGCGCGCGAGCAGACCGGGGACGTGCACGCCGGTGACGCACTGCTCGGTGCCGACCGACAGCGTGCCGCGCATCAGCCCCTGTACGGCGGCGACTGCCTCCTTGCCCGCCCGTACGCTCGCCAGCGCGCGCGAGGCCTCCACGAGCAGCGCGCGCCCCGCGCCGGTCAGCTCCACCCTGCGCGTGGACCGCACGAAGAGCGCGGCGCCCAGCTCGCGTTCCAGCGCGCGCACGGACGCCGAGAGGCCCGACTGGGAGACCAGCAGTCGCTGCGCGGCCCTCGTGAAGTGCCGCTCTTCCGCGACGGCGACGAAGTACTCAAGATGACGGAGTTCCACGGAATCAGCCTAAGCGAGACCGTTCCGTGTACCGGGCGCATTGAGAAGCCGGAGCGCTCAATGCGTTCGTTTTCTTCTATTGGACGCCCTGTCGGGGAGGGAGCGAGACTGTCCGAGGCCCGCCGGAACCGGCCGGTCGCAGCAGCGGCAAGGAGTGCGTCACACCATGAAGACTCGTCGTATCGGCACCGTCGAAGTCAGCTCCATCGGGCTGGGCGGAATGCCGATGTCGATCGAGGGACGGCCCGACGAGGCCCGTTCCGTCGCCACCATCCACGCGGCGCTGGACGCCGGCGTGACATTCATCGACACGGCGGACGCCTACCATCTGCTCGCCACCGACGTGGGCCACAACGAGTCCCTGATAGCCAAGGCGCTGGCCTCACACAGCGCGGGCGGCGAGGTCCTGGTGGCCACCAAGGGCGGTCATCTGCGGCCCGGCGACGGTTCCTGGACGCTGAACGGCTCGCCGGAGTACATCAAACGTGCCTGCGAGGAGTCGCTCCGCAGGCTCGGGGTGGAGTCGATCGGGCTGTACCAGTTCCACCGCCCCGACCCGAAGGTGCCGTACGAGGAGTCCGTCGGCGCCCTGCGTGAGCTGCTCGACGAGGGCAAGATCCAGCAGGCCGGCATATCCAACGCCGACCCGGAGCGGATCCGCGCGGCCAACGAGATCCTGGGCGGCCGGCTCGTCTCCGTACAGAACCAGTTCTCGCCGGCGTTCCGTTCCAGCGAGCCGGAGCTCGACCTCTGTACGGAGCTGGGGATCGCGTTCCTGCCGTGGAGCCCGTTCGGCGGCATCAGGAACGCGGCCGGACTCGGCACGTCCTTCGGCGCGTTCAACCGCGTCGCCGAGGCTCACGGAGTGAGCCCGCAGCGTGTCTGCCTGGCCTGGATGCTGGCGAAGTCGCCCGTCGTGGTGCCGATCCCGGGCTCCAGCCGGCCCGAGACCATCACCGACTCGGTCGGTGCCGCCGAGCTCGAACTCACGCCCGCCGAGGTGGCGGAGCTGGACGCGGCCTGATCCCTGACTGACCGACGGGTAAGGCGAAGGCCCTGCCCACCGCGCATCCGCGGTGGGCAGGGCCTTCGCCTTCACGCACTCAGAGTTGAGCGCCCGGGTTCAGCCTCCGCCGCAGCTCGGAGCGGGTCTCGTCCTCTTCCAGCGACACCGGGTTGGGCTCCGCGTGCGGTTTGCACTCCGCGTGCTCCCCCGGCGTCTTTCCGGCCAGCAGATACGCCTCCACGTGGTCGTTGACGCACGCGTTGGGGCCGCCCGCGATGCCGTGCGTGCCCGCGTCGCGCTCGGTCACCAACGCCGCACCGGACAGGCGCCGTTGCAGCTCCAGCGCCCCCGGATACGGCGTCGCCGCGTCCCGCTCGGCGGCCAGGATAAGCGTCGGCGGCAGCGCACCGGGAGCGGTGCGGATGTCGACGGGCCGCTGGCGCGGGGCCGACCAGAACGCGCACGGCAGATTCATCCACGCGTTGTCCCACGTCTCGAACGGGGCCCGCGCGGCGAGTTCCGTGTTGTCGCGGTCCCACACCTTCCAGTCCGTCGGCCACGGCGCGTCGTTGCACTCCACGGCCGTGTAGACGGCGTTGCCGTTCTCGTTGTCGACGGCGGCGGCCGGCCGCGGGGTGGCCTGGTCGAGCAGGGGCTTCGTGTTGCCCTTCAGGAACTCCGAGAGCGCCGTCGCGCGCATCGCCCAGTAGTCGTCGTAGTAGCCCGCCCCGAGCATCGTCGCGTGCAGCTCGCCGGGCCCGACCTTGCCGCCGGCCGCCTTGAGCGCGACCGACGCCCGTACGCGCTCGTAACTGCGCTGCACCTCCTCGGGCGTGACACCGAGGTGGTACGTCGCGTCGTGCTTGGCGACCCAGGCCCGGAAGTCGGCCCAGCGCTCCTCGAAGGCGAGGGACTGGTCGAGGTTGTTGCGGTACCAGATCTGGTCCGGGTCCGGGTTGACGGCCGAGTCGAAGACCATCCGGCGCACGTGGGAAGGGAAGAGCGAGGCGTAGAGCGCGCCGAAGTACGTTCCGTAGGAGGCGCCCATGAAGGTCAGCTTCTTCTCGCCGAGGGCGGCCCGCAGAACGTCGAGGTCGCGGGCGTTGTTCAGCGACGTGTAGTGGCGCAGGGCGTGTCCCCCGTTGCGGGCGCAGCCCTGGGCGTACGCCTTCGCGCGGGAGATCCGCTCCCTCTTGTACGACTCCGAGGGGTGCGTCGGCGCGAGGGTGGGGGCCTTCGCGAAGTCCGCGGGCTGCTGGCAGGACAGCGGCGCGGAGCGGCCGACGCCGCGCGGGGCGTAGCCGACGACGTCGTACGCCGCCGCGATCCGCTTCCACTCGGGCAGGCCGGCCGCCAGCGGGAAGGCCATGCTGGAGGCGCCGGGGCCGCCGGGGTTGTAGACGAGGGCGCCCTGGCGCGCGACGGTCTCCACGGCCTTGCCGTCGCCGCCCGCCGCGCCCGTCTTGCCGGACGCCTTCACACGGCTGACGGTGAGCCGGATCCGCTCGCCGTCCGGCCGAGCGTAGTCGAGGGGGACCTCGACGGTGCCGCAGGTGAGAGGAGCGGGCAGCATCTCGGCCTTGGGGCACGTACGGAACGTGATTCCGGCGGCGGCGGCGCGCTTGGCGGCGACGACCGTGCCGCGCTCCTCCGACGAGGCGCCGGCGAAGTCCGCGCCGCCCGCCGGGGCGGCGGAGAGGGTGGACAGGACCAAGGAGCCGAGGGTGGCCAGGGCCCCGTACTTCGCAACTGCTCTCATCGCTTTCCCTTCAGGCGTGCCGCGGTGGGGAAGGCGATCATCTCCGGTGCCTGAGGCAGGTAAAGGATCTGTGAGCGGTGTCGGAGCGTGTGACTCCGATGCGTCATACAGTCACTCAATAGGCCCGTTCGGGGTGCGGGATCGGACGGGGCGTGCTCCGTGCGCGGGGGCCCGCGGGGGCGCCGGTCAGCCCCCGCCGCCGCCCCCTCCGCAGCCTCCGCCGCCCCCTCCCCCTCCGCAGCCGCCCCCGCCGCCGGAACCGCCCCCGCAGCCCGACCCTCCGGAGCTGCCGCAGCCCCCGCCTCCCGAGGCCCCGCACCCGCCGGAGCCGGAGCCGCCCGAACCGCCGTCCCCGAAGCCCGCGCTCGCGCACCACTCCACCGTCACGGCGGCCAGATGCGAGTCCGGCTGGAAGTCACGCCCCGGCCGCATGAGCGTCGCGACCATGAGCTGCTCCCGCAACAGCGTGTCCGGGAGAGCCGACGCCCCGTCCAGGGCGACCAGATGGGCCGGCGTGGTGATGTGCGTGTACGCCGTACGGAATCCGGCCCGCGCCTTGACCCCGGCGGCGGTCAGCCGGCGCCTGGCCAGCACGGCGCAGAAGACACCGGAGAAGAACCCGATGAACGCGAGCGGCAGGGTCGGGATGACCGCCGGCGAGCCGGAACTCACCAGCATGACGATGGTCAGCGGTATGAGCGGCACGCAGAGGATCGCCTGGGTCAGCCCCCAGTACACCCAGAGGCGGGACTTCGCGGCCGGGATCAGCAGACCCCGCACCGCGAGGGAGTCGCCGACGTCCTGGACGGCGCGGCTGCGCATCACCGCCAGGCGCAGCGAGTGCAGGGCGCCGTGCGGCGCGCGGGCGTGTTCCTGGAGGACGGCGTGCTCCACCGGGTCACGCGCGACATTGCTGTACACGGCGACGATGCCGGGTCCGCCGATGCCCAGCCGCCCGTCCGCGTGCATCGCGACGAGGGCGGTCTCGGCGACCCGGCCCGGACCGCCGCCGAGGAAGGCGGCGTCCATGAGGCTGTTGATCTGAGGGCTGCCGCCGCGTGAGCGCAGGCTGACCACTCCGACGATCAGCGAGACGACGGACAGACCGATGGCGATCTGGAAAATGGCTGAAAGCAGGTCCATGGCCGGTCACCGCCCCACGAGTACGGAACGGGCCACCCGTGCGATACGCGTCGCCCGCCCCGGCGGGCGCGCCCCGGCCCGGTCCCGCCACCATCGCGTCAGCTCACGCCGCGCCGCCGCGTCCTCGGGCAGGTCGGCGATGAGCAGATGCTCGGCGAAGTCGAGCGCGTCACGCCGGTAACCGGCGTGCATGGGCCGGGACTTGGCGTACGCGAGGAACGCGGCGCGATAGCCGCCCCCGAGGATCCCCGGCAATTCGGGCGCCACCTTCGCGACCACCTCGGCCCGCTTCCCGGCAAGCGCCCGGCTCTGCACCCCCAGCCGCCGAGAGTCGAACCCCTCGGGCGCGGGAGTCCCGGCGACGAGGGCGGACAACAGAGCGACCTGCGCGAGAGCCAGCCGCTCCCGAGCCCGATCGGTGGGCTGCTCTTCGGGCTGCGCCTGCGCCGAAGAGCGGGGCGTGGGAGCAACCCCCTTATTCCGCACAGAGGTTGGCCCCGGGCCCCGGAGCGTTTCGCGGATCGTCATCAGTTCCGCCGCCAGTTCCGCCGGGGGCGGGAAGTTGTCGTCACGTTCCAGGAGGACTCCCGGCGGGGACACCCGGGAGCGCAGCTCCGCGAGGACGTCGAGCACCGGGGCCGTCACCGGGTGGGCGTGGGTGTCGTGCCAGACGCCGTCGCGTTCCATGCCACCAGCGACATGGACGTACGCGATCGCCTCCACCGGCAGTTCGTCGAGCGCCTTCGCCGGGTCCTCGCCGCGGTTGACGTGGTTGGTGTGGAGGTTCGCGACGTCGATCAGCAGGCGTACGCCCGTGCGGTCCACCAGTTCCGCCAGGAACTGACCCTCCGTCATCTCCTCGTCCGGCCAGTTGATCAGCGCGGCGATGTTCTCCACCGCGAGCGGCACCGGCAGGGAGTCCTGCGCGATCCGTACGTTCTCGCACAGCACCCGCAGCGCGTCCTTGGTGCGGGGGACCGGCAGCAGATGGCCGGCTTGCAGAGCGGGGGAGGCGGTGAGCGGGCCGCCGGCCCGTACGAAGGCGATGTGTTCGGTGATCAGCGGCGAGCCGAGCGCCTCGGCCCGCTCCGCCAGATCGGCCAGCCGCCGGGCGTCGGGCCGCTCGGCGCCCCCCAGGCCGAGGGAGACGCCGTGCGGGACGACGGTGACCCCGCGTGCGCGGAGCCGGAGGAGCGAGTCGGGGAGATGGTCGGCGCAGACGTTCTCGGCGACGGCCTCGACCCAGTCGATACCGGGCAGCGCCTCCACCGCCTCCGCGATCTCGGGCCGCCAGCCGATGCCGATCCCCAGTTCCGCCGGGTTCCCCAGTTGTGGCGTGTGGCTCATGAATCTCCCCCTCCTCCGTGCCTCGGCGAGTGCCGGTTCAGGGGTAATGGCCCCGCCGGGCGCCGGTGAATCCAGAGAAAGGGACGTTCAGAGCATCATTTGAGGTTCCCGCCTCAGGTGGCGGAGGGGGCAGGATTCACGGCGTCGCCTTGATGCTCGGCTCCGGACGGTTGGTGTTGACGGCGGTCGGCGCGCCCGGCTGCGTGGAGGGCCGGGAGGTGAAGGAGCTGTCCCCGGTCGGCGACGCGGCGGGCGGCGACGGCGGCAGATTGCCGTTCGGCGGCGGCGGACCCGTGGGACTGGCGGTCTTGGTGCCCGCCGCCTCCCGCGCGATGCTGTCGAAGTCGACGAGCCCCGTGGCCTCCAGCATGGTGATGTGGTCGAGCACCGTCTGGTTGGCATCGGTCGCCAGCTGCCGTATCAGGGTGTTTCTGGTCGTATGTCTGACCTCGGCTATCAGCGCGAACACCTTGCCGTGCGCGTTACGCAGAAGGTTCGCGAACTTCCGGTCGTACTCGGCACCCGTGGCCGCCGACAACTCCCTGAGCCAGCCCTGCTGCTGGTCGTTGGGCTGGTTCGGCAGCGCGACACCGAGCTTCGCCGCCACGTCGCGCGAACGGGCGTCGAGATCGGTGTGGCCGACGACGAGATGGTCACCCGCGTCCTTGATGGCCTGGCTCGGGGCACGCTCGATCGCCTGCTGCCCGGCGGGCAGCTCCCACAGCCCCGCGAGCCGCACCTTCACCAGGAAGTCGCGGTCCGTCGCCGAGAGCGGACCCCACTGGGTCGACACGCTCGACGCCGCGAGATTCGCCTCCCCCGTGCCGGACCGGTCGGCGTACGACCAGACAGGAAAGGCGAGCGCCCCGACCGTCGCGACGAGTGCCGCGATGATGAGTGCCGTGCCATTGATACGTCGCAACAAAGTGTTCTCCCGGGCCGATGTACTACCACCGCGTACCACCGCAGAATCAACCGTTCGCTGGCCGGTCGTTCAACCTACTTAGCGGTATTGGGAGATACGAATCCCGGAACGGGAGTGTTCAACGCCGCAGCGCGGGATGATCGGCGACCACCGTGCTCGACCCGGGCGCGATTTCCGTGAAACCGGCATCACGGACCAACGGCAGCCCGCTGATGGTCAGTTGGCGCCAGCGCGCGGCGTCCGGAGTACGTACGGAGAGAGGGAACCCGGCCTCCTGCCACGCCTTGCGCTCCGTCTCCGACAGTTCCCACCACGCGAGCTGCGCGCCGTGGCCGGCCTGGGCCATCGCCTTGCCCGCCGACATGCCGACGTCGGGACTGAGCCAGAGCACGGGGGCGGAGAGGTCGGCGGCCGGCGGCTCCTCGGGATCGGCCAGGTCGGTGCCGGAGACCTGGAGCTTCGCCAGCTCCTTGGGCCAGCCGTCCAGCGGGACCGGCGGGAAGACCCGTACCTCCGCGTACCGGGCGAAGGCGGCGCCCTCGGCCGGCTCGGCCGCGCCCTCGGGGCCCGTCTCCTCGGGGCCGGTCACCGTGATCCCCGGCAGCTGCGACGCCTTCCGCCACTCCGAGCCGCGCGCCCTGCGCACCACCTTGCGGATCCGGGCGTCCTGCCAGTCCCGCATCGCCCGCGCCCACTCGCCGTCCCCGTTCGACCGCTCGTCGGCGAGCATGACGAGTACGGCGCGGGCGGCGGCCTCCAGCGCGTCGGTACGGGTCGGCGGCGCGGCCCTCTCGATCCGTACCACCAGCGGCAGGACGAACTGCGGGGCCTCGTCGCGCGCGGTCAGCTCATGCCGGAACGGGCTGTCGGACGCGCTGCCGGAGGTGTTGTCGATGCTCACCTGGCAAGTGTGCCAGCCCCGGCTCGCCGTTCTGTTGGCGGAACCGTCGCCTCCGGGTGACCATGCTCGACATGAAAAGCGATCTCTTTGCCAGCGAGAACATGGCGCAGCAGGCCACGACTCCCGGGATGAGCCTCCAGAACGCCAAATCCGTCAAATACGCCGTCAACGGTGAGATGCACGCCCGTCAGGGGTCGATGATCGCCTTCCGGGGCAATCTCCAGTTCGAACGCAAGGGCCAGGGCATCGGCGGAATGTTCAAGCGCGCCGTCACCGGCGAGGGGCTGCCGCTGATGGCAGTCAAGGGCCAGGGCGAGGCGTGGTTCGCGCACGAGGCGAACAACTGCTTCATCGTCGACATCGACCAGGGCGACGCGCTCACCGTCAACGGCCGCAACGTCCTCTGTTTCGACTCCACCCTCTCCTACGAGATCAAGACGGTGAAGGGCGCGGGCATGACCGGCGGCGGCCTCTTCAACAGCCTCTTCACCGGCTACGGGAAGCTCGCCGTCATCTGCGAGGGCACCCCCATCGTCATCCCCGTCACCGCTCAGGCGCCGGTGTACGTCGACACGGACGCCGTCGTCGGCTGGAGCGCCCAGCTGGGCACCTCGCTGCACCGCTCGCAGTCCGTCGGCTCGATGATCCGCGGCGGTTCCGGCGAGGCCGTCCAACTGATGCTCCAGGGCGAGGGTTTCGTCATCGTCCGGCCGAGCGAGCTGACGCCGCCGAAGACGTCCGGAAGCTGACCGAACGCGTGGAGCCGCGAGGAGTGGGCCGCCGCCGCGGTGTCGGCGGCCCCTGGCGGCGGGGCCCGCGCCGCGTCAGCCCTTCATCAGGTCCGACACCTTGACGAAGCGGTAGCCGCGCTCGCGCAGCGCCGGGACGATCATCCGGACCGCCTCGTCCGTCACCGGTGCCGCGCTCGTCGTGCAGTGCATGACCACCAGCGAGCCCGGCCGTACCTCGGCGATTACCTGTTCCGCCACCGCGTCCGCGTCCGTGGCGAAGGCGTCGCCGCTGACGACGTCCCACTGGACCGCCGTCAGGCCCGCCGGGGCCAGGGTCCGCAGCGCCGACTGGTCGTAACAGCCGCCGGGAAAGCGGAAGTACGGCACCACCTGGCGCACCCCCGCCTCACGGAACGCGCGGAAGGCCCGCTCCACGTCGGCGGCCATGTCCTTCTTGGGAAGCACCGGCAGCCCGTGGCACCCGGCCGTGAAGGAGTGATGGCTGTACGAGTGGTTCGCGACCTCGAACAGGGGGTCCGAGCCGATCTCTCTCGCCTGGAACGGGTACTCCTCCGCCCACCGGCCCGTCATGAAGATCGTCGAGGGGACTTCGAGGCGGCGCAGCGACGAGATCAGCGTCGGGTTGTCGAAGCGCTCGCCGCGGGCCGCGCGGGCGCCCTGGTCGGCCGTCATGTCGGCGTCGAAGGTGAGCGCGACGGTCTTGGCGGCCGTACTGGCACGGGTCTTGCCCGGGGGGTCCGCGGCGCGGAGGAAGACCGGCGTGGTCGCCGGGCGTTCCGGCCCGGCCGGCTGGTGCGTCGTGGGTCTGGTCGACGGGGCGGGGGCCAGCCGCGTATCGGTGTCGCCGGCGCATCCCGCGATGACGGTTCCCAGCAGGGCGAGGGGCAGCAGTCTCGGTACGTATGTGGGCATAAAGGAAAAATATAGGACTAAATGTTCATCCTGCGGTTTCGGCACTCAAAGATTGCCGGAACCGGGCACTGCTCTGCCGTGACGGACCGTGAGAAAATTCTTCTCCCATTCAAGGGTTCAGGGGTTCGAGGGGGACCGGCGGGAGCCGGGGGAGGGGCGACCCATGGATGTGTTTCTCGGTCTCGGTATCGCGGGCGTTGTTCTGCTCGCCGTGGCGCTGATCTTCGACGGGATCTTCGAGGGCCTGTTCGGCGGAGTGCTCGACGGTCTGTTCGCGGGCCTGCTGTCGCTGCCCGTCGTCGCGGGATTCGTCGCGATGCTGGGGTTCGGCGGCGCGATCGTGCTCGGTACGACCGACCTCGGGGTCGGCCCCGCCATCGCCGCGGGCGCCGTCGCCGGTGCCGTCACCGGCTGGCTGGCCTGGAAACTCAGCCGGGTGCTGATGCGCGAGCAGACCGACGCCACGCCACGGGGAGCGGATCTCCTCGGCACGTCGGGGTCCGTGGTCACGGCCATCCCGGTCGACGGCTACGGCGAGGTGATGCTCCGGGTGGCGGGCCAGCCGGTGAAGTTCGCCGCGAAGAGCACGGTGCCGCTGGCGCGCGGCGCCGAGGTCTGGGTGGAGTCGACGCTGTCGTCCACCTCGGTCGGCGTCCGCCCCGTCGAGCGCTGATCCCCACCGCCGGAACATCGAAGCGCTGAAGCGCCGGAATACCGAACCACCGCTCAGCTGTGGGCGTCCCTCATGTGCGACGCCGACAGCTCGTACGTCAACAGGGGGGCACCCATATGAGTCCAGTGATCATCGCGGTGGCGGGAGTCGTCGTACTTCTCGTCCTGCTCGCTCTCGTCGTCATCACCCGCTACAAGGTCGCGGGCCCCAGCGAGGCCTTCATCATCACCGGCCGCCGGGGCAAGTCGTCCACCGACCCTGTCACCGGCCGGGTCAGCACCGACAACAGTGGCCAAAAGGTCGTGGTGGGCGGCGGCGTCTTCGTCGTCCCCTTCGTCCAGCAGAAGTTCACGCTCGACCTGTCCAGCAGGCACATCCCGGTCGCCGTACGGGGCGCGGTGACCCTGCGCGGCGTCAAGGCGCATCTCGAAGGTGTCGCCATCGTCAAGGTCGGCGGCAACGAGGACGCCATCCGCGCCGCCGCCCAGCGCTTCCTGCGGCAGCAGAAGGGCATCGTCGGCTTCACCCAGGAAGTGCTCTCCGGTGCGCTGCGCGCCATCGTCGGCCGGATGGCCGTCGAGGACATCATCCGCGACCGCGCCGCCTTCGCCGGACAGGTCGCCGAGGAGGCCGAGGCGAGCCTGTCCGGGCAGGGCCTGATCCTGGACGCCTTCCAGATCCAGGACATCACCACCGAGGGCTCGTACCTGGAGGACCTGGGCAGGCCCGAGGCCGCTCGCGCCCGCCAGGAGGCGGACATCGCCGAGGCGATCGCCAAGCGGGCCTCCGAGCAGGCCAGGCTCAAGGCCGCCGAGGAGATCGCGGTGGCCGAGCGGACCTTCTATCTGAAGCAGGCCGAGATCAAGGTCGAGACCGAGGCGGCCAAGGCAAAGGCGAACGCGGCAGGACCGCTCGCCGAGGCCGCGCGCCAGCAGGAAGTCCTCGGCGAGCAGGAGAAGGTGGCGCAGCGTCAGGCGGCACTGACGGACCGTCAGCTGGACACCAAGGTGCGTAAGCCGGCCGACGCCGCCCGCTACCAGGCCGAGCAGGAGGCGGAGGCCCGCAGGATCGCGCTGGTCAAGGAGGCCGAGGCGGACGCCGAGCGGTCGCGGCTCACCGGTGAGGGCGAGAAGCTGCGTCGCGCGGCGCTGGCCGAGGCCGTACGGATCGAGGGTGAGGCGGAGGCCGACGCCATCGCGGCGCGCGGTACGGCGGAGGCCGGGGCGATGCAGAAGAAGGCGGACGCATATCGGCAGTACGGCGACGCGGCCGTGCTCCAGATGCTCGTCGAGGTGCTGCCCGCCGTCGTGGGCAAGGCGGCCGAGCCGCTGAGCGCCGTGGACAAGCTGACGGTCATCTCCACGGACGGCGCGAGCCAGCTCTCGCGTACGGTCACCGACAACGTCGCACAGGGCATGGAACTGCTCACGTCGACCACCGGCGTCGACATCGCCGCGCTGCTCAAGAACCTTTCGGAGCGTACGAGTTCGGCGGAGCCGGTCGAGGCGTCGGAGAACAACAAGAAGATCGAGATCAGCGGCTGATCAGTCGTCAGTTCGTGGCAGGTGAGGGGCCGGCCGGACCGCTGTCCGGCCGGCCCCTCACGTGTTGTTCGCCGGTCGTCTGTCGCGCCCGTTGAACGCAACTCCCGTATCGCCCGTATCAAGGGGTCGGACTCCGTAATCCCCCACAGGAGGCGACGAGTTGAGTCACAGGCGAATATCCAAGAGCAAGGCCGTTCTCGCGGGAGCCGGGGCGGTGGGTGTCGCGGCTGCGGCCATCCTGCTGCCGAACGCCAACGCGTCACAGTCCGGCACGGACGACGGTGCGGGCGGCGGCTCCGGGCAGAACGCGCGAACGGTCAGCGCCGCTTCGGCGCCGGAACTCGTCGCGCGGCTGTCCTCACAGCTCGGCGACGAGTACGCGGGGGCGTACTACGACGCGCAGAAGAAGCAGGTCGTGGTGAATGTCGCGGACGGCGGCGACAGTGACGGCGACTCGACCGCGCGGGTGCGCGACGCCGGTGCCGTGGCGAGAAGCGTCGAGAACAGCATGGGCGAACTCCGGTCGGCCACAGGCACGTTGAGCCGGGACGCCACCATTCCTGGCACCGCGTGGGCCGTTGACCCCCGGACCAACCAGATCCTCGTCACCGCCGACACGACGGTCACCGGTGACCGCTGGGACACGCTGGAGTCGACCGTGGCCTCGCTGGGCGACGGTATGGCCCGTATCCAGAAGTCGGCGGGCGAGTTCAAACCGTTCCTGGAAGGCGGCGACGCCATCTTCGGCGGCGGGGCCCGCTGTTCGCTCGGCTTCAACGTCCTTACGCAGGACGGCACACCCGGGTTCCTCACCGCCGGGCACTGCGGTGTCGCGGCCGAGCAGTGGTCCGAGGAGCAGAACGGCGCGGCTGTCGGTACGGTCCAGGCCGCGACGTTCCCCGGCGACGGGGACTTCGCGCTCGTGACGTACGACGACCCGGCCACCGCCGCGCCCAGCGAGGTGGACCTCGGCGACGGGCAGACCCTGCCGATCGGACAGGCGGGCGAGGCCGCGGTGGGCCTGGAGGTCGTCCGGATGGGCAGCACCACCGGGCTCGCCGACGGTTCGGTCACCGGTCTGGGCGCCACCGTGAACTACGCGGAGGGCTCCGTCAGCGGTCTCATCCAGACCAACGTCTGCGCGGAGCCCGGCGACAGCGGCGGCCCGCTGTTCACGGCGGACGGTACGGCGATCGGCCTGACGTCGGGCGGCAGCGGCGACTGCACGTCGGGAGGCGAGACGTTCTTCCAGCCGGTCTCGACGGCGCTGGCCGCGGTGGGCGCGGAGATCGGCGCGGGCGGCGCGGGTGAAGAGGGCGGCGCCGGTGACGCCGGTGGTGCCGCCGAGGACGGCGGTGCGGGGGCCGGCGACGACGGCAGCGGCGTCGATGACGGCAGCGGCGTCGGCGTGGGCGACAACGGCCTGGAGGCCGGAAGCGACCACTGACCGGGCATGACCCCGGTCGGTCGCCGGACGGGCCACGAACGGCCCGTCCGGCGACCTTCAAGACGCTACTAGCGCCAGGGTCCCGTGATCGCGAACGTCGTACCCGGGGTGTAGCAGTTCACATACATCGTCCCGCCGTCCGGTGCGAACGTGACTCCCGCGAACTCACCCCACTCCGGCTCCTCGGGCGTCCCGATGTTCTCCGCCCCGCGCGCCATCTCGTAGAGCTCGCCGCCGCGCGTCAGCCCGTACACATGCTGCGCGCCACCGCCGTCCTCACACACCATCAGGCCGCCGCTGGGCGCGAGGCAGATGTTGTCCGGGGATTCGCCGGGCAGTTGGATGTCGGTGTCCGGGCCGAAGGCGACCACCAGTGTGAGCCGACGCCGATGCGGCTCGTACTTCCACACCTGTCCGAAGTGGTCGGCCGCCGAGCCCTCCGCGCTCTTCGCGAAGCTCGACACGAAGTAGACGGACCGGTCGCCCCAGTAACAGCCCTCCAGCTTCTGGGCGTGGGTGATGCCCTTCTTGCCGAAGTCCTGGAGCCGGATGGGCGTCTCCTTCGCCTGCGGGTCCGGGACCGGTACCCACTCGATACGGTCGAAGGCCGTGCCCGGCTCCTGGACGACCGACAGGTCGGGTACACCGGGGACGCGCATGGCCTCCAGCGTGCCGCCCGCGCGCAGCGAGCCGTGGCCGCCGAGGGGCTTGTCGGGCAGGAAGCGGTAGAAGAGCCCGAAGGGCCTGTCGAACGCGTCCTCCGTCTCGTACACGACGCCCTCACGCGGGTCGATCGCGATCGCCTCGTGCTGGAAGCGGCCCATCGCCTTCAGCGGTACGGCTCCGCTGCGGTGCGGATCGGCGCCGTCGACCTCGAAGATGAAGCCGTGGTCCTTGGTGTAACCGTTCGTGCCGGCCTTGTCCTCGGTCTCCTCGCAGGTCAGCCAGGTGCCCCAAGGGGTGGGCCCGCCCGCGCAGTTGACGGCGGTACCGGCGATGGCGACGCGTTCGCCGAGTACGTGGTTCCGCCCGTCGAGTTCGAGCGCCGTACAGCCGCCCTTGCCCATCGGGTCGTAGGTCAGGCCGTCGACGGTCGGTACGCCGATCTTGCCGTTGGCGCGGTTCTCGTGGTTACGGACCAGATGGACGCGGCCTCGCCGGCCGGCGAAGGCGGCCATACCGTCGGGATTGCTGGGGACTTCACCCTCTCCCGAACGGAGCGCGTCGCCCGTTCTGGACAGGACGCGGTAACGGAAACCCTTCGGCAGATCCAGCAGGCCGTCGGGGTCGGGGACGAGCGGGCCGTAGCCGCTGCGTCCCACTTCCTGTGCGACAGCGGTGCCGGCGAACAACTCCGACACCGCTCCGGTGAATGCGATTCCCGCCACCGATGCTCCGGTGGCCAGAACCTGACGTCGTGTTGCGGACATAGAAGGCAACTCCCTGTTGGCGGACAGAGACGTGACCCGCACGGTGTATCACGGGTGTCGTGCACACGTGAACTGTGCGGGCCACTGGGCCTGATGTGTCCTGAGAGATCAGCTGATCAGAGGAGACCCGCTGATCGGAGGTGACGTGCTGATCGGAGGAGACTCGCCGCTCAGGCGAGCGAAGCGGTGAGCGTGATGCTCGTGCCCGCGAGCGCCTGGCTGACCGGGCAGTTGGCCTTCGCGTCCTCGGCGGCCTTGACGAAGTCCGCCTCGTCGATCCCCTCGACCTCACCCTGCACGGTGATGTGGATGCCGGTGATGCCGGTGCCGGGCACCAGCGTGACGTCGGCCTGGGTGTTCAGCTTGGTCGGCGGGGTGCCGGCCTTGGCGAGACCGTTGGACAGGGCCATCGAGAAGCAGCTGGAGTGAGCGGCGGCGATCAGCTCCTCCGGGCTGGTCTTGCCGTTCGCCTGCTCGGCGCGGGAGGCCCAGGAAACCGGCTGGTCGGCGATGCCGGAGGAGTCGAAGGTGACGACGCCACTGCCCTTGAGGAGGTCGCCTTCCCAGACGGTGTGTGCCTGGCGCGTGGTAGCCATGGTGATGGGAACCCTTCTGTATCGGGCACGCGGGAGCTGATCGAACGCACCTCACGCACCGCACTTCATTACGGCTCCGAACTTACTCGGCGATCACGTTCTTCGCGTCGCGTGCCAGGGCAGTGAGACGGGAGATCGCGCGGAAGTACTTCTTCCGGTAGCCGCCGTTCAACATCTCTTCGCCGAACAGCCGGTCGAAGGGCAGCCCGGAGGCGAGAACCGGTATCTCCCGGTCGTACAGCCGGTCGGCCAGGACGACGAGACGCAGCGCCGTCGACTGGTCGGGCACCGGGCCCACGTCCGTGAAGCAGGCGACCCGCAGCCCCTCCGTCAGCGCGCCGTAGCGGCTGGGGTGGACGGTGGCGAGGTGGGCGAGGAGAGAGGGGAAGTCGTCCAGGCTGGCGGTGCCGGCCCCGGTCGAGCGCGCGGTCGCGTGCGCGGCGCGTGTCACCTGCTCGGTGGTGAGCGGGGCGGGCGCCTCGGGCAGTCCCCGGTGCCGGTAGTCGTCGCCGTCGATACGCAGGGGGCGGAAGCGCGCGGAGAGCCCCTGGATCTCCCGCATGAAGTCCGCGGCGGCGAAGCGGCCCTCGCCGAGCTTGCCGGGCAGGGTGTTGGAGGTGGCGGCGAGCGCCACGCCCGCTTCGACGAGTCGGCTCAGCAGGGTCGATACGAGGACGGTGTCGCCCGGGTCGTCCAGCTCGAACTCGTCGATGCAGAGCAGCCGGTGGCCGCCGAGGGTCCGTACGGTCTGCTGGAAACCGAGCGCGCCGACGAGGTTCGTCAGCTCCACGAAGGTGCCGAACGCCTTCTCCTCGGGGGCGGCCGGGGCGGCGTGCCAGAGGGAGGCGAGGAGGTGGGTCTTGCCGACGCCGTAACCGCCGTCGAGGTACACACCGCGGGGGCCGGTGGCTGCCTGGGGCCTCCGGCCGAACCAGCGCCGCTTGCCCTCCTGGCCCCTGCCGTGACCGAGTCCGGCGGCGAACGCGCTCAGGACGGTGACGGCCTCGGCCTGGCCGGGCCGGCCCGGGTCGGGGACGTACGTCGCGAACCGCACGGAGTCGAAGCGCGGCGGCGGCACCATCTCGGCGACCAGCCGCCCGGCATCGACCCGCGGCTCCCGCGCACACAGCGAGACCGGCCCGCTCACGGGAGCGGCGGACACCGGTTTGGCGGAGGAGGCTGACACGGTCCCCAACTGTAAGCGCTACGCCAGCGACGCCCTCGCCCTGCCGGGCGGGGGCGTCCTCAATCGCCGGACGGGCTGGGGTGGTCGGCCGTCCGGGGAATCCGACCGCCGGAGCGGGGTTGTCCTCAAACGCCGGACGGGCTGAAGACTCCCGCCCGGCCGGGGGGCCCACCCCGTGAAACGGGCCCGCCCGGTCCGAACAGAGCCGTCCGGCGAGGAGGACACCAGCGGCGTCCGCCGGCATGGGCGGACGCGGGCGGCCGGTTCGCCCGAGGTGGGCGGGCAGCGCACCCAGCCCGTCCGGCGTTTGAGGACATCCGTGCACGGAGGTGGCCCGGCAGGGCGCGCCTGCGGTGTCCGCCGCGGTGGGAGGACATGGTCGCCCGCCACGTGCGGGCAGCACACTCAGCCCGTCCGGCGTTTGAGGACCCCCGCACGGAAAGTGGCCCGGCAGCACGCGTCAGCGGCGTACGCGGACACCTTCGCCCGCCACGTGCGGGCAGCGCACCCAGCCCGTCCGGCGATTGAGGACAGAACGCCCCGCCCCCGACCGGCGCGCGCGGGGCGCGGAGCCCTGTGACTGTGTGCGACCCCGCGTGTCAGACTGCTGCGCATGCGACGTCTCTTCCCCGTCACCGATCCGACCGCATCCGCCCCCACCCCCGTGGACCGCGAGTGGACGCTGGACGAACTGGCCGAGGCGTACGCGTACCCAACCCCGACCACCGACTCCCCCCGCTGGCTGCGCGCCAACATGGTCTCCACGCTCGACGGCGCCGCCCAGCACGACGGGCGCTCGCAGGGCATCTCGTCCGACGCCGACATGCGGATCTTCGGCACCCTGCGAGGGCTGGCCGATGTCGTACTCGTCGGTGCGGAAACGGTTCGCCTGGAGGGCTACCGTCCCGCCCGGGCGCGCGACGCGTTCGCCGAGCGCCGCGCCGCCGCCGGGCAGACGGCCGCACCCGCGATCGCCGTCGTCACCGCGAGTCTGAATCTCGACTTCTCGCTTCCCCTCTTCACCTCGCCCCTCGTCCAGACCCTGGTCCTGACCGGCGCCGCCGCGTCCCCCGACCGGATCCGCGACGCGGAGAAGGCGGGCGCGCGCGTGCTGATCGCCGGGGACGGGCCCGGCGTCGACGCGGACAGGGCGGTCGGGGCCCTGGCGGACATGGGTCTCGTACGGCAGCTCGCGGAGGGCGGACCCCGGCTGCTCGGCCAGTTCGTGGCGGCCGGCGTACTGGACGAGCTCTGCCTGACGGTCGCGCCCCTGCTCACGGTGGGCAGTGCCCAGCGCATCACCGGTGGGCCGGATCTCGCGGACCCCGAGCGCTTCGGCCTGGCGGCCGTACTGGAGGAGGCCGGGTTCCTTTTCACCCGATACCGTCGGATCCGACATTGAGCGGAATTCTCTGTTCCGGTTAGTCCCCGCTGGGCACACTTACTCACGCAGACCCCGTGCGGACACGGGGAAGGATGGTTTACGCAGTGGGCCGCAGCGGCCCCTGAACGACGAAGGGCGCCTGTCGTGTTCACAAGCGTATTGATGATCGAGAAGGCCCTGTCGTCCGTGGACGTCGAATTCGTCACCACCCTCCACGGCGACGAGGAGGTCCGCTTCATCGTGCTCATGCAGCCACGCGGCGACCAGGTCGACGCGCTGCTGCGCGCCATCGACGACGTCGCGTTCGGCGAGCTGGGGGAGGCCGGCCGCGAAGGCGACGTACTGGAGGGCGCCGAGGCGCGCGAGCCCGCCGAGATGGCGCTGGCGCACTCGCTGGCCGCCCTGAGAGCGGCGGGCCGGCAGGCCAACGGCGTGGTGGTCGAGAAGCACCCGCTCGACCACCTCAAGTCGGTGGTGGAGGAGGCGGCTGCCGACGAGGTGATCGTGCTGACCGCGCCGCACTACGTGGAGGAGTTCTTCCACCGGGACTGGGCATCGCGCGCACGTCACAAGGTCGGTGTGCCGGTCCTCAAGCTCTTCGCGCACAGCGCGGAGGACGACACCGGGAACGGCGCGCGGAACGGCGACAGCGCCCGGGGCAGGACCGAAGGGGAGACCAACGGGGCGGGCCGGAGCGAATAGGCTGGGAGAGCGCCGACGGCACCCGGCCGGCGGCCCGCGAAAGCGCACAGCTCTCACCGCACCCGCACCGCACCACCTGGGAGAACACGTATGGCATCCGGTATCCCCACCGCCATGGAACGGCCGCACTTCATCGGCATCGGCGGCGCCGGAATGTCGGGTATCGCCAAGATCCTCACCCAGCGCGGTGCGAAGGTCGCGGGCAGTGACGCGAAGGAGTCCGGCACCGCCGAGGCCCTGCGCGCCCTCGGCGCGACGGTCCACATCGGCCACGCGGCGGAGCACCTCGCCGACGACGCCTCGTGCGTGGTCGTCTCCAGCGCGATCCGGGCGGACAACCCGGAGCTGGTGCGGGCCGCCGAGCTGTCCGTCCCGGTCGTGCACCGTTCCGACGCGCTCGCCGCCCTGATGGGCGGCGGCCTGCGGTCCATCGCCGTCGCCGGTACGCACGGCAAGACGACGACGACCTCCATGCTGGCCGTCGCCCTCACGGAGCTGGGCCTCGACCCGTCGTACGCCATCGGCGGCGACTTGGAGGGGCCCGGCACCAACGCCCGGCACGGTGCGGGCGACATCTTCGTCGCCGAGGCGGATGAAAGCGACCGCAGCTTCCAGAAGTACGACCCTGAGGTCGCGATCGTCCTCAACGTCGAGCTGGACCACCACGCCAACTACGCGTCCATGGACGAGATCTACGAGTCCTTCGAGACGTTCGTCGGCAAGATCGCCCCCGGCGGCACGCTGGTCGTCGCCGCCGACCAGCCGGGCGCGGTCGAGCTGACCGCGAAGGTGCGCGACCGGGCCTCGCTCAAGATCGTGACGTACGGCGAGGCGGCGGACGCCGACGTACGCGTCCACAAGGTCACCCCGCGCGGTCTGACCAGCGAGGTCACCGTCGTCCTGGCAGGCCGCTTCCTCACCTTCACGGTCTCGGTCCCCGGCCGCCACTACGCGCACAACGCCGTGGCCGCCCTCGCGGCGGGCGTCGCGCTCGGCGTCCCCGCGCACAACCTCGCCTCCGCGCTCGGCAAGTACACCGGCGTCAAGCGCCGCCTCCAGCTCAAGGGCGAGGCGAACGGCGTGCAGGTCATCGACTCGTACGCGCACCACCCCACCGAGATGACCGCCGACCTGGAGGCGATGCGCGCCGCCGCCGAGCCCGGCTCCCGGCTGCTCGTCGTCTTCCAGCCGCACCTCTTCTCGCGCACGCGGGAGCTCGGCACGGAGATGGGCCAGGCGCTCGCCCTGGCCGACGCGTCGGTGGTACTCGACATCTATCCGGCCCGCGAGGACCCGATCCCCGGCATCACCAGCGCGCTGATCGTCGAGGCGGCGGAGCGCGCGGGCGCCGACGCCAGGGCCGTGCACGACAAGGGCGCGGTGGCAGAGACCCTGGCGGGAATGGCGGAGCCCGGGGATCTCGTTCTCACCATGGGGGCCGGGGATGTCACGGACCTCGGTCCGGAGATTCTGGCCCGGCTGCCCCACTGAGGAGCGAGAGAGGAAGTCATGGCGTACGACATCGACAAGCCCGACGAGCAGTGGCGCGAGGAACTGTCCCCGGCCGAGTACAGGGTGCTGCGCGAGGCCGGCACGGAGCCCGCCTTCGTCGGTGAGTACACGGACACCAAGACGGAGGGCGTCTACTCCTGTCGCGCGTGCGGCGCGGAGCTGTTCCGCTCCGGCACGAAGTTCGAGTCCCACTGCGGCTGGCCGTCCTTCTACGACCCGAAGGACACCGACGCGGTCGAGCTCATCGAGGACCGCTCGATGGGCATGGTCCGCACGGAGGTCCGCTGCTCCCGCTGCGGCTCGCACCTGGGCCACGTCTTCGAGGGCGAGGGCTACGCCACACCGACGGACCAGCGGTACTGCATCAACTCGATCTCCCTGCGACTGACTCCCGACGGGGCCTGACCGCGATTCCGTAAGGGCCTTTCCACAGGGCCCTTACGGAGCTTTCCGCCGTGCGGCGTTCCCTTCCGCGCCGGCCGGCCCTTCACGAGCCGTGGGCTTGTGTGGAAGTTGTCCTGTCCATGACGATGAGGCGCCGGTTCATCGTTCTGGAAAGGAATTTCCATGTCTGAGCAGCCCGCTGGAATGCCGCGCAGAAGGACCGTGCTCACTTCCGCCGCCGCCGTGACCGCCGCGACAGCCGTACCGCTGACCGTCTCCGCCGGGCAGGCGGTCGCGGCGACCGGTGACGGCCGGCACGGGCCTGTCACCGCGCAGGCGCCCGACCGGGAGTTGCGCACGTTGCTCAAGGAGATCGACGCGGACCGTATCGAGGCGACCGTGCGGCGGCTCGCCGCGTTCGGGACCCGGCACACGCTGTCCGTCCAGGACGACCCCGAGCGCGGGATCGGCGCCGCGCGGGACTGGATCCTGGCCGAGATGAAGAAGTACGCGGCGGTGTCCGGTGGCCGGATGACCGCCGAGCTCCAGTCGTACATCCAGGAGCCCGCGTCGCGGATCCCGGTGGCGACGCGGATCACCAACGTCGTTGCCACACTGCGTGGTTCGGTCGATCCCGACCGGGTGTACGTGGTCGCCGGGCACTACGACTCGCGGGTCAGCGACGTCATGGACGCGACCAGCGACGCGCCCGGCGCCGACGACGACGCGTCCGGTGTCGCGCTCGTGATGGAGCTCGCGCGGGTGCTGGCGAAGCGGCGGCCGGCGGCGACGATCGTGTTCGTCGCGGTCGCCGGCGAGGAGCAGGGGCTGTACGGATCGGGGTACGCCGCACGGCAGTTCAAGGCGGCGGGCGCCGACATCCAGGGCATGTTCACCAACGACATCATCGGCAGCTCGCGCGCCGACGACGGCACCCGCGACCCGTACACGGTGCGGCTGTTCACCGAGGGTGTGCCGACGTCCGAGACCCCGGCGCAGGCCAACACCCGCCGCTCGGTGGGCGGCGAGAACGACTCGGCGACCCGGCAGCTCGCCCGCTTCGTCAGCGACGTGGGGTCCAACGACGCGACGGGCATGAACGTACGCGTGGTCTACCGGCGCGACCGTTATCTGCGGGGCGGGGACCACATCCCGTTCCTCGAACAGGGCTATCCGGCGGCCCGGTTCACCGAACCCGCCGAGGACTTCGCGCACCAGCACCAGGACGTACGGGTCGAGGACGGAAAGCAGTACGGCGACCTGCCCGAGTTCTGCGACTTCGACTACATCGCGCGTGTGACCCGGGTGAACGGCGCGGTGCTGTGGACCCTGGCCCAGGCACCCGGTACGCCGCGCGAGGCGCGGATCGTCACGAGCAACCTCACCAACGACACCGAGCTGAAATGGGAGTTGGGCACGGAGCCGGACCTGGCGGGCTACGAGGTGGTGTGGCGCGAGACGACGGACTCCGAATGGACGCACGTGATCAAGGTCGGTCTCGTGACCACGCACACGGTGGACCTGTCCAAGGACAACGTCTTCTTCGGCGTCCGAGCGTTCAACCGCAACGGCAAACGCAGCCCGGTCGCCTTCCCGTTGCCGGGCAACTAGGGGCTGTTTGGGGTTCGGATCATGTAGTTGAGGTGAGCTGCTTCAGCCACATGAGCGATCCCCGGAGGTGAAGTCCTGCCTCGTAGCTCTCGGGGGACTTGTCATAGCGGGTGGCGAGCCCACGCCAGGTCTTGATCTTCTGGAAGCAGCGCTCCACAGTGTTGCGCTGCTTGTAGCGGTGCGCGTCGAAGACGACGGGCCGGCCGCCGGCCGAGCCCTTCTTCCGGCGGTTGGCAGCTTGGTCGTTCTTTTCCGGGATGACTGCGGTGATCCCGCGTCTGCGCAGGTAGGCGCGGTTGGCCTTGGACGAGTAGGCCTTGTCGGCGGCCACCGCCCCGGGCCGGGTGCGCGGGCGGCCCCTGGGGCCTGCGACGCGGATCCGGCCGAGCACCACCTGGAACTGCGGGCAGTCCGCCGCCTGGCCCGGGGTCAGCACGAGCACCAGTGGCAGTCCCGCCGCGTCGACCGCGGCGTGGACCTTGCTGCTCAGCCCGCCTCTGGACCTGCCGAGCCCGGCCGCCTCCGCCCGTGCCCGGCGACGGCGCCGTGCCGCGGACCGCTCCCGGCCCTCCTGCGAGTCGCCCGCGCCGGATACCGGCGGTGGCGCATCACCCGCAGGACCGGTCCCTGTTCCGGCAGCGGAACCCCCTTTTCCTCGGTCAGTGCCTGTTCGAGTGCGTCCAGGGTCTCCCCGGCGATCGCCAGACCTGCCGATTCGTGATGGGCCCGCACGACCGTGGAATCCACACTGACCAGTTCCAGCCCGACCTGCCCGCGTGCAGCAGCCTCGGCGATCAGACCGTCCATCAGCGCTTGGAACACCCCGGCCTTCGACCAGGCTCTGAACCGTGAATACACCGTGGACCAGGGCCCGTAGCGTTCCGGGACATCACGCCAGCCGCTGCCGGTGCGAAACCTCCACAGCACGCCGTTGAACTGGTCCCGCACCCGTCGAGGCAGCGGACCCGTCGCCGCCACCGGCAGACGTCCCTCGATCAACTCCCACTCGGGATCCGTCACATCAAAACGCGCCACGCAGGAGTTCTACCAGCCCAGGCCAGCACACCATTGAACCTCGCAAGATCCGAACTTCGAACAGCTCCTAGGCCCTGTCCGGCGGATCTTCGCGGGCCCGGGGCGCCTGGTACGGCACCTCGCGGCGTTGTCGGAGTCGGCCAAGTACGTCCAGTACGAGCCCGATCCTCCGCCTTGCGATGCACCGCACCAGACGCCCCGGGCTGATCCACGAAGATCCGCCGGACAGGCCCTAGCTCTCAGACCGGCGTCGGCTGGAGGAGGTCCCAGCGGTTGCCGTACAGGTCCTCGAAGACCGACACCGTGCCGTACGGCTCGTGCCGGGGGTCCTCCAGGAAGCGCACCCCCGCCGCCGTCATCCGGGCGTGGTCCCGCGCGAAGTCGTCCGTGTGCAGGAAGAAGCCGACCCGGCCGCCGGTCTGCGCGCCGACGCTCGCCCGCTGGGCGTCGTCGGCCGCGCGGGCCAGCAGGAGCGCCCCGGCGCCGCCGCGCGGCCGTACGGCGACCCAGCGGGAGCCGTCGCCCCGGTCGGTGTCCTCGACCAGCTCGAAGCCGAGGGATCCGGTGTAGAAGGCGATGGCCTCGTCGTAGTCGCGGACGACGAGGGTGACCAGGGCGATATGAGGCATGGCGGGAGGTTATACGTATGACCAGGGGTCGGGCAAGGCGGCGGAAGGGCCACCTGGCCCCCACCGCCCCGGATGGAACAATGCCGACATGGACGCGCGGCAGCTCGACGTACTCATCCGTCGCGCCCGGGGGCTCGCCGCCACCGGGCAGCGCCGGATCCTCGGCATCGCGGGCGCGCCGGGTGCGGGGAAGTCCACGCTCGCGGGGGAGCTCGTCGCGGCGCTCGGCGGGAGTGCCGTGCTCGTGCCCATGGACGGTTTCCACCTCGCCCAGGCCGAGCTGCGCCGGCTCGGCCGCGCCGAGCGCAAGGGTGCGCCCGACACCTTCGACGCCGTCGGCTACGCCGCGCTGCTCGGGCGCCTGAGGGCACCCGCGCCTGGGGTCGTCGTCTATGCGCCCGCGTTCGACCGGGCCCTGGAGGAGGCCGTGGCGGGCAGCATCCCGGTCGGTCCGGACGTACCGCTCGTCATCACCGAGGGCAACTACCTGCTGCACGACGACGGCGCGTGGGCGCCGGTCCGCGCGTTCATCGACGAGGCGTGGTTCCTGGAGCTCGACGACGCCGTACGCCTGCGGCGTCTGGTCGACCGGCATGTGCGTTTCGGCAAGGAGCGCCCCTACGCCGAGCGCTGGGTCAGGGACTCCGACGAGGCCAACGCCCGGCTCGTCGCCCGGGGCAGGCACCGCGCGGACCTGGTGATTCCGGTCACGGTCGGCCCCGGCTGAGCCGCATCGTATGCCCCCGAACCGACATCAGGGGCGGTGTAGGGCCTACCATCGAACGTTCGACGCACGTGACGATCACAGGGGCAACGGGGACCGGGGCGCGAAGCCGAGCGCGATCATGGGGAGGCGGACGACGTGGGGTTGTTCAGGCGTGGGCCGAAACGGGACGGGCGCGAGATGCCTCGCGACCCCGAATTCACCTTCTTCTCGACCGACGAGGCCGCACTCTTCCGCAGCCAGGTGCGTGAGGCGTTCGCCGAGCGGGGCCTGGAGGTCACCGTCTACTCGGACCTGGTGACCGACAGCGCGGGACGGCAGTTCGGGCTCTCCAACCTCGCCGCCGTCTGTCACAACGACGACCGCGGCGCCCGCGTCTGGGGCGAACTCGTCCGGCAGCACGCCGGGATGGTGCTGCGGACCATGGACGGCCCCTCCGCCCTCGACACCCTGTCGCCCGCGCAGATCCGGGCCCAGCTCTACCCGCGGGTGATCAGCGGCGACAGCCTCGACGCGCAGGCCTTCGCGTACGCGCGCTCCGTCGCCCCCGGACTGTACGAGATCCTCGCGCTCGACCTCCCCGAGAGCGTCATGATGCTCACCGACGAGGCGCTGGAACCGCTGGGCCCGCTGCACGAGTTGCGGGCGCAGGCCCTCGGCAATCTGCGCCAACTGCCCGTCGAGGGGCGGGAGACGGTCAAGGACGCGGGAGGCATGCGGTTCGAGGTCGTCATGGGCGACTCCTTCTACACCGCGAGCCGCGTCCTGGCGCTGGACAGCCTCGTACACCAGATCACCGGGCGGCAACTCGGCCCGGACGGCGCGCTGGTGGCGTTCCCGTTCCGCCACCAGGTCGCGTTCCATGTCATACGTGACGCCGGCCTCATCCCGTCGCTGAACGCGATGGCGTCGTTCGCCGCGTCCGGCTTCGAGGACACGCCGGGCGCGATCAGCCCGTACGTCTACTGGTGGCGCGACGGCACGCTGACCCAGCTCAGCGACAAGGACGAGGGGAACCACGAGGCGGGCGGGCTGCGCATTGTGGTCGGCGAGGACTTCCAGGAGCTGCTGGAGCGACTGGTCTCACCGTCACACGGGGACGACGAGCTCTGAGCCCGCGATGTGAACCTGTGCCGAGTAGGACGCGACGTCCACGAGTCAAGCAGAACGGTCTTGCTGTGGGTGGTGTGCGGTGCGTTCCACGCGAAGCGCGCGCGGGGTCAGGCCGAGGGCGCGGCGCAGGGACCGGGTGAGGTGGCTCTGGTCGGCAAATCCACAGGCCAGTGCGATGTCCGCGATGCTGTCGTCCGTGTGGAGCAGGGCGTCGCGGGCCCGCTCGACACGTTGGCGCAGCACGTACTGATGCGGAGTCTCACCGGTGGAGGCCTTGAACACGCGGTTCAGGTGCGACGCGCTGACCCCCGCGACCTTGGCGAGTTCATCGAGCGCGATGCGTTGGCCGAGATTGACGTGGATGTAGTCCCGCAGTTCTCCCAGGCGCCGGGCGGGCATACCGCCCGCGCGGGCAGGGAGTCTGTTTCCCTGGATGGCTTCCTTGAGCACGATGGAGGCGGCTGCCTGGACGAGTGATTCCGTGTACAGGGACTCGGTGGGTTCGGGACCTTCGTACGTGGCGACGAGCCGGTGCACCAACATGGCGAGCAGTGGATCGGTGAAATGAAATGCGGGGGCGAGTTTCACGGACCCTTGCAGACCGCTTTCCGCGGCGAGTTTCTCCAGCCACAGTGGATCGAGGCCCAGGAGCATGAGCTCGACGTCGTCCTGCCAGCGGGGCTGGGCGGCGTGGCCGGCTGGATTGATCAACGCCTCGCCGGTGTGGAAGCGCTCCCGGCGAGCGGTACCGTCGTCGCGCCAGCGCAGATTGGCCGAGCGCCCGGTATGTACCACGAGGACGTGTGAACCCGGGCCGACGGGTGGCGGCGCTGTGTCGGCGCGTCCGGCGGCGCGCTCGACCGCGCGTTCCACCACGGCGTGCTGAAGGTCGTCGCCGCTGCTGGTGAGGCACTTCAGGTGAGGCTTGATGTGAGAGATAACCACAAAAAACAGTATGAGCCCGTTATGGCGATCGGGCACAACGATGGGGCGGAGCGGCTGTTTGCCCAGGCAGCCTTGCACACGTCTGCCCACTCGCCCGCTGCCATGCGGCTCCCAGTCTGATCTTTTTGTTCCAAAGATGAGGTGATTGTTCAAGATCCTCCCCCTGCGCTCGGCGCATCCTTCCTCCGGAGGCGCGCATTCCAGGTCGGGGCGACCTGACCGGCGCGTGCCGTGAACGTGGAATCCACAGGAGGCTGTCATGGTGAAGACCCCGGACAAGACGCTCGAGGGCAAGGTCGCTTTCGTCGGCGGTGCGTCCCGCAATCTGGGCGGGCTGATCAGCACGACCCTGGGCGCCGAGGGCGCTTTGGTGGCGGTGCACTACAACAGCGATTCCTCCCGGGCCAAGGCGGAGGATGTGGTGGCGCAGATCAACGCGGGCCCCGGTGAAGCATTCGCGATCCAGGGGGACTTGACCCGGGTTGCCGAGGTGGAGCGGGTTTTCGACGAGGTCGTGAACCGGTTCGGGAAGCTGGACTACAGCGTCAACACGGCCGGCATGGTGCTGAAGAAGCCGCTGACCGACATCACGGAGGAGGAGTACGACCGGATGTTCGCGGTCAACTCCAAGGCCGCGTTCTTCGTGATGCGCGAGGCCGCCCGGCGGATGGAGGACGGCGGCAAGATCGTCACCATCGTCACGTCGCTGCTGGCCGCCTACACCGGCCTGTACTCCTCGTACGCGGGTAGCAAGGCCCCTGTCGAGCACTTCACCCGGGCGCTGTCGAAGGAGATGTTCGGCCGGAACATCTCGGTGAACAACATCGCTCCAGGGCCGATGGACACGCCCTTCTTCTATCCGGCCGAGGACGACGACTCGATCGCCTACCACAAGTCTTCGGCCACGAACGGTGAGCTCACCAAGATCGAGGACATTGTGCCGTGGGTGCGGCATCTGCTGACCGACGGCTGGTGGGCCAACGGCCAGACGCTGTTCCTCAACGGTGGCTACACCACCCGCTGACCCGCACTACACCCCGGCGGGCGGGAGCGGTTCGCCCCCGCCCGCCGGGCCGCTGCTCGGCCCTTGCCGACCGCTCGCTTCTCTGTCTCGGGAGGCCCTCATGACCGCTCGCCTCACCAACCACCCGATGGCCTTTGATCGGTGCAGGTCAACGAGCCTGGTGTGGGCGGGAGTTGGGGCCTCGGTGCCGGTGGCGGTCATTACCCCTCAGCTGAAGTGCGACAGCACGCTGTACGGATACGGCAGCGGGCGGGCGCTCGCCTCGTCCAGGCGCGCGGTCTGACCGGCCGTCAACTCCCAGTCCACCGCACCCAGATTGTCCTTCAGCTGGTCGAGCGTCCGCGCGCCGATGATCGGGGCCGTGACGCCCGGCCGGTCCAGCAGCCAGCGCAGCGCCACCTGGGAGGGCGTGCGTTCCGTCTCGGCGGCGACCGCCTGGACCGTCTCCACGACCCGCCAGGTCTCCTCGTTGTCCCGCGCCCGCCAGCTCTCGCCGTCGCCGTGGGACTCGCGGCTGCCGGCCGGGACCGACGTCATGCCGCGCCGGTACTTGCCCGTCAGCCAGCCGCCCTGGAGCGGGCTGTAGGGGATGACGCCGACTCCCGCCGCCTCGCTCTGGGGCAGCAGCTCCCACTCCACCTCGCGCGCCAGGAGGTTGTAGATAGGCTGGAGGCAGACGTACGGCTCCCAGCCCCGCCGGTCGGCGACGTCGAGCGCCCGCTGGAGCTGGCCGGGGGAGACGTTGCTCGCGCCCAGGTAGCGGACCTTGCCCGCCTTGACCAGGGTGTCGAGCGTGCCGAGGGTCTCCTCGATCGGTGTCCTGACGTCCCAGACATGCGTCTGGTAGAGGTCGATGTAGTCGGTGCCGAGCCGCCGCAGGCTCGCCTCCACCGACGCGATGATGTGCTTGCGGCTCAGGCCCCCCTCGTTGGGGCCCTCGCCCATCGGGAGGGCCACCTTCGTCGCGATGACGAGCCCGTCGCGGTCGCGCCCCTTCAGCCAGCCGCCGATGACCTCCTCCGAGACGCCCCGGCCGTACGCGTCGGCCGTGTCCAGGAAAGTGCCGCCGGCCTCGGTGAAGGTGTCGAGTATCCGGTGCGCGCCCGCCTCGTCGTCCTTCACGAAGGTCATCGTGCCGAGACAGAGTTCGCTGACGCGGAGCCCGGTCCTGCCCAGATTTCGCTGCTTCATGGTGTGCACGCTAGGCCTTCGAGCGCACACGAACACGGGTGGTTTCACTCACCGCTGATTCCACCGGTTCAGCCTCCCGCGAGCACCGCGCACGATTCGGGCGGCAGCCGCAGCACGCCCTCCGGGCCGGGCGCCTCCACCGGCTCCCAGGCCAGCAGCACCTGACCGCTCCGGTCACCCAGCGGGATCTCGGCCGGGCGCGCGGACAGGTTCAGCGCGACCCGTACGTCGCCGCGCCGGTACGCGAGCCAGCGCGCGCCCTCGTCGTACGCCACCTTCACCGTCGCCAGGTCCGGATCCGACAGATCCGGATGACTGTGGCGCAGGGCGATCAGATCGCGGTGCCAGGCCAACAGGCGGGCGTGCGGCTCGCGTTGCGCCTCGGTCCTGTCCAGGCACGAACGGTCGCGCGTCGCCGGGTCCTGCGGGTCGGGAATGGACTCGGCCGCCCAGCCGTGCGCCGCGAACTCCCGCCGCCTGCCCGTGCGTACGGCCTCCGCCAGCTCAGGGTCCTGGTGGTCGGTGAAGAACTGCCAGGGCGTACGGGCGCCCCACTCCTCACCCATGAAGAGCATCGGCGTGAACGGGCCGGTGAGTACGAGCGCCGCGGCGCACGCCAGCAGACCGGGGGAGAGCGTCGCCGAAAGCCGGTCGCCGAGGGCGCGGTTGCCGATCTGGTCGTGCGTCTGCGCGTAGCCGAGGAAGCGGTACGAGGAGGTCCTGGCGGGGTCGAGAGGGCGGCCGTGCGTCCGCCCCCGGAAACTCGAATACGTACCGTCGTGGAAGAAGGCCCGGGTCAGGGTCTTGGCGACCGCGGCGAGCGGCTCGGCCGCGAAGTCCGCGTAGTAGCCCTGCGATTCACCGGTGAGCGCGGCGTGCACGGCATGGTGGAAGTCGTCGTTCCACTGGGCGTGCAGCCCGATACCGCCCTCCGCGCGCGGCGTTGTCGTACGAGGATCGCCCAAGTCGGACTCGGCGATCAGGAACAGCTGCCTGGCCAGCTCCGCCGAGAGCCCGTCGACGGCGGCGGACAGATCCTCCAGGAAGGTCAGCGCGCGGGTGTCGGCGAGCGCGTGCACCGCGTCGAGACGCAGCCCGTCGAAGCGGTAGTCCCGCAGCCAGGCGAGCGCGCTCTGACGCAGATACGCGCGGACCTCGTCCGAGCCCGGGGCGTCGAGATTGACCGCCGATCCCCAGGGGGTGTGGTGCGTGTCGGTGAAGTACGGGCCGAACCGCGGCAGGTAATTGCCGGACGGGCCAAGGTGGTTGTGCACGACGTCGAGCACGACGCCCAGCCCCAGCTCGTGCGCCGCGTCGACAAAACGCTTCAGCGCCCCGGGACCGCCGTACGGCTCGTGCACCGCCCACAGCGACACACCCTCGTACCCCCAGCCGTGCGTCCCCGGGAAGGGACACACGGGCATCAGCTCCACGTGCGTGATGCCGAGCGCGGCCAGCGGGGCCAGTTGGGCCGCCGCGGCGTCCAGGGTGCCATCGGCGGTGAAGGTGCCCACGTGCACCTCGTAGAGGACGGCGCCAGGGAGCGGCCGGCCGTGCCACGGCGCGGACCATTCGTACGAGGCGTGGTCGACGACCGCGCTGAGCCCGTCGGGGCCGTCCGGCTGGCGGCGGGAGCGGGGATCGGGCAGCACGGGGCCGCCGTCCAGCGCGAAGCCGTAGCGCGTGCCGTCTCCCGCGGGGGCCTCGGCGGTCCACCAGCCGTCGCGCAGCGGGTCCCGGGCCATGGCGTGGTCGGCGCCCTCACCCGACCGCGCGTCCTCGGCGCGGTCGGCCGGCTCGCCGATCCGGAGCGTGACACGGTCCTGCGCCTGCGGTGCCCAGACTTCGAACTGCACGGGTCGTCCCCCTCTGTCGTCGGCACTCTTCACCCACATGGTGACAAGGGGGCAGGCGGGAAGCCTGGTGATCGCGTCGATTCGGTGAACGCGTCACCCCAGGGGGGTTTCCGGTGGGACGAGGTTGATGCGCTCCTGTACGACGGGGTAGCCGGCGCGCGCGAAATGCGCGGCCATGGTCCAGCTCCTCCTGGGCGGCCCGGTCCGTGCGGCCCACGAGCCCCGGGTCGGCCAGCGAACGGAACAACGGGGCTTCGGAGGGGGTGAGTTGGCGGAAGACCGGTTCCGTCATGAAATGTGCCTCCAGGAAGGGGGGCCCACCGTCAAGGACCGGCCGGGGACGGGCGAATCAATTTCGCCGACACTTCTCGGCCTGAACAGGCCCCTTCTGGACACGTCAAGGACTCGGCCCGACAATCAGTTGTGTGACGTCCTCGTTCGAGTTCCACACGTATCCCGCGCGGCTCTCCGACGCCGAGCGCGACCGTGTGCTCGCCGTCCTGAGAGAAGGAATGGCGCAGGGCAGGCTGTCGCACGACACGTTCATACGGCGGATGGATCTGGCGCTGGCCGCGCGCAGGTCGGACGAGCTGGAAGCGCTCACGGCCGACCTGGACACCGACGGCCGCTGGGCGCGGCGGCTGTTCGGCGCGGTGGGGCGGGCTTCCGCGTTCTCCGCGCGGCTGCGCAGGGCCTGGCAGGTCGAGCGGCTGCCGAAGCTGCTGCTGCCCGACCCGGGCCCGTTCCCGCTGCGTATCGGCCGGGATCCCATGAACGGGCTGCGGCTCAGCCACGACACCGTCTCCCGGCTCCACGCCGAGCTGGGGATGCAGGGCGGGCGGTGGATCCTGCGGGATCTCGGGTCGACCAACGGCACGACGGTCAACGGGCGCCGGGTGACGGGGACGGTCGTGGTGCGCGACGGGGACATGGTGAGCTTCGGCGAACTGAGCTTCCGGCTCGCCGCGCACTGAAACGGCGGGCGTGGCAAGGGGGAGTTCATGGGCCGGTCCGACACCGACAGCGGAACGGACGAGGAACGGGCGTGGGACGCCTACGTCCGGGCGAGCGACGGGTTGTCCGCCGCGCGAAGGAAGCTGTTCGAAACCGATCCGCTGCCTCTGGTGCGCAGGGAACTGGCGGGCGGGCCCGGCCTGTTCGCGGCGCTGAATCTGCTGATGGATGTCGGGTGGAACCGGCCGGAGCTGGTGCGCGTGCTCGTGCCCGAGCTGTACGCGTCCTCGCTGAGCCTCGGCAGGGCCGGCGTCTTCGCCCGGCTGGTCCTGCGCCGGCTGGCCCGCTCGGGCGACCCGTGCACGGAGGGCCTGCACGAGGAGATCGGGCGGCTGATGGAGCGGACACTGCGCGACGAGGGTGACGACTCGCTCGCCCTGCGCGCGCTGGGGATGCTGCTGGAGGACATCAGGGCGACGGAACTGATCGCCCGCTTCCGGCAGTTCGGGCTGGCGTCGGCGGACGCGGACGTGCGCGAGCTGATCATCGAGGACTACCCGGAGGACGAGTTCCCCGCGCCCCGGGCCCCGGACGTGTAGGCGGCAGCCGACTCCCGACCGGCCCGGCTACTCGCGGCGCGACAGCAGCGCCACCGGGCTCGCCGACAGGAGTTCCGTCAGGGAGATCGGCCCGCCGGCGAACTCCCGGTCCGGGGAGAGCGCGTCCGTCCAGCGGCCCGCGGGCAGTTCCAGCACCGTGCCCGACCAGCCGCCCGACGAAGCCAGGCGCAGCGACAGCCTCGTGACCACCGAGATGACCTCGCCGGAACGGGAGAACGCCGTGCAGTGGTCCGTCGCCGGGCCCGTCGCCTTCAAGGGCGTGTACGTGGACGACTCCGCGAAGGCGTGCGGGCGTTCGCGGCGCAGCCGCAGAGCCGCCACCGTGAGCACGGTCTTCTCGTCGGGCGGGCCCGTACGGAAGCGTTCGCGGTTGTCCGGGTCGACCAGGGCCAGATACTCCCGCTCGGTCCGCTGGTAGATGTCCGGCACACCCGGCATCGTGAGATGGACCAGCGCCGCCCCGAGCGTGTTCGCCCTTACGTACGGGGCGAGTTCACGGGTGAGACGGGCCACCGCCTCGCGCGGCCGGCCCGCCGGACCCGCCGCGACGAAGTCCCGTACCGCCTGCTCGTACACCGGATCGGGCTCGGTCCAGCTCGTGTGCAGCCCCGCCTCCCGTACGGACTTGAGCAGCGCGGGCTCCATCCGGGCGCCGTCCGGCGGCGCTTCCGGCGGGGTGAAGCCGATGGCCGTCTGCCAGGCCTGCCAGGCCAGTTGGGCGTCCGGCGCGGGAACCCCCGCCAGCTGCCGCAGCAGCGCGTCCCACCGTTCGGGGCACTCGGACAGGACGGCGATCGCGGCCCGTACGTCCGCGCTGCGCTTGGTGTCGTGCGTCGTCAGGACGGTGCCGGTGGCCGGCCAGTCGCGGGCCAGGCGTGCGCAGTAGTCGTGGAAGCGCTCCGGGCTCACCGCGGGCCGCCCAGGGTCGCCGCCGACCTCGTTCGCGGACAGCAGCGGCACATGGCGGTAGAACGCCGTGTCCTCGACGGCCTTGGCGCGCAGCGCGGACGACGTCTGGGCGAAACGCGCGCAGAACGCCGCCCGGTCGGGACCGCCCCCCAGCCGGCCGAGCGCCAGCTCCCGTACGACGTCGACGGCCGCCGCCTCCTCCGGCACGGCGAACGCCGCCTTGGCCTGCCGCGCCGCCTCCTTGGACACCGCCGCCTCGTCGGACTCCCGGCACGGCCCGCCCGCGACCGTGTAGGGCCGGTAGACGGGCACCCGTACCAGCAGCTCTCTGATGGCCGTCCGCAGCGCCCACGGCGCGTGGTCGCGCAACGCGGCGTCGGTCGCGCAGATCCGCTCCGCGATCCGGGCCAGCGCCGAGGTCTCGGCGGCCAGTTCGTCGATGACGACCTTGTACATCGCGCGCCGCACGGTCGCTTCCCAGTAGCCGCCCCGGTCGCCCGCAGGCCCGGTGAAGTCCCTGAAACGGTGGGCCAGTTCGTCGGCGCCGACCGGGTCGGTGAACAGCCCGTCGATGCGGTGCAGCGCGTCGTAGCCCGTCGTCCCGGCCACCGGCCAGTTCGCGGGCAGCGGCTCGTCACCGGTGAGGATCTTCTCCACCACCGTCCAACAGGCGCCGCCCGTGGCCTCGTTGAGCCGCCGCAGATACTCCTCGGGGTCGGCGAGACCGTCCGGATGGTCGATCCGCAGACCGTCGACGACCCCGTCCCGTACGAGTTCGAGGATCTTGGCGTGGGTCGCGGTGAAGACCTCCGGGTCCTCCACCCGTACCCCGATCAGCTCCGAAATGGTGAAGAAGCGGCGGTAGTTGAGCTCGGTACGGCCCAGCCGCCACCACGCGGGCCGGTAGTGCTGGGCGTCGAGGAGCGCGGGCAGCGGCAGCTCCGCCGTGCCTTCGGCGAGCGGGAAGCGCAGTTCACCGTGGTGCAACATGCCGTCGGCGACGCGCAGTTCGCCGAGTTCACCGCCCACGGGGCCCGGCAGGACGGGCAGCAGCAGCTTCCCGCCGCCGGCTTCCCAGTCGATGTCGAACCACCGGGCGTACGGGGACGCCGGACCCTCCCGCAGCACCTCCCACAAGGCCCTGTTCTGCGAGGGCGCGGTCGCCATGTGGTTGGGCACGATGTCGAGAACGATCCCCAGCCCGTACTCGTGGGCCCGGTCGGCCAGCCGCCGAAGCCCCTCCTCACCGCCGAGCTCCGCGCGCACGCGCGAGTGGTCGACCACGTCGTATCCGTGGGTCGAGCCCGGCATGGCCTCCAGCACCGGCGACAGATGCAGATGCGAGACCCCGAGCGCGGCCACGTACGGCACCGCCTTGGCGGCGGCTGCGAAGGGGAAGTCCGGCTGGAGCTGGAGCCGGTAGGTGGCAGAGGGCGTCATGCGAACGTACGTACCCCGCTCAACGGCTTCTGTGTCATCCGGTCATGCATTCGGCAGCCGACCGGCCACGGGAGCGGCCACGACACGGGTGCCATCGTGCCACGACACACGCGACGGGCCGGGACCGGGTACGGGCTCCGCGCACCCGCCCCGGCCCGTCCGTAAGCGCCCCGGCCCGTCCGCACCCGCCCCGCCTACACAGACCGCATCAGCACCGTCATGCTGCGGCCGATCATCGTGATCCGCTCGCCCGCGTCCACCTTCGGACCGTCGCCCGGCGGCACACCCTCCGGACGCGAGGTGTCCACGACGATCCGCCACTGGCTGCCGTGATCCACGGGCACGGCGAACTCCAGCGTCCGAGCGCTCGCGTTGAACATCAGCAGGAACGAGTCGTCGGAGATCCGCTCGCCGCGCGGCCCCGGCTCCGAGATGGCCTGTCCGTTCAGGAAGACCGACATGGCCTTCGCGTCGGTCGCCTGCCAGTCGCCCTGGATCATCTCTTCACCCTCAGGGGTGAACCAGGAGATGTCCGACAGCTCGTCGTGCGTCCCCTCCACCGGACGGCCGTGGAAGAACCGCCGCCGCCGGAACACCGGGTGGTCGCGCCGCAGCCAGACCATCGTCTGGGTGAAGGCGAGCAGGCCCTTGTTCTTCTCGTCGCCCTTCTCGGGCCAGTGCACCCAGGCGACCTCGTTGTCCTGGCAGTACGCGTTGTTGTTGCCGCCCTGCGTACGGCCGAACTCGTCGCCGTGACTGAGCATCGGCACGCCCTGGGACAGCATCAGCGTCGCGATGAAGTTGCGCACCTGACGGTCGCGCAGCTCCCGTACCTCCGGGTCGTCGGTCTCGCCCTCCACCCCGCAGTTCCAGGAGCGGTTGTGACTCTCGCCGTCCCTGTTGCCCTCGCCGTTCGCCTCGTTGTGCTTGTCGTTGTAGGCGACCAGGTCGTGCAGGGTGAAGCCGTCGTGGCAGGTCGTGAAGTTGATGGAGGCCAGCGGGCGCCGCCCGTCGTCCTGGTACAGGTCCGACGAGCCGGTGAGCCGCGACGCGAACTCCGCCAGGGTGCGCGGCTCGCCCCGCCACAGGTCACGGACCGTGTCGCGGTACTTGCCGTTCCATTCGGTCCACAGCGGCGGGAAGTTCCCGACCTGATAGCCCCCCTCGCCGACGTCCCACGGCTCGGCGATCAGCTTCACCTGGCTGACCACCGGGTCCTGCTGGACCAGGTCGAAGAACGACGACAGCCGGTCCACCTCGTGGAACTGGCGGGCCAGCGTGGCGGCCAGGTCGAAGCGGAAGCCGTCGACATGCATCTCCTCCACCCAGTACCGCAGCGAGTCCATGATCAGCTGGAGCACGTGCGGACTGCGCATCAGGAGCGAGTTCCCGGTGCCGGTGGTGTCCGTGTAGTAGCGCGGGTTGTCGGCGCCGAGACGGTAGTAGGAGGCGTTGTCGAGGCCCCTGAAGGAGAGCGTCGGGCCCAGATGATTGCCCTCGGCCGTGTGGTTGTAGACGACATCGAGGATCACTTCGATGCCCGCCTCGTGCAGCGCCTTCACCGCCTGCTTGAACTCCAGCACCTGTTCGCCCCGGTCTCCCCAGGAGGCGTAGGTGTTGTGAGGGGCGAAGAAACCGATGGTGTTGTAGCCCCAGTAGTTGTTGAGGCCGGAGTCCACCAGCCGGTGGTCGTTCACGAACTGGTGCACCGGCATCAGTTCCAGCGCGGTGACGCCCAGCTCCGTGAGGTGTTCGATCACCGCCGGATGGGCGAGCCCCGCGTACGTACCGCGCAGCTCGTCGGGCAGCTCCGGGTGCAGCATCGTCAGGCCCTTCACATGGGCCTCGTAGATGACGGTGCGGTGGTAGTCGGTCCGCGGGCGGCGGTCGTCGCCCCAGTCGAAGTACGGGTTGACCACGACGGCCGTCATCGTGTGCGGTGCGGAGTCCATGTCGTTGCGCGAGTCGGGCCTGCCGAAGTGGTAGCCGTACACCGACTCGTTCCAGTCGATGCTGCCGCTGATCGCGCGGGCGTACGGGTCCAGGAGCAGTTTCGCCGAGTTGCAGCGCTGCCCGTTCTCGGGCGCGTACGGCCCGTGGACCCGGAAGCCGTACCGCTGGCCGGGCATGATCCCCGGCAGATAGGCGTGCCGGACGAAGGCGTCCGTCTCGCGGAGCTCCACCGCCGTTTCTGATCCGTCGTCGTGCAGGAGGCACAACTCGATCCGGTGCGCGGCCTCTGAGTAGACCGCGAAGTTGGTTCCGGCGCCGTCGTAGGTGGCGCCGAGGGGATACGTCTGTCCCGGCCAGACCTGCATAGATATGACTCTTCCATTTCTGATCCGGGTGCGGGGGCCTTCTCCGATCAGATACTCCCCGAAAGAGGCGCAACCTCCTAGGAGGCCCGTTCGGAAGCCGGGCCGGAAGCAGTCGAACGAACCGGTGGGTCAACTTCGGGTTCTTTGGGCACCACCCCGTTGCCGGACCGTGTCCTGACGTGGCATATGGCCGGATTCAGACCATACGATGCCCCTCGTCCGACCCCCTGTCACCAGGCCCAATACCTATGAATCATCCCACTTCGGCCGAGATCGGCACACAGAACGCCCGCCCGCACCACAGGAGTTGAGAAACGAGCCTGCGCATCCGGCTGCACCTCCTCCCGTTTGCGCAGTACCCTTCCTTGATCGTTGAAAGGGGAGGGAAGGCGGTGCGCGGGTGAGCTCGGGAGGGCTGGAGCTACCCCCAGGTGACCCAGGTCACGAGGGGGTTCCCGGCGACATCCCGCCCGGAGCGGTCTCCCTCGCACGGCCGATGGAGATCGGGGCGGAACTGGACTGGGGTCCGGAGGCCTGGAGCGAGGTGCGTACGCGCGCCCAGCGGGCCGGCCGGGCCTATATCTGGCTGAATCTGGTCGAACAGCGGCTGCGTGCCGTCGTCTCGGCGATTCTCAAGCCGATCTACGAGCCGGTGCACGGCGACGACTGGGTGGTGGCGGCCGCCGGACCGGCGGGCCAGGAGTGGGTCCAGCGCGCCGTGGCGGTCCGCGAGGTGTCGCGCCGCAAGGGCTATCTGCTCGACCCGGCCGACGACAACGTCCTCAGCTTCCTGACGCTCCCGCAACTGCGGGAGCTGATGGTCCAGCACTGGCCGGGCTTCCAGCCGTACTTCGACGACCGCCGCGACGTGGAGCTCGCCCTGGACGAGCTGGAGGTCGCCCGTAACGTCGTCTCGCGCAACCGGGCGCTGTCCGAGGCCGTGCTCGCACAGGCCGAGCGGGCGTCCGCGCGGCTGCTGGAGATCCTGGGCAGCGGGACGGCCGTACCGTCCGCGGACCGGCTCAGGGTGGACGCCGTGGAGGACCTGGTCGGCGACCGGTACGCGGACGTGGTCTCGGTCCACCCCGACCGGGTCCGCCTCCAGCGGCAGATCCCCGCCGAAGACCTCTTCGGCGGCGCGCGGCGCCTCGACGCCGTCGGGATAGGCCTGAACCTCCTCGTGCAGAACTTCTCCGGCCGGCGCCTCGTCAGACTCGCCGAGTCCGGCTGCCGGATAAGGCTGCTCTTCCTCAACCCGGCCAGCAGCTCGGTCAAGCGCCGCGAGCGCGAACTGGGCCTCAAGAAGGGCGAGCTGAGCCGCTCCGTGGAGATGAACATCCTGCACATGCGCCGGGTGCGCTCGCGGCTCCGGGACCCGGACGCCTTCGAGATCCATGTCTTCGACGAGACGCCGCGCTTCACCGCGTACCTGGTCGACGGGGACGGCGCGGACGGCCTCGCGGTCGTGCAGTCGTATCTGAGACGGGCGCGCGGCATGGAGGCGCCGGTGCTCGTGCTGCGGGGCGCGGGACGCGATGTGGTGCGGGTGGGCCAGGACACGGAGCACGGGCTGTTCCAGACGTACCGCGAGGAGTTCGAGTCGGTGTGGGCCGACTCGCGCCCCGTCTCCTGAGGCCGGGTCAAGGCTCCGCCCGGCGTTGTCAGTGCCGCGTGCGAAGGTGAATGTCGAACGGGGAGAAGCGTGAAGGAGGACGGGGATGAGCTGGCACGGGGAGCCGTTGGCCGGATTCGATCTGGAGACGACCGGCACGGAGCCGCTGGAGGCGCGCATCGTGACCGCGGCGGTGATCGCGGTACGGGACGGTGCGGTGGGGGAGCGGCGGGACTGGCTGGCCGATCCGGGCATCCGGATCCCGGAGCAGGCGTCGGCGATCCACGGGGTCACCAGCGAGCGGGCGTCGGCGGAGGGGCGGCCGGCGCGTGAGGTGGCGGACGAGATCGCGGCGACGCTGACGGGGTACTGGACACGGGGCGTGCCGGTCGTGGCGTACAACGCGTCGTTCGATCTGACGCTGCTCGCGGCGGAGTTGGCGCGGCACGGGCTGCCGTCGCTGAACGACCGGATGGGCGGCGGGCCGATCGGCCCGGTGATCGATCCGTACACGATCGACCGCGCCGTCGACAAGTACCGCCGGGGCAAGCGGAATCTGGAGGCGGTCTGCACGGAGTACGGGGTGGTGCTGGAGGGCGCGCACAACGCGGGCCAGGACGCGCTGGCGGCGGTCCGGGTGGCGACGGCGATAGCGGCCCGCCACCGCCAGGTCGCGTCCCTGTCGGCGGCGGCGCTGCACGAGCGGCAGATCGCCTGGTACGCGGAGTGGGCGGCCGACTTCCAGAGCTTCCTGCGCCGCAAGGGCAACACGGACGCGGTGGTGGACGCGGACTGGCCACTGCGCGAACTGGTGCCGGCGACGAGCTGAGCGCGGGGCGGGGCCTTTCAGCCCCGCCGGCGTTTGAGGGCGACGGTGACAACGGGCCTGTCCAGCCCCGCACTCAGCCCCTCCGGCGTTTGAGGAGCGGGGTCCGGGGCGGAGCCCCGAAAATCAGCCCGCCCGGCGTTTGAGGGCACGGCCGGAGGCCGTACGGGGTCCGGGGCGGAGCTCCGGTTTCGGGAAGGGGCGGGTAGGGGAACAGCCCCGCGCAGCGGCCCGCCCGTCAGAAGGGCCGCCAGCGCACCTCGGCGTCACCGTCCCGCAGCGACGCCACCCGCCGCCGAAACTCCGCGAGCGCCCCCGGATTCGTCGGCGCGTGCTGCGCCACCCACGCACAACTCGCAGTCTCCCGCGCCCCCCGCAGCACCCCGCAGCCGGACCAGTCCCGAACGTCCCAGCCGTACACGGCGGTGAAGGCGTCGTACGCCTCCGAGGACATCCCGTACCGGTCCCGGGACAGCGCCATCACCACCAGGTCGTGCTCGCGCAGATCCGTGGCGAAGGTCTCCAGGTCCACCAGGACCGGTCCGTCCGGGCCGACATGGACGTTGCGGGGGAGCGCGTCGCCATGGATCGGCCCCGGCGCGAGGTGCGGGGTGAGCGCCGCCGCGGCAGCGGCGAAACCGTCCCTGCGCTCGCGCAGATAGCCGGCGTCGGCCGCGTCGATCGCGTCGCCGGCGATCCGCAGCCACCGCTCCACGCCGCCGAGCAGCTCCCTGCGCGGCAGTTCGAAGGGCGGCGCGGGCAGGGCGTGGACGAGCCGGAGCAGTTCCGCCAGGTCGGCGGGGCCCGCGGGCCGTACGGCAGCGGGCAGCCGCCGCCAGAGCGTCACCGGGTGGCCGTCCACCGTACGGGCCTTGGGCTCCGCAGCCCGGACCGCCGGGACACCGCTCGCCGCGAGCCAGTCCGCGACGGCCAGTTCACGCTCGGCGCGGGCCAGCAGCTCCGGGGCTTCGGCCAGGCTCCGGCCGACCTTGACGACCAGCTCGCCGACGCCGAACACCGCGTTCTCGCCCAGCGCCAGCAACTCGGCGTCGGGCCCCGGCCCGTGCGGCAGCTCCGTGGCGTCCAGTACGGCGCGCGCCCGTGCCTCGTCCATCAGAACTCTCCCGTCACTCTCCGGTCGCTCCGGCGAGATCGGCCCTCAGTCTCGCATTCACGCGGGTTCGCTTGACGAACCCCTCACTGGTCAGCACCCTGCCGGAGGCCGCCGGGGCACCTGGTCCCTGGCCCGCTGTCAGCGCTGGGCCCTCTCGCCCTGCCCCCGGTAATCAGTTGTGCGAGACGATCCGGTCCGTCTAATGTCCGTGCCATGGGTAGCACCTTCATGGCGATCGTAAGCATCCGCTCCGTCCGGGGCTCCGTCGCCGCCTTCACCCGGCTGCGGCGCGCCCCCGGCGCCCTGACCGGCCAGGGGATCTTCGACCGCTGATTCAGCGCATCCCCGAGCGCACCGATCCACGCCCCGTGGTCCGTTGACCCGTGGTCCATGGTCCGTGCGCCGCTCGACCCTGCTCCGGTCAGGGCCTTCGTCTGCCCACGAAGCCCTTCAGGAGACAGGACGCAGGCCATGGCCCGCAGCCGGCAGCACCACCGTGCCCGCACGCTCTCGCAGAACTTCCTCACCGATCCCGCCACCGCGGCCCGCTTCGTACGTGCCGCCCGCCCCGACCGCACCGGGCTGCTGCTCGAAGTCGGCCCAGGCCGGGGCGCGTTGACCGCCGCGCTCGCGCCGTACTGCCGCGAGCTGCGCACGTACGAGATCGACCACGGGCTCGTCCCGCCGCTCCGCGCCCTCTTCGCCGCCACACCCCATGTGCGGGTGTACGAGGGCGACTTCGTCGCCGTTGACCCGCCGCGCGAGCGCTTCGCCGTCGTCGGCAACGTGCCCTTCTCGCGTACGGCCGACATCGTCGGCTGGTGTCTGCGCGCACCCGCGCTGACCGACGCCACCCTCATCACGCAGCTCGAATACGCCCGCAAGCGCACCGGGGACTTCGGCCGCTGGTCACTGCGGACGGTGGAGACCTGGCCGCAGTTCGAGTGGCGGCTGCTCGGCCGGATCGGCCGGCGCGAGTTCCGCCCGGTGCCGCGCGTGGACGCGGGCATCCTGCGGGTCGAGCGGCGCCCGCGCCCGCTGCTGCCCGCCGCCGAACTCGCCGGCTACCGGCGTCTGGTCGGGCTGGGCTTCTCCGGGGTCGGCGGATCGCTGTACGCGTCGCTGCACCGGGCCGGGCACGCGCGTCGACAACTGGACGCGGCATTCGACGCCGCGCGCGTGGACCGCGCCGAGATCGTCGCGCATGTGCCGCCCCGGGCCTGGCTGGCTCTGTACGCGGGGCTGCGGCATGACTGAGCCCTCCAAGAGCGACGATACGTCTCGTCTCGCTGGATGCTACGGTGCGGTCATGACCTCACGACAGCGTGCCCGCATCGCCATGCGGGAGGCGGTGACCGCGCTCGTGGCGGACCCCGAAGTCGCCCGCAGAGGTGCGGAGATCAGGCAGGACATGGCGAAGGAGGGCGGCACGTGCCAGGCGGCCGACATCATCGAGGTCGCCCTGCCGGTACGTACCGCCTGACGCACCCCCGCACCCCCCCCGGCACGCACCGCGCGCATCGCATGACGCCGTACGCCCGGCCGGTGGAGGCCGGTCGGGCGTACGGCGTCATGCGATGCTCAAAAGAGGTGACAGTGCGTCAGATTCGCACCGGATCCGGTTGTTCGCCGGCCTTCTCGTACGGGTCGCCCGCACCGGTCCCGGCCTCGACGACCGACTCGTCGTGCGTCAGGTCGGGCAGCCACCGCAGCCACTTGGGGAAGTACCAGTTGCGCTCGTCCAGCAGCGCCATGATCGCCGGAAGCAGCACGCCCCGGATGATCGTCGCGTCGATCAGCACCGCCGCCGCCAGGCCCACACCCATCTGCTTCATCGACTGCATCGACAGCGTCCCGAAGATGGCGAACACCGCGACCATGATCACCGCCGCGCTCGTCACCACACCCGCCGTGGTCACCACCCCGTGGGTGATGGCCTCCTGGGTGGTACGGCCCTGCGTCCGCGCCTCGCGGATCCGGGACACCACGAAGACGTGGTAGTCCATCGACAGACCGAACAGGATCACGAAGAGGAACAGCGGCAGCCAGGAGATGATCGCCCCGACGCCCTCGGCGCCGACCAGCGACGCGCCCCAGCCGTGCTGGAAGACGGCGGTCAGGATGCCGTAGGCGGCGCCGACCGACAGCAGGTTGAGCACGATCGACGTCACCGCGATCGTCAGCGACCTGAAGCAGAGCAGCATCAGGACGAAGGCGAAGATCACGACGAAGGCGAAGACGGGCGCCACCGCCCCGGCGAGCTGGTCGTTGAAGTCCTTCGACCCGGCGACCTGGCCGGAGATCGGCGCCTCGACGCCGTCGACCGTGCCGAACGTGGCCAGCCGTACGGTGTCCCGCAGCAGCCCGAGGCTCTTCTCCGCCCGGTCCTGGTCCGAGCCGCCGACCAGCGGCACCTCGATGATCGCGATGTTCTGCGCGTCGTGCGTGACGATCTCGACAGGCCCTTGCGAGGCGCCCGAACTCACCGCCCGAGCACGGAAGTCGGCGATTGCCTGCCGTACGGGCGCGGCGTTGATGTCGTCCGCCCGCACCACGACCTCGGCCGGGTCGGCGCCGCCCGGGAACGCCTCGTTGACCCGCTCGTACGTCTGGACGATGGGCAGCGAGTCGCCGAACTCCTGGTCCAGCGTGAGGTTCTGCGTCTGCATGCCGACGGCCGGCAGGGCGATGGCGACAAGCGCGCCCCCGGCGACCACCAGCGCGGTCTTCGGCCGGCGCAGCACGCCACCGAGCACCGCGCGCCAGACCCGGCTCTCACCCGTGCCGCCGGCCCCGGCGCCCCCGGCCGCCGCCGCCCGCTGCTTCTTCGACTGCTTGAGGCGGTTCAGAAACGGCACCCGGCCCCGCTCCACGCGCTCGCCGAGCAGGGAAAGCAGCGCGGGCAGCACGGTCACCGAACCGACCATCGCCACCGCGACCACCATCAGCGAAGCGAGCCCCATCGCCTTGAACTCGGCCAGCCCGGTGAAGAGCATGCCGGCCATGGCCACACAGACCGTCACACCGGAGACGATGACGGCCCGGCCGCTGGTCGCCGCGGCGATCCGCAGCGCCGTGGCCGCGTCGCGGCCGGCCTCGCGCTCCTCGCGCTCACGCCGCAGATAGAACAGGCAGTAGTCGACGCCGACGGCCAGACCCACCAGCAGCATCACCGAGTTGGCCGTCTCGCTCATCGGCATCACATGGCTGACCACGCCCATGAGCCCCATCGTCGCGATGATGGCGGTGAGGGCCAGCGCGATCGGCAGCAGAGCGGCGACCAGCGCGCCGAAGGCGATCAGCAGAATGCCCAGCGCGACCGGTACCGCGGAGATCTCCGCCTGCTTGAAGTCGTCGCCGAACGCGTCCTCGAAGGTCTTGTTCATGCTGGCGCCGCCGATCTCGGCGATCCGCAGCGTGTCCTTGTGCTGTTCCTGTACGCCGTCGACGGCCTTGATCACCGGCTCGACGCGTTCGCTCGCGGTCTCCGGGTCGCCGCGCATGTTGAACTGCACCAGCGCGCTGCGCCCGTCCTTCGAGATGGTCTTGGTGTCGTACGGCGACGTGACGTCGACGGCCTCGCCCGTACGCTCGACGGCGGCCATGACCGCCGCGACCCCGTCGCGGAACTCCTTGTCCGTGGCGGACGTTGACGAGTCGACACCCTGGACGAGGACCGACTCGCTCACCGGCTCCTCAAGACCCGAGTCCTCGATGATCCGCTCCGCCTGGCTGATCTCGCCGGACATCTGGTCGCTGTCCTTGACGTCGACCCGGCCCGCCGCCGAGCCGAGTCCCATGGCGAGTACGACGAACAGCACCCATACGGTGACCGCCGTCCACCGGTGCCGCGCGCTCCAGCCACCGGCGCGTGCCGCGATCCCGCGCGGGGCGGGCGCCGTTCCCGGCCCCCGCCCCGGCGGCCCGCCGCGCTCGCGTCCGCGTCGTCTTCCTTCTGTCGTACCCATCGCCGGTCCGTCCCCTCGGGCCCGAGAGCGGCCCTGCGCCGCTGCCCCTCTTCGAACTTAGGGTCGGATTCCGGCCTTCTCCTCCTGCCACCCGGTGAGCCTGGGAGCGCCTTTTCTCCTCCTCACGGGGAGGGCGCATCCCTGACAACGAGGATCGAAGCCCCTTACAACTAACCCGCCGCCGACGGAGGCGGAAGGCACGGTCCGAGTTGGGTGAGGTTGGCCGATTTCGTGTGAAGAGACGTCGTTCTCAACGCCACAGCGGCCGGGGGGTCTTGATCTGAGCGCGTCAATCAGCCAGGGTTCGAACCAGCTCGCCGGAAGTTCTTCGTCCGGCGGGCTTTCCCCCCACAAAAGTTCACGAGGAGAAGCCTCTTCATGTCAACTCACAAGCGCGCCAACCGGATGAGACTCACCGCGGCGATAACCGCGGTGGCGGCGGTGGCCGGTATCACCGCCTTCACCTCCCCCACGGCGGGGGCGGCCACCCCCCTCGGCACGGTGTACGGGGCCGACGCCGAGGGCGCGGTCGCGGGCAGCTACATCGTGCTGCTGGACCAGAAGGCGAACAACAAGGACCTCGCCGCCGAGTACGGCGGGAAGCTCAACCGCACCTACGGCTCCGCCATCAACGGCTTCTCGGCCAGCGGCCTTTCGGCCACCGAGGCGGGGCGTCTCGCCGCCGACCCGGCCGTCTCCAAGGTCGTACAGAACAAGAAGTTCTCCATCGACGCCACCCAGGACAACCCGCCGTCGTGGGGCCTGGACCGGATCGACCAGACCGCCGCCGCCGGTGACAACGCCTACACCTACCCGGACGCGGGTGGCGAGGGCGTCACGGCGTACATCATCGACACCGGAGTCCGCGTCACCCACGCCGACTTCGAGGGTCGCGCCTCGTCCGGCTTCGACGCGGTCGACAACGACGACAGTGCCGACGACGGCAACGGCCACGGCACCCATGTCGCCGGTACGGTCGCCGGCGCGGCCCACGGAGTCGCCAAGAAGGCGAAGATCGTCGCCGTCCGCGTCCTCGACGACTCGGGCAACGGCACCACCGAGCAGGTCGTCGCCGGCATCGACTGGGTCACCGCGAACCACACGGGCCCGTCCGTTGCCAACATGAGCCTCGGCGGCGGCGCCGACCCCGCCCTCGACGAGGCCGTCCGCCAGGCCATCGCCTCGGGCGTCACCTTCGGCGTCGCGGCGGGCAACGACACCAGCGACGCGGGCCAGACCTCCCCGGCCCGCGTGGAGGAAGCCATCACGGTCGCCTCGTCAACCGTGGACGACCAGCAGTCGGTCTTCTCCAACTACGGCCCGATCGTGGACATCTACGCCCCGGGCTCCGACATCACGTCGACCTGGAACGGCAGCGACACCGACACGAACACCATCTCCGGTACGTCGATGGCGACGCCCCATGTCGTCGGCGCGGCGGCGCTCTATCTGGCCGGACACCCCGACGCCGCACCGGCCGACGTCGCCACGGCCCTGACGGACGGAGCCACCCCCGACGCCATCACCGACGCCGACCCGGGCACCCCGAACAAATTGCTGAAGGTGGTCGAGTGACCGAGGCCCGATAGCAGGCTCCGCCTGCCGGACCGGCGGTCGCCGCGCTCTCCCCCACGGGGCGCGGCGGCCGTCGTCCCCGCGCCGGAGCGGTCAGGGGCGCCCGCCGACCTATCGTGGACCCATGACGACGACCAGGTACGGGGCACTGCTGCGCGGAATCAATGTCGGCGGGAGCCGGAAGGTTCCGATGGCGGCTCTGCGTGACGTGCTCACCGGCCTCGGCCACAGCGGCGTCGTCACCTACCTCCAGAGCGGCAACGCCGTCTTCACCGACAGCACGGGCGCCGATGACTCCACGCTCGCCGCCGCGCTCGGGGACGCCATCCACGACAGGTTCGGCTTCGCCGTCGACTGTGTGGTGCGCGACGCCGCCTATCTGAAGGCCGTCGCCGACGCCTGCCCCTTCCCTGCCGCGTCCCTCCAGGCCAAGCAGCTCCATGTCACGTATCTGTCCGAGGCGGTGGACCCCGGGCGGTTCGCCGCGATCGACCAGGAGTCGTATCTTCCTGAGGAGTTCCGGTTCGGCGACAGGGCGCTGTATCTGTACGTCCCCGACGGCCTCGGCCGCTCGAAACTGGCCGACGCGCTCTCCAGGCCACGCCTGTACGAGGGAGCCGTCGCCACCAGCCGTAACTGGAACACCGTCACGAAGCTGGTGGAGCTGACCCATGACTGAGTCGCCCGCGGTCGTCGCCGCCATCGAGGCCGAACTGCACCTGCTCGACCCGGTCGTCCGCTCGTCGGGCGAGCTGACGGGGGCACTGCTCCACCCGGAGTTCAGGGCGCTCGGCTCGTCGGGCCGGCGCTGGGACCGGCGGTCGATCCTCGCGGCCCTCACCGCGTACGACCCGCCCGCGGCCCATCCCGTCACGACGACCGGGATGCGCGGCGTCGAACTCGCCCCGCACCTGGTGCTGCTGACGTTCGACACCGAGCACAAGGGGGTCTGGGCCCACCGCAGTTCCCTGTGGATGCTGACCGACGGGCGCTGGCTCCTCTACTTCCACCAGGGCACGGCTTTCACGCCGGAGTACTCCTGACCGCGCCGGGCGCCCACCATTCGAGTGGATCTATCCATTGGCGCCCGTTATGCGGCTCCTGCACCGCTATAAAAGGGCCCGTCACGTTGCTCGACTGATGGGTACTCACCACCATGCTGAAGGCCGCCCTGCGGGTCCTCGCCGCCGCCTCTCTCGCCACTGCCGCGCTCGCCCCGACCGCCGCGTCCGCGTCTCCCGCGGCACCCATTCCGGCGCCGCGCGCCCCCGAGCTCACCCCGGTCCTCGCTCCCGAACTCGACACCGCGCCCTGCGGCCCGGTCGCCGGCTACCGCGCCTGGGACTGGTGGCGTACGACGACCAATCCGCTCATCGCCGACACCGTCAGGCAGACCGCGGCGTCCGAGCGCTGGCAGTGGCGCGACGACACCAACACCCTGTGGCGCGGCGACACCCGCGAGAACGTGCAGGACCTCTTCGACAAGGGCTTCACCCCGCGCGGCGAGGCGATGGTGCCGCTGGCCGAGTACATCGTCAAGGGCGGCGGGCAGGACAGCGCGCACGTCAGCACCAGCTGTGAGAAGTGGGTGGCGCAGAAGTTCGCCACCTACGGCGCCGCGAAGACCGGCTGGGTGTACGAGATCGACGCCCCCGGCGGCATCGACGTGAACGCCACGGCCGCGCTGAACCGCTACGAGTCGCCGTACCTGTGGAACAAGGAGGTCGACTTCCCGGGCGGGATCAACGGCCGCTTCGTCAAGCAGGCGTGCAAGTACCACCTGACGAAGACCGACCCGAAGACCAAGGTCAACACGTACGAGAACCTGGGCTGCAAGACCAACCGGAACTTCCGTCCGCTGACCGAGGGCCTGGAGATTCCCGCCGCGCACTAGAGTCCCGCCTGATCGTGCCGGCCCCGCCGCCCCTGATCGCCGGACGTGACTGCGTCCGGCGATCAGGGGAGGCGCCCCGGCGCCGGCGGCATGTACTCCCGCCGACACATCGACCTGCTGTGCGTCGCGGGCGCGCTGTGTCCGGTGTACGGCGACGCCGCCTCGCGGCACACGGCCCCACCGCGCACCGCCCCCGCCCCTCCATCAATCGCCGGCCGGGCTCGATTCGCTGTCCACCCCCAGCTCCTCCAGCAGCCGTTCACGCAGCGCGGCGTACGCGGCGCTGCCGTGGGCGCGGGGCGCGGGCAGCTCCACGGGGATGTCCGCGCCGATACGGCCCTCGGTGAGGACCACCACCCGGTCGGCGAGCACGATCGCCTCGTCCACGTCGTGCGTCACCAGCAGGACCGCCGGACGGTGCCTGGCGCAGAGCCGCCGCAGCAGTACATGCATCCGGATGCGGGTCAGCGCGTCCAGCGCGCCGAACGGCTCGTCCGCGAGCAGCAGTCCCGGTTCGCGTACGAGCGAACGGGCCAGCGACACGCGCTGCTGCTCACCGCCCGACAGCTCGACCGGCCAGGCCTTTTCCCGCCCCGCCAGGCCGACTTCGGCGAGTGCGGCCCGCCCGCGTGCCAGCGGATCGGGCCCGTCGAGACCGAGGACCACATTGTCGAGCACGCGCTTCCAGGGCAGCAGCCTGGCGTCCTGGAAGACGACGGACACCGGGTCGGGGGAGTCGAGTTCGCCGGTGCCGCTCACGTCGTGGTCGAGACCGGCGAGCGCGCGCAGCAGGGTGCTCTTGCCGGAGCCGCTGCGGCCGAGCAGCGCGACGAACTCCCCTGCGCCCAGGTCGAGATCGAGCCCGTCGAGGACATTCCGGTCGCCGAACGAGCGGACCAGACTCCGGATCCGTACGGTCGCGGCCGGGTGGTCGGCGGTCAGCCCGCCAGCGTGCGTCGCCATGACAGCGTCCTCCGTTCGACGAGACGTACCAGCGCGTCCGAGAGGAGCCCGAGAAGCCCGTACACGACCAGGCCGACGATGATGATGTCGGTCTGCCCGTACGTCCGGGCCAGCTCCATCATGTAACCGATCCCGCTCGTCGCGTTGACCTGCTCGACCACCACCAGCGCCAGCCAGGCGCCGGTCACGGCGAATCGCATGCCCAGCAGGAAACCGGGCAGCGCGCCGGGCAGCACGACATGCCGCAGGAACGCCGTGCGGCTCAGCCCCACCGTCTCGGCCAGCTCCACATAGCGGTTGTCGATGGTGCGCAGCCCGTTGTGGGTGTGGATGTAGACGGGTACGAAGACGCCCAGCGCGATCGTGATGACCTTCATGGACTCGCCGATGCCGAACCAGAGGATCAGCAGTGGGATCAGCGCGAGCGACGGGATGGCCCGCTTGATCTGCACCGGGCCGTCGATCACGCCTTCGGCGATCCTGCTGAGGCCCGAGACGAGCGCCAGGAACAGACCGGCCGCGACGCCGAACAGCAGGCCGAGCGCGGCGCGCCCAGCCGAGGTGGCGAGATTCGACTGGAGCCGGCCGTCCGCGATCAGATCGCCCGCCGTCGTCACGACGGTCCAGGGGGCCGAGAGATTACGGGCGTCGATGAGGCCGGTGGCGGAGCCCGCCGCCCATACGGCGAGCAGCAGCAGCGGGCCGAGTGCCCAGCCGTACGGGACGGGGCGCCCCAGACCGAGCCGGCGGCGCGGCCCGAGCCGCCGGGTGGTGCGGGAGTCGCGGGTCGGCGGGGAGTTGCCGGTGGCGGGGGCCGGGTCGGTGTCCGTCGCCAACCCGGCCTTGCTCAGGGTGATTTCCTCGGCTGCTTCGGTGCTCATGAGCCGGCCCCGGTCCCGGTGTCGGCGCCGGTGCCCGCGATCGCTGCGGCCCCGGTCTTCTCGTAGCGGCGGTCGAAGAGGATCTCCGTGTCGAACGGCTTCTGGCCCGTCTCCTTCGCCAGCAGGTCCACGGTCTTCTGCTGATTGGCGATGGCCTCCGTCCAGTCCCCCGGAATCGCGGGGTGCCCGCCGGTCTTGACCAGATACTCGCCGTCCTCGCGCGAAAGCCCCTGGTCCTTCACGTACCAGCCCTCGACCCACTCCTTCGGGTGCGTGTCGATCCAGACCTTCGCCTTGGCCCAGTACGTGACGAACTCCCTGATGGCGGCGGCTTTCTGAGGGTCACTCACCGAGGCTGTCGGCACCCAGAGATGGGTCGGGTCGTCCCGCAGCCCGTGCGGGATCGTCTTGCCGCCGTCCTTGCCGTACTTAGCCGGATAGCGCTTGATGTTGACCCCGCCGAGCGGCGCCGCGTCGACCTGGCCGCCGCCGAGCGCCGTGGGATAGACGTCACCGGTACTCGGCAGTTCGACCAGCTTCACCTCGTCCTTGGTGAGCCCGGCCTTGGCGAGGATACGCAGCACGAGCGCGCCCTGGGCCTGTCCCGGGCTGTACGCGATCCGCTTGCCCCGCAGGTCGGCGAGGCTGTCGATGTCGGCGCCCGGCGCGATGCCGAGCTCGTATATCGGGTTCTTGACCGGGTCCGTACGGAACGCGGCGGCGACCAGCTTGGTGTCGAGCCCGGTCCAGTGGGCGTGGATCGACGGGATCTCGGCGGCCGAGCACACGTCCAGGGAATTCGCCCGGAACGCCTCGGAGCACTGCGGACCGCCGCTGAGGTTCGCCCACTTGACCTTGAAGGGGAGCTTGTCGATCTGGCCGGAGAGCTTGAGCGCCACCTCGGTCTCCGGACTCCCGATGGTGATCTCGGTGTCCGGATCCACCGTCTCCGGAATCTCGACGTCGGAGAGATCCTTCGAGGACGCGGTGGTGGTGGCGGTGTTGTCGGCGCAGCCGGTGAGGACGGCCGATCCGATCAGTACGGAGGCGAGCAGGGCAGCACGGAGTGCTCTGGGCATGTCTGTTCCCGGGTTCTCTGTATCGCTGGGGCCGTCACGGAACGAGGTGGTGAGGTCAGCTACAGAGAGCGGTAGCGACGCGCATGAAATCGACGGCACGCCGTCTGCTCAGCCGCTGGGATCTGGACATGTTCGCGAAGCTAGTGGCGGTACGAAGCCAGGGGCAAGAGGCCCGGTCCGGATGTGCGATACGGCAACAATGGCTTCGTACCCCCGCTATACGCCTGACACAGAAGGGGTCATGGAACAGGACGAAACGGTACGTCAGTTCACGGTGACCGGGACCCTGACCACGGCGTCGAAGAGGTAGCCCTGTGTGTTCGGCACCGAGCGCTCGGGCTGGGTGTTCCCGGCCAAGTCGGTGGCGCGCGCCAGCAGATGCGTGGACCCCGTGGAGTGCGGGCGCCAAGGGGCGGACCAGCGCACCCAGTTGTTGCGCCGCGGGGTGTCCCGGAGCTGTGCCCGCTGCCAGCGGGCCCCGCCGTCGGTGCTGAACTCGACCTGACGCACCGGCGCGTGGCCCGACCACGCGCGGCCGGTCAGCAGATGGGTGCGCCCGGCGGCCAGGACCGTGTCCGGCGCGATCTCGATGCCGGACTTGATGGTCTGCCGGGTCAGCGGGGCGCTGCCCCCGGGCGGGTAGGACGGGCCGAACAGCCGGTAGAAGTCGGTGTTCCAGGGCGAGTTCAGCGGCTCGGCGCTCACCTCGATGTCGCCGACCCACTTGATGGAGGCGATCCCCACCCAGGAGGGCACGACGACCCGGACCGGATACCCGTGGTCGTACGGCAGCGGCTCGCCGTTCATCTCGTACGCGAGGATCACATCGTCCAGCGCCTTCGCCACCGGCAGCGGGCGCCGTACCCGGCCCAGGTTCACGCCCTCGGTGACGTAGTCGGCGTCGAGTCCGGTGGGCATCACGTCCACCGCGTGCGCGCCGATCCCGGCGCGGCGCAGCACATCGGAGAGCCGTACACCGCGCCAGCGGGCGACCCCGATCGCCCCGAGCGTCCAGGCGGTGCCGGTGGCGGTGTCGCCCTGCTGGGAGGTGTAGAAGCTGCGGCCGTTGCCCGCGCACTCGACGGCCACGTCGCGGGTGACGGAGGGGAGCCGGCGCAGCTGGTCGTACGTGAACCGGGCCGGGCCGCCGCGCAGGCCGCTGCCCCATACCGTCAGGCTCCAGGAGTCCTTGTCCAGCACGGGGGTCGCCGTGTGGTTCCGGACGAAGAAGCGGTCCACGGGCGTGTGGAGTCCGGTGTCGCGCAGGGCGGCGAAGTTGGCCTCGGCGTTGGTGCCGCGAACGGTGAACAGCTCGGGCGGGAGCGGCTTGACGATGCCTGGCACGGTCGGCCCGGCGCTCGGAACAGCCGGAACAGCCGGGGCGGCCGTGGCGGGCGCGGCGGTCGCGATCTGCGCGGCCACCGGAGCGACGGGAGCGGCGGCGAGCAGCTTCAGTACGGAACGACGAGCAGGGCTCATCACATGACTCCTCGAAGGAGGGGAGGACGGAAGGGTCCTGGAAAGGGGGAGAGCGGGAGAGAAACAGGCGTCAGCGACAACAACAGCGGCGCGGCGAGAGGCGCGACATGACAGCCATGGCGGCAGCCTAGACGCGCACCCCCGCCCCGGTCAGCCCTTTCCAATACGAGGTCACCGACCCGACCCGATCCGCCCCGGCTCTCCGCACCGCCCCGCGCCGGATCTATGCTCGGCAGGAATCGGACGCGTGGTCGAACGGAACGGAGTCGGGGATGCGCTACATCATCATCGGGGCGGGCGCCGTCGGCGGCAGCATCGGCGGCCGGCTCACCGAGTCCGGGCACGACGTCGTCCTCGTGGCGCGCGGCGCGCACCACGAGGCGCTGCGCGACCACGGTCTGCGCCTCACCACCCCCGACGGCACCCGCGTGCACCGGCCGCCCGTGATCGAGCGGCCCGACGAGCTCGAACTGCGCGCGGACGACGTCCTGTTGCTCTCGGTGAAGACACAGGACAGTGTCGCCGCCCTGGACGCCTGGTCCGTGCGGCCGGTCGACGGCGGCGGGACCGCCGGCGAGCGGCTTCCGCTGGTCTGCGCCCAGAACGGGGTGGAGAGCGAACGGCTCGCCCTGCGCCGCTTCCGGCACGTGTACGCCATGTGCGTCTGGCTGCCCGCCACCCATGTCGAGCCGGGTGTGGTCTCGGCCGCGGGCACCCCGTACACCGGCGCCCTGCACATCGGGCGCTACCCCTCGGGCACCGACGAGACCGCCGCCCGGATCGCCGCCGACCTGGAGAAGTCCCGGATGCTGGCCCCGGTCGTGCCGGACCCGATGCGCTGGAAGTACGGGAAGCTGATCGCCAACCTCGCCAACGCGGTGGAGGCGGTCTCCGGACGTCTCCTCGGCGACGAGGCCCGTGACCTCGCCGCCCGTACACTGGCGGAGGGCCGCGCGGTGCTCGCCGCCGCCGGTGTGGACGCCGTGAGCACGGCGGAGCAGGACGAGGCCCGCGCCCTGATGAGCTTCGACCCCTACGCCGTCCCGGAGGGTGGCGGCGGGTCGTCCTGGCAGAGTCTCAGCCGGGGCACCGGCACGATCGAGTCGGACTACCTCAACGGTGAGATCGCCCTGCTGGGGCGGCTGCACGGGGTGCCGACTCCCGTCAACGAGGCCCTTCAGCGGGTCGCCAACACCTTCGCCCGCGAGCACCGGCCGGCGGGGTCCCTGCCGGTCGCCGAACTGCTGAGGATCATCGACGCGGGGGTATGAGCCGGCGCGTGGTGCGCCCGGCTTCCGGCCCTGTCCTGTCGCCTTTCTTCAAGACCGGCGCCCGCCGCCCTCCCTACGGTGAGCGGCATGAACAGCGACACGAAGAACGCCATCAGCACCGTCCGCCCCGCGATGCGGGAATGCGCCGCCGAGGCCGCCCGCATCGCCGGCGCCGTACCCGCCGACCGGCTCGCGGCGCCCACACCCAGCGCGGAGTGGGACGTCCGGGCCCTGGTCAACCACCTGGTGCTCTACACCTCGCACGGACTTGAGCACCGTGCCCTGCGTACCGAGATGCCCGAGGCGCTCACCGCGCGCGACTTCACCGCGGACGCGGACTGGCCCGAGCGGTACGGGGTCGCGCTGGACCGTGCCGTCGAGGCCTGGACCCTGCCCGCCGTCTGGGAGGGCGAGATCGGCGAGGGCGCCGGCGCCACCCCGGCGACCACCGTCGCCACCCTCATGACCCTCGAAATGGCCCTGCACGGCTGGGAGTTGGCGCGGGCCACGGGGCAGGAGTTCCGGCTCTCGGAGGAGACGGCGGCGTTCGTCCTCGGCGTTGTCGACGAGTACGCCGAGATGTACCGGCAGTACGACGGCTTCGCCGACCCCGTACCGGTCCCCGGGACGACGGGGACCTTCGACCGGGCACTCGCGGCAAGCGGCCGTAACCCGCTCTGGACGGCCTGACGCTCCGTCAGGGATCGCGGGATCGTTCAGGCGGTGAGTACGGCGACTTCCCCGGCGGCCATCGCCGCCTCGTAGCGCCGTACGATCAGCCGCGCCAACTCCGGTGCCGGGCCCAGCACATCGGCCAGCACGTCCGCCCCCGACTCGCGCGCGCCCCGCGCGATACGGTCGGGCAGGCGGCCCGGCGCGATCACATACGGGGCCACGGCCACCCGCCGTACCCCCTCCGCCCGCAGTTCGCGCACCGCGTCCTCCGTGCGGGGCAGGGAGGCGGAGGCGAACGCGGGCCGCACGGCACACCAGCCGGTGCGCCGCCACTCCCGCGCGACATGAGCGATCACCGCGATCGCCTCCGGGTCGCTGGAGCCCGCCGATGCCAGGACGACCCCGGTCGAGCCCTTGTCGCCGGGCCCGAGCCCGGCCTCGTACAGCCGCCGTTCCAGCGCCTCGGTCAGCAGTGCGGATGGGCCGAGAACATCGGCCTGCCGCACGGCGAGCCTGGGCAGTCGCGCCCGCGCCTCGTGCAGCACGGCCGGGATGTCGGACTTGGCGTGGAAGGCGCGCGTCAGCAGCAGCGGAAGGGCGACCACGTCCCGTACGCCCTCCGCCTCCAGCCGCTCCAGCACGCGCGGCACCGCGGGGGTGTTGAAGTCCAGGAACCCCGCCTCGACCCGCAGCCCCGGACGCAGCGCCCGCACCCGGCGAAGCAGCGCGCGCACGGTCGCGGCGTGCCGCGGATCGCGGCTGCCGTGCGCGACGACGACCAGCACCGGGCGAGCCGCCGTACGGGCCGTACGGGCCGTACGAGGCGTACGGGCCGTACGAGGCGTACGGGCCGTACGTGGCGTACCGGGCATGCGGGTCACGCGGATCAGCTCCTGACCAGGAGACCGCGGCTGCGCAGGACGCGGCGCTCCAGGGGAGAGAAGAACAGCAGGTCGATGCCGATGCCGACGATCAGGATGAGGATGATCGTGGCCAGCACACCGGACATGTCGCTGTAGGTGCGGAAGTTCTCCATGAGCTGGCCGAGTCCCGTACCGAGGTCCGGCGAGCTCGCGATCAGCTCGGCGGCCATCAGCGAGCGCCAGGAGAACGCCCAGCCCTGCTTCAAGCCTGCCAGATAGCCGGGCAGCGCGGCGGGCAGCAGGACGTGCCGGATGCCGTTGACGCCGGTGGCGCCGATGGTGCGGCCCGCCCGCAGATACAGCGGCGGGATCTGGTCGACGCCCGCGACCAGGCCGTTGGCGATGGACGGTACGGCGCCCAGCAGCACCACCGCGTAGATCGTGGCGTCCGTCAGGCCGAACCAGATGATCGCGGCGGGCACCCAGGCCACCGACGGCAGCGACTGGAGGCCGGACAGGATGGGTCCGATCGCGGCCCGTACCACCTTCACCCGTGCGACCAGCAGCCCGAGCGGTGTACCGATGGCGACGGAGATCACGAAGCCCAGCGCACCCCGGGACACACTGGTCCAGATGTAGCCGATCAGCGTGCCTTCCAGCCACATCCGCTCGATGGAGTGCCAGACGTCGAGCGGCCCCGGCAGGACGTAGTCGGGCTTGATCCCGGAGACGGCGGCGACCTGCCAGACCGTGATCACCAGGACGACCGCCACCAGCGGCGGAAGGAGCTTCGAGAGCAGCACGCTGCGCAGCGGCACCCGTTCGGCGGTCCTGGTGTCCAGCGCGTCCAGGCCGGCCTCCAGGCCCGCCAGATGGTCCTCCTTCGACACCTTGGTGCCGGCCACGTCGGCCTCAGTGCTGGCCATGTCGGCGAATCTCCCCACGCAGCTCTTCGGTGATCTCCACGGACAGGTCGGCCACCGCGGCGTCCTCGATCCGGCGCGGCTGCGGGATGCCGATGCGCCACTCCCGCGCGATCCGCCCCGGCCGTGACGACATCAGCACCACCCGCTCCGCGAGCCGCACGGCCTCGCGGACGTTGTGCGTGACGAAGAGGACCGACACGTTCGTCTCGGCCCAGATCCGGGTCAGCTCCTCGTGCAGCACATCGCGTGTGATGGCGTCGAGCGCGGCGAACGGCTCGTCCATCAGCAGCAGTTGGCTGTCCTGCGCCAGCGCGCGGGCCAGCGCGACCCGCTGGCGCATACCGCCGGACAGCTCATGCACCCGCTTGCCGTACGAGCCCTTCAGCCGTACGAGTTCGAGCAGCCGCTCGGCCTCGCCGCGCCGCTCGGCCTTGGGCATGCCCCGCATCTTCAGGGCGAGTTCGATGTTCTTGCCCGCGGTGAGCCACGGGAACAGCGCGTGCTCCTGGAACATCAGGGCCGGCCTGCCGCCGGGGACGTCGATCGCCCCCGCCGACGGCAGGTCGAGCCCGGCGACCAGATTGAGCAGGGTCGACTTCCCGCAGCCGGACGCCCCGAGCAGGGTCACGAACTCGCCGGGGGCCACGTCGAGGCTGACGTCGTCCAGCACGAGTTGCGCGCTGCCGGGCCGGCCGAACGACTTGGACACATGGTCGAGACGGGTGGCGTACGGCTCGGTGCCGACCGTTGTGGCCTGCTTGACGAGTGTGGTGGTCATGAGTCACACCTCCTGGGTCCTGGGGCGGTCCGGTTGCGGGCGGGTCGGGTGAGGGCCGGCTACTTCACGCCGAGACCGGCGTCGTCGATCGCGGGCTTGCCGTCCGCCTTCAGCACCTTGTTGAGCAGTGACAGGTCGTAGATGCCGTCGAGCAGCGGGTCTTCGAGCAGCCCCGCCTTCACCGCGTGCTCGGACGACAGACCGAGCGTCGAGGCCAGCGGGTCGTCGGTGATGTCGACGTTCTGCCACGCGGGGTCGAGCACCTCGGGCGGCAGCGCCGCCCCCGAGTCCGCCTTGAGCTTGGCGTTGGCCGCGGCCTTGGCCTCGTCCGGGTTCTCGTTGATCCAGGCGTTCGTCTTCACCGAGCCGCGCAGCACCGCCTCGACGACGTCCGGGTGCTCCTTGAGGAACTTCTGGGAGACGATCACGTTCGTGATGACGAACTTGCCGTCCTTCCACAGCTTCTTCTCGTCGAGCAGCACCGAACCGCCGCCCGCGACCAGCTTCGACGCGGTCGGCTCGGGCACCCACGCGCCGTCCAGCGAACCGGACTCGAAGGACGCCGGTATCTGCTTGTTGTCCTGGCGGATGACGGTGACGTCGCCCTTGCCGGTGTTGGTGTCGACCTTCAGGCCCTTTTCCGACAGGTAGTTGAGCAGCGCCACGTCCTGCGTGTTGCCGAGCTGCGGCGTCGCGATGCGCTTGCCCTTGAGGTCGTCCAGGGACTTGATCTTCTTCGGGTTGACGACGAGCGAGACACCGCCGGAGGCCGAGCCCGAGATGATCCGCAGATTCTGGCCCTTCGACTTCGTGAAGCCGTTGATCGAGGGGGAGGGGCCGATCCAGCCGATGTCGATCGCGCCCGCGTTGAGCGCCTCGATCTCCGAGGGTCCCGCGTTGAAGACCTGCGGCTTGATCTTGGTGCCGCCCAACTCCTTCTGGATCAGGCCCTCCTGGAGGCCGACCAGCGCGGTGGCGTGCGTGATGTTGGCGAAGTAGCCGATCTTCACCTCGCCGAGACCGCCGACCTTCTCGCCCTCGGCGGCGGGGGCGACCTTCTCGTCCTTCGTGTCGTTCTCGGAACCGTAGCCGCAGGCGCCGAGCGCCACGGCGAGCAGGGGCAGGGCCGCGACAGCGGCGAGTGCGCGTCGGCGGAACGGGGCGGTACGGGTGGCTGGCACGGGAGGGTTTCCTCTCGTCGGCCCGTGCTCACGTCCCTCGGTGACGAGGCTGCGTGGCCGGGCGGTCGGCGGGTCTTCGGGGATACGGATACGACGGGTACGGCGGGTTCGGCACCGGGGTGCCGGGGGTTCGCTGGGCGCGCGTGCGGTGCGCGTACGTCAGCACGCACATCGCGCCACCCCGCCGGTTCCCGCGCCGAGCGCGCCGCTGCCCACCCGGCCGCCCTCCTTCGCGAAGGTCGCGAACATGTCCAGCACATCCGCCGTGCTCGTGGCCATCAGAAGTCCCAGCCCTGGTCGTCGGCCGCGGCGTCCGCCGCCGGGGCGGACGGCGGCTCGGCGGCGAACGACTCGCCCGCCATGCCGGCCGTCAGCGTGGTGCCGTCGGCCGGGTCGATCAGCAGGAACGAGCCGGTACGGCGCGAGTCGCGGTACGCGTCGAGCGCGAGCGGCTCGGCCGTACGGATCACCACCCGGCCGATGTCGTTGGCGACGAGCTGCCCCGGGGCGGGGTGCTGGGACAGGTCGTCCAGCGTGAGCCGGGACGGGATGTCCTTCACGATCGCCTTCACCGTGCGGGTCGTGTGCTTCAGCAGCACCCGCTGGCCCACGGTCAGCGGCCGGTCGGCGACATGGCAGACGGTCGCCTCGACGTCGCGCGTGGTGGCGGGGACGCCGGAGCTGGGCGCGATCAGATCGCCGCGCGAGACGTCCACGTCGTCGCTGAGCCGGATCGTCACCGACTGCGGCGCCCACGCGATGTCGACGCTTGTGCCGAGCGCGTCGATGCCCTCGATCGTGCTCGTACGGCCCGAGGGCAGTACGGTCACCGCCTCGCCGACGCGCAGCACACCGGAGGCGATCTGGCCCGCGTAGCCGCGGTAGTCGGGGTGTTCGGCGCTCTGCGGCCGGATCACGTACTGGACGGGGAAACGGGCCGGGCAGCCGGCCAGGTCGTGGCTGACGGCGACGGTCTCCAGATGCTCCAGGACGGTCGGCCCGCCGTACCAGTCCATGTTCGCCGACGGCTCCACCACATTGTCCCCGGCCAGCGCGGAGATCGGGATCGCGGTGACCTCGGGTACGCCGAGCGTGGCGGCGTACCCGGTGAACTCCTCGGCGATCGAGGCGAACACGGGCTCCGCGTACTCCACGAGGTCCATCTTGTTGACGGCCAGCACCACGTGCGGGACGCGCAGCAGGGCCGCGACCGCCGCGTGCCGGCGGGTCTGCTCGACGACCCCGTTGCGCGCGTCGACCAGCACGACGGCCAGCTCCGCGGTGGAGGCGCCGGTCACCATGTTCCGGGTGTACTGCACATGCCCGGGGGTGTCGGCGAGGATGAACCGGCGCCGGGGCGTGGCGAAGTAGCGGTAGGCGACATCGATGGTGATGCCCTGCTCCCGCTCGGCGCGCAGCCCGTCCGTGAGCAGCGCCAGGTCGGGCGTGTCCTGACCACGGCCCAGCGAGGCGCGCTCGACGGCCTCCAACTGGTCGGTGAGCACGGACTTCGAGTCGTGCAGGAGCCGCCCCACCAGCGTGGACTTGCCGTCGTCCACGGATCCGGCGGTGGCGAAGCGCAGCAGGGTGGTGGCCGACAACTGCTCGGTGGCCGTGTGCCCGGTGGTCGTCATCGTTAGAAGTACCCTTCGCGCTTGCGGTCTTCCATGGCGGCCTCGGACATCTTGTCGTCGGCGCGGGAGGCGCCGCGCTCGGTGAGACGGGACGCGGTGATCTCCGTGATGACCGCGTCGAGCGTGGTGGCCTCGGAGTCGACGGCGCCCGTGCAGGACATGTCGCCGACGGTGCGGTAGCGCACCAGACGCTTCTCGGTCGGCTCGCCGTCCTTGGGGCCGCCCCAGTCGCCGGCGGTCAGCCACATGCCGTGCCGGTTGAAGACCTCACGCTCGTGCGCGAAGTAGATCTCGGGCAGCTCGATCCCCTCGCGCGCGATGTACTGCCACACGTCCAGCTCGGTCCAGTTGGAGAGCGGGAAGACCCGGACGTGCTCGCCCGGCGCGTGCCTGCCGTTGTAGAGCTGCCACAGCTCGGGGCGCTGCCGGCGCGGGTCCCACTGCGAGAACTCGTCGCGCAGCGAGAACACCCGCTCCTTCGCGCGCGCCTTCTCCTCGTCGCGGCGGCCACCGCCGAAGACCGCGTCGAACCGCTCGGCCTGGATCTTCTCCGTCAGCGGAAGCGTCTGGAGCGGGTTACGGGTGCCGTCGGGGCGCTCACGCAGCGTGCCGGCGTCGATGTACTCCTGCACGGACGCCACATGCAGCCGCAGCCCGTGCTCGGCCACCGTACGGTCGCGGTAGGCCAGCACCTCGGGGAAGTTGTGACCCGTGTCGACGTGCAGCAGTGTGAAGGGCACCGGCGCCGGCGCGAACGCCTTCAGCGCCAGATGCAGCATGACGATGGAGTCCTTGCCGCCGGAGAAGAGGATCACCGGCCGCTCGAACTCGCCCGCCACCTCACGGAAGATGTGCACACCCTCCGACTCCAGGGCGTCCAGATGGCTCAGGGCGTACGGCGCCTCGCTGCCGCCGGTGCCCTCACCCTCGCCGCCCCCGGTCCCGTCGGTGACGGATGCCACGCTGGTCGCCATCAGGCCAGACCCCTCTCGGTGAGCAGCGCGTGGAGCGCCGCCGCGGACTCCTGCACGGACTGCGTGTGCGACTCGATCCGCAGATCGGGCTCCTCGGGCGCCTCGTAGGGGTCGTCGACGCCGGTGAGTCCGCTGATCTCGCCGGCCGCCTGCTTCGCGTACAGCCCCTTCACGTCCCTGACGGAGCACACCTCGACCGGAGTCGCGACATGCACCTCCAGATACGCGGTCCCCTCGCCCTGGTGACGCTTGCGGACCGCCTCGCGGCTGTCGGTGTACGGCGCGATCACCGGCACCAGCGCCTTGACGCCGTTCGACGCCAGCAGTTCGGCGACGAAGCCGATTCGCTGCACGTTGGTGTGCCGGTCCTCGCGGCTGAACCCGAGGCCCGCGGAGAGGAACTCGCGGATCTCGTCGCCGTCCAGGACCTCCACCCGGTGGCCCTCGGAGCGCAGCCGGCCCGCCAGTTCGACGGCGATGGTGGTCTTGCCCGCGCTGGGCAGCCCGGTGAGCCAGATCGTGGCGCCCTGTTCGGTGCGGCCCATCAGTGCAGCCCGCATTCGGTCTTGGAGTTGCCCGCCCAGCGGCCGGCGCGGGCGTCCTCGCCCGCCAGCACCCGGCGGGTGCAGGGCTCGCAGCCCACGGAGGCGTAACCGTCCTGGAGCAGCGGGTTGGTGAGGACGCCGTGCTCGGCGACGTACGCCTCCACGTCCTCCTGCGTCCAGCGGGCGATCGGCGAGACCTTGACCTTGCCGCGCCTGGCGTCCCAGCCGACGACCGGGGTGTTCGCGCGGGTCGGCGACTCGTCGCGGCGCAGCCCCGTCGCCCAGGCGTCGTACGCCGTCAGGCCCTCTTCGAGGGGCTTGACCTTGCGCAGGGCGCAGCACAGGTCGGGGTCGCGGTCGTGCAGCTTCGGGCCGTGCTCGGCGTCCTGTTCGGCCACCGTACGGCGCGGGGTGAGCGTGATGACGTTGACGTCCATCACGGCGGCGACGGCGTCGCGGGTGCCGATCGTCTCGGGGAAGTGGTAGCCGGTGTCGAGGAAGACCACGTCGACGCCGGGCAGGGCGCGCGAGGCGAGATGGGCGACCACCGCGTCCTCCATGGAGGAGGTGACGCAGAAGCGGGCGCCGAAGGTGGTGGTGGCCCAGGTCAGGATCTCCAGGGCGGAGGCGTCTTCGAGTTCGCGGCCCGCGCGTTCGGCGAGTGCCTGGAGACCGGCGGCCTTCCGGTCGTCGGTCTCGTCAAGAGTCCTCATATCCGTTCCCCTCCGTCGTCCGTCGTCAGCCCACGGGTCAGCAGCCCGAGGAACTTCAGCTGGAAAGCCCGGTTGCAGGCCCCGCATTCCCAGGCGCCGTGGCCCTGTTCGTTCGGGCGCAGGTCCTCGTCGCCGCAGTAGGGGCAGTAGAACGGGGCGGCGCGCTCGCTCACGACAGCGCCTCCTCGGAGGCGCGGGCCGCCCAGGTGGCGAAACGCTCGTCGCTCTCGCGCTCCTTCTGGAAGCGCGTCAGCACCCGCTCGACGTAGTCGGGGAGTTCGGCGGCGGTGACCTTCAGACCGCGGACCTTGCGGCCGAAGGAGGGGTCGAGACCGAGCGCGCCGCCCAGGTGCACCTGGTAGCCCTCGACCTGATTGCCGTCCCGGTCCAGCATGAGCTGGCCCTTGAGGCCGATGTCCGCGACCTGGATCCGCGCGCAGGCGTTGGGGCAGCCGTTGACGTTGATGGTGATCGGCTGGTCGAAGTCGGGGATACGGGCTTCCAGTTCGTCGATCAGCGAGGCGCCGCGCGCCTTGGTCTCGACGATCGCCAGCTTGCAGAACTCGATGCCGGTGCAGGCCATCGTGCCGCGCCGGAAGGGCGAAGGCTTGACCCGAAGGTCAAGCGATTCCAGGCCCGCGACGAGCGAGTCGACCCGGTCCTCGGAGACATCGAGGACGATCATCTTCTGCTCGACGGTGGTCCGTACGCGGCCCGAGCCGTGCTCCTCGGCGAGGTCGGCGATCTTCTTCAGGGTCGGGCCGTCCACCCGGCCGACGCGCGGCGCGAAGCCGACGTAGAAGCGGCCGTCCTTCTGGCGGTGCACCCCGACGTGGTCGCGCCACTCCTCGACGGGCCGCTCGGGGGCGGGGCCGTCGACGAGCGCGCGCTTCAGATACTCGTCCTCAAGGATCCGCCGGAACTTCTCGGTGCCCCAGTCGGCGAGGAGGAACTTCAGCCGGGCGCGGGTACGCAGCCGGCGGTAGCCGTAGTCCCGGAAGATCCCGATGACGCCGGCCCATACGTCGGCGACCTCGTCCAGCGGGACCCAGGCGCCGAGCCGCTGCCCGATCTTGGGGTTGGTCGAAAGCCCGCCGCCGACCCACAGGTCGAAGCCGGGGCCGTGCTCGGGGTGCTCGACACCGACGAAGGCGATGTCGTTGATCTCGTGCGCGACGTCGAGCAGTGGCGATCCTGAGACGGCCGTCTTGAATTTGCGCGGGAGGTTCGAGAACTCCTTGGTGCCGATGAACCGGTCGTTGATCTCGTCGATGGCCGGGGTGCCGTCGATGATCTCGTTCGCGGCCACTCCGGCGACCGGGGAGCCGAGGATCACCCGGGGCGTGTCGCCGCACGCCTCGGTGGTCGACAGACCGACGTCCTCAAGACGGCGCCAGATCTCGGGGACGTCCTCGATCCGGATCCAGTGCAGCTGGATGTTCTGCCGGTCGGTGATGTCGGCGGTGTCCCGGCCGAACTCGTGCGAGATCTGGCCGATGACCCGCAGCTGCTCGGTGGTCAGCCGGCCGCCGTCGATCCTGACCCGCAGCATGAAGTACCGGTCGTCCAGCTCCTCCGGCTCCAGGATCGCGGTCTTGCCGCCGTCGATCCCGGGCTTGCGCTGGGTGTAAAGCCCCCACCAGCGCATACGTCCCCGCAAGTCGGCCGGGTCGATCGAGTCGAACCCGGCCTTCGAGTAGATCGTCTCAATGCGTGTCCGCACATTGAGACCGTCGTCGTCCTTCTTCGCCTGCTCGTTGGCGTTGAGGGGAGTGAAATGCCCCACGGCCCACTGGCCCTCGCCGCGGTGACGGCTCACCTTGCGGCGGGGCGTGGCTGCGGCGGGTTTCTCAGGGGTGGCGGCCATGGCGGCATACGTCCTTCGGGACTACGGAGACGGCTCTGACCTGCACACGTGGCTACGGGCGCAGCGGTGCGCAGTGGGATTCGAGCGAAGGGGGGGTGCGGGTGGGGCGTGGCGGGGCTGTGCTGATCAGCTCGCGCGACAGATGGCGCTGGACATGCGGCCGAGATCGACGTGCCGCCGACTCACCAAGGCGATTCCAGCTGTAGACATGGGGGGAAGCCTGGCACGCGGATCTGAGGCCAGTCCACCACTATCCATGATGTGGACGAGACTGTCCCGCTATGCGAGATGAGGCGCGGGGTGGGGTGCGGCCGGGGACGTCGCTTCGGCCCCGGCCCACGGCCCCGGCGCCGCCACGTCGGGCTCCTCGGCCACCTTCGTGTCGAAGAGGGTGAAGCCACGCCGCAGGTAGTTGTCCATGGCGTACTGCCCGTCCTTGGAGCAGGTGTGCAGCCAGACCCGCTTCGTCGGCGTACGCCCCGGCCGGCGCTCCGCCATGTCCCACGCGCGGGCCACGGCGTACGACAGCAGATGCCCGCCGATACGGCGGCCACGGAAGGCCGGGAGGAGCCCGAAGTACACGATCTCGACCGTGCCGTCCTCCTGCGCCGCCAGCTCCACGTACCCGGCCGGGGTGCCCTTCTCGTACGCCACCCAGGTCTCGACACCCGGCCGGGATACGGCCTCGTGCCACTCCTCGTAACTCAGGGCGAGCCGGTCGGTCCAGCGGATGTCACCGCCGACGGCCGTGTAGAGGAACCGGCTGAACTCCGCCGAGGGGACCTCCGACCGGATGATCCGCACATCGCCCTCGGGCTCCGCGGCCGGCCGCAGATCGGCGGGGGAGGTCTGCTCCAGGGACCACGTGGTCACAGTGATGCTCATGACCGCCAGGGAATCACGCGCCCCCGCACCGTCCAAACCGCGCCCCCGCCCGGATGACACGGTCCCTCCGCACCCCCGCCCGCGCGCCCTTCCGCTACGCGGGGTCCAGCCCGAACAGACGGCCGCCCGCCACCGCCGGGGCCGTCGAGTGCGGCAGCAGATCCGCCGGGTGCTCCGGCCGTACGACCTCCACCTCGACCTCCTCGCTGAAGCGGTACGGCCGGTGGGCCAGCACCCCCGCCAGATGACGGCGCACCCGCGACATCTCGGCCCGCACCGTCACCGTGCGCGTCGGGTCCCCGAAGACGTCCGCCGCCAGCTCCGCCGCGCTCCGGCCGTCCCGGTGCACCGCCAGGACGTAGAGCAGCTCCGCGTGGCGCGGCGTCAGCTCCTGCGCCCAGCTGCCCGCGGCCCCCGTCACCGTCAGGGACCAGCGCCGGGGCCGGCTCAGATCCAGCACCACCTTGCTCGGTGTGTCCGGCGGCGGCTCCTCCTCCACGGTCAGCAGCCAGCCGCCCGGCAGCGGTTCGGCGGTGCACATTCCGAGCGACGGCAGCCAGAGCCGCCCCGGCCTGAGCGACTTGGGCAGCGGCAGCCGGTCCACCGGCGCCATCCCCGTGACGGCCGCCGTCCAGCCGTGTGTGTCGACGGCCACGGCCCGCCCGCCCACCCGGCACAGGATCGGCGCCGCCACCGAGCGCAGCCGCTCCACGGCCCGCTGGTGCCGCTCCCGCAGCTCACTCTCGGCGAGCCTGGCGACCGAGGTGACCAGCGCCAGCGTCGTCGGGTGGAAACCCACCGCGGGGCCGCTCACGTCGATGGCGCCCAGCAGCTGTCCGTCACGTGGGTCGTGCACGGGCGCCGCCGCGCAGGTCCAGTGCGCCAGGGTGTGCACGAAGTGCTCGGCCGAGTGGACCTGGACGGGCGCCCTGGCGGCCAGCGCCGTACCGATGGCGTTGGTCCCGGTGACCTGCTCGGCCCAGGCCGCGCCCTCCGCGAGGCTGATGCTGTCCGCCCGCCGGCTCACCCTCGGGTTCCCCTCGCGCCACAGCACCCGGCCCTGGTCGTCCGAGACGACCAGGATCTGGAGCGTCGCGTCGGCGACATCGGTCAGTCCGCCGGTGACGCCGCGGATCACCTCCGCGAGTGCCGACGTACGACGCCGGTGTTCGAGTTCCGCCGCCGCCAGCACCACCCGCCCCGCCTGCCGGTCCGGGTCCACACCCAGCCGCCGCATCCGCTGCCACGACGCCCCGATGACGGGCCGGGGCGCCACCGGCGGCCGGTCACCGGCCAGCGACGCCTCCCGGATCCGCTGGAGCAGCCGCGTCGCCTGCCCGCCGTCCATCGTCGCCAGCCGTGACAGGTCGAGCGGTGTGTCCTTCATCGGGCCCCCCGCCACGTACGGCGCGTCTGTCGATTACGCGATCGTTCTGATTTTCTGCAACCACTTGCAACTCTGGCAGACAACCGCGACATACGTGAAAGTGACATCAAGTCGTGGGTGGTGCCGTGTCGGCGCAGCACCACCCCCGGCCTCAACGCGTCTCCGCGTCCGGTCTGTTCCCGGCCGCCGGCGCCCGCCGAGGCCGGCCGACGGCGCGTCAGACCGCCCGCGCCCGCGTCACCACCGACTCCAGGTCCAGGCTGTGCGGCAGCGTACCGAAGGCCGTACCCCAGTCACCGCCGAGCCGTGACGCGCAGAACGCGTCCGCGACCGCCGGCGGTGCCCACCGCACCAGCAGCGAGCCCTGGAGCACCAGCGCCATCCGCTCCACCAGCCGCCGGGCGCGGGCCTCGACGCCGTCCAGATCGGCGAGTTCGGTCAGCAGGTCCTTGATCGCCCCGTCCAGCCGGTGGTCCGCGCCACGCGCCTCGCCGACCTCCTGGAGGAACGCGTTCAGCGCCTCGGGCTCGCGCTGGAGCGCCCGCAGCACGTCGAGTGCCTGGACGTTGCCCGAGCCCTCCCAGATCGAGTTCAGCGGCGACTCACGCAGCAGCCGGGGCATCCCCGACTCCTCCACGTAACCGTTGCCGCCCAGACACTCAAGGGCTTCGGCCGCAACCGGCGTACAGCGCTTGGTCACCCAGTACTTGGCCGTCGGCACCGCGAGCCGCAGAAACGCCCGCTCCGCCTCCGAACCCGTGCTCTGCTCGGCGTCCTGAGCCGCGGCCAGCCGCAGTGCCAGTGTCGTCGCCGCCTCCGACTCCAGCGCCAGATCGGCCAGTACGTTGCGCATCAGCGGCTTGTCGATCAGCAGACCGCCGAACGCGCTGCGGTGCGCGGCGTGATGGACCGCCTGCGCCACCGACTGGCGCATCAGCGCCGCCGAGCCCAGTACGCAGTCCACCCGCGTCGCCGCCACCATCTCGATGATGGTGCGCACCCCGCGCCCCTCCTCGCCGACCCGGCGGGCCCAGGTGCCGTCGAACTCGACCTCGCTCGACGCGTTCGACCGGTTGCCCAGCTTGTCCTTCAGCCGCTGGATCAGGAACACGTTGCGCGTCCCGTCCGGCAGCACCCGGGGCACGAGGAAACACGTCAGCCCGGCCGGCGCCTGGGCCAGCACCAGGAAGCCGTCGCACATCGGCGCGGAGCAGAACCACTTGTGCCCCGTCAGCAGATACTCGCCGGCCGCGTCCAGCGGCTTCGCGGCCGTCGTGTTGGCCCGTACGTCGCTGCCGCCCTGCTTCTCCGTCATGCCCATCCCGAACAGCGCGCCGGCCTTCTCCGCGGCGGGCCGCAGACCGGGCTCGTACCGGTGCGAGGTGAGCCTCGGCTCCCACTCGGCGGCCAGTTCCGGCTCGGTCCGCAGCGCGGGCACCGCCGCGTGCGTCATGGACACCGGGCAGCCGTTCCCGGCCTCCGCCTGCGTCCAGACGTAGAACCCGGCGGCCCGGCGCAGATGCCCGTCGGGGCGGCCCCAGGCGTCCGTCAGCCCCGCCGACACGGCGGAGTCAAGGAGTTGGTGCCAGTCCGGATGGAACTCGACCTCGTCGATCCTGTTCCCGTACCGGTCGTGCGTACGCAGCTTCGGCGGGTTCTCGTTGGCCCGCGTCCCCCACTCCTGCGCCCGCGCGGAACCGGCCAGCAGACCGAGCGCGGACAGCTCCGACCGCGCCAGGTCGAGGACTTCGGGCGTGGCGTGCCGCTCCAGGCCTTCCGCGAGGGCCCGGTCGCCGCTGAAGACGTCGTATCCCACCAGGGGCGGAACCTGGTTGGTCACTGTGTGGGTGGTGGCTGTCATGCCGCTACGGTAAGGAGGTGCAGGCAGCAAACGAAACACCCGAGCGGCCATCGGGCCGACTCCGCCGGCTCCGCCGGGTCCGAGCCCTCTACCGCAACGTCTCGAAGCGGAAGATGGCCTGGCTGCTGCTGAAAGACACGGTCAACTCGTGCATCGAGTACAGGATCCTCGGTCTCGCGGCGGAGGCGGCCTTCTTCACGCTGCTCTCCCTGCCGCCGCTGATGATGGGGCTGCTCGGCCTACTCGGGTACATAGACGACTGGACCAACACCACCACCGTCGCCTCGATCGAGGAGAACATCCTCACCGCCGTCGGCACGGTCCTCTCGGACCGGGGGGTCGACCAGATCGCCAAACCCCTGCTGTCGGACGTCACGCACGGCGGGCGCCCCGACCTCATCTCCATCGGTTTCGCGATCGCGCTGTGGTCGGGCTCCATGGCGGTGAACGTCTTCATCGACACGATCACCGTGATGTACGGACTCGACGGCCGGCGAGGCATCGTCGCCACCCGGCTGCTCGCCTTCCTGCTCTACATCGTGGCGCTGCTCATCGGCGCCGTCGTGCTGCCGCTGGCGGTGGTGGGGCCGGACAGGGTGGTAGACATCATCCCGTGGGGGACGGACGTCGCCATCGTCCTGTACTGGCCGGTGGTGATCCTGCTCTCCGTCGCGTTCCTGACGACGCTCTACCACGTGTCCGTGCCCGCGCGGTCGCCGTGGATAGAGGATGTCCCGGGCGCGCTCGTGGCCCTCGGCATGTGGGTCTTCGGCAGCTTCCTGCTGCGGATCTATCTCACCAGTACGGTCGAGGGCCCCACGATCTACGGATCGCTCGCCGCCCCGATCGCGGTCCTTCTGTGGATCGGCATCTCGGCGTTCGCGGTCCTCGTCGGCGCGGCCGTCAACGCCGCCATCGACCGGGTCTGGCCGTCCGTCGCCACGGCGGCGGCCCGCGCCGCCAACGACCGCCTCCGGGCCGCACAGGCGGCGGAGCTGGTGGCGCGTGTGGAGGCGCTGTCGGGGGAGACGGACGAGAGCGAGTACGGCCCCGACCCGGACATGCCGTCGGAATTCCCGGAGCGATGGTCCCGCTTCCTGCCACCGGACGACCTGAAGTCCCGCTTCCACGCCGGCCGCGACCGGGAGCAGAAGCCTTAGTCCCTGTCTTTCGGATCAGGCCGGACCAGGCCGGAGCAGGCCGGACCAGGCCGGAGCACGGGGACACGCCCTAGCCTGGAAGTGTGTACAGGGAACGGGCGTCGCGCGCCGACGGTGTCGTCGTGTGGACGCGGACAGCGCGGGTACCGGGCGGTGGCCCCGTCTACCCGGTCCTGCCCGACGGCTGTATGGATCTGCTCTGGATCGGCGGCCGGCTGGGGGTCGCCGGACCCGACACCCACGCCTACCAGCCGGATCTGCCCGCCGACGCGACCGGCGGCGGAGTGTGCGTAGGGGTCCGCTTCGCGCCCGGCATCGCGCCCGCGCTCCTGGGCGTACCGGCGTACGAGCTGCGTGACCGGCGCGTGGATCTCGCCGACCTGTGGCCCGGCGCCGAGGCACGCGAGATCGCCGAGCGCATCGGCACCGCCGCCGACCCCGCCGCCGCGCTCGAATCCGTGGCGCTTCGCCGGATGGCGCTCGCCGGGCCGCCCGATCCGCTGCTGAGGGCCGTCGTCGCCGGGCTCGACGCGGGGCACACGGTCGCCTCCGTCGCCGACATGGCCGGTCTCGGCACCCGCCGGCTGCACCGCCGCTCCCTGGACGCCTTCGGTTACGGCCCCAAGATCCTGGCCCGCGTCCTGCGGCTCCAGCGCGCGCTCGCGCTCGTACGGGCCTCGGTGCCGTACGCGGAGGCCGCCGTCGCCGCGGGCTGCGCCGACCAGGCGCATCTCGCCAGGGAGACGCGCGATCTGGCCGGTCTCACGCTCGGTGCCTACGAGGCGTTGGCGAAGAGCGAGACGCCGCAGCCGTCCGGGTCGAGCACCACCGCGTAACGCTGGCCCCAGGTCGCGTCCCACGGCTTGAGGTGGCCCCGGTACCCGGCGCCGACCAGCGCGTCGTAGACGGAGTCGACCTCGGCGGGACTGTCGCAGAGGAAGCAGAGGCCCACCCGGTCGCCGCTCGACGGCGGGGTCCAGCCGGGGTCGAAGGAGCGTATGACCTCCTCGGTGTCCCACGCGATACGTGTTCCGCCGGGCAGGGCGGCCTCCACATGGGGAGCGGAGTCCGCGTCGGCGGGGATGTCCAGACCGAGCCTGCGGTAGAAGTCGAGAGAGGCCGCCATGTCGGAGACGACGATGCCGATCAGATCAAATCGTGGAGTCATGGGTCGAACGTAGGCCGGGAGCGGCCGGCCGGTCTTGAACGAATCGGACACGCTCCGGGCGCGCCCCGGACACGCCCCGGGCGCGGACGTACGACGGCGGGCCGCGCCTGGTGCGCGGCCCGCCGGGGACAGGGTCGTCCCTGCGTCCTTCAGGGACTCAGAGGATCGTCACCCTCGAAGTACCGGGACGCCTCGGGGAGTTCAGAGGCCCGGAGGCCTCAGATGATCGACACACCGTAGACGCTGAGCGCCTCGGTGACGGGCTGGAAGAACGTGGTGCCGCCGGAGGAGCAGTTGCCGCTGCCGCCGGAGGTCAGGCCGTGCGCCGTGGTGCCGGAGAAGAGCGCGCCGCCGCTGTCGCCGGGCTCGGCGCAGACGTTGGTCTGGATGAGGCCGGAGACGATGCCGTCGGCGCCGTAGTTCACGGTCGCGTTGAGGCCAGTGACCGTGCCGCTGTGCACACCGGTCGTGCTGCCGCTCCGGGTGACGGACTGACCGACGGAGGGGTCGGCCGCGCCGTTGATCTCCTGGTAGCTGCCGTTGTACAGGTAGACCCTGCCGTCGGCCGCACTCGGGTTCGAGTGCTGGATGATCCCGTAGTCGTTGCCCGGGAAGCTGGAACCGGCGGTCGTGCCGATGGACCAGCTGCTGCCGATGTTGGTGCAGTGACCGGCGGTCAGCGCGTAGTTCGTGCTGCCGTTGGTCACGTTGAAGCCGAGCGAGCAGCGGGCGCCACCGGTGGTGATGGCCTCGCCGCCGGCGATCAGCTTGCTGAAGGTGCCGGGCGTGCGCTTGATCGTCACACCGGCGTCGGTGTCCGCGAGGGCCGACTTGACCTCGGCCAGCTCGGCGGCCGAGACGGAGGTGTCGGCGGTCACGACGATCTTGCCGCTGGCCTGGTCGGTGTACCAGGCGGTACCGGCCACGTCCGCGCCGAGGACGGCCGAACTGGCGTCGGCGAGCACGGCGGCCGTCACCTTGGCCTCGGGGGCCGGCGCGGCGACCGCGGACGGAGCCGCGAGCGCGACGGCGGTCACCAGACCGGACGTCACGGCGAGAAGGCGAGCGCGTCTGGACACGCCGTTGAGGGGGGAGAAGCGCTTGAAGGTCACGAAATCCTCCATCGGTGGGGGGAAAGCACGGCCCCGTGGGGTGTGGGCCGTTGTTCGTGCGCCGGTCCGTGGCCGGCCGTTGCCGACCGCGGACCTGTTCGATCCGCACGGATGGAATCGTTGACGGGGCAAGCTTCGTACACAAGGCCGACTTCCGGACCCCGGCCGTCCGCACCACGCGACCTCGCCCCCGCCCCCTCCGCCGGGCCTTCGAAACGGCTTCCCGCCCACCCGTGAAGTGCTTTGCTGCAAAGCGGCGGGGCACGGCGACGCGGTGTGTGGCGCAGGCCGAAAGTGCCTGCGAGACAACGGGTTTGAGCCTGTGCACCGGGACGGCTGCGACGGGTCACGTCACGAACACACACGGTTTGCGCGGCGGTTCAGCATGTCGTACGAGCGCGTGAACTGCCCTGCCCACGGCGTGGGCAGGGCCGCCGGGCCGGGTGCCGCCGCTGTTGCCGGTGCGGCGATATGGGGCGTACGAGCGGTATCCGCGCAGCCGCTCGATGGCCGAATACGTTCGTATGGAGGGGAGTTGGCGTCATCATGTCCGTCCGCATTCGGCCAGCCCTCAGCTCTTGCGGAGCGGGCCTCCATGTGCTGGGCGGAGCTGCACCAGGAGCTACGTGTGGCGCGGACCGGCGTGCGGATCCTGTTCGGGTTCCTGCTCACCGTCGTCTTCCAGCCGCGCTTGACCGAACTGTCGGACACCGACACCGACATCTACGTGGCGACGGTGGTGCTCGGCGCTCACTGTCCTGGGGCCGGGCCACGGACCCGGCCCCGAAGGTGCCCGGCAGATCACTCCTCGGTGAAGAGTCCGCTCGCCCGGCGGGTGATCTCCTCCGGTGTCAGGTCCTCCAGGTGCGTGAGGAAGACCCAGACATGTCCGAAGGGGTCCCGCAGCATCGCGGTGCGGTCGCCGTGGAACTGGTCGGCCGGTGGCTGGAGCAGTTCCGCCCCGGCCGCGACGGCCCGTCGCGTCAGCGCGTCGACATCGGCGACGAAGACATGCAGCCCCACGGTGGCGCCGCCGAGCGCGGTCGGCGCGCCGAAGAGCGGCCCCTCCGCGTCGCCCAGCATGAAGACCGATCCCTCGATGCCGACCTCGGCATGCACGACGCGTCCCTCAGGACCGTCGATACGGAACAGCTCCTCGGCGCCGAAAGCCCTGCTGTAGAAGTCGATCGCCGCGTGGGCGCCGTCGACCATCACATGGGCGATCACGGAGTGGCGGTAGTGCTCGGGAACGGTGTTCGTGGTCATGGGGATTGCCTCCTCGTCCGGCTGTCTGCCGATGACCACGAACGTAGAAGTTGAACCAGGCTTGAGGTCAAGGCCGTCCCCGCCGGATCACTCCGGGCGGTCCTGGAGGACGGAGAGCGTGTTGCCCGCCGGGTCGGTGAACCACGCGATGTACGGGCCGCCGCCCCGGAAGATGCCCCGGTCGTCGGCCTCCATACCGGGGTAGCGCTCGAAGCTCACGCCCCGCCGGACCAGCTCGTCCACGGCCTGCTCGATGTCCTCGACCGGGAAGTTGAGGATCGTGTACGTGGCGGGGACATGGTCCGGCTTCGGGTAGACGAGCACCTCTGCCCCGCCCCCGAGGCGCAGCTGCAGCATGCCGTTCGCCTCCGTGACGTTCAGGCCCAGGGTCTCCTCGTAGAAGACGCGGGCCCGCGGGATGTCGTCCACGGCGAAACCGCTGAACGCCTTGCTTCTGCCGAGCATGGCTGCTTCCTCTCGTGCGGCCGGGTCCTGGCACTCTTCCCGACCGTACAAGCGGGGCCGGGGTCTGTCGTGTGGATCTTGCCGGGCGGAGGCCCGCCGTCCGGGCCGTCTCGCCCGTGCGTAATACTCCGGCCATGATCTCGCGCATTACCGCGACCGGTCCGGCGGCGGCCCGGTCCCAGGGCCGGGGGGCGGACCGTTCAGCCCCCGCCGCCACCGTCCGCCGGGCCACCGCGCGCGACGCCAAGCGGCTGACCCGGCTCATCCGGGCGTCCCGCGCCTACGAGGGGCCGTACGCGCCCATGATCGCCGGCTACCGCGTCGGACCCGACTACATCGAGGCGCATCGGGTCTTCCTCGCCGCCGGTCCCGACGACCGCCTGCTCGGCTTCTACGCGCTGCTGCTCGTCCCGCCCGAGCTGGACCTGATGTTCGTCGCCGACGCCGCCCAGGGCCTCGGTGTCGGGCGGCAGCTGGTCGAGCACATGAAGGAGGAGGCGCGCGCCGCCGGTGTCACCGCCGTACGCGTGGTGTCGCACCCGCCCGCCGAGGGCTTCTACCGGCGCGTGGGCGCCGAACGCGTCGGTACGGTCGCGGCGAACCCGCCCGCGGTGATGTGGGACCGCCCGGAACTGGTCATCGGGGTCGGCCACGCCGGGACCACCGGATGCGGTCGGACGGGATGCGGTCCGCACCGTGTGTCACCGAGAAGCCAATCCTGAATCACCGCCGCACTGCTCGTACTGCTCCCACTCCGTCGAACTCGTGGGCAGAGCGAGTGAACTGACGGCCGATCAGCGGGCCGACGTGGTCCGCCAGGCTGCCGGCCTCGGAGTCGTACAGAGCCGTCTCTCCGGCGGCGAACCGCTGCTCCGCCGCGACCTGACCGAGATCGTCGCCGCCGCAGACGGTGCCGGGATTCTGTGTCTCTCACCGTCGGATGTCGTATCCGTGCAGCCCGTACGCGGTGCCAACGAACAGCGTGCGCCCGTCCATGCCGAACTCACACGTGAACACGTGGTCCTCTGTGCGCATCGCGGAGAGCAGTGCACCGGACTCGGTGGCCAGGACCTGGATGTTGTTGTTGGCTGACACGGCGATCAGGTCGCCGTCGGCGCTGAGGGCCAGCTTCAATTCGCGGCTGGCGGTCGCCTCTACAGTCCCGCGCAGTGAGCCGTCGGCGCGGTTCCACACCTGGACGCGACCGGACGAACCCAGGGTCGCGAGGAAGTTCCCGGTGGCACTGAACGCCACGCGCTGCACATCGCCGTCACAGCCGTCCAGTGGGCGCAGCGGCTCCCCGGTCACGGCCTCGTACAGCGTCACACCACCATGCGACGCGACGGCTAGCACTTTCGCGTCGGGTGACAGCGCCAGGGCCCTCGCCCCAGGACGGCCCGCTGTCACCGTGTTCAGCAGGCGTCCGGTGGCCACCTCCCAGGTGCGGACCTCGCACGGGTCCTGGTCCGGTATCCAGTGCGCGGTGCGGAGCTGGGCATTGTCGGAGGTGAAGGCCATGGCGGATACGCTGAGCGGCTCTATGAAGAGGCGCAGGATCGGGCCTCCGACAGTGTTCCCGCACCAGATTCCGTGCTCGAATCGGTGCGTTGCGAGACGTGTGCCGTCCTGGCTGAGCACGATCTGCGGTATTCCATCACTTGGGTAGCCGGACAGTATGCGGAGTTGGTTACCGGTGCTGGTATCGCGTATCACAACCCCGGTGTCGCGACTCTCGGAGGTGGCCAGCCATGTGCCGTCGGGGCCGACGGCGATGGTCCACACGCCTGCCTGTCGGTTGAGGGGCGCTGAGATTCTGTCACGGCCAGTTCCCGGGACGTCCCAGATCCGCACGCCGTCGCGGCCGGCTGATGCGAGCCATGTGCCGTCCGGTGCGGCTGCGATGGCTCGCATGCTGTTGTTGCCGGACAACTCCCCGCGCAGGCCCCCCGTTTCGGTGTCCCAGACGCTCACCCGCGTGCCCTCGAGAACGGCAAGCCATGCACTGTCCGAGCTGATCACGATGCGCTGAACGTGCACCGGGCCGTTCAGGGTGTGGACGAGCTCGCCGGTGGCGACGTTCCAGATCCCGACGCCGAGGAGACTGCCTGCGGCGAGCCACGCGCCGCTCGGGCCGATTGCCACCGCAGAGACTCGGGACCCGAACCTGTCGTCGAAGCGGAGGATGCGGCGCCGCTTTCCTGTGGCAGTGTCCCAGATCTGCACTTCCCCGCCAGTCCCGAAGCCGACGGCGACGGCGACGGCGAGCGTGTTCCCGTCCGGGCTGAACGCCAGGTCTTCCACTCTGTACTCGCGAGAACCGCGGAGGCTGGAGAGCATGGTGCCACGGGGAGGAGGGAACAGGGATTCCGAATCGGTGGTCCGCTCCGCCACCAGGTCAAGGGTCTGAAGCCGCCTGCCCGTGTCCACATCCAGGATCAAGAACCTGCCCCTGCGGCCCTGGACTACCATCCTGTGTCCGTCCGGGCTGAGGATCACGCCCCTGCCGAACGCTCGGCCGAAGAATTCCGGCGTCCGCACGGTCCGTAGGATTTCTCCGGTGGCGGTGTCCCAGATACGGACGTATCTGTAGCCCGAGGAGGCGAGTCGGGTGCCGTCGGAGCTGAGGCTCATGGGGAGGCCGCCGGACGAGTCGGGCAGTGTGCGGTACACGTCTCCACTCGCGGTGCCCCAGACATGGATGCCGTACCGGTCGGATGTGGCCAGCCACGTTCCCTCGGGCCCAATGACGACATCCTCCATCGCGGCGCCCCGATCCAAGACGAGCAATCGACGGAGTCCCTGGTGCGGCAGGTCGGGTGGGGTCCAACGGTTGGTGATCGCCACGTCGTCGCTCAGCAGATGGACCTGACCATTCCAGTGCGGCAGGGGCTGGAGACGGCTCAGCAGCACGTCGTCGAGGGCGCGCGGGGGGTCGGTGGGGGAGAGCAGGTGGGCGGTGCGGGCGATGTCCCTTGCGAGTGCCCGACACGCGGAGGTGCCGACGGCTTCAAGATCGCGCCAGGAAGCGGTGGGACCACGCTGGTGCAGCCGGGTACGCACCCACCTGAGGTCCGACGCCAGTGCCGCCGCCTCTACGCCCTGGCCTGCGTCGACGAGATGCTCGACGAGGTGATCGAGAAGATAGGAACCGCTCACTGTCCACCAGGCGGGCACCGACGTGCCGTCCCGCGCGGCCGGAGCATCAGGTACCGCCTCGGTGGTGGCGACGGCGTCGAGCAGCCGGGCGTTGACGGCGACGAGGTCATCCCCGAGCTCAGCACGCAGATAGTCCCGTACGACGTCGTGCAGGCTCAGTGTTCCCCCGGGAGTACCGCTGTCGAGTGTGAGCAGCGACAGGTCGCTCATGTGCTTGCACAGTCGCCGTGCCCCCGCCTCGTCCAAATCGGCGGTGGCACCCCAAAGCGTGCACACCAACGGCAGTGGAACCACTTCGTCCGCGGCGAAGACACCCAGTTCGGCGAAGCGTCGACCACCGCCCGGCGGCAGCAGCTCGGTGGCCGCCTCGATGCTGGCCCGCACCGCGGCACTGCGCTGGGCGGGATCGTCCAGATCCGGTTCGAGATACGGATTGTCGGCGCTCGCGGGTCCCAACCGCTCAAGCCGCTCCAAAAGTTGCTCGGCAGAACCGGCGAGGTCAGCGCCTGTGGCGGTCTGCATGGCGAGGTGCTGGTTCGCCATACGCAGGAGCAGCGCCCACCGGCCGGTGGCATCCACAAGGCGAGCGGCGAGCGGATCCGGCAGCCCGGAAAGCCCGAATCTTACGACGGACAGCGCCTGGTGACGGGACATCCGGTCCACAGTCACCGGCACCGCCCCGGGTGGCAGCACGGACGGATTCCGCGTGGTGACCAGCCGCACGCACGAGTTCCCGCCACCGATCAGGAAAGGCGCGAGTTGCTTGGCATCCCACACGTCGTCGAGCACAAGGAGCATGCGTGGCCGCTGATCGAGCAGCGCACCGAGGTGCGCGCCGGCGACGGCGGGATCCTGGCCGACCTCCCGGGTGTCACCCGTCAGGTACCGGGTGACCTCGGAGACCTTGGCGGCGATGGCCGCCGGTGTCCGCACATCACGGCCAATGGTCACGAGGTAGACGCGCTCACCGAAATGACGCCGAATCCTGGGATCCGCACAGACGAGATGCGCAAGCACGGTCTTGCCGAAGCCACCGGCACCGTGCAATCCAGTGGTGATACCGACGGTTCGGCGACCGCCCGTATGTGAACGCGACCGACGGCGCCAAAACGACCAGCGCCGGGGGGATATCAGGGCCGCGACGACGTGCTCGACCTCGGCGCGTCCGACAACCCACTCGGGCACAGAGGGCAAACCGACGCCAGGCAGCTGCCCCACGGCCGCAGCGGGAGCACGACCCTCAAGGGCAAGAAGGAGTGCAAGAATCCCCGCACTACCGCCCAGCACACTAGCCACCTGGTCACCCAGCTGCCACCCGCCCCGCACCACGGCAACCGCGAGCCATACAAGCGCCGCTGCACAAACCCCCAGAGCCCCCCACAGCCCCCAAACCCGCCCCCGACTCAACATGGACAGGATCTTCCCGCTCGGGAGCTCGCGACGCCAAGGAGGGGGAGGAGGTTGGTCACCGTCATGACAGAGGCGATTCCAGCGTCCGGACTCGCGGCCGTGCCGTCGTGTACCTCGTCGGCAATGACGCGGGGGTTGGGGCCCAGCGGTGCACGGATGCTGCGGGGCGTCTCCAGAGCGCGCCCGGAATCGAACCGGCGCGGGATCCACTCCCATTCCTGAAGGTCGCGGAAGAACGCGCGGCTGGCGGTGAGGGCGCTGTCCTTGGTGGATTGGGACATCGGGTTTCCGAACACACCACGGTTCGCGGTGCGTTCGACGTAGTCACCGATCCGCATCCGGTCCACCGTGGCCACTCAGGCCGCGCAGGTCGCCCTCGTCCACTGGGCGGGCTCGGTGATCTGTGGATGCTCGACAGCCAGCCACCGGCCCATGCGGGCGAGATCCAGGCGGTAGGCCAGGCGGACGTTGCGGCTGAGTGTGGAGAGGTGTCGAACCACCGGGAGACGATCTCGGCCCACGGCGCCGGCACATCCATCCACCGCTGGGCCCGCAGTTCACTCAACAAGGTCTCGTTGCGGGCGACGGGCGGCTCGCACTGTCCCAGCGCCGCCGGCGTCCGCTGGAGAGAGTGCATGTCACTGGAGGCCCTCTCGGTGGAACGCACTGCCTGGCGCAGGCGTTCCAGCACTGCCGCGTCCATATCTGCCGGCAGGGGGCTGCGGTTGAGGAGCATCGCGTGCGCGATCAAAGTGCGTACCGCGTGGCTGCCCGCCGTTTCAAGGCGGTATCCCCAGCCGCGCAGCAAGCCGTAAACAGTGTCGACCTCCCGGTCCACGATCCCGGGGCCGAAGACCGTGCGGGCCATGCGCAGCCGTTCGAAGCAGAGGAACAGGGCCTCGTCCACGGGGCCGCCCAGGAGGTAGGCGTAGGCCAGGGGAACTTCCCTTCCGCGCGGGGCAGTCGGCCAGTTCGTATCGCTCACGACGCGCGCGCCGGTACGTCGTCCGCCGACGGCGTCGGCTCCTGCCCCCACATCCGCCCCCCCGGAAGTAGGCCGTTACTCCACGCGGTGCACGAACGGCCTTTCCATACCGGACACTTCGGGTGGTCGCGGCCCTCACGGAGGCGATTCCCAATGGATCTTCACAGGAATGCGGTGCGATCACGCCCGATGACGGTGTGTACTGTGCGGGTCCGCCTCACGGGTCCTTCCGGACCCTCCCAACGTCCCCGATCCTCCTGAGGTCCGTCCGATGATCGAGATAACGGTTCCGGCCGCGGTTGGCCTGGCCGCCGGAACTCTGCTGGCTCTCGTCCTGGGAGGGGTACTCCTCCGCTCCCGCCGTGACCGGTCCCGACTTCGCGACGAGATCACCGATCTGCGGGACCGGCTGGAGAACGAGCGGGCCAAGGCCGGGCGCGTGTCCGACGACCTCACCGCCGAGATCGCGCATCTCACCGAGAAGCGCATCCCCGCGGTGGCGACCCGGGCGGCGCACCCGCACGCCCAGGTGCCAGGACCGCTCAGCTCCGAGTTCGCCCGCACCCGGCCCGGCGCCGGGCTGGAAGGGCTGCTCGACGGCCTGCTGGGCGTCATGACCCAGGAGCGCAAGCGGCTCGACGCCGCGGCGCGCGCGGGCATGCGCGGCACCACCCGGGAGATCCAGGCCGGTCTCTACCGGCTCCAGGACGTGCTCCGAGGACTGCAACAGCAGTACGACGAGCCCGAGTTGGCCCAGACCCTGTTCGAACTCGACCACGAGAACGAGCAGTCACTGCGGCGCGCGCAGGTCGCCGCCGTGGTGTGCGGCGCCTGGGTGGGCCTGGCCCGCGAGGAGTCGCACCTGGTGGACGCCGTGTCCGGCGGCCAGTCGCGGCTCGTCGGATACCACCGCGTCCGCGTCAACAACCATCTGGAGCCGGGCACCGGGCTCGTCTCGCACGCCGTCGAGCCGGTCGCGATCATCGTCGCCGAACTCCTCGACAACGCGCTGCGGCACTCCTCCCGGGACACCGACGTCACGGTGAACCTGGAACGCGCCCACCACGGGGTCGCCGTCACCATCGACGACGCCGGGGTCGGCATGTCCGCCGACGAACGCGCCTACGCGCAGCGGATGGTGGCTGGCAGCGAACCGATCCTGCTCTCCGACCTCGGCGACCCGCCCCGGATGGGGCTCGCCGCGATCGGCCAGCTCACCCGGCAGTTCGACCTGTCCGTCGACCTGTCGACCCCGTCGCCGTACGGCGGTGTACGCGCGGTGCTGCTCGTCAACAACCATCTGCTCAGCCATGTCGACCCGGTGCTCAGGCCGCCGGCCGCCGCCGCGCCGCGCTCCACCCGCCCGGCGGAGACACCGGAACCGCGGGCGAATCCGGAGACGAACGGGAAGCTGCCCGTCAGGACCGGCGTCTCCTCGCGGACCCTGCGGACCCGCAAGGCGGCCAACTCCGCGCCTCCCGCCGCCCCCGAGACCCCCACGCGGACCAACTCCCCCCGCACCGACGACACTCACACCGAAACCGCCCCCGCCCCCACCCCCGGCGCCGCCGACGACGTCCTGCCGCAGCGCAGACGCCGCAGCGCCCGCCCCGGCGGCGAGACGGCTGTACCGGCCGCCCGGCCCGTCCCCGGGCAGGCCCCGCCGCCCGCCCGTACCCCCGAAGACTCCGCAGCGGCGCTCGGCGCGCTCCAGACCGGCACCGCAGCGGCACGATCCACCGCCGACCCCGAAGGGAACGACCCGCGATGAAAAGCCGCGACGCCGGCGAAACGGCGTGGGTGCTCGATCCGATCCTGGAAATCCCGCATGTGCGGGCAGCCGTCCTCCTGACCAGGGACGGTCTCGTCTCCGGTTACACGGAGGCGCTCAGCCAGGCCACCGCCGAACGCACGGCGGCGATCACCAGCACTGTGCAGGGCGCGTGCCGTACGGCCGCCGCCGCCTTCGCCGACCAGGACGACGCCGACATCCGACAGATCGTCATCGAGTCCGACCACGGCTACATCCTGGTCGCCCCCACCTCGCACGGCACGTGCGTCGCCGCGTACGGGGGTCCCGAGGTACGGCTCGACCTGCTCGCCCACCGCGTGCACTCGCAGGTCGCCAGACTCGGTGAGAAGACGATGACGGCCGCCCCGCGCGCGGGTGAGGGCGGCTCTCCGGCATGACCGGCCGCAGGAGCGGCCGTCCACTCGTTCCCGCCTATCTGTCCACCGGCGGGGTGGCTCGGCCGCGCCGCACCGAGCTGGAGCGGCTTTCGCTGCTGACCGGCGGGACCGGGCCCGCCCCCGCCGGACTGCCCGCCGCGCGGCACGCGCTGTTCGACGTGCTCGACGGCGGAACGCTCACCCTGGTGGAAGCCGCGGCCCTGCTGCAACTGCCGGTCTCCGCCGTACGCGTACTCGCCGCCGAGCTGGCGGACCAGGGGCTGGTGAGCGTACGCCCGCCGGTACCCCCGGCCGCCCTGCCCGCGCCCGACCTGTTGAAGAGAGTGGCCGATGGCCTCCGCGCCCTCAAGCAGTAGCACCACAGGCACCGGCACCGGCGGGTTGCACCTGCCGGACACCACACGCGAGTTGGTGAAGATCCTGGTGTCGGGCCCCTTCGGGGTCGGCAAGACCACGCTGATCGACTCGGTGTCCGAGATCCGTCCGCTGCACACCGAGGAACACCTCACCGAGGCGTCGGTGTCCGTGGACAACCTCGCTGGCGTCCGCGACAAGACCACCACGACCGTCGCGATCGACTTCGGGCGGATCAGCCTGGACGGCGGGATCGTGCTCTATCTGTTCGGCACCCCGGGCCAGGAGCGATTCCGCTCGCTGTGGGCAGACATCGCCCACGGCGCGCTCGGCGCGCTCGTCCTCGTCGACACGCGCCGTATCGACGACTCCTTCGACGTGCTCGGGCTGGTCGAGGAGTCGGGGCTGCCGTACGCCGTCGCGCTCAACACCTTTCCCGACTCGCGCGCGTACACGGTGGAGCAGTTGCGCGCTTCGCTCGACCTTGAGCCGAGCACCCCGATGGTCGTGTGCGACGCGCGTGACACCAACTCCTCCATCGACGCCCTGCTCGCGCTGGTCCAGCATCTGATAGCAGGCCAGGCCGCCGGCGGGCCCGCCGGCGCCGAGGCCGAAGCTCTCGCCGGCGCCGTCCGGAGCGGCGCCGCGCCCGCCGAAGGAAACACGGTGACCTGGTGACTTCGTACCCCGCCCCCGCGAAGGCCTTCTCCCTCTCCGCGCCGGTCCGGCTCTGGGACGAGGGGTTCGCCGCCGATCCGCACAGCCGCTACGAGGCGCTCAAGGCCCAGGGCCCCGTCGGCTGGGGCGAACTCGCCCCCGGCGAGACAGCGTACATCGTCACCGACCGCAAGGCCGCGCTCGACATCCTGCACGACCCGGACACCTGGTCGCACGACTCCAGGCAGTGGGAGGCCGGCGCCGCACCGGACTCACCGATCCTCAGCATGCTGAAGTGGCGCCCCAACCCGCTCTTCAACGACGGTGCGGCGCACACCCGTTACCGCACAGCACTCATCGACGCCTTCGACCTGGTCGAGCCGCACGACCTGCGCGAGAGGGTGCACCGCGCCGTGGACCTGCTGGTCGGCCGGTTCGGCCCGGCGGGCAGCGCGGACCTCGTGGACGACTTCGCCCGCCCGCTGATGACGCTGATCTTCAACAACCTCTTCGGGCTGCCCGACAGCGAGAGCGCCCGGCTCCACAACTCCATCGGCCGGCTCATGGAGGGCGGCGAGGAGGCCGCGGCCGGCGAGGTGGAGTACGGCCAGTACGTCACCGAGCTCGTCACCGCCAAGAACCTCAAACGCGGTGACGACCTGACCAGTTGGCTCATCGACCACCCGGCGGACCTCACCTACGAGGAGGTCGTCTGGCAGGTCTTCATCATGATGGCCGCGGGCCACGAGCCCACGGCGAACCTCCTCGCCAACGCGCTCTCCCGGATTCTCGGTAACTCCGCGTACTACTCCACCCTCACCAGCGGCTCCCGCCCCGTGATGGACGCGGTCGTCGAAGTGCTCCGCCACGAGACCCCGTTGGCGAACTACGGCATCCTCTACGCGCGCGAGTCGCTCAGCTTCCGCGGCGTCTGGGTGCGCAAGTCGGTGCCTGTCATCGTCAGTTACGGAGCGCTCGGGTACTTCTCCGAACAGGACGACGCCCAGGTGCCGCACCATCCGCACGACGCCTCGCATCTGTCCTGGGGCGCGGGCGCGCACAAGTGCCCGGTCAAGCAGCAGGCGCTGCTCATCGCCACCGAGGCCATCGAGCGCATCACCCAGTGGCTGCCTGACCTGGAGCCCGTCATGCCGCGCGACCAACTCGCCTGGCGGCCGGGCCCGTTCATCCGCTCCCTCAAGGCGCTGCCCGTCCGCTTCACCCCTCGTAGGCCGGACACCGCCGTCGCCACCCCCGACACGTCAGGAGACCGAGCATGACGACAGAGACAACTCGCGTGCCCCTCGACCCCTTCGGCGCGGACATCCCCGCCGAGAGCGTCCGGCTGCGCGCACTGGGCTCCGTGGTTCCCGTCGACCTGCCCGGCTCCATCCCCGCCTGGGCGCCCACCGGCTTCGCGTCGCTGCGCGCCCTCATCCTGGACCCGCGCGTCAGCAAGGACCCCCGGCTGCACTGGTCGCTGTGGGAGGAGGTCAACAGGAAGCCCGAGTGGAGCTGGGTGCTCGGCTGGGTCGGCGTGGTCAACATGCTCAGCACGTACGGCCCCGAACACACCCGGCTGCGCAAGCTCGTCTCGCCGAGCTTCACCCACAAGCGCACCGAGGCGATGCGGGGACTGGTCGAGACGATAACCGCCGACCTCCTCGCCGGACTCGACGCGTCGGCGGCGGCACCGGGCGGGCCGGTCGACGTGAAGGCCGGCTACGCCCAGCCGCTGCCCATGCGGCTGATCTGCGAACTGTTAGGGATACCCGACGACTTGCGCGACGCCGCCGTCACGATGATGAACGACGTCTTCGACACCTCCGACCCGTCCCCCGAACACGCCGCCTCCGTGCAGCAGCAGATCGGCACCGTGCTCCCCGCGCTGATCGCGTACAAGAGGGAGAACCCGGGCAACGACCTGGCCACGGAGCTGATCCGGGTACGCGACGAGGAGGGCGACCGGCTCGCCGACCATGAACTCCTCTACACCCTCCTGCTGGTCATCGGCGCCGGGTTCGAGACGACGGTCAACCTCATAGGCAACGCCGTCGTGACCCTCCTGAACCACCCCGACCAGCTCGCCGCCGTCCGCGCCGGCGAGGTCGGCTGGGAGACGGTCATCGAGGAGGTCCTGCGCGTCCACCCCTCGATCGCCAGCCTCCCGCTGCGCTACGCCGTCTCCGACATCACGATCGACGGCGTCACCATCCCGGCGGGCGACGCCATAGTCACCACGTTCGCCGCCGCGGGCAACGACCCCGAGCAGTACGGCCCCGACGCGGCCGAGTTCGACATCCACCGGGGCGCGGACGAGCACCTGTCGTTCGGGATCGGCGTTCATCGCTGCATCGGCGCGCCGCTCGCCCGCATGGAGGCCCTGACGGCCCTGCCCGCGCTCTTCGACCGTTACCCGGACATGCGACTGGCCGTCGAGGCCGACGAGTTGAAGCAGGTGCCGTCGTTCATAGCGTTCGGCTGGCAGGAGATTCCGATACTGCTGCACGGCAAGTGACGGAGCGCCGGCTTATGACGGCGGGTCAGGGAGCCGGCCGGGGAACGGTGTGATCGACGGGCTGAGCCAGGGGCTGGGCGGCGGGACGATCGCGCTCCTCGCCGCCGTGGTCGCGCTGGCCGCGTTCGTCCAGGGAACGAGCGGCCTCGGCTTCGCCCTCATCGTCGCACCCGTCGTCGGCATGGTGGATCCCGGGCTGCTGCCCGTGTTCCTGCTGGCCTCGATGATCCCGCTGAATCTGTACGTGGCCTGGCGGGAGCGCGCCAGTCTCGACGTACGCGGCGCCCGCTGGATCTCGGCGGCGCGCCTCGCGGCCACCCCCGGCGGACTGGCGCTGCTGTGGGCGGTCCCCGAACGCCACCTCGGCGTGGCCGTCGGCGCCGCGACGTTGCTGGCCGCGCTGGTCAGCCTGCTGGCACCCGCGTTCACCCCCGGCCGGACGGCGTACGCCGGCGCCGGCGCCGTCACGGCCCTCACCGAGACGGCGACCGGCGTCGGCGGCCCGCCGCTGGCGCTGGTCTACCAGCACCGGCCGCCGGCCGAGCTGCGCTCGACGGTCGCCGTCTGCTTCCTCGTCGGCGAAGTCGCCTCCCTGGGGCTGCTGTTCGCCACCGGCCAGGGCAGCCCCGGCCAGGCGTCGCCCGCGCTGCTGCTCCTGCCGGCCCTCGCGCTCGGCGTCCGGCTCAGCCGTCTCGTACACCACCGGGTGGACGCGGCGAAGCTGCGGATCACGGTCCTGGCCTTCGCGGCGGTGTCGGGTGCGGTGCTGATCGCCGGGTTCTAGGGTCTGTCTTTTGGATCAGGCCGGATCAGTGAGCGGGGTCTGGTGCGTGCGGTCGCAAGGCGGAGGAGGGAGACGACGCGGAGCGTCGGCGACTGACGACAACGCGGCGGGCGTGCGTGCCAGGGACCGCGAGCCCGGCAAGATCCAAACGACAGGCCCTAGGCCGTGTCTGACAAATCCCGCCTGGCGCGCGACGCCCTGCACGCACGCTCGCCGCGTTGTCGGAGTCATCCAAGTACGTCCGGTCCATCTACCGGGCTGATCCTCCGCCTTGCGATCGCACGCACCGGACCCCGCGTGCCCCGCCCTGCGGGCGGGCGGCGCTATTTGTCAGACACGGCCCAGAGGCCCCCGGCGCCTCGATCAACGGAGATACGCCAGGCCCGGGTGCACGTCCACGTAGCCGTCCACCAGCCGCCGCGCCACCGTCACCGAGTCGACGAGCGGATGCAGCGCGAACGCCTTCACCGCCGCCGTACGCGAACCGCTCTCCGCCGCCGCCAGCACCTCACGCTCGACCGCCTTCACGGCACAGACCAGACCGGTGGCGTGATACGGCAGCGGCGCCACGGACACCGGATGGGCGCCGTTCGCGTCCACGAGGCACGGGACCTCGATGACGGCCTCGGGGTCCAGCACCGAAAGCGTCGTGCCGTTGCGGACGTTGAGGATCAGCGTCGAGCGGCTGTCGTGGGCGATGGCCCGCATCAGAGCGAGGGCGACCTTCTCGTACCCGCCCGACTCCAGGTCCTCCGGGGCGCGTTCGCCGGCGCCCGCCGCCTCGCGGTTGTGCGCCATGTAGGTGGCCTCGCGTTCGGCGCGGGTACGGTCCCAGGCCTCCAGCGCGGGCGTTCCGGACCGGTCCATCTCCTCGTAGAAACGGGCCTGTTGGTCCCGCAGGAAGGCGCCACGTGTGCGCTCGGCCTCGCGGTAGGCGCGTACGGTCTCGCGGTTGAAGTAGTAGTAGTGCAGATACTCGTTGGGGATCGAGCCGAGGGACCGGAGCCAGTCCGTGCCGAACAGCTTGCCCTCCTCGATCGAGCCGAGCAGTCCGGGATCGGCGAGCAGGCGCGGGAGTTGGTCGTGGCCGTCGATGCGCAGGCCGCGCAGCCAGCCGAGATGGTTGAGGCCGACGTAGTCGATGAAAGCCGTACCGGGGTCGCCGCCCAGTACGCGCGCGACGCGGCGGCCGAGCCCCACGGGGGAGTCGCAGATCCCGATCACCCGGTCGCCGAGATGGCGCGCCATCGCCTCGGTGACCAGCCCCGCCGGGTTGGTGAAGTTGATGACCCAGGCGTCCGGCGCGAGCCTGGCGACCCGGCGCGCGATCTCGACGGCGACGGGCACCGTCCGCAGGCCGTAGGCGATACCTCCGGCCCCGACGGTCTCCTGACCGAGCACCCCCTCGGCGAGCGCCACGCGTTCGTCGGCCGCGCGGCCTTCGAGACCGCCGACCCGGATCGCCGAGAAGACGAAGTCGGTGCCCCGGATCGCCTCGTCCAGATCGGTGGTGACGGTGACTCGCGGCGCGTCGGGCACGCCGGCCGCCTGGTCGGCGAGCACGCGGGCGATCGCGGTCAGCCGGGCGGTGTCCACGTCGTGCAGGACGACATCGGTGACCCGGCCCTCGGCATGGTCGCCGAGGAGCGCGCCGTACACCAGGGGGAGCCGGAAGCCCCCGCCGCCGAGGACCGTGAGCCTCATCCGCCAACCACCTTCAACGCGCGCCGCGGATGTCGCGCGGCGACCGACAGGACGGTCCCGTTATACGTCACCGGTGCCGGGACCGGTTTGCCGCGCGGGTAAAGCGCTGGCGGCCTCGGCCGGCGCACCGGCATGCTGGCCCGATGCTGATCAGGGAAGCCACCCGCGAGGACTGGACCGCCATCTGGCCGTTCTTCCACCGGATCGTGGCCGCGGGCGACACCTTCACGTATCCGACCGACCTCGGTGAGCAGGACGCGAGCGAGTGGTGGCTGCTGGCTCCGCCGAACCGTACCGTCGTCGCCGTGGACGACGCGGGCACGGTCCTCGGCACCGCCAAGATGAACACCAACCACATGGGCAACGGCTCGCACATCGCGAGCGCCAGCTACATGGTCGACGCGGAACACACGGGCCGGGGCGTGGGCCGCGCGCTGTGCGAGTACAGCCTGGAGTGGGCGCGTACGGAGGGTTTCCGCGCGATGCAGTTCAACGCCGTCGTGGAGACCAACACGCACGCGGTGAAGCTGTACGAATCACTCGGCTTCACGGTGCTCGGCACGCTCCCGGAGGGCTTCCGCCATCCGGTACGGGGCTATGTCGGCCTCCACATCATGCACCGCGCGCTCTGACCCGGCCCGATCCGAAAGACCCGCCCTGGCCAGACGGGACTTCTAAAACACGCCCTAGCTGTCCGGGCGGCCCTGGAGGCGGGCGGCGCGTTCGCGTATCCGGGGGAGTGCCCCGTACAGCGCGCCGCCAGGACAGCGCGTCGAGTAGCCGTCACGGTGGCCCGAGACTGTACGGAAGATCTGCCGGGTGCCCTTCTTGTACCGGCTCCCGTCGTTGGTCGACACCAGCGTCGTCGTGCCGCGCGGATCCACCCCGTACAGCCCGAGCTTCCACGCGATCAGCCGGGCGAGTGAGTCGACCATCGCCTCGGGCACCGTCGCGCCGTCGCTGAAGTCGCCCAGCGCCGCGATGCCGACGGTGCCGACGTTGAACCCCAGGGTGTGCGCGCCGACGACGGGGTTCTCGATGCCGCCCGCGCGGCCCTCGTAGATGACGCCGCCCCGGTCGACCAGGAAGTTGTAGCCGATGTCGTCCCACTGGCGGTTGTCGACGTGGTCGACGGCGAAGGTACGGATGAGACCGGGGACCTCGGGACGCGTGTAGTCGTTGGGGCCGATGGTGTGGTGGATGAACACGGCCCTGACCTCGTCGGCGGTGCGCTCCGGCTTCCGCCGGGGCGGGGGCTTCTCCTGCCAGAACGTCCGGGGCTCGACGGCGGGCGCGGCGCTGGACCAGCGGAGCGGCCGTTCCGGGCGTGCCTGCGGACGCGAGGGCGGGGCCGACCCGTCCTCACCGGCTCTTCCGGCGGCGTCGGCGGCCAGGGTGAGGCCCGCGCCTGCCGCGGCGGCCCAGCCCATGCCACGAAGCAGCACCCGCCGGTCGATGCTCATGGGGACGAGCGTATGGCGACACGCCGGGATCCGCCTCCCCTCCCAGGTGCCTCTTCCGTGTCTTTTCGGGGGCCGTACGGGGTCTCTCCGACAGCTCAGTCGTGCGAGGGGCGGCCGTCGAGCTTGTGGTCGGCCAGGCTCAGCGCCTCGTCGATCACCCGCCGCAGATGGCCGTCGCGGAGGCTGTAGACGACCCGGCGGCCCTCCTTACGGGTGACCACCAGACCGGCGAGCCGGAGCTTGGCGAGGTGCTGGCTGACGGCGGGGCGGGCCGCGCCGCACCTCTCGGTCAGGGTCGTGACGTCCGCCTCGCCGCCCGCCAGTGCGTGCAGCAGGACCAGCCGTGTGCGGTCGGCGAGGACGGCGAAGACCTCGGCGGCGAGCGTGAACTGCTCCTCGCCCGGGATGGGCGGGTGCGCATCATGCGCAGGTGATAGTTGCATGAGTGCGTTCATATGCACATAATGGCGAACGGGGTACGGCGCTGTCCACCCCGCCGCTCCTCCCCGGCCGGTCCCATCGCCCGCGCGTCGGAAGGTCACCGCCATGAACGACCCGCACGGACACGCCCACCCGCACGGACACGCCCACCCGCACGGAGACGCCCACCCGCACGGAGACGAGCGCGCTCACGGAGACGGGCACGCTCATGGGCCGCCCCTCGCTCGTCTGCGCCACAAGGCCGGACATCTCCTCACCCCCCACTCCCACGAATCGGCCGACAAGATCGACACCGCCCTCGAATCGTCGGCGAAGGGCATGCGCGCGCTGTGGGTCTCGCTGGCGGTACTCGGCGTGACGGCGCTCGCGCAGGTGGTGGTCGTCATCCTGTCCGGCTCGGTGGCGCTGCTCGGTGACACCGTCCACAACGCCGCCGACGCCCTCACCGCTCTGCCGCTCGGCGTCGCGTTCGTACTCGGCCGGCGCGCGGCCACCCGCGGATTCACCTACGGGTACGGGCGCGCCGAGGACGTCGCCGGCATCGTCATCGTGCTGACCATCGCCGCCTCGGCCGTCTTCGCCGGGTGGACCGCCGTCGACCGGCTGCTCGACCCGCAGCGCGTCAGCCATCTGCCGGCCGTCGCCATCGCCGCCGTGGCCGGCTTCGCCGGCAACGAGTGGGTCGCCCGCTACCGCATCCGCGTCGGCCGCGAGATCGGCTCGGCCGCCCTGGTCGCCGACGGGCTGCACGCCCGTACCGACGGCTTCACCTCACTCGCCGTCCTGCTGGGCGCGGGTGGCGCCGCGATCGGCTGGCGGCTCGCCGACCCGATCGTCGGCCTGCTCATCACCGCCGCCATCGTGCTTGTCCTGCGCGACGCCGCCCGCGAGGTGTTCCGCCGCGTCATGGACGCCGTCGACCCCGCGCTCGTGGACGCCGCCGAGTCGGCCCTGCTGGACGTCCCCGGTGTACGGGCGGTGGGCGAGCTCCGGCTGCGCTGGATCGGGCACCGGCTGCGCGCCGAGGTCGCGGTCGTGGTGGACGGCGAGCTGACCGTACGTCAGGCGCATGACGTGTCGGTCGCGGCTGAGCACGCGCTGCTGCACGCCGTACCGAAACTGACCGCCGCCCTGGTCCATTCCGACCCCGCCGCCACCGCCGGTGAAGCCGACCCGCACGCGGCGCTGATCCACCACGCGCCCAGTCGCGGTCACGGTCACGCCCCTGCCCCTCTCGTCTGAGGTTCCCGCGCTCTCCGGGTCTTGTCGGTTACATGACATCCTCACTAGCGTGTGCCGGGTTCCATCCCCCACACGAGGAGACCGGCATGAAGGACCGAGCGAGACCCATGTACCGGCGTCGGATCACCGCGGCCCTTTCCCTGCTCGCCTGCGTAGGCGTCGCTGTCGCCACACCACCGGCCGGAGCGGCCGACGGCAAGAAGTCCACGCGCGTAGCGTCCTCGCCGGCCTCCTGGTCGGCGGACCTGTCGCGCATCACCTCCGACGACGTCAACGTCCGCTACACCAAGGGTGCGTTGAGCGTCCGAAGCACCGCTTTCCGCCCCGCGTCGGCGGAGGCCGGTCAAGGCTACGGCACCCAGGTGCTCGCCCCGGAAGAACTCGGCGATCCCGTCAACCGGGTCAGCGCCGAACTGGTCACCGACACGCCAGCGGACTCCGGCGCCGAGGTGGTCGTCGACGTGCGCGGCCGCTCCGCGCGGGGCGCCTGGACCGAGTGGACACCGGCCGACCGGGGCCCCGCGGTGCTGCCCCGCGCCGTCACCACCGTCCAGGCCCGGATCACCCTCTGGGACAAGGAGGGCGAGGCGCGCGTCAAGAGCCTGCGGCTGTCCGCCGAGAAGGGTGCCGCGCCCCGGGGCGCCGCCGGCGCGACCGCGCTCAGCGCCCGGGTCTTCGCCACCCGCGAGGGTCTCGTCGGCCGTACGACCGCCAACGGCCATGTCATCCAGCCGAACGACCACTTCGTCGCGCTGCCCTCGCGACGCGGCCTGTCGCCGAACGGCAGCGGCCAGTACTCCGTGCAGGTCTGCGGCCCCGCCCGCTGCGAGACCGCGCCGGTGTGGGACGTGGGCCCCTGGAACACCAAGGACGACTACTGGAACCCGTCCCCGACCCGGGAGATGTTCAAGGACCTGCCCCAGGGCCTGCCCGAGGCCCAGGCCGCCTACGAGAGCGGCTACAACGGCGGCCGGGACGGTTCAGGACGCGTCGTTCTCAACCCGGCCGGCATCGACCTCGCCGATGGCACCTTCTACAACGTCGGCCTGAACGACAACGGCTGGGTGACGGTCACCTATCTCTGGACCGGCGACCAGACGGGCAAGTCGTTCCCCACCTGGGGCACGGACGTCCGCATTCGCCAGCAGGCGACCACCGCGTCGCCCGAGGTGGCGCGGCTGCCCGGTCCGACGACGGTCAACGTCAAGTGCCAGGTCCACGGGCAGCGGATCACTGTGGACGGCATCACCAATGACGGCTGGGCCTATCTGCCTGCCTTCGGCGGGTACATCTCCAACATCTTCATCGACGTGGTGGAGTCCTGGCTCCCCGGCGTACCGAACTGCTGAACCGGCGGGGGTACTTGGGGCCGCACGACGCCGGTCCCAAGTACCCCCGCGCGTCCTCCTAGCCGACCACGGCCAGCTCACGCTCCGTCGTGTTGAGCCGGCGGCCCCCGGTCTCCGTGACCGTGACGATGTCCTCGATCCGGACGCCGAAGCGGCCCGGCAGATAGATGCCGGGCTCGACCGAGAAGCACATGCCGGGTACGAGCGGCAGTTCCTCGCCCTCGACCATGTAGGGCGGCTCATGGGTGGTGACGCCGATACCGTGCCCGGTGCGGTGGATGAAGTACTCGCCGTATCCCGCGTCGTTGATCACCGCGCGTGCCACCCGGTCCACCTCCTGGCAGGCGATGCCCGGCCGCACCGCTTCGCAAGCCGCCCGCTGCGCCGCGCGCACCACGTCGTGGACGCGCCGCTCCTCCTCCGTCGGCTCGCCGACGTGGACGGTACGGGAGGTGTCGGAGCCGTAACCCTCGCGGAGCCCGCCGAAGTCCAGCACGACCATGTCGCCGCCCCTGATGACCCGTTCACCGGCCTCGTGGTGCGGGTCGGCGCCGTTGGGGCCGGAGCCGACGACGGTGAAGTCGACCTGGGAATGGCCGAATTCGCGCAGCAGACCGGCGAGGTCCGCCGCGACCTCGGTCTCCCTGCGGCCCGCGAAGGGCACCTTCTTGATCTCCTCGTACGCGGAGTCGGCCGCCGCCCCCGCCGCCGCGAGCCGTGCCACCTCCCGCGCGTCCTTGACCGCGCGCAGCATCGGCAGCGCGTTCGTCAACGGCGTGTAGGAGGAGCCTGGCAGGGCTTCCTGGAGGCCGATGAGGTGCAGGGCCCACGTGTTGTCGCTGATGCCGTAGCGCCCGGTCGCGGTCAGCGCGGGCGCGGTCACGGCGTACGGGTCGACGCCGTCGGTCCAGTCCCGCAGGGTCAGCGCGGGCGCGCCGACCGCCTTCGCGGCGTCGGGCGCCTCCAGCTTCGGCACCACGAGGACGGGGCCGGCGTCCGGGGTGAGGACGAGCAGGGTGAGCCGCTCGGTGTCGGCGGGCGGCCGGTAACCGGTGAGCCAGACCATGTCGGGCCCCGGAGCCACGAGGACGCCGGCCAGCCCGGCGGCGGTGGCGTCCCGCACCGCGCGCTCCATCCGGGCGCGGTAGTCGTCGGCGGTGAAGGGGACAGGGGCCGCTGGAGTCCCGGCGGCCGGTTGTGCGGTGGATGCGTCGCTGCCAGTCATACGGCCATCCTGCCGCCGCCCCGAGCCGCTCGGCGACCCCGGCCCCCGCCCCGCCTCGGCCCCAGCGCCTACGACTTCGGCTGGGAGAAGCGGATGCTGTTGCCGAACGGGTCGCGGAGCCCGCAGTCGATGCCGTACGGCCGGTCGGTGGGCTCGTCGGTGAACTCGACGCCACGGCCCTTCAGCGTCTCGTACGTCCCGCGGCAGTCGTCCGTGGTGAAGAAGAGCGAGCCGCCCGTCGCGCCCTTCGTCACCAGTTCACGGACCTGCTGTGCGGTCTCCTCGGACATCGCCGGAGGGCCCGGCTTCTCCAGGAGGATCTGTCTGTCGGGCACGCCGGGGACATTGACGGTCAGCCAGCGCATGAAGCCCAGGTCGGCGTCGGTGTGGACCTCCAGACCGAGCTTGCCGACGTAGAAGTCGAGTGCCTCGTCCTGATCGAGGACGTAAATCTGCGAGATCGTGAGTGCGTTGAACATGGGCGTCACGTTACGGCCCGAGGGGGGTGAAAACTTGTCCAGAACTGCTCAGTCGACACCGGCGGCGGTGCTCGGCCTCGTCCACGCCTTCGTGAAGCACGACGGTACGTACGCGACGGCCGCCGCCACCTCCTTGCGGTACGTCCTCGGCGGCCGTCCGACGATGTCGCGGAAGGTGCGGCTGAAGGTCGCCGGACTGCTGAAGCCGACCTCGTAGCAGATGTCCGTCACGGCGCGGTCCGTCTCCCGCAGAAGGAACATCGCGCGCTCGACCCGACGGCGCTGGAGATAACGGTGCGGGGTCTCGCCGAACGTGGCGCGGAAGGTCCGAGTGAAATGCGCCTGCGACACATGGGCGATCCTGGCCAGGGCAGGGACGTCCAGCGGCTGCGCGTAGTCACGGTCCATCGCGTCGCGCACCCGCAGCATGCGGCGATTGGTCTCCTCCACGGCGCGGCCCACGGAACCATCACATCACGGCTCACCCACGGGCTCCGCGCCGAGGCGGACGACTACAGTCCGTCCGCCGCACGGGTGGGCAGCCGGGCCCAGAAGGTGGTCGAGCTTCCCCCCTCGTACCCGTGGGCCTGGGCGAGCGCGGCCACGATGGACAGCCCCCGGCCGTTCTCCCCGGCGTGCACCAGGTCCTCCTCTGGGCCGGACGGGTAGGCGATCTTGCCTTGGTCGCTGACGCTTATCGTCAGGGCGCCATGGCCCAGATGAACCCCCCGGTGGAGCGCGATGCGCACCGGACTGCGGCCGTGGCGGAGCGCGTTGGTCACCAGCTCGCACACCACAAGGACGGCGTCGTCGACGGTGGCGCGCGGCAGCCGCCACCCCTCCAGCACACCGGTGGCCTTCCGCCGGGCATCGGCTGCCTGCGTCAGATCGGTGTCCGGCAGGCACCAGACGTGCCGTACACCGGTGGGAGGCAGGCTGGGTGCGGCGCGCTGAGCGGCCGGAATCTCCATGGTCCTCTCCTGGGAACGAAAATCTCCAGCTCCCACCCAAACGCGTGCCGGCACACCGGGGAAGGGTGTGATCGTGACCGGACGCCCCGGTGTCCGGTCCCTCCGCGCGCCGCCACGGCCACGGAGGGGCACGATGGGAAAAGGGGGGTGCAGGCGGCGATGTCGCCGGTGGCCCGTGCCCGGAGGTGGCGAGATGGGAAAAGCGGAGCTGCCCCCTCAGTCGGACATGCAGAAGATCATGCGTACGTGGCGGGCGCGCCGGAATCTGGAAGACGTTCCCGGGCTGAAGGACCTGCCCCGGCACCGGCACCGCCGCGGACAGCTCACGCAGTCGATCATGGCCGATCTGCTCGGAGTGGACGAGCGGCACTACCGGCGCCTCGAACACGGCGAGGGGCGGATCAGCAAGGACCTGGTCAGGGACTGCGCCCGGATTCTGGACCTGAACCCGGCGGAGGCGTCCGCCCTTTACGTGTGGTCCGGTCACCAGCCGCCGCGGACGGCCGTCCCGGAACACCCGGACGTCCCCGACGACCTGCTCGGGCTGCTGCACCGCATCGGCCACGGCGCCTACTGGTGCGACGACACCTACACCGTTCTCGCCTACAACTGCCGCGCCGCCTGGCACTGGCCCTGGATGCAGCGCCCCGGCGTCAATGTCATGGAGGAACTGCTCGCCCCCTTCTCCCAGGGACGTGAGCAGTGCCGGCAGTGGGAGACCCACTGGGCGCCCTACATGGTCGCCGAGCTGCGCCGCAGCTCCGTCGTGGACCTGGAGCACGACCCGATCCAGCGCGTGGTGCGCCGTGTCCGGCGCTCGGCGGAGGTGCGCCGCCTCTGGGACGGCGACGAACGCGCGGAGATGAGCCTGCACCCCTACGGAACGGTGCGCCCGATGGTCCTGCCGCTCACCGGCCGGGTCCATGTCTCGGTCCAGGCACTGGAGCCGCTGGCCAACCCGGGACTGCGGATGATCGTGGGCATCCCCGTCGACTTCACGGAACCGGCCCTGCCGACGGGCCCGCCGCCCCCGCCACGGCCGGCGGACGCGGAGCCGGGGTGACCGGGTCGGCGGTAAATGGGTCGGCGGTAAATCGGTGGGCGGTATGGCGGCCGGCGGTAAATGGGTGGCGGGCCCGGTGGGAGACGCGCTAAGTTCCCACCTGTTCCGAGGGGCCGGTCCGGTCCCGTCGGCCGTGCGTGTGAACCGGGAGGTGTGTACCGATGGCTGTTTCCGTGCTGGGCCTTGCCCGCGATCAGCGAGTCGTCCATGTCACCTCCGTGGTCTCCGGCTGACCTTCCACTCTTCTCGCGCCTGATCGGCGCGTGCGCCGGGGCCGCCCTTGTGAAGGGTTCCCCCTTGTCTTTCTCTGCTGCCTCTTCCGAGGCTTCCTCCACCGCTCATCCGCTCGCCCCGTACGGCTGGGACGAGGGCTGGGAGGCGGAGTTCACCCCGTACGCCGCGCAGGGCCTGCTGCCCGGCCGCGTCGTGCGGGTCGACCGGGGCCAGTGCGATGTCGTCACTCCTGACGGCACCGTGCGGGCCGACACCGAGTTCGTCGTGCCGCGCGACCCGATGAAGGTCGTGTGCACCGGGGACTGGGCCGCGGTGGATCCCGGCGGCGATCCGCGGTACGTGCGGACGCTCCTGCCGCGTCGTACCGCCTTCGTACGCTCCACCTCGTCCCAGCGCTCCGAGGGCCAGATCCTCGCGGCCAACGTCGAACACGCGATCATCGCCGTATCGCTCGCCGTCGAGCTGGACCTGGGGCGGATCGAGCGCTTCCTGGCCCTGGCCTGGGAGAGCGGTGCGCAACCGGTCGTGGTGCTCACCAAGGCCGACCTCGTGCCGGACCCGACAGGGCTGTCGTATCTCGTCGACGACGTCGAGACCACGGCCCCCGGTGTGCAGGTCCTCGCCCTCAGCGCGGCCACGGGGGAAGGCGTCGACGTGCTGTCAGCCGTCGTATCGGGGAGTACGAGCGTGCTGCTCGGCGTCTCGGGCGCCGGGAAGTCGACGCTCGCCAACGCCCTGCTCGGCGAGGACGTCATGGAGGTCCAGGCCACCCGGGACGCGGACGGGAAGGGCCGGCACACCACGACCACCCGCAATCTCCTCGTGCTGCCCGGCGGTGGCGTCCTCATCGACACCCCGGGGCTGCGGGGTGTCGGGCTCTGGGACGCCGGGCAGGGCGTGGGGCAGGTGTTCACCGAGATCGAGGAGCTCGCCGAGGGGTGCAGGTTCCACGACTGCGCCCACGTCAGCGAGCCGGGGTGCGCGGTGCTCGCCGCGCTGGCCGACGGTTCGCTGCCCGAGCGGCGGCTGGAGAGCTACCGCAAGCTGCTGCGGGAGAACCAGCGCATCGTCGCCAAGACCGACGCCCGGCTGCGGGCCGAGATCCGGCGCGACTGGCGGCTCAAGGTCGCGGAGGGCCGCGCGGCCAGCGAGGCCAAGCGCGGGCGTGCCCGGTAGTTACCCGGTGACCGGGGCGGGGCCGGGCTCTCCGAGAGGGGAGTCCGGCCCCGCCCCGGCGTCCGGAGCTCCGTGTCCGAATCCCGCGAGTGCCGTCGTGCGGCGCGACGCACACTGGACGGTGTGATGGACGAAGAGACCAGGTACGAGGCGGTGGCCAGCCGCGACGCCCGATTCGACGGCGCGTTCTTCTTCGCCGTCGAGACCACCGGCATCTACTGCCGGCCCAGCTGCCCGGCGGTCACCCCGAAACGCGAGAACGTCCGCTTCTACCCCACGGCCGCCGCTGCCCAGGGCAGCGGCTTCCGCGCTTGCCGGCGGTGCAGGCCCGACGCCGTGCCCGGGTCGGCGGAGTGGAACGTACGCGCCGATGTCGTCGGCCGCGCCATGCGGATGATCGGCGACGGGGTCGTGGACCGCGAGGGCGTACCCGGACTGGCCGGGCGGCTCGGCTACAGCGCCCGGCAGGTCCAGCGCCAGCTCACCGCCGAACTCGGCGCCGGGCCCGTCGCCCTCGCCCGCGCGCAGCGCGCCCACACCGCGCGGACGCTGCTCCAGACCACCGCCCTGCCGGTCACGGAGATCGCCTTCGCCGCCGGATTCGCGAGCGTGCGGCAGTTCAACGACACGATCCGGCAGATCTACGCCCGTACGCCGAGCGGCCTGCGCGCCGAGTCCGCCAACGGCATGAGCGGCCCAGGCCGCACCCGCCGCCCGAGCGAGCGTGTCCCCGCGGCGCCTACGCTCGCCGGTATCCCGCTACGGCTCGCCCACCGCGGCGCCTACGCGGCACGCGAGATGTTCGACCTGCTCGCCGCCGAGGCCGTCCCCTGTGTCGAGGAGGTCACCGGCGGGCCGGGCGCCCGCACCTACCGGCGTACGCTGCGCCTGCCGCACGGCCCCGGGATCGTCTCGGTCGACGAATCCCTCCCGCCTACGGGCACGGGCGCCCGCTCCGGCTGGCTGGAGGCCCGGATCCACCTCACCGACCTGCGCGACCTCACCACCGCCGTACAACGCCTGCGCCGGCTCCTCGACCTCGACGCCGATCCGTACGCCGTGGACGAACGCCTCGCCGCCGACCCCCTCCTCGCGCCGCTTGTCGCGGCCCGCCCCGGGCTGCGGGCGCCGGGCGCCGCCGACGCCGAGGAGTACGCGCTCCGCGTCCACGCCGGTCCCGCCGGGGCGCGGCGGCTCGTCGCGGCGTACGGGGAGACGGTCGAGCGCCCCTGCGGCAAACTCACCCGCCTCTTCCCCGCGCCCGCCGCCCTGGTGACCGACCCGGTGGCCGGCCCGCTCGCCACCGCGCTCGCCGACGGCACCGTACGGCTCGACAGCGGAGCCGGCCGCGACGAGGCCGAGCGGGCGCTGCTCACCGTGCCCGGGGTGACGCCCCGCACGGCGGCGCTCATCCGGATGCGCGGCCTGGGCGACCCGGACGTGGCACCGGACGTGGCGCCGGACGACGAGCCTCGCGGGGCGGCATGGCGCCCGTGGCGTTCGTACGCCGCCTGGCACCTGAGGATCCGAGCCGGTCAGACCGTCTCGTCCAGCCCCCAGCTGTGAATCTTCCGGGGATGGATCCGGATCAGCTCCTCGCTGAAGTGCGGCCCCAACTCGTGTGGCCCGGTGAGCAGTTCGGCCTCACCCCGGATGTCCACACCGCGTACCTTCCAGGGCTTGACGCTCACGATGTCGTCGACGACCAGCCCCACCAGGGGGTTGGCCTGGAGATTCCGCCACTTCTTCGTGGTGCCCAGCGCGTAACCGCCGATCAGGATCGTGCCGTCCGCCTGCGGGAAGAAGCCCACCGGGTTGGCCTGCGGCTGGCCCTTCGGATCGACGGTGGCCAGCCGCCCCAGCCGCTGGGAGGAGAGATACAGGCGCTCGGCCTCGCTGAATTCGCTCATGACTCCAGCCTCACACGCCGGCCACCCCGCTAGAATCCGGGCCTGACCGCACAGGCTTTCCGGGGGAGTCCAAGGTGCTGCGAGTCGATCTCCGTGGACGGGAGCTCAACCGGCTGCGCGTGGCGGACGGAGCCGACGCTCTGTGGGAGGCCGCGCTCAGCCTGCATCTGCTCCAGAACCAGCACGTCCCGCCGGCCTTCGCGCCCTGGCGGCGCGAGGTCCGCACCGCCCTGGAACGCGCCGGACTCGCCTCGGCCGTACGGGAGTTGATGCTGCTCTGCCCCGCGGCCGAGTACTTCCCCGACTTCCTCACTCCCGGCCGGGGCGAGCTGGACCTCGACATCGGTGTGGACCGTCTGCTGTCAACTCCCCGCCGCCGCCTGGCCGCTGATCTCACGCGACTCTACGCGCGCAGACCCGGATCGGTCCCGGCCACCGTACGGCGGCTCTCCGAGGGCGACGTGGAGGCGCTGCGCTGGCTCGGCTCGACACTGCGGCGCTACTACTCCGTCGCCGTGGTGCCGTATCTGCCCGCGATCCGCGCCCAGGCCGCGGCCGACCGTTCGCGCCGCGCCGAGGCGGCGCTGGGCGGGGGAGCGGAGGGGCTGCTGGCCAGTTACGAGGAGATGCCCGGCTGGCGCTGCGAGGACGGGATCCTGCGCACGCCGTACCCGCTCAGCCGTGAACTCCAGCTGTCCGGGCAGACGTTGACCCTGGTGCCGGGCTTCTTCTGCGTCGGTACGCCTCTGGCCCTGGTCGACCACGAGCTTCCCCCGGTGCTGGTTCACCCGCTCTCCCCGGCCCCCGGGTGGCTGGTGCGTTCCCGGCAGGGTGAGGCGACGCGGCCGGTGGCCCAGCTGATCGGCACCTCGCGGGCCCGGCTGCTCGAACTGCTCGACCGGCCGATGACGACGACGGGGCTGGCGGGGGCGCTGCGGATGGCTCCCTCGACGGCGAGCCGCCACGCCTCCGTACTCCGCGAGGCCGGTCTGCTCACCTCGCACCGGCACGGCAACCGGATGATGCACCACCGCACCCAGCTGGGCAAGGCCTTGCTGGACGGCCCCGCGCCCTGAGGGGCGGTGGTGCATCGGCTACGGCTGGGACGCTCAGCAGGTGGGCACGCCCGGCAGCCACGAGTCCGAGACGTCGATGAAGATGTTCGAGATGTAGCCGCCGTAGTCCGGCAGGTAGGACCAGGCGTCGTTGCTGTACCCCTGGTAGTTGACCAGCTGTCCGCGCTTCTGGCACTGGACCTTGACCGACGTCGGTCCCGCCAGACTCGCGACCTGCGCCGAGGTGGTCGTCGCCTCCTGACGGATGCTCACGCCGGTGCCCCACGTCGGGAACGAGGTGCCGGGACCGGGGCCCGGGTCACCGGTGCCGCCGTTGACGAGCGACATGTAGTAGGTCCAGTTCCAGTTGGCCCCGGGGTCGCTGTGGTCGTTGCCCGGTACCTCGCTGTGCCCGACGATGCCCGTACGGGTGCGCGGAATACCGTACTTGGCGGTGAGATGGCGGGTCAGCGCGGCCGACGAGCGGTACATCGAGTCGGTGAACCAGGACGGGTCGGCGACGAAGCCCTCGTGCTCGATCCCGATGGAGCTGGGGTTGCCCGAGCGCGCGTGCCAGGCGGTGTTGGCGTCGCGGACCATCTGGGTGACCTGGCCGTCCGACGAGCGGATCACATAGTGTGCGCTGACCTTGGACGCCGGGTTCTGGAACCAGCTGATGGAGCCGGCGTACGAGCCTTGGGTGACGTGGATGACCACCTTGTTGATCGCCGACGTACGGCCGGTCTGGTAGTTCGACGTGCTCGCCGGGACCCAGAGGGCCGCCGGGTAGTCGTCGCTCAGCACACCGAAGTCGGAGGGGATGCCCGCGTACTTGCCGCGGTGGGGCGTCACCTTGTGGGCCGTGACGAGGATCTGCTCGTTGCCGGCGGCCTGCGCGCGCAGGCCCTTGTTCAGCAGGTCGTACGCGGTGTCCGCGTACAGCCGCGCCGTCCGGTCGTTCGCCGCGGCGCCGTACTCGGCGGCGACCGGGTACCACTCGGCGAGCGAGTCGCGGTCGGTGGCGTCCAGGCCCTGCTCGTCGGCGACGGCGCGCAGAACGGCGGCGGCGCCGCGGATGTTGGCGGCCGTGTCCTTCTTCAGCTCGGCCACGGACTCGCCGGTGAGCTTCGCGGCCCGTTCCAGCGTCTGGTGCTTCGGCCGGCTGACCAGGTGCATCACGCCGTAGCCGTTCGCCTGACTGGGTCTTCCGCCGTGACCGTCGAGGTGCGTCTCGCCGTATCCGAGGGCGACGAGCAGATCACGGGGTACGTCGTACTCGGCGGCGGCCTTCGAGAACGCCGTGTTCATGACGCCGGTGCCGGCAGCGGCGTCCGAGCCGCCGCCGGGGTAGGGCGCGGCGCTCGCGGGCTGGCCGGTGAGGGCCAGTGACGCGGCGACCACGGTGCCGAGGAGCGCGGCCCGGCCGCGCCTCCAGCCTGAGATCAAGGTCATCGGTCTTCTCTCCGCTCTGTGGTGCGCGGGGTACTGGACCTGCGCGCACGAGTGGGGGACAAGGCGGGGTGAGGAACTGTCAGCCCCGCCATGGTGGAGTGCCGACTTGTCAGGAGCAAGACATTTCATCTCCGACGAAAGGCGCCGTCCAGCCGTTGTGAGGACGAGCGCCCGTCGCTACTTTTGCCGCGTCTCGCAGCGGTCCGCGGCTCCCCGCCCGACCGTCTGCAACCCCCACACCCGGGAGCATTCGTGACCCGTCTCAGACGCCTATCGACCACATTCGCCGGTGCGCTCCTCGTACTCGTCGGGATGCTGACGGTACCCGCCGGAGCGGCGGAAGCGGCCGAAGCCGGCGCCTCCGACACGGCAGCCGTGGCCGCGGCGCCCAACTTCAAGGCCCCCTACCCGTGCGGCCAGCGGTGGACCTACAGCCACCATTCGGCCGAGGTCCGCCGTGCGCTGGACTTCGTACGCGCCGACGGCGGCACCACCAACGGCACCCCCGCCCTCGCGTCGGCCGCCGGCACCGCGACCCGGCACAGCCAGCCGAGCGGCGCGGGCAACTACATCTCCATCGACCACGGCGGCGGCTGGACGACGTACTACTTCCACCTCGGTTCCTTCTCGGTGGCCGGCGGACAGTTCGTCAACCAGGGCCAGCAGATCGGTACCACCGGCTCCAGCGGCAATTCCACCGGCCCCCATCTGCACTACGAGCAGCTGCTCAACGGCGTCGGCCAGAACATCGTCATCAACGGCGGCGGCCTTCCCTACCCCGGCAGCTACAACCAGCACTACCTCACCAGCGACAACGGCTGCGGCGGAGGCGGCGGCACGCCCTTCATGACCTGGGGCACCGGAGTCAGCGTCCGCGCCGACGCCCGGCTGAACGCCGCGATCATCACCCGGCTGCCCGGCCCGACCAGCGTCCATGTCCTCTGCCAGAAGCAGGGCGACACGGTGAACGCCGAGGGGTACACCAACAACTGGTGGAGCAAGCTGCGCGACCAGGGCGGCTTCATCTCCAACATCTACATCGACCACCCGGCGGCCCAGCTCCCGGGCGTGCCCATCTGCTGACGGTACGTCGGCGGACCGGCGCGGCGGTCGGCGGCCAGAGGTCAGCCCCAGACCGCCGCGCCGATCCACGTGCCCATCACCAGCAGACAGCAGAACAGCTCGACCAGCAGCGAGTAGCCCGAGGTCCGCATCACCGTGCGTGTCGACGCCCAGCCGTCCCGGTGGCTGCCCAGCCGTACGCGCTCCACCGCGTAGATCCCGCCGACGAAGCCCACGACAGCGCCCACCACCGGCAGCACGAAGAACCCCACGATCCCCGCGAGCCCGCCGGCCAGCAGCGTGCGCCGCCGCGTCCCCGTCCGGCGTGTGCGTCTGGACGGCAGCAGGGGTCTGAGCGCCTGGCTGAGCAGCAGCAGCGCCGTGGACGCGATCAGTACCGCCCAGGCGGTCGCCGAGGTGTCGCTCAGCGCCCACCAGACCACGGCGGCCCAGACGATGGCGGGCCCCGGCACGCCGGGAATCAGCACACCGATGACGCCCAGCAGCATGACCAGGGCCACCAGCACGAGCTGCCACACGTCCATCTGCCCAGGGTGCAGGATCCCCGGGGGAGTGGCACGCGGGCGCGATCCACCTCGCGACCCCACCTCGCGGTCAGCCGCGCGGGTCGCGTGCCACCCAGCCCTTCTCGTACGCGTGCCAGCCCAGCTGGAGCCGGGTCGTCACGCCCGCCAGCTCCATCAGGCCCTTCACCCGGCGCTGTACCGTCCGCAGCCCCAGATCCAGCTGCTTGGCGACACTCGCGTCCGTCATCCCCGCGAGCAGCAGCGAGAGCACTTCAAGGTCGGTCTCGTCCGGCCCGTCGGCCGGGTCCTCCGTCACCGTCGCCCCGTCCCGGCCGGCCCCGTCCCCGCCCGGCACCAGACGCAGGGGCAGAGCGTCGCGCCAGACCGCCTCGAAGAGCCCCGACAGCGACTCCAGCAGGCCGCTGGCGTGCACCACCAGCGCCGCGGGCTCCGCGTCGCCCGCCGTCAGCGGCACCATCGCCAGGGTCCCGTCGGCGATCATCAGCTTCGTCGGCACCCGGTCGACGACCCGTACCTGCTCCTCGCGGCCGAGAGCCGCCGACAGCTCCGTGATCCCGTCGGGCAGCGAGAGCACTTCCCGCTCGATCACCACGCGGTAGCGGACACCGCGCGTCACCACCCGCTCCTCGGACTCGTTGTCCACCCCCGACACCACCACCGGCCTGCCGGTGACCAGCGCGCGGATCTCCTCCGTCGCCCCCAGCTGCAACTGGTGGAAACGGTGCGCCACCGCGCTCGCCCCCGTCACCACCTCGACCAGATCGTGCACGGCGGGCCCCGCCGACTCCGCCCGGTACTCCTCCGCGAGCAGTACGGCCGCCAGCTCGGCCCGCTCCAGCTCGTGGCGCTGCTGGGTGAGCAGCGCACCCAGCGCCACCGCGGGCGGCGCGGCCACCCAGCGGCCCGTCCGGGCCGACGACTGCGCGGCCAGCCCCTGCTGCTCCAGCCTGCGCAGCGCGCGCTCCGTGTCCTGCTCGGGAATCGCGAGCCGATGTGCCAGATCGGCGGCCTCGGCGGCGCCCAGCGCCACCAGGGCGCGATACGCCGACTCCTGTCTCGCGTCGAGACCTATTGCTCCCAGCACCCCTGGAACCCCTCCCCGGACGTACGTTCAAACCCGGCGCTCAAACCCGGCCACCGATGGCGGATACCGGCCACGGCGTAAACCCGCCGCGCACATCATCCCCGCATCACGCGCCACTCTGCCAATGTGGCGACATTGCCGGATCCACAGACCCCAGGGATATGCCCCGGTACGGGGTGGGTGGGCCGGCCTTCGTATGCCGGATAAGCTGATTACCCGGACGTTCCCGTCGAACCCCGACGAGTCGCTACGATTCGAATCGGCGTACGGATCGTCGTACGGTCGGTTTCCGGCCCCGAATCCTGGTCGGCGCACCTGGTGCGCGCCGGCCTGCCGAACGTCCGCCGGGCGTCCTTCCCGTGGGGGGTGGGGTCGCCCGGCGGACTTGGGCCGACGGGGCTCCGGTGTGATCGCGCCCGGCCTCTTATTTTTCCCGGTGTCCCGTTTTCTGACGCCCTGTGCGGTCGACAATAGGAGCATGAGCCAGCAGGGGGACCGGCCCGCCACCGCCGACGACTGGTGGGGCCGGCTGTACGACGAGTCCGCACCCGACACCGGTCCCGCCGAGACGCGGGACGACACGATCGACGACCGTTTCGACTCGGCTGCGGACACGCTCGGCGGGCGGTACGGACAGGCCGTCGACGCGATCGACGTCGCCGACGAAGAAGATCCGGGTGACGAGGACGAGGACGTGGGGGCCCTGAGCGGCGGTCCCGTCTCACGGCCCCTGGCCTGGTGGGAGGCGCGCGGCGCCTACCCGGTGATCCAGGCGCCCGAGCCCCCGCCCCCGCCGCGGCCCACGGTGGCGGACGTCCCGCTCGCGCCCCCGCCGCCCGCACCGGCGCCCGTCGCGCCGCCGCCGCCTCGCGCGCCCCGGCAGCGGGCGCCGTGGGAGCCGCCGCCACCGGCGTTCAGCCCCAGCGACGCCCGCCCGCTGCCGGGCGCCGTCGATCCGCCGCCCCCGTCGGCCCCTGAACCCGAACCGCCGGCCAAGCCCGCGCCCGCGCCCCCCGCGCCCGCACCCGCCGCGCCGAAGCCTCCCGCCCCGGCCGCCGACACGCCCCCGCCCCGCGACCCGCGCGCCGCCCACGAGCCCCCGCAGGCGCCCGCTCCCGCTCCCGCCGCCCGCTCGGGCCATGTCGGCGACAGCCCGCCCACCTACGACGCCGAGCCCACCGCGCTGCCCGCCAGCCGGGCCGACGAGCTCGGCCAACTCGTCGCCGACACCGTGCTCGACGGCGCCCGGTACGGCACGTACACACTCCGCGCCGCCTCCATGCGCGGAGACTCGGCGCGCTATAGGGGCGAGCCCCGCAGAGACGCCCTGCTCACCGCCCGCTTCGGCGTCGGCCCGAGCGCCCTCGTCCTGGTCGCCGTCGCCACCGGCGCCCGCGCCACCGAGGGCGCACATCTGGCCGCCGCGGACGCGTGCCGGTGGATCGGCGGCGCCGTCGGCCGCAGCCACAGCCGGCTCGCCGAGGACATAAGGGCCGGCCGCCGGGGCGACCTGAAGTCGGGTCTGCACCGGCTCACCGACCGCACCTATGGCAAACTGCGCGCCCGCGCGGGCGAGTTGGGCCGCGAGCCGGACGAGTACACCGCGAGCCTTCGCTGTCTGCTGCTCTCCGCCGACCCCGACTGCCGCACCCGCGTCTTCTTCGGCGTCGGCGGCGGCGGGCTCTTCCGGCTCAGGGACGGCGCCTGGCAGGACCTGGAGCCGCTGCTCCCCGAGCCCGCCGACATCACGGGCGCACCGGTCCTCGGCTTCGGCTCCGCGCCCGCCGACGCCCTCGCCGAACAGTCCCCGGACGGCGACCGCCTCACGATGGACCTGGAGATCACCAAGCCGCCAGGCCCGGTCGTGGAGGCACCCGTGCCACCCCCGCCGGAGCCGTTCCGCTTCCGCGCCTCGGTGGCCCGTCCGGCCGACACGCTCCTGCTGACCAGTGTCGGCCTCGCGGAGCCGCTGCGCGGTGAACCGGGCCTGGGCGACGAACTGGCCGCCCGCTGGGCCTCCGGAGAGCCGCCGGGACTCGCCGCGTTCCTCGCGGACGTCGGGGTGCGGGTGAAGGGTTACGCCGACGACCGTACGGCCGTGGCGGTCTGGGAGGCGTAACGGCGCGGGGCGTGGGTTGATGGACAGCGGGTACCGGAGGGGCCCGGGGCCGAGACCGGTCGGCCCCGGCCCCGGACCCCGGCAGAAGGGCGCGCTTCCATGGCCAGGCAGAACGTGGCGGAGCAGTTCGTCGGCATCCTCGCCCGCGCGGGCGTGCGGCGGATGTACGGAGTCGTCGGCGACAGCCTCAACCCCGTCGTCGACGCCATCCGGCGCAACGCGGCCATCGACTGGGTGCAGGTCAGGCACGAGGAGGCGGCGGCCTTCGCGGCCGGCGCCGAGGCCCAGCTCACCGGCAGGCTCGCCGCCTGCGCGGGCTCCTGCGGCCCCGGCAATCTGCACCTGATCAACGGCCTGTACGACGCGCACCGTTCCATGGCCCCTGTCCTCGCGCTCGCCTCGCACATCCCCACCGGCGAGATCGGCCTCGGCTACTTCCAGGAGACCCATCCCGAGCGGCTGTTCGACGAGTGCAGCCACTACAACGAGATGATCACCAACCCGCAGCAGATGCCCCGGCTGGTCCAGACGGCCATTCAGCACGCGGTCGGCCGGGGCGGTGTCAGCGTGGTGACCCTGCCCGGCGACATCGCCTCCCGGCCGGCCCCGACGAAAGCGATCGAGCACGCCATCGTCACCTCCCGGCCGACGGCGCGCCCCGGCGACCTGGAGATCGACAAGCTGGTCGACATGATCGACGACGCGGACCGCGTCACGCTCTTCTGCGGCAGCGGCACGGCCGGGGCGCACGCCGAGGTGATGGAGTTCGCGGAGCGGATCAAGTCCCCGATCGGCCACGCCCTGCGCGGCAAGGAGTGGATCCAGTACGACAACAAGTTCGACGTCGGCATGAGCGGTCTGCTCGGTTACGGCGCCGCCTACGAAGCCACCCACGAGTGCGATCTGCTCATCCTGCTCGGCACCGACTTCCCGTACAACGCCTTCCTGCCCGATGGTACCGACGTCAAGATCGTCCAGGTCGACGTCAGGCCCGAACGCCTCGGCCGCCGCTCCCAGTTGGACCTCGCCGTCTGGGGCGACGTACGCGAGACGCTGCGCTGTCTGACGCCACGGGTCCGGGTGAAGAACGACCGCCGCTTCCTGGACAAGATGCTCAGGAAGCACGCCGACGCACTCGAAGGCGTCGTCAAGGCGTACACCCGCAAGGTCGACAAGCACGTCCCGATCCACCCCGAGTACGTCGCGTCCGTGCTCGACGAAGTCGCCGACGACGACGCCGTGTTCACCGTCGACACCGGCATGTGCAACGTCTGGGCCGCCCGCTATCTCTCGCCCAACGGCCGCCGCCGTGTGATCGGTTCGTTCAGCCACGGGTCGATGGCCAACGCCATGGTGCAGGCCATCGGCGCGCAGTTCGTGGACCGGGAGCGCCAGGTCGTCTCCATGTCCGGCGACGGCGGGTTCGCGATGCTGATGGGCGACTTCCTCACCCTCGTCCAGTACCAACTGCCCGTGAAGATCGTCCTGTTCGACAACTCCTCACTCGGCATGGTCGAACTGGAGATGCTGGTGGCCGGCCTGCCGTCGTACGGCACCACGAACCACAACCCCGACTTCGCCGCCATGGCCCGCGCCGCCGGGGCGTTCGGCGTCCGGGTCGAGAAGCCCAGGCAGCTCGCGGGCGCGCTCAAGGACGCCTTCAAGCACAAGGGCCCGGCCCTGGTGGACGTCGTCACCGACCCGAACGCCCTGTCCATCCCCCCGAAGATCAGCGCGGACATGGTGCAGGGCTTCGCGCTCTCCGCCGGCAAGATCGTGCTGGACGGAGGGGTGGGCCGCATGGTGCAGATGGCACGCTCCAACCTGCGCAACGTGCCGCGGCCCTGACCCCTCGCGTCCTTACACGGGCGCGAGTCCTTACGCGGGCGTGAACCGCAGCGTCAGGATCTGGAACGGCCGCAGGGCGACCCGCAGACCGTCCGCACCCGTCCCCGCCTCGTGCAGCGGACGCTCCAACAGGTCCGTGACATGGGCCTGTACGACGGGGAAGCCGGTCCGCAGCATCGCCGACGCGCGGTTCCCGGCCGACTCGTAGAGCCGTACGACCACATCGCCGCTCCGGTCCTCGGCGAGCTTCACCGACTCCACCGTGACCGCCGGGTGGTCGACCGCCACCAGCGGCGCGGTCGGCGGCGCGACGGCGACCCGCAGCGGCAGATTGAGCGCCAGACCTTCCCGGACCGCGTCGGTCACCTCGGCGCCGGGCACCAACGCGTAGCTGAACCTGTGCGTCCCCAGGTCCGTCTCCGGGTCGGGGCTGTGCGGCGCCCGCAGCAGCGTCAGCCGTACGGTCGTCCCCACCCCCTCGTGGTGCGCGGTACGGGTCACGTCGTGGCCGTACGTCGAGTCGTTGACCACCGCCACGCCGTAGCCCGGCTCGGCGACCCGCAGCCAGCGGTGCGCGCAGATCTCGAACCGGGCCGCGTCCCAGCTGGTGTTGGCGTGCGTGGCGCGGTGCACATGCCCGAACTGGATCTCGGCGGTGGACCGTTCGGCCTGCACGTCCAGCGGGAAGGCCGCCTTGAGCACCTTCTCCGACTCCTGCCAGTCGACCTCGGTGACGACGTCCACACGCCTGCTGCCGGCCGCGAGCCGGATCTCCTGGACGATCCACGACGCGCCGAACGTACGCACCACCCGGACCGTCGCCCGCAGCGGGCCCTGCTCGACCAGCTGCACCGACTCGGCCGCCGTGAGGTCGGTGTGCCTGCGGCGGTAGTGCCGGTCGATGTCCCAGGCGTCCCACTGGTTGGGGTGGTCCGGGTGCAGCTGGAGCAGATTGCCGCGGCTGCCCGGCGCCAGGACCTCACGGTCGGCCGTCAGATCGGTCACGGAGGTGAGCAGGCCGTCGCGGTCGACGGTGACCCGCAGCAGTCCGTTGTCCAGAGTGATCACGTCCGAGCCCGCGGAGCGTGTCGTCACGTCCGGGGCCGCCCCCGCCGGCTCGGCGGCGGCCAGTCCCGTCGCGCCCAGCGCGGGCACCCGCACCGCGACAGCCTCGCGCCCCTCGCCGTTCAGCGCCTGCGCCGCGGCGCCCTCCGGGATGTCGGCGGTGTCGGCCTCGATGATCTCCGTCCGCTCGTACGGCGAGGTGTTGAGCACCGCCTTGCCGCCTCCGCCGAGCGCCGCGACGGCCGCCGCCGTGATCTCCGTCAGCTCCTCGCGGACCCGGGCGTAGGTGTCCCTGGCCTCCCGGTGCACCCACGCGATGGACGACCCCGGCAGGATGTCGTGGAACTGGTGCAGCAGCACCGTCTTCCACAGCCGGTCCAGCTCCTCGTACGGATACGCGTACGACGCGGTCCGCAGCGCGGCGGCCGTCGCCCACAACTCGGCCTCCCGCAGGAGGTGTTCACTGCGGCGGTTGCCCTGCTTGGTCTTCGCCTGCGTCGTGTACGTGGCCCGGTGCAGCTCCAGATAGAGCTCGCCCGACCAGACCGGGGCCTTCTCCCCGTACTCCCGCTCGGCGGCGGCGAAGAACGCGGCGGGCTTCTCGATGTCGACGCGCGGCGAGCCCTCCAGGGACTTCAGCCGGCGCGCCTTCTCCAGCATCTCGCGGGTGGGACCACCGCCGCCGTCGCCCCAGCCGAACGGGACCAGCGAGCGCGAGGCCCGGCCCTTGTCGGCGAAGTTCCGCTCGGCGTGGGCCAGTTCGGACGCGTGGAACTGCGCGTTGTAGGTGTCGACCGGCGGGAAGTGCGTGAAGACCCGGCTGCCGTCGATGCCCTCCCACCAGAAGGTGTGGTGCGGCATCTTGTTGGTCTGGTTCCACGACAGCTTCTGGGTGAGGAACCACTTCACGCCCGCCAGCTTGGCCAGTTGGGGGAAAGCGGCCGTGTAGCCGAAGGAGTCCGGCAGCCAGATCTCCTCCGTCTCGACCCCCAGCTCCTCCCGGAAGAAGCGCGTCCCGTGCACGAGCTGCCGGGCCAGCGCCTCACCGCCCGGCATGTTGGCGTCCGACTCCACCCACATCGAGCCCACCGGCGACCAGTTGCCGTCCGCCACGGCCTTCTTGATCCGCTCCCAGATGTGCGGCTGGTGCTCCTTGACCCACGCGTACTGCTGGGCCTGCGAACAGGCGAAGACCAGCTCCGGGTACTCCCCGGCGAGCGCGGTGACATTGGCGAACGTGCGCGACGCCTTCCGCACGGTCTCGCGCAGCGGCCACAGCCAGGCCGAGTCGATGTGCGCGTGCCCGGCCGCCGAGACGCGGTGCGCGCTGGGCGAGGCGGGGCGGGAGAGGACCCCGGCCAGCTCGGCGCGGGCCGCCGTCGCCGTGCCCGCCACGTCGTGCAGGTCGAGCGCGTCCAGCATGTTCTCCAGGGCGCGCAGGATCTCGTGCCGCCGCGACCGGTCGGCGGGCAGCTCCGCCATCAGCTCGGACAGCACCTCGATGTCGAGCACCAGATGCCACACGTTCTCGTCCAGCACGGCGATGTCGGCGGCGGCGAAGGTGTACAGCGGGCTGTCACCGGCCGTCCGCACGTCTCCGAGCGCCGAGGGCATGAAGTCGCCCGGCATCGACGGGTTCGCCGCCGCTTCGAGGAGCAGATGGATCGCCTCGCCGCCCGCGGCCGGGTCGCCGACGGGGACGTGCCGGTTCCGCGGGTGCACCCCCTTGATGGGCACCCCGGCCGCGTCGTACACCATCCCCTCGGCCTGGAAGCCGGGTCCCTCGCCGGTGAAGCCGGGGTCGACCACGACCTCCACGCGCAGCCCCGCGTACTCGTCGGGGACGATTCCCTCCAGCCGGAACCAACTGGTCGACCAGGGCGGTCCCCACGGCGTACCCGTCTCGAACGGCGTGTACGTCCCCTGGAGAGCCTGCCCCACGGGCACCGGCTCGCCCGGCACCTCCCAGACGGAGAGGGCCAGCGGCGTCCTGGCCGCGTACTGCGCGGGGCGGATGAACTGGCGCAGGGCGCGCTCCAGACGGCCCTCCACCAGGGTGCGGTCGTCGTGCATCAAGGCTCCTCAGTTCTACGGCTCAGCCTTCTGGAACGGCAGACTCCAGGTGTCCGGCGGATCTCGCAACCCCTCACTTCCCAGGAGGAGCACCGGGCACTCGCCGTGACACCGTCCCGGATCGTCATGCGTGGCCGGTGGTGTGCGGGGCATGCATCTCGGGGAGAGCGTTCACGAGGGGAAGCTCGCCAAGACAGCAGCGGCATGGGGGGATGGGGGACATGAAAGGCACGGGGGAGCAGGCGCGACTGCTGCGCAAACAGTTGCTCAGAAGAGTGGAGGGCGCCGACCTCACGGCGGTGCCCGAGGTCAGACACGCGCTGCGCGAGCTGCTGAGCCACTGGCAGGAGCGCGAATCGGCCGAGGTGGCCGAGCTGCTGACGAGCGAACTGGTCACCAACGCGCTGGTGCACACCGACCACGGAGCGGTCGTCAAGGCCACTGTCGCGGATTCGCGGCTACGGGTGGAGGTGCGGGACTTCGCAGACGCGCCGCCGACGCCCAACGAGCCCGACGTGGACGACGGGACGCACGGGCGGGGGCTGGTCCTGGTGGAGGGGCTGGCCGACGCGTGGGGCGTGCGGGCGCAGGGGCTGGGCAAGATGGTCTGGTTCGAGCTGGACGGTGAGGCGGCGGTGGCCGCCTGAGGCGCCTTCTGCGGCGCCCGTACGACCGACCGGCGCGACGGCCCTCCGTCACGCCGGTCGTGTGCGCACCCACGGTGTCGTTCCCGAGGAAGACGCTCAGCCGAACTGCTGCTCAAGGTCCTTGAGCTTGCGCTCCAGGGAGTCGAGCCTCGGCAGCGCCATCGTGTCGTCCTCGGCGGTCAGGTCGACCGTGCGGCCCTCCGAACCCTTCACCGCTTGAAGCGAGGGCCGGGAGGGTACGGGGAACGGGTCCGGTTCGCGGAGACCGGGTATGACAGGCTCCGGCGCGGCGGGACCCACGGCGGGCGGCGAGCTCGAAGAGCCGCCGACGGCCGGTACGGCCGCGGCCGCCGGCAGTTCGACCTGTCGGCCACGGCCGCGTCCCCAGGCCCGGTGCTGCCGGTTGAGCGCCTTGATCCTGGCCCGGCCCAGCTTCTCCTGCTCACGCCGCCGGTGCTTGTTCTGCTCCTTCTGCCTGCGGTCCTCACGTACCTCGTCGACCGCCTCGTCCAGCGTGCGTACGCCTTCGAGCAGCATCAGCGACCAGGCGCCGAAGGTCTCGCGGGGCGCCCGCAGCCACCGGACGATCCGGATCTGCGGCAACGGACGTGGTACCAGGCCCTGTTCGCGCAGCGCGGCGCGGCGGGTCTGCTTCAGCGCCCGGTCGAAGAGCACGGCGGCCGAGAGCGACATGCCCGCGAAGAACTGCGGCGCTCCGTCGTGGCCCAGACCGCGCGGCGCGTGCACCCAGTTGAACCAGGCCGCCGCACCGGCGAACGTCCACACCAGCAGCCGCGAGCCGAGAGCCGCGTCACCGTGGCTGGCCTCGCGCACGGCCAGTACGGAGCAGAACATCGCCGCCCCGTCGAGACCGAAGGGGACGAGATACTCCCAGCCGCCCGTGAGGTTGAGGTTTTGCCGGCCGAAGCCGACGAGCCCGTGGAAGGAGAGCGCGGCGGCCACGGCCGCGCAGCAGAACAGCAGTACGTAGGAGGCGGTGCCGTACACCGCTTCCTTCCGTCTGCGGCGCTCCTCGCTGCGTTCCCAGGAGTCCTCGGTCGCGGTCTTGACGCCGGCGCGCTTGCCGCGCGTGACCATTGCCACCGCCACCAGGACTCCGACGAGCATCACGACGCCCGGAAGCAGCCAGTTGGATATGTCGGTCAGTCGCATGCGGTGTCCCTTGCATCGCAGTGGGGCGGTTCGGGCGCCATATTGGCCGAACCGTGACCGCGCTCAGGGGGTTTCGGGACAAGAGAACGCCAACGAGGCGCGAGGGCGCGCGAATAGGGGCGATCTGCTCGAACGGATGCCTGTGGAGCGCGAGTTGCGTTCGATACTAAGCCACCCGAACGGGTGGCATGGCCCGGCGAACCACGCGGGAGCGATCAGTTGCTGTTCGCGCTCAGCCGGCGGACGCGCTCGGAGTCACAGGTACGCGGACAGGTCACGCATGTGTCCTCGGGCCGAAGCGTGTAGAAGAGGCAGCAGCTCGCCCGGTCCCTGGTCGGCAGCGACTCGCCGCCGGGGACCGGCAGTTCACGGAAGCCCGCCGTACCGACGTACGGCTTCGTCGTGCCCGGCAGCAGAAGTTCCAGCTCCGACATCGCCCGACGCTCCTCGCCGAGCAGATGCGAGACGTACCAGAGGCCCTCGACGATCTCGTCGGTCGCCATGCCCCACAGGGCACGGTCGCGCCGCCGCATGCGCGGCCCGAACGCGGCCAGCACCGGGCCGAGATGCTCGGCCACCGCGTCGCGCACCTCGGCGCGCAGCGCCTCCTCGTCCGCCACGACCCGGGCGCCCGGCAGTTCGGCGGCCGGGTCACCGGGCAGACAGGCGAACTCGTCCACGCGGACGGCCATCCGGCTCCGCGTCCGCTGGAAGGCGACGTTCTCCACCGGCACCCTCGGCACCCGGCGGCTCACGAACCACGGCACGGTGATCAACAGGCAGGCGGGCCAGGCGTACCGGTGCAGTCCGAAGGTCGCGACGACATCGGGGCGGGCCCGCTGTCCGTAGTCGCGCACCACCTGCGCGTCGTCCCAGGCGAGGAAGGCGTCGACGGCGGGGCCGCCCGCCGCGAGATCGGTGGCGCCGACCCAGCCCTCGTCGGCCGCGGGCCGTTCGCCGGCGGTGAGCTCGTCGATACCCAGGGAGGGGAACACCTCGGTCAGACGCCGGTAGGCGTCGGCGACCGGTGAGAGGTGACCGGGCAGCAGAGCGGGCACAGACATCCTTGGAACCACCGAATCGCGCTCGTCTGAAGGTGAGGCTTACCTTACCCGACACGATGGATGTGTGAACTGTTCCCCCGTCCGCCTATGGTGCTCCGGGGACCCCTGATGCGCGAGCCGGGCCGGATGGAGGAGGAGTCGCCGTGGAGCGGAGCAGAGCGCGCGACGACGCGGCCAGGCCCTCCGCGCCCCGGGAACGGGCGTCGTCGCCGGGCGAGACCCGGGCCGGCGGCCCCCCGCGGGTCCCTGAGCAGGCACGCGGCGAGCACAGACACGAGCACGGGCACGAGACCCCCCGCACCGGCCAGGACGGCTCGGTTCCCCCGGCCGAGCCCGCCGCGCGCCGCCCGGTGCGGCGTCACTCCGTACGCGGCCAGATCCTCGCCGCGCTCCGTACCGCCCTCGTCAGCGGCGAGCTGGCGCCCGGCCAGGTCTACTCCGGCCCCGCGCTCGGCGAGCGCTTCGGAGTGTCGGCGACCCCCGTACGCGAGGCCATGCAGCAGCTCGTACTCGAAGGTGCCGTGGAGGTCGTGCCCAACCGGGGTTTCCGGGTCGCCGAGCGCACCGCCCGCGACCTCGCCGAGCTGGCCGAGGTACGCGCGCTGATCGAGGTCCCGGTGATGCTCGGACTGGCCCGTACCGTCGCCGCCGAGCGCTGGGCGGAACTGCGCCCGCTCGCCGAGGCGACCACCGAGGCGGCGGCGTGCGGCGATCTCGCCGCCTACGCGGAGCGCGACCGCGCCTTCCACGGCGCGCTCCTCCGTCTCTCCGGCAACCACCAGCTCGTCATGGTCGCCGACGAACTGCACCGCCGCGCCCAATGGCCCCTCGCCGGCGCACCGAGGACGATCAGGGCCGCGCTCGTCGCGGACGCGGCCGAGCACTCCGCGCTCCTGGACGCGCTGATCGCCGGGGACCTGCCCGCCGTGCGCACGCTGGTCCGCGAACACTTCACGGGCGGCGCGGGCTGACCGCCCGTTCCCGCTTTGGCGTCGCGCGCGTGTACGGGTAGCGTCACCCAGTCTTCATCTTCCGGTTACCACCCACACCACGGGACGTCATGCGCGCCAGCAGTGCTCGTCAGCCAGCCACCACTGCCGACCGGTCAGGTCTCTCCGGCCGGGACCGGCTGCCGTCCCTCACCGGGCTGCGGTTCTGGGCCGCGTTGATCGTGGTGCTCTACCACCTGTCCCGGCAGGTCGGCGAGATCCCCGGGCTCAGCCAGGCCACCTGGTACGGGCGCAGCGGCGTCACCTTCTTCTTCGTCCTGTCCGGCTTCGTGCTCGCCTGGACCTACGACGGCCGGCGCGTGCCCGCCAAGGTCTTCCTGTGGCGGCGCTTCGCCCGTATCTGGCCCCTGCTCGCGGTGACGTCGGCGGCCTCCGTCGCCGTCTGGATCGCGATCGGCAAGGAGGTGTCCGCCAAGGCCGTGCTCGCCACGCTGCTCATGGTGCACGCCTGGTCCCCCGACACGGTCATCCAGAAGGGCGCGAACCCGGCGGCCTGGTCGCTCAGCGACGAGGCCTGGTTCTATCTGATCTTCCCGCTGCTCATGATGCTGCCGCTGCTGCGAACCGGCCGGGGCCGCCTCTGGGTGATGGCGACGATGAGCGCCGCGCTCGTCGGCGTCTGGTTCGCCAGTGCCCTGATCGAGACCGGCGCCACCCGCGTATGGCTGCTCGACTACTTCCCGCCGACCCGCATGCTCCAGTTCGTGATCGGTGTGGCCGCCGGACTCGCCGTCAAGCGCGGCCGGAGCTCACCGGTCGGGCTGCCGGCGGCGATCGGACTGGTCGTGCTCTGGCATCTGGCGCTGGTGCCGTGGCACGAGGCCGTTCCCGACAGTCTCTGGTACAGCCCGTACAGCGCCTCGCAGTTGCTCTCCGCGCCGATCTTCGCCCTGCTCGTGTGCGCGGCGGCCCAGGCGGACCTGCGGGGCAGCCGTACGGGTCTTGGCGGGCCGTGGGCGGTACGGCTGGGGCACTGGTCCTTCGCCTGGTACCTGGTGCACGAGATCGTCATCCGCTCCCTGCTCGCCCGCTACGGCCGTACGGAGTCCCTGGCCACCACCGCGGGCTTCTGGCTGCTGGCGATCGTGATCAGCCTGGCCGTCGCGGGGCTGGCGTACCAGTGGGTGGAGCACCCGCTGGAGCGGCTGTTGCGCGGGGCGGGCCCGCAGGCGCGCAAGAGCCCGGCGGCGGGTGACCTGGACCCGGCGGGCGTGGGGCCAGGCCCCCACGCGGCGGCGCCGGGTCCGACAACGCCCCGGTGAGCCGCGGGGCTCGGACAGGCTGTCAGGCCGCAGGGCTCGGCGCGAGCTGCGCCGCCAGCCACGTCGGGACGCCGTCAAGCAGCCGGAACAGCCGTCCCGCCTCCGCGCGCAGGCGCGTCGCCTCCGGCTCCGGTTCGGCGTCGGCCAGCGCGGCGAGCGCCGGAGCCGTACCGACGAGATAGCCCAGCTCCTCACGGATCCGCAGGGACTCGCCGAAGCCGTGCCGCGCCTCCGCCAACTCGCCCTCGCGCAGGGCGAGTCCGGCCAGATGGCGCCAGGTGAAGGAGAGCAGCAAGGTCTGTCCGTGCGCGGTGGCGCCCGCATGGGCGCGCCGGTAGGCGGCCAGGGCCGACTGCGGGGAGTCCGAGAGGTGTTCGGCGATCAGGCCCCGCCGGAAGTCCAGCAGCGGCCGGGCGAGCGCCGTCGGCGCCAGCAGCGCGGCGGCCCGGCCGAGCGCGGCACGTGCCTCGTCGGCGCGGTCGCGCACTCCGAGGATGGTGGCCGCGTACGCGAGATGGCCGCGCTCGCTGGCCGCGCCGCCCCGTTCGTCGTCCTCACGCGCGGTGGCCTCGGCGACCCGGAGCGCGTCCTCGGCCTCGGGCCAGCCCTCACCGGTGAACAGGCACCGCTCCACCAGCAGTGACGCCCGCTGGAGCGAGGGCGCTGCCCCCGGATGGGGCGCGAGCAGGGCGGCCGCGTCGGTCCAACAGCCGCGCGAGCGCAGCCGCCATACCGCGGTCTGGAGTGGGTCGTCACCGGTAGTGGATCCGGAACCAGACATGGCGGTATCCGCCACATTGCCCTCCCCGAGCGCGCCTTTGTGCTGTTGAGTTCTCCCGCATCTCAGCACGGATCGGCACGCCGGGCCAATAGCTCAGGTGAAAAAATTCACAATGCCTTGGTCAACAAGGGGTCGACAAGGGCTCGTTCGACGTCCCGTCGAACCGCCCGCGAGCGCACCGCGGAAGGGTCTTCGCCGGCGCGCCCACCCCGGTTGACCAGCGAGGTTGTCCTCCCGCCGGACGGTGGGGAGTTCACCGCGCGGGCGGCCCATGGGCCTGTCCACGTCAAGGAGTTGGATCTCGCCGTGACCGCCACGGGTGACAGCGGTCAACCTGGCACCGGGTGACGCGGTTCGCGGCACGGCGCGGCACAGCAGGGCTCGGCGTCAGCTCATCCGGAGCGCCAGGAAGAAGTCGAGCTTGTCCTCCAGGCGGGACAGATCGCGCCCCGTCAGCTGCTCGATACGCCCCACCCGGTACCGCAGCGTGTTCACATGCAGATGCAGCCGGGCCGCGCAGCGGGTCCAGGAGCCGTCGCAGTCGAGGAACGCCTCAAGTGTCGGGACCAGTTCGGCGCGGTGGCGGCGGTCGTAGTCCCGCAGCGGGTCGAGCAGCCGCGCGGTGAACGCGCGCCGTACGTCGTCCGGGACGAACGGCAGCAGCAGTACGTGCGAGGCCAGTTCGTGGTGCCCGGCCGCGCACACCCGGCCGGGACGCGCCGCGGCCACCCTGCGGGCGTGCCGGGCCTCCTCCAGCGCGCCGCGCAGGCCATCGGCCGAGTGCACGGCGGCGCTGACGCCCAGGGTCAGCCGGCCGTCGTCGGCCAGACCGGCGGCCAGCGGTTCCTGTACGGCGGCCAGCAGAGCGTCCGCCCTAAGGCCCCCGTCCTCCGGCTTCGCGTCCCCGTCCCCGCCGTTCTCTCCTTCGGAGGCCGGGGCCGCCGTCGGCAGCAGCGCGATCGCCTCGCCGTCCGTGTGCGCCACCGCGATCCGGTCGCCGCACTCCATGCCCGCCGCCCCCGGATCGACAAGGATCTCCTCCAGCAGCGACCGCGCGACCTCCCCCGATCCGACCGCGCCCCGCGAGCCGTCCGCACCCCCTGCGCCTTCCCCGCCGTTCCCGTCCCGCCAGTCGACGCGCGCCACCACGATCTGCCAGTGCGGGGCCGCCCCCTGGCCCGGCAGCAGCACCGGCGCCGCGACCCTCAGCCGCGCCGCGATCTCGGCGGGCGGGGCGCCCGCCTGTACGAGTTCCACGATCTCCTGGGCCAGCCGGCGCCGTACCGTACGCGCCGCGTCCCGCCGCTCCCGTTCGACCGCGATCAGCTGGGTGACGCCCTGGAGCAGATCCAGCCGGGGCGCGGCCCACTCACCGGCGTCCGCCTCCACGGCCAGCAGCCAGTCGGACAGGGCACTCTCGCGTACGTCCGCGTCCCCGCCGCCCGGCGCCGTCGCCGCGCCACGGTCCGGCCGCCGTACGGGGAACAGCGAGTACGTCGTCCCGCCCACGGCCACCCGGTGCGGCGCCCGCCGCCCCGCGCGCGTCGCCGCCAGATGCTCCGTCGCCAGCGCCGCGCGCTTCGTGGCGGGCAGCGGCCGGCTCGCGCCCGCGATCCGCCGCCCGGTGGGCGAGAGCACCCAGGCCCGCAAATCGAGGTCGGTCCCGAGGAGATCCAGCACGACCTCGGGCCCGCCGCCGGCCGGGCCCGACGTCATCAGCCTGCGGTGCCGGTCGACGACGGCGGCCAGGTCACCGGCGCGCTCGCCGGAGACCTGCCGCACCACGTACTCGGTGATCGCCGCGAACGCCACGGACTCGTTCACCACGAAGAGCGGCAGCCGGTGCGCCCGGCACGCCGCGACCAGATCGTCCGGGATCGCGCCGAGCTCGGCCTCACCGGCCGCCAGCCCCGCGACCCCGGCGCCCACGAGGAGCCGTACGAAAGGCTCGGAGTCCCCGGGCGTACGCCGCCAGGCCAGACCGGTCAGGACCAGCTCACCGCCCGACAGATAGCGGCTCGGGTCCCGCAGGTCGGTGGTCATCACCCCCCGTACGGTCCTGTCGAGCTCGTCCCGGCCGCCGAGCAGCCGCAGCCCCAGCGCGTCGGTCTCCAGCAGTGCGCGCAGCCGCATCTCGTCGCCGCCGATCTGTCTCGTCCCCGCGTCGCCATTTGTTCGAATCTACAAGACCCGGAAGCAGCCCAGGCAACTCCTTCATGGTTTCGGTGACTGCACCGGACGGGGCACGGCGGGTGTACTTGGGCCACACAGCGTTAACAGCTAGTGAATATCCGCGACCAAACCGGACAAGAGAGTCACTCATGGACTTCCTTCGCCCCGCGAGCTGGGAGGAGGCGCTCGCCGCCAAGGCCGAGCACCCCGCCGCCGTCCCCATCGCGGGTGGCACCGACGTCATGGTCGAGATCAACTTCGACCACCGAAGGCCCGAGTACCTGATGGACCTGGGCCGTATCGGCGAACTGAGCGAATGGGAGGTCGGCGAGGAACACGTCCGGCTGGGCGCCTCCGTCCCGTACACCACGATCATGGAACATCTGCGGACCGAGCTGCCGGGCCTCGCGCTCGCCTCGCACACCGTCGGCTCGCCCCAGATCCGTAACCGGGGATCCGTCGGCGGCAACCTCGGCGCGGCCTCACCCGCCGGGGACGCGCACCCGGCGCTCCTGTCGGCGGGCGCCGAGGTGGAGGCGGAGTCGGTACGGGGTGTCCGCCGCATCCCCGTCGAGGAGTTCTACACGGGCGTGAAGCGCAACACCCTGGCCCCGGACGAACTGATCAGGGCCGTCCTCATCAAGAAGGCGTCGGGGCCGCAGCAGTTCTCCAAGGTCGGCACGCGCAACGCGATGGTCATCGCCGTCTGCGCGTTCGGCATCGCGCTGCACCCCGACACCCGCACCGTGAAGACCGGCATCGGCTCCGCCGCGCCCACCCCGCTGCGGGCCCGCGCCGCCGAGGACTTCCTCAACGCGGCGCTGGAGGAGGGCGGTTTCTGGGAGAACGGCAAGGTCATCACCCCGTCGGTCGCCAAGCAGTTCGCCGGCCTCGTGTCCGGCGCGTGCAACCCGATCGACGACGTGCGCGGCACCGCGAAGTACCGCCGCCACGCGGTGGGCATCATGGCCCGCCGCACGCTCGGCTGGACCTGGGAGCAGTACCGGGCCACCGGCACCACGCTGGAAGGAGCTGCGTAACGATGCGTGTGAACTTCACGGTCAACGGCCGTCCCCAGGAGGCCGACGACGTCTGGGAGGGCGAGTCCCTGCTGTACGTCCTGCGTGAGCGCATGGGCCTGCCCGGCTCGAAGAACGCCTGCGAACAGGGCGAATGCGGCTCCTGTACGGTCCGCCTCGACGGTGTGCCGGTCTGTGCGTGCCTCGTCGCCGCCGGGCAGGCCGAGGGCCGCGACGTGGTCACCGTCGAGGGCCTGGCCGACTACGCGAAGCACCGCGCCGATGCGCACCCGGGCGCCGACTCCGCCCAACTCTCGCCCATCCAGGAGGCGTTCATCGACGCCGGCGCCGTGCAGTGCGGCTTCTGCACCCCCGGACTGCTGATCGCCGCCGACGAGATGCTGGAGCGCAACCCCTCGCCGTCCGACGCGGACATCCGCGAGGCGCTCTCCGGCAACCTCTGCCGCTGCACCGGCTACGAGAAGATCCTCGACGCGGTCCGCCTCGCGGCCGCCCGGCAGTCCGAGGCGGTCTGACCATGGCAACCACCGGTACACCCACCGACATCACGCAGGGCACCCCGACCAGGGGCGGCATCGGTGAGTCCACGCTCCGCCCCGACGGCACCCTGAAGGTCACCGGCGAGTTCGCGTACTCCTCCGACATGTGGCACGAGGACATGCTCTGGGGCCACACCCTGCGCAGCACCGTCGCGCACGCCGAGATCCGCTCGATCGACACCGCCGAGGCGCTGGCCACCCCCGGCGTGTACGCCGTCCTTACCCACGACGACCTGCCGACCGGGGTGAAGCGGTACGGCCTGGAGTTCCAGGACACCCCCGTACTCGCCCACGGCAAGGTCCGCCACCACGGGGAGCCCGTCGCGCTCGTCGCCGCCGACCACCCCGAGACCGCGCGCCGCGCCGCCGCCAAGATCCGGATCGACTACGCGGAGCTGCCCGTCGTCACCGACGAGGCGTCCGCCACCGCCGACGGCGCCCCGCTGATCCACGAGAACCGCGACGACCACCACGCCGGCCACGTACCGCACCCGAACATCGTGCACCGCCAGCCCATCGTGCGCGGCGACGCCGACGCGGCGGCCGGGCGCGCGGATGTGATCGTCTCCGGCGAGTACGTCTTCGGCATGCAGGACCAGGCGTTCCTCGGCCCGGAGTCCGGCCTCGCCGTGCCGGGCGAGGACGGCGGCGTCGATCTGTACGTCGCCACGCAGTGGCTCCACTCGGACCTGCGCCAGATCGCGCCCGTCCTCGGTCTGCCCGAGGACAAGGTCCGGATGACGCTCTCCGGCGTCGGCGGCGCCTTCGGGGGCCGCGAGGACCTGTCGATGCAGATCCACGCCTGTCTGCTCGCGCTGCGCACCGGCAAACCCGTCAAGATCGTCTACAACCGCTTCGAGTCCTTCTTCGGACATGTGCACCGGCACCCGGCGAAGCTCTGGTACGAGCACGGGGCCACCAAGGACGGCAAGCTCACGCACATGAAGTGCCGGATCGTGCTGGACGGCGGCGCGTACGCCTCCGCGTCCCCCGCCGTCGTCGGGAACGCCTCGTCCCTCTCCGTCGGCCCCTACGTCGTCGACGACGTGGACATCGAGGCACTGGCGCTCTACACCAACAACCCGCCCTGCGGCGCGATGCGCGGCTTCGGAGCCGTACAGGCGTGCTTCGCCTACGAGGCGCAGATGGACAAGCTCGCCGCCCGGCTCGACATGGACCCGGTGGAGTTCCGCCGGCTCAACGCCATGGAGCAGGGCACACTCCTGCCCACCGGCCAGCGCGTCGACTCGCCCGCCCCCGTCGCCGAGTTGCTGCGCCGCGTCAAGGCGCGTCCCATGCCGCCGGAGCGCCAGTGGCTGACGGCGGGCGAGGCGGCCGACGTACGGGCGCTGCCCGGCGGTCTCTCCAACACCACGCACGGCGAAGGCGTCGTACGGGGTGTGGGCTACGCGGTCGGCATCAAGAACGTCGGCTTCTCCGAGGGCTTCGACGACTACTCCACCGCCCGGGTACGGATGGAGGTCGTGGGCGGCGAGCCGGTCGTCACCGTGCACACCGCGATGGCGGAGGTCGGCCAGGGCGGCGTCACCGTCCACGCGCAGATCGCCCGCACGGAGCTGGGCGTCGCACAGGTGACGATCCAGCCGGCCGACACCCGTGTGGGGTCCGCCGGTTCGACCTCCGCGTCCCGTCAGACATATGTCACGGGCGGCGCGGTCAAGAACACCTGCGAGCACGTCCGCGAGCGGGTCCTGGAGATCGGCCGCGCCAAGTTCGGTACGTACCACCCCGCTTGGGCCACGGCCGAGCTGCTGCTCGAAAGCGGCAAGGTCGTCACCGACGGCGGCGAGGTCCTGGCCGATCTGGCCGATGTCCTGGAGGGCGAGTCGGTCGACCTCGAACTCGAATGGCGCCACCGCCCCACCGAGCCCTTCGACCTGCGTACGGGGCAGGGCGACGGCCATGTCCAGTACTCGTTCGCCGCGCACCGCGCGGTGGTCGAGGTGGACACGGAGCTGGGCCTGGTCAAGGTGATCGAGCTGGCCGTGGCCCAGGACGTCGGCAAGGCGCTCAACCCGCTGTCGGTCCTCGGCCAGATCCAGGGCGGCACCACCCAGGGCCTGGGCGTGGCCGTCATGGAGGAGATCATCGTCGACCCGAAGACCGCCAAGGTCCGCAACCCGTCCTTCACGGACTATCTGATCCCCACCATCCTCGACACGCCGACCATCCCCGTCGACGTGCTCGAACTGGCCGACGAGCACGCGCCGTACGGGCTGCGTGGCGTCGGCGAGGCACCGACCCTGTCGTCGACCCCCGCCGTACTCGCGGCGATCCGCGACGCGACGGGGCTGGAGCTGAACAGGACGCCGGTCAGGCCGGAGCATCTCACCGGCACCTGACACACGGCACCGCCACAGGAAAACCCAGTTCGCCTCGGGCCGTCCCCCGGGTCGTGCAGCCGACGCACCATCCCACATCCCGCATCTGGAGTCTTCACGCGGGTGCCCCTGTGAACCTTGGGAGCAGGCACCATGACCCAGCAGTCCGTACAGCCCAGGACCACCGCCGATGACGCCGGCCCCGGCTCGCGTCCCCCGGCCGGAAGGTCCTGGCTCGACCGGTATTTCCATATATCCCAGCGGGGTTCAACCGTCGCGCGTGAAGTGCGCGGCGGCGTCACGACCTTCATGGCCATGGCGTACATCCTGCTGCTCAACCCGCTGATCCTGGGCGGGAAGGACGTCGCGGGCAATGTGCTCGGCCAGCCCGCGCTGATCACCGCCACCGCCGTCGCGGCGGCCGTCACCACGCTGTTGATGGGTTTCGTCGGCAAGGTGCCGCTGGCCCTCGCCGCCGGGCTCTCCGTCTCGGGCGTCATCTCCACCCAGGTCGCGCCCAACATGACATGGCCGCAGGCCATGGGCATGTGCGTGATGTACGGGGTCGTCATCATGCTGCTGGTCGTCACCGGCCTGCGCGAGATGATCATGAACGCCATCCCGCTCGCCCTCAAGCACGCGATCACGATGGGCATCGGCACCTTCATCGCGCTGATCGGCCTCGTCAAGGCGGGCTTCGTGCACGCCTCGCAGGGCGGCGGACCCGTCACCCTGGGCCCGGCCGGTGAACTGGCCGGCTGGCCCGTGCTGATCTTCGCCCTCACGCTCCTCCTGATCTTCATGCTCCAGGCCCGCGAGGTGCCCGGCGCGATCCTGATCGGCATCGTCGTCGGCACGGCCGTCGCCGCCGTACTGAACGCCGCCGGTGTCATCGGCGCCAAGGCGTGGGCGAGCGGGCCGCCCGAACTGACCGGCGGCGCCGTCTCCATGCCGGACTTCTCGCTCTTCGGCGACATCGAGTTCGGCGGGTGGGGCGAGGTCGGCGCCATGACGGTCGGCATGATCGTCTTCACGCTCGTGCTCGCCGGCTTCTTCGACGCGATGGCCACCATCATCGGCGTCGGTACGGAGGCGAAGCTCGCCGACGAGAAGGGCCGGATGCCGGGCCTGTCAAAGGCGCTGTTCATCGACGGAGCGGGCGGTGTGATCGGCGGCGTCGCGGGCGGCTCCGGCCAGACCGTGTTCGTGGAGTCCGCGACCGGCGTCGGCGAGGGCGCACGTACGGGCTTCGCCTCCGTCGTCACCGGCCTCTTCTTCGCCGCGTGCCTCTTCTTCAGCCCGATCACCCAGATCGTCCCCGGCGAGGTCGCGGCGGCGGCCCTGGTGGTCATCGGCGCGATGATGATGCAGAACGCCAAGCACGTGGACTGGAGCGACCGCGCGGTCGCCGTCCCGGTCTTCCTGACCGTGGTGATCATGCCGTTCACCTACCAGATCACCGCCGGGGTCGCCGCCGGAGTCATCTCCTACGCCGCCATCAAGACCGCCCAGGGCAAGGTCCGGGAGATCGGCGCCTTCATGTGGGGGCTGACCGTGATCTTCCTCGTCTTCTTCGCCCTCCACCCGATCGAGGGCTGGCTCGGCGTGGGCTGACGCGCCGCGCCGCTCCCCGCGTCCGATACTGAGAACGAAGGAGGCCGACATGCTGGACATCGCCGAAGAACTGGACCGGTGGGTCGGGCAGGGACGTGACTTCGCCGTGGCCACCGTGGTGGCCGTCGGCGGCAGCGCGCCCCGGCAGCCGGGCGCCGCCCTCGCCGTGGACAGCGCGGGCACGGCGATCGGCTCGGTCTCCGGCGGATGTGTGGAGGGCGCGGTCTACGAGCTGTGCGTGGAGGCCCTGGAGAGCGGCGAGAGCGTCCTGGAGACCTTCGGCTACAGCGACCAGGACGCCTTCGCCGTCGGCCTGACCTGCGGCGGCGTCATCGACATCCTCGTCACACCGGTACGCGCGGACTCTCCCGGCGGGGAGGTGCTGCGGGCCGCGCTCGCCGCCGCAGCCCGAGGCGAGGCGGCGGCGGTCGCACGGGTCACCGACGGGCCCGCCGACCTGCGGGGCCGCGCGCTCCTCGTACGCCCCGGGGGAGCGTACGAGGGGACGCTCGGCGGCCACCCTGAGCTGGACCGCACCGCCGCCGACCAGGCCCGCGCCCAGCTGGACGCGGGCCGCACCGGCACCGTCACGATCGGCGAGGACGGCTCGCGCTGCGGACGGCCGCTGACGCTGCTCGTCGAGTCGAGCGTGCCCGCCCCGCGCATGATCGTCTTCGGCGCGATCGACTTCGCGTCCGCCCTGGTCAGGGTGGGGAAGTTCCTCGGGTACCACGTCACGGTGTGTGACGCCCGCCCCGTCTTCGCCACCCGGGCCCGCTTCCCGGACGCCGACGAGATCGTCGTGGACTGGCCGCACCGCTATCTGGAGTCGACGGAGACCGACGGCCGTACGGTGCTCTGTGTCCTCACCCATGACGCCAAGTTCGACATCCCCCTGCTGGAACTCGCCCTCGGACTGCCCGTCGCCTACGTCGGCGCCATGGGCTCCCGGCGCACCCACCTGGACCGCAACGAGCGGCTGCGCGCCGTCGGCGTCACCGAACTGGAGCTGGCGAGGCTGCGCAGCCCCATCGGCCTGGACCTCGGCGCGCACACGCCGGAGGAGACCGCGCTGTCGATCGCGGCGGAGATCGTCGCGAACCGGCGCGGCGGCACCGGCGTCTCACTGACCGGCGCCCACACCCCGATCCACCACGACCGGAGCCGGGCACCCGCCGGCCGTATCGGCTCCGTCGCCTGACGCCCCCGGGCGCCCGGCGCCCGCCGTCCCCGGACGGCCGTACGGACCGTGTGCACACCTCTTTCGAGCGAGCCGCTCCACTCCGAACAGCCGCAGGTGGGTGAAGAGCGGGAGCCACCAGAGTCTCTGGCATATTTTATTGGGAATAGTCCGTTATGGTCTCCGCGGCGCCGACAAGGCGTCCGGCGACCATGTCCACCAGGCCGACTTCTCAGGGGCCACCGGCGAGGGGATCCGCCGGCTCACGGTCACCGGCGCCGGTACGAGCGTGCCGTTCACCGTCACGCGTAAGCCGCTCTACCCGGACCTCGGCCGACAGGCCATGCAGTACTTCTACTTCCATCGCATGGGCACCCCCGTCAAGGCCGAGCACCTCCAGCACGCCGCGCACGCGCACACCGCCCTGCACCCCGGCGACAACTCCGCACCCTGCTACAAGAACTGGTGCGGCAAGGACTCCAGGAGCGGCAAGGAGCAGCGCCTCGATGTGGCGGGATCCTGGGCCGACGCCGAGGGCCGCGGCGACTACCCCGACACCCAGAACAGCGACGACCGTTACGCGGCGGCGGCCGAGCTCTACCTCACCGCCGAGCAGCGCGCCGACCGCACCGCCAGGACCTACCGCTCCGCCCTCACCCGCTCCGCGCACTACGGCGAGATCGCCCCCGTCGACTGGGGCCGGGTCGCCGCCGCCGGCACCCTCTCGCTGCTCGCCGTGCCCAACGGCCTCCCCGCCGCCGACCTGGCCCGGATGCGTACGACTCTGCGTACCGTCGCCGACACGCTCGTCAAGACCCAGCGGGGCGAGGGGTGTCCGGCGCTCATCTCGGGCGCCGAGGCCTACCCGTGGGGCTCCGCTACGGCGCCCACCGGGAGACCGATCTGCACGACCGGCTGGCCTGGGGGCTGTACCCCGCGACCCCGTACCCGAAGGGCTGGCTCTCCGGCGGCCCGAACAGCGCCCTCGTCAACGACCCGGTCACCCCCACCGGCCGCCCCGCCGCCAAGTCCTAGGCGGGGCCCGGCACGGCGCCGAGCGCCTGGGGCTCGAAGGAGAACACCATCAACTGGAACGCGCCGCTGGTCTGGGTCGCGACCTACCTCAAGTCGACGGCGCCTGACCTGACTTCACGCTGACGCCGAACGACGGCCACGGTCTCAGGACGACGCGCGCCGCACCAACTCCGTCGGCAGTACGACGTGTTGCGCCGGCGCGCCGGGATCGTCGATCCCCTCCAGCAGCACCCGCGCCATCGCCCGCCCCATCTCCTCCACCGGCTGCCGCACGGAGGTGAGCTGCGGATCGGTGTGGGCGGCGATGGGGGAGTCGTCGAAGCCGACGACGGCCACGTCCTCGGGCACCCGCCGCCCCGCCGCCCGCAGCGAGTGCAGGGCGCCCGCCGCCATCACGTCGGACGCGGCGAACACCGCGTCCAGATCCGGGTGGCGGGCCAGCAGCTCCGTCATCGCCCGCCGTCCGCTCTCCTCGGTGAAGTCACCGTGCGCGGTCCACGAGGGATCCGCGTCACCCCCGGCGGCGGCCACGGCCTCCTGATACCCGCCGAGCCGGCACCGCGCCACGTACATGTCGAGCGGCCCGGTGACCGTTGCGATCCGCCGCCGCCCGGTCTCCGCGAGGTGCCGTACGGCAGAGCGGGCGCCGCCGACATTGTCGGAGTCGACGTAACTCACCGGCTCGTCGGCCGAACGACGGCCGCTGAGCACCGTCGGCAGGTCCATCTCGGCGAGCAGATCCGGCAGCGGGTCGCTGCCGTGCACGGACACCAGCAGCACGCCGTCGACGCGGCCGGCGCGCGCGTACTGGAGGAAGCGCCGGCGCTCGTTCTCGGTGCGTACGAGCGTGAGCAGCAACTGCATCTCGGTGTCGGCCAGGCCGGTGCCGACACCGTGGAGCACGTCGGAGAAGTACGGCTCGGCGAAGAACCGCTTCTCGGTCTCCGGGATCACCAGGGCCACCGCGTCGGTACGGTTCGCGGCGAGCGCGCGGGCCGCCCGGTTGGGTATGTAGCCCAGTTCGGCGATGGCCCGTTCGACGGCCTGCCTGGTGGACTCCCGTACCCGTGGCGAGTTGTTGACGACGCGCGAGACGGTGCCCCGGCCCACGCCCGCGTGCGCCGCCACCTCTTCGAGGGTGGGCCGGCTCCGGCCCGTACGCGTACGTCCCCTTGCCACCATCCTGCGACCTCCATCGGGGGCTCCGTCGGGGGGACCGACATCCAATCACTGGGAGCGCTCCCACGATAAGTGGTTGATCATATCGCGGACGCCCGCTGGGTGCCGCTCGGCATTTCCTTCAAATACATTCAAAGGTGTCTGTCGTGTACGTAAGGGCACCAGCCTTCCGATGCGCCGCACGGGAGGGCAGTGATTTCAATGGAACGGAGCGGGATGCCGAAAGCACAGGGAGTCGCCGGAGCGCCTATCTGGGTGAGCCTGCTGGCACGCGAACTGCCGGGCGCCCAGGACTTCTACGGCCGGGTCCTCGGCTGGACCTACCGGCGCGCGGGGCTCGGTGACGACTTCTCCGTGGCGCTCATCGACGGCGTGCCCGTCGGCGGCATCGGGGCACTCGCCTCCTCGCTCCAGGTGGCCGTCTCCTGGACCCCGTACTTCGACGTCACGAACGTCGACGAGGCGGCGGCCCGGATCAGGGAGCGCGGCGGCACGGTCGGCGTCGGTCCGCTGGCCTTCCACACCGGGCGCGCCGCGCTCGCGGTCGACCCGGACGGCGCGGTCTTCGGTATCTGGGAAGGCTCCGTGCGCACCGACTGGTCGATGGGGCGCGGCAGCGGCTCGGCCTCGCTGGAGCTGTGCACCAGGGACGCCGCGGCGGCAGGGCGCTTCTACTCGCTCACGCTCGGCTGGGAGCCGGAGGGCGTGGGCAAACTGCGCCTGGCGCACGAGAAGGACGAGGCGGTGCTCCTCGACGGCGACGAGCCGCTCGCGCGGATCAGGGGCGGCGCGGTCCAGGCGTCCCCCGATCCGCAGATCCGGCCGCGCTGGCACGTGCACTTCAACGTGAAGGACGTGCCGGCGGCCGTTGACGCCGCGCTGGCATCGGGCGGCTCTCTCGTGGTGCGGTCGGACGCGTCGTCGGAGGTCGAGGAGGCCACACTCCGCGACCCGGACGGCGCGCTGTTCACGGTCACCGCGGCGGTCTGACACGGGGTGGGCCGGGCCGGGCGGAAGGCGCGCCCGCCCGGCCACCGGCAAGATCCAAACGCCCTAGGGCTCAGAGGCCGACGTCGCGGCGGCGCTGGTCGTCGAGCGTCTCGCGGCGCACCAGCAGCCGCGAGCGTCCGTCGGCGACCGCCACCACCGGCGGGCGGCCGGTCATGTTGTAGCCCGACGCCATCGACACCTGGTACGCCCCCGACGCGGGCACCGCGAGCACGTCGCCGGGCCGGATGTCGTCCGGCAGCTCCACCCCGTCCGCGAGCACGTCCCCCGCCTCGCAGTGCCGGCCGACGACCGTGGCCGCCCGCATCGGCGCCGTCGAGGCGCGCCCGACCCGGCGGACGGTGTAGAGGGCGCCGTACAGCGCGGGGCGCGGGTTGTCGCTCATGCCGCCGTCCACCGCCACGAAGACCCGGCCGCCCGTCCGCTTCACGGCGAGCACCCGGTACAGCGCGATCCCGGCCGGCGCCATGATCGAGCGGCCAGGCTCCAGCGTCAGCCGCGGGATCGGCAGGCCCGCCCCGGCGCAGGCGCCGATCAGCGCCCGCCTGATCCGCCGTCCGTACACGGCGGGCGCCGGAGCCTCGTCGCCCGGCAGATACGCCGCGGCGAAGCCGCCGCCCAGATCCAGCTCGGGCAGTACGACACCGAACCGGTCCCGTACGCGTACGAGGAACGAGACCAGCGCCCGTGCCGCCCGCTCGTACGGCTCCGGCGAGACGATCTGCGAGCCCAAGTGGCAGTGCAGACCGACCAGTTCGAGCTGCGGCTGGCCCATGATCCGGGCCACGGCGTCCGCCGCGTCCCCGTTCGCGATCGAAAGACCGAACTTCTGGCCCTCGGTCCCCGTACGGATCTTCGGGTGGGCGCCGGCCCCGATCCCCGGCAGTACGCGGATCATCACCCGCTGCGTGTCGTGCGGCGGCACCCGCGCGGCGAGCCTCGCTATCTCGCAGTCCGCGTCGATGACGATCCTGCCGACCCCGAGCCGCAGCGCCGTCCGCAGGTCCTCCGGCGACTTGGCGTTGCCGTGCAGCACGATCCGCTCGGTGGGGAAGCCGCGGGTGGCCGCCAGCTCCAGCTCGCCCGCCGAGCAGACGTCGAGGCCCAGGCCCTCCTGCTCCATCCAGTCCACGACGGCGCGGCACAGGAACGCCTTCGCCGCGTAGACGATCTCCGCCTCGGGCAGCGCGCGCAGCCAGGCGCGGGCCCGGGACCGTACCTCGCCCTCGTCGAGCACGTAGGCGGGAGTGCCGTAACGCTCGGCCAGCTCCAGAAGGGAGACACCGGCGACACAGAGGTCGCCGCCGGGAGCCGACACGGCCGACGCGGGCCAGACGGACGGGGAGCTCAGCTCGTTGACGACGAGCCGCGGTTCGGTTCTCACGCGCCCACCGCCAGCGGCACCCCGCCGGTGTGGCGCAGACACGGCCGCACCGTCGTGCGGGCCGGCGCGTGGCCGGGCGCGGGCGTCCGCCGGTCGACGGGCGCGGCGGCGAGCTGCGGGTCGATGGTCACGAGGACGACGCCGAGCGGTTCCGAGAGCGTCCGCAGGCACGTTTCCGCGAGGCGGATGTACGGCTGTCGCGGGCCGAGCGCGGCGGTCAGCCGCCGCGCGCTGGTGAAGCCGACGGCGGTACGCGCGCCGAGCGGTGTGCGCATGAAGCGCAGATGGTGACCCCCGGCGGAGCCGAGCCGTACAGGTATGTACAGCGGCCCCGCCGGCTTGCGTTCTTCGGGGTCCGCGTCTTCGTGAGTGGTGCTCTCCATGGTGTCCTCCCCAGGGGAGTCGTCGCTGTCTGACACCTGGAAGCTATGCCCGGCCCGGGGCGGACCGGACATCTCATGACGCGGCGTTGACCGGCGGGGCCGGTTATTTGACGGCTCTCTTACGGCGGCGGCTTTCTCACGGCGGCAGCCCCTACGGGTGACACGATCGGTTCACCCCCGTAGGGGGGTGGTGAGACGCGCATCGCCCGTTACAGGATGTCGGTGAACGGGCGCGTGATGAGGAGGGCACATGACGACAGTCGATGCGACCGGGCAGTTCCGCGCCGCCAGGGACTTCCTGCTGCGGCACCGGGAGGACTACACGGCGGCGTACGAAGGCTTCGTCTGGCCCCGGCCCGAGCATTTCAACTGGGCGCTCGACTGGTTCGACGTCATCGCCGAGGACAACGACCGGCCCGCGCTGCACATCGTCGAGGAGGACGGCACCGAGCGCGTCACCTCCTTCGCGGCGATGGCCACCCGCTCCGGCCAGGTGGCCAACTGGCTGCGCGCCCAGGGCGTGGCGGCCGGGGACCGGATCCTCGTCATGCTCGGCAATCAGACGGAGCTGTGGGAGACGGCGCTGGCCGCGATGAAGCTCCGCGCCGTCGTCATCCCGGCGACCCCGCTGCTCGGCCCCCTGGACCTGCGGGACCGGATCGAGCGCGGGCGGGTACGGCATGTGATCGTCCGGGCGGGTGACACCGGGAAGTTCGCGGAGGTGCCGGGGGAGTACACCCGGATCGTGGTCGGCGCCGAAGGCCCCGATGCCGGCGCCGGGGACCCGGACGGCGGGACCGGCCGTGCCTCCGACGGCGGCTGGCGGTCCTACGAGGCGTCCCACGGCGAGTCCGTGGACTTCGAGCCCGACGGGGTCACCCGGGCGGACGACACCCTGATGCTCTACTTCACCTCCGGCACCACCGCCCACCCCAAGCTCGTCGAGCACACCCATGTCTCGTACCCGATCGGCCATCTCGCCACGATGTACTGGATCGGGCTCAGGCCCGGCGACGTGCATCTGAACATCTCCTCACCCGGCTGGGCCAAGCACGCCTGGTCCAATCTCTTCGCGCCGTGGAACGCCGAGGCGACCGTCTTCATCCACAACTACACGCGCTTCGACGCCGGCCGGCTGATGGCCGAGATGGACCGCGCGGGCGTGACCAGCTTCTGTGCCCCGCCCACCGTGTGGCGGATGCTCATCCAGGCCGACCTCACCCAGCTGCGCAACCGCCCCCGCGAGGTCGTCGCCGCCGGTGAACCGCTCAACCCCGAGGTCATCGAGACCGTCCGCAGGGAGTGGGGCGCGACGATCAGGGACGGCTTCGGCCAGACCGAGACGGCCGTCCAGGTCGCCAACTCACCGGGGCAGCTGCTCAAGGCCGGTTCGATGGGCCGGCCGACCCCCGGCTATGCGGTGGAGCTGCTCGACCCGGTCACCGGCGCGCCCGGCGCCACCGAGGGCGAGATCTCGCTGGTCCTCGCCCACTCCCCGGTCGGTCTGATGACCGGCTACCACGGCGACCCGGAGCGTACGGCCGAGGCCATGGCGGACGGTTTCTACCGCACCGGCGACATCGGCTCGCGCGACGCCGACGGCTACATCACGTACATCGGCCGCGGCGACGACGTGTTCAAGGCGTCGGACTACAAGATCTCGCCGTTCGAGCTGGAGAGCGCGCTGCTGGAGCACGAGGCGGTGGCCGAGGCCGCCGTCGTACCGGCGCCGGATCCGCTGCGGCTCAACGTGCCGAAGGCGTACATCGTCCTGGCGCACGGCTGGGAGCCTGGCCCGGACACGGCGAAGCTGCTCTTCGCGCACTCGCGCGCGGTTCTCTCCCCGTACAAGCGGGTGCGCCTCATCGAGTTCGCCGAGCTGCCCAAGACGGTCTCGGGCAAGATCCGCCGTATCGAACTGCGCGAGCGGACGGCCGAGGGCTCGGGCGCCGAGTACGAGGAGAGCGACCTGCGTTGAGGGGCCCGGAGCGCGTCCGGTCACTCAACTCGGCGTCGTGGTGCGGCGCATGCACACGCGGGGCCAGTGGTCGAGCCCGTGCGCGGCCTCGGCGCGCCTGATCTCCCGCAGCCCGTCGGTGAGTTCGCTCTCCGCGAGGGTGCGGAAGCCGAGCCGGGTGTAGTACGGCGCGTTCCACGGCACGTCCGCGAAGGTGGTGAGGGTGAGTCCCGCCAGCCCGGCGGACCGTGCCCGTACGGCGAGATGCTCGATGAGCGCGCGGCCCACGCCGTGCCGCGACGCCGTGGGGTGGACGGAGACCTGCTCGATATGGGCGGCGCCGTCGACCTCGTCGTAGATCAGATACGCGACCGGGCGGCCCGCGGCGTCCTCGGTCACCCACGCGTGGCCCGCGCGCAGATAGCGGTCGAGGAGATCGATGCCCGGGGGGTCGTCGTCGGCGATCTCCGCCATGCCGACGGCGCGGAAAGGTTCACCGGCGGCCCTCTCGATGTCCTGGAGAAGCGGGAGGTCGGCGGGGACCGCGGGGCGGATTCGCATGGAGAAAGTATGCCCGCGCGACCACGTGCGCGGTTGTGGTGTTCCGGTCAGGCGTGTGAGCGATCCAGGTCGGCAGCGGGCCCGTTGACCGGTCGCGGGGTGCCCGCCGGGTCCAGGACGAAGAGGGGCACCCCGAGGGCGTCGGCGCGCTCGCGCGCCTCGTCCGTGTAACCGGCCAGGGAGAAGAACGCGCTCACCGCCGACTCGTGCAGCGCGTTGAGCCACAGGCATTCGACGGCGCGCGGATCGGCGGGAGACGGGCCCGAGTCGACCTGGGCGACGAGCCCGGGACCGCGCAGATCGATACCGGCCTCCGGCGGCGCCTGGGCCCGTACGACGTTCCGGAAGCCGATCGCGAGCAGATACAGCGCGGCGTCGCGCCGGGCGTCGTACGTCGTGCCCGCCGTCACCGGCCTGACCGGCACCCGCAGTATGGTCCCGCACTGGCAGCCCAGCTCCGGCCGCGGCCACTGGTCCTGCCGTCCGCACGCGGAGCAGCTGACGGTCACCCACTCGTCGTCCCAGGTGCGGCGCACGACGCGGGTGGCGGGCGAACCCGCGACCAGGGGCGCCGAGACGGTCGATCCACAGGGGCACGGATAGGCCGGCGCCGTGAACTGATGACCGAGCCCGCAGTCGGGACAGCGGACAGGAACGGTCTTTGCCACCTTCGGTACCCCCTCTTCCGCCGCCCATCGTCCATCAACGGACGGCCGTTGGGGAGGGGCTTCCGCCTTCCCTTGACGCCGCTGGGAAGGCACTTTAGATTTGATTCCACATAGTAGAACACAGTTTCCGCATCCCGGAAGAGACTGGAAGGGACCGGAAGAGAAGGAATCAACGGAATCGACGCTCTCAGGTGGCGCGACAGAGCCCGAGTCCACCAGGCCGAAGCAGGAGCACTCCATGCCTCGTATGACCGCTGCCAGAGCGGCAGTTGAGATCCTCAAGCGCGAAGGCGTCACCGACGCGTTCGGTGTGCCGGGCGCGGCGATCAACCCCTTCTACAAGGCCCTCGAACAGGCGGGTGGCATCGACCACACGCTCGCCCGCCATGTGGAGGGCGCATCGCACATGGCCGAGGGCTACACCCGTACGAAACCTGGCAACATCGGTGTCTGCGTGGGCACTTCGGGTCCGGCCGGCACCGACATGATCACCGGCCTGTACTCCGCGATCGGTGACTCCATCCCGATCCTGTGCATCACCGGACAGGCCCCGACCGCGGTGATCCACAAGGAGGACTTCCAGGCCGTCGACATCGCGTCGATCGCCCGGCCGGTCACCAAGGCGGCCACCACCGTCCTGGAGGCCGCGCAGGTCCCCGGTGTGTTCCAGCAGGCGTTCCATCTGATGCGCTCGGGCCGGCCGGGACCCGTCCTCATCGATCTGCCGATCGATGTGCAGCTCACCGAGATCGAGTTCGACATCGAGACGTACGAGCCGCTGCCGGTCTACAAACCGTCCGCGACCCGCGCGCAGATCGCGAAGGCACTGACGCTGCTCACCGGGTCCGAGCGCCCGCTGATCGTCGCCGGCGGCGGTGTCATCAACGCCGACGCGTCCGACCTGCTGGTGGAGTTCGCCGAGCTGACCGGCACGCCGGTCGTGCCGACCCTGATGGGCTGGGGCACCATCCCCGACGACCACGACCTCAACGCGGGCATGGTCGGCATCCAGACCTCGCACCGCTACGGCAACGAGACCTTCCTCGCCTCGGACTTCGTCCTCGGCATCGGCAACCGCTGGGCCAACCGCCACACCGGCGCGCTCGACGTCTACACGGAGGGCCGCACCTTCGTCCACGTCGACATCGAGCCGACCCAGATCGGCAAGATCTTCGCGCCGGACTACGGGATCGCCTCGGACGCCAGGGACGCGCTGGAGCTCTTCGTGGAGGTGGCGAAGGAGCTGAAGGCGGATGGCCGGCTGCCCGACCGTACGGAGTGGATCGGGTCGGTGCTGGAGCGCAAGGGCAGCCTGCACCGCAGGACGCACTTCGACAACGTGCCGCTGAAGCCGCAGCGCGTGTACGAGGAGATGAACCGCGCCTTCGGTACGGACACCCGTTACGTCACCACCATCGGGCTCTCGCAGATCGCCGGCGCGCAGATGCTGCACGTCTACAAGCCGCGCCACTGGATCAACTGCGGCCAGGCGGGACCGCTCGGCTGGACGATCCCGGCCGCGCTCGGTGTCGCGAAGGCCGACCCGGACACGACGGTCGTCGCGCTCTCGGGCGACTACGACTTCCAGTTCATGCTCGAAGAGCTGGCCGTCGGCGCGCAGCACAAGATCCCGTACGTCCATGTGCTGGTGAACAACGCCTACTTGGGGCTGATCCGGCAGGCGCAGCGCAATCTCGACATCAACTTCCAGGTCAACCTGGAGTTCGAGAACATCAACTCACCGGAGCTGGGCGTCTACGGGGTCGACCATGTCAAGGTCGTCGAGGGTCTGGGCTGCAAGGCGATCCGGGTCACCGAGCCCGACCAGCTGCTGCCGGCCTTCGAGGAGGCCAAGAAGCTCGCGGTGGAGCACCGTGTGCCGGTAGTGGTCGAGGCGGTCCTGGAGCGGATCACGAACATCTCGATGGGTGTGCGGATCGACAGCGTGAACGAGTGGGAGGAGCTCGCGACCGAGCCCGGCCACGCGCCGACGGAGATCAAGCCGCTTGTCTGACACGACATGTGACGTGTCGTCAGGCCCCTCGCCCGGAACACCGGTGCGGGGGGCCGCTGTCGTACGTGCGACCTCAGCCTCCGCAACCGCCACAGCCTCCGCACCCGCCGCACCCACCACCGTCTCCACCGCCGCCGTCCCCGCCTCCGCTGTCCCCACCACTCGCGTCCCCGGCGTCGCCGTGCGCGTGGCCGTCGGCCCACCAACTGGCGGACGCCACAGCTCCGGCACCGGCAGCGGCACCGGCGGCGGCACCCGCGCCGGGCCGTCGGGCCGCCTTCTGGTACTTGGCGAGCATGAGCGGCCCCACGATCAGCAGCAGCACGACCGGCGGGACGAGGAGGACGGTGAGGCTCATCCTCTCAGTGTGCGGATCCGCCGGTACCGCACAAGATGCCCGGCCGACGAATCGGCCGGGCATCTTACGTGCCTAACACGGGAGTTGGAGACCGTCCGACGGTGCGAGGCTGGCGCGACAGGACATTCGCACCGCCGGACGGCGCCTGACGGAGCCCCGGACGGGGCTGTGGGACCGCGGCGACGGCGACGGGGCGCGCCGGCCGGCCTTCCTCCTGGTCAGGAAGGTGACAGGCGCTCCCCTTGCCACCGCACTGGCTCGCGCGCCGCCGCGGTCCCTGGGATGTCCCTCCCAGCGACCACCCCTCACGAGGGCCGTTGGGAGGGACGGCTGTTGGCCCCCGTTGCCGTGGGCTGGTGGTTCCCGGGCTGCGGCGGCGCCTGGGCGCGACAGGACAGGTGTCAGCGCCGCCACAACCCGGAGTTCGGTGGGACCGGTCGGACCCGGCGGACCGGGCCGGTCAGACCTGCTCTCCGGAGAGCCGCTCCACGCCGCGCAGGAGCGCCGAGTGGTCGAGACCGCCGTCACCCTGCGCGCGCAGCGACGCGACCAGCTGCGCGACGACCGCGCCGACCGGAAGGGCGGCACCGACATTGCGGGCGGCGTCGGTGACGATGCCCATGTCCTTGTGGTGCAGATCGATCCGGAAGCCGGGCGCGAACTCGCGGTTGATGAAGTTGTCCTTCTTGCGGGTCAGGACGGTCGAGCCGGCCAGACCGCCGTTCAGGACGTCGAGTGCGGCGGTCAGGTCCACGCCCGACTTCTCCAGGAAGACCACGGCCTCGGCGCACGCCTGGATGTTGACGGCGACGATCAGCTGGTTGGCCGCCTTCACCGTCTGGCCCGCGCCGTGCGGACCGCACAGGACGATGGTCCGGCCCAGTGCCTCGAAGACCGGCCCGGCCTCGTCGAAGTCGGCCTGCTCACCGCCGACCATGATCGAGAGAACCGCCTCGATCGCTCCCGCCTCGCCGCCGGACACCGGCGCGTCGAGGACCCGGATGCCCTTCTCCCGGCCGGCCTCGGCCAGATCGATCGACGTCTGCGGGGTGATCGACGACATGTCGATCAGCAGGGCGCCCTGCCCGGCGTTGGCCAGGATGCCGTCCTCGCCGTACGCGACGGCCTCGACCTGCGGAGAGGCGGGCACCATCGTGATGACGACATCCGCGCCGTCGACGGCCTCGGCGATCGAGGCCGCCACCGTGCCGCCGTTGGCCGCCAGCCGGTCCAGCTTCTCCTGCTCCAGCGTGAAGCCGGTCACGGAGTATCCGGCCTTGATCAGATTCTCGGCCATGGGGGACCCCATGATGCCGAGGCCGATCCATGCCACCTTGGGAAGAGTGCTCATCGGGGGTGCCTCTCTCACATATATGTGTCGTGTCCGGGTACGGGCTCCGGCTCAGCGCACGGCTCGTGCGTCGGCCGGCAGCCACTCGAAGGATTCGGCGCTCGGGCGGTCGCCGGGCTTGTACTCAAGCCCGACCCAGCCCTCGTAACCGGCCTTGCGCAGCCGGTCGAGCAGGTCCTGGAGCGGCAGCGTGCCGGTGCCGGGCGCGCCGCGGCCGGGGTTGTCGGCGATCTGTACGTGCCCGGTCCTGTCGGCGTACGTGTCGATGACCGCGGCCAGCGCCTCGGCGTCCAGACCGTTCATCGACAGGTGGTAGATGTCGAGGAGGAACGCGGCGTTGCCGAGACCCGTCGCGGCGTTGACCCGGTCCACGACGCCGACCGCGGCCTCGGCGCTGACCAGCGGATAGTGTGGGGACTCGGGCCTGTTGAGCGCCTCGACCAGCAGGATCGCCCCGACCCGGTCGGCCGCGCGGGCGGCGAGGACCAGATTCTCCAGGGCGAGTTCGTCCTGCGCGGCGGGGCCGACACCCTCGACCCGGTTCCCGTACAGCGCGTTGAGCGCCTTGCAGCCCACCGAGGCGGCGAAGCCGGCCGCCACGTCGATGTTCGCGCGGAAGCGGTCCGACTCGTCGCCGGGCAGCGAGAGCGCGCCACGGTCGGGGCCGGGCAGCCGGCCGGCGTAGAAGTTCAGCCCCACGAGCTGGGTGCCCGCGTCGTCGAGTGCCCACTTCAGGGCGTCCAGCTCGGCCTGCGGCGGAGTGGGGGTGTCGACCCAGGGCCACCACAGCTCCACGGCGGTGAAGCCCGCCGCCGCGGCTGCCGCGGGGCGCTCCAGCAGCGGGAGTTCGGTGAAGAGGATCGAAAGATTCACATTGAAGCGCTGCTCCGAGCCGGGCCTGTTCGTGAAGGGGGCCATGAGGGGTTCTGCGCTCCTTCCGTATTGCGGAAGTTAGTTTCTGCTTAATGGAAGATTGCCTGGGGTGTGGGAGGGCTGTCAAGGGGGCGGGCCCGTTTCGGCCCGTATCAGCGGCGGGGTTCGACCACCATGTCGCCGCGGGTCAGCGAGGGGCCCCTGGCACCGGTGAGCAGGCTGTGCGGGAAGCCCGGCTCGATCGCGCCGGCCCCGTCGCGTAACGCCGACGGGCCTACCGCCACCACCGCTACGACATCCTGGCCCGGAACGGCGAAATGGCCGGCCTGCTCCTGGATTTCGACACCCTGCCGCCGTCCCGGCGCAATGCGATGTGGCTGTGTCTGATGCATCCGCGGATCTCCGCCTTCTACGTCGACCGCGAACGCGTCGTACGGGAAGGGATCGCGCATCTGCGCGCCGCGTGGGCCGCGCATCCGGAGGGCCGGGTGCTGAGCGGCCTCATCGCCGAATTCACCACCCGCGACGAGGAATTCGCCCGGCTGTGGGCCGAACGACCGGCACACTCCGTGACCGGGCCGGGCTACCGTGCCCGTTGTACGGGTGGAAACAGCGGATTTCGGTGAACGGGGCGGGCCGTTGATGAACGCATTCGCGTGGTGACGAATCAGATGACGAACCCCAGGAACGCCGAGGCGGCAACGCTCCGTACGAACCCGCGGACAATGCCACGGGAGCGAAGGGCGATGGGCGACGGGCCCGACCGAGGCCGGCTGCTGACCACAAAGATCGGTCTGCGCATACCGGCCGGGATGACCTTCGAAGACTGGGAGCACGCCGGGCGCCAATTGTCCGGAATCCTGGATTCATCCTCATGGTGGCTCGGCGACTGGCTCGTGTACGGGAAAGACCACTACACGGACCGGTATCAACGAGGAATCCGTGCCGTGGGCCTGCGATACCAGACGCTCCGGAACTACGCCTGGGTCTCACGGCGATTCGAGTTCAACCGCCGGCGGGCGGCACTGAGTTTCCAGCACCACGCCGAATTGACCTCGCTCCCTGTCGACGATCAGGAGGCGTGGCTCGATCGTGCTGAGCAGATGAAGTGGTCCACCAAGCAGCTCCGCACCGCCCTGCGCGCCTCGCGCGAAGGCGAGGCGGGACGCGAGAAGCGGACCGAGGCCAAGGAACGGCTCGCCGTCCCTCACGCTCATGTCACGTGGTGGCACGAGGCCGCGGCGCGGGCGGGCATCGATTTCGAGCAGTGGGTGCTGACCACGCTCGACAAGGCGGCCGAGCGAGTCCTGGGTGAACACGGTCACCCGGAGATCGATGCGGCGGCGGAGTCGCCCCCGCGGGGGCGGTCCGGCCTGTCTCCGGCGGGAGCCGGGTGAGGACTGCCGGACCGCGTGTGACGGGCACATCGTCCGCGCGGATCAGTCCGTCCTGCTGTCCCACGCGTACCCGATCCAGCCGTCGAACGACGGGATCAGGGCCGCGAGGGCCGCTGCGAGCCGCCAGTCCAGGTCGGGTGCGTTCACCCGCACCGTGTCGCCGAACGACTTGAACTCCAGCGGTATCCGTCCGCCGGCGCGCCACTTGATGCGGCGGGGGCTTCGTGGGAAGTCGCCGCCGATGCCACCGTTGAACAGCGCGGCGATGAAGGCGAACGGCAGCATGGGAGTGCAGAGCCACCACACGCACCACCAGAAGAGCCGGCCCTTGTATCCCACGGCGTCGGGGGCGCCGGGGCGGCTCACCGTCCAGCGTGTGCGGATGCCCCGGCTGAACGCCTTGTCGCGCGTGAGCCTGCCGAGTGATTCGCCCTGCGGGCCGAGCACCTCGAACTGTGCCCGCCGGCCCGCGGTGAGGGTGACGACGCGGGCGACCCGCGCCTGCCGGTGCTCATCCGCCCACAGGACGAAGGAGCGGACGCCGTCCTTGCGGGCCGCGAGGTAGGCGGGTATGCCGCCCGGCGGCAGTTCCCGTTCCCCGTAGGCGACCGTCTGGACGGTTCCCGGTCCGTCGGAGAAGCTGATCTCGCAGTCGAACTGCCCGCCGGGAGTCGTCCGCAGCCGCCGCCGCGCTCGCAGCTTCAGAGTACTGGTCACCCGATGGGCTCCTTCTCGTGTGTCTGTGTCCCAACGGTCGCTACGAAGGGGCGCCCCGGGATGGATCCGTCCGGTCGGCGATCAGCCACCGCCCTTGCTCCTGACCTCTACGGCGGCACCGAGACCCGGCGCCGCGCTCCTGGCGACTTCATCTGCATCGGCCAGGTCCGCCCCCTCCGCCACGACGATGGACAGACGATCGGGGTAAAGGCCCGCTCCGACAACCTCGTGCCGAGCGGTCACCGCCTCGTACGCGGCGATCGCCTCGGTCGGGAGGCTGCCGTCGAAGCCGGTCTCGACGGAAAGCCCCGGCAGCACATCTCGCCCCGTGCTCACCTTCAAGGACGCCACGCCCGACAGCGGCCGGTACCGCCCTCCGTCGGAGACCATGTCCTTGAACACCGTCATCGCACCGGTGGCATCGGCCGCGGTGAACTCGGACCGCCAGCGTTTGGTGGCCTTCCGGGACGCGTCGTTGATGTCGCCGTTCACCACGTGATCGTCGACCGTCAACGACCGCCAGAGGGCCAGCACTTCACGGGTGCGTCCCTTGTCCGCGAAGACGGTGAACGTGATGCCGTCCGCAGTGATCCGGCCGGTGATCTTCTTGTGCCGGGCGACGTAGTCCCCCAGCTCGTCGGCCCGTTCGGACACGCGGTCGGCCGACGTGCCCTCCGCCAGAACCAGCACCCCGGTCGACGACCCGGCGAAGGGCAGTGTGTTGTTCTTGGTGGTGTGGATTCTCACCACGTCCGCCGTGCCCGCCCAGTCCTTCTCGAAATCCGCGGCGAGTGCCGTGCCTTTGTTGATGGCGCAGCCGCTCGACAAGGGCACGGCCAGCAAGGAAACGATGGCCGGCAGCAGCCACCGCGATGTGTTCTTCCTCAGAGTCGTCTCCTTGAGAGCGGGTGCGGCTGGTCGGACGAGTCTGCGGGACCGGCGCGGTGTTCCGCCACAATTGAAGCGGAAGTGGCGGCATCCTGGGACGTCCCACACGCTGACCTGCGGAGACGTCGCGCGCCGAGTCGTCATGGCGGGGCGACCGTTAGGGTCGGGTCGGAGCGACGGCGATTTCTAGGGGGCGCGGTGCGACTGAGAGTGGAATTCACGACCGAGCCGTTCGACCTGGATGAACCCCCCGGCCACGCCGTGGTGGCCCGTGAGGTAATCCAGGGGGCCGACTTGGACTCCGTGGACGTCGGGCCGTTCGGCAACACCGCCGAGGGCGGCGCCGACGTAGTCATCGCGGCCGTCGACACCCTGCTCCGCCGCTCCCTGGAGGCCGGCGCCACCCGTGTGTCGCTCCAGGTGAACGTGATCGCGGAGGACGGGAAGTGACCGAGCAGTCAGGTCTCACCGGCCATCCGCTCCTCGCCGCAGTGAAGCCGCTCATCGACGCCATGGGTGCGGAGACCGTACGGCCCGACCTGGCCAGGCCCGACGACGTCGTCCTGAGCTGGGAGGGCGAGGCCGTCGTCGCCGTACGCCTGCCGCAGCTCTCCGAGTCGCTCGACCACATCCTCGTCGCGCTGGAGCGCCGGCACGGCATGCCGCTGTCGGAACTCGACCGCAGGACCAAGCAGTCCGTGGTGCGCTCGCTGGAGGCGCGCGGGGCGTTCTCCGTACGGCACGGGGTGGAGACCGTCGCAGGTGCTCTCGGAGTCAGCCGGTTCACCGTTTACAACTATCTCAACCGGTCGGAGACGAGCTGAACCGGTCGGAGACGAGCTGGCCGAGCCGGTCGGAGTCGGTCGGGGGCGGGCTGAAAAATTCAACAAAGTGTTGACGTGATGTTCGTGAGGGCGTTAGCTGTCCCGCAGCCCGTCAAGCACAGCCACGGAGGCTCCCGTGACGACCGACCCGCCACCGGGCCTCACCCGGTTCAACACCTCCTCCGACAGCGCGGCACGCGCCGCACTGCACGAGGTGTGCGCCAGTACGGCGTGGGGGAGCGAGCTGCTCGCCCACCGTCCGTACGCCACAGCAGACGCTCTCCTGAGCGCCGGTGACACCGCCACGGCCGGCCTGACCGCCGGCGATCTGGCGGAGGCGATGGCCGGGCACCCGCCCATCGGCCGTCCGAAGCCGGGCGACCCGACCTCGGCCCGCGAACAGCGGGGCATGGCGGGGGCGTCCGACGCGCTCAAGGCGGAACTGCTCGAACTGAACCTGGCCTACCAGGAAAGGTTCGGACACGTCTTCCTGATCTGCGCCACCGGCCGGACCGGTGAGCAGATGCGGGACGCGGTCCGCGTACGGATCGGCAACACGCCCGAGCAGGAGCGGGCCGTCGTCCGCACCGAGCTGGGCAAGATCAACCGTATCCGGCTGACCCGCCTCGTACACGCAGGAGAGTGACCCCTTGAGCACCCAGACCACCGCATCGGTGTCCACGCACATCCTGGACACCAGTGTCGGCCGCCCCGCCGCGTCCGTAGCCGTCTCGCTCTCCGCCCGCGGCGGCAGCCGCGAGCCGTGGGTGGTGCTGGGCCGGTCGGCGACCGACGCGGACGGGCGGTGCAGAGACCTGCCGGCGCTGCCGGAAGGAACGACCCACGTACGTCTCGACTTCGAGACCGAGGCGTACCTCCACAGCCAGAAGCGAGCCGAGGCACAGCAGGACGCCCCCGCGCCACGGGACAGCGGTGCGTTCTTCCCGGAGGTGGCGATCACCTTCGCCGTCACTCCGGGCGAACACTTCCATGTACCGCTGCTGCTCAACCCGTTCGGCTACTCCGTATACCGAGGGAGCTAGCAGATGCCGACCATTCTCGGCCAGAACCAGTACGGCAAAGCGGAGAACCGCGTCGTCAAGATCGCGCGCGACGGCGACACCCACCACATCAAGGATCTGAACGTCTCGGTCGCCCTCTCCGGCGACATGGAGGAAGTCCACTACTCCGGCTCCAACGCCAGCGTCCTGCCGACCGACACCACCAAGAACACGGTGTACGCGTTCGCCAAGGAGCACGGCATCGAGTCCGCCGAGCAGTTCGGCATCCATCTCGCCCGGCACTTCGTCACCAGCCAGGACCCGATCCACCGGGCGCGTATCCGGATCGAGGAGTACGCCTGGGAGCGCATCGGCCCCGAAGAAGCCGGACACTCCTTCGTCCGCAAGGGCCAGGAGACCCGCGTCGCGCAGATCACCTACGACGGCTCGGAGTGGGAGATCATCTCCGGCCTCAAGGATCTGACGGTGCTGAACTCGACCGACTCCGAGTTCTGGGGCTACGTCAAGGACAAGTACACGACGCTCCGCGAGGCGTACGACCGCATACTCGCCACCGACGTCTCCGCGAGGTGGCGCTACAACTGGACCGACGACGCCGAGCCGATGCCCGACTGGGAGAACTCCTACGACCAGGCGCGCACGCATCTGCTCCAGGCCTTCGCGGGGACGTACTCCCTCTCCCTCCAGCAGACGCTCTACCAAATGGGCTCGCGGATCATCGAATCCCGCGGCGAGATCGACGAGATCCGTTTCTCCCTCCCCAACAACCACCACTTCCTGGTCGACCTCGAACCGTTCGGCCTGAAGAACGAAACCCCCGACGGAGCCGTCTACTTCGCCGCCGACCGCCCCTACGGCCTCATCGAGGCGACCGTGCTGCGCGACGGCGTCGAAGCGCGGATCCCGCTCGACATGACCAATCTCTAGCCCGGATCCGTCCATTCAACGGGAAGAAGGAGAACCCGCCATGGCGGATTCGCGCATCGTCATCGAGAACTGTGCCATCGCGACCGTGGACGCGAACGACACTGAGTACGCGTCCGGTCACGTCGTCGTCGCGGACAACCTCATCGAATCCGTGGGCGCCGGCAGCGCGCCCGCCGGCCTGGAGAACGTCGTACGGCGTGTCGACGCCACCGGCCATCTGCTCACCCCCGGACTGGTCAACACCCACCACCACTTCTACCAGTGGATCACCAGGGGCCTGGCCACCGACCACAACCTGTTCGACTGGCTCGTGGCGCTCTATCCGACCTGGGCGCGCATCGACGAGCCGATGGTGCGCGCCGCCGCCCAGGGCTCGCTCGCGATGATGGCGCGCGGCGGAGTCACCACCGCGATGGACCACCACTACGTGTACCCGCGCGGCTCCGGGGATCTCACCGGCGCCATCATCGGGGCCGCGGCCGAGACCGGCGTACGGTTCACCCTCGCCCGCGGCTCCATGGACCGGGGCCGGTCGGACGGCGGACTGCCGCCGGACTTCGCCGTCGAGTCCCTGGACGACGCGCTCGCCGCCACCGAGGCGACCGTCGACCGCTACCACGACGCCTCGTTCGACGCGATGACACAGATCGCCGTCGCACCCTGCTCGCCGTTCTCCGTCTCCACCGAACTGATGTGTCAGGGAGCCGAGTTGGCGCGCCGCAGGGGCGTACGGCTGCACACGCACGGCAGCGAGACGGTCGAGGAGGAGCAGTTCTGCAAGGAACTGTTCGGGATGGGCCCGACCGACTACTTCGAGTCGACGGGCTGGCTCGGGGCCGACGTATGGATGGCCCACTGCGTCCATATGAACGACTCCGACATCGCCGCCTTCGCCCGCACCGGCACGGGCGTCGCCCACTGCCCGTCCTCCAACGCCCGTCTGGCGGCCGGTATCGCGCGCGTACCCGACATGCTGAAGGCGGGCGTCCCCGTCGGCCTCGGCGTGGACGGCACCGCGTCCAACGAATCGGGCGAACTGCACACCGAGTTGCGCAACGCACTGCTCATCAACCGCCTCGGCGCCCACCGCGAGTCCGCCCTGAACGCCCGTCAGGCACTGCGGCTCGGCACCTACGGTGGCGCCCAAGTCCTCGGCCGCGCCGACCAGTTCGGCTCTATCGAGACCGGGAAGCTCGCCGACCTGGTGCTGTGGAAGCTGGACACCCTGGCCCACTCCGCCATCGCGGACCCCGTCGTCGCCCTGGTCTTCGGCGCCGCCGCGCCCGTCACCCTCTCCCTCGTGAACGGCAGGACCGTCGTCGAGGACAACCACCTGACCACGGTGGACGAGGACGCCGTCGCCCGCTCGACGCGTACCGAGGCACGGCGCCTCGCGAGCATCGCGGCGGCGGGCTGACGAAGCCCGGCCGGACTTTCCGGACGTCCGGTCGAGGGGGACGGCCCTCGACCGGCGGCCACGGGACCCGAGCGGGGTTCCTGGCAGCCGCGTCCGGGTGGTGGCGTACCGCACGACGGTGCGCCACCACCCGGGGCGGTGACTCGTGTACGTAACACAGCCCCGTTACGTCGCGGATCACTCGCGTGACCCCACTTCCCCCAGCACCTCCCTGACACCCGCGTCGCCGCCGACGCGTAACCGACCGGAGGAAACCCCCGTGGCAGCCAGGCCCAGGCTTCGCGAAGACGTACCCGCCCCCGACGAGATGTCCGGCCAGGACCGCGGGCATCCGGTTGACGAGACCCTCCCGCCCTTCAAGACGTTCACCAGCGGCCTTCAGCACGTGGCCGCGATGTACGCGGGCGTGGTGGCGCCGCCGATGATCGTCGGGCCGGCCGTGGGGCTGAACGCCCGGGACACCGCGTTCCTCATGGGCGCCAGCCTCTTCACAGCCGGCCTGGCCACGCTGCTCCAGACCCTCGGCTTCTGGAAGGTCGGTGCGCGGCTGCCGTTCGTCAACGGCGTCTCGTTCGCCGGTGTCACGCCGATGATCGCCATCGGGCGGGAGCGCGGCGCCGAGGGCATCACCGTCATCTTCGGTGCGATCATCGTCGCCGGCGTGCTCGGGTTCGTCCTCACACCGTACTTCTCCAAACTGGTGCGGTTCTTCCCACCCGTGGTCACCGGCACCGTCATCACCCTGATCGGCGTCTCGCTGCTCCCGGTGGCCTTCAACTGGTCGCAGGGCGGCGATGCCACAGCCGACGGCTACGGCTCCATGAAGAACATAGGAATGGCCGGCCTCACCCTGCTGATCGTGCTGGTCCTGCGGAAAGTGCTGCGCGGCTTCCTCCAGCAGATCGCCATCCTGCTCGGTCTGGTCGTCGGCACCGTCGTGGCGATTCCGCTGAACATGACCGACTTCGACGCGATCAAGGACGCGGGACTGGTCGGCTTCCCGACGCCGTTCCACTTCGGCGCGCCGCAGTTCGAGATCGCGGCGATCGTCTCCATGTGCATCGTGATGCTCGTCTGTATGACGGAGTCCACCGCCGACATGCTGGCGCTCGGCAAGATCGTGGACCGGCCGGCGGACGAGCGGATCATCAAGGGCGGGCTGCGGGCCGACACGCTCGGCAGCGCCGTCAGCCCGCTCTTCAACGGCTTCATGTGCAGCGCCTTCGCGCAGAACATCGGTCTTGTCGCCATGACCAAGGTCCGCAGCCGCTTCGTGGTCGCTGCCGGTGGCGGCATCCTCGTTCTGCTCGGCCTGTGCCCGGTGCTCGCCTCGGTGATCGCGCTCGTCCCGCTGCCGGTTCTCGGCGGCGCGGGCATCGTGCTCTTCGGCTCGGTCGCGGCGAGCGGTATTCAGACGCTGGCGGGCGCCGCGCTGGAGAAGGGCGAGAACGCGCTGATAGTGGCCGCCGCCGTCGGGATCGGACTGATACCGATAGCGGCGCCGGGCTTCTACCACGCGTTCCCTGAGGACCTGTTGGTGGTGCTGGACTCCGGGATCAGTACGGGGTGTGTGGTGGCGATCGTGCTGAATCTGGCGTTCAACCACTGGGGCGGGAAGGGGAGCGCCCGTACCGGCTCCGGCGAGACTTCACTGACGGCTCACTGACTGCTCACTGACGGTTCACTGAGGGCGGATCGGTGCCGGGGCAGCCAAGTGCGCCGCCCCGGCACCGACTTCAGGGGCCTCCGCCCCGGGGGGATCAGCCGATGTGGAAGTCCTCCCCGTACACCTTCCAGTCGAGCGGCGGGTCCAGACTGAGATTGCCCGCGTCGAGGAACACCCGCTGCGCGGTGTCCACCCGGCTGGTGTCCTCGTGCGCCTCCTCCTGCTTCATCGCCCAGACCCGGGCGTCGAGGAAGGCGTTCAGATACGCGGTCTCGTCGCCACCCTCCGACGGAGGCCGGGCCTGGTCCAGCGCGCGTTGGCGGATACCGCTGAAGCTGACGTCGGAGTTGCCGTCGCCGTGCATGACGATCGCGTCGTAGTAGATGAACTGCCCGAGCGTGCCGACGCCGTCCTCCTTACCGCGGTTGACCGCCGGGTTGAAGTAGACGCGGTCGCGCTCGTCGTTCTGCGCGGTCTGGAACGCCGGGTCCTGGGCCGCCTGCTTCCAGGCGTCCGGGTAACCCGGGTCGAGCCCTTCGTGGGAGTCCGTACCGTCGACGGCGCGCAGGGCGGGAAGGTAGGAGGCGAGCGGGTTGTCCGGCTCGCGCTCGGTGTAGAGCTCGACCAGGTCCAGCATGTCGCTGGTGCCGGAGCAGAAGCCGATGATGCCGGCGGTGTAGCCGCGGCCGTCGCCGATGTCCTCGATGTAGCCGTACTGGCCCTTCCAGTCGAGCGAGGAGTTCTCGGCGCTGGAGACCAGTTGCATGGCGATCTCCTTCTTCGCCGGGTCGTCCAGACCGGGAGCGGCGACGGCCGCCGCCGTGACGTCGGCCCTGTCGGCACCGGGCACGGCGTGGGCGACGGCCGTCACCGGCCCCGCGACCAGGACGAGTCCGAGCAGGACGCGGGGGACCATTCCGAACGTGCGGGTGCGTGTGTGGGGGGTTGGCACCGGACCTCCATGGGGGGAGTCGATCGCTTCGGTGTTCTGTTAGGAAGCTTTCCTACCGAAGGTTGGCGGCGAGGTACACCCATGGCCCGGTCAAAGAAATCTCCGATGCGCGGGGAGCGTCGCCGTGGGCATACTGCTGCCGCACTGCCCGTGAACCGTCGGTCGGGAGACGCCAACGCATGAGTACGCCACCCTCGCCACCCCCGCCACCTGCGACGGAGGGGGCTGACGAATCAGCCGTCCGGATCGGCGCTCTCGTTCCGCTGACCCGGCCCGGATGGGTCGAGGCGGGCCAACACCTGCTCGCCGGGCTTGAGTTGGCCGTTTCCGACGTCAACGAGGCCGACGGGATCCTCGGACGGCCACGGGTCCCGGATCCTCCACACCGGCTGATCAGTCCGAGGCGGCGGTTTGGCCGCTGGGGACTCCCCGTGACCGGAGGATGCAGAACTCGTTCCCCTCGGGGTCCCCGAGGGTGACCCAGGTGGCGTCGTCACCCTGACCCACGTCGACGCGGCGCGCGCCGGCGGACAGGAACCGCTGAACCTCGGCCTCGTGGTCGGTGGGGCGGAAATCGAGATGGAGCCGGTTCTTCACGGTCTTCTTCTCCGGTACGGCCAGGAACAGCAGCCCTGGCATACGATCCGGGGCGGGCCGGATCTCGTACTCGCCGTCCTCGTCATTGACCACGACCCACCCGAGGACATCGGCCCACCACCGGGCCAGCGCCGCCGGGTCGGCCGAGTCCACCACTACCTGTTCCCATTCAAGTGCCATACGGGCAGGGTAGTGCCGCTCTCGCGCCCCGCCCCCTCAGCTCCCGGCGATGCGGTAAGTGTCGCCGTACACCTTCCACTTGAGGGGCGGTTCAAGGTCCAGATTGCCCGCGTAGAGGAAAACGCGCTGCGCCGTGTCGACCCGGCTGGTGTCCGCGTGCGCCGGCTCGCGGCGCATCGCGGCGACGCGGGCGTCGAGGAACGCGTCCAGGTAAGCGGCCTCGTCACCGCCCTTCGCCGGTGACTCGGCCTCCTTCAGGGCCTGTTCGCGGATCGTGCGGAAGCCGGTGGAGCCCCGTGCGTCGCCGGAGCCGTGCATCACGTACGCGTCGTAGTAGATGAACTGCCCCAGCGCGCCGAGCCCGTCGGCCTTCGCCGTGTCGACGGCCGGGTCGAAGTAGCCCCGGTCGCGCTCGTCGTCCTGTGCCTTCCTGAACGCCGGATCGTCGGCGGCGGCCCGCTGCCAGGCTCTGGTGAACGCGGGGCCGAGCCCGTCGTGCGAGTCGCCGCCCCGGACCGCGCGGAGTGCCGGGAGGAAGGGGCCCAGCACGTTGCCGTCCGGCCGGGCCGCGACGTAACGCTCGACCACCTTGAGGAGATCGCCGCAGCCGGTGCAGAAGCCGATGATGCCCGCGGTGTAGCCGCGGCCGTCGCCGATGTCCTCGATGTAGCGGTACTGCGCCTTCCAGTCGAGCGAGGCGTTCTCGGCGCTGGAGACCAGCCGCATCGCGATCTCCTTCTTCGCCGGGTCGTCCAGCGCCGCCGGTGTGTCCTCCCGCGCGGCGGCCGTGCAGGCCGCGCACAGGGTGGCGAGTGCCAGCAGGAGTGCGAGCAGCGGGCGGCGGAGCGCGTACGGCATGGGGCGGCGGCCTTTCCTCACGGACCGGGGGGTCGGCCCGGCGCAGGTGACGGTCCCAGTCAACAGCCCGGTCGCGGCCCACGCGTGCGCGGTCCCATGTGGAGCCGGGCCGGGCCGCGTTGTCAGAGGCTCGTGCCAGGATTCGCTTCATGGATCTCGCACAGATTTTCGCCGATCTCGACGCACAGCCCTGGGCGGAACGGGAGCACGCCTACGGAGGCGCCGACGATGTCCCCGACCAGCTACGGGCGTTGGCGAGCGACGACGCCGAGGAGGCGGAGGAGGCGCTGTACGAGCTCTACGGAAACATCGTCCACCAGGGCTCGGTGTACGAGGCCACGCCCTATGCGGTGCCGTATCTCGCCCGGCTCGCCGCCGCCGGTGTCCGGCCGGGCGATGTGCTTCCGCTGATCGGCCATATCGCCGAGAGCGAGGACGAGCGGAGTGAGACGCCCGGCGCGTGCCGGGTGGCCGTGACCGCCCAACTGCCCCTGATACTCCCGCTGGTCGAGTCGCCCGACAGCTCCGTACGACAGGCGGCGGTCTGGGCGGCGGCCCGCTCGGGCGCGACGGAGCAGGTGCTTCCGGTGCTGCGGCGGTGCTGGGAGGAGGAGCTGGAACCGCTGGTACGGGCGGAGGCGCTGGCCGGGGCGGTATGGCTCGATCCGGCGGGCGCGGGGGAGTTCGAGCGGGCCGTGCTCGGCATCGGCGGGGACGCCGGGGAGGCGGTGGAGGCCGCGCCGGTGCGGCTGGCCGCGCTGCTGGCGAGCGTGGACGCGGACCTGCCGTGGACCGGTGCCCATCACGAGGCGTTCATCGCTCTGCTGCCCGCCGCGCCACTGGTCGCGAGCCGGTTCGTCCAGGAGCAGGCGGAGCCGCTGCGGTATGTGGCCGAGGTGCTGCTCGACCGGGACACGGACGAGGCGCGGGAGGCGGCGTTCACACTGGTCGACGCCGGGCTGCGGCACCCGGACGCGGACGCGCGCAAGGAGGCCGTGGCGGCGGCCGAGCACGCCTGCGAGGTCTCGCGTGCCGCGTCGGCCCGCCTCGCCGGGCCGTTGACCGCGCTCCTGGACGACCCGTCGTCGGCGGGTGACGCGCTGTATCTCGTCAAGCACCTCGGCCGCGACGCGGCGCCCGCCGTCCCCGCGCTCATGGCCATCGCCACGGCGGGTGGCGAACTGGCCGACCGGGCGCTGGCGGTACTGGTCGCGACGGTCCCCGAGCAGGCGGCCCCGCTGCTGGCCGCGGACCTTCCGAACCGTCCGACGGCGCTGGACGGGGCGGCGAAGGCGTACGCCGGAGGCTGGGAGGCGGCGGGTCATGAGGGTGCCCCGGGCGCGTTCCCGTACGTACCGGAGCTGCTGGACGCGATCCGGGCCTGGCTGGCGGACAGCGACATCCCGTGGAACCAGTCGATCCACCTCGGCCTGGTCCTGGCCGGCTGGGGGCGCCGCGCGGCACCGGCCGTGCCTGAGCTGCTCGCCGCGCTGGACCGGTATCCGTTCGTCGCCCTGCGCGCCCTGCCGACTGTCTGCCCACCGGAGGAACGGGACCGTGTCGCCGCGGCGCTGCGTGCGGCGGACCTCACCGAGCAGAGCCCGATCGAACTGGGCTCGGCGCTGCTCCGTCTCACCGGGGAGCCGGAGCCGCTGGTGGGGGCCGTCACCGAGGCCCTGGTCGCCGGCGGGCGGGATGTGGCCGAGGCGGCGAAACGCACGGCGGAGCTGGACAGTTCGCAGGCACCGGCACTGCTGCCGTACCTGCGCGCCGCGCTGAGCGACGCGGCCCGCAAGCCGTCCGGCCCCGAGTCCGGCCCCGAGTCCGGTTCCGCGTCCGGCTCCCCGGAGCAGAAGCGCAACACCCCCCGCCTCGACGCCGACACGGAGATCGCCCGCGCGCTGTGGCGGCTCACGGGCAGCGCCGACGAAGCCCTGCCGATCATCGCCGGAGTACTGGAGGAGGCCGACGGCGACTGGACGCGCTGGCAGAACATCCGCGCGGCACGGGCCGCGGGCGAGCTCGGCGAGCAGGGCCGCCCGCTCGCCCCACTCCTGGAACGCAAACTCGCCCACCGCGACCACGCCGCGGCGGCGGCACTCGCTCTCCTCGCCGTCGACCCGGCGAACCAGGACCTCACCCGGCTCGCGGACGCGGCACTGACATCCGCCGAGACCAACTCCGACCCGTACACGGCACTGGAGGTCCTGCGGGCCGTCGGAGCAGGGAACCTGACGGAGAGTCAGCTCAGCCGCCTGACGAGTCTGGCGGAACGGGACGCACACGTCTTCATCCCCGGCCTCTCCCAGGACCCGTCAGGCGCGGACGCCCGCTTCCGCGAGGAGGCACGGGCGCTGCTGCGCACGGCCTAGGACACCCGGGGTGGGCGCGCTCCCCGGCGCCGCGCCCACCCCGGACCGGTCCCCGTCCTACAGACCCGGCCGCCAGTCCGGTCGGCGGCCGCTCAGGCCGATCACCCGGTCGAGCAGCGGCGCGCCGTCCGGGAGGCGCACCGGAGGGCCGAACAGGCCCTCGGGCCCGTCGCCCGACTCCGCGCTCGCTGCCGCCGGTTCGAGGAAGGAGAGCGTCGCCTCCAGGCTCGCCCGGTCGACCTCGTACGCCTGGCCGGTGCTGCGCGCCAGGTCCCAGCCGTGCACCACCAGCTCGTTCAGCGCGACGATCCCCGCGACCTCGCCCGGCAGATCCACCCCGCCGGCCCGGGTGAAGCCCTGCCAGGCGCCGGGCGACCGCCAGACCTCGACGAGCCCGTCCAGCTGCGTGAGGAGCGCGCCCCGCCAGCCGTCCGGCAGTTGGGGCAGCGCCTTGCTCGGCGACGAGTCGGTCGTCACCCCCAGCTCCTTCTTCCCGGCGTCCCGGAAGGCGAGGGTCAGCCCGACCAGATGCGCGAGCAGTTCACGCACGCTGTACTCCGGGCAGGGCGTGGGCGACGCGAGATGCTTCTCGTCAATTCCATTGAGCAGCCCGGCAATGCTGCGACAGGCGGGTCCGTGGTCGGGAAATCGTGTATCGGTAGGGGTGTCCATGTGGGGTAGACCTCACCGCCGACCAGAACTCATCGGGGGATTCGGGTGCAGGGTGTGCGGTACGACCAACGGGTGCTGGCCCTGGTCGAGGTCAGAGGGCGGCAGCGTGACTGGGACCAGGCGGAGCGGGAGTTCGAGCAACGGGGGTGGCCCCTGGTCGACAGTTCCGTACGGGGCGAGGGGATATCCGCCGGCGTACTGCGCCCGGTGCCGGGCTCGCGGCTCTATGTCGTGGAGGTCCGGCTGTTCGGTGCGCGCAACCGCAGGACCGAGCGCGCGGCGGCCTGGCGCGTGGAGCGGCTGGCGAAGGCCGCGCGGCTGGAGATGCACGTACGCCGTTGCGAACTGGTCGAGCGGGACCGCGAGCAGCTGACCGAGTGGCTGGTCCACACGGTCGCCCATCGCCCCGCACCCGGTCCGGCGCCCCGCCCGCTCACCGTCCCCGGGCGGCTCCGCCGGCGGCTGACCCTGGCGCGCGCCCGGTACAGGGAACGCCGAGGGCGCTACGACACCGGCATGCTCGTCACCGGTACGGCTTCGGAGGCCAGACGGCTGTCCCGGATGACCCTGCCGGGCGGCGGCGCCCCCGCGGGCACCGGCTCCGACGTACGCGCGCTGCACGGCAAGGAGCGCGCCCACATCGTGCCGCGCCGCGAGGAGGACCGGCAGCGCTGGACGTACAGGCTCTTCGCCTGGCTGGCGGTGATGGCGTTCTGCGCGGTGGTCGCGAGGCAGCAGTCGGGCTTCCGCACCTGGCTGTGGGTGGTGTTCGCCGCCGTGTGCTTCGTGGTGGCCGCGCGCGTCGGCAGCCTGATGTTCCAGTCCGGCGGACGCGCGCTCGGTGTCTTCGCCACCTTTCTGGCGTCGGGCTTCCTTCTCGTGCTCGCACTCGCCCCCATCGGACCGGGCGGCGAAGGCTGGACCCCGTTGCAGATGCTGACTTTCGCGGCGGTGCTGGTCACCATCACCGGCATCTGGCTGCTGGTGCGCCAGTGGACCTGGGGCGAGTGGCTGGCCTGGGCGGCGCCGGTGACGCTCACGCTCGTCGCGTCGTTCACCGTGGCTTCAGGATCGCTGCTGCACGCGATCTACGCGACGGAACTGGGCCTGAAGCGGGGGGACTTGGACGTCCCCGGCATCTGGCAGACCGCCTCCGCGCTGAAGCTGCTGAGCTTCCTGAGCGTGGCGTTGGTCGTGCCGGCCCTCTGGGGGATGGCCAAGCACGTCCACGCCACCTATCTGCGTCCCGGCGAGCAGTTGAACGCCCCGCTGTACGTGGCCGCGCAACTCCTGGTGGCCGCTCAGGTGAGCCTGCTGGCACTGGAGTCGGCCGGCGCGGCGGTCGACGAGGTGAAGTCGGCGGCGGCGCAGCGGACGCGCCCACCGTCCTACTTCGGCGTCGAACCGGCCTGGACCTGCGTCGAACCGACCGTCCCCAAGGCCGAGTTGAACGTCCAGGACGGCGAACTCGACCCGGCCCGCCCTCTTCTGTCGTTCGGTGTCACCGGGGGAGAGGCGGCCCTGTGGAACGAGGACACCGAAGCGGCCTTCAAGGTCCCCGCCTCCCAGGTCCGCCTGCTGCCCGCCGAGCACGCGAGGGCGAGGTGTGCGTTCCCCGCCGCCGCGTGGAAGGCGGGCACCAAGTGAGATCAGGAACGCCGGTCCTTCACGCGTCGATCGACACATCGTGCTTGCGCAGATACCGCCGTATCCGCAGGTCCGAGACGTAGCCGCCCAGGAACACCAGGGGGCCGAGGGCGAGGCCGCCGACGAGGACCGCGATCTGGCCGATGCCGTTCGTGAACGTCCAGATGTTCACCCCGACACCCAGGGCGGCCAGTACGACCCCGTAGATCATCCGCCCCCGCGCGTGGTTGAGATCCGATCTGATCTCCACCCGCAGGGCCGGTGTCATCGGGCGCGGGCCGTTCGGGCCTTCGTTCGCCCACCGCTTCATGCGTCCCCCCAGTGAGTGATGGCGGGGGGCGATACCCCGTGAAGGTGTCGTGAAGACGCGGCTCAGCCCCGCAGTTGTTCGTACGCCGGCAGGGTCAGGAAGTCCTCGTACGTCTCGTCCAGCGCCACCGTCAGCAGCAGGTCGTGGGCCTGCTGCCACTTGCCCCTGGTGAACGCCTCCTCGCCGATCTCCGCGCGGATCGCGGCCAGTTCGGCCGAGGCGATCTCGCGGGCCAGCTCGGCGGTGGCCGTCTCACCGTTCTCGAAGACCACTCCCGCGTTGATCCACTGCCAGATCTGGGAGCGGGAGATCTCCGCCGTCGCCGCGTCCTCCATCAGGTTGAAGATGGCGACCGCGCCGAGGCCCCGGAGCCACGCCTCGATGTAGCGGATGCCGACCTGGACCGCGCCCACCAGACCCTGGTAGGTGGGCCTGGCGTCGAGGGAGTCGATCGCGATCAGCTCGGCCGCGGTCACCGATACGTCCTCGCGCAGGCGGTCCTTCTGGTGGGGGCGCTCGCCGAGGACCGCGTCGAAGGAGGCCATCGCGATCGGGACCAGGTCGGGGTGGGCGACCCAGGAGCCGTCGAAGCCGTCCGCCGCCTCGCGGTCCTTGTCGTCCTTGACCTTGGCGAAGGCGACCTTGTTGACCTCGGGGTCCCGCCGGGAGGGGATGAAGGCCGCCATGCCGCCGATGGCGTGGGCGCCGCGCCTGTGGCAGGTGCGGACGAGGAGTTCGGTGTACGCGCGCATGAACGGCGCCGTCATCGTGACCGCGTTGCGGTCCGGCAGCACGAACTTGGCTCCCCCGTCACGGAAGTTCTTGACGATCGAGAAGAGGTAGTCCCAGCGCCCGGCGTTCAACCCGGAGGCGTGGTCCCGGAGTTCGTACAGGATCTCGTCCATCTCGTACGCCGCCGTGATGGTCTCGATCAGTACGGTCGCGCGGACGGTGCCCTGCGGGATCCCCACGTACTCCTGGGCGAAGACGAACACGTCGTTCCACAACCGCGCTTCGAGGTACGACTCGGTCTTCGGGAGGTAGAAGTACGGGCCCTTGCCCAGCTCGATCAGACGCTGGGCGTTGTGGAAGAAGTAGAGCCCGAAGTCGACCAGCGCGCCGGGTACCGCGCGGTCCCCGAGGCGCAGGTGGCGCTCGTCCAGGTGCCAGCCGCGCGGGCGGGTGACCACCGTCGCGAGTTCGCCGTCGGCCTTCAGCGCGTACGACTTGCCGGACACCGGGTCGGTGAAGTCGACCTTCCGCGCGTAGGCGTCCATCAGATTGAGCTGGCCGGTGATGACGTTCTCCCACGTGGGAGCCGAGGCGTCCTCGAAGTCCGCGAGCCAGATCCTCGCGCCGGAGTTCAGCGCGTTGACCGTCATCTTGCGGTCGGTGGGCCCGGTGATCTCCACCCGGCGGTCGTCCAGCGCGGCCGGGGCCGGCGCGACCCGCCAGGAGTCGTCCTCCCGTACGGCCGCGGTCTCCGGCAGGAAGTCCAGTGTCGACGTACGGGCGATCTCCGCGCGCCGCTCGCCCCTGCGGATCAGGAGCTCGTCACGGCGGGGGGTGAACCTGCGGTGCAGCTCGGCCACGAAGGCGAGAGCCGCGTCGGTGAGGACCTCGTCCTGCCGGGGCAGGGTGTCGGCATCGACGACGGCCAGCGGGGACGGCGCTGGTGCGGACATGAGCTGTCACTCCTTCGAGGGGCGGCCTCCGGCGACCGCCGGATCACCGTGGGGGCACTGGGTGCCGGGGCTCCGGGCCGGGTCACGGGCGCCTTCCGGGGGGTCGGGCGCTTCTGGCCTGTGGATACTAGTTTCCTCATGGTGGAAGTTCAATGGTTTGTTGATGTCGAGATTCTCCGGGGCGAGAGACCGTGGCGCTCAGTGCCACCGTCCCCACTCAGGACTCAAGGTGCGACAGATCCTCCTCCGTGTCGATGTCGTACGCGTCCGCGACATCCCCGCACTCGACGAGAACGATGTCCCGCGCGCGGTCTCTCAGATACCCGCGTGCCCCCTGATCGCCCGTCGCACCCGCCGCGATCCCGGCCCAGTGGTCCGCGCCGAGCAGCACCGGATGCCCGCGCTCACCTCCGTAGGAGGCCGAGGCGAGAGTGCCCGGGGAGCGGTACGCGGCCCGGACCCGTGCCACGGCCGCCGGACCGATGCCCGGCTGGTCGACCAGCATCAGCAGCGCCGCGCGGTGCGTGGCGGCTTCTGTCAGCGAGGCGAGTCCGGCCCGCAGGGACGAGCCCATGCCGCCGGCCCACCGACGGTTGTCGACCAGTACGCAGTCCGGCAGCTGGGCGCGGGCCCGTACCTCGTCGGCGGCGGCGCCGAGCACCACGTACACCCGCTCGCAGCCGCCCTCCCGCAGTGACCGCACTGCGTGCTCCACCAGCGGACGCCCCCGGTACGGCAGCAGCGCCTTCGGCCGGCCGCCCAGCCGCCGGCCCCCGCCTGCCGCGAGCAGCAGCCCCGCGACCGGCGACTCTCCGTGATCGTTCTTTTTCATAGGTTCTCCTTACCTCACCAGGCCTTTCGCGCTCCGCCGCCCCCGGCCCGTCCGTCCGTGTCGGACGGCGCGTCAGAACGTTGTCGGGCGCTCACCTGGCGATACGTCACTTCAACAAGTTGAATCCTGTTCATTCGGTGGCGGAAGGCCTCCCGGGTGGCGTTTACTGTGCGGCGTCTCACGGCGCCAGGCGTGTCAACAGGGAGGCGCCGGAGGGGCGGGCATCATGCCGAAGGCACAAGCACGATGGCGTGCGAGGGGGAGAACTTTGTTGCGGAGCGTGGGGCATACGCGAGTGACAGAGCAGGGTGAGGATCCCCGGCTGACCGGGCTGCGGTTCGCCGTGGCGCGACTGAGACGGGAACTCGCCGCGTATCCGAGTGAGTTCAGAGACAGGGGAATCGCGGAGGAAGAACTTGCCGCGATGGCCGCGATGGTGGCGGGAGGCGATCCGGAGATCCGGCGGATGCGCCGCTCGCTGCTGCTGATCGTCGGTTCGATCGGCTCGGTGAGCGCTCTGGCGCCCACCCTGATGGATGTCAGGAAGGCGGTAGACCTCTTCGGAGAGTTAGGGCACTGAGAGCCACCGGTGTCATCAGCACGACCCGCATGACCAGCACGACCGCATGAAGCGCCGCCGCCCACCCGGTCTTTCAGGTATCGGGTACCGGATCAGAGGCGCCTGAGCGCCGTACGCCCCAGGGGATTGGGGCGTACGGCAGCCAGGTCCTGTCCGGTGGATCCTCGGCTTCCGGGCGGGCGGCAGAGGGCTCAGGACTGCTGGTGGGCCGCCGCCGTGCTCGCCAGGACCTCGGACAGGTCCCGCGCCACTTCCTGGAGTATCGGCACGATCCGCTCGGTGGCCGTCTCCGTGACGCGTCCGGCCGGGCCCGAGATCGAAATCGCCGCCGGAGTGGGGGAGTTGGGCACCGGAACCGCCAGACAGCGGACCCCCATCTCCTGCTCGTTGTCGTCCACCGCGTAACCGGCCGCGCGAACGGCCTCCAGCGCGTCGAGGAAGCCGTCGGGCGTCGTGATCGTCTTCTCCGTGGCCGCGGGCATACCCGTACGCGCGAGCAGCGCCCGTACCTCCTCGGCCGACGTGTGCGCGAGCAGCGCCTTGCCCACGCCCGTGGAGTGGGGGAGCACGCGCCGGCCGACCTCGGTGAACATCCGCATCGAGTGCTTGGACGGCACCTGCGCGACATACACGATCTCGTCGCCGTCGAGCAGCGCCATGTTCGCCGTCTCGCCGGTCTCCTCGACCAGCCGCGCCAGATACGGCCGCGCCCAGGTGCCGAGCAGCCGCGACGCCGACTCGCCCAGCCGGATGAGACGCGGGCCGAGCGCGTACCGGCGGTTCGCCTGCTGGCGTACGTAACCGCAGGCCACGAGCGTACGCATCAGCCGGTGAATGGTCGGCAGGGGCAGACCGCTGCTGGCCGACAGCTCGCTCAGGCCGACCTCGCCCCCCGCGTCCGCCATCCGCTCCAGCAGATCGAAGGCGCGCTCCAGGGACTGGACGCCGCCGCTCGCGGAGGCGGGCTTGGCAGCGTCGGTGGCGCTGGCGGCGCTGGACGTCGGCACAACAACGGTCCTCTCGGGGCGTCGGGACGGGCGGGGCGAGTCAGCAGTTTACCGGGCGCCCAGGCGGGCGACCGGTGTCCTGATCAGCGGGCCGATCCACGTCTTCGCCGGTCAGAGGGTGCCTGTCCGGGTGTCGTCCGTCACCTGGAGTGATCGGTCCGTACCGTAGGCGGTGGAGCGGTCTTCTGTCTTGCGAAATTCGATTTTCACTTTGCGGAAACACCTCAGTGTAGTGCAGCGGGCGCCGTAGCGGGCGGGGTGGCCTTGACGGACCGGCGGTCGGGCATGAAGACTCCTTCAACAGTTCGTTGAATTTCCTGGATTCCCCCTGGACCCGACGGAGAAGTGAGGGTGGCGCCGATGACCGGCCCGGACCGGCACGTGGACCTGGTGCTGCGCTCGACGCGTGTCGTCACCCCCGAGGGCACGCGCCCCGCGTCGGTCGCCGTCGCCGCCGGCACGATCACCGCCGTGCTCCCCCACGAGTGGCCCGACGAGCCCCCGCCGGGCGCCCGGGTGGAGGACGTCGGCGACGACGTCGTACTGCCCGGCCTCGTCGACACCCATGTGCATGTGAACGACCCCGGCCGCGCCGAGTGGGAGGGCTTCTGGACCGCCACCCGCGCGGCGGCGTCCGGCGGCATCACCACCCTGATCGACATGCCGCTCAACTCCCTGCCGCCGACCACCACGACGGCCCACCTCCGGATCAAACGCGAGGTCGCGGGCCGCAAGGCGCACATCGACGTCGGCTTCTGGGGCGGCGCGCTGCCCGACAACGTCAAGGACCTCAAGTCGCTCCACGAAGCGGGGGTGTTCGGCTTCAAGGCATTCCTGTCGCCGTCCGGCGTCGAGGAGTTCCCCGAACTGGACGCCGCACAGCTCGGCCGTTCGCTCGCCGAGATCGCCGGCTTCGGCGGGCTGCTCATCGTGCACGCCGAGGACCCGCGCGAACTGGCCGCAGCACCGCAGCGTGACGGCGCGAAGTACGCCGACTTCCTCGCCTCCCGCCCCCGCGACGCCGAGATCGCCGCGATAGAGGGGCTGATCGCGGCGGCGCGCGGGCTCGACGCCCGGGTCCATGTCCTGCACCTGTCGTCCGCCGACGCGCTGCCGCTGATCGCCGCGGCCAGGCGGGACGGCGTACGGCTGACCGTCGAGACCTGCCCGCACTTCCTCACCCTCACCGCCGAGGAAGTCCCGGACGGCGCCACCGAGTTCAAATGCTGTCCGCCCATCCGCGAGGCCGCGAACCAGGACGCCCTCTGGCAGGGGCTGGCCGACGGGACGATCGACTGCGTCGTCTCCGACCACTCGCCCTCCACCACCGACCTCAAGACCTCCGACTTCGCGACCGCGTGGGGCGGCATCTCCTCCCTCCAGCTCGGCCTGCCCGCGGTGTGGACCGAGGCCCGCCGGCGCGGTCACTCGCTCGACGACGTGGCCCGCTGGATGTCGGCGGCCCCCGCCGCGCTGGCCGGGCTGGACAGGAAGGGCGCCATCGAGGCGGGGCGTGACGCCGACTTCGCGGTGCTCGCGCCCGACGACTCGTTCACCGTGGACCCCGCCGCGCTCCAGCACCGCAACCGTGTCACCGCGTACGCGGGCAGGACGCTGTACGGCGTCGTCAGGTCGACCTGGCTGCGCGGCCGGCGGATCGTCGCCGACGGAGCCATCGCCGAGCCCTCGGGCCGACTGCTCGAAAGGACCAACTGACCGTGCCCACAAGCCCGTTGCCCCCGACCTCGACCCCGTCCCCGTCCACTGCCCAGACGCCGCCCGAGGCCACCGAGGCCACCTTCACCGGTGACGCCGCGCCGTACGGCGGCGGCGATCCGTACGCGGACTACCGCTCCGCCGACCACCCCTTCACCCACCTTGTCGACCTGGCCGACCGCAGGCTCGGCGCCGGGGTCGTCGCGGCCAACGACGAGTTCTTCGCCGAGCGTGAGAATCTGCTCAAGCCCGGCCCCGCCGAGTTCGATCCGGAGCGCTTCGGGCACAAGGGCAAGATCATGGACGGCTGGGAGACCCGCCGCAGGCGCGGCGCCTCCGCCGACCGGCCGCACCCCGCCGACGAGGACCACGACTGGGCTCTCGTACGGCTCGGTGCCCCCGGTGTCGTACGCGGAATCGTCGTCGACACGGCGCACTTCCGGGGCAACTACCCGCGGGCCGTGTCCGTCGAAGCGACGTCGCTGCCCGGCTCGCCGTCCCCGGCCGAGCTGCTGGCCGACGGCGTGAAATGGACAACTCTCGTGCCCCGTACGGCTGTTGGCGGACACGCTGCCAACGGCTTCGCCGTCCGTGCCGAGCGGCGCTTCACCCATCTGCGGGTGAACCAGCATCCCGACGGCGGCATCGCGCGACTGCGGGTGTACGGCGATGTCGCGCCCGACCCGGTGTGGCTGACCGCCCTCGGTACGTTCGACCTCGCCGCCCTGGAGAACGGCGGCCGGGTCGAGGACGCATCCGACCGCTTCTACTCACCCGCCACCAACACCATCCAGCCGGGCCGCTCACGCCAGATGGACGACGGCTGGGAGACACGCCGGCGCCGCGACCGGGGCAACGACTGGATCCGCTACGAGCTGGCCGAGCGGTCCGAGATCCGCGCCGTCGAGATCGACACGGCGTATCTGAAGGGCAACTCGGCGGGCTGGGCGGCCCTTTCCGTACGCGACGGTGAGCCCGGAGCCGGGACGCGGGACGGGGAGTGGACCGAGGTCCTGCCCCGCACCCGCCTCCAGCCCGACACCAACCACCGCTTCGTCCTCGACCGCCCCGTGACGGCCCGTCAGGTCCGGATCGACATCTTCCCGGACGGCGGCATCTCCCGACTGCGCCTCTTCGGCTCGCTCACCGAGGAGGGCGCCACCCGACTGGCCGCCCGCCACCGCGAGTTGGGCGGCTGACCGCCCGCCGACGCCGTTACGCGGCGTGCCCGCCGTCCACCGCGAACTCGGCACCCGTGACGTACGCCGCCTCGTCACTCGCCAGGAAGGCCACCATCGACGCCACCTCGTCGGCGGACCCGTACCGGCCGAGCGCGGTCATCGCGCTCTGACTCGCCGCGTAGGGGCCGTCGGCCGGGTTCATGTCCGTGTCCGTCGGGCCCGGGTGGACGATGTTCGCGGTGATGCCCCGCTCGCCCAACTCCCGTGCCACCGCCTTCGTCAGCCCGATCAGCGCGGACTTGCTCGTCGCGTAGAGCGTGCCGCCGGGGCCGGGCACCCGCTGGGTCATACAGCTGCCGACGGTGACGATCCGGCCGCCGTGTACGAGCCTCGCGGTGGCGGCCTGCGTGGTGAGGAAGACGCCCTGCACGTTCACCGCCAGCAGCCGGCCGACCTCGGTCACCGGGAAGGTGTCCATGGGGCCGAGCAGTCCGATGCCGACGTTGTTGACGAGGATGTCGAGCCGCCCGCCGAGACCGTCGACGGCCCGCTCCACCACGCCCACGGCCTGCGCGGGGTCCGCCGAATCGGCGCGCAGCGCGAGGCCGCGCCGCCCGGTCGCCTCGATCTTCCCCACGACCGCCCGCGCGGCGGCCTCGTCCGCGACATAGGTGATCGCGACGTCGAAGCCGTCCCGGGCGAGCCGCAGGGCGACCGCCGCCCCGATGCCCCGGCTGCCGCCGGTGACCAGCGCGGTTCTGCCGGCCGGCGCGGAACTCGATACAGACATGGCTGCTTCCTTCGGTCGGTCGCCCGCGACGGCGGGCGACAGGTGGGTGCTGCGGATGCCCTCGATCAAACCGGCCCGGCACCCCTTGGCACCGGCGGTAATCGGACGGCGACAGCGAGCGCGCATGCACCCGCCCGCACACCCCGGGCCTTACGACCCCCGACCAGCCAGGCCCAAAGTCGATGAACCCGCGACTTTGGTAGCCGCACACCGCTCACGAGCAGCGCGTTCCGCCCCCACCTGCATAGATTGGCCGTATGACGCGTACGGAATACCCCTGGCTGCTGCCCTCGGCCATGGCGGGGTCCCTCGACCCCGAGCGCGCCGCGAAACGGGGCGGGCGCCGGCTCCGGCGTACCGTGCGCGACTGGGTCGTGGACCTGATGGTCTTCTTCTTCGCCGTCTTCATCGGCATGGTCTCGCTGGACGCGTCCGAGAAGGCCGGCAACGGCGAGCTCGTCATCATGGCCGACCTGCTGAGCGGCCTGGCGGCCTGCGGCACACTCTGGGTGCGGCGGCGCTGGCCGGTGGCCCTGGCCGTCGGCCTCAACCTCGTGCAGATCGTGTCACCGGCGGCGAGCGGCGCCGCCCTCGTGGCGCTCTTCAGCCTGGCCGTCCACCGGCCGTTCAGGCCCGTGGCCTACGTCGCGGCCCTGTCTCTCGCGGCGATGACCGCCCAGGCGTATCTGCGGCCCGACCCGACGGTCACCCATTTCGTCGCGGTCATCCTCGGAGCGCTCCTTACGCTGCTCGCGGTCGCCTGGGGCATGCTCGTACGGTCCCGTCGGCGGCTCGTCCTGGCGCTGCGTGAGCGCGCCGTACGTGCCGAGAACGAGGCCGCGCTCCGGGCCGAGCAGGCACAGCGCCTGGCCCGCGAGGCCATCGCCCGCGAGATGCACGACGTGCTGGCGCACCGGCTGACGCTGCTCAGCGTCCACGCGGGCGCGCTGGAGTTCCGGCCCGACGCGCCGGCCCCCGAAGTGGCCAGAACCGCGGGCGTGATCCGCGACAGCGCGCACGAGGCGCTCCAGGACCTGCGCATGATCATCGGCGTGCTGCGCGCTCCCGGCGAGGACGGCGAGCGTCCGCAGCCCACCCTCGTCACGCTGGACGCCCTGGTCGCCGAGTCCCGCGAGGCCGGGATGAAGGTCACCATCGACAGCGCCGTCGACGACCCGGCGGCCGTACCCACCGCCACCGGCCGCACCGCCTACCGCATCGCCCAGGAGGGCCTGACCAACGCGCGCAAGCACGCACCCGGCACCGGCACGACCGTCCTCGTGAGCGGCGGCCCGGGAGACGGAATCACCGTGGAGGTACGCAACGAGGCGCCGAGCGGCCCCGTTCCGGAGGTACCGGGATCCGGCCAGGGGCTGATCGGACTGACCGAACGCGCGACCCTGGCCGGCGGCCGGTTCGAGCACGGTCCGACGAATGACGGGGGTTTCGCCGTCCGCGCCTGGCTACCGTGGTCCGCATGACCACCACGACCATCCGGCTGCTCATCGTCGACGACGATCCACTCGTACGCGCGGGACTGACGTTCATGCTCGGGGGTGCGGACGGCATCGAGATCGTGGGAGAGGCGTCCGACGGCGCCGAGGTCGAGGCACTCGTCCGCGAACTCACCCCCGACGTCGTCCTCATGGACATCCGGATGCCGGCCATGGACGGCCTCACCGCCACCGAACTCCTGCGGGCGCGCGCCGGAGCGCCCGAAGTCCTCGTCCTGACCACGTTCCACGCCGACGAGCAGGTGCTCAGGGCGCTGCGCGCGGGCGCCGCCGGGTTCGTCCTGAAGGACACGCCGCCGGCCGAGATCGTCGCGGCGGTACGGCAGGTGGCGGCGGGTGAGCCCGTGCTCTCCCCGGCCGTCACCCGGCAGTTGATGACCCATGTCGCGGGGGCGCCCACCCCCGTACGCAAGGACACGGCGACCGGCCGGCTGGCCCGGCTCGGGGCGCGCGAGCGGGAGGTGGCGCTCGCCGTGGGGCGCGGCAGCTCGAACGCGGAGATCGCGGCGGAGCTGTACATGAGCCTGCCGACGGTCAAGGCGCACGTGTCCCGCATCCTGGCCAAGCTGGACCTCAACAACCGTGTCCAGATCGCCCTGTTGGTGCACGACGCGGATCTGGTGACGAAGGGCGGGGAGGACACGTAGCGGTCGTCGGGCGGCCATCATGCGGTCATGGTCGGTCGGCGGCGCACGCCGGGGCGTCGTAACCTGACGCGATGACTGTCGTCGATCTGGGCGCGTACGGGCCCGACTTCACCGCCGATCCGTACCCGTACTACGCGAAACTGCGCGAGTCGGGACCGGTCCACCAGATCCGTACGCCCTACGGCGACCGGCTCTGGCTGATCGTCGGGCACCGGGAGGCGCGCGCCGCGCTCGCCGACCCACGGCTCTCCAAGTCCCCGGCCACGGTGGGCGGCAGCATGCTCGACGAGCGCGTCATCGGCCCGACCCTGCTGGTCGTCGACCCGCCGGACCACACCCGCCTGCGCAAGCTCGTCGCCCGTGAGTTCACCGCCCACCGGGTCGCCGGCTTACGGGAGCGGATCCAGCGGCTCACCGACGAACTGATCGACACCATGCTTCCCGCGGGCCACGGCGACCTGGTCGAGTCGCTGTCGTATCCGCTGCCCATCACCGTCATCTGCGAACTGCTCGGTGTGCCGGCCGCGGACCGCGATGTCTTCCGCGCCTGGTCCACGGAGATCGTGGCGCCCGCCGGCGCCGCCAGCGAGTACACGGCCGTGCATGAACTGGGCGCCTACTTCGACGAGTTGATCGAGGACAAACGCTGCGCCGGCCCCTCAGGCGATCTGCTCTCCGCCCTGCTGCGGACCCGCGCCGAGGACGGCGACCGGCTCTCCGCCGCCGAACTGCGCGCGATGGCCTTCCTGTTGCTGATCGCCGGTCACGAGACGACGGTCAACCTCATCACCAACGGCATCCGGGCCCTGCTCAGCCACCCCGGTCAACTGGCCGCTCTGCGCGAGGACTTCGGGCTGCTCGACGGCGCGATCGAGGAGATGCTGCGCTACGACGGGCCGGTCCTGAACGGCACCGCCCGCTTCACAAGCGAACCGGTGACCGTCGGTGACACGGTCATCCCCGCGTACCAGGCGGTGCTGGTCGGCCTCGGCGCCGCCGGCCGCGATCCCGCGCGCTACCAGGACCCGGACCGTTTCGACATCCGGCGTACGGCGACGGCCACGGCGACCGGCGCCAAGGGCCAGAACCACGGCCATCTCGCCTTCGGGCACGGCATCCACCACTGCCTCGGCGCGCCGCTCGCGCGCCTGGAGGCCAGGATCGCGGTCCGCACCCTTCTCGAACGCTGCCCCGGCCTGACCCTCGACCCGGACACGGGGCCGCTGGACTGGCTGCCCGGAATGCTGATCCGCGGGGTGCGGAGTCTGCCGGTGCGGTGGTAGGGATAGGGCCTGTCGTGCGGATCAGGCCCTGAAGGCGCGGGGTGCCGCGCGGGTACGTTCCGGAGGAGTCTGACCATGCGGGAGTTCGACATTGTCCTGGCGCGGAAGGTGCTGGAGGCCCAGCCGTTCAGCAGCCTGCTCGGCACCAGGATCATGGTCTTCGGAGACGGCGAGGCGGAGCTGGAGCTGGACATCCGCAAGGACCTCCAGCAGCAGAACGGCTATCTGCACGGCGGAGTCCTGGCGTACGCCGCCGACAACGGCATCACGTTCGCGGCGGGTACGGTGCTCGGCCCCGCCGTGCTGACGGCCGGCTTCTCCATCCAGTACATGCGCCCCGGCACCGGGACCAAGCTGGTCGCCCGCGCCTCGGTCGTGCACGCGGGACGCAGACAGGCCACGGTGCGCTGCGACCTGTTCACGGTGGCCGAGGACGGCACGGAGACGCTGTGCGCGGTGGCGCAGGGCACGATCCTGCCGGTGCGGAAGCCCGCCTGAGCCGAAGATCCGCCGGACAGGACCCCAGGCCCTGTCCGGCGGATCTTCGCGGGCCCGGCAAGATCCGACAGACACGCCCTAACGCCCGCCCGGGATCTCCTCCAGCCGCACCGGCCGGTGTTCGAGCCGCGACAGCTCGCACGCCTCCGCGATCCGCAGCGCGTGCAGCGCCTCGTGCCCGTCGCACGGGTTCGCCAGCTCGCCGCCCACGACCCGGACGAAGGCGTCGAGCTCCGCCTCGTACGCCGGCGCGAACCGCTCCAGGAAGCCCGGCCACGGGTTGTCGCAGCGCGGCGGACCCTTCGGCTCGGTCGAGGTGATCGGCGTACGGTCGTCGAGGCCGACCGCGAACTGGTCCTGTTCACCGGCCAGTTCCATCCGTACGTCGTACCCCGCGCCGTTGCAGCGGGTGGCCGTGGCGGTGGCGAGCGTCCCGTCGTCCAGCGTGAGGACGGCGGCGGCCGTGTCGATGTCCCCGGCCTCGCGGAACATCGGGGGACCGGCGTCCGAACCGGTCGCGTACACCTCCACCACCTCGCGCCCGGTGACCCAGCGCATGATGTCGAAGTCGTGGACCAGACAGTCCCGGTAGAGCCCGCCGGACAGCGGCAGATACTCCGGGGCCGGCGGCGCGGGGTCGGAGGTGATGGCCCGGACGGTGTGCAGCCGGCCCAGCGCCCCGGACCGTACGAGATCGCGGGCCGCGCCGTAACCGGCGTCGAAGCGGCGCATGAAGCCCAGTTGCAGGACGGTGCCCGCGGCGTCGACATCGGTCAGGGCGCCCAGCGTGCCCTTGAGGTCCAGTGCGATCGGCTTCTCGCAGAAGGCGGGCAGTCCGGCCCGCGCGGCGCGGCTGATCAGGTCGGCGTGGGCGGAGGTGGCGGAGGCGATGACGACGGCGTCCACGCCCCAGGAGAAGACCTCGTCCACCGAGGGGGCGGCCGTGGAGCCCGTACGGTCGGCGACGTGTGCGGCTCGGGCCGCGTCCGTGTCGGCGACGACCAGGGAGCCGACCTCGCGATGGCGGCTCAGCACCTCCGCGTGGAAGGTGCCGATACGGCCGGTGCCGATAAGTCCGATGCGCATGGCCCCCAAGGTGGCCTTCGGCCTGTCGCCATGTCAAGCGTTTGTCCTGACATCCAGACCTGAAGTTGATCTCTGTTCGAACGGCGGAGGTCACTGTCCGTCCCCGCGCTTTGTTCCGCTCTTGTCCTGACAACCGAACTTCAGGACTTTCCGTCAACATCGCACGGGGCTACGCTCGCGGACGTGTCCAAGCAGCCGGAGCGGGAGCAGCCGAGCGGAGCGGCCCACCAGGCCGCCGCGCCGCAGGCCGCCGCGCTCCGGCTCGGTGTCGACCGCACCAGCCCGGTCCCGCTCTACTTCCAGCTGTCGCAGCAGCTCGAAGCCGCCATCGAGCAGGGCGGGCTCGCGCCGGGCAGCCTCCTCGGCAACGAGATCGAGCTGGCGGGCCGGCTCGGGCTCTCCCGGCCGACCGTCCGCCAGGCCATCCAATCGCTCGTCGACAAGGGTCTGCTGGTACGCCGCCGGGGCGTCGGCACCCAGGTCCTGCACAGCCAGGTCAGACGACCTCTGGAGCTGAGCAGCCTCTACGACGACCTGGAGGCGGCCGGCCAGCGCCCCGCCACCCGCGTGCTGCGCAACACGGTCGAACCGGCCACCGCCGAGGTCGCCGCCGCGCTCGGGATCGCCGAGGGGACGGACGTACGGCTCATCGAACGGCTCCGGTACGCCCACGACGAACCGATGGCCCGGCTGCGTAACCATCTCCCCGTCGAACTCCTCGACTGCGACACCGCACAGCTCGAATCCACCGGCCTGTACCGGATGATGCGGGCCGTCGGCATCACGCTGCACAGCGCGCGCCAGTCGGTCGGCGCGCGCGCCGCCGACGCCGGGGAGGCGGGGCTGCTGGACGAGACGACGGGCGCGCCGCTGCTGGCGATGGAGCGCACCACGTTCGACGACACGGGCCGCTCGGTGGAGTTCGGCTCGCACATCTACCGGGCCTCGCGCTACGTCTTCGAGTTCCAGCTCCTCGTCCGCTCCTGAGTCCTCCTGAGCCCGCCCTTGAGACTTTGTCGTAAGAATGTTCGGACAAAGTATTGACGGGGCCGCGCGACCGCCGCTAGAACTCCCCCCAGCCGCAACGGGGCGGCCGGAAGAGAAGGCGGACCCACCATGCGTACCAACCGAAAGGCGGCGGCCCGCACGGCGGCGGCGCTGCTCACCGCATGCGCACTCGCCCTCGTCGCCGGATGCAGCGGCTCCGGCGGCAAGGACTCCGAGGACAAGGCCGACGACAGCGGCGGCGGTACGGCTGCCAAGACCCCGCGTATGAAGATCGCCATGGTCACGCACTCCGGCGAGGGCGACACCTTCTGGGACATCGTCCAGAGCGGCGCCAAGGTCGCCGCGGCCAAGGACAACGTCCAGTTCCTCTACGCGGCCAACAAGGAGGGCAAGGAGCAGGCCCAGCTGATCCAGAGCTACATCGACCAGGACGTCGACGGGCTCGTGGTCAGCCTCGCCAAGCCCGAGGCGGTCAAGGCGGTCCTCGCCAAGGCGACGGCCGCCGGGATCCCCGTCGTCACGATCAACTCCGGCGCCGAGTTCTCCGAGCCCTTCGGGGCGCTCAGCCATATCGGCCAGGACGAGGCCGTCGCGGGTGAGGCCGTCGGCGAGGAGCTGAACAAGCGCGGTAAGAAAAAGGCGCTCTGCGTCATCCACGAGCAGGGCAACGTCTCGCTCGAAGGCCGCTGCGCCGGTGTCAAGAAGACCTTCGAGGGCACCGTCGAGAATCTGAGCGTCGAGGGCACCAACATGCCCGCGTCCACGTCGTCCATCGAGGCCAAGCTCCAGAGCGACAAGAGTATCGACACGGTCGTGACGCTGGGGGCGCCGTTCGCCGCCGCTTCCGTGAAGGCCAAGGAGGGCGCGGGATCCGGCGCCGAGATCAACACCTTCGACCTCAACGCGGACGTGGTCAAGCAGCTCAAGGCCAAGGAGATCGGCTTCGCCGTGGACCAGCAGCCCTATCTCCAGGGCTATCTCGCGGTCGACGAGCTGTGGCTCAACAAGAACAACGGCAACGTCATCGGCGGTGGAAAGCCCGTACTCACCGGACCCGCACTCGTGACCGAGAAGGACGTCCCCGCGCTGGAGAAGTACACCGCCCGCGGCACCCGATGACCATGCCCCGTTCACCCATGCCTGATACTTGGGCCGCCGGGCCGGGACGTACCACGCCCGGCGGTACCGGGAAGCACAGCGGGAAGGGCACGGCGTCGTGGCAGGAGTGGGGACAGGGATACGCGCGGTCGGCGCGGTGCTGGCGGTGGTTCTCGGGGCGGCGTCCCTGGCGGGATGCAGCAGCACGGGCGGCAAACGCGCCGAGGAGCGGGCCGCCGCGGCCGAGGCACAGGCACGGGGGCGGGCCGCTGTGAGCACCCCGAAGTGGACCGTCGCCATGGTCACCCACTCGGGAGACGGCGACACCTTCTGGGACATCGTCCAGAAGGGCGCCGAGCAGGCCGCGGCCAAGGACAACATCAACTTCCTGTACGCGCACAGCGACGAGGGCCAGCAGCAGGCGCAGCTCGTCCAGTCGTACATAGACAAGGGCGTCGACGGGCTGATCGTGACGCTCGCCAAGCCCGACGCGATGAAGGCCGTCGTCGCCAAGGCCACGAAGGCCGGCATCCCGGTGATCACCGTCAACTCGGGCTCCGAGCAGTCGGAGCAGTTCGGCGCGCTCGCCCATATCGGCCAGGACGAGTCCATCGCCGGCGAGGCAGTCGGCGACGAACTGGACAAGCGCGGCAAGAAGAAGGCCCTGTGCGTCCTGCACGAGCAGGGCAACGTCGGCCATGAACAGCGCTGCGCCGGGGCCAAGAAGACTTTCGACGGCACGATGCGGAACCTGTACGTCGAGGGCACCAACATGCCCGACGTCCAGGCGTCCATCGAGGCCAAGCTCCAGAGCGACAAGAGCATCGACGCCGTCGTGACGTTGGGCGCGCCGTTCGCCGACACCGCCGTCAAGGCGAAAGAGACGGCCGGCAGCAAGGCCGAGATCGACACGTTCGACCTCAACGCGGCCGTCGCGGGTTCGCTCAAGGCGGGCCGTCTCGGCTTCGCCGTCGACCAGCAGCCGTATCTCCAGGGGTACGAGGCCGTCGATCTGCTCTGGCTCTACCGGTACAACGCCGACGTACTCGGGGGCGGGCGCCCGGTCCTCACCGGACCGCAGATCATCAACCAGCAGGACGCCGCCGAGCTGGAGAAATACGCGGAGCGAGGGACCCGATGACCACAACCGCACCACCTGTGAAGGACCGGCCGGGCGACGGCGGCAGCGGCGGCCGGGCCAAGGACGAGCGGCTGCTCGGTGACTCGCCGCTGCGCAAGCTGCTCGGCAGGCCCGAACTGGGCGCGGTCGTGGGCGCCGTGGCGGTGTTCCTCTTCTTCTCGGTCGTCGCCGACTCGTTCCTGAAGACGTCCAGCTTCGGCACCGTCCTGTACGCGGCGTCGACGATCGGGATCATGGCTGTGCCGGTGGCACTGCTGATGATCGGCGGCGAGTTCGACCTGTCGGCCGGTGTGCTGGTGACCAGTTCGGCTCTGATCTCCTCGATGTTCAGCTACCAGATGACGGCCAACATCTGGGTCGGCGTCCTCGTGTCCCTGCTGGTCACCCTCGCCATCGGGGTGTTCAACGGCTTCATGCTGACGCGGACGAAACTGCCGAGCTTCATCATCACCCTCGGCACATTCCTGATGCTCACGGGGCTCAACCTCGGTCTGACCAAGCTGATCAGCGACACCGTCTCGACCAAGAGCGTCGGCGACATGGAGGGCTTCGAGTCGGCGCGCAAGGTCTTCGCCTCCGAACTGACTCTCGGCGGCGTCGGGTTGAAGGTCACCATCCTCTGGTGGGCGGGCCTGGTCGCCCTCGCGACCTGGATCCTGCTCCGTACCCGCTTCGGCAACTGGATCTTCGCCGTCGGCGGCAACGCCGAGGCCGCCCGCGCCGTCGGTGTCCCGGTCCGGCTGACGAAGATCGGCCTCTACATGGGCGTCGGCTTCTGCGCCTGGGTCTCCGGCCAGCATCTGCTCTTCTCGTTCGACGTCGTACAGTCCGGTGAAGGCGTCGGCAACGAGCTGATCTACATCATCGCCGCGGTCATCGGCGGCTGTCTGATCACCGGCGGCTACGGCTCCGCGATCGGCTCCGCGGTCGGTGCCTTCATCTTCGGCATGACCAGCAAGGGCATCGTGTACGCGGAGTGGAACCCGGACTGGTTCAAGTTCTTCCTCGGAGCGATGCTCCTTCTGGCCACCCTGCTCAACGCATGGGTCCGCAAGCGAGCGGAGGCAGTCCAATGACCGGCACGCCCACGACCCCGGCCGGCGCGACCGGCACGACCGACGGTGGAACGGCGACCACGACACCCCTGGTCGAGCTGGCCGACGTCAGTAAGTACTACGGCAACATCCGGGCCCTCGAAGGCGTCTCGCTGGAGGTGCGTGCCGGCGAGATCACCTGCGTCCTCGGCGACAACGGCGCGGGCAAGTCCACCCTCATCAAGATCATCGCGGGACTGCACCAGCACGACGCGGGCGAATTCCTCATCGAGGGCAGGAGGACGACGCTCGGCTCGCCGCGCGAGGCCCTCGACCTGGGCATCGCCACCGTCTACCAGGACCTCGCTGTCGTACCGCTCATGCCCGTCTGGCGGAACTTCTTCCTCGGCTCCGAGCCGACGAAGGGCGCGGGCCCCTTCAAGCGCCTCGATGTCGAACGGATGCGCCGCACCACCCGCGAGGAACTGCTGCGGATGGGCATCGACCTGCGCGACGTCGACCAGCCCATCGGGACCCTGTCCGGCGGTGAGCGGCAGTGCGTTGCCATCGCGCGTGCCGTCCACTTCGGCGCGAAGGTCCTCGTCCTGGACGAGCCGACCGCCGCGCTCGGCGTCAAGCAGTCCGGAGTCGTACTGAAGTACGTCGCCGCCGCGCGCGACGCGGGTCTGGGCGTGGTGCTGATCACCCACAACCCGCACCACGCGTATCTCGTCGGCAACCGGTTCGTCCTGCTCAAGCGCGGTGTCATGGCCGGCAGCCACACGAAGCGGTCGATCACCCTGGACGAGCTGACGCGCCAGATGGCGGGCGGCTCTGAGCTCGAAGAGCTGAGCCACGAACTGGCGAAGGCCCCCGCACCGGCCCACCTCGGTGGCCGTCCGGTGGACGACGGGGGTCAACTGGTGAAAGACGACAAAAACGGGAAGCCCCCGGCCGGCGGAGTCTAGATCCTGTCCGGTGGACAGGCCCCGGCCCTGACCGACCTCCCCACCTTCCGGATGGCAGAATCGGCGGCGGTGGCCAACCCCCCACCGCCGCCGCCCCGGTCACCGGGCGCGACGAGCCCCCGATCCGCAGGGACGACACGACACGTGCGAGTACCCAGGCCGCGTTCCGGTAGCAGTGCCGCCCACCCCGCAGGCGGCCCCAGCCCGGGAAGTCCCCGCCCTGCTCCGGCCGCCCGGACCGCGCTCGCCCCACAGCACATGAGGGGGCGGCTGCGATGAGTACCTACCGCGACTTCACGCACCGCGGCACCGCGCGCGCCACCGTCCTGCGGACCGTCGGCACCCGCGAACGCCGCTCGCACGCGTCCGCGCCGCGCGTGCCCACCGTCGGCATCGACATCGGCGGTACGAAGGTGATGGCCGGCGTCGTCGACCCGGACGGCAACATCCTGGAGAAGATCCGCACCGAGACGCCGGACAAGTCCAAGAGCCCGAAGGTCGTCGAGGACACCATCGTCGAGCTGGTGCTGGACCTCTCCGACCGCCACGACGTGCACGCCGTCGGCATCGGCGCCGCCGGCTGGGTGGACGCCGACCGGGCGAAGGTGCTCTTCGCCCCGCACCTCGCCTGGCGCGACGAACCCCTCAGGGACTCGATCTCCTCCCGGCTCGCCGTCCCCGTGATGGTCGACAACGACGCGAACACCGCCGCCTGGGCGGAGTGGCGCTTCGGCGCCGGACGCGGCGAGGACCACCTCGTGATGATCACGCTCGGGACCGGTATCGGCGGCGCCATACTGGAGGACGGCCGGGTCAAGCGCGGCAAGTACGGGGTGGCCGGCGAGTTCGGCCATATGCAGGTCGTGCCCGCGGGGCACCGCTGCCCCTGCGGCAACCGGGGCTGCTGGGAGCAGTACAGCTCGGGCAACGCGCTCGTCAGGGAGGCCAGGGAACTGGCCGCCGCCGACTCCCCGGTGGCGTACAACCTCATCGAACGCGTCAAGGGCCACATCCCCGACATCACCGGACCCCTGATCACCGAGCTGGCCCGCGAGGGCGACGCCATGTGCGTCGAACTGCTCCAGGAGATCGGCCAGTGGCTCGGCGTCGGCATCGCCAATCTGGCGGCGGCCCTCGACCCGTCCTGCTTCGTCATCGGCGGCGGCGTCAGCGCGGCCGACGATCTGCTGATCGGCCCCGCGAGGGAGGCATTCCGCCGCCAGCTCACCGGGCGCGGCTACCGGCCGGAGGCCCGTATCGCCAAGGCGCAGCTGGGCCCCGAGGCCGGCATGGTCGGCGCGGCCGACCTCTCCCGGCTCGTGGCGCGCCGCTTCCGCCGGGCGAACCGGCGAAGACTGGAACGGTACGAGAAGTACGAGCTGTACGCGGAGGCCATCCGCACCGGCCGGATGCCGCAGGAACTGCGCGAGGAACACGAGCTGCGCGAGGCGCGCGAGGCGGAGGAATCAGCCGCGGCGGCGCGAGCGGAAGCAGAAGCGGAGACGGAGCCCAAGCCGGCGTCGGACGAGCACACCTCCGAGACGCCGCGCGCACCGGGAGACCCGCGGGAACCCCGTACCAGCCCCAGCCGCGCCCCGCGCACGAGCCAGGAACCTCCCTCATGACCGTGCCCCACCAGTCGAAGTCTCCGGACGAGGCCCAGAAGCCGCCGGAGAACCACCGCCACATGGTCCGCCGCCGGTGGCTGACGGCGATAGTGATCGTGCTGCTCATCGGCGTCCCCGCCGGCTATCTCGTGGTCTCGGCGGGCCAGAGCCGGCGCAGCGGTCTCGACAAGGAGCTGGAGTCCTCGGCCACCGGTCTCACGGACGCCGTGCCGTCCCGGATGAAGCAGCGGGTCTTCGAGGTGCCGATCCCCGCGCGCGCCACCAACGTGCGCTACTACGAGACGAGCAACTGGAAGTCCAGCCGGCTGTATGTGCAGTTCAACGTGACGTCGGGCCGGCTCGACACCTTCCTCACCGAACTGGGCACGCACCGCTCCGCGCTCAAGGAGGGCCACGTCAGCATCGCGCCCCGCGACTCGCGCACCGTCGGCTGGAACTTCATCCCCACCCGCGTCTGGTCGGGCACCACCCACAAACAGAAGGACCCACGCCCCACCCAGGACATCACGGTGGACCTGAGCGACCCGGCCATGCCCCGCGTGTACGTCGTCTCCACGACCACCCCGTGACGACCACCCCTGGCCCTGGGATGCGGCGGTGACCCTTTCACTGACCTGACGCGGGATGTCCGACCGAGCCCTCGGGAGGAGGCGTCACCCGCCCCTCGGCCCAGCGTTCGCCCCTCAGTGCCTTGCCCGCGAGATCCATCATCCGCTGCTGGTCGGCCAGTTCGGCGCTTCTGCTGCTCGTTTCGTGGCCGCCGCTGAACCACTCCACGGTGACGTCGCCGCCCGCCTTCTCCAGTGCCCGCGCGTATCCGTGGACCTGGCGGGGCGGTGTCCGGGTGTCGTGGGTGCCCGTCTTGATCCATACCGGTGCGCGCACCTGGTCGACGTAACTGATGGGGGATGCCCGCCGGAAGGTGTCCGGGTCGTCGTCCGGACCGGTGTGGAAGAAGGAGCGCATGGCGCTTCGCAGCGCGGGGTTCATGTCCGCGTAGGCGCCCACCCAGTCCGCCATCGGGACGAAGGCCAGCGCTCCGGCGAAGAGGTGCGGCAGGCGTCCGAGGGCGAGGAGCGACAGGTAGCCGCCGTAGGAGGCTCCCGAGATGAAGAGGGCGTCCGGGTCCGCGATGCCTTCGCTCACCAGCCACTCGGCGGACGCGGCGACATCCTCCAGTTCCCGTTCGCCCACCGTGTGCCAGAACCCTTCGCGGAAGCGGCGGCCGAAGGTCTGCGAGCCCCGGTAGTTGACCGCGGCGAACGCGAAGCCGTTGGCCAGCCAGGCCTGGGCTTCGGGTGTGTACCGGTCGACCGTGACCAGTTGCGGGCCGCCGTGCACGCTGAGCAGGGTCGGCCTCGGGCCGTCGGCTCCCGGGGGACGTCCCGCCCACAGCTGTACGGGTGTCCCGTCCAGGGAACGCACGGTGTGGGAGGTCAGGGGGACGCCCGCCGGGCGCAGAGGTGGTGTCCACAGAGGGGTGAGGGCGCCCGACGCCCGGTCCACACTCAGGAGGGCGAGCGGGCTGTCGAAACGCTGATGGAGGAGCCGGATCTGTCCGTCCGCGCCGTAGTGGGAGGCCCAGTAGTTGGCATGGGCGTCGGCGACGTCGGCCTCGAAGAACGCGCCCGGCGGGTGCGCGACGGCCTGAAGCGCGCCACTGTCCGGGTGCCACTCCAGCACCCTGTGCACGCCCTGGTCGACATGGACCAGCAGGACGTACGCGGCGTCGTCCGACCAGTCGAGCGGGACGACATCGCCCCGCAGGTGGGGCGCGTCCAGGTCGGCGCGTGACCCGTCGGCGTGATTCCACACGCAGGGCCGGATGAACCCGGTCCGTTCGGTGGAGACAAGCAGCCGGCCGTCCCCGGCCACGGGCGAGAACCGGATGCCGCGTACGGGTTCCTCCGGCCCGTCCGACAGTGTCCTGAGCGGTTCTCCCGGTGCGTCGGCCGAGGTGCTGACGACCGTCACGGCGAAGCGCCGGAGGCCGGGATTGTGGTCCGTGGTGTCCACGCTCGCCCACCGGCCGTCGGCCGATACGAGTGCGTTCCACGCCTCCGCCGGTGAGGTGAACAGCCGCCGGGGCGGCCGGTCCCCGCCGGTGTGGACGAGCCACAGCGAGAATCCGTCCGCGGCGACCGCGGACAGGACGGCGTGGTCCCCGGTGCGCGCGACATCGATCCCGCGCAGGGTGTACGGAGGTGTCCCGGGCGTCAGGTCGACCGCCGGGCCCCCGTCGACCGGCAGGGACCACACATGGCCCATCTCCGACCCGTTGTCGTCCAGCAGATTGAGGATGTGGGTGCCGTCGGCCGACAGCACCGCGTTGCGCGGATCGCCGTACGCGGCCTCGACGGGACGGCTGACGTCGTCGCCGGCGTCCCACACGGTCAGGACGGGTCCGTCGGGCGCGTCGTGCGTCATCAGTTCGAGGTCGCGCCTCGTGCCGCGTCCCCGGCGGGAGGAGACACACTGCCGCGCTTCGAAGAACCGGTGCCAGTCGTGGGCCATTGCCCGACTCCTTACAGCTCGTGTGTGTCAGAGGTCGTGAACGTCGCGGGCGTCGTGGACGTCGCGTTCGGTGGCGGGCTGCGAGGCTCCCGGATCCAGCGGTGCGGCCCGCTCGGGGAAGTGACAGGCGACCCGGTGACCGGACGTCAGGTCCAGCGGCGGCGGGGCTTCCTGTGCGCAGATCTCCCGCGCCTTCCAGCAGCGGGTACGGAAGCGGCACCCGGAGGGCGGGCTGTGCGGGCTGGGGGCGTCCCCCTGGAGCACGATGCGCCGGCGGGCCCGCTCGGCGCGCGGGTCCGGGATGGGGACCGCCGACAGGAGCGCCTGCGTGTAGGGGTGCTGCGGTGCCTCGTACAGTTCGGCGGCTGGGGCGCTCTCGGCGATCCGGCCGAGGTACATCACGGCGACCTCGTCACTGATCTGACGGACCACCGACAGATCGTGGGCGATGAAGAGATACGTGAGCCCCAGCTCCTGCTGGAGGTCCTGCAACAGATTGATCACCCCCGCCTGCACACTGACGTCCAGGGCGCTCACCGGCTCGTCGAGGACGAGGATGTCCGGCTCGACCGCCAGGGCCCTGGCGATCCCGATGCGCTGCCGCTGCCCCCCGGAGAACTGGCTGGGGTAGCGACGGGCGTGGTCCGGGTCGAGGCCGACCTGCTCCAGCAGTTCCCGTGCCCGCTCGGCCCGCCGGGAGCGGTGGAGGCGGTGGATGCGCAGCGGCTCGAAGAGGATCTGCTCGACGGTCATCCGGGGGTCGAGGGAGGAGTACGGATCCTGGAAGACGAGCTGGATCTGCTTGCGCAGCCGGGCGACGGCCTCGCCCTTCGCGCCGGCGACGTCCAGTCCGTTCACCAGGGCCCGGCCGCCGGCCGGGCGTACCAGGCGGACGAGACACCGGCCGAGGGTGCTCTTGCCGCAGCCGGTCTCGCCGACCAGGCCGAGGGTCCTGCCCCGGCCGATGGTGAGATCGACGCCGGACACGGCCTGCACGGTGGTGCCGCCCCCTCCCGCTCTGCGGCCGGTGCGGTATTCGGCGACCAGGCCCTGGACGTTCACCGCTGGCGGGGTATCCGCTGACGGGGTCTCCACTGACGTGTTCATCGCAGTTCGCCTTCGATCTCGTGCGCCCGCACACACGACGTCGTGTGCAGGGTGGACACCTGGAGCGGGGACGCGGACTCGGCGCCGCAGAGCGCGGGCCGCGCGTGGGGACAGCGGGGCTGGAACGGACATCCGCGCGGTCGCTGCCCGGGAGGCGGGAGCTGGCCCGGGATCTGGGTGAGCCGGGGAACACGCCGGTCGATCCGGGGGAGTGCGTCAAGCAGCGCCCGCGTGTAGGGGTGCGACGGCTCGTAGAAGACCGACTCCGCGCCGCCCAGCTCCAGGTTGCGGCCGCTGTACATCACCATCACCCGGTCGGCGACCCCCGCGACGACGCCCAGGTCGTGCGTGATGAGCAGCACCGACGTGCCGGTGCGCTCCTGCACCCGTCGCAGCACTTCCAGGATCTGGGCCTGAACGGTCACGTCCAGGGCCGTGGTCGGTTCGTCGGCGATGAGAATGTCGGGTTCGTTCGCCATGCCCATGGCGATCATGACGCGCTGGCGCATGCCGCCGGAGAACTCGTGCGGATACTCGTGCAGCCGTTTCTCCGGCGCGGGGATGCCGACGAGCCCGAGGAGGTCGGCGGCGCGGGCCGCCAGCTCCTTGCGTCCGAGCGTCGGATCGTGGACGGTCACGGCCTCGGCGATCTGGTCCCCGACCGTCATCATGGGATTCAGCGCGGCCAGGGCGTCCTGGAAGATGATGCCGATGTGGCGTCCCCGCACGGCGCGCAGCTCCCGCTCGGGCAGGCCGAGCAGCTCCCGCCCCCGGAAGCGGATGGAGCCGGTCACCCGGGCGGACGCGGGAAGCAGCCCCATGACGGCCATCGCCGCCGCGCTCTTGCCCGAGCCCGATTCGCCGACGATGGCGAGTGTCTGCCGTTCGCCCACGTCGAAGGAGAGCCGCTCCACGGCGGCGACCAGGCCGGCGTCGGTCTTGTACTCGACGGTGAGATCACGGACGGACAGCAGGGCCGCGGCCGGGTCCGCCGGGGCGTCGCCGGCGCGGGAGGAGAGGGAGGTCATCACTGCCTGCTCTGGTGGTCGAAGGCGTCCCGCAGTCCGTCGCCCAGGAAGTTGACTGCGAGAACGGTGAGGAGGATGGCCACGCCGGGCGCGTACAGCAGATAGTCCTTCGGCGTGCCGACGAGCCCGGCGGCCTGGTTGAGCATGTTGCCCCAGCTCGACTGCGGCGGCTGGATGCCGAAGCCCAGGAAGCTGAGCGTGGACTCCAGGATGATCGCGGCGGCGACCGAGAGGGAAGCGTTGACGATGATCACCCCGAGCAGGTTCGGCAGCAGATGGCGGCCGATGATCTGCGTACGTGACGCCCCCAGCACCAGCGCGGCCTCGACGAACTCCTTCTCCCGGAGGCTGATCACCTGGGAGCGCACCACACGGGCGATCACGGTCCAGCCGAGCCCGGCGAGAACGAGGACGATGGTCACGGGTGACGGGCTCAGCGTCTGCATGGCCAGGGCCAGGAGGGCGATCGCCGGAATGATGAGGAACAGATCGGTGACCCGCATGATCAGTTCGTCGATCCATCCGCCGATGAGTCCGGAGGCCGCGCCCACCAGGGTGCCGACCGCCGTCGACAGCACGGCGACGCCCAGCCCCACGGTCAGGGACACCTGCCCGGCGTACAGCAACTCGGTCAGATAGTCCCGTCCGAGGTCGTCGGTGCCCAGCCAGTGCTGCCCGGACGGGGCGAGCGCCCCGGTCAGGAGATTCTGGGCGTTGCGCGGGTACGGGGCGATCCATGCCGCCCCGTAGCAGCAGATCATGAGCGCCGACAGGATGAACAGGCCGGCCACGGCCATGCGGTGACGCAGGAACCGCTCCGTGACGAGGCGGCGTCCGCTCTTGTCCGTGGCCACGCGGGCCGACGGGCCGGGGGATTCCGCCGGCTGTCCGGGATACAGGCTGGGTACGGTCATCGCAGGGTCACCCTTGGGTCGAGCAGCGCGTACCCGAGGTCGGCCGCCAGATTGAACAGGACCATCGCCAGCGCCACGATCAGCATCCACGGCAGCAGGACGAACACGTCACCGGCCAGGAGGGAGTCGAGGAACAGACGGCCCATCCCGGAGATCGCGTAGATCTGCTCGGTGACCACCAGGCCCCCGATCAGGAGGGCCGTGTCCGCGGCGACGACGGTGACGAACGGCGCCAGGGAGTTGCGCAGCGCGTGCCGGAAGAAGATCCGGCGCGGAGGCACGCCCTTGGCACGGGCCGTCCTCACATAGTCACTCGTGAGGGCTTCGAGCATCGAGGCCCTGCTGAAACGGGACCAGCTCGCGATCAGACCGACGGTCAGGGTCAGCACGGGCAGCGCCAGATGCCGGAAGTAGTCGGCGTTGACACCGCTCTGCCCCGGCGAGTGGAGCCCGACGAAATACAGCGGGGGCTGGTCGAGGCCGAACTGTTCACGCGGCCAGATCGCGAGTACCTGGATGAGCATCAGGCCCAGCCAGAACGCGGGCATGGCCACACCCAGATAGGACAGGCCGGTGAGCAGATGGTCCCCGAGGGAGTACTGGCGCGAGGCCGAATACGTGCCGATCGCCAGGGCGATGACCACGGCGAACAGCACGGCCCACACCATGAGCTGGAGGGTGGTCCCGAGCGCCGATCCGATCATCGCCTGCGCCCGGTCGCCGGTCCGGGTGCTGACGCCCCAGTCCCCGGTGGCGAAGGCTTTCATCCACAGGACGTACTGCTCGATGACCGGACGGTCCAGGCCCAGCCGGGCCGTTTCCCGCGTGATGACCCCGGGGTCGCGCCCCTGGCGGAGCTTGGCCAGGGGATCGAACGTGGACCGGACGGCCCAGAAGAAGACGAACGACGCGACCAGCACGACCGGGACCGAGTACGTGAGCCGGCGCGCGGCGTAGCGGAGCATCTGCCGGGACCGGCCGGCCCGGACCCGTCGGCCGGCGGGGCCGCCGGCCGACGGCCGCGGGGCCACGGTCATTTCGCCAGTCCCCACTCCGCGAGGTTCCACCAGGGGCCTTCACTCGGGTTGTTGCTGAGCGGGCCGCCGACGCGGTCGCTCCACAGGAGGATGTTCGGCACCGTGCCGATGGGTATCGCGGGCACGGCGTCGGCGATCAGCTTGTCGGCCCGGCGGGAGGACTCCGCACGCTTAGCCGGTTCGGTCTCCCGGTCGACGGCGGCGAGCAGCGGGTCCAGCCCGTCGATCTTGGCGCGGACGAAGTTGAGCCCGGACTGACCGTTGGCCTCGGTGGGGATGGAGGTGCTGCTGAAACTGTTGCTGAGGGCGGGGTCGGGGAAGGTGTCGACGAGTGTCCACAGTCCCATCTCGTAGTTGCCGGCCGGAGCCTGCTTCCCGAAGAGGTCGGCCGGGCTCGTGTTCCTGATCGTCATCCGGAAGCCCGCCTGCTTCAGCTGGGTCTGGAGGATCTGCTCGGTGAGTTCACGCCGCTTGTTGCCCGCGAGCGAGACGATGCCGAACTCGGCGCGGCGGCCGTCCTTGGCCCAGATGCCGTCGCCCCCCTTCTTCCATCCGTCGCCGGTCATGGCCTCGTCGACGGCTCCCAGGTCCCGCGTGTAGCGGGAGAAGTCCGATCCGGCGTACGAGGAGAGGATCGGCGTGAGGAAGCTCTGGGCCGGTTTTTTCACACCGAGGGAGCCGTAGAGCTTGTTGACGATCGCCTTCCGGTCGACCGCGTGGGCCACGGCCCGCCGGACGTCCGGTGAGTCGAAGGGGAACTTCTCGTTGTTCATCCACAGAGCTTCGAGGTTGCCCGTCTGGGCGTCGATCTGCCGTCTGGCGCCGCCCGCGACCTGGCCGAGCTGCTCGACCACGTCGAGCTGCGGCGTCGGGTACATGGCGTCGAGCTGTCCGCTCTTGAACGCCTGGAAGGCCGCCGCTGTGTCGGTCGTGAGCTGGAAGGTGACCTTGTCGAGCTTCGGCTTCTCGCCCCAGTAGCGGTCATTGGGGACGAGGGTGATCGCGGTGCCCTTCTTCCAGGACTCGATCTTCCAGGGCCCGCCGCTGAACGTGTAGCCGTCCTTCATGACCGCGTTGCGGTTCTTGCCCTTGAGGAGGTGCTCGGGCAGGACGCCGTACGCGGAGCTGAAGAGGGTGCGCCACCCGCCGTACGGCTCCTTCAGCGTGACCACGGCCGTCTTCTCGTCCGGCGTGTCGACCTTCGCGATCTTGTCGTAGCCGGTCTTGTCGAGGACGTCCTTGCCGTCACGGACCTGCAGGGCGGTGTACTTGAAGTCCGCCGAGGTGATGGGCTCGCCGTCGGACCAGACCGCGTCCGGGGAGATCTTGTACGTGATCTTCTGCCGCTCGCCCTCGGTGATGGTAGGCTGCCCGGCCATCAGAGGGGACGCGACCGGAACCCAGGTGTTGTCCTTGGGCCGGACGTCGAAGACCTTGGGAATCGTGGTCGTCCGCATCATGTAGTCGCCCCAGATGGATCCGCTGCACACTGAGATCCAGTCGGCGCAGTCGGGCTCCTGCTCGGCGCCGATGACCAGGCTGCCGCCCTCCTTGACCGGGACTTCGGGATTGGTCTTGCTCTCGGACGTCCCGGCGCCCGAAGACGTACAGCCGGCCAGCAGAACCGCCAGCGCGAGTGCCGAGGCGGCGGTGGCTCTACGTGGCCCTACGGGTGTCCGCGTGTGGCCGATTTCTTGCTGGTTCATCGCCATCACCTTCCCTCCACGCGGCCCCGATGGGCGCGATGCGGCCTCATCGTAAGGAGGGACCCGTCTCATAGCAAGAGGTATCGACAATCACATAGTCAATGACGATGACTTGCCTCGTGAGTCGGGCTTCGGGCAGAGTCGTCCCCGTTGTCGTTCCACTGTCCCGCCGGACGAGAAGAGGACCCTGATGGGCGCAAGCCAGGACCGGAAAAGCGCGAAGGCGAAGAACCCGCGGACCGGTCGGCGAGCACGTCACAGCCTCAGCCGGGAGTCCATCCTCGAAGCCGCGGAGACGGTTGCCGTGCGCGACGGCTTCGAGGGGCTGACCTTCCAGGCGCTCGGCAGGGAACTCGATGCGCACCCGACGTCGATCTACCGGCACTTCCGCGACAAGGACGAGCTGGTCCTGGAACTGGTCGACAGCCTGCGGGCCCGCTCGTACGGCGGCCGGCTCCAGGCCACTGACTCCTGGCGCGACGACCTGCGCGCGCAGGCCCGCCATATTCATGATCATTACCTGCGGTATCCGCAGTTCGCCCTGCAGATGGCCGCCCGTACCACCCGCAGGCCCGCCGAGTTCTCCAACGTGGAGTTCGCCCTGGACGCCTTCGTGCGGGCGGGCCTCCCCCCGGAGGAGGCGGCCACCTGCATGCGAGTCTTCGGCAATGTCATCCGGTCGCTCGCCAGCATGGAGTCCGGTCTTCAGGCCCTGGACGCCGAGACCCTTCACGGGGATTCGCTGGCCTGGCAGGTCGAGTACCGAGGCCTCTCCGCCGAGGAGTATCCGCGCATCGCCTCATTGAGCGACCACCTCACCGACATCGGCAACCCGCAGGTCTTCGACCGGGCGGTGGAGATGTTCCTCGACGCCGTCGAGGTGCGGGTGGCCCGGCTGGCCTCGCACGCCCCCTGATCCGTTCCGTCAGGCCCGTTCCTGCCGCGCGGGGGCCGTCGCCGGGGCGGCCGTCAGCCTGTCTTGCTCCGCGCCGGAGCCGAGGGTGCGCAGCAGGGCGGCGACCAGTGCGGTGCGGTCGCCCACGGACGTGGCGTCCACCCACTCGCCCCGGGCGTGGGCGCCCCCGCCTGCGGGACCCAGGCCGTCCAGGGTGGGGATACCGAGCGCGGCGGTGAAGTTGCCGTCGGACGCGCCGCCGACCCTCGCCTCCGTCACGGGCGCCAGCCCCTCGGCCCGCGCCAGTTCCCGGGCCATGGTCACCAGACCGGCGGACATCTGGTGCTCCAGGGGGAACCGGTTGATCCCGCCGGTGAGTTCGAGACTGGAGCCCCGGGTCCGGCTGCGGAGGGCCCGGAGGTCCTCCTCCACCCGTACGAGTTCGTCGCTGTGCCAGGCCCGTACGTCGATCTCGACCCGGGCGCTCTCCGGAATCGTGTTCCGGGTGCTGCCCGATCTGCTGACGGTGGGGGAGACGGTCGTCCCCCGGTCCGGGTCTCCCAAGTCGTTTATGGCGAGGACCTGTTGGGACAGCTCGATCAGCGCGTTGACTCCCCGCTCCGGCTCCAGGCCCGCGTGGGCCGCCCGGCCGCGGACCGTCACCTCGAACATGGCGCCGCCCTTGCGCGCGGTCTTCAGCGCACCGTCCAGGCTCGGTTCCAGCACGAGGACGGCAGCGCAGTCCCGCGCCACCTCCTCGATCAGGGCGCGCGAGGTGACGGAGCCCTGCTCCTCGTCGCCCGTCACGAGCAGCCGCACATGACCGGCGTCACCGATGCGGCGCAGCGCGTCCAGGGCCAGCACGAGACCGGCCTTCATGTCGAACGCCCCGGGGCCGGTGACATGCGAACCGTCCACGCGGAACGGCCAGGAGTCCAGGGTCCCGAGCGGCCACACCGTGTCGGCGTGCCCCAGGATCAGCACCGGCTTCACCGGGGAGGGGTCGCGCTCCTCCCGGTAGAGATGGGGGACTCCGTCGCGTATCTCGTGATGGACAGTGCCGAGCAGTCCTTCGGACCACTCCGTGAGCAGCTCGTAGACCGCCTCAAGACCCGGCGCGTGGCCGGTGGGTGACTCGATGCCGACGAGATGGCGCAGCCGCGTGAGGAACTGCTCGGGGTCGTAACCGGTGCCTGGCTTCACAGCACATCCTTCGCGACGGGTCCTGGGGAATCCCTCCCCGGCATGTTCAGGACGTTAGTCTATGACATTGACTATGGGATTCTCCATGCCGCCGCGCGAAGGCGATCGTGGTGTCCTCTCTCCCGGCCCCGAACCGTGCCCCGAACAGTGCCCCGCCCGGCGCCGGTGAGGTCGCTACGTGAGGTCAGAGCAGGGCGATCAGCGCGTCCGTGAACTCGTCGGTCGTGGCGGTGCCCCCCAGATCCGGGGTCCGCACCGACGTCGTCGCCAGGACCGCCGCGATCGCCGCCGTGATCCGCCCGGCCGCCTCCGCGTGCCCGAGATGGTCCAGCATCATCGCCGCGGACCAGATCGCCCCCAGGGGGTTGGCGATACCGCGCCCGGCGATGTCCGGGGCGGACCCGTGCACCGGCTCGAACATGGACGGGAAGTCCCGCTCGGGATTCAGGTTCGCCGCCGGGGCGATCCCGATGCTGCCCGCCAGCGCCGCGGCCAGATCGCTCAGGATGTCACCGAAGAGATTCGACGCCACCACGACGTCGAAACGGCCGGGCGCCAGCACGAACTTCGCCGCCAGCGCGTCGATGTGCTCCTGCTCCCACCGCACCTCCGGATACCGCGCGGCCCGCTCCGCCACCCGCTCGTCCCAGAACGGCATGGTGTGCACGATGCCGTTGGACTTCGTCGCCGACGTCAGCCCGCCCCGCCGCTCCCGGGCCAGGCCGAACGCGTAGTCCACCACCCGGTCCACGCCCTTGCGCGTGAAGACCGCCTCCTGCACCGCCATCTCCTCCGGCAGCCCGCGGTTCAGCCGGCCGCCGATCTCGCTGTACTCGCCCTCGACGTTCTCCCGGACGATCGCGAAGTCGACCTCACCCGCCTCGGCGCTCCGCAGCGGGCTCGGCACCCCCTCGAAGACCCGGATCGGCCGCAGATTGACGTACTGCTGGAAGGTGCGCCGGATCGGGATGAGGAGCCCCCACAGAGAGACATGGTCCGCCACCCCCGGATACCCGACCGCGCCCAGCAGGATCGCGTCGTACGAGCGCAGAGTGTCCAGGCCGTCGGGCGGCATCATGGCGCCCTCCTTCACGTACCGCTCGCAGGACCAGTCGAACGAGTCGTACGTGAGCGTGATGCCGTGCCGGGCTCCGGCCGTCTCCAGGACCCGGCGGGCCGCGGGGATGACCTCGTTGCCGATCCCGTCACCGGGAATGAGTGCGATGCGATGTGTTGTCATGTACGGATTGCAACAACCCGGACCGGTCCGCGTCCAAGTCGCACTGCTCATGTGCCTGATAGGGCTTGCCTATCGGTTGTCGTCATCGTCTTCGGGACCGTCTTCGGGGCCGGTGGGTGTCTCGTCGGCGACGGCCCGGTCCATGAAGGCACGCGCCGCCGGGGTCAGGCCGGACGGGCGGCTGACCAGGGCGACATGGAGCAGGGTGCGCGGTTCGAGGTCCAGGACCCGGGCACCCGCCCGCTCCGCGAGATCGCGCCACGCGTCCGTGACGACCGCCAGACCGACCCCCTCCAGCACCAGCGGCAGGATCGCCACCCGGTGCTCCGTCTCCACCGCGACCGTCACCTCCACCCCGTCCGCCCGCAGCGCGTCGACATAGGTCCGCAGCCCGGTGCCCCGCTGCCCCACGATCAGCCGGTGACCGGCCAGCTCCTCGTACCGGACCGCCCTCCCCGGCGGAAACGGCCCGTCGGGCCGGGTGAGCAGGACGAACCGCTGGACGCGCAGCGGACGCACCCGCAGACGGGGGTGGGACACGGCGTCGGGCGACGCCAGCAACCCCAGCTCCGCCACCCCCGTACGGACCATCTCCGTCACGTCCCGGGGCGTGAACGCCGCCCGCATCGTCACCGAGACCTCGGGATGGTCCGCGGTGAAGCGGCGGATCATGCCCGTCAGCGGGGAGATCGACTGGGACGGCATGGCCGCGATCTCCAACCGCCCGCCGCGCAGCCCGTGCACCGACTCCACACTCGCCCGCGCGAACTCCAGACTCCGCACCGCCGCCCTGGCCGGTTCGATCAGGGCCGTACCCGCGTCGGTGAGGACCACCCGGCGCCCGATCCGGTGGAACAGCTCACTGCCCAGATCCCGCTCCAGCGACCGGATCGACTGGGACAGGGACGGTTGCGACAGATAGAGGGCGGTGGCCGCGCGGTTGAAACCGCCGTGGTCCACGACGGCCAGGAAGTACTCAAGCTGCCGGACGTCCACCGCACATCCCTCCTCCGCACTCGAACCCCCTGATAGGCGGCGCCTATATACATTGTCATCAAGAGGTCTTGGACGGGCAGGGCGGCGTTCTGCTGGGATCGGACCATGAACGGTCTCCTGCCCGCAGAGTTCACCCCGCGCACCGTGGACGCCGACGGCGTGCGCATCCATGTGCGGACGGCCGGGGAGGGGCCGCCGGTACTCCTCCTGCACGGCTACCCGCAGACCCACCAGATCTGGCACCACGTGGCCCCCCGCCTGGCGGAGACCCACACCGTCGTCGTCACCGACCTGCGCGGATACGGCGACAGCGACAAGCCCCCGTCCGACGCCGAGCACGCCCCGTACGCCAAGCGCGCCATGGCACTCGACCAACTGACCGTCATGCGCACGCTCGGCTTCGAACGGTTCGCCGTCGTCGGGCACGACCGCGGCGGCCGGGTCGGCCACCGCCTGGCCCTTGACCACCCGGACGCGGTCACCTCCCTGGCGGTCCTGGACATCGTGCCGACGCACTACGCCTACCGGCACGCGGACGCGGCCTTCGCGACCGGCTACTACCACTGGTTCTTCCTGACGGCCGGCAACGGCATCCCGGAACACCTCATCGGCAAGGACCCGGAATTCTGGATCCGCGCCCGCATGGGCGCCCGCCACCACGGCGGCACGCCCTTCAGCCCCGCCGCGATGGACGAGTACGTCCGCTGCTTCTCCGACCCGGCCGCGATCCACGCGTCCTGCGAGGACTACCGGGCAGCCGCCTCCATCGACCTCGTCCACGACCGCGCGGACGCCGACGGCGGGCGCCGGGTCACCTGCCCCGTGCTGGCCCTGTGGGGCGACAGCAGCTTCGTCGGCCGCCACTACGACGTCCGCGAGGCATGGGAGACGTACGCGGACGACGTCCGCGGCGAGGCCCTGAACTGCGACCACTACCTCCCGGAGGAGGCCCCCGACGACACGGCCCGCGCCCTCGGGGAGTTCCTCAGGAAGCACCCGGCCGGGGGGTGACGGCGCGCCCGCGGCGGCGACATGGGAGCGTGAGCGGGTGAGCAGGACGACGGGGGTCCAGGGTTTCCAGGTGAGGTGCATAAGGCCAGGTCAGCTCAGTGTGGTCCAGGTGTGTCTACGAAGTTCGTAAGACGCGTGTGAGAGAAACGAGCCCCCGCCGGCTGGTGCTGGCGGGGCAGTGCTCTTGGAAGGCTTGCCAAGGGCAGCCCTTGGCGGACCGTAGACTTCCTGTAGTTGCCCGGCGGTTCACGTGTGCGGAGGTCTGCGAGGAGCTGGGCCACATGGAGCCGATGCACCTGTAACGGCGGTTGGGTCGCTTGGTGGCCTCGCACACCCGCAGCGACGCACAGGACCGGCACCACAGTGGTGCGGAGTCGGACAACCGCAAGGTCTTACGAGGAACGGGCTGTCCGGGCGGCGGAGGAAGGCGGCCACCGCGCGACAGCAGAGCGCGCGAGCGCAGACCGGAAGGTCCGCAGCGACGTCCTGCTACGGGAGCAGACGTTTCCTCGCGCTGAGATCCGGCAGCGCCCGAAAGAGTTCGACATGCTCTCCGCCCCCTGGGAAACCTGGGCCGACGTCAAAGAACGACTCATCCAGCTCCCGCAGGGCAGCCCGCTCATCCCCGAAGCCGCGTGGCGCAACGTTGAAGCGCGCCGTCACCAGACGGCATTTGAAGTCCGGGGAAGTGCCGCCCTTCCGGCACCCAAGGCCGACGCCAGGCGAACACGCCTTCGCGATGGAACACAGTTGGGGGGTGACGGCAGCGGACCAGGTGCTCTGGAGCGGACCGAGGCGGAACTTCGCGTGCGCCTGCCCGCCTCAGCGGAGCAAGCTCCTCGTCTACCTGAAGGCCGACCCGAAGGAGGTCAATATGGCTGAGGATCTGGTGAAGGACGTCCAGGACCCTCACCACCCCGCCAGGTGCTTTGCCTAGTTCATCGGCCAACTATCCTTGCCGCCATGGGGCACGGGGGACGCGGGGGGAACAAGGATTGGGCCGCAGAGCCGTTGGAGGGCCCGGGCCCCAGGTCCAGCGAGCGCCTGTTGATCTTGACCCTCGAGCGGTACGGGGTGTGGTTCCGGTCCATCGTGGTCTGCCTGTGCAGTGCGCTGGGCGTCGTCTCGGCGGACGCGGCGGACATTCCCCTGGCGCTGTCTCTGCTGGTGCCCGCTCTCCTCGCCTGCGGTGTGCGCCTTTACGCGCTGCGCCGTCCGCACCTGCTCCCGCTCGCCCTGCTGTGGACGTTGGACGCGGGTGTGGTGGTGCTGACGGGGCTGTCTCAGCCGGTGATCGGCGGCAACGGCGCGGATGTGATGGTGGAGGCGATTGTCGGCATCAGCGTCGTCGCTTTCCAGTACGAGTGGGCGACGCGCCCAGTGTTCGGGGCTGCCCTGGCCGCGTTGGGAGTCGTCGTCTGCGCGCTGGGCGACGTCCTCGCCTCGCCTGGGCACAGCCCCGACTTGATACCCCTGGTGCGCATGCTGATCCAGGTGGGCCTGTCGAGGGCCGCGTACCTCATCGTCCGGACCCGCGCGAGGGCGGCCGACCGGTCGGCCGCGGCCAGGGCGGCGGCGCGCCGGGAGGTCGATGTCGCCGCCGCCCGGAGGGCGACCGAGCGGGAGTACCTGGCGACTCTGCACGACACGGCGAGCGCGACGCTGCTGATGGTCTCCCAGGGCGACGGCCGGGACTGGTCGTGGCTGCCTCCGCGTGCGAGACAGGACCTGGGGGCACTGTCCGCCGTGCCCGGATTCGAGACGGGGAGCGTCGACCTCGCGGAGCTTCTCGGCTGCGTGCCCGAGGGTGAGGGAGAGGACAGGGTGCGGCTCAAGACGCGCATCGAGGGTCCGCTCGCGGTTCCGTCCGGCCCCGGACTCGCGATATTCAACGGGGTGCGGGAGGCCGTCACCAACGTGGGACGCCATGCTGGGGTGAGGGAGGCGGAGCTCAGGGCACGGGTGGAGGAGGGTGGTGACGTCGTCGTTGAACTGTCCGACGCGGGGCGGGGCTTCGACCCGGGGTCCGTCCCCGCGCGGCGCCGGGGCATCTCCAACTCCATCGTCGGCAGGATGCACGCGGTCGGCGGCTCCGCCACGATCACCTCAGAACCGGGCAGCGGGACCCTCGTGCGGTGGCACTGGCACCCCCGGGGCCGGGTGTCACAGGCAGGGGACGGAGCGCACGTGACGCCCGCTCCGCGCCCGCCCCGCGCCCAGGTACAACACGCGGCCGTCGTCCGCCTCATCCGTGGGCAGTTGTTGCACGGGGCCCAACTGGCCGCGCTGCTGATCAGCCTGGTGTGGCAGTTCACCATCTCGCTGCGTCGGCTCGCGGCCTACCAGGACGTGTACCGCCCCGCGTGGGCACAGACAGCCGCTTTCGTCTGCCTCGCCGTCGTCGCGGTCGTCGGGGCCACCTATCTGCTGCGTGGCAGACAGATCCCGCCGAGGGTGCGCTGGTGGAGCCTGGGATCGGTGCTGGCTGTTTCGGCGGTATGCGCGTTCACGCTCCCGCCGGAGCAGTCGACAGGTCCGGCGGACTGGGCGTTCGGAGTGGTCGGCTGGCATGCGCTGTTCCTGCTGGCGGACCTGCGGGTCAGGGTGTTCGCGGCGTTCCTCGGGGCGCATATGGGGCTCAACGCGACCGCTGTATTCCTGTCGGGGGCGCCGACCGCTGCCGAGTCGGCCGTCATGGGGATCTCCACGATATCCGCCTGCGGCTTTCAGCTCTCCGTCGGTGTACTAATGACGCACCTGCTTCACGGTACGGCGCCGGCCGCGGGGACCGCGGCGGCGCGTGAGGAGGAACTGCGCACCCGGGAACGTATCCATGAGGACATGCAGCGTGATCACAAGGAGCGCTACCGGGCGCTGACGGCGACGACGGTGCCGCTGCTCGTGGGCCTCGGTCACGGTACGCTGAGCCCGCACGACGAGGAGGTCAGGCTGCGATGCGGTGTCGAAGCCGCCCGTATGCGCCGCCTGTTCGCGGAGAGCGACGCCGTCTCCGACCCGCTGCTCAACGAGTTGCGGGCGTGCGTCGAGGTGGCCGAGCACCGGGGCGCGACGATAAGTCTTGCCGTACGGGGCCGGCAGGGCGAGGTGCCCGTGCGGATACGCAGGGAGTTGATCGACCCGGTGGCGGTGACTCTCAGCCGTACACGCTCGATCGCGCGGGTGACCGTCGTGTCGACACCCTCCTCGGTACGGGTGAGCGTGATCAGCGAGGACCGCGCCGACGGCCGTCACACGGAAGAGCCACCTCGGGCCCACGGGCATGCCGCGGACGCCGGCGTGACCGTGGCCAGAACGACGCGGGACGGAAGCCTGTGGGTGGAGGCTGTCTGGCGACGACCCACAGAACTCCAGGAGTTGACCCGACATGAGTGACAACGGACCGGTCAGCGTGGTCGTCGTGGACGACCATCCCGCCATCCTCTCCGGCATCGAGGTGTGGTACGCCGCGTCCCGGCGGCCCATCACCGTGGTCGCGGCCGGTGCCTCCGTACAGGAAGCCTGGACCGCGCCGGGCAGTACGGCCGATGTCGTCGTCCTGGATCTGCAACTGGGCCAGGGCGGACCCGCGTTCGGCAGCCTGCGACGGCTCGTCGACGCCGGGCGGCAGGTGGTCGTCTACTCGATGCGCGACGACGAGAAGACCGCGCTCAACTGCCTGGACCTGGGGGCCGCGACCTTTCTGACCAAGAGTGAGGGCCAACAGCACCTGGTCGAGGCGACTTTGGCGGCGGCCGACGAACGGCCCTACATGCCGCCCGCGCTGGCCGGCGCACTGGGAACGAACGCCCGCGCCGACCGCCCCCAGCTCTCCGTACGCGAGGAGAACGTACTCATCGAGTGGTTCCAGTCGGAGTCGAAGGAACTCGTCGCGCAGCGCCTCGGCATCTCCACGGGGACGGTCAACTCGTACCTGGACCGGGTGCGTATCAAGTACGCGAACGTCGGCCGCCATGCCACTGGCGGCGGCGTTCGTGACGCGCTATCCGTGGGAGGAGCGACGGATGCACAGCAGAGATGCGATCGAGGGCCCGCTCGCCTTTGCCGAGAAGCGCGATCCTCAGTGGGAGGCGTTCTGATCGTCCGCTGACGGCTGGGGGGCGGGCGCGAAGCGCTCTGGGATCGGTGGAGGTGGTATGCCCCGGTTCAGTCACGCCACCCCATCCACCGCCGGTCATCACCCTCCCCTCGCAGGATGAGAAGGGTTCACTCACAGGCGTTCGGCGTGCGTCTGTGGGCGCGCGAAGCCTCGCGTGTCGAGGAGCAGCCGGGCGTGCCGTTGGATAAGCGCGATGTCGTATGCCTTGTGTCTCTGCAGAGGGATGGTCAGATCGGCCCCGGAAAGGGCTTCTGGCAGTTTGGCCGCCACCAGTCGGTCATGTACGGGTCGTGGTCGGAGATCTCGACGCCCAAGCTGCATAGGTGCTTGACGAGGTCGCGGTCCGAGGGTTCCCGCTGGTCAGCGATATCCGCCTTGTATGTGACGCCGAGCAAGGTAATTGGGATCAACCGGAATTCAATGGCCTCCTACGCCAGGCGGGGCCAGAACGCATGGTAACCGAACGGCTCAGCCTCGCGATTGCTGGCGGCGGATACCACGGTGTCAATAAGCTTTCCGTAGAAGGCTGCGGCTGCGGTGGTGCAGCTGGGGGTGGGCCTGCCCACTACCTTGGGGGGTATCGCGGATTACGTAGACCTCTTTGCTGGGATTGACGCGCTCAGGTGAGAGAGCCAGGTGAATGTCTTTGCCTGTGGTGCGCGGTCACGATGGTGATGGAGCAACCCCGGACTTGGCCGGAACGCCGGGGGTAGGACTGGGGTCGCCAATGCCATTCCTCATGCACACCAGCATGTCGTTCGGCGACGCGACGCGAGGCGGGTGCGGACCCGGCGCCGGGCGGCCTTTTGCGCTTCGACGTGCTCGACTCCGGCCGGCAGGACGAGGACCAACTACAGGCGGATGCCTGAGCGCCGCGCCGGCTGCTGAACGGCCCCGGCAGGCCGGAAGTGGGGCGATGAGCGCCCGGTCCGACGTCATGGTCGCGGCAGGAGTCCTGGCGCTGCACCACCGTATCGTCCCGACAGACGTCTGCGAAGGGCCGTCAGCGACCGCCACGTGTAGCTACGTGGCCAGGGTCGGCGACGGCGATCGGTGGTTCGTGAAGTCCTATCCACGGAGCGCAGATCTGAGCGCCGAACGGCGCGCCCTCGAGCTGGCCGAATTCGCCGCGCTCGGCGGGATCCCGGTGCCGGCGATGCGCCGCACCATGGACGGCGACCTCATCGCCACGGACGGCGAGTTGGCGGTGTCCGTCGTCGTGTTCCAAAGACACCGAGACAGCGGAAGGTGGTCTGTACGGCGAGAGGTGGGCCGCCGTCGGCGCGACCGTGGGCCGAATGCACCGCACGCTCGCGCGGCATCCGGACGGGCGCCGCGCCCCGTCCCAAGAGATCTGCGACGTCGAACGAGGCCAACAACGCCTGGAACGGTTTCCCGCCCGCTATGCGAAGCAGCCCCGCGAGCTCCCCATTCGGAGCGCCGCGGTCATCGACGTCCGGCCGTCGGCTCACCGCAGCCCGATGTGGGAGCTGGGGCGCATCGTGCTCGATCCGCGCACGGTCCTGAACGCCCCCAGTCTGGCCCACGGGCCTGGCCACGGCCGTCGCCGCCTACCGGGCGGCCAACCCGGTCATGCCCGCCAATGACATCCTGACGCTGCTGCGGGTGCCGGCCGACTATCTGGCCTGCTCGGTGTACCCCCTTCTCGGGACCCCTTGACGACCCGCCTGCGGTCACCCTTCAGTTGGAGGCGTACGGGCGCGCCCGCCACGAGGCGCTGGGTGCGCTGTGTCCTCGCCTGGACGAGGCGGAGGAGGTGCTCCGTGACGCGCCCTGCATGCCGGGGCGCTCACCGACCGCCACACCAAGCAACACCAGATGATCACCGGAGATCTGGTCAGTGCGGCAGCACTGACTACGCTGCCGTTCGCCTGCTTGCCGCAACCCCGCACGGCGTGTCGGCCCCGGTGCTGCTGGACCTGGGGACCGGGACCGCTCAGGTACCTTGCGCACTGCTGTCCGTCGTGCTGCGGCCGGCGCACGCCGATCTGGTGGATGTCGATCAGGGGATGGCGGAGCTGAAAGCCGCCCTCGGAGCGTGCACGGTATCGGGCGTGGAGCGACAACGGGCACCCTGCCACCGAGCACCTGGTCGACGTCGCTACACCTCCCTGTCCCACTTGGAACAAGCCGCACGTGAACACCAGGTCACCGTCTCCGGCCACTCCGGAGCAACCCCACCCGCCAACACCGCCGAGGCGAAGGCTTCGCCCGGGACGACTTCAACATCGACTACGACCGCCAACAGGTCACCTGCCCCCAGGACCAGGTCAGCCAGGGTCGGCACGGGCTATACCCGACCTCCTCACCCACCGCGGCCCAGTTCATCGTGGCCAGGTTCACCAAGAGTCAGTGACAGCCCCGCCCGGCCCGCGCTCAGTGCACCACCTCCCGTGAAAGAACCCGCACCGTGGGCTTTCCGCTTTCCCCTGCGAGAACTCCGCGACCTGCAACTCCGCGTCCGCACCGAGCAGCAGACGCCCGAGTGGAAGACCCGTTACGCGGTCCGCTCCGGAGTGGAGGGCGCAGTGAACGAGTTCGCCCACTGACACGGCATGCGTCGCTGCCGCTACCGAGGACGGGGAAAGGCCCACATCCAACACGTTCTGACCGCCATCGCCGTCAACATCAAGCGCCTCAGCGGACTGCCGCCGACCGAGGAAATACTCACACCCCGCCAGCCGACCGCCTTCCAGAACTACCTCGACCAGCGCGAGATACCCTGCTCAGTCAGGCTGGATGAGAGGAATCCGCATCTTCCGAGGTCCGAGAGGAAATCCCGGACCCCGCTCCGGGCCAGACCTGGATCTATCCCGTACCGGAGGGCAACTGCGTTTTCGATGTCGTCCACCGGGGTCTCCCCATCGCACAAGGACCAGATGTAGCCGCCGACTTCGTTGGTCCGGTAGCGGTCGATGCGCTGCACCAGGAAGGTGGCACCGCCGCCGCGGTAGGTGCGTACGTCGATCTCGCGCCGCGGGCAGGGCGGGGCGGCCTCGCCGGGAGCCACCGCTCGTTTCGTCCCGGCACTCATCGTTGATCCGTGAGGGCACGCTCAACGGCCAGGAACAGCCGGTGGCACAAACGCGCGGTCTCGGACGCCCATTCGCCCGGAGAGTCGACGCAGCCGGCCATGGAAAGTACTCGCCATGCCTCCTCGGAGGAAATCTCCGGCGGCTGGTGGCGTTCCAGGCGCTGCGGAAGCCACTTCCGGCTGGGGCAGATGTCTCCGTGGGCGGCGAGGACCGCGGACAGCGCAATGATGAAGGCTTCACGGGCAGCCAGAGCCGCCGATCTGGCGTCTCCGTTCGAGAGCATGCCGAGCACGTCCTCAAGGCGGTTCTCCCCGCCCACCTTGTGGTCCTCGGCGAGCCACAGCGCATAGTCGGATTCGACTATCGCCTGGCGTTGCCGCTCCCACCAGTCCGAACCGGTGAGCGGCCTGCCCACACACAGGCGGTAGAACAGGTCTCGCTCGTGCAGCGACATGCTTCCGGTGTAGCCCTGATAGTGGTTCCGGCCGTCCTCGGTCGGCCTGACGAAACGGCTGACCAGTTCATCGATTTGCGCGACATGCCATACTTCGATGTCGACGCGGAACGGGCCGAGCTGACCCAGCGCTATCCACACCGTCGGATCCTGGGTGGACACCGACTCCTCCATGAGAAGGAGCGACGGTGACTGCGGGGGCTCGGCCTGCTCGGTGACGACGAAGGCGTCGATGTCGCTCTTCACATTGCCCCAGCCCTCCACGAGGGAGCCGCTGAGGAACGTGCACGCCGCCGTGGAGAACTGGGGGTAGGCGTCGAGGAACTCCTCACGGGTGGGCAACGTTCCGCTGCGTACGGCCTCACGGAGAACCGCACTCTGTTCCGCACTTGCCTCCTCTCCGCTGCCTTTCCTCAGTTCCAGTACCGGGCTTTCAAACGTCATCGATCTCTCCGTTCCTGTGGCCGTCCCGGCCATCCTGCTTGTGCTGTGGCTTGTCATACGGTGTCGAGAGTCCCGCCGCGGACGCTGGAGCGTTCGAAGAAGCGGAGCAGCAGCGCGGCGAGCAACGCGTAGGCGAGGCAGAGCGCCAACTCCGTCAGCACCGGGCCCCGCACCACGGAGAAGGCCGAAGAGCCGCTCGCACAGGCACGCGCGGCCTCGATCGCGTGGGTGAGTGGCAGTACCTCTCCGAGGCTGTCCATCCATGTCGGGAGGTGTTCTCTGGGCACCACGCCACCGGTCAGAAGGATCAGCAGCGTGTTGGTCACGTTCGCCGTGATCAGTGTGTTGCGCACACGCAGCCCGATCGAGCCGATGACCATGCCGAACGCGGTGCCGGACAGCGCGGCCGACAGCAGCGCGACGGACAGTGGACCGAGGGCGCTCGCGGGTACGGCGGCGCCGAGCAGGACCGTGGCGCAGGCCAGGGTGAAGACCATCACCAGCAACGCGTTTCCAATGTACGGAAAGGCCCTGCCACCCCAGAGCGCGAGCCTGCTGCGTGGACTGAGCAGCACCGGGCCAAGGGTGCCGAACCTCCGCTCGTTGGCGATGGCCATGGTGCCCCCGGTCACGCACGGGCCGGTTGCCGAGAGGACGACGTTGCCGAGGATGTAGAAGTCGTCGTTCGCGGTCCCCGTGTGCCGCCCCAGCAGAACGAAGAAGAGCAACTGGAACACCGGGGCGGCGAGGAGGGAGCCGATGAAGAGTGAGGGAGTGGTCCAGTTGAAGAGAGCACGGTAGGAGATCAGGCCCCCCGTCCCGATCAGCCGCAGGGTACGCATCAGGAGCGTCCTTTCATGCCAGAGCCAGTGAGGCGGTCACTCTTGCCCGATGCTCGACATGTCTGAGGGCCAGAAGGGACAGGCCCAGGTATACGAGGCCGGTCAGTACCGCGAGGGTGGCCGGCCAGGCCACGGGTTCGGCGGCGAGCGCGCGGTGCACAGCCTCCGCGCCCCACGTGCTGGGCAGGATCCAGGAGAGCGGGTGCAGCCAGCCGGGGAGCAGCGCCAGGGGCATGATGGTCCCGGAGAGCATCCACACCGGGTGGTCGAGGGTGTTGACGACCGCGTTGGCGTTGCGCATGAGCACGAATGTGGTGGCGAGCAGCATGCCCATCATCCCGGTCGCGAACAGGCAGACCATCAGGGCGAACAGAAGTGCCGCAGGTGCCGGATAGTCAAGGGGCGTGCCGAAGAAGGCGGCGCCGCAGAGGACCGTGGCGACCATGGAGTAGAGGCCGATGGCCGACGAGGACACCGCCACGGGAATGAGCGCGAAGCTGAAGGGGGTGGGCGCCACCATGACCGGTTCGAGCGTTCCCCGGAAACGCATGTCCTGAATGGCCGTACCCGAACCGAAGAGGACCGATGACCACACGCCCATGAGGCCGGCGCTGACGGCAGCCTCCGGGAGTGTGTCCGGACGGCGAGCCGCGTTGAGCAGATAGAGAGCCACCAGGGCGTAGACCACCGGAGTGATCATGGTGAACAGAAGCCAGATCCGGGAGCGGGAGGCGCCGACGAAATGCACCCGGATGCCGGCCGTCACCACACGGCATACGTGGGCAGCGGTCATACTGCCGCCTCCGGCGATGTCTTCCGGTCCGTGGCACCGGGCTCGGCACCCGAGCCGACGATGGCCACGTAGGCGTCCTCAAGGGTGGGCTCTCTGCTGGTCAGCCTGGTGATACGCAGACCTCGCAGCGCACTCACGACTTGGGTGTGGATCTCTGTGCCGTTCTCCCCTCGTACGGTGAGCACCGTCTCCGAACCGTCGGTCCGCGTTACCGCGACACCCTGTACGGACGGCAGGTCTCGCAGCCTCGACAGGTGTGTCTCGTCGGCTCCGCGCACCGTCGCCTCCACCACGGTTCCCCGTGCGACGGAGCCCTTGAGTTCGTCCGGCGTGCCCAGCACCCGAATCACACCGGAGTCCACGATGGCTATGCGGTCGCACAATTCGTCGGCTTCGGCCATGTAGTGGGTGGTGAGCACCGTGGTGACACCCTCACCGGACAGTTCGGCCACGGTGCGGCGCAGTTCGCGTGCGGCCACCGGGTCGAGACCGAGTGAAGGTTCGTCCAGGAAGAGGACCTGAGGACGGTGCAGAAGACCTCTGGCGATGTGCAGTCGTTGGCGCATGCCGCGGGAGTAGCCCTCCACCCGCTCGTGTGCCCGCCCTGACAGCCCGACCTTGTCCAGGAGTTCGTGGACGCGGCTGCGCTGCTCCCTCGGGGGGACGCCGTAGAGTTCCGCGAAGTACCGCAGGTTGTCGTTGGCGGACAGCCGGTCGTACAGGCCCTTGTCGCCGCCGAAGACATAACCGATACGGCGACGGACCTCCACAGGGTCCTTGGCCACGTCGAATCCCAGGACCCGTGCTGTGCCACTGGTCGGCAACAGCAGAGTGTTCAGCATCTTGATCGTCGTTGTCTTGCCGGCGCCGTTCGGCCCCAGGAGCCCGAAGGTCTCACCCGGGTACACCGAGAAGCTCACCGTTCGCACGGCTTCCACGGTCTCGAAGGTGGGCCTGAGCCATCCTTTGCGCACGTTGTACGTACGCGTCAGGTCGACGGCCTGGATGGCCGGTCGGTCACGGAACTGATCAGTCACGGGGTTCCTTTCCCGCCCCCCGGTGCCAGCGGAAGCACCTGGTCCTCGGTGAATGTCCGGATCCCCGCCACTCCGTGGGCGCGTCCGGTTCCGGAGTGCTTGAACCCGCCGAACGGCGCGCGGCCGTCGAAGGGCGAGTCGTTGATCCCGACCTGGCCGGCGCGGATTCCGGTGGCGACGGCCAGGGCCCTGTCCCGGTCGGCGCTCCACACCCTGGCACTCAGGCCGTAGTGTCCGGCGTTGGCGAAGGTGACGGCCTGTTCGGTGGTCTCGTAGGGCACGACGGACAGGACCGGGCCGAAGATTTCCTCCGTGGCGAGCCGGGACGAGGGGTCCGTGCCCAGACAGACGGTCGGCCGAACGTAGTAGCCGCCCCCGGCGGCGGGGGGCGGCGCGCCGAGCATCCGTGTGCCGGCCGCGCGTGCCAGGCCGAGATAGCCCCGTACGCGGTCCAGTTGGGCGGCCGAGACCAAGGGCCCACGCACGGTTTCAGGGTCCAGTGGATCGCCGGTTCGCTCGCCTCGGAGCACGTCCTCGGCGATCTGGGCGACATCGTCCATGAGACGACGTGGCACCAGGAGTCTGGTGAGCGCGGAGCAGATCTGGCCGGAGTTGAAGAAGCAGCTCTCCAGTGTCGCCCTGACCGCCTGTTCCAGGTGGGTCTCGTCGAGGACCACTGACGGGGACTTGCCGCCGAGTTCGAGGAGGACCCGTTTCAGCGACCCGCCCGCCTCACGGGCAACCGTCCGGCCGCGTCGTGTGGAGCCCGTGAAGGCGATCAGGTCCACCGCCGGGTGGGCAACCAGAGCGGCGCCCGTATCCGGCCCGCCGCTGACCAGGTTGAAGGCCCCAGGCGGCCAGCCGGCCTCGGCCACGAGGTCGGCGAGGGCCAACGGGGAGAAGGGCGCGAGTTCGCTGGCCTTGACCACACTGGGGCATCCGGCCGCGAAGGCTTCGGCCACCCGGCCGAGGATCTGGTGCAGGGGGAAGTTCCAGGGGGTGATGCACGCAACGACCCCGACCGGTGGGTGGCGGACCACCGACTGCTGGGTGCTGTCGTCCGCGAGAGCGTCCGGGGCCATGGCCACGGCGTCCTCGATCACCTCGGCACACCATCCGACCTGTGCTTCGACGGACTGTCGCAGAGGCATTCCCATCTCGGCGGTGATCAACCGCGCGAGTTGTTGGGTGTCCCTGGCCAGCAGGTCACGCAGCCGGAGCAGCAACCTCTGGCGCTCGGCGAGCGGAAGAGCGGCACACACCGGCGCAGCTGCCCTGGCCTGTTCGACCGCTTGACCGACGTCCTGGACGGTGGCGGCCACCACCCGGCCCAGAAGGCGGCCCGTCGCTGGGTTCATGACGTCCAGCGCTTCACCGTGTGCCTGCACCCAACGGCCACCCGCGTGGAACAGGGTGGCCAGCCTCCCACCTGTCAGCTCGGCTGTCGCTGTCATTTCACCACCTCCGCCTCGTCCGCCGACAGACTTGTTGCAGCTTCGGTGTCACCGCCGTACAGGTTCATGAACATGCCTTCGCGCTCAGCCGGGCCGAAGACCCTACGGGTCCGTCCACCGTCGAAGACAGCCACGTCAGGCAGGTCACAGCCCCACAGCTCGCTGTAGACCGTGGTGTAGGCCCCGCAGTCCAGCATGGCGAGACCGGACCGGTCGACCGACTCAGGAAGCGGGGCGTTGCCGCAGATCAGATTAGGCGCGGCGATGGCGTCGGAGAGGTGATACGTCTGCCAGGTGTCCCCGGCGTTCCACGTCAGGGGAACAGGACGGTAGGCGCGGTCCGGAAAGGGCACCAGGACGTTCGTCCCGATCTCTGTGATTGCCCAGTGCGCGTCCGCCGTTTGCTTTGTTCCGAGGACCCGGGTGAAGGCCACAGCCGCGTCGGACACCAGGTGTCGGCCAGGTTCCAGTATCAGGCGGAAACCGGGCCTCATGCCGGAGAGCGCGTCCCTGGCGACGCCGGCGAAGTCGTCACAGTCAACTCCCTGCTGCTCCATCACATGGCGTGACTCCAAACCGCCGCCGAGGTTGACGATGGCGACACGGCGCCGGTCGGTGGAGGCGTCGGCGGCGAGATCGCCCAGCGCGCGGACCAGAGTGCCGAACCGCTGTGGGTCCACACATTTGCGCAGCTGATGGCTGTGCACTCCGACAGTGCCTAGATCCGGTGACCGCAGGGCCGCTTCGAGGAGCGCGCCCGCCTCCTTGGCCGGTGTGCCCAGTTTGGAACTGCCGCCGAAGAACGTGTCCGTCTCGAACGGGCTCACACGCACGGTGACGTCAGGGCGTACGCCGAGCCGCCGGGCCGTGGCGCACACCGCCTCCAGTTCCTCCAGGCCGTCGACGCCGATCACCCGTGCTCCGGCGCTGAGCACAGTCTCGCGGAACTCCTCGTTCCGGCGAACGGCGTTGGCCACCACGGTGTCCGGGGCGAAGCCGTACCGAAGGGCGAGTCGCCACTCGAAAGCGCTCATGATCTCGGCCCCGGCACCGGCGGCGTGCAACGCCTGCGCGATTGCCGGTACGTAACAGCTTTTCAGAGCGAAATAAACCAAGGCGTCCGAACCGAAATGCCGTGAGAATGCGCCTTGAAGGTTGCGGTAGTTGCTGACCGCCCGCTCCGGAAAGAAGACGATCCGAGGGTGATCTCCCGGCCACAGTTCCGTTGCCGGCGCTCCGAATGCGTGCAGCAGTCCGTCAGCGTAGCTGAGATAGGGGACGACCTCGTCGATGCGCCTCAGTTGTTCGCGGGACAATCCGCGCAGCGGTGTGTCCGCGTCTTCCCGCATCCGTGTTCCTCCCTGGGCCTTCTGTCTGGGGCACAGAATTGTCGGCGTCCAGCCCGTAAGTCAATGCCGTTCAAAGGGATTTCGCCGGCCGAAATTTTGAACGCCCGGACATTCGGGAGGGGTGGAAGATGGTGCCGATTTTGCGGCACCATGTCGGCCGAGCGGTGACTCTGACCGGAGCATCCGAGCCCCTCACCCCTGGAGCAGCCTTGTCGAGCTCTCTCCTTGCCCGGCCGGAGTCAGTGCGTGTCCGGCACACACGGGACCGGTTCGCCGTCCTCGTGGGCCGGGCAGTGTCCGGCTATCACCTCCGCACGGGCCGCCCCGGCGGTTCCTTCGCCGGGGGACGTGCCGCCCTGCGTATCTCACCCCGAGTACTGAGTTCCCTGGCAGGACAGTTCACTGTCACGCTGGTCAGCGGCACCAACGGCAAGACGACCACCACCCGTCTCGCGGCGGAGGCGCTGGCCACTTCCGCCGGCGTCGTCAGCAACAGCCTCGGAGCCAATCTGCCCGACGGAATCACGACCGCGCTCCTGTCCGCGGGCAGTGAAGTCGAACACGCTGTCCTCGAGGTCGATGAGCGCCATCTGCCACGAGCCGTCCTGGAGACGGATCCCAGCCTGGTCATCCTGCTCAATCTGAGCAGAGATCAGTTGGACCGCAATCCCGAGTGCCGGATGACTGCCGAGTCGTGGACCACCGCGCTCGCCGGTACCCGGGCGACCGTGGTGGCCAACGCCGACGACCCATGGATCGTCTGGGCGTGCCGCAACGCCCGCAGGGTTGTTTGGGTTTCCGTGCGGCAGCGCTGGACCGAAGACTCGTGGGTCTGTCCCGCATGTGGCAACCGACTGGTCAGGGAGGGAGAGAGCTCCTGGAATTGCACGCATTGCACCTTGTCCCGTCCCTCTCCCCGATGGACCCTCGACAATGGCCGTGCCGTCGACTCGCGGAGCGGGACGGCACACCTGTTGAGCCTGCGACTGCCAGGCAGAATCAACGAGGCGAACGCGACCATGGCACTGGCCGCCGCACGGATCCACGGTGTGCCCGCAGGCCGGGCACTGAGCGGAATGGCCGACGTCGGCAGTGTGTCGGGGCGATATGAGGACTTCCAGTACCAGGGGCGACGCGTCCGTCTCCTGCTTGCCAAGAATCCCGCCAGCTGGCTGGAGACGATGGATGTACTCATGGACAGCCCTCGCGTGCTGTTCTCCCTCAACGCACGGGAACTTGACGGACTCGACACCTCGTGGCTGTGGGACGTCGACTTCTCGGGACTGCGGAACCGGTCGGTCTTCGTCACAGGAGAACGCCGTTACGACATCGCCACACGGCTGTACTACGAGCAGGTCCCGTTCCAAATGGTCGACTCTCTCGCCGCGGCTTGCGTACGAGACGAAGCCACGGACGTCGGTGACCGGCTCGATGTGGTCGCCAACTACACCGCTTTCCTCTCCGCCATTCGCACCGTCCGGAGCACCGGACCGCGGTCCGTCGAGACGGGGCGACGATGACCGCGGAGCATCTCACCATTGCCTGGATCTGCCCCGAACTTCTTGGCACCTATGGAGACCGAGGCAATGTCATCGCCCTGGTCTCTCGCGCGCAGGCACGAGCCATCCCGATCAGGGTCGTCCGGGTCGACGCGGGACAGCCAGTGCCGGAGTCGGCCGACATCCATATCCTCGGTGGCGGTGAGGACCTGGCCCAGGAGGAAGTCGCGAGACAACTCGGCAACGACCGGGGACTGCGCCGTGCGGCCGAAGCCGGCCGTGTCGTTTTCGGCGTATGCGCGGGCTACCAGCTCCTCGGGACGAGCTTCGTCACCCACGACGGCAGGACGGCCGACGGGCTGGGGCTGCTCGACATCCGCAGTGAGCACGCTGCCCGGCGCGCCGTTGGTGAGCTGCTGGGCACGGTGCCTGCGCCCCTGTCACTGCCCCCGGTCACCGGTTTCGAGAACCACCGCGGAACCACCGTGCTGAGCGGAGATACGCGCCCCCTGGCCCGGACGATGGTCGGTGTGGGCAATGGCGACGGGACCGAGGGCGGCTTCCACCGTCACATCATGGGCACTTATCTGCACGGACCCGCGCTGGTGCGCAACCCCGCGCTCGCCGACCTCCTGCTCTCCTGGGCTACCGGTGGCAGTCTGCCGGTGATGAACGATCCCTGGACCGAGGGCCTCCGCAGCGAACGTCTGACAGCCCTGGGCCATAAGCCCGTGACATGCATCGAGACTGAGGGAGCTGCAAAATGATCCTCCGGCAGCGGGAATACTTCGGCTGGCCCCCCACCGAAGCGGATCCCGCCGAACCTAGCGAAGGGCTCGTACTGCACTACAACGGCAGCGCCACCAGCTTGCGCGAGCATTCGGACTGCGTCGCCTACTGGCAGCGTGTCCGCAGGTTTCACATCGACGGCAATGGATGGGTGGACATCGGTTACAGCTTCGGAGTGTGCCCGCACGGAGAAGTCTTCGCCGGGCGCGGGTTCGACAGATACCAGGCCGCCCAGGGCACCACTGCCGGAAACACTGATTACTACAGCGTTTCCCTCATGATCGGCGGTGTCGAAAGCCCCACGGAAGTCCAACTCGGCGGGCTCGCCGAGTTCCGTGGCCTCCTGCTGGATCTTGGGGTCACGCCCTGCGTACGGGGGCATAGGGAATTCTTTGCCACGGAATGCCCAGGCGCGGTCGTCGGGGAACTCCTGGACCAGGGTTTTTTCTCCTGACCTGAGGCGTCGAACCCCGTCGCTCCACATTGGCCCTTGGCGCAGCAGCAGTTTGCCCACCCGATGGCGAACGCGCATCAGACCCCCGCGCACATCCTCGCGCGCCCGCACCAGACTCCGGGAAGCTTCTTCGGCTACCGACGGCACCCGCACCGCCGTGACCTTGTCCAAGCGCAACGGTTTCGCCAGGTGCAGGCGTCGCGCGCCGGTTCTCACCCTCTCACCGGTTGAGATCGAGCATTACCCCGACAGCATCACCGTAGGTACGCCGCAGACGTTCCTCGCGGTCTCCCGGGCCGTACAGACTTGACAACCCGGAAGCGGACGGGTCACCAACTGAAGCCCGCCCAGCACCGCATCGGCCCACATCCGCCAGGTTCCGGGCCGTTTTCGAATCACGGCCCATCAGACACTCGTTCGCGATCGCTATCCCTTACCACCTTGCCGGCGCGGCCGACGCGTCTGGCGGTGCGGCACCTCCCGGATCAGGCTGTCCCCAACTTCCAAGCCCTTGAGCAGCCAGCACTCGATGTCGTGCTCCAGCAGGTAGAACACGGGCTTCCGGTAGATCCGTTGGCCTCCATCCCGACCAGGGTGACGCCCTCGGACAGCGGCCAGTCCCTGCCCCCGATCTTCACCCGCTCAGGCGGCCCCGCCAGGGGCTCGGACTGCTAACCCACCGAAGCGAGGCGTCTCACCCAAGGCTGAGAGGGGGCACCGGTCGGACGCTGCAGCCTTGAGGGCGCGAGCACCTCAGAAAACACCGGGCCTCCCGCGAATGTAGGCGCTACCGGCCAGACTGCGCCCGACCGGCAACCCACGACAACTTGCGAGCGAGGCCCGGGGCCACGACCGGCGCCTACATGCCGTCTAGGCTTCAGCGGCCCTGGCCCTGGCTGCCGCCGGCGGATAGACGTCGTCGAACATCCCCTGCTTGAGTCCTTCGAGATGGCCGAGGACCTCGTCAAGCCCGGTGACGTCGGCATACTTCATATGAATGTCCATCAAGCTCACTTTGTGGGAGAGCACCGCCCGGTCGAAGACGGCCTCATGCGGGATGGTGACACGAAGGTCGTAGGAGATGGCGTCCACGGTCGTGGCCCGCACACAACCGCTCGTGGTCGTGCCCGTGACGATCAGCGAGTCGGCGCCAAGCATCGTCAGGTGACTCATCAGCGGTGTACCGAAGAAGGCTGAGGGCTTCCGCTTCTCGATGAGGATGTCATCGGCTTCCGGTGCGACCTCGGCGACGATCCGGTTGCCCATGTGTCCGTTCACGTCCACCGCATCATTGCTGCGGGTGCTCTTCGACGTCCAGACGCCGAGGTCGAATCCATCCGGCCGCCGTGGGTTGGTCGTGTAGATCACCGGTAGCCGCTTGCGTCGTGCGACCTCCAGCAGCCGCACGATCGCCGGTATCGCCGTGGTCCACGCGACCTCGCCGCACGAGTATCGCCAGCGTTCGATCGATTCGAGTATCGGCTCGGGCCGGTCTCCGCAGAAGTTGTAGTTCAGGTCGACGATCACCAGCGCCGGCCGTCGGCCGAAGCCTGCCCGACGTCCCCAGCCCGCGGCTTCGAAGACCGTCCGGTCGGTCTTGCCGAGGACATCCGCCCAGACCTCGTCGTTGACGGCAGCTACTTCGTTGATGTCACTGCCCCGGGTGTTGTCCCTCATCGCCCGACCTCCCCGAGCCTGTCTGCGCGCACGGAGGTGTAGAGCTGGGTCTCCGCGCTGAAGCCAGGCCGGCTGAAGTCCGAACCGCTCCACCGGGGGTGCGACAGGTCGACGGCGGTCGGCTCCGCAACCGGGTAGGTGTGCGGTGCGCGTCGCGGGTGCCGAGCCAGATACTCGCCCCGGGGTTCGGCTACCGGACGCATCCCCGGGGAGTCGTCGGCCCATTCGGCGGTGACCTTGCCACGCATGATCGTCTTGACCGGCCAACCGTGGAAGGTGTGGCCTTCCATGATCGACCATCCTGCTCGGGTGTTGATGTGTTCCTTGCCGACGGTGACCTCGCGTCCGGCGTTGACGATGACCATGTCCGCGTCGAAGCCGGGCAGCAGCGAGCCCTTGCGGCCCCAGAGGCCGCTGGTCTTGGCCGGATTCTCGCAGCTGACCTGCACCAGGCGTTCCATGCTGATCCGGCCCTTGTGTACGCCTTCGGACAGGAGAACGGGCAGGAAGAGTTCGACCCGGCTGAAGCCGGTACGGCAGTCCCAGATGTTTGGGTTGTACATTTCTTCGAAACTCGCCGGCTCCCAGCCGACCACATGATCGGACCCGACGACGTCAACGGTGCCGTCGGCAAGCGCCTGCCACAGGGCATCGATGTTCTCCCGGCGCCGCAGCGGCACGTTGATCCGCCAGCCGTCCTCCGGCTGCGCCCACAGCCATGCCGGGCCGGTCTGCGCGAACACCCTCGCACCCTCTGCGCGTGCCTTCGCGACCTCCTCGAAGCTGAGGCGCGTGGTGCAGTGCTGAAGGTACAGCGGAGGATTTCCCGGCGTCTGCTGCGCCAGATATGAGTAGGCCCGGATGTGCTGTGCCTCGAGGAAGTCGGGGGAACGGTCCGTCCAGGCGCCGAAGTCGGTGCGGCCGGCCGCGCGCAGACGTTCCTCGAAGACCCGGCCGATCTCCCAGTTCTCCGGGTGGATGTGGACCATCCCCGGGTAGCCGAGGTGGGCCACTTGCTCCATCACCTGGTAAACGGTTCCGTCGTCGATGCCAGTACCGAGACCTGCGCGCCGAGACGGCCAGTTGCTGTCGTCACCGTCCCTCATGGCCTTGAGGCCGCGCGTCTGCAGGTAGAGCTTGAACGAGGTGACGCCATGCGCCTCGGCATACTCTTGGATCTCGTGGGCCTGCTCATCGGTTTCGAGCATGTAGGTGAGGTAGGCGTCAACGTGCGAAACGGTCTCGATCACCTTCCGAGCCGAAGGGAAAGCCTGATGGAACGAGACCACGTCGGCCCGGTTGACAACCTCTTGGAACGGTTCGGTACCCATGCGCGTCACCGGCGCCTGGATTCCCCAGGTGGTCACCCCGGCGCACGCCGCGGTCCGCGACTCGGTGCGCATGTCGTATTCGAAGGGCACGTAGCAGCCGGGGTGGGCCTCCGAGTCGACGATGCCTGGGAGGATGTAGTTCCCGTGAGCATCGATGCGTTCCTTCGCAGGTGGTAGCAACTCCTCGGGCGCGAGGGCGACCACCTTTCCGTCCTTGACGCCTACTGCCACGTTGTGGCGTCCATCGCCGAGCACGACGGTCCCGTTCGCTACGACGAGATCAAGAATTTCCCCAGCCACAATATGTCCTCCGGTGAGTGCGCGATAAATGGTGAGCGCGAGGAATGTGAAGGAACCCGCGCATTGACAGGGCGATACGCCGATCGGTGGGACGAAGTGCATTCGGGCAGGCGGATCGCCTAATGCGATGAAGGGTTGCAGCCTGACTGAGGCCCGCATGGCGAGGCATTCCCGCCCCATGGCCTGACGCGATCTCCTGGCGACAGTACGGCGGTTCCTCGCCGCGCGCACGTGTGTGACGCGCAAAGCAATCTGTCTCCCGGAGACGTCTGTTCGACTGAGGATTGTCGGCAGTTGAACAGGGATCTGGCTCCCGGCTGGGGCTTATGCGTGCACCGGCTTGCCATGGATGCCTCATCGCCGAAATCGGCCCCTCGTGATCAGGCCGGCGCCAGCTGGCGGTGGCCTGTTAACCAGGGCAGCAGAGTTCAAGAGGTCTGCCGGCGTGGTGCGGTCTTGGGGCTGTACCGGTTGAGGTCGGTGAGTCGCCTGACGTGGTGGACGTTGATCCCGTCAGCCGACTCGCACAGCTCGCAGATTCCAGTGGTGAGCCGCTCGATGAGGCGGCGTCCCCTCTTCGATTGCCACGCCCCGTCAATGATCGGGCGGGCGTGTTCGCGCCGACGCAGGGGGATGCCCCCGAACCTCGGCCCCCGGAGAATATTGCCACCCTGCGCAGCTTCGCCATCAACCAACTCCGTACCGCCGGCCACACCCACGTCGCCGCCGGACTCCGCACGACAGCGCTCCGCCCCTACGAGCGGCCGCTGGCCATCCTCGGACTCAACTGACCTGCGCCGACGCAAGGTCAGGGGACTTTGTTGTCACCCTGGGCTCTCGAAGCCGTGGTTGACGCCTTCATCCCACGGCCTGCTCCCGCACTGACCCGCCGTCAACAAACCACCGCTGGGACGCTGCGGCCGCCAGGAGCGCGCCCGGTCACCCATGATGCATTGACACTTGGTGTGATCGTCGCGATGAATTGTCCTGCTCAAGCTCGGGTGGTTTACCGTGTGATCGAACCCTGGGTGGGCCGTATCGAATTCGCGTTGCGGGTCGGCGATATCGGCGACAAGTCTCTTGTGACGTTGCCTGCGGCCGCGTCACGATGGTGGAACGAGCGAGCATGCCCGGGTCGTGTGAATGTCGGCGGCACCTTCTCATCGTCGTTGACGGAAGCCTGGTGCGAAATGGAGGAGAGCTTGATGGCTGGAAGAACCGATGAACTCGCGCGCGGCGCGACATGGTGCGAGGACGAGCAAGAGATCGGCCGCAGCGAAATCCGGCAGGCCTCAGCGACTACCGCTGTCACCGTTAGGCACAACTTCGAAACCGCGCATCGACTGCCGCAGCTCGGCGGAAAATGCCAGAATCTCCACGGTCACTCCTGGTGGGTGGAGGCAACCGTCGCGGGCGAAGCCGCACCCGACGGCATAGTCGTGGAGTTCCATGACTTGAAGAGCTACCTGCGGGAGTGGATCGACAGCAATCTCGATCACGGGACCATGCTGGGCCGCGAGGACGAGCTGGTGCCCGCGTTGAAGGCGGCGGACTCCAAGGTGTTCGTGTTCGGCGATTCGGATCCCTCGTTCGGTCTCAACTGGCCGACGGTTGAGAACGTCGCCGAGCTTCTCACCCGGGTCACAGCCGGATGCATCCGATCGCGAGGGTGGCCGGGTGTGCGCGTGTCCCGGGTCGTGGTGCGTGAAACCCATGTCAATGCCGCAGAGGTCTCGAGGTGAAGACAGACGAGGCTGACCAGGATCTGCTTGAGCTCGGCGACGGCAGCATGCCGGCACTGCCGGTCTCCGAGGTGTTCGGACCGACCATCCAAGGCGAAGGCCCGTATGCCGGCCGGAACGCATGGTTCGTCCGGCTCGGCGGCTGCAATCTTTCGTGTTCCTGGTGCGACTCGGCGTACACATGGGACGCGCAGCGCTTCGACTTGCGGCGCGAGATCCCGATGACACCGGTGGAGGAGGTTCTCGCCCGGATTCCCTCATCGTCGCTTGTCGTCGTCACCGGTGGAGAGCCGCTGCTGCACCAGAATCGACCCGCGTGGCGCGCACTGTGCACCGGGCTGAGGGCACGCGGCTGCACGCTCCATGTCGAGACCAACGGAACGATCGCACCGAACGCGACCACTCGAGGCTTCGTCCAGAGATTCGTGGTGTCACCGAAACTCGCAAATGCGGGTGCTCATCGCGGCAACATCGATCCGGCACTGCGCACCGCGTGGGTCGAGGTCGCGGAATCCGGCAACGCACACCTGAAGGTGGTGTGCGCTTCGATCGACGACGTCTCGGACGCCGTCGGAATCGCTCGCACAACCGGTTGGCCCCTCAGCCAAGTCTGGGTGATGCCGGAGGGGACGACCGCACAAGAGCTGAACGGCCGCTGGCACGCTATCGCGGAGGCGGCTGCGCATGCTGGCATCAACGCTACCCACCGGCTGCATGTTCTCGCCTGGCAGGATTGTAGAGGTCACTGAATGATTGACATTGACAAGGTCGCGTCGAGTATTTCCGACCTCCTGCTCGCGCTTGGTGTGGAGCGCGATTCGCATACGTACGATACGCCCCGACGCGTCGCCGAAGCATGGGCCGAGTGTCTCGCCGGATACGACATCGATCCGGTCATGCACCTGGACGCGACGTTCACCGGGCCGTCGGATCCCGGCCTCGTCCTGCTCAGTGGGATCCGCCTGACTTCCACCTGCGCGCACCATCTGCTGCCGATCACCGGCACTGCGACAGTCGCGTATCGCCCGCGATCGGGAGCACCCATCGTCGGCTTGTCCAAGCTCGCCCGCGTGCTCCACGGCTATGCGCGGCGACTGCAGGTCCAAGAGCAAATCGGCTACCAAGTTGTGGAAGCGATACGCCAGAAGCTCGACCCGGTCGGCGCCGCGTGCATCATCACGGCGGGGCACGGCTGCATCAGCACTCGGGGCGTCCTGGAACACGGCGCGCTGACGACGACGCAGGCGGCTGTCGGCGAGTGGGTGCCGGGGCATGCCGATCTTCAAGCGATTCTCGCCGAGCACGCAGCCCGGAGCGTCTGAACATTCAAGCCGGCGCGGCCGGATTCCGGCGGCGATTGAATTCGAGAGCTCCCAATTCCTGGCCGATCTGTACAACTGGGCTGTGCAACTGAAGAGAACACTCAGTTGCACAGACGAGATCCGGAGCTGGACCTCCGTCATCGTCGACCGTTTTATATATGCGGGTGTTGAGAATGAACACTGCAGGCGGATATTAACCCTCTCTTCTCGACTGCTGGTTGGGCATGGTGGTCGGGCACCTGTGCGCGCCTTGACGTCGGCAACACACCGGGTGTCGAGTGCGACAGACATTGATTACAACCGTCAGACGGTTCTGCGATCGGCGTAAGCCATCTGCGAATGGAGAACATTGATGACCACTGTCACCAACGTGCCCACGGTCTGGTGGGCGCCGTGAAACTCGGGATACTCGCTTGGGAGCAAGCGGAGCCCGAAGCGCTTGGGATAGCGGACGTCGCCAGGGAACGCGGGCACAGCGCGATGGTGTTCGAGCTCGACGACGTACGCTGTGATCCCGGTCCCGCGGGTGCGGTAGCGACCATCCAAGGGACCCCGTTGTCGGAGTTCGACGTCATCCTCTGCCGGTGCGATCTCAGCACGCCGCCCTGGACGGAGAAGATCCAACAGCTTCTGTTGCTCAACGGCGAACCAGGCGTGACCGTCCTCGATCCGCTGCAGGTGCACATCAGGGCAGCGAGCAAGCGAGCCATGCTTCAACAGCTCACGCTGCACGGCATTCCCGTCCCTCCGACCAAGGAGTGCCATGGCGCCGCCGACGTGCGCGACGCGCTCGACCTGTGGGGCCAGGTGGTGGTCAAGCCGGCTCTGGGCTACCGAGGGCTCGACGTCGAGCGCCTCCTCGAAGGCCCGACCACCTCGGCGCTGGAGCTCACCGAAACACTCCTCGAACGGCACGGCACGCTCCTCTGCCAGCCCTACCTGGCGCACGAGGGCGACTTCCGAGTGCTCGTCATCGGGTCGAAGGTCTCCACTTGCTCGCGGTTCGACACCGCCGGCGACGACTGGAAGCCCTTTTCCGGTGACCTTGCCGACGATCCGGTGAGCTCCGCCTTCATCGAGCCGTCGGACGAACTCGCGTACCTGGCCTTGCAAGCAGTGAAGGCGACGGACCTGACCATGGCCGGCGTCGACATCATCATGAGCGGGTCCGGCCTGACGGTGATCGAGGTGAACCCGGTGCCGGGCTGGGCCGCATGGACCCCGGAGATGGCACGAGTCCCCAACGTTCAGCTCGTGGAGTTCGCGGAGACGCAGGCCAACGCTCAGGGCAGCTTCAGTGCGCAGTCGGCACGGAGGTGGAGGTGATGAACGACGGGGCGAAGAGCCGGTCGGAGGGTCGCGGAGGCCATGCCGTGGCGGGCTCGTCGACGGGGATCATTGGCACTGGCTCGTGCCTGCCGAGCACCGTCGTGACCTGCGACGAGATGGATCGGGCGCTCGATGCCAGGCCCGGATGGACGGAGCGTGCGACGGGGGTCCGTGAACGGCGTCGTGCCCCCGCCGAGACATCGCTCACCGACCTGGCCGTCGGCGCGGGACGGGAGGCCCTCCGCGCCGCCGGTGTCAGCCCCGACGAAGTCCGGACCATCATCGTGGCCACGGTCTCATCCGACCCGCCGGTGCCGGCGGTCGCCGCCCGGGTCCAGGACCGCCTCGGCGCGACGCACGCCTTCGCGTTCGACCTCAACGCTGCGTGTGCGGGGTTCGTCTTCGCGCTGGAGGTCGCACGGCCACTGGTCGGGGTGGATGTCGAGCGGCCGTTCGTTCTGGTCATCGGAAGTGACCTCTGGTCGCGGATGACAGATCCGCTCGATCGTCAGACCTGGCCGCTCTTCGGAGACGGGGCCGGAGCAGTGGTGCTCGGCCCGGTCGAGGAGGGCGGGTTCATGGCGACGAAGCTCGCGACGAACGGCGCGCTGGGCGATTTCGCCGTGGGCGGCTTCTCGCCTCCGCTGCCGGGTCGGGCCCCCGAGAGCGCCGCCCATCTCTTCAAGATGCGCGGCCGGGACATCGCTGAGTTGATGCTCGAGGAACTGCCGAAGTTGGTGAACACAGTGACGCGGATGGCGGACGTCACCGTGGCGGACGTCGACTACTTGATCTGTCACCAGGCGAATCCCAAACTCGTGGCGCGATGCGCCGAGGAAGCGGGCTTCGCCGGGGACCGGAATGTGAGTACCGGCGAGGTGTTCGGCAACACCGTCGGAGCGTCGGTGCCACTCGGAATCGACGCAGCGGTTCAGGACGGCCGGCTGCGACAGGGGTCTTTGGTACTGCTCGCAGCCTTCGGCGCCGGAATGTCGTGGGGAGGCACCCTGATCAGATGGTCGAACCCGGGTGCCAGGGTGGAGGAGCTGTGAACATAACCTGGAGCAAGCGTCAGTTGGAGATCCGAGAGCGGTTCCATGAGGTCGCCACCGATCTGGTGGCGGTCGGGACGGAGGCCCGCGATCGAGACGGATCCTTTGATCGGGAGATCTGGAAGGAGTTGGCGGCCACCGACTTCTGGCGGCTGCAGGTGCCGGCGGGCATCGGGGGCCTCGCAGAGGACGGCTGGGACTGGCTGGCAGCGATGGAAGGTCTGTCGCTCGGTGCGCATGATCTCGGCTTCCTCATGTCCGTCGCGTCGCAGAGCGGCCTGATCCGGCTGCTGGTGACTGCCGGTACCGCGGAGCAGCAGGACAAATGGCTGCCGGGTCTGACATCTGGAGACATCGCGTCCACGGGGTCCACCGAGGAGTCCGGCGGGTCCGACGTCCGAGGGCTCTCAACCCGGGCGGTCCCCGCAGCCGACGGCGGCTTCATCCTGAACGGCGGCAAGGCGCACATCACGAACGCGCCCGTTGCGGACGTCGTCATGCTCGCGGCTCGCACCGATACCGAGCCCGGGGCCTTCGAACTCAGTTTGTTCGTGACGCGCACCAGCGTCGAAGGGGTCGAGATCGGAACCGGCGAGGATCTCCTGGGACTCCGGACGAGTCCCACCGGGCCGATCACGTTCCGCAACGTGCGCGTCGATGCCGACGCGGTGATCGGCGGCGTCGGCGAGGGTCTGACGTGCCTCTACGAAACGTTGGCGTACGACAGAATTCTGTTCGGGATCATCGTCGGGAGCTCCCTGGAGGCACAGATCGCGCCGCTGATCCGGCAGCTCGAGACGAGGCACGCGTTCGGCGTACCGCTGAGCGAGCATCAGTACATGCAGGAAAAGGTCGTGTCGCTCGCCATGGCCATCGAAGGGTCCCGCGCGCTGGCCTATCGGTCATTCGACCTGCTGGACGGTCGGCACGACGGATACAGCCTCAGTGCCTCGGTGACCAAGCTGCTGGCCTCGACAGGTCTCGTCGGCTCGGGTCTCGACCTGGTCCAGGCATTCGGCCACTCGGGCTATGAAGTCGGCAGTGCGGTGGAACGCAACCTGCGCGACTCGGTGGCCTTCAAGATCGCCGCCGGGACGGACGAGATGCAGAAGAAGAACATCTTCAACCACGTGCGGCGCGCGTACCGGTCCCGCGAGTTCGACCGAGGTCCGAGGGGGTCGGGGGCGTAATGACGGGAGCATCCACACTCCCGATGGTGGCTCGGGCGAATGGTGTCATGATCGTCGACACCGACGGCTGGGAGTACGTCGATGGGTGCTCGGGCACGATCTGCGTGAACATCGGCCACGGCGTGCCCGACGTGCTTGAGGCGATCTCGGCGCAGTCACAGCTCGTGACGTTCGCCCACCGCAGCCAGTTCCGCAATCAGCCCGTCGAGGACCTGACCGCGATGGTCCTGGCGATCGCGGGCCCCGGGTACCGGGAAGTCGTCTACACCAATTCCGGCTCAGAGGCGATGGAGACCGCACTCCGGCTCGTCATGCACCACAACGCCGGTACCGGGCGGGACATCATCGTCTCGCAGCGGCCGAGCTATCACGGAATGACCGCCGGCGCGCTCGCGGTGTCCGGACATCCGCCTCGGCGCCGCAACCTCGAGGCTCTGCTCGGCGGGGTGGCGAAGCTGGAGCAGGTGTCGTCCTCGCGCGACGCCAAGATCCTCCCTTCGCTGGAGGACTGGTTGCTCGTCCTCGAACGGGTGGATCCCGCGCGAATAGCCGCCGTCGTCCTCGAGCCGGTCGGAGGGGCGGCCGGCGGAGCGGCGGAGACGGATGCCCGGACGCTCCAGGGGCTCCGTGAATTCTGTGACAGCGTCGGCGCGCTGCTGATCGCGGATGAGGTCATGACCGGATTCGGGCGGACCGGCGAATGGTTCGGTGTCACGGAGTCCGGGATCAGGCCCGACCTGATGGTCACCGGGAAGGGCCTCAGCGGCGGCTACCTTCCGATCGGCGCCTGCATCGTGGGGGAACGTGTGCTGGCCGGTGCCTCGGCGGCGGAGGTGTCGATGGGGCACACAATGAGCGGCAACCCGCTGGCCTCTGCGGCGGCGCTCGCCGTACTCACCTACACGAGCGACCACCGGCTCGTCGCGCGAGCGCGGGAGGTGGGCACCTACCTTCGGGGAGAGCTGGAACTGATCGCGGAGTCGGTTCCCTTCCTCCGGCCGCCACGTGGACGGGGTCTGCTCCTCGGCGTGGGGATCGAGCAGAACCCGGTCGAGTTCGCGACCGCGCCGCTGAATCGCCGAATCGTCGAGGCCGCGCTGCGGAACGGACTCCTGGTGTACCCCTCAGGCGTCGACGCGCGTACGCAGTCGGTGATGGTGTGCCCACCACTGACGATCCGTGACCGAGAGGTCGAGATGCTGATCGCACGCTTCACCCGAGCGGTGACCCAATCGTTCGCAACAGAGCGCGTCCGAGGACGGTGACGATGACAACCCTCTACGTCGGGAACTCGTTCAACGAGACACTTGTCGGCGACCTCGGTCAGTTCGACCCCCAAGAGCGTCGGATCGGTGGCAACCTGTCCTGTCGGTTGGTCTGGTTGATGGGCCCCGACGACCTCCTCGTCAGCCCACAACCCATCAGCGACGAGTTCCTCGGCTATGCCTCGCGGTTGCGAGGTGTGTCCGTCACATCGGCAGACGTCGTCATTCCGCCGCCGGGCGGGTTCGGCGAAGACGTGCTGACGGCGGACCGACTCCGAGGGGGCCGGTTTACCGACGAGTTGCGAGCGATGGGCGCTGTCCGAGGACTCGATCGCATCGTCCCCTACTGCTACGACCAGACAGTCGCGTCGCTCGCACGCGATGTCGGAATCGGGTCGCACGATGGGAATGTCGGGTTCTGCGAGGCCGGCGGTGTCGAGCTGCTCAACCGGAAGGCGGTGTTTCGGGCACTCTGCGGGGGAGCCGGCGTCCCCATCGCCGACGGACTGGTGACCCGATCGGTGAGCGACGCCACCGACTTCGTCGCCTCGTTCATCGAGGCGGGGCGGTCCGTGATCGTCAAACAGGATGCGCACCAAGGCGGTCACGGCAACGAGATCCTCACGCCGTCGGCGGACACCGCTCAGCTGGGAGCCGCCGTGCTCACCGTCGTCGCGGACCGCCACTCCGTCGAGGAGCGATTGGGCGAGCAGTGGCCGCGCTTCAGCTCGAACGGTCGCGACCCCGTCGTCATCGAGCACTACCTGGAGGACGCGATCTCGTTGGGGTGCGAGGTGAGCTTGGACGGCGAGGCCGCGGTCATGCGCCACACCGCGGAGATGCGGATGACGCCCGTTTTCGACGGACTCCTGATACCGCCGAGCTCGATTTCCGAGGAGTGCGTCGCCGAGTTCTCGCGGTACGCGCTCGAACTCGCCGACGTCGTGCACGCGATGGGCTATCGCGGGCTCATCAATATCGACGGACTGGCGACCGGCGAAGGCGAAGTCGTCGTCCTCAACGAGTTCAACGGTCGCCTCGGCGGCTCCACCCATCTCCACCGGATCGGCCGGATGCTCTTCGGCGACGACTACCTGCGACGCCGCTACCTCATCAGCAACAACGATCTGAAGGTGGACTCGTTCTCGAGCGCCGCGCAGGCGCTGGAGCGGGCTGGCTTGGCGTTCGACCCCGAGTGTGGCGAGGGCGTCATTCTCACCTGCGACCACACCGCCCAGTCCGGGGCGGTCGAGTACTGCGCCGTCGGGGCCGATGTCGCCACAGCCGACGACTACGAGCGGCGGCTCCGTCTGTTGTCGACGTCACGCTGACGACATTCGGAGGAGAGCTGAGCGGACGTCGAACAACGATCCATGGCTCCTCCGGGCCGCCGTGATCAGCGGCCGTGAGGGAGTCTCTACATGCCAGGAGAAAAATCCATGACCAGCAATGAACGCCGTATCACCGTCAGTCCGGACGACTCCGCCTCGCGCTGGGGGAACCCCGGTGTGGAGGTGCTTTCGACACCGGCCATCCTCGGCCATGTGGAGCGTTTGTGCGCTGATCTCCTGGAGCCGCAGCTGGCACCCGGCGAGATGACGGTCGGCGTGCAGGTCGTCATGAACCACCGTGCCCCCGCCCGGGTCGGCGAGGTCGTCGTCATCGAGGCGACCGCTGCCGGTTCCGGCTCGCAGCCTCGATTCGACTTTGCCGTCAAGAGCGTCGACGGCAGTGTGCTCTGCGACGGTGTTCACCAGCGCGCCGTGGTCGACGCCGGCCGGTTCCGAGCCCGTATATCCGCCTGAGATCCCCCAAGGCACTCCTCACCTCGGCCGCTCGCGGTTCGGCGAAAGCCGTCGCCGACGAGCGGCCGAGGTGAGAGTTCCGGCGGCGGATCACGGTCAGCCCAGCGCCGCCTGCCGGGACAGGCCCCGGCGGGCCGGGAAGTACTCGAGCAGCGACGACGTGCCGTCGACGGCGAGGGCGAGCACCTCGACGAGCCCGTCGCCGGGGCAGGGGTGGTAGATCTTGGCCATGTCGATGCGAAGCCGCCAGAGCTCCGTCAGCGCGGTCATCACGTGGTCCCACAGGATCCGCTGCTCGGCCGTGTCGTCGCCGTCCAGCGGAGCGACGGCTCGGTAACCGGCGAGAGCGACGTCGACCAAGTGCAGTGGTATCTGCGCGAAATCGATCGCCGGATCGAACCAACCCGCGTCATCCCAGTCGATGAGCGCGCGAAGCCGGTCGTCGAACTGCAGGATGTTCCCCGGCTTGAGGTCGCCGTGCACGAACCGCCGGTACCGGTTCGCGCCGCTGACCGAGGGCTTCAGAGCGCTCAGCAATTCGTCGAACCACTCGGCTAGGTGCGCGGCCACCACGCCGGCATCGACGAGCCCTGTCAGGATCGCGACGTGGTCGAGCGGGCGCGCCCACTCCTCGAGCCACCCCTTCGGATCGTCCACGTGACCCACGGTGTGGTGGAGCGTCGCGAGTTCAGTTCCCACGCCGTGCCAGACAGCGGCGTCGGACGGCAGGACTCGTGCGGACGGGGTCACCGAATCGCCGCGCACGTACTCGAAAATCGAGAACGGGACGCTGAATATCTCCAGGCTGTCGTCGAACGCGACGAGTGATCCGGTCCGGACGCCGGCGGAAGTGGCGGCCGGCACCGCGACTGAAGCAGTGAGTGTTTCTCCGATCGCTCGCGGATGGTCTCGCGGTATCTTCAGGATATAGTTGTCGCCGAGCCGGTACACCGAATGCACATTGCCCGACGAATTGAGCCGTTTCGTCTTCCGTGGATCTATGTCCAGCTGGTATCGGTCGATGACCGCCGAGGACTGTACCGGAGTCACAATCGGGAATGGCGCGCCGTCGTAGGGCGGCCGAATTGGACGTCGAATTGGTGTCATGCTGCAATGCTCCCCGCGCTTACCATGTCGATTTCCTGCTTCGGTAACAGGTGAGATTCGCATGCTTACACTACCTCTCCCGACACCGCTGCAAAACTACTTCGAAGGAGTTTGCAATGGCTGAGCCCGACATGGAGCGACCGGAGCCGATGGCGCGGCTGGTGAGCGGGGAATCGGTCAGTTCCTCGATCGGTCATCTCCAACAGGTGTTCTCCGGGATCACCGACCGCCTGCGAATTCCACCGACCGAACAAGTAGCCGCGCGGCTCCGGGGCTGGGATAATTATCAGCGCGCTTCCCTGGGGCGCGGCGAGACTCCGGCGCTGGTCGCCGGTGCCATCAAGTCGTCCTTCACTCTGTCCGAGACCAAGTTCGAGCCCCGTGGGGAACCGGGACTCGAACTCCCCGATGTGACCGAGGTCCCGGCGTTCGCACACCTCGACGGCGTCGTGCGCCTCGCGGCGCAGCTGGCGATCCCGGCCGAATTCGATGAGCAACGCGTAGTCGTGACGCTGTTCCTCTACCGGGTGATCGCGCGCGCCGGGCAGGTCTACGAAGGATTCCTCCACCGCGATATCGCTTCCCCGCAGGAGCCGGTGGGCAGTGTGATCTTCTATCCCACGGTGAGAACGCAGAACATCGGGGGAGCGGAATTCGGCGCTCACTTCTCCGGTCTTCCCACCGATGAGCTGCGGCGCCGCGACCACGACATCACATTCGCGCCTCAGGAGTACGAGGGTGCCGCACTCGTCCTCGGCTACCCGCACAACCTCGCGCACGGCGTCCGGCTGGGGCAGAATCCCCACGCTGCCCTCACAGACGCGACGAGAACTCGCGCCGACGATGTGCGGGAGCTCCTCGATCCCCACGAGACCACCTTCGTGAAGGACATGGCGGTGCTGACCTTCACGCAGACGACGGCGATCGAGGTGGAAATTCCCTGAGCCGTTTCGACGGCGAGGTGGGACCGGAAGCGTTCGAGTACGCCGGGTATGGGACAGCCCGTACCCGGCGGTCGGCGGGTGGAGAAGGACACTGGATGAATCATCCTGAAAGTGGTTACGGTGATCTGGATTTCCGTATCCATATGCGACGTCATACCTGGCCCGGGAAACTCATCGCCGTGTCAGGAATCGATGCAAGCGGAAAGACGACGTTGATCCGGTGCATCGCGGCGGAGTCGAGACGCCGCTCAATCGTGGTGCGGCGCTTCAAGTTCCCGTCTCGGAAGCTGAAGGAAACGGCGCTGTTCCGAGAGTTCGACAGGGATCGCCAGGGGAGTCTGGACCGTGGTGTCGTCGACCCGTTCGGGTTGACGCTCGTCCTGATGGGGGATCGCCTGCTCACGCTGCGAAATCAGGTGGTGAGTCATCTCCAGGCGGGGCACACGGTGATTATCGATCGATATTTGTTCACGACGCTGGTGGAGTTCTTGCTGACGCCGCACTCGGCTGCCGAGCGCCGTGCCGTCTGGGACTGTGCGGGGCATTTTCCCCAGCCGGATTGCTATCTTTTCACCGACGTTCCAGTGGAGGTTGCCGCCGATCGGCTGCGGGACCGTGGGGGAGCTGAGGCGGAGTCGGTCGATCTGGAAGCCATGTCAATGAGGGCGAAACTATTTCGTGAATTCGCAGCGTTGAATGACGGCGTATCGGTTCGAACGGATATCGGCCTTGCGCATTCTATGGGAGTTGTCAGGGATCGTCTCAACGCCATCGACGCGCTGTCTTCTCAGGCCGGCGGTACCCGGAGAGTCGCGAGCGCCAGGGAGCAACGATGAGTCACACCGACCGAAGCGAGGACTGGACTCCCGTAGTACTGGGCGGCCCGCCCCATGAATTCCCCGGCCGCCTTCTGGCCATCGAAGGATCGGACGGATCCGGGAAGTCCTATTTCGTTTCGTGGCTCATGGCGGCCATGAGTGACGATATCCCGTGCACGCACGTGTTGATGCCGGGAGAGCACATGCGCGCTTATGACCTCTGGCGGGCATGGAGCGACCAGTCTCTTGGATTCGATCGGAGCCTCATCGACGATGCCGGCTTGAAGCTGATGGCGGTCGGCGATCGCCTGGTCCGGCAGCGGGCGATCATTGAACCCGCTCTCCGGCGGGGTCACCTCGTGATCTGCGAGCGATACGCGCTCACCCCGCTGGTGTTCAACTCCGACGAGATATTCTCGGAGCCGCTGCAGCGACTTTACCGGCCGGACCTCGGGCTGATATTCGACGCACCGAGCGATCTCCTTTTCGACCGTGTGCTGGCGCGTGCTGACTCACCCGTGCACCCGCAGACGCGACACGACAAGGATGTCGAGGTCAGGAGATTTCGAGAATTGGCTGAAAAGAATCTCTATTCAGTTGTGGACACGAGCGCACCCAACGACTTCGAAGGTGTCAGACCTCTCCTGCGGGAGATGCTGCGACCGAGGGCGGGCGGGCTTTCATGAGTGCCGCCCCTGCCCGGTCCGCACCCGTTGCACGACCACCGCTGGCAGCGCCCGAACCGTGGATTTTCCCCCGCGAGAACTCCGTGATCTGCAACTTCGCGTCCGCGCCGAGCAACAGACACCCAACTGGCAGGCCCGCCATGCGGTCCGCTCCGGAGCGTAAGGCACCATCAACGAGCTCGCTCACGGACACGGCATGCGCCGCTGCCGCAACCGGACAGCACGTGTTCACAGCCATTGCCGCAGACATCGAACGCCGCAGCCGACGGCCGCCGACCGGAGAAGCACCCCCGTCCCGGCCACCGACGGCCTTCCAGAACTTCCTGGACCAGCACGGGATCCCCCGGCCGAGGTCTTGGCGGTCCGCCGGAGACTGAGCAGACGACACCAAGACCCCCGACAGAGTCGAGGTCAGTGGCTGCTTTTCAACCGATCAGGTGTCTGAACTGCTTGTTTGTGGTGTTTGATCTTCGCTGCTGGGTGTGCGGGGAGATCGCCCGCCAGCGCATCGGCAGCGAGATCCGGGACGAGGTCGAGCAGTGAGCCGGCCCTGCCGGGTGGCTCGTCGGCCGGCCGGGACACGCGGTGCGACGCGGAGGCGTATGTGAAGGAGAGCGGTGCCGACGCCGGTGGCGGTGGTGAGTCGCGGTACGTGCCGCAGCGGGAGGAAGACTCCGATCCCGGCCCTCTTCCCGGCTTCTACGCCAAGATCGTGGAGTTCGTGCGTGATGCTCAGGAGCCGGTGCGGGTACGGGAGGTGACCGAGGGGTCGTTCGGCCAGAGAGCCAACCGCAGCTTGCAGAAGGGCGTGCGCTGCCAGGTCGAGCGGCTGGTCCTCAGGGCTGGCTGACCAGCGCGGACAGCCGGGGCTTCAGCGCGGTGCGGTAACGCCGACCAGGACGCCCCCGCGCCGGCCGGGCCGTCGCCCGCAGCGGCGAGGCGGCGGGTCATGAGGGTGACCTTGACCCATTTCACGTAGGCCTCGTGGGCGGCGGAGGTGCGAGGCGATACGCATCGAGGCCCGGTGCACGCCCGCCGACGCCGTCGGCCCCGACTGCGCCCATTGGACGGAGCGGGTCCACAACTCCTACCTGTGGTTTCCGGTGGACCTGCCCGCCGGACGAAGGGTACGGCTCGCGCTAAGGGTCAGGCGTCCTGCACGGCCGCAGCATGTGGTCGGCGGATATTCGTAGAGCGGGTGCCGGGCTGACCCACCGTCATGGGCCGGAGGGGCCCAGCGGCTGCGGCAGGCCATGGACGCGATCGGGTTGGCCCTGGCGAGCCGGGCCGGTGCCTGGCTGACCTGGGTATTGGGTTTCGCGACCAGCCGGACCATGCTGCTGCGCCGGGTGATGGAGCTGCCCGACCCGGAAGCGACGCGGCCCCGCGCCTTCGGCGAGGACGACTTCGCCCTCAGGCGTGGCCACGTCTACGGAACGGTCGTGATCGACGCCGAGACCCACCCAGGTCCTCGACTTGTTGCCCGAGTGCGACGCCACCACCGACCGGTTCCATCTATGGCAAAACATCACCTGCGCGGTCGAGAAGACCGTCGCTGATCATCGCTCCTGCCTGCGCGAGCTACCCCACCGATACGAAAACGGTCCACCGACTCAGTCGGCAGACCGTCACGAAACTTCGAGGCTAGACTGCCCGATGAAACATGACAACGTGTCACACTCGACGGGAAAGCCACGACGAGTGCGGGCGACCTCCAGACAGGGGATCGCTCGGCGATATGGAAGGAAGAATACTAATGAAGTCGGCGGAAATCCGCAAACGCTGGCTCGGCTATTTCGAGGAACGTGGGCACACGGTCGTGCCTTCGGCATCGTTGATCGCGGACGACCCGACACTGCTGCTGGTGCCCGCGGGCATGGTGCCTTTCAAGCCATACTTCATCGGCCAGGAAAAGCCACCCTTCCATCGTGCCACGAGCATCCAGAAATGCGTGCGCACCCCGGATATCGACGATGTCGGCAAGACCACTCGCCATGCCACGTTCTTCCAGATGTGCGGCAATTTCTCGTTCGGAGACTATTTCAAGAAGGAAGCGATCACCCTCGCTTGGGAACTGCTGACCTTCCCGCAGGATGCGGGCGGCTACGGCATGGATCCCGAGCGGTTGTGGATCACCGTCTTCCAGGAAGATCCTGAAGCCGAGGCGATCTGGCGTGATGTCGTCGGCGTCCCGCCGGAGCGGATCCAGCGCCTGGGCATGGGGCCGAACTTCTGGTCCATGGATGTGCCCGGCCCCTGCGGACCTTCATCCGAGATCTGTTACGACCGCGGCCCGGAGTTCGGCGCCGAAGGCGGCCCGGCGGTCAACGACGAGCGCTACATCGAACTGTGGAACCTCGTGTTCATGCAGTACGAGCGAGGTGACGGAACCGGAAAGGAAGACTTCGAGATCCTCGGGGAGCTGCCGGCGAAGAACATTGACACCGGTCTCGGCCTCGAGCGACTGGCGATGATCCTCCAGGGCGTTAACAACATCTTCGAGATCGACACCTCGCGTGCCGTCATCGACAAGGCGACCGAGTTGACCGGAGTTTCGTACGGCGCGGATCCGAAAACAGATGTCTCACTCCGCATCGTGTCGGACCACATGCGGGCGTCGGTCATGCTGGTCGGAGACGGGGTCACGCCCGGCAACGAGGGCCGCGGCTACGTGCTGCGCCGGATTCTGCGCCGCGCCATCCGCAATATGCGGCTGCTCGGCTCCACCGGGCCGGTGGCCGCAGCCCTGCTCGACACCGTCCTCGACATCATGGGTGAGCAGTACCCCGAGCTCCTGGAAGACCGTGCGCGCATCGAGATTGTCGTGCTGGCGGAAGAAGCCGCATTCCTCAAGACACTGAAAACCGGCACCGCCATCCTCGACGAGGCGGTCGCCGAGACGAAACGCCGCGGTTCCTCGGTCCTGGTCGGCGACAAGGCTTTCATGCTGCACGACACCTACGGCTTCCCCATCGACCTGACTTTGGAAATGGCGGCCGAGCAGGGCCTCCGGGTCGACGAGGGCGGTTTCCGACAGCTCATGAAACAGCAACGGGAGCGGGCCAAGGCCGATGCCCGCGCCAAGAAGCTCGGCCACGCCGACCTTTCCGCCTATCGGGAGGTCGCAGACCGTACCGGGACCGTGGAGTTCACCGGATACGAGTTGCTGGAGGATGAGGCCTCGGTCGTCGGTCTGCTGCTCGACGGCGTTCCCTCGCCTGCGGCGTCCGAGGGCGACGACGTCGAGATCGTCCTGAGCCGGACGCCTTTCTACGCCGAGGGCGGCGGCCAGTTGGCCGACCACGGCCGAATCCGGACACACTCGGGCGCGACCGTGGCCGTTCACAACGTGCAGCAACCCGTGCCCGGCGTCCTGGTGCATTCAGGCACGGTCCTGGTCGGTGAAGTCACTCTCGGCTCGGCGGTGCTCGCGAGGGTCGATGTCGACCGCCGTCGTGCCGTCTCCCGCGCGCATTCGGCGACCCACCTGACGCACCAGGCGCTACGCGACGCGCTCGGCCCGTCGGCCGCGCAGGCTGGCTCGGAGAACTCCCCCGGGCGGTTCCGCTTCGACTTCGCCTCACCGTCCGCGGTGCCCCACTCCGTGCTCGCGGACGTCGAGCAGGAGATCAACGAAGTGCTGGCCCGCGAGCTGGAAGTGACCGCCGCGGTGATGACCATGGATGAGGCCCGCAAACAGGGCGCCGTTGCGATGTTCGGCGAGAAGTACGGCGACCGGGTGCGCGTCGTAACCATCGGTGACTATTCCAAGGAACTGTGCGGCGGAACGCATGTCCGCAACACCGCGCAACTCGGCCTGGTGAAGCTGATGAGCGAGTCGTCCATCGGTGCGGGCGTACGGCGAGTCGAGGCACTGGTCGGCGTAGACGCTTACCGCTTCCTGGCCCGCGAGCACACGTTGGTGAGGCAGCTGACAGAGTTGGTCAAGGGCAAGCCGGAGGAACTGCCGGAGAAGATCGCCGGCATGATCACGCGGATCCGGGACGCGGACAAGGAGATCGACCGCTTCAGGCTGGACAATCTCATGCAGGCAAGTGCGTCGCTGGTGCAATCGGCCGAGCACGTCGGCGGCGTCGCGCTGGTCGCCGCGAAGGTGCGAGACGGGATCGTGATGGACGACCTGCGGCGGATGGCACGGGATGTGTGCGCGCGGTTCACGTCCACGGAAGCTGCGGTCGCCTTGTTCTCCGTCAAGGACGGTCGACCGTTGTGTGCGGTCGCAGTGAACGAGAAGGCACAGGCGAGCGGACTGAAAGCCGGCGAGCTGATCCGTACGGCGATGACGGTCCTTGGGGGTCGCGGAGGCGGCAAGGATGACGTGGCGCAGGGAGCAGGCACCGACACGAGCGCTGTGGGCCAAGCAATCGCTGCGGTGCGCCAGGCTGCCCTCGCGCAGGGTTCGTCTCAGGGTCTGTAGAACTCTCATTCCGGTTGCGCGCGTGCGATGCCGACGTTCGTCGGAAGCCTGAGCGGCCAGATTAGCTTCCTCCTTACCTCGCCGCTCAGAGGTGGCACCACGTCGACGTCGATTCCCGAGGTCGACGTGGTGCTCAACGGCCTCGACCCGGGAATCGAGTGGGCAGGCCGCGGGCTCAGGTTCGTGGCCATCGCGGCCTCAGAGGGCGTTTACACAGGCCGAGGGTGGTACACACCTTGTGAAGTACGCCGCTCTGCGGGGCGCAAGCCCCGCCGCACGTATCACCCGCTAAGGAATCTTCGCCCAACATCAACTACGACCTCACCGCTCCGGCCCTGGTGAAGGCAGGACGGAAGCCTGAGCCGACAGCCTCCGTCATCGACAAGACGTCCACCGACGTGCCCGCGACCAGCCAGGGAACCGATGCCGCCACGAAGACCGTGGGCTGGAAGCGAGCGGAATATCGGCTGGATCTCAGTCCGATGTCGCGAGCAACGACAGTGCCCCGAGGCCAGCCCGCTGAGCCAGGCAGTGAGCCAGCTTGCGCGATTCGCGCACCAGCGCGGGCACGTCAACGCCCAGCAGTTCGCCGTCGGCGACCCTTCGCCGTCCCGCCACCCAGACGTCTTTCACCTCGCGAGGCCCCGCGCAGTAGACGATCGTCTGGAACGGGTCGTGGACATTGGCGAGGGCTGGCGAGCCGCCGTCGAAGACAACCAGGTCGGCGGCCTTTCCGGGTTCCAATGAACCGACCGCGGTATCGAGGTGCAGCGCGGCGGCACCTTCGATAGTCGCCATACGGAAGGCCTCACGCGCGGACAGAGCAGCAGGGTCGAGCTGATCCAGTCGTTGGAGGAGAACGCCGGTCTTGATCGCTTCCAACATGTCCTGGCGGTCGTTACTGGCCGGGCCGTCAACGCCGATCCCGACATTGATCCCACTACCGCGCAGCCGTGAGACCGGGCACACCCCCGACGCAAGGATCATGTTCGATACCGGGTTATATGCTACGCCGACGCCGTGCGACGCCAAGAGACGGATGTCAGCGTCCCCGAGCCAGACGCAGTGTGCTGCGAGTGTCGGCGACGCGAACAGCCCGTTCTGCGCGCAGTACGCAATCGGGCTTGTATGTCGGGACTCTTGGATGAACTCGATCTCCTCTCGTGACTCATGAAGGTGGATGTGGATTCCGTCTGCATTCGACGATGCGAAATCAACCGACCGTGCAAACATCGAAGGGGATTGCGCAGCCACCGTCGCGATACCGACGCGGAACCGACACAGCGTGCTGGCAGCCGCGGCCTCACGCAGCGCAGCATGTTCGGCGAACACGTCTTCCACGGGAGTCCCTGGCCGCCGATCACTCGCGCCATAGGAGACGATGCCCTTCAGGCCCAGTTCCTCGAGGCCCTGGACGACTCCAGGCGTGACGGAAGTCGTCCTCGGGTCGCTGACGAACATGTCGTTCGTCAGCGTGATCCCGGTCCTCAGCATCTGAACACCGCCGAGCAGCGTACTGATGAAGGCGCTTTCCCGGTCGAGGTGGGGGGCGACGGCGTCGATCAGGCCTCGAAGCCAGTCACCGAGAGCGAAGTTCTCCCCGATTCCCGTCACGAGGGCTTCGGAGAAGTGCCCGTGAGTGTTGATGAATCCAGGGGCGACGATATCGTTGGGCCCGCCGAGAACGGCACAAGAAGGAAACCTGCTGGACAGATCGGCGAACGACCCGACGTCTCGGATCGTGTCACCCACCACGCGCACGGCACCGTCTGAAATCATCTCGGGTTCGGACGCTGTCAGGACGTACTTGCCGCGAATCAGCAAACCCGCATCCGGCTGACGAAGAGGGGCAGCCCCCTTTGAAGACATCGTCGGATGCAGGCGGTTGGACCGTTCAGTCATCGGATTCGCACCCATTCCCCATGCCATGTCGGAGTCAGTCTGAATTGCCATCGGCCGATGCGGGGCATCGGAGATCTATGTTTGCCTCGATGTCGCGCCATCCGGCGCTTCGCCCCTCACTGGCCTTGAGCCCATGCGGGGCAGGCCTTGAAAGCCGCCAGGGCTTCAGAGCACGGACACGTCCCGGGTTCTGCTTTCGGATATGAAACGGGCGGACCCTTCCAACTCCTGAGCGAAGTCGCCCCACAACTGCGCGTACTGCCGCGCGAGTTGAATCATCATGGACGTACTGTGTGAAGGCACGGCCGAGGCGAGAGAGGCCGGTTCCAGCAGGCCTGATGCGTTCGCCTGCAACAATTGGAGAAGCCGGCGTCCGGCCTGCTGGTGGCGCATGGAAGGATCGCGGGCGAGCTTGGTGACGATGCTGACCGGATCCGCCACCGTCGACAGCGAGGCCCGCAGCGGGCGAGACTCCGAGCGGCGCCTGGCCGGAGACACGCCGGAGTCCGACCGGCGGCCTCCGTCGAACGCGTACGGTACCGGTATCGGATCTTCGCCGCGTGCCAAGCGATCGCGCACGTCGGCCACCGTGTTCGGCGATATCCCAGAGATCTTGGCCACCTCTCGCAGCGATGACTGCGGTTGGTCCGCCAGCATCTTGGCGGCCTTGAGTCGACCTTCCAAAGTGCTCAACGGCCGGGTTCTGCCGTCTCGCCCCACTCGAGCGGTCGGCATCGACGGCACGTCCTGAGCCATGTGCCGTATCTCCGCGACGATCTTGGCCGCCATGCCGACGACCTCGGCGATCGCCCGATCGGACATCTCAGGGTGCGACGCTATGATGCCTGCCGCAGCCGCGCGCCGGTCGGCGCGCGACAGCGGGAGGCCATGCTTCACATTCGCCTCGACGGCGTAGAGGAATGCGTCCTCAGCGGTTCCGTCGAAGAACTCAACATTGATGGTTTCTTTCCCGTTGAGTATCGCGGCCATGAATCGATGGGCCCCGTCGACCACTTCCATCGTTCGCCGGTCCACGAGGATCGGAGGGAGTTCGCCATCGACCTCCGCGAGGCGCGCGACGTGCTCCTCGTCCCTTCCTCCCAGGCGTGGAGATCGCCCCAGCGCGAGGCTGGCCAGTGGAAGAACCCAGGGCCCCCGCCCTGCGGGAAGGCCGTCGATCGCGACACCGCTGGAAGGGGCCATCGATTCTTCGTAGAGAGCTGATATAGACATCGCATCCACTTGATTCAAGACTGTAATCCCCTCGTTGATTGACCTCCGCAAGGCAGTTGCACAGCTCTCCACCTCACGACGTATACATGCACCGATCCACGCACGAACCAGTGGATTCTTAGTTCACTGAAGCAAGGCGTCAGTGAAATGGCCTCTCACGCCCGGGCAGTCACATTCGGGCGCGCAGCGGAGGCGCAATTCTCAATCGTGGCCGGTTCACCGGCAGGTGGGGGGCGGATGGCGCGGGCGGTCTCCGTGACCTCGCCCGCGCGCAGCCGGCGCCACTGCTCCGGGTTGGCGGCCAGGATGCGGACGGCATCGCGATCCGGCCGTTGTTCCAGTCGCGCGCGAGCAGGTCGAGTACCTGCGTCTCACGTCCCGTCAGCTGTGGGAACGCCGACCGGTACGACACCGCGTACGGTTCCGAGAAGTACTCGCCCAGCCGCCTCGCGATCACCACGCTGGACACGGCGCCGCCCTCGGCGACGATCTGATGACGCGCAACGACTCCCGTTCGGAGTTCCGCTTGGTGATGTAGCCGCTCGCCCCGGCCCGCATGGCCGCCACCACCGAGTCGTCGTCGTCCCGGCTGTGCTGAGCTCCGTTCGCCGCGCTCCGCGTGCGCAGCACGCGCTCGGTCGACTCCACCTGGCTCACCGTTTCAAAGCCGTCCGCGTCCGCCAGGAGGTGCCTGATGCCGGCGCGAAACAGCGCCTGTTCATCGACAACCAGGACACGCACCATCACCGCACTCCTCCCAACACCGATCTGGGCGCGGTGGGCGTGCCGACGGTTCTCGCGAGGACCAGCCATCCTCGGTGCTGCGCTTCCAGTTCCGCATTCCTGACAGTGAGCACGCCGTTCCTCCCCGTTGGTCCTCGGCGCGCGTGGACTGCTTGATCACCCGCCGGTGGATGTGGGGCACAGTAGTCCGGCCCCGGCACTGAATCTGCCGGTTGTTCGCCCCACAAAAGCTCCGGTCCACCGTCGTCTGCCATGCCCAGCACGGAGTTCTCCATGCTCCGGCCGGGACCGCTGGTCATCCCCGCGTTCGGGGCCCTGACGCTCCTGGCGCGGCCGACCGCGCCGCACGCCACCGTGGCGATCACGGGTGACGGAAGCCTCTGGACCCACGACGCCGAGTGGACCGGCGCGTTGCGCGAACACCGTTTCCCCGCGGCCCGCGCGTGGACACCCGAGACGGTCGTCGGCTACCTCCGCAGCACCTCCTTCGCCCGGCCCGAACTCTTCGCGGACCGACACGAGGCGTTCGAGACCGAGGCCCGCCAGCTGCTCGACGTGCATGCCAAGGATGGGGTGCTGCGGGAGGAATCGGTGTTCACCTGATCTCGCGCTGCGACGGAGAGGCGGGCGCGGAGGTCCTGCTGTCCCGCCGGGCACGTGCCGTCGCGACTCTACGCGCAGCGGTTGGCCGCTGCCGCAGCCTCGAACGGCCCCGGAGACCGTGTAGGAGCACCGAATCGCGATGATCATTGTCGTGGGGCAGTGGCAGACGTCCTGCCGGAACACGGCGGGCATGGGGAGGGCAGGATGGCCGCCATGGCGAACAGTAGGACTGCGAAGCCGGCCTCGCGGACGGGACCGATACGGCATCCTCATCGAGATCCTTGCCGACCTCCACCACGAAGAACACGAAGACCGCCTGGAGCGGCTGGGCCTCGACTCCGCAGACCAGTTCGACCCCGCAGCCTTCGACACCGCTGAGGTCAACTCCGCGCTATCCGCCCTTGGGACCGTGCTCGTCAAGAACTGACACGTCACTGTCCGCCGTCAGCAGCACCGTCGCTTGCTGACGACGAGGTCAGACCCTCGCAAGATCAATGCGGCGCTGCACCAGTGGACGAGATTGGGGAAGCTCGGAACATCAAGCAACTCCGCCGACGGGCCTACCGGATCATGGAGTTGCCAGGGCTCCGTCAGGTGCGCCTGTACGACGCTCGGGCGTCCTTCTTCACACGTTGGCTCGGTGGGCGGGACACCGCCCGGTCGTGAGATTGTGAGATATGGGAGCGTGAGCGGGTGAGCGAGACGACGACCAGAACCTTGCAATACCGCGTTGACGGGCCAGAAGACGCCCCGACTCTGATCTTGGGTCCCTCTCTCGGTACCACATGGCACATGTGGGACAGACAGACGCCGGAACTGGCCAAGCACTGGCGGGTGGTCCGGTTCGACCTGCCCGGCCACGGCGGCGCGCCCGCCCACCCCGCCACCGGCGTACCCGAGCTCGCGGACCGGCTCCTGGCTACGCTCGACGGACTCGGCGTGCAGCGCTTCGGCTACGCCGGCTGCTCCATCGGCGGCGCGATCGGCGCGGAGCTGGCGCTGCGCCGCCCCGACCGGGTCGCCTCGCTCGCGCTCGTGGCGTCATCGCCGCGGTTCGGTACGGCGGACGAGTTCCGCCAGCGCGGGGTCATCGTCCGTACGAACGGTCTCGACCCGATGGCCCGCTCGGCGCCCGAGCGCTGGTTCACGGCCGGCTTCGCCGCCGCTCAGCCCGCGATCGTCGAATGGGCGGTCCAGATGGTCCGTACGACCGACCCGGGGTGCTACATCGCCGCGTGCGAGGCTCTCGCCGCCTTCGACGTACGGGCGGAGCTCGGCCGTATCGGCGTGCCGACGCTCGTTCTGGTCGGCGCCGAGGACAAGGTCACCGGACCCGCAGAGGCCCGCACACTGGTCGCCGGGATACCGGACGCCCGGCTCGCCCTGGTGCCGGGAGCCTCGCACCTGGCGCCCGTCGAGCAGCCCGCCGCCGTCACGGACCTCCTCATCCGTCACTTCTCCACCGCCTGGCAGAACCCCTCCGACACCTCGACCGGTCTGACGGTGCTGCCCGACTGGGCCACCTATCCCGGGCCGGGGGCGCCCGCGGGACCGCCGACCCTGTCGCCGATGACCTCCCCCGTCGCCGCCATCACCTCCGCCGAGCAGCCGCAGGCCGTGGCCGCCGTACGCCCGGATTCCTACGAGACGGGCATGCGGATCCGCAGGGAGGTCGTCGGTGACGCCCATGTCGACCAGGTCATGGCCGATACGGCCGGCTTCGCCGGTGACTTCCAGGAACTCCTCACCCGCTACGCCTGGGGCGAGGTCTGGAACCGGGAGGGCCTGGACCGCCGCAGCCGCAGCTGCGTCACGCTCACGGCACTCGTCGCCGGCGGTCACCTGGACGAGCTCGCCGTCGAGACCAGGGCCGCCCTGCGCAACGGCCTGACCCCTTCCGAGATCAAGGAAGTACTCATCCAGGCGGCCGTCTACTGCGGCTTCCCGGCGGCGACCGCGGCCTTCCGCGTCGTGGGCGCGGTCGTCCAGGAGGAGACCACGCCCGACAGCTAGCCCGACAGCTGGAGAGCGCGCCCCGGCCCGCCCGTTTGCCGTCCTGGAGGCGGATGTCGACCATGGGAGGGTGCGATGCCGGTGTCGTACGGAACACCGCCCAGGAACCCGCGACACGAGGTGATCACGGTGAAGCTCACCAAGAAGTCCCACGCCTGCGTCCGTCTGGAGAAGGACGGGCTGACGCTTGTCATCGATCCCGGCGTCTTCAGTGAGGAGGACGCGGCGATCGGCGCTGACGCCGTTCTCGTCACGCACGAGCACCCCGACCACTTCGAGGAAGGCCGGCTGCGGGCCGCCCTCGAAAGCAACCCGGCGGCCGAGATCTGGACCCTGCGCAGTGTCGCGGACAAGCTGTCGGGGGCCTTTCCGGGCCGCGTGCACACCGTGGGCCACGGCGACACCTTCACGGCGGCCGGCTTCGACGTGGAGGTGCACGGGGAACTCCACGCGGTGATCCATCCCGACATCCCGCGGATCACCAACGTCGGCTATCTCGTGGACGGTTCGCTCTTCCACCCCGGCGACGCGCTCACCGTCCCCGGCCGGTCCGTCGAGACGCTGATGCTCCCCGTGCACGCGCCCTGGAACAAGATCTCCGAGGTGATCGACTACGCACGCGAGGTCAAGCCGCGGCGCACCTTCGACATCCACGACGCGCTGCTCACCGATCTGGCGCGGCCTCTGTACGACGGCATGCTCGGCCGCCTCGGGGGCGGCGGGCACAGCAGGCTCGCCCCCGGCGAGTCCACCGACCTGTGACCTCCTGAAGAGGGACGGTCGCGAGGGTGACTGTCAGACCCCGCCGATAGGCTGTCGTGCATGCGCATCGCCACCTGGAATGTCAATTCGATCACCGCCCGGCTGCCCCGGCTGCTGGCCTGGCTGGAGAGCACGGGCACGGACGTGCTGTGCGTCCAGGAGACCAAGAGCACCCTGGAGCAGTTCCCCTCCGACGCCCTGCGCGAGCTGGGTTACGAGTCGGAGGTCAACGCCTCGGGGAGATGGAACGGCGTGGCGCTGATCTCCCGCGTCGGTCTGGACGATGTCGTCAAGGGCCTGCCCGGCGGCCCGGAGTACGAGGGTGTCGAGGAGCCCCGCGCCATCTCGGCGACCTGTGGCGGCGTCGGGATCTGGTCGGTGTACGTGCCCAACGGCCGCGAGGTCACGCACGAGCACTACGCGTACAAGCTGCGCTGGCTGGAGGCGCTGCGCACGGCGGTGGCCGAGGACAGCGCGGGGGAGAGGCCGTTCGCCGTCCTCGGTGACTTCAACGTCGCGCCGACCGACCAGGACGTGTGGGACCCGGCGCTGTTCGAGGGCGCCACCCACGTGACACCCGCCGAGCGTGCGGCGCTGGCCGCCCTCCGTGACGGTGGTCTGTCCGATGTGATGCCGCGTCCGCTCAAGTACGACCAGCCGTACACTTTCTGGGACTACCGTGAACTCCGGTTCCCGAAGAACCGGGGTATGCGAATCGACCTCGTCTACGGCAACGGGCCCTTCACCGCTGCCGTCAAGGACAGTTATGTCGACCGTGAGGAGCGCAAGGGCAAGGGTGCCTCGGACCACGCCCCGGTCGTCGTGGATCTCGACCTCTGATGTTCCGGGGGACGCGGTCGGCATCGGCGGGTCCGGCCGTGGGCATTCTGCCTCTGATACCGCCCGCGTGCCCTGAGGTGCGCGGGCACGGGGAAATGGCAGGCTGAGTGGTATGAACATCCCTTTCTTGGACAACTGGCGCAAAAAGAACGGCGCGGACGAGGGGGCCGCGCAGGCGTCCGTCGTCGGGGATGACGCGGAGGGCGTGGCGGAACTGCTGTCGGAGTGCGAGCTGCTGCGTGTCCGGGCAGCGCAGTCCGGACTCGAACTGGACGATTCCCCGGCCTCGTTGGAGGCCCTGGACCAACTGCCCCCGCGCTGGCGCGACGACCCGGAGGAGCTGCCCTGGCTGGGCAACGACGCGGGGCTGTATCTCGGCACCGTCATCGTCCGTACGGTCAAGGGGGCGGCCTGGCACATCTGGCCCGGCGGTCATCCCGTCGTACGGCTCGTCTCCGGCCGGGAGATCCAGGTCGTGGAGGCCGGTCTCGACTGGGCCGTCAGTGGCGCGCCCGAACTGTCGCAGGTGTACGCGGAAGCGTCCGAAGCCTGACCGGCGGACCGCGCCACCTGGTCGTTAATACGGCTTATGCCCGATTTATGCGTGTCGGGCGTGAAGTCCCTTGGTGCGCTGGATAGTTTGCGCTGACCTCGACAGAGCCGAGAACGGGGAGGGCAGTGTATGGCCGTCGACCACGGTCCGACGGGCAGTCCGCGGCGGGAGCCGCAGCACGATCCACAAATCATCCACACAACCCCGACGGGATCTCCCGGTCCGGGAGTTCGGGTACGCGGGCGAGCTCATCGCGGCGGATCTGGACTACGATTTGCCGTTCATCCCCATGGTGACGGTGGTCTTGCCCACAGAGGCCACGGATGTCGCGACGGTCTCGGGCACCGCCCGGTGGTCCGTACGCGTCCGCCGTGCTCCACGCACGCGGGGATGGTCCCGCCGCCGCCCGACGCGCGGTAGCTCAAGGGACATGGCCCGCCTCCCGCCACTCGCGGGAGGACCCTCCGGCAGCAGCCGGGGATCACTTCTCGCGCCGCGGGACCGACAGGCACCATGGGTCGGGCGTGGCCGGGGAGAAGGTCAGCTGCGTGCCGGGAGGGGCCGTGTCCGACATGGAGCGGGCCCGCGTCGTCGTGAGGCACGACGAGGGCGCCGCTCTCCCCTTCTTCCGGCCGTTCCCGCAGGCCCGTTCCTGCGGCCCCGTTCCCCCGGCCCCTTCCCGCGGTCCCGCCCGCCGGGCCCCGTCAGCTTGACGCCCGGTGCGAGGTGCGTGCGGCCGGTGCGGGCTCCCGCGCCGCCCTGGTGACATCCGCGACCAGCTCGACCACATCGGGGCCGTACGCCTGCGAGTTGACCACCTTCAGCAGCAGACAGAACGTGTCGCGTCCGTGCTTGCGCGCCAGCTTCTCGTGGTGCTTGGCCAGATAGCGCGAGGCCGCCTGGTTGGTGATGGCCCGCTGTCCGCAGAAGAGGAAGACCGGCCGGGAGTCCTGACCGGCGGTCAGCCGCGCCAGGATGACGTACTCCGCCACACCCGGGTCGACCCGGTAGCGCTCGCTGCCGATCTGGAACGCCCCGCGGTCCGGGCCAGGATCGGGATCCGTGTTGATCTTGACGCCGGGCAGCAGCGAGGAGAGATGGGCGGCCATCCGGCGGTTCGACGCGGGGCCGCCGAGGCAGAACTCCGTCCGCTCGCCGAACCCCTGCTGCGCCGAGTCGTGCTGGACTATCTGGGCGTGCGCCCCGCAGTCCTTGATCAGCGCGGATATCTCAAGAAGAGCGAAGACGTCATGACGGTGGACGGCACCGTCCCCGCCCGCCTCCCGGTTGACGACCAGCAGGCATTCGGAGTTGCCGGGCAGCCCGAAGAACGCCTGCTTCCGCCTGAGTTTGCGCCGCCAGAGATAGGTACGGGCGAACCAGCCGAGGAAGGCGGAGACACCGGCGGCGAGCACCCCGAGAACGATGTTGCGTACGTCGTCAGTCATGGGCGCGCACTTTAGCGGCACGGCGCCACGACGGACATCCCGCACCGGCTTGGGGACCAGGTCCTGTCCCGGCCTTGTCCGCGAGGATCCGCCGGAGGTCCTAGTGGTTCTGGCGGGGCGCGAGTGGTGAAGTTACGCTCCCCGGACGGACGTCCCCCGGAGGTACAGATGCCCCGCCTCGCCGCACGTAACGTCTCGATCGTGGCTCTCACCGCCGCGATGCTCTCGGTAGGGGCTGCCGCCCCGCCGTCCGCACCATCCTTCTCACCCTCCCCGGTCACCACGACCCCCGCCAAATCACCGGTCGCCGTCGGCTACGGCGGGGCGGTGTCGAGCGTCGACAAGGACGCCTCCGCCGCCGGCATCGAGGTGCTGCGGCGCGGCGGCAACGCCGTCGACGCGGCGGTGGCGACCGCCGCCGCTCTCGGCGTCACCGAGCCCTACTCCGCCGGCATCGGCGGTGGCGGCTACTTCGTCTACTACGACGCCAGGTCCCGCTCCGTCCACACCATCGACGGCCGCGAGACCGCCCCCAAGTCGGCCGACGCCACCCTCTTCCAGGAGGACGGCAAGCCGATCCCCTTCGCGGAGGGGATGACGAGCGGACTCGGTGTCGGTACGCCCGGTACCCCGGCGACCTGGGAGAGGGCGCTCGACTCCTGGGGGAGCGCCTCGCTGCGGGAGTTGCTGAAGCCCGCCGAACGGCTGGCGAAGGACGGCTTCACCGTCGACGAGACGTTCCGCTCCCAGACCGCCTCGAACCAGGCGCGGTTCGCCGACTTCCCCGCCAGCGCCGAGCTGTTCCTGCCCGGCGGTGAACTCCCGGTGACCGGCTCGGTGTTCAAGAACCCCGACCTGGCGCGTACGTACGCGGAGCTGGGCCGGCGCGGCACCGGCGCGCTCTACCGGGGCGACCTCGCCCGCGACATCGTGCGCACCGTCCGCACCCCGCCCGTCGACCCGGACGCGACGCGCAAGGTCCGGCCGGGCGATCTGACGACCGGGGACCTGGCGGCGTACCGTACCAAGCGCCAGGCGCCGACGAAGGTCTCCTACCGAGGGCTCGACGTGTACGGCATGGCGCCGTCCTCCTCGGGCGGCACGAGCGTCGGCGAGGCGCTCAACATCCTGGAGCGCACGGACCTCTCGGACGCCTCGCAGGAGAAATATCTGCACCGCTTCATCGAGGCGAGCCGCATCGCCTTCGCCGACCGGGGCCGCTGGCTGGGTGACCCCGCCTTCGAGGACGTCCCCACCAAGGGCCTGCTGTCGCAGCGCTTCGCCGACTCCCGGGAATGCCTCATCAAGGACGACGCGGTGCTGAAGAGCCCGCTCGCGCCCGGTGACCCGTCGAAGCCGGTGGCGTGCGCGGCGGGCGGTACGGCGGCGCCCACGACGTACGAGGGGGAGAACACCACGCATCTGACGGCCGCCGACAAGTGGGGCAACGTCGTCGCGTACACACTGACGATCGAGTCGACGGGCGGCAGTGGCATCACCGTTCCCGGGCGGGGCTTCCTCCTCAACAACGAGCTGACGGACTTCTCGTTCGCCGCGGCGAACCCGGCCGTCCACGACCCGAACCTGCCCGGCCCCGGCAAGCGGCCGAGGTCGTCCATCTCCCCGACGATCGTGCTCGACGAGCGTGACCGCCCGGTCCTGGCGCTCGGCTCCCCGGGCGGCGCGACGATCATCACGACCGTGCTCCAGACGCTCACCGGTCATCTCGACCGGGGTCTGCCGCTGGTCGACGCGATCGCGGCGCCGCGCGCGAGCCAGCGCAACGCGGTGGCGACGGAGCTGGAGCCGGGGCTGTACGACAGCCCGTTGCGCGCCCAACTCGAAGCACTGGGGCACGCGTTCACCAGGAACCCGGAGATCGGCGCGGCGACCGGCGTCCAGCGGCTGCCGGACGGCCGCTGGCTGGCGGCGGCGGAGAAGGACCGCAGGGGCGGCGGCTCCGCGATGGTGGTGCACCCGGCCGGACGCCGGTAACGCGCGAGGCGAGGAACGCGTACGGCGCCGCCCCGGCGAGGGGCGGCGCCGTACGCGCCTGGGCCGTGTTTTCAAAGTAGCGCCTGGCCCGCGGCGTCGAAGACACGGCCCAGGTCGCGAATCCCCGGTCAGAGCTGTGTCAGGATCCGCGGGCCCTCGTCCGTGATCGCCACCGTGTGCTCGGCGTGGGCCGCGCGGTTGCCGTCCGACGTACGGATCGACCAGCCGTCGCTCGCCGTGTAGTGGTCGTCGGTCCCGCTCGCGATCAGCATCGGCTCGATCGCCAGCACCATGCCGTGGCGCAGCGGCATGCCCCTGCCGGGCCTGCCCTCGTTGGGCACGCCCGGGTCCTCGTGCATGGTGCGGCCGACGCCGTGGCCGCCGAAGCCGTCCGGGATCCCGTAGCCGGCGGCGCGGCAGACGCGTCCGATCGCGTGGGCGATGTCGCCGACGCGGTTGCCGACGACGGCCGCCGCGATACCCGCGTCCAGAGCCTCGAAGGCCGTGTCGATGAGCCGGGTGTCCTCGGGGCGGGCCCGGCCCACGGTGAAGCTGATCGCCGAGTCACCGACCCAGCCGCCCGCCGAGGCACCGCAGTCGATGCTGACGAGGTCGCCGTCGCGCAGCGCGTGGTCGCCGGGGATGCCGTGCACGATCGTGTCGTTGACCGACGCGCAGATGACGGCCGGGAAGGGCACCGGCGCCCAGGAGGGGCGGTAGCCGAGGAAGGGCGAGCCCGCCGCCGCCTCGGTCAGCACCGCGCGGGCGACCAGGTCCAGCTCCCGCAGGGTCACGCCTATGGTGGCCCGCTCCCGTACCGCGGTGAGCGCTTGTGCGACGATCCGGCCCGCGACGCGCATGGCGTCCAGGGACGCGTCCGTTTTGATCTCTACCATTCCAATAACTATACCGCTTGCTTCCGGTATTACAATGACGGCATGGTACGCACCCCCCTGACCCCCGAAGAGCGCGAGCGCGGCGAGCGGCTGGGCCGGCTGCTCCGCGAGGCGCGCGGACCGCGCAGCATGGTGGAGATCGCGGCCGTCGCCGGACTCTCGCCCGAGACGCTGCGCAAGATCGAGACCGGCCGCGCCCCGACACCCGCCTTCTTCACCGTCGCGGCACTCGCCGGGGCGCTGGGGCTGTCGATGGACGAGGTCGCCGCGGCCTGCTCGCCCTTGCCCGCCTGAGCGGCGCCGTATAGGCGGCAGCGTTTCGGATCCCGGTCGCCGCGGAGGCCTTCCGGCCCGCACGGCGTAGGCTCGGCGTCGTGACTCTCGACGCACTCGGACGCAGCCGCTATGTCAGCCTCACCACCTACCGCAAGGACGGCACCGGAGTCGACACTCCGGTCTGGCACGCCGTGGACGGCGGTGAGTTGTTCATCTACAGCCGTAGCGACGCCTGGAAGATCAAGCGGATACGGAACAACAGCAGTGTCGTCGTGACCGCCTGCGACGTGCGCGGGCGCATCGCGCCGGGCGCGGCGAGCGCCAAGGGGACGGCCCGGCTGCTGGAGGGTGACGGGCTCGCCCGGATCAACAAACTCCTTGCCCGCAAGTACACCTGGCAGTTCTGGCTCGTCGCCCGGCCGGCCGCGCTCGTACGGCGCGGCAAGCGCGTGCACACGGGAATCGCCATCAGTTTCTGACCTGTGTCCGGCGCGCCGACTTGTGAAAGAACCTTGACGTCTCACCACATTTTTTCCTCGGAAACGTGACGTCGAACACCCGCTGAAGCCATACTTGGGTGATCGCACCGCACCGTGCGCGACAACCCCGCGTAGCCGTCACGTAACACGGCTGCGGTTTCATGCCGGCGGGCCGGACGGTTCCCTTACGGCAGTGCGCAGCAGGGCAGGGGCGGGAAAGACAGCGATGACGAGGCATGAACTTCCGGCGGAGATCGGGGCATTCGCGCGGTACTTCCGGGGGATGACGGCGCTCCTCGACCCGGACGGCGGCTGGTACGCGGTGTTCAGGCAGCGCGACCCCGAGGGGCTCAGGGCCTGTCTGGACGGCGCCGAAGTACCACCCTGGGACGTGGTGGAGTCGCTGCTCCACGATCTCGCCGCCAGCCACGAGAACCGTCCGGTCGACCGCGAGACCGCCCGCGCGAGCAGGCTGCACGCCGCGTCCGCCGCCGCGCACGACCGCCTCCCCGGCGGCCCCGACGCGCTCAACGAGCGGCTGCGGCTGATGCGGCACGAACAGGCCGCGGCGGCGGGCCGGGCCGACGAGGTCATGCGCCGCCTCCGGCTGGCCGGCGAGGGTTCGCCCGAGTCGGATCAGCTCGAATACGACCTGGCCTGGGTCCGCGACGACTACGCGCGCGCCACGGCCCGCTGCACCGAACTGGGCGAACGCCTCGCGGCCGTCGCCGCCCGGCCGAACGTACCGGCGGACGCGGAATCCGGCCACGGCGCACCCGCTCCGCGCGCGCCCTCTCCGGCGCACGCCGCGCCCGAGGCGAGACCCACGTCCGCCGACGGGTGGTACCGGGCCGAGGAGCCGGCGGCGGACGACCAGTCGGTCTTCGGCCGCCCCGAGCGCGGCCGCCCGGCCATGCCCGACGAGTGGTTCCGCCCGGAGCCGGGCCGGGCCGGCGAGGCCGGCTCCGCCAACGGCGCGGACAGCCGCCGCGGTTCGGGCGACGCGGGCGACACCGGCTCCAACCCCGCCGTTGGCGCGGACGATTCACCGGAGATGGCGCAGGTGCCCGCCCCGCGCCGCAAGCAGCGCAAGCAACGGGGCGCGCGCTTCGCCTTCACCGAAGGCGTCGGTCCCTCGGCCACGCCCCTCGTCCCGCCCGCCGCCACCGCGCCGCCCCGCGGCGCCCGTTTCGGCGGTGCTCCCGGCTCCGACCGGGACCGCAAGGAGGGACCGGACGCCGGAATGACCCGGCAGCAGTCCGAGGCACGCCGCGCCGCGCTCGACACGGTGGCCGTGCTCGTCGGGCTGCGCGCGGCAGGCCGCAGCGGTGAGGCCCACGTCGTCATCTACGAGGCCGCCGCCGGGCCCGCCGAACAACTGCCCTTCCTCGCCGCCGAGTTGCACCGCGCCGAACTGGGCGCCGACTGGGCATCGGTGCTCTGGGAGGTGTCGTCCCTGCCGCCCGACAGACTCGCCGCGGCGGCGGGCGCGCTCGCGATGGCCGGCCGCGACGCGGACTGCGGCGTACTGCTGCGCCAGGGCGTCTCCCGGTCCGCCGAGGACATCGCCCACGCGGTCGTCGCCCTCGGCGACGCGGGCCGCGCCCAGGAGGTCCAGGCGCTGCTCGGGGCCTTCGTCCGGGCCCGTACGCCCGAGGACGCGGCGTCGATCGCCGCCGTGGACCCGCCCCGGCTGGTGCCTCGGCTGATCGAGGCGGCCCGGGGCGTCTCCACCACCCACGAGCGTGATCTCGCCCGCGCTCTGCGGAGCGCGGGGATCAGCGGCTGATCCCGGACGTGTCCGGAACGGACCATCCGGACACGCCTTCGGCCATCTGTGGACCGGCCGGGTGCGAAACATGATCGACTCAGCGGCTTGACAGCGATGGTCTTGCCCCGGTGGGACGGCGGGCTTAGGTTCTCCTCCTACGCACCGTATCTACGGGCGTAGAAAGCCCGAGAACAAAGCCCGACCTTCCCGCCGAAGGAGCAGCTCGTGGCCAGAGTCGTACGCGCCGCACTCGTCCAGGCGACCTGGACCGGCGAAACCGAATCCATGATCGCCAAGCATGAGGACCACGCCCGCGAGGCGGCCCGGCAAGGCGCCAAGGTCATCGGCTTCCAGGAGGTGTTCAACGCCCCTTACTTCTGCCAGGTACAGGAGCCCGAGCACTACCGGTGGGCCGAACCGGTCCCCGACGGGCCGACCGTGACCCGGATGCGGGCCCTCGCGCAGGAGACCGGAATGGTCGTCGTCGTGCCGGTCTTCGAGGTCGAGCAGTCCGGGTTCTACTACAACACCGCGGCCGTGATCGACGCCGACGGCACGTATCTCGGCAAGTACCGCAAGCACCACATCCCGCAGGTCAAGGGCTTCTGGGAGAAGTACTACTTCAAGCCGGGCAACGCGGGCTGGCCCGTCTTCGACACCGCAGTGGGCAAGATCGGCGTATACATCTGCTACGACCGGCACTTCCCGGAAGGCTGGCGCCAACTCGGCCTGAACGGCGCCGAACTGGTCTACAACCCCTCGGCCACCTCGCGCGGTCTCTCCAGCTATCTGTGGCAGCTGGAGCAGCCCGCCGCCGCCGTCGCCAACGAGTACTTCGTCGCCGCGATCAACCGCGTCGGCCAGGAGGAGTACGGCGACAACGACTTCTACGGGACGTCGTACTTCGTCGACCCGCGCGGCCAGTTCGTCGGCGAGACTGCGAGCGACAAGGCCGAGGAACTGGTCGTCAGGGACCTGGACTTCGGGGTCATCGACGAGGTGCGCCGGCAGTGGGCGTTCTACCGGGACCGCCGCCCGGACGCGTACGAGGGGCTGGTGCAACCGTGACCGAAGCGCCCGCGGGTACGCCCGCCGGTACGTCCGCGGCGCAGGCCGCCGCCGGTCCGGCCGCCGGTTCCACCGCTTCCGCCCCGTCCCACCGAGCACCGGTCCAGCTGCCGGCCACCGACCTGTACGACCGGCACCGCGCCGTTCTGCCCGACTGGCTGGCGCTCTACTACCGGCGGCCCCTGGAACTCACCCACGGCGAGGGACGGCACGTCTGGGACGCCGACGGCAACCGCTATCTCGACTTCTTCGGCGGCATCCTCACCACCATGACCGCCCACGCCCTCCCCGAGGTCACCAAGGCGGTGAGCGAACAGGCCGGGCGGCTCATCCACTCCTCCACGCTCTACCTCAACCGCCCGATGGTCGAGTTCGCCGAGCGCGTCGCCCATCTCTCCGGCATCCCGGACGCCCGGGTCTTCGTCACCACCTCAGGCACCGAGGCCAACGACACCGCGCTGCTGCTCGCCACCGCGTACCGCCGCTCCAACCAGATCCTGGCGATGCGCAACAGCTACCACGGCCGGTCCTTCTCCACCGTGGCCATCACCGGCAACAGCGGCTGGTCCCCGACGAGCCTCTCGCCGCTCCAGACGCTCTACGTGCACGGCGGCGTCCGCACCAGAGGCCCGTACGCGCACCTGTCCGACGCCGAGTTCATCGCGGCGTGCGTGGCCGATCTGGAGGACTTGCTCGGACACACCCGCACGCCGGCCGCGCTGATCGCCGAACCGATCCAGGGCGTCGGCGGGTTCACCTCACCGCCCGACGGTCTGTACGCCGCGTTCCGCGAAGTCCTCGACCGGCACGGCATCCTGTGGATAAGCGACGAGGTGCAGACCGGCTGGGGCCGTACCGGCGAGCACTTCTGGGGCTGGCAGGCGCACGCCGACAACGGCCCGCCGGACATCCTCACCTTCGCCAAGGGCATCGGCAACGGCATGTCCGTCGGCGGTGTCGTCGCCCGCGCCGAGATCATGAACTGCCTTGACACCAACTCCATTTCGACCTTCGGCGGCAGCCCGGTCACGATGGCGGCGGGCGTCGCCAACCTCACGTACCTCCTGGAACACGACCTCCCCGGCAACGCGCGCCGCGTCGGCGGCCTGCTGATCGAGCGGCTGCGCGCGGTGGGGGCCACGGTCCCCGCTGTACGGGAAGTACGCGGACGGGGGCTGATGATCGGCATCGAGCTGGTGAAACCCGGCACCGACGAGGCGAACCCGGAGGCGGCAGCGGCGGTGACGGAGGCGGCCCGCGAGGGCGGCCTGCTGATCGGCAAGGGCGGCGGCCACGACTCCAGCGTGCTGCGCATCGCGCCACCGCTCTCCCTCACGGTCGCCGAGGCGGAGGAGGGTGCGGCGATCCTCGAACGCGCCCTGGACAGCGTCTAGTTCTGGTCGCCGGTCGATCGAGGACAGCAGCCACGCCACCGACGCTCACGCTCACGTTCCGTCATGTCACGGAGGTCATGTCATGAGTAATCGCACGCTCGTCCGGGGCGGTCTGGTCATCACCGCCGCCGACGAAGTCCACGCCGACGTGCTGACCGAGGACGGCCGTATCGTCGCGCTCGCCTCCAACGGCTCCGACGTCGCCGCGAGTTGGACCGCCGACCGGGTCATCGACGCCACCGGCAAGTACGTCATCCCGGGCGGCGTCGACGGCCACACGCACATGGAGATGCCGTTCGGCGGGACCTTCGCCGCCGACACCTTCGAGACCGGCACCCGCGCCGCCGCGTGGGGCGGCACCACCACCGTCGTCGACTTCGCCATCCAGTCGCCTGGCCAGGCGCTGCGCGAAGGGCTCGACGCCTGGTACGCGAAGGCGGACGGCAACTGCGCGATCGACTACGGCTTCCATATGATCCTCGCCGACGTCAACGAGCACTCCCTCAAGGAGATGGACCTCCTCGTCCAGGAGGGCATCACCTCCTTCAAGCTGTTCATGGCCTACCCCGGCGTCTTCTACAGCGACGACGGCCAGATCCTGCGCGCCATGCAACGGGCCTCCCACAACGGGGGGTTGATCATGATGCACGCCGAGAACGGCATCGCGATCGACGTCCTCGTGGAGCAGGCGCTGGCCGCCGGACGCACCGATCCGCGCTACCACGGAGAAGTACGCAAGGTCCTGCTGGAGGCCGAGGCGACGCACCGCGCGATCCAGCTCGCGCGCGTCGCGGACGCGCCGCTCTACGTCGTCCACGTCTCCGCCGAGGAAGCCGTCGCGGAGCTGGCGGCGGCCCGCGACATGGGACTTCCCGTCTTCGGCGAGACCTGCCCGCAGTACCTCTTCCTGTCCACCGACAATCTCGCCGAGCCGGACTTCGAGGGCGCCAAATACGTCTGCTCGACGCCGCTCAGGCCCCGTGAACACCAGGCGGCCCTCTGGCGCGGACTGCGCACCGACGATCTCCAGGTGGTCTCCACCGACCACTGCCCGTTCTGCTTCAACGGGCAGAAGGAGATGGGCCGCGGCGACTTCTCCAAGATCCCCAACGGGCTGCCGGGCGTGGAGCACCGGATGGACCTGCTCCACCAGGCCGTCGTCGAGGGGCACATCAGCCGGCGCCGCTGGATCGAGATCGCCTGCGCGACCCCGGCCAGGATGTTCGGCCTCTACCCCAAGAAGGGCACCATCGCGCCCGGCGCCGACGCCGACATCGTCATCTACGACCCGCACGCCGAACAGACCCTGTCCGCCGAGACGCACCACATGGACGTCGACTACTCGGTGTACGAGGGGAAGCGGATCACCGGGCAGGTCGAGACCGTCCTGTCGCGCGGTGAGGTCGTCATCGACGGCCGGAAGTACACCGGCCGTGCGGGGCACGGCATCTACACCCCCCGCTCGACCTGTCAGTACCTCACCTGAAAGTTGGGAGTGGCCCCGCCATGGACTTCGGACTCGTCCTCCAGACCGACCCGCCAGCGGCGGAGGTCGTCGGACTCATGCGGCGCGCCGAGCGCAACGGCTTCCGCTACGGCTGGACCTTCGACTCCGCCGTGCTGTGGCAGGAGCCGTTCGTCATCTACAGCCGCATCCTCGAACACACCACCAAGCTGACCGTCGGGCCGATGGTCACCAACCCGGGCACCAGGACGTGGGAGGTGACCGCGTCCACGTTCGCCACGCTCAACGAGATGTACGGCAACCGCACCGTGTGCGGCATCGGGCGCGGCGACTCCGCGATGCGCGTCGCCGGCCGGGCGCCCAACTCGCTCGCGCGGCTCGGCGATGCGATCGACGTCATCCGTGAACTCGCCGAGGGCCGCGAGACGTTGGTCGACGGCAAGCCGCTGCGGCTGCCGTGGGTGCGGGACGGGAAGCTGCCGGTGTGGATGGCCGCGTACGGGCCCAAGGCGCTGGCCCTGGCCGGCGCGAAGGCCGACGGCTTCATCCTCCAGCTCGCCGACCCGTATCTCACCGAGACCATGGTCAAGGCGGTCCGGACGGCCGCGTCCGACGCCGGACGCGACCCGGACTCCGTCACCATCTGCGTCGCGGCCCCCGCCTATGTGAGCGACGACCTCGCGCACGCGCGCGACCAGTGCCGGTGGTTCGGCGGCATGGTCGGCAACCATGTCGCCGATCTGGTGAGCCGCTACGGCGAGCACTCCGACCTGGTGCCCGACGCGCTCACCACGTACATCAAACAGCGCGAGGGCTACGACTACAGCCACCACGGCCGCGCCGGGAACCCGTCCACGGACTTCGTGCCCGACGACATCGTGGACCGCTTCTGTCTGCTGGGCCCGGTCGAGGCGCACATCGAGAAGCTGAAGACACTGAAAGCCCTGGGCGTCGACCAGTTCGCGGTCTACGACATGCACGACGCGAAGGAGGCGACGATCGACACGTACGGCTCCGAGATCATTCCGGCACTGGCTTCCTGAGCGGTCCGATCCACCCCTGTCACAAGAGTGCCGCGGCCCGGGTCTCGACCCGGGCCGCGGTCATGCCGACTGCTGTCCGGCACTCCGGAACAGCTCGCCGCGGCGGCTCGCGTGACCCCAGGTCACGCGGACAGCAAGGACGGCCTGGTCCTCCTCCTGGACGCCGTCGGACTGGCCGCCGACGACGACACCCTCACTGCCCTGCTCCCCCTTCTCCACAGCCCCGAACGTGACTCCGGCATGCCTCAGCGATAGCGACACCGACAGGTCCGTCGCCGGCGGGGATGGTGGTGGTGACGGCGTTGGTCCTCGTGTCGATCACCGACACGGTGTTGGAAAGCTGGTTGGCGACGTAGGCGCGGTCACCGTTCGGGGTGAAGGCCACGCCCCGGGGCCAGGTGCCGACACGGATGGTGGCCGTGACGGTGTTGGTCCTGGTGTTGATCACCGACACGGTGCCGCTGTTGAGGTTGGTGACGTAGACGCGGTGACCGTTCGGGGTGACAGCCACACCGTTGGGAAGGTCGCCGGCGGGGATGGTGGTGGCGACGGTGTTGGTTCTGGTGTTGATCACCGACACGTTGTCGCTGCTGGCGTTGGTGACGTAGACACGGTGACCGTTCGGGGTGACGGCCAGGTTGCCGGGTCCGTCGCCGACACGGATGGTGGTGGTGACCCGGTTGGTCCTGGTGTCGATCACCGACACGTCGTCGCCGAGGTCGTTGGCGACGTAGACGCGGTGACCGTTCGGGGTGACGGCCACGCCGAAAGGCCCGTCGCCGACGGGGATGGTCGTGGTGACCCGGTTGGTCCTCGTGTCGATCACCGACACGCTGTCGCCGGTGAAGTTGGCGACGTAGACACGGTGACCGTTCGGGGTGACGGCCACGCCGATGGGTCCGTCGCCGACGGGGATGGTGGTGGTGACCCGGTTGGTCTTGGTGTCGATCACCGACACGCTGTCGCTGTTGTTGTTGGTGACGTAGGCGTGGCGACCGTTCGGGGTGATGGCCACGGCGAGAGGACGGTCGCCGACGGGGATGGTGGTGGTGACGGTGTTGGTCTTGGTGCTGATCACCGACACGGTGTCGTCTTCGACGTTGGTGACATAGGCGTGGGAAGGCTTGTGGTGCGCAGGGTTGTCATGCGCGGCGGCGGGCGATGCCACGGCGAGCGGGACCGTCAGGCCCGCGAGCATGGCCAATCCCAGCCAGGCCCGCACGACCCTTCCCCGCGAACGCTCACCGCCGTCGCGTCGCCCGGTGATTCTTCGTTCTGGCGTTCCCTGTACCGCGATATCTGACACGAAGACCCTCCTGAAGTGCACTCGATGCCGAATGGCGATGGCTGAAGCCATGCTATTTACGGATATCCCCTTAAATAGCCCGAGATTGCACGCCTGGGGCTGTATGGGCGATCCGAATCCCACCTTCGGCCAAAGGCGCGACCTGGCTACGACACCGGCAGACGCGCGCACCGGCGGCACGCACGGGCGGAGGAGGCCACCATGCCGTGCGAGAGGGCGGTGACCATGGCCGCGAGCGTGACCAGTGGCCAGTTCGTGGCCAGCGGTGACAGCACCGCGAGCGCGAGTGTGGCGACCACCATCGCCACACCCGCTGTCGTGCCGGCCCAGGCCACCGCCAGCGGCAGCCGCTCCGGCGTCGGCAGCTTGCGCGCGAGCGCGCCGGTGGCGGCGAGTGCGGCGGCCGTGAGGAGCGTCGCGACGGCCGCGACGGCGGCCAGTTGGACGGCGACCAGCTGCGCCGTCTGCTGGAGCTGCCAGCTCTGGCCCGAGGTCCAGATCAGATGCCAGCAGGCGATCAGGAACGGCACGGTGAGGGTGACGGACAGGGCGGTCCGCCGGGTCTGCGCGATGGTCAACTCCCGCTGGCAGCCCGGCACCAGCTCGTCCGGTGTGCCGAACTCCCGTACCGCCAGGACGGCGGCCTGTTCGCGCGGCACGCCGTCGCGGGTGTGGGCCTCCACCGTGTCGGTGAGGCCGTCCCGGATCTCCTGGATCATCCGGGACTTGGCCCCGACGGGGCCGTGCAGCGCGGTGGAGAGGGCCGCGACGTAGTCCGCGACGGGGTCGGGCGTGCTCGCACCGTTCCTGGTGCGCGGGACGCTCATGACGCGGTCCGGGGCTGCGGTGCGGCGGGGGCCGGGTTCAGGACCGAGCCGATCGCCGTCGTGAACTCACGCCACGCCGTCCGCTCGCTCTCCAGGCTGCCGCGCCCGGCGTCGGTCAGCCGGTAGCAGCGCCGACGGCGTTCGCCGACGGACTCCCAGCTGCTGCCGAGCAGTCCCAGCCGCTCAAGCCTGTTCAGGGCCGGATAGATCGTGCCCGTACGGAGCTGGAGCGCGCCCTCGCTCCGCTGCTGGACCGCCGCGATGATCGCGTAGCCGTGCAGCGGGCCGGGTTCGAGCACGGCCAGCAACAGTCCGTCGAGATGCCCACGTACCGCGTCTGCCTTCATGGGTAGCCAGCCTACTCATAGAACGCGTTGGCGTGGTACCTATTGGCAGCCAACATATTCACGCATCTGCCTGAAGGGGCCCGCGGTGACCAAGCTGCTGCTCTCCATCCATGTCCTCGCCTCGATCCTGGTGGTCGGCCCGATCGCCGTGGCGGCGTCGTTGTTCCCCCGCTATGCGCGCCAGGCGACCGGGGAGGACGGGCGCTCCGCCGGCGCCGCGGTGTTGCTGCACCGGATCTGCAGCGGTTACGCGATCGTCGGCGTCGCCGTCCCGGTCTTCGGACTCGCCACCGGCGCGCAGCTCGGCGTCCTCACGGACGCGTGGCTGATCACGTCGATCGTCCTGACCACGATCGCCGCCGCGATACTGGCGCTGGCGATCCTGCCCGGCCAGGAGAGGATGATCGAGACCTCGTGGGACGGGACGACCGACGACGAATCACCACGCACCGCGGCCCGACTGGCGGGCCTGACGGGGGTCTTCAACCTGCTCTGGGCGGTGGTCGTGGTCCTGATGATCGTGCGCCCGGGCTCGACGACGGGCGCCTGACCCACCGTCGGAGGACGCCCCGCGCGGCGTCCGCAACCCCGCGCTCGCCGCCACCTGGCGCCGGCTGACCGCCGAGGCCGAGGCGGCCGGCGGCGGCGACCGGGTCGCGCAGATCGAGGCCGCGCGCGAGATCTGGCGCCGGGGATTCATTGCCGAGGCGCTGATACGCGCGTCGGACCGGCCCGCCCTCGACACCAGCGGCTCCCGCCACACCGGTACCCTGACCGCCGCCGACCTGGCCGGGTGGTCCGCGACGTACGAGGCGCCCGCGACGTACGACTGGAACGGCTGGACCCTCTGCAAGGCCGCCGGCTGGAGCCAGGGCCCCGCCTTCCTCCAGCAGCTCGCCCTGCTGCCGCCGGCCCCTGAGCTTCCGGCGTACGGCTCCGAGGAGTACGTCCACCTCCTTACCGAGGGCTGCAAGCTGGCCATGGCCGACCGGGACGCCTGGTACGGCGACGCCGCCGACGTACCGCTCACCACCCTCCTCTCGGAGCCGTACAACACCGCCCGCCGCGCCCTGGTCGGGAAGAAGGCCTCCTACGAACTGCGCCCCGGCAGCCCCGACGGACGCGAGCCCGTACTCAGCGCCCACGCCACCGCCGTCGCCGCCGGTGAGGCCGGCTTCGACGCGCTCGGCGTCCCGGCGGCCGGCGCGGGCGAGCCGACCGTCGCCCGCAACGGCGCGACCCGCGGCGACACCTGCCACCTCGACGTCGTGGACCGCTGGGGCAACATGATCGCCGCGACACCGAGCGGCGGCTGGCTCCAGTCCAATCCGGTCGTGCCCGAACTCGGCTTCCCGCTCGGCACCCGCCTCCAGATGACCTGGCTGGAGCCGGGACTGCCGAACTCCCTCACCCCGGGCCGCAGGCCCCGGACCACGCTCACGCCGTCCCTCGCCCTGCGTGACGGCACTCCCGTCATGGCCTTCGGCACCCCCGGCGGTGACCAGCAGGACCAGTGGCAGTTCCACTTCTTCCTGGCCGTCGCGCTGCGCCCGCAAGTACGCGGCGGACTCGATCTCCAGGGCGCGATCGACGCGCCCAACTGGCACAACGACAGCTTCCCCAGCTCCTTCTACCCGCGCGGGATGTGGCCGGGCAGCGTCACTGTGGAGCCGTCCATGGACGCGGCAGTAGTAGAAGGGCTGCGCCGCAGGGGCCACGACGTCACCGTCGGCGAACCCTGGTCGGAAGGCCGGCTCTGCGCGGTCGCGAGGGACCCGCGTACGGGCGTCCTGTCGGCCGCGGCCAACCCGCGAGGCATGCAGGGGTACGCGGTGGGCCGCTAGGGCGTGTTTTAGAAGTAGCGTCGTCCGCCCATCGGGCGGGGCTACTTCGAAGACACGGCCCAGGCCGTCGGATCGGGCCGGTCAGCGGGGGGACGCCGAGCCGCCATCGAGCCGTCATCTCCGCTCCCACCTGGGTTGTCGTACCCCTGTGGTTGTCTTGAGGAATGATCGATGACTTCCTGAACGGTGACCTTTCCGCTGTCGAGGCGGCGGTGCGTGCCGCGGCCGCCGCCGAGATCGTGCCGCGCTACCGGCAGCTCGCCGCACACGAGATCGTCGAGAAGTCCGGCCCCCACGACCTGGTGACCAGCGCCGACCGGGGGGCCGAGGAGCATCTGACCGCCGCCCTCACCGCGCTGCTGCCCGGCTCTGTCGTGGTGGGCGAGGAGGCCGTCCACGCCGACCCCGCCGTGTACGGGGCGCTGCGCGGCGACGCGCCCGTATGGATCGTCGACCCGGTCGACGGCACCCGTCAGTTCGTCCGGGGCGAGCCCGGTTTCTGCACGCTGGTCGCGCTCGCCCAGGGCGGCGAGGTGCTGGCCTCCTGGACGTACGCGCCGGTGACCGGCGAGATGGCCACCGCCGTACGAGGACGGGGCGCCCGGCTGGACGGCGTGCCGATCCGCTCCGGTACGCCGGAGCCCGGCGCGGTGCTGGACATCGCGATCTCCCACCCGGACTACACCACGCCCGAGGAGAAGCGCGCGCTCCTGGGGGTCCGCAACGCGGACGACATCGCCGCCAGGCCGTGCGGCTCGGCGGGGCTGGAGTATCTGGCCGTCGCGCTCGGCAGGCTCGACGCCGTCGCCTTCAGCTGGGAGCTGGCCTGGGACCACGCGGCGGGACTCCTGCTGGTGACGGAGGCCGGGGGCGCGCAGCTGACGCTCGCGGGGGAGCCGTTCCGGGTCACGGGCGGCAACGCGCTGCCTTTCACGGCGGCGCGTGACGAGGCGACCGCGCGGCGGATACGGGAGCGCCTGCTGACGGGCGGGCGTACGGCGGAAGAGGCGGGAGCCGCCGCGGGCTCGGCCCCGGGAGCCTGAGGCCCGCGCCGCACGAGCACACCGACGACCCGGCGACCAGCGCCTCCGCCATATCCCTCGCCCCGCCGACAGGGTGTCAGAGGTCAGGAATAGGCTGGATCCTCTGGCCATCGGCTGACGAAGGAGTCCGAAGGTGCCGTCGATGCTCGATGCCGTCGTCGTGGGGGCGGGACCCAACGGCCTGACCGCCGCTGTCGAGCTGGCCCGGCGTGGATTCTCCGTCGCCGTGTTCGAGGCCCGCGACACCGTGGGCGGGGGAGCGCGGACCGAGGAACTCACCCTCCCCGGTTTCCGCCACGACCCCTGTTCGGCCGTGCACCCCCTGGGCGCGGGATCGCCCGCGTTCAACGACATGCCCCTCGCCCGGTTCGGCCTGGAGTGGCTGCACCCCGAGCTGCCGATGGCCCACCCCTGGGACGACGGCACGGCCGCCGTGCTGTCCCGCTCCGTCGCCGAGACCGCCGCCTCCTTCGGCCCGCGCGACGCGGGGGCGTACCGCCGGCTGCTCGCCCCCTTCCTCGGCAAGTGGGACGCGTTCGCGCGGGACTTCATGGCGCTGCCCCCCAGGGGCCTGCCCCACGACACCCTCACGCTCGCCCGCTTCGGCCTCGCCGGGCTCCCGAGCTCCAACCTCCTGATGAAGCGGTTCCACGACGAGAAGGCCAAGGGGCTGTTCGCCGGCCTCGTCGCCCATGTCATCGCCCCGTTGAGCGGGATCGCGACCGGCGGCGTTGGCCTGATGTTCGCGCTCGCCGCGCACGAGAACGGCTGGCCGCTGCCGCGCGGCGGCTCCCAGGCCATCTCGGACGCCCTCGCCGCGTATCTGCTCGACCTCGGCGGCACGATCCACACCGGCTTCGAGGTCAAGCGGCTCGACGACCTGCCGCCGGCTCGCGCGTATGTCTTCGACACCTCGCCGACCGCGCTCGCCCGTATCGCGGGGCTCGGCCGGGCGTACGACTCGTACCGCTACGGCCCCAGCGTCTTCAAGATCGACTACGCGCTGGACGGCCCCGTGCCCTGGACGGCGGAGGCCGCGCGCCGGGCCGGCACGGTCCAAGTGGGGCCCACGAAGGGGGAGATCAGCACGGCGCTGGATCTGGCGTACGGCGGCAGCGCACCCGCCACACCGTTCCTGATCACCGCCCAGCCCAGCCTGGTCGATCCGTCCCGTGCCCCCCGGGGGAAGCATGTCTTCTGGGCGTACGGCCATGTCCCGCACGCCTGGGACGGCGATCTGACCGAGGCGATCGAGCGGCAGATCGAGCGCTTCGCGCCCGGCTTCCGGGACCGCGTCCTGGCCCGCGCGACCGCCGGCCCGCCGGAACTCGCGGCCCGCAACGCCAACTACGTGGGAGGGGACATCGCCAGCGGCTCGGTGGCCGGGCTCCGGCTGCTGCTGCGGCCCAAGCTCTCGCTGTCGCCGTACAGCACCCCGCACCCCGCGGTCTTCATCTGCTCGTCGGCGACGCCGCCGGGCCCCGGCGTGCACGGCATGTCGGGGCAGAACGCGGCGAAAGCGGTCTGGCGCAAGCTGCGCGCGACGGCCTGACCGCGCGGCCCGCGCGGCTCCTCGCGGGCGGGTCTTCCCCATCAGGCGGGACCCGCCGATTCCTGAGACGCTGTTGACGTCCGGTGTTCACGGTCGGCACGCCCCGCACGGAGAGGGCGAGAGCCCCCCACCCATCGAGGTCGAGGCGGAGGCCACCGCAGCGCCGCGTCGCATCGCGTCGTGCGCGCGCGGCCCACCGACCGCCGCCGGGCTGTCCGCGACGTGCGACGCCACCACCACGAAGAGAGGGACACACCGTCATGGCCACCACCACCATCACCACCACCGACGGCACCGAGATCTTCTACAAGGACTGGGGCACGGGCCGCCCCGTCGTCTTCAGCCACGGCTGGCCGCTCAACGCCGACGCCTGGGACGGCCAGCTCCGTCTCGTCGCCGAGAACGGCTTCCGCGGCATCGCGCACGACCGCAGGGGCCACGGCCGCTCCGGCCAGCCCTGGCAGGGCAACGACATGGACACGTACGCCGACGATCTCGCCCAGCTCCTGGACACGCTGGACATCCGTGACGCCGTCCTCGTCGGACACTCCACGGGCGGCGGCGAGGTCGCCCGCTACATCGGCAAGTACGGCACGTCCCGGGTCTCCAAGGCGCTGCTGCTGAGCTCGATCCCCCCGCTGATGCTGCGGACCGACGCCAACCCCGAGGGCCTGCCCGTCGACGTCTTCGACGGCCTCCGCGCGGGCTTGGCGGCCAACCGCTCGCAGTTCTACGAGGACCTCACGGACACCTTCTACGGCTTCAACCGCCCCGGTGCCGCGGTCTCGAAGGGGACGCGCGACGCGTTCTGGCTGTGGAGCATGCAGGTCGGCATCAAGGCGGCGTACGACTGCATCAAGGTGTTCTCCGAGACGGACTTCACGGAGGACCTCAAGCGTTTCGACGTCCCCACCCTCCTCGCGCAGGGCGACGACGACCAGATCGTGCCGCTCGTGGCCGCCAGCCCCAAGTCGGCCGAGCTGATCAAGGACTCGACGCTGAAGATCTATCCGGGCCAGCCGCACGGTCTGTACGGCGACCACGAGCAGGAGTTCAACGCCGACCTCATGGCCTTCGTCAGCTGAGCCGGCCGAGACGGGAGGACATACGCCGGTCGACCGCGTACGCGCAGGCAGCACGAGGTCGATGTCGGATTCTCGCCAGCGTCCGGCACACTCCGTGCCGGATGCTTGACGCATGCACACCGACACCGAGCGCTGCTTGCGCGCCGTCCGGTCCAAGGACGCGCGATTCGACGGATGGTTCTTCACCGCCGTCCTGACCACCGGTATCTACTGCCGGCCGAGCTGCCCGGTCGTGCCCCCGAAGGCCGAGAACATGGTCTTCCACCCGAGCGCAGCCGCCTGTCAGCAGGCCGGCTTCCGCGCCTGCAAGCGCTGCCGGCCGGACACCAGCCCCGGCTCGCCCGAGTGGAACGCCCGCGCCGACTCCGTCGCCCGCGCCATGCGTCTCATCCAGGACGGGATCGTCGACCGGGAGGGCGTCACGGGACTCGCCGGGCGGCTCGGCTACTCGGAGCGCCAGATCGAACGGCAGCTGCTCGCCGAACTCGGCGCCGGGCCGCTCGCGCTGGCCCGCGCCCAGCGGGCCCAGACCGCGCGGCTGCTCATCGAGACGACCGCGCTGCCGATGGCGCAGGTCGCCTTCGCCGCCGGGTTCTCGTCCATCCGCACCTTCAACGACACCGTCCGTGAGGTGTTCGCGCTCTCGCCGACCGAGCTGCGGGCACGCGGCTCCCGGCGTTCGGGCACCGCCCCGGGACCGGCCACCGGGCCTTCGGCCGGGTCTTCTACCGGGTCCTCAGCCGCGTCTTCGACGCCCGGGGTGATCTGTCTGCGGCTGCCCTTCCGCGCACCGCTCAACCCCGACAACCTCTTCGGACACCTGGCGGCCACCGCCGTCCCGGGCGTCGAGGAGTGGCGCGACGGCGCGTACCGGCGCACGCTCGCTCTTCCGTACGGACACGGCATCGTCGCCCTGACGCCGAAGCCCGACCACATCCGCTGCCGGCTCGCGCTGACCGACCCGCGCGATCTCACCGTCGCCATCAGCCGCTGCCGCCGCATGCTCGACCTGGACGCCGACCCGGTCGCCGTCGACGAACAGCTCCGTACCGACCCGCTGCTCGCCCCGCTGGTCGACAAGGCGCCCGGCCGCCGGGTGCCGGGCACCGTCGACGCCGCCGAGTTCGCCGTACGCGCGGTGCTCGGCCAGCAGGTCTCGACCGCCGCCGCGCGCACGCACGCCGCGCGCCTTGTCACCGCCCACGGCACACCCGTGGACGATCCCGAGGGCGGCCTCACCCATCTCTTCCCCACGCCCGCCGAGTTGGCCGCGCTCGACCCCGAAGCGCTCGCGCTGCCGCGCAGCCGCCGCACCACGCTCATGACCCTGGTCGATGCGCTGGCCGACGGCACGCTGCCGCTCGGCACGGACAGCGACTGGGACGAGGCGAGGGCCCGTCTGCACGCGCTGCCCGGGTTCGGCCCGTGGACCGTCGAGGCGATCGCGATGCGCGCGCTCGGCGACCCGGACGCCTTCCTGCCGACGGATCTCGGTATGCGCCGTGCCGCGTCGGCACTGGGGCTGCCGTCGACACCCGCCGCGCTGACGTCACGCGCCGCCGCGTGGCGGCCCTGGCGCGCCTACGCGGTCCAGTACCTCTGGGCGACCGAGGACCACGCCATCAACGTCCTTCCCGCATAAAGGAGTTCACCGCATGACCACCGGCATGAACAGCCGATCGCACACCGTGGCCGACAGCCCGTACGGGCCGCTGACGCTCGTCGCCACCGACGGGGTGCTGAGCGGTCTCTACATGACCGAGCAACGCCATCGCCCGCCGCAGGAGAGTTTCGGCGAGAGCGACGCCCGCCCGTTCGGCGAGGTGATCGACCAGCTCGACGAGTACTTCGCGGGCGAGCGCACCGAGTTCGACCTGCCGCTGCGGCTGCACGGCACGCCGTTCCAGCGCAGCGTCTGGGAACAACTGCTGACGATCCCGTACGGCGAGACCCGCTCCTACGGTCAACTGGCGGGCGCGCTGGGCAAGTCGGGCGCGTCGCGCGCTGTCGGACTGGCCAACGGCAAGAACCCGGTGGGGATCATCGTGCCGTGCCACCGGGTGATCGGATCGACGGGCGGCCTCACCGGTTACGGCGGCGGGCTGGACCGCAAGCAGCGCCTGCTGGTCTTCGAGGGCGCGGGCAGGACGCCTGCGGGCACGCTGTTCTGACGCCCCTTCAGCGGGTCAGCTCTCGTGGAACCGCTTCAGCAGTTCGGGCAGCGCCGTACCGATCGGCTCACGGATGACCTCGTCGGCCTGCTCGTCGTACGGCGTCGGCTCGGCGTTCACGATCAGGAGCCGCGCGCCGTGCTCGGCGGCGATCCCCGCGAGCGAGGCGGCCGGCTGCACCTGGAGGGTCGTGCCGACGGCGATGAAGACCTCGCACGCCTTGGTGATCGACAGGGCCTCCCCGAGCACCTGCGGATCCAGCCGTTGGCCGAACATCACCGTCGCCGACTTCAGGACGGCACCGCACTCGGTGCACGGCGGGTCGTCCTCGCCCGCCTCGACCCGGGCCATCGCCTCCTCCATCGTGGAGCGTGCGTGGCACCCGGTGCAGACCACCGCCCGTGCCGTGCCGTGCAGTTCGAGCACCTTGCGGGCGGGCGTACCGGCGAGCTGGTGGAGCCCGTCGACGTTCTGCGTGATCACCCGGACCGCTCCGTCGACCGCCCGGTCGAGCTCGGCGACGGCGCGGTGCGCGACGTTCGGCTGGGCACGGAAGGCCGGGCTGTCGCGGCGCATCAGCCATGAGCGGCGGCGGATGTCCGGGTCGTTCATGTACGTGTCGTACGTGACGAGCTTCTCGGCCTCGGGGTCGCGCCGCCACACGCCGTTCGGACCTCGGTAGTCGGGAATGCCGGAGTCGGTGGAGATCCCGGCGCCGCTGAAAATCGCGACGAGAGTCATGCCGCGAGGGTACTCAGCGGTGCCGGGAAGGAGCGACCCGATAAGCGTCGGCCCGGCCCTAGTGAATGTGACCGATGTGGCCGACGTGTCCGATGTGACCGGGGTGCGGCGCGTGGCCCGGGTAGTCGGAGGGGTCGGTCGTGCCGTCGGCCGCGGCCATGGGGACCGGGGCGAAGGGGGTCGGCACGTCGCCCGTCCAGCGGTTCATCACGGCCTTGCCCGTCTGCTTGGTGACGCCGTCCTCCACGACCGTGCCCGCCTCGGCGAGGTAGTACCGGCCGTCGTCCAGCGACACCAGACCGTACTGGCCGGCCGACTCCCAGCCGTACGTCCCGGACGCCGGGTGGTGCAGCCCCCGCGCGAGGAGCGGCAGCAGCCGCCCGCTCTCGGGCTGCGGCTGGCCGCTGATCGGGCCGGAGACGGGGCGCTTGGAACCGTCCAGGACGAAGAGCGAGTAGTTCGGGAACTGCGTCTTGGTGCCCTTGTAAGCGGCCAGCAGCCAGTTGCCGGTGTATGCGTCGTAGTCGAGGTTCTGCACGCCGTACGTGGTGTTGCCGGTGTAGCTGAAGTACTTGCCGTCGGGCGAGGCCGGGCCGCTGGTGTGCGGGTCGGCCTCGGTGAGCGGGCGCTCGTACTTCTTCCAGTGCCGGATGTCGTACTGGAGCAGGACCTGGTTGTCGTTGTCCTGCCGGGTGGTGTTGGCGTAGACGCCGTACGCGACGGTGAGCAGCTGGGTGCGCGGGGCACCGTGCTCGCCGCCGGGGCGCCTGTCGTCGAAGCCGGGTCCGAAGGCGACGCCGTCGATGCCGCTGCATCCGTAGCGGTGGTCGGCGGTCTTCGCGGTGTCGCCGTCGAAGACGCCGTTGCCGTCCATGTCGGCCGTGTAGTCGTCCACGACCTCCTTCAGATGGACGGTGGAGACGACACCGGTCGTCTCGGCGTCCATGTCCATGGCGGTGATGCGGTCACCGTCGAAGATCGCGATGTAGAAGGCCTTGGCCGCCTTGTACTCCAGGGAGCCGTAGACCCTGCCGTCCTTGGTGTTGAAGTCCAGGTCCCCGAGGTGCCCGGTGAATCCGGTGACCGAGCCGACGGGTTTGCCGGTGAGGTCGGTCTTGACGAGGAGATTGGTGAACGAGAAGTACATGAAGCCTTTGCGGCGGTCGACGGCCATGCCCTGGACATGGCCCGACTTCCAGGCGCCGCCGTCCACGGACGTCGGGAGCGTGGGGAGCCGGCCGGGCCCGGCGGTCTTCGCGGTCACCGGCCCCGCGCCGGCGTCGGCATCCGCCGCCGCGGTTCCCGCGCCCGCCGCCACAACCGCCGTCGTGAGCAAGGCTGTCAGCAAGCCGTGAATCCGACGTCGCATGTTCCCTCCGGTGTCCTGGGCCTGAGTCCCCGAGAGCGGCGCGTACATGACATATGAGACCAGCTCCCGCCGTGCGCGTCACCACCGCGCACCCGCGGATCAGCCGATCCGGCGGCCGTTCTCCAACTCCACGGCCCCCGAGCCGGTTTCGAGTACATCGAGCCCCGAGAGAATGCGGCCGGCGAGCGATCCGATCACCAGATCGGGAATCTGAGCAGGGCTCACCAGCCGCCAGGAGAGCAACTCGTCGTGCTGAAGCCGGATCGCGCCGAGCCGTTCCTCGTCCAGGACCCCGCCGTCGTACAGATACGCGACGATGGCCGGCCGGTCCGGCGCCTGCGACCAGTCCACGGCGAGCAGCGGCCCCAACTCGACGTCCAGCCCGATCTCTTCGAACGTCTCGCGCCGCGCCGCCTGACGCGGCGTCTCACCCGTGTCGGACTCGACGGTGCCGCCGGGCAGCCCCCAGCCGGGCCGGTAGTTGGGCTCGACGATCAGTACGCGCCCTTCCTCGTCCCGGAAGAGTGCGGCGGCCCCGGAGAGGACACGGGGGAGGCCGGCGATATATGTGAGGTAGTCGGCTTCGCGAGAGGTCGTCACACGGAAAGCGTAGATCAGAGGCATGGGCGGGGCACCGAAACCGGCCCATGTCGTTCCTCCGATGATGGGAGTTTTGTCCTTCTGCTCGTGGTGCGGACGCCGGGGCGGCCCCGTGGGCAGGAAGCCGCTTGCCGGATAGGGTCGTTGCGGCGCGACTGCCTGTTCGAAAGCAAGGGATGACAAGGTGACGGACGGAGCAGTAACCGAGGCCGCGCACGTGCTCGTCGCGGCGGACAAGTTCAAGGGATCGCTCACGGCCGTACAGGTCGCCGAGCGGGTGACGGCCGGGCTGCGCCTGGTCGTCCCCGGCCTCGACGTCGAGGCACTGCCCGTCGCCGACGGCGGTGACGGCACCGTCGCAGCGGCGGTGGCGGCCGGGTTCGAACGCCGTGAGGTACGGGTCACCGGACCGCTCGGCGACGAGCTGACCGCGGCGTACGCGCTCCGCGGCGGCACGGCCGTCGTGGAGATGGCCGAGGCGTCGGGCCTCCAGCACCTGCCCGCCGGCGTCTTCGCGCCTCTCACCGCCGGTACGTACGGCTCCGGCGAACTGCTGCGCGCCGCACTCGACGCGGGCGCGCGCACCATCGTCTTCGGCGTCGGCGGCAGCGCCACGACGGACGGCGGCGCGGGGATGCTCGCCGCGCTCGGCGGACGCTTCCTCGACACGGACGGGCGGCCGGTGGGCCCCGGCGGCGGCGGACTGCGCGATCTCGCGACGGTGGACCTGTCCGGGCTCGACCCCCGTATCGCCGACACGGACATCGTCCTCGCCAGCGACGTGGACAACCCGCTGACCGGTCCCAAGGGCGCCCCGGCGGTCTACGGCCCGCAGAAGGGCGCGTCCCCCGAGGACGTCGCCACACTCGACGCGGCGCTCGCGCACTACGCGCGCGTCCTGGAGAAGACCCTCGGCGCCGGGGCGGCCGAGGCCGCGCTCTCGCCCGGCGCGGGCGCAGCGGGCGGTATCGGTTACGGCGCCCTCGTCGGCCTCGCCGCGAGCTTCCGGCCCGGCATCGAGGTCATGCTCGACGTACTCGGCTTCGGCCCCGCGCTGTCCCGCGCCACGCTCGTGATCACCGGCGAGGGCTCGCTGGACGAGCAGACGCTGCACGGCAAGGCCCCCGCGGGCGTCGCGGCGGCGGCCCGCGCGAAGAACATCGAGGTGATCGCGGTCTGCGGCCGGCTGGCCCTCCGCCCGGAGGCCCTGGGCCGCGCCGGTATCCGCCGCGCGTACGCCCTGACGGACCTGGAACCGGACCCGGCACGCTCTATGGCGGAGGCGGGCCCGCTGCTGGAACGCATGTCGGCGACCATCGCCCGCGACTTCCTGACCTGATCTGTACCCGCACACACCAGGGCCCGGACGCTCGAAGCGTCCGGGCCCTGTAGGTATGACCGGCGGGCGGCGGCTACGGCAGCTGCGCCGCCCGTGCCTCGCGCCGGTTGTCACGGAACGTATTCACGCGTCGCGCCGTGGCGAAGAGCGGGATCACCGCGCCGGTCACCACCTGGAGCGCACAGCCCGTCTGGAGCAGGAGCTGCCCGCCCGGCGCATCGAACGCCCAGGCCACCAGCAGCGCCATCGCGGACACGATCCAGCTGAGCATCGCGACCGCGAGGATGCCCCGCGGCTTCGGATACTCGACCCGGCTCACCATCAGCCAGGCCACACCGACGATGGCGAGCAGCGTCGGTACGAAGGGAAGCTCCAGCAGCACGATGGAGACGACCGTGAGCGCGCCGAACGGGCTCGGCATGCCCTGGAACATGCCGTGCTTCAGCGTCACGCAGGAGAATCTCGCGAGCCGCAGGACCACCGCCAGCAGTACGACGACCGCGGCCAGCGCCGAGACCCGCTGATGGGCGTCGTCGGCGACCATGCCGTAGACGAGGACGAAGTACGCGGGCGCCAGACCGAAGCTGATCAGGTCGGAGAGGTTGTCGAGCTCCGCACCCATCGGCGAGCTGCGCAGCTTGCGGGCCACGAGTCCGTCGAAGAGGTCGAAGACCGCGGCGCAGAGCATGAGGATCACCGCGGTGGCCGCGGAGTGCCGCGCCATCCCGGTCTCTTCGCTGCCGGTGAGGTGCGGGATCAGGATGCCGGTGGTGGTGAAGTAGACGGCCATGAAGCCGCAGGTGGCGTTGCCGAGGGTGAGGGTGTCCGCTATCGACAGCCGCATCGACAACGGCATTTCCTCCGCGTCGTCCTCCTCCTCGGCCTCGGCGACCCAGCCGGCCGGTGCGTCGGGATCAATCACGGTCAATTCGAGTCACCCCTGCGGTCGTGGCCTGACCGACCTCGACGGCGACGTCGACACCTTCCGGAAGGTAGATGTCGACGCGTGAGCCGAAACGGATCAGGCCGATGCGCTCGCCTTGCTCCAGCTTGGTCCCCTGCGGCACGTACGGGACGATCCGCCGGGCGACGGCGCCGGCGATCTGCACCATCTCGATGTCACCGAGCTCGGTGTCGAAGTGCCAGACAACGCGTTCGTTGTTCTCGCTCTCCTTGTTGAAAGCGGGGACGAAACCGCCGGGGATGTGCTCGACGGACGTCACGGTGCCCGCGAGGGGAGCGCGGTTGACATGGACGTTCAGCGGGCTCATGAAGATCGCGACGCGGGTGCGCCCGTCCTTCCACGGCATGATGCTCTGCACCACGCCGTCGGCCGGTGAGATGACCCGGCCCTGCGTGATCTCTCGCTCGGGATCCCGGAAGAACCACAGCATGCCTGCCGCGAGAGCGGTGGCGGGCACGGCGATGGCGGCGGCGCGCTTCGAGCCGCGAGCGCGGACCAGACTGAGTGCTGCGGTGGCGACGGTCGGCAGAAGCCACGGCGATGCTCCGCGCGCAAGGCGGACGCTGCCGCGTCGTGCAGAGGTTTGGCTGTGGGGCATGGATGACCTTCGTAGCGGATGATGCCGCACGGGCAACGGGGACGGCGGCTTTCCGTCGATGGTATCGGTTGCCAGGTGCAACTGGGCAATGCAGAAGCCGAGTCGGCGGCCGGAAGACGATGACGAGGTGTGCTGTTGTGGGCGGTCAAATGGGACCATAGACCGCGATCAACCCTGGAATCGGTACTCCTCCAGCAGTCGGCGACCAATGATCATTTTCTGGATCTCGGCGGTACCTTCGCCGATGAGCAGCATCGGTGCCTCGCGGTAGAGACGCTCGATTTCGTACTCCTTGGAGAAGCCGTAACCGCCGTGGATCCGGAAGGCGTCCTCGACGACTTCCTTGCAGTACTCGGAGGCGAGGTACTTCGCCATCCCTGCCTCCAGGTCGTTTCGTTCCCCGGAGTCCTTTTTGCGTGCCGCATTGACCATCATCGCATGAGCTGCTTCGACCTTGGTGGCCATTTCGGCCAGCTTGAACTGGATTGCCTGGTGTTCGGCGATCGCCTTGCCGAAAGTCTGACGCTGCTGGGCGTACGAGACGCCGAGCTCGAAGGCGCGTTGCGCGACGCCGCAGCCACGCGCAGCGACGTTCACGCGGCCGACTTCAACCCCGTCCATCATTTGGTAAAACCCTCGGCCGGTGGCGCCACCGAGGACCCGATTGGCCGGAATGCGCAGACCGTCCATGATCAACTCGGTGGTGTCGACGCCCTTGTAGCCCATCTTGTCGATCTTGCCGGGGATGGTCAGACCAGGCCGTACCTCACCGAAGCCGGGCTCCTTCTCCACCAGGAACGTGGTCATCGACCGGTGGCGCGCGGTGCCCTCGGGGTGGCCTTCGTCACTCCGGCACAGCACGGCGACGAGCGTGGACGAGCCGCCGTTCGTCAGCCACATCTTCTGGCCGTCCAGCACGTACTCGTCGCCGTCCTTGACGCCCTTCGACGTGATGGCCGACACGTCCGAGCCGAGCCCCGGCTCGGACATCGAGAACGCGCCACGCACCTCGCCCGCCGCCATGCGCGGCAGGAAGGTGTCCTTCTGCTCCTGGGTACCGTGCTGCTTGAGCATGTACGCCACGATGAAATGCGTGTTGATGATGCCCGACACGGACATCCAGCCGCGGGCGATCTCCTCCACGCAGAGCGCGTACGTGAGCAGTGACTCGCCCAGACCGCCGTACTCCTCGGGGATCATCAGCCCGAACAGGCCGAGTTCCTTGAGCCCTTCGACGATCTGGGCCGGGTACTCGTCACGGTGCTCCAGCCCCGTGGCCACCGGCAGGATCTCTTTGTCGACGAAGTCCCTCACCGTGGAGAGGATCTCCCGCTGGATGTCGGTCAGGTCCGCGGTCTGGGCGAGACGGCTCATGGGTCAGCTCTCCTGCGTGATCGGCTCGGGGCGGCCGGGCTGTTCGCCGCCGCGCTTGTCGATGTAGGTCGCGGTCGGCACCATCACCTTGCGGCGGAAGACGCACACGACCGTGCCGTCCTGCTTGTAGCCCCTGGTCTCGACGTACACCACGCCCCGGTCGTCCTTGGACCGCGACGGCGTCTTGTCCAGGACCGTCGTCTCGCCGTACAGCGTGTCGCCGTGGAAGGTCGGCGCGATGTGCTTCAGCGACTCGACCTCCAGATTGGCGATGGCCTTGCCGGAGACGTCGGGGACCGACATACCGAGCAGCAGCGAGTAGATGTAGTTCCCCACCACGACGTTCCTGCCGAAGTCGGTCGTCTTCTCCGCGTAGTTGGTGTCCAGATGGAGCGGATGGTGGTTCATGGTGAGCAGACAGAACAGATGGTCGTCGTACTCGGTGACGGTCTTTCCCGGCCAGTGCTTGTAGACGGCGCCGACCTCGAACTCCTCAAATGTGCGCCCGAATCGCATCTCTCACGCCTCCGGGGCTTCGAACGCCGACGTCCGCCGCAGGCCCGCCGCCCGTCCCTTGCCGGAGACGACCAGCGCCATCTTGCGGCTCGCCTCGTCGATCATCTCGTCGCCGAGCATCGCCGACCCCTTCTTGCCGCCCGCCTCGGACGTCGCGTAGTCGTACGCGTCGAGGATCAACTCCGCGTGGTCGTAGTCCTCCTGCGACGGCGAGAAGATCTCGTTCGCGGCGTCGATCTGCCCCGGGTGCAGCACCCACTTGCCGTCGAAGCCCAGCGCGGCGGCCCGGCCGGCGACTTCGCGAAACGCGTCCACGTCCCGGATCTGGAGGAACGGCCCGTCGATCGCCTGGAGATCGTGGGTACGGGCCGCCATCAGGATCCGCATCAGGATGTAGTGGTAGGCGTCCGCGCCGTAACCGGGCGGCTGCTGGCCGACCACCAGCGTCTTCATGTTGATGGACGCCATGAAGTCGGCGGGGCCGAACACGATCGTCTCCAGCCGTGGCGACGAGGCGGCGATCTCGTCGACGTTCACCAGCCCCTTGGCGTTCTCGATCTGCGCCTCGATACCGATACGGCCGACCTCGAAGCCCATCGTCTTCTCGATCTGGGTGAGCAGCAGATCGAGCGAGACGACCTGCTGCGCGTCCTGGACCTTGGGCAGCATGAGGCAGTCCAGATTGTGGCCCGCGCCCTCCACGACCGTGATCACGTCACGGTAAGTCCAGTGCGTCGTCCAGTCGTTGACCCGTACGACCCGCGTCTTGCCCGTCCAATCACCCTTGTTGAGCGCGTCGACGATGGTGTGCCGGGCGCCTTCCTTGGCGAGCGGCGCGCAGGCGTCCTCCAGATCGAGGAAGACCTGGTCGGCGGGCAGACCCTGTGCCTTCTCCAGGAAGCGGGGGTTGGAGCCGGGGACGGCGAGGCAGGAGCGGCGGGGCCTGAGCCTGTTCGCGGGGCCGCCGGTGCCGGCGGCGTCGGGGCTGGTCATGTGCGGACCTCCAAGGGGTCGAGCTTGTTCGCGTGACGGATCTCGTCGACGATACGGCCGATGATCTCGGTGATCCCGAAGTCCTTCGGGGTGAAGACGGCGGCCACTCCGGCGGCCCGCAGCGCCTCGGCGTCGGCGCCCGGGATGATCCCGCCGACGATCACCGGGATGTCCCCGGCCCCCGCCTCGCGCAGCCGGCCCAGCACGTCGGGCACCAGCGCGGCGTGCGAGCCCGAGAGGATCGACAGGCCCACGCAGTGCACGTCCTCGGCGACGGCGGCGCTCACGATCTGTTCGGGTGTCAGCCTGATGCCCTGGTAGACCACCTCGAACCCGGCGTCCCGCGCGCGTACGGCGATCTGCTCGGCCCCGTTGGAGTGGCCGTCCAGCCCCGGCTTGCCCACAAGGAGACGCAGCCGCCCCGAGCCGAGTTCGGCGGCCGTACGGGACACCTTCTCCCGTACGGCGGCGAGCGCCGTGCCCGCCTCGGCGGCGACCGCGACCGGTGCGCCGCTCACCCCGGTCGGCGCCCGGAACTCGCCGAAGACGTCCCGCAGCGCCCACGCCCACTCGCCGGTCGTCACACCGGCCCGCGCGCACTCCACGGTCGCCGCCATCAGATTGCCGGTACCGGCCGCCGTCCGCTTCAGCGCGGCCAGCGACTCGTCCGCCCGCGTCTCGTCCCGGTTCTCCCGCCACTCCCGCAGCGCCGCCACGACCCGTGCCTCGTTCGCCGGGTCGACCGTCATGATCGCGGTGTCCAGATCGGCGGTCAGCGGGCTGGGCTCGGTCTGCTCGAAGCAGTTGACGCCGACGATCTTCTCCTCGCCCGACTCGATACGCGCCCGGCGCTCGGCGTGCGAGGAGACCAGCCGCGACTTCAGATAGCCCGACTCGACGGCGGCCAACAGACCGCCCATCTCCTCGATCCGGTCCATCTCCGCCAGTGAGTCCTCGACGAGGGAGGCCACTTTCGTCTCCACGACATGCGACCCGGCGAAGATGTCGTCGTACTCCAACAGGTCGCTCTCCAGGGCCAGTACCTGCTGTATCCGCAGCGACCACTGCTGGTCCCACGGCCGGGGGAGTCCCAACGCCTCGTTCCACGCCGGGAGTTGTACGGCGCGGGCCCGCGCGTCCTTGGAGAGCGTCACACCCAGCATCTCCAGCACGATGCGCTGCACGTTGTTCTCGGGCTGCGCCTCCGTCAGTCCCAGGGAGTTGACCTGGACTCCGTAACGGAAGCGGCGCTGCTTCTCGTCCCGTACGCCGTACCGCTCCCGGGTGATCCGGTCCCAGATGCGGCCGAAGGCGCGCATCTTGCACATCTCCTCGATGAAACGCACCCCGGCGTTCACGAAGAACGAGATACGGGCGACGACATCACCGAACCGCTCCGCCGGCACCTGCCCGCTGTCGCGCACCGCGTCCAGCACGGCGACCGCCGTCGACATCGCGTACGCGATCTCCTGGACCGGGGTCGCCCCCGCCTCCTGGAGGTGGTAGCTGCAGATGTTGATCGGGTTCCATCTGGGGATGTGCGCCACCGTGTACGTGATCATGTCGGTGGTCAGCCGCAGCGAGGGCACCGGCGGGAAGACATGCGTCCCGCGCGACAGGTACTCCTTGACGATGTCGTTCTGCGTCGTCCCCTGGAGCAGCTCGCTGTCCGCGCCCTGCTCCTCGGCGACCACCTGGTAGAGCGCCAGCAGCCACATGGCGGTGGCGTTGATGGTCATCGACGTGTTCATCTTCGCCAGCGGGATGTCCTGGAACAGCCGCCGCATGTCCCCGAGATGGGAGACGGGGACGCCCACCCGGCCGACCTCGCCGCGCGCCAGGACATGGTCCGGGTCGTAGCCCGTCTGCGTCGGCAGGTCGAAGGCGACCGAGAGACCGGTCTGGCCCTTGGCCAGGTTGTTCCGGTACAGCTCGTTGGACGCCTCGGCGGTCGAATGGCCGGCGTACGTCCGCATGAGCCACGGCCGGTCCTTCGGCCGCCTGCCGCTGCCGGCCTTTCGCTCCGCTTCCCGTCCCGATCCCCGCTCCGCTTCCGGCATGTCACACGTCCCGGAAGCGGTTGATGGCGCCGATGTGCCGCGCGCGGGTCTCGGGGTCGCCGACTCCCAGGCCCTCGCGGGGCGCGAGCGCGAGCACCCCGACCTTGCCCTGATGGCGGTTGCTGTGCACGTCGTACGCGGCCTGCCCGGTCTCCTCCAGGGGGTACACCTTCGACAGCGTCGGGTGGATCTTGCCCTTGCCGACGAGCCGGTTGGCCTCCCACGCCTCGCGGTAGTTGGCGAAGTGCGAGCCCACGATCCGCTTCAGCGACATCCACAGATAGCGGTTGTCGTACTCGTGCGTGTAGCCGGACGTCGAGGCGCAGGTGACGATCGTGCCGCCCTTGCGGGTGACGTACACGCTGGCGCCGAAGGTCTCCCGGCCCGGGTGCTCGAAGACGATGTCGACGTCCTCGCCGCCGGTCAGCTCCCGGATGCGCTTGCCGAACCGCTTCCACTCACGCGGGTTCTGACGGTGCTCGTCCTGCCAGAACCGGTACTCCTCGGCGGTGCGGTCGATGATCGCCTCGGCGCCCATGCGCCGGCAGATCTCCGCCTTGTGGTCGCTGGAGACCACACAGACGGGGTTGGCGCCGCCGGCGAGCGCGAACTGGGTCGCGTACGAGCCGAGTCCGCCGCTCGCCCCCCAGATCAGCACGTTGTCGCCCTGCTTCATCCCGGCGCCGTTGCGCGACACCAGCTGGCGGTACGCGGTGGAGTTGACCAGACCGGGGGCCGCGGCCTCCTCCCAGCTCAGATGACGGGCCTTGGGCATCAGCTGGTTGGACTTGACGAGCGCGATCTCGGCCAGACCGCCGAAGTTCGTCTCGAAGCCCCAGATGCGCTGCTCGGGGTCGAGCATCGTGTCGTTGTGCCCGTCCGAGCTCTCCAGCTCGACGGAGAGGCAGTGCGCGACGACCTCGTCGCCCGGGTGCCAGGTGTTGACACCGGGCCCGGTACGCAGCACGACCCCGGCCAGGTCGGAGCCGATGACGTGGTACGGCAGGTCATGACGCCTCGACAGCTCACTGAGCTTGCCGTAGCGCTCCAGGAAGCCGAAGGTCGACATCGGCTCGAAGATCGAGGTCCAGACGGAGTTGTAGTTGACCGAGCTGGCCATGACGGCCACCAGGGCCTCGCCGGGGCCGAGTTCGGGCACCGGCACGTCGTCGATGTGCAGAGACTTGCGCGGGTCCTTCTCGCGCGAGTCGAGACCGGCGAACATGTCGGTCTCGTCCTTGTGCACGGTCACCGCGCGGTAGGTCTCGGGCAGGGGCAGTGCGGCGAAGTCGGCGGACGTGCTGTCCGGCGACATGATGGCGTCCAGGATGTCCTTCACGGTGTGGCCTCCGGCGGAGCGTGTTGCGGGAACGCTGAACAGGTCCCTGAGGGATGGGACGTGGGGCCGCGCTGTGCGCGTGGGGCGATGGAGGTGTGCCGTCGGTTCGGCGTGTGGTGGTGCGCGGCGACGCCGGGTGGGCGTGCGGAATGCCTGTGACGCAGGCGTCCGGGCGCGCGGGCCGGGTGGCTCGCGGGGACAGCCGGCGTACGAGGGAACTCGGTGCGCCGGCCGCCCGGACACCCACAACGTATGGCACGCCGTGTCGATGGACAAGGCACTGCGTGCCAAGAATTTGTCTCAGTTGTCATCCGTGAGGCACGCATGAGCACCGGCAGTCCACTCTGTGAGGTGAAATGTCACCTTAGGTGGCTGTTTGGTGGCGGAGCGGCTCAGTTGAGGCGTGTCACCGTGGGCGTGCGGGTGAAGAGCCGGTCGCCGAACGAGTCACGCGTTCTTGAGCGCCTGCTTGATCGTGCGCATGACCTCGTCCAGCGGCGCGTCCGTACGGGCCACCGCCACCAGGACCTCGCCGCTGGTGCTCACCGTGGCCGCCGGCTGCGCCGCACCGCCCATGGCCCGGCCCGCAGCGATGCCCGAGCCGAACGTGTCGCGGACGATCGCGAAGGCGTGGTCCAGCTGCGCCTCCACATCGCCCTGGCCGTCGGCCCGCAGCCAGCGGCGCAGCACATGGTTGTGCGCGGTGACGACGGCGGACGCGGCCACTTCGGCGAGCAGCGGATCGTCGTTGCCGTCGGGGTGCTCGTGCTCGTCGAAATGGCCCAGCAGATAACGGGTGAAGAGCCGTTCGTAACGGGCCACCGAGGCGATCTCCGCCTCGCGCAGGGTGGGCACCTCGCGGGTGAGCTGGTAGCGCGCCACGGACAGGGTCGGCGAGGCCGCGTACATCCGCATGACTTCCTTGATACCCCGGCACACCGTGTCGAGCGGATGCTCGTGCGCGGGCGCCGCGTTCAGGACGGCCTCCGCGCGGACGAGGGTGTCGTCGTGGTCGGGGAAGATCGCCTCTTCCTTGGAACGGAAGTGCCGGAAGAACGTCCGCCGCGCGACCCCGGCCGCCGCGGCGATCTCGTCGACGGTCGTCGCCTCGTACCCCTTGGTCGAGAACAACTCCATCGCCGCCGCCGACAGTTCCCGGCGCATCTTCAGCCGCTGGGCCGCCGCGCGGCCGCCCGCCGCGCTCTCCGGCGCGTCGGACGTCGGGTTCGTACGGGCGGGCCGTCGGGGGGAGTCAGCGGGCTGGGCCATGCCCCGAACGTACTGCATCCGCGCAGGACGGCGCGCCCGTGGGGGGCCGCTCCCGGGCGTCAGCGCCGGGCGGCGTACTCGCGGAAACCCCGGCCCGTCTTACGGCCCAGACAACCCGCCGCCACCAGGTGTTCCAGCAGTGGCGCCGGAGCCAGCCCGGGATCGCGGAACTCGCGGTGCAGGGCCCGCTCGATGGCCAGCGAGACATCCAGACCGACCACGTCCAGCAGTTCGAACGGCCCCATCGGATAGCCGCCGCCCAGCTTCATCGCCGCGTCGATGTCGTCCAGCGTCGCGTAGTGCTCCTGGACCATCTTCACCGCGTTGTTCAGATACGGGAACAGCAGCGCGTTCACGATGAAACCGGCCCGGTCGCCGCAGTCCACCGGATGCTTGCGGATCGTCGCGCACACCTCGCGGACCGTCGCGTGGGCCTCGTCCGACGTGAGGACCGTACGGACCACCTCGACCAGCTTCATCGCGGGCGCCGGGTTGAAGAAGTGCATCCCGATCACGTCCTGCGGACGCGTGGTGGCGCGGGCGCACGCCACCACCGGCAGCGACGACGTGGTGGTGGCCAGCACCGCACCCGGCTTGCAGACCTTGTCGAGCGCCGCGAACAGCTGCCGCTTGACCTCCAGGTCCTCGGTCACCGCCTCCACGGCGAGATCCACGTCGTCGAACGCGTCCAGCGAACCGGCCGGGGTGATCCGCGCCAGCGCGTCGTCGCGCGCCTCCCCGGTCAGCCGCCCCTTGTCGACGGAGCGGCCCAGCGACTTGGCCACCCGTGCCTTCGCGGCGTCCGCCTTCTCCTGGCTGCGGGCCGCGAGCACCACGACGTAACCCGCCTTGGCGAAGACCTCGGCGATACCGCTCGCCATCGTGCCCGAGCCCGCGACGCCGACCGAGCGGACGGTCCTCTCGCTCCCGTCGCCGCGGCCGTCGTCCAGCGGGGTCAGCGCGTCGCGCACGACCGTGCCGCTGCCCGGCGCCTCGTACGTGTAGAAGCCGCGCCCCGTTTTACGGCCGGTGAGCCCGGCCTCGCTGAGTTGGCGCAGGACCGGCGCCGGGGCGTGCAGCCGGTCGCGCGACGCGGCGTACATGGCCTCCAGGACCGTACGGGCGGTGTCGACGCCGATCAGGTCGAGCAGCGCCAGCGGGCCCATCGGCAGCCCGCAGCCGAGCCGCATCGCGGCGTCGATGTCCTCGCGCGACGCGTACCTGGCCTCGTACATCGCGGCGGCCTGGTTGAGATAGCCGAAGAGCAGCCCGTCCGCGACGAAACCGGGCCGGTCGCCCACGGCGACGGGCTCCTTGCCCAGCTCACGCGCCAGCGCCGTGACGGCGGTGACGGCGGTCGGCGCGGTCAGCACCGACGAGACGACCTCGACCAGCCGCATCGCGGGGGCCGGGTTGAAGAAATGCAGCCCGAGCACACGCTCGGGATGCGCGGAGTCGGCGGCGAGCCGGGTCACCGACAGGGCGTTCGTGCCGGTGGCCAGGATGGCGGTGGGGGAGACGATCGCGTCCAGCGCGCGGAAGACCTGCTGCTTGATCTCGTACGACTCCGGGACGACCTCGATGACGAGATCGGCGTCGGCGGCGGCCCCGAGATCGGTGAAGGTACGGAAGCGGGCGAGCATCGCGCTCCGCTCCTCCTCGGTGATCCGCCCGCGCTCCACGGCACGCGCGGTGGACGCTTCGAACACGCCGACCGCGTGGGCGGTGGCGCTTTCGTCGATGTCGATACCGATGACCTCACGGCCGGCGCGGGCGAGGACCTCGGTGATACCGGTCCCCATCGTGCCGAGGCCGACGACGGCGATGGTGGAGAGAGGGATGTCCATCACGGGACTCCTGGGGTGAGTGACGACTGAAGAGGGGACAGGTGCGTGTCGCGTGCGCGTGCCGCGCGGGCGGAGATGGCGGTGAGGGCGGCTGTGGCAGGGAGAAGCGAGAGCCGGCGGACCCTGTCCCGGGATCACGCCGTGCGGCCACGGTGAAAACGGCCGCGGTGTCGCCCAACCGCGTTGTGCCGAACCGACGGACACTCACGGTGGCTGCGTCACCAGGCCACCGGGAGCCGCGGGGGTTCCCGCTCACTTGAGATTAACCGGCGGGTAACGAGCGCGCCAGCCCTGCGGAGATGTGCGATGCGCCACCGGTGGGATCCGGCCGTTCCCGGGTGTGGCGGTCACGGAGAGCGCCCTCGTGGACACGGAGCGCGGATACCCTGCCCGGCATGAGCGAGCTGGAACGGCAGGCAGGACCCGCGGACACGGTGGGAGCGGCTGGGGCCGCGGGAGCGGCTGGGGTGGTCGAGGCCGCCGGGGTGGCCGGGGTGACCGCACCCCGCGCGTCGGTCACCGCCCGTGCCGAACAGGGCATCCCCGACGAGCACTTGCGCTCGTTCGCCGAGCGGGTACGGGAGGAGTCCCGCGACTCGGCCACGTACCGGCGGCTGATCGGCACCGACGACCACGAGGAGCTGGCCGACGTCCTCGTCGCACCCCGGCACCCCCTGTGGGCCCGGGAGATCGCCGCCTTCCGGCTGGGCCGCGCGGGGGACAGGCGGGCGTTCGAGACGCTGGTGCTGCTCCTCAACCACCGCGATCCCGAGCGCTGCGCGTCGGCCGCGCACGCGCTCGCCCGGCTTGCCGACCCCCGTACCCCGCGCGCCGCCGCCGCGCTCGCCACGAACGTGCTGCGTACCGCGTACGCGCTCCACCCGGTGCGGCTGCTGACCGAGCTACGGGCGCCGGAGTCCGTACCGGCCCTGCTCACGACCCTGGAGCGGCTGCTCGCGCCCGGCGAGACGCACTGGCGGGTGGCGCTGGCGTGCGTCGAGGGCCTGGGGCAGCTGGGCGACCGGCGCGCGCTGCCCTTGCTCAGGGCCGCCCGCGCGCACCCCCGGCTCTCCGGCGCCGCGTCGGAGGCGCTCAGCCGGCTCGGCTGAAGGAGCGGGCGTAACGCACCTCGGGCACTTCCGCGCCGCCGACCTGGAAGGGTTCCTCGGCGCCGTCGGGTGTGAATCCAGCCTTTTCGTAGAAGCGCCTGGCCCGGCTGTTCTCCTTCAGGACCCAGAGGACGAGCGGGGAGCACCCGGCGGCGGTGGCCCGCTCCAGCCAGGTGTCCATCAGCGCGCGGCCGACGCCGCCGGAGACATGCTCCGGCCGTACGTACAGCGCGTACAGCTCCTGTGCGCCGGCGGGTGTGTCCTCGTCCCGGCACGGTCCGAAGCAGGCCCAGCCGACCACGACGCCGTCACGCTCCGCCACGATGTTCACGACGGTGCCGTGCCCGCCGACGAGCCGGCCGCGCTGCCGGGCCGCGTCCTCCTCGACGCTCATCGCGTCGAGATACGCCTGCGGCATCAGCCCGGCGTACGCCCACTGCCAGCCGCCGACCCGCACGGCCGCGACGGCCTCGCAGTCGTCCTCGGTCATCGCGCGTATCCGGAGGTCCATGGCTCAGGCGTCCTCGCCCACGATCGCGAACGCCTCGATCTCAACGAGGAGTTCGGGCCGGAACAGCGCGGCCACCTGGACGGCGGAGCTGGCCGGGGGCCGCGCGGTGTCGATCACCTCGTCGCGCGCGACGCGTACGGCGGGCAGGTGCGCGACGTCGGTCACGAAGTACGTCAGCTTGACGACGTCGGCGAAGGTGGCCCCGGCCTCGGCGAGACAGCGCCGCAGATTCTCGAAGACCTGCCGCGCCTGCGCCCCGGCGTCCCCCACGCCGACGATCCCGCCTTCGCTGTCGAAGGCGCACTGCCCGGACACGGCGACGAACCGCCCGGTGCCCCAGACGACGTGGCTGTAGCCGCTGCCGGGGGCGACGCCGGCGGGGGAGTGCACATGAGTGAGTCGAGTCATGCGGCCCATCCTCGCGGGCACGCTCACCGCGGGGCGAGGGCTTTTCCGCGCCGGGACGGCTCGCCCGGCCCCCTCGGCCCGAGAAGCCACCCGCCCTGCGGCACGCCCGTGTTGGCAACCCCGGACCCGCCCGGTCGCCGGTCCGTTTTCAAACGCCGGACGGGCTGAAAACGCACCCCAGGTCTACGCCGCCCCCAGCGCCCTCGTCAGCAGTCCGTGCGTCTGCGTGTCGAACGCCATCAGACTGATCCGTTCCACAGTCGTCGGCGTCGACCTGAGCGTGGTGACCGCGATCCGGGCCGCCCGGTCCTGCGGGAAACCGAAGATGCCCGTGGAGATCGCCGGGAACGCGACGCTCCTGATGCCCAGTTCGTCCGCCACCTCCAGGCAGCGGCGGTAGCAGGAGGCCAGGGCGTCCGCCTCGCCCCGGTCGCCGCCCTTCCAGACCGGGCCCACCGTGTGGATCACATGGCGGATCGGCGGCGGCAGGTCGAAGCCTGGGGTCGCCTTCGCGTCGCCACGCGCGCACGGTGCGAGCGCCGCGCCCGCCTCCGCGAGCCGTGGGCCGGCCGCCCGGTGGATCGCCCCGTCCACGCCGCCCCCGCCGCGCAGCGACTCGTTGGCCGCGTTGACGATGGCTTCCGTGTCCTGGCGCGTGATGTCGCCCTGTACGACCTCGATCACTGTCATGCCCGGATGATCGCACCGGGCCCCCGCGCGTGCGCCGGAATCACAGCAGCGTCAGCTGCGTCGGCCCCACTTCGGGCACCTCAGGCACCTCCGGTGTCTCCGGGACCAGGACGCGCCGCCGCGCCGCCCGCCCGGCCGGGCCGATGCCGAACTCGTCGGCGAGTTCATGGACCTGGCGCGTGATGCGGCGCTGGTACCACTTCGGCGCGTACGCCCCCTCCGCGTACAGCCGCTCGTACCGAGGCACCAGATACGCGTGGTGCTCCCGCAGCCACCGCATGAACCACTCGCGCGCGCCCGGCCGCAGATGCAGCACCAGCGGGGTCACCGACGTCGCCCCGGACGCGGCTATCGCCCGCACCGTGGCCCGCAGCTGGTCCGCGCTGTCGCCGAGGAAGGGGATGACGGGGGCCATCAGGACCCCGCAGCCGATGCCGCTGTCCGTCAGCGTGCGGACGGCGTCGAGGCGGCGCTGCGGCGAGGGCGTGCCCGGCTCGACCGTGCGCCACAGCCGCTGGTCGGTGAAGCCGACGGAGACGGACACGCCGACGTCCGTGACCTCGGCGGCCTGTTGCAGCAGTTCGAGGTCGCGCAGGATCAGCGTGCCCTTCGTCAGGATGGAGAAGGGGTTCGCGCGGTCGCGCAGCGCGGAGATGATGCCGGGCATCAGCCGGTAGCGGCCCTCGGCCCGCTGGTAGCAGTCGACGTTCGTACCCATCGCGATGTGCGCGCCCTGCCAGCGGCGCGAGGCGAGCTGGCGGCGCAGCAGCTCCGGCGCGTTGATCTTGACAACGATCTGCGAGTCGAAGCCGATGCCGGTGTCGAGGTCCAGATAGCTGTGGGTCTTGCGGGCGAAGCAGTACACGCACGCGTGTGAGCACCCCCGGTACGGATTGACCGTCCATTCGAAGGGCATCCGGGACGCGCCCGGTACCCGGTTCACGATCGAACGGGCGCGGATCTCGTGGAACGTGATTCCGCGGAATTCGGGGGTGTCGAAGGTCCTCGTACGTACCGCGTCCGTGTCGAAGAGCGCCGCGTCGCGGGCCGACGTGGGGTTCTCGGCCAGATTGTCCCAGCGCATGTGCGCCTCCTCAGTTGTACTGACCACAGAATAGAACACGTGTTCCCGTGATCGATGCAACCCCGGATTTGGGCGCGCCTCGCGGAGATGGTTGGCTGGCCGTCCGGAGAAACGAATGCTGGAGGAAGCCATGGCGCAGGTCGAGGCCACGACGGAGCGGATCATCGCGGCGGACCCGGAGACGGTGTTCGACGCGCTGGCGGACTACCAGGAGATCCGTCCGAAGGTGCTGCCCGCGCACTTCAGTGAGTACGAGGTCCGCGAGGGCGGGGACGGCGAGGGGACGCTCGTCCACTGGAAGCTCCAGGCGACCAGCAAGCGCGTCCGCGACTGTCTCCTCGAAGTCACCGAGCCCACGGACGGTCAGCTCGTGGAGAAGGACCGCAACTCCTCGATGGTCACCACCTGGGTCGTCACACCGGCCGGCGAGGGCCGTTCCAAGGCCGTAGTGACGACCGTCTGGGACGGCGCGGGCGGCATCGGCGGCTTCTTCGAGAGGACGTTCGCGCCCAAGGGGCTCGCCCGTATCTACGACGAACTGCTCGAAAAGCTCGCGACGGAGACGGAGAAGGCGTCCGAGACGTCCTGAACGGTCCCCACCCCGGGGTCACCGATTCGAGTGGTTTTACCCGCGACGCGTGACGTGCGCCCGCGCACCACGCGTCGTGGGAAAGCCGCTGATGAGCGCCCCCCGGAGACCTCTCACAACCGAATGCCGCGATGCGCCGTACTCCATCCGGCGAACCGCCCGACTTGCTCCCGCTCTGCGTGCAATGTGAAGAATTACGCCGCGCAGAGGCGACGAAGGGGAGCAATTCGTGGGTGGGATCACGCTGGTGAAGGACGACGAGCAGGCCACCGTGCCCACTCCGGTCACGATCAACCCGCCCCCACCCGCCACCGGCGCCGCCACCCCGGGCGATGAACTCTCCCCGCGCCGGGTGCGCCTGGTCTTCATCGGGCTGATGCTCGCGCTGCTGCTCGCGGCGCTTGAGCAGATGATCGTCGCCACCGCCCTGCCGAAGATCGTCGGCGAACTCCAGGGCCTCGACCGGATGCCCTGGGCGATCACCGCGTATCTGCTGACCTCCACGATCGGCCTGCCGATCTACGGCAAGCTCGGCGATCTCTTCGGCCGCAAGGGCGTCTTCCAGTTCGCGATCGTCGTCTTCATCGTCGGATCGGCCCTGGCCGGCTGGTCCCGCACGATGAACGAACTCATCGCCTTCCGCGCCCTCCAGGGCGTCGGCGCCGGCGGACTCATGATCGGTGTCCAGGCGATCATCGCCGACATCGTGCCGCCCCGCGAACGCGGGCGCTACATGGGCCTCATCGGCGGCGCCTTCGGCCTCGCGTCGGTCGCAGGACCGCTGCTCGGCGGCTTCTTCACCGACCATGTCTCCTGGCGCTGGTGCTTCTACTTCAACGTGCCGTTCGGCCTCGTCACCCTCGCCGTCGTCACCGTCGTACTCAAACTCCCCAAGCCCCGCACCAAGGCCCGGCTCGACATCCTGGGCGCCCTGCTGCTCGCCGCCGCGTCGACCTGCCTGGTGCTGCTGACCAGTTGGGGCGGTACGGAGTACGAGTGGGGCTCGCGCGTCATCGTCGGACTCGCCGTCGGCTCCGTCGTGACCGCCGTCCTGTTCCTGGTCGTCGAACGCTTCGCGCCCGAACCGATCATCCCGCTGCGGCTGTTCCGCGACTCGATCTTCAACATCACCGGTCTCGTCGGCGCGGTCATCGGCATCGCGCTCTTCGGCGCAGCCAGTTATCTGCCGACCTTCCTCCAGATGGTCGACGGTGCGTCGGCCACCGAGTCCGGCCTGCTGATGCTGCCGATGATGGGCGGCATCGTCGGCGCCTCCATCATCTCCGGCCAGCTCATCAGCAAGACGGGCCGCTACCGCGTCTACCCGATCCTCGGCGCCGCGGTCTCCGCCGTCGGCATGTGGCTGCTGTCCCGGCTGGAGACGGACACCTCCCGCCTCGAATACAGCGTCTGGCAGGCCGTGCTCGGCATCGGTATCGGCCTGGTCATGCCGGTGCTGATCCTCGCTGTGCAGAACTCCGTGCAGCCCTCCGACCTCGGCACCGCCACCAGCGCCAACAACTACTTCCGCCAGATCGGCGGCAGTGTCGGCGCCGCCATCTTCGGCACGCTCTTCGCCGACCGCCTCGCCGACGCGCTCGTCGACCGCGTCCCGTCCGGGGCCGGGCTGCCGAGCGCGGAATCCATCACGCCGCAGATGGTGCACGCGATGCCGCCCGCGCTGCGCGACAGCTACATCCAGGCGTACGCGGACGCGATGCCGCGCATCTTCCTCTACCTCGTGCCGGTGCTCCTGCTCGGCCTGCTCATCGCCTGCTTCCTCAAGGAGAAACCGCTGGTGTCCTACAACGCATCCGCCGCCGAGTCCACCGCCGTACCGTCCGCCCGCACCGCTCCGTCGGCGCCCGCATCCTCGAACGGCGCCGCCGCCTCGCCCACGTACACGCCGGGCGTCCCCGTCTGCGGCACCGTCCAGCACCACGACGGCACCACCGTCCCGCGCGCCGCCCTCACCCTCATCGACGTCCAGGGCACCCAGATCGGGCGCGGGGCCAGCGGCGAGGACGGGCGGTACGCGCTGAGCGTGCCCGGCGCCGGGTCGTACGTGATGATCGCAGCCGCCGGCGGGCACCAGCCGCAGGCCGTCACCGTGACCGTCGGCGAGCGCCCCGTCGAGATGGACGTGGTCCTCGGCGGCGCCGGGCGGCTCGCCGGCGCCGTACTGACCGCCGACGGCACACCCGTACGCGACGCGGCCGTCACCCTCACCGACGTACGCGGTGACGTCGTCGCCTCCACCCGCAGCGGGCGCGAAGGCGGTTACGTCATCTCGGAGTTGGTGGCGGGGGAGTACACCCTCGCGGCCAGCGCCCCCGCCTTCCGTCCCGCCGCGCTGCTCGTCAGCGTCCAGGCCTCGCGTGAGACCAGACAGGACATCGAACTGGCCGGCGGGGCGGTGCTGCGCGGCACCGTACGGGCCGGCGGGGGCCGTCCGGTCGAGGACGCGCGTGTCACGCTTCTCGACGCGGCGGGAAATGTCGTCGACACTCTCACGACGGGCGCCGACGGAACGTTTCGCTTCGTCGACCTCTCCTCCGGCGAGTACACGGTCATCGCCGCCGGGTATCCGCCGGTGGCCACGGTGCTGCGGATGGCGGGCGGCGGACGCACCGAGAGGGACCTGCAACTGGGCCACGAGGACTGAGCCGACCACTGACTGAATTTCAGTCAACTTTTCCCAGTGCGCGGGCGCACGACCTATTAGTTCAATGCCCCGCGCACTGCGTGTTCGGAGCCGTACCGTGGGTGCACAGCCGCAGATCCCGGCGGCGGGGAAGGAGCCTTCCACCCATGGACAGTGGCACTCCGCCGCTCCGGACGCGGCCGCATCGTGCCGTCGCCGGCCGGATTCCGCTCGCCGTGGTCGTCGTGGACGCCGACGGCCTCGTGTCGCACTGGTCGAGCGGCGCAGGGCGGCTTTTCGGCCATTCCGAGGAAGAAGCGGTCGGGCAGCCCGCGGGCGATCTGATGCCGGTCGCCGGGGCGCTCACCGAGGACAGGACCGCGAGGGTCAACGGCGCGTACGAGGCGTACGACGGGCACGACGAGCTCGGTCCGGAGCTGCACGGACGCAGCTCCTATCCGACCGCAGGCCGGGCGACGCTCTCCGACGCGGGACGCCCCCGGCTCGATGTGCTGTGGTGGGCCTATCCGCTCGCGGGCCCGGGACCCGGCCGCCATCTCGTACTCGCCGCGGACGTCGACCAGCTCCGTATCGACGCCGGCGCCGACAGCGAGCGGATCGCGCCGAGTTTCTCGCTGCACACCGAGTTCCCCGACTCCGAGTCGCTGGCCGGCCATCTCCCGCACATCCTGCCGAACATGAGCGTCGCCGACTCCGGTCGCATCGTCGCCCAGGTCCTCGAACTCGGCTATCCCGTACTGGAGTTCAGCCACTGCGACCGGGTCCCGGTCACTCCCGACTGGGGTGTGCCGCGCCGCGCTGCCGTCAGACAGGGGCGGGCGTACGGCACGGCCGACCACCCCGCGCCCGCGCCCGCGCCGGAACAGGACCTCGAATACGCGGCCGTCCGCGAACGCCTGGAGTTCCTGAACGAGGTCAGCGGCCTGATCGGCTCCTCCCTCGACCTGGCGCGCACCATCCGCGAGGTCACCAGCGCCGCCGTCCCCCGCTTCGCCGACTTCGCGGGCACCCATCTGCGCGCCGCCGTCCTCGCCGGTGAGGACTTCCCCGCGGGCCCGCCCGACGCGGCCACCGTCTGGCACCGCGTCCGGGTCGAGCACAACGACGAACCGGGCCGCTGGGACGACACGGTGCCGATCGGCGAGGCCATCGCCTTCCCCGAACACACCCCGTTCTTCCAGTGCATGGTCACCGGCGAACCCGTCCTCATCCCCCGGCTCGACGAGGCGGACGGCGACCGGATCTCCGCGCGGTTCGAGAAGCGCGACCTGCGCCCGCTCATCAACAACCGCTCCATGCTGCTCGTGCCGCTCAAGGCACGCGACATGGTGCTGGGCTTCATGGTGCTGATGCGGCGTCAGGAACGCCACCCCTTCGACGACATGGACCGCACCACCGGCGCCGAGCTGGCCGCGAGGGCCGGTCTGGTTCTCGACAACGCCAGGATGTACACGTATCAGGAGAATGTCGTCGACACCCTCCAGGACAGCATGCTGCCGCAGGTCGCGCGCCGGATGGCGGGCTGCGACATCGCCACCCGCTATCTGCCCGGCGCCCGGCTCGGCAGGATCGGCGGCGACTGGTTCGACTCCGTCAAACTGCCCGGCTCCCGTACCGCGTTCGTCGTGGGCGACATCATGGGCCACGGCCTCAACTCGGCCGCGATGATGGGCCAGTTGCGTACGGCCGTGCAGACGATGGCGACCATGCAACTGCCGCCCGCCCAACTGCTCCGCAATCTGGACGACTTGGCACGACGGCTGGGCGAGAACTATCTGGCGACCTGTCTGTACGCGGTCTACGACCCCATCCGCTCCGAGCTCCAGATCGCCAACGCCGGACATATCCCGCCCGTGGTGGTCCGCGCCGCCGACGGCCGCAGCGAGCAGCTCGACCTGCCGACCGGCGCCCCCATCGGTGTCGGCGGGGTGCCGTTCGAGAACGTGACGGTACGGGTCCGCCCCGGCGACCGGCTGGTGCTCTGCACCGACGGCCTGGTCGAGGTGCGCGGCCAGGAGATCGGCGCGGGCCTGGCGGCCCTCTGCGAGCTGGCGGCGCATCCCGCCGCCTCCATGGACCAGGCCTGCGACACCATCATTCGCGCGCTCAACACCCACGGCGGACGCAAGGACGACGTGGCGCTGCTGATGGCCAGGCTGAACGGCATCCCGGCCGACGACGTCGCCGAGTGGCGGCTCGCCCTCGACGCGCGCGAGGTCACGCGGGCCCGGGGGCTGGTGCGCGGCAAGCTGTACGACTGGAATCTGCCGCAGGCCGTGGAGCACGCGGAGCTGATGGTCAGCGAGCTGGTCACCAACGCTGTACGCCACGCCCGGATCCGCCATGTGAGGCTCCGGCTGGTCCGCGCCGACGCCCTGCTCTGCGAGGTCACCGACGACAACCCCGCCCCGGCGAGCCTGCTGGGCGCGAAGCCCGACGACCAGTTCGGGCGGGGTCTGCGGGTCGTGAGCCGGCTGGCCCGTGGCTGGGGGAGCAGCAGTACTCCGCACGGCAAGACGGTGTGGTTCGAACTGGCTCTGGCGGGAAGGGGTTCGCGAGTGAAGCGCGTAGGTGACGTGGCGTCAATTAACCGTCGGTGGGCGTGAGATGGGTGAGTCCCTGCTGACCGAGGCGGGCCTGCGGATCATCGACAGCGGCGACACCGTGCTTCCCCGGACGGAGTATCGGCGGACGGCCCCCGGATCGAGCTGCCCGCGGGGTGGTCCGTCCTGAGCCCTGCCTGACGTGTCCCGCGGGGCCGGGTTAACGTCGGCGGATGAGCCTTTCGACTTCCTCTCCCGTCGAGCCCGACGCGTCGGCCCGTGGGGCGCGTACGAGTGGTGTGCAGTCCGTGGCCAGGGCCGCGCGGCTGCTCAGCGCCGTGGTCGACAGCCCTTCGGGGGCCACCTTGACCGAGTTGTCGAAGACCACCGGGCTCAATGTGAGCACCGTGCACCGGCTGTTGGCCACACTGACGGCCGAGGGGCTGCTGTGCCGTTCGCGGGAGAGCGAGCGTTTCCTGCCGGGTCCCGTACTGCTGAGGCTGGGGCGGCGGTCGCTCTCCTCCAGCGGTCTGCCCGATGTCACCGCCGTACTGAAGGAGTTGGCCGATCGCACCGGGGAGACCGCGAGTGTCGGGGTTTGCCGCGGCGACACCGTGCTGACCCTGATGAGCGTGCAGTCGGAGCAGCCGCTGCGGTACTTGGGCGAGCCGGGCCGCGCCGTACCGCTGACGGACTCCGTGATGGGGCTCGCCATCGCCGCCTTCGACCCGGACCGCGACCGGGCACCCGCGCCCGGTACGTACGGCGGGAGCGGCGGGGACGACGACCGCGAACGCTGGTCGCAGAGCGTCGAACTGCTGGCCACCCGCTTCCGCGGCTATGCCGTCCTCGACGACACGGGCGGCAGCGGCCTCCGGGGGATCGCCGCGCCCGTGCACAGCGGATCGGCCTACATCCGGCTCGCGGTGGACATCCAGGGCCCCGCGAGCCGGATGGCGGACGACCGCCTCGGACGGCTGGGGTCCGCCGTGGTGGCCGCGGCGGAGAGTCTGCGTGGGCTGCCGGTCGCACTCGCCCTGGGCCAGCTCTGACCCGGCTCCGAGGCTCTGAGCCGGCCGCCCCGGACCGGCTCCGAAGACGGTCGATCCGCGCCCCCTTCGCTCTTTTCGCACAGTGAAACCTTCTTGCGCTGTGCGAAAAGCGGCAGTTGACGCGTGCTGCGGGCTGCCTTAAAGTCGTCCTCGCGATACCACGACCACGGTGCGAAGGGAGCGGACGACGGCATGGCCTCACACGACGGCGCTCTCGTCATCTCCCGCAACCACCCGGTCTTCGACCTCCCCGAGATCGTCGCCGTCGAGCGCGGCCTGTTCGCGGACGCCGGTCTCGACGTGCGCTTCGCGGACGCAGGCACCGCCGGGGAGAGTGACGTCAGGGACCCGATCGCCCGCCGCAAGGAGGCCCTGTTCGAGGCCGAGCGGTCCGATCTGTTCAATCTCTGCGAATGGGGCGGCATCGACCGTCTGGAGCGCAACAGCCGTGGCGGGTACATCGGTTACCTCCGCCCCGCCGTCGTCGCCCAGGCACTGGTGAGCTTCGACCCCACGCTGAACGAGCCGCACGACATGAACAACGTGCCCGTCGGCGTCAACGAGTTCACGGGGTCGCACTACACCGCCCTGCATCTCCTGGAGGGCACGGTGCCCCGGGAGCAGATCAAGCTGGAGCATGTGGGCCCGCCAGCGGCGCGGCTCGAATCCGCCGCGCGGGGAGAGCTGCGCGCCGTGATGCTGATGGAGCCCTTCCTCAGCCTCGCGCTGGAGCGCGGCGCCCATCTGCTCGGCTGCTACTTCTACCGGGGCGCCCAGGTCGTCGCCCCGCATCTGACGGCGGGGCGTCTCGACCTCTTCATGTCGGCGGTCAACTCCGCCGTGGATCTCATCAACGCGGACCGGCCGTCGTTCGCCGGTCATGTGGTTGAGGAAGTGGCCGGCGCGCTCGCACCCGAGCGGCTCCGCCCGGAGTACCACCGCTTCACCCACGCGACGCCCTTCACCAAGGAGCGTTTCACCGAGAGTTATGCCTGGATGAGGTCCTGGCAGCTCACCGACGGGCGCAGCGGCTACGACACTCTTCTGGCACTGAGGTGAGGGGGCGAGCCATGACGATTGAACTGGCGCACGCACCGCGCCTCACCCGGCGCTACCACCTGGACCTCTGTCTCCTCGCCGGCGGGCTGTGTCCGGGCGATCCCGGCTGTTCCGCCTCTCCCCGCTGTCCGGCGCTCTGACGCCTCGTACGGACCGGCGCGCACGCACGAGCCGGCTCTCCGTCCCACAGCACACACCCTTCTGAACGGGCGGCCCCGCCGCTCCCCGTCGCCGACTCTCTGTCGGGCGACAGCTGACCGTTCACTTCCGCTGCTCCGTCGGCCCACCGTCGTGCCGCCGCGCAACGCTCCAGCGCGCCGCCCCACCGCCTGCCCGGCGCGCGCTCCGCCCGCCTTCACGCGCGGCCCCTTGACCGCGACACCCTCCGAGGAGCACTCCATGCATCCCGCACACCCCTTTCCCCGGACCCTGAACCGCCGGGGTCTGCTACGCGCCGGCGGATACGGCCTGGCCGCCGCGAGCCTCGGCCCGCTGCTCTCGGCCTGCGGGAGCGACGACTCCGGTTCCGGCGGTGGCGGTCTGTCCGCCAGGGTCGAGGACACCCAGGCGGGCACGGCCGGCGCGGTCATCAGGCCCATCAGCGAGAAGCTGCGGCTGACGGGAGACCTGAAGCTGTCGTACGTCGCGGGCACCGGGCCCGGGGATGTGCAGAACAAGCTGCTGTCCGGGGCGTTGGACGTGGCCAGCATGGGACCGATCGGAGCCGCCGTCGCGCTGGAGGCCGGGGCCGATGTCGTGATCTTCTCCGCGAGCCTGGCCAACCACGTCCGATGGCTGGTGCCGGAGAACAGCCCGTACCGGACGATCAAGGATCTGCGCGGCAAGAAGATAGCCACCCCGCCCAAGAACAGCGACGCCTACCGCTCGACCCAACTGTCCACCGCCGTCAACGGAGTTGACTTCGAGTCGGAGTACCGGGCCCATCCGGGCGCGGTACTGGCCGGTCTGGCGCTCTTCGAGCGCGGCGACGTGGACGCCATCATCACCATCGAGCCCAACGCCACCCGGCTCGTCGCCAAGGGCGCCAGGCAGCTCTCCACCGTCACCGAACTGTGGCGTGAGGGCACCGGCTCGGACGCCCAGCTCCTGCTGAACGGCCAGGGTGGCCAGCGGAGTTGGGTGGACGGCAACAAGAAGACGGCCGCCGCCTTGGCCGCGCTGCGCCTCGAAGCCCACCACCACATCGCCGACCGCCCCGAGGTGCTCGCCGAACTGCACGCGTCGTACGGCGTTCCGGCCGCCGAGAAGAAGGCCATCGCACTGCTGCCGGAGCGGCTCGCGGGGATCTACCCGCAGGAGTGGAACGAGACCTCGTTCGCCAATCTGCGCGAGCAGTTGCGGGTCGCCGCGCGCACCGGGCTCATCAAGTCCGTTCCGGACAAGACCGTCTACCGCTCGCTGGGGTGAACCGGACGTGACATCGAATCTGCTGAAGAGTCCGCGGACGGCCGCGCCCGCCGCCGTGTCCCCGGACGACCCGCCCCGCCCGCCACCTCCGCGCCGTGCGGGCCGTCCGGCCGCACGCCGACTGGCCACGACCGTCCTGCCCGTCATCGCGTTCTTCGTCGTGCTCATCGGCGGCTGGCAGCTGCTCGCGCTGCGCGACGACAGTCCGCTGATGCCCCAAGTGCCGGTGATCTGGCAGGCGTTGACCGACGCGGTCACCGACCCGGTGTTCTACGAGTCGCTCGGCGTCACCATGCTGAGGGTCTCCCTCGGTTTTCTGCTCGCCTTCGCCGTGGCCGTCGTCGTGGGGATCGCGATGGGCCGGGTGGAGTTCGTGCGCCGGTTCTTCGAGCCCGCCGTGCTGATCGGCCTGACCGTCCCCGGCCTCGTCTGGGCGCTGCTGTGCGTCATGTGGTTCGGGATCTCGCTGACCAACCCGGTGGTGGCCGTCGCCCTGTCGGCGGCGCCCGCGCTGACCCTGAGCATCTATCAGGGAACGCTCGCCATGGACGGAGACCTGCGGGAGATGGCGTATGTGTACCGCTTCCCCGCCCGGTACAAGCTCCGCCACCTCTGGCTGCCCGCGCTGCGTCCGGCGCTGCTGTCCGGGGCCCGGCTCGGTCTTTCGCTGTCCTGGAAGGTGATCGTCCTGGTGGAGATGTTCGGCATGTCCAGCGGGATCGGCTATCAGCTCAACAACCAGTTCGCCGCCCAGGACGTCGCCGCCGTTCTCAGCTGGACGCTGTTGTTCGCGCTGGTCATGGGCGTACTGGAGTACGGCGTCCTGCAAGGTCTCGAACGGCGGCTGAACCGCTGGCGGAAGGTGACCGCCGTATGAGCACGAACTCCGCGCGCGTCGTCCTCGACGGCGTGACCAAGGGCTTCACCACCGGCCGGACCGGACAGCGCGAGACCGTCTTCGAAGACTTCGGGCTGCGGGTCGAGGAGGGCGAACTCGTCGCCGTCGTCGGCGCGTCGGGCACCGGCAAGACCACCCTGCTGCATCTGGTCGCCGGGCTCGAACAGCCGGACGCGGGACGGGTGGAGACGGGCGGGAGCCAACAGGGCAGGCTGGGCGTCGTCTTCCAGCAGCCCCGGCTGCTCGACTGGATCTCCGTACGCCGCAACGTCGAACTGGCCCTGCGCAGCGCGGGTCTCGACCCGGCCGGGGCTGGGCCCGCCCTGGCGGACGTCGGACTCGCCGACCACGCGGACCGCTATCCGTCCGTGCTCTCCGGCGGGCAGCGTCAACGGGCCGCCGTGGCACGCGCGTTCGCGGTGGAGCCTGAACTGGTGCTGCTCGACGAGCCGTTCAGCGCGCTGGACCAGCTGACCGCGCGCCGGCTGCGGCTGCTGCTCCAGGACCTGTGGACCGCGAGGCCCCGGACGGGACTGCTGGTCACCCACAACCCGCTGGAGGCCGCCTTCCTGGCCGACCGGGTGATCGTGCTGGACGGCAGGCCGGCCGTGATCCGCGAGGAGTTCACCGTCGGCCTGCCCCGCCCCCGGCTGCCCGAGGACCGTGCCGTCTTCGATCTCCACAGCAAGATCCTCGCCGCGCTGGGCTGACCGCCCGCGCCCCACTGTCACAGGACCCGCCCCGGGTCCTGCCCACCGAGACGAAAGGTGTCCGTCATGGCACCCAGGAAAAAGATCACCATGGAGACGCTCTCCCTGGTCTTCTCCCTCCCTCAGCTCGTCGCCCAGCAGGAGGGCTACTACGAGGAGGAGGGGCTGGACGTCGACTTCGTGCCGAAGGGGTACGAGGCCGCCGTCACCTTCCTCGACGACCACGAACTGGTCAGCGCCTTCGGCACCGTGCGCTCCAACTTCGAGAACGGCGACGCCTCCCTGTACCGCGCCTGCGAGTGGGGGCAGATCCGCCGCTCGCACGACACCGAGGTCGGCGGCCGGGTCGTCGGCAAGCGGGCGGCGGTCGGCAGCCAGGCCATCTTCGTACGGCCCGACTCCCCGGCCGTGCACCCGCAGGACCTGGCCGGTGAAGCGGTCGCGGTGAACTTCCACCACGGGTCGCACTATCTCGCGCTCCAGGCCCTGGAGGGCTTCCTGCCGCGTGAGGAGATCAAGGTCGTGCATGTCGGCGGGCCGCAGCAGCGGTTCGAGGCGCTGCGCGACGGGCGGGTGCCGGCCGCCGCGCTGATGGAGCCGTGGATCACCGTGGCGCAGAAGCAGGGGTACCAGCTCCTCACCGAGGCGTTCTACGTCGGCTCGGAGATCGCTTCCCCCGAGGTCGACGCGGACACCTACGACGCGCTGAACCGCGCCGTGGTCAAGGCCGTGCACAAGCTGAACGAGGACCCGTACCCGTATCTGCACCACCTCATCGGCGAGGTCCCGGCGGAGATCGACCCGGACCTGAAGCCGTCGGACTTCGCACGGTGGCGCCTGCGGTTCGTGGAGCCCTCGCCGTACCCGCAGGGGCAGTTCCAGCGGACCTTCGACTGGATGCGGAGCTGGGACCTGATCAAGGAGGACGGCTCCTCCTACAACACGCTGGTCGACAATCTGCTGCCGGCCTGACCCGGGAGACGGGCCCCGGGGGCGCGGGCCCGCGACGCGCGGGGGCCGTACGGCGCTGGAACCGCCGTACGGCCCCCGCGGGTCTGCGCGCATCCTCCCATCCCTCCCCGCCGTCGCATCCCGCCCTTCCTCCTCTCCCGCTCCCTTCCCGCTCCTCTCCCGACAGGGGTCCGACTGTGCGTGACCAGCGGGTGTGGCCCCTGTACGTGGGCGGGTTCCTCGGCCCCTACGGCAGCACGATGGTCACGCCGATCGTCCACGAGGTCGCCGCCGGGCTGGACAGCACACCCGGGCTCGCGGCCGGCGCCGTCACCGCCTACATGCTCCCGTTCGCCGCGCTGATGCTGGTCAGCGGCACGCTGGCGGAGCGGTGGGGGCGGGGACGGGTGATGCGTGTGGCGCTCGCCGGGTTCGTGGTGGCGACGGTGCTGTGCGCCGTGGCTCCGACGATGGACCTCTTCCTGACCGCCCGCGCGCTCCAGGGCGCGGCCAACGCCTTCACCACCCCGCTGCTGGTCGCCGCCATCTCCGACCTCGTCGGCGGGGAGCGGCTGGGCCGTGCCCTCAGCTGGTTCGCCGCCGCACAGGCGGCCGGGCAGGGCATGAGCCCGCTGTTCAGCGGGATGGGCGCGGCGGTGCACTGGCGGCTGGCGTTCGTGGTGCCGGGGCTGTGCGGACTGCTGCTGGTGTGCTTCCCCCCGTCGGCCTCGGCCACCCGGCGGGTCGCGACCGCGCCCGCCTCGTGGCGGTCCCTGGCCAACCGGCGTCTGCTGCTGGCCTGTTCGGTGTCGTTCCTCTGTTATCTCGCGTCGGTGGGGCTGACCGTGATGCTCGTGCTCCGCGCCCGGGACCGGTTCGGTCTCGGTCCGGTGGAGACCGGGCTGCTCAGCTCGGCCTTCGGGCTGGCCGGTATCTGCGCGGCGCCCTTGGCGGGCCGTCTGCTCGCCGGGAAGGGCCCGCACCTCTCCGGCATCGCGTCCAACGCGGTGCTCGTCACGGGGCTGGTGACCGCCGCTCTCGCGACCAGCCTGCCGGTGCTCCTGACGGGCGTGGCGCTGGTCGGCGCGGCGGTGACGGGCCTGCGCTCGGTGACCAACACGCTGGCGGTGACCAGCGCACCCGACAACCGGGGCGGCGCCGCGTCGCTCGCCCTGTCGGCCCAGTTCTTCGGAGGAGCCGCGGCGGCGCCCGTGTGGCTGCCGATGTACCACGCGTACGGGGACCTGGGGTTCGCGGCGGCGGCGGGCGCGCCGCTGGTGGCGCTGGCCGTACTCGTCATATCGGCACGGAGCATGTCCGGGGCGGCCCGGCCGGGTCCCGGCGGTGGGTGAAGGGGCTCTGGCCGGGGGATTCGGCGGCGGGTAGCGTGGGCGAAATGAAGATCCTCATCAGCGCCGACATGGAGGGCGCCACCGGGGTGACCTGGCCGGCCGACGTCCTGCCGGGGACGCCGCAGTGGGAGCGCTGCCGCGCGCTGTTCACCTCGGACGTGAACGCCGCCGTCCTCGGCTTCTTCGACGGGGGCGCCGACGAGGTGCTGATCAACGAGGCGCACTGGACCATGCGCAACCTGCTCCTCGAAGAGCTGGACGAGCGCGCCCAGATGCTCACCGGCCGTCACAAGTCGCTGAGCATGGTGGAGGGCGTCCAGCACGGCGACGTCGACGCGATCGCGTTCGTCGGCTACCACACGGGCGCGGGCACCGAAGGCGTCCTCGCGCACACCTATCTCGCCAACTCCATCACCGGTGTCTGGCTCAACGGCGCCCGCGCGAGTGAGGGCCTGCTCAACGCGCAGGTCGTCGCCGAGTACGGCGTCCCCGTCGTCCTCGTCACCGGTGACGACCTGACCTGCGCGGACGCCGACGGATACGCGGCGGGCGCCCGCAAGGTCGCGGTCAAGGACCATGTCTCGCGGTACGCCGCGGTCTGCCGCACCCCCGCGCGTACCGCCGCCGCCATCCGCGCGGCGGCCAAGGAGGCCACCGCGCTGGCCGTACGGTACGAACCGGTCGCCGTCGGCCCCTACACCGTCGAGCTGGAGTTCGACGCCGAGCATCTCGCCGCCGCCTCCACCGTCGTCCCCGGAGTGGTGCGCGCGGGTGAACGGCGGGTCGCGTACACGAGCGGGACGATGTACGAGGGCATTCGCACCTTCAAGGCGGTCACCACGATCGTCTCGGCCGCGGTGGAGGAGCAGTATGGCTGACATGACGCAGGAGAACGCGAGTACGGACCGGGCGGAGCCCATCGACATGGTGGCGCTGGACGAGGCGGTGTCGTTCACCTCCGACCTCATCCGTATCGACACCACCAACCGGGGCAGCGGCGACTGCCGGGAGCGCCCCGCCGCCGAGTACGTCGCCGAGCGGCTGGCCGCCGCCGGACTGGAGCCCGCGCTCCTCGAACGGACCACCGGCCGCACCAACGTGGTCGCGCGCATCCCGGGCACCGACCCGACGGCCGACGCGCTCCTGGTCCACGGCCATCTGGACGTCGTACCCGCCGAACCCGCCGACTGGTCCGTGCACCCCTTCTCCGGCGAGGTCAGGGACGGCGTCGTATGGGGTCGCGGGGCCGTCGACATGAAGAACATGGACGCGATGGTGCTCGCCGTCGTCCGCGCCTGGGCCCGCGCCGGCGTCCGGCCGCGCCGGGACATCGTGATCGCGTACACCGCCGACGAGGAGGCCAGCGCGATCGACGGCTCCGGCTTCCTCGCCGACCACCACCCGGAGCTCTTCGAGGGCTGTACGGAGGGCATCAGCGAGTCCGGGGCCTTCACCTTCCACGCCGGGCCCGGCATGACGCTCTACCCCGTCGCCGCGGGCGAACGCGGCACCGCCTGGCTCAAGCTCACCGCACACGGCAGGGCGGGCCACGGCTCCAAGGTCAACCGCACCAACGCGGTCAGCAGGCTCGCGGCGGCCGTCGCCCGCATCGGCCACCACGAATGGCCGCTCAGGCTCACCCCGACCGTCCGTGCCGCGCTCAAGGAACTGGCCGCCCTCCACGGATTCGACGCCGACGTCGAGTCCGAGCACTTCGACCCCGACGCGCTGCTCGCCAAGCTCGGCCCCGCGGCGGCGCTGGTCGAGGCGACCGTGCGCAACAGTGCCAACCCGACGGTCCTGGAAGCCGGTTACAAGGTCAATGTGATCCCCGGTCAGGCCGTCGCCTATGTGGACGGCCGGATGCTGCCGGGCGGCGAGGACGAATTCCGCACCACGATGGACGAGTTGACCGGACCCGACGTGGAGTGGGAGTTCCACCACCGCGAGGCGCCCCTCCAGGCGCCGGTCGACTCACCGACGTACGCCAAACTCCGCGCGGCCGTCGAGCGGTTCGACCCGGCCGGGCACGTCGTGCCGTACTGCATGTCGGGCGGCACCGACGCCAAGCAGTTCTCCCGGCTCGGTATCACCGGCTACGGCTTCTCGCCGCTGAAGCTGCCCCCCGGCTTCGACTACCAGGCCCTCTTCCACGGCGTCGACGAACGGGTCCCGGTGGACGCCCTGCACTTCGGGGTCCGCGTTCTCGACCACTATCTCCAGACGGCATAGGGGAGCCCGGCATGCAGCGGATCGCGCCGTACGGATCATGGCCGTCACCGGTCGACGCCGCGCTGGCCGCCTCGCACGACGGGCGGCCGGAGTACGTCGGCACCGTCGGCGACGAGGTGTGGTGGACGGAACCGCGTCCCACGGAGGAAGGCCGGCGCGTCCTCGTACGCCGCCGGTCCGACGGCCGTGAGGAATCGGTCCTGCCCGCCCCCTGGAACGTCCGCACCAGGGTCATCGAGTACGGCGGCGGGCCCTGGGACGGGGCGGTACGGGCCGACGGCTCCACGCTCATCGTCTTCGCGCACCTCCCGGACCAGCGGCTCTACGCCTACGAGCCGGACGGCGACGGGCCGCCGCGCCCGCTCACCCCCGCCCCCGCACCGGACGGCCGCAGGACCGGCACCCTGCGCTGGGCCGATCCGCGACTGCGGCTCGACGCCGGCCATGTCTGGTGCGTGCTGGAGGAGTTCACCGGCGAGTCGCCCACCGACGTACGCCGTGTCATCGCCTCCGTACCGCTGGACGGCTCGGCCGCCGACGACCGCACGGCGGTGAGCGAACTCTCCGACGACCGGCACCGCTTCGTCACCGGACCCCGGGTGTCACCGGACGGCCTGCATGTCGCCTGGATCGCCTGGGACCACCCCCGAATGCCCTGGGACGGCACGGAGTTGCTGCTCGCCGACACCGCCGGGACGGACGCCTTCACCGGGGTCCGTACCGTCGCGGGAGGCCCCGAGGAGGCCGTCGTACAGGCCGACTGGGCGTCCGACGGCTCCCTTCTGTACGTCTCCGACCCCGGCGACTGGTGGCAGCTGAACCGGCTGCGGATCGACCCGTCGTCCCCGGGCGGCGTCACCGCGCCCACCCGGCTGAGCCCGGCCGTGGACGAGGAGTTCGGCGGACCGCTGTGGAAGATCGGCCTCCAGTGGTTCCGGCCGATGGCCGACGGCATGATCGCCGTCGTCCACGGCAAGGGCGCCACCGCGCTCGGCATCCTCGACCCCGAGACCGGCCAACTCGCCGACGCGGCGGGGCCCTGGACCGAATGGGCCGCCACCCTAGCCGTCCGGGGCACCCGCGTGATCGGCGTCGGCGCCAGCCCGCGCAGCGCGTACGAGATCGTGGAGCTGGACACCGCCACCGGGCGGGCCCGGGTCATCGGCTCGGCGCACGACGACCCGGTCGACCCCGTGTACTACCCCGAGCCACAGATCCGTACGTTCACCGGCCCAGGCGACCGGGAGATCCACGCCCACATCTACCCGCCGCACAGCCCCGACCACAGCGCGCCCGCCGAGGAGTTGCCCCCGTACGTCGTATGGGCGCACGGCGGGCCCACCAGCCACGCCCCGCTCGTACTCGACCTGGAGATCGCCTACTTCACCTCGCGCGGCATCGGCGTCGCCGAGGTCAACTACGGCGGCTCCACCGGCTACGGGCGCGCCTACCGCGAACGGCTGCGTGAACAGTGGGGTGTTGTCGACGTCGAGGACTGCGCGGCCGTCGCGCGCGCCCTCGCCGACGAGGGCACCGCCGATCCCGCCCGGCTCGCGATCCGGGGCGGCAGCGCGGGCGGCTGGACCAGCGCCGCGTCGCTCACCTCCACCGACGTCTACGCGTGCGGCACCGTCATCTACCCGATCCTCGACCTGTCGAGCTGGGTCTCGGACGGGACGCACGACTTCGAGTCGCGGTATCTGGAGTCGCTCGTCGGTCCCTTCGCCGACGTACCGGGCCGCTACCGCGAACGCTCGCCGATCAACCACGTCGACCGGATCACCGCGCCGTTCCTGCTGCTCCAGGGGCTGGACGACGTGATCTGCCCGCCGGTCCAGTGCGAACGCTTCCTCGCCCAACTGGCCGGGCGCGACGTCCCGCACGCGTACATCACCTTCGAGGGGGAGGGCCACGGCTTCCGCAGGGCGGACACGATGGTCCGCGCGCTGGAGGCCGAACTGTCCCTGTACGCACGGACGTTCGGGATCAGCCGCCCCGACGTCCCGGTGCTGGAGCTGAGGAAGTGACCCCCGTGTCCCCCGGCTCTTCCGTGGGCCCGTTGGTGCGTGCGCCCCGGCTGCGGCCCGGCGCGAAGGTCGCCGTCGTCGCACCCAGCGGCCCCGTGCCCGCCGACCGGCTCGAAGCGGGCCTGGACATCCTGCGCGGCTGGGGCCTCGACCCCGTTGTGGCACCCCATGTCCTGGACCTGCACGCGGAGTTGGACTATCTCGCGGGATCGGACGAGGCACGCGCCCGCGACCTCCAGGACGCCTGGTGCGACCCCACGGTCTCGGCCGTCCTGTGCGCACGCGGCGGCTACGGCGCCCAGCGCATGGCCGACCTGCTCGACTGGGACGCCGTACGCGCGGCGCCCCCCAAGGCCTTCGTCGGCTACAGCGACATCACCGTGCTGCACGAGGCGTTCGCCGTACGCGCGGGAGTCTCCACCCTGCACGGTCCGATGGTCGCCGCCCTGACCTTCCTCAAGGACCCGGCGACCCAGGAGTCGCTGCGCGCGACGCTCCTCGACCCGGAGACCGTCCGGACCATCGGCCTGGACACGGCGGGCGCGCTCGTTCCCGGCCGGGCCCACGGCGTCACCCTCGGCGGCTGCGTCAGCCTGCTCGCCGCCGACCTCGGCACCCCGCACGCCCGCCCGTCCGCCGCCGGCGGCCTGCTGCTGATCGAGGACATCGAGGAGGAGCCGTACCGGCTGGACCGGATCCTCACCCAACTCCTGCGCTCCGGCTGGCTGGACGGGGTCGCCGGGGTCGCGCTCGGCTCCTGGGCGGGCTGCGGCCCGTACGAGGCGGTCCGAACCCTGATGCTCGACCGCCTCGGCGCCCTCGGCGTCCCGGTGGCCGAGGAACTGGGCTTCGGCCACGGCCCGACGAACCTGACGGTGCCACTGGGCGTCCCGGCGGTCCTGGACGCGTCGGACGGCACGGCCACGCTCACGCTGGACGAGCCGGCGCTGGCGAACTAGGCCGGCGCGATGTCCGACACCATTTCCCGCGCGGCAGCGGCTGTCCCTTGATGCCACGCCTACGCAGGTGGGCGCGGTTACCGTTGGATCGCGGTCAGTCGCCGTCGCGGTTGAGGGTGCCGGCAATGCGTTCGGCGATGGCTTGCCGGAGGTCGGGGGCGAGACGTTCGGCCGTGAGGGATTCGTACAGCCACAGTCCGTCGGCGGCCAGGCGGGCGATGAACCGGTCGAGCGCGGCGGGGTCGTCGATGGCTGGGGCGGGAGGCGGTGCCCAGCGTTCGATCACCGCGTTCCAGGGGGCGGCGTGTTCGGTGGTCGTCGCTCCTTCCAGCATGAACAGCAACTCGGCGCGGGTGGCGCTCTGGGTGGCGACGCGGGTGTAGGCGGTGAGCCGTTCGGCGGCAGTGGCTTCGCTTGCGGGCTTTCCCGCCGCTGCGGCCATGCCCGCTTCCCACTGAGCGGCGAGATGCTGGTGGATGGCCTGCACGAGGTCGTCGCGGGAGGCGAAGTGGTAGAGGAGACCGCCCTTGGTCAGGCCGGCCTCGGCGGCGACGGAGTCGAAGGTGACGCTCTTGACGCCCTCGCGCTCCACGACGCGGGCGGCCGCTTCAAGAATCTGGGTTCGTTTGCTGGTCCGCATGGTTGCTCCCGGTCCGGTCAGTGGTGTGCTGGGACTGCGGCGGCGTGCGCTGCGGCGGTCAGGGCTGATCCGGGCCCGTGACGGCGCAGGAGCAGACCCGTCGCGATCGCGCCGACGGCCATCACGGCGGTGACCACGACCATCACGACGAAGTACGCACTGTCGAACGCGTTGGAGGCCGCGGTGATCAGCGAGGGATTGTCCTTGCCCAGTGCGAGCGCGGCGTCGAGACTGTCGCGCGCCCCGTCCGGCACCCCGGCGGGCAGGTCGATGGTCGTGCTGTAGACGGCGGTCAGGAGACTGCCGAGAAGCGCGACCGCGATGAGGCTGCCGAACTCGTAGGAGACCTCCTCGATGGAGGAAGCCATGCCGGCCCGGCGGGCCGGGACGTTGCCCATGATCGCGCTGGAAGCGACAGACATCGCCGCCCCGAGCCCGGCGCCGGCGATCAGCAACCCGGTCACCAGCAGTTCCATGCTCGTGTTGAAGCTGACCAGAACCACCGCGGCGCCGGCCGTGCTGAGGGCGAGACCGCCCGCGACGATGGGCAGGAGACCGACCTTGTGCAGAACAGCACCGCCGACCATGGCCGTCGGCAGTGACCCCAAGGCGAGGGCGGCGACCAGCAGCCCCGCGCGCAGCGGGCTGAAGCCTTCCACGAGCTGGAAGCGCTGGGTGGTGACCAACTGGACACCGGCGATGGCGAACATGGACAGCCCGGCGGCCAGGACGCCGGCGAGGAACGCCGGGTTGCGGAAGATCGCGAAGTCCAGCAGCGGGTAAGGCAGGCGGCGCTGCCGCCTGGCGAACGCCCACCCGGCCACTGCCGCCGCGAGGACGGCGGTGGCCATGACGAGGGGGGTGGGGCTGGTCTTCGCGGTCTCCTTGATCGCGATCACCAGACCGACCAGGGCGACGAGCGCGAGCAGCGAGGAGATCAGATCCCAGCGCTTGGAGGGATCGGCGTCGTTGGAGGGCGCGAGGACCAGCGTGGCGATGATCGCCGCGATGACGACGGGGACGTTGATGAGGAAGACCGACCCCCACCAGAAGCTGTTGAGCAGGATGCCGCTGACGATCGGGCCGAGCCCGCTGCCCACGATTGCCAGGCTTCCCCAGACGGCGATGGCAACGTTGCGCTCACGTTCGTCCTCGAACGTGACACGGATCAGGGCCAGGGTCGCGGGCATCATCGCCGCCGCCCCCACCGCCAGGAACGCCCGCGCCGCGATCAGTGCCTCCGGGCTCGACGAGAACGCGGCGGCCGGCGAGGCGGCCCCGAAGACCACCAGACCGATCAGAAACATCCGCCGGTGCCCCACCCGGTCCCCCAGCGTCCCGCTGCCCAGCAGCAGCCCGGCCATCACCACCGGATAGGCGTTGATGATCCACAAGCTCTCCGAACTGCTCGCGCCGAGATCCTCCACCAGCGTCGGCAACGCCGCGTACAGGATGGAATTGTCCAGCGTGATCAACAGCAGCCCCGCACTCACCACCGCGAGCAGCAGCCAGCGCCGCTTCGCACTCAGAACCATCTCCGCACACCTCTCAAGCAGACCATCACGACCCCATAACTGTACCTTACGAAAGGTATAGTTATGAAACCGCGCTTCCTGTAACACATCGCTGACCTGGGCTTTTCTCGGCAAGCTTGCATCGGCAGGTGATCAATGGAGTGCTATGGCGGTCACGGACGGGCGCTCCGTGGCGCGACCTGCCAGAACGCTACGAACCGTGGCAGACGGCATACGAGCGGTTCGCACGCTGCAAAGCGGATGGCGCCTGGGCTCGTCTGCTGGAAGAGGTCCAGACGCGCGCCCGAACCGGAGCAGTACTTGTCCTCGGTGTCGTACGGATTAGCCGCATTCGTCGCGGGACGTACGCCGAGCCCTCGTCCGCCACGAGGGCTTCTCGCCCGACTTCCTGCGGATCGACGGGGGCCTGGCGCGACCACGAACGCTGGGCGATCACCGTGGACATGATCCGCGACGACCCGCCCGGAGGGCTCAGCGGCCCTTCCGGTTGATCTTCATCGTGTCCATGTCCGTCACGGTCGACCGCAGCTCCCCGAACCCGGCGCCGACACCCCCGCCGAACGCGCGCAGCGCCGCCTCCGCCCGCTCCTCGGCGAGGGCGGCGGCCATCTCCTCGCCGTCGGCGGCGTCGGACACGATCTCGAACCGGTACGAGAAGTGCCTGAGCGACCTGTCGTAGGTGAGCGATCCCTCGGGCGTGAACCGCATCTGGCTGAGCCCGTGGTCGGCGAGCTCGTCCAGCAACCGCGCACGCGCCTCGTCCATCAACTGCTCGAAGGTCCCGCGGACGATCACCCGATAGGTGTGCTGCGTGGTCATGGACGTGCCGCCTTACTTCCCGAAGATCCTCATTGAAGAAGGAGCGTACGACGCCGAGGATGGTCCGCATGCGGAATATCGTGGTGATCGACGCCCCCTCCAATCTCGGGCTGCGCCCACCGGCCCCCGGAACCGTCCCCGGCTGCTACAAGCTCGCCGGAGCAATGCGTGAGCGGCGGATCGTGCGGCGGCTCGGCGCGTCCGAGGGCGGGGTCGTCGTCCCGCCCCGTTACGACCGGGGCGACTGGAAGGAAGGCGACGGTGTCTTCAACGCCGCCGCCATCGCCGCGTACACCCGCCGCCTCGCCGACCGGATCGAGCGGCATGTGCGGGCCGGTGACTTCCCGCTCGTCCTCGGCGGCGACTGCTCCATCCAGCTCGGCGCCTCGCTCGCGCTGCGGCGGCTCGGGCGGTACGGCATCGCCGCGATCGACGGCTCCGCCGACTTCCGGCACCCCGGGAACTCGGCGTCGGTCGGCGCGGCGGGTGGCGAGGAGCTGGCCATCGCCACCGGGCGCGGGCAGAGCGACCTCACCGACATCGAGGGGCTGAGCCCGTACGTCCGTGACGAGGACGTACGGATCTTCGGCATCCGCGACGACGACGAGGACCGCGAGGAGCTGGCCCGGCTGCGGATCCCCACCGTGTCCGTGGGGGAGTTCCGCGAGTGGGGCGCGGCCGATCTCGCGGGCGCCGTGCTCCGGACGCTGGAGACGCCCGTCACCGACGGCTTCTGGGTGCATCTGGACGCGGACGTGCTCGACCCCGAGGTGATGCCGGCCGTCGACAGCCCCGACCCCGGGGGGCTGCTCCCCGATGAACTCCGGTCGCTGCTGACGGTTTTGGTCCGCTCGGACCGTTGCGTCGGGCTCAACCTGACGATCTACGACCCCGATCTCGACCCCGACGGCACCGCCGGGGCACTGCTCGCGGACATCGTTGTGGCGGCCCTCACCCAAGACTGATCCCAAGGTGCTCTGTTCGGCACGCACTTGACCGTGTTCCATGGTCAACGGGTGCGCGCCGGCCAATCCAGCCGTCGGCGGCCCCAGCGAGCGAAGCGAGGTTTGCCAGTGGCCACGAGCGTGCGACGTGCCGTACTGACCCTGCCTGCCGCCCCCTTGGGGCCGGAGAACCCCCTGCCCGCGCTCCGGCCGCTCGACGAGACCCACTCCGTCGACGAACGGGCCAAGCGGGACCTGCCCCGCGACATGGCGCGGCAGATCGGGTACGAGCCGCTGCGCACCCTGCTTCCGGTGCGGATCCTCGACGGCTACGGACGCGACCGGGTGAGCACCGACCTCGACGCGATAGTCATCGAGAACGACCGGCTGCGGGCCACCGTTCTGCCGGGGCTCGGCGGGCGCGTCCACTCCCTGCACCACAAGCCCACCGACCGTGAACTGCTCTACCGCAACCCGGTCTTCCAGCCCGCCGACTTCGCGCTCAACGGCGCCTGGTTCTCCGGTGGCATCGAGTGGAACATCGGCGCCACCGGCCACACCACGCTCTCCTGCGCGCCCGTGCACGCCGGGCTCGTCCCCGCCCCCGACGGCGGGGAGATGCTCCGGCTCTGGGAGTGGGAGCCGCTGCGGGGCCTGCCGTTCCAGGTCGACCTCTGGCTGCCCGACGACTCCGACTTCCTCCACGTCGGCGTGCGGATACGCAATCCGCACCAGGGGCCCGCGCCCGTCTACTGGTGGTCCAACATCGCCGTGCCCGAGGACGAGCACACGCGCGTCCTGGCACCCGCCGATGAGGCGTGGCACTTCGGGTACGAACGGAGCCTGCGCCGCGTCCCGGTGCCCGAGTACGACGGCGCGGACCGTACGTACCCGCTGCGCGGCCAGTACCCGGCGGACTACTTCTACGAAGTCCCGCGCGAGGCCCGGAAGTGGATCACCTCGCTCGACGCGGACGGACGCGGGCTCGTCCAGACGTCCACGGACACCCTGAGCGGACGCAAGCTCTTCATCTGGGGAGCGGGGCGCGGCGGGCGACGCTGGCAGCAGTGGCTCACGGAGCCGGGCACGCCCGGTTACGCCGAGATCCAGGCAGGGCTGGCCCGTACCCAGCTCGAACACGTCAAGCTGGAGGGCTACGAGGACTTCAGCTGGCTGGAGTCGTACGGTCCGCTCGAAGCGGATCCCGCCGCCGTCCACGGCACCGACTGGGACGCGGCACGCGCGGAGGTCGGCACCCGCCTCGAACAGGCGCTGCCGCGCGCGGCTGTCGACGCCGCGTACGAGGCCTGGCTGCCGTACGCGGACAACGAGCCCGGCGAACGGCTCGCCACCGGCTCGGGCTGGGGCGCGCTCGAAGTGCTGCGCGGCGCGATGCGCGGCGGGTACGAGCTGCCCGGCACGCCGTTCGACGCGTCCATGCTCGGCGAGCAACAGGCGCCGTGGGTCGAGCTGTTCACCCATGGCACCTTCCTGAAGGCACGGAAGGCCGAGCCGCCGGGCCCGACGCAAGTCGCCCCGCACTGGCGCGACATGCTGGAGACGGCGCCCGCCGAGCCGCTGACGGAGTATCACCTGGGCGTCACGCAGTGGCACGCGGGCGATCTGGCCCAGGCCGTACGGAGCTGGGAACGCGGCCTCAAACTGGCCTCCTCCCGCTGGCCGTTGCTGCGCTGCCTGGCCGTCGCCGACCGGGAGGACGGCAACCCCGAGCGGGCCGCCGATCTGTATCTGGAGGCTTTCAACGACCTGTGCCGCGAGCGCGGGGAGGAGACCGTCCGGGCCGGGGCCGACGGCGAGTCCTGGACGGCGGCCACGGTGGCGCTGGCCCGCGAGTCGATCGCCGTGCTGCTCGCCGCCGACCGCGCGGGGGACGGGCGCCGGGTCTGGGACCGGCTCTCGCCGGAGATCCGGGAGCGCGGAGCCTTCCGGCTGATCGAGGCCCAACTGCTGCTCGCCGAGGGCGACAAGACCGCGGCACGCGCGGTGTTCGACGCGGGCTTCGAGGTGGCGGACCTGCGGGAGGGCGAGGAGACACTGAACGAGGTCTGGTCATCCCTGACGGACGACCCCCTGCCGGAGACGTACGACTACCGGATGCGCCCGGGGGACTGAACGGGGCGTCGCGCTAGGGGAGTCGGGAGGGCGGCACGGAGCGTGTCCGTGAAGTCCCGTCCGGCGTTGGACGCTTGGTGCGCGCCGGGACGTGGTCGTCGCCGGGCGAGCCGCGACCGCGGCTCGCCCGGTGCGTGGAGGCGCGTGCCCGGGAGTCGTCAGCCAACCCGGACCGGGTTGCGGTCCACGTACTCGAAGACCGAGCCGTCCGGGTGGACCGCGATCAGGTTGCGGCCGGCGGGGGTGGGGACCGGGCCCGCGAGGACCTGGGCGCCGACGTCCGTGAGCGCGGCGAACGCCTCGTCCACGTCCTTGACGGCGATCGTCGCGGTGACCTTCCGCAGCACCTCGATCTCCTCCGCGGGACCGCTCATCAACAGGAAGCAACTCACGGCGGCGACGGAGACCCCACCGCGCTCGAAACGGAGCGCGGGACTGCCGGTCAGCCGTTCGTAGAAGGCGACCGACGTCTCCAGGTCGTCGACGCAGATGCGCAGCGTGGTTCCCAGGATTTCCATACGGGTGAGGGTAGCGAAGCACCGATCTCCGCGACCATGAACCCGGGCCCTGTCTTCGAAGTCCCGCCTGGCCCGCGGCGCCTGGCACGGCACCTCGCCGCGTTGTCGGAGTCTCCCGAGTACGTCCAGTACACGGGAGATCCTCCGCCTTGCGATGCACCGCACCAGCCGCCGCGGGCCCCGCCCTGCGGGCGGACGGCGCTACTTCGAAGACAGGGCCCGGGGGAACCAACCCTCATACCCGGCACAGGATTTCACCGTGCGGGACCATGAACCACGCGTCGGGCTCCCCGCCCCACGCGCGCCACGCCTCCGCGATCCCGGCGAGCCGCGCCGCGTCCGCGTGGCCGCCGCGTACGGCCAGTTCCGCGTAGAGCGACGCGGTCGTCCGCTCCGCCCACAGCCCGCTCCACCACGCGCGCTCGTCCGGCGTCGCGAAGCACCACGCCGCCGCCGTGGACGTGATGTCCGTGAAGCCCGCGCGGCGGGCCCAGGAGGCGAGCCTGCGGCCCGCGTCGGGCTCGCCGCCGTTCGCGCGGGCCACCGTCCGGTACAACTCCTGCCAGCCGTCCAGCGCGGGGGACGACGGGTACCAGGTGAACGCGCCGTAGTCGCTGTCGCGCGCCGCGACGATGCCTCCGGGCCTGCACACCCGGCGCATCTCGCGCAGTGCCTGTACGGGGTCCCCGACGTGCTGGAGCACCTGGTGGGCGTGGACCACGTCGAACGAGTCGTCGGGGAAGTCCAGGGCGTGGACATCGGCGACCGCGAAACGGATGTTGTCCAGACCGCGCGCCGCGACCGCCTCCCCGGCCCGCTCCAGGACGTCCGCCGCCGCGTCCACCGCGGTCACCGTGCCGGGCGCCACCAGCGCGGCCAGGTCGGCGGTGATGGTGCCGGGACCGCAGCCCACGTCCAACACGTCGAGTCCGGAACGGAGTTCGGGCAGGAGATACGCAGCCGAGTTCGCCGCCGTGCGCCAGCTGTGCGAACGCAGGACCGACTCGTGGTGGCCGTGGGTGTAGACGGCGGTCTCTCTCGGCATGACCGGACTCCCTCTCGTGAAGTGATCCCGTCACGGTACGCCGCGATGTCGGAATATGAGACCCGTGTCTCGCACTGTGGTCACCCGGAAGTCGTGCGCCGCCACTCCCCGCGCGTGAGCGCGTACTCCACATCCCCCTGCTCCGAGCCCTCGATGACCTCCGGCCACTCCTCGGCGTACGTACGGACGAAGAGCAGCCCGGCCTTCTCCATGACCCGCCGGGAGGCCGTGTTGACCGTCATCGTGTTCGCCGTGACCCGCTCGGTGCCCAGCTCGGTGAAGGCCTTGCGCACGAGCGCTCGGGCGCCCTCCGTGGCGTAGCCCCGGCCCCACACCGCCCGGTGCAGCCGGTACCCCAGCTCCACCTCCGCCCACCCGGGGTCGTTCAGCGGCCGTAGCTCGAACCAGCCCAGCCACTCGCCGGTGGACCGCTCCTCCGCCGCCCAGAAGCCGCGCCCGAGCAGCCGGGGCAGGGCCTCGGCCCGGAACGTCTTGGGCTCGACGGGCACGCCGCCGTCGATGAAGCGCTTCACGCCGGGGTCGTTGTCCAGCGCGATGAGCCGGCCGAGGTCGGCCTCGTCGCAGGCACGCAGCCGCAGCCGCGGGGTTTCGAGGAAGGGAGCGGACACGGATTCCATGCGTCCGAGCTTCGGCCCCGGGCCCCGGCCCGCGCCACCGATATCTCCCGCGCCCGCGCCCCGCGCTCGCCCCCCGGCCGCGCCCCGCCCCCGCTCACAGGAACACGCGGGGGCGGTACACCGTCAGTGCCTCGTTCGCCTTGTCGATCGTCAACTCGACCGGTGACTCGGCCACTTCGCCGTCGAAGGCCAGCGGCGTACCCGGCGCGATGCCCGTGATCCGCACCCGCCGCATCCGCTCCGCCGCGTGCACCGGCGACCGGCTCAGCGGTCCGGCCGCCGCCGCGGCCAGCAGCCGCAGGCTGGGGAAGCTCCCGCCGTGCACGATCCGGACGTCCAGCAGACCGTCCGCCAGATCGTGCCGGTGGCCCGGCGTGAACCCGAAGCGCTGGTAGATGCTGTTCCCCGCGAACAGCATCCACAGCGACCGGTGCCGGCCGTCGAACTCCGCCTCCAGCTGGTGCTGGCCGCGCAGCACCTTCGACGCGGCGACCACCCCGGCGGGCCAGCCGCCGATCCGCGGCGCCCAGTGCTCCCGTACACGTACCAGCTCCGGATAGACGCCCAGGCTGAAGGTGTTGAGGAAGTGGCCGCTCGCCCCGTCGGGCCCGGTGAACCGCCCGAGGTCGACGCGGACCGCGTCGCCCGCCTCCATCGCGCGGCAGGTGTCCTGCGAGTCCTCGATGCCGAGGTCGTACGCGAAGTGGTTCAGCGTGCCGCCGGGGAACACCGCCAGCGGCAACCGGTGCCGGGCGGCGACCACCGCGGCCCGGTTGACCGTGCCGTCGCCGCCGACCACGCCGAGCGCGGTGCAGCGGTCCGCCGCCTTCGCCAGCTCCGTGTTCACCTCATCGGGGTCGCACTCCACGAACTCCGCGAGCGGCAGCGAGTCGCGCAGCGCGCCCGCGGCGTCCGACGAGCCCGACGCGCGGTTGACGACGATCACCATGCCGTCACCGCCCGGCAGGGCCGGTGCCTGTGCGTGCGGCCGTCCCGGCGACGGCAGCTGGGAGCGGGTCGGCACGATGCCGCGTACGGCGTACGCAGCCCCCACCCCCAGCGCCGCGCCCACCAGCACATCGCTCGGGTAGTGCACGCCCGTGTAGACGCGGGACGCCGCGACGGAGAAGGCGACGGGCGCCACCACCGCCCCCCAGCCCTTCGACTCCAGGGCGACACCCGTGGCGAAGGCGGCGGCCGACGCCGCGTGCCCGGACGGGAACGAGGTGGTGACCGGCTGCCGCCTCAGCTGCCTGATCACCGGAACCGTGTCGCGGACCGGCCGCACCCGGCGTACCGACCGCTTGCCCACGGTGTTGATCGCCGCCGAGGCGACGGCGAGGGAGGCGACGCCCCGCAGGGCGGCGCGCCGGGAGCGCTGACCGCGCCCGAGGAGCGCGATTCCGGCGGCGGCGCCGAACCAGAGGAGACCGTGGTTGGCGGAGCGGCTGAGGCGCGGCAGCACCGGTCCGGCGCCCGGCCAGTGCCGGTTCGCCGCCGACCGGAAGATCCGCCGGTCCCAGCCGCTGAGCAGCGCGGCGACCCGGGCCGGGGTGCCGGGACCGGCCGGGGTACGGCCCGCGTGGATGTCGGACATGGAACGCGGGTACCCCGTACTCCCCGGCCCCAAGCAGGGCCCGGAGCCGGCCGTGAGCGGGCCGTGGACCGGCCGGACTCGCGTCCGGCCGGGCGGCCGGGGAAAGTGGGAGGCATGGATGATCCACTGCTGGACCGGCACGACGAGGCGCTCGACCTCTTCACTGACCGGGTGCACGCCGTCCGCGCGGACCAGTGGGGCGCGCCGACGCCCTGCGCCGCGTGGTCCGTACGCGACCTGGTCACCGGCGCCCAGACCCGGCTGCTCGCGATGCTGGGCCGCGGGGCGTAGATCCCCGGTGAGTGCGGGAGGAGGGAGGAGGCGGGCATGGGGACGACGGGGACGGTGCGCGAAGGGCGCGGTCCCGTACGGTACGGGCCGCTCGCCCCGGACCTGGGCCTGCCCGCGCTGCCCGAGCTCGTCGCCGAGCTCGCCGGCGCCGCCGGACAGACCTCGCCCGAGCCGCCCGGCGGCGGACCGGTCCTGCGGGAGGCGGCCTGCGGCTACTGGTCGAGACGCGGTCTGCCCACACATCCCCAGGAGGCCGCCGCGGCGGCCGGTGCGCAGCCGCTGCTCCTCGCGCTGCTCGCCGCGCACGGCGGCGACGTCCTGATGCCCCGCCCGCACCCGGCGTCCTGGGCGCCGCAGGCCCGGCTTCTCGGCCGGCCCTTCTTTTCGGTGCCGACCCCCGCGGAGTGCGGCGGCGTACCCGATCTGTACGCCCTCCTGGAGACGGTGCGCCGGGTACGGGCCGAGGGCGGCGACCCGCGGCTGCTGCTGCTCTCGATCGCCGACGACCCGACCGGCACCGTCGCACCGCCCGAGCTTCTCAGGGAGGCGTGCGAGGCCGCCGTCGGCGAGGGCCTGCACATCATCAGCGACGAGACCTGGCGCGACACCCTGCACCGGCCCCGCGAGTCGGTGCCGCTCAGCCCGGCCGAGATGTGGCCCGACGACGTCACCGTCTTCTCCGACCTGGCGGGCGCGCTCACCCCGGCGTCCTGGCCCGCCGCCGTGGCGCGTTTCCCCGCCACCGGGGCCGGCGCCCGGCGCCGGGCCAGGACGCTGGACCATCTCACCGCGCTGGGCGCGCTCGTCGCGGCGCCGGTCGCCGCCGCTGCCTCCAGGGCACTCGACGAGCCGCCCGGCGTGACGGCGAGGGTCGCCGCCGCCGCCGCGCTCCATGCGCGCGTGGCCGGAGCCGTACACCACATCGTCCTGAGCGCCGGGGCGCTGGCCAGACCGCCCCGGGCGGGCCGTCATCTGTACGCGGACTTCGGCCCGTTGCGCCGGGGGCTCGCCGAACGCGGGGTCGGCGACTCCATGGAGCTCGAAGAGTTCCTGGGCGAACGGCTGGGCATGCCGGTGCCCGGCGGGCACCGGTTCGGGGACGAACTGGGCGCGCTGCGCGTACGACTGGCGACCGGACCGCTGCTCGGGTCAACCCCGGAGCAGCGGATGGAGTCCCTCACCGATGGGAAGCCCCTGGAACTGCCGCACGTCGCCGAGGCACTGGGCAATCTGGCGGCGGCTCTGGGGGAACCGCCCTGAGCCCGCGGGCCGCCGGCCTGATCCACCTCCCGGCGTACCGCCCCGATGAACCGCGTCGCACCGCCCTGAACGGAGCTTCGATGACGGACCACACCGATCGGACGGACCCCACCCGACGCGTGCACCGCACCGCCGCCACCTCATCCCGGGCCACGGCCGCCGGCGAGACCCTCCGGCCCGGCGGTACGCTCCGCCCGCTCGGTGAGACCGGCCGTCGCTGGCCCAAGTCCTTCTCCCACCGGCTCACCACCCCGCTGCCCGGCGTACGCGCGCTGGCGCGGCTCGCCCGCGAAGGCGCCGCGAGGCCGCGCCCCGGCGCGCTCGACGCCGTACCCATGCTGCCCGTCGAACGGGGGCCCCTGCCGGCCGTGGACGCCGGCACCGTCGCCGTCACCTGGGCGGGGCACGCGAGTTGGGTGCTCCGCATCGGCGGCCTCACCGTCCTGACCGACCCGGTGTGGTCGCGCCGGATCCTCGGCACGCCCGCGCGGATCACTCCCGTCGGCGTCCGGTGGGAGGAACTGCCGCCCGTCGACGCGGTCGTCATCAGCCACAACCACTACGACCATCTCGACGCGCCCACGCTGCGGCGGCTGCCGAGGGACACCCCGATGTTCGTCCCCGCCGGTCTCGGCCGCTGGTGCCGGCGCCGCCGCTTCACCCACGTCACCGAGCTGGACTGGTGGGAGGCCGCCGAACTGCCCGGCGGGGACGGCGGCACAGGCACCGTACGGTTCGACTTCGTGCCCGCCCACCACTGGTCCAAGCGCACCCTCACCGACACCTGCCGCTCGCTGTGGGGCGGCTGGATGCTCACCGACGCGGCGACGGGCCGACGCGTCTACTTCGCCGGGGACACCGGCTACGGCCACTGGTTCCGGGAGATCGGCGGCCGGTACCCGGACATCGACCTCGCGCTGCTGCCGATCGGGGCGTACGACCCGCGCTGGTGGCTCAGCGATGTCCATGTGGACCCCGAGGAGGCCGTACAGGCCTGCCAGGACGTCGGCGCGCGGAACATGGCGCCCATGCACTGGGCGACGTTTGTGCTCTCGGCCGAGCCCGTGATGGAGCCGCTGGAGCGGGTCAGGGCCGCCTGGGAGCGGACCGGGAGACCGCGCGAGCAGTTGTGGGACCTGCCGGTCGGGGCGTCACGCCTGCTGACCGTCTGACTCCGCAGGCCCCTCCACCGCCGTCGGACCCTCCGGCGCGCACTGTCCGTCCCGCCGGGCGGAGCCGTTCGCGCCCCTGCCGCGCCCCCGCAGTTTGCGCCAGATCGTGGGACTGCCGCTGATCACCACCGTCAGCGCCACCGCCGCGACCACTCCCTCCCACGGCTCGGCGAACAGCGACCCGCCGAGGATCCCGATCAGCTGGTACGTCGCCGCCCACGCCAGGCACGCCGGCAGCGCGCCCTTGATGAACCGCGTCGTCGGCCACTTGGTGAGCAGGCACGCCAGCATCACCGGTATCCGCCCCGCGGGCACCAGCCGCGACAGCACCAGGACCGTCACGCCGTGCTCGCGCAGCCTGCGCTGGGTCTGTTCGAGGGTGTCGTCGGAGACCCGCTGCTCCAGCGCCGCCAGCCACCGCGAGCCGTTCTTGGAGTTGACCCCCCGCCGCCCCAGCCAGTAGAGCGTGATGTCGCCGAGGAACGCCGCGAACGAGGCCACCACGAATATGTACAGCAGCGCGAGCGGCGCCGTCTGGTGGAAGGCGACGACGGCCGCCGAACTCACCACCGCGCCCGTCGGCACCACCGGCACCAGCGCTCCCAGCGCCACCAGCAGGAACAACGACGGGTAGGTGACGGCCTGCTGGGCGGACTCCGACGGCATCTGACTCATGAGCTGGTCGATCACAGGGTGGCTCCCGGCCGGACACTCTCGCCGTGCTGAAGCCGGTGGACGGCGACCCCGGGCGCGCGCCGGGCCGCCTGGCGGACGAACTCGTCGCCGGGCGAATGGAATTCGTGCGGCCGTACACCGTCCATCCCGATCGGCCAGAACGTGCCGTAGTGCACCGGCACCGCCGCGTCGGGCGCGAGCCGGGCCAGCGCCTCGGCCGCGCGGTCGGCGTTCAGATGACCGTGGCCCAGATGCGGTCCCCAGCCGCCCACCGGCAGCAGCGCCACGTCGACCGTGCCCACGGCCTCCGCCATCTCGTCGAAGAGCCCGGTGTCGCCCGCGAAGTACGTCCGGCGTTCACCGCTGATCACATAGCCGAGCGCGGGTGAGCGCTGCGGGCCCACCGGCAGCCGCCGCCCGTCGTGGCACGCCGGCACCGCCCGTACCCACAGCGGTCCGATCTCCACCTCGTCGCCCGGCTCGACCTCCGTGATCCGCAGACCGCCGCCGCGTCCGACTCCTCCGCGTCCGACGGCGTCCAGCCGCCGCAGTCCAGGCACCGCGCGCCGCGCGCCGCGCGGCACGATCAGCCGGGTGCCCGGCGCGAGCTTCGCCAGCGACGGCAGATGCAGATGGTCGGAGTGCAGATGCGAGACGAGGACGGCGTCGGCGACCGCGGCCTCCGGAGGCGGTACGTCACCGCGACGGCGGCGCAGATGAACCAGCCGGCGCGCGAAGAGCGGATCGGTCAGCACCCGGACACCGGAGTCCTCGACCGTGCAGGTGGCATGGCCCCACCAGGTGATGACATTTCCCAAAGCGGGACCTCAGCTCCGTCCGTATCCGGCTTTCAGCGTACGGCGGCGGGCCGTCTCATGGGCAGCGGGCGGCTCCCCGCCCCGTACCGCGTGCGCCCGAGGGAGTGCGCCCGTGGCAGATTCGTGCGCCCGCATGTGCCCGATACGCGCCTCCTTAAGAGGGTGTGAACGGAGTAGGGTCGTCGAACACTGCGGGCCAGGCGGGACTTTTCGCTGGAGCGACCGGGTGCACTGAGCGGGGGACCACAGACATGGGCGAGTTACGTGTGGCGGCCATAGCCAGCCTCACCCCGCTCGAAGAACTCGACCGCGAGCCCTTCCTGGTCGACATCCGCGGCCAGCAGGCGATGTGCGCGCGCTGGGCCGCCGGCAAGGGGTACGTCGTCACACGGCAGTTGCTCCTCTACGGGATGCGCTCCGACCACTGCGGCCTCTGGGTCGACGTCGAGGCGGGCGTGATCGACGCCTTCGTTGTCCCCAACGCACGCGTACTCGACCGGGCGTTCGCGTCCGTGCCCGCCTTCACCGCCGAGTGCGAGCGCCGGGGCGTCCCCCTGGAGACCGCGGGGATGGACGAGCCTTCTTACGACGCGACGTCCAAGGCCAGGGTCCACCGCAGGCTCTCCATGCCGACAGCCGGCTACGACGGCTGCTGACCCCGCCTCCGTCCCCCTTTCGGACGTCCCCGTCTTTGGACAAGACCGGGTCCACAGCGCGCTGTGCGAGGCTGTGGAGCGAGCCCGTGTCGGTGTGCGGGCCCTGGACGTGAGGTGAAAACGCGGTGTTCAAGGGGCGATGGCGGACGGCCGGCAGGGCCCTGATGCGGGTGGTCGTCGTCTGGGCGGTCTCCACCCTGACCATGCTGGCCCTCGCCGGCATCCTGCCCGACTTCCAACTTCAGGGCACCGACGACAGCCTCACCAGGACGGCGATCACCGCGGCCTGGGGAGCGGGCGCCTTCGGCCTGCTCAGCGCGCTCGTCTGGCCCTTCCTGGTCCGCGCCCTGCTGCTCGTGCCCGCCCTGGTGCTCGGCCTGCTGGTCTTCTTCCTCAACGGCTCCCTGCTGCTGGTCGCGCTCAAGCTCACCCCCGACGGCGGAGGCGCCGCCAATCCAGAGAACGCCGTCGTGGTCGCCGCCGTCATGTCCGCCGTCGCGTCCGCGACCTCCACGGCCCTCGCCGTACGCGACGACGACGCCTACCGGCGCAGGCTGTCGCGCCTCGCGCAACGCCGGCGGCGCCGCAGCGGCGAGGACAGCGCGCGCCGCGCCCACCCGGCATCGCCCGGCACGCTCTTCCTCCAACTCGACGGTGTCGGGCACCAAGTGCTGCTCGACGCCGTCGCCGACGGGCACATGCCCACCGTCGCGGGCTGGCTGGGCGAGCGCCCGACGCACCGGCTCACCCCCTGGCGCACCGACTGGTCCAGCCAGACCGGCGCCAGCCAGCTCGGCATCCTGCACGGCAGCAACCACGATGTCCCCGCCTTCCGTTGGTACGAGAAGGAGAGCGGGCGGATCATGGTCAGCAACCGGCCGGCCAGCGCCGCGGAACTCCAGCGCCGGGCCGTCGAACGCACCCGCGACGCCGGGCTCCTCACCCTCGACGGCGCCAGCCGCGGCAACCTCTTCAGCGGCGGCGCCGACCAGTTGGCGCTCGTCCTGTCGATGGCCGCCCGGCGCGGCAGGGCCACCCGCTCACGGGCCGGCTACTTCGCGTACTTCACCGACCCGGCCAACGCCGTCCGTACGGCCGTCTCCTTCGTCGCCGAGGTCGGCCGCGAGATAGGCCAGTCGACGCGGGCCCGCGTCCGCGGCGACCGGCCCCGGGTGAGCCGGGGCGGGCTCTACCCCTTCATCCGGGCGTTCGCGACCGTCGTCGAGCGCGATGTCGTGGTCGCGGCGGTCATAGGGGACATGCTGGCCGGGCGCGCCGCCGTTTACGCCGACCTCGTCGCGTACGACGAGGTGGCCCACCACTCGGGACCCCACAGCCGCGACGCCACGCGCGTCCTGCGGCGGCTGGACCGCTCGATCGGGCTGCTGACCAAGGTCGCCGACCACGCGCCGCGCTCGTACCGTCTCGTGCTCCTCTCCGACCACGGGCAGAGCCCCGGCGAGACCTTCCAGGGCGTGTACGGGCTCACGCTCCGGGATCTCGTACGGGCGGGCTGCGGGCTGCCGGTGTCGCGCCGCGCGGTACGCACCAAGAGCGGCGCGGAGGCGCGGGACGCCGCCCGTGACGCCGTACGCACGGCGCTCCACCGCCCCGTCGAGGCGGGCCACGAGGGCGAGGCCGACGAGAAGCGCTCGGCGCGGGGGTCCGACCCGATCGTGCTGGCCTCGGGGAATCTGGGGCTGATCTCCTTCCCCGACGTCCCGGTGCGGATGAGCCGCGAGCAGATAGACGAACGCCACCCCGCGCTGCTGCGGACCCTCGCCAACCATCCGGGCATCGGCTTCCTGCTCGTCCGCAGCGAGGCGAACGGCTCCGTGGTGCTCGGCCCGGCCGGGGCGGAGATCCCCGTCGCCAAGCTGGACGACACGGGGCTGCTGGCCACGATGGGGCCGGGCGCCGCCGACGCGGTCCGGCGCACCGACACCTTCCCGCATGTCGCGGACATCATGGTCAACTCGATGTACGACCCGGCGACGGGCCGGGTGCACGCGTTCGAGGAACAGATCGGCTCCCACGGCGGCCTCGGCGGCGAGCAGTCCAACGCGTTCCTGCTGTCCCCCCTGACCCTGCCGCCGCCGGTCCCCGCGGACGGGGAACTGGTGGGAGCGGAACAGGTCCACGCGGTCCTGAACCACTGGCTGTACGACGGCCTCGGTCCGCAGATCCCCCTCGACCCGACACCTGCGACGGACAGCGCCCTCCAGGAGGAGCCGAAGCCGGCTCCGTAGGGCGTGCCCGGAAAGTCCCGGCAGGCGCGACGCCCGGCGCGCGGCCTTCCGGTGTCGGCCGGGCCGTCCGCGCACCGGCCGCCGCGTGCCCCGCCCGGCGCGCGGCCTCCCGGCGCCGTTTGCCGGGCAGGCCCCGGGCCGCCCGGCCTCCCGCGTCGTGGACCTGCACGGGTCGGCGTAACGCGTGTCCCCCGGGAGAGCGGATCTCGGGCTCTCGGCGGGCACCGTGGCGTTCGTGGGCACAGGATGCACGATCAGGAGGTCGTGCCCAGTGAACAGCGCCCCGGAAATCAACCGTGCCCGTCCGGCAGGACGGTCCGGACGGTCCGCCGTGCGGCTGGTCACGCTGCTCGTGCTCTGCGCCCTCCTGGGGATGTCGCTCGATTCCTGCGCGTCGGCCGCCCGCGGAGCCGAACCCCGCCCGGCCGCTTCGACCATGCCCGAGCCCGTGGGGGAGGGGCACCACGACACCGCGGTGGCCGCCCAGCCCACGTCGGCCAGGGGCGGACGCGGGGCAGGTCCGGGGCCCAGCAGGACCGGCCGCCCGGCGTCGCGCCCTCCGTACGGAGGAGCCTTCGCGCGGTCGGTCAAGGGACCGGTCGCGCCGCCGGCCGTCCGCTGTGTGGTGCTGCGCTGCTGAGAGGTCCGGCACGTCCGCGTGACCGTCGACCTCATCCAGCTGGTCAACCCCCATCGCACCGCGAGGACACAGCCATGCCCATCGACCCGTTCGCCGTACTCAACGCCCTGCTCCGCGCCGAGGCGTCACGTTCCACCGAGCACGAGGCCAAGGCCCCGACGGCCCCCTCGACCGCGCCCACTCCCGCCCCGGCCCGGCCGTCCGAGCCCCGCCGGGACACCCGCGACTGATCCCCCGACGTGGACCGGACCGGTCCGCCGGGTCACCGCCCGGCGGACCGGTCCGTCCTCAGCCCAGCGCCGACATCAGATACTTCGCCGTCGCCGGATCGGCCGGCAGGAACGTCTCGATCGCCAGCTCGGCCACCGTCACGTCCATCGGTGTGTTGAACGTCGAGATGGACGACAGGAAGGTCAGCACCTGGCCCCCGTGCTCGATCCGCAACGGCAGCGCGAAGTTCCCGAGTGCGAACGCCGCCGCGTCACCGTCCTCCCCGGCCCCGGCCCCGGCCCCGTCACCGCCGGAGTCGTCCGCCCCCTCCGGCGGCGGATACGCCGCGACCTCCTCGTACAGCGCCCGCACCGCGTCCGAGCGGTCGAGCGCGATCCGCCGCTCCATCTGGTCCAGCAGATGCGCCCGCCACTGCCGGAAATTGCGGACACGCCCCGCCGCCCCTTCCGGATGAAGGACGACCTTCATCGTGTTCACCGGCGGCACCAGCAGATGCTCGGGCACGCCTTCCATGATCAGGCCGAGGCCCCGGTTGGCCGCCACCAGGGTGTACGTCCCGTCGACCACAAGCGCCGGATACGGCTCGTACCCCCGCAGCAGCCGCTCCAGCGCCTCCCGCACCACCGCCATCGACGGGTCGTCCAGCGCGGTCTCGGTGAAGCGGGGCGCGTAACCGGCCGCCAGCAGCAACGCGTTGCGTTCGCGTACCGGCACGTCCAGACGCTCCGCGAGCCGCAGGACCATCTCCTCGCTCGGCCGGGCCCTGCCGGTCTCCACGAAGCTGAGGTGGCGGGCGGACGAGCCGGCGCGCAGGGCCAGCTCCAGCTGACTGATCCGGCGCCGTTCACGCCAGCGCCTGAGCAGCGGCCCGACCCCGGTCCCCGACGCGCGCGATGTCATACGTGGACGGTAGCCGCGCCCGGCGGGCGCCCGCGCCGGTCCCGTCTTCTGCGGGCTCTCCCCGGGTGGGGCAATCTGGTGGGTACGGGGCATTACAGGCGCGGCTGCCGTTTGCGGTCGTCGCCCTCGGGCACCCGGAAAGTCCACGGTCCGCCCGTCCGGCCGCCGCATCCGGTCGCATCCGGTGAGGAGTGACATGCGTAGCGAACTTCTGACAGAACTGGCGCAGCAGCTCAGGGTCGACTCGGTCCGCGCGGCCGACATGGCGGGTTCCGGCCACCCGACCTCGTCCATGTCCGCCGCCGATCTCGGCGCCGTCCTGCTGGCCAACCATCTGACGTACGACTTCGACCGCCCCGATCACCCGGGGAACGACCGGATGATCTTCTCCAAGGGCCACGCGTCGCCCCTGCTCTACTCCATGTATCTCGCGGCCGGTGCCATCGACGAGGCCGAGTTCCACACCTACCGCCGGGAGGGCAGCAGGCTCGAAGGCCACCCCACCCCCCGGCTGCCCTGGGTGGACGTCGCGACCGGTTCGCTCGGGCAGGGCCTGCCGCTGGGCGTCGGGATGGCGCTCGCCGGGCAGCGGCTCGGCAAGGTCCCGTACCGGGTCTGGGTGCTCTGCGGCGACAGCGAGATGGCCGAGGGCTCGATCTGGGAGGCCGCCGAACACGCCGGGCACGAGCATCTCGACTCGCTGACGCTGATCGTCGACGTGAACCGGCTCGGACAGCGCGGCCCCACCCGCCACGAGCACGACCTCGCCGCTTACAGCCGTAGACTGCACGCCTTCGGCTGGCACACCATCGAGGTCGACGGCCATGACATCGACGCGATCGAAGCCGCCTACGACGAGGCGCGCTCGACCATCGGCGAGCCGACGGCGATCATCGCCGGCACCATGAAGGGCCGGGGCGTCGCCTCCGTCGAGGACCGCGAGGGGATGCACGGCAAGCCCCTCCCGGACGCGGCGGGCGCCATCGAGGAGCTGGGCGGCCGGCGGTCCATGCGGGTCGAGGTGCGCAAGCCCGCGACGAGCGCCACCGACGCCCACCCCGGCGTCGGCCATCTGAATCTGCCGCGCTTCGACGAGGGCGACCAGATCGCCACCCGTGACGCGTACGGGCAGGCCCTGACCGCACTCGGCTTCGCGCGCGGCGACATCGTGGCGCTCGACGGGGAGGTCGGCGACTCGACCCGTACCGAGTTCTTCTCCAAGGAGCACCCCGAGCGCTACTTCGAGTGCTACATCGCCGAACAGCAGCTGATCGCCGCCGCCATCGGCATGCAGGCCTGCGGGCAGATCCCGTACGCCTCGACCTTCGCGGCCTTCCTGACCCGGGCGCACGACTTCCTGCGGATGGCCACGATCGGCGGGGCGTCGATCAGCGTCGTCGGCTCGCACTCCGGTGTCTCCATCGGCCAGGACGGGCCGTCCCAGATGGGGCTCGAAGACCTCGCCCTGTTCCGTGCCCTGCACGGCAGTACGGTGCTCCAGCCGTGCGACGCGAACCAGACGACCCGGCTCGTCGCCGCGATGGCCGAGCTGGAAGGCATCAGCTATCTGCGCACCCTGCGCGGGAAGACACCGGTCATCTACGGCTTCGACGAGCAGTTCCCGGTCGGCGGCAGCAAGGTGCTCCGGCACACCATCGACGACCGGATGACCCTCGTCGGCTCCGGGATCACCGTCCACGAGTGCCTCAAGGCGGCCGATCTGCTCGCCGAGGAGGGCATCACCGTACGGGTCATCGACATGTACTCGATCAAGCCGGCCGACGAGGTCACCCTCCAGGCCGCCGCGGCCGACACCGGCTGTCTGATCACGGTGGAGGACCACCACCCGCAGGGCGGTCTCGGCGACGCCGTCGCGGAGGTCTTCTCCGACGGCCGGCCCGCGCCCCGGCTGGTGCGGCTCGGCGTACGGGAGATGCCCGGGTCCGCGACGCCCGCCCAGCAGCTGCGTGCCGCCGGAATCGACGCCGATTCGATCGCCGCCGCCGTGAAGCTCCTGACGGGAACGGCGATGGTGCGCTGACGCGGACCGCGAACAGGCGCAGAACCACCACGGAAAGCGTCCGTTTGCGGACATCGGGTGATCGTCGCACGATGATGGGCAAGGCCCGCGGGACGGCTGCGAACACCGCCGTCCCGCGGGCCGAGACGTCGCCGAACGAGCAGGTCCAGCCGGGCCGGCTTCGGGAATCGGGAGAAGAGCATGCTTCTGCCGGACAAGGCCGGGCTCGCCCAGCTGCTGCGCCGCTACCGGACCTGGGAGCAGCTGGTTCTGCAGGAGCCGCAGAACCCGGCGCGACGGCGGCGGCTGGACGACGTCGCCTACACCCTGTGCGTGCTGATGGGCCACCGCACCGCCCATGAGGCGATCCGTGCGGCGGAGTCGTATCTCGGCAGAAGCCCCCGTGGCGACCGGGGTCTGCGGGGTCAGGGAATTCTGCGTAACCGTCGTCGCGACAGCAGCCGCAAAGAAAGGATGTGAACGGTCATGGCCGAATTCCTCACGGACATCAAGATGATTCGCGAGCGCGCCCGCCGGCAGATCGACAAGGGCCCGGTGACGGACGCCTACGGGGCGGATGTCGAGCGGGTCATCCAGGTGCTGAACGAGGCGCTGGCCACCGAGATCGTCTGCACACTGCGCTACAAGAGGCATTACTACACGGCGACGGGGCTCTACGCGGAGCCGGTCGCCGCCGAGTTCCTGGAACACGCAAAGGACGAGCAGGCGCACGCGGACAAGCTGGCCGAGCGGATCGTGCAGCTCGGCGGTGAGCCCGACTTCAACCCCGAGACGCTCACGAACCGTTCGCACGCGGAGTACGACGAGAGCCTGGACCTGATCGAGATGATCAAGGAGGACCTGGTGGCCGAGCGGGTGGCCATCACGTCGTACACGGAGATCGCCCAGTGGCTGGGGGCGGGCGACCCCACCACGCGCCGGGTCTTCGAGGACCTGCTCGCGCAGGAGGAGGAGCACGCGGACGATCTGCGGGCGCTCCTGGAACGGCTTCCGGGCAGCGCCAAGTCCTGACGGGCGCGCGGGCGGAACCGGGGCGACCCGGGGAGGCCGGCAGACCCGGGAAACGACACCGCCGTCGGCCGGTGAGCACTCAAGTGCCTTCCGGCCGACGGCGGTTCTGCGGCCGTCGGCGGTCGTGTCCGCCCGTCGGCAGTCGTCAGCGGTGGTCGCGCGGGGGTCAGTTCCCCACGGCGCGGCGCTTGCGCGCGGCCCACGTGATGCCCGCACCGGCCACGAGTATGACGGCGGCGGCGCCCGCGATCAGCGGCGTCGTGCTGGAGGAACCCGTCTCGGCGAGGTCGTCACCGGCGGGGCTCGGCTGCGAGGAGGGGACGGGCGCCTCGGCGGTCGTCTCGCTCGGCTCGGGCTTGGCCTCGGTCGGCGTGGGCTCGGGCTCGTCCGACGGCGGAGTCGTCGACGGCGTGGGCTCGGGCTCGCTGCCCTCGCAGACCGGAGCGGTCTTGGTGTCGTCGAGTGAACCGTCGTTGCCCGAACCGTCCTTCACCACGAGGTGGAGCGTCAGCTCCTTGTCGTGCTCGGGCAGTTCGATCTTCTTGTGGAACTCTCCACCGAACTTCTCGGTGGCCAGCAGTTCCTTGCCGTCGACACTCAGGGTCACCGTGTTCTCGGCGCTGGCGGTGTAGTTGACGAGATCGACGCTCACCTGCGAGCAGGTCACGGCCCAGGCCGGGGTGTGCGCCACCGCCGGGGCGGCGAAGAGGCCGACGCCGAGCGCACCCGCCGCCGCGACCGTCACGAGCGCCCCGGGGCGTCGCCACGATCTGTTGAATACAGTCACTGAATCCTCCGCGTTCACTTCGCCGCCGGATGACGGCGCGGGCGCACAGTATCGCCATTCGGGACCGACTCCCCACGCGCCCCTATGGACTTGACCGTCTCATGGGATGGATGTGCCCGAAATTGGTGCGCGCGCCACTTTGCTCGCTCCGGCCCCCTTGCCGCGCCCTTGCCTCGTTTGTAACTTGGCGCGGACGCCTCACTGCAAGCGCTTTCTATGCGGTGGCGCCGCCTGTCCGAGCCGTACCGTCCGAGCCGATGAGGTGAGCGGGATGCCCAAGCCCGGAACAACAGGAAGAACGGTGAGAAAACGACTGGCCGTTGCGGCGGGGGTGCTGCTCGTCTCGCTGCTCGTGCCATCCGCCGAAGCACGTGAGGACGGGCCGATCGCCGATCCGCTGCCCGACCCGACACTCTCCGAAATTGGCCTGGTTCTTGACGAATTCTCGACGCTGCCCAAGTCGGAGCCGGTGCCGCCGCCGACCGACGACCGGCTCAAGCGCTGGGCCCGGATCAACTTCGTCGGCGAAGTCCCCGACGGATCCGGCCGGTTGTACGTCCCCGATCTCAACGGCAAGCTGTATCTGCTGAACAGCGCGGGCACACCCACCGAGTACCTGGACGTCGGTACGGAGGCCGGCCCCGACTTCTGGTCCCACCAGGGCCTCGGCAGCGGCTTCGGATTCGTCGCCTTCCACCCGGAGTTCGCCGAGAACGGCACGTTCTACACCGTCCACACCGAGGCCAGGGACGCGCTCCGCAAACGCCCGGACCTGCCGTCCGGCGGAGTCACCGTCGTCCACAGCGTGGTCACCGAGTGGACCGCCGACGACCCGGCCGCCACGACGTTCAGCGGCTCGCGCCGCGAGGTGATGCGGCTCGGTTTCCAGAGCACCATCCACGACATCCAGGAGATCAACTTCAACCCCAACTCCCGCCCCGGGGACGAGGACTACGGACTGCTCTACATCGCCGCGGGGGACGGCGGAGCCGGCTGGCGCAGTTCGGTGCCGCAGGACCTGTACGTACCGCAGGGCAAGATCCTGCGCATCGACCCGGCCGGAGACAACGGCCCCGGCGGCAAGTACGGCATCCCGCCGTCCAATCCCTTCGTCCACCGGCAGTACGTGCTCGGCGAGATCTACGCGTACGGCTTCCGTGACCCGCACCGGTTCAGCTGGGACTCCGGCGGCAGCGGCCAGATGTTCGTGGGCAGCATCGGGGAGCACCGCATCGAGTCCGTGTACGACGTCAGGGCCGGGGACAACCTGGGCTGGAGCGACCGGGAGGGACCCTTCGAGTACCGCAAGGAGGGGAACCCGACCTGTGGTGTCTACCAACTCCCGGACAACGACGAGCAGTACGGCTACACCTATCCGGTCGCGGCCTTTGACCACGTACCGCCGCCGGAGACCCCGTGCGCGGACAGCGGCAACGCGCTGATCGGCGGTTTCGTCTACCGGGGCGCCGAGATACCCGAGCTGCGGGGCAAGTACGTCTACGGCGAAGGCGTCGGCGGCCGGATCTTCTACTCCGACGTGGCTGACATGCGCCGGGGCGGGCCGCTCGCCGAGGTCCATCAGTTCAAGGTCATCGACGAGACCGGCGCGACGACCTCGATGGCGGAGCTGGCCGGGGACGACCGGGTCGACCTGCGGTTCGGTACGGACCGCGACGGTGAGCTCTACGTCCTGGCCAAGGCCAACGGCAAGATCTGGAAGGTGACCGATGCGCGCTGACACATCGGGGCGGCGCAGGCTCGCCCTGACTCTCGCTCTTGCCACGACGCTGCTGGTGACGGCTTTCGCACCGGCGGGTGAGCCGGCGACGGACCGGACCGCCGGCACGGCGGCACCCCTGCCCCGCCCGGTCGCCGCGTACGACTTCGAGCACCCCGTCCCCGGCGACCCGGCCCGCGAAAGCGACCAGGGCAGCTCAGGCACCACGCTCGAACTCGTCAACGGCGGCGCCGAGTCACGCGTCACGGACGACAAGCGGCGCGGCGAGGTCCTGCGTACGCGGCAGGTCTCGCCCACGACCGCGAGCAACGACGACTGGAAGGCCGGCGTGTACGGCCCACAGGGCGTGCCGACCCTGAGCGCCTTCAACGGCGCACAGCAGACCACCGTCATGGGCTGGTTCAGGATGACCGCCGACAATCCCGCGCCGAACTCCAACACCGCCACGCCGGACGACCGTTACAACGCGATCGGCCTCGCCGGGATCCTCTCGGGCACATCGGGGGGCCACGACGTACGCGCCCTGCTCGAACTCATCACCGTCGGCGGGGAGATGAAGGTCGTCGCCCTCGGGCGCCGCCTGGACGGCGGGAGTTCACAGACGTTCGCCGCCGACGCCGACTGGCGGCGGATCCTGCCGCCCGGCAGATGGGTGGCCCTCGCCGCGACGTTCGACTTCGACACCGGCACGATGGCGCTGTACCGCGACGGCCTCCCGCTCCCCGGCCGGTACGTCACGCCCGGCGACCCCTGGGCGGTGGAGGGGCCGCCGGAGCCCGACACCGCGTCGCCCACCGATCCGCGCGGCATCAAGATCGGCGGCAGCTATCCGCAGAACACCCAGGAGGGCAATCCCTGCGACTGCCGGATGGACGACCTGATGTTCTTCGACCGGGTCCTCACACCGGCCGAGATCATGTCGCAGTACCGGCGGACGCGGGGATAATGGGGAGGGGAAACACAGGGCGACCAGTGGCATGAGGACCAGGCCCTGTCCCCGGACAGGGCCTGGAGAAATCGGGTGACCGTCGTGTGCCCCGGCCCCGGCCGGGTACGCGACGAGTCGTCCGTAGGACCCGATACGCCACAGTCCGGAGTCGAACGTGAGCCGTTCCCGCATTGTCGTCGTAGGAGCCGGATTCGCCGGCTTCCAAGCCGCCCGTACGCTCTGCCGGCGCGTACGGGACGAGGCCGAAGTCGTCCTCCTCAACCCGACCGACTACTTCCTCTACCTGCCACTTCTGCCCCAGGTAGCCGCCGGAATCCTGGAACCACGCCGGGTGACCATCTCGCTGACCCGCGTCCTGCCCCGGGTGCGACTCGTCCTCGGCGAGGCCGACCACGTCGACCTGGACAAACGGCTGGTGCGGTACTCGGGCCCCGAGGGCGAGAGCGGCGAGCTCAGCTACGACCGGCTCGTTCTCGCCGTCGGCAGCGTCAACAAACTCCTGCCGATCCCGGGTGTCGCCGAGCACGCGCACGGCTTCCGGGGTCTGCCCGAAGCCCTCTACCTGCGCGATCACGTCACCCGCCAGATAGAACTCGCCGCGGCCGGGGACAGCCCCGACAACCGGGCGCGCACCACCTTCGTGGTGGTCGGCGCGGGCTACACCGGCACCGAGGTCGCCGCCCACGGCAAGCTCTTCACCGACGACCTGGTCCGCAAGCAGCCCGGCCGGACATGCAAACCGGCCCCTCGCTGGCTGCTCATCGACATCGCGCCCAGGGTCCTGCCCGAGCTGGACCACAGGCTCTCCGACACCGCCGACCGCGTCCTGCGCCGGCGCGGCGTCGACGTCCGCACCGGCACGTCCGTCAAGGAGGCCACCGCGAAGGGCGTCCAGCTGGACGACGGGGAGTTCATCGAGACCCGGACCCTCGTCTGGTGCGTCGGCGTACGGCCCGACCCGCTGGTCGCCGATGTCGGACTGCCCGTCGAACGCGGCAGGCTGGTCGTGGATCCGCGGCTCAACGTGCCCGGCCACCCCGAGGTCTTCGCGTGCGGTGACGCCGCCGCCGTACCCGATCTGACCAGGCCGGGGGAGTTCACGCCCATGACCGCGCAGCACGCGACCCGCCAGGGCAAGGTGGCGGGCCGCAACGTCGCCGCCTCCCTGGGCTACGGGGAGCAGCAGGCGTATCGGCACCACGATCTCGGATTCGTGGTCGACCTCGGCGGGGTCAAGGCAGCCGCCAACCCCCTGGGGGTGCCGCTCTCCGGACCGGTGGCCGGCGCGGTCACCCGCGGCTACCACCTGGCGGCCATGCCGGCGAACCGGGTGCGCGTCGCAGCGGACTGGGTGCTCGACGCGGTGCTGCCGCGCCAGGCCGTCCAGCTCGGCCTCGTACGCTCCTACACCGTCCCGCTCGACACCTCGTCCCCCGAACTGGCCAGGGTCCCCGGCGGACCCCGTAAGGAGTGACCCCATGGCGAAGGAATCACTGTCACCGCAGGAGATCGACGACCGGCTGGCCGCGCTGCCCGAGTGGTCTCTGGAGGACGGGAAGATAACCCGGAACTACCAGCTCACCGACCACTTCGCCGCGACGGCGATGGTCGTGCACGTCGCCCGGATCCAGCAGGAGCTGAACCACCACTCCGATCTCACCCTCGGCTACAACACCGTCGACATCGCGGTGAACTCGCACGACGTGGGCGGGATCACCGATCGTGACTTCGATCTCGCCGCACGGGTCGAGGAGATCGCGCCCACGCACGGCGCGCTCTGAGCCCGGAAACCCGTGCTGGCGAGAAGGGCGCGCCTCTGATCTGGGCGGTGTGGACGCACTCGCCGGACTTCTCGACGGTCCCCGTGCCCGGGGCGCCTTCCTGCTGCGCATGGTGATGGAACCGCCGTGGTCCGTCCGGATCGAGGACCGGGCACCGCTCTGTCTGATGTGCGTCACACGCGGCGAGGCCTGGATCGTCCACGGCACGGATACGCCGCCCGTCCACGTACGCCCCGGCGACATCGCCATCGTGCGGGGCCCGCGGCCGTACACCGTCACCGATGCCCCGGGCAGCGCGCCGCAGGCCGTCATCGGCCCCGGCGGCACCTGCCACACGCTGCGCGGCGAACCGCTCGCGCAGTCGATGCGGCTGGGGCGTGTTTGAGAAGTAGCGTCGTCCGCCCATCGGGCGGGGCCCACGGCGTCTGGTGCGTGCGATCGCAAGGCGGAGGATCAGCCCCGTAGATGGACCGGACGTACTTGGATGACTCCGACAACGCAGCGAGCGCGCGTGCCAGGCGTCGTGGGCCAGACGGGACTTCTCAAACACGCCCTACGGCGGCTCGTTCGCGCTGAGCGCGGCGTTCAAGCGGGTACGGGGCATCAGCCCCCCAGGAACACCGGGCGGGCAAGCGGGACTTGGTGACCGGGGGACAACCCTGGAGACCTTCGGGTGCCGCCCCGGGTCCTGCTCCCCCGCCTCAGCGGTAGAGGGCGTCCACCTCGACGGTGTACGCCGTCTCGATCGCCTTGCGCTTGAGCTTGAGCGACGGCGTCAGCAGCCCGTGCTCCTCGCTGAAGGGATGCGCCAGGATCCGGAACGTTCGGATCGACTCGGCCTGTGACACCAGGGTGTTGGCCGCCACCACCGCGCGACGGATCTCCATCTCAAGATCCGGGTCGCGCACCAGGTCCACCGGTTTCAGCGGCGGTTTGCCTCGCATCGCCAGCCAGTGCTCCACCGCCTCCTGGTCGACGGTCACCAGCGCGGCGATGTACGGCCGGTCGTTGCCGACCACGATGCACTGGCCGACCAGCGGATGCGCCCGTACGCGCTCCTCAAGACCCGCCGGTGACACGCTCTTGCCGCCCGATGTCACCAGGATCTCCTTCTTCCGCCCGGTGATGGTCAGATAGCCGTCCTCGTCGAGCGCCCCGAGGTCGCCCGTGGCGAGCCAGCCGTCGCGCAGGACCGCTTCGGTGGCCTTCGGGTCGTTCAGATAGCCGCCGAAGACATGACCGCCGTGCAGCCACACCTCGCCGTCCTTGGCGATGTGCACGGTGGTGCCCGGGATGGGCTGGCCGACCGTCCCGTACCGGGTGCGCTCCGGCGGGTTGGCGGTGGCCGCCGCGCTGGACTCCGTCAGGCCGTAGCCCTCGAAGACCGTGACGCCGGCGCCCTCGAAGAAGAGACCGAGCCGCCGGTCCATCCCCGAACCGCCCGACATCGCGTGCCGCACCCGGCCGCCCATCGCGGCGCGCACCTTGGAGTACACGGCCTTCTCGAAGAACTGGTGCTGGATCCGCAGCCCCGCCGACGGACCGGGGCCGAGCCCGAACGCCTTGTGCTCCATCGCCTCCGCGTGCTTCACCGCCACATCAACGGCCTTGTCGAACGGGCCTGTCCTGCCCTCCCGTTCGGCCTTGCGGCGCGCGGCGTGGAAGATCTTCTCGAAGATGTACGGCACGGCCAGGATGAAGGACGGCCGGAACGCGGCCAGGTCCGGCAGCAGTTCACTCGCCCGCATCACCGGCTGGTGGCCCAGCTTCACCCGCCCCCGGATCGCTGCGATCTCGACCATCCGGCCGAAGACGTGCGCGAGCGGCAGGAAGAGCAGCGTCGACGCCTCGTCGCCGCGCCTGGAGTGGAAGACCGGCTCCCAGCGGGCGATCATCGTGTCCGTCTCGAACATGAAGTTCGCGTGCGTGATCACACAGCCCTTGGGCCGGCCGGTGGTGCCCGAGGTGTAGATGACCGTGGCCGTGGAGTCGGGCGTGACCGCCCGGCAGTGCCGGTGGACGACCTCGTCGTCGATCTCGGCGCCCGCGCGGGTGAGTTCGTCGACGGCCCCGGCGTCCAGCTGCCAGAGCTTCTTGAGCCGGGGGAGACGGTCGATCACCGAGCCGACGGTCATCGCGTGGTCCTCGTGCTCGACCACGCACGCCGACACCTCGGAGTCGTACAGCATCCAGAAGACCTGCTCGGCGGATGAGGTCGGGTAGACCGGCACGGACTGGGCGCCGACCGACCAGAGCGCGAAGTCGAAGACCGTCCACTCGTACCGGGTACGGGACATGATCGCGACCCGGTCGCCGAACCGGACCCCCTGGGCCAGCAGCCCCTTCGCCAGAGCCAGTACCTCGTCGCGGAACTCGGCCGACGTCACGTCGTGCCAGCTGCCGTCGGCGTCCTTGCGGCCGAGCGTGACACGGCCCGGGTCGTCCAGCGCATGATCGAATACGACGTCCGCCAGCCCGCCCGCATGGGGCGCAGACGCCATGGGTCGGACAGTGAACTCGCGCAATGACCTGCTCCTTGTGGCTCCGCACGGCGCCGTGACGGTACCCCAAGGGGCAGCCCGGCGGGAGGGGGTGGACGCAAGTGGCACCTTGCGGTATCGGTGCAGGTCAGAGGCCGGAAGCCGGAGTTGAGAAGAGACTCGGGACACGCTTCTGACCGAAGAGTAAGTGTGCCTTGGGGGAATCTCCACCGAATCTGTACGGGGCGATTACGCACCCCGCCCCGGGAAAAGGCTTGGCCTGTACCAGTGCCTCGGTCTGGCGGGTTCTTGTCGGTCAGCGTGCGTCTGCCGGGCGGTGCAGCCGGTCGCCGCCCGCCAGGATGGCGTCGGCGAGCGCGTCCGCCGGGCTCCGGTCCGACGCTCGCGCGGTCCGTCCTGCCTGCTTCCGGCCGTGCAGCAGCACGAAGTCCACGCCGCCGAGATCCGGCAGCGCCGCGCGGGCCGGTACCGGCACCAGGCCCGGTGGGATCAGCCCCCGGGTGTGCGCCATCACGCCGAGACCCGCCCGCGCCGCCGCGATCAGCCCGCTCAGGCTGGCGCTCGTACAGGCGATGCGCCACGCGCGGCCGTCCGCCTCCAGCACCTCCAGCGCGCGGGCGCGGGTGATGCCGGGCGCCGGGAACAGGATCAGCGGCACCGGACGCTCGGGGTCGATCCGCACGTGCGGCGCCCCGATCCAGACCAGCGTGGACTGCCAGACCAGCTCGCCGTGCGTGTCACCGCCCCGGCGCTTGGCCAGCACCAGATCCAGCTCGCCGGCCGCCAGCCGCTCGTGCAGCGTGCCGGACAGTTCGACGGTCAGCTCCAGATCGACCTCGGGGTGATCCGTGCGGAACGACTCCAGGATCTCGGGCAGCCGCGTCAGGACGAAGTCCTCGGAGGCGCCGAAACGGAGCCTGCCGCGCAGCCGGGTCCCGGAGAAGTACTCGGCCGCCCGCTCGTGGGCCGCGAGGATCGTACGGGCGAAGCCGAGCATGGCCTCGCCGTCCTCCGTCAGCTCCACACTGTGCGTGTCCCGTGTGAAGAGCTGCCGGTCCCCGGCCGCCGCCTCCAGCCGCCGTACGTGCTGGCTGACGGTCGACTGCCGTACGCCGAGACGCCGCGCGGCCTGCGTGAAGCTGAGGGTCTGCGCCACCGCCAGGAACGTGCGGAGCTGCGCGGGGTCGTACATGTCGTACATGCGGCCCAGGGTAGCCCGGGTCATCGCGGATCATGATGACAGTCAGAGCCGTATGCGGGATTCCCGATCAAGCTCGGTCCCTGGATCATGGAGAGCGCGCGATCCGTCCCGGAACACGGACCAAGATCCGGCACGCGTACGAGATCCAGAGCACAGCAAGAGCCAGTGGAGCACATGAACCGCCGCCGTACGCCGCCCCCGTCGCCCCCGTCGCCCCCGTCCCCCCGGTCCCGGCGGCTGCCGTTTCGGCTGCCCCTCGACCCGTACATCCTCGCCCTCCTCGGCACCGTCGCCCTCGCGGCACTGCTGCCCGCGTCCGGCACCACGGCGGACGTCGTCGGCGGGGCGTCGACCGGCGCGGTCGCGCTGCTCTTCTTCCTGTACGGCGCCCGGCTCTCGACCCGTGAGGCGATGGACGGCCTCAAGAGCTGGCGGCTCCATCTGACCGTCCTGGCCTGCACGTTCCTGATCTTCCCGGTGCTGGGGCTGGCAGCGCGCGGGCTCGTGCCCTACGTCCTGACACCCGAGCTCTACAACGGGCTGCTCTTCCTCTGCCTGGTCCCGTCGACGATCCAGTCGTCCATCGCCTTCACGTCCATGGCACGGGGCAACGTCCCCGCGGCGATCTGCGCCGGGTCCTTCTCCAGCATCGCGGGCATCGTGGTGACACCGCTGCTCGCCGCCCTGCTGCTCGGCGGCGGCGCGAGCGGGTTCTCGCCCGACTCGCTGCTGCGGATCGTGGCGCAGCTGCTGCTGCCGTTCGTGGCGGGGCAGTTGCTACGGCGCTGGGTCGGCGGCTTCCTCGCCCGCCACCGCACACTGCTGGGCCGGGTGGACCGCGGCTCGATCCTGCTGGTCGTCTACACGGCCTTCAGCCAGGGCATGGTCGCCGGCATCTGGCACCAGGTCACTCCGGCGCGGCTCGGCGCGCTGTTCGCGGTCGAGGTGGTGCTGCTCGCGGCGATGCTGACGATCAGCTGGTACGGCTCGCGGCGGCTGGGCTTCGGCAGGGCGGACCGGGTGGCGATCCAGTTCGCGGGCTCGAAGAAGAGCCTCGCGGCCGGGCTGCCGATGGCGAGCGTGCTGTTCGGAGCGCAGGCGAGCCTGGCGGTACTGCCGTTGATGCTGTTCCACATGGTTCAGCTGGTGGTCTGCGCGGTGATCGCCAAGCACCGCTCGAAGGACAGGCCTGAACCCCTCACGGGACCGCCTGAACCCCAACTGACCGAACCGGCCCGGCCCGCCTCATCGGCGAGTGAGCCGAAGGGGCGCGCCGGTGTCGAAAGGGAGAGCGCGCAGAGGCCCCGAGGAACGAGGGGCTGAGCACGGTCGACCGTCGACACCGGCTCAAAGCGCCCCGGAGCAGAACCGAGCCCCCAGAAAGAGGGGGACCAGACCCGGCCGGCGCAGGGGGCGCTCCCCGCCGGCCGGGTCCTTATCCCGTGTATCCCGTGCAGCGGCAGCGCGTCACACCTCGCTGTGGAGGGCGATGCGGTCGTCGCCGGCATACACGTTCATGGAGGGGCCGCGGAGGAAGCCGACGAGAGTCAGCCCCGTCTCCGCGGCGAGGTCGACGGCGAGCGACGACGGTGCGGAGACCGCCGCCAGGACCGGGATTCCGGCCATCACCGCCTTCTGGGCGAGTTCGAAGGACGCCCGCCCCGAGACCAGCAGGATCGCCCGCGAGAGCGGCAGCAGGCCTTGCTGGAGCGCCCGTCCGACGAGTTTGTCGACGGCGTTGTGGCGGCCCACGTCCTCGCGGATGTCGAGGAGTTCGCCGGTCTCGGAGAAGAGGGCCGCGGCGTGCAGACCCCCGGTCCGGTCGAAGACCTGCTGTGCCGCCCGCAACCGGTCGGGGAGGCCGGAAAGCAGAGCCGGTTCGACCCGGACCGGGGGAGTGTCGGCGATCGGGAACCGGGCCGTGGTGCGTACGGCGTCGAGGCTGGCCTTGCCGCAGAGGCCGCACGACGACGTGGTGTAGACGTTGCGCTCCAGCGTGATGTCCGGCAACGGGACGCCGGGCGCGAGCTGGACGTCCACCACGTTGTACGTGTTCTTGCCGTCGTCCGTCGCCCCGGCGCAGTACACGATCGACCGGACGTCGTCGGCCGAGCCGAGGACGCCCTCACTGACGAGGAATCCGCTCGCGAGCGCGAAGTCGTCTCCGGGGGTGCGCATGGTGATGGCGAGCGGCTTGCCGTTCAGCCGGATCTCCATGGGCTCCTCGGAGACGAGGGTGTCGGGACGGGTGGTGATGGCACCGTCCCTGATGCGGATGGTGCGGCGGCGTTCGGTGACCCGTCCCATGTCGATCCTTCCTGTTCCTCGCTCGGTCGCGTACTGCTCGGGCTAGTGCTGCTGCGCGTGCTGGTAGCCGAAGCGGCCCTTGATGCACAGGTTGCCGTGGGTCACCGGATTGTCGTGCGGTGAGGTGACCTTGACGATCTCATTGTCCTGTACGTGCAGGGTGAGGTTGCAGCCCACGCCGCAGTACGCGCAGATGGTGGTGGTCTCCGTCTGCGCCGACTCGTTCCAGGTCCCGGCCTCGCGCATGTCGAATTCCGACTTGAAGCTGAGGGCGCCCGTGGGGCAGACCTCAATGCAGTTGCCGCAGTAGACGCACGCGGATTCCGGGAGCGCCACGGCGTGTTCGGTGGAGATACGGGCGTCGAAGCCGCGGCCGGCGACGGAGATGGCGAAGGTGTTCTGCCACTGGTCGCCGCAGGCGTCCACACACTTGTAGCAGAGGATGCATTTGTCGAGGTCCCGGACGTAGAGATCGTTGTCGATCTTCGGTGTCTCGTTGACCCGGGCGGCGTCGGGCCCGAACCGGTCGGGCTTCGCCTCGTACTCCTTGATCCATTCGGCCGCGCGCGGTGTCGTGGAGAGGTCGGTGGACGAAGCGAGCAGTTCCAGGACGACCTTGCGGCTGGTCCGGGCGCGCTCGGAGTCCGTCTTCACCTCCATGCCGGCCTCGGCGCGGCGCGAGCAGGCCGGGGCGAGCGTACGGGCGCCCTCGACCTCGACGACGCAGACCCGGCACGCGTTCTTCGGGGTGAGCGTGTCGCCTTCGCAGAGCGTCGGGATGTCCTTGCCGGCGGCCCGGCAGGCGTCCAGGATCGTGGACCCCTCGGGGACCCGGACGGGTTCGCCGTCGAGTGTGAACTCAAGGAGCCGGCGCGGCAGTTGAAGAGGTATGACGGTCACTTGAAAGCCCCCAGACGGTCGATGGCGGACTCGACGGCATTCCACGCGGTCTGTCCCAGACCGCAGATGGAGGCGTCGCGCATGGTCTGACCGACCTCGCGCAGCAGCGCGACGTCGTCGGACGCCTCGGCGCCCGTACGGTCCTTGATGCGGTGCAGCGCTTCCTCCTGGCGGACGGTGCCGACCCGGCAGGGCACGCACTGACCGCAGGACTCGTCGCGGAAGAACTCGGCGATGCGCAGCAGTGTCCGGGGCAGGCCGACGGTGTCGTCCATGACCAGGATCACGCCGGAGCCGAGGGTGGTGCCTGCGGCCCTGGTCCCCTCGAAGGTGAGCGGGATGTCCCGCTCGTCGGGCCGTACGAATCCGCCCGCCGCGCCGCCGAGCAGGATCGCCTGGATCTCGGTCGGGGTGCCCGCGAGGTCGAGGAGATCACCGAGCGTGGCGCCGAACGGCAGCTCGTAGATGCCGGGCCGCTCGACGCTGCCCGAGACGCAGAACAGCTTGGGTCCGGTGGAGTTGGCGGTGCCGATCGCCGCGTACGCCTCGGCCCCCATCGTCAGGATGGGCAGCACGTTGATGAGCGTCTCGACGTTGTTGGCGGCCGTCGGCTTGCCGAACAGCCCCTTCTCGACCGGGAACGGCGGCTTGGAGCGCGGTTCGCCGCGGAAGCCCTCGATGGAGTTGAAGAGGGCCGTCTCCTCACCGCAGATGTAGGCGCCGGCGCCCCGGCGGATCTCGATGTCGAACGCGTAGCCCTGGCCGAGTACGTCGTCACCGAGGAAGCCGCGCAGGCGGGCCTGGGTGATGGCGTTCTCCAGGCGGTGCAGGGCGCGCGGGTACTCGCCGCGCAGATAGAGGTAGCCGACATGGGCGCCGGTGGCGTAACCGGCGATGGTCATGGCCTCGATCAGGGCGAACGGGTCGCCCTCCATGATCACCCGGTCCTTGAAGGTGCCGGGCTCCGACTCGTCGGCGTTGCAGACGAGGTAGTGGGGCCGGTCGGGCTGGGAGGCGGTGGCCTGCCACTTGCGCCCGGTGGGGAAGGCCGCGCCGCCGCGGCCGAGCAGCCCGGAGTCGGTGACCTCGCGGATCACCCCGGCGGGTCCGATGTCGAAGGCGGTCCGCAGGGCGTGGTAGCCGCCGTGCGCCCGGTAGTCGTCGATGCTGTACGGATCGACGACGCCGATCCGCTGGAGCAGCATCAGGCCCTCCTGCCCGGCCTGCGGTACGGCCAGGGCGGCGGAGGGCTCATCGGGGGCGTCCTCCGGAGCCGTGGCGGCCTCGACCAGTGCGTCGACGGTGGCGGGGCCGACGACGGCGAACGCCTGCCGCCGTGGGGCGGGTTCGGCGGACGATCCGTTGGGGTGCGCCCGCAGGGGCGTGACCACCGCGCCGTTCGGGGCGAGGTCGGCCCGGATGGGCGTGACAGCGGAGCCGTCGGCGTCCGCGGTCTCGTCGGTCTGGCCGGCGAGGCGCGCGGGCGCCGCGGCGACGACGTCCCTGAGCCGGGGGTCCCGCTGCGCGGGGACCGTGTCGGACGGGGTGCCCGCCTGCAACACCAGTGCGGCCGGGGCCCGTTCGCACAGGCCCAGGCACGGGCTCGGCTGCCATACGACGCCGTCCGCCGCCGAGCCCGCGGCACCTATGCGTTCCTCCAGGTCCGCGCAGAGCTTCGCGGAGCCGTTCCCCGCGCACGCCAGGTCGGTGCAGACGTGCAGCACCTTGGCGGGCCGGGGCTTGACCGCGAACATGGCGTAGAACGTGGCCACGCCGTACGCCTCCGCCGGCGGCACCGTGAGCCGGCGGCAGAGGTAGGCGAGCGCGCCCTCGCTGATCCAGCCCACGCGGTCGTTGATGGCATGCAACCCCGGCAACAGCAGGTCGCGCCGTTCGCGTGCCTCGCGACCACCGCGAGCCCAGCGCAGATCCGTGTCCGAACGGTCTTCCGCGCCTTCCCACGCCGACGTCGCGGGGCCCAGCAGCGAGTCGACCGCCGCCCGTTCCTCGTCCGTCGGTTTGCTGTCACCGAAGTGCAGGTCCACTGATTCTCAGCTCCTCGCTGCTGTCGCGGACATCTCTGTCACGCTCGCGGGCAACTTCTCGATCCGGATGGCCGACGCCTTGAACTCGGCGGTGCCGGCGATGGGGCAGTTCGCCTCGATCGTCAGCTGGTTGGTGTCCACCTCGTCCGGGAAATGCATGGTCATGAACGCCAGCCCGGGACGGAGCCCCGGGTCGATCCACACCGGTGCCCGCACCGTGCCGCGCCGTGAGGAGATCTGGACCTCCTCGCCGACCTGGACGCCGTACTTCTCCGCGTCCTCCGGGCACAGCTCCACGTACTCGCCGCGGCGCATCGGGGAGGGGAAACTCCCGCTCTGCACACCGGTGTTGTACGAGTCGAGCCGGCGCCCGGTGGTGAGCCTGATCGGGTACTGCTCGTCCGTCAGATCCACCGGCGGGTCGTGCTCGACGATCCCGAACGGGGCGAGCCTGCCGCGCTTGGCGGGGTCCGCCTCCCACAACCTGCCGTGCAGATAGGTGGGTTCGAGCCGCTCGGTGTCGGGGCACGGCCACTGGATGCCGTGGTGCTCGACCAGCCGGTCGTACGTCATCCCGTAGTGGTCGGGCGACAGTTCGCGCAGCTCGTTCCAGACGGTCTCGGCGTCCGCGAACTTCCACGGGTGACCGAGCCTGGCGGCCAGGTCGCAGATGATGTCGATGTCCTCGCGCGCCTCGCCCGGCGGGTCGATCGCCTTGCGGACGCGCTGGACGCGGCGTTCGCTGTTGGTGGTGGTGCCGTCGGTCTCGCACCACGCCGCGGTGGCGGGCAGGATCACGTCGGCCAACTCGGCGGTCCTGGTGAGGAAGATGTCCTGCACCACCAGGAAGTCGAGCGCCTTGAGCCGGTCGACCGCCTGCTCGCTGTCGGCCTCGGACTGCGCGGGGTTCTCGCCGATGCAGTAGACGGCCTTGAGGTCGCCGGTCTCCATCGCCTCGAACATGTCGGTCAGGTTGAGGCCGTAGTGGGGCTGGATCACGGTGTCCCACGCGGTCTCGAACTTCTGCCGGATGTCAGGTTCGAGGATGTCCTGGAAGCCCGGCAGCCGGTTGGGGATGGCCCCCATGTCGCCGCCGCCCTGCACGTTGTTCTGCCCGCGCAGGGGCTGGACCCCGGAGCCGTACCGCCCGACGTGCCCGGTGAGCAGCGACAGGTTGATCAGCGCCCGGACGTTGTCCGTGCCGTTGTGGTGCTCGGTGATGCCGAGCGTCCAGCACAACTGGGCCCGCTCGGCGCGGGCGTAGGCGTGGGCGAGGTCGCGGATCGCCGCGGCGGGTACGCCCGTGACCTTCTCGGCCACACCGAGGGTCCACGGCTCGACCTCGGCCGCGTACTCCTCGAAGCCGGTGGTGGCCTGCTCGATGAACGCCTTGTTGTGCAGCCCGGCGTGGATGATCTCGCGGCCGACGGCGTGCGCCAGCGGGATGTCCGTGCCGACGTTGAGTCCCATCCAGCTCTCGGCCCACTCGGCCGTGGACGTGCGGCGGGGATCGACGGCGTACATCCGCGCGCCGTTCCTGATGCCCTTGAGCACGTGCTGGAAGAAGATCGGGTGCGCGAAGCGGGCGTTGGAGCCCCACATCACGATCAGGTCCGTGTGCTCGACCTCCTCGTAGGAGGAGGTGCCGCCGCCGGAGCCGAAGGCCGCGGAGAGGCCGGCGACGCTCGGTGCGTGACACGTGCGGTTGCAGGAGTCGACGTTGTTGGTGCCCATCACCACGCGCGCGAACTTCTGCGCGACGTAGTTCATCTCGTTCGTGGCACGGGCGCAGGAGAACATGCCGAACGCACCGCGTGCGGCACCCAGTCCGGCGGCTGCCCGGTCCAGTGCTTCCTCCCAGGTCGCCCGCCGGAACGGGCCGCCCTTCTCGTCCCGTACCAGCGGGTGTTCGAGCCTGGCGTAGGTCTTCGGCGTGCGATCCCGCCTTCTTGCGCTGCTTTTCACGCTGCGCTCCCTCATGAGTTCATGGCTTGTGGCCGCGCCATTGCATACAGTATCCCGACAGCTTGCGGGAAGCGGAAGTCTTGCGCCGGGGTTTTGTGTGACGGGGGAGTGCGGGGTCCGCCCGCCGGGCGGACCCCGCACTCCCCCCCGTTGAACGCTCCGGTCGCCCTAGGCGGCCACGCCCCGCGCCAGCAGGTCCGAGATGGCGTCGACCGTGCGGAGCGTCGGCACCTCGATGTCGCACATCGCGGCGAGTTCGACGACCGCCGCGAGCAGCACGTCGAGCTCCATCGGCTTCCCCTTCTCCAGGTCCTGGAGCGTGGAGGTCCGGTGGTCCCCGACCCGTTCCGCGCCGGCCAGCCGGCGTTCGACGGAGATGTCGGGGTGGCAGCCGAGTGCCTCGGCGACCTGGAGCGTCTCGGTCATCATCAGTTGGATGACCTCGCGTGTGCTGCGGTGCAGGCACATCTCCCGCATCGTGGCGCGGGTCAGCGCGCTGATGGGGTTGAAGGAGATGTTGCCGAGGAGCTTGATCCAGATCTCGTTGCGGAGTTCGGCCTCGACCGGACATTTGAGTCCGCCCGCCCGCATGGCCTCGCTGAACTCCTTGGTGCGCGGCGAGAGCGACCGGTCCGGCTCCCCGATGGAGAACCGGGTGCCTTCCAGGTGGCGTACGACTCCGGGCCCTTCCAGCTCCGTCGCCGCGTAGACCACACAGCCGATGGCGCGCTCCGGCGGCAGGACCGCGCTGACGGAGCCGCCGGGGTCGACGCTCTCGATACGGCGGCCGTCGTGCGGGCCGCCGTGCCGGTGGAAGTACCACCAGGGGATGCCGTTCTGCGCGGCGATGACCGCCGTGTGGTCCTGGAGCAGAGGCGCGATGAGCGGCCCGCACGCCGCGTACGAATTCGCCTTGAGGCCCAGGAACACATGGTCGACCGGCCCGATGTCGGCCGGGTCGTCGGTGGCGTGCACCCGCGCGGTCCAATCACCGCGCGGACTGAACACCCGGACTCCGTGCTGCCTCATGGCCGCCAGATGCGGTCCACGGGCGATGAGATGGACTTCGGCGCCTGCGCGATCCAGCGCGGCTCCGACATAGGCGCCGATCGCACCGGCGCCGACGACTGCGACTTTCACCGTGGGGCTCTCCGTTCGCTTTGAGGGTGTTGAGAGAAGCGTGGGAATCAGCGAAGAGACACATGTTGCCGACGATATATTGTCTACAGTATGGAATAACTGCCGACAAGACTTCTGTCGTCGGCATACGGTCGACCTGGAACAGGTAAAAGATCTTCCCAAACGGTGGGAACGGTTCCTAGAGTTCGCGACCATGACCCCACCACTCGCCCCGGTCGGCTGGAGCCGCTGGCTGGTACCCCCCGCCGCGCTCTCGGTGCACCTCTCGATCGGTCAGGCCTACGCCTGGAGCGTGTTCAAGCCGCCGCTGGAATCCGCTCTCGACCTCTCAGGCACCCAGAGCGCCCTTCCCTTCCAGCTGGGCATCGTGATGCTCGGCCTGTCCGCCGCCTTCGGCGGCACCCTCGTCGAACGCAACGGCCCACGCTGGGCGATGACCGTCGCCCTCATCTGCTTCTCGTCCGGCTTCCTGCTCTCCGCGCTCGGCGCCGCGACCGAACAGTTCTGGCTGATCGTCTTCGGCTACGGCTTCGTCGGCGGCATCGGACTCGGCATCGGCTACATCTCACCCGTCTCGACACTGATCAAGTGGTTCCCCGACCGGCCGGGGATGGCGACCGGCATCGCCATCATGGGCTTCGGCGGCGGCGCGCTCATCGCGTCGCCGTGGTCCGCGCAGATGCTGGAGTCGTTCGGCTCCAGCAGCGACGGCATCGCCAAGGCGTTCCTCGTACACGGCCTGGTCTACGCGGTGTTCATGCTGCTCGGTGTCCTGCTGATCCGTGTGCCACGCCCCGACGCGGCGCCGAAGGCGGCGCCCGCGCCCGCGTCGGCCCTGATAACCACCGCCCAGGTCTCCGCCAAGTCCGCCGTCCGCACACCGCAGTTCTGGCTGCTGTGGATCGTCCTCTGTATGAACGTCACCGCGGGCATCGGCATCCTGGAGAAGGCCGCGCCGATGATCACGGACTTCTTCGCCGACACCGGCACGCCGGTCTCCGTCTCGGCAGCGGCCGGTTTCGTCGCCCTGCTGTCGGCGGCCAACATGGCCGGGCGCATCGGCTGGTCGTCCACCTCGGACGTGATCGGCCGCAAGAACACCTACCGCGTCTATCTGGGCGTCGGCGCCCTGATGTATCTGCTGATCGCGCAGTTCGGCGACTCCTCGAAGCCGCTCTTCATCATCTGCGCGCTGGTGATCCTCTCCTTCTACGGAGGCGGCTTCGCCACCGTCCCCGCCTATCTCAAGGACCTGTTCGGCACCTACCAGGTGGGCGCGATCCACGGACGGCTGCTCACCGCCTGGTCGGCGGCCGGCGTCCTCGGCCCGCTCATCGTCAACCGGGTGGCCGACAGCCAGGAGGAGGCGGGCAAGAGCGGGCCCGGACTGTACGGGCTCTCGCTGACCATCATGATCGGGCTGCTCGTCGTCGGTTTCGTGGCGAACGAACTGGTCCGCCCCGTGCACCCGCGCCACCACCGGCCGGAGAACACCACCGGCACGGAGCCGGCAGAACCGAAGGAGGCCGCCGATGACCACAGCACCGGAGAGCGGGAGCGCAGTGCCTGAGTCCCGGCGAACCGCGCTGATCGTCTTCGCCTGGCTCTGGGTGGGTGTCCCACTCGCGTACGGTCTGTACGAACTCGTCCGCAAGGCCACCCAGCTCTTCACGGGCTGACTTCGGACGGCGCCGGATGATCCGGAGTCTCCAAGAGGAAGCAAAGAATCCTGTTGGGTCGGCTGCCCCCTTACTCGTGAGTCGCTGACGAGACTGGGAATCTCCTGACGTCGACCGAAAAGGAGGTCCCGGGCATGACCGGCACTCGTATCGCCGCGCTCGGGCACTACCAGCCCGCCCAGGTGCTCACCAACGACGACCTGGCGGGCATGGTCGACACCAGTGATGAGTGGATCAGGAGCCGCGTCGGCATCAGAACGAGGCATGTGGCCGGGCCCGACGAGCCCGTGGACGAGTTGGCGGCGCACGCCGCCGCCAAGGCGCTCGCCGCGGCCGGCCTCATGCCCACGGACATCGATCTCGTCCTGGTCGCCACGTCCACGGCGATCGACCGGTCGCCGAACATGGCCGCCCGCGTCGCCGCCCGGCTCGCCATGGGCTCACCGGCCGTGATGGACCTCAACGTGGTCTGCGCCGGCTTCACCCACGCGCTGGCCACCGCCGACCACGCCGTACGGGCCGGGGCGGCGACCCGCGCGCTGGTCATCGGCGCGGACAAGATGGCCGACGTCGCCGACTGGACCGACCGCTCCACCTGCGTCCTGCTCGGTGACGGCGCGGGCGCCGCGGTCGTCGAGGCGGTCAAGCCGGGCGAGGAGCCGGGCATCGGCCCGGTGCTGTGGGGCTCGGTCCCCGAGATGGGCAACGCCGTACGGATCGAGGGCACCCCGCCCCGCTTCGCACAGGAGGGCCAGTCGGTCTACCGCTGGGCCACCACCCAGCTCCCGCCGATCGCACGGAAGGTGTGCGAGCGCGCGGGCATCGCCCCCGAGGACCTGGCGGCCGTCGTCCTGCACCAGGCCAACCTGCGGATCATCGAACCCGTCGCCCAGAAGATCGGCGCGGTCAACGCGGTCGTCGCGCGCGACGTCGTGGACTCCGGCAACACCTCGGCCGCGTCCATCCCCATGGCGCTGTCCAAACTGGTGGAGCGCGGCGAGGTGGAATCCGGCGCTCCGGCGCTCCTCTTCGGGTTTGGCGGAAATCTCTCTTACGCCGGCCAGGTCATCCGCTGCCCCTGAGCGCTACGGTTCTCGGTAGACTGTAGACGATAGCCAATCGTTGCCGTCTTTTGCCGGGGACTTTGCCGTAGATCAGCCAGGAGGGGGACCGCATGTTGTCCGCAGGACTGCCGCAGGGCTCAGTGCCCAAACTCGAACGACCCGGACCGCTGCGCGAGCGCGTCTACGAGGCCCTGCTGGAGCTGATCACCGTCCGCCAACTGCGGCCGGGACAGCATCTGGTGGAGAGCGAACTCGCCGGTCATCTCGGCGTCTCCCGGCAGCCCGTGCGCGAGGCGCTCCAGCGGCTGAACACCGAGGGGTGGGTCGATCTCCGGCCCGCCCAGGGCGCTTTCGTCCACGAGCCGACCGAGGCGGAGGCGGACCAGCTGCTCTCGGTCCGTACGCTCCTGGAGGCCGAGGCGGCAAGGCTTGCGGCCGCGAATTCCGGCTCGGCCGGCATCGCGGCGCTCGAGGCGCTCTGCGCCAAGGGCGAGCAGTCGGTGGCCGACGACGACGTGGACCTCACGGTCGCGACGAACGCGGCGTTCCACGCGAAGGTGATGGAGCTGGCGGGGAACGTCGTCCTGGCGGAGCTCGCGGCGCAGGTGGACCGCCGGGTGCGCTGGTACTACACGCCGGTGGCGCGCCAGCGCGGCAAGCAGTCCTGGATCGAGCACCGGGCCCTGATCGCGGCGATCTCCGCACGCGACGAGCGGGCGGCGACGGAGGTCATGCGCGCCCACACGGAGCAGACGCGTTCCACGTACCACCACCGTGGGGACACCCAGGTCTGACCGATTCGCACGTGTGCAGTTGAAGAGCAAGGCGCCTCCGGCCGGTCGCGGAGGCGCCTTTCGTATGCCCGGCGACAGATGCCGAGGTGGCCGCCGCGAAACGCCTTTGTCCTGACTGTGGAGAAAGTTAGGAGCGATTCATGCTCAACTTCTTCCCACTCGGGGAAAGCGCTGCTACGTTCCCCTCGAAAGCCCGTCGAAACGAAACCGACGTAGCGACGCATCACAGAGCCGAGAGGCGGGGAGGGGCGCGTGAGACGTATGACCGCACGACCCGCGAACGCTCATCAGGCGCGACTGCTCCGGCTCTTGCGTGACGGTGGGCCCAACTCCCGCGCCCAGCTCGGTGATCAGGTCGACCTCTCCCGCTCCAAGCTCGCCGTGGAGGTCGACCGGCTGCTGGAGACCGGACTCGTCGTCGCCGACGGACTCGCCGCGTCGCGCGGTGGCCGCCGTTCCCACAACATCCGGCTCGCGCCCGCCCTCCGCTTCCTCGGGGTGGACATCGGCGCCACGTCCATCGACGTCGCCGTCACCAACGCCGAACTCGAAGTGCTCGGGCACGTCAACCACCCCATGGACGTCCGTGAGGGCCCGGTCGCCGTCTTCGAGCAGGTGCTCGCGATGGCCGCCAAGCTCAAGGCTTCGGGCCTCGCCGACGGGTACGACGGCGCCGGCATCGGCGTTCCCGGCCCGGTCCGCTTCCCCGAAGGTGTACCGGTCGCGCCGCCGATCATGCCCGGCTGGGACGGTTTTCCCGTACGCGAGGCGCTCAGCCAGGATCTGGGCTGCCCCGTCATGGTCGACAACGACGTGAACCTGATGGCGATGGGCGAGCAGCACGCGGGCGTCGCACGCTCCGTGGGCGACTTCCTCTGCGTCAAGATCGGCACCGGTATCGGCTGCGGCATCGTGGTCGGCGGCGAGGTCTACCGGGGCACCACCGGCAGCGCGGGCGACATCGGCCATATCCGGGTCGAGCCCGACGGGCGCGCCTGCGTCTGCGGCAACAGGGGTTGCCTGGAAGCCCACTTCAGCGGTGCCGCGCTGGCCAGGGACGCCGAGGACGCCGCCCGTACGGGCCGTTCCGCCGAACTCGCCGCGCGCCTCGAAGCGGCCGGCCGGCTCACCGCCGCCGACGTCGCCGTGGCCGCCGCGGCAGGCGACCCCACCGCCCTCTACCTCATCCGCGAGGGCGGCAACCGCGTCGGCCAGGTCATCGCCGGACTCGTCAGCTTCTTCAACCCGGGCCTTGTCGTGATCGGCGGCGGGGTGACCGGCCTCGGCCACACCCTGCTGGCCAGCGTCCGCACCCAGGTCTACCGCCAGTCGCTCCCGCTGGCCACCGGCAATCTCCCCATCGTGCTGGGGGAGTTGGGACCGACCGCCGGAGTCACCGGGGCGGCCCGCCTCATCAGCGACCACCTCTTCTCCCCGGCCTGACACCGGTATCCCCGGCGCCGGGCCGTACGGCACACGCTTCATCCGCACAACCGAAATAACAGCAAAAGACATAACAAAAGCATCACCGGTCACGGCGCCACCCAGCTCCCGGCGCCACGCGCATCACCCGCACCGAGCCGCACCACAGCACCGAGCCGCTCCACAGCAACGAGCCGCACCACCGCACCTCGCACCGCCCTGTTCCGCACGCCCGCAAGCCCGCTCACCGGCCGCATCCGCCGAGGGGATACGCCATGGCACCAGCACCACCCGAAGGCCACCTGCTCACCATGTCCGGCATCACCAAGCTGTTCCCGGGCGTCCGCGCCCTGGACGGCGTGGACCTGGAGGTCCAGGCAGGCGAAGTCCACTGTCTGCTCGGCCAGAACGGGGCCGGCAAGTCCACACTCATCAAGGTGCTCGCTGGCGCGCACCAGCCCGACGACGGTGTCATCACCTGGCGCGGCGAAGAGGTCCAGCTCAAGTCACCCATCGCGGCGATGAAGCTCGGCATCGCGACCATCTACCAGGAACTCGACCTCGTCGAGGGCCTGTCGGTCGCCGAGAACATCTTCCTCGGACATGAGCCGACCTCCGCCGGTTTCATCGTCAAGGGCGGCGAGGCCAGGACCGCCGCCACCGCGCTGCTCGCGCGGCTCGGCCACCCCGAGATCCCCGCGGGCCGGCAGGTCGGCGACCTCTCCGCCGCGCACCAGCAGATCGTCTCCATGGCCCGCGCGCTCTCCCACGACGTGCGCCTGATCGTGATGGACGAGCCGTCGGCGGCGCTCGACCCGGACGAGGTCGACAACCTCTTCCGTATCGTCGACACGCTCACCGCCGACGGTGTCGCCGTCATCTACATCTCCCACCGCCTGGAGGAGATCCGCCGGATCGGCGACCGGGTGACCGTCATCAAGGACGGCCGCACCGTGGCCGTGGGTCTGCCCGCGAAGGACACCCCGACCAGCGAGGTCGTCTCCCTGATGACCGGCCGGGAGGTCGCGTACGTCTTCCCCGACCGGCCCGCGGTCGCCGACGCCCCGCGGGGCGAGCCCGTGCTGCGGACCGAAGGACTCACCAGGGAGGGCGAGTTCGAACCGGTCGACCTCGAACTGCGGCCCGGCGAGATCGTCGGCCTCGCGGGACTCGTCGGCTCCGGACGCTCCGAGATCCTGGAGACCATCTTCGGCGCGCGCAAGCCCACGGCCGGCCGGGTGCTGGTCGACGGCCAGGAGCTCAAGCCCGGCAGCGTCCGCGCCGCCGTACGCGCCGGACTGGGCCTCGCCCCCGAGGAGCGCAAGGCCCAGGCCCTGCTGCTCATCGAGTCGGTCACCCGCAACGTGTCGGTGTCGTCGCTGTCCCGGTTCTCCAAGGGCGGCTGGCTCGACAGCTCCGGGGAGCGCAAGGCCGCCAGGGCCGCGACCCAGGAGCTCTCCCTGCGCCCCGACAACCCCGACGCGGTCATCCGCACCCTGTCCGGCGGCAACCAGCAGAAGGCGGTCCTGGCCCGCTGGCTGCTGCGCGGCTGCCGGGTCCTGCTTCTCGACGAACCCACCCGCGGTGTGGACGTCGGCGCGCGCGCCGAGCTCTACGCCGTGATCCGCCGCCTGGCCGACGAAGGCCTCGCCGTACTTCTCGTCTCCAGCGAGGTCCCCGAGGTCCTTGGCCTCGCCGACCGGGTGCTGGTGCTCCGGGAGGGCCGTGTCGTCCACACGTCACCGGCCCAGGAGCTGGACGAGCACCGTGTACTCGACCTTGTGATGGAAGGGAGCCCGACGCCATGAAACAGCCTGCCTCTGAGGCGCAGCAGGGCGGGCCCGAGGCCGCACCCGCCGCCGACGCCGCACCCGTGCCGCTGACCAAGCCCGCCGGAAAGACCCCGGGAGGGTCCAAGGGTCCGGCGCTCGGGCTGCGTCTCGATTTCCGTACGCTCTCGCTGCTCGGCGTGCTCGCCGCCCTGATAGTCGTCGGCGGTATCACCAAGCCCGAACAGTTCCTGGACACCAGCAACCTCCAGCTGGTGCTCACCCAGGCGTCGATCATCGGTGTCGTCACCGTCGGCATGACGTTCGTCATCACCAGCGGCGGCATCGACCTGTCGGTGGGCGCGATCGTGGCCCTGGCCTCGGTGTGGGCGACGACCGTGGCGACCCAGGAGTACGGCTTCGCCGGCATCCTGTTCACCGCGATCTTCGTGGGTCTGGCCTGTGGTCTGGTCAACGGAGTACTGATCGCGTACGGCGGCATGGCCCCGTTCATCGCCACCCTCGCGATCATGGCGTCCGCCCGTGGTCTGGCCCTCCAGATCACCGACGGCAACACGCAGATCGTCACCCTGAAGTCGGTGCTCGACCTCGGCGCCCGTGACTCGTACATCCTCGGGATCCCGCCGCTCGTCATCATCTTCGCGCTGGTGACCGTGGTCGGCTGGCTGCTGCTGAACCGTACGACCTTCGGCCGCCGCACCATCGCGGTCGGCGGCAACGCGGAGGCGACCCGGCTCGCCGGTATCGACGTCCGCAGGCAGCGGCTGTATCTGTACCTGTTCTCCGGGCTCTGCTGCGGTATCGCGGCCTTCATGCTGATCGTGCTCTCCGGCTCCGGCCAGAACACGAACGGAAACCTCTACGAGCTCGACGCCATCGCGGCGGCGATCATCGGCGGCACCCTGCTCAGCGGTGGCCGCGGCACGATCGTCGGCTCCGTGCTCGGTGTCCTGATCTTCACCACCATCACCAACATCTTCGCCCTCAACAACCTGCAGAGCGACGTCCAGCAGATCGCCAAGGGCGCGATCATCGTCGCCGCCGTACTGGTCCAGCGCCGCACGGCGCGCCACGGCGAGGCCTGACCTCGTTACCCCCGGGGCCCAGCCTCGTACCGCTTCCTACGCACCGCTTCCGACGTACCGCTCCATCCGCTCTCCTGAAGGGGACGAACCGCCATGCCAGAAACGAGCCGCAGAGGACTCCTGTTCGGCACCGCCGCGATTTCCGCGGGTGCCTTCCTCACCGCCTGCACCAGCAACGAGAAGGACGACGAGCCCGCGGCGAACAATGAGCCGGCGGCCGACGACAAGCCCGGCAAGCCGGTCACCATCGGCTTCGCGGGCCCCCAGGCCGACCACGGCTGGCTGAACGCCATCAACGACAACGCCCGTTCGCAGGCGAAGAAGTACTCGGACGTCACGCTCGACATCACCGAGGGCTCGAACGACACGGCCGCCCAGATCGGCCAGATCGATGCCCTGATCAACAAGAAGGTCGACGTCCTGGTGATCCTGCCGGCCGACGGCAAGGCCCTGACCCAGGCCGGTCTCAAGGCGATGCGCGCGGGCATCCCCGTCATCAACCTGGACCGCATCTTCGCCGACCCGCAGGCGTTCCGCTGCTACGTCGGCGGTGACAACTACGGCATGGGCGTCAACGCCGGCAACTACATCGGCGAGAAGCTGAAGGACAAGGCGAACGCCACCGTCATCGAACTCTCGGGCCCCGACAGCCTGGAGCTGACCCAGCAGCGCACCAAGGGCTTCGACGACGCGCTCAAGAACTACCCGAACATCAAGAAGGTCGCCCGTCAGGCGGCCGACTTCACCGTCGAGTCCGGCCAGGCCAAGATGGCCCAGCTGCTCCAGGCGCAGTCCAAGTTCGACGCCCTGTGGAACCACGACGACGACCAGGGTGTCGGCGCGCTGCGCGCCATCGACCAGGCCGGCCGTGACGGCTTCCTGATGGTCGGCGGCGCCGGTGCCAAGGCGGCGATGGACGCCATCAAGGCCGACAACAGTGTCCTGAAGGCGACCGTGCTGTACCCGCCGATCATGGCGTCGTCGGCGATCGACCTCGCCCGTGCGCTGGGCCAGGGCAAGGGCGTCAGCGGTCTGGCCGGTCTGGAGATCCCGGCCCAGGTCACCCTGTTCTCTGCGGTCGTCGACAAGACCAACATCGACGAGTACCTGCCCCAGGGATTCAGCTGACCGGCTCCGCCCGGCCTGACCCCCACACGCGCGAGAAGACGAGGAGTACTCCCTTATGACCAGCAGGGAAGCGTCGGAGAAGGAAGCCGGCGCACCGCCGCCACTCGGTATCGGCATGATCGGATACTCGTTCATGGGTGCCGCCCACTCGCAGGGCTGGCGCACGGCGGGACATGTCTTCGATCTGCCGATGCGGCCGGAACTCGCCGCCATCTGCGGGCGGGACGAGGCGGCCGTCGCCAAGGCGGCCGACAAACTCGGCTGGGCCGCCGCCGAGACCGACTGGCGGGACCTCATCGCGCGTGACGACGTGCAGCTGGTCGACATCTGTACGCCGGGGGACAGCCACGCGGAGATCGCCATCGCCGCGCTGGAGGCGGGCAAGCACGTCCTGTGCGAGAAGCCGCTGGCCAACTCGGTCGCCGAGGCCGAGGCCATGGTCCGGGCCGCCGAAGAGGCCCGGTCCCGTGGGCAGTTGGCCATGGTGGGCTTCAACTACCGGCGGGTGCCCGCCATCGCGTACGCCCGCCGGCTGATCGAGGAGGGCAGGCTCGGCGCGCTCCGGCATGTGCGGGTCACCTACCTCCAGGACTGGCTGGTCGACGCCGAGTTCCCCCTCACCTGGCGGCTCAAGCGTGAGCACGCGGGGTCGGGGGCGCTCGGCGACCTGGGCGCGCACATCGTGGACCTCGCACAGTTCCTCGCGGGGGAGCCGCTGGTCGGGGTCTCGGCGATGACCGAGACGTTCGTACGGGAGAGGCCGCTGCTCTCCGGGGCGTCGGCCGGTCTCTCGGCGTCCGGCGGCGCCGAGCTCGGCCCGGTCACCGTGGACGACGCCGCGCTGTTCACCGGGCGGCTCGCCTCGGGGGCACTGGCCTCCTTCGAGGCCACCCGGATGGCGGCGGGACGCAAGAACGCGCTGCGGCTGGAGATCAACGGCGAGCACGGCTCGCTCGCCTTCGATCTGGAGCGGCTCAACGAGCTGTCGTTCCACGACCAGTCGGAGCCCGCGGTCAGCGCGGGATTCCGGCGGATCCTGGTCACCGAGTCCGAGCACCCGTATCTGGAGGCCTGGTGGCCGCCGGGCCACGGGCTCGGCTACGAGCACACCTTCGTGCACCAGGCGAAGGATCTGGTCGAGGCGATCGCCGCCGGAACCGATCCCGCGCCCTCCTTCGCCGACGGCCTCCAGGTGCAGCGGGTCCTCGCCGCCGTGGAGGACAGCGCGGAGAAGAACGCCATCTACACACCCGTGCCGGCCCCGTCCGGAACCGAGTCCTGAGGGAAGGTCCGTATGCCACGCCCGTTCACGCTGTTCACCGGCCAGTGGGCCGATCTGCCACTGGAAGAGGTCTGCCGGCTCGCCCGTGACTTCGGTTACGACGGACTGGAACTGGCCTGCTGGGGCGACCACTTCGAGGTCGACAAGGCCCTCACCGACCCGGGCTATCTGGAGAGCCGCCACCAGCTGCTCGACAAGTACGGCCTCAAGTGCTGGGCGATCTCCAACCATCTGGTCGGCCAGGCGGTCTGCGACAGCATCATCGACGAGCGCCACCAGAACATCCTGCCGGCCCGGATCTGGGGCGACGGGGAGGCCGAGGGCGTACGCCAGAGGGCCGCGGCCGAGATCAAGGACACCGCGCGGGCCGCCGCTGCCTTTGGTGTCAACACGGTGATCGGCTTCACCGGTTCGTCCATCTGGCATCTGCTGGCGATGTTCCCGCCGGTGCCGCCCACCATGATCGAGCGCGGCTACGACGACTTCGCGGAGCGGTGGAACCCGATCCTCGACGTCTTCGACACCGAGGGTGTGCGCTTCGCCCACGAGGTGCACCCGGGCGAGATCGCGTACGACTACTGGACGACGAAGCAGGCGCTGGAAGCGGTCGACCACCGGCCCGCGTTCGGGCTGAACTTCGACCCGAGCCATTTCGTCTGGCAGGACCTGGACCCGACCGGATTCCTGTACGACTTCCGGGACCGGATCTACCACGTCGACTGCAAGGAGGCGCGCAAGCGTCTCGACGGCCGCAACGGCAGGCTCGGCTCGCATCTGCCCTGGGGCGACCCGCGGCGCGGCTGGGACTTCGTCTCGGCCGGGCACGGCGACGTGCCGTGGGAGGACGTCTTCCGCATGCTGGGGGCGATCAACTACGAGGGTCCGATCTCGGTGGAGTGGGAGGACGCCGGTATGGACCGGCTCGCCGGCGCCCCCGAGGCGCTCGCCGATCTGAAGCGGTTCGACTTCGACCGGCCGACCGCGTCCTTCGACGCGGCCTTCGGCGGCGGCGAATAGCAGGCCGGTACGGCCCGGCGGTGGAAGGTTCACCGCCGGGCCGTCAGGCATGCCCGGAAACGCTTTGTCCTGAGGCGGGAAAAAGTTGAACTTCCCCGCTGCGCAAGGGCTTTCCGTCTCGGACGAACAGGGTTACGGTCACTGAGATGTACAGGACATGTTGATCTCCGGTGCGACGGCGCGCTCCGGCGAGACAGCAGACCGAGAGCAACAGATGCGGGAACACGGGTGCTTGGACGAGCACTCCCCCCATCCCCCCACCCGAGGCGAGCGCAGCGCTCGCGCTGGCTGTCCCCTCGGACCCGCACGTACGACAGGCATTTCCGGAGGACTCTCGTGCACAGTCAACGACGTCCCAGAGGCCGAACATTTCTCGCGCTGCTGACCGGCGCCCTGCTCGCGGGGTCGACCCTCAGCGCCGTTCCGGCCACCGCCGCCGACCCTGGAAGACAGGCCGCCGCCCCCACGTTTCAGCAGGTGACCCTGGCCAAGGGTGCCGAAGAAGCAGGCGAGCCCATGACCCTCGCGGTCCTGCCGGACCGTCAGGTCCTGCACACCTCACGCGACGGCACACTCCGAATCACCGACGAGGGCGGCACCACCAAGGTGTCCGGCACCCTCGACGTCTACAGCCACGACGAGGAAGGTCTGCAAGGAGTCGGGATCGACCCCGGCTTCGCCCAGAACCGGGCGATCTACCTCTACTACGCGCCCAAGCTCGACACCCCCACGGGCGACGCGCCCGAGACGGGCACGGCCGCCGACTTCGCCCCCTTCGACGGGGTCAACCGGCTCTCGCGCTTCACGCTCAACGAGGACGGAACCCTCGACAAGGCGAGCGAGAAGAAGGTCATCGACGTCCCCGCCTCGCGTGGCACCTGCTGCCATGTCGGCGGTGACATCGCCTTCGACGCGGACGGCAACCTGTATCTGTCGACCGGCGACGACACCAACCCGTTCGCCTCCGACGGCTACAGCCCGATCGACGACCGGCCGAACCGCAACCCCGCGTTCGACGCCCGCCGTTCGGCCGGCAACTCCAACGACCTGCGCGGCAAGGTGCTGCGTATCAAGGTCGCGGACGACGGCTCGTACACCGTCCCCGAGGGCAATCTCTTCGCCCCGGGCACGGAGAAGACGAAGCCCGAGATCTACGCCATGGGCTTCCGCAACCCGTTCCGGATCTCCGTCGACAAGGAGACGGGCGTCGTCTACGTCGGCGACTACGGTCCCGACGCCGGCGCGGCCGACCCGGACCGCGGCCCGGCCGGCCAGGTCGAGTTCGCCCGCGTCACCGAGGCGGGCAACTTCGGCTGGCCGTACTGCACCGGCGACAACGAGCCCTTCAAGGACTACGACTTCGCCACCAACACCTCGGGCGCGGCCTTCGACTGCGCGGCGCCCAAGAACGACTCGCCGCACAACACGGGGCTGACCGAGCTCCCGCCGTCCCAGGCCGCCTGGATTCCGTACGACGGGAACAGTGTCCCGGAGTTCGGCGACGGCTCCGAGTCCCCGATGGGCGGTCCCGTCTACAACTACGACGCGGACCTCGACTCCCCGGTCAAGTTCCCCGAGGAGTACGACGGGAACTTCTTCGCCGGCGAGTTCGGCCGCAAGTGGATCAAGCGCATCGACCAGGGTGCCGACGGCACCGTCAACTCGATCAACGACTTCCCCTGGGCCGGCACCCAGGTCATGGACCAGGAGTTCGGCCCCGACGGCGCGCTCTACGTCCTGGACTACGGCACCGGCTACTTCGGCGGCGACGCGAACTCGGCGCTCTACCGCATCGAGAACGCCACCGAGGGGTACGCACCGGTCGCGGTGGCCGCGGCGGACAAGACCTCGGGCACCGGACCGCTGGAGGTGGCCTTCTCGTCGGAGGGCACCGAGGACGCGGACGGTGACGAGCTCACGTACGCCTGGGACTTCGGCGACGGGGGCACCTCCACCGACCCGAACCCGACCCACACCTTCGAGGAGAACGGCACCTACTCGGCGACCGTCACCGCGAAGGACCCGGGCGGGCTCACCGGCACCGCATCCGTCCAGGTCGTCGTCGGCAACACCGCACCCACGGTGAAGCTGGAACTGCCCGCGCCGGGCACACTGTTCGACTTCGGCGACGAGCTGCCGTTCAAGGTCACCGTGACCGATCCCGAGGACGGGGAGGACATCGACTGCTCCAAGGTCACCGTCCGCTACATCCTCGGCCACGACAGCCACGGTCACCCGATCACCTCGAAGACCGGCTGCGAGGGCACCATCACGGCGCCCGCCGACGCCGAACACGATCCCAACGCGAACATCTTCGGAGTGATCGACGCCGAGTACACCGACGGCGGGGGCGGCGGCCAGGCCGCGCTCACCGGTCACGGCCAGTCCGAGATCCAGCCGAGGCACCGTCAGGCGGAGCACGCCAACGACTCGTCGGGCACCACCGTCACCGATCGCGAGGGAGCCAACGGCGGCAAGACCGTCGGCGGTATCTCGGACGGCGACTGGATCTCCTTCGAGCCGTACCAGCTGGCGGGCGCGGCCAAGCTCACCGCGCGGGTCTCGTCCGGCGGTGCCGGCGGCACCCTGGAGGTGCGCGCGGGCGCGGCCGACGGGGACGTCCTCGGCACGGCCGAGGTGCCCGTCACCGGCGGCTGGACCACCTTCGATGACGTCGAGGTACCGCTCAGCGGCGCCCCGGCGGGGACGACCGATCTCGTCCTGAGCTTCAAGGGCGGCGAGGGCGACCTCTTCGACGTGGACGACTTCGAGATCACCGGGGACGCACCCGCCGAAGCGGGCGAGCGTGTCCTGGTCTTCTCCAAGACCGCGGGCTTCCGCCACGACTCCATCGAGGCCGGTACAGCGGCCCTGAAGGAGCTGGGGGAGTCCACCGACATCGCGGTCGAGTCCACGGAGGACGCGGGCGCGTTCACGGCGGGGAACCTCGCGAACTACGACGCGGTGGCGTTCCTGTCCACCACCGGTGACGTACTGAACGCCGAGCAGCAGACGGCGTTCGAGGAGTACGTCGCCGGAGGCGGCGGCTATCTGGGCATCCACGCCGCCGCCGACACCGAGTACGACTGGGAATTCTACGGAGGTCTGGTGGGGGCCTACTTCGACTCCCACCCGGCGATCCAGCCCGCCACCGTGAAGGTGGAGGACCACGAGCACCCGGCCACGGCCCATCTGGAGGACACCTGGGACCGTACGGACGAGTGGTACAACTACCGCACCAATCCCCGTGAACAGGCCCGGGTGCTCGCCTCGCTGGACGAGTCGAGCTACGAGGGCGGCACCATGGGCGGCGATCACCCGATCGCCTGGTGCCAGACGTACGACGGCGGCCGGTCCTTCTACACCGGGGGCGGCCACACCAAGGAGTCGTACGCCGAACCGGCCTTCCGTGACCATCTGCTCGGCGGCCTGAAGTACGCCGCCGGACAGGTCGAGGCCGACTGCACACCGGCCGGCTCCGAGCCGGACCCCGGGTACACGCCCATCTTCGACGGCGAGACGCTGGACGGCTGGAAGCAGGCCGGTCCTGGCAAGTTCGACATCGTCGACGGTGAACTGCGCTCCGAGGGCGGCATGGGTCTGCTCTGGTACGAGGCGAAGGAACTGTCCTCGTACTCGCTCAAGCTCGACTGGAAGATGGCCGGCGACGACAACTCCGGTGTCTTCGTGGGCTTTCCGGCCTCCGACGACGTCAACTCGGCCGTGAACAACGGCTACGAGGTCCAGATCGACGCCACCGACGCCGACGACCGCACCACGGGATCGGTGTACGGATTCCAGGCCGCCGACACCGAGGCCAGGGACAAGGCGCTCAAGCCGCCGGGTGAGTGGAACAGCTACGAACTCAGGGTCGAAGGGGAGCGCCTCCAGGTGTTCCTCAACGGGGTCGCGATCAACGACTTCACCAACACCGACCCGGCCCGGAGTCTGAAGGACGGCTACATCGGCCTGCAGAACCACGGCGCCGACGACCAGGTCTCGTATCGGAACATCCAGCTCAAGGAGGGGCCTACGTAGGCGTCACGGTGAGGTGACAGGGACGTGCCCGGCGGTGGTCAGCAACCATCGCCGGGCCGTCCGGCCTGCCATTTCTGCCTTTGTCCTCAACTGGGAAAAAGTTCAACCCAATTGCTGCGCAAGGTCTTTCCGGCGCGGACCAACCGGGCTAACGTCCAGCGAGATGTAGGGGACACGTTGCTGGCACAGGACGTACCTCAGGCACACGTCGAGAGGCACCACGCGTCCTCCCGGCACCCGCACGTACGAACAGCCCCACCCTCGGAGGACTTTCGTGCCCAGAAGACGTCATAGATCCAGATCCCTCCTCGCACTGATGGCCGGCGCTCTCGTCGCCGGCACCCTCGCCGTCGTCCCCGCCGCCGCCCACCCGGGCGAGCCCGAGCCGGCGGCCGACACCTTCCAGCAGGTCGCCCTCGCCAAGGGTGCCGACGAGGTGGGCGAGCCCATGTCGCTGGCGGTCCTGCCGGACCGTCAGGTCCTGCACACCTCGCGCGACGGAACGCTGCGTATCACCGACGCGGCCGGCGCCACCAAGGTCGCGGGCAAGCTCGACGTGTACACGCACGACGAGGAAGGTCTCCAAGGCGTCGGTATCGACCCCGACTTCGCGGAGAACCGCGCGATCTACCTCTACTACTCCCCGGTGCTCGACACCCCCGCCGGTGACGCACCCGAGACGGGCACGGCTGCCGACTTCGCCCCCTTCGACGGGTACAACCGGCTCTCCCGCTTCACGCTGAACGAGGACGGCACCCTCGACAAGGCCAGCGAGAAGAAGGTCCTCGACATCGAGACCAACCGCGGTCTCTGCTGCCACGTCGGCGGTGACATCGCCTTCGACGCCGACGGCAACCTCTACCTGTCGACGGGTGACGACACCAACCCCTTCGCCTCCGACGGCTACACGCCGATCGACGAACGCTCCAACCGCAACCCGGCCTTCGACGCCCGGCGTTCCTCCGGCAACACCAACGACCTGCGCGGCAAGGTCCTGCGGATCAAGGTCGCCGAGGACGGTTCGTACACCGTCCCCGAGGGCAACCTCTTCGCCCCCGGCACCGCGAAGACCCGCCCCGAGATCTACGGCATGGGTTTCCGCAACCCGTTCCGGATCAACGTCGACCAGAAGACCGGCATCGTCTACGTCGGTGAGTACGGCCCCGACGCGGGCGCGGCTTCCGAGACCCGTGGCCCGGCCGGCCAGGTCGAGTTCGCCCGGATGACCGAGGCCGGCAACTTCGGCTGGCCCTTCTGCACCGGCGACAACGACGCCTACCGCGACTACGACTTCGCGACCGGCACCTCGGGGCCCGCCTTCGACTGCGCGGCGCCGAAGAACGAGTCGCCGCACAACACCGGTCTCACCGACCTGCCGCCCGCCCAGGCCGCCTGGATCCCGTACAACGGGAACAGCGTCCCGGAGTTCGGCGACGGCTCCGAGTCCCCGATGGGCGGCCCGGTCTACAACTTCGACCCGGAGCTGGAGTCCGCGGCGAAGTTCCCCGAGGAGTACGACGGCGACTTCTTCGCCGGCGAGTTCGGGCGTGAGTGGATCAAGCGCATTGAGAAGGACGCGGACGGCACCGTCACCGGCATCCACGACTTCCCGTGGACCGGCACCCAGGTCATGGACATGGAGTTCGGCCCCGACGGCGCGCTCTACGTGCTCGACTACGGCCGCTCCTGGTTCGGCGGCGACGAGAACTCGGCGGTCTACCGCATCGAGAACATCGCCGACGGCCGGGCACCGGTCGCCGTGGCCGCCTCCAACAAGACGTCGGGTGTGGCGCCGCTGCGGGCGAACTTCTCCTCCGCGGGCACCACGGACGCGGACGGTGACGAGATCACCTACGCCTGGGACTTCGGCGACGGCGGCAAGTCCACCGAGCCCAACCCCAGCCACGTCTACAAGAAGAACGGCACCTACACCGCGACTCTGACCGCCACCGACCCCAAGGGCCACACCGGCAGCGCGTCCGTACGCGTGGTCGTCGGCAACACCGCGCCCAAGGTGACGCTCACCGTGCCCGCCGACGGCGCCCTCTTCAAGTTCGGCGACAAGCTGCCCTTCAAGGTCACGGTCACTGATCCTGAAGACGGCGCTTCCGGCCCGATCGACTGTGACAAGGTCACCGTCAACTACATCCTCGGCCACGACAGCCACGGCCACCCGATCACCTCGGCCAAGGGCTGCGAAGGCACCATCACCGCCCCGGCGGACGGCGAGCACGACCCCAACGCCGACATCTTCGGTGTCATCGACGCCGAGTACACCGACGGCGGAGGCGGCGGCCAGGCCGCGCTCACCACGCACGACCAGGTGCAGCTCCAGCCCCGCCACCGGCAGGCCGAGCACTTCACCAACTCGTCGGGTGTCAACACCTTCGACAAGGCGTCGGCCAACGGCGGCAAGACCGTCGGCGACATCAGCAACGACGACTGGATCTCCTTCAAGCCGTACAACCTGACCGGGTCCAAGACCCTCACCGCCCGGATCTCCTCCGGCGGCGCGGGCGGATTCCTCGAAGTGCGTACGGGCTCCGCCACCGGCAAGCTCCTCGGCTCCGCGCCGATCCCGGTGACCGGCAGCTGGGACACCTTCCAGGACATCGACGTACCGCTGCGCTCGGTACCGAAGGCCACCACGGAGCTGTTCCTCGTCTTCAAGGGCGGCGAGGGCGCGCTCTACGACGTCGACGACTTCGAGATCAGCGACCAGGCGGCCGGCCGCACCGAGAAGCGGGTCCTCGTCTTCTCCAAGACCGCCGGGTTCCGTCACGACTCCATCGAGGCCGGCACAGCGGCCCTGAAGGAGCTGGGCAAGACCAGCAACATCACGGTCGACTCCACCGAGACCGGGGCGCAGTTCACCACGAACAACCTCGCCCGGTACGACGCGGTGGTCTTCCTCTCCACCACCGGTGACGTCCTCAACCCCGAGCAGCAGAAGGCCTTCGAGTACTACATCTCCACCGGCGGTGCCTACATGGGCGTCCACGCCGCGTCGGACACCGAGTACGACTGGGCCTACTACGGCAAGCTCGTCGGCGCCTACTTCTCCGGTCACCCGCAGATCCAGCAGGCCACCGTCCGGGTCGAGGACAAGGCCCACCCGGCCACCGCCCACCTGGACGACGAGTGGCAGCGCACGGACGAGTGGTACAACTACCGCGACAACCCGCGCTCCGACGTGCGTGTCCTCGCCACCCTGGACGAGACCACCTACCAGGGCGGCACCATGAAGGGCGACCACCCGATCGCCTGGTGCCAGACGTACGAGGGCGGCCGGTCCTTCTACACGGGAGGCGGCCACACCAAGGAGTCGTACGCCGACCCGGCCTTCCGTGAGCACCTGCTGGGCGGTCTGCGCTACGCGGCCGGCCAGGTGAAGGCCAACTGCAAGCCGAACACCGGCTACCGCAGCATCTTCAACGGCAAGACCCTGGAAGGGTGGAAGCAGGCCGGTCCGGGCAAGTTCAACATCGGTGGCGGCGAACTGCACACCGAGGGCGGCATGGGCATGCTCTGGTACCAGGCCAAGCAGCTCGGCTCGTACTCGCTGAAGATGGACTGGAAGATGGACGGGGACGACAACTCCGGTGTCTTCATCGGCTTCCCGGCCTCCGACGACCCCTGGTCGGCCGTCAACAACGGCTACGAGATCCAGATCGACGCCACGGACGCGGCGGACCGCACCACCGGTGCCATCTACACCTTCAAGTCGGCCAACATCAAGGCCAGGGACCAGGTTCTGCGGCCTCCGGGCCAGTGGAACAGCTACGAGATCAAGGTCCAGGGTGAGCGGGTCCAGGTCATCCTCAACGGAGTCAAGATCAACGACTTCACCAACACCGATCCGGCGCGCAGCCTGAAGGACGGCTACATCGGCATCCAGAACCACGGTGCCGACGATCAGGTCGCGTTCCGCAACATCCAGCTGAAGGAACTGGCCTCCTAGCACCAACCAGGAGGACCACCCGGCCTCCTGGCCCAGTCCAGGAGGCCGGCCGCCAGCCGGCGGCGGGCGGGGAGGCGCCGTACCCCCCGCCCGCCGTCCACCAACCCACCCACCCGGCAGGAGGCAGCCCGTGACCACCAACGATTCGACTGCAGGACGTACCGGAGTCTGGTTCGTCGGAGCACGCGGCTCCGTCGCGACGACAGCTGTCGCGGGATGCGCGGCGGTCACCGCCGGGCTCCACCCCGCGACCGGCATGGTCGCCGAGACCCCGCCCTTCGCGGAGTCGGGCCTCCCCGCCCTGTCGTCGCTCGTCTTCGGCGGCCATGACACCGCGAGCTGCCCGCTGCCCAAGCGGGCCGAGGCGCTCACCGCGGCGGGAGTGCTGCCGCACGGCCTGCCCAACACGATCGCCGCCGAACTGGAGGTGGCCGACGCGGAGATACGCATCGGCGGGCCGATGCCCGGCGACACCCGCGACGACGACGAACTGATCGCCGCGTTCGCCGACGACATCACCTCCTTCGTCCGGCGCACCGGCGTCGCGCGCGCCGTCGTCGTCAACGTTTCCTCCACGGAGCCCGAGCCCGCCGCGGACGACCCGCGGCTGCCGGCCAGCTCCCTCTACGCCGCCGCCGCGCTCAGGGCGGGCTGCTCGTATGTGAACTTCACTCCGTCGACCGGGCTGCGGAGCGCGGCCCTCGCGGACGCCGTCGAGGCCAGCGGACTTCCCCACGCGGGCCGTGACGGCAAGACAGGCCAGACGCTGCTCCGTTCCGTGCTCGCCCCGATGTTCGTCCAGCGTGCCCTCGATGTCAGGGCCTGGTCGGGCACCAACCTGCTGGGCGGCGGGGACGGAGCGGCGCTGGCCGACCCGGCGGCTGCCGCCGCCAAGAACGCGGGCAAGGAGCGGGTCCTCGCCGACACGCTCGGCACCGCGCCCGAGGGCGAGGTGCACATCGACGACGTGCCCGCGCTCGGCGAGTGGAAGACGGCGTGGGACCACATCGCCTTCGACGGGTTCCTCGGCTCCCGCATGATCCTCCAGACCATCTGGCAGGGCTGCGACTCGGCGCTCGCCGCGCCGCTCGTACTGGACCTGGCCCGGCTGGTCTCCCGCGCGCACGAGGCCGGACTGAGCGGGCCGCTGCCGGAGCTGGGCTTCTACTTCAAGGACCCGGACGGCGGGCCCGCCGCGCTGGCCGAACAGTTCGACGCGCTCCTCTCCTTCGCCGAGCGCCTGAAGGAGAGCAAGTGACCTTGCGCGCCTGGGCCGAACTCCTTCGGGTGTCCGCGCTGTTCACGGTCCCGGGCGACGCCCTGGCCGGCGCGGCGTCCGCGGGGGTGCGGCCCAACCGCGGCACCGCGCTGGCCGTCGGCGCGTCCCTGTGCATGTACGAGGCGGGGATGGCGCTCAACGACTGGGCGGACCGCGACGAGGACGCCGTGGAGCGCCCGCACCGCCCGATCCCCTCGGGCCGGATCACCCCGAACGCGGCACTGGCGGCGGCGGGCGGCCTGACGGCCACGGGCCTCCTGCTGGCCTCCCGCGCGGGCCGCCCGTCGCTGGCGCTGACGACGGCGCTGGCGGCGACGGTGTGGGCGTACGACCTCCGCCTGAAACACACGGCGGCGGGCCCGGCGGCGATGGGCGCGGCACGCGCGCTGGACGTACTGCTGGGCGCGACGGCGACGGCCTCGGCGTCTCGCCGGACCTTGACAGCGCGCGTGTCGAAGCCCGGCTCCGACCGGACCCCGGTGGCGGCTTCGCCGAGCGAGCTCACCGCCTCGGCGGCCCCTCGGCGGGGCGTGCTGTCACGTCTGTCGGCCTGGGCGACCGGCTCCGGCCGGACCTCGCCGGTCGGGCACGCGGGCGGTTCGGCCCCCGGGGGCTTCCCGGCGGGCCAGGCGGATGCGACGCCGTCGGTGGGCGCCCTGGCGGGCAGGCTCGCGGGGTCGGCTCCCCGCCCGGCGGTGGAGGCCGCCGCGTCGACGGCGCGCACCTCGGCGAGTGAAGGCCGTGCCGCGACGCCGGTGAGCGCCCTGGCGGGCAAGTTCGCCGGTTCGGGGCCCCGTCCGGCGGTGGAGGCCGCCGCGTCGACGGCCCGTTTCCCGGAGCTGCCCGCTGAGCGGGGTGTGCTGGCGCTATTGTCGGCCTGGGCCGATGGCTCGGCGGGTCAGGCCCGTCCGGCGGTCGAGGCAGCGGCCTCGTCGGCCCGCTTCCCTGCCCCGCCGGGCGGTTCGGCCTCTCAGGGCCGTAACAAGACGCTGGTCAGCGCCCTGGCGGGCAAGTTCGCCGGTTCGGGTCCCCGCCCGGTGGTGGAGGCCGCCGCGTCGACGGCCCGTTACCCGGCGGCGCCGGGCACCCTGAGGGGCAAGCTCGCCCCTCCCGCGCTGGAGGGCGGCGCCTCGTTGCGCTTCTCCGCGCCGCCGGGCGGTTCGGCCGGGAACGGCCGGATGCCGGCAGGCGGGCCGGGCGGGTGGCCCGACGCCGTGCCGCGACGGGCCCTGCTTCCCGCCGCCCTCCTCGGCGCGCACACCGTCGCCGTCACCGGCGTCTCCCGAAGTGAGGTGTACGGCGGGGCCGTTGGGGCTCCCCTCGCCGCGCTCGCCCTCACCGGGGTGCTCGGCGGGGTTGTCGGGCGGCCGCAGGACGTCGGCGTCGCGGCCCTCGTCACCGCCGGGCTCGCCGCCGCGTACGCGGTGACCGCCGGGCGGCCCTTCCTGCACGCCGCGCTCAATCCGTCGCCGCAGCTCACCCAGCGCGCCGTCGGCGGCGGGATCCGGGCCATGATCCCGTTCCAGGCCGCGCTCGCGGCGCGCGGCGGGTCGCCTGCGATCGGGCTCGTCGTCATGGGACTCGTGCCGCTGGCGCGGAAGTTCGCGAAAAAGGTGAGTGTGACATGACCATCCGCTACGGATACGGCACCAACGGGCTCACCGATCTGCGTCTGGACGACGCGCTCGGGCTGCTCGCCGACCTCGGGTACGACGGGGTCGGACTGACCCTCGACCATATGCATCTCGACCCGCTCGCCCCCGAACTCGCCGCCCGCACCGCCAAGGCGGCCGCCCGGCTCACCGAGCTGGGTCTCGACGTCACCGTCGAGACCGGTGCCCGCTACGTGCTCGACCCGCGCCGCAAGCACGGGCCCACCCTGCTCGACGCCGACCCCGAGGGCCGCGCCGCCCGCACCGACCTGCTCGTCACCGCCGTCCAGGTCGCCGCCGACCTCGGCGCGCACGCCGTGCACTGCTTCAGTGGCATCACACCCGAGGGCACCGACACCGACACCGCCTGGAAGCGGCTGGAGGAGTCCATCACCCCGGTCGTCGACGCCGCGAGGACCGCCGGCGTCCCCGTCGCCATCGAGCCCGAACCCGGCCATCTCCTCGCCGACATCGCCGGCTTCCACCGCCTCAGAACGCTCCTCGGCGACCCCGAACCCCTCGGCCTGACACTCGACATCGGCCACTGCCAGTGCCTGGAGGCGGCGTCGCCCGCCGACTGCGTCCGGGACGCCGGCCCCTGGCTGCGGCACGTACAGATCGAGGACATGCGGCGCGGTGTGCACGAGCATCTGCCGTTCGGGGACGGCGAGATCGACTTCCCGCCCGTGCTGGCCGCGCTCGACGCCACCGGCTACCAGGGCCTGACCGTCGTGGAGTTGCCCCGCCACTCGCACGCCGGCCCCGAAATGGCCCGTACCTCCCTGGACTTCCTGCGCTCGAAGGGAGCATCGGTATGAACCGTCAGGAGATCGACAGCCGGCTCGACGCGAAGGCCGTCGCCTGGCTGGACCAGGCACTCGCCGAAGCGGCGGAAGCAGCCGACGCGGGGGAGAAGCCCGACAACGTTGCCGTCCCCCGGTGGGAACTCCGCTTCGCCGCCGCCGGCCGCCACTGCGGTCGGTCCATGGAAGTAGTCGACGACGTCCGCACACTCCTGCTCCGCCGCGCCGGAGCGGACGTCGGCACCCTGACCCGGCTCTACCAGCAGGGCGCCGCCGCCGAGCGCCGCGCCGTACTCCTCGCGCTGCCCGACCTCGTGCCAGGACCCGAGGCCCTGCCGCTCGTCGAGGACGCCCTGCGCACCAACGACACCAGGCTCGTCGAGGCGGCCGTCGGCCCGTACGCCGCCGGCCATCTCGACCCGCACGCCTGGCGGCACGCCGTACTGAAGTGCCTCTTCACCGGCGTGCCCGTCGCCGCGGTCGCCGACTTGGAGCGCCGCGCCCACGGCGACGCCGAACTCGCCCGGATGCTCGCCGACTACGCGTCCGAGCGCACCGCGGCGGGCCGGTCGGTACCCGCCGACCTGCACCGCGTACTGATCATGACCGGCGAGGAGTCCTGATGCGCATCTTCGACCCCCACATCCACATGACCTCCCGCACCACGGACGACTACCAGGCCATGTACGCCTCCGGAGTCCGTGCGCTCGTCGAGCCGTCCTTCTGGCTCGGCCAGCCCCGTACCTCGCCCGCCAGCTTCTTCGACTACTTCGACGCGCTGCTCGGCTGGGAGCCCTTCCGCGCCGCGCAGTACGGCATCGCGCACCACTGCACGCTCGCCCTCAACCCCAAAGAGGCGAACGACCCGCGCTGCACACCCGTCCTGGAAGAGCTGCCGCGCTACCTCGTCAAGGACGGCGTCGTCGCCGTCGGCGAGATCGGCTACGACTCCATGACCCCCGCCGAGGACGTCGCGCTCGCCACGCAGCTCCAGCTCGCCGCCGAGTACGCGCTGCCCGCGATGGTCCACACCCCGCACCGCGACAAGCTGGCCGGGCTGCGCCGCACCATCGACGTCGTACGGGAGTCGAACCTCGACCCCGAGCACGTACTGCTCGACCACCTCAACGAGACGACCGTCAAGGACGCGGCGGACAGCGGCAGTTGGCTCGGCTTCTCCATCTACCCCGACACCAAGATGGACGAGGACCGGATGGTCTCCGTCCTGCGCGACCACGGCACGGACCGCGTCCTCGTCAACTCCGCCGCCGACTGGGGCAAGAGCGACCCGCTCAAGACCCGGAAGGTCGGCGACGCGATGCTCGCCGCCGGCTTCTCCGATGACGACGTCGACAAGGTGCTGTGGCGCAACCCCGTCGCGTTCTACGGCCTCAGCGGCAGACTCCAGCTCGACGTCCCCGCGCCGGAAGCCCTCCACGAGGGGAACTCCATCCTCCGCGGCGGTGAGTGAGCCATGCGCTTCCGCCACCCCGACGGCTCCACCGTCCATCTCTCGTACTGCACCAACGTCCACCCCGCCGAGAACCTCGAAGGCGTCCTGGCCCAACTGCGCGACCACTGCGAGCCAATCCGCAAGCGCCTGGGCCGTGACCGCCTCGGCATAGGTCTGTGGCTCGCCAAGGGCGCGGCCCGCTCGCTGATCAACGACCCCGCCCAACTACGCGGCTTGAAAAGCGAGTTGGAGCGGCGCGGCCTGGAGGTCGTGACCCTCAACGGATTCCCGTACGACGGCTTCGGCGCCGAAGAGGTCAAGTACCGCGTCTACAAACCGGACTGGGCCGACCCCGAGCGCCTTGAGCACACCACCGACCTCGCACGGCTCCTCGCGGCCCTGCTGCCCGACGACGTCACCGAGGGCTCCGTCTCGACGCTGCCGCTCGCCTGGCGCACCGACTTCGACGAAGCGGCCGCCCGCACCGCCCACGCCGCGCTCACCACCCTCGCCGAACGGCTGGACGCGCTGGAGGAGTTGACCGGCAAATCCATCCGTATCGCGCTGGAGCCCGAGCCCGGCTGCACCGTCGAGACCACCGCCGACGCGATCGGGCCGCTCACCGACGTGGCCAGCCCCCGGATCGGCATCTGCGTCGACACCTGCCATCTCGCCACCTCCTTCGAGGAGCCGTCGACGGCGCTCCAAGCGCTCACGGAGGCCGGAGTCACCATCCCCAAGGCGCAGCTCTCCGCCGCGCTGCACGCCGAACACCCCCATCTGCCCGAGGTACGGGACGCCCTGGCCGCCTTCGCCGAGCCGCGCTTCCTGCACCAGACCCGCACCCGTACGGCGGCCGGGCTGCGTGGCACCGACGACCTCGAAGAGGCCCTGGCCGGCGAGGCGCTGCCCGACGGCGCCCCCTGGCGCGCCCACTTCCATGTCCCGCTGCACGCACCGCCCGCCCCGCCCCTGACCTCGACCCTCCCCGTACTCCAGGAAACCCTCGCCCGGCTCGTCGGCGGCGCCGAACCGCTGACCCGCCACCTGGAGGTCGAGACGTACACCTGGCAGGCGCTCCCGCCCGAGCTGCGCCCCCGCTCACGCGGCCGGCTCGCCGAGGGCATCGCCGCCGAACTGACGCTGGCCCGCGACCTCCTGGTCGACCTGGGTCTCAAGGAGCTGCCATGACCGCCGACCCCGCACCCGAGCCGAAGACCGAGCCCACCGAGCCCGCCGAGACCGCGACGGGCCCCACCCCGCTGCTGGTCCTGGACGTCGTCGGCCTCACCCCCCAGCTCCTGGCCCATATGCCGAATCTCAAGAAGCTGGCCGCCGCAGGCTCGCAGGGCCCGCTGACCACCGTGCTGCCCGCCGTCACCTGTAGCGCGCAGTCCACGTTCCTCACCGGCACCCTGCCGTCCGAGCACGGCATCGTCGGCAACGGCTGGTACTTCCGCGAGCTGGGCGACGTGCTGCTGTGGCGCCAGCACAACGGGCTCGTCTCCGGCGACAAGCTCTGGGACGCCGCCCGCCGCGCCCACCCCGGCTACACCGTCGCCAACATCTGCTGGTGGTACGCGATGGGCGCCGACACCGACTACACCGTCACGCCGCGCCCCGTGTACTACGCCGACGGCCGCAAGGAGCCCGACTGCTACACCCGGCCCCCGGCCCTGCACGACGAACTGCACGACAAACTCGGCACGTTCCCCCTCTTCCACTTCTGGGGCCCCGGCGCCGACCTCGTCTCCTCGCAGTGGATCATCGACGCCACCCGCCACATCATCGACACCCGCCGTCCCGATCTGGCGCTCTGCTATCTCCCGCACCTGGACTACGACCTCCAGCGCTTCGGCCCCGACGACCCCCGCTCCCACCAGGCGGCCCGCGACCTCGACGCGGCGATGGGCCCTCTGCTGGCCGACGCGCGCCGCGAGGGCCGCACGGTCGTCGCCCTGTCCGAGTACGGCATCACCAATGTCTCCCGGCCCGTCGACATCAACCGGGCCCTGCGCCGTGCCGGCCTCCTTGAGGTCCACACCCAGGACGGCATGGAGTATCTGGACCCGATGGCCTCGCGCGCCTTCGCCGTCTCCGACCACCAGATCTCGCACATCTACGTGCGCCGCCCCGAGGACCTGGACGCGACCCGCGAGGCGCTGAAGGACCTCAAGGGCATCGAGGAGATCCTGGACGACGAGGGCAAGAAGAACTACGGCCTGGACCACCCGCGCTCCGGCGAACTGGTCGCCGTCGCCGAACCGGACGCCTGGTTCACGTACTACTACTGGCTCGACGACGCCAAGGCGCCCGACTTCGCCCAGCTCGTCGAGATCCACCGCAAGCCGGGCTACGACCCCGTCGAGCTGTTCATGGACCCCGCCGACCCGTACGTGAAGGTCAAGGCGGCCAAGGCCATCGCCCGCAAGAAGCTCGGCATGCGCTACCGGCTCGCCGTGGTCCCCCTGGACCCCTCACCCATCCGCGGCAGCCACGGCCGCCTTCCCACGAGCGACGACGAGGGCCCGCTCATCCTCTGCTCCACCCCCGAAGCCGTCACCGGCCGCACCGAGGCCACCGACGTGAAATCCCTGCTCCTCAACCTCGCAGGACTGCACTGACATAAGGAGTTCCACGCATGAGCCGCAAGAAGTCAGTCGACCCGGAGCTCGCAGCGAAGCTCAGCCGCCGCAACATGCTGGGTGTGGCGGCGGGCACCGGTGCCGCCGCCATTCTCGGTCTCTCCGCGGCCACCCCCGCGGCCGCCACCGAGCGCGGCCGGGGCCACGGTCACGGAAAGACCGAGCCGGTCCTCACCCCGGGCCACCTCGGCATCCAGCTCTACTCGCTGCGTGACAAGGTCAACTCCCTCGGCTTCGCGAAGGTCTTCGAGGAGCTGGAGCGCTTCGGCTACGACGAGATCGAGTACGCGGGCTACACACAGGGCAGCGCGGGCGCCATCACCATCCCGCAGCTCCGCAAGCTGGCCAGGGACCACGGTCTGCGCCCGATCGGCAGCCACGTCAACTACGCCGACGACAACAACCCGGACGCGTACAGCTTCGCCCAGAACCTGGACAAGGTGCTGGACGACGCCCAGGCGCTGGGCCTCGACCACATCGGTACGGCCTCCGGCCCCTTCCGTCACGGCGACACCGTCGACGCCTGGAAGCGGGCGGCCGAGGACTTCAACACCTACGGCGCCGCCGCCCGCAAGCGCGGCATGAAGTTCTACCAGCACAACCACGCCGAGGAGTTCTCCTTCGCCAGCGACAAGCCGGGCGTCCGTCTCTACGACGTCCTTCTCGCGGAGACCGACCCCAAGCTGGTCTATCTGGAGATGGACATCTACTGGGCCTTCTCCGCCGTGCACCGCTTCAGCAAGACCGGTGACGGCAAGCCCGCCCCCTTCGACCCGCTGCGCTACGTGCTCAAGCAGCCCGAGCGCTACCCCCTCTTCCACGTCAAGGACGGCGTGAAGAACGAGGAGGCGCGCGACGGCTACGACATGGTCGACGTCGGCGACGGCGACATCGACTACAAGAAGTTCATCTCGGCCGTGAACAAGACCCACAACGGCCGCAGGACTCACCACTGGCAGGCCGAGCACGACAACCCGGTCGACTCGATCCTGTTCGCCCAGAAGTCGGCGGACCACCTGCACTCGCTGCGCGAGAAGCGCTGCTGACCCGTCTGATCCGCGTGACCGCTTGACCCGTGCGGCCCGCTGACCGACCGGCGCGCCCATGAAGAGGCCCCCTGTGCGACTCCTTCCGGAGCCGCACAGGGGGCCTCGTACATGTGTCCGCGATCCCGTCATCCGGATCCGCTCAGGCGTCCTCCCGCCCGATCGGGTTCGGATTCGCCTGGATCTTCTTGATGTCCGGCCGCCCCGGAGCCTTCAGGAAGGTCGCCAGGCACGCCGAGAACAGTCCGACGCTGCCGGCGATGACGAACGCGGTGTTGTAACCCCAGTTGCTCACCACGACTCCACCCACACCGGCACCGACCAGGCCGGAGATGAGCTTGGAGCTGTAGACCATGCCGTAGTTCGACGCGTTGTTGTTCTCGCCGAAGTAGTCCGCCGTCATGGCCGCGAAGAGCGGGAAGATCGCGCCGCCGCCGAAGCCGGAGATCATCGAGCAGACCAGGAACAGCGGCATACTGCCCGCGGATCCGGAGGCCAGCACGCCGAACTGCGACATGCCCAGGACGATGCAGACGAAGATCAGCGTCTGGCGGCGCCCGTACTTGTCGGAGATCCAGCCGATGACGCCTCGGCCCGTACCGTTCACGATGGCCTTCAGCGACATGGCCGTGGCCACGATCCCGCCGGCGAAGCCCATTTCCTTACCGAACGGCACCTGCATCGCGATACCGAAGATGTTGATGCCCGCCGTGCAGAGCAGGCAGAACCACATCATCCACAGGACCGGGACCCGTGCGGCTTCCTTCGGGGTGTACTGCCGGACGGCCGGCGGGTTCTTCTCCAGCGCGCGCCGGATCCTCGGGTCGTCGGAGACCTTCAGCGGGTCGGCACCCTCGGGCCACCAGAACTTCGGCGGGTCCTTGAAGAACCAGCCGGAGACGGCGACCATCGCGCAGCAGACCACACCGACGAAGACCAGCACACCCTGGTAGTTGCTCAGGTCCATGTACGAGGTGAAAAGGAAGACGAAGGGCACGGAGCCGTAGGCGAAACCGCCGTTGACGAGGCCGGTCTTGCCTCCCTTGCGCTCCGGATACCATTTGCCGACCATGTTGACGCAGGTCGCGTAGACGAGACCGGCGCCGATACCGCTGAACATACCGAAGCCTATGTACGCCACGATCACGTGCGGCGCGTAGGCCAGGGAGAGGTAGCCCAGCAGCGTGCCCAGCGCGCCGAGCATCATCGCGTAGCGGGCGGGCAGCTTGCCGCTCTCACGGAGCTGCCCCGCGGGGAAGGCCACGGCCGCCTGGAAGAAGATCCAGACACCCATCAGCCAGAAGATGTGCCCGCTGCTCCACGCGTGTGCCGTGTGGAGAGTGTCCTCGGCCGCGGTGAACGCGTACTCCGAGGAGCTGATCCCCATCATGCCGATCCACGGGAAGAGCACCATCGTCCAGCGCGGCCGCCCCATGATCTGCCGGTCGGACTGGCCGATCCGGTAGATGCGGCCGTTCCGGTCGGTCACCTCCTGATAGGGGACGGATGTGGAGATGTCAGTTGTCGCCATTTTCGATCGAACCCCTTGCGTCGAAGAAGTCAGGCCAGCGCCCCCTGTCCGTTCTCTTCGTGCGGGGGGCCTGCGATGAGCGGAATCCACAGGCCCCCTGGGTCGCACCGTCAGCTCATCCGGCGCCTCCCCACAGCTCTGCGGCTTGCGCCGTACGGCCTGCGCTCGGCCGCTGCCGGTCTCTCACAGCAGCCCCGCCGCCCGCGCCCAGCGGTATTTCGCGCCGAGCACCTCGACGGGCTTCTCGGTGGTGTACGGGTACGCCACGACGCCCCGTTCGTAGAGGTACTGGCACGCGGCCTCCACCTCGACGTCGCCCGCGAGCGACGCCACCACCGGCTTCTCGATGCCGCGTTCCCTGAACTCGGCCACCACCCGCGCCGTCAGTTCGGCGAAGACCATCGGCGGGGTGACGATTGTGTGCCAGTAGCCCAGCACGAGTGAGTGGATCCGGGGATCCTCCAGCCCGAGCCGGATCGTGGCCTCGTAGGTGGACGGCGGCTCGCCGCCCGTGATGTCCACCGGGTTGCCCGCCGCCCCGAAGGGCGGGATGAAGGCGCGGAACGCCTCGTCCAGGTCCGGCGGGATCTCCATCAGCGACAGGCCGTTGTCGACGATCGCGTCCGACAGCAGCACCCCCGACCCGCCGGCGCCCGTGATGATCACGACGTTGTCGCCCTTGGGGGTGGGGAGTACGGGCAGCCCGCGCGCGAACTCCAGCATCTCGCCCAGACCCGGCGCCCTGATGACGCCCGACTGCCGCAGGATGTCCTCGTACACCGCGTCGTCGCCCGCCAGGGCCCCGGTGTGCGAGCCCGCCGCCTTGGCGCCCGCCGCCGTACGACCGGCCTTGAGGACCACCACGGGCTTCTTCGGTACGGTCGCGCGCGCCGCCTCGACGAAGGCGCGGCCGTCCTTGAGGTCCTCCAGGTGCATCGCGATGCAGTCGGTGTTGTCGTCCTCACCGAACCAGGTCAGCAGGTCGTCCTCGTCGAGGTCCGACTTGTTGCCGAGTCCGACGATGGCCGACACACCGGTCCTGGTGGTCCTCGCGAAGCCGAGGATCGCCATCCCGATGCCGCCGGACTGCGAGGTCAGTGCCACGCCGCCCTTGACGTCGTACGGGGTGCAGAACGTGGCGCAGAGGTCCTGCCAGGTGGAGTAGTAGCCGTAGATGTTCGGCCCGAGCAGCCGGATCCCGTTCTCCTCGGCGATCGTCACGATCTGCTGCTGGAGTTCGTGCTCGCCGGTCTCGGCGAACCCGGACGGGATCAGGACGGCGTTGGGGATGTTCTTGCGGCCGACCTCGGTGAGCGCGGTGGCGACGAACTTCGCGGGGATCGCGAATATCGCCACGTCAGGCTCACCGGGAACGTCCATCACGCTCTTGTACGCCTTGCGGCCGAGAATGTCATCGGCTTTGGGATTGACCGGGTAGATCTCGCCCGCGAAACCTCCGTCGATAAGGTTGCGCATAACCGAATTGCCGATCTTGCCGTCCTCGTTGGAGGCACCGATGACCGCCACCGAACGCGGCTCCATGAGCCGGCGCATGGAGGTGAGGATCTCCTCGCGCGAGTAGGTGCGCCGTACGGCCGGCAACTCCTCGGTGAGCAGGATCCGTACGTCGGCCGCCATGACCCCGCTCGCCGATGCGAAGACCGGGTTGAGGTCCACCTCCGCGATGTTGGGGAAGTCGGCGGCCAACTGCGAGACCCGCACCACGAGATCGGCCAGCGCGTCACGGTCGACCGCCGCACCGCCCCGTACCCCGCGCAGGATCTCCGCGGCCCGGATGCCGTCCAGCATGGACAGCGCGTCGTCCTTGGTGGCGGGCGCGAGCCGGAAGGTGACGTCCTTCAGCACCTCCACCAGGACACCGCCGAGACCGAAGGCCACGACCTTGCCGAAGGTGGGGTCGGTGACCGTACCGATCAGGATCTCGGTGCCCGCGGGCACCATCTGCTGCACCTGAACGCCCAGGATCTGCGCGTTGGGGTCGTACGCCCGCGCGTTGGACACGATCGTGGTGAAGGCCGCCCGTACCTCGGCCGCCGAACCGACGCCGATCTGCACGCCGCCCGCGTCCGTCTTGTGCAGGATCTCCGGCGACACGATCTTCATCGCGACCGGGAAACCGATCCGGGCGGCCACGGCCACCGCGTCGTCGGCCGACTCCGCGAGCGCCTCGCCCGGCGTCGGGATCCCGTACGCGTCCGTGATCGCCTTGCCCTCGGGCGCGGTCAGCGACGTACGCCCCTGCGCGAGCGCGGTCTTGATGATCGCGTCGACGTTGTCCTTGTCGGGCTTGAAGGCAGTGCTGTCCGCCACTAGATGACTCCGTTCGTCTTCAACAGGCGCAGTTCCTCGTCGCCGAGACCGAGCTCGCCGACGTACACCTCCGCGTTGTGCTCACCGAGCAGCGGGGATGCGGTGATGTGGACGGGGGAGTCGGAGAGCTTCAGCGGGCTTCCGACCGTGGTGAAACTCCCGCGCTGCGGGTGCTCGACCTCGACGACCATCTCGTTGGCCGCGAGCGAGGGGTCCTCGATGATCTCCTTGGTGGAGAGGATCGGGCCGCACGGGATGTTGTGCGCGTTGAGCTTCTCCAGCACCTCCCACTTGGGGAGGGTCGAGGTCCACTCCTCGATGAGCTGGAACATCTTGCCCAGCTTGGTGAGGCGGGCCTCGGGGGTCGCCCAGTCCGGGTCGTCGGCCAGTTCGGGCCGGCCGATCAGCTCGCTGACCGGCTTCCAGCCGACCGGCTGCACGATCACGTACACGTAGTCGTTCGGGCCGCCCGGCGCGCACTTGACCGCCCAGCCGGGCTGTCCGCCACCGCTGGCGTTGCCGGAGCGCGGGACCGCGTCGCCGAAGTCCTCGTTCGGGTACTCGGCCAGCGGGCCGTGCGAAAGGCGCTGCTGGTCACGGAGCTTGACCCGGCAGAGGTTGAGCACGGCGTGCTGCATCGCGACGTTCACGCGCTGCCCGCGCCCGGTGGCGGTGCGCTGGTAGAGCGCGGCCAGGATGGCGGCCACCGCGTGCATGCCGGTGCCGGAGTCACCGATCTGCGAGCCGGTCGCCAGCGGCGGACCGTCCTCGAAGCCGGTGGTCGACATCGAGCCGCCCATCGCCTGCGCGACGACCTCGTACGCCTTGAAGTTGGTGTACGGGCCTTCGCCGAAGCCCTTGATCGAGGCGTACACGATCTTCGGGTTGATCTCCTGGATCTTCTCCCAGGTGAATCCCATCCGGTCGACCGCGCCGGGGCCGAAGTTCTCGACCATCACGTCGGAGCGGCGGATGAGTTCGGTCAGGATCTCCTTGCCGCGCTCGGTCTTGGTGTTGAGCGTGACACTGCGCTTGTTGCAGTTGAGCATCGTGAAGTACAGCGAGTCGACATCGGGGATGTCGCGCAGTTGCTTACGGGTGATGTCGCCCGTCGGTGCCTCCACCTTCACCACGTCCGCGCCGAGCCAGGCGAGGATCTGGGTGGCCGATGGGCCGGACTGCACATGCGTCATGTCGAGGACACGGATGCCGCTCAGGGCCTGGGTGCTCGGTGTGTCGGGGGAGTTCTCCGGGGCTTCGAGAGCCTGGGTCATCATGGCCTCCCTTACTTGTACATGGTCTGGTTCATGGTTCCGGGGGCGTACGCGTCGGGGTCGACCCAGACGTTGATCAGCGACGGCAGTCCGGACTCGCGGGCCCGCTGGAGCGCGGGTGCGATCTCGGCCGGATCCCTGACCTCTTCGCCGTAACCGCCCAGCATCTGGGCGAACTTGTCGTAGTGGACGTCGCCGAGGGTGTTGCCGACCCGCTCGCGCTCGTCGCCGTACTTGGCCTTCTGGCCGTAACGGATCTGGTTCATCGACGAGTTGTTGCCGACGATGCCCACGAACGGCAGGTTGTAGCGGACGAGCGTCTCGAAGTCCCAGCCCGTCAGCGAGAAGGCGCCGTCACCGAAGAGCGCCACGACCTCCTTGTCCGGCCGCGCCTTCTTCGCCGCGAGGACGAAGGGGACGCCGACACCGAGCGTGCCGAGCGGGCCCGGGTCCATCCAGTGGCCGGGCGACTTGGGCTGCACGACCTGGCCGGAGAAGGTGACGATGTCGCCGCCGTCGCCGATGTAGATCGAGTCCTCGGTGAGGAATTCGTTGATCTCGCTGACCAGCCGGTAGGGGTGGATCGGCGAGCTGTCCTTCTTGAGCGAGGGCAGCCGCTTCTCGATCGCCGTCTGCTCGGCGGCCCGCAGCTCCTCCAGCCATGCCTTGCGCTTGACCGAGCCGCCGTTGATCCGGCCGCTCGCCGCCTCGGTGACCGACTTCAGGACGAGGCCGGCGTCGCCGACGATGCCGAGGTCGATGTCGCGGTTCTTGCCGACGGTGCGGTAGTCGAGGTCGATCTGGACGACCGTCGCGTCGGGCGAGAGCCGCTTGCCGTAACCCATCCGGAAGTCGAAGGGCGTGCCGACGATGATGATGAGGTCGGCGTTGGTGAAGGCGTAGCGGCGCGAGAGCTGGAAGTGGTGCGGGTCGCCGGGAGGCAGGGTGCCCCGGCCCGCGCCGTTCATGTAGGCGGGGACGTTCAGCGTCCGTACGAGCTCGATCGCCTCGTCGGTGGCCCGCGTGGTCCACACCTGGCTGCCGAGCAGGATCGCCGGCTTCTCGGCGTGCACGAGCAGATCGGCGAGCTTCTCGATGGCCGCGGGGTCACCGGCCGAACGGGTCGAGGCCCGGTACTGGCCGGCTTTGGGTACGCGTGCTTTGTCGGCCGGGACCTTCGCGTCGAGGACATCGCGCGGAATCTCCAGGAAGGACGGGCCGGGAGCGCCGTTGTAGCACTCCCGGAAGGCCATGGAGACCATGTCGGCCGCGCGGGCCGTGTCGGGGACGGTCGCCGCGAACTTGGTGATCGGCGTCATCATGTCCACGTGCGGCAGGTCCTGCAGCGAACCCATCTTGTGCTGGGTGAGTGCGCCCTGGCCGCCGATGAGCAGCATGGGTGACTCGGCACGGAACGCGTTGGCGACACCGGTGACGGCGTCGGTCGTGCCCGGCCCGGCGGTGACGACGGCGCAGCCGGGCTTGCCGGTGATGCGCGCGTAACCGTCGGCGGCGTGGGCGGCGACCTGCTCGTGACGTACGTCGACGACTTCGATGCCCTCGTCGACGCAGCCGTCGTAGATGTCGATGATGTGGCCGCCGCAGAGGGTGTAGATGACCTCGACACCTTCTGCCTTGAGTGCCTTGGCGACCAGATGACCACCGGAGATGAGTTCCTGGCTGTCGTCGGGCATGAGGTTGTCCTGTCCCTTCGTAGGGGAGCCGGGGGTGCTCCTGGGGGTGCTCCCGAGTGCTCCCGCGATGGATTGCATACAGTCGACGAATACTGTATGAAGCTTGTTATCCCGCATTCGGTGGGTGGTGTCCAGGGGGCGTGCGGCACTTTCATTCGTTTCTGTTGCAGTGGGAGCCGGCATGGATCTGTACGAGCACCAAGCCAGAGACCTGTTCGCGGAGTACGGCATCGCCGTGCCGGAGGCCGAAACCGTCGAGTTCGCGAGGGAAGCCGCCCTCGCGGCGGAGCGGCTCGGCGGCCGGGTCGTCGTCAAGGCACAGGTGAAGACCGGAGGCCGGGGCAAGGCCGGCGGGGTGAAGCTCGCGGCCGATCCGGCCGCCGCGGAACTGACCGCTCGCCAGATCCTCGGGATGGACATCAAGGGCCACACCGTCCGCACGGTGATGCTGGCCCAACCGGTGGACATCGAGACCGAGTTCTACGTCAGTTACGTGCTCGACCGCGCCGCGGGGACCTTCCTCGCGATCGCGTCCGCCGAGGGCGGCATGGAGATCGAGGAGGTGGCGGCGACCCGCCCCGAGGCGGTGGCCCGGATCCCGGTCGATCCGGCCGAGGGCGTCACCGCGGCCAAGGCGGCGGAGATCGCGGCGGCGGCCGGGCTGCCGCCGGAGACCGCCTTCGTACTCCAGTCGCTCTGGCAGGTCCTGATCAAGGAGGACGCGCTGCTGGTCGAGGTCAACCCGCTCGTCAGGACAACCGACGGCCGCATCCTGGCACTTGACGGAAAAGTGACCCTGGACGACAACGCCCGGTTCCGCCAGAGCCGTTGGGGCGACGACCAGGAGGACCCGGGCGCCGACCCGCTGGAGGCGGCAGCCGCCGCCAAGGGCCTCAACTACGTCAAGCTCGACGGCGAGGTCGGCATCATCGGCAACGGCGCGGGGCTCGTCATGTCGACCCTCGACGTCGTCGCCGGCTGCGGCGCCCGCCCCGCCAACTTCCTCGACATCGGCGGCGGCGCCTCGGCCCAGGTCATGGCCGACGGACTCTCCGTCATCCTGTCCGACCCCGACGTGAAGTCCGTGTTCGTCAACGTCTTCGGCGGGATCACCGCCTGCGACGCCGTCGCCGACGGCATCGTCCAGGCGCTGGAGACCGTCCGGCTGACCAAACCGCTCGTCGTACGCCTCGACGGCAACAACGCCGCCCGGGGCCGCGCGATCCTCGCCGACCGTGCGCATCCGCTCGTGGAGCAGGTCACGACCATGGACGGCGCCGCGCGCCAGTCCGCCGTACTCGCGAACGCCGGATGAGCCTGCCAGCAGCAGGCGACGCGGACAACGGAAAGAGGGAGAAGAGACCATGGCGATTTTCCTGACCAAGGAGAGCAAGGTCCTCGTCCAGGGCATGACCGGTGCCGAGGGCATGAAGCACACCCGCAGGATGCTGGAGGCCGGGACCGATGTCGTCGGCGGCGTCAACCCGCGCAAGGCGGGCCAGAGCGTCGACTTCGACGGCCGGGCGGTCCCCGTCTTCGGCTCCGTCGCCGACGGCATCGCGGCGACCGGCGCGGACGTCACCGTCGTCTTCGTGCCGCCGCCGTTCGCGAAGGCGGCGGTTCTGGAGGCCGTCGACGCGGGGATCGGCCTCGCCGTCGTGATCACCGAGGGCATTCCCGTCCATGACGCGGTCGCCTTCCAGGCGTACGCCGCGAAGAGCGACACCCGGATCATCGGGCCCAACTGCCCCGGGCTCATCAGCCCCGGACAGTCCAACGCCGGCATCATCCCGGCGGACATCGCGACCAAGCCCGGCAAGATCGGGCTGGTCTCCAAGTCGGGCACGCTGACGTACCAGTTGATGTACGAGCTGCGCGAGATCGGCTTCTCGTCGGCGGTCGGCATCGGGGGAGACCCCGTCGTCGGCACGACGCACATCGACTGCCTGGCCGCGTTCGAGGCCGACCCGGACACCGAACTCATCGTGCTCATCGGCGAGATCGGCGGCGACGCGGAGGAGCGTGCGGCGGCGTACATCGCGGACCATGTGACAAAGCCGGTGGTCGGCTACATCGCGGGCTTCACCGCGCCCGAGGGCAAGACGATGGGCCACGCCGGGGCGATCGTCTCGGGCTCGTCGGGCACGGCGGAGGCGAAGAAGAAGGCGCTGGAAGCGGTCGGAGTCCGCGTCGGCTCGACGCCCTCGGAAACGGCCCGCCTGGTGCTCGACCGCATAGCGGTCAGCGCCTGACGCGACCCGGGGTGTGTTTCGGAAGCCCTGCGCGGGGCATGGCGGCCTTGTGGCGTCCCCCGGGCGCACGGGCGACTTCTGAGACACGCCCCGGGACGGGCCGGTCCCGGCCGGGGCCGGCGACATCCCGTCTCCCCGGCGGACCGTCCCCGCCGCCGGGCGGCACGGCCGTGTCCCCGGTGACCGGCCGGGCCGCGATCCACTCGTCCCGGCCCGTCCGGCGTTCGAGGACGAACCGGTCATCGGACGGCCCGCTGAAAAGGACGCGCGAACGCGTTCCGCGCGCCACGCACCACCCGCCGTACCGGACGACCCGTGCACCTCGTCCGGCATCCGCGCTCACGCGCCCCGCCCCTTTACGAGCGGAGAACCCTCAATGGCACCCACCCTCATCCTCAAGCCGGGCACCGCGTGGTCCGACGCCTGGCAGCAATGCCTCGCCATCGCGCCCGAGGCCTTCCGGGAGGACCACGTCCTCAACCTCTGGGATGCCACCTGGCAGTCCGGCGGCCGTACCCTCCCCGCCTACAGCGCCGTCGACGGCAGCCCCATCGCCGGGCCGCCGCGGCTCGGCGCCGAGGCCGCCCAGCAGGCCGTACGCGCCTCGCTCGACCAGCACCGCGCCTGGCGGCACGTCCCGCTCGCCGAGCGCCGCGCCCGCGTCGGCGCCACGCTCGACGCCCTGACCGAACACCGCGAGCTGCTCGCCCTCCTCCTCGTCTGGGAGATCGGCAAGCCCTGGCGGCTCGCCCAGGCCGACGTCGACCGCGCCATCGACGGCGTGCGCTGGTACGTCGACGGCGTCGAACCCATGCTGGAGGGCCGCACCCCGCTGCCGGGCCCGGTCTCCAACATCGCCAGCTGGAACTACCCCATGTCCGTGCTGGTCCACGCCATGCTCGTGCAGGCGCTCGCCGGCAACGCGGTGATCGCCAAGGCGCCCACCGACGGCGGTGTCGCCTGCCTCACCCTGGCCGCCGCGCTCGCCGTCCGCGAAGGGCTCCCGTTCACCCTGGTCAGCGGTAGCGGCGGGGAACTCTCCGAGGCGCTGGTCCGCTCCCCGGAGATCGGCTGCGTCTCCTTCGTAGGAGGCCGCGACACCGGCGCGCGTATCGCCACCACCGTCGCCGACCTCGGCAAGCGCCACATCCTCGAACAGGAGGGCCTCAACACCTGGGGCGTCTGGAACCACTCCGACTGGGACGCGCTCACCGCCGTCATCCCCAAGCTGTTCGACTACGGCAAGCAGCGCTGCACCGCGTACCCGCGCTTCGTCGTCCAGCGCTCGCTCTTCGCCGACTTCCTCGGGGCCTATCTGCCCGCCGTCCGCTCCATCCGGCTCGGCCACCCGCTGGCCGTCGAGCACCCCGACGACCCGCTTCCCGAACTCGACTTCGGCCCGCTCATCAACGCGGCCAAGGTCAAGGAGCTGGACGACCAGGTCGCCGAGGCCATCGACCGCGGCGCGGTCCCCATCCACCACGGATCGCTCGCGGACGGGCGCTTCCTGCCCGGCCAGGACACCTCCGCGTACCTCGCGCCGGTGACGCTGCTGGGCCCGCCGCCGTCCTCGCCGCTGCACCACGCGGAGCCCTTCGGCCCGGTCGACACCATCGTCCTGGTCGACACCGAGGCGGAACTCCTCGCCGCGATGAACGCCTCCAACGGGGCGCTGGCCGCGACACTGGCGACCGACGACCCGGAGACGTACGCCAGGCTGTCCCCCCAGATCCGCGCGTTCAAGGTCGGCCACGGCCGGCCGCGTTCCCGCGGCGACCGCGACGAGCTCTTCGGCGGCTTCGGGCACTCCTGGCGGGGCGCCTTCGTCGGCGGCGAACTGCTCGTGAAGGCCGTCACGAACGGCCCCGACGGGGAGCGCCCGCCGGGCAACTTCCCGGACTACCACCTGATGCCGTGACGGTGCGCCCACCTCGAATCCCACCCTCACCATGAGCCGGAATCGGCTGAGGTCGCTCGGAACCCCTCCTCAGCCGATTCCTCCCATACAAGGTGCGTTCTCGCAGGTCAGGCATGGTTTCCACGGGGTGGTAACGTGGCGGGCATGGACCCGAAGGATCTCGCCGACCTCGCGCATCTGCGCCGGGCGCGCGATCTGATCGACCGCGAGTACGCGCGTCCCCTCGACGTGCCCACGATGGCCCGCCACGCGCTCATGTCGCCCGCGCACTTCTCGCGGCGGTTCCGCGCCGCCTACGGCGAGACGCCGTACAGCTATCTCATGACCCGCCGCATCGAGCGCGCGATGGCGCTGCTGCGCGCGGGCACGAGCGTGACCGACGCGTGCATGACGGTGGGCTGTACGTCCCTCGGCTCATTCAGCTCCCGCTTCACCGAGATCATGGGGGAGACGCCGAGCGCGTACGCCGCCCGCGAACACGGTGCCGTCACGGCGATGCCCGCCTGTCTGGCGAAGGTGCTCACCCGCCCCACCAGACACACACCGAGCAGGATTCGAGAAGCGGGTCCCGAAGCCGCGGCCTAGCGTTGAGGGCATGACCATCGCACTCCAGTACTCGCACATCACTGTCAACGACCCCGACGAGGCGCTCACCTTCTACCGTGACGCGCTCGGCCTGGAGGTCCGCAACGACGTCGCCTCGGGCGGGTTCCGCTGGGTCACCCTCGGCAGCCCGACCCAGCCGGGCCTGGAACTCGTCCTCTCGGAACCGCACGCCGGCCGCTCGAAGGCCGACGGCGACGCCCTCCAGGAGCTGCTCACCAAGGGCGTCCTGACCCAGATCGTCTTCCGCACCGACGACGTCGACGCGACCTTCGAGAAGGTACGGTCGGCCGGCGCCGAAGTGCTCCAGGAGCCCATCGACCAGCCCTGGGGCCCACGCGACTGCGCGTTCCGCGACCCCTCGGGCAACACGGTCCGGATCTCCCAGGAGCCGAAGGCCGCCTGAGTGCGGCGCGCCCCCGGCACCGTACGCTCCACCGCGCCCCGCAGGAGCGTACGGTGCCGCCCGAACCCTCCACGCACCGCCCCCGTCGCGCCCCGGACCATGGGATATGCGGGTGAAGAGCACCCCTGAGCCCTGGTATCGTTCATTACGTCGCCCGGCGGAAACGCCGAGGTTCGACCACTCGTCCGGGTGGCGGAATGGCAGACGCGCTAGCTTGAGGTGCTAGTGCCCTTTATCGGGCGTGGGGGTTCAAGTCCCCCCTCGGACACGATGGGCAGTTCACATGACCGCCCAGGTCGGCTTTACAGAACTCCCAGCACGGATTCGTCCGTGCTGGGAGTTATTTCTGTGTGCACTCTCCCTGCCGCCCGCAGCGTCCGAGCCAGGACTACGGGACCGCCTCACTCCTGAAGCTCCGCATGGCTCGCGACCGCCGCGCCCAGTCGGCTCACTTCGGCGTCGCCCAGACGCAGTTCCGCAGCGCGGGCGGAGTCGAGGATCGTATCGGGGCGGCGGGCGCCCGGTATGGGGATGAGTACCGGGCTGGTGGACAACAGCCAGGACAGCGCGGTGCGTTGAGGGCTGACGTCGTGGGCGCGGCCTACCTCGGTGAATGCGGCCGTCAGTTCGTCGTCCCTCGTGCCGACCGTGCCCAACGGCCGCCAGGCCAGGAACGCCAGGCCGAGTTCTTCCGCGCGGCGCAGTACCGCGCGGTGCTGGGTGGCGCTGGGCGAGAACTCGTTCTGCACGGCGACGAGGGCCTCGCCCAACAGCTCGTGGGCCAGGTCGAGTTCGGCGACGGTGACGTTGGATACGCCCACCGAGGTGACCGTCCCCTCCGCGAGCAGCCGGAGCAGCGCGATCAGCGAGTCGGCGAAGGGCACCACCGGGTCAGGGGCGTGCAGGAAGAACAGCTCGATGCGGTCGAGGCGGAGCCGGTCGCGGGACGCGGTGGCCGAGCGGACGAGGTGGTCGGGGCTGCTGTCGGTGAGCCATCGCCCGTCGCCCGGCCGGACCCGGCCCGCCTTCGTCACCACCGTGACTCCGGCCGCGTCGCCGTCCCAACTGTCCAATGCGTCGGCGATCAGTGTCTCGTTGTGCCCTACCTCGTCGGCGCCGATGTGATACGCGGAGGCGGAGTCGATGAGGGTCACTCCGGCGTCGAGCGCGGTGTGGATCGTCGCCATGGCCTGCGCGCGGTCCGGACGACCCTCGATGGACAGCAGCATGCCGCCCAGGCCGACAGGGAAGACCTTCGAACGCCCGCACGCGCGGGTCGGGTTGGTGAGGTGTGGTGAGTGGTTCATACGGCTCCCTGTCTGTTGATGGTGCTGCCACGCGGCAGCCGCCGGGCGGCGCAACTCCGGTCGGCGAACAGCCGATTCGGCGATCGGCCCGGCGATACCCGGCGGTTGCCGCACGGCCTAGCGGCGTACCGCGAGGCGGCCCCGCGAGAAGACGGCGGCGACCTCGTGCGCCGGGTCCGCCAACCGCTCGACGTGGACAGCAGGGTTGTGGCGGGTCAGGACGATGTCGGCGCGGGCGCCGGGGGCGAGCACACCGAGTTCACCGGCCGCGCCGAGCAGCCGGGCACCGGTGGTGGTGGCGCTGCGCAGCACCGCCCAGCCCGGCTGCACCCTGGCCCGCAGCGCGAACTCCCGCGACTGATGAACGTGCATGGCACCGAGCAGGTCGGTGCCGAAGGCGATCGGAGCGTCGGCGGCGTGGGCGTGGGCCAGCGCGGTGAGGCCACTGTCACGCACGGCCGCGACCTTGGCGGTGCTCGCGGGAGGGAGCCCGTGGAGCGGGCCCTCCTCCGCCAGCACCGTGTACGTCACCAGCGTCGGCACGTAGTACGTGTCGTGCCCGGCGAACAGCCGCGCCTCGTCAGGGCCGATCAGATTGCCGTGCTCGATGGTGCGTACGCCCAGTCGCAGCGCGCGGGCCACCGCCTCCGGGGTGTAGGCGTGCCCGGCGCAGTAGATGCCCGCCCGCCTCGCCTCGTCGACCGCCGCGCGGATCTCGTCCTCGCTGTACTGCGGGGTGTCGATCCGGTCGGTGGGGCTGGAGATCCCGCCGGAGAGCATCAGTTTCACGAACGACGCCCCGGACCGTACGGCTTCCCGTACGGCGGTGCGCAGCGCGTCTGGTCCGTCGACGATCCGGCCGATGCCGGGCACGGCCGGGTGGTCGTCGGCGTGGAGCCGGCCTCGGGGCCGCAGGTCGCCGTGTCCCCCGGTCTGCGACAGCGCTTTGCCACACACGTACAGCCGGGGGCCGGGCGCCAGCCCCTCGTCCAGGGCGTCGGCCAGTCCGGCATCCGCGCCGCCCGCGTCCCGGACCGTGGTGAAGCCGCGTTCGAGCATCGCGCGCAGTTCCCGTAGCGCGTGGGCGGTGACGTAACTCGGCGGCATCCCGGTGTCGGCCCACTCGTCGGCCGTCACCGAGGTGACGTGCACGTGGCAGTCGATGAATCCGGGGACCGCGTACAGGTCGGTGCCGTCCAGGTCACCGGGCGCGAGTGGGCCGGGAGTGTCGGCCGCGACGGCGGTGATCCGGTCGCCCTCCAGGGTGATCCGCCGGTCCCTGAGCACCTGTTCGCTCTCGGGGTCCACCACGTGGACGTGTCTGATGTCCATTCCGGTACGCCGCTCCTCGTTTCCGCTACGCCGGTCCGCCGGTCGCCTGCTCGCTCGCGCCCCCGGCGCTCAGGTGCCGAACAGCTCGTCGACGGTGGTCGTGGTGTTGGCGTTGCCGACCATGAAGCCGTAGTCACCCGGTGCGGTGCGGGTGTAGCCCTCGCGACTGAGCACCAGGATGTTGGAGTCGTAGGGCGCGACGAGCTGTTCCAGCGTCTCGAACGTGTACGGGTCCACGACCTCGCCCAGCACCGTGCCGCCCTTGATCACCTCACCGAGCCGGTCCGGGGTGAAGTGGGAGATCATCGTGCCGCCCTTGGACGGGCGCAGCGTGACGAGTTCGGTCATCACCGTCTGCCGCTCGACGATGGCCTCCGGGGCGCCTGCCAGCATGCCAATGCCCTTGAGCATGTTGCGGCCCTGGCGTACGGCCTTGTCCAGGAAGGCGTCGGTCAGTTGGCCGCCGCCGCCGAGTTCGCAGACGGTCGAGGCGATGCCGTTCTTGATGGCCCACGCGCTGGAGGTGCCCTCGTAGGGCTCGTGGTGGTAGAGGAGCCCGGCGCCGAAGGACGTGGCCATCTCCCGGCCGTCGTCCATGATGTACGAGTACTCGACCGTGGAGTACAGGCCGCTGGAGTGGAAGTCCACGAAATAGTCGGCCTGGAGCATGATCTCGGCGAGCACGGCGGCCAGTTGCTCGGTGACCGAGCCGTTGCGGTCGCCGGGGAAGATGCGGTTGAGGTTGAGGCCGTCCTGCGGGGTGAAGCGGGACATCGCCGCGTACGCGTACGGGTTCGCCACCGGTACGGCGACGATCGTGCCCGCCAGCTCTGCGGGGTCGACCGACGAGACGAACCTGCGTATCTCCTCGGGGCCCATGGCCTCGTCGCCGTGGACTCCGCCGAAGGCGACCAAAGTGGGTCCTGGCCGGGCGCCGGTCAGGCGGTGGACGGTCAGTGCGAGGTCGTGCCCGCTGTCCACGCGGGTGACGGGGACGGTCTCGATGGTGCGGCCGGGCTGCGCGGCCGGGGTCCCGGTGGCTGTGGTGTCGCTCATCCGCTGTGTCTCCTTGCTGGTAGGGCAATGGGTACGGGGATCAGTGCTCGGGCTCTTATCGGTGCCGGGGGCCGGGGACGGTGTTCCCGGCCGGCCGAGGTCACCGCATCTCGCCGATCGCGGACGCCTCCTGGCGCAGCGCGGGAACGGCTCCTTCGGCGAGGTCGAGGGTGAAGCGGGCGGCCGGCCCGCTGATGGAAAGACCGGCGACCGCCAGACCGTCCGGGCCGATGACGGCGGCGGCCCGGCAGCGCAGGCCCACGCTGTAGGTCTCCTCGTCCACGGCGTAGCCGCGCCGCCGTGCCTCCTCCAGCTCCGGCAGTATCTTCTCCAGCGTGGCCTCGGGGTCGGCCACGTCGGCGCCGCGCAGCAGCGCGAGCTGCCGGGCGCGCGGCAGGCGGGACATGATGGCCTTGCCGAGCGCGGAGTTGTCGGGCGGGATGAACTCGCCGATCCGGTTCACCGCGCGCAGCGGCTGCTCGGACTCGGTGCGGGCGATGATGAACATGCTGTTCCCGACGATGCGTCCGGCCGTCGTGCTCTCGCCGGTGATTCCGGTGAGCAGCCGGGTGGCCTGCTGGAGGCGGTCGTTGCTGTAGAGGTGTTCGCTGACGGCGGCGGCCATGGCGGCGAGCCGTCGGCCGGGCACGAAGCGGTGCGTGGTGGTCTCGTTGAGGAAGCCCCAGGCGACGAGTTGGGCCGTCAGCCGGGACACAGTGGACAACGGCGCTTGGGCCGCCGCCGCCAGTTCGGTGAGTGTCAGCGGCGCGCCTTCGGCGACCACGGACTGTTCCAACAGGTTGAGGATGCGCCCCATGTAGCTGGGTGATTTGGTGTTCTCGGTGGGGGCCGGTCCGGGGACTTCGGTGTCCTCTGCCATGGGTACGTGCCTCTCCTGTCGTCCCAAGTCGGTTGCGTAGGGCGGCTGTTCGGGCGGGGCGGTCACCATCCCGCGGCCCGTCCCGGGCGCCGCGGGTCGCAGTATCCGTGGCGGTGGCCGTCCGCGTCGACTTCCACCGCGTGGACGGAACCGAAGTGCCAGAAGTACGGGGTCGTCAGCCGTACGTCGGCGCCGTAGCGGGTGGCGAGCGTGTCCAGTACCCGCGGATCGACACGGGCCTCGACGGTGAACGGCTGGTCGGTCTGGGCGCCTTGGAAGCGCGGCGCGTCGATCGACTCGGGCAGGCCGAGGCCGTAGCCGAGGTGGTTGGCCAGCACGATCGCGGTGGCGCGCGCGGACAGGCCGGGTGACCCGAGGGCGAGGTGCGGTGCCCCGTCGCGGGCGACCATGGTGGGCGGGAACGGCGACAGGACGCGCCGCCCTTCGCCGTTGCCGGTGCCCGGGAAGCTGTTGCCGCTGTTGACGGGGATGCCGTCCACCACCAGACCGGTGCCGAAGGTGGTGCCGTAGACGCTGTGGGTCAGCGACGCCATGTTGCCCGCACCGTCCACCGCCACGACGTGGTCGGTGTTGTTGGTGTGCGGCGTGCCGGGCGGCCGGACGGTACCGCTGCTCGCCGGCACCGGGTCGCGCCTGGCGTTGCCGCGGATCAGCGCGGCCAGCGACGCCGCGAAGTCGGGTGACAGAAGTTCGTCCACCGGTACGTCGTAGGACAGCGGGTCCTTCACGAAGCGTTCGGTGAAGAATTCAGCGAAGGCCATGGCACGCCGCAGCACTTCGAGGGCTTCGGCGTCGCGCGTGTAGTGGCCCATGGCGGGCAGGTCGAAGTTCTCCAGGATGCCGAGCACGAGCGCGATGAGGACGCCCGCGGACGACGGGGGCGGGGCGCCGACGATCTCGTGGCCCCGGTAGGCGCGGCGCACGGGCCGGGTCGCGCGCGCCGCGTAGTCGTCGAGGTCGCGGACGGTCACGGTACCGCCGGTTTCCCGCACGGCGGTCACGAAGCGGGACGCCCACGCACCGCGGTAGACGTGGTCGGGGCCATCCACGGCGATCCGCCGCATCGTCTCGGCCAGCGCCGGGCGGACCAGCCGCTCCCCGACCGGCGGTACGTGGCCGTCCGGCAGGAATTCGGCGCGGCCCGAGGGGTGGGCGGACAACCGGCCCGCGGCGGCTTCGAAGGCTTCGCCGTACAGGAAGGAGTACATGGGGAAACCGGCCGCCGCGACCTCGACGGCCGGTGCGAAGTAGTCGGCCCAGGGAATGCTGCCGTGGCGCTCCATGGCCAGGTGCATGCCCGCCACGGCGCCGGGGACCGCGACCCGTCGGCCGGAGGAGGCGCCCAGGGCGCCGTCCACCGTCACATAGTGGTCCCAGGTGGCGGACACCGGCGGGTCGTCGCGAGTGTGGTCGAGTTCGCCGTCGATGTAGTCGTAGGTCTGCCGCGCCGCGTCGTAGTGGAGCACCGACATTCCACCGGCCAGCGTGGTCATCTGCGGTTCGACCACACCTTGCAGGGGGACGGCCGTCAGCACCGCGTCCATGGCGTTGCCGCCGCGCCGCAGGACGTCCAGCATCGCGTCGGCGACGACGGGATGCATGGCCGAGACCATGGCGGTGCCGCCGTGAGCCGCGGTCTTCCGCCCTTGTTCGAGTGCCAGGTCCACGACCGGCCACTGGCCCTCCGTCATACCGACCCCCTCCCCTGGCCCGACTGCGGGACCGGTGCCGGGCCGACGCCCATGGCCGACGCCACCAGGCCGACCGGCGGGGAACCCAGGGCCATCAGCTCGCGGTGGAAGCGCGGCAGGGTGAAGTCGCTGCCCCACGCGGTCTTCGCCTGGTCGCGCAGCCGCCGCACGAGGACCTTGCCCCAGGTGTAACGGATGTACGTCGGCTCCCAGACGCCGCGCAGCGCCTCGGCCCGCGCGGCGGGACCCGCCAGGAACGCCTTGCGTTCGAAGAGGGCGACAGCGTCATCGAGGGTGAGGGAACCAGTATGGATACCGAGCGCGGCCTGTACGCGGACGGCCCGCATCATGGCTTCCTGCGCCATGCCGAACTGGTAGAGGGGGCTGTCGTCCTGGTAGCCCTCCTCCCACATCATCTCCTCGGCGTAGTGGGCCCAGCCCTCGAAGAACAGCTCGGACCACAGCGTCTTACGGATCGGCCGGTCGACCTGCCCCATCATCAGAGCGTGACTGCAGTGGCCGGGGCCGATCTCGTGGACGGCCATCACGGCCATCGCGGGCCGGTTGAAGCGGGACAGCCAGGCGCGGTGATCGTCGAGCGACCAGTGCGGGGACGGCCCGGTCACATGGAAGAGCGAGTGGCCCCGTGTCTCCCAGGGCGCGGTCCAGCTCACCCTTCCCGCCGCCCAACTCCGCGCGGGCGGGCTGGGTTCGATGACGCACGCCTCGTCCACGATCGGCACCAGATCGCGCTCGCGGACGAAGCGAGCGGCCAGCGCGACCTGTGCCTGCGTGTCGGCGAGGATCCGCGGGAAGTCGCCGTGGTCGGCCCGCACCCGAGCGCTGAGCCGCCGGGTCCGAGCGGCCGGATCGTCGGCGCCCGCGGGGTCGAGGCGGGCTGCGGCATCGTCCAGGATGTCGCTCATCCGCGCGTACTCGCTGTCGGCCATGGCGGCCAGCTCTTCCAGGTCCGCCACAACGCGGTCCTCGCAGCCGAGGAGCGCCGTGAGGTCGGCCCTGCCGAGGCCGGCGGCCGGAGCGGCCTCGCGTGCGGCGTATTCGAGGTGCGCGGTCAGCCGCGCCAGCGCGGCCAGTGCGCGGACACCGTCCTCGCCGTCGTCCTCACGGACCTCGGCGGCCATCCCGCGCGCCGCGGGCAGGAACATCCCGGCGACGGAGGACGACAGTTCGTCCAGCGCCTCGATCGCATTGTCCACGGCGTCCGGCCAGAGCCGCAGGTGGCGGCGCCTGGCCTCCTCGCGTACCGCGCCGTCGTCGTAGGGCCGGTCGTACGACGACAGGTCCAGTGCCTCGATATGGACCCAGGGGTCCCAGCGGTGCTGGCGGATACGGCCGAACCGGGTCCGCATGGCGTTCTCGGTGGCCGCGAGCTGTGCTTCGTCGTGCGCGTCGTCCAGCGCGGGACCGCCGAGCGCGGCGAGCGCCGAGGCCACCCCGGACGGCGACAGATCGACGATCGTGCCGTCGTACTCGTCGTGCAGTCCTGAGTACTCGCGCAGGTAGGCGGCGTCCAAGTCGCAGACGTGGCGCAGCCGTGGGAACAGCTCAGCCATCGGTGGTCTCCCTGGTGGTGGTACGAGGTCGGGCGGTGTACGGGTAGGCGGTCGCGTGTACGGGGTCGCCTGTACGTCGTCGCGGGCCGCGGTCGGTCACAGTTCCAGTCGGCGTCCGCGCTGGACGACGCGCAGGAGCAGCGCACCGAGTCCGACGACGAGCACCGAGAGCGCGGTCATGATCGTGGACAGGGCGGCGGGCGTCGGGTCCTGGTAGTTGTTGAGGTAGCCGTACATCCACACCGGCAGGGTCTGCTGGTCGGAGTTGAGCAGGAAGATCGACAGGTCGATCTCGTTGAAGCTGACGAGGAAGGCGAAGACTCCGCTGATCAGCAGGGCGGGCGCGATCTGCGGCAGCGTCGTGCCCAAGAAGGCGCGCAGCGGCGAGGCGCCGAGGTCGATCGCCGCGTAGTCGAGGGTGCGGTCGGCCCGCGTCAGGGCTGCGGACAGCAGCACGATCACGAACGGCACGGTCGCCACGGTGTGCGCGAGGACCACGGCCCAGCGACCGGAGGGCAGGCCCGCCCGGGCGAGCAGCATGAACACGGCGAAGCCGAAGGCGATCTTGGGCACCACGACGGGTGAGAACAGCGCCGACTGGACGATTCCGCTGCCCCGGAAGCGGTAGCGCACCAGGGCGACCGCACCGGCAGAACCGAGCAGTACGGCGAGCACGGCGACCAGGGCACCGATCCACACGCTGCCGACGAAGGCGTCCATGACGCCGTCTTGGTGGTAGAGGCTGGTGTACCAGCGGGTGGAGAAGCCGGGCGGCGGCCATACCCCGTAGGAGACCGACGACAGCGAGCTGATCACGACGATCGCGGCGGGCACGAGCTGGAAGGCGTACAGCACGGCCATCCACACCCCGAGTCCGCGGATGCCCCTCGGCGGCGACGGACTGATCGTGACGCCGCCCTGGTCGGCCTCGGCGAACCGGCGCTGGAGGAGTACGAACGCTCCGGTGGAGACCAGCGCCAGGACCAGTAGCACCAGGGCGCAGACGGAGGCGCCCGGATAGTCCGTGGTGCCGACCAGGGAGTAGATGCTGGTGGACAGGGTCGCGATCCGCCCACCGCCGAGGAGGCTGGGGGCGGTGAAGCTGGAGATGGCCAGGGCGAAGGTGAGCTGGCAGCCGGCGATGAGCCCCGGTGCGCTCAGCGGCAGGGTGATGGAACGGAAGGTGCGCCAGCGGGAGGCTCCGAAGTCGTCGGCCGCGTCGGCGAGTGTGCCGTCGATCTGGCGGAAGGTGCTGCTGATCGGCAGGACCATCAGCGGCAGCAGCGTGTGCACGAGCGCGATGACGACGGCGCTGCGCTCGTACAGCAGGTGGACAGGACCGATGCCGAACAGGCCGAGCGCGGAGTTGAGGAAACCCTCCTGGCCGAGCAGCAGTTGCCAGGCGTAGACGCTGGCGATGCCGGAGAAGACCAGCGAGGAGAAGACCACCGCGTATCCGGCGTTGCGCCAGCCGGTCCGCTTGGTGTGGTGCAGGGCCAGGGCGGTGAGATAGCCGACGACCGCGGTGATCCCGGTGACCAGCAGACCGACGAGTACGGTCTGCCAGATCACCGACCAGTAGTAGGAGCTGGTGAGGACTTTGGCCCATGTGGCCAAGGTGTTGGGGGTGTTGACGCCACCGGGTTGGTACTCCTGCAGGGAGTACTCGACGAGTGACTCCATGGCGAAGGCGAACACCGCGAGCAGCAGCACGATACTGGGGGCGAGCAGCAGCAGTGCGGTGCGCCGGTCGCGGCCCTTGCCGGTGAAGGTTTTGGGGTGTCCTCGGCGGGGTCCCGGCTCTTCGGGGGCGGGGCGCTCCGCCGTGGCCGTCGCCGCCCCGCTCACCGGGGCGGCTTCTCGTATGCCGCCTGGAGGGTTGTCCGCCATCGTGCAGGTCCTTCCGGTCGTGGGTGGACGTCGTCAGAACTGGCTTGTCGGAATTGGGCCGTCAGATCTTGGAGACGACTTCCTCGTTCCACCGCGCGGTCCAGGCGGCCATGTTCTTACCGACGGTGTCCCAGTCGACGTCCACGAACTTCTGGTCGGGGCCCGCGGCGATGGCCGGGATGGCCTTGAGCTTCGAGGTCAGCTTCGATGTGCTGGAGGCGGGAATCTGGATCGAGGTGTCCACCCAGCGCTGGTTCCACTTGGGCTGGAGCATCTCGTTGACGATGTCGTAGCAGACCTCGAGCTGGTCGTCGGAGCTGCCGGAGTTGATGTTCACGCCGACCGGGTCGAAGAAGGCGCCCTCGGTGGGACGGCTGTAGCCCAGCGGCGCGCCCTGGCTGCGCCAGGCGGTCGAGGTGCCCAGGTAGTGCGAGGTCAGCGGGGCCTCGCTGGTGGACAGGACGTTGAGGAACTGGGGGTTGGCCGTCACGATCGTGCGGATGTTCTTGGCGTGCTCGATCCACAGCTCGAAGCCCGGATCCATGTTGTCCCAGCCGCCCCCGTTGAGGTTGGCGGCCATGCCGATGGCCCACCAGGGGACGGTGAAGAAACAGAGCTTTCCGCGCTGGTCGGGCGACCACAGGTCGGTCCAGGACTCGAAGCCCTTGGGATACGTCTTGGTGTTGTGGACCAGCCCCATCTGGTCGGCTCCGAACACCACACCGCAGTGGTCGCGTTCGACGAACTGCGGGTGCAGTTGGGCGGTGTTGGGGATCTTGCTGTAGTCCAGCTTGAGGTACATACCGGTGGCCTTGCCGGTGGCCGTCGCGCCGCCGTTGGAGAAGACCAGGTTGTTCAGCGGCTTGTGCGGGCCGGCCTGGTAGGCGGCGGTCTGCTTGGCGAGATTGAGCGTGTCGTCGATCTTGATCTGTACGTTGGGGTGCTTGTCCTGGTACTCCTTGGCGAACTCTCTCGGCATGACGCCCAGATCGGCGCCCGCGAAGGGGGTCATGGTGATGGTGAGCTTCTTGCCCGAGCCCGAACTCGCGGACGCGCCGGGCTGCTTGTTCGAGGCGCAGGCAGCCAGGAAGAGCCCGGCCGCCACCGCACCGCCGCCGGCCAGCAGCGAGCGCCGCGACACCGGGGTACGGCTTGTTCCTTCTCCTGCGGGCGACGTGGCTCCGGCCGCCGCCTTGTCCCCATTCGAGCTGTCCGTGTTGCTGTGCATGGTCTCTCCCTGGGTGGTCAAGGCACTTCAGATGGTGGGCCCGCGCTCGGCCAGGTCCTGTCCGCGAAGATCCGCCGGACAGGCCCTAGGGCGTGTTTTAGAAGTAGCGTCGTCCGCCCATCGGGCGGGGCCCACGGCGTCTGGTGCGTGCGATCGCAAGGCGGAGGATCATCCTCGTACTGGACGTACTTGGATGACTCCGACAACGCGGCGAGCGCGCGTGCCAGGCGTCGTGGGCCAGACGGGACTTCTCAAACACGCCCTAGTTGCCGGCGCCGAGCATGACGGCGGCGTCGGACGGCCAGCCGATCTCGACCTCGTCCCCCGCGGCGATCCCCCGTGCGTCCTTGGCGGGGAGTTGTACGACCAGTTCGGGCCCGGAGTCCGCCACGGCCACCTGGAAGCGGATGCTCGCTCCCTGGAAGGTGAGGTCGGTGACGCGGGCGGTGAAGAGATTGTCGAAGCCGGTGGTCAGCCTGGGCCGCATGGCGATGGCCTCCGGCCTGACCGACAGCGCCGTGCCGGGGCCCGGGGTGCGGCAGGTGAAGCCGTCCGCGCGCAGCACCCGGTCATCGACGGCGCCGCGGATGATGTTGGTGTCGCCGAGGAACGTGGCGACGAATTCGGTGGCGGGGCGGTCGTAGAGTTCGTCGGGCCGGCCGACCTGTTCGACGCGGCCCCCGTTCATCAGGGCGATCCGGTCGGAGATGGTGAACGCCTCGGTCTGGTCGTGGGTGACGAAGACGAAGGTGGTCCCGGACTCCTGCTGGATCTGCTTCAGAGCGCGCTGCATCTGTACCCGCAGCCGCAGGTCCAGCGCGCCCAGGGGTTCGTCGAGCAGCAGTACGGCGGGCTTGTTGGCCAGGGCGCGGGCGATCGCCACCCGCTGCTGCTGGCCGCCGGACAACTGCGCGGGCTTGCGGGTGGCGTAACCCGCGAGGTCGACCAGGTCGAGCATGTCGGTGACGGTCGTCCGGATCTCCGCGCGTGACTGGCGGCGGATCTTCGGGCCGAAGGCGATGTTTTCGGCCACGGTGAGGTGCGGGAAGAGTGCCAGTTTCTGGAAGATCAGGTTGGTCGGCCGCTTGTTGGGCGGCACTCCGGTCATGTCCTTGCCCGCGATGGCGACGGTGCCTTCTGTGGGCTGTTCGAGACCGGCGAGTATGCGCAGTGTCGTGGACTTCCCGCATCCCGACGGCCCCAGGAGCGAGAAGAACTCACCGCGCCTGACGCCGAGGTTCATGCTGGTCACCGCGGTCTCGCCGCCGGGATAGGTCTTGCTGACATTGGTCAATCGGGCGTCGAGAGCCGACGGATCGTCCGGGTTCACAGCTTTCACCTGAACTTCCATTCATTGGAACTTGGCTTCCACTGGGGTGGGCAGGACGCTAAGTGAGTAACAAGGGTGCGGTCAACGGTCGATTACGAAGTTCTTGAATCGGCGAGGATTCGCAGGGCACTGTTCCAGCCATCCGGCCGGACTCGGAAGCGGGCACAGGGCCCGCTCGCCCGAGCGCTCAACACCCGTCTGTCACCTGGGAGTTCACTCCCTCGGCGGCGCCCGGGCCGGCCCGTACGGAGCGCCGTCGCACCGGGCCCGAATGCCGTACGATCCGTCCGGTAAAATCTGCGTTACGCGCGCGGCCTGTACAGCGCCCTCACGGACCGGAGCACCGGCACAGGGCAGCGAGTCATGTGAACCACCCGCCGGCTGAGACCCCACCAGGGGCAGCGCGGCAGCTCGCGCGCCTGTGGCCGGAACCAGTACATGGCTCGGGCCGTTCCACCGGCCGACGGGCGGATGACACCGCAAGGTCGCGTGGAGCGGGGATTCCTAGAGGGAACCCCCCGCTCTCGCGCGCCTTGGCGCGTCATGGAAGGACGGCTGCGCCGTGTCGATGACCCTGCCCTCCGTACTGCGGCGCGTGCCGCTGCGGCAGTTGGTCTGTCTCGTTCCGCTCGTCCTCGTGGCCGCCTGGGTGGCCGGGAACTGGCCGGTGATCCTCTCGGGCATCGAGGAGCTGCGCGGCGCGGACCGGAACTGGCTGCTGGCCGCGGTCGTTGTGACCGGGGCGTGCTGGATACCCGTCTGTCTGCTGAGGCAGGGCACCGTCATGGAATCGCTGCCCGCCGGGCGGCTCCTGGCCTCCCAGGTCGCGGCCGGGTCCGCGAACCATCTGCTCCCCGCCGGGCTCGGCGCGCACATGGTGACGCTGCGTTTCCTCCAGGGCTGCGGGATACCCACCGCGCGGGCCTTCGCCGCGCTCGCCCTCTACTCGCTGGCCCAGCCGATCGGCCGCTACACCCTGCTGCTCACGCTCATGGCCCTCTACCCGGGGTCCATCCCGCTGGGCGGACTGCTGCCGGCGGAGTACGGGCTGCCGGCGCTGCTCCTCCTGGTCGGCGCGCTCACACTGGCGGCGCTGGTGCTCTGGTCGGTACGGCCGCTGCGCGGCTTCGTCCACGACTTCCTGCGGACCGCGCTGACCGACGCGCGCGCCCTGCACACCAGGCCCGCCCGGGTGATCGCCCTGTGGACCGGGGCACTGGCCTTCCCCGCGCTCCAGGCCGCCGTCATGGTCACGGTGGCCCGCGCGCTCCAGATGCCGGTGCCCACCGTCGACATCATGATCGCCTACCTGGCCGCCAGCATCGTCGCCGGGATCGTGCCGACCCCCGGCGGAGTCGGCTCCGTCGAGGCGGCGCTGCTCATCGCGCTCGTCGGCGCGGGCTCCCCGGTCTCCGTGGCGACCGCCGCCGTCCTCGGATTCCGCATCGTCACGGTGTGGCTGCCGCTGCTCCCCGGCGCTCTGGTGCTGGCCGTGCTGGTCCGCCGGAAGGTTCTCTGAGCGCCGGGTACGGCGGCCGGACGGGCAGCGTCAGGAGCAGGGCGAGCTCCGTCCAGACGAACATGTTGCTCCCGACGAAGCCGTCGACGCCGCCCACGTCGAAGCGCCACAGCCAGACGACGTAGCTGCACAGGATCACGTACACCGAGACCGCCGCGATCAACGGGCGGCCCCGGCGCGGCGGTTCGAGGGCCCGGTCGGCGAGGACCGCGAGCGCCGGGAGCAGCCAGACCAGGTGGTGCACCCAGGTGACCGGGCTGACGAGGCACGCGGCGGCGCCGGTCAGCGCGATGCCGCCGCGCACGTCGCCCACCGCTCTGGCCTTGTCCACCCGGTACGCCCAGGCGCCGACGACGGCGAGGACGCCGCAGGCCCACCACAGCCGCTCGGGTTCGGCCGGCGCCGAGAGCCGGGCGAGGACGCCCTGCCAGGACTGGTTGGAGACGTAACTCAGGTCGCCGATGCGGCTCGTGTCCCAGAGGGCCGACGTCCAGTACGCGTGCGAGGCATCCGGTGCGAGCCACAGGGCGAGCAGGGTCGCGCCCACGGCGACGGCGGCGGCCGTGCCGGCGGCCCGCCAGCGGCGGGTGACCACGAGGTAGCCGATGAAGATCGCGGGGGTGAGCTTGACCGCCGCGGCGAGCCCGATGCCGACACCCGCCCAGCGGCTGCCGGTGGACAGCAGACGGGCGTCGGTGAGGACGAGGGCCAGCAGCAGGAGGTTGACCTGACCGAAGCTGATGCTGTCGTAGACCGGTTCCAGCAGGGCGAGCATGCACAGGATCAGGGTGTACGCGGTCCACCGGTCCAGGCCGTGCCGGCGGATCACCGGTTCGGCGAGCCGGCGCAGGATCAGGGCCAGGGCGCCGAGATTCGCCGCGACACCCGCGGTCAGCGCGACGGGCCAGCTGAACAGCGACAGCGGCAGCACGCACAGGGCCGCGAAGGGCGGGTACGTGAACCCGTACGACTGGCCCGGCACCCGGTAGTCGTAGAGCCCGGCGCCCCGCACCCCGCCCTCGGCACCGGTCCAGTGGTTCACCGCGTCGTAGTAGACCCACAGGTCGAACCAGTCCCGGTGGTACGGGACGGTCGCGACGAAAGCCGTCACGACCGCGCACAGCACGCCCAGGAGCAGATATCTGCGGCGCCGCGACATGGGCCGCCAGCCCGTGGACCACCGCTCCGTCATGCTCAGGTCCGTCATGCCACTCTCCCCGGTTCCCGTGCGGTCAGCGTCACTTGGTCGCCCGACATCTCGCGGGCCCACCAGAGCGCGACCAGCGCGAACACTCCGCCGCAGATCGCGAGCGCCAACTGAAGGCCGTCCGCGGCGAGTCCGCTGGGCAGCTGGGCCAGCGCGAGCACCCCGCTGGCGACGGCCACCACCCGGCGCGCCGGTCCCGGCGGGGCCGCGGCAGCCAGCGGGAACAGGCCCCACAGCACGTACCAGGGGCGGATCGCCGGGCCCAGAACGGCGACCGCGATCAGGCTGAGGCCCAGCGCGTACACGGGGCTGTGCCGGGGGCGGCGCAGCCACACCACCAGTACGGCGACGGCCGTCGCCGCCAGACCCGCCGCGCGCCAGGCGTCGATGGCGAACGGTGCCAGGTCGCTGCCCGCGCTCCGCAGCGCGGAGGCGGTCATCCGGCCGAGAAGGGAGGTGAGGGCCCAATTGTGCTGGGAAACCGGGGTGTTGAGGGCGCCGATCCAGCCGTAGCCGGTGCCGGTGACCGCGGTCACCGCGGCGGTCGTCGCCAGGGCGACCCCGGCGGACGCGGACGCCGCTCTGAGCCATCGGCAGCGGCCGGTCAGCCCGCCGGCCCAGAACGCGGCGACGGCCAGCAGCCCCAGCGCGGCAGGCGCCTTGACCAGCGCGGCGAGAGTCATCAGGACCGCGCCGAGCACCGGGAAGCGGCCCTTCGCGGCCACCAGCCCCATGCCGAGCAGACCCAGCATCACGGCGTCGTTGTGCGCGCCGGCCACCAGATGCAGCAGGAGCAGCGGATTGAGCGCCCCCAGCCACAGCGCGGCACCCGGGTCGGTTCCGCTGCGGCGGGCGAGCTGCACCAGTGACAGCACCATCAGGCCAACGCCCAGCAGCGCGACCAGCCGCATGCCGAACACCCCGGCCGGCAGTTCCGCCCGTGAGGCGCGCGCGATCAGCGAAGCGAACGACAGGAACAGCGGACCGTACGGGGTGGGCGTGTCCTGCCACATGGGCGAGACCTGCGCGGCGAGCGGACCGCCGAGCTGGTCGGGGCCATGGGTGTAGACGTCGATCTGGGCCTCCACCATCGCGCCCTGCGCCAGATAGCTGTACACGTCGCGGCTGAACAGCGGCGGGGCGATCACCAGCGGCGCGGCCCACACCGCGAGCGTGACCACCATGCCGCGCGCACCGGGCGGGCGCCCTCCGCGCACGGCGCGGCCCAGCCAGGCCCAGGCCGCGACGAGCAGCACGAGCCCGAAGTAGGCGCCGAAGAGTCCGACCGCCGCCGCTTCGGACGACGGCGCGAAGGCGTCGTCGACCGGCAGCGCACCGGCACTCGCGCCGCCGACGGCCACGGCCGTGGAACCGGCGAGCCCCAGTAGCCGGCATTTGCGTATGTGTGATTCGTCGCCCGGGGTCTGCACTCAGGGAGCGTGCCCGTGGCCGGTGGCGAGAAGGGAACGTGCGGTGCGCCGGAGGGAGTCCGGAACGTGTCGGGCACGACTGGTACGGACCGAGGCGGTCCTCGGTCCGCACCTGTCGCCTTCCGGCCTTACACGGTGGTCACCGTCGGCCACCGCCCGTCAGTTTCCCCGGTGCGAGCGGCGGCGTCGGGCCGCCGGTGATCACGAAGCCCGAGCCCGGCTGGGTGACGATGTCGCCGTCCGCCGAGTTGGTGATCGTGACGTCGGACAGCGTCGCGCTGCCCCTGGCCCCGCTCATGGCCAGGATGCCCGCGCCGTTGTTGGATTTGTCGATCCTGACGTTGTTGATCACGACGCCCGGCATGGTGCCGCCGCCCGTCTTGAACTGGATGCCGTCATACGTGGAGTCGTAGATGTCCGTGTCCCTGATCGTGACACCGGGGATGTCCCGGCTCGCCGCGAACAGGGTGATGGCACCGAACTCCTGGTCCTCGTTCCAGAAGGCACCGCCCGTGCGGTGGAGCGCGTTGTTGGCGATCAGGGTCTGCCCGGAGAAGGGCAGCGGATCGTGGTCGGTCGCCAGCATGATGCCCGGGTAGTTCGCCGTGTCGGAGACGATGTTGTTCTCGATCTTGTTGCCGTAGCCGCCGTAGACCGCGATGCCGGTCGCGCGCCAGGGCAGCTGGATCGTGTTGTTGGTGAACGAGTTGTCGTGCGCGATGTCGACGGAGGTGTCCTTGACGTACCGGTTGGCCCAGACCGCCAGGGAGTCGTCACCGGTCGTGCGGAACGAGGAGTTGAACACCTTGGAGTTCCGCGTGCCGTTGGTGAAGTTGATCCCGTCGGCGTACGTGTTCCGGATGCGCATACCGGTGAACTCAAGGCCGTCGGCGGGGCCCCAGAGCGCCGGGATGTTGTCGTAGTCGCGGCCGACCCAGACACCGACGTTGGCGTGCTCGATCCAGACGTCTCTGATCTTCGTGTTCTTGCCGAACCGGCCGTTGAGGCCGACTCCGCCCTCGGCTCCCCCGCCGCCGCGGATCCGGCCGGAGCCGAAGATGGCGATGTCGGAGATCTGGGTGTTGTCGTCGATGTCGAAGCCGAAGTTGCCCTCGTGCGGATGGTTGATCCCGCCCGCGTTCTGTGGCTCGGTCAGGGTGTAGAGCTGTGAGTGCCACATACCCGCGCCGCGGATGGTGACGTTCTTGATGCCGATCTGGTTGTACTGGCCCTGGTTCTGCGGGTCGTCGGTCAGGATCTTCTGTTCCTGGCGCCACTGGCCCGCCGGGATCCAGACACACGCGATGGCACCGTTCTGGTCGGCGGTGACCGCCGCCTGGATGGCGGCCGTGTCGTCGTTGCCGTCGCCCGGGACCGCGCCGTACTCCGTGATCGAGGTGCACTCGGCGGGCTTGGCCGCCGGGGGCGCGACCTGCTCCAGGTCGATCAGGTCGATGTAGTAGAAGGGCGCGCTGTCACCGGCGTCGCGCTGGAGCTTGAACTTGGTGCCCGCCGGATAGGTCGTGGACAGCAGCGAGTTGGCCTCGTCGAAGAGCCGCCGGGCATCCGCCTGGGGCGTGTTCGTCAGGGCCTCGGGGCCGTCCGTGTCGCCGTACAGCCAGCTGTGCTTCGAGGAGAGGTTCAGCTTCTTCACGAAGGTGTCGTCGGCGTACAGGCTGATCGTGGCCTCGGTGCCGCCGCCGTTCGGGGCGTCGGGGATCGAGTTGCGCACCACGATCGAGTTGGCGGGGTTGGTGGAGGTGAACTCCACGAACTGGCCTGTGCTGGTGAGGCGTACCGACTTACGGCCCGAGGACTCGGAGCCGAAGTTGGTGTGCCCGAAGGTGCGTACCGCGTCGGCCTCCACCAGGGTGCCCTGGTAACGCCCGGCCTCCGCCTCGTACTCGACGTACGGGACCGCCGCCCCGCGCCCGACCACGATCGAGCGGGAGAACGAGTTGTTGGTCTCGTTGGTCTCCGTCACCACATCGGTCGCGTCCGCGGTGGCCACGATGTTGGCGCCGCCGCTGGTGGCGGTCCAACTGCCGTTGACACTCACATTGGTCGTCGCGCCGGCCGCGATCGAGGGGGTGTTGGTGTTCAGCGTCGTGCCGCCCACCGCCACCCGGGTGACCGTGGTGGCACCGCTCGCGGTCGTCCCTCGGTTCCGCACCGCCACGCTGAACTGGACCGAGGTGCCGACGGCGGGGTTCTGTGGCGTCGAATTGACGCTCAGCACCTGGAGGTCGGGCCCGGGGGCCTGACCCACGACCAGTGAACCGGCCGCGGTGAAGCTGTTGTTGTCGTTGTCCTGCTCGACGATCGTGTCGGTCGGGTCCACCACGGCCGTCACCTTGTAGGTGCCTTCGGCGCGCTTGCCCGCGGCGACCTGGACGGTCTGCGAGGCACCCGCGGCGAGGCCGCCGACGGAGGCGCTGCCGGCGACCACTCCGCCGATGCCGACGTTCACGGTCGTCGGGCCGGACGCGGCCGTCCCGGCGTTGCGCACCGTCGCGCTCACGGTGGTCGTGTCGGTCTCCACCGGGGCGGTGGGGGACCAGGAGAGCCCGGTGACGGTGAGGTCGGGGTTGGGCGCGGGGCTCCCGACGACCTGGAGTTCGGCGACCTGGCCGCCCTGAGCGCCGGTGTTGGAGAAGAACTGGAGCTGTACGTCGGCGACGCGCCCGGTGACCGGGATGCGTACCGAGTTCTGGTTCGTCGCCGGGTTGAAGCCGTAGTCGGCGCGCGCCTTGAGCGAGGTGAACCCGGCGGCGCCCTGGGCGCGGCCGAGCACCTGGATGTTCTGGGTCCGGGCGCCCCACGCCGCGTCGGGGTTGAGCTTGACCACGACGGAGGTGATGTCGGCGTCCGCCCCGAGCTTGACCGTCAGGGTCGATGGGTGGCCCGTGGACTCCCAGTAGGTGTTGACGCTGCCGTCGTTGGCGTTGGCCGCGACGAAGTTGTGGATCGTCGACGACGCCTCGATCGCCTTGCCGCGTGCCAGGTCGGTGCCGTCGTCACCGGGGTCCGGGTCGGGGTCCCCGCCCGCGGGGCCGTAGATCCCGAACTCGGATATCTGCGCCGCCGGCCAGCCCGTGTTGCCGGTGATGTTCAGCCGTACGTAACGGACGCCGGTGGAAGGGAAGTCGATGGTGACGGTGTTCCCCGACGCGGGGGTGAACAGCCGCCCCTGCGAGGCGGAGAGAGTGCTGTAGGTGTTCCCGTCGGTGCTGCCCTGGACGCCGAGGGCCTGGGTGCGGGCCTCCCAGGTCGTCGGGAGCTTGAGCACCACCTGGTCGACGGCGACGTTCGCGCCGAGGTCGACCCGGAGCGTCTGCGGGAACGCGTTGTCCGGTCCTTCCCAGTACGACGCCTGACTGCCGTCGGTGACGTTGGAGGCCGGGTGGTTCCCCTCGGACCCGCTCGCCGACACGCTCTTGCCGGCCGCCTGGTCGGGGCGCTCGGCCGCGGCGGCCGAGAGGGGGGTGAGCCCGGCGACGAACAGGCCGGCCATGACGAGGCCGGCGATCAGGCGTCGGCGGAGCTGTCCGGGTCTGAGCTGCTTCTGTCTCATATGGTCCTCTGTTCGGTTGGAACGAGGGAGCAGATGGTGAGCTGCTATGAAGTTGCGAGACGAGCCTTAAGAAATTGAGCCACTTGCTTACTTTTTTGCGATTCACAGGTTGCAATCATGCCCATGGCTTGTCAACGGTTTTCGCACAGGTAACACACGGGCCACCGGCCGCCCGACGGGTCGTCAGACGGCCGGGGTCGCGGGAGCGGCGGGGCCCGGCAGAAGCGCCATCCGCTCCTGCTCCTCCGCGACGATCCGCCGGGCCAGCGACTGCTCCGAGATGTCGACCGCGTCGGGCGTCGACTCCGCGACATCGCTGTGGCGGGCGTAGGCGTCGAAGAGACGCTTCTTCGTCCCCAGCAGGCGCAGTACGCGCTGGTCGACACTGTCGGCGGTCAGCAGCCGGTGGACCTGGACATGGCGTATCTGCCCCATCCGGTGCGCGCGGGCGATGGCCTGGGTCTCCAGCGTGGGCTTGACCTGTGGCTCGCACAGGATGACCACGGACGCGGCCTGGAGATTGAGACCGGTGCCGCCCGACTGGATCTGGCTCAGCAGAACGGCGTGTCCGGACGCCTCGGCGAAGCCGTCCACCCACTCCTGCCGCCGGGCGGCGGGCACCCGGCCGGTGAGCGGACCGAAGACGGTACGCGCGTGCGCGCCGGCGCCGGAGGCCGGGCCGAGCGCCTCCTCGGCGGCCGTCAGAACATCGTGGAAGAAGGAGAAGACGACCACCTTCAGACCGTTCGAAGCGGCCTCGCCTACGAGTTCGCGCAGCCGCCTGAGCTTGGCGGACGTGGCGGGATCGGCGTACGCCGCCCGGCGCATGGCCATGAAGTTCCCGGCCGCGACCGCCTGCCGGTAGGCGGCGCGCGCTGCGGGGCTGAACTCCTCCCACTCGTCCACCTGTTGCAGCTCCGGCAACTCGGTGAGGACGTCCTGCTGATTACGGCGCAGATACGCGGGAGCGACGGCCCTGCGGAAGGCCTCGGAGCCGATGACCGCGTCGCCGTGACGGATGGCGGGAAGGAGCGCGGGCTGCAGATGGCGCACCAGACTGCGGAACTCCTCGACCCGGTTCTCCATGGGCGTCCCGGTCAGGAACAGGACATGCCCGGCGCGCTCCGCCCAGCTCCGTACGGTCCGGGAGCGCCGGGTCTCGGGGTTCTTCACATAGTGCGCCTCGTCCACGACGAGCATGCCGACCCGCACGTCGTCCGGCACGGCGAGCGAGCCGAGCACGTCGTACGTCGTCACCGCGACGTCCCCGTGCCGCGTCCACTGCCCGAGGGCCACCGTCCGGTCCTGGCCGTGCACCCGGTACGCGCGCAGTGTGCTGCGGGACTCGATCTCCCGGATCCAGTTGATGACGACGCTGGCCGGGCAGACCACCAGGAAGTGCGTACGGCCCTCGGACTTGAGGTGCGCGAGCGCGGCGATGGCCTGGATGGTCTTGCCCAGACCCATCTCGTCGCCCAGGATCACCCGGTGCTGGGCCAGCGCGAACCTGGCCCCGAACGCCTGGTAGCCGCGCAGCGACACCCGCCGGTGGGTGTCGTCCAGCCGCTGCGTACGGACACGTTCGGAGATGTCGCCGGGCAGAAAACCCTCGGCCGCGTCCATGTCCGCGGTGGCTTCGGAGAGTTCGGCGAGGAGGACCAGATAGTCGGCGGGGCGGATCTGGAAGTCGAGCCATGCCTCGTCCGCCGAGACGGCGGGCCGCAGCAGATCCGTGGCCGCCTGGGCGAGCAGGAGCGGCACTTCGCCCGCGGCGGCGTCATCGAGGAAGGCGTCGACCAACTGGACCGCCCGCTGGGCCTGTTGCCGGCGCCGCTTTCCGGAGAACAGCATGCGCAGCCGGTCCCCGGCCGGGCGTGCCGGTGGCAGCAGCGGGGCGAGGTCCGCGTCGGTCCGGGCCGCCGCCGCGAGGGCGCGGGGCATGTCCGGGCCCGCGTTCACCATCCGGTTCAGCGCGACGACCAGGGCGGTGGCATGGGGATCGCCGATGTCGTCGGCGTCCAGCCGGACCGCTACGTGCTCCGCCATCGCCTCCGCGAGCTGCCGCGCGGCGGCGATGGCGTGACCGGCGCTCTGCGTGCCGATGCCGGGGATGTGGCGGAGCTCGTACGCCGTCGCGTCGAGCACCTTCCCGACGTCCGTGTACCCGGCCTGTTCGAGCGCGCCCAGCCGGAGCCTGCCCTCGGTGACATCGGCGAGCCGGGAGAGGGGGATGCCCGCCAACTCCCGGCGGACCAGCGCGTCGCGCAGCGGGGCGACCGCCTTGAGGACACCGTCCCGTACCTCGGCGTGGTCGGCGGCCACCCGGCGTGCCGTGGCGAGAAGCCTGTCGGCCCGGTCGAGCACGGCGCGCGCGCCGCCGCCCACCGGCACCGGCCTCCGCTCACGCCCCGCTCCGTCGCCCATGACGCCTCTCGCTGTCCGCCGCTTGTCCACCACATCCGGTCGAGCGACATGATTCCACGGGGGTACGACATCGCCGGGCGGCCGTTTCCGGCGCGCCCGGCGATCTCGGGGTCGGTCGGTGCCGGGTCGTGGACCCCGGCCGGTCCGGGGTGGTGGACCCCGCGAACTACGCGGCCATGGTCCAGCGCTGGCCGGGGGCGCCGTCGCAGGTGCGGAGTTCGAGCTTCGTTCCGTTGACCGTTCCGCCGGCCGCCGGTGTCAGGCACTTGCCCGAGGCGACGCCGACGACGGTGCCGTCCGCGTTGACGCGCCACTGCTGGTTGGCCGTGCCGTGGCAGTCCCAGATGATGACGGGCGTGCCGTCGGCGGTGCCGGCGCCCTTCGCGTCCAGGCAGCGGTCGCCGTACACGCGCAGTTCGTCGGAGGCCGTACGGGTCCACTGCTGGTTGGCCTTGCGGTGGCAGTCGTAGACGATCGTCGGCGTGCCCGCGGTCGCCACGGCCCCGTCGACGTCGAGACAGCGGTCCGACTGCGCGTTGACGAGCGTGCCCCGGCCGGCGCCGGCGAGCGGGACGAGGCTGGCGGGCACCGAGCGCAGCGCGTTGTACCAGACAGTCGCCATCTTGGCGTAGCCCGCGGCGTTGGGGTGGACGCCGTCGGCGAGGTCGGCCACCGTCAATGCCTTGTACATGTCAACCAGATGGACGCGGGGGCCCTTGCCGCTGACGATGCCGGGCAGCGCCGCGTTGAACGTCTTGACCCGGGCTTCGAGGTCGGGGTTCGTCTCGGGCGTGATCGTCGCGACGAACAGCTCGATCTGCGGCTTCTGTTGGAGGATGCGGTCGATGAGATCGGAGAGCCGGGCCGGGGCGTTCGCCACGTCGTAGTTCTGGTTGACGTCGTTCGTGCCGATCTGGAGCATGATCGTGCGCGGGTCACTGGCGGCCAGCCAGCCGTCGATGTTCGAACGGAGCTGGTCGATACGCCAGCCCGAGTGACCCTGGTGGTCGTGGTCGCCCAGCTCCGGCGGGCCGTTGAACTGAGAACCGACGAAGTCGACGGTGTAGCCACCGGTGGCGAGATGCTGCCAGAGGTTGACGCGGTAGCCGCCGGGGACGTTGAATCCGTCGGTGATCGAGTCGCCGAGCGGCATGATCCGGACTCCGCCGTTGGACTCGGCGGGTGCGGCGGTCGCCGCGTTCGCGGCGGTCTGGGTGAGCGTCATGAGGGTCGCCGTGACGGCGAACACCAGAAGGCTGAGGAGAGCTTGCGCACGGCGTGAGGCAGTTCTTCGCAAGACGGGTCCTTCCTGAGGGGCCGCCGAGGAATGGGGGGTGCGCGTCAGGTGTGCGGTGGTGCGTGCGTCTGTGACGGGAGGTGCGGGGGGTGAGTGGCGGCCATGTTGTAGATACCACCGGCCGGTCCTTCCGGCGAGGCATCGCGCAGCGGAGTCGGCGAAATGACCCTGTTCCGGCCACGGCCCGACGGTCTTCCGGACACGCGCCGGGGGAGTCCTTCCGGGTCAGCCTTCGTACAGAAGGCGCCGCAGGAAGCTGTTCGTGAACGTGCCCGCCGGGTCCAGGGAGTCCCGCAGCTGAAGGAAGTCCGCCATCCGGGGATAGCGGCCACGCAGCTCCGCCGGCCCCATGGTGAACACCTTGCCCCAGTGCGGCCGTGCGTCGAGCCCCTCCAGCGCCGCCTCCAGACGCGCGATCACCGGCACGACCGACACCGTGTCCTTGACCCAGGTGAAGTGCAGCGCGACCGTGTCCCGACCCTCGGCCGGGCTCAGCCACAGCCCGTCGGCGGCCACGGTGCGCACCTCGCAGACCTGGAGCACGGGAGCCATCACCGGCCCCAGCGCGGCCAGCGCCCGCAGCGCCGCGACGGCGTGCCGACGCGGGACCAAATACTCGGACTGGAGCTCCTCCCCGTTGCTCGGGGTGAACTCGGCCCGGAAGTGCGGCAGCCGGGCGTGCCAGGGCCCCGGCACACCGTGCTGCTCGGTGCAGTGTGTCGCGGGCATGCCGGGCACGGGGTGCATGGCCACGGTGGCCGGGACGCCCCAGGGGAAGTCCGGCTCGGCCGGGCCCGACACGGGGTCGACGCGGTGCTTGAGCCAGACCTGCCCGAAGCGCGGGGCGTGCCAGTCGGTGAACAGGCTCACGCTGTACGCCGCCGAGGTGATCGCGTCGAAGTGCTCCTCCAGCACGTCCAGGGGCAGCCCGGTGCGGACGAACTGCCGTACGTCGAAGGCCGGAACGAGATCCAGGGTCAGCGAGGTGACCACGCCCAGCGCGCCGAGCGCCACCACCGAACCGGCGAAGCGCTCACCGTCCCTCTCGCGTTCCAGCGTCAGCGAGTCGCCGTCCGCGGTGACCATCTCCACCGCGCGTACGGCGGTCGCGAGCGAACCGGATGTGTCGCCGGAACCGTGCGTCCCGGTGGCGACCGACCCGGCCACCGAGATGTGCGGGAGGGACGCCATGGTGTGCAGGGCCAGCCCCTGCTCGTCCACCTTCCGGGCGAGTTCCGCGTACCGTACGCCGCCCGCGACGCGCACCGTACCGGCCGCCGTGTCGACGTCCACGGTCCGGGGCAGCCCGGCGAGCGAGAGGAGGGCGCCGTCGGTGTCGGCGATGCGGTTGAACGAGTGTCCGCTGCCCAGCGCCCGTACGCGCGGGCTGCTCGCGACGAGCGCCCGCAGCTCGTCGAGCGTGGCCGGGCGGTGCACCCGGTCGGCCGAGAAGACGATGTTCCCGGCCCAGTTGGTGCCCGCGCCGCCGGCCACCGGCCCGTGGGCTGCTGCCTCCGTCACCTGTCCGCCCTCTTCCCGAGTCTCCGGTTCGATCGAATTCGATCCGATTCGATCACGCCCGCGCCGCGCGCGCGTCCCCGCCCCCGTCCCCGCACAAGCCCCGCCCCACGTTTCCGTCTCCGCCCCGCTCACTGACGGCTGACCGCGCGGGTCACACCGGCGACGACCGTCGTGGCCAGGATCCAGCCGGTGATGATCAGCACGTACGAGAGCCCCTGATACCAGCCGCCCTCCGGGGTGAAGGCCCGCTCCTGCCCGAAGTCGATGATCGGCAGCAGCAGGTCGAGGCTGTAGAAGACGGGATTGAAGTCCGGGGACTCGTCGGCCTTCAGCGGGCGGGGTTCACGGACGGCGTACGCGACCGAGGCCACCAGCAGCAGCGACAGCATCCAGGTCACGGCCCGCATCGGCCGGAAGCCGTAGCCGACGGTGATGTCCTGGACATGCCCCCAGAGCCGCGCGTACCAGGCGAGCCCCCTGCGCTGCCTCCGCTGCTTCGCGAGCTGTACGGTCCGGGCCGCGTCGTCGTCGCCGATCCTTCGGTACGAGGCGGTCAACTGCTCGTAGGCGTACGGCACATAGTCGTCGCCGTCCCGTTCGAGGACGGCCAGCCGCCGGCCGGCCGGCTCGTGCGGGGCGAGCGTCCCGTACGTCAGACCGTTGAGCCGAACGCCCCCGGACCAGACCTCCGGCGGCACGTGCAGCAGCTCGATCTGGGAGCGCCGCAGATTGACCGAGCCCTCGATGGGCGCCGCCTCGCGCAGCCACAGCTCACCGACCACACAACTGCTGGCACGCAGGGCCACCCCACCGGGATGCGACAACCGGGCGTACGCCAGGTTGAGTTGACCGGGTATCCGGGCTCCGCGCAGATTGACCCGGCCCCGGACGCGTACCCGCTTTGCGCTGAGGTCCGTCCCGACGCTGAGCGTCTCGGCGTCGAGGGCCGTGCGGCCGGGGGCGGTCAGTACGGCGTCGTCCAGACTGATGGACCCGGTGACGGCTGCTCCGCCGAGCCGCAGTGTGCCGTCCACCCGCAGGCCGGGCGCCCACAGGTCGTCGCCGACGGTGGCGTGGTTGAGCTGGAGCAACGGCTCGGGGTCGGGGGCCGGCTCCGGACCGGCCTCGGGGCCGCCGTCCGGTCCGGAATCGGGCGCCGCCGCGATGAACCGAGCCCGGTCGAGAAACACGGCCCCGGAGATCTGCGCCGCCCCGAGCCGGACCGGACCCGTGACGCGACAGTCGGTGAGCCGCAGCACACCGTCGACCCGCAGTGTCGCCGCCGTCATTCCGGGCAGCACCGACCCGCTGAGATTGAGCTGCCGGACCTGGGCCCCGTACAGATTGGGCACGTCGTCCAGGTAGCAGTCACCGAGGCTGACCGGGCAATCGACCGTCGCGTAGCGCAGGTTGAGCCACCCCGTGATACGGGCCCCCATCAGCCGCAGCGCGGATATCTCGCCGTCCTCCCGCGCCCCGCCGAGCAGTACGGCGCGCACCACCTCGGCCCGCACACTGCGTTCCGGCCCCCAGTGGCGGCCGGGCTCGGGATCCGGGTCCCCGGCCGTCCGGAAGTCCACGGCCTCGCCCTTGGGGAAGGCCCTCCATACGCGCCGCTCGGCCGCCGTCAGCATGTTGATCCGCATTGCCGCGACTCTCGCGTGACGGCGTGGAGGTGTCAACACACCCGCGCGGTCAGGCCATCTGACGCCGTACCAGCTCGTGCAGCCTGCCGCCCTCGTCCGCCAACAGGGCGGCAGGCGGCCCCTGTTCGACGATGCGCCCCGCGTCCATGACCAGCACCCGGTCCGCGTCGAGGACCGTGGAGAGGCGGTGGGCGATCACCAGACGGCCCGCGTTCAGCCGGCGGGTGCTCTCGATCACGATCCGCTGGGTCTCGTTGTCCAGAGCGCTGGTCGCCTCGTCCAGGAAGAGCAGCCGCGGGCGGCGGACCAGCGCCTGGGCGATCATGAGGCGCTGGCGCTGGCCGCCGGAGATGGCGCCGCCTCCGGCGATCATGGTGTGCAGACCCATCGGCATGCGTTTGATGTCCTCCGCCAGCCCGGCCATCTCGACGGCCTCCCAGACCTCGTCCTGCGAGAACGTCTCGGTGCCGCAGACGCAGTCCCAGATGGAGCCGGTGAGGGGCTGCGCGTTCTGCAGGACGACACCGCACTGGCGCCGTACGGCCGCGCGGTCGAGGGCCGCCAGGTCCTGGCTGTCGTACAGCACGCTTCCCGTGACCGGCCGGTCGAAGCCGATCAGCAGCCGCAGCAGCGTCGACTTGCCGCAGCCGCTGGGCCCGACGACCGCGACGAACTCGCCGGGCTCCATCCGCAGCGACACGTCGTCGAGCACGAGCGGGCCGTCGTCGGTGTAGCGGAAAGAGAGCTTCCGGGCCTCGATCCGGCCGGTCAGCACACCGGGCTGGGTGCCCGTGTCGCCGCCCTCGGGGGCCTCGTCCAGGACCGGCTTGATCTGCTCGAACATGGGCAGCACGGCGGCGACCGACACGAGTGCGCCGGTGAGCTGGGTGACGGAGGTCAGCAGCATGGTCACGGCGGTGTTGAAGGTCAGGAACTCACCGGCCGACATGCTCCCGCGCGCCGGTCCGGCCAGCAGCATGAACATCACGAGGGAGCAGAACGGCAGATAGACCGCGTCCAGCACCGTCGCCACATTCTTGATCCGGCCCGCCCGCTGCTGGAGTTCGCGCGAGCGGGCGAAGCCGCGAGCCCAGGCCGCGTACGCGAAGCCCTCGGCCGCGGCGACCCGTAGCTTCGGCAGCCCGCGCAGGGTCTGGAACGCCTGGTTGTTGAGTTTGTTGCCGAGCTCGACCAACTGCCGCTGCCAGCGCAGCTGCCACAGTCCAAGACCGAAGAACACGCCGGCGATGACGACGAGCATTCCCATCGCCGCCAGAGCGAGCGGGACACTGTGGACGAGCAGCAGCACCAGGCTCATCCCGCCGACCGCCGCCGACTGCACGATCACCGGCCCGATGCCCGAGAACACCCGGCGGATCGCGCTGACGCCCATCGCCGCGCTCGCGAGCTCACCGGTGGAGCGCTCGGCGAAGAACTTCGTCGGCAGCCTCAACAGCCGGTCCCACACCGCCGGTTGGAGCGTGCTCTCGATCCGGCCCTCCATCCGCAGGATGGTCAGGCTCTGCGTCAGCATGAAGGCGGCCGTGACGATACCGGTGATCATGACCGCGACGGACACCTGGGCGATCAGGTCGGTCCGGGCGCTCGGTACGTACTCGCCGAGCACCCGTCCGGTCGCGAGCGGCACCAGCGCCCCGAGCCCCACCGTGACAAGGCAGGTCAGCGCCAGATTGCGCAGATCCACACCGTTGCCGCGCAGACCGAAGCGGAGCAACCGCCAAGGCGTCAGGGGCTCTTCGGGGAGCGGGCGGTAGAACATCACGGCGCGCGGCTCGAAGTCGTCGGCGTTGTGCCCGCCGACGCGAAGCCGTGCCTGCGTCGCCGGGTTGACCGCCTCGTAACGGCCGCGCCGCCAGATCAGGGCGACCGGGGCACCGGACTTGGCCCGGTGGCCCACGAGCGGGCCCGAGTCGGTCCGCCACCAGGGGCCGTCGAGCCGTACGGCGCGGGTGCGGACCCGGGAGGCGATGGCGATGCGTTCGACCGGTCCGACGCGGTCGTCGAGCGGAGTGCCCGCGCTGCGCGAGTGGTCGGAGAGGGTGATGCCGGAAGCCGCGGCGACCAGCCGGCAGACCGCGAACGTCGCGTCCCTGGCGGCGTCGCCGCTCGCGCTCTCGGCCGCGCCGCCCTCGTCGGAGCCCGTGCCGGGGCGGCCGATGGAGGCCACCAGCGCCTCGTCGGCCCGCGCCCGTACCCGCTCGCCGGCCTTGATCCCGGCGGCCGTCCGGTCCTCGTGCGCGCGCTCCTGCCGCTCGATCCAGTGGTCGACGGCCGACAGCAGCCGGTGCTGCTGGTTGACCATCCGCTGCCACATCGCGGCGTCGACCAGCAGGTCGCCCGCAGCGTCCGCGCTGTACGAGGCGCCGTACTGGACGCTGCCCGGGGAGACCGGCATCCACAGCACGTCGTCGTCGGACACGGCACCGTCGGTGGACGGGCGGGCGTCGAGCGGCGTCTGGAAGAGCGCGCCGAGCCCGCGCGCGGCGCCGAGCGCGAAAGCGTGCTCCAGCGGGGTCGGTACGGGGGGCGCCGACGGCGAGGTGTGCGGCGACATCTCCGGCGCGCCGTACGGGTAGGCGTACGGATCGTCGGGCGCGGGCGGCGGCGCGTACAGCTCCCGCAGCGCGATCCGGCGCAGCGCGCAATCCTGCGACGGCCTGCTCAGCAGCGTGTGCCGGGGTCCTTCGACCGGACCGAGGAGCAGCGTCCCGGCTTCGAGGCGGCCGAGGAAGTGCCAGTGCCCCTGCCCCACCGCGTCCACGGCGAAGAGGTCGAGCGTGCCCCCGACCACCAGCCACAGCACATGCGGGCCCTCCAGCGGCACATTGCGCACCCCGGCGCAGTCGACCGGTGTGCCCAGCGCGCCGAGCGCGTGGATCACCGGGTCGACCCCCGCCGTCGCGCCCGCGCCCGTCGTCATGGAGGTCATGTCAGTGCTCCCTGACCAGTCGCGCGTACGGCCCGTCGGCGGCGACCAGGTCCTCGTGCCTGCCGCGTTCCACGACCGCGCCATGGTCCAGGACCACGATCTCGTCGCTGTCGCGCACCGTGCTCAGCCGGTGCGCGATCACCACGCAGGCGCAGCCGCGCCGCCGCAGATTGTCGATGATCAGGCGTTCGGTCTCCGCGTCCAGCGCGCTCGTCACCTCGTCGAGCACCAGAATGCTCGGCCGCCTGACCAGCGCGCGGGCGATCTCCAGCCGCTGCCGCTGACCGCCGGAGAAGTTGCGCCCGTCCTGCTCGACCCTGCTGTGGATGCCCTCCGGGCGGCGCGCGATCACGTCGTCGTACAGCGCGGCGTCCCTAAGGGCGGTGACGACCGCCTCGTCCGGTATCGACGGGTCCCACAGCGCCACGTTGTCCCGGACCGTGCCCTCGAAGAGGAAGACGTCCTGGTCGACGAAGGACACCGAGGCGGCGAGCGCGCTGCGGGAAATGTCCTCCAGCCGCTGCCCGTCGATGCGGATCGTGCCTTCCCACGGACTGTAGAGACCCGAAATAAGCCTGGATACGGTGGACTTGCCGCTCCCGGACCCGCCGACCAGCGCGACCTGCTGCCCCGGACCCACCGTCAGCGAGAAGCCGTCGAGCAGCGGCGCGTCCAGCGGGCTGTAGCCGAACACCACGCTCTCCAGCTCCACATGGCCCAGCAGCCGGCGCGTACTGGCGTCCGGCTGCTGCCGCGAGTACAGCGGGTCGACGGGGAAGCTCTCCACATCCTTGAGCCGGGCCACGTCGGCGGCGAAGTCCTGGATCCGGCCCGCCACCCCGTTCAGCCGGGTGATCGGCGCGGTGAAGCGCACCACCAGCGCCTGGAACGCGACGAGCAGTCCGATCGAGATGGCCCCCTCCACCGCCCTCGTTCCGCCGACCAGCAGGATCAGCGCGCTGTTGAGCGTGGCGAGCGTGGGCGCGACCACCGTCAGCGCCGCGCTGGGCACGCCGAGCTTCTGCTGCTCCTCCAGCGTCGTCGCGTGCTGCCCGGCCCAGCGCCGGAAGTAGCCGTTCTCGCCGCCGGTCGCCTTCATCGTCTCGATCAGCTGAAGGCCGGTGTACGAGGTGTTGGTGAGCCGCGCGCTGTCCGCCCGCAGTTTGCGCGTACCGGTGGAGCGCAGCCGGATCACGATCCGCATCGCGACCACGTTGAGCAGCGCCATCAGCACACCGAACAGGGTCAGTTGGGGGTCGTACGACCACAGCAGCGCGGCGTACAGGATCACCACGACCCCGTCCACACCCGCCGCGGCCAGGTCCCGCGCCAGTGTCTCGGCCACCGCGTCGTTGGACTGGAGCCGCTGTACGAGATCGGCCGGGCTGCGCTGCGCGAAGAACGTGACCGGGAGCTTCAGCAGATGCCGCAGGAAGCGGGCGCCGCTCAGCGTGGAGGAGATGACGCGCCCGCGCAGCAGGTTCGCCTGTTGCAGCCCGGTGAGTACGGCGGTGAGCACCACCATCGTGGCCATGGACGCGAACAGCGGCCCCAGGAACGAGGTCTGACCGCCTATCAGGAACGTGTCGATGTACGTACGGCTCAGCGCGGGCACCGCCGCGCCCACCGCCACGAGCAGCAGGCTGGCGAGCAGCGCGGTCAGCAGGGTGGCGGCCGTACCGCGCATCCGCGCGGGCATGGCGCTCATGATTCCGGGCTTGCGGCCGCCCTTGCGGAAGGCGTCGGTGGGCTCGAAGACGAGGACCACGCCGGTGAAACTGGTGTCGAAGTCCTCCGCCGGGACGAACCGGCGGCCCTTGTCGGGGTCGTTGATGTGCACGCCCCGGCGGCCAGGCCCCCGGCGCATCCCGTCGTACACGACGTAGTGGTTGAACTCCCAGAACAGGATCGCGGGCGCCCGCACCCCGGCGAGGGCTTCCGCCTCCATCTGCATGCCCTTGGCCTGGAGGCCGTAACTGCGCGCCGCTTTGAGGACGTTGGAGGCGCGCGAGCCGTCGCGCGAGACACCGCACGCGATGCGCAGCTCCTCCAGGGGGACATGGCGGCCGTAGTGGGCGAGCACCATGGCGAGGGAGGCCGCGCCGCACTCCAGGGCCTCCATCTGGAGGACGGTGGGGGTGCGGACGGCCTTGGGCCTGGGGCTCTCAGGGGTCGGGCGGTCACGCTTGGCGGCCCGGCGCCGGCCGCCGGTGGAGACGGCGGGGGTGCCCTGCGTCTCGTCGGGCCGGTGCCTGCGGCGTCCGGCGGGCGGCAGTTGCTGGTGCTTCCGCGGGGCGGGGGGAAGCTGGTGGCGCCGCGGGCTCACGGGAGCAGCCAATCGATCGGGTTCTGTTCGGCCAGCCGGATGGAGCCGGTGGCCAGGGTCATGGACTCGACGGCGTACGGCGGCCCGTCCGGCGACGACCAGGTGTAACCGGACTTGGTGGCTGACGACTCGTCAAGTCGCACCAGTACGGCGACGGGTGGGCCCTCGCGCGAGAACTGCTCGCCCAACTGCGTACTGCCGAGAAACCCCGTGATGCGCCTGCTGGTCTCGGCGACGCGGCCGACGGCCTCGACCCGGCCGCGCAGTACGCCGTACCGCTGCTTGGGCACCGACTGGACGGTGACGTCCACGGACGCGCCCACGGGTACGGTCCCTCCGCTCTCGGCGGGGGCGTACAGCATCACGCTCAGCGGATCGTCCTCCTTCGCGACCCGCTCCACCGCCGCGACGTCGGCGCCGGTGGTGATCACGGAGCCGACGGCCGCGACCAGGGTCGTCAGCCGGCCGGCGCCGATGGTGCGGACGACGGTGCTGCCCTCGGCGGTACGGACCTTGACGAGAGGGGCGTCGGCGGACACCCGCTGGCCCTCCTCGGCGAGTACGTCCGTGACCTGGCCGGCGACGGGGCTCTGGAGGACGTAACTGCCCTGCGCGTGGGTGAGGATGCCGGGGGCGCCGAGGGTGGACGAGACGCTGCCGGTCACCGCCCAGACGGCCGCGGCGATCATCACGACGACCGTGACGCCCAGGAGGAGACAGCCCTGGGGCCGGGCGAAGCGCACCGGCAGGTCGATCTCCTCGGGCGACTGCAGTTTGGAGAGGGCCTGTTGGCGGAACTGCACGGCGCTATTCCCTCGTTGCTCAGTGTTCTCGCTCAGTGTTCTCGCTCGGTGTCGCGACACCGTGGTTCACGACGACCGCCGCGTCGGCCGTGTGTGCCCGGGAACCGGGACACACGGCCGACGCGGCGGTACTGGGGTCTCAACTCAGAGGCTGGAGACCAGGCCCGTGGCGAGGCCCGTCACACCGGCGGTGCTGATGCCGGTGGCACCCTCGACGGTGCCGACGACGCCGCCGACCGTGCTGGAGACCGGGACGATGGAGTCCACGGTGCCCGTGACGGTGCCGACGAGGCCGCCGACGAGACCACCCGACACGTTGTCGAGGTCGCTGTCGGAGATTTCCTGGGTCTCAACCTGGGGAGAGCGGTTCATGATATGAGATTCCCTTCGAATGACTATTCGCATTGGCCACGACCGGCCTCGCCGTACTGGCGCACCGGCCGTCGCAGCGGTCGTCGGAGCGACTCCTTCGGATTTCCGAGTATCAGGATTCGGAAATCCGCCGAATGGCGCCGGGGTGACTCCCGCAGTGCGAAGGATCAAAGCACGGGGGCTGGCCGGGTAGCCACTCGAACGCCCAACGATCAGGCCCCGCCGTGGCGTTGGAGCACCTCGAAGTGCCTGGTCGTCCACGGCTTGGTGGCAGCTTCTTCACGCGATTTCACATCCTGAAGTGGACATTCCCGCCCCAAGGCCGTACGTGTAGACCGCCGTAAGTACAGACCAGGCGGCCGACTGTGTCCGCCTGCGTATTCGGTGTGCAGATTCGTCGAAGGAGGCATACGAAGGAGGGGGTGCCGGGAAGTGCGCCGCCGGCCGCGCGGATTGCTTGGTCACGGTATTTCCGGGGAAACGGCGCGGCTTCCAGGAGAGGGCAACATAAAGGCATAACGGCGTTGCGCCGGACGCGGGGGAAATGGGCGCCTTCCGGCCGGTCACCACACGGTTCGACGCCATCGGAACCGTTTGTCACGTGGTGCGCCTCAGTGCTCGGGATCGCCGCTTATGTCCGGCTGCGGGAGCCGGATCGTCAGCTGGTTGGCTTCGCCTGGAGCATCGGCGTGTCCGGCATCGGCCGGCGAATCCGAGAAAACCGGAGGCTCTCATTCTCCTTGAGGTGCACCAGTACTACCGGCGTCCATTTGCCACCGATCATGATCCTCGAATACATTCGCCACCGAATTCCCGAGAACAGCGCGGCCGAATTCGAAGCGGCCTACGCCCGCGCCGCCAGGCCCCTGGTCCGGTCGTCCGTCTGCCACGACTACGAGCTCTCCCGCTGCGTCGAGGAGCCCGGCCACTACATCCTGCGGATCCACTGGGAGTCCGTCGACAGGCATCTCCAGGACTTCGGATCCAGCGACGAATTCCGCGCCTTCTTCGCGGAGATCCGCCCCTACGGGCGGCGGCTAGGCCTTCGAGCGCCTTTTCCACCGCTTCTACGAAAAGGTCGTCAAGGACGAATTGCTGTCACCGCTCTTCGCCGGTATGAGCGAGAATCATCCCCACCCATCGGCTCCGGCGTGCCAACTGCCTCGCGATAGCCTGCCGATGAGCCGATCGGGCCCAGGGACACGAGGAGGATCGTGGAGCGGTGCCACGAGAGGGGGCGGCGATGACCGCCGCCGACCTCGCTCTCGAAACCGTCACCGGCGCGCGCCGGACGCTCACCGTCCTTGTCCCGGTCCGGCTGCACCGCACGCCCGCCGCCGACGCGGGCTGGGCCCCGGGCCCGTACCCGTTCGAACTCGGCAGCCGCCGTACCGACACCGCCACTCGCTCCCGCTACTTCGCCCCGGCCGCCGCCCGTGTCCTCTACGGGACACCGGACCGCCCCTGCCGCTGGCACCGGCCCTTCTCCGTAACCCACGAAGGACTGCACCTCGTGGGAATGGAGATCCTGCGCACCGCCACCGCGCGCAACTCCCAACACGCCCTCGCCGTAGTGCACTTCGCCCTCGAAGGGCCACTGCTCCCGGTCCTGCGGGCCATCGGCCACCGCCCCACCGCCGGACCCGAACCGCTCACCGGCCCCCTGGACCCCACGGTGCTCCTCGACGGGATCGCCGACGTACGCGACGGGACAGGCACCTTCGCCATCGCCCGCCCGTACACCGTGGCGTTCATGACCCCCGAGGCCCACCACACACCGGCGCTGCGCCCGGACCCCGAAGCGCTGCTGCCGCCGACGGCGGACCGCTGGCTCTGGCAGCTCGCCTCCCGCTCGAACCCGGGCGACCTCCCGCTCGCCCCCGAGAGCGCCCCGCACCACGATGCCTCCACCGTGCGGATATCCGCCGACTGGAGTGCGCTCGTGCTGCGGCACGGGGCGGCCTTTCTCGGGCATCGGGGCGATACCGGGGACGGTGACTTCTATGACTTCGCCGCCCTGCACGCCCGGACCGTCTATCTCGACGCGCTGCTTCTCGGGTCGCTTCAGCGCGATCACATCGACGAGCTCACCGAGGAGCTGTCCGAGGTCTTCGACTCCGAGCGGCTCACCCGCCGGGTGACCGCGCTGGAGAAGAACATCGCCCGGTTCCGCAGTACTTACTGGCGCCAGCACCTCACCGCGCACGGCCCCGCCAACGGCCTGCTGCTCGCCTTCCAGCATCAGCACCGTCTCCCCGAGCGGTTCGCCGAGATCCTCGCGGAGGCCGCCGACTACAGCCGGCTCGTGCAGACCCTGGAGAGTCAGCAGATCAGCGGGGCCCTGGGGGTGCTCACCGTTCTCGGGCTGCCGCTCGGGACCGCGCTCGGGGTGCTTCAGGTGCTCGGCGACGAATCGGTGTCCCATCTCCTCGTCGCCCTGGGCCTGTCGGTCGCCGCGACGGCCGCGGCGCTCACCACCCGCTACGGCCGACTGGTCCTCTCCTCCCTCCGCGGCGGCGGGAGGACCCGCGACACGGGCGGGAGACGGTGAGCGCGCGTCGGTGGCCGCGCGTCGCAGGGAAGGCCGTGGCCGGGGTGGCCGTGACGGCTCTGGCGGCGTTGCTCACCGTTCTCGGGTACGGGTTCGTCCGTGGCGGACTCGACGGGCTGAACGAGGTCTCCGCGGTCGCCGCGCGTGGAACGTCGGTCGACGGCGTCGTCCTGGCGAAGGACGAGGTGACCGAGCCTCAGGGGAGCCGCAGCAAGAGGATCGAAGTCCGCTTCACCACTCCCGAAGGGACCTCCTACCAGTTCTGGGAGGGCGGTGACGCGGACGTCGGTGACGCGATCCGGGTCCACTACCTGCCGGAGCGTCCCGAGACGGCGAGCACCCACGCGGTGACAGGCAACAGGGTGGGGTACGGGATGCTCGCCCTGGTCGGGCTGGCACTCATGATCCTCATGCCGCTGGTGGTCGTCACGCGCGCCGTGGACGCCCTGAGACGGACCTGCCGTCGGCGCGCCCTCCAGGGCGGTGAGGAGGAGCCGCCGCTCGAACAGTCCTAGAGAACACGGACGCGGAGCCGGACAAGTTCGACACCGGACGAAATCGTCCGGATCCGCGCCCAACCCTGCCCACCGGCGGGACCGGCGGGCTAGGGTCGTCACCTGACCTGCACACCCGTTCACCTGAGGAGGGTGAAGATGCCCCTGCCGGAGGAGTCGGCAGGCCTCCCGCTTCTCGAACGCGAGCCGGAGATCGCCGCTGCCGCGCACGCCGTTGAGGGGCTCTTCGGAGACACACCGTCAGGCGGACTGCTCGTCTACCGGGGCGCCGCGGGACTCGGCAAGACCGCGCTGCTCGCCGAGGTCCGGCGGATGGCGGCCGGGCGCTGCACGGTGTGGTCGGCGCGTGGTGGCGAGACCGTGACCACCGTACCGTTCCATGTCGTACGGCAGTTGCTGCAGCCCGCCCTCACCGAGCGTGGACCGGACGCCTTACGCGACCTGCTCGGTGCCGGGTACGACATCGTCGGCCCCGCCCTCGGAATCGCGCCGCCCGGTGCTCGGCCCGCCGACCCGCAGGGTGTCAGGGACGGCCTGGAGACCCTCTTCCGCAGGCTCGCCGACTCAGTGCCCCCGCTCGTCGTGGTCGTCGACGACGCGCACTGGTCCGACCTGGAATCCCTCGCCTGGCTGGCGTCCTTCGCCCGGCGTACGGGCGGCCCGCCGATCCTGATCGTCGTCGCGTACCGCAGCGAGGACGCGATCGGCGAATGCGCGCACCTCCTGCGGGCCCTCGGTGAGAGCGCCAGACTGCTCGTCACCCTGAAGGCGCTGACCTCCGAGGCCACCGCCAAGCTCGCCCGCGCCACCCTCGGCGAGCACGCGGACGACCAGTTCTGCCGCGAGGTGTGGGAAGTCACCGGCGGCAACGCGTACGAGACCGTCGAACTGCTCGCCAAGGCACGGGACGAGGCCCTCGACCCCGTCGGCAGATCCGCCGACGCCCTCAGCGCGCTCGGCGCCGCGACCCGCGGCACCGGCCTCATCGCCAGGCTGGAGGGGCTCGGCCCCACCACGACGCGCTTCGCCTGGGCCGCGGCGATTCTCGGCACCGACATCTCCCTCGAACTCGTCGTGTCCCTCGCCGGGATGGGGCCGGCTGAGGCCGCCGACTGCGCCGAACGGCTCCGGCTCGCCCGAATCCTTGTCGGCAACGACCAGTTGGAGTTCGTCCACCCCCTCATCGCCACGGGCGTCTACCGCGCCATCCCCTCGGCCGTCCGCACCGCGTTCCACGGCCGCGCAGCCTGGCTCGTCACCCGCAAGGGCCTGGGCGCCGCCCTCGCCGCCAGACACCTCCTCGAAGTCCACCCCGACAACGACGCGGAACTGGTCGAGCAGTTGCGCGAGGCCGCCGCCGAACACCTCGCCGTCGGCGCCCCCGACGCCGCCCGCCGCTGCCTCGAACGCGCCCTCGTCGAACCGCCGTTGCCCCGGGTACGGGCCGAAGTCCTGTACGAGCTGGGCCGCGCGACCCTCCTGGCGTCACCGGCCACCACGGTCACGCACCTCCGCGACGCGATCGACACCGAACTCCTCGACGACACCAAGCGCGTCGACGCCGTCTTCCGGCTCTCCCAGGCCCTCACGCACAACGACCAGACCCGGGAAGCCGCCCAGGTCGTCGCCGCCGAGGCCGCCCGCACCCCGTCCGGCTCCGCCCAGATGCGCCTCCGGGCCGCGCACTTCCTCTGGGAGGGCGTCCAGGAGAGCGAGGACGACGGCCCCGCACGTGCCCGCCGTCTCGCCGAGACCGCCGCCGCGCTCTCCGGACGCGACAACACCGAACGCGTCCTGCTCATGCTGCGCGCCTTCGACGCCACTGCACGCGGCGAGAGCGCCGAGGAGATCGTCCAGATCGCCGAACGGGCGCTGGTCAACGGCCGGCTCGCCCCCGGCACCGGCTGGACCGGCATGGCCTGGGGCTTCGAACCACCCGCCCTGCTCGCGCTCTCCCTCGCCTTCGCCGACCGGCTCGACCGCGCGGAGACCCTGTTCGACGAGGGGATGCGCGCCTTCGAGATCTCCGGCTGGAGCGGCGGCCATCTCGCCTTCGCCCATACGCTCGTCGGCTACGCCCACCGAAGACGTGGCCGCCTCGCCGACGCGGAGATGTATCTGCGCGAGAGCCTGCGCCTCGCGGACCGCGTCGGCGACCGCCTGCCGATGCACTGGAACGCCATCTGCATGCTCGTCGACACCCTGCTCGCCCGGGGCCATGTCGAAGAGGCAGGTGAAGCGGCCGAGCGCTACTCCTTCGGGCCGCCGTACGCCTCGTCCATCGCCATCCCCGACGCACGGTCCGTACGAGGCCGGCTGCTGCTGGCCCTCGGCCGTACGGAGGAGGCGATCACCGAACTCGAAAGCACGGGGCGGGCGTTGACGGCCCGGGGCCGCCACAACGGCGTGATGGGCACCTGGGCGATCGACCTCGCGCGAGCACTCGCCGACGTGAACCCGGACCGCGCGGCCGAACTCGCCGCGTACTCCCGTGACCGGGCCGAGCGTTTCGGCACACACACCGCGATAGGAGTGGCCCTGTGCTGCTCCGCGGCTCTGACCGAAGGACCGGCCGCGGTCGACCTGCTCGGCGAGGCGGTCACGCATCTCGAAGCGTCACCATGCAAGTACGAGCTGGCGGTCGCGCGCGTCGAGTACGGCATCGCCGCGAAATCCGCGCCTGACCTGGGACGGGGCCGCGTACTCGCCGAATGGTGCGGCGCCGACGGCCTGTCGGAACGGGCTGGGCTGGCACTGGAAGGCCTGCGTACGGCCGACGGCGGCGCCGGTCACCGCCAGGACTGAGGACCGCCACCGCGCCATTCGACCGTGCCGGCGTCGGTCATCCGCGCGGGGTCGATCCCGGCCCTGCGCAGCAGCTCGGCCACGTCGGCGGGCCGCCGTGCGCGGCCGGCGTCGTGGCCGCCCACCCAGACCCGTCGGCCGCCGCCGCACGGGGGATGGACAACGACAAAGGCCACCACAGGTCGTTCCATCCATCCACTGTGCGTGCTCTCGCCACCGACCGCATCCGGACGTGCCGCGCCCGGACCGTGCCGCGCCCGGACCGTGCCGCGCCCGGACCGTGCCGCGCCCGGCGTGCGCGGACGACGCCACCTACAGCAGCGGGGCCACCGGATCCCGGCGTCGTCGCGCGGCGCGCCGTACGAGGAACAGCGTCAGGGCGGCGAGACACGCGGCGCCGATGAATACGAGGGGCCAGACGTACCCGGACGGTGCGGACTCCCGGGCCGACGGCTCGGCCCGCGAGGCCGCAGCGAGCCGGCCCGCCTCCGACAGGCGAGTATTCTCAGCCGATTGCGCGCTCCCGCCCGCGCGCGCTTCCGCCTCGGGCCCGGCCCGCCTGGCGCGTGCCACCGGGCCCCGCTTCGCCTCCTCGGCCGCCTGACGCGGCGGGCTCGGCGGCCGGGGCGGCACCAGCGACCCGACAGGAGTGACGGCGGGCGCCGCCGCGAAGCCCCAGTCCAGCAGGGTCCTGGCCTCCTCGTACACCGCCCGCGCTGCCCCGGACCGCGGATTCATCACGGTCGCCAGCAGCGTACGGTCGCCGCGCCGCGCCGCGGCGACGAGTGTGTTCCCCGCGTGCGTGGTGTAGCCGTTCTTGACGCCGATCAGCCCGGGGTAGCGCGCCACTCCACCGCTGCCCGTCAGCAGTTTGTTCGTGTTCCGGATGCCGAAGGTCGAAGAGCCGTTGCCGGGGAACTGCGCGTCGACGGTCGAGGCGTACTCAGCGAAGGCCGGCAGCTTCAGCCCGGCGCGGCCGAAAACCGCCAGGTCGTACGCGGAGGAGACCTGGCCCGGTGCGTCGTAGCCGTCCGGCGAGACCACGCGGGTGTCGTTCGCGCCCAACGCCCGTGCCTTGGCCTGCATTTGGGTGATCGTCGAGTCCCAGCCGCCGTTCATCCCGGCCAGGACCCGCACCGCGTCGTTGCCCGAGCTGAGGAAGACGCCACGCCACAGATCGGCCACGTCGTACGTCCGGCCGGGGGCGACGCCCACCAGGCTGCTGCCCTCGCCGAGCCCCGCCAGGTCGGTCTGGGTGACGCTGTGCCGGGAATCCGCAGGAATCCGGGGCAGCGCCGTGACGGCGAACAGCGTCTTCAGCGTGCTGGCGGGCGGCAGCGCGCGGTGCGCGTTGTGGGCTGCCAGCACGGCGCCCGACGCCGCGTCGGCGACCACCCAGGAGAGGGCGGAGACACTTTTGGGCGGCGCGGGCGACCCGGAGGCCGCGCGCACATGGGTGCCGGGGCGGTACAGCAGCGAGGGGTCCGCCGGCCGCGAGACCCCGTCGCCGGGGTCGGCCCGTGAGCCCGCCGGGGTGGCGGCGGACGCCGTCGGGGGCGACGCCGACGCCGGGAGGAGGGGCAGCAGTCCGGTCAGTCCGGTGGTCAGAGCCACTGTGCCGGCGAACGCGGGGCGCAGGATCGATCTGATGATCATTCAGCCACCGTAGAAACGGACCACGTGGTCCGCACGGCTGCGTGAGCCGACCGGAGGTATGCCCGTCCGGCCGCCGCGCCTCGTCCGTCCCTTCCCCGTAGGGGGAAGCGTTCACCTCGTGCGTTCTCAGCGTTCGTGTGCCAGCGGGACGCCGTGGGCGCGCAGGATCGTGAGGGCGCGGACCGTGGCGTACCCCCGCCATTCCAGGGCGGCGGCGGGGGAGTGGGCCGTCCAGTCGACGCTCCAGCCGCCGTCCTCGCGCTGGTCGGCGGCGAGCTGGTCGAGCTCGTCGGCGACCGCCGCCGGGTCGAGGAGCGCCCGCAGCGGGCGGCCGGGGCGGGGCGAGAAGTCGAGCAGCCGCAACGTTTCGCCTTCGCCGCCACCCTCGACCGGCAGGGGGCTGCCGTCCCTCGGCAGGAAGCCGGCGAGTCTCTCCAGCTCGGCGGGGACCCATGGCTGCCCGGGGAGGAGGGTGTCGAGGAGGTCCAGGACGAAGCGGAACTCGATGGCGGGTGGCGGGCGGTCGAGGCCGGCGATCCGCTCCTGGCAGAAGCCGGTGGCCCGCGCGAGCCAGGGATGGTCACGTACGGCGGGGTCGTGGAGGCCCACGCGGTGCGCGGCGGCGGCGAGTTCCGACGTCATGTGGAGCGAGGAGACGTCCGGATCGGCCCCGGCCCAGAACGGGGCCGAGCCGGCCGCGTCCGCGCCGCTCATCGGCAGGGCGAACGGCAGGCCGCCGTCGGGGCGGCTGATCGAATCAAGCCAATCGCACAGCTGGGTCGTCCGGGAGAAGACGGCGGGGCCGCACTCCTCGAACACCTCGAAGGCGAACAGCGCGCCGACCGGCTGGCTGAGGGCGGACCGAAGGTCGGGCTCCAGCGCATAGCCGTAGCCGCCGTCGCCGTTGCGGTAGGCGTCCAGCGCGGCGACGACGGCCGCGGGAGTGCCGGTCCCGCGCAGAAGTTCGAAGCGGCGCCTGTCCAGCAGCCGCGCGTGGGTGGTCATGAAGGCGGTGGCGCCCGTGAGGTCGGGGGCGTGGGTGAAGTGCATGGGGCGAGTCTGCGCGGTCGGGCCACCACGGGTGCTGAACGAAACGGACACCCGGACCAATGTCGTCACTATACGCGCAGGTTTCGAGGCGCTCCGTGGGGAATCCGAGATTCTATGCCCGCCGGGGCTGCCCGCGCACGCGGTTGGTGAATATGCCGTTCCGGTGTTTGGGTGGCACTAAGCTCTCGCGGAGCGCGCCGAGTTGAGATGAAATCAGGCGTTTGTTCCCATGTGCCGCAATAGTTTCGAATACCCGACCCCTGAATCGACCGCCAGAGGGCTTAGATGGTTCGTGTTGAAGCACCCATGAAAGATCCAGCATCATCCGCGGTTCGCCCGCTTCTGCTCACCGCGGCCCTGATGGCGTCAGTGACAGCCGTCGTCGTGTACGTCGTCGCGGATGCCGCCCGCTTACCCGTCGCGGCCTACGGAGCCGTCGCCACCGTTCTCGTCAGCTGGGGCGCGGTGGAGATCCGCCGGCGCGGAGAGGCGACGCGCACCCTGCACACGCGGTACGCGGAGCATGTCGCGTTCCTGGAGCGGCGGATCGCCGAGCACGACAGCCAGAGCGTGCGCCTCGGCAAGGAACTGATGCCGCTCGCGATCTACCAGCTCCGCCGGGGGAACTCACCCCGGGAAGTCATGAACGTCATCGTGGACGGTGACGAGCGGTACCGCGAACTCCCCGAATCGCAGCGCGTGTTGCTCCGCGCGATTCTCGACATCGTCGACGACGAGGAGGCCATGCGCGAATCCGCGCAGCGCTCCTTCGTCAACATCGCCCGCCGTGTCCAGTCCCTCGTGCACCAACAGGCCAGTGAGCTACGCGAGATGGAGGAGCACCACGGCCGGAACCCCGACGTCTTCGACGACCTGCTGCGCATCGACCACGGCACCGCCCTCATCGGCCGGCTCGCCGACAGTGTCGCCGTACTCGGCAAGGCCCGTCCCGGACGCCAATGGCCCAGGCCCGTACCGCTGTTCAGCGTGCTGCGCGGTGCCATGTCCCGGATCCTGGAGTACCAGCGCGTCGATCTGCACTCGATCGCCAAGGTCGCCATCGTCGGTACGGCCGTCGAACCGCTGATCCACGCGTGCGCCGAACTCCTCGACAACGCCACCCGTTACTCGCCCCCGCAGACGCGCGTCCATGTGACCGCCGTCGAGGTGCAGACCGGCATCGCCATCGAGATCGAGGACGGCGGCGTCAGCCTCAGCGAGGAGGCACGCACCCGGGCCGAGCGGATGCTCGCGCAGGCGCAGGCCGGTATCGACCTCAACGACCTCGGCGAGAGCCCGCGCCTCGGCATGGCGGTCGTCGGCCGCCTCTGCCAGATGTACAACCTCCAGGTCTCGCTGCGGCAGTCCGCGTACGGCGGCGTCCGCGCCGTCCTCGTCGTACCGCGCGACGTGGTCACCACCGGCCCCGCGCCCGGCATCGCCCACGGCATCGGCGCGACCGCGCTGGGCGTCGGCGGCACCGAACTGCCCGAGATGCGCCCGTCGCGCAAGGCCGCCGCGAGCGCCGCACCGGATCAGACCGCCCCGGCCGGGGACCGCCCGGCCGACCCGGCGCCCGCACCGGCCGCCGTTCCCGCGCCCCGCCCGGCCACCGGTCCGGTACGGCCGGCGCCCGCCAAGGCGGGCATGGAGGACGACGTACCCGTCGTCACCGAGTGGACGGCGAACGGCCTCCCGCAGCGCCGCAGCCGGGGCAGGGCCCCGCTGGGCTCGCACAACATCGCGCGGACACCGGCGCCGGGCAGTGCGAACGGCACATCCGCCGGTACGGCGGGCACCGCCAACGGCACCGCGAACGGCTCCGGGGAAGCCCGGAAACCCGGTCCCGGCGTCTGGCTCGAAGCCTTCACCAAGGCGGTCAACGGCGAAGCGCAGGCACCGCCGACCGGTTCCACCGGGACAGACACGGGCGCGGGCACCGGCACGAGCGGTACGGGCACGGGCGCCGCGACAGACACAGGGGAAGCGCCGCCGGACCGGCCCGGCGAGCGTGGCGAATCAGACGATGTGTGGGGCAAAGGGGACCTGAAGTGATCCAGCAGCGCGCAAACCTGGACTGGATGCTCAAGGAGCTGGCGGACGGCGTTCCGCAGGTCCAGCAGATCGTGGTCCTCTCCGCCGACGGTCTGCGGATAGCCAGGCACGGCGGTGACCCCGACGTCGCCGACCGGCTCGCCGCCGCCTGCGCGGGACTTCAGAGTCTCGCCGCCGCCGTCGCCGCCGAAATCCCGCAGAGCGACGGCCGGATGAGGCTCGTCGTCATCGAAGTGACCGGCGGATTCTTCTACTTGATGGAAGCGGGCACCGGCGCCTATCTCGCCGTACTCGCCGACGAGACGGTGGACGCCGGACTCGTCGGCGCCCGGATGAGAGACATGGTCGTGCGGATCGGCGCCCACCTGACGAGCCCGCCGCGACACGACGGGCAGGCCGGATGACTCCTCCCCGACGAGAACGCAGGTTACCGGGGGCCGATGTAGGAGACCCGGAACGGCTGTACGTGATCACCGGCGGCCCGGACGGCGCCAAGCGGGCCTCGCTCGACCTCGTCACCATGATCGTGGCGCGCGAGGCCCCCTCCCCGACGGTGCCGCCCGAACAGGCCGCCATCCTGCGGCTGTGCGGTGCGCCACTGTCCGTGGCCGAGCTCTCGGCCTACCTCAGCCTGCCGTTCAGCGTGGTGACGGCCCTGCTGACCGACCTCCTCACACTGGATCTGGTCGAGTCCCGCGCGCCCGTCGCCCGCGCCTCACTCCCCGACAGGTCCCTTCTCGAAGCGGTGATGCATGGACTCCAGAAGCTCTGACACGATCACAGGCCCCAGGAGCGAGGACGTACTTCCCACCACGGCCACATCCGCGGTGAAGGTCGTGATAGTGGGCGGATTCGGGGTCGGCAAGACGACCATGGTCGGGTCGGTGAGCGAGATCCGACCGCTCACCACCGAAGAGACCATGACCCAGGCCGGAGTCGGCGTGGACGACAACTCCGGGGTGGAGACCAAGACCGCCACCACCGTCGCCATGGACTTCGGCCGGATCAGCATCAGTGAGCAACTGGTGCTCTATCTCTTCGGCACCCCCGGCCAGGAACGGTTCTGGTTCCTCTGGAACGGCCTCTTCGAGGGCGCCCTCGGCGCCGTCGTCCTCGTCGACACCCGGCGTCTCGAAGTCAGCTTCGACGTCATCGGGCGCCTGGAGGAGCGCGGCGTGCCGTTCGTCGTCGCCGTCAACACCTTCCCCGACGCGCCGAGCCACCCCGTCGAGGCGCTGCGTGCGGCGCTCGACCTGCCCGACGCGGTGCCGATGGTCAACTGCGACGCGCGGCTGAAGGAGTCGAGCCGCGACGTCCTGATGACCCTCATGCGCTATCTGCACTCGCTGGCGCTGCCGGCCTGATCCCCTCTTTTCCCCACCCTGCCCGTCCCCGGGCTCTTCCCCCCCCCACTTGCCCATCCCTGGACTCCTCCCATCTCTGGAGCGACCGTGACAACGCCCTCTTCGCACCGGCCGGGAACGGACGGACCCGCCGGCCCGCCGCCGGGCTGCCCGGCCCACGGGCTCGTCGGCGACGCCCTCGTCGGCGACCTGGCGCCCACCGGGCTGCGGCGGCTCTACGGCCCCGAGGCCGAGAACGACGCCGCGGGCCTGTACGAGAAGCTGCGCGCCGAGCACGGTTCGGTGGCGCCGGTCCTGCTGCACGGCGACGTACCCGCCTGGCTGGTTCTCGGCCACAGCGAGAACCTGCACATGACGCGTACCCCCTCGCAGTTCTCGCGGGACTCGCGCCGCTGGCGCGCCGTCAACGACGGCAGCGTGGCCCCCGACCACCCCCTCGCGCCCATCTTCAGCTGGCAGCCCATCTGCGTCTTCGCGGACGGCGCCGACCACGAGCGGCTGCGCGGCGCCGTCACCGACTCGATCGGCCGGATCGACCACCGGGGCGTACGGCGCTTCATCAACCGCTACAGCAACCGGCTCGTCAACGAGTTCTGCCAGGCGGGCAAGGCCGATCTCGTCAGCCGCTTCGCCGAGCATCTGCCGATGATGGTGATGGCACAGATCCTCGGTATGCCCGAGGAGTACAACGAACGGCTGGTCGAGTCCGCCCGCGACATGATCAAGGGCACGGAGACGGCCGTCGAGAGCAACGCCTACGTGATGGGCGTCCTGGACCGGCTGGTCGCCCGCCGGCGCGCGGCGCCCGAGGAGGACTTCGCGAGCTGGCTGATCGAGCACCCGGCCGGACTCACCGACACGGAGGTCGCCCAGCATCTGCGGCTGGTGCTCATCGCCGCGTACGAGACCACGGCCAACCTCATCGCCAACGTGCTCCGGATGGTCCTCACCGATCCGCGCTTCCGGGCCCAGCTCAGCGGCGGCCATATGACGCTGCCCGAGGCGGTCGAGCAGACCCTCTGGGACGAGCCGCCGTTCACCACCATCTTCGGCCGCTGGGCCGTCGGCGACACCGAACTCGGCGGGCAGCGGATCAAGGCGGGCGACGCGCTCGTCGTCGGGATCGCCGCGGCCAACGTCGACCCGACGGTACGGCCCGACGTCAACGCGTCCATGCAGGGCAACCGCGCCCATCTCGCCTTCAGCGGCGGCCCGCACGAGTGCCCCGGCCAGGACATCGGGCGCGCGATCGCCGACACCGGCATCGACGCGCTGCTGCTGCGCCTGCCCGACATCCAACTGGCCGTGCCCGAGGAGGACTTGCGCTGGTCGTCGACGCTCATGTCGCGGCACCTCCAAGAGCTGCCGGTGACCTTCGTGGCGCGCCCGCCGCAGGATGTCGTCGGGCCGCCGTCGGCGACGCCCGAGCGCGCGCCGCGCGGCGAGTGGCGGGTGGAGTCGCCCCGCCCGGGGGCCGCGCAGGCCGCACCGGGCGGGCCCGCCGTACCGCCGTCCGCGTCGCCGGCGCCCGTAGCGCCCGCCGTAGCACCGGCGCCCGTACCGCCGGCGCCGGCCGCGGGGATTCCGGCACAACGCCGCCCCGGCGCGCCGGCCCGCGCGTTGCAGGCAGTGGCGCGGTGGTGGCGGGGGTACTGACAGCGGTGATGGGTGGGGGCGGGCCGGACGCTCAGCGCTCGGTGTCCAGCTGCTCCCACCACCACGAGATGGTGGGGAACGGCAGCGGCTCGGTGCCCGAGTCGGAGGGGTACCGCTTCCACCAGCCCCCCGGCTCCGCCGCCGGTCCCGACGGCACCGAGTAGCGGGGGCAGACCGACGCCCAGTCCAGATGGCCCCGGACGAACTGCCCCAACCCCTCGACGTAGCCGCGCAGTTCGTTGCTCGCGTCGAGAAGGACCTGCTCGCTCAGCCGGGCGTGCAGCACCATCACCCGGTCCCGCATGGCCACGGCGTGAATCAGCGCTTCACGCGGCTCGCAGCCGAGCTCCTGGCAGAGCACGTCGATCAGATTGAGGTCGTCGCCCGCGCGCAGCAGTTCCTTGTTCCGGGAGTAGAGGTCGTTGTCCCAGCTGACCAGCGTCCAGACGATCTCGGTGAGCGCCTGGACACGCGGGTCCGCCAACTCCTCGTCCCGTAAGGCGAATCCGCCCACTATCTCGATCATCGCGGTGGACGGTGCCATGCCTATGGCCCGCATCCACAGGGTGATGTAGTCGTTGAGCGACGGCAGATCGGCGCTTCTGCGCCAGGACGCCTCCCACACCAGACCCGAGGTGTACACCCGCATGGCATCGGTCCAGCGGCGCAGTTGCGGCGGGGACGCGTACCGCTCCAGCTCCGTCCGCAGCGCGCGCAGCGCGGCGGTGTGCGGTGAGTCCGCGCGGGAGCCGGTGGCCGGGGCCTCGACCGCGCGCATGATGCGGGAGGACTCCTGTGCCATCAGATCGGCGGTGGCGTCGGTCTCGTCGCAGACACCGTCGTCGAGGGAGAAGAGCACGGCGTGCAGCTTGGCCATCAGCGTGAGCGGTTCGAGCTTCCCGTACGGCATCGTCGATGCCGTGAGCCCGCCGAAGTCGCAGACGGAGAGGCGCTTGCGCTGCTGCTCGTCGGTATCGAGATTCTGGCGCAGCATCCACTCAACCGTGAGGTCGTTGAGGACGTCGGCGCCGGGATGCGCGGCCGGTTCCACCGGGCAGTAGAACGGCACGGCAGGCAGCTGCCGGGCCAGGGCCTGTTCCTCGACGCACGTCATGACCGGCCTCCTGGGAGATGTGTGAGCGCAGGGCTGGTTCAGTGAACTGCGAGCGCGGGGCGGGGTGTTGTGGGGCGGGGACTGTTCGAGTGGAGCGTATATGCCCATGACGGTTCGTCAATAACTGTGCGGCTGACCTATGCCTGGCCGGAAATGACCGTATGTGGCGTGTCCGGGATCACAGGCCGTAATCGATCCGCCGGGTTCCCGGTGCGGCCTCAGCCGCGCGCGCCGAACGCCTGGGTCCACCACGGTCCGCCGGACGCGTCGTGGACGCCGACACCGATCTCCTTGAAGGCGCAGTTGAGGATGTTGGCCCGGTGGCCGGGACTGTTCATCCAGCCTTCCATCACCGAGGCGGGCGTCTGCTGGCCCCTCGCGATGTTCTCGCCGTAGGTGGTCCACCGGTAGCCCGCCGCCGTGATGCGGTCGCCCGGGTCCCTGCCGTCCGGGCTGGTGTGGTCGAAGTAGTCCTTGGCCGCCATGTCCTGGGAGTGGCGCAGCGCGGCCGTCTCCAACTGGGAGTTGGCGGTCACCGGACCACAACCGGCCTTGGAACGCTCGGAGTTGACGAGCGTGGTGACCTGCTCGGCGAAGCCGCCACCGCCGCCGCCCGGCTCGGGTTCGTTCGTCGTGGGCTTCGGATCGGGCTTCGGGCCCGGTTCGGCGGTGGTGGGGCGCGGGTCCGGCGCGGGCTTGCTCGGCTTCGCCGCCTTCTTGGAGGGCGAGCGGGTCGGCGAGGGCGAAGGGCTCGCGCTGGTGCGCGAGGGGGAGGGCGAGGGGCCGGCCGACTTCGTCGGGCTCACCGCCGACTTGGGCTCCAGTGTTTCCGGCTCGACGGCGGTGGAGGCGCGCGACTCGTCGTTGTTCCGCTCGCCCGAGACGAACTGGGCCGCGCCCGCGGCGGCGACCAGCGCGGCGACGGCGGCGGTCACGGTGACGACGCGGCGCCGTTTCGCCCGCCGGTCGCGGCGCTGGGCGTCCCTGGCCCGCGTACGGCCCCGGGCCCCGGCGTCGTCGCCGCCGGCGGAGACGCTGCCGTGGCCCGCACCGACGTGGCCGTGCGCGGACGACGGGGACCCGGACGGGCCCGGACGGGAGTCGAGCGGCACCGGCGGGAGGTCGGCCACGAGGATGTCGGCGGGCACCAGACCGGCCGCGTACCCGGAGCAGACGGTGCACTCGTAGATGTGCCCGGCTATTCGCTCACGCCAGAGCGGGGACGGTATGCCGCCCCAGCCGCCGGTCAACTGCTCCAGCAGCACGCACGGCGGCTCGGCCGACAGCGCGCGGACCACCACGCGGGCGGTCTCCAGCTCGTGTTCCATCCGCTCGACCCGGGCCGCCACGTGCTGGGTGTCGGCGGTGAGGGCGGCGGCGACCTCGGGCCGGGTGAGTTCACCGGCGCACTCCAGCCACCACAGCGCCACCAGCGTGTGGTGCTCCCGGTCGACCCACCGCGTGGCCTCGGCGACCTCCCGGTGCTGACCGGTCAGACCGAGACGGCTGATCATCAGATCCACGAAGTCGAAGTCGGGGCGGTGGAGGGCCGGGTCGTACAGATAGTCCGCGTGCTCACGGATCCTGGCGACCGTGGTCGTGACCAGATACGGACGGAAGTCGGCCGGGCGGCGCAGCCCGTCGAGGCCGTCGATGGCATGGCGCACCGTCTCCCGCGCCACGGCCCCCACCTCGGGGTGCCCGTGCAGGGCGTGGCCGACGAGCTGGTGGACGAGCGGCAGCGACTCCTGGCCGAGCCGGTCCCTGGCCGCCCGGTCCCCGGCCCGCGCCGCCTTGACCTCTGAGGCCTTGAACGGACTGCTCACGCTGTCTCACTCCCACTCATGACTCGCGGTGGCCACCGATCGTAAGGGGAGTGGCGGCGCGCCATCTCGCGGTTGCCGTACTTGGGTACGCACAAGTGGTCGATTTCTTACCTGGTTTCCGGTTCGGTCCACCGCCCGGCTTCCGAGTCGCGTGAAGCTTGTCTGTCGGCCCGCTTAAGAAATCCTCGATGGACTGAATGGTCCTGCCGACGGGAGATTGGTGCCGGGATCGACCAGCATTGATCGCGTCCGCACGCGCGGCGCACCCGCGCCCGCGCCCCGGTCCGCGTCTGTCCGCACCCCCTCCGCACTCCGTCCGCACCTGGACCGCACCGCCTGGAGCCGCACCGATGAAGGCACTTGTGAAGCTGACGGCCGAGCCGGGGCTCCGGCTCACCGATGTGCCCGAGCCGGAGACCGGGCCCGGCGACGTACTCATCAAGGTGCTCCGTACGGGCATCTGCGGTACCGATCTGCACATCCGTGCCTGGGACGGCTGGGCCCGGCAGGCGGTCGACGTGCCACGTGTTCTTGGTCACGAATTCGTCGGCGAGGTCGCTTCCGTCGGCTCCGACGTCCACGACATCGCCGTCGGTGACCTCGTGAGCGGCGAAGGACATCTGGTCTGCGGCAAATGCCGTAACTGTCTGGCCGGCCGCAGACATCTGTGCCGCAGCACCGTCGGACTCGGGGTCGGCCGCGACGGAGCGTTCGCCGAGTACGTCGCGCTGCCCGCGTCGAACGTCTGGGTCCACCGCGCCCCCGTCGACCTCGACATCGCGGCGATCTTCGACCCGTTCGGCAACGCCGTGCACACCGCGCTCACCTTCCCCCTCGTCGGTGAGGACGTGCTGATCACCGGCGCGGGCCCGATCGGCATCATGGCGGCGGCCGTCGCCCGGCACGCGGGCGCCCGCAACATCGTCATCACCGACGTCAGCCCCGAGCGTCTGGAGATCGCCCGCAAGGTCGGCGCCACGCTCGCGCTCGACGTGTCGCACACCGGCATCGCCGAGGCGCAGCGGCGGCTCGGCCTCAAAGAGGGGTTCGACGTCGGACTGGAGATGTCCGGCCGCCCGGAGGCGATGCGCGACATGGTCGACAACATGACGCACGGCGGCCGGATCGCCATGCTGGGGCTGCCAGCGAAGGAGTTCGCCGTCGACTGGGCGAAGATCGTGACCTCGATGATCACGGTGAAGGGCATCTACGGCCGTGAGATGTTCGAGACGTGGTACGCGATGACCGTGCTGCTCGAAGGCGGACTCGACCTCGGGCCCGTCATCACCGGCACTTACGGCTACGAGGACTTCGACGCGGCCTTCGACGAGGCGGCGAGAGCCACCGGCGGCAAGATCATCCTCAACTGGGCCTGACAGCCGGCCCGCTCCTCCCGCACACCAACCTCACCTCGCCCGCCCGCACCTCGCCCGCCCCTCTCCCGGGAGTCCTGTTATGTACGCGTCCGTCCGCGACGACCTCCGCGCCACCCTCGACGAGATCCGGGACGCCGGACTCTTCAAGCCCGAGCGCGTCATCTCCACCCCGCAGAGCGCTTCCGTCTCCGTCGGCGCCGGTGACGTACTCAACTTCTGCGCCAACAACTACCTCGGTCTCGCCGACCACCCGGACGTCGTCGCCGCGGCCAAGGACGCGCTGGACCGCTGGGGCTACGGCATGGCCTCCGTACGCTTCATCTGCGGCACCCAGGAGATCCACAAGGAGCTGGAGCGGCGCCTCTCCTCGTTCCTCGGCCAGGAGGACACGATCCTCTACTCCTCCTGCTTCGACGCCAACGGCGGCGTGTTCGAAACCCTGCTCGGCCCCGAGGACGCGGTCATCTCCGACGCGCTCAACCACGCCAGCATCATCGACGGCATCCGGCTCTCCAAGGCCCGGCGGCTGCGGTACGCCAACCGCGACCTCGCCGAACTCGAAGCCAGGCTCAAGGAGTCCCAGGACGCGCGCCGCCGCCTCGTCGTGACGGACGGTGTCTTCTCCATGGACGGCTACGTCGCGCCGCTGGCCGAGATCTGCGACCTCGCCGACCGCTACGACGCCATGGTGATGGTCGACGACTCGCACGCCGTCGGCTTCGTCGGCCCCGGCGGCCGGGGCACCCCCGAGCTGCACGGCGTGATGGACCGCGTCGACATCATCACCGGCACACTCGGCAAGGCGCTCGGCGGCGCGTCCGGCGGCTACGTCGCCGCCCGCGCCGAGATCGTCGAGCTGCTGCGCCAGCGCTCGCGCCCGTACCTCTTCTCCAACTCCCTCGCCCCGGTCATCGCCGCCGCCTCGATCAAGGTCCTCGACCTGCTGGAGAGCGCGGGCGAGCTGCGCGAGCGGCTGAAGGCGAACACGGCGCTCTTCCGTACGGAGATGACGGCGGCCGGGTTCGAGATCCTGCCCGGCGACCACCCCATCGCCCCCGTCATGATCGGCGACGCCGCCGAGGCGGGGCGGATGGCGGAGCTGCTGCTGGAGCGGGGGGTGTACGTGATCGGGTTCTCGTACCCCGTCGTCCCGATGGGACAGGCGCGGATCCGGGTGCAGCTGTCGGCGGCGCACTCGACGGCGGACGTGAAGCGGGCGGTGGCGGCGTTCGCCGACGCGCGCGCGGCGCTCGGCGCCTGACGGGCACGGCCCGATGGGGCCCGGCCCGAAGTCGCCGTGGCCTGGCACCATGGCTGAGTGATCGACCCCCGGCGACTGCGCATCCTGCGAGCCGTGGCGGACCACCGTACGGTGACCGCCGCGGCCGCCGCGCTGTATCTGACCCCGTCGGCCGTCTCCCAGCAGCTCGCCGCGCTGGAGCAGGAGACCGGCCACGCGCTGCTGACCCGCAGCGGCAGGGGCGTACGGCTGACGGCGGCCGGGGAGATCCTGCTCACACACGCCCACGCGGTCCTCTCACAGCTGGAGCGGGCCGAGGCCGAGCTGGCGGCGTACGCGGGCGGGGCGGCCGGGGAGATCACGGTCGCAGCGTTCGCCACCGGGATCGCCGAGGTGCTGGCCCCCGCGATCGCACAGCTCGCCGGCTCACACCCGGGCATCCGCGTACGGGTACGGGACTCCGAGGGCGACGAGAGCCTGCCCCTGCTGCTCGACGGGCAGGCGGACGTGGCGCTGGCCGTCGAATACCGGGGCGCGCCCACGGAGGACGACCCACGCCTGTCGCGCGTACCGCTCTACGCCGAACCGTTCGACGCCGTCCTGCCCGAGGGGCACCCGCTCTGCCGCGAGATCGAGGTCCCGCTCGCTGAACTGTCGGACAGCGACTGGATCAGCCCGTACCCGGGCAACCCGTGCCACGAAGTGATGCGCCTGGCCTGCGAGTTGGCGGGCTTCGAACCGCGCCTGGTGCACTCGTCGGACGACTTCCGCGCGGTGGTCGCCCTCGCGGGCGCCGGCGCGGGGGTGGCGCTCGTCCCGCGCTCGGCGCTGCGCGGGATGGAGCTGAAGGGCACGGTGGTACGCCCGGTGTCCGGCCCGCCCGCCACGCGCCGGGTCTTCGCAGCGGTCCGCAGGGGCGCGGAGCACCACCCGCTGATCCGCCCGGTCCTGGACGCGCTGACGGAATCGGCGTCGGGCCTGACGACGGGCTGACGGCCTGAGCGGCTCGGCTCAGGCGGCCACCCACAGGATCAGGACCACGATGATCACGATGACCGCCCCGGCCGCGATCAGCCGCCGCTTCAACTGGTTCGACAGGGTCGGGACGACTTCGAGCCGCCGGGTGCCGGGGAAGACGTAGAAGACCCGGTTCGGATCGTCCATCAGCTCCACCCGGGCCAGCGGGCAGGTTTCGAGGGTCACCCGCCGGGACAGCTCCACCGTCCCGCGCGCGAGGTGCGCCGACACGGCCGCGCGGTGTTCGTCGTCGACGCCGGCGGGCACCCCGCCGCCCGGCGGGAGGTCGCGCTGCCGCCATCGCGCGGCGCCGGCCAGCCGGTCCCGGACCTTGTCGGGCCAGTCCGGCCTGGGGAGCCACAGGGACGCCTTCTCGTTCGCGTAATCGACCGTTCCCTCCACCCAGTGGGAGATGCTGCCCCGGCCGCCGCACACCTCGTGCGTGCCGACACCCCGCCCCGAGCAGCGCGCGCACGTCTCGTGCCCCCGGCCGTCGCACAGCGGGCACCGGATCCTGCCCCGGCCAGAGCAGCGCGGGCAGGCGGCATCGGCGGTGCCGCACACCGCGCAGGTGATCCGCTGGGCGCCCGGCGCCGTGGCGCGCGCACCGGTCGCGGCGGGCCGGGCCTTCGTCGTACGGGTACGGCGCCGGCCCGTCGTCTCGCACTGGGTGCAGGGGGCGACGTCCAGGCACACGTCGCACGTGGGCGGCTCGTTGCGGCAGGAACACGGATGCCGGCCGCCGCCGGAGCAACTGGCGCACCGCTGCGTCCCGTTGTCGCACGGACAGGGCACCAGCCGGTAGGAGCCGGAGCGGATCAGGGTGAGTCTGGCGGGCCCTTCGGGGGCAGGCAGGGGGTGGTCCTTGATGGCGCCCTCGTAAAGAGGCAGTGCCGACAGGTCCTCCGTACCGAAGGCGGTCCGCTGGGTCTCGGTGCGTCGCTCCGTGAAGCGGACGACATCGCAGCGCACCAGCTGCCGTCGCTCGACGTCCCGGATCCGGAGGGGGCCGGCACCCGCGCCGCCGTCCTTGGCCAGGTAGGGCGCGAGCGCCTTGAGTATGTCCGCGTCGGGCAGATCGTCGGAGAGCGCGTCGTCTTTCGTTGCGTCGGACATGGGCGGGTCTCGTCCCTCCTCCGGCGCGCGGCGACGCCGCGCAGACCGGCAGGGTAGGGCTGTTCCCGACCCGCCATCAAGAGGGCCCCGGAGGCGTGCGCCGGCAGGGCGGGGAGAGCGCGCCGACGCGCTCGCGCACGCCGCTGCCCCACCTGCCCCTGGGACCCCAGCAGCCCTACGAGAGAAGGCTCGGAGCCGCCCGGTCCAGCACCGAGCCGACGCGCTCCCATGTCTCCATGTCCCTTGCCACGGGCGGGAGTTCGGGGCCGTCGCCGGTCTTCCACGAGGCGGCGATCGCCACCGGGTCCTCGTCCGTCGCGGCCGACGCCGCCAGCGCCGCAGCGCCCAGGGCGACCAGCTCGCCGCTCTCCGGGACGATCACCGGGCGCCCGGAGAGGCGCCGTACGGTCTCCACCCACGTACGGCCCTGGGCGCCGCCGCCCACCAGACGCAGCGGCCTGCCCGCCACCGCCGGGTCCGCCGGGTCGAGGCCGCAGGCGCGCAGGACCTCGTCGAGCGCGCGCAGCACCGTCACCGCCGCGCCCTCGTACGCCGCCCCCAGCAACTGCTGTGGTGTGGTGTCGTGCCGCAGGCCCGTCAGCAGGCCCGAGGCGGTCGGCAGGTCGGGGGTGCGTTCGCCGTCGAGGTACGGCAGCAGCACCGCCTCCCCGCCCGGCGCCACGTCCTCGCGGTCGAGGCGCAGCAGCTCGGCGACCTTGTCGACGGCGAGCGTGCAGTTCAGGGTGCAGCCGAGCGGCAGGAACGTACCGTCGGCCGCCGCGAACCCGGACAGTGCCGCCGACGCCGGCCTGGTCCGCGTGGCGGCGAAGACCGTGCCCGACGTGCCGAGGCTCAGCACGGGGTGGTCCAGCAGCCCAGCGCCGCCGAGCCCGAGGCCGACCGCCGCGCTCATGTTGTCGCCCGTCCCGGCGGCCACCGCGATCCCGGCCGGCAGCCCCAGCTGCTCGGCGGCCGACGCGGTGAGCGAGCCGACCCGGGTGCCCCCGGTAGGTGCGACGGCCGGCAGCATCGACTCGTCGAGGCCCACGAGGGCGAGGAGCTGGGGGTCGTACGCCCCGGTCCCGGTGGAGTACCAGCAGGTGCCCGACGCGTCGCCGGGGTCGGTGGCCGCCGTGCCCGAGAGGCGTTCGGTGAGGAAGTCGTGGGGCAGCCGGACGGCCGTCGCCGCCTGGGCGGAGGCGGGGTCGTTCTCCCGCAGCCACTGCCACTTCGCCGCCGTCATCGAGGCGACGGGCACCGATCCGGTCGTGGCGATCCACGCGTCGGGCCCGCCCAGCGCCTCGGTGAGCGCGGCGGCCTGCGGGGCGGAGCGGGTGTCGTTCCACAGCAGGGCGGGCCGCAGGGGCTGCCCTGCGGCGTCGAGCACCACCAGGCCGTGCTGCTGCCCGGCGACCGCCAGGCCCGTGACGGCGGAGGCCGGTACGCCGGACTCCTTGAGGCCCATGGCGACGGCCTCGCGCAGCGCCTGCCACCACACCTCGGGGTCGGTCTCCCGCGCCCCGGCCTCGCCCGTCACCCGGTGCGGGGCGCGCCCGACGGCGAGCAGCCGTCCGGTCGCCGCGTCGGTGAACGCCGCCTTGGTCGACTGGGTGGAGCTGTCGACGCCGATGACCACCTGGCTGTGCGGCACGCTCGTACCTCTTCCTGATTTCCGGGCCTTGCGACGGTATTTTGGCCGCAGGCCAACAAATTACGTGATGTTGTCGTTCATCCGGCAGGGATGGGCGTTACTTCCTTGCCCGAGGGGGCATTCGTCGCTCGGGGCGGGGTTGGGCGGACACGGGGTCTTTTCCGTACCCACCCGGACGTGCATTATTAGTCATGTCAGGAAACAAAAAGGTCTGCACCTGCCGGACCTGAGGTATCGAAGGCGGCCAGAGAAATGACGGATCGTTTCACTCCCACCCCCGCGGACAAGTTCAGCTTCGGTCTGTGGACGGTCGGCTGGCAAGGCAGGGACCCGTTCGGAGACGCGACGCGTCCGGCGCTCGATCCCACCGAGTCCGTACAGCACCTCGCCGAACTGGGCGCGTACGGAGTGACCTTCCACGACGACGACCTGATCCCGTTCGGTTCGACGGACGCCGAGCGCGAGGGGCACATCAAGCGCTTCCGGCAGGCGCTGGACACCACCGGGCTCGTCGTGCCGATGGTGACCACCAACCTCTTCACCCACCCCGTCTTCAAGGACGGCGGCTTCACGGCGAACGACCGCGACGTCCGCCGCTTCGCGCTGCGCAAGACCCTGCGCAACCTCGACCTGGCCGCCGAGCTGGGCGCGAAGAGGTTCGTCGCCTGGGGCGGCCGTGAGGGCGCGGAGTCCGGCGGGGCGAAGGACGTGCGCCTCGCGCTCGACCGGATGAAGGAAGGCTTCGACCTGCTCGGCGAGTACGTCGTCTCGCAGGGGTACGACATCAAGTTCGCCATCGAGCCCAAGCCGAACGAGCCGCGCGGCGACATCCTCCTGCCGACCGTCGGTCACGCGCTCGCCTTCATCGAGCGCCTGGAGCGCCCCGAGCTGTACGGCGTCAACCCCGAGACCGGCCACGAGCAGATGGCCGGGCTCAACTTCCCGCACGCCATCGCGCAGGCCCTGTGGGCGGGCAAGCTCTTCCACATCGACCTCAACGGCCAGCACGGCACCCGGTACGACCAGGACCTGCGCTTCGGCGCCGGCGACCTGCGCGCCGCGTTCTGGCTGGTGGACCTGCTGGAGTCGGCGGGCTGGGAAGGATCGCGGCACTTCGACTTCAAGCCGCCGCGCACCGAGGACTTCGACGGTGTGTGGGCGTCCGCCGCGGGCTGCATGCGCAACTACCTGATCCTCAAGGAGCGCGCCGCCACCTTCCGTGCGGACCCCGAGGTCCAGGAGGCCCTGCGCGCCGCACGCCTGGACGAGCTCGCGCAGCCGACCGCCGCCGACGGCGTGGCCGGTCTGCTGGCCGACCGCAGCGCGTACGAGGACTTCGACGTGGCGGCCGCGGCCAGCCGCGGCATGGCCTTCGAGCACCTCGACCAGCTGGCGATGGACCACCTGCTGGGAGCCCGCTGACCCGGCACCGACGACCGTGTCCTGACATGACGAAGCCCGCGGAGCGAGCCAACCACCGGCCCGCCCCGCGGGCTTCGCGCCGTCATGCCTGCCGCGAACACCCCGCCCCCGGGCCGGGCGTTCCCTCGACGCCTCCCGCCGCCCGGCGAAATCGGACCCGCCCCGGCGGCCCTGGGCGACCGCGCGGATTCGGCGTTCGTCGATCTCCGGCCGGAACTCCTCGACGCTTCGGCGTCCGCGGTCCCTGAGCGGGGCCGACGGCCGCCGACGAGACCCCCGCGCGCCGGGACGGCGCTCCGTCGATGCCCGACCCCCGCGCCCCGCGACCCTCGCGCTACGCGCTCGTGCGGTGCGCGTATGCCACCGGGTCCGCCAGCACCGCGCGGACCACCAGTGCCGCCGCGCCCCGGGCCGCGTCGCCCGCCGAGGATGACGCGCGTAGCCTGCCGCTGTCGTGCGGCCACAGTCCGGAGACCACCCGGTCGGTCAACTCCCCGTCGGCGGGCGGCGAAAGCCATGGCATCAGGCTCCGGTAGATCCCGCCGAGCACCACCGCGTCGGGGTCGAAGAGGTTCACCGCGCCCGACAGGACCCGCCCGAGCATCCGGCCGGCCTCGCCGATGGCGGCTATCGCCCGTTTGTCGCCGCTCCTGGCCAGGGCCTCCAGCTCCGCGACGCCCGGCACCCCGGCGTTCTCGTCGAGCCCGGCGCCGCGCAGGAGCGCCGACTGGCCCGCGTACTGCTCAAGGCAGCCACGCGCGCCGCACCGGCACAGCGGCCCGCCGGCGTCGACGACCACATGGCCGATCTCACCGGCGAACCCGTTGGCGCCGCGCAGCAGTTCACCGTCGAGCACCAGCGCGCCGCCGACACCGATCTCCCCCGACAGATAGAGGAAGCTGCGGATCCCGCCCAGGCCCCCGAACCAGAGCTCGGCGAGCGCCGCCAGATTGGCCTCGTTCTCCGAACGCACCGGCAGCGGCGGCACGGCGGGCTGCGCCTCGGCCAGCGCCCCCGCGAACAACTCCTCGGCGGGCACCTGGTTCCAGCCCAGGTTGGGCGCCTGGCGGACCGCACCCCCGGCGACGAGACCGGGCAGCGCGAGCTGTACCCCGACCGGTGAAAGACCTTGCTCGGCGGCCGAGTCGAGGGTGCGCGCGGCGATCCGGGCGCCACGGGCGAGGACTTCGGCGGGTGCGGTGCCGCGATTGTCGAGGTGTTCGGTGAGACGTACGCGGTCGGTGCCCGACAGGTCGACCACGCACACCGACACGTAATCGATGTTGATCTCGACGCCGATGCCGGCCGGACCGGCCCGCGTCACCTTCAGCACGGTGCCCGGCCGCCCGGCCTGTCCGCTGAACGTCTTGCCGGACTCGGAGAGGAATCCGCTGTCCAGCAACTGCTCGACCAGCGACGACACCGCGGCCCGGGTCAGTCCGACCCGCGCCGCCACACCGGCCCTGGTCGCTTCGCCCTCGTCCCGTACGGCGCGCAGTACGAGGCTCAGATTGTGCCGGCGCACCGTCTCTTTGTCGGCCTTGGGACCGAGCGATGTGTGGTTGCTCTGCATAGTGCCGTCGAGCCTATGTGATCGGTATCCGGACGGACGGCCGGTCGCACGAGATCGTTGGCCCTACCAGTCACTTGCCCGACCACTTTTTAAAATAAATTAGTAATAATCGTTGACAGGGTCGGACCGCGCGGCGACAGTCTTCGTCGTGACCCCAACCTTCGGGAGACATCAGTGACTTCGCACCGGGCCACGGTGGCCGCCGTCGTCGCCGCGCTTGTCGCGGTGGCCGTGCCCTCCGCGCAGGCGGCCGACGGCCGGGACGCCGTCCGGGCCGCCGACCAGCAGGACGCAAGGACAGGGACCGGTAACGGGACCGATAGCGGGACCGTGGACCAGGGCGCGCCCGAGTACTACGACAGCGGGCTCGCCCCCACCCCGTACATGGGCTGGAACACCTACTACGGACTCGGCGCCCCCACCGAGGAGGCCGTCAGGTCGGTCGCCGACCACCTCGTCAGCAGCGGGCTCCGGGACTCCGGCTACGACATCGTCTGGCTGGACGGCGGCTGGCAGGCCGACGACCCCCGCGACAGCGAGGGCCGCCTCGCCGCGCACCCCGGCCGCTTCCCCTCCGGCATCCCCGCCCTCGTGACGTATCTGCACAAGCGGGGACTCAAGGCCGGCATCTACACCGACGCCGGCACCTACGACGGCGGCAAGAGCTGCGGGCTCGGCAGCCGGGGCCACTACACCGAGGACGCACGGCAGTTCGCCGGCTGGAAGATCGACGCCATCAAGGTCGACTTCCTCTGCGGGATCTCCGCGAAGCTCGACCCGGGCCCCGCCTTCAAGGAGTTCAGCGACGCGGTCGCCAAGTCCGGCCGCCCGATGCTGCTCAACCTCTGCAACCCGCTGACCGACGACTGGGGCGTGCCGCACACCCCCGAGCAGGACGCGCACAACACGTACGTCTACGGCCCGAGGACCGGCGACTCCTGGCGTACCGGCACCGACGTCGCCTTCGGCACCCCCTCCGCCGGCCAGTGGGCCAACGTCCTGCGGAACATGGACGCCAACGCCTGGCACCCCGAGGCCCAGGGACCGGGGCGCTACAACGACCCCGACTACCTCATCCCGATGCGGAAGCTCGCGGACGGCTCGTACGAGCTGACCGAGGAGGAGTCCACCACCCAGCTCGTCATGTGGGCCGTGATGGGCTCGCCGCTGGTCATGGGCTCCGACCCGCGCACCCTGCCGCAGTCGATGATCGACACCCTGCGCAACCCGGAGATCATCGCCGTCGACCAGGACCCCCTCGCCATCCAGGGCGTACGCGTCGCCACCGACTCCACCGGCGACGTCTACAGCAAGACCCTCAAGGGCGCCGGCAAGCGCGCGGTCGTCCTCCTCAACCGCTCGGACAAGGCGGCGGAGCGGACCGTGACCTTCGAGGACGCCGGGCTGACGGGCGACGTGGCCGTACGGGACGTGCGCGCCCGCGCCGACCGGGGCACGCACAACGGCTCGTACACCGTCACCGTCCCCGCGCACGGCACCGCGTTCCTCACGCTCCGCGGCCAGGACGACGCGCCCGGCGCCTCGCTCGGTACGCGTTCCACCGCGAGCCCCGCCCTCGTACGCGACGGCGACCGGCTGACGGCTTTCACCAGGGGCGCGGACGGTTCGCTGCGGCAGCAGAGCGGACGTGACGGCCACTGGTCGTCCCGGACGACCGACCTCGGCGGCCCGACGAACGGCCGGATCCTCGGTCAGCCCGCGGCCTACGCCTCCGACGGCGAGCCCGGCCGGATCGACGTCTTCGTACGCGGCACCGACGGCGCCGCCTACCACCGCGCCTTCGACGGCGGACGGTGGGGACGCTGGGTCAAGCTCGGCGGGAGTCTCGCCGACGCGCCCACGGTCGCGTACGAGAGCGCCGACCGCTGGACGCTCTTCGCCCATGACGAGGACGGGCAGATCCGGGCACGCGGGCCGCGTTCCGGGTGGACCTCGCTGGACGCGCCCGAGAACCGGACCGTGTACGGACGGCCGTCGGCCGTCGTGGACGACGCGGGCCGGACCCATGTCGCCGTACGCACCGCCGAGGACGCGGTGTGGTGGCGGGTGCGGGACACGGCGGGCACCTGGTCGCCGTGGACGTCGCTGGGCGGGACCGTCAGCGGCAGCCCGACCCTGGTCGCGGTGGACGGCGGGGTGCGGCTGTACGCACGGGCCGGCGACTACACGCTCTGGCAGCGGGCCTACGGCACCGGATCCGGTTCCGACGGCGGTGGTTGGGGCGACTGGTCGGCGCGCACGGAGTTCGTGAGCGGCGTCTTCGACGGCGCGCTCGGCGCGACCGCCGGGCCCGGCGACACCGTGCTGACCGCCTTCCGGGGAGTCGACGGCCGCGTCCACCAGACGGGCGTCCCGGCCGGCTCGTAACCCCGGGCCCATGACGGGGGCCGGCCGCGACACGACTCCGGCCGGCCCCCGTACCACCCCACCCCCCACTCGTGGCACCACTCAACCCGCACCGTCCGACAGGGAGTTCACCCATGACCACCCCACCACCCGGCCGCCGTCAGTTCCTCGCGGGCACCGGAGCCGTCGGCGCCGCCGCGCTGCTGAGCGGCTGTGTTACCTCGGGATCCACCGGCAAGAGCGAGTCGGGCGGTGACGTCACCCTCCAGTCCAACCTCTCGGCGCCGCAGGCGAAGACCGCCATGCAAAAGGTCGTCGAGGACTTCGGCAAGCAGGGCGGTGCGAAGGCGAAGCTCAACACCGTCGCCGCCGAGACCTTCCGCACCCAGCTGCCGACCTACCTCACCTCCGCCAACCCGCCGGACCTCTACACCTGGTACCCCGGCTCGGTCGCCGAGTCGTACGCGTCGAAAGACCTGCTCCTCGATGTCAGCGACCTCTGGACCAAGCCCGAACTCACCGGCTACTCCGACGCGTTGAGCAAGCTCTGCACCTCCGCGGCGGGCAAGAAGGTCTTCGTCCCCACCACCTACTACTGGTGGGGCGTCTTCTACCGGAAGTCGAACTTCGCCAAGTGGGGCGTCGATGAGCCCAAGACCTGGGACGAGTTCCTGGACCTCTGCGACACCCTCAAGGGCAAGGGCGTCGCGCCGATCGGTCTCGGTGCCGGCGGCAACACCCCCTGGGTGGCGTCCTCCTGGTTCGACTACCTGAACATCCGGATCAACGGCGCCGCCTACCACCGTGAACTCCTCGCGGGCAAGCACCGGTTCGACGATCCCGAGGTCCGCAAGGTCTTCGACCGCTGGGGCGAGGCACTGCCCTACTTCGACCCGAACAGCACCGCGCTGCCCTTCCAGGACGCCACCACTGCCCTGCTCCAGGGCCGTACCGGAATGATGCTGATAGGCACCTTCTTCGCCGACTCCGTCCCCAAGGAGCAGGTGGAGGACCTCGACTTCTTCCGCTTCCCCGTCATCGACCCGAAGGTCCCCGTCGCCGAAGAGGCCCCCACCGACGGCTACTTCGCCAGCGCCCGCACCAGCCGCGAGACCGAGGTCAAGGAGCTGATGCGCTATCTGGCCACCGCCGAGTCGCAGGAGATCTACCTCAAGCACTCGTCCGGCACCGCGCTGCCGACCCACCCCGACGCCAAGGACAGCGGAACCGCCCTGGTGAAGAAGGGCCGTGCGCTGATCGAGGGCGCCGCCGAACTCACCCAGTACTTCAACCGCGATTCCAGCGACGCCCTCCAGCCGCCCGCCGACGCCGCGCTCACCCGCTTCCTCGCCAAGCCCAAGGAGATCGGCTCCATCCTCACCACCTGGCAGCGCGAGTCGCAGAAAATCTGGGGCCGCTGAGATGGCGGCGGTCGTCACCGGCAACCCAGTGGCGGGGGAGGAGCGGGAACGGCGGACGGCGAAGGAGGACAACGGGCCCCGGCGCAAGAGGTCGACCCGCGTCCCGCCCGTGGTGCTCGCCTTCGTCCTCGTCCCCCTGCTCGCCGAGGCGTTCTGGGTGTTCTGGCCGGCGGTGCAGGGCTTCTACCTCTCCCTGACCGAATGGGACGGTGTCTCCGCGCCGCGTTTCATCGGCCTCGGCAACTTCCGCGAGATGCTCCACGACGACATCTTCCGTACCGCCGTGCTCGACACCGTCCTGTGGCTGCTGCTCTTCGGCGGACTCTCCGCGCTCCTCGGCCTCGGCGCCGCCCTGCTCCTTCAGCAGGAGCGGCGCGGCGTCGGCTTCTACCGGGCCGCGCTGTTCCTGCCCGTCGTGTTCTCCCTCGTCGCCACCGCACTGGTGTGGCAGGCGATGTACCAGCCCGACGGGCTCATCAACCAGGCCCTGGAGAGCGTCGGGCTCGGCAGTCTCACCCACGCCTGGCTCGCCGACCAGGACACCGCCCTGTACGCCGTGATCGTGCCCGCGCTCTGGCGCCAGATCGGCTACGTGATGATCCTCTACATCGCCGGCCTCAAGGGTATCGACCCGGTGCTCTACGAGGCGTCGAAGGTCGACGGCGCGAGCCGCTGGCAGCGGTTCCGGCACATCACCCTGCCGCAGCTGCGCAGCGTCAACGCCGTCGTCCTGTCGGTCATCGTCATCGACTCGCTGCGCTCGTTCGACGTCGTATGGGCCCTCACCCGCGGCGGCCCGTACCACTCGTCCGAGCTGCTCTCCACGTACATGTACTCCACCGCCTTCCAGTCGCTGCGACTGGGATACGGCTCCGCCCTCGCGGTCGTGATCTTCGTGCTGGCCTTCGGTGTCATCGCCTCGTACCTCGTCCGCGCCTTCCGGGAGGCCGACTGATGTCCGCCACCTCCGGCTCCGCCACGGCCACCCGCCGCAAGCTGGCGACCGCCGGCTTCCATCTCGGCGCCGGCGCCCTGTCCGTGCTGTGGCTGCTGCCCATCGCGCTCGTACTCGTCACCAGCGTCCGCTCGTTCGACGACATCGCCGCCAACGGGCTCGGCGGGCTGCCGCACTCCTTCACCCTCGACGGCTTCCGCCAGGCCTGGGTCGACGGCGGCCAGCAGCGGGCCCTGATCAACAGCATGCTGGTCACCGTGCCGACCGTGCTCGCCACCCTGGCGCTCGCCTCGATGGCCGCCTTCGCCCTGAGCCGGTACGAACTGCCCCTGCGCCGCACGCTGTTGCTGGTCATGCTCGGCGGGAATCTGCTGCCGCCGCAGATCCTGCTCATCCCCGTCTCCCGTATCAGCGAGACGCTCGGCCTGTACGACACGCTGTACGCGCTCATCGGCGTACAGATCGGCTTCGGCGTCGGCTTCTACGTCTTCGTCCTCTACGGATTCATGCGGTCCATCCCCGTGGAGATCCAGCAGGCGGCGGTGATCGACGGGGCGAGCCCCTGGCAGATCTACTGGCGCATCGTCCTGCCGCTGACGAAACCCGCGCTCGCGGCGCTGAGCGCCCTGTCCTTCACCTGGATCTTCAACGATCTGCTGTGGGCCATCACGGTGCTGAGGACCGACAGCCAGATGCCGATCACCGCGTCACTGATCGGGCTCCAGGGTCAGTATGTGTCCATGTGGAATGTGATCGCGGCGGGCTCCGTCATCGCGGCGGCCCCGACCGTCGCCGTATTCCTGCGGTTCCAGCGCCACTTCGTGGCCGGGCTCAACCTGGGAGCGGTCAAATGACCCCGCACGACGCCCCGCACGACACCCCGGACGCCGCGCCGCGCGCCGCCGCCGGGGCGCCCCGCCCGCCGTGGATGCTGCGCACCGCGAACACCGTCTACGCCGTCACTCTCGCCCCCGACGAGGGGTGGGCCGAACTCGCCGCCTGGGGCCCGCACGGCGCCGAGCAGGGGCCCTCCCCGCTCGACTGGTCGCGCCGTACGCACTTCATCACCCCCGCCGACGCATCCCCCGCCGAGTACATCCCTTACGGGGTACGGCCGTTCACCGGCGCCGACCTGGTCGCCCAGCGCCCCGGCGAGGAGCGCGGCGTGTTCTGGCGCTTCACCGGCGCGACCGCCGACGGCGAGCGCGCGCTGCGCCTCGTCTTCAGCGACGAGACCCTGGGACTGACCACGGCCCTCTGCTACGAGACCGTGCCCGGCACCGACGTGATCCTCCGGTGGACCGAGCTGACCTGCACGGGAGATGCCGAACTGCGCCTGGAACGCTTCGACTCGGCTGCCGTGAACATCCCCGTCACCGACACCGCGCGGCTCACCTACCTGGCCGGCCAGTGGTCCCACGAGTTCCAGCGCACCCAGCTCGAACTCACCCGGGGCCGCTTCGAGTTGGCCAGCACCCAGGCCGTTCCCGGCCACGCGTACGCGCCCTGGCTCGCCGTCCAGGACGCCGCCGAACCGGCCGAGGGCGCCACCCCCACCTACGGCATCGCCCTTGAATGGTCCGGCGGTTGGCGCATCAGCGCCGACGCCGAGCCCGGCGGCGCCCTGCGCGTACGGGCCGGGCGGCTGCCCCACGAGAGCGCGGTACGTCTCGCGCCCGGCGCCACGCTCACCACACCGCGACTGGCCTGTGCGTTCAGCCCGGACGGACTCGAAGGGCTCGCCCGCGTCTGGCACCGCTACGAACGCCGTCTCTCCGGTGAGCGGCTGCACCGGCCCCGCCCGGTGCTCTACAACTCCTGGGAGGCCACCGGCTTCGACGTCGAGGCCGCCGGCCAACTGGCGCTGGCGCGCGCCGCCGCCGGCATCGGGGCCGAACTGTTCGTCGTCGACGACGGCTGGTTCACCGGCCGGAACGACGACACCGGCGGCCTCGGCGACTGGTATCCCGACCCGGCCAAGTTCCCCGGCGGATTCGACCGGTTCATCTCCCAAGTACGCGAACTGGGGCTGGACTTCGGGCTCTGGGTGGAGCCCGAGGCGGTCAGCCCCGGGTCCGCCCTGCACGCCGAACACCCCGAGTGGGTCTACCGCGTCGACGGCCGCCCGGTCACCCTCGTACGCAACCAGCTCCTGCTCGACCTCGGCCGCACCGACGTCCAGGACTTCGTCATCGCCACCCTCGACCGGCTGCTCGGCACGTACGCGATCAGCTATCTCAAGTGGGACATGAACCGCCCGCCCACCGAACGCGGCAGACCCGGCGGCGGCCCCGTCGAGAGCCAGGACCTCGACGCCGCGCACGTCGCCGGCTACCTCCGCGTACTCGACCATCTGCGAAGCACGCACCCGCACGTCACCGTCGAGGGCTGCGCGGGCGGCGGCGCCAGGATCGACCACGCCACGCTCGCGCGCACCGACGTGCTCTGGCCCAGCGACAACACCGCCCCGCTCGACCGCCTCACGATCCAGTACGGCTATCTGCACGCGCACGCCCCGCACACCATGAGCGCGTGGGTGACGGACGCGCCCGGCGTCTTCGACCCCCGGCCCCGCTCGCTCGCCTTCCGCTTCGTCAGCTCCATGTCCGGCGTCCTCGGCATCGGGGCCGACATCGTCAAGTGGACGGAGAAACAGCGTGCCGAGGCCGCGCGCTGGGTCGCCCGCTACAAGGAGATCCGCGACGTCGTCCACCACGGCGAGATCCGGCTGCTGAACTCACCCGCCGAGCCGACCTGCGGAGTTCAGTACGACGAGGACGCCCGAGGCGCCGGCGCGCGCACCGTCGTCACGGCCTGGAACACCGGTCCCCTCGACGGCGCGCCACTCGTACCGGGACGCCCGGCCCGGCTGCGGCTGCGGGGACTCGACCCGGCGGCCCGCTACCGGGACGGGGCCTCCGGCACGGTGTACGGCGGCGGGTATCTCCTGCATTCCGGGCTGCCGTTCCACTGGACGGCCGGGCACGACGCCGAACTGGTCGTGCTCACCCGGGTGGACCCCGGCGGACCGCCGGCCCCGGCCTCATGATCCGCACGCTCACTACAGTCGCCCAGGACGCCGGAAGGCGGCCCCGCACCCTGAGGAGTCGAACCGCCCCATGAACCACGCACCAGCCCGCTTCCACGACCGCGTCGCCGTGGTCACCGGAGCCGCGTCGGGCATCGGGGCCGCCGGGGCCTCCCGGCTCGCCGCCGAGGGCGCCGCCGTGATCCTCGCCGACATCGACACGGCGCACGGCGAGGCCGTCGCCGCCGGCATCCGCGACAAGGGGGGCCGCGCCGACTTCGTACGGGCGGACGTCGCCGAGCAGGCCGACTGGGACCGCGTCGTGGCCGCCGCCCACCGTCACGGACCCGTGGGCGTCCTCGTCAGCAACGCCTACACCGTGGATGTCGCCCCCGCGCACGAGATGACCGTCGCCTCCTGGGAGCGCCAGCTCGCCGTCAACCTCACCGGCGGCTTCCTCGGATTCCGTGCCGTCCTGCCCGATCTGCGCGCCCACCACGGCGCCGTGGTGCTGACATCGTCCGTCCACGCGCACATGGGCATCCCCGGCCACCCCGCCTACGCGGCGAGTAAGGGCGCGCTGCTCTCGCTCTGCGGACAGCTCGCCGTCGAGTACGGGCCGGACGTGCGGGTCAACGCCGTACTGCCGGGCCCGATCCTCACCGCCGCGTGGGACCGGGTGCCGGAGGAGGACCGTGCGCTCAGCGTCGAGGGCACGGCGGCACGCCGCTTCGGCACCCCCGAGGAGGTCGCCGCGGCGATCGCCTTCCTGGCGGCCGACGAGGCGTCCTACATCACCGGAACGAGTCTGCTCGTGGACGGCGGATGGAGTGTCGTGAAGGCCTCGGCCTAGCCACTCCGCACGACCACCGCCGCTCACGAACGACCAGCAGAAAGGCAGAACGACACATGACGCCATACGCGCGCCGCGGAGTGCACGGCCAGACCGTGGAGACTCTCGCGCGCCGGGTGCTCAGCGGCGAGATCCCCGAGGGGGCCACCCTCGATCTCGTGGCACTCCAGCGCGAGTTGGACGTCAGCCTGACCGCCCTGCGCGAGTCGCTGAAGGTGCTCGCGGCGAAGGGAATGGTCGACGCGCGACAGCGCCGGGGGACGTTCGTCAGGGCCCGCGCGGACTGGAACCTCCTCGACGCCGACGTCCTGCGCTGGCAGTTCGCCGAAGGGACCAGCGCCGGCGCGGACCTGGCACTGCTGCGCAACCTCGGCGAGGTGCGCGGCATCATCGAACCGGCCGCCGTCCGGCTCGCGGCCGAGCGGCGCACCGACGCCGATCTCGCCGCGCTGGAAGCCGCGTTGACGGAGATGGGGGAGGGGGACGGCGGAGCCGCGCACGCGGTCGACGCCGACCTCGCCTTCCACCGCGCGCTGCTCGCCGCGACCCACAACGAACTGCTCGAACGCATGGAGATGGTCATCGAGTCCGGCCTCGCCCACCGCGACCGGATCGTGCACTCGTCGCCGCACGGCGAGGATCCCGTGCCGAGCCACCGCGCCGTCCTGGACGCCGTACGCGCCCAGGACCCGGACGCCGCCCAGCAGGCCATGCGCGCCCTGCTCGACCAGGCCGTCCGCGACCTGGACAAGGTCCACGGCACTTCCGGCACTTCCGGCACCACCGGGACGGCCGACCCGGCCGGACCGGCCGCCGCTCCCGAGACGAAAGGCTCCGAGGCGAAGTGAAGATAGTTCGCGTGGAGACGTTCCTCGTCCCGCCCCGCTGGCTGTTCTGCCGTATCGAGACGGACGACGGCACCGTCGGCTGGGGCGAACCCGTGGTCGAGGGCCGGGCGGAGGTCGTACGGGCGGCCGTCGACGTACTCGCCGAGTATCTCGTCGGCCAGGACCCGCTGCGGATCCAGGACCACTGGCAGGTCATGACCAAGGGCGGCTTCTACCGGGGCGGCCCGGTCCTCTCCAGCGCCGTCGCCGGGATCGACCAGGCACTGTGGGACATCGCCGGCAAGACGTACGGGGCCCCCGTGCACGCCCTGCTCGGCGGACCTGTCCGTGACAGGGTGCGGGTGTACGCGTGGGTCGGCGGCGACGAACCCGCCCGGCTCACCGACGAGGTCACCGCACAGGTCGAGGCGGGCTTCACCGCGGTGAAGATGAACGCCGCCGGGCGTACGTCCCCGATCACCAGCCCCGCCGAGACCGCCTCCGTGGTCGACCGCGTGGCGGCGGCGCGCGCGGTCCTCGGCCCGCACCGGGACGTCGCCGTCGACTTCCACGGCCGCTTCAGCCCGGCCGGCGCCCGCCGCGTCCTGTCCGAACTCGCCCCGCTGCACCCGCTGTTCGTGGAGGAACCGCTGCTGCCGGAGCACGGACATCTGCTGGCCGGACTGGTCGAATCCAGCCCCGTGCCCATCGCGACCGGTGAACGGCTGTACGGGCGGGCCGAGTTCCTGCCCGCGCTCGCCGCGGGCATCGCGGTCGCGCAGCCCGACCTCTCGCACGCCGGCGGCATATCGGAGGTGCACCGCATCGCCTCGCTCGCCGACACCTACGGCGCGCAACTCGCACCGCACTGCCCGCTCGGTCCGATCGCCCTGGCCGCCAGCCTCCAAGTCGCCTTCTGCACCCCGAACTTCCTCATCCAGGAGCAGAGCAGGGGCCTGCACTACAACAAGGACGCCGATCTGCTGTCGTACGTCGTGGACACGGAGCCGTTCCGCTTCGTGGACGGCCACGCGCGCCGGACCGATCTTCCCGGGCTCGGCGTCACGGTCGACGAGAACGCCGTACGGGCCGCCGACCGCACCGGGCACGCCTGGCGCAACCCAATCTGGCGCCACGACGACGGATCGTTCGCCGAATGGTGAGCGGACCGGTGAGCGAACCGTTGTCCGTCACCACCGACCCGGCGCACGGCGGACGCTGGACGTCGCTGTGCGCGGGCGGCCGGGAGTGGCTGTGGCGGCGCGACGAGCCGAGGCGCCCCCTCGTCGCGCCGGGCGACGCCTTCGCCGACGCGGGGGGACTGGAGGAGTGCGTCCCCACGGTGCGCGGCACCCCCGACCACGGCGACGCGTGGTCCCGGCCCTGGCGCCGCGACGGCGACGAGGAGTATGTCGACTGCCCGGACTTCCGGCTCACGCGCCGCATCCGTACGGACATCCGTACGGAGGGCGACACCCCAGGGCGTGTTCTGAACCAGACGCCGTGCGCTCCCGGTGGTCGGACGACGCGACATCCACAACACGCCCTCGTCGCCGACTACCGGCTGACTGCCGCATCCGGCTACCGCTTCCTCTGGGCCGCCCACGCGCTCCTGGACGTGTCGCCCCGCGCCACCCCGGCCATCCGGCACGGCACGCCCGTCCGGCTCTACCCGGACGACGGCGCCGACTGGCACGCGGGCGCCTGGCCGCAGGCCGGCGGTCTGTCACTCGACCGGCTCGGCCCCGACGACGGCACGGCCGTGGGCGCCGTCGTCGCCACATCGGAGGTGTCGGTGCACGACGGGCGGAACACGCTGCACCTGGCGGTCGAGGCGGCGGGACAGCCCGTCTCCGTAGCGCTCTGGCGCAACCTCGGCGGCTTCCCGGCCGGCGCCCCGTACCGATCCATCGGGGTCGAACCCATGCTGGGCCGGGTCTTCGACCTGTCGGCGGCGGGCGAAGGCGACGCCGCGCGGGTCCCCGCGTCGGGCGAGGTCCGCTGGCGCCTCACGGTCACGACGACCACCGCCGAGCCGGCCCCATGAACGAGCCACGCGCCTGCGGCCCGCCGCGACGGCGGGGCCCGTCCCCTGCCACGGAGTTGTCTTCAGCCGACCGAGTACGTCCCGTACCAGGGGTGTCTTCCCGATCAGACCGGATCAGGGAGCGCCTGACCACGGAAACGGTCGGGCGCGATCTTCTCCGCGAGCCTGGTGTCGGGCGAGGCCGTGCCACCGCAGTCGGTGTCGCCACCCGTAACGTCTCAGGCTCCTCCGCCGGTGCCTCCGGCGGCTCCCGCGGGCTCCGTGGCCCCGGCTACAGCCGAACCCACCACGAAGAGCGCCGTGTACGCCTACGACGCGGCGTCGCGTCCGGTCGGCGTGACGGACCCGGCGGGCCAGACGGCCCGTTACCGCTACGACGGCCCGTCAAGATCGGGAAGCCCCCCCGGGGCGGCCCTCCACCGTGCGACCGCACGCACCAACGAGTCGTCAGCCGCTCCCCGGCAGGGCGCGAGCCCCACCCCGCCCCGGCGGCGCACATAGCCTCGGCGTTCGACCACCCACCCCACTCACGAGAAGGAACCCACCCGTGGATCTGACGGCCGCCCTGCGCGCCCACCGACTCGTCGCCATCGTGCGCGGCGACGACCCCGACGCGGCGCTCGGGACCGTACTCACGCTGATCGAGGAGGGCGTCGCGCTCGTCGAGGTGTCGCTCAGCGGGCGGGACGCGCTCGATGTCATCGCGCAGGCCCGCGCTGCGCTCGGACCCGACGCGCCCCTCGGCGCGGGCACCGTCCTGACCGCCGACGACGCGCACGCCGTGCGCCGCGCCGGTGCGGACTTCGTCGTCACTCCCGCCGTCTGCGAAGGCGTCCACACCGCGCGGGAGCTCCAACTGCCGGTGCTCGCCGGTGTGATGACACCCACCGAGATCGTGGCGGCGCTGCGCGCCGGAGCCTGCGCGCTGAAGATATTTCCCGCCGCCCAGGCCGGCGGCCCCGCGTATCTGCGCGCGCTCCAAGGCCCCTTCCCCGACGTCCCGTTCGTGCCCGTCGGGGGCATCGACGCCACGGCCGCCGCGGAGTATCTGGCCGCAGGAGCGCTCGCGGTCGGCGTCGGATCGCCGCTCGTGGGCACCGCCGCCGACTCACCGGCCGGATCCGGCCACGAAGAACTGCGCACCCGCGCCCGCGCCTTCCTCGGCGTCGTACGTGCCGAGGGCCAGGACCCCGCGTGAGTACGGCCCCGCTGCTACGCCCCGGACCGGTCGTCTGCGTCGGCGAGACGATGGCCGCGCTGGCGCCCGACCCGGCCGCCCCGCTCGACACCGCCGAGCTGCTGCGGCTCGACGTCGCGGGCGCCGAGTCGAACGTGGCGATGTATCTGGCGGACCACGGGGTCCCGGCCCGCTGGGTGTCCGCGCTCGGCGACGACCCCTTCGGACGGCGTGTCAGGGAGCGCATCGCCGCGTCGGGCGTCGACGTCTCCGGCGTACGGACCGATCCGGCGCGCCCCACCGGACTGCTGGTCAAGAACCCGGGCACGGAGGCGACGAGTGTCCACTACTACCGCACCGGATCCGCGGCCTCCGCCCTCGGACCGTCCGTCCTGGACGAACCGGCCCTGCGCGACGCCGCGCTCGTCCATCTCACGGGCATCACCCCGGCGCTCTCGCCGTCCTGCCGGGCGCTCGTCGAGCGGGCACTGCGTCCAGGGCGGCCGTACGCCGTCAGCTTCGACGTGAACCACCGCCCCGCGCTCTGGGGCGACGAGCCGGCCGCCGGCATCCTGCTGGCGCTCGCGGCCCGCGCGGACCTCGTCCTGGTCGGACTCGACGAGGCACAGGCGCTCTGGGGCAAGACGCTGGGCGACGGCGCGGGCCCAGGCGCGGTCCGCGCCCTCCTGCCGCAGCCGCGCGTCCTGGTGGTCAAGGACGGGGCGCGGGCGGCCACCGCCTACATCGGCCCCGACACGTACACCGTGCGCGCACCGAAGGTGCGGGTGGTCGAACCGGTGGGCGCGGGCGACGCGTTCGCCGGCGGATTCCTCGCGGGCCTGCTGCGGTACGACGATCCCGTACAGGCCCTGCGGCTCGGCCATCTGACGGCGGCCTCCGCCCTGCGCGTCCTGGCCGACCACGGCCCGCTGCCGCCACCCGACCGGACGCGCGAGCTCCTGGCGGCCGACGAGGCGACCTGGAACGCGCTCTCCGTACAAGGCCGCGTATGAATCCGCCCCGGACCGCCCTTCAGTAAGAAGGGCGGTTCTCAGCCGTGCTGCCGCACCGGGATCTCCGCCTGTGGCCGTGCCTCCCACGTAGGCGTCGCCCCGGCGAGCTGGCAGACCATCAGATAGAAGGGGATCGGCGGCGTGTACGGCGTGGGGGCGTCCGGCCAGTGGATCAGCCGGGGCCGCGCGGCCGGGACCCGGGTCCCGGAGACGTAGAGGGCGGGCCGGGGCCAGTCGAGTTCGAGGTCCGAGCCGGCGGGGACGATCCACCACCACCAGTCGGTGTCGGCGAAGACGCAGCCGGTGCTCGGCAGCCTGCCCATCAGCCGGAATCCGTGCCTCGCGGGGACGCCCACCGCGTCACATCCGAGCGAGGCGGGCAGGGTCGGCGGCAGCGGCAGCTGCGTGAAGGCGCTCCCCTCGTCACGCAGCCCACGGGCCAGCCGGCGTACCGCGTCCATCAACATGGCTGCCCCGCCTCATGTGGCAGCTCGGCCCAGACAACACGCCCGGCGCCGTAGGCGGACGTGTCGTGTGTTCCCCAGCAACTGCTCATCGCGTCCACAAGAAGGAGCCCCCGGCCGCCCTCGTCGTCGGACGCGCGGTGCAACTGCGGACCCACGGGGCCGAACCCCTGGTCCTCGACCGCTATGCGCAGCCGGCCGTTCCCTTCGCGCAGTTCACATATGACGTGGTCCCCGGGGGCGTGGACGACGGCGTTCGTGACGAGCTCCGAAATGATCAGGATCGCCGTGTCCAGCGTGTCGTCCGTGGTGCCCCAGCGGCCGAGCCGCTCGCGGGTGAGCTGTCTGGCTCGGCAGACCGACTCAGCGTGGGCCGGTAGTGCGAATCCGTAGCGTCGGACAACGTTGCCAGGGCACAAGGTCATCAGCGGGGGGGTGAGCGCGTTACCAGGTGCCACGACCGATTCCTAACGGTGGGGAAGCAGCACCGTGCGAAACCTCCGGGCGGAGCACGACAGCTGCAGGAGCTGGTTCACCGAACTACTCTCCACCCGTGCGCGACACTTGGCAAGTAGCACTGTGAATTTTTCAGAGTGCCGTGTTCTTACTGGCGAGGGCATGGCACACTGCTGGCAACCGTGCATGGGGAGGTTCCAAAGTGAGTGAACCGCGGTCTGCCCCGACCGTGGGACAGGTCGTACTCGGCAGGCGTCTGCTGGATCTGCGCGAGAGAGCCGGCCTGAAACGCGAGGAAGCCGCGAAGCTTCTCCGGGTGGCGGCGGCCACTGTCCGCAGGATGGAGACCGCCGAGGTCACGCTCAAAGTCCCCTATGTGCAGGTACTCCTGCGTGCCTACGGAGTCGGCGACGACGAAGCCGCGGTCTTCGTCGAGCTGACCGAGGACGCGAACAAGCCCGGCTGGTGGCAGCGGTACCACGACATCCTGCCGGACTGGTTCAGCATGTACGTCAGCCTGGAAGGCGCCGCCTCCCTGATCAGGGCGTACGAGCCGCACTTCGTCCCCGGGCTGCTCCAGACGGAGGGCTACGCCCTGTCGGTCATGCACGCCGGCGCTGTGGGGCAGGTCCAGCCGGAGGCCATCGACCGCCATGTGGCACTGCGTATGCAGCGTCAGTCACTGCTCACGAGGTCGGACGCACCCAGATTGTGGGTGATCATGGATGAGACGGTGCTTCGCCGTCCCGTCGGTACGCCCGAGATCATGCGCGAGCAGATCGACCGGCTGATCGACGCGTCCGAGATGGCCAATGTGACCCTTCAGATCGCGGAGTTCTCCTCCGGACACCACCCCGGGACGTACGGGCCGTTCGTGCTCTTCCGTTTCGCCATGCCCGAACTGCCCGACATGATCTACAGCGAGTACCTGACCGGCGCCGTCTATCTCGACGCGCGTCCAGAGGTGGCGACCCACCTTGAGGTCATGGACCGCATGGCGGCTCAGGCTGCAACTGCACAACGCACGAAGGAGATCCTCAAGGATGTCCGCAAGGAGCTGTGAATGGATCCGATATACAACGGCATGCCCGCCACCGAGCTCGGCGCCGAAGGCTGGCGCAAGCCATGGAGCGGCGGCAACGGCGGCAACTGCGTCGAGGCCATGAAGCTGGCCGACGGCAGAGTCGCCATGCGCCAGTCCAACGACCCTGACGGCCCCGCGCTGATCTACACCAACGGCGAGATCGCCGCGTTCATCGAAGGCGCCAAGTCCGGCCAGGCCGACTTCCTGCTGACCTGACATGACCGACGTGGCCGACGTGCCGTGATTCGACGTGATGTGACGGGAACCGTACGTCCTGATCGGCCGGATCCCGCCTGGTACGAGCCGATCAGGCCTGATCGGATCTGAACTCATCTGTTCCTTGCCGCAAGTTGGGCCGGCATCCGCCGCCGACGCCGAGACTCCATGGAGTGCACATGACCGGGCTTGACGCCATTGACACCAGCAGGCCGCACCCTGCCCGGATGTACGACTGGTTCCTCGGCGGCAAGGACAACTATCCCGTCGACGAGGAGATGGCCCGCCAGCTCCTCGAACTGAACCCGCTCGGCCGGGAGATGGCCAAGTGCAACCGCGCGTTCATGCACCGGGCCACCCGCTGGCTCGGTGCCGAAGCGGGCGTACGCCAGTACCTGGACATCGGTACGGGCATCCCGACCGAGCCCAACCTGCACCAGATCGCGCAGGAGGTCGCCGCCGACTCCCGCGTCGTCTACACCGACAACGACCCCATCGTTCTGCGTCACGCCGAGGCGCTGCTGCGCAGCAGCCCCGAGGGCCTGACCGAGTACATCCAGGCCGACGCGCGTGAACCTGACGAGATCGTCGAACAGGCCGGGCGGATCCTGGACTTCAAGAAGCCGGTCGCCCTGTCACTCATCGCGCTGCTCCATTTCGTCCCGGACGAGGACGGCGCGCACGAGCTGGTTCACAAGCTGCTCGAACCGCTGGCCTCCGGCAGCTATCTCGTGATCTCCCACACCACGGGCGACTTCGACCCGGAGAACTCGAAGAAGGCACAGGAGCTCTACAAGGCCAAGGGCGTGCCGCTCGCGCTGCGCTCCCGTGACGAGGTCGGCCAGTTCTTCGAGGGTCTTGAGATGGTCGAGCCCGGTGTCTCCCTGGTGACCGAGTGGCGGCCGGAGCTGGGCGAGGTCGTCCGCGTCCCGGACGACGGGCTCATCGCCGGGTACGTGGGCGTGGCCCGCAAGCCCTGACAGCGGCGCGGCGGCGCCGAGGCGTTTTCGCCCCCGGCGCCGCGTCCCCGCCCGCCGCGTAGAAAGCGCTTGCGCGCCGCCTGGTGGCGCCTGGAAGGGGCAAGGCCCCACGGAGAGCGACGAGAGCCCGGCGGCCGTCCAGCGGCCCTGTGAACCCCTTCTCGACCCTCTCCGGCCCTCGGTCCGTCGGCGGCCAGGCACAATATGCGGATGTCCCGACGCTCCACGCGCACCACTCGCACCGCCTCCCGAGACGACTCCCCGTGTCTCTGCGGGCTGCCCGCCTCCTACGGAGAGTGCTGCGGCCGCTTCCACTCCGGTGCCGCCGCCCCCACCGCCGAGCGTCTGATGCGCTCCCGCTACAGCGCTTTCGCCGTGGGTAACGAGCCGTATCTGCTGAGCAGTTGGCACCCCGCCACCCGCCCATCGCGGGTCGGCCTCGACCCGGCGATGCGCTGGGCGGGTCTGGAGATCCTGGCCACCACCGAAGGCAGCGCTTTCCACACCACGGGCACCGTCACCTTCCGCGCCCGCTACACCCGCCGGGGCGAGGAGGGGGCGCTGCACGAGCGGAGCCGCTTCGAGCGGTACGAGGGCGCCTGGGTCTACGTCGAGGGCACCTTCGTGGACTGACCGTACGGGCGTACGGGGTCGCCCTACTCCTCGAACTGCGCCAGCCGGGCGGTCACGTCGTCGGCGAGACGGGTGAGGAGACGGGCGAGGTCGGCGCGGTCCTGCGCCGGCCAGTCGGTGAGTGCTTCGGCGAACCAGCCCAGCAGAGAGGTCACGTACCGGTTGGCCGCGTCCGTACCCGCCTCGGTCGGTTCGATGAGGCTCGCGCGGCGGTCGTGCGGGTCGCCGACACGTCGCACGAGACCGCGTTTCTCCAGGGCCTGGACCTGACGGGTCACATGCGGGCCCACGACCTGCATACGGTCGGCGATCTCGCCGATCCGCAGCGGTCCGTCGGCCGTGCGGACCGTCAGCAGCACACCCATGGCGGGGCGGTCGAGGGTGAGACCGGCCGCCTCGGTGGCGCGTTCGACGAGCCGGCCCCTGTTGAAGGCGCCGCTGAGCTGCGTGATCCGGGGCAGCACGGCGAGCAGGTCGGCGGGCGGATTCGCCGGTACGGGCGAGCCGGGTGACTCGGGGGTCATGGCACCTCCATTTGCATACCTGAGTTAGGTATCTATATCGTGGGACCGGCCGGTGCCGACAAAGGGTGCCGTATGGCCACCATAAGGATACCTAAGGTACGCATCTTTGCAGCTCATGCGGCGCGTACCGCCCTCATGCCGGGGCACCCCCGGCCGAAAGGTGAGAAGCATGAACCACGCGTCCCGCCCCGCCCGCCGTGTACTGATCTCCGGAGCGAGCATCGCGGGCCCCGCTCTCGCGCACTGGCTCGACCGCTACGGCTTCGAGGTGACCGTCGTCGAGAAGGCCTCCGCCGTACGCGGCGGCGGATACGCGGTCGACATACGGGGCACGGCCCGCGAGGTCGTCGGCCGGATGGGCCTGCTCCCGCGCCTGCGGGAGGCGCACGTCGACACCCAGCGGATCACCTTCGTGGACGCGGCGGGTGAGCGCGTCGGCTCGCTGGAGCCCGAGCAGATGACCGGGGGCGAGGCCGGTCTCGACCTCGAAGTCCGGCGCGGCGATCTGGCCGACGCGCTCTACACGCCGTTGCGGGACCGGGTCGAGTTCCTCTTCGACGACTCGATCGCGACGCTGGACGACGACGGGGACGCCGTACACGTCGTCTTCGACAGCGGCACGCGCCGCACCTTCGACCTGGTGGTCGGCGCGGACGGACTGCACTCCCACACGCGACGGCTGGTCTTCGGCCCCGAGGAGCCCTTCCACCGCTACCTCGGGCACGTCTTCGCGGGCTTCACCATGCCGAACGAGTCCGGGCTCGCGCACGAAGGTGTCGTCTGGAACGAGCCGGGACGCAGCGCGGTCCTCTACGCCCACGAACCGTCCGAGCGCATGCACGGCTTCCTCACCTTCATCCAAGAGACCCCGCCCTTCGCGGCGTTCCGCGACCCGAAGGCCCAGCGCGAGCTGGTCACGGCGCGCTTCCCGGAGGAGGTGTGGCACCTGCCGCGCCTGGTGGAGGCGATGCGGGAGGCGGACGACCTCTTCTTCGACATCGTGAGCCAGATCCACATGCCCACGTGGTCCCGCGGCCGTGTCGCGCTGGCGGGCGACGCCGCGCACGCGACCTCGTTCCTCTCCGGGCAGGGATCGAGCGTCTCCCTGGTCGGCGCGTACGTCCTGGCCGGTGAACTCGCCACGCACGCGGACCACGGGGACGCCTTCGCGGCGTACGAGCGCACGATGCGGCCCTTCGCGGAGCGCAACCAGGCGCTCGCCACCGGCGGCGGCACGGTGGTGACACCGACGACACGGGAGGAACTCGACGCCCGCAACGCGATGCTGCGCGACCCGCGGGCGGCGACGGAAGCGATGGCGACGGCGGGCGCGGCCGAAGGGCGCGCGGCGCACTCGGGGCTGGCGCTGACCGACTACGCGGCGGCGATCTGAGACGGCGCGCCGGCCGGCCGCGGGCGGGCCGCGGCCGCCCGCGGCCGGCCTCAGCCGGACGCGAGCACCTCCGCCAGGTCGTACCGGACCGGCTCCTCCAACTGCGCGTACGTGCACGACCCGGGAGTACGGTCCGGACGCCAGCGCCGGAACTGCGCCGTGTGCCGGAAGCGGTCGCCCTCCATGTGGTCGTACGCCACCTCGCAGACCAGCTCCGGCCGTACCGCGACCCACGACAGGTCCTTCTTGCCCGTCCAGCGGCTCGGCGCGCCCGGCAGCCTGGCGCTCTCGTGGGCCGACTCCCGCGCCCAGGCCGCCCACGGATGGCCCTCGGCCGACTCCATCAGCAGCGGCGCCAGCTCGTCCACCAACTCGGCCCTGCGCTTCATCGAGAACGCGGCGCACACCCCCACGTGCTGGAGCGTCCCGCCCGTGTCGTACAGCCCGAGCAACAGGGACCCGACGACCGGACCGCTCTTGTGGAGGCGGTATCCGGCCACGACCACGTCCGCCGTGCGCTCGTGCTTGATCTTGTACATGACGCGTACGTCCGACCGGTACGGCAGATCCAGCGGTTTGGCGACCACCCCGTCGAGCCCGGCGCCCTCGTAGCGGCGGAACCACTCCTGGGCCAGCTCCAGGTCCGTGGTGGCCGGCGCGACATGGACCGGGGCCGAGACACCGCCGAGTGCGCCGACCAGAGCGGTGCGGCGCTCGGACTGCGCGGTGTCCAGCAGCGAACGGCTGTCCAGCGCCAGCAGATCGAAGGCGACGAAGCTCGCCGGGGTCCGTTCGGCGAGCGTGCGCACCCGGGAGTCCGCCGGGTGGATGCGCTCGCTGAGCCGGTCGAAGTCCAGCCTGCCCTCGTAGGCGACGACGATCTCGCCGTCGATCACGCAGCGCTCGGGCAGCTCGCGCAGGAAGGCGGTGACCAGCTCGGGGAAGTAGCGGGTCAGCGGCTTGCCGTTGCGGCTGCCGATCACCACCTCGTCGCCGTCCCGGTGGATCAGCGCACGGAAGCCGTCCCACTTGGCCTCGTACTGCATGCCGGGCGGGATCCTGGCCACGGACTTGGCCAGCATGGGTTTCATCGGAGGCATCACCGGCAGATCCATGCCCCCGATTGTGCGCGGAACAAGGCGGGTCCGCCCAATATGCGCGGCGGGGGAGCCGGGCCTACGGTGGCGCGTATGGCGAGCAAGGGCGCGGCGGTGGAGCTGGAGGTCGGCGGTCGGGCCGTACGGCTGTCCAGCCCGGACAAGATCTACTTTCCCGACCGGGGCTTCACCAAGCTGGACGTGGCCCAGTACTACATCGCGGTGGGGGAGGGGATCACCCGCGCCCTGCGGAACCGGCCGACCACCCTCCAGCGGTACATCGAGGGCATCACCGGCGAGTCCTTCTACCAGAAGCGGGCGCCCAAGAACCTGCCCGACTGGATCCCCACCGCCCGTATCGCCTTCCCCAGCGGACGCACCGCCGACGAGATCTGCCCCACCGAACCCGCCGCGGTGCTCTGGGCCGCCAATCTCGGCACGCTGACCTTCCACCCCTGGCCCGTACGGCGGGGGAACACCGAGCACCCGGACGAACTGCGCATCGACCTGGACCCGCAGCCGGGCACCGACTTCCAGGACGCCGTCAGGGCCGCCCACGAACTGCACGCCCTCCTCGGCGAGCAGGGACTCAACGGCAGACCCAAGACCTCCGGCGGACGCGGGCTGCACGTGTTCGTGGCGATCGAACCACGCTGGACGTTCACCCAGGTGCGGCGCTGCGCCATCGCCGTCGGCAGGGAGCTGGAACGGCGCATGCCGGGCCGGATCACCACGGCGTGGTGGAAGGAGGAGCGCGGCGAGAAGATCTTCGTGGACTACAACCAGACGGCGCGCGACCGCACCATCGCGTCGGCCTACTCCGTACGCCCCAATCCGTACGCCACGGTCTCCGCGCCGCTGCGCTGGGAGGAACTGGACGACGTCTCGCCGCGCGACTTCGACGTGGCGACGATGCCGGCCCGCTTCGCCGAACTGGGCGACCTGCACGCGGACATGGACTCCGAGGCGCACAGCCTTGAGGGCCTGCTGGAACTGGCCGCCCGCGACGAACGCGACCATGGCCACGGCGACCTGCCGTACCCGCCGGACTACCCGAAGATGCCGGGCGAACCGAAACGCGTCCAGCCGAGCCGCGCCCGCGAGGACCAGCCGGACGTGCCGTAGCCGCCCCGGGAACGGCGAAGTGCCCCCTCCCGTGCGGGAAGGGGCACTTCTGGCGGGTCAGCCTCCTACGGAGGTGTCCTTCCCATGACGCGTCCGGTCACAGCTCCTTGATCCGGATGTCGCGGTACGAGATGACGTCCGTCGTGCCGTGCACCTGGAGACCGACATAGCCGGAGGAGTAGCGCCGGCCGTCGGTACCGAGGTCACCGGCGCGCGGCGGAGTGAACTCCTGGCCGCCGGTGTTGTCGAACTCGTTGATCACGACACCGTTGCGCAGGATCGTGTAGTGCTGGTCGACGACCTTGACCTCGTAGTCGTTCCAGCTGCCCTTCGGCGTGACGCCCGCGCCGGCCAGGCCGACACGGTCGAAGCCGTAGATCGATCCCGTCTTGTACATGTCGCCGTCCGGGCGGTCCAGGATCTGGACCTCGTGCCCGTAGTTGATGGCGACCCACTCGGGCCGGGTCTCCAGCGGGTGACCGTTGACGTTCGGGAAGCGCACGAAGACACCGCCGTTGGCGTTGCCCGTGCCCGGCGCGTCGTCACGGAACTGGAGCTTCAGCGAGAAGTCGTCGTACTTGCGCTCCGGGAACCACAGCATGCCCATGCCCTCGACGGTGGTGCTGCTCGTCATCGCACCGTCGTCGGAGAGCGCGAACTTGCCGCCGCCGACCTGGGCCCAGTCGGCGAAGGTGTTCTCGGTGCCGTCGAAGAGCGTGCGGTAGCCGGTCGTCTGGCCCGGCTTGCCGATCTTCGACTGCTTGGCGGCCTTCGTGATCTTCGTGTGCTCGCGCTTGTCGATCACGCCGTCCGACTTGAGCTTGTCGAGCACCGTGGCGACGTGCTTGAGGAACAGCGCCTGCGAGGACCAGTCCTTCTCGTCCTCGATCAGCTCGTTGATCGTGCAGCGACTCGTGGTGAGCCGGTTCGGCACACCCGTGTCCACCGCACCGACGATGACCGTCAGCCGTACGTCGTACTCAGGGCAGTTGGGGGCCGGAACGCCACCGCCCTTGGCGATGGTGAACGTCACCTCCTTGGCCACCGAGGTGTTGCCCGCCTTGTCCGTCGCCCGGTGCGCGAGCTTGTGGTAGCCCACCGCGTCGACGATCACGGGCTTGGTGTAGGCGAGGTACGGACCGCCGTCGAGCGAGTACTCGATCTTCTCGACACCCGAGAGGTCGTCCGTCGCCTTGAGCGTGGCCGTGGCGCTGGTTATGTACGCGCCGTCAGAGTTCTTGTCACCGCTCACGGCCACCGTCGACACCGGCGCCGTTGTGTCCTTCGCCGGAGGCTCCACGACCTTGAAGTCGACGGCCTTCTCGGCGGCGGCGTTGCCCGCCTTGTCGGTGGCGCGGTAACGCACCTTGTGCGTACCGACCTCGTGGACCATCACCGGCGCCTCGTAGGCCTGCCAGGCCCCGTCGGCACCGATCGCGTACTCGATCTTGTTGACGCCCGAACCGGCGTCGGAGGCGGTCACGGTGACCGTCGCCATGCTCAAGTACGCGCCGTCCGGGTCCTGTTCACCCGACACCGTCGCCGAGGTCTCCGGCGCGGTCGTGTCGTCCGAGTCCGGCGCCACGACCTTGAACTCCGCCGTCTTCTCGGCGGCGACGTTCCCGGACTTGTCCGTGGCCCGGTATCTGATGGCGTGGTCGCCAACCGTGTTGACCACCACCGCGGTGGTGTACGGCTGCCATTCGCCGTCGGGCCCGACCGCGTACTCGATCTTGTCGACACCCGATCCGGCGTCGGTGGCGGAGAGCGTCACCGTGGCCTGGCCGATGTAGGCGCCGTCGGCGTTCTGGTCGCCGTCTATCTTGGCGGCCGCCTCGGGCGCCGTGGTGTCGTCACCGCCGCCACCGTCGGTGACGGTGAGGATGCCGGTCATCATGCCGTGACCGGGGATCGTGCAGAAGAAGCGGTAGGTGCCCGGGGTCAGATTGACCTCGGCCGTCTGCTTACCGCCCTGCGCGTCGTCCGGACTGGCCATCAGGTTGAGCGTCACGTCGTTGTTGTAGTCGGGGTTCGACGTGTCGAAGGTGACCGTGTGCGGCATCGACGTGGTGTTGCCGGTGGCCTTGCTGTTCTCGAACACGATCGTCGCGGGACCCGCGACGGCCGTCGTCGGGAACGTCAGGTACTCCGTGGTGGAGTTGCCCGCGGTCCAGTTGAGTACCTGGGCCGCCGCCTGCCGGTCGTCGTCGCGTCCGTATGCCTGTGTCGAGGTCAGCCCCAGCACCAGCATCAACGAGCCCAGCAGGGCCGTCCACAGGCGTAGAGGTCGCTGTCTCACTGCGCCGCCTTTCTGGCCAGATCCGCGGCGGCGGGGGTGGCCTCGCCGCCCTTGTACGTCACGCGCCACAGCGCGGACTTCGCGTCGGAGGTGAAGAAACCACGTCCGTAGTCGAGCACGTAGAGCGAGCCGTCGGGGGCGAACTTCCAGTCCATGAGGTTGCGGATGCCGCTCTCACCGACCGGGATGATCTCCTTCAACGACTCCGCGTGCACGGGCAGTCCGCCCTTGCCCGCGGTCTTGGGGTCGAGTTCCACCGCGTGCCGCGGCTGGGTCTGGTCGTAGAAGTCGCCCACGAACCACTTGCCGTCCCAGTACGAGGGCCAGCTCTCAGCCGTCGCGTTCTCGGCGTCGAACCGGTAGAGCGGACCGTTCATGGTCGCCTGGCCACCGCCCTTGAGCCACGGGAGGAGGTAGGTGGCTTCCGCCGCCTTGTAGCTCGGGATGCCGTTCGCGTCCCGCGGGTAGTCCGGCGCGCCGCCCTGGGGCGAGTACCAGATGGTGTTCCCGGTGATCGGCGGGATGCTGACGAGACCGTCGTTGTTCGGGGACTCGTTCTTCGGCGCGTCGCAGTTGTACCAGCCCAGCGGCTTCGACGGGTCGGGCAGGTTGCGGTCGCGGTAGGGCTGCTTGTTGCCCATGCAGTACGGCCAGCCCTGGTTGCCCGCCTTGGTGATGGCGGCGAAGGTGTCGTACTTGGCCGGGCCCCAGGTGGTGCTCGGGGCGCCCGCGTCGGGGCCGACCCAGCCCGCGTACAGGGTGTCGGTCTTCTTGTCGACGGAGATACGCGCCGGGTTGCGCACACCCATCACATAGATCTCGCCGCGGGTCTTGCCGCCGCCCTCGGCGGTCTCCTCACCGGTGAAGAGGTTGCCGTCGGGCAGGGTGTACGTGCCGTTGTCCTCGGGGTGGATCCGCAGGATCTTCCCGTTGAGGTTGTTGGTGTTACCGGCAGTACGGCGCGCGTCGGCGAAGGAGACGCCCTTGTAGTTCGGCTGCGGGTTGTTGCCCGAGTAACCGTCGCTGAACCCGGAGGAGTTGTTGTCCCCGGTCGCGATGTAGAGGTTGCCCTTGGAGTCCCACGCCATGCCGCCGCCCGCGTGGCAGCAGCTGTTGATCTGCACCGGCCAGCCCAGCAGCTTCTTCTCGCTGGCGAGGTCGAGCTTGTTGGTCGCGAGGTCCAGCGTGAACCGGGAGACACGGCGCTCGGCCATCCGGGTGTCACGGTTGATCTCCGAGTGGGGTGTGTAGTGCAGATACACCCAGCCGTTGGTCATGAAGTCGGGGTCCAGCTCGATACCGAGCAGGCCCTCCTCGTTCTTGACCAGCTCGTCGCCGCCGCCCTTGTTGCCGAAGATGGTCAGGCCGCCGGCCTTGGTGACCTTCTTGGTCTTCGGGTCGTAGACGTGGATCTGGCCCTCGCCCTTGCCGATGTCCGGGTTGGCCCAGTCGGTGACGACGGGCTGGGTGTTGTCGCCGCCGCCGCGGCCGATGTAGAAGACGCGGCCGTCGGGCGCGACGACGGTGCCGTGCGGCTCGCCGATCTGGTCCGACTCGCCGGGCTTGTTGGGCTGGGTGACACGCTCCGCCGTGTAGTTGGAGGTGATGCTCGCCTTGCAGTCGGCCCGCGAGGTGCGCGTGGTCCACGCGAGGGCGCCGCGCAGGTGGTCGCGGAAGTCGGTCTCGGCGTACGAGTCGACGGTGGCGCCCATGCCTGTGTAGAAGGAACGGCCGCCGTCGTAGTCACGGCACCAGGAGATCGGGTGGTCCGCGCCGTTGGCGCCCTCACCCGGCTTGTAGGTGCTCTCCCGGAGGCGGGCGACGGTGTGCACGTCGCCGGTCGGGTTCTGGTCCCAGTTGAACCATTTGTCGGAGCGCTTCCACTCCTTCGGCAGGTTCTTGGTCGCGGGGTGCTGGCGGTCGCCGACCTCGACGGTCGCGCGCTGGACCGTGTCCGGGCTCGCGTCGTCGGGACGGGCGCCGATCAGTCCGGTGAACCACTCCGAGTACGGCTCGGTGCGCGCCGCGTCCCGGATGCCGAGGAAGCCTCCGCCGGCTTCGACGAAGGCTTCGAGTCCGGCCTCCTGCTCGGGATCCAGCACATCGCCGCCGCCCGTCAGGAAGACAACCGCGTTGTACTTGCCCAGCTTGGTGGCGTTGGTGAAGACCGAACCGTCACCGTTGGTCTCGGTCTTGAAGCGCTGGGCGGCCGGGCCGGTCAGGCCGATCTTCTCGATGGCCTCGATTCCGGCGTTGACGATCGGGGACTCTTCCGACGTCGAACCGTAGAAGACGAGTACCTTCACGTTCTTGCCGCCGGGCGGCGAAGGAAGGGACAACGTTGTCGACGGCGGCTCGGGGTACGGACCCGCCATGGCGTTTCCGCCTAGCAGAGTAGCGGCCATGGTGCCGGCCACCACGGCCGCGGCCATTGCGCGCCGGGATCTTGACCGGCGATGTGGTACGCGCTGCATGTGTTCACCCACCCATCTTTGGTCACAGCAACAGGCGTGAAGCTAGACCTCTTTGGGCGGTGAGCCAAGAGGTATCACCACAATGGAACTAACTTTGTCCTGAGTGTGGATAAACGAAGATCTCCGAGCTACCGTGTGGCCGTCCCGGGGCTTCACTGTGTCCCGAAAATCTCAGCACCGCATGTGGGGAGTTCGGCATGGCGATGGACAGACGGAGTTTCAACCGGCGCCTCATGGCCGGCGGCGCGGTCGCGGCAACTGGGGTGACATCGTTGTCCGTTGCCTCTGCCTCTTCGGCGGCGCCTGCGCCGAACGCCGTCACGGCGGGCCCGGAACGAGCGCCGGCCGGCGGCAAGGTGCACCACCTCACCATGGTGGCCGAGCGGTTGGGCACGGGGAAGATCGGCTACGGCTTCGAGAAGGGCAAGGCGACCGTCCCGGGCCCGGTGATCGACATCGTCGAGGGCGACACGGTCCACATCGAGTTCACCAATCTCACGGACGTCGACGCGAGCCTGCATGTGCACGGTGTCGACTACGACATCGCCAACGACGGCACCCGTCTGAACAAGAGTCACGTTCCGCCGGGCGGGAAGCGCACCTACACCTGGCGTACGCACAAGCCTGGCAAGCGGGCCGACGGCACGTACCGCGAGGGCAGCGCCGGCTACTGGCACTACCACGACCACGTCGTCGGCACCGACCACGGCACGGGCGGCATCAGGCAGGGCCTTTACGGTGGTCTGGTGGTCCGCCGAGAGGGTGACATCCTCCCCGACAAGCAGTTCACGATCGTCTTCAATGACATGCAGATCAACAATCTGCCGGGTGCTCAGAGCCCCAACTTCGAGGCCACGGTGGGTGAGCGACTCGAAGTCATCATGATCACGCACGGCGAATTCTACCACACGTTCCATATCCACGGTCACCGCTGGGCCGACAACAGGACCGGCCTGCTCAGCGGGGCCGGTGACACCAGCCGGATCGTCGACAACAAGATCACTGGACCGGCTGACTCCTTCGGGCTCCAGATCATCGCGGGCGAGGGCGTCGGCGCGGGCGCGTGGATGTACCACTGCCACGTACAGAGCCACTCGGACCAGGGCATGGCGGGGCTGTTCCTGATCGCCAAGCCCGACGGCACGATTCCCGGGTACGAGCCGCATCACCCGGCGGCGAAGAAGAGCGCGAAGGGCGCGAGCGCGCAGGGTGCCGCCGCGCAGGGCGCACACGCGGGTCACTGACGCGCGGGGGCTTCATCGGGCGCCGGACGGGCCGGTACACACCCGTCCGGCGCTCTCGCGTCGTACACATGCGAGGGTCCCGGATCGGTAGCAGACTCGGAGAGGAATCGTACGGGGGGTCTCTCTGAGGAGCCGTGATGCTCACCACCCGTTATGTGCAGGGTTCACCGAACTGGGCAGATCTCGCCACACCCGACATCGAGGGTGCGAAGTCCTTCTACGGAGGTGTTCTCGGCTGGGACCATGTGTCGGCCGGCCCCGAATTCGGCGGCTACGGCATGTTCCAGCTGAACGGGAAGACGGTCGCGGGGGCCATGCAGCTCCCCGTCGAGCAGGCGCCCCCGTCCTGGACCCTCTACCTCCAGACAGCCGATGCCGACGCCACCGCCACGGCCGTGCAGGACAACGGCGGCCGGGTCGTCAACGAGCCGATGGACGTCCGGGACCTGGGGCGGATGACGATGTGCTCCGACCCGGCCGGAGCCGACTTCGCCACCTGGCAGCCGGGGACGAACAGCGGCCTGGAGGCCGTCGACGGTCCCGGCAGCCTCTGCTGGGCCGAGCTCACCACCCCGGACAAGGATGCGGCCACCGGCTTCTACGGCTCCGTCTTCGGCTGGGAGTCGAGCACCATGCCGATGCCGGGAGGCGGCGGCGAGTACACGATGGTCCATCCGGCGGGCAAGGGCCCGGAAGGCATGTTCGCCGGGATCGTCCCGAGCGAGGCCGATCCGACCTCCGACACGACGGGGCCGAACTGGCTCCTGTACTTCGGTACGGCCGACTGCGATGCTGCGGTGGCGAGTTCGGACCGGCTGGGCGGTACGACCGTCCAGGAGCCCACGGACATCGAGGGCGTCGGCCGTTTCGCCGTGGTGCACGACCCGTACGGCGCACGCCTCGCGTTCATGCAGGGCTTCGCGCAGGACGCGTGAGCGAGTCGGGCCGGAAATCGCCCCTCGGACGGCCCTCATCAGGTCGTTGATCGAATGTTTATGGCCACCAGGCACCGTGTGCGCCATGCAGATCGATGCAATGAAAACCCTCACCGGCATCACCGGGCGCACGGGACAGGAACTGGCCTGGCAGGAGAACGCCCTGTGCGCCCAGACGGGGCCCGAGTTCTTCTTCCCGGCCCCCGGCTCGTCCACCCGCGAGGCCAAGCAGCTCTGCGGTGCCTGTGAGGGGCGGCGCGAGTGTCTGGAATACGCCCTGGACAACGACGAGCGCTTCGGCGTGTGGGGCGGGATGTCGGAGAAGGAGCGCGAGCGGCTGCGCCGCTCCGGTCCGGCCCGTACCGGAGCGGCTTCGGCCACGTCCGAGACCGCCTGAGCCGGGCGGCTGGAAACGCGTCGTCGTCGCCTCCGCCGAACGGGACGGAGACGACGACGATGAGGGTGCGCCGGTGAGGAAGAGACGGGTGCCGGACTTCGGGCCGTACGCCGTGCGGGGTGTACGGCCCGCGGCCTGTCACCCGCGGGGAGCTCTGCCTCGTGGGGCACGTGATGAATCCGTGCCGCCCGTCGCCGGACCGGCCCGGCGGGGTCAGCCGGCGGCGCGCGCGGCCATCCGGGCCTTGCGGGCGGCGAGCTTCTCGTCGAACTTGCTCGCTTCGGTGTCGAGCCCGCCCATGTACATGCCGAGCTCTTCCTGCGCCTTGAGCCCCTCGGGGCCCAGCCCGTCGATGTCGAGCACCTTCAGATAGCGCAGCACCGGCTGGAGCACGTCGTCGTGGTGGATGCGCATGTTGTAGATCTCGCCGATCGCCATCTGCGCGGCGGCGCGCTCGAAGCCCGGCATACCGTGCCCCGGCATCCGGAAGTCCACGACCACGTCGCGCACCGACCGCATGGTGAGGTCCGGGGCGATCTGGAAGGCCGCGCCGAGCAGATTGCGGTAGAAGACCATGTGCAGGTTCTCGTCGGTGGCGATACGGGCCAGCATCCGGTCGCAGACCGGGTCACCCGAGTGGTGGCCGGTGTTGCGGTGCGAGACACGGGTCGCCAGCTCCTGGAAGGCTACGTACGCGACGGAGTGCAGCATCGAGTGCCGGTTGTCCGACGTGAAGCCGTCCGACATGTGCGCCATCCGGAACTGCTCCAGCCTGTCCGGGTCGACGGCGCGCGACGCGAGCAGATAGTCGCGCAACACGATGCCGTGCCGGCCCTCCTCGGCGGTCCAGCGGTGCACCCAGGTGCCCCACGCGCCGTCGCGGCCGAAGAGGCTGGCGATCTCGTGGTGGTAGCTGGGGAGGTTGTCCTCGGTCAGCAGGTTCACCACGAGGGCGACCTTGCCGAGGTCGGTCACCTTGGACTGCTCCGCCTCCCAGGCCGTGCCGTCCTCGAAGAAACCGGGGAAGTTGCGCGCGTCGGACCAGGGCACGTACTCGTGCGGCATCCAGTCCTTGGCGACCTTGAGATGGCGGTTGAGTTCTTTCTCCACCACCTCTTCCAGTGCGTACAGCAGTCGGGCGTCTGTCCACGCCTCCGAACTGCCGAGATGGGGAGAGGTGAGTGTCACGGATGCTCCTGGGGACGGGAGTGGTACCTACGGGTTCGTAGGTTACGTGACCGTAGGTTAAGGGCGCGGTAAGCCACGAGCCAAGACCGGAGTCGCGATACTCACTTATCCGCGGTTGGATGCCCTTTTACGTGTGGTTATGTGAGCGGTTCGCGGGGCTGTAGGGAGCCGTACCGAGAGACAGGTCACGCCCCCAGATCCCGCCGGAGGTACTCCGCGGTGAACGACTTGGGGTGGCGCAGCAGTTCGGCCGGTGTTCCCTCGAAGACGATCTCGCCGCCGTGTTTTCCGCCGTCCGGGCCGAGGTCGATCACCCAGTCCGCGCGTTTGACCACATCCATGTTGTGCTCGACGCAGATCACCGTGTTCCCCGCGTCCACCAGCCGGTCGAGCAGCGCCAGCAGCGTGCCCACGTCCGCCATGTGCAGCCCGGTGGTCGGCTCGTCCAGGACGTACACGCTGCCCGTACGGTGCAGTTGGGTCGCCAGTTTGATGCGCTGGCGCTCCCCGCCCGACAGGGAGCTCAGTGGCTGACCGAGCGTCAGATATGTGAGCCCCACGTCGTTCAGGGTCCGCAGCTTGCGCAGCAGTCCCCGGTCGCCGCCGAACTCCTCGAAGAACGGGATCGCCTGAGCCGCCGTCATGTCCAGCACGTCCACGATGGACCTGCCGCCCACCCGGAGCGCCAGTACGCGGTCGTTGAACCGCCGCCCCTCGCACACTTGGCAGACCGTCGTCACCGGGTCCATGAACGCGAGGTCGGTGTAGATGATCCCGCGCCCCGCGCACGCGGCGCAGGCGCCGGAGGAGTTGAAGCTGAAGAGGCCCGGCCCGACGCCGTTCTCCTTCGCGTACACCTTGCGGACGGTGTCCATGGCGCCGAGGTACGACACCGGCGTGGAGCGCGACGAGGCCGTGATCGCGCCCTGGTCGATGACGATCGCGTCCGGGTGGGCGGCGGTGAAGACCCGCGAGACCAGCGTCGACTTGCCCGACCCCGCGACACCGGTCACGGCCGTCAGCACCCCGGCGGGGAACCGTACGTCGATGCCCTTCAGATTGTGCAACGCGGCTCCCCGCACCGGCAGTTGGCCGGTGGGGGCGCGGAAGGTGTCCTTGACGGGGGTACGGCTCACGAGATGCCGGCCGGTGAGGGTGTCCGAGTCCCGCAGCCGTTCCACCGTGCCCTCGAACACCACCTGTCCGCCGTCCGCGCCCGCCCGTGGCCCCATGTCGACGACATGGTCCGCGATGGCCACCACATCCGGGTCGTGCTCCACCACCAGCACCGTGTTGCCCCGGTCGCGCAGCCGCCGCAGCAGATCGTTCAGCCGTCCCACGTCGCGCGGGTGCAGACCCACGCTCGGCTCGTCGAAGATGAAGGTCAGCCCCGTCAGCGAACTCCCCAGATGGCGCACCATCTTGAGCCGCTGCCCCTCACCGCCGGAGAGCGTGGTCGTCTCCCGGTCCAGGCTCAGATAGCCGAGCCCGATCCCCACCAGCCGGTCGAGCCGCTCACGCGCGGCGGCCGCGATCGGCGTCGCCACCGGGTCGTCGATCGCCGCCAGTACGCCCACCAGGTCCCCGACCTCCATCCGGGTGTAGTCGGCGATGTTCAGGCCGTCGATACGGGTCGCGAGCGCCGCCTCGTTGAGCCGCGCCCCGCCGCACGCGTCGCACACCCGCTGCGCGGTGAACCGGCTCGCGGCCTCCCTGCGCTTCTCGGACAGGCTCGCCGTGTCCCGCTTGAGGAAGAGCCGGGTGAAGCGGCCCACGACACCCTCGAACCGTACGTCCGCCGCGCCCGTCCGCAGCTCCAGCCTGACGGTGAAGTCGCCGCCGTACAGCAGCAGTCGGCGCTCCTCGGCGGTGTACTGGTCGATCGGCTTGTCCGGGTCGAAGTGCCCCGAACCGGCGTACAGGCTCCACTCCCAGGTGCCCACCGAGAGCCCCGGCAGCAGCAGCGCGCCGCCGTTGAGGGACTTCGACCAGTCGACCGCGCGATCGAGGTCGAGCCGTACGACCCGCCCCACGCCGTCGCACTCCGGGCACATGCCGGACGGGTCGTTGAAGGAGTACGCGGTGGCCGCCCCCGCGCTCGGCGTGCCGTACCGCGAGAACAGCACCCTGATCACCGAGTAGATGTCGGTCATCGTGCCGACGGTGGAACGGACGTTGCCGCCCACCGGCTTCTGGTCGATGACGATCGCCACGGACAGGTCGTCGATCGCCTCGACGTGCGGCCGCTCGTACTTGGGCAGCCGGTTCCTGATGAACGTCGTGAAGGTCTCGTTGAGCTGGCGCTGCGACTCCACGGCGATGGTGTCGAAGACGATCGAGGACTTGCCGGACCCGGAGACCCCGGTGAAGACGGTGATCCGGTCCTTGGGAATGGTCAGCGAGACGTCCCTGAGGTTGTTCTCACGGGCGCCCACGATGGTGATGTTTCGAGGCATGGGCCCGAAGCTAACCGGGAATCCAGACAACTACTGTCCGGATTTCCGCCCGGCCTCTGGTTCGTGTTTCGACCCCCGGGGACGGCCGTTACGAGGCCGTCCCCGCCCGTACCTCCTCCACCGTCGTGTCACGCAGCTCGCCGTCGAGAACCAGCCACCGCGTGATGCCGATCGACTCCAGGAACGGCAGGTCGTGGCTCGCCACGACCAGGGCGCCCCTGTACGCCCCCAGCGCCGCCGTGAGGGCGCGCACGCTCGCCAGGTCGAGATTTCCCTGACCCGTTGACGCCGACCAGACCGGTCCTGCCGAGACGGCCAGTTGGCGATCGTCGGTCGGGCTCCCCCTCCAGCACGGGCGTAAGGACACGCTGGCCGGTGCCTCCGCAGGCACGCAGCCCGCGCCCGCGATGCCTGGTCACACACGCTCGGACAGTTGTCTCCATGAGTGGGAGTCAGCGGCTGGCGCCCTCCGGCCACAGAACCCGGACCGGGGTGCCGATCCGCTCGGCATAGGCGACCACGTCCGCCGTCCCCCCGTACCCCCATGCCGGTTTTCCGTCCCACACCGCGAGGAGTTCGTCAGACAGGCCGACGAGGATCTCTGATCCCGCCTGGTGGGCCTCAGAGGTCGAGTCGTCCATGCCGGTCTCGTGAACATCCGCGGCGCTGCCGATCAGCTCGTCGTACGTGGCGCGGTGCCACTCTGGCAGCCCATCGCGGTACGCGGCGGCGGGAACGACGACCTCAAGGCACCCTCCGTGCTTCAACACGGCCTCGGCGAACCAGGCATCCGGGCCGTCCGCGATGCAGGAGACGCCGACCAACTCGGCGGCGCCGAAGCCGCTCACAGCCTCGTCCAGCATGACCCGCACGCGCTGCTCCACGTCCTCGCTGAGCCCGCGGTGACCAGTGATCCCCACCCGCATGCCTGTCCTCCTACAGGTAGACGCCGTGTAGGCGCTCATCGAATTCCCGCACCACTTTGGGCGGCGCGGTGGTCGTGAGGTTACGGCGCACTGCGCGGGCCCGCTCCACGATCCGCCCGGACCGGTACTGAAGGCCGGTGTCCAGAGCACGACCGGCGAGCGCGAACGCGGCCTCGACCCGTCCACCGGCTAGATGCCCGGCGGCGATATCGAGCACGAGGAGCGCGTGTTGCTTCGCGTGCCCAATGGGCAGTGCGTCGACATCGTCCGAGAGGACCCATTCCGGAAGCCCGAGTCGCGCTCCACAGGTGACCCGGCACGCGGCTACCTTCGCTGGGTCGAAGGTGAACACCCACGGCCACGGTGGCGGCTCCTCGGGCAGGGCCTCGGCCGCCGCGCGGCTCGCAGTCAATGCCTTGTCCGCCGCGCGCCGGTTACCGGCTGCCGCGTGGGCGAGTGCCTCCACAGACGTCAGCCACGCATCCGCGACTGGCGGACGACGGTCTCCGAGCACCCGCCGCGCCCTGCGGGTCAGGTTCAGGGCCTCGGCCGCATTGCCCGCGTGGGCCTCGAACTGAGCCAGACTTCCGGTCTGGTAAGCGGTCAGGAGCGGGTCAGCGGCCGACCGGGCAGCCTTGACCGCCGAGCCGTACCAGGTGCGCGCTGACCCGTTGTCACCCATGTCCCATGCCAGCCATCCGGCGAGGCTCGCCGCCTCGCTACCGACAGCGGCGAGGCGACTGCGGTCGCCGTCACCCGAGGCGGCGCCGGTGATGTTCTGGATCAGCCGCATGTGCGACCGTACGGCCTCGGCGAGATCGCGGGACGGCGTGGAGCCGTCGAGCCGTCTGTACGCCGACGTAGACAGCCGCAGCGCGGCAGCCTGACCGCCTCCCGCGTCGGCCTTGTCCGGTAGTGCAGTCAGTACCGGCTTCGCCGCTGTCGCAGCGAAGCCGCCGAGGAACTTTCGTCGGTCCAAGTCGTCGTCACCGTTCGACTGACCCTGTGGGCGGCCATCCGCGAGTCCCACCAGCGCCGGCGGAATGCCCAGATGCGCGGAAGCTGCTGCCAGGATGTCCGTGCTGTATGTAAGAGTGCCGCGCTTCTCCAGCCGGGAGACGGCCGATTGCGAAAGACCGATCACCTCGCCCAACTGGGTCTGAGTCATGCGCCGGTCCTGCCGGACAAGTTCGATGACCTTGCCGTAGTCCCCGGTCCGGGACGCACCCCGGACCGTCGCCGCCTGCCAGTTCACGGCACACCCCCACGCTACGAGCCCATACGGGACCGAGCGCCTGCCCGTACCCGCTTGGTGCATATCTGTATGCGGCTGCCGCATGCGTGATGGTCCCACAGCTCTCCGTGATTGTTGACTGGCTGTCAGGACAGCAACAGCCCAACACCACCGGCAAGTTCTGGACCAGGTGCCCGTCCTTCCCTCCGGGAGGGACGGCGTCGAGTCCAGCCAACGCGAGCGTGAGGCCGCGATGATGACCATGACCGCAAGACGCCCCGCGGCATCCACCACACCCCGGACGCGTCCCCGCAGTACAGGCCATGCCGGCTGCGCCGTAGGCCTGGCCGGCCTGCCCCCAGGCGCAGCCCTCGGCCTCGCCCGGAGCGCACCACTTCGCCGATTCCTAGGCATACGCGAACGTGACGAAAGGAACAGGTCATGATCCTTCCGGCCCCCACGGCCGCCGTGGACTGGACCGCGCTGCGAAACTTCGCAGCCCTGCGTGGGCAGCTCAGGGTCTCCCTGACCCCGAAGTGCAATGAAAAGTGCTGGTTCTGCCACAACGAGGGAGACGTACCACCGCCCTTCACGCATCTGAACCGCCAGGCGCGTCCTCGCGAGCGCGAGATGACCGCCGAGGACTTCCTGAACATCCTGCGCGGGCTGATGAGTGCCGGGCTCAAGCGGGTGTACTTCACCGGCGGAGAACCCCTCATGTCGCCTCTGGCACGGCCGGTTCTGACCCAGCTTCCCGGACACGGACCGGACGCGAACTACACCCTGATCACGAACGGAACCTTGGTCCGCACGCATCAGGAGTGGCTTTCCACGACCGCCCTGGACAAGGTGAAGGTCTCCCTTCACTACTTCTCGGACGAGTCGCTGAAGGCCATCGCGAACACCCGCATCGGCATCGCGACCATCCTCGACGGAATCGAGGCCGCCCGCGAGATATTTCAGCGGGTAGAGCTGAACACGCTGGTACAGCGGGAGAACGCACACGAGCTGCACGACATCCTGGCCTTCGCGCTCGACCGGCGCATGTCCGTGCAGTTCATCGAACTGGTAGACACCAACTTCAACGCGGACCGGAAGGGCTCCGCGATCGGCGCCCAGGGCATCATCGACCACCTGCGCACCCTTACCAGCGACGAGGAGATCGAAGTCTCCGGAGTCGGGCAAGGGCGGCGGGTCTTCCGGATCGACGGCATCGAGGTCGACGTCATCCATCGTGAACTCGGCCGTCACCACGTCGGCCAGTGCGGTACCTGCCCCGTCAAGCCGACGTGCGTGGAAGGCTTCTGGTCGCTGCGCGTTGACCACGCCGGCGGTGTTCAGCCTTGCCTGCTGCGGGACGACCTCCGCATGGACGTGCGTCCCTTGCTGGCCGAACCGGAGGCGATCCCGGCGGCTGTCGCCCATCACGTCTCCGCCTTCACCGAAGGCACCCTGTGAGCCCCTTGCGCGCCCCGTACATCCCTGGGGCAGACGGTGGACGCCGAGGGCCGTTCGTGGTCCTGGAGGGCGTCTCAGGCGTAGGCAAGTCGACGCTCACCCGCCTCCTGGCCAGGCGGCTGGAGGCCGCGGCGATCCACACCCTCACCGACCCGCACACCGGCTGGTCCGACGTGATCAACCGGGGACTTCGGCCGCTGCCGCAGTTCGCCTTCTACCTGTCCGGTCTCCTGCACGTCTCCGACGCCGTACGGCAGTTCCTCAGCACAGGGCCTGTGGTCGCAGACCGGTACGCCTCCTCTGTCGCGGCCTGCCACGCGGCCGTCAACGGCGTCGGCTTGGACCAGGTGAAAGACCTGATCGCGCCGTTCCGGCCGTATCTGGTCCTGCCCGAGGCCACGTTCTACCTGGTCAGCTCCGATCGTGCGCTGAAGGAGCGGATGGGCGCCAAGAAGGACGTGAAGCAGGACGACACCGACCTGTTCGGCGTTCCCGGCCGCCTCCATGCCCTGCGGGCGAACTTCGCGGCTGTCGCCGAAGAAGACCCGAGCGCGGTCCTGCTCCCCACGGACGGCCGGAGTCCGGACGACCTGTCCGACATCATCGTCAAGCACCTGGAGGAGCGGCGTGCTTAACCCGATCGATACCGATGCCGTCATCCGTGACGGCCGTGTCGCCGGCGTGTTCCCAGGTGAGATCCATGAAGGGGTGGCCTGGTGGGTCGCCTCGTGCTTCGTCGTGGTGAGCCGCACCGGGCAGCTGGCCGTAGCCCACGACGGGCACCCCACGACGGCAGAGTTCCACCGCAGGTTCTGCCGCGGGGCCATCAACGCAGAGCACTGGGGATGCCAGGTGGCAGACCTCGGCACGGCCGGCGAATCCCAGCTTCTGCGCGCGATGACGAGCCTCGGGGCGATCCCCGGCGCCAGGCTGTCCACCGGCGTGGAGGGCGGACGGAAGATCGTCACCATCCGCCTCTACGACGCGGACGGGCAGCCGGTCGACGAGGAAAAAGGCCTGGCCAAGGTGCGGGAGATGATCGCCTCGGACCGTGCTCCGAGGCCGGTGAATGATCAGGCCAAGGGCCGCATCATCGAGCGTCGCGATCTGGTGGAGTCGCCGTGATCGACGCGGCCGAAGTCATCCGAAACGAGACCAGCATCCTGTTCGTCACCCTCGATTCCCTGCGCTACGACGTCGCCCGCGCGGTCATGCGCGCCGGTCAGACACCGCGCCTGGCCAAGCTCCTGCCGGGCGGGGCATGGGAAGAACGCCGCACTCCCGGCACCTTCACCCTCCCCGCGCACATGGCCTTCTTCTCCGGCTTCCTGCCCAAGCTCCCACAACCCGTACAGCCGCCCCGGCTGTGGGAGTGCCGCCCGCCCGCGTTCAAGACCGTCGACCAGGGCACCTTCGTCTTCGACGCGCCGAACCTCCTCACCGGGCTCGCGCAGCACGGATACCGCACCGTGTGCATCGGCGGCGTGACGTACTTCTCGCGGGAGACCCCGCTCGGGTCGGTATTGCCCGGCATGTTCCACGAGGACCACTGGCGGCCCGAGTTCTGCTCCCCGGAGCCGGACTCCACACGGCATCAGGTCGCTCAGGCCCTCGTCATCGCCGAGCAGTACCCCAGCCGGCCGCTGTTCCTGTTCGTCAACGTCTCCGCCACCCACGTGCCCCACGGGCACTACACCGGTGACAGCAAGGACTCCTGGCAGTCACAGGCCGCCGCGCTCGCGTACGCGGACGAACACCTCGGCCATCTGGTCGACGGGCTGACCCGAACGAAGAGATGGCTGATCATCATGTGCGCCGACCACGGCGACGCCTTCGGCGAGGACGGCTACCACGGCCGCGGCATCGCTCACCCGAGCGTGCTCAACGTGCCGTACGCAGCCCTGTTGTCGGAGTAGGCGGCTACGATCACGGGCCATGACTACAGCAACCCACCGGGGGGCGCGGTGCGACGCCTCCGTCATCGTGGCCCATGACGCGGACGGTGAGATTGCCGTGCTGACCTCCGAATTCCCCCAGCACGGCGGCGAATTCGTATTCCTGCCCGGGGGGCGCCGGGAGCCCGGCGAGACACCGGAAGAGTGCGCACGGCGCGAGCTGTGCGAGGAAGCCGGCGTCACCGCAGAAACCTGGCGCCCCCTCGGCTCGTACGCCATCACCCTCGACTCCACCGCCCGCATCCATCTCTTCCTCGCCGAAGAACTCACCTGCGGCCCTCAGCGGCTCACGCCCAGCGAAGCGGACTTCAAGCTGATGTGGTGGCCCATGGCCGACGCGATCCAGGCCGTCGCCGACGGACGCTTCCTGCTTCAGGGCGGCCCGCTGGCGCTACTGCTGGCCCAGTCCGTCCTCTGAGCCCTACTGGTCGAGAGTCTGACGGAGCAGTGGAGGAAGCTCACGCCGAGGGGGACAAACCAGCCTTGGTCGAGCAGGAGGTGCGCCGTCTTGAGGGGCAGACATAGGCCGAGTCCAGTGCACCCGTGACGATACAGCCCGCCTGGTCGAGTGCGGTTTGCTGCGCAAGCAAGCCGGTGGCTGCTTCACTGCGGCCCTGTGGCCTGGTTCGGCGAGGCCGCGGCGTAATGACGCGCCCCAAACCGCCGCGGTTGCGGGGGCTCGCAATGCTGAGCGGACGTTGCCGCCCACCGGTTTCTGGTCGATGACGATCGTCACGGACAGGTCGTCGATCTGGGAGGCCCCTACGAGGCCGTCCCCGCCCGTACCTCCTCCACCGTCGTGTCACGCAGCTCGCCGTCGAGAACCAGCCACCGCGTGATGCCGATCGACTCCAGGAACGGCAGGTCGTGGCTCGCCACGACCAGGGCGCCCCTGTACGCCCCCAGCGCCGCCGTGAGGGCGCGCACGCTCGCCAGGTCGAGATTGTTCGTCGGCTCGTCCAGCATCAGCAGGCGCGGCGCCGGCTCGGCGAGCAGCAGAGCGGCGAGCGAGGCGCGGAACCGCTCACCGCCCGACAGCGTCCCGGCCGGCTGGTTCGCCCGCGCGCCCCGGAACAGGAAGCGGGCGAGCCGCGCCCGGATCATGTTGTCCGTGGCGGCGGGCGCGAACCGTGCGACGTTCTCCGCCACGCTCAGCGCGTCGTCCAGGACGTCGAGCCGTTGCGGCAGGAAGCGCGTCGGCACCAGCGAATCGGCCTCGCCCGCGACCGGCGCCAGCTCCCCGGCGACCGTCCGCAGCAGCGTCGTCTTGCCCGCCCCGTTCCGGCCCACCAGCGCGATCCGCTCCGGGCCGTGGATCGCGAATTCGCCCTTGGCCCGCGCCCCGTACCGCAGCTCCAGCTCGCGCAGGCGCAGCACGCCCACGCCGGGGTGGACCTCGGTGGCCGGCAGTTCGATCCGGATCTCGTCGTCGTCACGCACCGCCTCCACCGCCTCGTCGAGCCGTTCCCTGGCCTCCGCGAGCTTCGAGGTGTGCATGATCCGGTGCTTGCCCGCCGAGACCTGCGCCTGGCGTTTGCGCTCCTGCATGATGGTCTTCGGCTCGCGCTTGGTGTCCCACATCTTCTGCCCGTAGCGCTTGCGCCGGGCCAACTTGACCTGGGCGTCGGCCAGTTCACGCTTCTGCCGCTGCACATCACCCTCTGCGACGCGCACCATCCGTTCCGCCGCCTCCTGTTCGACGGCCAGGGCCTCCTCGTACGCGGAGAAGTTCCCGCCGTACCAGGTCACCTCGCCGTCCCGGAGATCGCCGATCCGGTCGGCCAGATCGAGGAGTTCACGGTCGTGGCTGACCATGACCAGCAAGCCGGACCAGCCGGCGACGGCCTCGTGGAGCCGCCTGCGCGCGTACAGGTCGAGATTGTTCGTCGGCTCGTCCAGCAGCAGCACCGCGGGACGGGCCAGCAGCAGCGCCGCCAGCCGCAGCAGGACGCACTCGCCGCCCGACACCTCGCCGATGGTCCGGTCGAGGCCGACATGGCCGAGTCCGAGCTGGTCGAGGGTGGCGCGCGCCCGTTCCTCGACGTCCCAGTCGTCGCCGATCAGGGCGAAGTTCTCCGCGCTCGCGTCGCCCGCCTCGACGGCGAGCAGCGCGGCGCGGGTGTCGGCGATGCCGAGCGCCTGGTCGACGCGGAGAGCGGTGTCCAGTACGGCGTTCTGCGGGAGATGGCCGATCTCGCCCACCGCGCCGGTCCTGCCTTCGGTGGGCGTGAGTTCACCCGCGATCAGCTTCAACAGGGTTGATTTCCCTGACCCGTTGACGCCGACCAGACCGGTCCGGCCGGGGCCGACCGCCAGATGGAGATCGTCGAACACGACGGACCCGTCCGGCCAGGCGAAGGAGAGCGCGGAGCACGTGATCTGCGGGGAGGCGGGGGAAGTTGGCATACGGGTCTCCTGGCTGTTGCGAAGGGATGCGAGGCAACGGTGGGAGACACCGGCGTGGGGCACCGGGGAGGGACGGCTCGACAGCCGAGGTCGCACGCGGTGCGCGCGGTCAGGGAGCCGCGCGGCACGGTGTCTCAGGGGACCTCAGAAGAGCAACGTCCTACTCCGTTCGGCGACAACAGGACTGCTGTGCACCGTACGAGGGGACGGCCGCGGGAAGCAACGCGTTTTTACGGCCGGGCGGCCTTACGCGGCTTCACGCCTCGGCGGCGGGGTTCAGCAGGCGTCGCGCAGCAGCTCGGCGACGTCGTGGTCCAGATCGAGATACAGATGCTCGCGGCCGACGGGGACGACACCCAGGGAGCGGTCGAGGAAGCGCCGTACCTCCGAGGTGCGGACATGGACCATCGCGACGCCTTCGGGGGCGTGGAACTCCAGCACCGTACGGTCGTAGCCGAACGGCCGCACCCGTACGTCACCGAGCCCGGCCGGCTCGTCCATGCCGACCGTCAGCAGCTCCCGGGAGAACGCCCAGGACACTTCGGTACCCTCCAGCGTCGCCGTGGGCGGGAACGCCATCTGTACGGCGAAGGGATCCCCGCCGTCGTAGCGCAGGATCGCGGGAACGGTCTCCAGCTGTGGCGCCGAGGCGACCAGCCGGGCTTGCAGGTCCTGCTCGATGACGGTGGACAAGGCCAGCTCCCCTTTGCGCGGCTCGGGCGGATGAGTGTCTTCCGCTACAGGGAAAGACGACGCAACGCGCTGAAGAGTGCTCGGTGAACGGCGTGAGCTACGTCACCGTTTTTCCTACTCACGGGTCGGTGCCCATGGCACCGCCCGACTCCGGACGAAACGGTCGCGGCCCCTGCGCGGCACTACCCTTGACGCACCATGACGACGATCAGGACACCCGCCGACGAGGCCGAAGCCAGGGCGATCCAGGACGAGTTGCGCGAACTGGTCGTGCTCGACGAAAAGGGGCCGGAGCCCGGGACCGGGTCGGTGACCGGGGTCGACGTCGCGTACGACGACGACCGCGACATCGTCGCCGCGGCTGCCGTCGTTCTCGACGCGGCCACTCTCGCCGTCGTGGACGAGGCGACCGCCGTCGGCCGTGTCACCTTCCCCTATGTGCCGGGCCTGCTCGCCTTCCGCGAGATCCCGACGGTCCTCGCCGCCCTCGAGGGCCTGACGTCGGACCCGGGACTGGTCGTCTGCGACGGTTACGGCCGCGCCCACCCCCGCCGGTTCGGACTCGCCGCCCATCTCGGGGTGCTGACCGGGCTGCCGGTGATCGGTGTCGCCAAGAACCCCTTCACCTTCTCGTACGAGCAACCCGGCCCCCGGCGCGGCGAGTTCGCACCGCTGGTGGCCGACGACGGCGAGGAGGTGGGCCGGGCGCTGCGTACCCAGGACGGTGTGAAGCCCGTCTTCGTCTCCGTCGGCCACCGCACCGGCCTCGACACCGCCTGCGCGCACACCCTGCGGCTGGCCCCGGACTTCCGCGTCCCGGAGACGACCCGCCGGGCGGACGCGCTGTGCCGCCGGGCGCTGCGCGAGGCGGTGGAGGCGACGCGCGGAGATTGATCCGGCGCGGAGCGATGAGTTTCGGGCGGGGCCCCGGTCTGTCCCTCGAAGGGATACGAGCGCGGCGGCCCGTGCTGGGGGCGGGCCGCCGCGTTCCCATGACCCTCGCCGTCCGACCCTCGCCGTCTTCTAGCGTGAGTGCGCGACCCGGAAGACCATCCCGGCCGACCGCAGCCGTTCCAGCAGCGCGTCACCCATCGCGGCGGCCGTCGTGACCTGCCCCGACGTCTTGGGAAGGTCGTCGAAGGCCAGGCTCAACGCCACCTCCGCCAGCATCTTCGCCGTCTCGTCGTAGCCCGGGTCGCCGCCCGAGACCTCGGTGAACACCCTGCGTCCGCCGCCCTCGCCCACGAACCGCGCCGTGAACCAACTGCCGCTCCTGCGTGCCTCGTCAGGCCCGGTGCCCGGCTCGAAGCGGTTCATCAGGGCCCGCCGCACCGCCGGTATCCGCGCCAGCGCCGCGCCGGTACCCGCCGCCACCGTGCCGCCCAGCGCGACCGGCAGCGTCTTGACGCCGACGAAGTGCCGGTAGCGGAAGTCGGGGCCGTACCGGGGCAGCGCCGCAGCCGAGCGTGCCACCACCCGCGCGTCCAGCGTGGGCAGCGGCAGCGCCCAGAGGCCCGTCTCCTTGCTGAAGTGCGGCGTGCCCAGCGGCCCGACGGCCCGCCGCCCGACCAGCCGGGGCTCGTGCAGCCGCCGCAGCTTCGCCGCCTCCATGCTCTGCCGGCCGCGGCTGAGCGCGTTCAGGGCCGTGGCCAGGGTCCCGCCGGAGAAGAACGCGTTGGTGCGGACGAACCCGTCGATCCGCAGCGGCACATCCGCGGGCAGCTGGTTGACCGTGAAGTACGCGCCCAGATCGTGCGGTACGCAGTCGAACCCGCAGGCATGCACCAGCCGCGCCCCGGTCTGCCGGGCCCGGTCCTCGTACGCCACATACATCCGGTCGACGAACTCCGTCTCCCCGGAGATGTCCGCGTAGTCCGTCCCGGCCTCCGCGCAGGCGGCGACAAGGCCCTCCCCGTGCCAGACGTACGGGCCGACGGTCGTGGCGAGCACCTGCGTGGACTCGGCGAGCGACCGCAGGGACGCCGGATCGGTGGAGTCGGCCACCAGCAGGGAGAGGTCCGCGCAGCGCGGGGCGATGCCGGCCAGCCGGGCCCGCAGCTTCTCCAGCCTGGCCCGGTCGCGGCCCGCTATCGCCCATCGGCAGCTCGCAGGCGCGGTCAGGGCGAGATATTCGGCCGTGAGCGTTCCGACGAAGCCTGTCGCCCCGAAGAGCACTATGTGGTACGGGCGTTCTGCGCCGTTCTGCCTGTTCATCCAGTCCTCGCAGTCGAGCCGGGCCGCTGTCGGGGCCGAAGGCTAGCGCCTGGCACCACCGGCCGGGGGAGGGGGTGACCCGCGCGGGGCGCCACACGGGTGCGGGTGTCCGCCACGGGTGTCCGCGCGGGACGTCATTTCGTGGAAGTCTGCGACCATCGAAGGAGAACAAGCGCTTGCTTGCCGAGCGGCCCCGGCGGGGCTTGTGCGGAGCGGTGGGCGTTTCTAACATCATTGCTGTTACATCGTTGGTGTCACACTGCTGGGGGCTCACCATGACAGCGACAGCGAACGGCCGCCGCTCCGAAGGACCGGCCGCGAACGGCCCGCTGGCGGGCGTACGGGTGGTCGAGCTGGCCGGTATCGGGCCCGGCCCGTTCGCCGCCATGCACCTGGCCGACCTCGGCGCCGACGTCGTACGGGTCGACCGGCCGGGCGGCGCGGGGCTCGGGATCGACCCGCGGTACGACCTCATGAACCGCAACAAACGCTCCGTACTCCTCGACCTCAAGGCCGACGGCGGACCCGCCCAGCTCCTCGACCTCGTCGAACGCGCCGACGTCCTCATCGAGGGCTACCGGCCGGGAGTCGCCGAACGCCTCGGCATCGGCCCCGACGACTGCCTCGCCCGGAACCCCCGGCTGGTGTACGGCCGGATGACCGGCTGGGGCCAGGAAGGCCCGCTCGCTCAGCGCGCCGGACACGACATCGACTACATCGCCGTCACGGGCACGCTGTCGATGTTCGGCGAGGCCGGCCGGCCGCCCACCGTCCCCGCCAACCTCGTCGGCGACTACGCGGGCGGCTCGCTCTACCTCGTCATCGGTGTCCTCGCCGCCCTCCAGCACGCGCGCACCCCCGGCGGCGCCGGCCAGGTCGTGGACGCGGCGATCGTCGACGGCGCCGCGCATCTGACCACGATGATCCACGCGATGACGGCGGCCGGCGGCTGGCAGGACCGGCGCGGCGCGAACCTGCTGGACGGCGGCGCTCCCTTCTACGGCAACTACGAGACGGCGGACGGCGAATACATGGCCGTCGGCGCGCTGGAGCAGCGGTTCTACAACGAGTTCATCGAGCTGCTCGGCATCAAGGACGATGTCCCCGCCCGCAAGGACTTCGCCCGCTGGGACGGACTGAAGGCGGCGATCACCGCCCGCTTCAAGGAGAAGACCCGCGCCGAGTGGACGGCCGTCTTCGATGAGTCCGACGCCTGTGTGGCGCCCGTACTGTCGCTGCACGAGGCCCCCGCCCACCCGCATCTCGTGGCCCGCGGCACCTTCACCGACCACGCGGGCATCACCCAGCCGGCCCCCGCGCCGCGCTTCTCGGCCACGCCCACCTCCGTACGGAGCGCGCCCGCGCTGCCGGGGGCGGACACCGAGTCGATCGCCGACGACTGGGACGTACCGAGCATCCGAAGCGCCATCCAGGGCACCGCCGGGACCAGCACCTCCAACGACTGACGAAAGGCCGCTGACGTGAGCACCGAGGCGTATCTGTACGACGCGATCCGCACCCCGCGCGGTCGCGGCAAGGCCAACGGTGCGCTCCACGGCACCAAGCCGATCGATCTCGTCGTCGGTCTGATCCACGAGATCCGCGACCGGTTCCCCGGTCTCGACCCGGCGGCGGTCGACGACGTCGTCCTCGGCGTCGTCAGCCCCCTCGGCGACCAGGGCTCCGACATCGCGCGGACCGCCGCCGTCGCCGCCGGACTGCCCGACACCGTCGCCGGCGTCCAGGAGAACCGCTTCTGCGCCTCCGGTCTCGAAGCCGTCAACCTGGCCGCCGCCAAGGTCCGTTCGGGCTGGGAGGACCTGGTCCTGGCCGGCGGCGTCGAGTCGATGTCACGCGTCCCGATGGGCTCCGACGGCGGCGCCTGGGCGATGGACCCGATGACCAACATCCGTACGGGCTTCGCCCCCCAGGGCATCGGCGCCGACCTGATCGCCACCATCGGCGGCTTCACCCGGCGCGACGTGGACGAGTTCGCCGCGCTGTCGCAGGAGCGCGCGGCGGCGGCCTGGAAGGACGGCCGGTTCGCCCGCTCCGTCGTACCCGTACTCGACGTCAACGGACTCACTGTCCTCGACCACGACGAACACCTGCGCCCCGGCACCACGGCCGACTCGCTGGCCGCCCTCAAGCCCTCCTTCGCGCAGATCGGCGAGCTCGGCGGATTCGACGCGGTGGCGCTCCAGAAGTACCACTGGGTCGAGAAGATCGACCACGTCCACCACGCGGGCAACTCCTCCGGCATCGTGGACGGCGCGTCCCTCGTCGCGATCGGCTCGAAGGAGACCGGCGAGCGGTACGGCATGCGGCCCCGCGCCCGGATCGTCTCGGCCGCCGTGTCCGGCTCCGAGCCCACGATCATGCTCACCGGCCCCGCGCCCGCGAGCCGCAAGGCACTCTCCAAGGCCGGACTGACCATCGGCGACATCGATCTCGTGGAGATCAACGAGGCGTTCGCCGCCGTCGTCCTGCGCTACGTCGCGGAGATGGGGCTCTCCCTGGACAAGGTCAACGTCAACGGCGGCGCCATCGCGCTCGGTCACCCGCTCGGCGCCACCGGCGCGATGATCCTCGGCACCCTCGTGGACGAACTGGAGCGCCAGGAGAAGCGGTACGGCCTCGCCACGCTCTGCGTCGGCGGCGGCATGGGAGTCGCCACCGTCGTCGAACGCGTCTAGGTCCTGTCCGGCGGGTCTTCGTGGATCAGCCCGGGGCGTCCGGTGCGGTGCATCGCAAGGCGGAGGATCGTCCTCGTACTGGGTGTACGTGGACGAGTCCGACAACGCGGCGAGGTGCCGTGCCGGGCGTTCCGGGCCCGCGAAGATCCGTCGGACAGGACCTAACGTCCCCCTCCGCACGGGCCAACACCCCACGCATCTCTACGGAGCAGCCGCATGAGCGAGTCCACCACCATCCGCTGGGAGCAGGACGGGACAGGCGTCGTCACCCTCGTCCTCGACGACCCCGCCCAGTCGGCCAACACCATGAACCAGGCCTTCCGGACCTCCGTCGCCGCCGTCGCGGAACGCGCGGAGGCAGAGAAGGACAGCATCCGCGGCATCATCGTCACCTCCGCCAAGAAGACCTTCTTCGCCGGCGGAGACCTCAAGGACATGATCAAGATCGGTCCTGGCGACGCCCAGCAGGCGTTCGACGTGAGTCTCGCGGTCAAGCGCGCCCTGCGCACCATCGAGACGCTCGGGAAGCCCGTCGTCGCGGCCATCAACGGCGCGGCCCTGGGCGGCGGTTACGAGATCGCCCTCGCCTGCCACCACCGGATCGCGCTCGACGCGCCCGGCTCGAAGATCGGCCTGCCCGAGGTCACGCTCGGCCTGCTGCCCGCGGGCGGCGGCGTCACCCGTACCGTACGGCTCCTCGGCATCTCCGACGCGCTGCTCAAGGTGCTGCTCCAGGGCACCCAGTACTCGCCGCGCCGCGCGCTGGAGAACGGCCTCGTCCATGAAGTCGCCGCCACCACCGAGGAGATGCTCGACCGGGCGCGCGCCTTCATCGATGCCCACCCCGAGTCGGCGCAGCCCTGGGACGTCAAGGGCTACAAGATCCCCGGCGGTACGCCCTCCAGCCCCCGCTTCGCCGCGAACCTCCCCGCCTTCCCGGCCAATCTCAGGAAGCAGACCGGCGGCGCGCCCTACCCCGCCCCCCGTAACATCCTGGCGGCCGCCGTCGAGGGCTCACAGGTCGACTTCGAGACCGCGCAGACCATCGAGGCCAGGTACTTCACCGAGCTGGTCACCGGGCAGACCGCCAAGAACATGATCCAGGCGTTCTTCTTCGACCTCCAGGCGGTCAACTCGGGCGCCAGCCGCCCCCAGGGCATCGACAAGCGCCCGGTGCGCAAGGTCGCCGTCCTCGGCGCCGGGATGATGGGCGCGGGCATCGCCTACTCCTGCGCCCGCGCCGGGATCGACGTCGTCCTCAAGGACGTCACGGCCGAAGCGGCGGCCAAGGGCAAGGCGTACTCGGAGAAGCAGCTGGCCAAGGCGGTCTCCCGGGGCCGTACGACCGAGGCCGGCCGCGACGCGCTGCTCGCGCGGATCACGCCCACCGGCGACGTGGCCGATCTCGCGGGCTGCGACGCAGTCATCGAGGCGGTCTTCGAGGACACGGCGCTCAAGCACCAGGTCTTCCAGGAGATCCAGGACGTGGTCGAGCCCGACGCGCTGCTGTGCTCCAACACCTCGACGCTGCCCATCACTGCCCTCGCCGACGGCGTCACCCGGCCGCTGGACTTCATCGGCCTGCACTTCTTCTCACCCGTCGACAAGATGCCGCTCGTGGAGATCATCAAGGGCGAGAAGACCGGCGACGAAGCGCTCGCGCGCGCCTTCGACCTGGTGCGGCAGATCAAGAAGACGCCGATCGTCGTCAACGACTCCCGTGGCTTCTTCACCTCACGCGTCATCGGGCGGTTCATCAACGAGGGCGTCGCGATGGTCGCCGAGGGCATCGAGCCCGCGTCCGTCGAGCAGGCGGCGGCCCAGGCGGGCTACCCGGCCAAGGTCCTCTCCCTGATGGACGAGCTGACGCTCACCCTGCCGCGCAAGATCCGTAACGAGACGCGGCGCGCGACCGAGGAGGCGGGCGGCACCTGGACCCCGCACCCGGCGGACGTGATCATCGACCGCATGGTGGACGACTTCGGCCGTCCGGGACGAGGCGGCGGCGCCGGCTTCTACGACTACGCCGATGACGGCAGCCGCGTCGGCCTCTGGCCGGGTCTGCGCGAGCACTTCACCAAGCCGGAGGTGGAGGTGCCGTTCACCGATCTGAAGGAGCGGATGCTCTTCTCGGAGGCGCTGGACTCCGTGCGGTGCCTGGAGGAGAACGTCCTGACGACGGTCGCCGACGCGAACATCGGCTCCATCATGGGCATCGGCTTCCCGGCCTGGACCGGCGGCGTCCTCCAGTACATCAACGGGTACGAGGGCGGCCTGCCCGGCTTCGTCGCGCGGGCGCGCGAGCTGGCGGGGACGTACGGGGAGCGGTTCACGCCGCCCGCGTCGCTGGTGGCGAAGGCGGAGCGGGGCGAGACGTACCACGACGCGTAGAGGCCAGTGCCGCGGGCCGCCTCACCCGTCGGTGAACGCGGCCCGCAGCTCCTCCTTCAGCGACCGCTGGAACGCGGTGACCAGCGCCTGCACGACCATCGGCTGCATATGGGCGGACAGCGACTTCATGGCCGCCACCCGCTGCGGATCGGGCTCGCTCTCCTTGTACGGATTCTCGTCCCGGAAGAGGCGCGACAGCTCGTGCGCGGCCGAGCGGGTGTGCTCCAGCAGGACCGTACGGGCGGCGAGGATCGTCTCGTGCGCGATGGGCACGTCGAGCAGCTCGACGCCGAGGCGCAGCAGGCCCGGATCGAGCCGGTAGTGCCCGGGGGAGTCGGCATGCGCCAGCACGCCCATCGCCGCGAGCCGGTCCACGTCCTCGCCGGAGAGGACCCGCCCGGCGCGCCGCTCCAGCTCGGCCCGCGTCGCGTCCTCGGCCGAGTCCGGCGCCCAGGTCGCCACCAGTGCCCGGTGGATCGCCAGGTCGTGCGCGCTCAGATCCGCCGGCAGCTGCTCCAGATACCGCTCGATGGCCGCGAGGGTCATGCCCTGGTGCTGAAGCTCCTCGATGAGCGCGAGCCGCGAGAGATGCTCCCGGCCGTAGCGGCCGACACGGCGGGGGCCGATCACCGGGGGCGGCAGCAGACCACGGGTGCTGTAGAACCGGACGGTACGCACGGTGACCCCGGCGCGGGCGGCCAGCTGGTCGACGGTGAGAGTCGGCTCCTGGGACGCGTCGCTGTCCGCTCCGGCCTCTGTGTCCATACCGACAGTATTGCTGTCTCACCACTGGTGCGAAAGGCGGACGAGGGCCGCGAGTACCCGCCCACTCAGCCTGTCGGGGCCGGGATGGGCCGTCCGGCCTCCCAGAGCGCCGCCACGTGCCCGGCGAACCGGTCGTACAGACCGTCGTCCCCGAGACGCCGGAGATGCAGCATCGGTGACTCGTGTCCGAGGAGGCTCGAAAGGTGTGGCGTCACCAGCATCTCGTCATCGAAGATGAAGACGCTCAACGCGACGTGGTCGTCGGAGAACCGGGCGTCGATTCCGCCGTGGCCCTCGATCTTGCTCAGGGCGTCCAGGGTGATGCGGATGCGTGTTCCGACGGTGAGGGGGACTCCTTCGACCGCTTCCCGGCGCCGGGTGATCTCGGAATCCGGATCGCCCACGAGGAAACGTACGCCGCACCCGGAAGCGGCTTTCGCAGCCAGCCGTTCGGGCAGCCGCCGATGCTCCTGCCACACAAAGTAGTTGGTGTATCCGGCGAAGGTGATGTTCGCCGACGCACCGTCAATAAGACGCGCCCACACCGATGTCGGGCAGGCATTGCGGTACGGGTAGGCCGCGACGATCTCCCGGTCGGGCCCGGTTTTCACGGCACTCCGAATCGCCCTGGGCCACAGCACGTCGGCACTCACTCCCAACAACTCCGCCACGTCGTCCCGGGTCTGCTGGTGCGGCACCCTGGATGGGTCGGAGAGCCATCGTTCAACCGTCTTCCTGGTCACTCCGACTCTACGGGCGAGGGCGCTACGCGTCGCACCGGACCTTGTCCCCGGTGCCCGGATGTGAAAGCTGCGCCGCGTACCACGAGCGGTGGCGCGACGCGACGGATCCCGTCTGCTCGTCGTTCGACCTCTCACAGGCGGTCGACCACTCCGTGGAGATCCGCCGGCATCCGCACACGGAACTGTTGCGGGGGGACCGAACATCGCCATGACCACCGTCCCCGCGCCCCGCCGGCACCGGTGGGGTACTGTGACGCGACCTACGCAGAGCTCGACCGAGGAGGTGGGACCCATTACCGCAGTGTCAGGCCGGGTGCTCCCCACTCACGGCCGCGTGGTCCGTCCGAGAGGCTGAGACCGCGGGAGCGCCCGTGAAGCGCCCCGAAAGGTTTCCATGTCGGCAACACCCTCCCTCTCTTCCGTCGTCACCACCCTCCGCGCCGCCGGCTGCGTCTTCGCCGAGGACGAGGCGCGGCTCCTGGTCTCCGCCGCCGACAGCCCCGCCGGGCTCGCCGACATGGTGAGCCGCCGCGCGGCCGGGCAGCCCCTGGAACATGTCGTCGGCTGGGCCGAGTTCCACGGTCTGCGGATCGCCGTCGACAGTGGGGTCTTCGTCCCCCGGCGCCGTACGGAATTCCTCGTGCGACAGGCGACCGCCCTGATCCATCAGGCCCCCGCCGGGCGGCCCGCCGTCGTCGTCGACCTCTGCTGCGGCTCCGGCGCGCTCGGCGCCGCGCTGCTCGCGACCGCGCACCAGCCCGTCGAGCTGTACGCCTCCGACATCGACCCGTCGGCCGTCGCCTGCGCCCGCCGCAATCTCGCGTACGGCGGCACGGTTCTCGAAGGGGACCTCTTCGACGCCCTGCCGGACGACCTTCGGAGCCGTATCGACATCCTCCTCGCCAACGTGCCCTACGTACCGACGGAAGAGGTCCCCCTGCTGCCGTCCGAGGCGCGCGAGTACGAGCCGCTGGTGGCCCTCGACGGCGGCGCCGACGGGCTGGACGTCCTGCGGCGCGTGACCGCGCGGGCGCCGGACTGGCTGGCGCCCGGCGGCCATCTGCTCTTCGAGACGAGCGAGCGCCAGGCCCCGGGCGCGGTCGCCACGGTCAGGGCCGACGGCCTCGCCCCGCGTGTCGTGACCTCCGAGGAGTGGGACGCCACCGTCGTCGTCGCCCAACTCCGGGGCTCCCGGCTCGGACCGGTGTCGCTCAGCCCGGACCCCCGGGGTCCCGCGCCCGTCACTCCGTGATCCTGAGATCTCGTCGTTCCGTCATTCCGTCTTTCCATCAAGACTCGAACGCACAACAGCGTCCACCGACCCACAACTGCCTTCTGCGTCAACACTATTGACACTCAGGTTTCAGGAGTTTTACGTTCCTTTACGTCTGAGAGCGCTCTCGGACTTCCTTCCCCCCATGACTTCGAGGTGCCGTCCATGCCCACCTCCCGCTCCAGACCCGCCTCGGTGCTGGTTCTGGTCACCGCCGTGGCCGCCGTAGGACTGGGGCCCGCCGCCGGTCCCGCGTCCGCCGCGAACATCCCCGTCGGCTCCGGCAGTTACTCCGACACCCGCCCCGCCGGCACGTCGGGCCCCACCAACAACGTGGGCGCCCCCGTCACGCCCAAGCTGACCGAGCAGGCCAAGGACAGGCCGGTGCCCACCAACGACTGGTGGACGTCGCTCGCCTATCAGCGGTACGGCGACAACCCGTACTCCACCCCGATGTACGGCCACCCCCTCACCTACCAGGCGACCGCGGGCGGGCTGGAGGTCGGCTACCCGACGACCCCCGCCATCGTGGGTGACGGACGGCAGTACGAGTACGCGCACAAGGCCGATCTCACCCTGGGCCTCACCGGCCTCAACTCCGCCGACACCAAGGCCGACGACTGGTCCGACTGGACCGTCACGCCCTACTGGTCCGACGGCACCCGCACCCTGCGGACCACCATCGGCCACGGCATGCCCTACGTGTACGCCAAGGGCTCGGGCGGCGACGCGAGCATCACCACCGCGTCGGCCCCCACCGTCTTCTCCGACGACGGCAACGTCCTCGGCATCACCGTCGCCGGACACCACTACGCGCTCTTCGCGCCGACCGGCAGCGACTGGTCGGTCTCGGGCTCCACCGTCACGGCCGGACTCGGCGACAAGGACTACTTCTCGCTCGCGCTCCTGCCCTCCGAGGACGCGCTCGCGACCTACGCCAAGTACGCCTTCAGCTTCGTCACCGGCTCCACGACGAGTTGGAACAGCGAGGGCGGCGACGTCCAGGCGACGTACACCCTCACCACCGAGCCCCAGGAGGGCACCGAGAAAGGCACGCTCCAGGCCCTCTACCGGCACCAGTGGCTCAACACGACCGACGAACTCACCCCGTACACCTATGTGTCACCGCGCGGCACGATGAAGGTGCGCGAGTCCACCACCTTCACCACCCGCCAGCAGGCGTCCGGTGTGCTGCCCGCGCTGCCGGAGTCCAGCGGTGTCGACACGGCCGCGCTCAAGGCGCAGTTGGACGAGGTGGTGAACGCCGGCGACCCGTTCTCGGGCGCCACGGACACCTACTGGACGGGCAAGGCGCTCGGCCGGCTCGCCCAACTGGCCCCGATCGCCGACCAGATCGGCGAGACCGCGACGCGCGACAAGATCGTGGATCTGCTCAAGGGCCGCTTGGAGGAATGGTTCACGGCGGGCGGCGCCAGTGAGTTCAGCTACGACAACGACTGGAAGACGCTGACCGGTTACCCCGCCTCGTACGGCAGCGACACCGAACTCAACGACCACCACTTCCACTACAGCTACTACGTCTACGCCGCGGCGATCGTCGCCCAGTACGACCAGGCGTGGGCCGCCGAGTCCGCCTGGGGCGGCATGGTCGAGACGCTGGTACGCGACGCGGCCAACCCGAGCCGTACGGACAGTGACTTCCCGTTCCTGCGCGGGTTCGACGTGTACGCGGGCCACAGCTGGGCCTCCGGACACCAGGGCTTCGCCGCTGGCAACAACCAGGAGTCGTCGTCGGAGTCCATCAACCTCAGTGCGGGACTGGTCCTCTGGGGCTCGGCGACGGGCAACGACGAGCTCCGTGACCTGGGTTCGTATCTGCTGGCCACCGAGTCCGAGGCGATCGGCCAGTACTGGTTCGACGCCGACCAGGAGGTCTTCCCGGCCGAGTTCGCGCGCGGCACGGTCGGCATGGTGTGGGGGAGCGGCGGCGCGTACTCCACCTGGTGGACCGCGAACCCCGAGGAGATCCACGGCATCAACGTCCTTCCCGTGACCGGGGGTTCACTCCACCTTGGCCGTGAGAAGGAGGCCATCGGCCGCAACATCGCCGAGATGGAGGAGCAGAACGGCGGGCCCGCCGTCGAATGGCGCGACATCCTCTGGGAGTTCGAGGCGATCTCCGACCCGGCGGGGGCCAAGGCCAAGTGGGACGCGGGCCAGGCTGCCCTGTCCCCGGAGGCCGGCGAGTCCAAGGCCCATGTCCACCACTGGATCGGCACCCTCGACGCGGTCGGCGCCCCCGACCCGACCGTGACCGGGTCGATCCCGACCTCGGCCGTCTTCACCAAGGGCGGGGTGAGCACGTACGCCGCGCACAACTTCGCGTCGACGGAGCAGACGGTCACCTTCTCCGACGGCACGACGCTCACGGTGCCCGCCCGCTCCGCGGCGAGCACCACCGGCTGAGCGCACCCGAGGTCACCACGACCGGCGACCTCGCCCACCCCCCCCACCAGCGGCGGGTCCCGGCCCGAGACGACTCTCAGGCCGAGGCCCGCCGCACCAGCGTCGTCGGCGTGATCACGGACGCGGGCGCCCGCGTCTCCTCGCTGTCCTTGTCGAGCCCGCGCAGCAGCAGCCTGGCCATCAGCCGGCCCTGCCCCTCCACGTCCTGCCGGATCGTGGTCAGCGGCGGATCCGTGTCCTCGGCGATGGACACCATGTCGTCGAAACCGACCAGCGCCACCTCATCGGGCACCGCGATTCCGCGCTCGCGCAGCACCCGCAGCGCGCCGGACGCCATCAGGTCGTTGGCCGCGAACACCGCGTCCAGGTCCGGGCGCCGGTCCAGCAGGTCCTTCATCGCCCGCGCGCCGCTCTCCACCGTGAACTCGCCCTCGGTGATCAGGGCGGGGTCGGCGTCCAGGAGTACGTCGCGGTAGCCGTCGAGCCGGTCGGTGGACGAGGTCTGGTCGCGCGGTCCCGCGATGTGCGCGATGCGCTCGCGCCCGAGATCGCGCAGATACTGCACGGCCGCCCGCGCGCCGCCGCGATTGTCGGCGTCCACGTACGGCACGCCCTGATCGCTGGGGGCCGACGTCCAGCTCGGCCGGCCGCCGTACACCGTCGGCGTCCCCGACCGGCGGATGATCGCCGGCAGCGGGTCGTCGATGTGCAGCGAGAAGGCGAGGGCGCCGTCGACATGGCCGCCCGCCAGATAGCGGGCGATCCGTTCGAAGTCGCGGGGGCCTTCGAGCAGGAGCAGCACCAACTGGGTGTCGTGGGCGGTCAGTTCCTTGCTGATGCCGCGTATCTGCTGCGAGAAGAACGGGTCGGAGAAGATCCGGATCTCCGGCTCGGCGATGATCACCGCGACCGCGCCGGTCCGCCGGGTGACCAGTGTGCGGGCCGCGTGGTTCGGCACGTACCCCAGTTCCTCCACGGCCCGCAGCACCTTGTCGACGAGCGGCTGCCGCACCCCGGCACCGCCGTTGACGACCCGGGACGCGGTGGCCCGGGAGACGCCGGCACGTGCCGCGACGGCTTCCAGTGTGGGCCGGGACCCAGGTGACTGCTCGGGCAAGGCGGGTACTCCTCCTCGGTGGCCGCGCGGCTGGGCACGGCCCTGTTCCGGCCGGTGGACATTCCGGTCGAACGGGCGGCGTCCACGCTCTGGACGGACCCGGCGGCGGGGGACGGATGACCGTACGGGCAGCCGGGACCGGTACAGGGTATCCGCTGCCCCCGCCACGCAGAGAGCGCTCCCTGGAGCCCGTATACCCGCCTCAGCAGGGACGGCGCGCATTCCCCGACATCCGGCTGATCGCGGACAGCCCTCTGTCGCACCGTTGTTCACCGGAGTACGTTTCCGCACCAAGGGAATTCCGTTCACGGGGCATTCGTTCTTCGGGCCGCCCCGCCGAGCCTCGGAGACCGCACCTGATGACGTCCCGGATTCGCACGCTCGTCCTGTCGGTGGCGGCAGCCGCCCTCGTCGTCCCCCTCACCGCACTTCCCTCGTCGGCCGTCACCGCAGTGCCGGCCGACACACCGCCCCGTACGGGCTTCGAAGAGAACGGCGGCGCCGACTGGACGACCCTGGCGCAGGAGCAGGAGTTCCTCGCCGCCGTCGACCGAGGCGGCGACGGAGTCACCGTCAGCACCATAGGCACCACCAAGCAGGGCCGCCCGCTCAACCTCGTCGAGCTGGGCAACAAGCGCTCGGTGACCAGCCTGCTGCTCATCTGCAGCCAGCACGGTGACGAGCCGTCGGGCCGGGAGGCGTGCCTCACCACCGTCCGCGACCTGGCCTATCCCAAGGACCGCGCGACGAAGCGCTTCCTGGACCGTACGAGCGTCCTCGTCGTTCCCACCGCCAACCCCGACGGCCGCGCCGCCGACACCCGCGGCAACTCCGACGGCGTCGACATCAACCGCGACCACATCGCGCTCAAGACGGCCGAGGGCCGCACCATGGCCGCCCTCACGCGCGACCGCGAGCCCGACGTCATCTACGACCTGCACGAGTACGGGGCCACGCCGCCGTACTACGACAAGGACCTCTTCGACCTCTGGCCGCGCAACCTCAACACCTCGTCGCGGGTGCACAAGGAGGCCCAGACCCTGTCGGAGGCGTACGTACGCCCGGCCGCCCGCGACGGCGACCACTCCATCGGCACCTACGGCATCTGGACCGACCCCGTCACCGGCGACCCGATCAGACAGACGGCGGGCGACGGCCAGGAGCGCATCCTGCGCAACGCCTCCGGCGTCAAGCACTCCGTCGGCCTGCTCATCGAGAGCCGCGTCGACCCCCGGTCCGAGGCCGAGGAGAACGACCCGTCGCTGAACCACCGGCGCCGCGTCGACAGCCAACTCGACTCCCTCAAGGGTCTGTTCGGCTATGCCGACGAGCGCCGCGTACAGATCGCCGCCGCCACCGCGCTCTCCCGCGCCGCCGGACTGCTCGACCACGGCACCGTCTACCTCGGCGGCGGCGACAACGAGCCCGCGACCCCCGAGGACACCCTGAAGAACCCGCCCTGCGGGTACCGGCTCGACGCCACCCAGTACGCGGATGTGAAGGACGAACTGGCGTTGCACGGCGTCAAGGCCCTGCCCTCGCGCGGTGACGGCGCCTTCGTGCCGCTGCGTCAGTCCCAGCGCAAACTCATCCCGCTTCTCCTCGACGGCCGTGCCACCTACCACCTCACCGTCGGACAACCCGTGACGACTTGTTGATAGAAAGAGACCCAGGTCACATGCGCTGAGGCGGAACGGAGCCCCGGCGCATGCTCCGCGAAACCCCGAAAGGTGTTGCCCGTGCCGAAGGACGCAGAGAAGTCGGGAGCCGAAGGAGGTCCGCCGCCGGTCATGACCGGCGAGCCGGGCCACCCCCAGGAATCCCAACACCCCCAGACCGACAGGGTCGTGTTCGGTGTCACCGCCGTCCTCACGCTCGCCTTCGTCATCTGGGGCTCCGTCGGCACCGACTCCTTGGAGGACGCGTCCAGCTCCATGCTCTCCGGCCTCATCCACAACGGTGGTTGGGCCTTTGTCCTGGTGGCCTCGGGCTTCGTCGTCTTCGCCCTCTGGCTGGCGATCAGCCGGTACGGCAAGATCACCCTCGGTGACGAGGGGGAGAAGCCCGAGTTCAGGACCGTCTCCTGGGTCGCGATGATGTTCAGCGCCGGCATGGGCATCGGCCTGATGTTCTTCGGCGTGAACGAACCGCTCACCTTCTTCACCGACCCGCCCCCCGGCACCAACCCCCCGGACGCGGCGGCGGCCACCGAAACGGCCATGGCCACCACGCTGTTCCACTGGACCCTGCACCCCTGGGCCATCTACGCCGTGGTCGGTCTCGCCATCGCGTACAGCACCTTCCGGCGCAAACGCCGCCAGACGATCAGCGCGGTCTTCGTGCCGCTCATCGGAGAGAAGCACGCGTACGGCACCACGGGGCGCGTCATCGACATCCTCGCCATCTTCGCGACGCTCTTCGGCTCGGCCGCCTCGCTGGGCCTCGGCGCGCTCCAGATCGGCAGCGGCTTCACCGAGCTGAACTGGCTCGACTCCGTCAGCACAGGACTCCTCGTCACCATCATCGCCGTCCTGACCCTGGCGTTCGTCGCCTCGGCGGTCTCCGGCGTCGAGAAGGGCATCCAGTGGCTCTCCAACACCAACATGGTGCTGGCGCTGATCCTGGCCCTGTTCGTGTTCATCCTCGGTCCGACCGTCTTCGTGCTCGACCTGCTGCCGACGTCGATCGCGTCCTACTTCGGCGACCTCGCCCAGCTGGCGGGCCGCACCGAGGCCAGCAGCGGCCGGGGAGTCGCCGAGTGGCTCGGCAGCTGGACGGTCTTCTACTGGGCCTGGTGGATCTCCTGGACGCCCTTCGTCGGCATGTTCATCGCGCGCATCAGCCGTGGCCGGACGATCCGTCAGTTCGTGGGCGGCGTCATCCTCGTACCGAGCACCGTCAGCCTGATCTGGTTCGCCATCTTCGGCGGATCGGCCATCAGGCTCCAGGAGGACAAGGGCCGGCTCACGAAGGAGGCGACGCCCGAGGGCCAGCTCTTCGCGCTGCTCCAGGACTTCCCGATCGCCACCGTCACCAGCCTGCTGGTGATGATCCTCGTCGGCATCTTCTTCGTCTCCGGCGCCGACGCCGCGTCCATCGTGATGGGCACCCTCTCCCAGAAGGGCCACTTCGAAGCCAGCAAGTACGTGATCGTCTTCTGGGGTGTGCTGACCGGCGCCGTCGCCGCGGTGATGCTGCTCGTCGGCAATGGCCAGGGCGACGCGCTGCAAGGGCTCCAGAATCTGACCATCCTGGTGGCCGCGCCGTTCGCGCTCGTCATGATCGGGATGTGTGTGGCACTGATGCGCGACCTGCGCCGCGACGCGCAGATCGTCCGCGGCGAGCGGGGAGTCGAGGTCGTGGAGTCGGCCGTCATCGCCGGTCACGAGCAGTACGACGGCGACTTCGAGATCCAGATCGGCCCGACGCCGGACGACGAGCCGAGCGGAAGCACGCCGGAGACGTCGGCGCCACGCTGATCCGACCGGTGCGTACGGGGGCCGTCCGGCGGGTTCACCCCGCCAGCCGGGCGGCCTCCTCCGCACAGCCCCACGCCACGGTGACGCCCGCGCCGCCATGACCGTAGTTGTGCACCAGCCTTGTACCGTCCGGCAGTTGGACCGCCTCGACCCGTACCCGCGCCCGCGCGGGGCGCAGCCCCACCCGGTGCGCGAGCACTCGCGCGCCCGCCACCTCAGGCCGGAACGCGGCGCAGCGCTCCACGATGGCGGCGGCGGTCGCCGGGTCGGGCCGCGTGTCCCACGCGTGGTCCTCGGCGGTGCCGCCGAGAATCAGCCCGAACGGCTGCGGGAAGAGGTACGACGTACCGGCCGCGTCCCCGGAGGCCGACACCAGCCACTCCTCGATCCCCGGGTTCTCGACCACCACGAGCTGTCCGCGCACGGGGAACACCCACGCGTCCGGCACCAGTTCACGGGCGCCGAGCCCCGAGCAGTTGACCACGACGGGGGCCTGTGCGGCCGGCTCCTCCAGAGAGCCGGCCGTACGCCGCTCCACGCTCCCGCCGGCGGCGCGCAGCCGCTCCTCCAAGTACCGCAGATGCGCGGGCATGTCGATCAGCGGCAGCCGGCCGCGCAACGCCTGGGCGCACCCGTCCGGCAAACTAGGGCCTCCCGCAGCTCGGGAAGTTCGCCCGCCCAACTCCCCAGCCCGCTCAGCGCGGTGCCGGTCATCAGCCCCGCCGCACGCGTACGCCCGTCGCCGAGGGATCGCGCGCCGGCGCCACGTACTCGCGCAACGACCGCAGGGACCACGGGTCGACCCGCGCGGCGGGCTCTATCCGGTACGGCCAGAACAGCGCGCCCGCCACCGCCGACGTGGTGCGCTCGGCGGGGTCCCGCGACCACACACGAACACGCCGCCCCCGCTCGGCGAGCACGACGGCGCTCGCCAGCCCGACAACCCCGCCACCGACCACGATCACCGTGTCATCCATGCCGGAAAGGTAGCCGCGACGAAATCGGGTGGACAGACCGCCGGCGGGCGGCGATGCTCGGTCCAGCCGACGATGGCCCCGGCGAGCCGCGAATCGCCGTACGACATGACGGACAAGAACACAGAGCCCCGGAGGCCGACGGCCTCGCGCCGATGACCGCGATCCGCCCGCGCACCCCGGGCGAACTGCGCCGCAGCCGCCGGCCGCGGGCCCACTCCTGCTGGGACCACCTCTACGCGGCTCCGCTGTGGCCGCTGCACGGCGCCAACCTCGGCACCCTCGCCCGCACCTGCGACGCGGTCGGCGCCTGCCTCGCCCTGCCGCGCTTCCCATGGGTCCCGGAGGCGCTCGCGCGCGGCAACACCCTGCGCAGACCCCTGTGCGTCCACTGGACGGGCGACCCGCTCGGCTGGCTGGGCAGGCAGCGGGAGCGCGGGGCGCGCGTCGTGGGGGTCGAGCTGGCCGACGAGGCGGTACGCCTGGCGGACCTGCCCGCCGCCCGGCAGCCCACCGTGATGGTCCTCGGCCACGAACAGCACGGCATCCCGCCCGAAGCCCTTGACCTGCTGGACACCTGCGTGGAAATCCCCATGCTCGGCACGGGCGCCAGCCTCAACGTCGCCGTCGCCGGCAGCCTGGCCCTCTACAAACTGGCGGGCCTCCTCTGACCACGGACCCACTTCCTCCGCAGCCTAGAATCGACGGTCTGATGACTGCCACTCTCGTCGCCAAGAATCTCGCCGCAGGCCACGGCGACCGCTCACTCTTCGCGGGACTCGACCTCGTCGTCGCGCCCGGTGACGTGATCGGTCTCGTCGGGGTCAACGGAGCCGGGAAGTCGACCCTGCTCCGGCTGCTCGCCGGGCTCGACACCCCCGAGGACGGGGCGCTGAGCCTGTCCCCGCCCACCGCCACCGTCGGCCACCTCCCGCAGGAGCCCGAGCGGCACCCCGGCGAATCCGTGCGGGGCTTCCTCGCGCGGCGTACGGGCGTCGCCGACGCCCAGGTCGCCCTCGACGCGGCCACCGAGGCCCTGGTCGACGGCGCGCCCGGCTCGGACGACGCGTACGCCGCCGGCCTGGAGCGCTGGCTCGGACTCGGCGGCGCCGACCTCGACGAGCGCGCGGAGGAAGTGGTCGCGTCCCTCGGCCTGACCGTCGGCCTCGACCAGCCGATGACCGCCCTCTCCGGCGGCGAGGCCGCCCGTGCCGGCCTGGCGTCCCTGCTGCTGTCCCGCTACGACGTCTTCCTCCTGGACGAGCCGACCAACGACCTCGACCTCGACGGACTCGAACGCCTCGAATCCTTCGTCACCGGCCTCCGCGCGGGAACGGTCGTCGTCAGCCACGACCGCGAGTTCCTGACCCGCACCGTCACCAAGGTCCTCGAACTCGACCTGGCCCAGCAGCAGGTGAACCTCTTCGGCGGCGGCTACGCGGCGTATCTCGAAGAGCGCGAGCGGGCCAGGCTGCACGCCCGCGAGGAGTACGACGAGTACGCAGACAAGCGCTCGGCGCTCCAGGGCCGGGCCCAGATGCAGCGCTCCTGGATGGACAAGGGCGTCAAGAACGCGCGCCGCAAGGCCACGGACAACGACAAGATCGGCCGCAAGTTCCGCTCCGAGTCCACGGAGAAGCAGGCGGCGAAGGCCCGCCAGACCCAGCGCCAGATCGAACGCCTGGACGCCGAGGCCGTCGATGAGCCCCGCAAGGAGTGGGAACTCCGGATGGAGATCGCCTCGGCGCCGCGCTCCGGTTCCGTGGTCGCGACCCTGAACGGCGCCGAAGTCCGGCGCGGCGACTTCCACTTCGGACCCGCCTCGCTCCAGATCGACTGGGCGGACCGGATCGCCATCACCGGCGCGAACGGCGCGGGCAAGTCCACCCTGCTGGCGCTCCTCCTCGGACGGCTCTCACCCGACGAGGGCGCGGCCTCGCTCGGCTCGGGCGTCGTGGTCGGCGAGGTCGACCAGGCCCGCGCGCTGTTCCACGGCCCGGAGACGCTGCTCGACGCGTTCTGCGCGGCGGTCCCGGACACGGAACCGGCCGAAGTCCGCACGCTGCTGGCCAAGTTCGGCCTCAAGGCGGCCCACGTACTGCGCCCGGCGACGACGCTCTCCCCGGGCGAACGCACCCGCGCGGCCCTGGCGTTGCTCCAGGGCCGCGGAGTGAACCTCCTGGTCCTGGACGAACCGACGAACCACCTGGACCTCGCGGCGATCGAACAACTGGAGTCGGCACTCGACTCGTACGAGGGAACCCTGCTCCTGGTGACCCACGACCGCCGGATGCTGGGTTCGGTAAGGACGGACCGCCGAATCGAGGTCGCAGCGGGCAAGGTGACGGAGGCCTAGACCGCGCCCGCGATCGCAAGGCGGGGCGGCCCGCCCGTACTCGGCCAACGACAACCCCGGGAGCGTGCGCGCCGGCGATACGGCGGCGCCGCGCCAGATGCCTGCGCCGCCGCAGGGCACCGACGACCGGTCGGCCTGATGCGATCCGGGGCCGCGCGGAACTCTGCCATCGTGCTGTTCGTCGGGGCCTGGCGCACCGCGCCGGGCGTTGTGGTTACGCCCCGGGCGGGACCACAGGGAGGGCCGTCCCCCGGGCCCACCCTGCGGCGCGTCCCCGACGCCACAGTTGCGCACAGTGCCGGCCGGCCGAGATGGACCTCGGCCCCCGGGGCGCGCCCCTTCAACCGCCAAGCCCCGCCCTCCGCAGCGCGTCCGCCATCGCGCTGTTCGTCGGGGCCGGCTTCGCCGACGGTTGTCGCTTCCTGCCGCGGTCACCACCCCGGTCACCGCCCCGCTCGCCCCCGCCGGAGGCGCGCTTGCCGCCACGCTGCTGCGGCGCCCGCTCCCCGCCGCCCGGTTCCGGCTCGTCGTCCAGGCGCAGCGTCAGCGAGATCCGCTTGCGCGGGATGTCGACCTCGCGGACCTTCACCCGCACCACATCACCCGGCTTCACCACGTCGCGCGGGTCCTTCACGAACGTCCTCGACATCGCCGACACATGCACCAGCCCGTCCTGATGCACCCCGACGTCCACGAACGCCCCGAACGCCGCCACGTTCGTGACCACGCCCTCCAGCACCATCCCGGCGGTCAGGTCGCCGATCTTCTCGACACCGTCCATGAACGTCGCCGTCTTGAACGCCGGTCGCGGGTCCCGCCCCGGCTTCTCCAGCTCGCGCAGGATGTCCGTGACCGTCGGCAGCCCGAACGCGTCGCTCACGAAGTCGGCGGGCCGCAGCGAGCGCAGCGCCCCCGCGTTGCCCATCAGCGTCGCGACCTCGCTGCCCGTCGTCTTCACCATCGCGCGGACCACCGGATACGCCTCCGGGTGGACGGACGACGCGTCCAGCGGATCGTCCCCGTCCCGGATCCGCAGGAAGCCCGCGCACTGCTCGTACGCCTTCGGCCCCAGCCGCGCCACATCCTTCAGCGCGCGCCGCGAGCGGAACGGCCCGTTGGAGTCCCGGTGGGCGACGATGCCCGCGGCGAGACCCGTGCCGATGCCGGAGACCCGCGAAAGCAGCGGCGCGGACGCGGTGTTGACGTCGACGCCGACACCGTTCACACAGTCCTCCACGACCGCGTCGAGCGAGCGGGAGAGCTTCACCTCGGACAGGTCGTGCTGGTACTGGCCCACGCCGATCGACTTGGGGTCGATCTTGACCAGCTCGGCGAGCGGGTCCTGGAGCCGCCGCGCGATCGACACGGCGCCCCGGATCGAGACATCGAGGTCGGGCAGCTCCTGGGAGGCGAACGCGGAGGCGGAGTACACGGAGGCGCCCGCCTCCGAGACCATCACCTTCGTGAGCTTCAACTCCGGGTGCTTCGCGATCAGTTCGCCCGCCAGCTTGTCCGTCTCACGGGACGCCGTCCCGTTGCCGATGGCGATCAGGTCGACGGAGTGCTCGGCGCAGAGCCGGGCGAGCTTCGCCAGGGACTCGTCCCACTTGTTCGCCGGGACATGCGGATAGATCGTGTCGATACCGACGACCTTGCCCGTCGCGTCGACGACGGCGACCTTGACCCCCGTACGGAAGCCCGGGTCGAGCCCGAGCGTCGCACGGGTCCCCGCGGGCGCGGCCAGCAGCAGATCGCGCAGGTTCGACGCGAAGACGCGTACCGCCTCGTCCTCGGCGGCCGTACGCAGCCGAAGCCGCAGGTCGATGCCGAGGTGCACGAGGATCCGGGTGCGCCAGGCCCAACGGACCGTGTCGGCAAGCCACTTGTCGCCCGGCCGGCCGCGGTCCGCGATGCCGAAGCGGCGGGCGACCATGGACTCGTACGCGCTGGGCCCCGGCTGCGCGGCGGCGTCGTCGTCCGCCTCGGGCTCCAGGCTGAGGTCGAGGATCTCCTCCTTCTCGCCCCGGAGGAGCGCGAGCATCCGGTGCGAGGGAAGCGCGGTGAAGGCCTCGGCGAAGTCGAAGTAGTCGGCGAACTTCGCGGCCGGACCCTCCGTGGCGTTGCCCTTGCCCTCACGTACCTTCGCCGTGAGCCGCCCGCGCGTCCACATGCGCTCGCGCAGCTCACCGATGAGGTCGGCGTCCTCGGAGAAACGCTCGGTGAGGACGGCGCGGGCGCCTTCCAGCGCGGCGGCGGCGTCCGCGACACCCTTGTCGGCGTCGACGAACGCCGCCGCGGCGGCCAGGGGGTCCACCGACGGATTGGCGAGCAACCCGTCGGCGAGCGGTTCGAGCCCGGCCTCACGGGCGATCTGCGCCTTCGTGCGCCGCTTGGGCTTGAACGGCAGATAGATGTCCTCAAGGCGCGACTTGGTGTCGGCGGCCCGGATCCGCGCCTCCAGGGCCTCGTCCAGCTTGCCCTGTTCGCGTACGGACTCCAGGATCGCCGTCCGGCGCTCCTCCAGTTCGCGCAGGTAGCGCAACCGCTCTTCGAGCGTGCGCAACTGCGTGTCGTCGAGCATCTCGGTCGCTTCCTTGCGGTAGCGGGCGATGAACGGGACGGTAGACCCGCCGTCCAGCAGCTCGACGGCCGCCTTCACCTGCCGCTCACGTACGCCGAGTTCCTCGGCGATCCTGCCTTCGATGGACGTCGTCACGTTCTCCCCGACCCGGCTCTCGTGCTGGCTGTGCTTGTGCCTGCATTGTGCCGGGTGGCCGGGGGCCGTGTCGCGCGCCCTCTCTCGTAAGACAGTCGTGGCGGGAGGCGGCCGGGTCAGACGCGGCGCGGGCGACCGCCGCCACGGGCGCCGCGCGAGGCGCCGCCGAAGAGCTTGGCGACGAGCCGGAACGGCAGGGAGACCACGGTGGCGAGGGCGCCACCGACGGCGCGGAGTGCATCTGCGATGGCACGCATGAGATAAGCCTCCTGGTAGACGTACGGGCCTCTCTTACGGGCCCGCAGTCCGCGCGTTGCCGCTCAGCCGACCCGCAAACGTCAGCTTTTGCCGATGAGGTCCGCCGGGAACGCCCCGTTGCCGGTCGCCGCGACGAGGAATCCGCGCGCCAGCTCCGTCAGACGCTCCACCCCCTCGGCGCCCAGGTGCTCGTACGGCGCGCTGTCGAGCCGGTCCGTGTGGTCCTCCAGCCCGGCGCGGAGCGCGGTGCCCGCCTCGGTCAGCTCGCCCGCCTCGTCCAGCAGCCCGCGCTCCCTCAGCCGGCCGGCGGCGGCGTCCCAGTCCGTACGGTGCCAGCCCCGGGTGCCGAGCACCCAGCGCGGGGTCATGCCCTTGCCGGTAGCGGTATGGCTGACCAGCGCCTCGACCGGGTCGAGCCCGGCGGACAGCAGCGCGGTGAGATGACCGTCACCGCGGTGTTCGCGCAGCAGCGTCGCCGCGTGCCAGTAGGCGAGATGCGGCTGCTCGGGGACCGGCAGGTCGGCGTGTGCGGCGTAGAGCGGCCGGGCGGTGCGGGTGCACGCCTCGGTGGCGCGCAGGGCGAGCCGGGCCGCCTCCGCCATCTCGTCGGACGCGACGGCCTCCTCACCAAGGACGCGCCGCAGGGTGGAGTCGACGGCGCGCAGCCTGGCGTCGAGGACGGTCTCGGGCGAGACGACGCGCCAGACGGCGGGGACGTGCTGGGCGACCAGCTCGTAGCTGAAGTTGTAGAAGGCGGCGGCGATCACACCGGGCCCGACCGCGCCCATCGCGGCACCGCGCCCGGCGAAGTACACGGCGCGCGGGTGGCCGACACCGGCACCGGCGAGCTCTTTGCCGAGGTCCGGGGAGAAGTAGACCGTCGAGTGGAGGGGATTGACGGCGTTGTGACAGCGGCGTCCGGCGCGCGGGGCGAGAGTGGTCATGCCCGTACGTTACCGACTGGTCGGTACGCCCGGGAACCCCGGGGACGCGACCCACACGCGCCCCCGGCCGGACAGAACCCGGCCCCGGGCTCTACTCCCGTACCGTCCACCCGAACCGCGGCTCACGCCGTTCCAGGAACGCCGTCACGCCCTCCGCCCGGTCGCCGCTGACGCGCGCCTGCTCGTCCCAGTACGCGTCCCGGTCCTCGCGGCCCGCCGCGAACTCCTTCGCCGCCGCCTGCGTCAGCCGGGAGCGCGAGGTCAGTACCCGGGTGAACTCGGCCACCCGCTTGCCCAGTTCGCCGGGAGCGAGCACCTCGTCCACCAGGCCGACCCGCAGTGCGCGCTCGGTCTCGATCAACTCCCCCGAGAACAGCAGGTACTTGGCGGTCGAGGGACCGACCAGCGAGACCAGCCGGCGGGTCGACGACGACCGGTAGACGACAGCGAGCTTCGCGGGCGTGATCCCGAACCGCGCGCCCTCCTCCGCGAACCGCAGATCGCACGCGACCGCCAACTGGGCGCCGCCGCCCACGCAGTAGCCCCGTACGGCCGCGAGCGTCGGCTTCGGGAACGCGGCCAGCACCTCCTCCGCCCGTACGCTGAGGTCCCGTATCGCGTCGCCCGGCTCGCGCAGCGCCGCGATGTCGGCGCCCGCGCTGAAGGAATCACCGGCGCCGGTGAGTACCAGCGCGTGTACGGCGGGGTCCGTCGCCATCCCGGCCAGCAGTTCGGGCAGCGCCCGCCACATGTCCGGGGTCAGCGCGTTGCGTTTGGCGGGATGGGTGATCGTGACGGTGGCGATCCCGTCGGCGACGGCGGTGGTCAGCCGTGGCGGTGCGGGCTCGGTGGGCTCCATGGCCCGGATGCTATCCGGGCCCGCCGAACCCGCTGTTACCGACGGGTGGCACCGTCCGGCGGGGGAGAAGCGTACGGACCGGGCAGATCGGACAGATGGCCCGCACGGGCGCGCGCCTTTCACAGACGGACAGGAAAACGACACGGCCGGTCAGTCGTCCGACTTGATGGAACGCACCCGGCCGCAATCCGTCGATAGGTGCTGACTTCTGTTCAGTTCCCTGGTCCGCGCGGCCTCGTTCCCAAGACTCGGAGTCCGATGCACAGCGCGCTCGGAGCGCTGGTAAACCGAGGGTGGGTGTGCCGCGGTGATGGAGAGCCTCGGGAGTGTTCCGGCCAGACCGATGCCGTACGAGGGGGTCTGGCGGTTCACGGCCCCCGCGGTCGAGCTCTCCGTGCCGCATGCCCGGCACGCCGTACGTGACCTGCTGGTCCGGCAGGGCGCTCCGGCGTCCGACGAGACGGTCCAGGGGCTGCTGCTGATCGTCTCGGAGCTGGTGACCAACGCCGTACGGCACGCGGCCCTGCTCTCGCCCGAACTGGCGGTGGAGGTCGCCATCGCCGCCGACTGGGTCCGGGTGTCCGTGGAGGACGACCATCCGTACCGGCCGAAGGCGCTGGAACGGGACTACGCGCAGACCGGCGGGCGCGGTCTGCTGCTCGTCCGGGAGATTACCCGGGAGGCAGGCGGCACCTGCGACGTCGAGCACACGGCGAGCGGCGGGAAGATCGTCTGGGCGCTGCTCCCGCTGTCGCCCGACACCGTGGCGGCGCCGGCCCAGGAGGTCGTGCCCGCCCAACAGGCCGTGCCCGTCCAGGAGGGCCTGCCGACGCGGGAGACCCTGCCGGTCCAAGAGGCCGTCCATGAGGCCCAGGGGCATCCCGTACCCCCGGCGGCCCCCTGATCACAGGGGGCCGAGCGAGCGCTACCAGCCCCCGGCGGGCCCCGTGAGTTCCCGGATCGCCGGGCGCGCCGCGTCGAGCACGGTCATGAACCACGCCGAGAACGGCGCCGTCCGGTGCCGCTCCGCCAGCTCCACCGGCGTGACGTACGCCGTGTCGCCGATCTCCGCGGGGTTCGGCCGCAGCGTCGCCTGCGGGAGCCCCACGAAGAGGTGGTTGTACTCGTGCTCGACCAGCCCGGACCCCGGGTCCGGGTGGTTGTAGCGGACCGTGCCCGCCTCGGCGAGGAGCTTGGGCGAGATGCCGAGTTCTTCGTACGTACGCCGGGCGGCGGCGGCGAAGGGCGCCTCACCGGGATACGGGTGCCCGCAGCAGCTGTTCGACCAGACACCGGGGGAGTGGTACTTGCCGAGCGCGCGGCGCTGGATCAGCAGCCTGCCCTGCTCGTCGAAGAGGAAGACGGAGAACGCCCGGTGCAGCTGACCCGGTGGCTGATGGGCCGCGAGCTTCTCCGCGGTGCCGATGGTGTTGCCGCCCTCGTCGACCAGCTCCAGCATGATCGCTTCTTGTGCGCCGCCGTTCGGCGAGCTGCTCGTCGCAGTGACAGGTGTGGTCGGCATAGCCATCCTTCGCATCGGTCCTCGGCCCCCAAGTCTGCCGTACAAGAGTCTCCTGTCCGCACTTCCGCGAAACGGGCATGTCCGGCCCCGGAATGTGCTCCGCGGGGGCGGACATGGCTGTTACGGCCAGGCTTTCGCGGGCGGCGGACCCGCTCAGTGGCAGAGGTTCGCCTCGTGCTCGGCGTGCCCCACGGGCTCCAGCTGGAAGGTGCAGTGCTCGACGTCGAAGTGGGAGCCGAGGCACCCCTGGAGATCGTGCAGCATCTTCTCGTGCCCGACGCTGTCCAGCACCGACTGGCTCACCACCACATGCGCCGAGAGCACCGGCATGCCCGAGGTGATCGTCCAGGCGTGCAGATCGTGCACGTCCTCCACGCCGGGAAGCGCCACTATGTGCTCCCTGACCTCGGCCATGTCCACGCCCTTGGGCGCCGCCTCCAGCAGTACGTTCAGCGTCTCGCGCAGGAGCTTCACCGTCCTCGGGACGATCATCAGGCCGATCACCAGGGAGGCGATCGGGTCGGCCGCCTGCCAGCCGGTGGTGAGGATGATCGTCGCGGAGACCAGGACCGTGACCGAACCAAGGGTGTCGGCCAGCACCTCCAGATACGCCCCGCGCACATTGAGACTCTCCTTCTGCCCGCGCATCAGCAGGGAGAGCGAGATGAGGTTCGCGACCATACCGACGGCCGCGAAGATGATCGCGAGCCCGCCCTTGGTCTCGGCGGGGGTGATGAAGCGCTCGATCGCCTCGAAGAGCAGGAAGCCGCCGACGCCCAGCAGGAGCAGACAGTTGGCGAGCGCGGCCAGGATCTCGGCGCGGGCCAGCCCGAACGTACGGTTGCCCGTCGTCGGGCGGTTGGCGAAGTGGATCGCGAGCAGCGCCAGCGCGAGCCCGACGGCGTCCGTGGCCATATGGGCGGCGTCGGCGACCAGCGCCAGGGAGTCGGAGGCGATGCCGCCGATGATCTCCATGACCATGACCGAGAGGGTGATCCCCAGCGCGATCCGCAGCCGCCCCGCGTACGCGGCGGTCGTGGTCCCCGGCGGTGGCGCGCCGCCGTGCGTGTGCCCGTGATCGTGCCCAGCCCCCATGGGTTTCCTCCCGGTGTGTTCGAGCCGATGCGGCCAGTGAACTACGGGTGGGGGGTATCGGGCAACACGGGGCTGAACACCGTTGTCATTACCCCTGACCTGCGGTGATGTCCGCAGGTCAGAGGAGCGGCAAGATCGTTTACAGCTCAGTCCGCCGACAGCTCGGGGTGCCGCAGCCGCCAGCCTTCCCACGCCGATTCGACCATTTCGCGTACCCCGCGCCGCGCCGTCCAGCCCAGGTCCGCGGTGATCGAATCGACCGAAGCGACGGCCTTCGCCGCGTCGCCCGGCCGGCGCGGTTCGACGACCGGGGGAGCCCGGTGGCCGGTGACCTCGCCCACCAGATCCGCGAGCTCGCGCACCGAGACGCCCTCGCCGCGCCCGATGTTGTACGTCACGTCGCCGGGCACGTCCTGCGCGGCCAGCCGCCGGGCCACCGCGAGATGGGCGTCGGCGAGGTCGGCGACATGGATGTAGTCCCGTACGCAGGTGCCGTCGGGCGTCGGATAGTCCGCGCCGAAGATCCGCACCGGCTCGCCGCGGGTGATCCGGTCGAAGAACATCGGGATGATGTTGAACACCCCGGTGTCCGCCAGCTCGGGGCGCGCCGCCCCCGCCACGTTGAAGTAGCGCAGACACGCGGTGGACAGCGAGTGGGCCCGGCCCGTGGCGCGTACCAGCCACTCGCCCGTGAGCTTCGTCTCGCCGTACGGATTGATCGGCACGGCCGGGGTCTTCTCGGTGATCAGCTCCACGTCGGGCACGCCGTACACGGCGGCCGACGACGAGAACAGGAACCGCTCGACCCCGGCGGCGACCACGGCTTCCAGCAGCACGGTGAGTCCGTGCACGTTCTCCCGGTAGTAGGTGAGCGGCCGCTCGACCGATTCGCCGACCTGCTTCTTCGCGGCGAGATGCACCACACCGGTCACCGCGTGCTCGGCCAGCGCCCGGTCGACGGCCTCCCGGTCGAGCAACGAGCCCCGCACCAGGGGGATTTCGGCGGGCAGCCGGTCCGCGACGCCGGACGAGACATCGTCGAGGACGACGACGCGCTCACCCGCCTCCGTCATGGACCGCGCCACATGCGCCCCGATGTACCCCGCTCCACCTGTGATCAGCCAAGTCATGCCGTCAGCCTAGGCGGTGCCGTTCGGGTGGTCGGAGGGTCGCCCCGAGCGGTCGCCCCGGGCGGCCCGGTAGTCGTACGGTTACCGGACGTTCACCCGGCGGTCGTGGCTTCGACGGTGCAGACCGTGCGGAGTCGGATATGTCTAACGGAGCCCGTGCGGGTATCCGACGGCCACGGTTTGTGAGGCGGGGCACCGATCGACAATGATGATCTCCCGGCGGGCCGGAATTGGCCCGGCTCATGGCGTCCGGGGCATGAACAGGCGATGAACGCGGTCTTCCGTTCATCCGATAGCCTCTGCCGACATGCCGCCGGCCCGGACTCCGGGGCAGAGCCGCCGCACGTCCGCCCTGTCAGTGTCAAGGAGTGAATTCGTCTGTCGACCGCCATCCTCACCGGCACACCGGTACCCGGATCGCCGCTCGAAGGCGATCTGCGGTCGCTGGGATTCGACGTGCGCACCGCGCCCGACGCCGCCGCGGCCCTGAGCCTGCTCGCCGCGGTCCCCACCGCTGACCGCGTCGCCCTGGTCGACCAGCGCTTCGTCGGTCATCTCCACACGCTGCGGCTGGCGTTGACCGATCCCCGGTTCCCGGCGGCGGCCGTCACCGGCGCGCTGACCGCGCGCCCCGAGGCACGTGCGGCGCTCTCCGCAGCGCTGACCACCGTGACGAACGGCACGGCCGCGGGCCGTACGAGCGCGACGACCGACGCCCCCGCCGTACGCACCGGTGGCACCGGCCTGGTCACCGAGGCCGGCCGGCCCGTCACCCACACCGCGCCCGCCACCACCGAGCTCCCCCTCGCCGACCGGGTCACCGCCGCGCTCGAAGCCGACGGCACCGACGTACGGCACCCCGAACTCGGCTCGCTCGTCGCCGCCGTCCCCGACGCACCGGCCGCCCGCGAACAGGCGCTCGCCGCCGTCGCGGCCGTGGACGACGAGGCGGTACGGCTGCGCTCCGCCGTGAAGGCCCGCGACGGCTTCTTCACCACCTTCTGCATCAGCCCCTACTCCCGCTACCTCGCCCGCTGGTGCGCCCGGCGCGGTCTGACCCCCAACCAGGTCACCACCGCGTCCCTGCTCACCGCCCTGATCGCGGCGGGCTGCGCGGCCACCGGCACCCGGGGCGGCTTCGTCGCCGCCGGACTGCTGCTGCTCCTCTCCTTCGTACTCGACTGCACCGACGGACAGCTCGCCCGCTACTCGCTCCAGTACTCCACGCTGGGCGCCTGGCTGGACGCGACCTTCGACCGGGCCAAGGAGTACGCGTACTACGCGGGTCTCGCACTCGGCGCGGCCTGCGGTGGTGACGACATCTGGGCCCTCGCGCTCGCCGCGATGGTCCTCCAGTCCGTCCGCCACTACGTCGACTTCGCCTTCAACGAGGCCAACGCCGACAGCACGGCCGCCACCGTCAACGGCAAGGCCGTCGTCGGCACCCCCACCACCGCCCTCTCCAGCAGGCTCGACAGCGTCGGCTGGACAGTCTGGGTGCGCCGGATGATCGTCCTGCCGATCGGCGAGCGCTGGGCGATGATCGCGGTCCTCACCGCCGTGACCACGCCCCGGATCGTCTTCTACGCGCTCCTCGCCGGCTGCGCGTTCGCCGCCTGTTACACCACCGCCGGCCGCGTCCTGCGCTCGGTGACCCGCGAGGCCGTCCGGACCGACCGCGCCGCCCAGGCGCTCGACGACCTCGCCGACACCGGACCGCTCGCCGAACTGGTCGCCCGCGCGGTGCGGCGCCCGGCCCGCGCACTGCCCGGCATACTCCCGCTCCTGATCGCCGTCGCGGGCGGCGCCGCCGCCGTCGCGACCGCGGCCTTCGGCCCGCTCGGCAGCCCCGTACTCGTCCTCGGCGCGCTCGTGTACGTCATCACGTCGGGGATCGCCGTGGCCCAGCGGATGGGCGGCCCGCTCGACTGGCTCGTCCCGCCGGTCTTCCGGGCGACCGAGTACTGCGCCGTCCTGGTCATCGCCGCCCGCACCGACGTCCCCGGCGCCCTGCCCGCCGCTTTCGGGCTGGTCGCGGCCGTCGCCTACCACCACTACGACACCGTGTACCGCATCCGTGGCGGCGCCGGAGCCCCGCCCCGCGGGCTGGTCCGGGCACTCGGCGGACACGAGGGCCGCACGCTCCTCGTGGCCGCGCTCGCCGCCTTCTCCACGGCCGAATCCGACCTGTCGCCGGGACTGACGCTGCTCGCCGTCGCCGTCGCCGTGATCGCGCTCACGGAGTCCATCCGGTTCTGGGTGTCCTCGGGAGCCCCCGCCGTACACGACGAAGGAGAAACCGCATGATCGGCCTTGTCCTGGCAGCCGGTGCCGGAAGGCGTCTGCGCCCCTACACCGACACGCTCCCCAAGGCCCTCGTGCCCGTGGACGGCGACACGACCGTCCTCGACCTGACGCTCGGCAACTTCGCGGAGATCGGGCTCACCGAGGCCGCGATCGTCGTCGGCTACCGCAAGAAGGCCGTGTACGAGCGCAAGGCGGCCCTGGAGGCGAAGTACGGCCTCACCCTCACCCTGGTCGACAACGACAAGGCCGAGGAGTGGAACAACGCCTACTCCCTGTGGTGCGCCCGCGACATCATCAAGCGCGGCGTGATCCTCGCCAACGGCGACACCGTCCACCCCGTCTCCGTCGAGCGCACGCTGCTCGCGGCCCGCGGCGACGGCCGGAAGATCATCCTCGCCCTCGACGCGGTGAAGCAGCTCGCCGACGAGGAGATGAAGGTCATCACCGAGGCGGACAACGGCGTACGCCGCATCACGAAGCTGATGGACCCCACCACCGCCACCGGCGAGTACATCGGAGTCACGCTCATCGAGCCCGAGGCCGCCGACGAACTCGCCGACGCCCTCAAGGCCACCTTCGAGCGCGACCCCGACCTCTACTACGAGGACGGCTACCAGGAACTCGTGGACAGAGGCTTCACCATCGACGTCGCCCCCATCGGCGACGTCCCCTGGGTGGAGATCGACAACCACGACGACCTCGCGAAGGGCCGTGTCATCGCGTGCCAGTACTGACCCGACTCATCCCGTCCCCGGTCGTCGTCGACATCACCAGCGGCGCCATGGACGACCTCGCCGGCCTCCTCGCCGACCAGCGGATCTCCGCGTCCGGCAGGCTCGCCCTCGCCGTCAGCGGCGGCTCCGGCCAGGCGCTGCGCGAGAAGCTGGCGCCCCTGCTGCCCGACGCCGACTGGTTCCTGGTCGCGGACGGCACGATCGACTGCGCGGTCAAGCTTGCCGACGACATAAAGGGCAAGCGGTACGACGCGGTCGTCGGGCTCGGCGGCGGCAAGATCATCGACGTCGCGAAGTACGCGGCGGCCCGCGTGGGCCTGCCGATGGTGGCCGTCGCCACCAACCTCTCGCACGACGGCATCTGCTCGCCGATCGCCACCCTGGACAACGACAACGGCCGTGGCTCGTACGGCGTCCCGACGCCCATCGCCATCGTCGTGGACCTCGACGTCATCCGTGACGCCCCGGCCCGCTTCATCCGCTCCGGCATCGGCGACGCGCTCTCCAACCTCTCCGCCATCGCCGACTGGGAGCTGTCCCACGAGATCACCGGCGAGCCCGTGGACGGCCTGGCCGCCGCCATGGGCCGGACCGCCGGCGAGGCCGTCCTGCGCCACCCCGGCACCGTCGGCAACGACGCGTTCCTCACCGTCCTGGCTGAGGCGCTCGTCCTCACCGGTATCGCCATGTCGATCAGCGGCGACTCCCGCCCGTCGTCCGGCGCCTGCCACGAGATCAGCCACGCCTTCGACCTGCTCCACCCCAAGAGGGCGGCCAGCCACGGCGAGCAGGTCGGGATCGGCGCCGCCTTCGCGATGCATCTGCGCGGCGCCCGCGAGCAGTCCGGGCTCATCGCCGAGGTCCTGCGCAGACATGAGATGCCGGTGCTGCCCGAGCAGATCGGCTTCACCGCCGACGAGTTCGTGCGGGCCGTCGAATACGCGCCCCAGACCAGACCGGGCCGCTTCACGATCCTCGAGCACCTCGACCTGTCCACCGACCAGATCAGGGACGCGTACGCCGACTATGCCAAGACCATCAGTAGCTGAACTCCGTCCGGTCGTTCACCCCCCGGGCGTCAAGGACCGGCGGAGCGGCGAGCACTGGGGGGGCCGGCTCTACATGCGCGAGATCTCCCTGCGCGTCGACCGGTACCTGGTGAACACACGGGTCACGCCCAACCAGCTGACCTATGTGATGACCGTCGCCGGCGCCCTGGCCGCCCCCGCCCTCCTGGTGCCGGGGATCGCGGGCGCGGTACTCGGCGTGCTGATGGTCCAGCTCTATCTGCTGCTGGACTGCGTCGACGGTGAGGTCGCCCGCTGGAAGAAGCAGTACTCGATGACCGGGGTGTATCTGGACCGGGTCGCCGCCTATCTGTGCGACGCCGCTGTCCTGGTCGGCTTCGGGCTGCGCGCCGCCGACCTGTGGGGCTCGGGGCGGATCGACTGGCTGTGGGCCTTCCTCGGTACGCTCGCCGCCCTCGGCGCCATCCTGATCAAGGCGGAGACCGACCTGGTCGGCGTCGCCCGCCATCAGCAGGGCCTGGCCCCCGTGAAGGAGGCGGCCTCCGAGCCGCGCTCGTCCGGCATGGCGCTGGCCCGCAGGGCCGCAGGGGCGCTGAAGTTCCACCGGCTCATCCTCGGCATCGAGGCGTCCCTGCTGATCCTGGTCCTGGCGATCCTGGACTCGGTCAGGGGCGACCTGTTCTTCTCCCGCCTCGGCGTCGCCGTGCTGGCCGGCATCGCCCTCGTACAGACACTGCTGCACCTGGTGTCCGTACTCGCCTCCAGCAGGCTGAGGTGAGTGACATGCGTCTCGGTGCGGTGATCATCACCATGGGCAACCGCCCCGACGACCTCCGCGCCCTGATCGACTCCGTCGCCAAGCAGGACGGCGACCCGATCGACGTCGTGGTCGTGGGCAACGGCGCCCCGACCGGCGATGTGCCCGACGGCGTACGCACCGTCGAGCTGCCCGAGAATCTCGGCATCCCCGGCGGCCGCAACGTCGGCATCGAGGCCTTCGGGCCGGGCGGCTGCGACGTGGACGTCCTGCTCTTCCTGGACGACGACGGGTTGCTGCCCGGCGCCGACACCGCCGAGCTGGTCCGTGAGGCGTTCGCCGCCGACCCGGTCCTCGGCATCGTCAGCTTCCGGATCGCCGACCCCGACACCGGGCTCACCCAGCGCCGCCACGTCCCCCGGCTGCGGGCCTCGGACCCGATGCGCTCGTCGCGGGTGACGACCTTCCTGGGCGGCGCCAACGCCGTCCGTACGCGGGTCATCGCCGAGGTCGGTTCCCTGCCGGGCGACTTCTTCTACGCCCACGAGGAGACCGACCTGGCCTGGCGGGCGCTGGACGCCGGCTGGATGATCGACTACCGCGCCGACATGGTCCTTTTCCACCCCACGATGCCGCCGTCACGGCACGCGGTCTACCACCGCATGGTGGCCCGCAACCGGGTCTGGCTCGCCCGCCGCAACCTGCCCGCGCCGGTCGTCCCCGTCTATCTCGGCGTCTGGATCCTGCTCACCCTGGCCCGGCGCCCCACCGTCCCGGCGCTCAAGGCATGGTTCGGCGGTTTCCGGGAAGGCTGGACGACTCCGTGCGGTCCCCGCCGGCCCATGAAGTGGCGTACGGTGTGGCGGCTGACCCGACTGGGCCGACCGCCTGTCATCTGACAGGCTCGGTTCTGAGAGCATCGGGGATAACAACCGGGTCACGGCCGTTCACGCCTGTGCCCGACCGGCTGCGCATCTTGAACACGAAAGTTTCAACTTGTGAGTGAGACAACCCATGACGGCGCGATCGCGATGAGCGCCCCGCCGTCTCCCGACGACGGTCTGTCCTCGGCCGAACTGGCCGCCAAGTACGGCCTGTCGGTGAGCGGTGCCCGTCCGGGACTGGCCGAGTACGTCCGCAAGCTGTGGGGCCGGCGCCATTTCATCTTCGCCTTCTCGCAGGCGAAGCTGACGGCCCAGTACAGCCAGGCGAAGCTCGGACAGCTCTGGCAGGTGGCGACCCCGCTGCTCAATGCCTTCGTCTACTTCTTGATCTTCGGCCTGATCCTGAACGCCGGCCGGGGGATGGAGATCCGCGTCTACATCCCGTTCCTGGTGACGGGCGTGTTCGTGTTCGCCTTCACCCAGACGTCCGTGATGGCGGGCGTGAAGTCGATCTCGGGCAACCTCGGGCTGGTGCGCGCCCTGCACTTCCCCCGGGCCTCGCTGCCCATCTCCTTCGCGCTCCAGCAGCTCCAGCAGCTGCTGTTCTCGATGATCGTGCTGCTGGCCGTGGTGGTTGCCTTCGGCAGCCTCCCGGGCCTGTCCTGGCTGCTGGTGCTGCCTGTCCTGGTGCTCCAGTTCTTCTTCAACACCGGCCTGGCGCTGATCATGGCGCGGCTGGGAAGCAAGACGCCGGACCTCGCGCAGCTCATGCCGTTCATCATGCGCACCTGGATGTACGCGTCCGGCGTGATGTTCTCGATCCCCCTGATGCTGGCGAACAAGCCGGACTGGCCGAGCTGGATCGTCGACGTCCTCCAGTACAACCCCGCCGCCATCTACATGGACCTCATCCGCTTCGCGCTGATCGACGGTTACGGCTCCGAGAACCTGCCCCAGCATGTGTGGGCGTCGGGTCTCGCCTGGTCGCTGCTCGTCGGCATCGCCGGCTTTGTGTACTTCTGGAAGGCTGAGGAACGGTACGGCCGTGGCTGACCCCATCGAGCAGGGACGTATCCCCACCGTCATCGCCGACGACGTGCACATCGTGTACCGCGTCAACGGCGGCGGTGGCGGCAAGGGCAACGCGACCGCGGCGCTGAGCCGCATACTCAGGCGCGACAAGAGCCAGGAGCGCGGAGTCCGCAAGGTCCACGCCGTGCGAGGTGTCAGCTTCACCGCGTACCGCGGCGAGGCGATCGGCCTCATCGGCACCAACGGCTCCGGCAAGTCGACCCTGCTGCGCGCCATCGCCGGACTGCTGCCCACGGAGCACGGCAAGGTGTTCACCGACGGTCAGCCCTCGCTGCTCGGTGTGAACGCCGCGCTGATGAACGACCTCACCGGCGAGCGCAACGTCATCCTCGGCGGTCTGGCCATGGGAATGTCGCGCGAGCAGGTGCGGGAGCGCTACCAGTCGATCGTCGACTTCTCCGGCATCAACGAGAAGGGCGACTTCATAACCCTGCCGATGCGCACATATTCATCCGGCATGGCCGCCCGGCTCCGCTTCTCCATCGCGGCGGCCAAGGACCATGACGTCCTGATGATCGACGAGGCGCTGGCCACCGGCGACCGCAAGTTCCAGATCCGCTCCGAGGCGCGGATCCGCGAGCTGCGCAAGGAGGCGGGCACGGTCTTCCTGGTCAGTCACAGCAACAAGTCGATCAGGGACACCTGTGACCGGGTGCTGTGGCTGGAGAGGGGCGAGCTCCTGATGGACGGCCCGACGGACGAGGTGCTCAAGGCGTACGAGAGGGAGACCGGCAAGTAGCCGTATCCCCAAGGGGGTTCGAACACCAGGCGCGTACACCGAGGCGGCCTCCACCGGATCGATTCCGGCGGGGACCGCCTCGGTGTACGTGGGGCGATCGAACGTTCGATCGAGAGTGTGACCGCCGGCCCGCCGCTGCCCCCGAAGTGCCCCGACGGAGCGTGCGGCGGCCCCGTCCGCTCCCGCCCGGCCCCGGCAATCGTCAAAGTTGCGTCAAGTCCGGTGCCGCTGAGGAAGGTTGAAGCGGGCCGTGATGTTGTCGTTGTGCGCGAGACGCCCCGGCGCGGGCCTGGGCGTTGTACAACGTAAGCTGTACCGGTGCTGATTCGTGGCAAGAGCGGCGATACGTCCGTGAGCCCCGGCTGACCGGCCGCGGATCCGCCCATATCGGCGGTATCCCAGTCGCCAGGCCGCGCGGCGTGTCCGAAATGGGATGTTTGGGTCGGCAGTGTAGAACGGGAGACGTGACGGCAATGACGGTTGATCTCCAGCTCCGCGAGGGTCGCGCCGTCCCCGCAGCAGGCGGTCCGCGGTGACGGGCGCCTCCCAGAGGCAGACCGAGACCTCCGCGCGGGCCACGCTCGACAAGGCGTCGGGTGAGAACTTCCCCGTCGCCCCCTTCTTCGTGCCTCGCGCCTGGCGCGAGGATCTGATGGCCGTCTACGGCTTCGCCCGCCTCGTCGACGACATCGGCGACGGCGACCTCGCCCCCGGCGGCGCCGACGCCCGCCACCTCGGCCTCGACCCCGCGGCGACGGACGACAGGCTCGCCATGCTGGACGCCTTCGAGACCGACCTGCGCCGGGTGTTCGACCCCGCGGGACCGGCCCCCGGCCACCCGCTGCTCGGACTGCTCACGCCGACCGTACGGCGCCACGACCTCACCCCCGAGCCGTTCCTCCGCCTGATCGAGGCCAACCGCCAGGACCAGTCCGTACGCCGCTACGGCACCTACGACGACCTCCTCGCCTACTGCGAACTCTCGGCCAATCCCGTCGGCCGTCTCGTCCTCGCGATCACCGGCACCGCGACCCCCGAGCGCGTCCGCCGCTCCGACGCCGTCTGCACCGCGCTCCAGATCGTCGAACATCTCCAGGACGTCACCGAGGACCTGGCGAGCGACCGGATCTATCTGCCCGCCGACGACATGAAGCGGTTCCATGTCACCGAGGAGGACCTCGCCGCGCCGACGGCGAACGCGTCCGTCCGGAGCCTGATCGCCTTCGAGGCCGACCGCGCCGGTCAACTCCTCGACGAGGGAGGGCCGTTGGTCCACAGCGTCCGGGGCAGGCTCAGACTTCTGCTGGCCGGATTCGTCGGCGGGGGGCGTGCCGCTCTCTCCTCGGTCGCCGCCGTGGGACACGATGTACTGCCCGGACCGCCCAGAGCGACCACACCACGTCTGCTGCGTGAAGTGGGAGCAGTCCTGCGGAAAACGCACAGAAAGGGGTGAGCCGGATCGTGGAGGGACAGTCCCCCGTGTCGGCGCCGGTACAGGCCGCGTACAGCTACTGCGAGACCGTCACCGGGCAGCAGGCCCGTAATTTCGCCTACGGCATCCGGCTGCTGCCCGCCGACAAACGGCAGGCCATGTCGGCGCTGTACGCGTTCTCGCGGCGCGTCGACGACATCGGCGACGGCACGCTGGAGCCCGGGGCCAAGCAGTCGAGACTTGAGGACACCCGTGACCTCCTCGGCCGGATCAGGAACGGCGGCGTCGAGGAGGACGACACCGACCCCGTCGCCGTCGCGCTCACCGACGCGGCCCGCCGCTTCCCGCTCCCGCTCGGCGGGCTCGACGAACTGATCGACGGCGTCCTGATGGACGTCAAGGGTGAGACGTACGAGACATGGGACGACCTCAAGATCTACTGCCGGTGCGTCGCCGGAGCCATCGGACGGCTCTCGCTCGGGGTGTTCGGCACCGACTCCACCGGGCCCGGCGCGGAGCGTGCGTCCGAGTACGCCGACACCCTCGGTCTGGCGCTCCAGTTGACCAACATCCTGCGTGACGTGCGCGAGGACGCGGGCAACGGGCGCACCTATCTGCCCGCCGACGATCTCGCCAAGTTCGGCTGCTCGGCCGGGTTCGACAGCGCGACGCCGCCCGCCGGTTCCGACTTCGCCGGGCTCGTGCACTTCGAGGCCAGACGGGCCCGCGCGCTGTTCGCCGAGGGCTACCGGCTGCTGCCCATGCTCGACCGGCGCAGCGGCGCCTGCGTCGCCGCCATGGCGGGCATCTACCGCAGGCTGCTCGACCGCATCGAACGCGACCCCGAGGCCGTCCTGCGCGGCCGGGTCTCGCTGCCCGGACGCGAGAAGGCGTACGTCGCGGTACGCGGCCTCTCCGGTTTTGACGCCAGGAACATCTCCCGGCAGGCCGTCAGGAGGCGATCGTGACGGCGCTGTCCGGCACCGGCGACCGTGGTGATCGGGGCGACCGCGGTGATTGGCGATCAACCTCCCCGGGACCTGGCGCGTCCCTGACTGCGACAGTCGCAGGGGAGGGCGCATGACGACATCCGGAAGCACGGCATCGCGCCACGCGGTCGTCGTCGGCGGCGGTATCGCCGGTGTGACCGCCGCGCTTCAGCTCGCAGACGCCGGGGTGCGGGTGACGCTCGTCGAGGGCCGCCCGCGCCTCGGAGGGCTCGCCTTCTCCTTCACCCGCGGCGAGTTGACCGTCGACAACGGCCAGCATGTGTACCTGCGCTGCTGCACGGCGTACCGGTGGTTCCTCGACCGGGTCGACGGCGCCGACCTCGCCCCCGTACAGGACCGGCTCGACGTTCCCGTACTCGACGTGGGACGCGCGGGCCGGCCCCGGGTCGGACGGCTGAGCCGCAACGCCCTGCCCGTACCGCTGCATCTCGCCGGCGGACTCGCCACCTACCCGCACCTCTCGCTCGCCGAGAAGGCCTCCGTAGGACGCGCCGCGCTGGCGCTCAAGGCGCTCGACCCGGCCGACCCCGCCCTCGACGGCGTCGACTTCGCGACCTGGCTCGGCCGCCACGGCCAGTCGGCGCGCGCCGTCGAGGCGTTGTGGAACCTCGTCTGCGTCGCCACCCTCAACGTCCGCGCCGAGCAGGCCTCCATGGGCCTGGCCGCGATGGTCTTCAAGACCGGACTGCTCTCCGAGCGCGGCGCCGCCGACATCGGCTGGGCCCGGGTGCCGCTCGGTGAACTGCACGACACACTCGCCCGCAAGGCCCTCGACGCGGCGGGCGTACGGACCGAACTACGCACCCGCGTCTCGGCAGTGACCCGCACCGGGGACGGCCGCTGGAGCGTCGACGTACCGGGCGAGCGCATCGAGGCGGACACGGTGATCCTCGCCGTACCGCAGAGCGAGACCCACGCGCTGCTGCCGGACGGCGCGCTCGACCAGCCGAGCCGCCTTCTCGACATCGGCACGTCGCCGATCCTCAACGTCCACGTCGTCTACGACCGCAAGGTGCTGCGCCGCCCCTTCTTCGCCGCACTCGGCACCCCCGTCCAGTGGGTCTTCGACCGGACGGACGCCTCGGGGCTGAAGGAGGGGCAGTACGTGGCGCTGTCGCAGTCGGCGGTCGCGGACGAGATCGACCTGCCCGTCGCGGAGCTTCGCGCGCGCTATCTGCCCGAGCTGAAACGTCTTCTGCCGGCCGCGCGGAGCGCCGAGGTGCGGGACTTCTTCGTGACGCGTGAGCGCACGGCGACGTTCGCACCCACGCCCGGTGTCGGGCGGCTGAGACCCGGCGCGCGGACGCGCGCACCCGGCCTCTTTCTGGCGGGGGCGTGGACCGCGACCGGCTGGCCAGCGACTATGGAGGGCGCGGTCCGCAGCGGATTCAGCGCGGCGGGCGCGGCCCTGTCCGAACTCGGCCGCACCCATCGGCATCCCCTCCGGGAGGCCGCGTGAGGCCGGACGCCGCGGTGAAAGGCGCGGCGGGCGGGAGCTCGGTGAGCGACACCGCGACGAGTGACGGCGCGGCAAGGACAAGTACGGCGACGACGCGTACGGGCCCCATCAGGACTGCAAAAAGAGGAGAAACCGTGCCGACTGTGCCCCCGGCTGATCCGGCTGTCGACACCGCGGACGTCTTCGCGCTGCTTGAGCGCGGCCGTGCCCTTTCCACCCCCGTGCTGCGGGCCGCCATCGGCCGGCTCGCCCCGCCGATGGACACCGTCGCCGCTTACCACTTCGGCTGGATCGACGCCGATGGCTGGCCCGCCGACGGTGACGGCGGCAAGGCCGTACGCCCCGCGCTCGCGCTGCTGTCGGCCGAGGCGGCGGGAGCGGCGGCCGAGACCGGTGTCCCCGGCGCCGTCGCCGTGGAACTGGTGCACAACTTCTCGCTGTTGCACGACGACCTGATGGACGGCGACGAGCAGCGCCGCCACCGCGACACCGTCTGGAAGATGCACGGCCCCGCCCAGGCGATCCTCGTCGGTGACGCGCTGTTCGCGCTCGCCAACGAGATCCTGCTGGAGATCGGCACCGCCGAGGCCGGCCGCGCCACCCGCCGTCTCACCGTCGCCACCCGCAAGCTGATCGACGGCCAGGCGCAGGACATCTCCTTCGAGCACCGTGAGCGGGTGACCGTCGAGGAGTGCCTGGAGATGGAGGGCAACAAGACGGGCGCGCTGCTCGCCTGCGCCGTCTCCATCGGCGCCGTCCTCGGCGGTGCCGACGACCGGACGGCCGACCTCCTGGAGTCGTACGGCCATCACCTCGGCCTCGCCTTCCAGGCCGTCGACGACCTGCTCGGCATCTGGGGCGACCCCGGGGCCACCGGCAAGCAGACGTGGAGCGATCTGCGCCAGCGCAAGAAGTCGCTGCCCGTCGTCGCCGCTCTCGCCGCCGGCGGTCCCGCGTCGCGGCGGCTCGGTGAACTGCTGGCCGCCGACGCCAAGAGCACGGACTTCGCGAGCTTCTCGGAAGAGGAGTTCGCGACCAGGGCAGCACTCATCGAGGAGGCGGGCGGCCGGGAGTGGACCTCCCAGGAGGCCCGCAGGCAGCACACCGTCGCCATCGAGGCCCTGAGCGGTATCGACATGCCCGAACGGGTCCGCGCGCAGCTCACCGCGCTCGCGGACTTCGTCGTCGTGCGAAAGAGATGAGCACCATCGCCATGTGTATATCCACGCTCACCGGAGGCTGACGCACCGAAAGCCTCCGTAGTCGCGCCGTCCGCCGGTTCGTATCCGATTCCCCGGACGACGGAGACCCCAGCACAGCAGAGGACCAACTGCACGTAAGGGGAAGCCATGACAGCGACGACCGACGGAAGCACCGGGGCCGTGGGACCCCGCGCTGCCGCGGCGAGCGAACCGTCCGACACCACTCCCGACGCGAACGACATCGGAGACGTCGCACGGCGTGCCACCGCACGATCCGTCGAGCATCTGCTCGGCCAACAGGACGCCCAGGGCTGGTGGAAGGGCGACCTGGAGACCAATGTGACCATGGACGCCGAGGACTTGCTGCTCCGCCAGTTCCTCGGTGTCCAGGACGCGCGTACCACGGAGGCGGCGGGCCGCTTCATCCGCGGCGAACAGCGCGCCGACGGAACCTGGGCCACCTTCTACGGCGGGCCCGGCGAACTCTCCACCACCATCGAGGGATACGTCGCGCTGCGTCTCGCCGGGGACCGGCCCGACGACCCGCACATGGCGCGCGCCGCCGCCTGGATCCGCGAACAGGGCGGTGTCGCCGAGAGCCGGGTCTTCACCCGGATCTGGCTCGCGCTCTTCGGCTGGTGGAAGTGGGACGACCTCCCCGAGGTCCCGCCCGAGGTGATCTTCCTGCCCAAGTGGTTCCCGCTGAACATCTACTCGTTCGGCTGCTGGGCCCGGCAGACCATCGTGCCGCTCACGATCGTCTCGGCCCTGCGCCCCGTCCGCCCCGCGCCCTTCGCGCTGGACGAGCTGCACGCGGACGTGCGGCGCCCGAATCCCGCCAAGCCCCTTGCGTCGGCGGCCAGTTGGGACGGGATCTTCCAGCGCGTCGACAAGGCGCTGCGTCTGTACCACAAGGTCGCACCCCGCGCCGTGCGCCGCACGGCGATGAACGCGGCGGCCCGCTGGATCGTCGAACGCCAGGAAAACGACGGCTGCTGGGGCGGTATCCAGCCGCCGGCCGTCTACTCGATCATCGCCCTGCATCTGCTCGGCTACGACCTGAAGCACCCGGTCATGCGCGCGGGACTCGAATCGCTCGACAAGTTCGCCGTCTGGCGCGAGGACGGCGCGCGCATGATCGAGGCCTGTCAGTCCCCGGTGTGGGACACCTGCCTCGCCACGATCGCGCTGGCCGACGCGGGGGTGAGCCCGGACCACCCCGCGCTGGTCAAGGCGGCCGAGTGGATGCTGGACGAGCAGATCGTGCGCCCCGGCGACTGGTCCGTCCGCAGGCCCGGACTCGCCCCCGGCGGCTGGGCGTTCGAGTTCCACAACGACAACTACCCGGACATCGACGACACCGCCGAGGTCATCCTCGCCCTGCGCCGGGTCTCCCACCCGGACACCGCGCGCATGGACACGGCCGTCGAGCGCGGCGCGCGCTGGACGCTCGGCATGCAGTCGAAGAACGGCGCGTGGGGCGCGTTCGACGCCGACAACGTCAGCCCGTTCCCCAACCGGCTGCCGTTCTGCGACTTCGGCGAGGTCATCGACCCGCCGTCGGCCGATGTCACCGCGCACGTCGTGGAGATGCTGGCGTACGAGGGCAAGGCCCGGCACCCCGACACCCGGCGCGGCATCGAGTGGCTGCTCACCGAACAGGAGGCGGACGGCTCCTGGTTCGGCCGCTGGGGCGTCAACTACGTGTACGGGACGGGGTCCGTCGTACCGGCCCTCGTCGCCGCCGGGCTGCCCGTCGGCCACCCGGCGATCCGCCGCGCGGTCGGCTGGGTGGAATCCGTACAGAACGACGACGGCGGCTGGGGCGAGGACCTGCGCTCCTACCGCGAGGAGAAGTGGATCGGGCACGGGGCGTCGACCGCCTCGCAGACCGCGTGGGCGCTGCTGGCGCTCCTGGCCGCGGGGCGGCGTGAGACGCCCGCCGTCGAGCGCGCCGTGGCGTGGCTCGCGGCGGCCCAGCGGGAGGACGGCTCCTGGGACGAGCCGTACTTCACCGGCACCGGGTTCCCGTGGGACTTCTCCATCAACTACCACCTCTACCGGCAGGTGTTCCCGCTCACGGCCCTCGGCAGGTACGTCAACGGGGAACCGTTCGCGGACCGCGGGCCCGCCCGCGCGGAGCTGCTGGCGGAGGGCCGGACGAGGAACGTCGGGGAGCGACGGACCGACAGCCGGGCGGACAGCCGCAAGGGGGCCTGATGCACTCGCCGCCCGACAGAGCCGGCCAGGCCGACGAAACCCCACCGACCGGCGGCGGGGCCGCCCCCGCCGCCACACCGCTGCTGATCGCCTGTGCCCTCGGCATCGAGCGGATGGCCCTGCGCAGCGGTCTGGCCGGCCGGGGCGGCCGGACACGCGAGAGCGGACCCGTCACCGTCATCCGCACGGGCATGGGCCCCAAGAACGCCGAGCGTGCGACGGCGCGCGCGCTCGGAACCGACCGGAACAGGGACGCGGCCGTCATCGCGTCCGGCTTCTGTGCCGGCCTGGTCCCCGGGATGAACCCGGGGGACCTGATCGTCGCCGACGAGACCCGGGACTCCCACGACCTGACGCGCTGTACGGGAACAGGTCTGCTCGTGGAGGCGCTGTCCCTGGCGCTGCCCGGACGCACGGTCCACACCGGCCCGCTGGCCGGATCCGACCATGTGGTGCGCGGCCCCGAGAGGGCCGGGCTGCGTGCCACGGGAGCCGTCGCCGTGGACATGGAGTCCGCCGCGACACTCCGCACCGCTCTGAGCACCGGGCCCCGCCCGGTTGCGGCCGTACGGGTGGTCGTGGACGCTCCAGAGCATGAGCTAGTCCGAATTGGCACGGTTAGCGGTGGAATATCAGCTTTCCGTGTCCTTCGTGCCGTCATTCCGGCTTTTCTTGAATGGCACCGTTCTTTGCTGCTCCCCAGGAGGTGAGCTAGATGGCCATGCCGCTCCGTCAGACCATCAGGGTCGGGACGTACCTCGTCGAACAGAAGCTACGCAGGCGTGAGAAGTTTCCTCTCATCGTCGAGCTGGAACCCCTCTTCGCCTGCAATCTCGCATGTGAGGGCTGTGGCAAGATCCAGCACCCGGCCGGGGTCCTGAAGCAGCGTATGCCCGTGGCGCAAGCGGTGGGCGCGGTGCTCGAATCCGGGGCGCCGATGGTCTCCATCGCCGGCGGCGAGCCGCTGATGCACCCGCAGATCGACGAGATCGTCCGGCAGCTCGTCGCGAAGAAGAAGTACGTCTTCCTCTGCACCAACGCGATGCTGATGCGCAAGAAACTGGAGAAGTTCACCCCGTCGCCGTACTTCGCGTTCGCCGTGCACATCGACGGCCTGCGCGAGCGGCACGACGAGTCCGTCGCCAAGGAAGGGGTCTTCGACGAGGCCGTGGAGGCGATGAAGGAAGCCAAGAAGCGCGGCTTCCGGGTCACCACCAACTCCACCTTCTTCAACACCGACACCCCGCAGACCATCATCGAGGTCCTCAACTACCTCAACGACGACCTGAAGGTCGACGAGATGATGATCTCGCCCGCCTATGCCTACGAGAAGGCACCCGACCAGGAGCACTTCCTGGGCGTGGAGCAGACGCGGGAGCTGTTCAAAAAGGCGTTCTCCGGCGGCAACAGGGGGCGCTGGCGCCTGAACCACTCACCGCTCTTCCTGGACTTCCTGGAGGGCAAGGCCGACTTCCCCTGCACGGCCTGGGCGATCCCCAACTACTCGCTCTTCGGCTGGCAGCGCCCCTGCTATCTGATGAGCGACGGATACGTCCCGACGTACCGGGAACTGATCGAGGAGACCGACTGGGACAAGTACGGCCGGGGCAAGGACCCGCGCTGCGCCAACTGCATGGCGCACTGCGGCTACGAGCCGACTGCCGTGCTCGCCACCATGGGCTCCCTCAAGGAGTCGCTGCGAGCCGTGCGGGAGACGGTCGCCGGGAGCAGCTGAGACCGGTGGCCCGTGACGTCATGGCCACCGGAAGGACAGCGGCGCACTCCGCCGCTGTCCTTCCGGCGCCGTGACCGGCAGTCACAGAGAGCTGACGGATCCGCGAGAGGATCCAGAGGGGGCCGAGCATGTCGATACTGGAGAACATCCGGGGGCCGCGCGACCTGAAGGCGCTCGACCGGGCCGAACTCGACGAACTGGCCGCGGACATCAGGGAGTTCCTGATCCAGGCGGTGGCCAGGACCGGTGGCCATCTGGGGCCCAACCTCGGAGTGGTGGAGCTGACCGTCGCCCTGCACCGCGTCTTCGACTCACCCGCCGACCGCATCCTGTGGGACACCGGACACCAGAGCTATGTGCACAAACTGCTCACCGGCCGGCAGGACTTCTCCAAGCTGCGGACCAAGGGCGGTCTCTCCGGCTACCCCTCCCGCGAGGAATCCGACCACGACGTCATCGAGAACTCCCACGCCTCCACCGTGCTCGGCTGGGCCGACGGGCTCGCCAAGGCCCGCCAGGTGCTCGGCGGCCGTGACCATGTCGTGGCGGTCGTCGGGGACGGCGCGCTCACCGGCGGCATGGCCTGGGAGGCGCTCAACAACATCGCGGCGGCGAAGGACCGCCCCCTGATCATCGTGGTGAACGACAACGAGCGCTCGTACGGCCCCACCATCGGCGGCCTCGCCAGGCACCTCGCCATCCTGCGTACCACCGACGGCTACGAGCAGGTGCTCGCGTGGGGCAAGGAAGTCCTGCGGGGGACCCCCGTGGTGGGCCGGCCGCTGTACGGGTCGCTGCACGGCGCGAAGAAGGGCTTCAAGGACGCTGTCGCTCCGCAGGGCATGTTCGAGGACCTCGGGCTCAAGTACGTGGGACCCATCGACGGACACGACGTCGGAGCCGTCGAGTCGGCGCTGCGCCGCGCGAGCCGCTTCACCGGCCCCGTACTGGTGCACTGCCTGACCGAGAAGGGCCGCGGCTACCAGCCCGCCGTGGACGACGAGGCCGACCACTTCCACACCGTCGGTGTGATGGACCCGCTGACCTGCGAGCCGCTGGCGCCCGCCGGCAAGCCCTCCTGGACGTCGGTCTTCGGCGACGAGATCACCGCCATCGGCGAGGAGCGCCCCGACGTCGTCGCCGTCACGGCCGCGATGCTGCATCCGGTCGGGCTGACGGGATTCGCCGCGCGCTTCCCCGACCGCGTCTGGGACGTCGGTATCGCCGAGCAGCACGCGGCGGTCTCCGCCGCCGGGCTCGCCACCGGCGGACTGCACCCCGTCGTCGCCGTCTACGCCACCTTCCTCAACCGCGCCTTCGACCAACTGCTCATGGACGTCGCGCTGCACGGGTGCGGAGCCACGTTCGTACTCGACCGGGCCGGTGTCACCGGCACGGACGGGCCCTCCCACAACGGCATGTGGGACATGTCGCTGCTCCAGTGCGTGCCGGGGCTGCGGATCGCGGCCCCCCGCGACGCGGACCAGCTGAGGTCGCTGCTGCGGGAGGCCGTGGCCGTGGACGACGCGCCGACCGTCGTGCGCTTTCCCAAAGAGGCGGTGGGCGAGTCGATCCCCGCCGTCGGCCGTACGGGCAGGCTCGATGTCCTGCACGTGCCGCAGGCCGGTGAGACCGATGTGCTGCTGGTGTCCGTAGGGGCGCTCGCCGGGGTCTGCCTCGGTACGGCGGAGCTGCTGGCCGCGCGCGGCATCGGCTGCACCGTGGTCGACCCCCGGTGGGTCAAGCCCGTCGACGCGGAGCTGGCCCCGCTGGCCGCGCGGCACCGGATCGTGGCCGTCGTGGAGGACAACTGCCGCAGCGGCGGCGTCGGCTGGGCCGTGGGACAGGCTCTGCGCGACGCCGACGTGGACGTACCGCTGCGTACCTTCGGCATCCCTGAACAGTTCCTCGCCCACGCCAAGCGCGGTGAGGTGCTCGCCGACATCGGACTCACACCCGTCGAGATCGCGGGACAGATCAGCGCCGCACTGGCGCGCCGGGAGAAGCGCGAGGAGAACACCCGATGACCGAGTCGACAGGGCCGGCGGAGAAGCCGGGCAAGGCCTTCGATCTCGCGAAGCTGCTGGCCGAACGCGGCGGCGAACGCTACGAGTTGCACACCGCCCATCTGAACCACCAACTCCCGCGCATGTTGCGGACCATCGGCTTCGACAAGGTCTACGAGCGCGCCGAGGGCGCCTACTTCTGGGACGCCGATGGCAACGACTACCTCGACATGCTCGCCGGCTTCGGGGTGATGGGGCTCGGCCGGCACCACCCCGTCGTACGCAAGGCCCTCCACGACGTCCTCGACGCCTCGCTCGCCGACCTCACCCGCTTCGACTGCCAGCCGCTGCCGGGCCTGCTCGCCGAGAAACTGCTCAAGCACAGCCCCCACCTGGACCGGGTCTTCTTCGGCAACAGCGGTACGGAAGCTGTCGAGACGGCGCTGAAGTTCGCCAGGTACGCCACCGGGAAGCCGAGGATCCTCTACTGCTCCCACGCCTTCCACGGGCTGACCCTCGGCTCGCTCTCGGTCAACGGCGAGGACGGTTTCCGCGCCGGGTTCGCGCCGCTGCTCCCCGACACGGCGATCGAGATCGGTGATCTCGACGCGCTGGAGCGGGAGTTGAAGCGCGGCGACGTCGCGGGCTTCGTCGTCGAACCGATCCAGGGCAAGGGCGTGCGGTCGACGCCGCCCGGCTTCCTGCGGGCCGCGCAGGAGCTGTTGCGCCGGCACAAGGCGCTGCTCATCGCGGACGAGGTGCAGACGGGGCTCGGCAGGACCGGCGACTTCTACGCGTACCAGCACGAGGAAGGCGTCGAGCCGGACCTGGTGTGTGTCGCGAAGGCGCTCTCCGGCGGATACGTGCCGGTCGGCGCGACCCTCGGCAAGGACTGGATCTTCCAGAAGGTCTACTCCTCGATGGACAGGGTGCTGGTCCACTCGGCCAGCTTCGGATCCAACGCGCAGGCGATGGCGGCGGGCCTGGCCGTTCTGTCGGTGATCGAGGACGAGCGGATCGTCGCCAACGCCAGGACGACCGGCGATCTGCTGCGCTCGCGGCTGGCCGCGCTGGTCGACCGGTACGAGCTGCTGAGCGAGGTGCGCGGCCGGGGGCTGATGATCGGTATCGAGTTCGGCCGGCCGACGTCGATCGGGCTGCGCAGCCGCTGGACGATGCTCCAGGCGGCACGGAAGGGGCTCTTCGCGCAGATGGTCGTGGTGCCGCTCCTGCGGAAGCACCGCATTCTCACCCAGGTCTCAGGGGACCATCTGGAAGTGATCAAGCTGATCCCGCCGCTGACCATCGGGGAGCGGGAGGTCGACCGCTTCGTGACGGCCTTCACGGCCGTGATGGACGACGCGCACGGGGGCGGCGGGCTGATGTGGGACTTCGGCAGGACGCTGGTGAAGCAGGCGATCGCCAACCGGTGACGCCCTTGTCCCGTTGGGTCCCGTTGGTCCTGTTCCGGCTGTTTACCTCTGAGGTAAGAAGTTTGCCTCAGAGGAGAATTCCTGGCTCAATGGGGGCATGACCGACCCCGCCACCGCTCGTGAACAGGCGGCCGACGAGACCGACGCCACGACAGAGACTCTGCCGGACGTCGCGCCCCGGCTGCGCGAGCTGCGACGCGGCCGGGGCCTCACCCTGGAGGCCGCCGCCGGACGGGCCGGGCTCTCCCCGGCCCACCTCTCCCGGCTGGAGACCGCCCGGCGCCAGCCCTCGCTGCCGATGCTGCTCGGTCTGGCGCGTGTCTACGGTACGACGGTCTCCGAGCTGCTCGGCGAGGAGCCGCCCGAGCGCGATCCCGTCATCCGCGCCGCGCGGGCGGAGCCCGTGGAGGCGGACGGCTGGACCTACCGCCAGGCAGGCAGCCCGACCGGCCGGGCGATGCAGCCGCTGCGGGTGACCGTGCCGTACGGAGCGCAGGGCGACCTCGTCCGTGTCCACCCGGGGGAGGAGTGGCTCCATGTCCTTCGGGGGCGGCTGCGGCTGAGCCTCGGGGACACCGTCCATGTGCTCGACCCGGGCGACAGCGCCCATTTCGACTCGATGACCCCGCACCGCCTCGCGGCGGCCGGTCCCGCCGGCGCCGAGCTGCTGTTCGTCCACACTCTGCTGACCAGCCCCGTCGGCGAGCTGTGCCTGCCCGGCGGGGCTCACCCCCGCTGACTCGGCGCAACTGACCCGCGATCCGACCAAGAGAGGCCATCGCCATGTCCGACAACCCGGTGGACGCCGTTCAGGAGCCGTCGCCCGAGGAAGTCCAGCCTGTCCACCCCGTCCAGCCTGTTCAGCCCGCCAAGTCCGTCATGGACGAGGAGCGCAACTTCCCGCGCGGCCTCGCCATCCGGCTCTTCGCCTACCTCGTCGCCGGCCATGTCCTGGCCGGCTTCCTCTACCTGCTCTTCGAGGCGGGCGCCGGCGGGCGGTAGGGCCTGATCCAAACGACAGAGCCTAGTCCTCGACGAGGCGCGAGCGCAGCCGCTCGCGGGTCTCGTCCGTCAGACCGAGGCCGTCCGTGAGGTAGCGGTCGACGCTGCCCCACGTCTCCTCCATCGTCGTGAACGCCGTTTCGAGATACACCGCACGCGCGTCGAAGAGCGGGGCCAGCAGCTCCAGGACCTCCGGAGCGGTCCCGCCGGGCGTCGGGTCGCTGCGGCGTACCTGATACCTCCGGTGCGGATCGTTCGACTTCAGATAGTCCGCCTCGATCGCCTCCCGCTCCACGCCCACCGCGAGCAGCGACACCGCGATCGAGAGACCGGCCCTGTCCTTGCCCGCCGCGCAGTGCATCAGTGCGGGCAGGCTCTCCTCCGCCAGGGCGTGCAGCACACGCCGGTGCTCTGCGGTGCGGTCCAGAACGATCGAACGGTACGAAGCGGACATCCGGGCCGCGCCCTTGCCGTCGGCGAGGATCGAGCGCAGCTGGTCGAGGTCGCCGTCGCGGACCATCCTCCAGAACTCGGTGCCGTCGGCCGGATCGGTGAGCGGGATGTTGACGTTGTGCACGCCGACGAGCTCGACGTCCAGACCGTCGAGCTTCTGGTCGGCCGCGTTGCGGAAGTCGAAGATGGTGTGCAGCCCCAGTGACGACAGGAAGGCCGCGTCATCGGCGGTGGCGTGCGCGAGGTGGCCGCTGCGGAAGAGCCGTCCGTACCGTACGCGCCGCCCGTCGACGGTCGGCAGGCCTCCCACGTCGCGGAAGTTGCGTACGCCGGCGAGATCGGGCTCGCCCTGCGGGACCTGCTGCGGCACCTCGTGCGTCACGTGCGCTCCTCCGCGTGTGCGGTCGGCGCTCGTCGCCGACGCTGTCGCGCTCCGACTTTACGACATCGGTTCCCCCTGAAAGCGCCGCAGGAATAGGGCTTCTGTCCGTATTGGGTGATTGTCCATAAGTTGCCCCGGTCGCGGCCGAGATGGGGGTGGATCGGCCTCGGCTGGTGAGCAGGATCATATCCGTGACGGTGTGTGGCCGCGCCCGGGAAGGGAATTGGGACGCCGCACGGAATTCGAAGATCCGTAATCCACGCAGGGTGACCGCTCGCGTATGTCGATATTCGAGAGCGGATTGCCGCGGGAGAAACAGCGGCTTGTACGGGTCGGTATGCGCGGCTTACCGTCACCGCAATCCGAGCGGATCGCCGAATCCTGCCGCCGTTCGGAATCCGCATCCACCCAGCACTCATCAACGTGTGGCAGGAGCGGGGGACCCAGGTAGTACGCCGGTCCGGAGATCCGGACGGCTCGGGGTGAAGCCGCGTCACGGCGCGGCCGGGCATCTCCAGCCCGAACCCGACAGCTCACCTCGTAGGCGCCGGAGAGGAATTCGCCATGCCCGGAAAGGGTAAGCACCGTCGTCCGAGGACCAGCCCGATCACCCGCGGATTCATCGCGGCCGGAACGGGTGGCGCCGCCATCGCGATTCCGCTCATCGGTGCCACGGGCGCCCACGCCGCCGCTCCGTCGGTGGCGCCCGAGCGCGGCGTGTCCGCCGCGCACACCGCCGCCACGCAGACGGCCAAGCAGGCCGCGACCGCCAAGACCGTGAAGACGTACTCGGTCACCGCGGGGGACTACCTCGCCAAGATCGCCGAGACGCAGAAGGTCAGCGGCGGCTGGCAGAAGCTCTACGCCGACAACCGCGAGGCCGTCGGTGACAACCCGTCGCTGATCCACCCGGGCCTGAAGCTCACCATCGGCGCGAAGGCCAAGGCGTCCGCCGAGAGCAAGGCCGAGGCCGCCCCGAAGAAGGCCGCCCCCAAGAAGAAGGCCGCTCCCGCGAAGCCCGCGCCGGCCGAGCCCGCCCCGCAGGCCGACGCCACGGCGAACGAGCCCGCCGCGCAGAGCGCCGACTCCGGCTACACCGCGCCCGTCGACGGCGCGACCACCACGACCCCGTACCGCGCGGCCGGCGGCAGCTGGGCGAGCGGCTACCACACCGGCGTGGACTTCGCGGCCGCGTCGGGCACCACCGTCAAGTCGGTCGGCCCCGGCACCGTCGTCTCGGCCGGCTGGGCCGGTTCGTACGGCAACGAGGTCGTCATCAAGCACGACGACGGCCAGTACTCGCAGTACGGCCACCTCTCCTCGCTGTCCGTCTCGGCGGGTCAGCGGGTCGCCGGCGGCGACCAGATCGGTCTCTCCGGTTCGACCGGCAATTCCACCGGTCCGCACCTGCACTTCGAGATCCGCACCGGTCCGAGCTACGGCTCCGACGTCGACCCGCTGGCGTACCTGCGCGAGCACGGCGTTTCCATCTGAGCCGTCCCGTCCCACGCGTAATCGGCCGTCGGCCGGTACCTCCGGGTACCGGCCGACGGCCTTTCTCCTATTCCCGGTTGAACGAATTTTGACCGGTGGTGTTTCTCACCGGGGACGGCGACTTCTTACGGTCGCGTAGGTCCCATGGCCGGGTGAATGATGTTCTGCTGTGGCTGACGATTCGAGAACAGAAACCAGAGGTGCCTTCGGGTCTTACGCGGCCATCGGTGACAGTTTCACCGAGGGCGTCGGAGATCCCGGACCGGGCGGAATCTATGTCGGCTGGGCGGACCGCCTCGCGGTACTGCTCGCCGACCGGGCACCGGACGAATCGTTCCGGTACGCCAATCTCGCCGTACGGGGACGGCTGCTCGACCAGATCGTGGCCGAGCAGATCCCGCGGGCCAAGGAACTCGCCCCGGATCTCGTGACGTTCTGCGCGGGTGGCAACGACATCATCCGGCCCGGCAGCGACCCCGACGACGTCGCGGAACGTTTCGAACGGGCGCTGGCCGACCTGACGAGCGCGGTCGGCACCGTCATGGTCCCCACCGGGTTCGACACCCGGGGCGTGCCGGTGCTGCGCCATCTGCGCGGCAAGATAGCCACGTTCACCGCCCACGTCCGCTCCATCGCCGACCGCTACGACTGCCCGGTCCTGGACCTGTGGTCCCTCAAGTCGGTGCAGGACAGGCGCGCTTGGGACGGTGACCGGCTGCATCTGTCACCCGAGGGCCACACCCGGGTGGCGCTGCGCGCGGCGCAGGTCCTCGGCCTCGACACCCCCGCCGACCCCGACCAGCCATGGCCGCCCCTGCCGCCGCGCGGCACGCTGGAAGTGCGCCGCGACGACATGCAGTGGGCGCGCGAATACCTGGTCCCCTGGATCGGCCGCCGCCTGCGCGGTGAATCCTCGGGCGACCACACGGTCGCCAAACGCCCGGACCTGCTGCCGCTGGTGCGTCACTGAGCCGGTGCGGGCCACGGAGTTCAGCGCGTTGACGCGCTCAGCGGTATCCGTTCCAGGACGCCGCCCGCGAAGACGTCGTACAACGGCAGTGTCTCCAGGTGGACATAGCCGATGTGGCAGTCGCAGGTGGTGAGCGGGCAGGCGCGGGGTTCGAGGGCGCGGCGGTAGGAGCCGTCGTAGAGATTGCCCAGTTCCGCCGGGACGAAGTGGCAGCGGCGGACCGTGCCTTCGCCGTCCACCGAGATCACCGATTCGCCCGTACGGCACGGGAGGCCGGCCGAGCGGTGGGGGTGCCGGCTGAACGGGAACAGGGGGTCGATCGAGGTCCAGTCGGCGGCCTCCGGGTCCGAGTAGGTGCGGCCCTCCGCCGCGTTGACCCAGAGGTACACCCGGTCGGGGAGGTCGGCCCGGAGCCGGCGCGCCTGGTCGAGATGGTCGGGGAAGCCGACGACGCCGACGCTGAAGCGGATGCCCGCGTCGCCCAGCTCACGGCACTTGGTGAGGAAACGGTCGTACGGCGTCTGGCCGGGGTGATACGTGCACCAGAGCGCCAGCTTGGCCGGGTCGGCGGCCTTCAGCCAGTCCGTACGGCAGCTGAGGTTCGTCTGGATGGCGACCCGGGCGACGTGCGGCAGGTGGGAGAGGTCGGTGAGCGCCCGCCGGTACCAGGACCGCGTGAGGCCTTCGCCCCACGGTGTGAAGAGGACCGACAGACGGTCGTCGGTCTGCTCGGCCACCCACGCGGTGAAGCGTGTCAGCGCGGCCCGGTCCGCGCGCAACTGGTCGGTGCTGTCACGTCGCTTGGCGAACGGGCAGTACGGACAGTCGTAGTCGCAGGAGGCGAGCGGGCCCCGGTAGAGGATCGTCAGGTCCATGGATGCCTCACTTCGGTTCGTACGCGGCCATCGCGGCCCGGACGGCGGGGGAGAACAGGGCCGGGCCCAGCGCGTCCGAGTGGGCGAGCCCCTCCGGCGAGAGCCGAAGGAGGCCGGGCCCGGCGGCCGTGTCGAGCCAGCCGAGGCCGGCGAAACGCTCCAGCTCGGCCGGGAAGTCGTCGCCCGGAAGGCTGCCGAACCGCCCGCGGTACTCGTCCAGTTGCATGCCCTCCGCCTGGAGCAGCGACTGCAGGAGGTGGCGGCGGCGCGCCTCGTCCGGGTCGACCGCGCGGCCCACCTCGGCGCGGGAGAAGTCCTCGGTGGCCGTGTAGTCGTCGATGATGTTCCGGATCTCGCGCATCCCGACCGCGTAGTCGAAGGAGTAGTGCAGCCGCGAGGTGTACGAACGCGCGCCGCAGCCGAGGCCGATCATGCCGTCGGTCTGGCACGCGTAGTCCTCGGCCCCCTCGCGCGGCGCGCCGACGCGGCGGAACATCCGCATCGACACCTGCTCGTACCCCTCGGCGAGCAGATGGTCCCGGCCCCGCCGGTAGAGGTCCAGCCGCTGGGTGTCCCAGTCGGCCTCACTGGGATGCGCGCGCCTGCCCAGCGGGGTCAACGGCCGTGCGTACAGCGGGTAGAGATACAGCTCCTCGGGCCGCCAGGCGAGCGCCGCGTCGAGCGAGAACCGCCAGGACTGCGGGGTCTGCCCGTCGATGCCGTAGATGAGGTCGATGTTGAGGACCGGGATCCGCGCGTCCCGGATCCGGCCGAGCGCGGCCTCGACGTCGGAGCGGCGCTGCGGGCGCACGGCCGCCCTCGCCTCCTCCTCGACGAAGCTCTGCACGCCGATACTCAGCCGTGTGGCCCCGCGCTCGGCCAGCACCGACAGCCGGTCGGCGGTGGCGGTCGACGGCGATGTCTCCACGGAGAGCGGGACGGCCCGCAGATCGGCGCCCATCCGCTTCTCGGCGATGTCGCACAGCCGCTCAAGCTCGGCGGCGTCGAGGAAGGTGGGGGTGCCGCCGCCGAAAGCGGCGGCGGCGAAGCGCACTCCGTCCGCCTCCGTCGCGCCGTCCGCGTGGAGCGCGTCGGCGACAGCGGTCGCCTGCCGGTCCAGCGCGTCCAGATAACGCGTCGTCAGTTCGCCGGGCGCGCCGATCCGGGTGAAGAGATTGCAGAAGCCGCAGCGGACCTCGCAGAACGGTATGTGCAGATAGAGCGAGAGCGCGTCCTTCCGCTCACCGGCCCACAGGCCGCTCAGCGCCGGACGGTCGGCCAGCGGGCGGTACGCCGTCTTGTGCGGATAGGCGTAGACGTAACTCTCGTACGGGCGCGGCCGGGGCGCGGTGCCGGTGGTACTGGTCGTGTCGGTCATCAGGGTGCCCCTGGTTCCAGGAAGAAGTGGGCGTACGGCACGGTCCAGACGGACTCGTGGCCGAGGCGGTGGCCCGTCCAGCCGTCGTCGCCGTAGGCCGTGCCGTGGTCGGAACAGACGATCGTGAAGCAGCGGCGGCGGCTGCTCGCCGCGGCGAAGAGCCGGCCGATGTGCCGGTCCACGTATTCGAGCGCGGCGGCGTGCGTCTCACGCGAGTCACCCGCCTCACGGGTGGCGCCGGGCAGATGGAACCAGTTCGGCTGGTGCAGCGACGGCACATTGACGAAGAGGAACAGCCGCTGACCGGCCGGCAGTTCGGCCACGACCCCCTCCGCGCGGGCCACCTGCGACTCGAAGGACGTCGGCGACGCGACGCCGAACTCCGGCTCCCAGTGGCTCTCCTGGAACATCCCCGGCAGTACGGAACCGAGCGCGCCCCGCTTGTTGAAGAAGCCGACACCTCCGACGCACACCGTCCGGTACCCGGCGTCCGCGAGACCCGACACGAGGTCGGGCGCGTCGAAGACGAACGTCCTCGCGGCCGTGGACTCGCTCCCCTCGAACCGCGCGGCGAACAGCCGCGGATGCGGCCCCGCCGACGCGGGCGTCGGCAGGAACCCGGCGAACATCGCCTGGTGCGAGGCGTAGGTGAAGCTGCCGGGGGCGTGCCGCTTCTCCCAGCGCCCGCCCGGGAGATGCCGGGCGAGATTCGGCAGCCGGCCCGCCGCGGTCAGCTCGGCGGCCACGTCGTAACGCAGGGTGTCGAGCGTGATGAGCAGCAGGTCGTCGCGGCCGACGACTTGGCGCATGTCGGGCAGTCGCGCGTCGGCGATCCGCGGGTCCTCGCCCACCGTTCCGGTGGTCGCCGCACGCCCGGTCACCGCGTTCGCGATCTCCGTGCCCACGTGGTCCACCTGCTTGTTCTCCGCGTCGGCGTGTGCGTCGGCGTCCGCCTGCGCGTGTGCGTCCGCGTGCGCGGCACGCGTCGTCGCGGAGTCCTTCCTCTCAGAGCCGCGCACGGCGCTCCTGTCCCGCGCCGGCCGCGGGCGGACCGCCCGCCCGCAGCGACGCGATTTGCGCCCCGTAGGTGTCCAGGCCTTCCGCGCCGCTGCCGGGCAGTCCGGTGAGGCCGGGCAGCAGATCGCCGAAGGCGTTGACCTCGCCGACGGCGAAGCGGCGCCAGCCGGTCGCGGGCAGCAGGTCCACGCCGACGCAGTGCGTGCCGGGGAAGCAGGCGGCGGCCTGTTCGCAGATCTCCAGGGCGGCTCGCCACCCCCCGCCGCCGCTCGCCGCTTCGGTCGCCTCCCGCACCGCGTTCAAATCGCCACGCGACCCGCCGAGATGCAGGTTGGTCATCGGCGACGAGCTGGTCCGTACGACGGCGTGCGTCGCGCGGCCCGCGACGACCACCACCCGCAGGTCAGTCGCCCTGCCGTTCAGCATGGCCTTCGGCAGCCACCGCTCGACATGCAACCCGTCCGGGGCCAGCGCGTCGACGATCGCGGCCACCTCCGGCTCGGTCGTCAGCCGCCGTACCCGCAGCGAGTTGAACAGCCGTCCCGCCGCGTCGCGTTCGACCGATGTCGTCGCGCGCACGCGGCCGGGGCCGGCGTACTCGACGGCCAGCACTCCCGAGGCGGACGAGCCGTGGGCGATCTTGACGAACGCGCGGCGCATGCCGGGGCCGTCCATCAGCGCACGTACGTCGTCCCAGCCGCGAACGGGCGGGGCGCCGGGCCCCGAGGTCGGTGACGGCGGCACCGGGACGGAGGCCAGGTCCAGCACCTCGTGGCACAGCCGCTTGTCGAACAGCACCGCCAACTCGTCCGGATCGTCCAGGAGACGCGCACCCGCCTCGCGCACCCCACGGCCCAATTCCCGTACGGCGGAGGTGAACCGCTCGTACCAGAGCGCCGTGCCCTCGACCCGCGTCGGATCGTCCGTGCCGCGCAACAGCCGCTCCACCGCCGCGTCCTCGCCCGGCGACTCGACACGCACGGTCTCACCGGGGTGGAACTCGGCACGCCCGCCCAGCACTTCGAGCCAGGCCACCTCACGGGCCGGTGGCAGGCCCGCCGCGCCCACCGCGTCCTGGAAAAGCCGGACGCGGCGGTTCGCGGGATTGCCGACGACCGCCAGGCCCTGTCCGGCGGATCGTCGCGGGCCCGGCCCGCCGCTACTCGGAGACGGCGACATAACGCCACTCGTCGTCAGCGCTGAGGTCGTAGGGCGGCTCCAGCTCCACCCGCACCCCGTGCGGACCCAGGGTCTGCTGGATTCTGTCGGTCACGTCCGGCGACATGAAGTGGTGGCGCAGGTCCAGCGTCTTCAGATGGGTGAGCGGCTGGCCGGCGAGGAGGGCTTCACCGCCCGGGTCGGCGAGCGTGCCCATGGACAGCGCCAGCGATTCGAGCCCGGCGACGACCGGCGCGGAGGCCACGGCGCCGGCGATCTCGTCCTGGATCTCGCTGTTCCGGAGCCCCAGATGGCGCAGGAGCGGGAACCGGCCGCCGTCGAGGAGCGGCGCGAGATCGGCGACGGTCGCGTCGCCGCCGTACTCCTCGATGCCCAGCCACAGCTCCAGCCGCTCCAGCGCGGGCAGTTCGCTCTCGCCCACCGCGCGGACGACAGAGCCCCGCAGCCCGCCCGACTCGAACCGCAGGAGGCGCAGCCTCTCGTGCTGCACCGGCCGCAGCCGCACGGCACCGTTCTGATACGTGTCGCCGCAGCCACGCACGGCGAACTCCTCCAGGGACGGGAAAGCCTCGATCGCCGGGGTGACGTCGGTCATCACCAGCCAGGACACCTCGCACTCCTCGCCGACCACGTCCCCCAGGAACAGGGCGCGCAGGGCGGGGAAGCGTGCCGCGTCGGCGACGATCAGTTCGAGGGCGGGCGCCAGCTCGCTGTAATCCCCGCTCCACCACGGTCCGATGACCAGCGCGCGCACGCGCTCCGTGTCGACGGCATCCGTGAAGTGCTTCCACAACTCGGGGAAGGTCCACTCCTCTTCCCACCCGCAATCGAGCCGCCAGGCGACGGCCTCGGCCTCGGGCAGCGCCTTCAGCGACCGGATCTTGTGGTGGGGGAGGGTGAAGACCGGCAGCCCGTGGAACTCGTCGAAGTGCTCGATGTCCATCGCGCCGCTCATTCGGCCACCGCCGTGTAACGCGAGTCGCCGTTCCTCTCGGACTCGCACCCGGAGAGATCCACGACCACACCGGCGGGCTCCAGAGTCGTACGGATCCGCTTCCGCATCGGCTCGCTGAGAAAGTGGTGGTGCAGATCGAGCTTCTTGAGATGCGTGAGCGGCTGACCGCCGAGCAGTGCCTCGGCTCCCTCGTCACCGAGGGTGCCCATCGACAGGTCGACCGTCTCCAGCCGCGCAACGACGGGCGCTCCCGCCAGCGCCGCCGCGATGTCGTCCTGGATCTCGCTGTTGCGCAGTGCCAGTGACTTCAGAGCGGGGAGACGCACTCCGGTGAGGAACGGCTCCAGGTCCGCCACGACCGTGTTCGCGCCGTACCAGGACACACCCAGCCAGATGTCCAGCCGCTCCAGCGCGGGCAGTTCGGCCGCGGCTATGTTCCGCACGACATCGGCGTCCAGACCGCCCGTCTCGACGGTCAGTGAGCGAAGCCGCTCGTGCTTGACGCCGGCCATGTCCAGCCCTTGGCCGCCGCGCACCCCGAACGAGTGCAGCTGCGGCAGGCCGTTGAGCAGCGGCGCCATCGCCGTCTGGTTGATCCACGAGATCTCGCACTCCTCGTAGGTGATGTCACCGACGAACAGCGCGCCCAGAGAGGGGAGTTGGTCGCTCGCGGCGACGATGGCCCCGATCACGCCGTCAGGAGCGGTCTCGTAGACGTCGCTCCAGGCGCCGACGATCAGCGCGCGGACCTGGGTCGCGTCGACGGCCTTGAGGAAACGGGCGAACGCCGACTCCCACTCCTCCTCGCTCTCGTACGCGTCCACCGCGACGCGCCAGGCCACCGACCCCGCGTCGGGGAGCTTCGCCTTCGGCTCGGCTTCGGCGTCGGGGAAGTCGAACGCGGGCAGGCCGTCCAACTCCTGCAGGTGGTTCGAAATGGTCATGGCGAGTGCTCCAGACACCGGGCGTCGGCGTTGATCGGCTTGATGCTGAGAGAAGTTGTAACAGGCGCCACTGACAAGCCCGGTTCGGGGGCGGAGCCGATTGTCAGACCCACCGTCTAGCGTCGTTCACAGGTCGGCGCACTCGGCGCCGCCGGTCGAGGGGAGAGTCATGTACCGGCAGGGAGACGTGCTCATCGTGCCCGTGGCGGAGGAGAGCGTGCCGCCCGGTGCGGCCGAGGCGCGGAGCGAGCCGAGGGACGCGCGGGGGCGCCTCGTCCTGGCGCTCGGTGAGGTCACGGGACACGCCCACGCGGTGACCGGCCCCGGCCTGCTCGTCCGCGAGACGGGGGGCGAGTTCGGGCCGATGCTGCTTCATCTGCCGGAGGGCGGCCGGGTGGTGCACGAGGAGCACGCGGCGATAGCGCTGCCGAAGGGGTGGTTCCGCGTGGTGCGCCAGCGGGAGTACCTGCCGGGAGCGGTGCGCGTCGTCGCCGACTGAGGACGCGCGAAACGGCCGCGCGAACGGGCCGGGACGGCTCGGCAGGAAAGTACAGGGACAGTGACGACAGGGGACGGGGCTTCAGACATGCGGAATGTGGACAAGTGGCGGGGCGTCGCGGCGGCGACAGGCGCGGCCGACCGGCCGGCGGCCGAGGCGGGGATACGGCTCGCGTACCGAACGGCCGGACTGGCCGAGCCGGAGCGGATCATCTGGGCGGACTCCCCGCTCGCCGGGCTCGCCGCCGTCAAGTCCCTCACGGATCGGGGCAGATCGGTCCGTGAGGAGGTCCGCACCAAGCCATGGGCGGACGAACGGCGCCGTATTCACGACGAGTTGGGCCCGGCGGGCTGGGCCGACCGGTGGGGGGCCACCGGTGCCCGGCTCTGGGACACCACCCGCGCCCTCGCCGACCGGATCCGCTCCGGCATCACCGACTCGCTCGGCACGGAGGCGGAGGACCTCCCCGCCACGCGTCAGCTGCTGCTCGACGCGGTCCTCGGTCAGCACGACGCGGCCTGGCTCGCCGCGTTCGACGGCCGTGGCGACCGGCTCACGGGACTCGCCGAGGTCGCGGCGCACGCGGGCTGGTGGTGGCCCTACGAGAAGGTGACGGTGGTCTGCGAACGTCCGGTGGAGCTGCACCGTGACGAGGCGGGGCGCCTCGACCGCGGTGACGGCCCGGCCCTCGCCTACCCCGACGGCTTCGCCCTCTACGCCTGGCGCGGGATGCCGGTCCCGGCCGACTTCCTCGACGAGCTCACCTCGCTCGACCCCGCGCGGATCCGTAACGAGGAGAACGCGGAGCTGCGCCGCGTCATGCTGGAGCACTACGGCTACGACCGGTATCTCACCGAGTCCGGCGCCGAGCCGATCAACAAGGACGAGACCGGCATCCTCTGGCGGATAGCCCTCGCCGGGGACGAGGACGTCGTGATGGTCGAAGTCGTCAACTCCACCCCGGAGCCCGACGGCACGAGCCGCACCTACTGGCTGCGCGTGCCGCCGGGGACTCGTACCGCCAAGGCGGGCGTCGCCTGGACGTTCGGCCTGGACCCCGGGGAGTACGAACCGCTGAAGCAGACCTGAGCCGGACCTGCTTCACACCTGCCTCGGGCCTCAAGCAGACCTGGGTCAGGACGTGCGGGAGAGGAGCGCGTCGGCGCCGATCAGCGACGAACTGCCCTCCACCGTGCAGGCGTAGGCCCCCGCGACCGCGCCCAGGCGCGCGCACGCCTCCAGGTCCCGCCCGGCCAGCCGCCCGTAGAGGAACCCGGCGACATACGCGTCGCCCGCGCCGTTGGAGTCCACCACCGGTGCGGGCGGGACGGTCGCCGGGATCGGCCGGGGAGTACGGCTGCCCTCCCGGGTCAGCAGATACGACCCTCCGGCGCCCGCCGTGGCCACCACCGCCTGCGCCCTGCCCTCACGCAGGATCTCCCGCATCACCGGGGCTATCCGCTCGCTCGCTCCCGCGGCGCTGAGGAAGACCAGGTCCGCGCGGTAGGCGAACTCCCGGTGGTAGGAGTCCACCCCGTCCCAGTCGTGCAGATCGGTCGAGACGGGGATCCCCTGTTCGATGATGTCGTCGAAGAGGAAACGGGTGAAGTTCGTGATCGACACATGGACATGGCGGGCCCGCGTGAGGTGGGGGAGATAGAAGTCGCGCGGCATCCGCAGGTCTTCCGGATCACGCGCGTCGTGGAAGGACATCCGGCCGCCCGTCGTCTCGACGAGATTGACCGCACGCCGGGTGCCCGCGGACGAGATCAGCCCCTCGAAGTCCACACCGCCCTTGGCGAGATGTTCGCGTACCTGACCGCCCGCCGGGTCGTCACCGACGAAGTCGAGGAATTTGACGTTCAGTCCGAGGGCCCGACAGCCCAGAGCCACATTGCCACCGGTCTGACCGGGCCATTCGCGGATCGGCCCCACACCGACCGAGTCGGCGAGCGGGACGGGGAGCGAGTCGACACGGACGACCGTGTCGACCCCGCTGCCGCCGACGACCAGCACGTCATGGTCCTGCTCCGCTCTGGGCCCGGCCCCCGGCCCGGCTGTTTTCCCAACGTCCGGATGTTCGGTCTGCCGCTGCGCCACAGTCTCCACCTTCGTTCCGGATTCCGGATCTCGCGCACAGTATGGCCGTGGCGGTTCCGGCCGGTGAGGGCGACCTCCGGTGGCGCTTCGGGTGGCTCTTTCCCGGCCGGCGGGACCGGTCATCCGCTCGCGGCGGTGAGCTCCGCTCTGTCGATGCTCAGTTCGCGTGCCAGCGCCTCGTCCGTCCAGTCCAGGAGGGTGGCGCGGGTCAGCGATCCCGCGTACGAGGTCATCTGCACGGCGAGTCCGTCCAGCAGCGCGGTCAGCCGCCAGGCCGCGGCGACCGGGTCGGAGCAGCGGAACTCACCCGCTTCGACGCCTTCGTTGATGACGGAGGCGAGCGCGGCCTTCCACTGCTGGTCGAGTTCGCTGGCCACCTCGTGCAGCGTGGGCTCGCGCGGCGCCGCCGCCCATCCCTCGATCCAGAGCCGCCAGCCCTTGGCCTCGCCGGTCGGCGCGTACCAGCGGATCGCGGCGTGCAGCCTTCGCAGGGCGCTGGTACGGCGGCCGAGCAACTCCCGCAACTGCGCCAGGTCTTCCTCGGCGGCGTGCCGGAAGGCGGCGGCGAGAAGCTTCTCCTTCGTGGAGAAGTGGTACAGCACCAGGGCGTTGCTCACGCCCAGGACGGTGGCGACGTCGGCCACGCGCACGGCCGCCACTCCCCGTGTCTGGATCTGATCGACGGCGGCGCGCAGGAGGTCCTCGCGCCGCTCCTCCACACTCAGCCGTACTCTCGCCACACTTGAACCCTAACTCCCGGCGGTTGACACAATTCGCCGGGCTGTAAACAAATAGGGGCTCCGGTCAGTGGTAGTGGCCGAACCGCTCGGTGATCAGGGGCAGTCGGGCCGTGGCGATCGCGTACGCGGCGGCTCTCGGGGTCGTACCGTCGGCCTCCGCGCGAGCCAGCATCAGCTCCGTCAGCGCGCGCATGGAGCGCCGTGTGTGGGCGAAGGCCTCGTCCGCGTCGGGGCCGATGTCGCCGAAGAGGGTCCACCACCACCAGGCGTTCGTACCGGAGTTGACAACGATGTCCGGCAGCACGGTGATCCCGCGTGCGGCCAGCAGCTCCTCCGCCTCGGCCAGCACAGGCATGTTGGCCGCCTCGACGATCCAACGGGCCCTGATTCGCGCCTGGTTGGCGGTGTCGATCGCGTACGAGACGGCCGCCGGTACCAGGATCTCCGCGTCCGCCGACAGCCAGGCGTCACCCGGCAGTTCACGGTCGCCGGGTCGCAGCACCGCGCGGTCCACCGTCCCGAACGCGTCACGCGCGGCAAGCAGCGCCTCGACGTCCAGGCCCTCCGGACAGGCGATGGTGCCCTTGACGTCCGCCACGGCCACGACGGTGAGTCCGGCCCGGCCGAGGAACCGCGCGGTCGCCCCGCCCATGGTCCCCAGGCCCTGCACCGCGACCCGTGTCCCGTCGTACGCCACCCCCGCCCGGTCCAGCGCGGTGAGCGCCGCCTCGGCCACCCCGCAGCCGCCGGCCAGCTCGTCCAGGCCGATGCCGTCGATGTCCACGGCGAAGGCGTCGGCGAGCCGCCGTCGCGCGGCCTCCTCGTCGTCGAGGAGCGGATGGATCGCCTGGACGGTCGAGACGAGCCCAGCCTCGCCGGCGGCCCTGTCGATCAGGTCCTGGGTCAGCCCCAGGTCCTCGCCCATGGTCCAGACGGTCTCGATGTACGGCCGCAGGGCGCGCAGGTAGCGGACGAGGATGCCGTACGCCGCCGGGTCCCGGGGATCGCAGTCGATACCGCCCTTGGCGCCGCCGAGCGGGATGTAGCGCGCCGACGGGTCGTCGTTGAAGTGCAGGGCCTCCTTCATGGTCATGCCACGCGCGAGCCCGGTCACCTCCTCCAGCGAACAGCCCTCCCGCATCCGCAGTCCACCGCTGGAGACACCGCGCACGAGTCGGTCGACGACCAGATACCCCTTGCGGCCGGTGATGTGGTCCTGCCAGGTCAGCGATATGAGCGGGGACATGGGTGGGCGCCTCCGGGGGGCGACGGCAGACCGTGGGGGAGCTCTGCAACTGAATGGAAAGTCAGTATCCGGAGCCGGGGGAGCGGCTGTCAAAGAGATCCCGGTGGCCACCGGCCGCCCGGCGGGCGGTGGCCGAGTGGCCGGAATTCGACTGTCGGTGGCCATGTGGGGGAATCCGGGAGATCGTCCGGACGTTGCAGTCAGGTGCCTCGGACGGCAGAACCGGCCTGGCACCCCGGTAGCGAAAAACGCCCATAATGATATGAACCCGAACCTTCAGGAGATGCAGTGACCGGCGCCGGCTCCCCACCCTCACTCCGCTCCCGACTGCGCGCGATGCGGTCCGAGACCTTCGGGGCCGACCCGGCCGGCGAGCGCCTGGAGCGGATCCTCAATTCCCCGAACTTCGCCGACGGTGTGTTCCAGAATCCTGAGGGAACCGCCAGGACCAGACCGTCCGGCTCCATGCTGGAGCTGTCGAAGGTCTACCTCCGTAAGGAGTCACGCGCCCGCCGCGCGCCCGCCACCCCGATCCCGGTCCACCAGGACACACTCGCGGACCTCGCCGTACCGCCCGCCTCCGGGCTGCGGCTGACCTGGATGGGGCACTCCAGCGTCCTCGCCGAGATCGACGGCCGGCGCGTGCTCTTCGACCCCGTCTGGGGCGAGCGCTGCTCCCCTTTCTCCTTCGCCGGACCGAAGAGGCTCCACCCTGTACCGGTCTCGCTCGCCGCACTCGGTCCGGTCGATGTCGTCGTCATCTCGCACGACCACTACGACCATCTCGATCTGCCGACGATCAAGGGGCTCGCCTCCACGGACACCGTCTTCGCCGTGCCGCTGGGCGTCGGCGCGCACCTTGAGCAGTGGGGAGTGCCCGCGGCGCGCCTGCGCGAGCTGGACTGGAACGAGACGGCGGAGGTGGCCGGCATCTCCTTCACCGCGACGCCCGCGCGCCACTTCTGCGGCCGTGGCCTGCGCAACCAGCAGCACACCCTCTGGGCGTCCTGGGCCGTCGCGGGCCCCGAGCACCGGATCTACCACAGCGGTGACACCGGCTACTTCTCCGGCTTCCGCGACATCGGCGCCGCGCACGGCCCCTTCGACGCCACGATGATCCAGATCGGCGCCTACAGCGAATACTGGCCGGACATCCACATGACCCCGGCCGAGGGCCTGCGCGCCCACGTCGACCTCCAGCAGGGCGACCCCACAGGCGTGATGCTGCCGATCCACTGGGGCACGTTCAATCTGGCCCCGCACCCGTGGGCCGAGCCCGGCGAGGGCACGGTCACGGCGGCGGCCGAGGCGGGCGTACGTATCGCGCTGCCGCGCCCCGGCGAGTCCTACGAGCCGACGGTGGGCGACAGCATTCCCGGCACTCCGTGGTGGCGCTCCGTCGCGATCCCGCCGGCCGACGGCTGGCCGGAGGCGGTTCCGGCCGGGGAGAAGGCGTCCGTCTCGTCCTCCTCCGGTACGGAGCCGGGCACGGCCGACAAGAAGACCGCGGCGACCACCGCGTCCACCGGCGACACCTCGGCCGCGGGTGCCGCAGGCGCCACCGGTGCGGACTCCTCCGGGGCCGCGCCATCCGCGCAGAGCGCGCCGTAACGAACAGCCACGCACCGGCAGCGGAAACACTGGGTGCGGGGACCCCGCACCCGGCCCGCTACCGGCAGCTCACGGACCCGCGGTCCGCGCCCGGTGTCGGGGCCAGGCCCTTGCCCGCCGTCCAGACCACGCGGCAGGCCAGGCGGGCCATACGCCAGCCGGCCGGGGTGCGGACCGCGGTGATGTCGAAGTAGGTGCCGACGGTGAAGTGCGGGCCCTCGTCGTCGTGGTGGACATGGGTGGCGACGAGGTGGGCGCGGACCTCGGCGCGGTCGCCCTCGAAGTGGATGGTGGAGTTCGAGCCGGCCACCTGGTCGTGCGGTTCGAGGACGATCTCCTCGGTGCCGGACGCCCGTTGCAGACCGATCACGGGCGAATGACCGGCCGGCGGGGTGAAGGCGCGGTCCAGCGTGATCCGGCCCTCGCTGCCCACCAGTTCGTACGACGAGCGGTAGGCATGGTCCAGCCCGTAGCCGATCTGGGCGAAGACACCGGCGGGTGTGCTCAGCAGCGCGGCGCCGCCGGTGTCCACCCGGTCTCCCGGTCCTGAGCCGCGCAGCGCCGCGACCAACTCCAGCTCCGGGCCCAGCAGATGGAGAGCCGCGCGCAGCGGATAGACGCCCGTGTCCCAGAGGGCCCCGCCGCCCAGATCGGGCTCGTGGCGCACGTCCCCCGCCGGGCGGCGGGGGACGGTGAAGGCGGACTGGAAGCCGCGCAGGGTGCCGATCGCCCCGTCCGCCAGCAGCTCACGCACGGCGGTGTGCTGCGGATGATGGACGAACATGACGTTCTCCAGCAGCGCCAGCCCGCGTGCGTCCGCCGGCGCCAGCAGTTCCGCGTAGCCGTGGACCGCGAGGCAGCCGAACTCCCGGGCGGTGCGCGCCGCCCGGTCCGCGTCGCGGCTGGCCACTGCGGCGATCTCGATGTCACCCGATGCCGCCATCGCGGGCAGCATCCGGCGGCGGGCGATGTCGGCGCAGCCCAGCACGCCGACCCGCAGCGGCGACGGCGGGGCCGGGGCTACCACCGGACCGCCCCGGAGTTGAAGCAGGCCAGCAGGGTGCGGGCCTGGACATTGACGTAATGACCGTGCCGGGAGAGGGAGTTGAGCTGGCCGGGAGTTACCCACCGATAGCCGGCCGGCGCGTCCGAGCCACCACGGTCACCGGTCCGGCCGAGCCCGCCGATGTCCGGCCTGCTGATGTCCGGCCCGCCCAGATCCAGCCCGTCCACGTCCACGACCAGGCAGCGGCTCTCGGCGTTCAGGAACCGCCCGCCCTCCTCCGAGTGCCGTGCCTCGTAGCGGATACGGGACGGATCGGCGCTCAGCACCAGGTCCAGGAAGGGCGGCCGGTCGCCGCCCGTCAGATGGGCGTGGTTGTCCGGGGTGTACTGGACCGTCGGGCCCAGTTCGACCGTGTCGAGGAAGCCGCCCTCGACCCGGGCGTGCGCCAGGACGTGCGGCACCCCGTCGATACGCCGGGCCAGGAACGCGGTGACACCGAGACCGCACGGTTCGAACAGGGGCTGGGTCCAGCCGGTGACCTCGCGATTGCCGGCCTCGACCTGGACGCCCACCACCCGGAAGTAACGGCCGTGCACATGCTCGGTGGTGGCGTCGCCGCGCCGCCAGTCGGGCAGTTCGTTCAGCGGGACGAGCCGCGCGCGTACATCGTGCCGGGAGCGCTCGGAGGTGAACCAGGACAGCAGTTCGGTGTCGCTGTGCAGCGCCCCGTGCTCGTCGTGGGCGGTCGGCGCGCAGGCCAGTACCGTACGGGCGTCCATGTTCACCACGTTGTCCCGCAGCAGCAGTTCAGTTGTCCTCGATGAAGAACAGATCGTGATCCTCGGCGAGTTGGGCGATCTCGGTGGCCTCGAAGGGGTTGCCGAGCGCGTGCGCGATCATGATGGCCCCGGTGCGGGGCCCGATCGCCTCCGCCACCCGCCTCGCGGTGGTGTTGTACGTCCCCAGCTCGACGTCGACGAAGACGGGGATCAGGCCGTTCTGCAGGATCGGGTTGACCGTGGTCGGGAAGCCCGCCGCGACGGTGATGACCTCGTCGCCCGGCACCAGCGGGCGGTCCTCCAGCAGATGCGAGGTGAAGGCGGCCATCGCGAGCAGGTTCGCCGACGAACCGGAGTTCGTCAGATGGGCCTTCCGCCGTTTGAGCTTACGGGCGAAGGCCGACTCGAACTTGCGTGAGCTGTGCCCGGCCGCGATCCGCATCGTGAGGGCCGCCTCGACCAGCGCCACCCGGTCGTCCTCGTCGAGCACCGCGCCCGAGGGCCAGATCTCGCTGACACCCGGAACGAAACCGCCGCCGTTCCGGGTGTCAAGGTGGTACTTGCGGGTCTCGTCCAGAATCAGTGCTTTGTGCTCGCTCATGTCAGGCTCCTCGGAGGTTGTCGGTGCGCTGCTTGACGGCCTTCCACCAGGCGGGGTTGTCGCGGTACCAGGCGACGGTGTCGGCGAGGCCCCGGTCGAACGGCACGCGCGGGGTGTAGCCGAGCTCGTCGCGGATCTTGCTCTCGTCCAGCGAGTAGCGCAGGTCGTGGCCCTTGCGGTCGGCCACCCGCCGGACCATCGACCGGTCGGCCCCGAAGAGGTCCAGAAGCAGTTCGGTGATACCGAGGTTGGTCTGCTCGTTGCCGCCGCCGATGTTGTAGATCTCGCCCGCCCGGCCCCGGTCGAGGACCAGCTGGACGGCCCGGCAGTGGTCGTCCACGTGCAGCCACTCGCGGACGTTGCGCCCGTCGCCGTACAACGGGAGCGGCACACCTTCCTGGAGGTTGGTGATGAAGCGCGGGATCAGCTTCTCGGGGTGCTGGTAGGGGCCGTAGTTGTTGGAGCAGCGTGTGATCGACAGGTTCAGCCCATGGGTGCGCCAGCAGGCGCGGGCGATCAGGTCCGAGGCCGCCTTGCTCGCGGCGTACGGGGAGTTGGGCGCGAGCGGCCACTCCTCCGTCCAGGAACCGTGGTCGATGGAGCCGTACACCTCGTCCGTGGAGACGTGCACGAACCGCTCGACGCCCGCCGCGACACAGCCGTCGAGCAGCGTCTGTGTACCGCCGACGTTCGTGCGGATGAACTCCGCCGCGGATTCCAGCGACCGGTCGACGTGCGACTCCGCGGCGAAGTGCACCACCGCGTCGTGTCCGGGCAGCAGCGCGCGCACCAGCTCCGGGTCGCAGATGTCGCCCCGTACGAAGGTCAGCCGGGGATGCGCGGCGGGGAGGTTGTCCCGGTTGCCGGCGTAGGTGAGTCTGTCAAGGACGGTGACCTCGGTGCCTTCGGAGCCCGGATAGCCGCCCTCCAGAAGGGTCCTGACGTAGTGCGAGCCGATGAAGCCCGCGCCTCCGGTGACCAGTGTCCTCATGCCGCCACCTCGATCCTGGTGTGGTCGCCCACCACGAGACGGTGGTGGGGGTCCTGCTCGGGCGTTGTACCGACCGTGGCGTTACGGCCGATGACTGAGCCTTGCAGGCCGGGGACCTGGGAGATGGTCGCGCCGTCCATGACGATGGACTCGCTCACCTGGGTGCCGCGCAGCGTGCAGTCGCGCCCGATGGACGTGTTGGGACCGATGTGGCTGTCCTGGTCCCTGACATAGAGCATCCCGCCGTCGCCGGTGACCAGGACCTTCATCGAGTCGAAGCTCCACATGGCGACGTCGCCGAAGGCGCCGCAGGCGGTGCCGTCCGCCGTCGAGGCGACGGCGCAGGCGGCGCCCTCGATGAGCGGGATGCCGCGCTCCTGGCACAGGGCGGCGATCGCGGCGATGTCGCCGGGATAGCCGCCGTAGTGCAGCACCAGAACCGCCTTGGTACGGGGGGTCAGCGCGCGTTCGATGTCGGCGGCGGTCGGGTTGAGCGTGCGCTCGTCGACGTCGCAGAAGACCGGACGGGCACCGGTCGCCGCGACCGCGTTGCCGGCGGCGACGAAGCTCACCGAGGGCAGCACCACGTCGTCGCCGGGGCCGAGCCCGAGCAGTTCGGTGGAGAGGAAGAGCCCCGCGGTGGCGGAGTTGATGAACATCAGTCGGGGACCGCGGCCGAGCCGTTGAAGGGAACCCAGCGCACGGGGACGGACCGCACGCCCAGCGGCAGCCGCAGCCGGGCGGGCATCGGGTCGACGGTCCACTGCCCGAGCAGTGTCTCCTCGTCGAACTCCAGCCCGTACCGCTCCAGCATCGGCCGCACCACCGCGACCTGCGGGTCCTCGACCGGCGCGGCGCCGCTGACCCGGGCGGCGACCGGCGCCGGGGGGAACGCCGGGTCCCAGAGCACCAAATCCGGGCGCCAGCCGCGGGCGAACTCCACGATGTCGTCCAGCATGTCCCGGTGCCCTGGGGCGGCCGGCCCGGCCGGGAAGTACTTCGCCAGCGCGGGCAGCACCCGGCGGCGCAGGATCTCCCACAGATGGGTGTCGGCGGTCAGGGACAGCGCCCGGGTGACCTGGTCGAGCCGTGGCCCGATGTCGGGAGCGGCGGCGGTGAGATCCACGGTCTCGCCGAGCGGCACGGGAGTCAGACCGACAGCGCTGATGCTGTCGGCCATCTCCGGGGGACTGACGATCCGTACCTCGTGGCCGGCGCTCTGCAGCGCCCACGCCAGAGGCGTCACGGGATGCAGATGTGCTGTGGCCGGGAAGACCGCGAACGAGACCCGCATCGGTGTCTCCATTCGATTGTGCGGGGCGGGGCCCGGTCTCCGGCTGTCCCGGATCGAAACAGGGCCTGGACATGAGAACCGCCGGGACGCGTGGGCGCCCCGGCGGCACACGGCCGGCCAACTCAGGGCTCGCTGCGGGGGATTGGGCGGGCCGTGCGGGCTCAGCCGTGAGTATCGGGATCAGATGCCGTGCCTTGCCGATATGCCTTAGGCCGCCTGGAGGGCCTTCGCGTACGTCGTCTCCGACTGCGTGCCCGACAGCGGTCGGCCGCCGTCGAAGGAGATCTGCGGAACCGAACGGATGCCGGCCGCCCGGACACGGGCCAGATCGTTGCGGAGTTGGCCCGCGGGGGCGTCGTTGGTGTCGACCCCGATCTCGGCCGCCAGTCGCTCCAGCGTCGCCGGGTCCGCGATGTTCAGACCGTCGGTGAAGTGCGCCCGGAACAGCCGCTCGACCGCGGCCTCGCCCAGTCCGCGCGACGCCGCCGACCGGATCAGCCGGTGCGCCTCGAAGGTGTCGGCGGCCACCGCCCGGCCGTAGTCCAGCGTTACGCCGTCCTGCACCGCGTCCGCCGCGGCCTGCCGGGTCTCCGCCACCACATGACTGCCGAACATCCCGGCGAGCACCTCCAGCAGCGGCTCTCCGTCGAAGGCCGCGTCCGGGGCGAGCTGGAAGGGACGGAAGACCACATCGACCTTGCCTCCGTCGGCCCGCACCCGCTCGATCGCGCGCTCCAGGCGGACGTACGCGATGTAGGACGCCGCGCAGATCACGTCCAGCACGAACTCGACGGTGGCGGTCCTGTCTTCCGACTGCTCCATGGGGCGAGCCTCCCGTTCTCTTCGTGGCCGGACGGGGCCGGCCGTTCGTATGGCTGTGCTCCGGTGACGTGCTTCGTACGACACCGGGCGGTCCCGGCGATGCGCCGGGGAGCTGACTCCCCGGCGCCCGCCCTGACCAGGTGGTTCAGATGCCGCTTCCGAGCGTCGTCCCGCTCTTCGACGCCTCGCCCTGCGGGGCGGTCGTCCGCCGGCTCGTCGTGACCGCCCGCGCCCGGCTTGACGTCGCGCAGCAGCACCGATGCCAGCAGTGCCAGGACGAGCGCGACAGCCGCGCCGACGACGGCCGTCACGTGCATGCCGTACGTGAACGCCTCCCGGGCGACGGTGAGCAGTTCGTCGCCCGCCCTGCCGCCGAGCTCCTCGGCCGCCGCCACCGCGCCACCGAGCGACTCGTGCGCCGCCTCGGAGTCGACGCCCGCCGGCATGGTGCTCTCGATCTCGCCGCGGTAGACGCCGAAGCCGATGCTGCCGAGGACCGCGATGCCCAGTCCCGAGCCCAGCTCGGTGCCCGTCTCGGAGATGGCCGATGCCGCACCGGCGCGCTCCGCCGGAGCCGCGCCGACCACCAGGTCCGTGCTGAGGGAGGCCATCGGGCCCAGACCGGCACCCATGATCGCCGACGCCGTCACCAGGATGCCGAGCCCGGCGGTCGCGCTGACCAGCGTGAGCATTCCCAGTCCGATCGCCGCGACGACCAGGCCGCCCGCGATGACGTAACCGGGACGGATCTTCGCCGCGAGTGCCGGGGCCGACATGGCACCGACCATCAGACCGGCCGCGTTGGGCAGCGACCAGAAGCCGGCGGACAGCGGGGAGAGTCCGTGTACGAGCTGGAGGTACTGGAGCGTGAAGAGCTGCGAACCCGCCATCACCAGAATGCCGATGGTGAGCAGACCCGCCGAGGCGCTGAAGGTGCGCTCCCGGAAGAGCTTGAGGTCGAGCAGCGGGTCGGCGAGCGAGCGCTGGCGGCGGACGAAGGCGTACCCGACGGCCAGACCCAGCAGTACGAAGGCGACCGGCTGAAGACCGAAGCCGTCCTCGGCGACCAGTTTGAGGCCGTAGACCACGGACAGGACGGCGACCAGCGACATCACCGCGCTGCCGAAGTCCAGCCTGCCCGCCTGCTCGTCACGGTGCTCCGGCAGCAGAACGGGACCGAGTACGAGCAGGATCACCATGACGGGGACGCCGATCAGGAAAGCCGAGCCCCACCAGAAGTAGTCCAGCAGGAATCCGCCGAGCAGCGGTCCGAGGGCGCCACCCACCGCGAAGCAGGTCATCCACACACTGATGGCGACGGTGCGCTGCGCGGCGTCGTGGAACATGTTGCGGATCAGGGACAGCGTCGAGGGCATCAGGGTCGCGCCCGCGACACCGAGCAGTGCCCGGGTCACGATCAGCATCTCGGCGCTGTTGGAGAACGCGGCGAGTGCCGAGGCGATGCCGAAGGCGGCGGCGCCGGACATCAGCAGCTTGCGCCGCCCGATCCGGTCACCGAGGGTGCCCATGGTGATGAGCAGGCCGGCGACCAGGAATCCGTAGATGTCCATGATCCACAGCAGTTGCGACGTGCTGGGCCCCAAGTCCGCTGTCAGTGAAGGGACCGCGAGGTGCAGGACGGTCATGTCCATCGCGATGAGCAGCGTCGGCATGGCCAGTACGGCCAGCCCGATCCACTCCTTCCGGCCCGCGCGAGGCGCGGCGGTCGTCGTCATGAAGTTCCCCTGTCTGGTCGGCCGCAGGCCTCTGACCCGCTGTTATGGACGTTAGAAGCTGAAGTGTGGTTGAGGTCAAGCGCGGCACTCAGCGGACCTCGACGATCTTGTACTGGCCCTCCTTGACCAGTCGCGTCCTGCCGTCGGTGGCGTCCTTCAGCCAGGTGAGCGCCGCATAGCGGCCGGCGGTCAGGGGGATCTGGATCACGGAGGAACGCTGCGGGTTCAGCGGCAGCGAGCCGACACCCTTGGACTGGTCGAACGGCGGCGGGTCGGCGGGCCATTCACCGTTGGGACCGAACGTGTCGAAGTACGACGTGAGGTCGGACCCGGTCACGTCGGCGGCCAGCGGGAAGAAGACCGCCTCGTTCTCCTGCGGCAGCGTGTTCACGAACTTCAGCGGGCGCCCGGCCCGCACCGTGCCCGACAGCGTGAAGCGGGGAGCACCCGCGACGCGCTCCGAGACCAGGGTCGCGGTGGGCGTCGGGTGCGTGCCGCTCGGCGCGCCGCTGACGGTCAGCCAGCGGTAGCGGGGCGCGGGAGCGTTCTCCAGGTCGAAGTACTCGAAGAGCAGATACGTGCCGGGCGTCAGGTCCTGGCTGAACGAGCCGGACAGACCCGGGTGTGTAACCACACCGCCGAGCAGGTCGGCGGAGGCGGCCAGCTCCTTTGGAGGCGGGCCATCGCCTCACGGATGTGCGTGCTGATCGCTCTGTTCGCGGCTCCACTCCAGTAGCCGATGGGCTGCGCGGCAAGTGCGGTGTCGACGCTCACTTGGGTGCTCGAAAGGCTCACTTAGCATGCATGAACAAGCATGTCCGCTGCGGAGATCGAGAGTGGAGAGCCGACGTGACGTTTGTCGAGACGGAACTTGCCAGCCAGCCCGCGAACTGGAGCCGGGCGGCGGAGCTCGCCGACGGCCTGCGCGGCTCGGGCCGGCTGCCCGAGGCCGGTGAGCGCACGGCGGTCGTCGGCTGCGGCACCTCGTACTACATGGCGCAGGCGTACGCGGCGCTGCGCGAGGGCGCGGGTCAGGGCGAGACCGACGCGTTCGCCGCCTCCGAGTTCCCGGCCGGCCGCCGTTACGACCGCATCGTGGCGCTCACCCGGTCGGGCACCACCACCGAGGTCCTCCAACTGCTGGCCGCCGCCCGTGGCACGGCCCGTACGACGGCGATCACCGCAGACCCCGAGACGCCCATCCGCTCGGCCGCCGACGACCTGGTCGTGCTGGACTTCGCCGACGAACGGTCCGTCGTGCAGACCCGGTTCGCCACCACGGCCCTCACTCTGCTCCGCGCCCATCTCGGCCTGCACACGGCGTCCGTGGTCGCCGACGGCGAGCGGGCCGTCGCCGAGCCGCTGCCCGAAGGGGTCACCGACTGCTCGCAGTTCACCTTTCTCGGACAGGGCTGGACCGTCGGACTGGCCAACGAGGGCGCGCTCAAGATGCGGGAGGCCGCGCTCGCCTGGACGGAGTCGTACCCCGCGATGGAGTACCGGCACGGCCCCATCAGCATCACCACCGAGGGCACGGCGACCTGGCTGCTCGGCCCCGCGCCCGAGGGTCTCGCCGAGCAGGTCGGCGCGACCGGCGGCCTGTGGGTGGCCGGTGAACTCGACCCGCTGGCCGAACTCGTACGGATCCAGCGCCTCGCCCTCGCCCTCGCGGACGCGCGGGGTCTCGATCCCGACCGGCCGCGCCACCTCACGCGCTCGGTGATCCTCGCCGCCGAGTAGTACGGCGGCGGGGAGCCCCGGGGCGGCCGTAGGGCGCCGGGCGCCGGGCGGACGAGTGCCGGAGACGTGGGCAACTGCTCCGGCCCTCAAGGCGATTGCACTGTTTCGTACTGTTGTGCGATGGCTCATACCAGAGCGGGATGCTCTGTGGGCAAGTTCGTCAACTGTCCGCCGCGACTGACTATTCGCCAACTACCGTGTGTGCTCGGCGATCAACGCTGGGCATCGTTCACTTCGCAGAACACCGAATGCCTGGGGCCCCACGTACCGAGGACACCGATGTCTCAACTTCGCGCACCCACCGCGCGACCCGAACGCCGAGAAGGCGGACGGCACGGCCGGCCGGGCAGCCGCGCGCCCTCCGCCAAGCCGTCACCGGCCAAGGGCGCGCCGCCTCCCGGGCCGGACGCGCCGGGGTCACCCGAACGACGTATACACCCTCAACTCCTGCGCGCCGCTCTGGCGCCGACCGTCATCGCCTCACTCAGCGGCCTGCTCGCCGTGCTCGTCACCGTGCGCTCCGGCGGCGTACGGCCGACCCCCGAGATCTGGGCGGCCGTCGGCGGCACGGTGCTCTCCGGCGTCGTCGCGGCCACAGCCGCCGTCATCGGCGCCGACCGCGCGGCCAGGTCCGTGATCGACCGCTGCCACGCGCTGCGCCGGTCGAGCGCCCGCGCCCAGGCCGACCTGCGCGGCGTCGTCGAACAGCTCCGCCGGGGCGAGGGCCCCCCGCCGCGCCGAACCCCCGGGGTGAAGGCGCCCGTCGGCGACGAACTCGCCCTGCTCGCCCAGGAACTGGGACGCTCCCAGGACGCCGCCGTCGCCGCCGTCGTCCAGGCGTCCCGGCTGTCGAGCAGCGTCGGCAACGAACAGAAGGTCGAGGTCTTCGTCAACCTCGCCCGCAGACTCCAGTCACTCGTCCACCGGGAGATCGAAGTCCTGGACGACCTGGAGAACAAGGTCGAGGACCCGGACCTGCTGAAAGGTCTCTTCCAGGTCGACCATCTCGCCACCCGCATCCGCAGGCACGCCGAGAACCTCGCCGTACTCGGCGGCGCCGTCTCCCGCCGCCAGTGGAGCCGCCCGGTCACCCTGACCGAGGTGCTGCGCTCGGCGGTCGCCGAGGTGGAGCAGTACCCGCGCGTCAAACTCGTGCCGCCGGTCAACGGCACCCTGCGCGGCCACGCCGTCGCCGACGTCGTCCATCTGCTGGCCGAACTGGTCGAGAACGCCACGGTGTTCTCCCCGCCGCAGACCGAGGTCCTCCTCCGGGCCCAGCCGGTCACCGCCGGGCTGGCCATCGAGGTGGAGGACCGCGGGCTCGGCATGCCCGCCGACGAGCAGAAACGGATGAACACCCTGCTCGCCGATCCCGACCAGGTCAATGTCGCCCATCTGCTCCAGGACGGCCGGATCGGGCTGTTCGTGGTGTCCGCCCTCGCCCGACGGCATGGCATCGCGGTTCGCCTGCACGCCAACATCTACGGCGGTGTCCAGGCCGTACTTGTCCTGCCGCAGGGCCTGTTGGGCGCGGACCCGGACGGACAGCAGACGGCCGGACCGGCTCGGACAGCGCCGCAGCCCGTGCCGCCGACATCCGTCCCCGCCCCGGTCCCGGCGCCCGCGCCCGTACCCAAGCAGGTGTACGAGACGGAGCTGCGCCCCGTCACGGAGAGCCGGCGCACGTCGCACCGGCGGACGTCCGGCGGAGGGCCGTTGCCCGTACGCGGCGAGAACGGCGCGCGCCCCACACCGGCCGGCGCGCGTCCCGGCCCGCTCCCGCCCGAGTTCCGGCAGGCCCCCGACCCCGCACCGCCCGACTCGTCATTCCCCGGCCCGCCGTCGGACCTCCCCGCCCCCGGCGTCGTGCGCGGCACCATGGACCGGCCCCAACTGCCCAGGCGCCGCAGCCAGGAGCACCTGGTCCCGCAGTTGAGGGACGCGCCCGCCCCACCCGGCGACGGTGTACCGACCCTGCACGACCCCGGTCTGATGGCCGCCTTCCAGCGCGGTATCGGCCTCGCCGAGGCCCAGCCCGCCGGGGATCCCCGCCCCGATCCCGCCCCGGCCTCCGGCCCAACTCCCACCCCCGTGACGGAACTTCCGGATCCGCACCGCCAAGACCGAGACAATCCCCACAAGGAGTAGATCACCATGGTGAGCGATGGGCCGACAGGCCATGTCTCCGACCTCGACTGGCTGCTGAGCGGCCTGGTCCAACGGGTGTCGTACACCCGCAGCGCGGTACTCCTCTCCTCCGACGGACTCGTCAGATCAGTCCACGGCCTCGATCCCGACAGCGCCGACCACATGGCCGCTCTCGCCTCCGGCCTCTACTCACTGGGGCGCAGCGCGGGCGCGCGCTTCGGCGACGCCGGCGAGGTACGCCAGGTGGTGGTGGAGCTGGACTCCACCCTGCTCTTCGTCTCGACGGCGGGCTCCGGCACCTGTCTCGCCGTGCTGGCCGGACGCGAGGCGGACGCGGCGGTCCTCGGCTACGAGATGGCGATGTTCGTGAAGAGCGTCCGGCCGTATCTGGCGACGCCGGTCAGGCAGGCGGTCGGCACGACATCGAGCGTCACGGGACAGTGAGCGTGACGGTCCCCACGGACGGGCCGTGGCTGGACGACGCGGCGGGCCGGCTCATCCGCCCATACACGGTCAGCGGGGGCCGCACCCGCCCGACGGCCGCGCTGGATCTGTTGTCGCTGGTCATGGCCACGGGGGCGGCGAGCGACAGGTACTTCGGCCCCGAGCACAGCGAGGCGCTCGGCCTCTGCCAGGGGCCGACCTCGGTCGCGGAGATCGCCGGACATCTGCGGCTGCCCGCCGTCGTGACGAAGATCCTGCTCTCCGACCTCATGGACAGCGGCGCGGTCACCGTCCGGCCGCCGCACAACTTCGACAATCCCAGCGACTGTGCCCTTCTGGAGGCAGTACTCGATGGCCTACGACGACAGCTCTGACTGCTTTCCCACCCCCTTCCCGACCGCGCTCAAGGTCCTGGTGGCCGGCGGCTTCGGCGTGGGCAAGACGACATTCGTGGGATCGGTCAGCGAGATCGCACCGCTGAACACCGAGGAGCTGCTGACGCAGGTCGGGGCCGAGACGGACGATCTGACGGGAGTCGAGCTGAAGAGATCGACCACCGTCGCGATGGACTTCGGCCGGATAACCCTCGACGAGCGCCATGTGCTCTACCTCTTCGGCACCCCCGGCCAGGAACGGTTCTGGTTCATGTGGGACGAGCTCTCCCAGGGCGCCCTCGGCGCGATCGTCCTCGCCGACACCAGACGGCTGGAGAACTCCTTCTCCGCCGTGGACTTCTTCGAGCAGCGCGGCATCGGATTCGTCGTCGCCGTCAACGAGTTCGACGGCGGCTTCCGTTACGACCCCGAGGAGGTCCGGGCGGCCATCGACCTCAGGCCGGACGTGCCGGTGGTGATATGCGACGCGCGCATCGCCAGCTCCGGCATCCGCACGCTCGTCACACTCGTCCAGCACCTGCTCACCGCCGTCCCGGTGGACGATGTGCCCGGCACCCCCGTGCCGAGCGGTATCGGCCCGGACGACGGGGCGGCGTGATCAGACATCTGACGGGCCGTCAATTCGGCGTCGTGCATGGTCAGTCACGGTGTTCCAGTACGTCGACGGCCAGTTCGCGTACCACCGACTCGTCCACCTCCACACCGAGACCCGGCCCCTCGGGCACCCACGCGGTCCCGTTCTCGACCCGCACGGTCCCACCCGCGTACGGCGAGCCGATGAACTGGCGGCCGTTGAGGTCGACCGGGGTCGTGATGCCGTACGCCGCGAACAGATGCAGCGAGGCGGCCAGTCCCAGGTCCGACTCGGTGAGCCCCGACCCCATCAGCTCGACCCCGCAGTCCTCGGCGAGCGAGCAGAGCCGCCGGGAGAGCGTGAGGCCGCCGCTGCGCTGGACCTTGGCGATCGCGACATCGACCGCGCCGAGTCGGACGAAGGTCGCCAGATCGCTCGGATGCCGCAGGCTCTCGTCGAGCGCCACCGGTACGGCCGAGACGTCCCGCAGCCGCCGCAGCCCGGCGATGTCGTTGGCGGGCAGGGGCTGTTCGAAGGCGGTGACCCCGAGCGCGTCGAGGCGGCGGGCCATCCGCAGGGCGACCGGAACCGTGTACGCCTGATTCGCGTCGACCCAGAGCGGCGCGTCCGGGGCGTGTTCCCGGACGGCGGCCACGACCGCCGCGTCGGTGTCCTCGTCGTGCAGACCGATCTTGACCTTGAAGGCGCGGTATCCCTCGTCCCTGCCCTCGGCGACGCTGTCACCCACCTCGGCGGGCGACTGGCCCGAGACGATCCAGCCCAGCTCGACGCTCGGGGTCCGGCGCTGCCCCCACAGAACACCGAGCGGCACGCCCGCCGCCCGGCCGAGCAGATCGTGCAGCGCCACGTCCACGGCGCTCTTGGCGAGGGGTGCGCCGATGGTCAGGCCACGGTTGACAGCCCGGTCGAAGGCGGTGTCGACGGCGTCCAGATTCCACCCGGGTGTGCCGATGATCGCCGGCGCCAGATAGCGGTCGATCGTGGTCACGATGGACTCGGCGGTCTCGTACGTCCAGGCGGGGATGGGCGTCGCCTCACCCCATCCGTACGCCCCGTCCGCACCGACCCGGACCAAAATCCGGACGGACGGTTTCCCGGCGACGGCCACGGAGCCGCCGGCGACGCCGAAGGAGCGGTGGGTGGGCAGTTCGACGGCGAACGTCTCGACGCGGTCGATCCTGAGCCCGGCCAGATCGTCTCTCACGTGACCTCTCCTCCGTCTACCGTCGCACCCGCGTCCCCCGCACCGCCCGGCGGCGGCGCCGTGCTGGCGCGCAGCACCACCTCGCCGCCCACCCTCAGCACCCGCGACCGCTCCCCGCGCGGCTCGCGCAGCGCCAGCGAGATGGCATGCTGCCCCATGGCGGTCAGCGGCAGGGCGACGGTGGTGAGCGGGGGAGTCAACTCCCGTACGAGCGGGATGTCGTCGAAGCCCGCGAGCGAGATGTCCCCGGGGACCTCGATGCCTGCCTCCCGGAAAGCGGCGAGCGCTCCCACCGCCATCACGTCGGTCACGCCGAAGACACAGGTGGGGCGGGTGGCACGGGTGAGGAGTTCGCGGGCCGCCGCATAACCGCCGTCGCGGGTGAAAGCGCCTTCTACGACACATTCGGGGCCGAGTGTGATCCCCGCCTCGGCCAGGCCCTCGCGGAAGCCCGCCAACCGGTCGGCGACGGTGGTGAGTTCGGGCGGCCCGCTCAGCACGGCGAACCGCCGGTGGCCGAGCGCCAGCAGCGCGCGGGCGAGCTTCGCGGCGCCCGCGCGGTTCTCCGGCAGGACGGCGTCGGCGCGGACGCTGCGGTGCCGGCTGACGACGGCCACCCGGCCGCCCGCGCGGATGTACGGGTCCAGCTCCGCGCCCAACGCCCGTTCCCAGGTGCGGTCCTGGAAGCCGGAGCCGATCAGCAGGATGGCGCGGGCGCGCTGGGCGCGGAGGATGGAGACGTACTCGATCTCCCGCGCCGGTTCGCGGAACGTGCTCGCGAGCATGACCAGAACGTCCTGTTCGGCCGCAGCCCGCATCACACCGTCGGCGATAGCGGCGAAGTACGGGTCACCCACGTCGTGGCAGATCAGCCCGACCGTGTTGCTCGACGAGCTGGCGAGCGCCTGGGCATGTGCGTTGGGGATGTAACCGAGCAAATCCGCTGCCGCGCGCACCCGTTCACGAAGCTCGTCCCGGACACGTGTCGTGCCGTTCAACGCCCTGGACGCGGTCGCCAGCGAGACCCCCGCACGCCGGGCCACGACGTCGAGCGTCACATGGACCCGTGCTTCCCGTTCACTCACGTCGGCCCCCGAGTTGCCGTGGCGGCAGGTCCCTTGGCGGGCCCCGGAAACTTCCGGACGACCTATTGACCGTTCGGACAAGCAGTCATTAGCGTGGCGATCACCTTACCAGAAAGCGCTTTCTGAAAGCGCTTCTTCCGGTACGGCAGAACGGCAACCGGTACAGCAGAGGATCGGACAGCGTTGAGTAACCGCTCCTGATTCCCGAGGAGTTCACTGTGAGCCAGAGTGTCATGCCGGGACCGACCAAAGAGATCGCGGGAGTCGCCACACGCAACAGGCCAGGAGCGGGGGAGCGGTTCGGCAAGGCCGTCGAGACCAGCTGGCGGCCCGTCGTGCTGCTGCTCGCGTGCTTCGTCGCGTGGTGGGCCATCGCCGCGGCCGAGCTGGTCGAGCCCTATCTCGTCCCCTCACCCGGGGCGACCCTGGACGTGCTGACGGGCCAGACCAGTTACATCTGGGAACACACGTGGGTGACCACCTACGAGACCCTGCTCGGCTTCCTCATCGCCGTCGTCGTCGGGGTGCTCGCGGCGGTCGTGATGGTCTACTCGTCGACCGTCGAGAAGACCCTCTACCCGATCCTGCTGTTCGCCCAGGTCGTACCGAAGATCGCCATCGCGCCGCTGTTCGTCGTGTGGCTCGGCTTCGGTATCACGCCGAAGGTCCTCATCGCGGTCCTCATCGCCTTCTTCCCGGTGGTGATCTCCATGGTCACCGGCCTCAAGGCGGTCGACCCCGAGATGCTCCAACTGTCCGCGACGATGGGGGCGAAGCCGTGGCAGACCTTCGTCAAGATCCGCTTCCCCGCCTCGCTGCCGCATCTGTTCTCGGGCCTCAAGGTCGCGGTGACGCTCGCGGTCACCGGCGCGGTCGTGGGCGAGTTCGTCGGGGCCAACGAGGGGCTGGGCTATGTGATCCTCCAGGCCAACGGAAACCTCGACACCCCGATGCTGTTCGCGGGCCTGCTCGTCATGTCACTGATCGGCGTCGTCCTGTTCGTCCTGGTCGAGATCGCCGAGAAGCTGCTCCTGCCCTGGCACGCCAGCCGCCGGGACAACAACGTCACGACCTCGTTCTGATGAGACCTCCCCTCCGAGAAGGGCCAGCCATGCACTCCCGCAGACTCCTGATCGGCCTCGTGCCGCTTCTTCTGGTCGCCACCGCCTGCGGCGAGGACGGCGACGACACCAGCACCAGCGACTCGGGCAAGAAGCTCGACAAGGTGACGCTGACGCTCAACTGGTACCCGTACGGCGAACACGCGCCGTTCTACTACGGCGTCAAGGAGAAGATCTTCGAGAAGCACGGCATCGACCTGGAGATCAGGGCGGGCCAGGGCTCCCAGAAGACCGTCCAGGCGACCGCCGCCGGGCAGACCGACTTCGGCTGGGCGGACACCCCCGCCGTGCTGAGCGGCGTCGACCAGGGCGTCAACGTCAAGAGCCTCGGCGTGATGCTCCAGACGACGCCGTCGTCCGTGCAGTTCTTCAGCGACCAGAACATCAAGACGCCCGCCGACATCAAGGGCAAGACGGTCGCGGGCACGGCCGGTGACGCGCTCACCAAGACGTTCCCGATCTTCCTGGAGAAGAACAACCTCAAGCTGTCGGACGTCAAGATCCAGAACACCGACCCGGCGGGCAAGATCGCCGCGGTGATCTCCGGCAAGACGGACGCGCTGCTCGGCTACGCGAGCGACCAGGGCCCGACCATGGCGGACAAGGCCAAGAAGGACGTCGAGTACCTGCGCTTCTCGGAGAACGGGCTCAACTTCTACTCCAACGGTCTGATCGCCGGCCAGAAGATCCTTCAGTCGGACGCCGACCTCACCAAGCGCATGACCGCGGCGGTCAGCGAGGCGTGGGCCGCGGCCGAGAAGGCGCCGGAGCCCGCCGTCGCCGCCATGGAGGGCGCGTCGGAGCAGCTGCCGCCGAAGGCCGTACTGACCGAGCAGTTCGCGACGACGATGACGCTGCTGCACACCGAGTCCACCCAGGGCAAGGCTCCCGGGCTCAACACCGAGGCCGACTGGCAGGCGACCATCGACGTCTTCGCCGAGGCCGGTCTCGTGAAGAACCCGAAGGCTCCCTCGGACTACTGGGACAGTTCGGCACTGAAGGGATGACGATGCCCAGGGAAGCGACTCTCCGGGAGCATGGCGTGAGCAAGACCAGTCTCAGCAAGGACGACGGACCGAAGGACGGCGCGGGCGCCGACGGCACGGCGGCGGTCTCGCTGGCCGATGTCGCTGTCCGCTTCCGTACGAAGGACCGCGACGTCACCGCCCTGCGGGACGTGTCGCTCGATGTGCCGATGGGCGAGTTCGTGGCGATCGTCGGCCCCTCGGGCTGCGGCAAGTCGACACTGCTCAAGCTGGTCGCCGGCCTGCTGAAGGCGTCCGCCGGTGACGTACGGCTGCACGGTGAGCAGGTCGACGGGCCACGGCCCGACATCGGTTACGTCTTCCAGCGGGCCGCCCTGCTGGAGTGGCGCACCGCGCGGCGCAACATCCTGCTCCAGGCCGAGGTGCGCCGGATGCCTAACGTGGTGGCGCGCGACCGCGCGGACGAACTCATCCGGATGACCGGCCTCGGAGGCTTCGAGGACGCCTATCCGCACGAGCTGTCCGGCGGGATGCAGCAGCGGGTGGCCCTGTGCCGGGCGCTGCTGCACCAGCCGCCGGTGCTCTTGATGGACGAGCCGTTCGGCGCGCTCGACGCGCTGACGCGCGAGCAGATGAACATGGAGCTCAACCGCATCTGGCGGGAGACCGGCACGACCGTACTGCTGGTCACGCACTCCATCTCGGAGGCCGTCTATCTGGCGAACCGGGTCGTGGTGATGAGCCCGCGGCCGGGCACCATCACCGAGGTCATCGACGTGGGGCTGCCGGCGGAGCGGGACTACGTGGAGACCCTGGCCAGGCCGGAGTTCCGCGAGGCGACCACGCACATCCGGGAGCTGCTGGGGGCGGCGTCGGCCGAGGACTGACCGGTCCCATGAACCGGGTGGGGGGCGGCACGACTTGGCGACGTGCCGGCCCCCGCCCGTTCCCGTCGCCCCCGGATATCCGGGTGTCCGCAGGCAGGCGCTGTGATTGGCTTCCCCGGTGAGCGAAGAACGTATCTCTGTGAGGCACCGCGACGCCGCCGATCTCGACGCGTGTGTCCGCGTGCTCGCCGAGGTCCACCAGAGCGACGGATATCCCGTCAACTGGCCTCAGGACCCCCCGGGTTGGCTCGCGCCGCCCGAGTCGCTCGCCGCGTGGGTGGCACTGCTCGACGGCCGGATCGCCGGTCACCTGTGCCTGTCCCGCGCCCGCCCCGGCGATGCCGCGCCCGATCTCTGGAGCGGTCGCACCGGCACGAGCCCGGAGGAGACGGCGGTGGTGAGCCGGCTGTACGTCTCGCCGAAAGCCCGGGGCCAGGGGATCGGGGCGCTGCTGCTGGCCGAGGCGGTCCGGGAGGCCCGCGGGCATGGGCTGCATCCGGTGCTGGACGTGGTGACCTCCGACCGCTCCGCCGCGGCTCTGTACGAACGCCAGGGATGGACGCTGATGGCGACGGGCGAGCAGCGGTGGGGGCCGGACCAGACCGTCCAGGTCCACTGTTACGCGGCTCCCCGCTGACCCGCCTGCGCCCCCTGAGAGCACCGCACCCCCCGCCCGGCCGTGAGGCCCGACGGGGGGTGCGGTGCTCGTACGGGGGTTACCCCGGTCGTACGGGGCTGCCTCAGTACCGCAGCCTCGACAGGTGGCGGTAGCTGTTGCGGGCCGTGGCGATCGGGTCCTTCGGCGAGTCGTGCTCGACCAGCCACTGCCGTACGCCGCCCCGGCGCGCCGTCTCGAACATCTCGGCGAAGTCCAGGACGCCTGAGCCGACGTCCGCGAAGTCGCCGTTCGGGGCCATGTCCTTGACGTGCAGCGCCGGGAAGCGCGGGCCCTCCTCCACGAACAGCCGGCGCGGATCCGCCCCGCCCTTCGCGGCCCAGTAGAGGTCCAGTTCGAAGCCGACATACTCGGGGTCGGTCTCGTTGAGCAGGATGTCGTACAGGACCTCGCCGTCGACCACCTTGTGGTCCGCGTCGTGGTTGTGGAAGAGAACCGGGCCCAGACCCGACTCACGTGCCACGCGGCCCGCCCTGTTCATCGCCGCCGCCGCCTCGCGGTAGCCGGCGGGGGTGTGCATCTCGCCCGGCAGGCTCGGTACGACGACCCACTCGCCGCCCAGCGTGTGGACGTCCGCGATGGCCTGCTGGAGACCGGTGCCCGCCACGATGCCGTAACCGACGTGCTCCAGCACCGCCTTGAGGCCGACGTCGTCCAGCACCTGGCGGATCTGCGCGGCGTTGCGGCCGAACCGTCCGCTGACGCCGACCGTCGCGTAACCGATGTCCGCCAGCTGCTCCAGCGTCCCCTCGAAGTCCGTTTCGAGGATGGAGCGCATCGTGTAGAGGTGCATACCGATGCCCGAACGCGGGATCTTGCGCTTGGGCCGGCCGTGGCCATGTCCGTGCCCATGTCCGTGCCCGTGGCCCCGGCCGGACTCCGACGCGTACGCGGTCGTCGCCGTCGACGCCAGTCCCACCGCGGCCAGTCCCACCGCCGCCGTACCCAGGAACGCTCTTCGTGTTCCGTTCACGCTCACGTGACCTCTCTCAACTCGCTCGAATGCGGCTCGTGTTGCTGCGACTCACTGCGCCGGCCCACTGCCCCGGCCCACTGCTCCGGGTCAGCGCGCGGTGATCTCGACGGCGCCGGTCGTCGTGTCGCCCTTGTCGTCCGTGACCGTCAGATGCGCCGTGTACGCGCCCGGCCGTGTGTAGGTGTGGGTCGCGCTCGCACCCTGCTCGCCGGTGGGCTTGCTGTTGTCGCCGAAGTTCCAGCTGTACGAGGCGACGGACCGGTCATCGGCGAGCTTCACCGTGCTGGTCAGCTGGACCGCGAGCGGTGCGTTGCCCTCCTCCTTGGTCGTGTTGACCGTGACACCGGTGCCCGGCTTCTTCTCGACCCCGCGGCCGTTGAAGCGCAGCCAGTCCAGAGACAGCACGTCCTGGCCGTCCGGCTTCCAGTCGGGGTTGCTGAAGACCACGTACATCTTCACCGTGCCGCCGACCGGCCTGAGCGCTGTGGTCGGCGAGATGAAGTTGGTCCAGTTGCCGGTGTTCGGGACGGTGACCGAGCCCATCAGCGGGCCGGTCGGCGAGCCGTTGCGGAACTCGATGGTCCCGCCCGTACCGCCCGACGACGCGCCGACCGTCACGGACTGCACGCCCGTGAGGTTCACCGGGTCGAACGCGACCCAGTCGCCGTGCTCGATCTCGATCACGCGCCTGCCGCCGGACGCCTCGGCGCGGGCGCCGATGGTGACGCCGCCGCCGTCGCCGCCGGTCTCGCTGAAGAACTCGCCCTCGCGGTAGGAGGCCTTCAGATTCGAGACGGCGGTTCCCGTCAGCGCGGGGGCGCCGTCGCCGCCGTCGTCCTTGTAACTGGCGGTGATGCGGAAGAAGAGATCCTGGTTCGCGTGCTCGTCGTTCGTCGGGACGGTGAACTCACCCGCGCAGCCCTGCTTGGACTGCACCGGGTGCAGCGTGGTCCCGTGACCGAGCCGCCCCTCGACGGTGACGCGCCCGCAGTCGATCTCCGCGCTCTTGCCGTCCTCGGGGTCCCTGACCTTCACGGTGAAGGGGACCGTGTCGCCGAGGCTGAACATGCCGCCGTCCGGGGCCTTCTGGATGGTCAGCGCGGGCCGCGTGTTGCCCACGACGATCTCCTGGCCGGCCTGCGCCGAGAGCTTGTCGGGACCGGTGACCGTCAGCCGTGCGGTGAAGACGCCCTTGTCGACGTAGATATGAGTCGGGTTGGCCTTCGTGGAGTCGACGGTGCCGTCCCCGTCGAAGTCCCACGCGTATGTGACGGGCTTGCCCCCCGGCAGTCCGGAACCCGCGCTGGAGAACTTCACGCTCCGCGGCGCGGGCCCGGTGTCGGACGTGGCGCTGATCTTCGCCGTGGGCAGCTGGCCGTCACCGGTGTAGTCGATGCGGTAGATGGCGGTGCCCTGGTTGATCACGCCCGTACGTCCCGCGCCCGAACCGACCCCGAAGTCGATCACATACATCGAACCGTCAGGTCCGAACTCCGACTCGAAGAGCTGGTTGAACTTCATGTCGGTGAAGATCTTGTTGATCGACTGGATGTCCCCCGCCTTGGCGTCCGGGAAGCGCGGGTCGGTGAACTCCTGGTCCTTCTGCTGGACCGAGAACGTCTTGAACCAGTTCTGGCCCAGATCGAAGGCGAACCACTTCGAGTCGAAGTACTCGGGGAACTTGGTGGGCGAGGGGTTGTCGGGGTCGTAGTCGTAGACGGGACCGCTCATCGGCGCACCGCCGCCGCCGACCTCGGGGAACTGCGGCGAGCCGGAGTACTGGTACGGGACGGTCGCAGGCACGGCCGGCGGCAGTTCGCGCAGACCTGTGTTGTTCGGCGACTCGTTGACCGGCTTGGCGCAGTCGAACTTCGGACCCGAGACCTTGGTCGCGAAGTCGTAGTCGTTGAACGGGGTGTTGGCGCCGATGCAGTACGGCCAGCCGAGGTTCGCCGCCTTCGGGACCCGGTTGAACTCGACCGTACCCTCGGGCCCGCGGTTCGGGTCCGCCGAACGCGAGTCGGGACCGTAGTCGCCGACCAGCAGCACCCCGGTCTTCGGGTCGGTGGTGATACGGAAGACGTTGCGCAGCCCCATCGCGTAGACCTCGGGACGGGTCTTCTCCGTGCCCGGCGCGAAGAGGTTCCCCTCGGGGACGGTGTACGTCCCGTCGTCCTCGGGGGTGATCCGCAGGACCTTGCCCCGCAGGTCGTTGGTGTTGGCCGCGCTGCGCTGCGCGTCGAACACCTGCCGGCCCGGACGCTCGTCGATCGGCGTGAAGTTGTCGGAGACGAACGGGTCGGTGTTGTCACCGGTCGCGATGTAGAGGTCGCCGTCCTTGTCGAAGGCGAGCGAGCCGGCCATGTGTACGTTGGCGCGCTGCTCGTCGCGGTCGGTCGGGATCTCCAGGATGAGCTTCTCGGACGCCGGGTCGACCGTGTTCCCCGTCAGCGTGTAGCGCGACAGGTTGATCTGCTTCTTCTCCTTGTCGGAGTGCAGGAGATAGAGCCAGTTGTTCTCCGCGAAGTCCGGATCGAGCGTCAGCCCGATGAGCCCGTCGGACTGCTCGGTCATCTTCAGGCTGTAGTCGAAGTCCAGCGCGGTGGTGGTCTGCATCGTCGCCTGGTCGAGGACCTGGAGCTTCCCCGTGCGCTGGATGTAGATCACCCGGCGGTCCGGGGTCACGGCCAGCTCGTAGGGGTCGGAGAGGTCGGTCGCCAGCTGCGTACGCTTGAACGACCCGGTCTTGGTGGCCGAGCAGTCGCCGGGCTTGTTGCCTGCGGCCCACTGGATGCCGCCCAGAAGGTGCTTGAGGAAGTTCTCCTCCTGGAAGGAGGACGCGTCATGACCGCCGGCGGTGAACCACGAACGTCCGCCGTCGTAGTTCTGGCACCAGGACCACGGGTGGTCGACGCCCTCGTCCAGCCCGGTGATGCCGTCGTTCACCTTGATCTGCGCGAGGGTGTGCACCTTGCCCGTCGGGTTGGTGCGCCAGTTGTACCACTCCTCCGTACGCTCCCAGAGCTCCGGAAGTCCCTTGGTGGAGGGGTGCGCCTGGTCGAGCACCTTGACGCGGCCGGTCTGGATGGCGGGGTGCTTGTCGAAGATGGCGCCGGTCAGCCCCTCGTACCAGTCCCAGTCGCGTTCACTCGCGGACGCCGCGTGGAGTCCCACCCAGCCGCCGCCGGCGCGGACGAACTTCTGCAGGGCGGCGCGCTGCGGCGCGTCCAGCAGATCGCCCGACTCCGGCGTGGAGTTGGTGTTGTTGAAGACGATCGCCTGGAAGCGTCCGAGGCTCGCGTCGGTGAAGACACCGGCGTCGTCGGACGCCTCGACCTCGAAGCCGTTCTCCGCGCCGAGCTTCTTGATGCCGTCGATCCCGGCCTGGATCGACTCGTGCTCGAAGTTGGTGACCTTGGAGAAGACCAGGACACGGTACGGCGCCGCCTCCGCGGGAGGCGGCGAGGCGACCCCGAGTCCGAGCACGAGAGCGAGCAGTGCCAGGACGACGGTGAAGGGCGTAAGTGCCCCTCGGGATCGGCCGATGCGCAGAGGGGATCGGTCTGGTGGACGGCTTCTCACGGGCGCTCCCGGTGCAGGTGGCGGCGACGAAGGGTAAGAAAGCGCTTTCTTTAGTACGCCGCACAGCGTAAGTTCACTGGTTCCGGGGGGTCAATGGGTCGGAAGCGCCCACTGTGGTATAGGAGTTGGGTGTACCGTCACGCACCTCCCGTCAGGAAGCCGGAGATCCGCTCCCTCAGCGACCGGGGGTCGAGGCCGTGTGCCGCCAAGTGGTCGGTGATCTCACCGTACTTGCGCAGTTCGCGCCGGCCCACGCCCAGCCCGAGCACCCGGTGCGGCACGTCGGCCAGTGCCTCGGTGGCCGATGCGGTCGATGTCCCGGCGAGATACGGCTCCACGATGACGGCCTCCGCCGCTCCCGTGTCGCCGACCGCCCGGCGCAGCGCCGCGCCGTCGAAGGGGCGGACCGTCGTCGCGTACAGCACCGTCGTGTCGAGCCCCTCCGTCGCCACGAGGACGTTGTCCAGCATCGGCCCGACGGCGACCACCACGCCGTGCCGGCCCTCGCGTACGGTCAGGAAGCCCGCCCCGTCGACCGGCCGCGCCATGTCGTTGGTCTGGAGCGACAGCCGTAGGTACACCCGGTCGTCGCCCTTCGCGGCCTGCCGCAGCAGGGCCTCGGCCTCGTCCGGGTGACCCGGCACCTGCACGGTCCAGCCGTCGAGTGTGTCGAGCAGTGCCACGTCGCCGGGCGACATATGGGTGAGACCGGCCGACGGAGTGTCGTACGACGCCCCGGCGCTCACCAGCACGCCGCCCACGCCCTGGTGTCCGAAGTCCAACTTCACCTGTTCGAAGGGGCGTTCCACGAGGAAGCTCGCGAACGTGTGGACGATCGGCCGCATTCCGGCGAGTGCGAGCCCGCCGCCCGCGCCGACGAGCAGTTGTTCGCGGATCCCCACGTCGATCACCCGGTGCGGGTGCCGGCGTTCCGCCTCGCGGAAGCCGTCGCTGCCGATCACGGCGAGTACGACGGCGAGCCGCGGGTCCTCGTCCAGGAGCTGCGACACGGTCGAGGCGAAGCGCTCACGCATGGTGTCCATCTGAAAACCTCCGAGTGGCAAGGGGGGGCGGTGACCCGTGGTCAGGACTTCGGCTCGACGCGGGCGACGACCGCCCTGGCCTGGCCCGGATGGGGTGCGGTGAACGCCTCGTACAGCGCCTCGTGGTCCCGCCCGTCGACGGTCACGGCCGACCAGCCCGCGGCCGTGAACCGGGACGCGATCCCGCCCGGCCAGCCGTATGTGGCAGACGAGTTGTCGATCACGAGCGTGTGCAGCTGTTCGAGACCGGTGGGGCCCGCGTAGGCGATGGCTTCGTGGTTGCTGCCCTCGTCCAGCTCGGCGTCGCCGATGAGCACCCAGACCTTGGAGCCGCCGAGCCCCTGCGCCCGCAGCCCGAGCGCGCTCCCGACGGCGAGCGGCAGCCCGTGCCCGAGCGACCCGCTGCTGATCTCGGCGCCCGGCACGAGCGTCCGGTCGGGGTGGTACCCGAGGGGTGAGTCGTACGAGCCGAAGTCGGCGAGCAGCGACTCGGGGAAGAAGCCCTTGGCGGCGAGGACGGCGTAGTACGCCATGGGCCCGTGCCCCTTCGACAGCAGGAAACGGTCCCGCGCGGGGTCGTCCGCGGTCGCGGGGGAGACGTTCAGCACCCGGTCGTAGAGCACCCAGATCGCATCGAGGGTGGAGGTCGCGGCGGGCCCGTGCTTCTCGTCGCCGGTCAGGTGCGCCAGGAGCCGGTCGAGGTCCTGGTAGCCGTAGGTCGGTGTCGACGCTGATGGTGTCATGGGGACAACCGTGCAACCTGAACCTAAGTTGAGGTCAAGCGACCGGCCCAGGCCGCACAAGGGAAAAAGCGGTTCGTGACCACCGCTCGGAGTGCGGTATTGTTCTCATGCGCGATCGATCGGGGGAAACCCCAGGTCAGACGGGCATCGGGACGTGGCGCAGCTTGGTAGCGCACTTGACTGGGGGTCAAGGGGTCGCAGGTTCAAATCCTGTCGTCCCGACTCGTGAGAGTCGTAGGTCAGGGCCGGTTTCGGAGAAATCCGAGACCGGCCCTTGATCATTCTTGGGGACCAGGTGGGGACCGGCGCCCTTGAGCGAGGTCAGCGGGTCACGACGATCGGGCTCGGCAGTGAGCGTGGTGCGCGCAACACGCTCAGGTGTGCGGAGAGCGCCGCCCCGGCGGCCGTGATCTTGTGTACGTCGGGGTGCAGGTAGCGCTGGGTGGTTGTCAGTGATCCGTGGCCGGCGATCCTGCGGAGGGACGTGTGCCTGGACTCCGGCGTCGGCGAACCAGGTCAGTCCGGTGTGCCGGAGGTCGTGGCGGCGCAGGTGTTCGTAGCCGAGCTTGGTGACCACGTCGTCCCAGTGGGTGGCGTCGCGCAGGACGGCGGTGGAGATGCGTCCGCCGCGCGGGCCGGTGAACAGGCGGGCGTCGGGTTCGGGGCCGGCTGACAGGATGCGCTGGGCGACGAGGGGGCGGATCTCCTCGACGGTGGGAACCTTGCGGGCGCGTTTTCCTTTGGTGCCTTTGTCGGTGAGCCCGCCGGGCGCGGGAGTGGTCTGGCGCCGGACGGTCCAGATCCACTGGGTGGTGTCGATGTCGCCGACGCGGCATCCGGAGACCTCGCCGATCCGGGCTGCGGTGCACGCCGCGAAGAGGGCGACCTCTCCCCAGCCGCGGTACCGGTCGTGGGACGCGGCTACGAGCGCCTCGGCCAGCTGCACGAGCGTTTCCCAGTTGGGGAGAGCCAGCGCGCGCGGGTCGAGAAGTTCGTCTTCCGCTTGCTTGTAGAGCTTCTGCCAGCCGGTGACGCGGGCGGGGTTGACCTTGATGAGGCCGTCCCGGACGGCCTGTTCCATGACGCGGACCAGGACGGCGATGGTGTTCTTGACGGTTGACCGGCTGTGTTCGTCGGCGATCCACTGCTGGACGGTGCGGTCGACGGGCACCGTTGGTGATCATACGTACCGGGACATGCCCGAGAGCGGGGACGACGCGCTGCCGCCATCCCGCCCGGTATGGGTCGTGTGTCTTCAACTCCAGTCCGCGCAGGGCGAGATCCATGTTGGCTTCGCCGTATTCGGCGAGCTTCATGGTGGCGAGCGAAGGGGACAGTCCGGCTTCCGCAGCCTCGATGATGGCCCGGAGCCATTCCTGCGCCTCGTCCTCGTTGGGCTTTCCCTCGGAGAGGGACAGACGGCGCTTCGAGACGGGATCGGTCCACCGGACGCGCGCTCGGTAGGGGGCAGGGCGGTTGGGCCGGTATTCGATATCGGTGGAGAGCCAGACGCCGACCGGGAGAATGGCCTTGTCGGTCATCAGGCTTCTCGGTGGGGAACGACTCGGCGGCTGCGCAGCCACTCTTCGACATCGAGGGCGCTGTACATGACGACGCGGTCCGAGACCGACACGAACGGCGGGCCCCTGGGGTGGCCGGGCGGCGCTCGCCGTGGCCAGCTCGGCCAGGGCGTGTTTGAGAAGTCCCGTCTGGCCCACGACGCCTGGCACGCGCGCTCGCTGCGTTGTCGGAGTCATCCAAGTACGTCCAGTACGAGGATGATCCTCCGCCTTGCGATCGCACGCACCAGACGCCGTGGGCCCCGCCCGATGGGCGGACGACGCTACTTCTAAAACACGCCCTAGGCGGAGGGCACTCGCATCAGAGAGGGTGACGAGCTACGCCGATGCCCGACTGCCCGCTCCGGAACTCCCGCAGGGCTCTTCCGCGCTCTGTCGGGCGGATCACCCCCGCACGCGCGGGGAGCAGAGCAGCAACCGCCCGTTGCCCAGCACCCCGAAGACGACACCGCCACGCGGCACCTGAACACACGCGGCACCTGAGCAGGGGGCGCTCGCGTCAGGGAGCCGTGTCGGACACCACGCGCATGCCCAGGCCGCGCACCCGGTAGATGCACGTGTCGTCGCCCCACAGCGACGCGTCCGCCCTCGCGTAGGGGCCCCGCGTGTCCGTGCCGCTCTCCACGATGTCCATGTCCACCCGGATCAGCCGGTTGGCCGGGGTGATTTGGCCGCGGTACGTCCAGGTCGTCTCGTGGCCCGGCAGCACCGGCTCGAACCGGGGACGTGGAACGCCGTCCGCGGCGCCGCGCTCAAGAAGGTGGTACTGGAGCAACTGGCACATGGCCTCCACGCCCAACGACCCCGGCTGCACCGGGTCCTGGAAGAAATGGGCCCGGAAGAACCACTCGTCCGGGACCACGTCCTTCTCCGACCGCAGCCGCCCCAGCCCCATGCGGCCCCCGTCCGGCCAGGAACCGGTGATCCGGTCGAGCATCAGCAGCATGGGACCCGGCAGCCGCGGCTCCCCGGCGCAGTAACGAGCGGGCCGGGCGGTCAGATCGACCACCCGGTCGCAGGGCTCGTCGAGACGGACCCGGTCCTGGGCCGACACCGTGAGGCCCTGCTGGTCGTCGAAGGCCGACGGCGGGAAGTAGCCGAAGACCGTGGAGAGTTCGAACAGCGGTGCCCCGTCGGCCGTGCACCTCACCCGGAACGACTCGATGATCATGTCCCCGCTCCGGGAGACACGCGTCAGTTCGGCATGGGTACGGACCGTTCCCGTCGCCGGAGTGACCTCACCGGTGACCGTTCCCGCCCCGTCGAGGTTGCGGAACAGCAGATCCGTGTCGGTGGTCAACGCGCTGCCGACGTACGAGGCCAGCCACCCGCAGGGTTGCAGCGCGATCTCCATCAGGACCGCGAACGGCATCGTACGGCCGCCGCTCTGCTCGAAGTACCAGGCCCGCGCGGGCACGTCGTACTCCGCGACGACACCGCTGCCCTCCCGCATACCGCCCTGCGGACCGTCCACCGAGACGATCCGGCTCATGAAGTGGTACGGGGGACCGGGCAGCCGCGCGACCTTGCGGGTGCCGTCGAAGGGCTCGTACGCGGGACCGAACGCCTCACTCGGCCTGCCCCAGGCGCACGCCAGCAACGAGGCGCGGTCGAAGGGGAATCCGTCCGCCGCCGTCGCCACCGGCTTCTTCTCCTCGTGCCCGGCCAGCCCGCCGAGCAGGGGGAGCGGCACCGGTGTACCGCTGTCCTGCTCGACGGGCGGGCCCGAGTGCCGCCAGTGCGACAGCGGCCAGTCGGGTACGAGCCGCAGTGCGACGTCCCGGCCCAGGAACGCCCTCGCCCCGTCCACCGAGCCCAGCACATCGGCATACAGCGTCGGCACAGGCCCGGCCGAGACACCGCGTACGAACACCTCGTAGACGACACGCTGATTGACCGGAGTCGCCTGGCCCCGGCACATCGTCCTGCACGGGTGATCGTCGACGGGCTCGAAACGCCAGCCGTCCCGGTCCACCGTGAAGCCCGTGGCCGCCAGGTAGAACGCCATCGCCTGGAGACCGCCCTGAAGCATCAGGGTGCCCGGCATACAGGGGTCGTTCTTGAAGTGACCCGCGAAGAACCAGTCGTCCGGCGACAGCGGGGTCTCGGCCCGCAGATAGCCGCGGCCCCACGGCCCTCCGGCCGGGTCGAACGCGGTCACCTCGTGGAGCAGCCGCAGTCTGCCGTCGTCGAGCCGGGGCGGGCGGACGTGGGCAGCCGTCGCCTCCCAGCCGGGGCCGAAGCACTCCGCCGGCCGCCCCTGGGCCAGGGCCCGCACCCGGTCCGCGTCGAAGCGGGTCCGTCCGCAGCGCACCGCCGGCGGGTCCACCGGCAGGTCGTCGCCGGGTGGGCGCTCGGCGGGATCCCACCGCACACCGCCGCTGCCGGCGAGCTCCTCGGGGGTGAAGAACCCCGCCTGGCCCTCGCGAACGCTGAGCCGGAGTTCGCCGTCCACGTAGCAGTCGTAATGGAAGAAGGCCAGCCGGACGCCTTCGTGCTCCGCGTGGCCGTCGATGTGGATCTCGTAGCACAGGGTGTCGCCCGCTTCCGGCGGGCCGCCGTGGTACGTCACCTCGCAGCCCAGCAGCCGGTAGGCGCGCTCCCCCCGATTGAGGAGGTCCACGCCCAGCCAGCTCAGCAGGAGCAGATCCGCCTGGCCCGCCTCGATCAGCAGCCCGGCCGGCATACGTCCGGTGGAGTCCAGGTACCAGTCGTCGGGCCGGACATCGGTCTCCGTCCAGATCGTTCCGTCGGTGCGCACCGGGCCCGGCGTGGCGAGCGCCGCCGGCACGGCGTCGATACCGGTGACCCGGTCCGCGAACAGCATCGGCGGCTGGGGCATCCGTGTCTGCACCGCGTACGCGTCCTGCTCGGCGAACCGCGGGCCGAACAGCGTGGAGATCTCCCGGGAGGCGAGGTGCTCCAACTGGGCGCGGTCGAACTTCGGCCCCGGCCTCAGGAGTTGTGCGGGTGCTGCTTCCGGCGGGGGAGCGGGCAGGAGCGCCGGGCGGGGCTCGGGCCGTACGGGGGCCGGCGGCGGCCCGGCGGCCGTACGCGGGGCAGGCGGGCCCGATGGCCGTACGGGAACGGACCCGGCGCTCCCCAGCGCGATGACGGCGAGAGCGGACGCCCGCAGGAACCGCTGATGGGCCTCGGTGTGCCCGGCCGTGATCTCCTGGTGCAGCTCGGCGACCCGTCGGCTCTGCCGCAGGACCGCGGCACGGGCGCCCGCCGCCCGCGGATCGCGCCCCTCCGGGCCTGTCGGCCGGACGTCCGGCAGGGGGCGTGGCTCCGCGGTACCGGGACGGGGCACGGCGGCGCGCCCCGGTGCGCCGGACGGGCCGGCCTCCCGGTCGGGCACCGGCGCCAGCTCGGGGGCCCGGGGCAGGGTCACCACCGCTGGCTCCAGTGGCGGCAGACACGGCGGCGCGAGTACGGGCACGGTGACGGTGGGCCCGGGACGCGGGACCTCCGTGGCGGCTTCCGCGAGCCGGGCGAAGAACTCGTCGGCGTGCACCGGCACGCCCGCGACGACGAGTTCGGCCACCGCCAGGCAGGGCTGCCGCAGCCGGGTGTCGCCCGGGGCGTCGAGTGCGACAGCCACATGGTCCCGGTCGCCGAGCACCCGCTTGATCCAGCCGGTGCACAGCGTGCGCGGCCCGTGCTCCACGAAGACCCGGACGCCGTCAGCCCACGCCTGCTCGACCGTGGCCGCGAAGTCGATCGTGTTCAGTCCCTGCGCGGTGAGCGCCTCGGCGGCCCGCTCGGCCGTCGGCCGGTAGGACTGCCCGGTGGCCCCGCTGTAGAACCGCACACCGGGTACGTCGACGGTCGGACGATGGTGGGCCGCACGCCATACCTCCCGGATCTGCGCCAACTCCGGTGCGTGGGCGGCCATGTCGTAGTCGAGTTCGATCGCGTGGTCGGCGCCGATCCTGCCCACGACGGCCGCGCACGCGCGGGACTCGCCGCCGATGACGCAGACTCCGGGGGCGTTCACCGCCATCAGATGGACCGCGACCTCGGCGGCGAGCTCGGCACGGACCGCCTCCAGGGGCGCACTGACCAGATAGCTCGACCAGCGGTGGCCCTCGACGCCCAGACGTTCCCAGTGGCGCCGCACCGCCCGGAGTTCACCCGTGAGTTCGGTCGTGAACAGACCGCTGTCCCGGGTGGCGCGGTACAGCCCCGCCGCGTCCGGCCAGGCACCCAGCGCCACCAGGGCGGCCGACTCGCCGGAGGAGTACCCGAGAGCGGCCACCGGCCGGAGCCCGAGCACCTCGCGGGTGAACACGGTGTGGTGGACGGCGAGTTCGGCGGCACCCCAGATCTGGTCGAGCACTCCGCTCTCCGCCCCGGTCCGCATCCGTGCACCGGTCGCCCCGTGCCTGGCACGGACGGCCTCGCCGACCGACGGCAGCGCGAGCATCAACTCGTGGCCCATACCCGGGTACGCGGCCGAGCCGTTGGTGTACACGAACGCGGTCTGCCCCGTGACCGGCCTGTCCCGGTACCGCACATCGGCCGGACGGGCTCCGCCCTCGGCCAGCCAGCGGCGGGCGGCCTCCTTCCGGCCGGGAAACGCGTCGTCGTCGGCCACGAGCGCCAGCCGGGCCGGTCCGGCGACGGACTCCGCACCGGACTCCAGCGCGGCCAGCACCTCCCGGCGGTCGGCCCCGGAGAAGACACGCAGGCGCGGAGCCGGGCCCCGCAGCCACGGCCGGGCGTCCGCCGCGCGCAGCCGGACACTCGCGGTGGGCCCTTCCAGCGGTGTCACCGAGGCCCTCGCCGTGTGCGCGACGGTCGCGGTGTCCGCGGGAACGCCCGGACGCGGCACCGCGCGGTGCTGGAGCGAGAGCGCCGCGACCGCGACGCAGACCAGCCCGTACGCGGCGTGAGCGCGCCCGAAGGCCGACGCCGGGTCGAACACCGCGTCAGGGCCGTCCCCGATGACCACGTCGGGCGCGTTGGCGGTGTCCTCGCCGTCGTCGTTGTCGTTGTTGGCCTCGTTGGCCTCGTCGAGCAGGGCGACGACGGTGTCACCGTCCCTGCGCGCGGTGTCCAAGGACTTGAGGACCAGGACGACGGCCGCGTCCCCCGGTTCGTCCTCCCGGCCCAGATCCCGCTGGGCGGCCTGATGCACCGCCTCGCAGGACAGGTCGGTGGCACCGACGAGCGCGGCGTCGACCTCTCCCGACCGGACGGCGCGGGCCGCGAGTTCCAGCGCCACCAGTCCCGACGCCTCCTCCGCCGAGACCGCGAAACCCGGTCCCGCCAGGTCGAGTTGGGTACTGATCCGGTTCGCCACCAGGTTCGGCATGGTGCCCACCACCCCCTCGGCGGTCACGGGCGGCAGGAACGCGTCCCGGGCGAGGTCCGCCGACTCGGGTGTGGCGGCGAGCCCGGCCTGCTCCAGCCAGTGGGGAACCCTCCAGCGGGCGCCCGCCCGGGCCACCTCCGGGTCCACCCCCATGCCGATGACCACCATGGTCCGCTCTCGGGGCAGGGACACCGAGCGGACGGCCTCCCGGGCGGCCTCCAGCACCAGGAGCTGATGGCGCACGGTTCGCTCCAGGCCCACTGGCGGGAAGCACAGGTCCGTCAATTCCACGACGACCCCGGGGGCGGGGCCACGCCGCTCACCACCCAGCACCGCCCGCCGGAAGTCCTCCGTACAGGTCCCGTCGCCGACCCGGGCGCCGAGGGCGACGATCGCCACCGGCGTACGGCCGCCCGGCGATTTCCGTACCGGGGCCGGAGCGGTCACGGCGGCGGCCGGGCGGATCGGCCGCGGTACGGCGGACACCGTGTCGCCGTCCTCCGGAAGGTCCACCACCAAATGGGCGTTGGTCCCGCCGAACCCGAACGCGCTCACCGCCGCCCGGCGCGGCCCGGACCACGGTTCCGGCGCGGTCAGCACCCGCAACGGCGTGCCCGCCAGTGCCTCCAGCGGTCGTTCCGCGCCGAGCGTCGCCGGACGGACCCCCGCACGCAGCGCGCCGAGCACCTTCAGCAGCCCGGCCACGCCCGCCGACGCCAGCAGGTGCCCGACGTTCGACTTCACTGAACCGATGGGCACGTCGTCAGCGGTCCCGAAGACCCGGCCCATGGCGCGCGCCTCCACCGCGTCCCCGACCGGCGTCCCCGTCGCATGGCACTCGACGAGTGACACGGTCCCGGGCGCGACGCCCGCCGCGTCGTACGCCAGACGCATGGCCCGGACCTGGCCCTCCTCCGCCGGGCTGATCAGCCCGGCGCCGCGCCCGTCGTTGGACAACCCGGCACCGCGGATCACACCGAGCACGGGCAGACGCGCGGCGCGGGCCTCGGACAGCCGCATCAGCGCGACGAACCCGGCGCCCTCGCCGGACACCAGCCCGTCCGCGTCACGGTGGAAGGGCCGGCTGCGCCCCGTGCGGCTCGCCGCGGACAGCCCGCAGAACCCGACGTGCAGATAGAGGGGGTCCGCCCGGCTGACCGCACCTGCCACCATCAGGTCCGCCGTGCCGTCGTGCAGTCGGTCGCACGCCAGCTTGACGGCATACAGCGACGACGCGCAGGCGGCGTCGAGCGACCACGCGCCCGCGCCCAGCCCGAGGGCTCGGGCCGCGACCCGGGCGGGCAGCCCGGACGAGAAGCGATTGAGGGCGTCGGACCGCCGCCCGCGCTCTCCCGTCAGCAAGGCGTCACGGAGCGGGGGCCGCTGGGCGGACAGCCAGACGTGCTCGGCGAATGCCGCCCCCGCGGGCGTGGGATAGGACAGGTTCCCCAGCACCAGCCCCGCGCGGGGCAGAGGGCCCTCGCGGCCCGCCTCGTTAAGTGCCTGCCGGATGCCGTACATGACCCAGTGGAAGAGCGGGTCCAGCGACAGGATCCGCTCCGGGGCGATTCGGAAACCGCTGGGGTCGAAGACGGACTCGAACCCCCGGACGTACCCGCCGACATCGCTCCAGGTGCGGTCGAGGTGGTCGTCCACCGAGCCCATGGCCCGGTGGCGCGGCAGCCGCCACCGGGCCTCCTCGATGGCCGACAGGCTGCTGCGGCCCGCGGCGATGTTGTCCCAGAACGTGTCCGGATCGAGCGCGTCGGGCAGCACACAGCCCCGGCCGACGACGGCGATCGGTTCGAATTGCATGCGGGTCTCACTTCACGGCTGGGCGGGGCTGGTCCGGAGGGGGCGGAACTCAGGAGGGGCGGCGGACGAGTTCCACGCCGAGCAGTTCCAGGCGGACGGCGCCGTCGGCGTCGATCAGCGCCGCATCGCAGCGCGCCCCCGTGCTGTGAACCTTCCGGCCCCGCAGCACACACCGCACCGTGTCGTCCACCGGTCCGCTCCGGTACACCCGGCACTCCGCGACGGCCATCGGCAGCGTCGCCGCGCCCAGTACCTCTTGCGCCCAGACCAGGGCGAGTTGGAGCGCGCCGTCGATGGCGGCCGGGTCGAGCGGCCAGTGCTCACCGGACCATTCCAAGGCGCGTACGCCCGCGACGATCGCCTCGGCTCCGTGCTCCGAGACACCGCGCAGTGAGCGCACGGAGTGGAAGCGGGGGCCGTGGAAGAGGCTCTCCCCGTCGTACAACTCGGTGCGGTCCAGTGGCTTGAGACCGTCCGGGCTGCCCCACGTGGCCGGATCCGGCTCTTCGGCCCCCGTGTCCAGCACGGCCCGGAAGTGCGCCACCCCGCTCTCCCCGCGCAGTTCCGCCTCCAGCCCCGTGGGCGAACCGGCCGCGCCCCGGCTGCCGTGCACGGTGATCCTGTGGCCTGTGCCGGCCAGTTCGGGCAGGGCGTACTTCTGATACACGCGCAGGTCGCGCAGGACGAGTTGGCCGGCACCGGGCAGCCACGCGGTGGCCGCCCCCACGAACCAGTTCAGAACCATCGCCACGGGCAGCACGGGCACCCCGGCGAGCGCGTGGTCGGCGAGCTGTGGCAGGTTGTCCGCCCGGACCAGCAACTGCGCCGGACGCGGATCGCCGGCCGGGGACAGGGCCGCCGGATCGTCGCCGGCCACCAGGACGACGCGGGCCTCGCCGACCGTGCCGTCCAGCTCGGCCGTGAAAGCGGCCGCCCCCTGCTCCAGAGGGATCAGCGGAACCCCGGACCGGCCGAAATGCCCGGCCAGAGCGGGCGTGACCATGCCGCCGCGCCACGGCCCCCAGGCGACGCACCGCACCAGGCAGTCCGGGCGGCGGGCCTGCTCCGCCGACGCGACCTGACCCAGGATCTCGTTGGCCATGGCGTAGTCGCTCTGTCCCGCGTTGCCGAACACGGCGGCCACCGAGGAGAACAGGCAGATCACCTCCAGCGGATCGTCCGCCGTCGCGGCCAGCAGCGCGCGCAGACCGTCCACCTTGGTGGACATCACCCGCTCGACCTGCTCGTCGGTCTTGTCGGCGATCCGCTTGTCGGCCAGTACTCCCGCACCGTGCACGATGCCGGTGACCGGCCCCCACGCGTCACGTACCTCGCGCAGGGCGGCGGCGACGGCGTCGCCGTCACGGACGTCCACCTGGACGTACCGGACGGGGGATCCCGCCGCCTCCAGCGCCGCCAGCGTCGCCCGTACCTCGCGCGCGGCCAGGATCTCCCGGGCCCGCGCCGCGATCCGGGCGGGCGAGGAGTTCGCCGCGCCCTCGGCCGCGCCCTCGGCCGAACGCTCGGCGAGCAGCCGGGTGAGCGCCGGTTCGTCGGCGGCCGACGCGAGCCCCGCGGGCTCGGGAGCCGGTGCCGTCCTGCCGAGCAGCGCGATCCGCGGCCGGTGGGTCCTGGCCAGGTCCAGCAGCGCGGCGGAGGTCACCCCGCGGGCCCCTCCGGTGGCCACGATCACCGACTCCGAGGTGATCCGCCGGGTGCTGCCGGGCATCACCGGCGCGGGTACCGTGCGCGGTGTGGTGCGGGTGCCGTCCGCGCGGAGACCCGCCTCCGGGTCGGGGCCGCCTTCCAGCAGTTCCCGCACGATCGCCTCGGCGACCTCCTCGTCGCTCCGACCGCCCCGCTCGCAGTCGACGGCCTTGACCGGGACACCCGGCCACTCCTTCGCCACGGTCCTGGTCAGACCGGCGACGCCGCCCAGCCACGCGCGCTCGGGTGCGCGGCCGTCGAGCCCGAAGTCGCCTCCGGTGTCCTGCACGGTCACGAACAGTCCGCCCCCTTCGCCGGCCTGTGCCGCCACCGCGCGCGCGGCGCGGAACGCCGACCGGTGGACCTCCCGCGCATCGTCCGGCGTGCCGCCCCCGGTCAGCCCGCCGAGGTGCACGACTCCGCGCGCGTCCCCGGGCACCTCCGCAACGGCGGTGGCGTCCACGCCGTGCTCCGCCAGCTTCCGCGCGACCAGGGCGGTGAGCGCGGCGCCGTCGGCGCCCCCGCCCGCCACCACGAGCGGCCCGTCCAGGAGCCCCGCCGTCGCCAGGCCGGACGCCGGTGACTCCACCGCGCGCGGCACCAGCCTCGTCAGCGCTGCCCCTTGCCCGGACCCGGTGCGCATGGCGGGGATCTCCGGGACGACGGGCATCTCAGGGACGGCCGGGGGCCCGGTCACGGCCGGAGAGTCCGGCGCCGGGGTCCCCGGCGGCCGGTCGGCCGCGGTGAGCGCCTCGACGATCTCGCGCAACGTGCGGAGTTTGCCGAGCTGTCCGACGTTTCCCGTCGCCACGTCGCCCACCCTCCGGCGTACGGCCGACAGGATCTCGACGCGCTTGATCGAGTCGACTCCCAGATCCGCCTCCAACTCCATGTCCACGTTGAGCATTTCCGTCGGGTAGCCGGTGAGCTTGGCCACCACTGAGAGCAGCAGTTCCTCCAGGTCCGGGACCGTCAGGGGCGCGGCATCGGCGGCCGGCGCCGAGGGGGCCAACGGGACGGCGGCCGGGGCCCGTTCCTCGGTGGCGACCGGTGCGGGCGAGGGCGCCTCGCGGGGCGCGGCGGGTACGACGGTGGGCACGGTCCCGGGAACGCCGATCGCCGCCGGGGGAGCCAAGGCGTCGGGTACGGCGGCGACGCCCTGTGCCCCGAGCATCGCGGCCAGGGTCGTCTCGGTCATCCGCAGAAAAGCCATATGGCTCTCGGTCAGCATGCGTTGGCAGGCCGCGTGCGCCTCCGCCGTCTGCCGCTGGACGCTCTCCACCGCGGCGTACCACTCGACGCCGACGCCGACGCCGACGCCGACGCCGACGCCGACGCCGGCATCGGGCTCGGGCTCGGGCTCGGCGCCGTACGCGGTCACGGGGTCGTACGCGGGCTCCGGTTCCAGGACGGGCGCTGTCCCGTACGCCGACGGCTCCGGAGTGGGCGGCTGCTGCGGTGCGGCGGCCTCCGCGCGGGGCGGGTAGAGCTGACCGTAGTTGGCTCCGCTGATCTGCACGGTCATCCGGGGCTTGCGCTCCTTCACTGAGGTCTCGGGCGCGGCGTACGGCGCCCAGAGGGAATCGAAGTCCAACGGGACACCCCGTACGGCGAGTTCACCGAGCGCGGTGTGCAGGGCGCCGACCCCGGACCGGTCCGCCCGGTCCACGGGGACGGCCGCGTGCTCGCGGTCACCCAGGATCTGTCCGACCAGGCCGGTCAGCGCGGTGCCGGCGCCGACCTCGACGAAGGTCCGCACCCCCGCCGCGTACATCGCCTCGATCTGGTCCTGGAAGAGCACAGGTGAGGCCAGATGGCCGGCGATCCGGCGGCGTACCTCGTCGGGCGACGACGGGTACGGTGCCGCGTCCGCGTTGCCGTACACCTCGATCCGGGGCTCCGTGAGCGGGACCGTGCGCAGGAACGCGGCGAGCGGCTCACCGGCCGGGGCGACCAGCGGGCTGTGGAAAGCGGTCGAAGTGGTCAGCCGGTGTGTGCCGACACCCTCTGCCGCGAACGCCTTCTCGGCGCGCGCGACAGCCTCTCCCGTACCCGAAAGCACCACCTGGAGCGGGGAGTTGAGGTTGGCCGGCCAGATGTCGCCGAACTCGCCACCGTCCAGCACCGCCGCCACGTGCTCGCGGTCCGCCGCCACGGCCAGCATCGCGCCCGGTACGCGGGCCACGTCCCGCATCAGCTCACCGCGCCTGCGGGCCAGAGCGACCAGCGTATCGGCGTCCATGGCACCCGCGCAGTGCAGCGCCACCAGCTCACCGAAGCTGTGGCCCGCCACGCAGTCCGGTCGCAGCCCCAGACCCCGCAGTACGGCCAGCGAGGCGAGCGCGTGCACCGCGAGCGCGGGCTGCGCCCACTCGGTTGCGGCCAGACGCGCGGCCTGGGCCGCGCGTTCCTCGTCGGCGAAGGCGGGCGGCGGGAACACCAGCCGGTGCAGGGACCGCCCGTCGAACCTGGTGCCGCCCAGCCGGTCCCACACGGCCTGGGCGGCCGGTGACAGCATCGCGAGGCCGGCGCCCATCCCCACGTACTGGGATCCCTGCCCCGGAAACAGGAACGCGAGTCGGCCGGGCACGGGATCCCCGCACGCGTACCGGACGCCGTTCGGTGCCGCGAACGCCGTGCCGGGCCGCTGCCGGATCAGTGCGAGGGCCCGCGCATACTTCTCCCTCAGGTCCCCGGTGTCCGTGGCGACGACGGCCAGCCGCACCGGATCGGTGGGCGAGAACGCGCTGTGGCTCTCCCGGGCGAGCGCGGCCAGCGGACGGTCGCCATACGTTTCCGGCGGCACCAGGTCGGACGGCGACGCGCCGCTGAACAGGACGAGTTCGCTCGGTGCGGAGCGATGGCGCGGCGGCACCCGGGCCGGGGTGCCCGAGGGCACGTACTCCTCCAGCGTGACGTGGAAGTTGCTGCCCCCGAAGCCGAAGCTCGACACCGACGCCCGGCGCGGATGAGCGGCGGACCGCACCCACGGCCGGGCCTCGGTGTTGACGTAGAACGGGCCGTCCGGGGCGGCTGCCGCCGGCACCGGCCGGTCGACCTTGATGGTCGGCGGCAGCACCTTGTGGTGCAGGGCCATGACCGCCTTCAGCAGCCCCGCCGCGCCCGCGGCGCACTTGGTGTGGCCGATCTGCGACTTGACCGATCCGATCGCGCACCACTGCCCGTCGTCGCGTCCCGAAGCCTCGAACACCTCGCGCAGCGCCGTGAGTTCGGCGGTGTCCCCGGCCTTCGTGCCGGTCCCGTGGGCCTCGACCAGCTCCACCGTCTGCGGACCGTAGCCCGCGTCCTCGTATGCGCGTCGCAGAGCCCGTGCCTGACCGTCGGGAAGCGGCGCGTAGATCGCCGTACCCCTACCGTCGGACGAGGTGCCGATGCCCCGGATCACCGCGTGGATCCGGTCACCGTCCCGCTCCGCGTCGGACAGCCGCTTCAGTGCGTACATGACGACCGCCTCGCCGAGCATGGTGCCGTCCGCCGCGTCCGAGAACGGACGGCAGTCACCGGTGCGGGAGAGCGCGGGCGTCTTGGAGAAGCACAGGAACATCCCGATGTCGTTCCCGGTGTCCACACCGCCGCTGATCACCAGGTCGGTCCGCCCGAGCGTCAGCTCACCGACCGCCGTGGACAGTGCGGCCAGGGAGCTGGCACAGGCGGCGTCGGTGGTGTGGTTGATGCCGTGCAGGTCGAACCTGTTGGCGATCCGGCCCGCGACCACATTGCCGAGCAGGCCCGGGAAGGTCGACTCCTGCCATGGACCGAAGTGCGCCGAGATACGGTCGCACACGGCCTGCGCCTCGGCCTCGGCGAGACCGCTCTCCCGCAGCCCCTTCAGCCACACCGGGCGATGCGCGCGCCCATACATGTGCGGGAGCAGCTCCAGGGCGGCCGCGCCGAGGACGACGCCGACCCGGTCCCGGTCCATGCCCGACAGACCGCCGGCGTCGGTCAGCACCTGGTCGGCGACCATCAGGGCGAGCAGTTGGGAGGTGTCCGTCGAAGACAGGTTGGCGGGCGGCACGCCGTACGCCAACGGGTCGAAGTCCACCTCCGGCAGGAAGGCGCCACGGCGGGCGTACGTCTTGTCGGGTGCGGCCGGATCGGGGTCGTAATGGTCCGTCACCAGCCAGCGGGAGGCGGGCACTTCGGTGATCAGATCCCGGCCGCCGGTCAGGATCCGCCAGTAGCCTGCCGCGTCCGTCGCGCCGGGCACCAGGGCGCCGACACCGACCACGGCGACGGGCACCTGCCCACGGATACGAACTGGCGCATCGTCATCTCCGAGTTGAACGCCCGCGGTTGACGCCTCGGGGGCGCCGGGGCCGCTCATGCCAGCACGCGCGGGGTGTAGACGAACGCCTCGGACGGCAACGGAACTCCATAGGTGCGCAGTTGATGGGCGCGGGTGAGCACCGCGGCGCCTTCGAGCAGGTTGAGCGCGATCTGCACCACGGACCGGTTCGCCGGTTCGGCCAGGAATGTGCCAGCGACCCAGCGGTTGAACGCCCCCGTCGCCGGCCCGCACCAGATCTGGTAGTCGGTACGCCGGGCCGTCTCGCCGGTGATCGCCCACCGGCTGGAACTGCCCAGGTACCAGCGGAAGACCAGCGCCATACGGTGCTTCGGATCGGCCTCCGCACGCGTGATCTCCGAAGGATCGCGCCGCTCCCAGAACGCGCGCGTGTGCTGCCAGACCTCGTCGAACGAGGCGCGCAGCACGTCCCGTTCGATCGCGGCGCGCACCGCGGGCGGGATCTCCTCCAGCGAACCGTGTGCCCGGTAGGCCGAGTGGAGCCTGCCGGCCCGCTGGGCGAACATCGTCCCCCGGGACAGCACTTGCAGCGTGACACCCAGCTCGAACATGTCCGCCGCCGGCGCCATGGCCACATCGGCGACATCAGCCTCGCAGAGCATCTCCTTGGCCTCTTCGGAGAGCCCCGCCTCGGTGGCCGTCTGGTTCACCGATCCGAGGACGACGTAGGACGCGCCGAGGGCGAAGGCGGCGGCCACCGCGGCCGGAGTGCCCAGGCCGCCGGCCGCGCCGATCCTGACCGGGCGGCGGTAGCCGAACCGCCGGCACAGTGTGTCGCGCAGCAGGGCGATCCTCGGCAGCAGGGCCGACAACGGCCGGTTGTCGGTGTGACCTCCGCTGTCGGCCTCCACGGTGATGTCCTCGGCCACCGGCACCAGGGCCGCGAGGCCCGCCTCCTGCGGGGTCAGCTTCCCCTGGACGACGAGCCGGTCCAGCAGCGCGGCCGGGGCGGGCGAGAGGAACCTCTCGGCCACCTCGGGCCGGGAGACCTTGGCGAGCATCCGCGTGCGCCGGACGATTGCGCCGTCGGCGCCGCGGCGCAGTCCCCGGGCCGAGCACAGCACGACGGCCGGGGTGAGCTCCATGAACGCCGACGCCGAGATCCGGGGCACACCGCTGCGCAGCAGCAGCTCGGCGACGCGGAACTCCAGCGCGGGTTCGGCCGGTGAGTGGATCAGGTTCACGCCCCAGTTCGAACGGGACCGCAGCTCCCCGGCCAGCGCGTGCACGGCCCGTTCCACATCGGCGTACGCCAGGCCGCCGGCGCCGAAGAACCCGAGCATCTCCGCCCGGGCCATCGCTGACACCATCCGGGTGGTCGCGATGCCGTTCGCCATCTCGCCCGCCACATAAGGGAAACGGACGCCGTGCGCCTCGCAGAAGGTGCGCCCGCCGAGCCACTCGGGGTAGAGCGGCGGCAGTGTCCCGAGTACCGGGCCGTCGGGTAAGGGACCGGCCGCCAGACCCAGTTCACGGCCGGTCGGCCCGCTGACGATGTGTACGGGTTCCCGGATCCGCCGGGCCCGGGCGGCGATCTCCTCGGGGGAGAAGACCGGCGGGGCCGCGGCGGGGGCGACGGGAGTGGAGAGGACGGACAAGGAGGGGCTCCTGCGGGAGAGAGACGTGCGGATCAGGCGTACCGGGCGGACGGGAAGGCGGCGGTGGGCGACGGCCCGGCGGGAACCCGGCCCCTCGGGGCCAGGCCGGACCACAGGTAGTCGAGGTCCACCCGGCCGGAGGCCGCCGACGACCCGAACAGGGCCCGGACCCGGGTGTCGTCGAAGCGCCGCCGGTGGGTCAGGTAGGCCGTCAGACCCGGGTAGAAGTCCACCAGCGCCTCCAGCGCCGACGGGTCGTCCGGCGCCGTGGCGACCAGGTCGATCGACACCTCGATCAGGCGTTCCAGCAGGGTCTTGACCGTCAGCACGGGCACGTCGCGGTCGTGGACGACGTGGTACGTGTCGACTCCGCCCGAGGGCGTCCGGCCGGCCAGCCGCACCATGACCTCGGCCGCGTGCTCCACCTGCATCAGGTTCAGCCGGCCGTGCGGATGACCCACCAACCGGACGCGGGGGTCGTCGGGTCCGTCGCCGTCGTGGCCCGGGCTTCCGGGGTGGGCGGTGCGTCGCGCGTCGCGCAGGATCCGCTCGACGACCTGAAGCGGATGCGAGGGCAGTTCCGGGTGCGGAGGCAGATCCGTGACGAGGATGCTCGGCCGCAGCACCACGACCGGTCGGCGGTGCTCGCGCGACCACGCGTGGATCAGCACCTCCGCCTCGTACTTGGAGCGTTCGTAGGCGTTCTCGAAGCCGTACGTGTCGTCCAACTCGTCCTCGTACGCCACCCCTTCACGCCGGCTTCCGGCGACGAAAGCGGTACTCACGTGGTGGACCATGGGTCTCTCGCGTCCGGCGGCGGCCAACTCCAGTACGTGCCGGGTTCCTTCGACGTTGGTCCGGCGCAACTCGGGAAGGTCTCCCTCCAGGTTGATGCTGCCCGCGCTGTGCCAGATCGCGCCCAGACCGTCGGCCAACTCCTGGAACACGCGCCTGGACAGCCCCAGCCCGGGTCGCTCCAACTCGGTCTCCACCACCCGCAGCCGGCCGGGGAGTTCGGCGACGAACGCCTCGGGCACGCCGGTCAGTACGAAGAACCGGGTGATGCGGTGCAGCGCGTCACCCGACCCCGCGTGGACCAGGACCGTCACCGACCGGTAGGTGTCGAGCAGACGGCGCAGCAGGCGCAGTCCGAGGAATCCGGTGGCGCCGGTGAGGGCGACGTGCATGACCTTGGCTCCAAGGGCTCTGAAAGGGACAGGACCACCTCCGGCCCCGCCGGGGGCCGCTCAGGCATCTCCCGGGCTTGATGACCACTGGCGCACGGCACACAGTGTCAGACGGTGGTCGGTGATGGAGCCCTCGATTCCACCGGCTCACCCGAATGAAGTACCCACGCCACGGTTCGTGTGTGTCCCGGACGGCTCGCGGCGCAAGGAGCCGGGAAGGGGCGGGCCGCCCGGCGGACCGTCCCCCTTTCGGGTGATCTCGCGGGCGGTGGACGGCGGGCGGTCCGGGGCGGCTCCGCGTCCCCGCCGGCGGCCTGTGCCGGGCGTCGAGCCCGGTGGGGCGGAGGGGAGCGCGTACGTCGCGGGCCGCGGGCGAGCACGACCGATCACCGTGGCCGGATATAAACCGTGTCTATTCAGGCCCGTGACGCGTTCGGCGTCGCTGCGGCCTCCGACCGGTGGTCCTTCCGGCCGGTGGTCCGTCCGACCGGCGGCCCTTCCAACCGGTGGTCCGTCCCGGTCGGGAGACCTCGCCCGCCTGTCCGTCCCCTGGCACGAACTGGAGCTCCCCGATGCCCGTGTCCGATCCGTCAACGCGGTCCGTTCCCCTCCCCAGCCACCCCACCCACTCGGTCGACCGCGCGTTCCTCGGCATGGAGCGCCGCCACCCCGACGTCCGCTGGGACGCCGGCGGTGTCGCGTATCTGAGCGGTCCGCCCCCGAGCCTGGCGGACTTCCGCGCGTACGTGGGCTCTCGCCTGGGCCGGCTGCCTCTGCTCACGAGCCGGGTCGAGGGCGGCTCCCGGCGCCCCCGGTGGCGGCCGGACGCGGACTTCACCGTCGACCGGCACGTCCACGAGGTGGTCGCGAAGGACCTCGCGGGGTGGGACGCCGCCCTGCGCACCGCGCTCGACGCGCCGTTCGCGCCCGGCACCTACTGGGGGATCTGGCTGGTCCACGGCCATATCCCTGACGAGTACGCCGTGTGCTACCGCTTCCACCACGCCTGCCAGGACGGTTCGGCCGCCGCGATGACTTTCCGGGCCCTGCTGGGCGAGGGGGAGCCATCGGCCCGCCCGGTGCCGAGGAAGGGCCGCCCGGCCGGTCTGCCCCGACGGGTGGCCACGGCGGTCGGGCTGTCCACGATCTTCCTGGCCGGCTCCCTCGCCGTTCGCGGCCACCGCCCGGCCGTCCCCGTCGTCCCCACGGGAGAGCGGCGGCTGTGGCGGGGCCGCGTACCGACGGACGCCCTCCGCCGGATCGCCGCGGCACATGGCGGATCGGCCCACGACGTCCATCTGGCCGCGCTCGCCGGGGCGTTGTCGGTCTGGTCGGCCCGGTCCGGCGTACCGCTTCCCCGGGTGAGGGCGCTGCTGCCCGTCGACGCACGCCGCTCGGACGAGGAACAGACCTGGGGCAACCGGTGCTTCGCCCTGCCGCTGGAGCTGCCCGTGCGGGCCGCCCCGGAGCGCGGGACCGGATCCCGGGACGGCGACTCGCCCCTGCGGCGGCTGGAGCACGTCATGGCCACGACCCGGAGACTGCGGGGCGAGACCTGGCGGCAGGCCATTCAGGACCTTGTCCGCTACATGCCGGACCGCCCGACCGAGTGGTACCTGCGAAGGATGCTCTCCCCGCGGGTGACCGACGTCATGGCCACGTCCATGCCGGTCGCCGACAAGGGAAGCCTGGGGGACGGCCGGGTGACCGGCGTCGCCCTCCTCCCCCTGCTCGTGCCCGGGCACCTCTTCGGAGTGGGCCTTTCGTTCTTCGGCGACTGGACCGAGACGTCCTTCGTGGCCGACCGCGCCCTTCCGCTCGGGGAGTTGCTTCCTGAACTGTGGGAGCAGGCCGTGGATGAACTGGAGAAAACCCTCGCGCCGGTGTGAGCACGCTCTCGCGGCGCGGGTCGCGGCACTCGCCGTCCCTGTCAGACCGTCGCTTCGAGTTCTGCCAGGGCCGTCAGCCACAGCTCCGGGAGGTCGGCCCCGCGGGGGAAGGCCGTGTCGTGGACGACGGAGAGCGTGCACTCGGCCCGGTACCTGAGCAGCGTCAGATGGCAGAGCTGACCGGGCAGGGGAGCGCCCAGCCCGAGCGCGCCGTCCAACCGTGCCTCACCGAGGACCGGTTGTGGCAGGGCCGCGGGGAAGTAGGTGCCGGTGAGGGAGGCGTGGCGCGGACGCATGAGCAGCCGCAGCGTGCCGAGGCTCACCGGACGCGGCGCGCGCCGCATGAGAGCGCGGGTGGTGTGCATCCTCCGCTCGACGCGTCCGGGCTCCAACTGACCTGAGAGAGAGGCGAGTCGGCGCGGAGGAAGGGGCTCCTCACAGGGCAGCCGCAGACGCACCATGGTGAGGAAGTTGCCCACCGCGCCCCGTTCGCCGCCGGTCCGGACCGACACGGGCCACAGGAGTGTGAGGGGCGCCGGACGTTCGTCCTCGGCCAGGGCGACAGCCCGCATCGCCCCGGTCAGCGCGGTCAGGAAGACCGCGCTGACGTCGGTACCGAGGGCCCGGGAGAGAGCGAGCAGCCGCGGGGTCCGCACGGTCCCGACGGCCGTGGCGAGCTTCCCCGTCGGCGGCCGGCGCAGCACCGACCAGGTGCCGCTGCCCCGCAGGCTTCCGGCGACGTCGCCCATGATGCCCAGCACGGCACGGGAGGAGACCCGCCCCCCGCTGTCGGCGGGCGCAGACGAGTCCCGGACACCGTGCGGCCTTTGCGCCGGCACGCGCGGGGTGAACAGCGTCCGCAGTACGTAGTGGTGCCCCGCGCCGTCTTCCAGAGCGTGGTGGATGCGGAACACCAGCACGTACTCGGGCGGGCCGGTGGTGCCGGTGGTACCGGTGCACCCGTGAATCAGCCAGAGATCCCAGGGCGGGCGGGGCGCGGCCGGCAGTGGTCGCGCCAGCACTTCCCCCAGGCAGTTCTGCCACCGCTCCCGGGGATCCGTCATGAGCAGTTCGCGCACATGCTGGCGCAGGTCGAGGTCCGGGACGGGCACGAAGCAGGGACGAGGCCCCAGCCCCTCCTCGACACGGTGGGTCAGCGTCGGAAGGTCCGCCAGTCCGGCTCGTACGTGCTGGCGCAGGACGTCCGGTGAAGGCGGCTCCCCACGGAAGCGCACCGCCCACCCCACCGCCAACTGGTGCGTGCCGGACATCCGGTGGAACACCTCGCTGAGCGGATCACAGGGCGTCGGCCGCCGGGGCGGGGCGGGCCACGGCGGGCAGGGCAGGGACGGCGCCGCGTGCGCGACGCCTGCCTGCTCGGCGTTCCCGGTGGAGGGCTCTTCGGTAGGAGCGGAAGTCAATTTCGATCCCGTGGCGGTAGGTGGACACGTACGTCTTGCGATGGCGGCGCCACTCGCGCGCGATCGCCCGCGCCATGTCCGCCGGCGACGGCAGGGCGACCGCGCCCTCGATCAGCTCGGTGATCCATTCCGCCTGCGGTTCGAGCAGCGGGAACGCCGCACCGGAGGGCTGCGCGAGCCCCATGAAGTAGAGCCCGGGGACGCGGGGCGGGACCGTGCGGAGATAGAGCTCCGTGCGGCCGTCCGGGGCGGCGAAAACGGAGGGTTCAAGAAAGGGGAAGGAGATCCTGTAGCCCGTGGCGTACACCACGGCGTCCACCGCCTCACGGCTGCCGTCCCCGAAGACCGCAGTGTCCCGGCCGAAGGAACTGACGCCGGGCTTCGGTGTGACCGCGCCCCGGGCGAGCTGGGCGAGGAGTTCGTCGGAGGTGGAGGGGTGGCCGGCGAGCGGTCCGCGGACCGGTTCGGGGAGCCCGTAACGGGCCGGGGCACCGCAGGTGAACCGCAGGAGGAGCCGCAACGCCGGATCCTTGAGGAACCGCGGGAGATCGGACAGCGGGCTCCACGCCAGATGGTCCGCCGGACGGCCCAGCAGCATCTTGGGGAACAGATGGGCCGCGTCGCGCGCGGAGAGGAACGTCCGCGCCGCCGTACGCGAGACCTCCGCCGCGATCTCGCACGCGGAGTTGCCCATGCCGATCACCAGCACCCGCCGGCCGGCGTACGGGTCGGGGGTGCGGTAGTCGTGCGAGTGGATCGCCGTCCCCCCGAACTCCTCGGCGCCGGGCACGGCGGGGGCCGGGAAACGCGGATCCCAGTGGTGCCCGTTGGCCACCACGACCTCGGTGTAGCGCCGCGTCTCCTCGGCCACGCCGCCACGGCGCCGGCAGACCACCTCCCAGCCGCCGTCCAGGGGCCGCACCGAGGTGACCCTCGTGCCGAACACGATGTGGCGGTGCAGACCGAACGACGCGGCGTAGTCCTCCAGATAGGCCAGGACCACGCTGTGGTGCGGAAAGACCGGACCGGTCTCCGGCATGGCCAGGGAGGAGAAGGACATGCTCTCCTTCGAGATGTTCGCGTGCAGGGACGCGTACACCCCCGATATGCCGTTGTCGTTGCCGTACCGCCAGAGTCCGCCGACGCCCGACCCGGCCTCGAAGCAGTCGAACGGAACGTTCCGCGAGGCAAGGACCTTGCTCGCGGCCAGGCCTGACGGGCCGGCGCCGATGACGCATGTTCTCCGCATGACCGACCGATCTTCCCTGTGCGTGCGTGACTTCTCCGGCATCCCACGTGGACCGGACTGCCGGGGGTGGCCACGCTAGCCGCCCCGGGCGCCCCGAAATCTGTTTCCGCCGGCGAAGCCGCCGCACGTGTGACGCGGTATGCGGCGGGTTGACGCCGTGGAACGGAACCGCTCCCGGCGCCGTTTCCGTTGCGCTGCCTGCTCGTTGGGCACGGGCGGCCCGGTTCCGCCGCCCATCGGAAGACGCGTACCGCTTCCGTGGCCATCCGGAAGACCTGGCACGACGGAGCAGCGCGATGGACGTCACAGATGTGCACCACTCCTACCGGCAGCACGCCGTTCTCCGGGGCGCCGGCCTCCAACTGCGGCCCGGGGTCCTCGCCGGGATCGTCGGCGAGAACGGCGCCGGCAAGACGACGCTGCTGAGGATCCTCGCCGGTGAACTCCGGCCGGACCGGGGCTCGGTGCACCACAACGGCAGGTTCGGCTACTGCCCGCAGTCCGTGGTCCTGGACGACTCCTTCACCGTCCGCCAGCACCTGGACTTGTTCCGGCACGCCTTCGGACTGGCGGACCTGCGGCGAGCCGAGGAAGTGATGGAGACCCTGGCCTTCACCGAGTACCTCGACCAGCGCGCGGGTCTGCTCAGCGGCGGCTCACGGCAGAAGCTGAACCTGACCCTCGCGCTCATGCACGACCCGGACGTGCTGCTGCTCGACGAGCCCTACCAGGGCTTCGACTGGGAGACGTACCTGCGCTTCTGGGAACTGGCGACAAGGCTGCGCGACGCCGGACGCTCGGTGCTGGTCGTCTCGCACCTCGCGTACGACACCGAGCGGCTGGACCAGTTGTGGCGCCTGGAGGACGGGCGCCTCCAGCGCCAGGACCGGTACTCGGAGGCGGCCGCATGAGGCGACACTGGTCCCTGTTCACCACGGCCTCCCGGTACGCGCTGATCGGTCACGCCCGCAACCGGTTCGCGATGCTGCTGGTGGTGCTGTACATCCCGGTGTGGATCGCCCTGGCCTACGTGACCATTCCCGACCGGCCGGCACCGTTCCGGCTGCGGGCCACGGGCGAGGTGCTGACCCCGCCCGGCAATCACCTCACCCAGATCACCGGCGCGCTGAACGCGGTCACCCTGATCGCCGGGTTCATGATGTTCGCCGCCACCTTCACGGGCGGTGCCTTCGACCGGCGCCTGGCCATGGCGGGGTACCCGCGTCATCACCTGGTCCTCGCCAAACTCTCCGCGCTCACCCTGGTCTGCGCCGCCGTCGCGGCATACGCCACGGCCGCCGCCGGCTTCGCCTGGTCCCCCCGACAGCCCCTCATGCTCGCCGCCGCGCTGTTCTGCGCGGCCCTGACCTACGGCGCGCTCGGAGTGGTGTTCGGCTCGGTGCTCCGCCGCGAGGTGGAGGGGATGTTCGCCATCCTGATGATCAGCATCATCGACGTCGCCCTGCAGAACCCCCTGTCCAGCTCCGGGTCGGACAGCGCCGTCGTGCGCTTCCTGCCGTCGTACGGAGCCGTGCAGGCCAGCATGTCCGCGGCCTTCTCCACCGCGCCGGTGGCCCAGGGCCTCGCGATCCAGTCGCTCTGGCTCCTGGGGGCGGCGCTGGCCGCGTTCATGGTCTTCCGCCGGCGTACCCGCGACGCACTCCCGGCGCGGTCGCACAGCGCGTACGGCCCAACTGACCGGCGGGCCACCGGCCGTCCGGCCTGACGGCCGCCGTGACCTGCGGGAGCCGGAGATCGTTCTGCAACCGGGCGATGATCCGTCGCCCGGCCATCACATTCTTCGCACAAGGAGCACCATCCCCATGACCCTTTCGCGTACCCGTACCGTCCGGAGCGCCGTCCTCACCGCGGTTCTCCTGTCCGCCTCGACCCTGGCCGTCCCCGCCTCCGCGCAGGCGGCTCCGCTGCCGCCCGCGTGTCAGGAAGCGCTGCTCACCACCCTCGACAAGTTCCCCGTCGCGGACTTCACGGTCCCCGACAAGGTCCAGAGCGCCATGCTGGACGAGGTCGGGAAGCTGAGCGAGGCCGACCAGCGGGCCTTCACCGAGAACGCGTGCGCTGCCTGGAACAACTGGGCCACCAGGAACGGCCAGGCGGTGGCCACGGACCTGGACACCCGCTACCGGAACGCCGCCGGACCCGTGTGCAACAAGTTCACCACCTCCGCCATCGGGACGATCAGGAAGTACGCCCCGAACATCCCCGCCGCGACACGGGAGTTGGAGAAGGTGGCCAAGAAGGTCTGGCAGAACGTCGCACAGAAGCTCGCCGTGGAGGCCACCAACGCCGACTGCCGCAAGGCCTACAACGGGGTGAAGGCCGGCTGGTAGCGAGACCCGTCGCCATCACACCGCGGCCCATCCGTCGTCCACCGGCAGGATCGCTCCGTTGATGTTCCTCGCCGCGTCCGAGGCGAGGAACAGGATGGCTGCGGCCTGTTCCTCGGGCTGAGCCAGGCGACCGAGGTTGACGAAGTGGGGGCCGAGTGCCGAGGGGCCGTGTGCGGCCGGGTCGGCACTGTGGACGATGCCGGTGGCGGTGCCGCCCGGGGCGATGGCGTTCGCGCGAATGCCCTGTTTGCGGTACATCACCGCGAGGTTCTTGGTCAGTCCCACCACGCCGTGCTTCGAGGCCGTGTATGCGGCGCCCGCCGCGCTGCCCCGCAGGCCGGCCTCGGAGGCGGTGTTGACGATGGCGCCCTCGCCGGCCGCCAGCATGTGCGGCAGCACGGCGCGGGTGAGCAGGAAGGGCGCGGTCAGGTTGACTCGGAGGACACGCTCCCACTCCGCGTCGGTCACATCCGCCAGCGCTGTCATCCCGTCCATGATCCCGGCGTTGTTCACCAGGACGTCCACGCTGCCGAAGCGCTCGATCGCGGTCCGCGTCACCTGGTCCACGACGGCCTGCTCGCCCAGGTCGCCGGTGACGGCGACGGCTGTGCCACCCGACTTCTCGATGGCCTCGACCGTCGACGCGGCGCCCCCGGCGTTGAGGTCCGCGATCAGCACCCGGGCGCCCTCGGCGGCGAAGGCCAGGGCGGTGGAGCGGCCTATCCCCGATCCCGCTCCGGTGACAATGACGCCGCGTCCGTCGAATGTGCCGGCCACGTGGTTCTCCTGTTCCTCGTCGTGTGGGGCTCCGATCGGCCCCTGGTGCCACCACCGTACGACTTATTGTCTCTGAGTGACATAAAGACGTGAGGGAAGATCTCCGAGAGCTCGATCGCACGAACGACGGAGCAGGAGGAACCGATGACCGCACCCCATGGCCGTACGGGACGACCGCCCCTGACCGAGGCGCGCAAGACCGAGATCCGACGGGAGATCGCCCGGGCCGCGGTGGACCTGTTCGTCACCCAGGGCGTCACGTCCACGACCGGAGAGCAGATCGGCAGGGCCGTCGGGCTGTCGGCGCGCACCGTGTGGCGCTACTTCCCGAGCAAGGAGAGCTGCGTGACACCGCTGTTCTCCGAAGGCATCGACACGATCGCCGCCTTCCTGCGCGAGTGGCCGCCCGGGCAGTCCCTGGAAGAGGCCGTGGGCCGATGGCTCGTGGCGGCGCCCGGCATCGCCGGCGGCCCCGACCGCACCACCGTCGGCGCCCTGGTCCGGCTCACCCGGACTGAACCCGGACTGCGCGCCGTCTGGCTCCAGACCTACGACGAGGCCGAGCCGGCCTTCGCCCGCGCCCTCGCCGAGCGGGCCGGACTGCCGCCCGCCGACCTGCGCGTGACGATCCGTGCGGCGATGTTCAACGCGGCCCTGCGCGCGGCGGTCGAACACTACGCCTGGCGCGGCGACCACGCGCGAGGTGAACGCACGTCAGCGGAGACCGAGTTGGAGACGACCCTGCGCGAAGCCCTCGCTGTCGCAGCGGAAGGGATCGATTAGCGCCGCGGAGCGGGCCGGCAGCGGCTCGTTGCCTCGATCATGCGGGAGGCCGGAGCGTCCGTCGTAACCTTGGCAAGGCCGACGGTGGTCGCGGAGTGCAAGACAAGAGATGGATGGCCTGGAAAGTGTTGCAAGAGGTCCCTGCGACCCGCTACGCCACGCCCTTGTGTGAAGGCGGCTCGCTCCCCGGGATCGTCGAGGCCGACGATCCCCGGACGTACGTCATGAAGTTGTCCAGAAGGTCGGGCTGACCTGCGGTTTTGCCGTGAATCTAGCCTCTGATCCGCAGGGATGTCTCTTTCGGCGTCTTTCAGGCTCGTGCCCGGTAACACAGTCGGTTCTCCCCAGACGCTCCCCAGCGATCTCTGTGTCGCAGTGGGTCCGGTCTGCGAAGCAGGTTCTTGAGCGGCCTTCAGCAGCCACCCGGAGTGAGCAGGAGTGAGATCCAGGACTGCCAGGCCGTGTTGGAAGTCAGCCTTTTTAACTTGAGGTTGCAGGTCACGGGGCTGGCGTGCGACCGGGGCGGGGAGCTCGGGATGGGCGGGGCCTTGATCGTTAGCAGGTAGTCGTCCGTCAGCGGGAGATTGAACCGATACCCGGATCGTGCTGGTCGTTCGTGTATCCCACCCAGAAGGTGGGCGGTCCCTTGAACCTGTTCCCGATGACGCACCACGTCGAGTGCGTGGCGATCCTGGAGCCGGTGAAGAAGGACGACTGACCTGCGGTTTTTTGAGTGGGCATTATGTGCGGTGTGAGCGTTACGGGCGATATCTTGACGCTGAAATGACGCTCGTGACGCTCGTTCTGATGGTGTGTCAGGCGTACTGTCGGGCAGGTCGGACCCTGTCAAGGCGGCAAGGGCCGACGGGGCGACGCCGCTGACCTGCGCGAATGGCCTGTCGCGACCGCCAGCGACTCGGCACCGATGTTCCAGGATCCAGGCCGCACCGCGCTGCCCCCACCCTGAATGAAGCCGAAAGGCCAAAGGTGGCCTTGATGCCTCGTGATGCGGCTGAGGCTAGGGTCTGTCGTTTGGATCAGGCCGGATCAGGGAGCGGGGTCTGGTGTCGTGGATCGCAAGGCGGAGGAGCGAGTCATGGCGGAGCCATGGCGACCGACGACAACGAGGCGAGGCGCGGCTCCAGGGACCGCGAGCCCGGCAAGATCCAAACGACAGACCCTAGGGCGAGGTGGTGGGGTGCGGGGACCGGAGTACGAGCAGGGTGATCTCGCTGGGGGCGAAGACGCGGAACGGCGGGCCCCAGAAGCCGGTGCCGCGGCTGGTGTAGAGGAGCGTGCGGGCGCCGTGGCGGCTGAGTCCGGCGAGGGCGGGCTGGTCGAGGCGGACCAGGTGGTGGAAGGGCCAGATCTGGCCGCCGTGGGTGTGTCCGGAGAGCTGGAGGTCGACACCGCCCGCCGCGGCCCGGTCGATGAACGCGGGCTGATGGGCCAGGAGCAGGACGGGCAGATTGTGGTCGGCGCCCTCCAGGGCTCCGGCGAGGTGGGCTCGGTGTCCGGCCAGGCCGGAGGACTCGGCGGTGACGTCGTCCACGCCGGCCACCACGAGGGTGTCGCCGCCACGTTCGAGCAGGAGATGGCGGTTGCGCAGCGGCTCCCAGTCCAGCTCCTCCATCAGGTCGACCCAGCCCTGGGCCTCGCTGTAGTACTCGTGGTTCCCGGTGACGTACACGCGGGCCCGGGTTGCCCGCACGGTACCGAGTGGCATCGCCTGGGCGCGGCGGCGCTCGGCGGTGCCGTCCGCGATGTCGCCGGTGTGGCAGACCAGGTCGGCTTCCAAAGTGTTCACCGTCTCGCACACCCGCGCCGACCAGCGAGCGCGATCGAGCGGGCCGTAGTGGGTGTCAGTGATGAGGACGACCCGGAGGCCGTCCAACCCGGCACCCAGCCGCGGGAGTCGCACGTCGAGCCGGCGCACGCGCGGCACGCGACGGGCCTCGGCGTACCCCCAGCCGAGCAGTACGGCGCTGACGGCGAGGACGGCCCAGGTGACGGTCCGGGCCCGGTCCTGACCCTCGCCGACGCCGGCCACGGTCAGGACGAGCCGCAAGAGGCCGCCGATCAGAACGGACCAGGTGAACAGAACCCAGCTGGTGCCCAGCAGGGTGTCACCTACGATCGCCGCCCGATCCTGCTGGCGCCGGCCGTGGCCGCGCGCCATCGCGAGCGGCATACCGACGAGACCGAGGGCGAACAGAGCGGTGCCGACGAGCGTGACCGGCAGCGGCCAGTGCTGGCCGGTGTGCAGGAGCACCCAGCAGGGCACGGCCCAGAGCAGGATGGGGGCGATCAGAGGGATGTAGCGCATCAGGCGGCGCAGTCGGCTCCGCCGCGGCGCTTGCGCTTCGCCCTCGGCGGGCCGGGTGTCGCTGGTGTCGGTCATGCTTCGCCTCCTGACCAGGCTGCCGTCTCGCGCACTGTATCCGGTCGCCTTGGGCCGACCGGACCGGCGTTCATAGGCTCGGCCCCTAAGACGGTGTCCTATGTGGTGAGTCGGACGAGTCGTTTGTAGCAGCAGAGGGCTGCGGCGAGCCCGAGGAAGGCCAGGTAGTTGCGGGGGTGGCGTTCGTAGCGGTGGTTGAGTCTGCGGTAGCCGGTCAGCCAGGACATGGTCCGCTCGATGACCCATCGCCGTCGTCCTAACCGTTCGCTGGACTCGGCTCCCTTGCGGGCGATGCGCACGCCGATGCGCTTGCCCCGTAACCATTTCCGCAGGTGGGGGACGTTGTGCGCTTTGTCCGCGTGCGGGCGCTGGGGGTTTGAGGTAGCGGCCGTGGTGGGGGTCGTGTCTCGTTTGGTGGCCCTCGATCATGGGCTTCAGCGCGAGGCTGTCGTGGGTGTTCGCCGCAGAGAGGCCGACGAGGAGGGGCAGTCCGTTCGCGTCCGACAGGATGTGCATCCTGGAACCCGGTTTGCCCCGGTCCACGGGGCTCGGGCCTGTGAGTTCGCCCCTTTTTTGGCCCTGACGTGCGCGGAGTCGAGGACGGCCCGGGAGAGGTCGAGCAGGCCGGCGTCGTCGAGGCGGTGCAGGATCTCTTCGTGGAGCCGGCCCCAGACACCGGCTCTTGACCAGATCAGAAACCTGCGGTGGGCCGTCGACTTCGATATCCCGAAGCACGGAGGCAATGCCCGCCAGGCGCATCCGCTGACCAACACGTAGATGTTCGCCGCGAACAGCGTCTCATCAGGCGTGTCCTGGGTCCCGCCGCCCTGCGGCCGCACCTTCGACGGCGGGATCAGCGGCTCCGCGATCTCCCACAACCCGTCCGGAACAATCCAACTCCACTTACCCCGCCCCATAACTGACCCAACGACCACCTCACCACATAGGACACCGTCTTAGGGAGAGCCGACGCGATCTTTACGCCATCAACGGCCACCAGCCCGGTCGTTCTCCGCCAGGTGGCCCCAGACGAACGGGCCGCAGCCGCCTCCGCGCTCGGATGTCCGACCTGGGAGATCGGACCCTGCAGCGGATGCGGACAGCTCATGCGCCGATACGGGCGCGGCGTCGCCGGTGGAGTCGGAGTTGTCGGAGACGCCGGCGAATCCGTCGAGACGGGCGGCGCGTTCGGTGTCGTCGTGGGTGGCGAACCCCCTGTTCTCGAAGGCGGCTTCCTCGGCCGTGGCCGGTGTGCAGTCGCTTTACCTCGTCGATTCGGGTGCTGTCGACACCCTGGTCGGCGTCCCGAACGATGTAGATCCTGTTCGTGATCCGAAACAGCCCGTCGCTCCGGCGACCCCGCTCCGGCGACGTCAGGCGATTCCGTCCCTGCCCCGGCAACCGAATTCCCACCCTCGGGCGTCTCGAAAAGAGCGTCAGGTCGGTCTTACCGGGCTCGCCCATCGGCACCACCAACAGTCAAGGAGGCAAGTCGAGTTGACGACTCCACTCACGCCGGAGGACCCCGAGCGGCTCGGCGACTACTGGATCGCATCGCGGCTGGGGTCCGGCGGGCAGGGTGTGGTGTACGAGGCGTACGACCGGGGCGGCGCGCGGGTCGCCGTCAAGGCGCTGCGCCGGGACGCCACGCAGTTCGTGTGGGACCGGTTCGGCAAGGAGGCCGAGGCGGCACGGAAGGTCGCCCCCTTCTGTACGGCCCGGATCCTGGACGTGGCCCTGCCGCCGGCCAACGGCGCGGGGCACGAGGGCGCCGTGCCGTACATCGTCAGCGAGTACATTCCGGGGCCCACCCTCACCGCCCATGTCCAGCGGCGTGGGCCGCTCGACCCCGATGCCGTACTGCGTCTGGCGATCGGCGCGGCGACGGCGGTCGCCGCGATCCACAGCGCCGGTGTGATTCACCGCGACCTGAAGCCCGGCAACATTCTTCTGGGTCCGGACGGGCCCCGCATCATCGACTTCGGTATCGCCCGCGCCGCCGACATGTCCCTCACGGACACCGGCGCGCTCATGGGCACCCTCGGCTACATGGCGCCGGAGGTCCTGTCCGGCAAGCGGGCGACCACCGCGTCCGACGTCTTCGCGTGGGGGGCTGTGGTGTTGTTCGCGGCGAGCGGTGACGAACCGTTCCGCGGCGCCCATCTCGGTGAGGTGGCTCACCGCACCGCGTCCGTCCACCCGGATCTCGGCGCGGTGCCCGCCCGGTTCCGCCCACTGGTTGCCGCAGCTCTCGCCAAGGATCCCGAACTGCGGCCCTCCGCACAGGAGTTGCTCAGCGATCTGATCGGAGGGCCGAGCAAGGCCGTCGATCCGCGCCGGGCGCTGCTCGAAGCGGGCGCGCGCCGCGCCACCTCGCGTGAGGACGTGCCGCCCTCCGCCGAGACCGTTCCCCCGCTGGGCGAGCGCGCCGAAGCGGCCTTCGGCTCGCTGCCTCCCGCGTCCCAACTCGCGGCCCACGAACTTCTGTTACGTCTGGTCGTCCCCGGTGACGCGGTGGACGGCTCCCAGGATTCCGTACGTACCGCGAGCCAGGACGAGTTGTACGCCGGGCGCCCCGACAGCGAGCGGCGGGCGATCCAGGCGGCCGTCACCGTACTTGCCGACGCCGGTGTCCTGGAGGCCGACGGAGAGGACGGTTCCGTACGCCCCGTCAGCGCCGCGCTCGTCCCCGCCTGGAGCAGGCTGCGTGACGCCGTCGACGCCGACCGCCAGAGCCTCGTTGTCCACCGTTCTCTGGGGCGCGCCGCCCGCCAGTGGCTGGCGCACGGTGAACGGCCTGACGACCTGCCGCACGGCACCGCCCTGCGCACCTTCCTGGACTGGCTGGCCGTGGCGCCCTTCCATCTGCGGCCAAATCCCCTGGAGCTCCGCTTTCTGCACGCGGCCCGGGAAGGGTCCGCCCGTGCCGCCCGTCGTCGACGTCAACTGCTCTCGGTGACAGCCGCGTTGACGGTCCTGGCGCTGCTCGCCGGAACCGTCGCCTGGTTCCAGAGCCGGGAGAGTGCCCGGCGTGGCGCCGAGGCGGAACTCCGCCGCGACCAGGCCACGTCCCGCTCCGTGGCACAGGCCGCGGACAATCTGCGTGGCAGCAGTCCGGACACCGCACTGCTGCTGAGCCTCGCCGCGTGGCGCATCGCGCGGACACCGGAGGCGCGGTCGTCGCTGAGCGCGGCGGCGACGCAGCAGGAGACCGGCGTGATCGATGTGCCCTCGCCCAGTTCGTCCCCGGACAACGGTGAGGCGCTCCTGGAGCGCGGCCTCAGCTTCATGACCTACACCGAGGACGAGACCAGGTTCTGGGATCTGACCAAGGGGCAGGAGGGTGTCACGAAGCCCCGGCTCACGGTGGCCGGCGCCATGGTGAATCCACCCACTCCGCCCCTGGTCAGCAGGGACGGCCGACTGCTGCTGAAGAAGGGCACGTCCGGCACTTACCAGCTCGTGTCCACCCGTGACGGCAAACCGTCCGGCAAGCCAGTACCCCGTCAGCCCGGCTTCCGCCCCGACCAGTTGTCGAACCAGGGACATGTCCTGTTCGTCCAGGAGAGCCCGCCGACCGACGCACCTGTCACCCATCGGTTCTTCTCGCCCGCCACCGGGCTCGTCTCCTGGACGACGGAGAAGTCGAGCGGGATGTATCTCTCGCCGGACGGCACGCACTTCGCGTCCTGCCCACAGAGCGCCGCGGGCGGCAGCGGCGAGCCTCTGACCGTGTGGGCGATCCGCCCGGGGGACGCCGAGCCCCGGTTCGTGTTCTCCAGCACCAGCCCCGCGAGTCGTTTCGACGACGTACGGGTCACCTGTGGCGGAGAGCTGGACTTCAGCGCGGACGGCAGCCTGTTGGGTCTGCGGGACGGCGGGAGCTTCTTCGTCTGGTCCACCGCGGACGGCCTCCCGCGAGCCGGTACCTCGATCGAGACGCTCGACGAGACGAACGCGAGCGTATATCTGAGTGCCGGGGGCCACTACGCTCTCGCCTCCTCCCAGGAACACCCCATCGCCGTCTGGGCGCTCGACGGCTCCTCCGTCCCGCTCTTCCGGCTCGCCGACCGCTCAGGCAACAAGGACGGCAGCAACAGCGGCGGCTTCCGGATGGGCCTGGACGAGAAGTCCAGCACGCTCACCTATCTGGACAGCGGCTCCCAACAGGTCCACCGGCTCGACCTGACAGCCGCCCTGTCCGGCGGAGGGCAGGGGCCGGCCGTCGAGGGCGCGGCGATCTCCGCGGACGGCCGGACCGGTCTCTACCGCCAGGGTGTCGACGCTCCCGTCCAGCACGTCTTCGACGCGCGCACGGGCAAGGAGAGCGGTACGCCGCTGCCGCAAAGTCCGGGGCTCGGCGAGGCCGCGCAGACCCGGGTCAGCGCCCTGTCCCCGGACGGCAGCCTCGTAGCCTTCACCGACTTCCGGCCGTCCGGGGGCGACCTCCGTCTGTCCGTGAGCGTGTGGGACCGGCGCGCCCGCAAGGAACTGCTGCGCGCGCCCGTGCCCGAACAACGCGACGTCTTCGAGATCACGATCTCCCGCGACAACCGCCATATCGCCTTCAGCAACGACTACGCGGGAGTTCCCTCCGGCGAGGGCGGTGCCATCGACGTCTGGGACATCCGAGATCGCAGGCGGGTGCACCGCTTCGCTCAAGGACAGCACGGATTCGGCCAGTTCAGCCGGGACAGCCGCCGTCTGGTCACCACCGAGGGCGACGTCCTCGACCTGGCGACACGGACCAACCGCCGCGCGGCCTTCGGCAACGAGGACACCGTGGACCTCGCCCACTCGCCCGACGGCAAGGTCCTTGCCGTGGTGCGCGCCACCGGCTGGGTCGAGCTGTGGGACAGCGAGGTCCGCCACCGCCTGGCCCGGATGCCCAGCAGCACCGTGCGCGGCGGCACACGCTCCGGCGCATACCTCTCGGACACCGTCTTCTCCCCTGACGGCACTCTGCTGGCCGCCACCGTCGAGACGGACACCGTGCAGCTGTGGGATGTCGACGCCCGCCTCTCCCTGGGCCAACCCCTCGACATGGGCGGCCGGGAGATCGACGCCATGGCCTTCGACGGCAGCGTGCTGCGCGCCCTCAGCGGCAGCCGCGCCCAGTCCGTCGACCTGGCGCCCGACGCACTGGCGGTCACCGTCTGCAAGAAGGCCGGCCGTGACATCACCCGTGAGGAGTGGCGCACGTATATCCCGGACCTGCCCTACCACGGCCTGTGCTGACGATGTGTCCCAAGATGCGGCCCGAAGTCACCGAGCCCGGGGCCGCCGCCAGCACTTCACGACCCTGGTGCTGCGCGTCAATACACTGGGCCGGCGGCCATTGTTTCCGGTACCGCTAAACAGTCGCCAGGCGCGATGGTGATAAGCAGGCTAGACTTGTCAGCCCGACTGTCAAGGGCTTCTTGTGAGGGGGCGTGGTGACGCCAAAATCCGAAAGCGCTCCAGCGGTCGTACACGAGGTGCGGCGGCTGCAGGTTGATGTCGGTGTATCTTACGAAGATTTTCGAGAGCGCTACGAAGCCGCGGTGCCGACGCTGGACGTGGCACGCTTTGATGCGCTTAAGGAAAACAATGCCGACTGGGACGCCGTGCTTACGGCAACGGCGGAGAACGCTCCGCATGATTTCATCATCTATTGGCGTAGTGATGTGACTGCGATGATGAATCTCGCAGGTGACGAGGCCCGGTGCACGCAATATCTTATGGGAAATCATGGCATGGCCGAGCGTATGTTCCGTCACGATGCGGCGGCAATGCTCTACGCGCCTCTGCGGACTACCATTATTGAAGATCCGGACGGGGCCGTTCGATTCTGTATCGACCAGCCGAGTACCCAGTTCGCCAGTTTCGGGGACTCGCGGATCGCACGTGTGGGGGTGGAGTTGGACGGAGAGCTTGCGCGACTGCTCAAGAGTCTTGAAGTTCCCGTTCCTGCCGCTCTTACGATGACCGGCGAGGAGCGGGGCGTCGGGAGTTCGCCATAATGGCTGTCCCGTCGCGCTCACATGGTTGCGCCTCAACTTGTCGATCTGCGGCTTCCGCTGGAATGGGATCCGACCGCGAGGCGATCGAGGTGCTGGCTCTGACCAACGCTGCTCTGACCGTGGTCAGGTGGACCCCGGCCGCCGAGCGCATTTGGGGATACTCAGCCGCAGAGGTGGTGAACCGGCCGGTGGAAGACCTGTTTGGCCTGCCCCGAAATTCAATGCATGCCAACCTTTCGGCAGCGTCCCGGTCCTGGTCGGGGTCGATGGACATCAGGTGCCGTGACCGGCGGAAAGTGAAACTGGATATCCAGGTATCGCCCGTTCAAAGCGGCGACAGTGAAAACGACTGGTTTGTGTGGTCGGGCAAGTTGGCGGTGTCGACGGATATGAATCCTTCGGTGCTGAACGCGATCTTCAACAGCTCACCCATTGGTATCGCGGTCTGGGACCGCGATCTGCGCTGTGTCTGGTTCAACAGCAGCGACACCAACGAGGGAGTCTACAAGTCGAATGTGGAGCTGGGACGCCACATCACAGATGTGGTCGCGACCAACCATCCCGTGTTCCTGGAGACTGCTCTGCGGCACGTCCTGGAGCGGGGCCTGCCCCTCCTCGATCACGAACTGGATCCGAGCACAAGCCCTTCGCCCGACGCTCAGCCTCCCCGCTTCTCGGTCTCCTTCTTCCGCCTTGATGACGCGGAAGGCCGAGCGGTGGGTGTGTGCTCGATGGCTGTGAACATCAAAGACAGCCGGGCACGACAGCGGCTGAACATGCTCAGCGAGGCAGGCACGCGTATCGGCACCACGCTCGATCCTCTCAACACCGCTCAGGAATTGGCGAGCACAGCGGTTCCGGCGTTGGCGGACTACGCCACGGTGGATCTGGCGGAGGTTGTCGCGCTCGGACAGGAGCCTCTGAACCACCTGAATTCCACCGACATCAGCATTCCGGTCTTCTACCGCGCCGGCGCGGAATCCATCCACTCAGATATGCGTGAGTCCCTCTGGCACCGCGGAGAACCGGTATTCGTTCCGCCGGCATCCCCGTTCACCGCTGTTCTGGAGTCGCGGAAATCTCATTTCGAGCCCTTGCTCGACACCTCGCCGGGCACCTGGCTCGACAACGATCCGGACAGGGCGCGTGTCATTCGTGCGACCGGAATGCATAGCCTGATGATTGTCCCGCTTCAGGCGCGTGGGGCAGTACTGGGGGTGGCCGTCTTCGTACGTACGGAGAACCAAGTCCCATTTACCATGGCCGATCTTGCCCTTGCCGAAGGGCTGTCGGACCGGGCCGCGTTGAGTCTCGACAATGCTATTCGGTACACGCGCGAGCGAGAGGCCGCCCTGGCACTGCAGCGTGATCTGCTGCCGCATCGCCTGTGGGGCAAAGGAGCCGTCGAGGTGGCGTCCCGCTATCTGCCATCAGACACCCACGGCGGTGTGGGTGGCGACTGGTTCGATGTCATCCCCTTGTCCGATGACAGAGTTGCCCTGGTGGTCGGAGACGTTGTCGGCCACGGCATCAACGCGGCAGCGGCCATGGGACGGCTTCGTACGGTTGTCCATACGCTCACGAACCTGGGAGTTCCCCCTGCCGAACTGCTCTCGCGATTGGATGAGCTCGTCCTTGAGATGGCCCGGGAAGGCCCCGACGACACCGGTCTCACATCGACAACTGTGGGAGCGACTTGTCTCTACGCGGTCTACGACCCCAGCACTCTGCGCTGCACCATGGCGAGCGCCGGGCATCCTCCCCCCGCGATCCTTTCCCCCGACGGCACCGTCGCCTTCGCCGATCTACCGGTTGGGCCGCCGATCGGAGTTGGACTGATGGAATTCGAGTCGGTGGAGGTGGAGTTGTCCGAGGGCAGCGTGATCGCCCTGTACACCGACGGCTTGATCGAGACCCGCGGAGGGGACATCGACGATGGATTGGACCGGCTGGGTCTCGCCCTTGCCTCGCCCGTCGTAGCACTGGACGACCTCTGCGAGGCGGTCGTCGACACCATGGTGGCCACTTCGCCTTCGGAGGACGACATCGCTCTTCTTCTGGCTCGTGTTCAGGGCGGTTCGGCATCACCATCGCCATGACGCGGTCGCCGATCTCGTCCAGAACGCCGGCGGCTTCCATGCCGGGGATGTACGGGGGCACTGCTCCTGTTACCGCCCAAGTATTCCGAGGGGTGTCTGCTCGCACAGCGAGGAAGGGGTAAGAGCGGTAACGTTGAGCTGTGAGCGTTCTCATTTGTCCCGGGATGCGCGAGTAAACATATTCTTAGCGGTGCGAGCAGGATGGGACTTGTCTATGAGTACATCGTGGTCGAATTCTGATGTCCGTCCGCAGTTCAGGACGATCGACGGACTGTCGGTACGCTTCGCCGAAAGCGGGGATGGGCCCCAGGACGCCATCTTTCTGAGCCCCTGGCCGGAGAGCGTGTTCGCGTTCGCGCAGTCCTGGGCCCAACTGGCCGAGAACGCACATCTGGTGGCTGTCGACCCGCCCGGATTCGGTCAGTCGGAACGCCGCGAGGCACTGATGAACCCAAAGGCGATGGGCGAGTTCGTCGTCCGCGTCGCCGATGCCTTCGAGCTGGGGAATCCACATCTCGTCGGCCCCGACATCGGCACGTCGTCGGCACTGTTCGCGGCGGCCTCTCAGCCTGGTCGGTTTCGTACCGTGGTCGTCGGCAGCGGAGGCGCAGCCGTTCCTCTGCAACTCGCGGGCCCACTCAAGGAGTGGGTTGAGGCCTCCGATCTGGAACCGTACCGACAGATGGACGGACGTCAGGTCGTCACGGCCACACTCGCGACCATCGAGGGGTACACGCCGTCCCCCGAAATCCAGGAGGACTATCTCTCCTCCTACGCGGACGACCGCTTCTTCAGGACGATGAGCTATGCCCGCAGCTATCCCGAACTGCTTCCCGTTCTGGGCGACTTGCTTCCGGATATCCATACACCGGTGCGTATTGTGGCGGGCAGCCAGGACCAGGTCGTGCCGCCGGTCAACGCCGAGTTCCTGCATGACCGACTGCCCCGCAGCCGCGTGGATTTCATCGACGGTGCTGGTCACTTCTGCTGGGAAGAGGAACCTGACGAGTACGCCGCGCTCGTCACCGACTGGTGGAATGAAGGCCACGCATCCGTGTGACGATCTCGATGCCCAGCGCGGCCTCGCGCGTCGGACAGCCCTCTCGGTCGGAAGGGACGGGGCCGGCGTTTAATCGGATGTGCGTGCGGCGCAAGGTTGTTAGGTTCGCCGTGTGCCGAAGTTGAATCAGATCATCGCAGTCGAAAAGGGCGTCAAGTCCAAGGCCCTCCAGGAGCTCACCCAGGCTCACCAGGACGTGCAGAAGCCCGCCCTGCTGGCCGGCATCTCCCGGACCTACCAGCCCAAGGACGAGGAGGGCGAGCAGTTGCCGCCCGAGTCCACGCGGGTGCAGATCAAGGCCGAGGACGCTCTGCGGGCGACCGCCGGGACGCTGACGCGGCTCTTCGACGTGACCGCGACGAAGGACTGGGCGAACCGGTCCGCGGTCGCGGACGTGGTGGTCGACGGTACGGTGCTGTTGCCCCAGGTGCCCGTCCCGTACCTGTTGTTCCTGGAGAAGCAGCTCACCGATCTGCACACCTTCGTGCGTAAGCTGCCGGTGCTCGACGCCTCCGAGTCGTGGAATCTGGACCCCTCGACGGACTCGTGGAAGACGGACCCGGTGCGGACCATCCGCACGAAGAAGGTTCCGCGCAACCACGTGAAGGCCGAGGCCACGGAGAAGCACCCGGCGCAGGTCGAGGTGTACTACGAGGACGTCCCGGTCGGTTACTGGACCACGGTGAAGTTCTCCGGCGCGTTGCCCGCCCGGCGGGTCAACGAGCTCCTCGACCGCGTCGAGAAGCTCCAGCAGTCCGTCAAGTTCGCCCGCGAGGAGGCGAACAACACCGAGGTCACCGACCAGCGGGTCGGCGAGGCGGTATTCGGCTACCTCTTCCGGTAGCCCCCACATACGCCCTCCGTCGCGAGCGGAGGGTGCGCGATGAGCGCAAGCTGAAACTGATGTTGAAGCTGATGAAGGGGTGTCAGTTGGGGGTTCGAATCCCTCTCCCCGCACCACGTGCGGGGGTGGCCCAAGCCTGGCAGAGGCGGCCCCGTGAAACTCAGATTCTCGCTCCAGTCTCAGTATTCGCCGCCGAACACCGGATCGACCGAGCGTGGGCGAACATCGACGGATGGGGGTTCAAGTCCCTCCGGCGCCTCTCTCGTGGCGCTGTAGTTCAAAGGCAGAACACGTCGATCTCAACATGACCCGCGGTTCTTAAACGCCGCCGGTGTGCGCAAATGGGTGGCAAGCTGGAGCCCGGGAGCTGGACATGCTCCCGGGCTCCGTCACGTTCCGGCGCGGTCACAGCACTAGACAGCAAGTCCCCATACGGTTCCAATAACGTGGCAATACTGAAGTAGTTCAGTGTTCCGGTTGTCGGGCGGTGCGCCGGTGGTCGCTGGGACGCGAGCCGCGTACTCGTTTGAACGCCGCGCTCAATGCGAACGCCCCGGAGTAGCCGACCCGTCGGGCGACGGCGTCGACGGTCAGGTCGGTGTCGCGCAACAGTTCCGCAGCCAGGGCGATCCGCCAACTCATCAGGTAGGTCATCGGAGGTTCGCCGACCAGAGACGCGAAGTGGTGGGCAAATGACGCCCTCGACACTCCGGTCCTGGCGGCGAGTTCGGCCACCGTCCACGGATGTGCGGGGGTGTCGTGCATCAGCCGCAGGGCGTTGCCCGTACGTGGGTCGTCCAACGCGCGGCACCGGTCAGGGCCGTTGTCGAACCACTCGCGCAGTGCCGCGACCAAGAGCAGGTCCAACAGTCGTTCCAGTATCAGTACCTGGCCCGGACGGGGCCGGGTAACTTCCTCGGCCATCACCTGCGGCGGCGGGATCGCACTTCCGGCGGCCGACGTGACGAGAAGGTCGGGCAGGGCTTGCAGCAGATGCTCGCTGAGGCCACCGCGCCGTGTGAACGCGCCGCTGAGCAGTACAGGACCCTCGTCGAGTTCGCCGTCCCGCCTGCCGCAGGAGCGAGTGGGCCCGGTGCCGCCAGGACAGTGGTCGGCCGCGGTCACCGTCCGTGTCACGTCCGGGAACAAGGCCGATGACGGAGTATCGGCCACGATGTAGGGCACGTCGCGACGTACAACAGCGATGTCACCCGCGGTCATGTGCACAGGGTCTCGTCCGTCGGCAACCAACCAGGCGCGCCCTCGCAGCATTGTGGCCAGCATCAGTGGGGCGTCGGTGGCCATCCGCAGTGCCCAAGGCGGTCGCAGGACCGTCGACCGGAACACCGCACCGCGACCCCACACATCTGCCAGCAACTCGGACACGGCATCCACCATCACGAGTTTAGACGCTGTGACATCGATCAAATCGTCCCGAGCATGGCTCCTCGCACCCTCTCGCGGTTGGCTCAAGGCATGAACACACCACTGATCCTCGTCACCGGGGCCACAGGCAAGTCCGGTAGCCGCGTCGTAGCCCGTCTGCGAGCTCTCGGGACACCCGTACGCGCAGCGTCGCGCACCGGCGAGCATCCCTTCGACTGGACCGACTCCAGCACATGGGACGCAGCTCTTGACGGTGTGCGCGGGCTGTACCTCGTGCAGCTCAACGGCAGTCGGCTCGTTCGTCCCTTCCTCGACAGAGCGCTGCGTCATGGAGTGCGACGTGTCGTCCTGGCCTCGGGCCGGGGCCTCGACGACCCCGATTTCATCAAGGGGAGCGGCGCCGTCCGGGAAGCCGCGCTCGACAGCGAGGCCGCCGTACGCGACAGCGGGCTGGAATGGACCATCATCCGCCCCGGCTGGCTCGCGCAGGTCTTCACCGAAGGCATCTACGCGGACGCCGTCCGAGCCGGTGAGCTGCGCCTGTCCGCCGGTGACGGCGCCGCCGGCTTCCTGGATGCCGACGATGTCGCCGCGGTGGTGGTCGCCGCTCTCACCGCGGACGGCCACACCGGCCAGACCTACGAGTTGTCCGGTCCCAGCGCGGTGACGCTCACCGAAGTGGCCACCACCTTGTCCGAGACCATCGGCCGCACCGTACGTTACGTACCGCTGTCGAGGCGCGAGTACATCACCGAACTCGTGGAACAGGGAGTGCCGGCCACGGACGCCGAGGCGTTCGCCAACGTGGCCGAGTCGCTCAGCCTGGGTAAGGACGCGTACGTGTCCGACGGGGTGCGGCGCGCACTCGGCCGCGCACCACGGACTTTCGCCGAGGCGATCCAGGAGGTGCGGCCCTTCGACTCGTGAACCACTGCTCCGGAAGCGGACTCACCGGCCCGTCTCCTGAGCCGCCGGGGAAGCGGGGCGCCAGCCCAGGTCGGGGGCGATCAGGTGCCGTACGTCGTGCAGGATCTGTTCGTACTCCTCGCGATGGAACTCGTACGGCAGCTCCAGACGCAGCTCCGACACCTGGGCGAGCACGGGGTCCGCGGTCAGCTGCTCCAGGATCTGCTCCGCGGTTCCCACGACGTCCGGCGCGAACAGGAACCGTTTCCCGCCCAACGCTGCCAACTTCTGCGGCTTCAGGGTGCGTTCGCGCCGACCAGCCGCGTAGTCCCGGTAGCGGGCCCGGGTGAGCGTGTCGGCGCTGTCGAGCGGCACGATCACCCGCCCGAGCGCCACTCGCGCCGTCGGCCGGTCGTCGCCCAGGCCGCGCCGGTACTCCGAGAGCAGGTTCAGCTGGGCGGTGGTGAAGTCGTCGGTGTCCTCGCCGGAGACGATGTTGCCGGACAGGAGGCTGAGACCCTGCTCGGCGGCCCAGCGGACCGACCGGGAGCTGCCTCCGCCGTACCAGATCCGCTCCACCAGACCCGGGTTGTGCGGCTGCAGCCGCGGCCGCTGGACGTTGCCGGGTGAGTGGATCACGGTGTCCGGGCCGCCGAGGTAGTCGCCGCGCAAGTTGTCGACGAGGCGGGCGATCCTGCCGTACGACAGGTCGAAGCCGCGCCAGTCGCCGTCGTACACCAGGTCGCCGAGCAGGCCGGCGTGGGGCATGCCGGTGCTGAAGCCGACCTGGAGGCGGCCGCGGGACAGTACGTCGGCCAGGGCCAGGTCCTCGGCGAGGCGGAAGGGGCTCTCGTAGCCGATCGGGATGACCGCCGTGCCGAGCTCGATCCGCTCGGTGCGCTGGCCGGCCGCGGCGAGGAACACGGCGGCCGAACCGACGCCGTGTTCGAGGTGGCGCTGGCGGATCCAGGCGCCGTCGAAGCCCAACCGCTCGCCGTACTCGAAGAGTTGGAGTGTCTCCTCCAGGCCGGTGTACGGGTCGTCGTCGGCGAAGTTGCCCGGGGTGAGAAGGGCCAGTGAGGTGATAGTGGGTGTGCTCATGCGACCGTGGTCCTCAGCTCGTGGTGGTTTCGGCGGCGGGGGCGGGGAAGCGGCTGCCAGGGATCGCCGCGAGCAGTTCGCGGGTGTACTCGTGGCGAGGGCGGGTGAACAGTTCATCCGGCAGGCCTGTCTCGACGACGCGGCCGGTCCGCATGACGGCGACCTGGTGGGCGATCTGCCGTACGACGGCCAGGTCGTGCGAGATGAAGAGGTACGCCACCCCCGTGTCGGCCTGCAACTCGGCCAGCAGGTCCAGGACTTGGGCCTGCACGGACACGTCGAGCGCGGAAACCGGCTCGTCGCAGACCACCAGGTCGGGGGAGAGGGAGAGGGCGCGGGCGATGGCCACGCGCTGTCGCTGACCGCCGGACAGTTCAGCCGGGCGGCGCTCCAGGGTCGCGGCGGGCAGGGCCACGCGGTCGAGGAGTTCGCGGGCCCGGACGAGCCGGGAGGCGCGGTCGCCGACCTTGAAGGCGCGCAGCGGTTCGGTGATCACCTCGGCGATGGAGAAGCGGGGGTCGAGCGAGGCGTAGGGGTTCTGGTAGACGAGCTGGGCGCGGCGGCGCAGCTGCCTGGCCCGGGCGCCCTTGGCGGTGGTGACATCGGTGCCGTCGAAGAGAATCCGTCCGGCGGTCGCGTCGGCGAGGCGGAGGACCAGGCGGGCGGTGGTGGACTTGCCCGAGCCCGACTCGCCGACCAGGGCGAGGGTCCGGCCCCGTTGGAGGGTGAGGCTGACGTCGTCGACGGCGCGCAGGGTGCGGGGCCCGTCCCCGGTACGGGGCAGCCTGAACTCCTTGACCAGGTTGCGGACTTCGACCAGGGGCGCGGTCTCCGCCTCGGGGATGGAGACCGGGGTGCGGGGCCGGGCGGTGGTCAGGCTCGGGGCGCTGGACAGCAGGTGCCGGGTGTAGTCGTCCTGTGGGCCGGCCAGGATGTCACGGGTGGGGCCCGCCTCGACGACCTTGCCCTGGGCCATCACCACCAGCCGCTGGGCCCGGTCGGCGGCGACCCCGAGGTCGTGGGTGACGAGCAGGACCGCAGTGCCCGACTCCTCGGTGAGCCGCTGAAGGTGGTCGAGGATGACCCGCTGCACGGTGACGTCGAGCGCGCTGGTGGGCTCGTCGGCGATGATCAGTTCGGGCCGGGCGGCGATGGCGATGGCGATCAGGGCGCGTTGCCGCATTCCGCCGGACAGTTCGTGCGGGTACTGCAGGGCCCGGACGGCCGCGTCGGGCAGCCCGGCCCGGTTCAGCACGGCGACCGCCTCGGCGGGAGCCGATCGGCGGGTCGCCAGACCATGGATGCGCAGCACCTCGGCGACCTGGTCGCCGATCCGCTTGACCGGGTTGAGGGAGACGGTCGGATCCTGCGGGACCAGTCCGATCCGTGCTCCGCGTACGGTGCGCAGTTCCGCCTCCGACAGCGTGGCGAGGTCGTGCCGGCCGAAGCGGACCGTGCCCGCGTCGATACGGCCGTTCGCGGCCAGGAGCCGGGTGACGGCGTGCGCGGTCGTGCTCTTGCCGGAGCCGGACTCGCCGACCACCGCCGTCACCTGTCCCGGCCATACGTCGAGGTCCACGCCGCGCACAGCCTCGACCGTGCCGCCCCGGGTGCGGTACGACACCGAGAGGCCGCGTATCTCCAGCAGTGGTGCGGTCACGTCGTCCCCGTTCTCACGTTCGTCTGTCATCGCTGTCGGGACCATTCGCCGTCCAGTGCTCGGGCGATGCGGTTGGTGGCCAGCACGGTCGCGGCGATCGCGAGCCCGGGGAGCGCGGTCAGCCACCAGGCGTTGGCGAGGTAGTTGCGGCCGTCGGAGATCAACGTGCCCCATTCCGGGGCCGGCGGGGGAGCGCCGTAGCCGAGGAAGCTCAGGGCTGACACGGCCAGGATGGAGGCGCCGAAGTCGAGGGTGGCCAGGACGATCACCGGGCCCGCCGCGTTGGGCAGCACGTGCCGGCCCAGCACCGAGTACCAGCGGGCCCCGCTCGCGCGCGACGCCTCCACGAACACCGCCTGCCGCACCCGCAGCACCTCCGCGCGGGCCACTCGCGCGAACGCGGCGACGCTGGCGATGCCGACGGCAACCGCCACCTTGACCGTGCCGTAGCCCAGCGCCGTGACCAGTGCCAGGGACATGAACAGGGCGGGGATGGACAGGAGTACGTCCACGAAGCGCATCAACACGTCGTCCACCCAGCGGCCCACGAACCCGGCGACGACCCCGAGCAGCCCGCCGATCACGAACGCGACCAGTACCGCGATCAGCGTTGCCTTCAGGGACAGTTGGGCGCCGTGGACGACTCGCGAGAACACATCACGGCCCAGCTCGTCGGTGCCGAACCAGTGACTGCCGCTCGGACCGCGGAAGTTCGCCGACGGCACGCCCTTCAGCGGGTCCTGCGAGGTGAACAGGCCGGGCCGGAACGAGGCCAGCACCACCAGTACGAGGACGACCACCGACAGCAGCAGACCCGGGCGGCGCACCATGAAGCGCAGCAGCCGCCCCGCGTCCAGGCGGCGTCCCGGCTCCGGCCCCGAACCGGCCTCGACCGGGCGGGCCGGTCCCGGCGCCGCCTCGGCCGGGTCGTCGACAAGGCTCTGGCTCATGCGAGTGCCGCCCTTCTGCGTGAGGCCACAACGATCCGCGGGTCGAGGAGTGGATAGACCAGGTCGATGACCAGGTTCGTCGTCACAAAGATCAGCGCCCCGAACATCACCACTCCTTGGACCAGCGGGATGTCCTGGGCCGTGACCGCCGCCGCGGTGACGCGGCCCAGGCCGTCGCGGGAGAACACCGTCTCGACGACCACGGAACCGGCGATCAGCTGCCCCACCAGCAGGCCCACGACCGTCAGCGCCGGCAGGGACGCGTTGCGCAGGGCGTGCCGCAGATGGATTCGCCACCGGCCGGCGCCCTTGGCCCGTGCGGTCTCCACATACGCCTGGTCCAGTGCGGTGAGCAGGCTCTTGGCGAGCACCTGGGCTATCTGCGCGCCGGTCGGCACCGCCAGCGTCAGGGCCGGCAGCACCAGCCCCTTGAGTCCGTCGTTGCCGAACGCGGGGAACCAGCGCAGCCGGAAGGAGAACGTCTCGACCAGCAGCAGCCCCACCCAGAACGTCGGGACGGACACCCCCAGCGGCGGCAGCGACAGCAGGAACTGCCGCAGCCAGCGCCGGGCGGTGTAGGTCGCCAGCACCGCCAGACCGCCGCCGAGTACCACCGCGAGCAACAGGGCCGCGCCGGTCAACTGCAGTGTCTGCGGCAGGGCGTCGGCCAGCGTCGAGGTGACCGGGCGGCCGGTGGCGACCGAGTCACCGAAGTCCCCGCGCACCGCCCGGCCGAGATAGTCGGCGTACTGCACGAGCACCGGCTTGTCGAAGCCGTACTCGTGCCGCAGGGCGGCGATCTGCTCCGGGTCGACCTGTCCCGAGTCCATCCCGGCACCGGCCATCGCCGTGACCGGGTCGCCCGGCAGATAGTCCAGCACCAGGAACGAGACCGTGTACGCCGCCCACAGCACGCCGACCGCCTGCGCGAGCCGTTTGATCACATAGCGGCGCATGCCCTAGCCGATCCAGGTGTCGTGCAGCTGGAGCCGGCTGGAGGCGTCGAAGTTCAGGTCGTGCACCCGCTTCGACACACCCAACTGGGTCTGGAGCTCGACGACCGGCACGTAATAGGCGTTCCGCACAATCAACTGCTGGGCCTGGCCGATCAGTTGCTTTCGCTTTGCGGTGTCCGTGGTCGCGGCCTGCGCGGTCAGGGCCGTGTCCAGGCCGCTCGTCGGTATGCGGTAGAAGTTGGCCAGCCCGGTGGAGAAGGAGCTGCGCAGGATGTCCGGGTCGGCACGGGTGACGTTGCCCCAGGCCGCGTCGTAGTCGCCCGACTGCAGCGTCGGCGTGAGCTGGGTGAGCTGGAGCTGCTTGAGGGTCACCTGGACGCCGATGGCCTTGAGTTGCTGCTGGATCAGCTCCAGCGCGGGCTGGTTGGTGTCGGCGTTGGGGATCCAGTTGATGGTCAGACCGAGCTTCTTGCCGTCCTTGGTGCGGATGCCGTCACTGCCGGCCTGCCAACCGGCCGCGTCCAGCAGGGGCTTGGCCTTGGCCGCGTCGGACGTCAGATCCGGGGCGAGGCTGGTGTAGTCGGGCGTGGTGTGCGCGAGGATGCTGGTCGCCGGCCGGGTGCCGGTCGGGAACACGGTGTCCGCGATCTGCTGCCGGTCGATGGCGTACAGGATCGCCCGGCGCACCCTCGCGTCCTTCAGGGCCGGCCGTGAGTTGTTGAGGCCGAGACCGAACACGACGCCCGGGTTGGCCCGTCGCTGGAGGGAGACCTGGCCGCCCTTGAGCGCCGCTTCGTTGGCCTTGCCGACGCTGCTGATCGCGTCCACCTGACCGGACTGGAGACTGCCCGCCCGTACCCCCGCCTCCGGTACGACCTTGAACACCAGCTCGTCCAGGTACGCCTCGCCCTTCTTGCTCCACCGCGAGGAGCCCCAGGCGTATCCGGTGCGCTTGGCGAGGGTGAGCGACTGGTTCTGCACATACCGCTTCAGCACGAACGGCCCGGACCCGATCACCCCGTCGCCGCACTTCTGCTGTGGGGTCCTCCGCACGCTCGCCGAGGACTCTATGCCGAGCGAGTGCGTCGAAGTGGCCTGCAGGAACTGGGCGTTGGGCTGCCCGAAGGTCACCTTCACGGTGAGCGGGCCGGTCACCGTGGTGCTCTTGACGCCGCTCAGATAGCCCTGCGCGAGGGTGCCGAGCGCACCGAGCCGGGGCACCGCGTCGAAGTTGTCCTTGACCACCTGAGCGGTCAGCTTCGACCCGTCGCTGAAGGTGACGTCCGGGCGCAGCCGGAAGGTGAACGCCGTGGCGTCGGAGCTGACGTCCCAGCTCTTCGCCAGCCATGGCACGATCTTGCCGGTCCTGGGGTCCTGATCCGTCAGGGAGTCCACGATCTGGCGCACCGAATAGATGGTCTCGTTGCTGGCGACCTGCTGCGGATCCAGGCAGCCGGCGTCCGAGCCCACCGCGAAGGTCAGGGTGCCGCCGGACTCGGGCCGCCCGGTGCCACTGCCGGAATCGCCTCCGCCGGAGCCGCAGGCGGTCAGCAGAACACTGGTGGTCACCAGGGCGGTCAGTGCCGCCCACCGGGTGGATCTGACATCGGGAAGCGTCGTCACGGAGGGCTTCTCCTACTCGTGTCACCTGGCACGGACGCCGTACGAGGCACGGCCGTGCGTGGGCGTGTGGCCCCGGCCGGAGCGACGCCGGTCCCGGGGGAGTGCTGTAGAGCCAGGGATCAGGGGGAAACGGGGATCACCGGCAGACGGAGATCAGGCGTCGGCGGGTGCGGTGGCGACAGGTGCCGTACCGCGGCCGGCGGGGGGGGAAGGCGCGTCAGGGTCCCGTTCAGGAACCGCCGCGCTCGCGCGGGATCTTCTGGCCGGCCTCGATCGCCACCGACAGCCGGTTCTCGGCCGGGGGCAGCGGGCAGGTGGCCAGGTCCGTGTAGGCGCACGGCAGGTTGGCGGCACGGTTGAAGTCCAGAACGACCGTGCCGTCGGCGGCGGGTGCCTCCAGGGCCAGGGCCCGGTTGGCGGCGTAGGTGGTGACGCCGGAGGTCGCGTCGGTGAACAGCACCATCAGCCGGCCCGCGCCATGACCGGGGAACGCGGTCAGCGACAGCCGGCGCCCGTCCAGCTCGAACTCGACCCTGCCCGGCGCGTCGTACACATGCTCAAGGCCCTCGACCGCGGCGCCCACGGTGGTCGGCCGTGGCGTGTCGAAGGGAATGTAGCGGCCCCTCACGGCCCAGCGCGGGTTGGGGTCGTAGGCGGGCGTTCCGGTGAAGGCCGTGCGCAGCGGTGCGTCCGGGTGCCGGGGTCGTACGATGTCGTGCCCGCCGCGCCGGGCGACCTCGATGACGGCGTCGCCCCAGACGGCGTCGACGCCGCCGCGCTCGGGAAGCACGCCGAAGCGGTGTTCACCGCGCACCGGCGTTCCGCCGACGATCAGTTCCTCGCCGTCGTCGAGGTCGACGACGACCCCCTCCGGCCCGGTGCGCCACGCACCGGGCGCGTCCGGGAACCGCTGGGGCCGGTCGTCGAGCCAGTGCAGTCCGGTGATCGCGAGGAATCCGTGCGGGGCGGCGAGCCGGGCCTCCTGGGCGCGGTACCACTCCTGCCAGGTCTCGGTGAAGGCCTGGAGGTCCGTCGTGGTGGCCTCGGTGGGCATGGGGAATCTCCTTCGTGACGGCTTCTTGTCAGTCGTGTGTACTCGGTCATGAGCGGAACGGCCGGTCCGGCGCTCAGCCCGCCTGCCGCCGGCCCGGCGCGGACCGGTGGGTGAGGGGTTCGCGCAGACCGAGGTTCTCGCGCAGGGTGGTGCCGGTGTACTCGGTGCGGTAGATCCCGCGTTCCTGGAGTTCCGGGACGAGCAGGTCGACGATGTCGTCGAGGCCGTCGGGGATGAGGTGGGGCGTGACGTTGAAGCCGTCGGTCGCGCCGTGCCGCACGAAGTGGGCGAACTTGTCCGCCAGGCCGGACGGGGTGCCGACGTGCCCGCGTTGTGGGCCGAGCGCGATGACGGTCTCGCGCAGCGACCAGCCGTACGCCTCCGCCTTCGCCTGCCACTCGGCCACGACCGCACGCGGGTCGGCGATGCGCCGTGCACCGAAGGAGCTGTCGTTCTCACTGACGACCGGATCTTCCTTCGGCAGCGGCCCGTCGGCGTCGCGGTCGGAGAGATCGATGCCCCAAAGCGGCCCGGCGATCCCCAACGCCGTGGCCGGGGTGACCTGTTGGAGACGGATCCAGCGCTTCTTCTCCTGGGCCTCCTCCTCCGTGGCGCCGAGGATGATCTCGGTGCCGGGCAGGATCCGCAGATCGTCGTCGGGCCGCCCGACCGCCCGCAGTCGGCGCCGGATGTCGTCGGCGAAGGCCAGCGCGTCGTCGAAGTCGTTGCCGTGCCCGGAGAAGATGACGTCGGCGTTGCGGGCGGCGAAGTCGCGTCCCTCGCCGGAGTCCCCGGCCTGGAAGATGACCGGGTGGCCCTGGGCGCTGCGCGGCAGGGTCGGGGCGAGGTCGACGTCGAACTGCGGTCCCCTGTGACGCACTTGGTGTACGCCGCCGGGCGCCGACCAGGCGGGCGCGCCGACTTCCGGCGCGACGGCTCCGTCCTCCCAGCCGTCCCAGAGCGCGCGGGCCACGGAGAGGAACTCCTCGGCGCGCCGGTAGCGGTCGGCGTGGTCGAGGTAGCCGCCGCGCCGGAAGTTGGCGCCGGTCCAGGCGTTGTCCGTGGTCACCACGTTCCAGCCGGCGCGGCCCTCGGAGAGGAGGTCGAGGCCGGACAGGCGGCGGGCCAGATCGGCGGGTTCGTTGAAGGTGGTGTTGGAGGTGGAGACCAGACCGATGCGGCGGGTGACCGCGGCCAGCGCCGCGAGCTGGGTGATGGCGTCCGGTCGTCCGGCCACGTCCAGATCGTGGATCTTGCCGTCGACTTCGCGCAGCCGGAGGCCCTCGCCGAGGAAGAACGCGTCGAGCAGGCCGCGTTCGGCGGTCCTGGCGACCTGTCGGAAGGAGGCGGGGTCGATCTGGGAGCCGCTGTCGGGGGCGGACCAGATGGTCCAGTGGTTGACGCCCTGGAAGAACACTCCGAAGTGGAGCTGGGCGTGCGGTCTGGGTACGTCGAGGGGATCGCTGAGGGTCATCGGGCGTCCTCCTGGGTGGCCACGGCCGCGGCCGTGAAGCGATTGGCAGGGCGCTCCAGACCCAGGGCCGAGCGCAGAGACGTGCCGGGCAGCGGACGGGCGACGAGGCGTCGCCCGGACAGGGCGGGCAGGACGAGGCGGGAGAGGACGGCCAGGTCCTCGTCCAGCACCAGCGGATGCAGTCGTACGCCGTCGACGTGACGGCTCAACTCAACCAGCACAGCTACGAGTTGGTCAGCGGTGCCGATGTGCCGCAGCCTTCCCCGGTCGCTCCAGGCCGTGTGCCGTTCCAGGTCGGCGACACGCTCGGCGGCCGTGGCCCCCGGGGTGTCCAGCGCCACCTCGACCTCGGCGAGGACGCGGGGCGTACCGGCGGCGGCAGCGGCCGTGGCGACCGACGCCAGGTCGCGCCCCTCGACGAGGGCGACGTCGAGCTGTGCGGAGGGAACCCGGTCGGGCCGTCCCAGGACGACGAGCTGGCCCTGGGGCGGGCGCGGCACGATCGCCGGGCCCTTGACGGCATAGGTCTCACCGGTGAAGTCGATGTAGTGGAGCCGTTCGCGGTCGAGGTAGCGGCCGGTGGCCACGGACCGGATGACCGCGTCGTCCTCCCACGAGTCCCACAGGGCGCGGGCCACCTCGACCCCGTCACGGGACTCCCGGGTCCGCGCGCCGGCGTCGTCGACCCGTGGGCGCCCCCAGGCGCGGGCCGCCTCGGGACGTTCCTCCTCCGTCACCACCCACCCGGCGCGACCGGCGGAGATGTGGTCCAGGGCCGCCAACTGGCTGGAGACATGGAAGGGTTCGGCGTACGTCACCGGGACGACGGGCGCGATTCCGATGGTGCTCGTGGACGCCGCGACGAAAGCCGCCCGCTCCACCGCGCCGATACGGCCCACCGGATCCGGTGCGGCGCCGGGCGGCAGCACGCCGTCGTCCAGGGTGAGCAGGGTGAACCCGGCGTTCTCGGCGATGGCGGCGACACGGGCCACGCGGCGAGGGGCGAGCAGCTGACCGGGGGAGTGGGCGGCGCGGCGCCAGGCCGCGGGATGGGCGCCGTCGCCGTCGATCTCGACGGCGAGGTGCAGGGCAGGACCGGACAACGGGGTTCCTTCCGGGAAACACGATGACTCGCGGCCACAGGGCCACGACGAGACAGCCGGCGGGACGGCCGGCGGTGATCAGACGTGTACGGAAGGACAGACGGCGGAGGAGGTACGGCAGTAGTCGACATGCCGCCGGGTGATGAGCCGCGCGCCAGGCGCCGCAGGCCAGGCGGGAGTTCGAAGACACGGCCTGGTGCACGTACCACGCGATGCCGCGCCCGGAACGTGCATCAAAGCCTCCACCCGTGAAGGAACTTTCCCTTTCAACGTACGTTGCCCGCCCCCGTGAGTGTCAAGGTCCACCCCGGCGGATGGGCGCCGCCGACCGGCTGTCCGGCCGCCGTCCGCCGGGGCGTTCAGCGATGCGGGGCGGCCCTCTTGACGCCGGTGTCGGTGGGGCCGACACTCACTGGAGATTCCTAGTAAATAGGTAGGGAAATATGAGGCGCCTTGATCCGGTCACCGTCCGAGTGAGCCGTTCGCCTCTTCTGACCTCCCGGCGTCACATCGATCTGCTCCGTATCTGCAGCGCGATCAGCCCCAAGGGCTGAACTCCGCCTGCCCTGCGCCCACGGCGTCCCCTGGAACGCCGCGCCCGCCCTCCGCACGGACGACGGGAATCCGGCAACAGACCCCAGCCCGACATCGCTTCCGCCGCGCGTACGTCCGCGCCCGCTCCCGGGGAGAGTCATGACCGTCACACCGCTGGCCGCCCGCCCGTCCCTCCGACCCGAGCCCGCCTTCCGGGGCCGGATCGGCCCGGACGCGCGCAGCGGCCACTACGCCGTTCCGGGCCGCTACCGCCTGCATCTGTCGACCACCTGTCCCGACGGCCTGCGCATCGCCGTCACCCACGGCCTGCTCGGCCTGGACACCGTCTGTCCGGTGACCCGACTGCCCGCCGTGCCCGACTGTCCCGATGGCGGCCACTCGGCCCTGAGCCCGCTCTACGAGGCCAGCGCCCACCGGTACCCGGGCCCCGCCGTCGCTCCGGTGCTCAGCGACGACTGGTCCGGACGGATCGTCAGCACCCACGCCCCGGACATCATGCGCGACCTCGCCCACCGCTTCGGCGGCCGCGGTCCCTCGCTCTACCCCTGCGGCGCGGAATCGGAGATCGAGGCCGTGGAGCGGATGTGCGCGCGGGGCATCGAGGAGGCCGCCCAGCGCGCCGGTTCGGCCGGTGGGGAGCAGGCGGAGCGCGACACAGCACTTGGGACGCTGCTGGAGACCCTGGACGCGCTGGAGCGCCGGCTCTTCGGGCGCACCTGCCTGATCCGCGACGAAATCACCGCCGCCGACGTCGAGTTGTGGGTCGCGCTGGTCCAACTCGACACCGTGCACCGCAACCACCTGGACGCCTCCGCCGTCCGGCGCATCGCCGGCCATCCGACCCTGTGGGCCTACGCCCGCCGGCTCGCCGCCCACCCGGCCTTCGGCGGCCACCTCGACCTCGACGGCATCGAACGCCGTCACCACGCGCGCTGCCAGGGCCTGGAGGCCGCCGGAGCGGCGGTCCAGATACTCGACTGGGCGGCGCACTCGGCCCCTTAGGGCGTGTTTGAGAAGTCCCGTCTCCGCCTTGCGATCGCACGCACCAGACGCCGTGGGCCCCGCCCGATGGGCGGACGACGCTACTTCTCAAACACGCCCTAGCCGTTCCACCTGGTGGACCGGCGTTGACATTCGTTCGGGCGGATGTCTTAACTACGGCCCAGAATGGTCATGAGCGTCAGCGACAAGCCCTGGCTTGCTGACCGGCAACCCCCGCACCGCAGGGGGTGCCCCAGGTGACGACCGGACCGGATGACACTTCGGTAAGCGCCAGGCCCACAGGGCCGAGACAGTGACGGTGACGCCATGTACGCAGTTCCCAGGACGGCGACACGCCGCCCGCAGGGCTGCGTACAGCCGTACCCGAACATCCTCGTCGCCGATCGTGCCGTCGATCTGCTCCGCGTGAACAGCGCGCTGTGTACCGCATCGGGCCGTGCCCGCTGTCGGGGCTGACCTCTCCCCGCAGCCTCAATCCCTGACGAACACCGCTCTCGCGGTGTGCCGTCCTCCTCCCTGCCCCTGGTACCTCGCCGTGGCATCCGCCGCCGCATGCCGGCGCGCTGTCCGTGATGTCCGAACCAGCCGGAGCCCACCATGAGTGAACCCCCTGGCGCCAGCGTCACCCTCCCCGAGGCGCCGACCGACGACGAACCGTCGAAAGCCTTCACCGCCCAGCGAGTTCTGCCGTTGCGGCGGCCAGGACGCTGGATCGGCACCGCGGTCGTGCTGGTCCTGGTCGCCCAGTTCGCGCACGGGCTGGTCTCCAACCCCTTCTACCAGTGGGACCGCTGGAGCTACTGGTTCTTGCGCCCCACCATCCTCGACGGCCTGCTGATCACCCTCGAAGTCACCGCCTACAGCGCGGTGCTGGGCCTGCTCGGCGGCATCCTGCTCGCCCTGGCCCGGCTCTCGAAGAGCCCGGTGCTGCGCGCGGTCAGCTGGACCTACGTCTGGGCCCTGCGCTCCATCCCGCTCATCGTTGTGCTGATCCTCCTCTACAACTTCAGTGCGCTGTACGAGACGTTGAGCGTCGGCATTCCCTTCGGTCCGGCCTTCTTCTCCTTCGACGAGTCGAGACTCGCCACCGACATGGTCGTCGCCGTCATCGGTCTCAGCCTGAACGAGGCCGCCTATGCGGCCGAGGTCGTCCGCGGCGGCATCCTCTCCGTCGACCAGGGCCAGCACGAGGCGTCCGCGGCGCTCGGCCTGCCGAAGTCCTACCAGTTCCGGAAGATCGTCTTTCCGCAGGCGCTGCGCTCGATCGTCCCGAACTACGTCAACCAGCTCATCGGCCTGATCAAGGCCACCTCGCTGGTCTTCTACGTCTCCCTGCTGGACCTGTTCGGTTCCGCGCAGACCATGGGCTCGACCTACCCCGGCGACATCGTGCCGCTGCTGCTGGTCGTCACCGTCTGGTACCTGATCCTGACCAGCGTCGTCTCCGTCATCCAGTTCTACGTCGAGCGGCACTACGCCCGCGGTGCCACCCGCGGCCTGCCACCGACGCCGCTGCGGAAGCTCCGCACCGGTCTCACCGACCTGCGCGTCCGCATCCGCCGGGAGGCCGCCGTATGACCGCCAAGACGCTCGACGCCCTGGCGGATGCCGACGCCGCCGCCGTCGAGGTGCACGGTGTGCACAAGTGGTACGGCACCCACCGGGTGCTGGACGGCGTCGACCTGACGGTCCGTCCCGGCGAGGTCACCGTCATCCTCGGCCCCTCCGGCTCCGGCAAGTCCACCCTGCTGCGGGTCATCAACCACCTGGAGAAGCCCGAGATCGGCTACGTCAGCGTCAACGGCGAGCCGATCGGTGTGAAGCGGCAGGGCAAGTGGCTGAAGGAACTGAGCGAGCGGGCCATCCTCACCCAGCGCGGGCGGATCGGCTTCGTCTTCCAGAACTTCAACCTGTTCCCGCACCTGACCGTCCTCGACAATGTGGCCGCGGCCCCCGTCGCCACCGGCCGGCTGGGCAAGCCCGAGGCGCGGGAACTCGCCCGCCAACTCCTCGGCCGGGTCGGCCTCGCCGACAGGACCGGCGCCTACCCACGCCAGCTCTCCGGCGGTCAGCAGCAGCGCGTCGCCATCGCCCGGGCCCTCGCCCTGCGCCCCGGCGTCATCCTGTTCGACGAGCCCACATCCGCACTCGACCCCGAACTGGTCGGCGAAGTCCTCGCCGTCATCAGGGATTTGGCGACCGGCGGCACCACCCTCGTCATCGTCACCCATGAGATCGGCTTCGCCCGAGAGATCGCCGACCGGGTCGTCTTCATCGACGGCGGCAAGATCATCGAGCAGGGTCCGCCCTCCGAGGTCCTCGACAAGCCCCGGCACGAGCGGACCAGGGACTTCCTCAGCAAGGTCCTCTGACCCGCCGCGCCCCCCGACCTCCCCCACGCCACCCTCATCACCTCCAGCGACAAGGAATGGCCATGCCTACCCACTTCACCCGACGCGGCCTGATACGCGGCATCACCGCGGCGACCGCCGTCGCCTCCCTGGCCACCGGGCTCGCCGCCTGCGGGGGCGACAGCGACGCGGCCACCTCCACCGACACCGCCGCCAAGACCGGCGAGGTCGTCATCGGCCAGGTCTCCAACGGCGCCGCCCGGCAGACCACCATCAAGGTCTCCGAGGTCACGTCCATCAGCGCCGAACTGCCCGCCGCTGTCAGGAAGAGCGGCAAGCTGGCGATCGGCGTCGGCGCCCTGCCGGCCGGCTTCCCGCCCCTGGCGTACGTGGGCAGCGACCAGAAGACCCTCACCGGTGCGGAACCCGACCTGGGCCGACTGGTCGCCGCGGTCCTCGGTCTCACGCCCGAGGTGAAGAACTCCACGTGGGAGAACCTCTTCGTCGGCATCGACAGCGGCAAGGTCGACGTGGCGTTCACCAACGTCACGGACACCGAGGAGCGGAAGACGAAGTACGAGTTCGCCTCCTACCGGCAGGACAACCTCGCCTTCACCGCACCGAAGAAGAGCACCTGGAACTTCGACGGCGACTACGGGAACCTCGCCGGCAAGACGGTCTCCGTGGGCTCCGGCACGAACCAGGAGAAGATCCTCCTGGAATGGAAGGCGAAGCTGGCCAAGGAGGGCAAGAAGCTCACCGTCAAGTACTTCCAGGACAGCAACAGCGTCTATCTCGCCCTGTCCAGCGGCAGGATCGACGCGTACTTCGGCCCCAACCCCGGCATCGCGTACCACAACCGCCAGGTTGCCGACACGCCCAACGCCACGCGTACCGCAGGGACTTACTCAGGCGCCGGCGCGAGCCTCCAGGGCCTGATCGCGGCCACCTCGAAGAAGGGCAGCGGCCTCGCCGAGCCCCTCGCCGACGCCATCAACCACCTGATCAAGAACGGTCAGTACGCCGAGTGGCTCAAGGCCTACAACCTCTCCAACGAGGCCGTCGCCACGTCCGAGGTCAACCCGCCCGGACTGCCGCTGGACAACTCCTGACCCGCCATCGGCCGGGGATCCCGCCGCCGCCCCGCGGCGGGATCCCCACCCCATGTCCCCAGCACCGGAGCCGTCACGCGATGTCCGTCGCCAGCCTCGAAGCCACCTCTTCCCACGTCCTCGACAACCCCGCCTGGGCCGCGCTCACCGGCCCGCACGCCCACTTCGCCGAACGCGTCGGCCGAGCCGCCCGCTATCCGCGCGACGTGGCTCCCTTCCACGCCGTCACCGACGAGGACGACCCGCGCGCCTGGGCCGACCTGGCCACGCTCGTCGGCCCCGGCGGCAGCGCCGCGATGAGCGGCGCGACCGAACCGCCGAACGGCTGGGAGCTCGTCCAGACAGGCCAGGGCGTCCAGCTCGTGGACGCCGGGCTGCGGGCGGAGCCCGACCCCGAAGCCGTACGGCTCGACCCCGCCGACGTACCCGAGATCCTCGATCTGGTCGCCCGCACCCAACCGGGCCCTTACCTGCCGCGCACCGTCGAGCTGGGCACCTATCTGGGCATCCGCCACCGCGGCCGACTGATCGCGATGGCCGGTGAACGGCTGCACCCGCCCGGCTGGACCGAGATCAGCGCCGTGTGCACCGACCCGGACCACCGCGGCCGGGGCCTGGCCACGCGCCTGGTCCGTGCCGTCGCGGCCGGCATCAGGGAACGCGGCGAGCAACCCTTCCTGCACGCCGCCGCGACCAACACCGACGCCATCCGGCTGTACGAGTCGCTCGGCTTCACCCTGCGCTGCCACACGGTCTTCTGGCTCGTGCGGAACACCGGAGCCGCCGCCGCGGAAGAAGCGGCATGCCGCTCCTGACCTTCCCCGGTCTTCGGCCGGCGGACCCCATCCCGCCGCTCGTCGGCCGCCGTTCGCCCCGTTCAAGCGGGTCGCCGTTTCTCGTCGGATCTCCTGGAAGGCATTCATCCGTGTCCCCTTCTTCGCTGCACCTCGCCGTCGCCCTCGAAGGCACCGGCTGGCATCCCGCCTCCTGGCGCGAGCAAGTCGCCCGCCCCCGGGACCTGTTCACCGCCGGGTACTGGGCCGACCTGGTCGCCGAGGCCGAGCGCGGGCTGCTCGACTTCGTCACCTTCGAGGACGGGCTCGGCCCGCAGTCCTCGCACTACGGCGAGCTCGACGGCCGCACCGACCAGGTACGCGGACGCCTCGACGCCGTACTCACCGCGTCCCGCATCGCACCCCTCACCCGGCACATCGGCCTGGTTCCGACCGTGATCGCCACTCACACGGAGCCGTTCCACATCTCCAAGGCGATCGCCACCCTCGACTACGTCAGCGCCGGCCGGGCCGGTCTGCGGGTGCAGATCTCCGCCCGTCCGCACGAGGCCGACCACTTCGGCCGTCGCACCTTCCCGCGGCTGAACCTGGAGGAGCTGCGGACCCCTTCCGGCCAGGAGCGGTTGACCGACCTGTTCGACGAGGCCGCCGACTACGTCGAGGTGGTGCGCCGACTCTGGGACAGCTGGGAGGACGACGCGGAGATCCGGGACGCCGCCACCGGGCGTTTCGTCGACCGGGACAAGCTGCACCACATCGACTTCGAGAGCAGGCACTTCAGCGTCCGCGGCCCGTCCATCACACCGCGCCCGCCGCAGGGCCGGCCGCCGGTCACCGCCCTCGCCCACCAGACCGTCCCGTACCGGCTGGTGGCCCGCCAGGGCGACATCGGCTACGTCACCCCGCACGACGCGGACCAGGTCCGGGCGATCGTCGCCGAGATCCGCGCCGAACAGGAGGCTGCCGGGCGGGCGGACGAACTCCTGCACGTCTTCGGGGACTTGGTTGTCCTCCTGGACGACGACCAGGCCGCAGCGGAGGACCGGCGCGCACGGCTCGACGCGCTCGCGGGGGAGCCGTACACCAGCGACGCCCGGATCTTCGCCGGTACGTCCGCCCAACTCGCCGATCTGATCCAGGAGTTCAGCGAGGCGGGGCTGAGCGGCTTCCGGCTGCGGCCCGCCGTCGCCGGGCACGACCTGTTGGCCATCACCCGCGGCCTGGTCCCCGAACTCCAGCGCCGGGGCGCGTTCCGTACCGCCTACGAGGCCGACACCCTCCGCGGCCTGCTGGGTCTGCCTCGCCCCGCCAACCGCTACGCCGCTGCCACCGCCTGAGCCGGAAGGACCGTACCGACATGACCAGCAAGCCGCTGAAGCAAATCCATCTGGCCGCGCACTTCCCCGGTGTCAACAACACCACCGTGTGGAGCGACCCGAAGGCCGGCAGCCATATCGAGTTCAGCTCCTTCGTCCACTTCGCACAGACCGCCGAACGCGCCAAGTTCGACTTCCTGTTCCTCGCCGAGGGCCTCAGGCTGCGCGAACAGGGCGGGAACATCTACGACTTGGACGTTGTCGGCCGCCCCGACACCTTCACCGTCCTCGCCGCCCTGGCCGCCGTCACCGAGCGTCTCGGCCTGACCGGCACCATCAACTCCACCTTCAACGAGCCCTACGAGGTGGCCCGCCAGTTCGCCGGCCTCGACCACCTCTCCGGCGGCCGTTCCGCCTGGAACGTCGTCACCTCCTGGGACGCCTTCACCGGCGAGAACTTCCGGCGCGGCGGGTTCCTGCCGCAGGAGGAGCGCTACTCCCGCGCCAAGGAGTTCCTGGCCACGGCGAACGAGCTCTTCGACTCCTGGCACGGCGACGAGATCGTCGCCGACCGGACGACAGGTGTCTTCCTGCGGGACGCGAAAGCCGGCTCCTTCGTCCACACGGGTCAACACTTCGACATCCACGGCCAGTTCAACGTGCCCCGCTCCCCGCAAGGACGCCCTGTCATCTTCCAGGCCGGCGACTCCGAGGACGGCCGCGAGTTCGCCGCTTCGAGCGCGGACGCCGTCTTCAGCCAGTACGCCTCGCTCAAGGAGGGCCAGGCGTTCTACACGGACGTCAAGAACCGCCTCGCCAGATACGGCCGTTCCCACCGCGATCTGCTGATCCTGCCCGCCGCCACCTTCGTGCTCGGCGACACCGATGCCGAGGCGGAGGAACTGGCCAGGGAGGTGCGCCGGCAGCAGGTCAGCGGTGCCACCGCCATCAAGCACCTGGAATTCGTCTGGAACCGGGACCTGTCGGCGTACGACCCGGAAGGACCGCTGCCCGGCATCGACCCGGACGCCGGCGGCGACCACATCTCCAAGGGCCGAGCCCAGGTGCGCATGTACCGCGACCCGCTGGCCACCGCGCGCGAATGGCGCGAGCTGGCGGCCGCCAACAACTGGTCCATCCGCGACCTGGTCATCCACACCGGCAACCGGCAGACCTTCGTCGGCTCCCCGGAGACCGTCGCCAGGACCATCAACGACTTCGTCCAGGCGGATGTGTCCGACGGCTTCATCCTCGTCCCGCACATCACCCCCGGCGGACTCGACCCCTTCGCCGACAAGGTCGTGCCGCTGCTGCAGGAGCAGGGCGTCTTCCGTACCGAGTACGAGGGCACGACCCTGCGCGACCACCTCGGCCTCGCGCACCCGGACGACGTCCGGGGCGAGCGGGCGGCGTCGTGAAGCTCATCGCCATCACCCTGATCGCGGTCGGCGCGGGCACGGCCGGCGTCCACGTCGCCCAGACCTCCCAGGAGTCCACCCGTGTCTGACATCTCCCTCGGCGTCCTCGACCTGGTCCCGATCCCGTCCGGCTCGACGGCAGCCGATGCCCTGCGCAACTCCATCGACCTCGCACAGCGGGCCGAGCGCTTCGGATATGCCCGCTACTGGTTCGCCGAGCACCACCTCAACCCCGGCGTGGCCGGCACGTCACCCGCCGTCGTCCTGGCCCTGACCGCATCCGCCACCTCCACGATCCGGCTCGGCTCCGGAGCCGTGCAGCTCGGGCACCGTACGGCGCTGTCCACCGTGGAGGAGTTCGGCCTGCTCGACGCGCTGCACCCGGGCCGATTCGATCTGGGCCTGGGCCGCTCGGGCGGCCGCCCGCCGGGACAGCCGGCCGCACCGTTGCCGACGGCGACCCCGGTCGTCGACGGCCGCACCCCGAACGGCCTGTTGATCCCGCCCCGCTTCTCCTTCGAGCATCTGCTCGGCTCACCCCGCATCGCGCTGCAGCGCAGGCTGCTCCTGCTGCCGGGCGCCGAGTCACAGGACTACGCCGAGCAGATCGGCGACATCCTCGCCCTGCTGGCCGGCACCTACCGCTCCCCGGAGGGCGTCGAGGCACACGTCGTGCCGGGGGAGGGCGCCGACGTGGAGGTGTGGATCCTGGGCAGCAGCGGTGGTCAGAGCGCCGAGGTGGCGGGCGCCAGGGGCCTGCGGTTCGCGGCGAACTACCACGTCGGCCCGGCCACGGTCCTGGAGGCTGTGGACGGCTACCGGTCCTTCTTCCAGCCCTCCGAGTTCCTCCACAAGCCGTACATCAGCGTCTCGGCGGACGTCGTCGTCGCCGAGGACGACGCCACCGCCCGCGAACTCGCCACCGGCTACGGCCTGTGGGTGCGCAGCATCCGTACCGCCGAGGGCGCCATAGAGTTCCCCACACCGGAGGAAGCGCGTGCCCACACGTGGACCGACGAGGACCGGGCCCTCGTCCAGGACCGCATCGACACACAGTTCGTCGGCTCACCGGGGCGGGTGGCCGACCAGCTGGAACAATTGCAGGAGGCCACGGGCGCGGACGAGTTGCTCATCACGACGATCACTCACGCCCACACGGACCGGGTCCGCTCGTACGAACTGCTCGCGGAGGAATGGCGCCGACGGGGTCACTCCTGACTGTTGTCGGCACCAGGTGGGCACCGGGTCGGATGATTCAGAGGTTGTTCAAGTAGAAGGTGGCGAGCCGGTCGACGGCGGCGTCGACGTACTCGGGCTCGTCGTACATCTCGTAGTGGCCGGCGCCGTCGATCACCATGAGGTCGACCGGATTGGGGGCCAGCTTCCACAACTCCATGCCGGACTCGTAGGAGCCGGTGTTGCCGATGCGTCCGGCGAGGATGACCTGGAGCGGTTGGGTCATGAGCTGGTCGACCAGGTGATACGCGTCATAGCCCAGCAGCAGCGAGTCGCCGCGTGAGAGGCGGCGGTTCGTGGAGTGTTCGTTCCTGCCCCGCTCGGTGCGGTAGTAGGTGAGTGCCTGGGTCGTGTCGATATCGGTCAGCCCGGCCGCTGTGGCCTCTTCCAAGGTGTCGGGCAGCCAGTTCGCGCGGGTCAGTTCGCCGGAGCGGGTCTCTTCGGTGCGCGCGGCGGCCATGGTGTCGAGTGCGGCCGCCGCGCCATCGGGCTGGAAGCCGCGGAACGACGTGCCCATGTTGCCTGGGACGACCGTGCCGACCGCCTTGATGCGATGGTCCGTGCGGGCGGTGTGCACCGCGTAGCCTCCGCCGGCGCAGATGCCGAGGACGCCGATGCGTTCCGGGGCGATGCCGGGGACCGTACTGAGCGCGTCGATCGCGTAGGAGATGTCCTCGCCGCGGCGGTAGGGGTCTTCGAGGTCGCGAGGCTCTCCGCCACTCTGACCTTGATGGGCGGGGTCGAACACGAGCGCGGCGACGCCGCGCGCGGCGAGACGGGACGCGTAGTTCGCGCCGATCTGCTCCTTCACGCTGCTGCCGGGCGTGGAGAGCACCACGGCGCGCAGTGGCGCCGCGTCGTCGGTGCTGTCGGGCAGGTGGAGATCGGCCGAGAGATCGATCGGTCCGCGCGGGATCGTGATGTGCTGAAGCATCTGATGACACCTTTCGCGAATGTATTTGTTCCATGGCTGCCCAGTACGAAACACCGCTGATACAGTTTGGAACTACTTCAGAACTGTACCACCTGGACGGATGGAGGGGCTTGCGTGGCGGTTGACGGGGCGCAGTTGTGGACGCTGAACCAGCGTCTGCTGAGCGTCGTAATGGATGCCTGCAGCGGTGAACTGGCCGAGCTCGGGCTGGAGACGAAGGAGTTCTTCGTGCTGGCCGAGGTGGCCGCGTCGCCGTATCCCGCCGAACTCGCGGCGGCGCTGATGATCCCTAAGGCGAGCGTGACGGTCTACGTCCGCAACCTCGTCGCGAAGGGGTTCATGCGGCGTGAGATCGACGACGAGGACCTGCGGCGGCACCGGCTCTTTCTGACCGCCGAGGGCGAGGCGGCGCGGGACCGCGCGCTCTCAGCGCTCGCGGCGGAGTTCGACCGCAGGCTGGCGCGGGTTACCCCGCAGGACCGCACGGATCTGCGGCGCATCCTTCTGGAGATGCTCTAGGTCCTGTCCGGCGGATCTTCGCGGGCCCGGAACGCCGCAGTGACATCAGCCGCTGCCGCGGCGGGCGGCACCTCGCCGCGTTGCCGAAGTGCCCACAGGAAACCACCCTGTGGGCACTTCGGCGCCTTGCGATGCACCGCACCAGACGCCCCGGTCTTATCCGCGAAGATCCACCGGACAGGACCTAGTAGCCATCGCGGTGACGGGCGTAGTTCGTCTGAAGCCGCCCCGCGCAGGTGCTCACCATCCGGCGGCCCTCGGCGTGGAGGCGCCCCACATGACACGGACCGTCCGCTCCACCCACCGCATGTGGAGCGGACGGCCGGGAAGCGGTGCGACGAACGGCGGACGGACCCCTGGCCCGACCGGTCCATGTCGGCTCAGGAGATGCGCACCTTGATGGATTCGCCGGGCTTCAGGGTGATCCGCTTGCGGAAGGCGCCGGCCCGCAGCTCGGTCGTGCGGCCGCCGACGCTGCGGACGGTCGCCGTCGTCGCCTTGCCGTCGCGCCAGGACAGGTCCACCTCGAAGCCGCCGCGAGCCCCGACGCCGCTCACCGAACCCTTGGCGGCCCACGCACGGGGGAGAGCCGGCAGCAACTCGATCACGTCCGGCCGGGAGTAGAGGATCATCTCCAGAGCGGCGGCGGCGCCGCCCAGGTTCGCGTCGATCTGGAAGATCGTGTAACTGCCCTGGCTGTACATGTCGAACCAGTTGGCCGACGTGCCGTTCCCGTTGTTCATCGACGGTCGCAGAATCGTCAGGTAGAGCTGGTACGCCTTCTCCGCCTCCTTCAGGCGTGACCAGCACAACGACCGCCACGCGCACGCCCAGCCGTAGCTGTCCATGCCGCGTGCGGTGAGCAGTTCGCGGACACCGTCGAGGAGTTTCGCGGGGCTGGTGTCCGCGGCGATCCTGTCGCCGGGGTAGAAACCGATCAGCGGGGAGAGATGACGGTGCGTGGTCTCACCGAGGTTCTCCGGGCTCATCCACTCCTCCAGCCAGCCGGTCTTCGGGCTGACCCGGGGCAGATAGAGCCTGGCCTGCATCGCGGCGAGTTCGGCCGCCAGTTCCTCGTCCCGGCCCAGCACCGCCGCTGCCGTACCGAACTCCTCGAAGAGCTCCCACACCAGCTCCTGCCCGTAGGTGTTGCCCTTGCCGTCCGGGCCGTGCTCCGGTGACCACGCGGTGTCGTCGATCAGCACCTCACGCTTGGTCCCGTCCGGATCGGTGACCGTCTCGGTGATCAGCCGGGCCCGCCAGAATTCCGCCGCGCCCTTGAGGACGGGGTAGATCAGCTTGAGATAGTCCCGGTCCTGGCTGTACTCGTAGTGGCGCCAGAGCGAATTGCAGAGCCAGGCGTTGCCGGACGGGTGCCAGACCCAGCCGCTGCCCCCGTGAATGTTGGTGGAGAACGCCACCGCCCAACCGGCGATGTCCCCGGTGCTGTTACGGAATCTGTTCTTCTCGTTGTTGTAGAGCCGCTTGGTGACATCGGTCCACACGGGAAGTTGGGACACGCAGTACTCGGCGAGGGCGAGGGAGTTCTCGCCCAGTCCGGCGGGGTCGGCCAGCCAGTAGTTCATCTGGACGTTGATGTCGGTGTGGTAATCGGCGTACCAGTCCGGCTTGTTGTTGTGCACCCAGATGCCCTGGAGGTTCATTGGGAGCCAGTCGCGGGATCCGGTGATCGTGAGGTAGCGGCCGTACTGGACGTACGTGGCCTCAAGCTCGGGGTCCGGCGTCGACCGGTCGGTGTGCCGCACCGCGACGCGCGACCACGAGTCCAGCGAGCGCTGGACCTGCGACGACTCGCCCAGGTCAATGCTGAACCGGTTGTACAGGCGCTGGTAGTCGGCCACATGGGTGTCCAGCAACGTGCCACCGGAGACCTTCGCGGCGGCGGCCACCTTGGCGCGGGCAACGGTGAGGGGAGCGGTGGCCGCATCGCGGAAGTTCTTCGCGGCGTCGGGGAAGTAGTCGGTGCCTCCACAGACCACGATCAGCAGTTCACGGCAGCCGGCGAAGGTGATTCTGTCGTTCTCCACGCGGACCCGGCCGGTGGCACTGACCGCTGTCACGGCCGCGGCGTAGCGAAGGTCGTTGCCCAGCGTCCCGCTGAACGACAACCCGCCCTTGTCCCCGGACGTGGTCTCCTCGTGCGTGCCGGACAGGGAGATCGTGCCGGTGTGGGGGCCGTCACCGGTGAGCCGGACGACGATCACATCGTCCGGGTGGCTGGCGTAGATCTCGCGGCGATACCGGACGCCGCGGTGTCGATAGCGCGCCGACACCACGCCGTTGCTCAGGTCGAGTTGGCGGCGGTAGTCGCTCACCGCCTCGCCCGAGTGGCCGGGCAGTGCGACACGGAGCTTGGCCAGCAGCCCGAAGCTTCCGAAGTCATCGGCGCCGTAGGGGAGTTGGCCGTCGTCGGTCAGCTTGTCGTTACGGCCGCCGGTCCAGAAGGCGCCGTCGGTGAGGTAGAGGTAGTCGTCCACCGGATCGCACCCGGCCAGCGCGCCGAGCCGGCCATTGCCGACGGGCAGGGCCTCTTGCATGATGCTCGCCTCAACTGCGGGCGTGGTGTACCAGATTGCCGTGGCCTTGCTCTCCGGTACGAGGTCCACGCCGGAGGGGCGAACGGGGGCGGCATGGGCCGCGAATGGGCGGAGTCCACCGGCGAGGGCGAGACCGCCGCCCGCGGCTGTTCCGGTGATGCGGAGAAAATCGCGACGAGACGAAGCGGGCACAGTTGGGTCCCTTCCAACGGGCTTCACGCAGAGTGTCGTCGGCAACTATTCATAAAATACGAGGAACGCGTCAAGGGTTAGGACGTCCAAGCATCCGATCTATACGGTCCGCTCGATTCCCTTGAGCCCTATTTATTCGCATCCATGGCGTCTGATCGCTCGAAATGATCTCGCTCCACCTCATGAGATCGGATGATTCCTCTCGTTGGGGGCGGTCAGGGAAGTCCCCGGCTTGAGGGCGGCCTGTGGTGGTGGGTGGAGGGTCGGTGGCCGTCGCCGACGGGGCGGGGGTGCGGGCGGGCCCGGAGATGTTCTTGACACGACTCGTGAGCCATGCAACGGTGAGGGTGTTATTTAGCGATGTTAAGTGAATCTCCGGGGGTGCTGCCCCCGTCCTCGGCGAACGCCTCGAAGGAGCGGCATGAAACTGAGGTTGTCACCTGAGGACGCGGCCTTCCGTGCCGAACTGCGGGAGTTCTTCACCACCCAGGTGCCGCGGCACATCCGGGACACGGTGGCGGCCCGCGAGGACCTCACCAAGGAGCAGATGGTCGAGTCCATGCGAACGCTCGACGCCGCCGGGATCGCCGTGCCCAACTGGCCGGTCGAATGGGGCGGCAAGGACTGGACTCCGCTCCAGCGGCACATCTGGCACGAGGAGATGCGGGCGGCCTGCGTCCCGCCGCCGATCACGTTCAACGCCTCCATGGTCGGCCCCGTCATCGCCGCGTTCGGCTCCCAGCAGGTCAAGGAGCGCTTTCTGCCCGCCACGCGGAACGCCGGGATCTGGTGGTCGCAGGGATTCTCCGAGCCCGACGCCGGATCGGACCTGGCCGCTCTGCGCACCTCGGCCGTGCGCGACGGCGACCACTACGTCGTCAACGGCCAGAAGACCTGGACCTCCTATGCCCAGTACGGCGACTGGATCTTCACCCTGGTACGCACCGATCCGGACGCTCCCCGCAAGCAGGCCGGTATCTCCTTCCTCCTCATCGACATGACGACGCCGGGTGTCACCGTCCGGCCGATCCGGCTCATCGACGGCGGGAGCCTTGTCAACGAGGTCTTCTTCCAGGACGTCCGGGTGCCTGCCGACAACCTCGTCGGTCAGGAGAACCACGGATGGCACTACGCCAAGTTCCTCCTCGGCAACGAGCGCGCGGGGATCGCGGGTGTGGGCGGAACCAAGTGGCTGCTGGCGGAGGCCAAGACGTGGGCCGGGGACCGGCTGCGCGAGGATCCGCTTCTGGCGGCGGACTTCGCACGGCTGGAGAACGACCTGCTGGCGATCGAGCTCACCTCGATCCGGGTCGCCGCCGAGTCCTCGGACGGCAAGGCCCAGCCCGCCTCCTCCGTCCTCAAGCTCGCGGGATCCGAGTTGCAGCAGGCGGTCACCGAGCTCGTGCTCAACCTCGCGGGCGAGCAAGGACTTTCCAGTGACCCGGCCGCGGGGGCGCCGGCGTGGACGCGCCCGGCGGCACCCTCGTACCTCCATCTGCGGGCCGCCAGCATCTACGGCGGCTCCAACGAGGTGCAACGACAGATCATCGCCGGCACGATCCTGGGGCTCTGAGACATGGACTTCGACCACACCGACGAGCAGCGCGCCCTCCGGGACGCCGTACGTGGTCTGCTGAGCAAGACCTACGCCACGATCGACGGCCGCCGCGAGGCCACGGCCGGGGACCCGGGCTTCGACGAGGGCATGTGGTCCCGGCTGGCCGAGATGGGAGTCCTCGGTCTGCCGTTCCCGGAGGAGGCCGGCGGTATGGGCGCAGGACCCGTCGAGGTCGGGCTGGTGGCGGAGGAGATGGGGCGCGTGCTGGCCCCCGAGCCCTTCGTCGAGGCCGTCGTACTCTGCGGCGGACTCCTCGCGCGGGCCGGCGCCGATGTCTCCGGGATCGCGGAGGGCGTTGTCCTGCCGGCGTACGTGGGTGGTCCGGGGGTCGCCGCCCGGTGCGACGGTGACCGCTGGGTGCTGGACGGCAGCGTCTCGCCGGTGCTCAATGGAGCGAGGGCGGACCTGCTCGTGGTGGTCGCCGAGGCCGGCGGAACACCGGCGCTTTTCACGACGGCCCAGGGCGAGCGGACCTCGTTCAGCACTTACGACGGGGGGCGCGCCGCCCGGGTGACCTTCGACGGAACCGCCGCGGAGCCCCTCGGTGACCCGACGGCCGACGCGACCGGCACGATCGAGTACGCGCGAGCGCGTGCGCGGGTGGCCTACGCGCATGAGGCGCTCGGCGCCATGGAGCGCGCGCTGGAGATGACCCGCGACCATCTGCGCGACCGCCACCAGTTCGGGAAGCCGCTGAGCGCGTTCCAGAACCTCGCCTTCCGCGCCTCCGACATGTATGTCTCCCTCGAACTCGCACGCAGCACCGTGCTCTGGGCGTCGATGGTGCTCGCGGACGGCGACGAGGCCGAAGGCATCGAGGCCGCGTCGCGGGCCAAGCTCCGGGCAGCCGAGTCCGGCCGTCATATCGGCCAGGAGGCGATCCAGTTGCACGGTGGGATCGGCCTGACGATGGAGTACCAGGTCGGCCATTACGCGATGCGGCTCACCACCATCGAGCACCTTCTGGGCGATCGGCGCCACCACCTCGCACGTCTGGCGGCGGCCGTCGGCGGCCACCGCACCGTGGACCCTCTCCGGTAGGGCGCCTCCGCCCTCGGCGGCCGGCTCTCGTGAGCTGTCCAGGGAGGGACGGCGGCAGATTCGATTAACCATGCTGATTTATCGTTGGATGTGAAGGGGACCCCATGGCGGCGTCGGCCACCACATACGAAGCCCGGCTCACCCATGACGGCGCGGATCCGATCACCGCCGGTTCGTTCGAGGTGGTCGAGCGGCGGTTGCCGGGCGCGGCGGACGGCGAGATCGTCGTCGACGTTCGGTACGCCTCCCTGGATCCTTCGCAGCGGATCCGTCTCCGGTCGGAGAGCTCCGGCTTCGTCCCGCCCGCGGGCATCGTCGGCACCGTGGTGGAGTCCCGCGCTGACGGATTCGCCGTGGGCGACACCGTGATCGCGCCGGGCGCCTGGGCCACGAAGGTGTGCGTCCCGGCCACCGCTGCCGAGCGGTACGACGCTCCGGACGGCGTGGCCCTTCATCACGCCGTCGGTCTGCTCGGACTGACCGGCCTGACGGCCTACTTCGGCGTGACGCGGGTGCTCCGCCCGCGTACGGGCGAGAAGATCGTGGTCACGGGCGCCTTCGGCGGGGTGGGCCAGGTCGCCGCACAGCTCATCGCAGCGAGCGGCGCCGATGTCATCGGCCTCGTGGGTGGCCCGGAGAAGGTGGACGGCCTTGACCGACTCGGCATCCCCGCTGTCGACCACCGTCGCGAGGACTGGCAGGCCGAGATCGACCGCCTGGCGCCCGACGGTCTGCACGCGGTCTTCGACAATGTGTGGGGCGAGGCTTCCGCACGGCTCGTCGAGCGGCTTCGACCGCTCGGCCGCGTCGCCCTGTGCGGGCAGATGTCCGGCATCGGCGCTGCGGTGATCCCGCCGCTGCCCCTGGACAACTGGTTCCGGCTGGTGACCCGTTCGCTGACCGTCCAGGGTTTCCGGGCCGCCGACTTCGCCGCGGAGAACGCCGACGCGCGCCGTGCGCTCGCGGACATGATCGCGTCGGGAGCGCTCGACCAGGAGATTCACCTGGCATCCGGCTGGGCCGCCGCGGGTTCGGCATTCGCCGATCTGCTCACCGGTCGCGTCGTCGGCAAGCTCGTAGTGGAGGTGCAGGCATGAACGCTCTGCGGGATGACGTGACCGCGCTGCTGGCCGGAGACGGCGAGAGGCTCGCGGATCCCTATCCCATCTGGAACCGGCTCCGCGACGAGATCCCCGTGTGGAAGAAGGGGGATGTGGTGATTCTGAGCCGGCACGAGCAGGTGCGGGAGCTGCTGGGGGACAACAACATTCTCTACAGCCGTCAGGGGACGAAGACCTCCGCCCGCTACGAGCGTGCGACGCGGGAGTTCAGCCCTCATGGGGGTGCCGCCTTCGGCCGTGTTCTCGACCAGGAGTTCCATCAGCTGGTACGGATGGATCCGCCGGACCACCCACGTGTGCGCAAGGCCGTCCAGCCGCCGTTCTCGGCGCGCAGCCTGGCTCGCGAGATGCAGAGCAAGGTGACCGAACGGGTCGACCGTAATCTGGCCTCACTCGCGGCGGGCGGCGGTGAGGCCGACTTCAAGAAGTTCGCCTACTCACTCCCTCTCCAGGTTCTCGGTGATCTCCTGGGTATCCCGATCGACGACCTCGACATGGTCCACTCATGGGCCCAGAAGATCGCTGAGAACAAGTTCAACGCAGACTCCGAAAGGGCGGCGATCGAGGCCGACGAGGCCTATCGGCAGCTGATGGCCTATATCGACGTGCTCGTCGCGCGCCAGCGGGCGAGCGGCTCCGAGACGGGCCTCGTGGCCGCGCTCCTGGATTCGGAGAAGAGCGGCGCGGTCTCCCACGAGGAGGCGATGGCCATGGTGGCACTGATGATCTTCGCCGGTCACGAGACGACCAGCAATCTGCTGGCCATCGGCCTTCTTGAGCTGCTGCGCCACCCGGATCAGTGGGACAGGCTCGTCGCGGAACCGGAGCGGGTCCCGGCCGCGGTCGAGGAACTGCTCCGATTCGTCACGCCGGCGCACTTCCTTCCGTACGTCGCGAAGGAGAGCCGGGAGATCGACAGCGTGCCGGTCGAGGCCGGTGACACGGTCATCGGTGTTCTCGCCGCGGCCAACCGGGACCCCGCCGTCTTCGGGCGCGCGGACGAGCTGGACATCGAGCGCCCGGACAGTCGCGCGCATGTCTCGCTCGGCCTCGGACCGCACTTCTGTCTGGGGGCCGGTCTGGCGCGAATGGAGGCGACGGCGCTGTTCGGCGCCGTCGTACGCGGGTTTCCCGGCGCGAGACTGGTCGAGGCCGACCTCCGCTGGGGCGGCCGTTCGCTGCGGACTCCCCTCGCCATGCCGATCCGGCTCATGGGCTGAGCATGTCCCTTGACGGTGGGGGGCCTCACTTCTATCGTGTTATTTCACATAGCTAAATGAATGAATCTGGAGGTTCCGGTGCGATACGTCATCACGGGTGCGGGCAGTGGGATCGGGCACGCGGTGGCGACGCTGGCCGCGCGGGCGGCCGGGAGTGACGGAGCCGGGCAGGTGCGGCTGGCACTGCTGGACCGCGACGCCGATTCCATCCGGTCGCTCGCCTCGGAGCTACGGGGGACAGGGGCCGACTGCCTGCCAGTGGCCGTCGACCTGAGCGATCCGCCGGCGGTCGGCGAGGCGGTGGAAGAAGCCGTCTCGGCCTTCGGCGGTCTCGACGCTCTCGTGAGCAACGCCGGGATCAGTTCCGTCGGCGCGATCGAGGATCTCAGCCTCGACGCCTATCAGCGGACGTTCGACGTCAACACCCGGGCGACCTTCCTGCTGGCGCGGGCGGCCTTCCCGGCGCTGCGTGACTCGCGCGGTTCCATCGTCGCCACGGCCTCGATCTCCGCCACCCATCCGACCCCGCCCCTGGGGATGTACAGCGCCAGCAAGGCGGCTCTCCGGGTGATGATCCAGCAGATGGCGGTCGAATGGGGCCGCTACGGGATCCGTGCCAACTGCGTCTCGCCAGGCCCGACGGACACCGGCCTCACCCGCGGGTCCTTCGGCGACCCGGAGGACGCCGCCGCGAAGGCGAACCGGCGCTACCGCGAAGCGGTCTCGCCCATGCGGAAGATCGGACGCGCCGAGGACATCGCCCAGGCGGTGGTCTTTCTCGCCGGTCCGCGCGCCGGGCACATCACCGGCGTCGATCTGCCCGTCGACGGCGGCCTCTCGCTGACCGTCATGCCCCTCACCGGGGGCACCCCTGGATACCGACTGGACGAGATCGCGCAGGAGGCGACGTCGCGATGACCAACACCGCAGCTCAGACGCTACCCGGATTCCTCTCGCCGGAGGTCGCGGCCGATCCCGACGCCTTCTACCGCCGGCTGCGGGCCGAGGACCCGGTGCACTGGGACGACGGCTACCAGGGCTATCTGATCAGCAAGCACGCCGACGTCGGATCCGCCTACCGCAACCCGCTGTTCTCCACCCAGAACTACGAGGTCAGCCTGCAGCCCGTGTTCGGCCGCTCGATGCTTCAGATGGACGGCGCGGAACACAGCCGCAAGAAGGCTCTGGTCACCCCGTACTTCCGTGGCAAGGGCCTCCAGAAGTGGGCGCCGGTCATCGCGCGCAATGTCGCGACGATCCTGGACCGCTCCGTCGCGTCGGCGTCCGAGCACATCACGCGTGGCTTCCGGCCGGGCGACACCGTCGACCTCCTGGCCGACTTCGGCTACTACCTCCCGGTCTATGTGATCACCGACATGCTCGGGCTGCCGCACAGCGACTACGACCGGTTCTTCGACTGGTACAGCCGTCACGTCGCCTTCCTCGGCAATCTCGCCCGCGACCCGGAGATCGACGAACGCGGTCGCCGGGCGACCAGGGAACTGTGGGAGTACCTCGCCCCCGTGGTCGAAGACCGTCGTTCGAACCTCGGTGACGACCTCATCTCCGGGCTGATCACCGCCGAGATCGACGGCGAGCGCCTGGCGGACCTTGAGATCCTCACCCATGTCACGCAGTTGCTCAACGCCGGTTCGGAGACCACGGGCAAGGCTCTGGCCAGCATGCTGGCGTATCTCCTGCGGGAGCGCGAGCTGTTCGAGGAGGTGCGGGACGATCGCTCCCAGCTCATTCCCGCGATCAGTGAGACCCTCCGGATCAGCCCGCCCTCCCAGATGAACGGCCGCAAGATTACCCAGGATGTCGAGATCCAGGGCAGGCGGCTGCCCGCCGGCTCCCTGGTGATGCTGCTCATGGCATCGGCGAACCGTGACGAGGAGCGGTTCGCCGACCCGGACACCTTCGACTTCCACCGCGGTGACCTCGACCACGCGAAGACCTTCACGGCGGCCGGTGACACGTTCGCCTTCGGTTCCGGGCGGCACTTCTGCCTGGGCGCGATGCTGGCGAAATCGGAGCTGGAGATGGCATCGAACGTGCTGCTCGACCGGTTCCCCGACATGCGTCTGGCCGACGGGTTCGAGCCCGAGTGGGCAGGCTTGAAGATGCGGTCGGTGGACAGGCTGACGGTGACCCTCTGAGCGATCGGGTACCGGCGCCGGGGATGCGCGGCCGGGCCCTGTCGGCACTCCTGGTCAGCACTGCCCTGGTCTCGGCGGCGGTCGTCACCCTCGGCGCGCCGCTGGTACCGCAGGTCCAGCAGACCTTCGGTGTCGGCACCGAGGCATCCCAGTGGTCGTACACCATCACCCTGCTCGTCGGCGCCACACTGACGCCGCTGCTCGGCCGGCTCGCGGACGGGCGCCGGCGCAGGCCCGCGATGATCGTTGTCTGCGCCCTCGTCACCCTTGGCTGCGCGATCTCCGCCGTCGGGACAGGGTTCGGGGTCTTCCTGACCGGACGTGCGCTCCAGGGCGTCGCGGTGGCCCTGGTGGCGATGACCATCGCATGTGCCCGAGATCTGTTCACCGGTCCGGCGATGACGCGGCTGGTCGCGCTCCTGTCGATCACGACGGCGCTCGGCGCCGGGGCGGCGTACCCGCTCACGACGTACGTGGCGGAGCATTTCGGTCCGCGGGCGGCCTACGGCGGTGCCACCTCGCTCGCGCTGCTCGTCACCCTCGCGGTGGCCGGCGGCCTGCCGGCGGTGGTGCCGGTGGACGGCAAGCCGCGACTGGACGTGCCCGGCGCGATCGTTCTGATCGCCGCCACGGTGTGCGCGCTGCTGGCCATCAGCCAAGGCAACTCGTGGGGCTGGTCGAGCGCCGGAGTGCTGGTTCTCGGGGGAGTCGCCCTCGTCCTCCTGCTCCTGTGGGTCCGGCTCGAACTCCGCGCGGCACATCCGTTGGTGGAGCTGAGGCTGTTCGCCCGGCGCGATGTGCTCGCGGCACACCTCACCGGCCTGCTCATGGGAGTGAGCCTGTACAGCACCCCGGTCCTCATCACCCGTGTCGGTCTCGCCCCCCGAAGCAGCCAGTTCGGCGTGGGGCTCAGCCTCAGCGCGATCGGTGTGGTGATGGTCCCGATCGCGATCTGCAACTACCTGAGCAGCAGGACCGCGACGGCGATGGCGAGAATGTGGGGCCGGCGGATCGCGCTGGCGGCCGGGGGTGTCGCGGGCGCGCTCGGGCCGCTGATGCTGATCGGGGTCGATGGGCGCCTGTCGCTGCTGCTGGCATCGGTCGTCCTGACGTCCTGCGGCGCGGGGGCGACGTTCGGCACGCTGCCCGGACTCATCGTCGATTCGGTCGAGCCGGGGGAGACAGGCAGTGCCACGAGCGTCAACATCCTCCTGCGGGCCGTCGGCGGGGCGGTGGGCAGTGCGGTCACCGCGGCCCTGATCGGTGCGACCGCCGGCCCGGCGGGAGAGGCGACGACGACCGGGCTTACCTGGGCCGCGCTCGCCTGTTCCGCCACGTGCGCGGCCTCGGTCGTCGTCAGCTGCTGTGTACCGAGCCGGGCGTCGTGAGCCGGACGGGACGTTGACGACACGGCTCAGGACCCTTCTCCCGGATCAGGCCCCGCGGTCGAACCAGTCCCACTCCCAGGGGCGGATCGACAGCAGCGGAGTGCTGAGCAGGACGTGCTCGGCGTCGCCGGGCGCGCTGGAGCGCCCGATCCAGTCCGGCCGCTCATTCTCGATGAGAGAGCTCGTCTCCAGGACGTCGCCGTCGAGATACAGGATCCGAACCGTCAGGTCCCTGTCGGCGCCCGGGGCCGGCGACCCGAGTCCACCGGCCCCCTCGGCGAACCGGTACGTCGCCGCACCCGCGACCCCCGGAAGCGTCAGTACCGCCGGGATCAACTCCCGGTCGAGGGCCTCGAAGTGGGAGGCGCCGGCGGGTACGGAGGGGGAGGCCGTTCTGGACAGCGTGAGGTGGATGCCGCGATGCGGTCTGTGCGGCAGTGCCGCCGCCGCGACGAGTACGCGGGCAGCCGCGTACTCCTTGACCGGGTGGAAGAAGCCGGCCGGTCGTCGCTCCGTCCAGGCCAGTTCGGGACGCCGCCCCCACCAGAGCGCTCTCTGATTGAGCTCGGTCCAGTCCCGCAGCGCCGGCTCCAGCGGGGAACGGAAGCCGTAGGCGACGGCGTACTGGACCGGCTCGTACGCGATGTCACCCACATGACCGGCCGCCGCGCACCGAGGGGTGCGGACCCAGCGGTCCCCCCAGGCGACGCCGGGAAGCAGCTTGTTCTCCGGCAGATGGTCGAGCTGGTGCCATGCGTTGTACTCGGCGTGCCGGGTCGCGTCACGAAGGTGCGTGAAGGTGAGGAAAAGCCGCTCCGTACTCATGCCTGCCGGCCCTCCGTCCGCAACCACTCGCTGACGACCGTGTCGTTGTCGGCGCCGAGTCGAGGCGCTGGGCCGGGCCTGTCCGGCCCCCAGCCGGCTGATCGAGCGACCGGACCCGGAACCGGAAAGGACCCCACACCTGGCTGATCCACCTGATGGAAGAGGTCATTGGCGCTCACGAGCGGATCGTTCACGAACTCGCCGACGGTCCGGTAGTCGCCCCACAGGACGTGGCCGGCGTCGAGTGCCGCGACGGCTTCGGCGTGGGTGTGCGCGGAGAACCAGGGGGCGAGGATCGCCGAGATCAGGTCCCGGTGCTCGTATCGCGCCGCTTCCTCGCCGAAGTCCACGCCGAGCGTCAGCTGAAGGCTCTCCAGAACGGTACGTGTCCCCGTCAGCCCGACGAGCTTGTTCCAGTGACGAGCTGTCAGGGCGACCACCATGACCCTCCGGCCGTCACCGGTCGCGAAGTCGCAACCGTAGCTGCCGTAGAGGTAGTTGCCGTCGCGGAGCCGTCCTGCCCCGTTCACCACCGCGTCGGCGACGAAGCCCAGGTGCGCCATGGTCGCGGCGGCGACGTCCGCGAGGTTGACCTCGACGAGCCGGCCTCGGCCTGTGGCGACGCGCTCGGAGTGCGCCGCGACCAGAGCCAGGGCGACGTGCAGGCCGGCGAGCAGGTCCCAGGCCGGCAGGACATGGTTGACCGGGAGCGAGCTGTCCGTCGGTCCGGTCAGCCACGGCAGGCCCACCTCCGAGTTGATCGTGTAGTCGACGGCCGGACGCCCGTCGCGGCGGCCCCTGACGTGGGCGACGATGACGTCGGGTCTGACCCGCCTGAGTTCCTCGTAGTCGAGCCACGACTGTCCGACCGCGTTGGTGACCAGCAGACCGTGGCCGCTCCCGGGGGCGGCCAGGAGCGAGCGGACCACATCGCGTCCCGACTCCGACCTCAGATCCACCTCGACCGAGCGCTTGCCCTTGTTCAGTCCGGCCCAGTACAGGCTGGTGCCGTCCGCGGCGCGCGGGAGCCGCCGGGTGTCCGTCGCCCCGCCGGCGGGATCCACCCGTACGACGTCCGCGCCGAGTTGGGCGAGCGTCATCGTCGCCGACGGGCCGGCGACGTACGTCGACAGGTCGAGGACGTGAAGGCCGGCCAGCGGCCCGCTCATGCGAACGGGGAGAGGTACGGGATGTTCTTGGCCGCGGCCGCGTCGGCGATCCAGCCGTCGATCTGTTCGGCAACCTCGTGCGAGACGAGCTCGATCCACATGCCGGGCGACTCGGGGTTGTAGTGGAAGGTGGCGCGGCCGATACCGCCGTCCTCGTCGACGCCGTTCAACTCGCGCCGGTATCCCTTGGCTTCGAGCATCGCCGCCGCGGCGCGCAGGTCGTCGGTGTAGTAGCCGAGATGGTGGACCCGCCGTCCGCCCGTCACATTGAGATAGGGAGCCGGGTCGATCTGCTCCAGCAGTTCGATGAAGTGCGGGCCCTGGAGCGAGTAGGTGAACCGGACCTCACGCCCGACGATGCCGTCCGGGCATTCCAGCGGCACCGTGGAGGTCAACGGCGGCGCCCAGTCGAGGCGCAGGGCATCGCCCATGGCCGCCATCGCGTTGTCGAGGCTGTCCGCGATGATGCCGGTGTGGTAGAGGCGAAGCAGCGGCTCGGTGGTCATACGAGGGCCCTCTCTGTGATCGGGTGACGAACGCTACACCACGCTAAGTAAATCTGGCAGTGTCGGCGTCGGCCGATGCGGAAGGTTCCCCCAAACCCTTGACACGGGTGACGCGCGACCTCAGTCTCACATCAGTTAGCCACGTGAAAGATTCTGGTTCCGGCCGATCCCGAAGCACAAGGGAGTGCGTAATGATCTCGCTGGTCGTGACCGGCCTGTCCCAGGCAGCGGTGCTGATTCCGCTGGTCCTGGCGGTCAGTCTGGTGTTCCGCGTGAGCGGAGTCGTCAACTTCGGCGCGGGGAACTTCTGTGTCTTCGCCGGCGCGGCGTGCGCCTCGTGGGGAGCGGGCAGCGGCGCGGCCGGCGTCCTTCTCACGATCATGGCCGGCGGCGTTCTGGGCGCTCTCTGCTACGCCATCGCGATCGTTCCCGCGCAGCGGAAAGGGGCGCCGGTCATCGGCCTCACCCTCGCCACGCTCGGCTTCGGCCTGCTCCTCAGCTTCCTGACCCGGACATGGTTCGGAGGGGAGCCCTCGATCGTGCAGCCCTGGATCCACGGGTCGGTCTCGATCGGCGGCTACGAAACGTCCAGGCAGCGGCTGTTGGTCATCGGCCTGTCGCTCCTGCTCCTGCTCGTGATGTGGTTCCTGTTCGACAGAACGCTCATCGGGCACAACCTCTCCGCCGTCTCCTTCGACCATGAGCTGGCGCAGGTCTACGGCGTCCGCACGGTGCGGTTCGAACTGCTCGCCTGGGTCGTCTCGGGCGTCTGCCTGGTCATCGGGGGCATGTTCCAGGCCTCTCTCGGCAGCGTCTCGGTCGACGTAGCGCCGACCCTCCTCGTCCTGACTCTCGTCGGCGCCGTCATCGGCGGCCTCGGGAGTCTCTTCGGCGCGGTGGGCGGTGCCGTCGTGGCGGGCTTCGTGATGACGTTCACCGACCAGCACATCGCCGCCAGTTACCACTTGACCTCACTCTTCGTGATCCTGTCCCTGGTGCTGCTCGTGCGGCCGACAGGGCTGTTCACCTTCCGCGGAACGGCTGAGCGCGTATGAGCATCATCGGATTGGACAAGGCCGCTCGCCCCGAGGTGACCGGCGCCCCGCGGAAGGCCGGCGGACCCCGCCGCGCACTGACCTCGGCCTGGGCCAAACACGTGGCCGGGCCACTGGTACTGGTGGTCATCGGGCTGGTCGCCAGTGGCAACGACTACTACGTCCATCTGGCGTCCGCCGGGGTCATCGCCTACATCCTCACGGCGGCGTTCAACATCGTCTACGGCTACGCGGGCATCTTCAACCTCTCGATCGTCATCACCTACGGCGCCGGCGCGTTCACGAGCGTCTACCTCGAGGTCCAGTTCGGACTGCCCTTCTGGCCGGCCCTGTTGATCTCCGTCGCGGTCACCACCGCGTTGTCCGTTCTGGTGGCCGTACCGACGAGGGGCCTCAACGAACTGTTCCTCGCCATCCAGACGCTCGCGTTCGCGCTCGCCCTCGCCGAGATCATGGTGAACTGGGAGAAGTTCAGCGGCGGCACGATCGGCATCTACGCCGTTCCGCTGCCCACGCTCTTCGGTTACGAGTTCACCGGCGGCCTCCTGCCGTACTACTGGCTCGCCGCCTTCTTCGCCTGGCTCACCTACGAGTTGGTCCTGCGCATCCACCACTCGGCGATGCGGCGCAAGCTGACCGCGCTGCGCGAGGGACCCCGAGTCCTCGCCGCGGTGGGCGTCTCGCCCGACTCGACCCGGCTCGTCGCCTTCGCGCTCTCAGGTGCGCTCGCCGGGCTGGCCGGCGTCCTCTTCGCGCACTTCCAGCTGGTGATCGACCTCGATACCTTCAGCTTCACGCGCTTGGTCGCTCTGCTGCTCGCCGCGATCCTCGGTGGCGGCGGCTACTTCCTCGGTCCTGTCTTCGGTGTCGTCGCCATCCTGGTGATGGACGAGCTCTCGCTGGCCACCAGCCAAGCGCAGGACCTGGTCTACGGCGTGGGCATTCTGGTGCTCGTCGTCATCGCCAGCGGAGGTATCGCCGGCTGGCTGGACAGCCTCATGAAGTGGATCGTCCGGCGAAGGGGACCGGACCCGGCGGGGACCGCCGACGCCCTGGAGCCGGCGGATCCGGGCGGTGGCGGCACCGGTGACGGCGGTGGTGACGCGACCGGGACCGTGACGCGCTACCTCGCGGACTCCGTCAAGGCCGTACACCGGGACCTGCGGGTCGAAGTGCGCGGTGTGTCGGTCGCCTTCGGCGGCAACACGGCGGTCGACGACGTCTCGATCTCCTTCGCCACCGGTGAGGTCATCGGGCTCATAGGCCCCAACGGTGCCGGCAAGACCACGCTCCTCAACGCGATCACCGGGGACGTCCGGGCGACGGGCTCCGTCCGCCTCGGCGACGACGAGATCCTCGGCGTACCACCGCAGAATCTCGTGCGGTCCGGGATCGGCCGGACATTCCAGAGCCCGAAGGTGATCCCCGAACTGACCCTGCTGGAGAACGTCATGCTCGCCGGAGACGGCATCGGAAAGGTCGGGTGGTTCCGTCAGTCGTTGCTGAGCCCGGCCGCCCGCAGGCAAGCGCTCGCCGGCCGTGAACGGGCGATGACACTGCTCACCGGCCTCGCCCTGGCCGACCGCGCGCAGAGCCTGGCCGGAGACCAGCCGTACGGCGTGCTCCGGCTGGTCGAGATCGCCCGGAACCTGATGCTCGACCCGGCGTTCCTGCTGCTCGACGAGCCGGGTGCCGGACTGACCGAGTTCGAACGCGCGGAAATCGCCGCGACCGTTCGCGCGCTCGGTGCCCGCGACCTCGGTGTGGTCCTGGTCGACCACAACCTGCCTCTCATCACCAGCGCGTGTGACCGCGTCTACGTCCTGGACCACGGCCAGGTCATCGCCGAAGGCCCGCCCAAAGAGGTTTTCGCGCAACAAGAGGTCATCTCAGCCTACTTGGGGGTTCCCGGATGAACGCGCCGCTTCTCGACGTACGCGATCTGAGGGTCGGTTACGGCGACCACCGGACCGTCCTTCATGATGTGTCCTTCACTCTTGACGAGGGCGAACTGCTCGGCCTGGTCGGGATGAACGGCGCGGGGAAGACGACCCTGATGCGGGCCCTCAGTGGAGGACTCAGGCCGAGGTCGGGAGAGGTCCTGTTCCGGGGCGAGCGCGTGAACGGGTTGTCGACCGCCGCCGCCGTCCGCAAGGGGATCGTGATCCTCCCCGAAGGGCATCGCGTACTGCGCCCGCTCACGGTCGAGGAGAACCTCCAGATCTCCGCGATGCGGCTGAGCCGGCGTGCCGTGCGACGCCGGCTCGCGGAAGTGCAGGACCTGGTGTACGAGCTGTTCCCGATTCTGGCCGAACGGCGCACACAGCTCGCCGGCCTGCTGTCCGGCGGAGAGCAGCAGATGCTCTCACTGGCCCGCGCGATCACGCAGCGGCCCAGACTCCTGCTCCTTGACGAGCCGTCACTGGGTCTCGCACCCGTGGTGGTCGAGAAGATCTACTCGTCCCTGCGGTCGCTCCGGGCCGAGGGCATCTCGATGCTGGTCGTCGAGCAGAACAGCGATCGCCTGGCGAGAGCCGCCGAGCGGATGATCGTGCTCCGCGACGGACGGATCGCCGCCACCGGGACACCGGCCACGCTCCAGGGGGCCGAGCTCAACACCGCCTACTTCGGCTAGCCCGGTCCGCCCGGAAGCCCCTGGTCACCCGCGGAGGTGACCGCGGCCGAGGGCATCGGGAACCGGTCCGGTACTTGCCCGGCGGTCAGACATGTAGAATACTTTGCGTAGCTAAATAAATCGCCCGAGGTTCGAGGAGTCACGCTCCATGCTCACCGTTGACTACGCGGCACGACGCTCGATCGTCGAGCCGGTCCGGCTGCGCCGCTTCTTCGGCGCCCGCAGCATCGCGGTCGTGGGGGCATCCCCAAGCTCCAGCTGGGCGCGGAATCTCCTCAACGCCCTGGCGCTCGGCGGCGGGGTGAAGGACGTGCGCTTCGTCCACCCCAAGTACGACGAGATCTTCGGGAAGCCGACCGTCCCGACCCTGCGCGACCTCGGCGAGCGCGTCGACCTGGCCTACATCATGGTGGGCCCGAACCGCGTCGACTCCATACTCCGGGACGCCGCTGCCGCCGGCATCAAGAACGCCGTCGTCCTCGCCTCCGGATACGGGGAGACCGGCGCCGACGGACGTGATCGGCAGCGCCGGCTGGCGGAGAGCGCGGTCGAACTCGATCTGACGATCATGGGTCCGAACACCATCGGATTCATCAACGCGGTTGGCGGTGTGGCTCCTTGGGCGGTGGCCACCGAGTCCGCGCCCGTGGCGGGTCCCGTCGGCGCCGTGTTCGAGAGCGGCTCGATGGCGCGGGCGACGTACCAGTTCGCGCAGGCACACGGCGTGGGCTCGACGTTGTGGGCGTCGGTGGGCAACTCGGCCGTGCTGACCAGCCTCGACGTCCTGGACTATCTGATCGAGGACGAGAACACCCGCAGTGTCGCACTGTTCCTGGAGACCGTGCGCGAGCCGGACCGCCTCTTCGAGCTCGGCGCGAAGGCTCTGCGGGCCGGCAAGCCGATCGTGGTCTACAAGGCCGGGCGAAGCGAAGAAGGCATGCGCTCGGCCATGGCGCACACCGGCGCGATGGCCACCGACGACGCCGTGGTCGACGCGGTGTTCCGGCAGGCGGGCATGGTCCGCGTCGAAAGCGTCGAGGAACTGGTCGCGACCGCCGGGGTGTTCGGCTACAGCCCGCGCCTCCCGGAGGGCCGGCGCATGGGCGTCGTGACCTCGTCGGGCGGCGGCTGCAACATCATCGCCGACCTCGCCTCGGTCAACAGCCTTGCCCTGCCCGCCTGGCAGGACGACACCAGCGCCGAACTGGCCGCGCACCTCCCCGAGTTCGCCTCGATCCTCAACCCTCTCGACACCACCGGCTTCGGCCACGCGCGAGCGAGACCGCGTCCGACGAAGGCCGAGGACGACCTGATGGAGATCGCCGTCGGCGACGACGGGATCGACTTCATGTTCTCGATGATGACGCCGCTGCCGGACGAGCGCCCGGCGGACCCTACGTTCATCGAAAGCCGGATGAAGATCGTCGGCGAGATCGTGGCCGCGGCACCGGTGCCGGTCTTCCTCTCGTCCAACACCTGCCTGGACGTCTCGCCGTACGCCCTGTCACTGCTCTCCGAGAACAAGCTGTTCCTGCTCCCCGGCGTCGACCTCGCGGTCACGTCCCTCGGTCATGTCGTCCGGTGGGTCGAGCAGCGGAACTCACTCCTGGCGCACACCGATCGGCAGGTGCAGGCTGTCCCGGTCGCCGCGGGCCCGAGTGCCCGGACCTGGGCCGAGGACGAGGGCCGGGCCCTGCTCGCGGCGGCCGGTGTCCCCGTCGTCCCGGCCGGCCTCGTCAACTCCCCGGCCGAGGCCGCGGCCGAGGCGGTGCGGCTCGGTGGACCGGTGGCGATGAAGATCTGTTCGCGGGCCATCGCGCACAAGTCCGACGTCGGCGGGGTCGTCCTCGGCGTCGAAGGCGCCGAGGACGCGGCGGCGGCGTACGACTCGATCGTGGCGACGGTGACCCGTCATGTCCCCGACGCCGATCTGCGCGGCGTGCTCGTCTCGCCGATGCGGGAGCCCGGCCAGGAACTCCTGGTCGGCATCACGGTGGACCCGACCTTCGGGCCGGTGCTGGCCGTGGGCCTCGGGGGCATCTGGGTGGAGGTTCTGAAGGACACCAGCCTGCGGGTGCTGCCCGTCGACGCCCGCGAGGTGCGCCGGATGCTCGAAGAGCTCAAGGGCGCCGCCCTGCTGCGCGGCGCGCGCGGAAGCCGGGCCGCCGACATCGACGCACTGAGCGAGGCCATCGTGGCGATCAGCCGGGCCGCCCTCTCCGTCGGACCACGACTGGACACCCTGGAGGTCAACCCCCTCCGTATCAACGGCAGTCGCGTCGAGGCGCTCGACGTGCTCGTCACGACCACCATGAAGGAGGACGCATGAGCGACCCCGAAGCGGCGGCAGGCGCACTCGACGGAATCAAGGTCCTCGACCTGACCCGCTTCCTCCAGGGCCCCTACGCGACTCGTATCCTCGCCGACCTCGGCGCGGAGGTCGTCAAAGTGGAGCGGCCCGGCGGCGAGTGGGACCGGCGACTGCGCCAGGCGCCGGACGGGTACGCCGGCTTCTTCACGGGCCTCAACCGTGGCAAGAAGTCCATCGCCGTCGACATCACGACCCCGGCGGGCAGGGACATCGTGAAAGCCCTCGCGCGCGAATGCGATGTCGTCGTGGAGAACTTCCGGCTCGGCGTCATGGAGAGACTGGGCCTCGGCTACGACACCCTGCGCGAGGAGAACACCCAGCTCATCTATGCCGCGGCGGCGGGCTACGGTCCACTGGGTCCACGCGCCGATGAGCCGATGTTCGACATGGTCGCGCAGGCCGTCTCGGGCCTCTCGGACTTCGTACGCACCCCGGACGGGACACCCCGGCTGGCCAGTCGCGGAATGGCGGACTCGGCGGGCGCCGTCTTCCTCGCCACGGGCATCCTGACCGCGCTGCTGGCCAAGGAGAGGACCGGACGCGGCCAGCGGGTGGACGGCTCGCTCGTCGGCTCCTGCCTGGCCATGCACACCGCCGAGGTCACCATCGCCCTCCACGGCGACGAAGTGAAACGGACACAGGGCCGCGTGACGTCGACCTCGGGCGCGTTCCGCTGCGAGGACGACCGCTGGATCGTCATCGGCGCCACGGACGCCAAGGTGTGGAACGGGCTGACCACGGCCCTCGACAGGCTCGACCTGCGCGATGATCCGCGGTTCGCGAAGAGCAGGCTCCGTGAGCGGCACCGCGACGTCCTGGAACCGATCCTCGAAGAGACGTTCCTGACCGCCGACCGGGACACCTGGGTCCAGCGGATGCGGGACAACGGCGTACCGGTGGCTCCCGTCAACACTTTCGTCGAGGCGGCACGGGAGCCCGACGTCCTGGCGAACGGCTTCGTCGTCGAGCAGCCGGACGCGACATGGGGGACCGTCCGCACCGTCGGCAACCCGTTCCTGCTCAGCGCCACCCCCGCACGGGTCGGCGACTGGACCCCCGAACTCGGCGCCGACACCCGCGAGTTGCTCACGCACCTCGGCGTCCCCCAGGACCGGATCGATGAACTCGTGGCCGACGGTGTGGTCGAACAGGCGCAGCCCGCGCCCGAACCGCCGGACTCACCGCGAGAAGCGGAGGAGGTGGGCAAGGCGTGAAGTACGGAACTCCGGAGAGCATCGCCGCCGCGGCCGAACAGGTGCTGTTCGAAGTGGACACGGCGTCGGGCATCGCGTATCTGACGCTGAATCGCCCCGAGAAGCACAATGCCATGAGCGTCCCGATGCGTGATCGCATCATCGAGCTGATGGCACGGGCCGGAGATGACCCGCGGGTCCGGGTCATCGTGATACGCGGCAACGGAAAGTCGTTCTGCAGCGGCAACGAGATCAATGAGCAGTGGGGCCAGAAACGACCGCACGAACGACGCCGCACGCTGACGGTCGGATACCGGTACGGCGCCGACATGGCCTGGGGCCGGCTGGGGTTCAGCCAGGCGATCTCCCGCTCGCCGAAGATCACGGTCGCACAGCTGCACGGCTACTGCGCGGCGGCGGCCTACTTCATGATCGCGTGCAAGGCCGATGTGGTGACGGCCGCCGAGGACACGCGGATCGGCGCACTGGAGGCCCGGTTCCTGGGCCCGGCCGGCGCCGTCGCCAGCGTGCACATCAACCGGATCCTGGGCATGAAGGCCGCCCGGCGCACCGGGTTCACCGCGATGCCGATGAGCGGGACCGAGGCGCGGCATCTCGGCCTTGTCGACACCGTCGTACCGGCCTCCGGGCTCGCCGGGACCACCCAGGCGATCGCGGCCGGCATGGCTGCCCGTCCGCCCGGCCATCTGCTGTATCTGAAGTCGAGACTGCGCGCCGCGGAGGGCGTGATGGACACCGGTGTCCCCTCGATCACGGGGCTGTTGGTGTCGCACTTCCTGCAATCGGGGCCGGACGAGATGGATTTCTGGAAGACCGCCAAGGAGGTCGGCGTCGGTGGCGCTCTCGACGCAGACAAGAAGCGCAAGGGCGCGGCGGATCCCCGCGCGGGGGTGACCTCATGAGTGCGGTCGACCTGCGTGTGGCCGACGGCCGGGCGTACATCGAGGCGGTGAGCTTCGCCCCGCTGACGTCACACGATCCCGCCTTCGCCGACGAACTCGCCGGAGCCGTCGTCGAGGCGTCGGACCACGATCACGTCAAGGCGATCGTGCTGCGTGCCACCGGACCCGACTTCGCGCCGGCGGTGCCGACCGGCTTCCCGTCCGTGGCCGAGGCACCGACCACCTGGCACCGCGCCTTCGCCGCGTCGACCGCGGTGTACCAGGCGACCTGCTTCGCGAAGAAGGTCGTGGTCGCCGAAGTCCGCGGGGAATGCCACGGGGCGGGCAGCGCACTCCTGTTGTGCACCGACCTGGCCGTGGCGAGTGAGGACGCCGTGTTCGGCTCGCCCTTCCTCGATGTGCCCGAGTCGAACTTCGTACTCGCCGCGCTCACGGTCCGGCTCAACCGGGCCAAGTCGTGGTTGCTCCGGGGAACCGTCCACGACGCCCCCACCGCCGGGCGGATCGGGCTGGTCAACAGGGTCGTCCCGGCCGCCCGGCTCCAGGCGGAGGTCGAGCGGATGACCGCCGCGGTGCTCGGCATGCCGCTGGACGGCCTGACGATGTCGAAGATGCTCCAGCAGGCCGTCTACGACGCCCACGGCGTGGGCCGGGAGTTCGACCTGGCCGACCACTACACGATCCACCGCGCGGCGGTCGGGTCCGGTCTCACCGAGGAGGGCGCGTGAGCGAGGAAGGAGAGCACGTGAGCGAGGGAAGAGTCGAGCTCAGCAAGGACCACGAGAACCACATCGCGACCATCACCGTCCGGCGGCCCGCGACGGGAAACCTCATGACCCGTGCGATGGCCTCGGCGTTCGCGGCCCATCTCGCGGACGTCGACGGGGACGACGAAGTGAAGGTCGTCGTGATCCGAGGCGAGGGCGACGACCTGTGTGCCGGCTGGGATCCCGCCGACGCCTGGGACCAGTACGTCGACGCGCCCGGCGGATCGGTCCGCAAGCACCCGAGCCAACGGGCGCGGCTGATCGCCCTGGACGACGCGTGGTGGGGACGCACGGGTCTCTACCAGCGCCTGCTGCACTGCCGGAAGGTGACCGTTGTCGAGGCCCGTGGCCGTTGCTGGGACACCGGCCTCTATCTGGTGCTCTGCGCGGACCTGGTGGTCGCCGGCGAGGACGCGACCTTCGGCTCCCCCCGGTGGCACAACATCGGGGTGGACGGCGACATGTCGCTGCTGTTCGCCACGGTCGGGCTCAAGCGCGCCAAGGAACTCATGTACTGCAACGTCGCCTGGTCGGCCCCGACCGCGCTCGACTACGGCCTGGTCGACCGCGTCGCCGAGGACGCCCCGCACGGGGCGACTGAACTCGCCGCGATGTGTGCGTCGATCATGCGGGACGGCATCGTCACCGAGAAGTACGCGGTCTTCGCCTCGTTGGAGAAGCTCGGTGTCGGGCTGTCGTTCGCGGCGACCACCGTCGTCGGCGCCTCGCTGAGCAACATCCACTTCCAGCCCGGCGAGTTCAACTTCCTTCGGGAGGTGCGTCATACGGGCGCCGAGGAGGCCCTGGCCCGCTCACGCCAGGATGTCGAGATCCGCTGACCGGTGCCCCACGGCCCAACGGCCCCGCGATCCGGGGCCGTCAGGGCAGTCGCGGAAGCTCCGGGTCGCAGAGCCGCTCAAGGGCCGGCAGCGCGGTGAGCAGGCTCTCCAGCTCGGTGTCGTCGAGCCGTCCGAGGTGCTCTTCGAGCCAGACCTCGCGGCTCTTCAGCACCTGCTCACGCTCGCGGGCACCGCTGGGGGTCAGTTCGATCAGAGCGGCCCGGCGGTCGGCGGGGTCCGGGCTGCGTGAGACGTAACCGAGCTCGATGAGACGGTTGAGCGAGCGGGTCACGGACGGCGGGGAGACCCCCTCCGATGCCGCGAGTTCGCCGGCGGACACGGGCTGGTTGCGGCCGATGTTGAACAGCAGCGAGATGAGGGCGTAGCTCAGACCTTCGTCGTTCTGCTGCCGCAGGACGCGTCCGAGGCGACCGAGCGTCATCCGCAGACGCGTCAGATCCTCGCGCCGGATGGCGTGCTCGTGCTTGACGCCGTCGATGGAGCCGCTGGTGGTCGTGGTCATTCCTACCCCGAATCTGGGCCTTCGCCGTATGAAGTTCGCCCTGTTAAGTATGCGCCTGCCGAGCTTCCGGACGCCACGTGCCCACGCCGGTCGATCTGTCAGGGTCATGCCGAGATTCGTCGCTTCGCCGAGGGTTTGTGTGCATCGGCACTGATTCGCCGCACGCTCTTGCAGGCGCCGTATCCAGCGATTAGTTTACATGGTTAGGTAATTTTGTCGTGACCGTCACACGACGGTCCCGTGTTTCCGAGGAGGGAAAGTGAAGGACTTCAGGCCGGAGCTGACTTACACCAGCTTCCAGGAGCACATGCACAAGGCCAGGACGCCCCTGCAGCTCAAGCATCTCCAGACGGTCGTCCACCACTCCAAGGGCGAGGTGCTCGCGGATCTGGACATGGTCCTGCCGACGCTGTCGGACGACCCGAACTACCACGAGTACGGCGTCCTCGGAAACGTCAAGGGAGACACCGGGCCGAAGGGCATCGACGAGGTCCGCGCCAACTACACCGAGATGGTGAACAACGGCTCGTACGTCATCGAGTCGAAGAAGACCCGCGTGGTGGTCGGCGACTACGACATCGTCACCGAGGGGACCTTCCGGCAGATCCTGACCGCAGAGGTCGCCCGGAAGATGGGCTTCGTCGACGACACGTCACCCGCGAGCCGCTTCTACGTGCTGTCGGCCCGGACCGTCGTCTTCTGGGAGTTCGACCAGGACGACAAGGCCACCGGCGAGGATCGCTACGTCCTCGACCACCACATCGTCCCGCTGGCCGAGGAGGACCTGCCGGACAACTATCCCGACAAGTTCCGGACCGAGCCACGGGCCGGGGTCTGAGCCCATGACAACCAGCAGCGAGAGCCGCTCCGTCGAGCAGCAGATCGACGAACTGGAGAGCCGGGCCGCGTTCGCGGACATCATCGCCGGCTACTGCGAGGGCACCGACCGCCGCGACCTCGATCGGTTCATGGGCATCTGGCACGACGACGCCGAGTACCTCATCCCGGGCGGGCGCGGCGACTTCCACGGCACCGAGGAGATCCGCCGCTCGCAGGAGGTCATCGGGAAGGTGTGGAAGGAGACCTACCACTGGACCACCAACCACACCGCCCGCTTCGAGCACCCCGATCGCGCGGCCGGCCGCAGCGACGCCTTCGCCCTGTGCGTGCACCCGGACGGCAGGATCAGCTGGGTGGGCTGCACCTACCACGATGTCTACGAGCGCCGCTCGGGCGTCTGGAAGCTCTCCCGACGCCTGGTCGAGCGCTACTTCGTGAGCGCTCCGCAGGGTGTCGAACTGCTTCCTCCCTTCTGAGACAGGCGGCCCGATGGCATCGTCGTATTCCGAGGGTCGTGGGGACAGCCAGGTCCGGACAGATGTCATTGGCCGCAACGCCGTCGACGGGCTGGCCGGACTCCTGGGTGTCCGGCCGGCGTCGCCGGACCTGCTCCCGCCCATGTGGCACCTCACCCAGCTTCTCGAAGTGGTCCCGCAGGCCCTGATCGGGCCGGACGGCCACCCACTGGTCGGGCTGCCGACACCGCCCGCCGCCGGCGCGCGCCGCATGTTCGCCGGCGGCCGGGTGTGGCACCGCAGGCCGCTCCTCGTCGGCCGGGAGGCCACCCGGACCTCCCGGATCCTCGCCTCGCGGGAGGTGGAGGGGCGAAGCGGGCACCTCCGCTTCGTCACGGTGCGCCACGAGTACGTTCAGGACGGCGAGCCGGCCGTGCGGGACGACCACGAGATCGTCTATCGGCCCGGGCGGCCGGCCGGGACCCCGCTGATCGCCTGCACGGGTGGGCCGGAAGAGCCCGGCGCCCCCGGCCCGGGGACCGTGCTCATGGTCGATCCGGTCGTGCTGTTCCGGTTCTCGGCACTCACCTGCAACGCCCACCGGATCCACTACGACCGCGACCACGCGCGCGGCGAGGGCTTCGACCACCTCGTGATCCACGGCCCCTTGCAGGCGGTCCTGATGGCCGAGGACCTCCGGAGGCGCGGAAGCGCCCTGCTGGGGCGGGTCTTCTCCTACCGGCTGCTCGCGCCGGCGGTCGGGCCGCAGACGATACGGGCCCGCCGTCCCGGCGACGGGACACGGGAGGAGGTCGAGGTCATCACCGGTGCGGGCGGGGTGTCGGCCTCCGGATCGCTTTCAGAACCCGACCGGTCGGATCCGGCGGGACTCCAGCCGGCGTGAAGGAGACAGGATGAGTGCGGTACGAGTGCTGGTGGCGGGAGCCAGCGGGCTCATAGGGACGGCGGCGATCGCCGCCTTCACCGCCGAAGGGTGGGACGTGGCCGCCTTCTCGCGGCGCCCTCCCGAGGTGGACGGATCCGTGCGATTCGACCATGTGTCCGTGGACTTGACGGATGCGGTCGCGACCCGGGACGCCGTTGCCGCGCTGTCGCCACGGCCGACCCACCTCGTCTACGCGGCGGCGTACGAGAAGCCGGACCTGGTCGCCGGCTGGTCCGACCCGGCGCAGATGGCGACCAACCGGGCGATGCTCGGCAACGTCCTCGTGCCGCTTGCCGCCGCGGGCGGACTGCGGCACGCCACCGTGCTGCAAGGAACGAAGGCGTACGGCGCCCATCTGCATCCGATCCCGATCCCGGCACGCGAGCGGGCTCCGCGTGACGACCACGAGAACTTCTACTGGCACCAGGAGGATCTGCTCCGGGAGCTGGCCGATCGCCACGCGTTCGACTGGACCATTCTCCGGCCGGTCCAGGTGGTGGGACCGGCGTACGGGGCCTCCTACTGCATGCCGCCGGTGATCGGTGTGTTCGCCGCGCTCAGTGCCGCGACAGGGATGCCGTTCGGCTTCCCCGGGGGCACGATCCATCCGGTACGCCAGGTCGTGGACGCGCGGTTGGTGGCGGGCGCGCTGGTGTGGGCTGCGACCTCGCCCGCGGCCCGGGGCGAGCACTTCAACCTCACGAACGGGGAGGTGTTCTCCTGGCACGAACTCTGGCCGGCCCTGGCCGACGCGACGGGGGTGGCGCCCGCCGAACCCCGCCCGATGAGCCTGGCCGACGAGCTTCCCCGACTGGCCGGCGTCTGGGAGGACATCGTCGCGAAACACCGGCTCCGCCCGCTCTCGCTGCTCGACGTCCTCGGCCGGTCGCACCAGTACGCCGACTACACCTTCGGACACGGCCTGACGACCATGCCCCCGCCGGCGCTGGTGAGTACGGTCAAGGTCAAACAGGCGGGCTTCACCCAGGTCTACGACACCGAGGTGACCTTCCGTGACGCGCTGAGGACCTTGGCCGAGCGCCGGGTGCTGCCCGGTCCGACGGGGGCCGGGCGAATGATCGGGTCGCGGTGACGCCGGCGAGGGCCGGGTCGCGTGCTTCGAGGGCCAGTTGGCCGACGCACGTGTACGGACAGGCACACGCACACGCGCCCGCGCGGCCCTGCCTCGGTGAGGAGTAGACGGATGACAGCGTCGCCGGTCTTCGCCCGCGAGCCGCGGTTGGTCCTGGCCTGGGGCACCGTACGCGATGCCTCGTTCCCCGACCGGGTGGCGGCTGCCCGGCAGTGCGGGTACGACGGGATCGGCCTCGCCATCCCGTACTACCAAGCCCTGCTCGCGGACGGCTGGACGGACCGTGACCTCGCCGCGGTCCTCGCCGAGTGGGATGTGCGGATCAACGAGGTCGAGGTGCTCTTCGGCTTCCACGGCACGCCGGGACCCGCGGGCATCCCCGGCCGTCCGGGGCTGGTCTACGCCGACCCGGCGGCGGAAAGGATCGCGTTCCACCTGGCTGACACGTTCGGGGTGCCGTTCGCGCAGACCGTCGGCACCTTCGACGCCCGGCCCGCAGGACCGGAGGTGGCCGACGCCTTCGGGCGTCTCTGCGACCGGGCCGCCGCCTACGGGCTGAGGGTGGCGCTGGAGTTCGTTCCCTACAGCAGCATCCCGGATCTGGCGGCCGGGCTCGCGGTCGTCACCGAGGCTAACCGCGACAACGGCGGGCTCTGCGTCGACAGTTGGCACTTCTTTCGCGGCCGGCCGGATCTGGAGTCGCTGCGGACGGTGCCGGCGGAGCGCGTCTTCATGGTCCAGTTCAACGACGGGCCGATCCCGCCGGTCGACCCCGACCGGATGGCCGACGCCGTTCACCACCGCGTCCTGCCCGGCGAGGGCGACCTGGACCTGCGTTCGTTCGTCAGGGCCCTCGACAGGCCCGGAGTTGAGGCGCCGTTCTCGATCGAGATCTACTCCGACGAGCTCCGGCGGCGGCCGGCGGCCGATGCCGCGCGACTCGCGGCGGAGGCCACGCGCGCGGTCGTCGCGTCCGCGAAGCGAACGTACTGAGCGGGAGCGACCGTTGACACATATTGCTACACATGGTTAAGTTTGCATGGCTAAGTGATGGTGAGGAGTGAGAAGCGGATGAGCCCTTACCGTGTCGCCGTCGTCGGTTCGGGACCGGCGGGCGTCTATGCGACCGAGGCGCTCGTGCGCGGCGGCGCCGACGTGTCGGTCGACATCTACGACCGGCTGCCCACACCGTACGGACTCGTCCGTTACGGCGTGGCGCCCGACCACCCGAGGATCAAGTCGATCGTCGTCGCGCTTCAGAAGGTCCTTGAGCGTGAGCGGGTCCGCTTCCTCGGGGACGTCGACGTCGGTATCGACCTGACGACCGCCGAACTCCGGGGGCTTTACGACGCGGTGGTGTTCGCCACCGGCGCCTCCGTCGGTCGCCGGCTCTCCATACCGGGGGAGGATCTCGCCGGGGTCTGCTCGGCCACGGACGTCGTCGCCTGGTACAGCGGCCATCCCGACCGTGCCCAAGCGGGGGAAGGCTTCCCATTGACGGCGGAATCGGTGGTCGTCGTCGGGGCCGGCAACGTGGCCCTGGACGTGGCCCGCCTGCTGGTGAAGCCGGCCCGGGACCTGGCGGGGACCGACATGCCGCCGCACGTCCTGGAACGGCTCGCGCGCAGCGGTGTCCGCGACGTCCATCTCGTCTGCCGGCGCGGACCCGAGCACGCGAAGTTCACCGCGAAGGAACTGCGTGAACTGCTCGAACTCGACGACGTCGCCACCGAGATCGACCTGGACCCACTGCCTGCGGACTCACAGGACCCGCAGACAGCGGCGAACCTCAGAGCCTTCGCCGACCTCGCCGCGCGTCAGGTGGTTCCCGCTCGGCGGACCCTGCACTTCCACTTCTGGTCCCGTCCGGTGGAGCTTCTCGGCGCGGGCGGCGCCCTCGCGGCCGTGCGCCTGGAGAAGACACGGGAGGCCGGCGGTGCGGTGGTGCCCACCGGCGAGGTCACCGAGCTCAAGGCGGGCATGGTCGTCACCTCGGTCGGCCACCACAGCACACGGGTCGGCACACTGCCGTTCGACGAAGACCTGGGCCGCGTCCCGCACGACGCGGGCCGGGTGCTCGGTCCGGACGGCCGGGCCGTCGACGGTCACTACGTCGCCGGATGGCTCAAGCGTGGACCGTCCGGGGTCGTCGGGACGAACCGGGCCTGCGCCGCCGAAACGGTGGTCGGCGTCCTCGCGGATCTGGCGAGCCGCTCGCCCCGTGGCGCCGGGCCCGAGGAGGTCGACCGGGTGCTCGCCGCGCGCGGCATCAGGCCCGTCACCTACGACGGCTGGCTGTCGATCGACTCGGCGGAGTTGAACCGCGGCCGGGCACTCGGCCGCGTACGCACCAAGATTCCCGACTGGGAAACCCTGCGTCACCTCGGAGCGACGGGCGCCGGGCGGCCGGGCCGGCGCACCGTCTGAACCGCGGGCGCACCGTGTGAACCCCCGGCGCACCGTCTGAACAGCGGGCGCTCACCGCTTCGTTCCTTCAACCAGGAAGTCGGCATCCTCATGGCTTACGTCATCCACGGCGACTGCATCGACGTCCTCGACCGCAGCTGTGTCGAGGTCTGCCCGGTCGACTGCATCTACGAGGGCTCGCGCAAGGCGTACATCCACCCTGACGAATGTGTGGACTGCGGTGCCTGCGAGCCGGTCTGTCCGGCCACGGCCATCACGTACCACGACGAAGTCCCTGAGAACCAGGCCGAGTTCGTCGACGACAACGCCCGCTTCTTCCTTGAGCCCCTCCCGGGGCGCGACGAGGCGCTGGGCCACCCCGGCGGATCGAGCGACCTCGGGCCCACCCGTATCGACACCGCTCTGGTGTCGAGCCGCCCGGCGTCGTCGGGCGGTGCCTGATGTCCGAGAACTCCCAGGCCACCGTCACCGCGGACCCGGACGTCTGCGTAGGTTCCGGGAACTGCACGTTTGTGGCGCCCTCGGTCTTCGGCCTGGACGACGAGGGCACGGTGACCGTTCTGCGGGAGCGGGTGAGCGCCACCGAACGCGACGCCGCCGTGGCGGCCGCCGCCGGTTGCCCGGCCGCGGCGATCATCGTGGCGGGCTGACGAGCGGGAACGAGACGGTGGCCGGCCCCACTTGGGGTCCGGCCACCGTCTCGTCCAACAGCTGACGTCCACTCAGGTCCGGGCCACACGCCCCGACTTCGCGGAAGCTTCGGCGAAGTCCACGATCATCGTGTCCTCGGCCGAGCCGAGAAGCTCGCGCCGGCTGATGATGTCCTCCAGCCGAAGACTGCTGTCCCCGGTGATCTCGTCCGCGGGCGTCCACTCCCGCATACGGGACACGGTCGGGCCATGGACGACGAAGACCTGGCCGGTGATCCCCCGGGAGTATCGCGAGCCGAGGAAGGTCGTGAGCGCGGCGACGCTCTCGGGGTCCCACTCGTCGGCCGCCCCCTCGACGGGCTCCATCCCCTCGACGACTCCTTCGGTCATTCCTGTACGGGCCCGGGGGCAGATCGAGTTGGCGCGTACGCCGTACCGTGCCAACTCGCGCGCCGCGACCTGCGTCAGGGCGACGATGCCGGCCTTGGCAGCCGAGTAGTTGACCTGCCCGAAGTTGCCGTAGAGCCCGGCCTCCGACGAGGTCGTCACCACCGTCGCTTCGACCTGCTCACCGGACTCCTGGTACAGCGACTTCCAGTGGGCCGCCGCGAAGTGGAGCGGACCCGCGTGGCCCTTGAGATGGACGGCCATCACCGCGTCCCACTCGGCCTCGGAGATGTTGACGATGGTCCGGTCGCGGATGATCCCGGCATTGCAGACCAGGAGATCGAGCTTGCCCCTGACGCCGACCGCCTGGCCGATCAGCCGCTCGGCGCCGTCCCAGGTGGAGATGTCGTCCCCGTTGGCCTCGGCGCTCCCACCGGCCCCACGGATCTCCTCCACGGCCTCTTCGGCGGCCGGGCGGCCCGGTGCGCGGCCCACGTCATTCACGATCACATGGGCGCCCGCCCGCGCGAGCGCCCTCGCCTCGGCTCGTCCGATGCCCTGGCCGGCGCCGGTGACGACGGCGACCTTCCCCTTCAGTTCGTCCATTTCTCGCCCTTCTTCTGCGTGCTCGTGCGGCCCGGCCCGCGAGATCCCGCAGGTGATCGGCCGGTTCCGAAACAGGCTTGCTTAGCCAGGTAAAGAGATCGGCGCGATCCGTTGCGCCTGGATTAAGTCAATGTTACACATGGCTAACCACTTCACGTGAACGACGGCCTCGCACCGCCGTCCGCACAGTTCGCGACGAGAGGAATGGGCATGTCTGCTCCCGCGCCGACGACGAAGACCGACCGCGAGGCCTACTACCGCGACCACGGGTACTGGACCGCCGAACGCCTCGGATGGTGGGTGTTCGACGTCGCCGAGCGCACTCCGGACCGTGAGTTCCTGGTGATCGGCGACCTCCGGCTGACGTACGGCGAGTTCGCCGCGTGGGCCGATGTACTGGCCGCGAACCTGGTCGAGGCGGGAGTCGTACGCGGCGACCGCGTCCTCATCCAGCTGCCGAACCTGGCCGAGGCGCTGCTGGGCCAGGTCGCGGCCTTCCGTATCGGTGCGGTCAACGTCCCCGTCGTGCCCATCTACCGCGAGCACGAGATGGCGCACATCGTGAACGACTGCAAGCCGCGAGCGGTGATCTCGATCGCCGAGAACCGCGGCCGGCGCCCCGCCGACGAGCTCGACGGCATACTCGACGGCGCGTCATGGGGACCGGTCGCCCGCTTCTGCGTCGACATGGACGAACCAAGACCGGGTTGGCTCCCCTTCTCCCGGCGGGACGACCCACGCCCGTCCGTCTCCCTGCCGGACCCACTCGAACCCGAGAAGTGCTGCCTGATGCTGTACACGTCGGGGACCACGTCGGCGCCGAAAGGGGTCGAACTCACGGGTCAGGGCTTCGTGTCGAACGCGCGCAGCATCCGCCACACCATGTCGCTCGGCGCGAAGGACGTCTTCTTCTGCGCGTCGCCCCTCTCGCACCTGGCGGGCTTCAACGCCGGCGTCGTCTGGCCCGCGTCCATGGGCGCCAAGATCGTCGTGATGCCGGCCTGGAACGGGGCGGAGGCCGCGCGGATCATCGAGCGCGAACGGTGCACCTTCACCACCGCCGCCTCGGTGTTCCTCCATGACCTGGTCGCCGCTAATCGCGCGGGCATCGGGACCGGGCACCCCATCACCGTCTTCATGTCCGGGGGCGCCTCGACCGCACCCGACCTGATCCGAGAGGCCGGCGAGGTCGGGATCACGGCGCTGCGCGGTTACGGCATGACCGAGACCGGCGGGGGAGTCTCCTGGGTCGCCCCCACCGAACGGCTCGACATCAGGGCCGAGTACGACGGTGCCGTCGTTCCCGGCAGCGAGATCCAGGCGGTCGACCCCGAACGCCGCCGGCTCCCGCCGGGAGAGGAAGGCGAGCTGCGGATCCGGGGCCCGCAGGCACTCATCGGCTACACCGATCCGGCCCTCACCCGGGAGCAGTTGGACGAGGAGGGCTGGTTCTACACCGGCGACCTCGGCCGGGTCGACGAACAGGGCCTCGTACGCATCACCGGCCGTACCAAGGACATCATCAATCGCGCGGGCGAGAAGTTCTCCGCGCGCGACATCGAGGAGCTCCTCCAGCGACACCCCGCTGTCGGGATGGCGGCCGTCGTCGGACTGCCCGACGACCGGCTCGGCGAAGTCGTCGGCGCCTTCGTCACCCTGGCCGCCGACCACGAGTGGCCGGGCGACGCCGAGATGGCGGCGTACCTGGACGAGGCCAAGCTCGCCAGACAGAAGATCCCCGCCTCGTGGCAGGTGCTCCCGGAGCTGCCCATGACGGCCTCCGGCAAGATCCAGAAGCATGAACTCCGTAACCGCAAGAGGAGTTGACCCGTGACACGTCCCGACCGGACTCCGGTCATCGCCGCCATCGGACTGTCCGACGGCCCCAAGGCACCCCACCTCGACGGACTCGGGCATCAGGCCCAGGCCATGCGACGCGCGCTGGCCGACTCGGGAATCAGCAAGGGCGACATCGACGGATTCGGCTGCGCCGAGGCCTGGATCCCCGGCGTCCCGGGCGTCGACCTCCCGGAGACGGCGGAGTACCTCGGCCTCGATCCGCGCTGGATCGAGGGCACCTACACGGGCGGATCGGCCTACGAGTTCCAGATGCAGCACGCCGAGGCCGCGATCAGGTCCGGCATGGCGCACACGATCCTCCTGACCTACGGCAGCGACCTGCTGACGCGGATGGGACGAAGCCTCGGCACGGCGTACGGCCGGAAACCGGTGGGCGGTGCGGCGTACGAGGAGCCGTACGGCAAAACCACGGTCGCGGCCTACGCGATGGCCGCTCAGCGCCATATGTACGAGTACGGCACCACTCCGGAGCAGCTCGCGAGTGTCGCCGTCGCCGTCCGTGAGTACGCCGCCCACAATCCCCGGGCCATCTACCGCAAGCCGCTGACAGTCGATGACGTCCTCGGCTCACGCGTGATCGCCGATCCCCTGCGTCTGCTCGACTGCTGTGCGATCACCGACGGCGGCGGGGCGGTCATCGTGACCACCGAGGAACGCGCCCGCGACCTCAAGCAGCCGTACGTCTCGATCCTGGGGACAGCCGCCCGCCAGAACCACTGGAACATCTCGCAGGCGCCGGACGTGACCACGACGGCGGGGGCCCGGTCGGGGCCGGACGCGTTCGCGCGAGCGGGGCTGACCCCGGACGACGTGGACATGGCCATGCTCTACGACAGTTTCACCATCACGGTCATCCTGCTGCTGGAGAGCCTCGGCTTCTGCAAGCCGGGCGAGGGAGGCCCGTTCGCCGAGGAGGGCAACCTCCGCCCGGGCGGCAGGCTGCCCATCAACACCGACGGCGGCGGCCTGTCGGCCTGCCATCCCGGGCTGCGCGGCATCTTCCTGCTGATCGAGGCCGTCCGGCAACTCCGCGGCCAGGCCGGCGAGGTGCAGGTTCCGGACTGCGACGTGGCGCTCGCCGCCGGATCCGGCGGCTGGTTCTCCACGATCGGCGTCACCATCCTCGGGAAGGGCCGATGAGTCAGATGGCATCCCAGAACATCCGTGGCCGGCAGGGGACCCTGGAGATCGTCGACGTCACCGACACCTGGGTGAAGCCGGTCCCGGACCTCGACCCCGTCAGCGCGACCTACTTCCGGGCGGCCCATGACGGGACGCTGTTGATCCAGCGCTGCCCTTCCTGCGGCGCCACGCAGCACTACCCCCGGCACGTCTGCCGCACCTGTGCGGCGATACCCGAGTGGGAGGCGGCCGGCGGGCGCGGCACCATCTACACCTTCACCGTCGTCCGGCAGGCCGGCATGCGCGGGTTCGACGCGGACGCGCCGTACGTGATCGCGCTCATCGACCTCGACGAGGGGCCCCGAATGATGGGGAACGTCACCGACTGCCCCGTGGACGAGGTCCACATCGGCCAGCGCGTCCAGGCCTACCAGTTGCGGATCGCCGACGGCATCGGCCTGCCCCAGTGGCGGCCCGGGGCCACTTCCGACTGAGCCCGTCATCACAGCCAAGGAGTCTCTCGTGCACTACAGATCTCTCATCGGCGTCGGCGCCTGCGCGCTCGCCGCCTCGATATCGCTCACCGCCTGCGGCTCCGACGGCGTCGGCAACGCCTCGAACGGTGGCGGCAAGACTCTGGTCATCGGCTTCGCAGCCCCGCTCACCAGCGGCAACGCGGCCGTGGCCAAGGAGATGGTCAACACGGCCAAGCTGGCCGTGAAGACGATCAACGCCGACGGCGGCGCGGGCGGCCGGAAGCTCTCGCTGAAGGTGTACGACGACAAGCTCACCGCCGACGAGTCGGCCAAGGTCGCCCAGCGGGCCATCACGGTCGACCGGGCCGGAGTCATGATGGGCGGCTACACCAGTATCGAAGGACTGACGATCCGTCAGATTGTCGAGCCGCGGAAGATCGTCTTCATCAACTCCTCCACGATCTCGCCCGCTCTGATGGACGGCGCGAAGTTCACGTTCCGCACCACGGTCGACCAGAGCGACTACCCGGTCCAGATGATCGACCTGCTCAAGTCACTCGGCTACAAGCACCCCGTGGTGACCGCGGACGACGGTCCGACCGGGGCGACCCTGTGGCGGCCGATCACCGACCAGGCCAAGGAAGCGGGCATGGATCCGGGTGAGACCGTGCACTACACGCTCGGTGCGACCGATCTGACCTCGGCCGTGTCCAAGCTGAAGAAGGAGCGCCCGGACGCTGTCGTCCACATCGGGTCCGCGGCGGCCGATGCCGGCCTCATGCTCAAGACGATGGCCGAGGCCGGGGTCAACGTGCCGGTCGTCGGCTTCGGTTCGCTCATCGCCCCCGACGCTCTGAAGATCGGCGGCGACGCCTACACCAGCCTTCCGGCGATCTACACGCTGGCCAACCAGCAGCCGTCCAAGCCGGAGTACGAGGACTTCATCAAGGCCTACGCCGACGAGTACGGCGGGAGCGTGGACGAGCTCTCCCTCGGCCTGGCGGAGCAGGCGGGCGCCACCTGGGACGCCTTCACCGTCCTGAAGAAGGGGCTTGAGGCCACCAACGGCGACACCGGGGGAGACAAGCTCGCCAAGGCGATCGACGAGATCACGCCCTTCGCCGGCGCCGCGGGCAAGGAGAAGTCACTGATCAACTTCGGGGACGGACGCGACGGATTCAGCAAGTCGCTGGTGGCGTTCCAGTTCGTCAACGGCAAGCCCAAGGAACTGGCCCGGCAGCCTTCATGACGGCACGTCACATGCGGATCTTCGACGGTCTGACCGATCTGGCCGGCTCCGAGGGAGAAGATCTCGGAGCCAGTGACTGGATCCTGGTGGACCAGAGGCGCATCGACGGATTCGCCGACGTGACCGGAGACCATCAGTGGATCCACGTCGACCCGGCCCGCGCCGCCTCGGGCCCCTTCGGGCGGACGATCGCACACGGCTATCTGACCCTGTCGTTGCTCGCCGAACTCACGACCCGGCTGTACCGCGTCGACAACGTGTCCTTCGCGGTGAACTACGGACTGGACCGGGTGCGGTTCATCACCCCCGTCATCGAGGGCTCCCGCGTCCGCGCCACCGCGCGGCTCGCGCAGGTCGGCCGGGTCGACAGCGCCGTCCAGCTGAAGCTGGAGAGCGTGATAGAGATCGAGGGCTCGGCGCGTCCGGCCGCGGTTGTCACCTCACTCGCCCGCTACTTCGCCTGACAGTCGCCGACCCGGCGTCTGCGCGCCGCCAGGATCCCACGAGGATCGCGGCGCGCCGGCTCAGCGGTAGTCGGGGTTGGGGTACGCGCGGTCGCAGCCGGCGTCCCACTCCGTGCGCTGGTTGCCGTACGCGGGAATGCCGCCCCCGTGTTTGAGCATGGCCGCGACATGCATCAGGTTCCAGGTCATGAAGGCCGTGTTGCGGTTGGTGAAGTCGTTCTCGGGGCCGCCCGAGCCGGGGTCCAGATACGACGGGCCCGGCCCCGCCGCGCCGATCCAGCCCGCGTCGGCCTGGGGCGGGATGGTGTAACCGAGGTGTTGCAGGCTGTAGAGGACGTTCATCGAGCAGTGCTTCACGCCGTCCTCGTTGCCGGTGATGAGGCAGCCGCCGACGCGTCCGTAGTAGGCGTACTGACCCTGGTCGTTGAGCAGGCTCGAACACCCGTAGAGACGCTCGATCACCCGCTTGGTCACCGAGCTGTTGTCGCCGAGCCAGATCGGCCCCGCGAGCACCAGGATGTCCGCCGCCATCACCCGCTCGTACAGGGCCGGCCACTCGTCGGTGGCGAAGCCGTGCTCCGTCATGTCCGGGTAGATGCCCGTCGCGATGTCGTGGTCGACGGCCCGGAGCACATCCGTGGAGCCGCCGCGCTCCTCCACGATCGCGCGGCTCCTGTCGATCAGCCCCTGGGTGTGGCTCTGCAGCGGAGACGGTTTGAGCGTGCAATTGATGTAGAGGGCGGTCAGGTCGTCGAAGCGGTACGCGTCATCGGTCCGGTCGGCGGTGGGCGGCGGCGCTCCCATGATGGGCTCCTCGGACGAGACTCCTGAGCCGGCGGGCAGGCGGGGCCGGCCGGTCTCGGCGCAGCGTCTCCCACGGGCCGCGGTTTACGGCCGCGCAACGCCCCTTCCGCACCCTTATTCACTTCTGTGGGCCAAGTCCCCGCCCCGCCCGAGGCCCCGCGCCGGCGGCGCGAGTGGCCGTAGTCGGCCTCCCGTCCCACGATGGAGAGTGCGACCTTGTTTCAACCCGGTGGGGGGCCTCTGGGAGGCGGAACAATGACACCGACCGATGTAGAAATGCAGCTGGGGTGGCCGCGGCTCCGTGTGGACGAATGGGCCGAGACGCGAGACACCCTCCATATGTGGATGCAGATTGTGGGAAAGGTCAGGCTCGCGCACACACCTCTGATCAATCACTGGTGGGCGGTTGCCCTGTATCCCACGCCGCGCGGTCTCTCCACATCGGGAATTCCTTACGGACGGGGAATGTTCGACATCGAGTTCGACTTCGTCGACCACAGACTTCTCATGCGCGAAAGCGGTGGTGGTGCGCGCGAATTCGCTCTCCGGTCCATGCCGGTGGCGGAGTTCTACGACCGGGTCATGGGCGGCCTGCGTGAGCTCGGTGTGACCAGCACCATCCAGAATCATCCGAACGAAGTCGAGGTGGCCGTCGATTTCACGGAGGACTTCGGGCACCGTGCCTACGATCCGAGCCCGGTCCACCGCTTCTGGCTTCAATTGCTTCAGGCGCATCGAGGATTCATGGAATTCCGCTCCTATTTCGGCGGGAAAGTCAGCCCCGTGCACTTCTTCTGGGGTGCGATGGATCTCGCCTGCACCAGGTATTCGGGCCGTGCGGCGCCGACGCATCCCGGAGGCGCCCCCAACTGCGGGGACTGGGTGATGGTCGAGGGGTACTCCGGTGAGCTGAGCAGCTGCGGATTCTGGCCCGGAGGCGGCGAGGAGGGGGCGTTCTACTCGTACGCCTACCCGGAGCCGCTCGGCTACAGCGATGCGCCGGTGAGCCCGGAGGCCGCGTACTACAGCCACGAGGAGCACGAGTTCCTGCTGCCGTACCAGTCGGTACGGCGCTCCGCCGACCCCGACCGCACCCTGGCGGCCTTCCTGCACAGCACGTACGAGGCGGCGGCGGAACTCGGCGAATGGGACCGGGCGGCCCTGGAGGTCGATCCCCGGCGATGGGAGGCCCAACAGGAGCGCGCCTGGCGGCACGCCCGCGGGCAGGGATCGCGGTAGGGGCCGCGGTCGCCACCGCCCGCGCATGAGAGGAAGGGAGCCATGATGGGGAACGATCCGGGGCCTCTGGACGACGGGCTGCTCGACCGCGTGGCGTGCGCGTCGCTGGTCGACGCCATGGGCCGTATCCATGGGCACCGCGCGCACATCCTCAGCCTGGTCAGCCCCGCGCCACGAAGACTGTTCGGCCCGGTCGCCACGATGGCCTATCTCCCTTACCGCGACGACGTGCCGCACCCCGAGTTCGGCGATCTCTACGCCCAGGCGATGAGCAACCGCCCGGCGGGCACGGTGCTCGTGCTGTCCAGCGGGGGATACCCCGACGCCTCCCACGGTGGTGGCACGAAGCTCTCCCGGCTCGAACACACCGGCGCGGCCGGGATCCTGACGGACGGCCGGCTGCGGGACTTCGACCAGCTGGCCGACTACAGGTTCGCGACCTGGTGCCGCGGAGAGGCGACGCGTGCGGGCGGCGAAACCGCGATGCCGCTCGCCGCGAACGTCCCCGTGGAGGTCGGTGGTGTGGGCGTGGTCCCCGGGGACTATGTGTACGCCGACGCCAGCGGAGCGGTCGTGATCCCGAACGGAAGCCTGGAGCGGGTCCTCGCCGAGGCCCTGAAGGTGGAGGCGGAGGACGCCGGCTTCGCCGCGGAGATCGCGGCCGAGGAACGGGCGTCCGCCCCGAAGCCGTGATCCCCTGGGCCGCCGGTGCCGCCCGTGAGGATCCGCATATCGAGGATGCGCATATGGGGATAAAATAGAGCGCATGTGTACGGGTGGAGTACCCAGCGATCACGCGCCTCGGGTCCTGCACGACTTCGAGCCGCGCACCCACATGCTTCTGGAGCCGGTCGACTCGGTGACCGTCACCACGCTCATGGACAACGTCACCGATCAGATCCTGGCCGACCAGGGACCCGCACGGCGACTGAGACCGGGCAGCGGGATTCCGGCGTCGACCATGACGGAGGAGTCCGTTCCCGACCCTCTGGTCGCCGAGCACGGATTCTCCGCCCTCGTCACCGTCGTCAAGAACGGCCACGAGCACCGGTTCCTGTTCGACGCCGGCACCAGCCCCGACGGGGTCGTGGAGAACATGCGCCGGCTGCGCATCGATCCGGCCTCCATCGAGGCGATCATCTGCAGTCACGGGCACTTCGACCACACCACCGGGCTCGACGGGCTGATCCGCGCCCTGGGCGGCCGGGTCAATCTGCCGGTGCTGATCCACCCGCACTTCTGGCGCAGCCGCCGGATGCTCCTGCCGGGCGCCGAACCCATGGACCTGCCCACGACGAGCCGTGGAGCTCTCGAAGGCGCCGGATTCACGGTGATCGAGGAGCAGCAGCCGAGCTTCCTCTTCGAGGGATCGGTCCTGGTCACCGGCGAAGTGCCACGGACCACCGGCTACGAGCCCGGCTTCCCGCCGCAGCAGGCGTGGCTGGGCGGGAAGTGGGAGCCCGATCCGCTCGTCCTCGACGACCAGGCGCTGATCATCGACGTACGGGACAAGGGGCTGATGGTCCTGACGGGGTGCGGGCACGCGGGCGTGGTGAACATCTGCCGTTACGCGCGACGCCTCACGTACGACCGGCCGTTGCACGCGGTCGTGGGTGGATTCCACCTCAACGGGCCGGTGTTCGAGTCCCTGATTCCCCAAGTGCTCGCGGATCTGGGCGAGATGACGCCGTCCGTCCTCATTCCCGCCCACTGCACCGGGTGGCGGGCCCAGCACGCGATGGCCGGGCGGTTCGGCGATGCCTTCGTCCCCAACACGGTGGGGACCGCGGTCACCCTCTGAGCGTTGTCTACCCGCACGAGCAGGACCGGCACGCCGGCAACGGCTGATGCGCGATGGGACGGGCCGGACCCCACCAGGCCCGGCCCGTCCGGTGCGTCAGCCGTGATTCAGCCGCGTGTCACCGCGACTCGGCGACTCAGCGACGTACCGCGCACGTCGCCGTCGCCGTCCGCGACGGGTCGCTCTCCGAGCGCGCCGTCAGCGACACCTTCCCTGTCCGGGCGGCACCGTGGCCCGCCGCCACCGCGACCTTGACCTCCGTAGAACGGCCGGCCTCCGCCGTCGCCAGCTGGTTGGGCAGCGCCACCCGCCAGCTCTTGCCGTCGACCCGCGCCGTCAGCCGGTAGACGTCCGACTTCTGGTGCCGCGCCGCCGAACCGCTCGCGCCGCGCCCGGTGTTGGTGAGGTCGAAGCTGCATGTGGTCCCGGCGCCGTCCGGCTTACCCTCGGGGCTGCCGTGGCCCAGCGCCACGCCCCGCTTCTGCGGCCCCGACCCGTCGAGCGACCTGACGGCGATGACGTACGACAGCTCGCCCTTCCAGGTCAGCCGCTTGTCGATGACGTAGAAGTGCAGCCTGTTGGCCTGGTCGACATACTCGTACTCGCTGCCCGAGTTGGTGCCGGCGTGGAACAGACCGTCGTTGAGCTGCCGGTAGTCGCCGATGGAGCGCATCACGGGCGTACCGTCCGGCTTCTCGTAGTCGACCATGCCGATGTCCTGCGGATTGGCGTCGACCATCCAGCTGAAGCAGAGATATCCGCAGCTGCCGTTCTCGTTGTCGTAGGGCTTGTTCTTCGTCAGCAGCACCCCGTTGTCCGGCGTGAACGAGTCGGTGCCGATCCGCTGGACCGTCTCGATCGTGTAGTCCGTGAAGCCCGGCCCCGAGCACATCGGGTCCTTGGCCACGTCGCAGGACGGCGTCAGGTCCTTGCCCAGATTGATGCGGACCCCCTGGAGTGCGTTCTTCTGTACGGCGGCGGTACGGGCCCGCACCTCGAACACCGCGGGGCCGTTGGCCTTCAGGGACTCGGGGTCGAGAGACAGGACCTGCTGGTCGTCGATGAAGCCGAGCTTCATCTTCGTACGCAGCGTATGGCCCGCGGGCATCGACGCACCTTGCGTCGCGGGCACCTGCCAGCGGTTGTGCGGGCCGCCGGGCCCGTTGAACGAGCCGCGGTCCATGCCGTCGAAGGGGCCGGTGCCCGAGCGGTGGTACGGCCGCACATACGGGTTGTTGGCGTTGTCGCCGATGTCGAACGTGTGGGTGATCTCGTGAGTGATCGTGCCCGAGCTTTCGCCCTGCCGGATACCGGAGTTGCCCCAGAGCTGCGAACCGGCCTTCCACGAGGTCCACTCCGTGTAGCGGCCCCGCACCCAGTTCGGCAGCGACGGGTCCGGCGGCCCCCACTCGTCGGGGATGTCCTCCTTGTTCTGGAACATCATCTCGCCGAACTCCTGCCAGACGGAGGTCTCGTCGTAGCCGGCGTAGAGACGGAAGACCCGGTCGTACGTCTTGGCCTCGGCCTCGCCGACGTCGTCGAGCCACATCGGGTCGATGTCTCTCTCGATCGAGCCCTTACAGCTGTGCTCGGCCGGACACCCCTCGCCCTCCTGGCCGATGTCGTTGATGCCGTACTCGTAGGACTCACGCGGGGCACGGTAGGGCGAGAAGGGGACGAACTCGACGCCGATCCGGCCGTCGGTCTGTTCCATCCAGTACTCGTTGACGGTGTGCCCGTGGTTGAGCTCGCTCGGCTTGTTCCAGAAGTCCGCGTAGAACTGGGATATCCGCTCGCGCGGCACCGGATCGATCTGGGGGTTCTTGAACAGGTCGCTGCCCTTGGGCAGGGTCATCACGAAGGGCTGATCGGGGAAGTCGACGGCCAGCACGGCTATCCTGAGCTTCTTCTCGGTCGGTTCCCGCGTCGGATCGGCCCAGTCCGTACCGGGCACGGCCCGGTAGTCGCTCCAGGTCATGTCCTGCTGGTCCTGCCAGTTCTGCGGGTCGACAGGTGCGAACGGATCGCCGCGCTTCTCCTTCTCCGCGGAAGCGGAGTCGGGCGCCGCGGTCGCGGCACCCGCCCCCGCTTCGGCACCGGTGGCCAGCAGAGCGGCGGCCAGCGCGACCGCCACCCCCAGCCGTGTACGTCGTCGGGCTGAGCGCATGAGAACCCTCTCCTCAGAGAACGAACCCGTTCGGGAACGGATCCGCCGGATCCAGCAGGTAGTTGGCCGTGCCAGTGATCCACGCGCGGCCCGAGAACTCCGGCACCACCGCCGGCACTCCCGCCACCTCGCTCGTCCCCACCAGCCGACCCGTGAAGCGGGTCCCGATGAAGGACTCGTTGATGAACTCCGTGTCCAGCGCGAGCTCTCCCCGCGCGTGGAGCTGCGCCATCCGGGCACAGGTCCCCGTGCCGCACGGGGACCGGTCGAACCAGCCGGGCTGGATCGCCATGGCGTTACGGGAGTGCCGCGCGTCCGAGCCGGGCGCCAGGAACTGCACATGCTTGCAGCCCCGGATCATCGGGTCCGCCGGATGCACCGGCGGATTGTGCGCGTTGACGGCGTCCGAGATCGCCAGCCCCGCCGCCAGGATGTCGTCCTTGCGCGCCCGGTCGAAGGGCAGCCCGAGGGACTCCAGGTCCACCACGGCGTAGAAGTTGCCCCCGTACGCCATGTCGTACCGGACCTCGCCGAGCCCCGGCACCGTGACCTTCGCGTCGAGCTCCAGCGCGAAGGCGTCCACATTGCGCAGCGTGACCTTCTCGGCGACTCCGTCGCGCACCGTCACACGGGCCTCCACGAGCCCGGCCGGGGTGTCGAGACGTACGAGTGTCTCGGGCTCGGTGACCGTCACCATCCCGGTCTCCACCAGGACGGTCGCCACCCCGATCGTCCCGTGCCCGCACATCGGCAGGAAGCCGCTGACCTCGATGTAGAGGACACCCCAGTCCGCGTCCGGGCGGGTCGGCGGCTGCAGGATCGCGCCGCTCATCGCGGGATGCCCGCGAGGCTCGTCGACCAGGAAGCGGCGCAGCGGGTCCAGATGCTCGATGGCGTGGCGGCGGCGCTCGGCCATCGTGTCGCCGGGGACGGGCGCCACGCCGCCGGTCACCACGCGCGTCGGCATGCCCTCCGTGTGGGAGTCGACCGCGCTGATCGTGCGCACGCTGCGCATCAGACCGCCTGCCGCTCGCTGTCCGCGGCGGCCACCGTGGCTTCGGCGGCCTTCGTGGCCTCCGCGGTCCCCGTCGTCTCCGTGGCGAGGAAGTCGATCGCCTGCCGCATCTCGGCGGTGACCAGCTCCCGGTGCTCGGGGATCAGCGGGCCGCGCGGCGGGCGGCAGGGGCCGCCGTAACGGCCGACCATCTCCATACCGAGCTTGATCGCCTGGACGAACTCGGTACGGGAGTCCCACCGGAACGCCGCGACCAGCGGCTCGTAGAGGGCGCGGGCCTCCGCCAGCCTGCCCGTCGTGGCGAGCCGGAACAGCCGCGCGGACTCGGCGGGGAAGACGTTGGGGAACCCGGCGAACCAGCCGGTGGCGCCCATCAGCATGCTCTCCAGCGCCACGTCGTCGGCGCCGCTGATCACGTCGAGACTCGGCGCCTTCTCCTTGATCTCCAGCACGCGCCGCACATCGCCGGAGAATTCCTTGACGGCGAGCACGTTGTCGATCCTGGCGATCTCCCCGAGCAGTTCGGGAGTCAGGTCGACCTTCGTGTCCACGGGGTTGTTGTAGACCATGACCGGCAGTCCGACGGCGGCCACGGCCTCGAAGTGCGCCACGACCTCACCCGGGTTGGCCCGGTACATCGTCGGCGGCAGGCAGAGCACCCCGTCGGCGCCGTCCTCCGCCGCGTACTCCGCCCATCGCACGGCCTGGTGCGAACCGGGGCCGTGCACACCCACGATGACCTTGCCGCGTCCGCGTACCGCCTCGATGGCCGTACGGGCGACGGTGCGGCGCTCCTCGTCGGTCAGCGACGAGTACTCGCCCAGCGATCCGTTGGGGCCGACCCCGTCGCAGCCGTTGTCGACGAGCCAGCGGCAGTGGTCGGCGTACGCGTCGTAGTCGACGGCCAGGCCGGCCGGGGCCGCGGCGTCCTGCCGGTACGGCAGCGCGGTCGCGACGACGACCCCGGTCAGCGGGTTGGGCCGGTTCGGCTGCTTCGGCTCGTTCGTGGCGGTGCTCATGAAGTGCTCTCCTCCGTGGGGGAGTCGGGGTGCGTGGACGGAGTGGCCGGGCCCGGCGGTGGCTCCGGCGGGCGGGCCAGTTCGCCGAGCCTGATCGGCTCGGCGACAGGCCGGTGGTGCGGGCCGGGGCCCGTGTCGGTACTACGGCGCAGTTCGGCGACGGTCGGGCCGCAGACACGTGCCTGGCACGGTCCCAGCCCGGCCCGTGTCGCCAGCTTCGCCACCCGGGGCTCGGTACTGGTGGGATCGCCGGCCGACCGGCACACCGCCGCGTACGTCGTCTCCTCGCAGCGGCAGATCACGGTGTCGGGACGCAGCCAGCCGGGCCAGGCACGGCCGACGGGGTGCGCGAGCGCGAGCCGGGCGGCGAACGCCCTGCCCTGGTCGCGGTTCCTGCGCAGGGTGACCAGGGCCCGCGAGCCCGGGTCGCCGCCCGCCGCGATCCAGCCGGCCACACCGCCCTCGGCGCGGGCTGCGGGGGCACCGGCGACACCGGTGATCTCGCCCGCCGCGTACACGCCGGGCCGGCTCGTACGCTGGTCGTCGTCCACCGCCACGAACGGGTCGGCGGGTGATCCGGCGGCTGATCCGGCGGTGGACCCGACCGGCCCCCGGCGCAGCTCGCACCCGGCCGCGACCGGCAGTTCCAGCTGCGGGGTGAACCCGTGACCGACGCACAGCGCGTCCACGGCGATGACACGTTCGGTGCCGGGCACCACCGACCAGTCGGCCCGGACCCGGGCGCTGACGATCTCCTCCACCCGGCCGTCCCCCCGGGCCTCGACGACCGCGGTGCCCATCCGGTACGAGACCCGGTGACGCCCCAACGCCGCCGAGTACGAGAGGAGTTCGCCGGACTTGCCGAGTTGCGACGTGAGTTCCCACGGGCGGCGCAGCCAGCCGCGCGCGACGGACCCCGGCCGGCCCGCTTCGAGCACCGCGAGCACCCGCGATCCGGCATCCAGCAGTGATGTCGCCACCGGCAGCAGGAACGGCCCCGTACCGGCGACCACCACCCGGTCACCGACGACCAGGCGCTCTCCCTTGGCCAGCGCCTGGGCCGCGCCCGCCGTGTAGACACCGGGCAGGTCCCAGCCGGGGAAGGGCAGCACCCGGTCATGGGCGCCCACGGCGAGCACCAGGGCGTCGGGCTCCAGCACATGGCGCCGCCGGGGCGTACCCCTCAGGACATGCACCAGCGGCGGCCCGTCCGCCTCGGCGTCCCGGCGCTCCAGCGCCCACACGGAACTCTCCGCCCACCAGGAACAGCGCGGATGCCCGAGCACCCGGCGGCTGCGCCGGTCGAAGGAGCGGTAGCCGTGCTGAAGGACTGCGGGGTCGGTGGCCTCGTACGCCTCGGGCAGCATGCGGTGGTACTGGCCGCCGGGCCGTTCGGCCGAGTCGATCAGCGTCACTTCCGCGCCCGCCGCCAGTGCGGCGTCGGCGGCGGCGAGACCGGCGGGTCCGGCTCCCACCACGACGACATGACGGCCCGTCACCGCGCCGGCCGCCCGTCCTGCTCGTCGCCGGGGGCCCGTGACTGTGTGGTCACCGCGTCACCGTCGCGGGCGCGGCGGCGGCAGGCCCGTACGTCGCGCTCGTCGTTCACCGTCACCAGACAGTCGAAGCAGACACCGATGCCGCAGAAGACACCGCGCGGCGCTCCCGACGGGGCCCGGCGCCAGGCCGGGCGGCCGGCCGCGAGCAGCACCCCGGCGAGGGACTGGCCCGCGACGCCGGTGAGCGGTTCACCGTCCACCGTGATGGTGAGCGGGAGGTCCCGGCGGCCGGCCGGGTCGGACCCGACGGGTACGAGACGTGGGCTCATGATCCCTCCTCGGTGGGCGTGGGCGTGTGGGTGGCGGTCGGCGCCTCGCCGAGCACGGCCGGCCGGTCGACCCGGAAGGGGCTCACGTCGATCGCCGGCGCCGTGTCCGTCAGCAGTTCGCGTACGAGCCGCGCGGTACCGACGGACAGCCCGATCCCCGCCCCTTCGTGCCCGGTCGCGTGCCAGAGCCCCGGCAGTCGCGGGTCGGCGCCGATGACCGGCAGATGATCGGGGACGTACGGGCGGAAGCCCCCGTACGCCCGCATCACATGCACGCCCGCCAGCGAAGGGAAGAGCTTGAGCGCCTTGCCCGCGATCGCCGACAGCACCTCGGGGCGCATCCGGTCGTCGAAGCCGACGCGCCGCCTGGACGAACCGAGCAGGACGCTGCCCGCGCGGGTGGACTCCACCACGGCGGACGTCTGGAGATCGCCCGCGCCGCTGCCCACCGCGCCCACGTAGTCGGCGTCGTACACCTTGTGGAACACGGTCGGCGGCAGAGGAGTGGTCACCAGGACCTCACCGCGGCGCGGGCGGATGTCCAGCGGCACCCAGAGCCGCCGGGCGACCTCGCCCGACCAGGGCCCTGCGGCGTTCACGAACACATCGGCCCCGACCGGTCCGTCCACCGTGCGCACCGCCGTGAGCCGGCCGCCGTGCGTCACGGCGCCGAGCACCTCCTGGCCGGTACGCAGCCGGGCCCCGGCCCGCAGCGCGTCGGCGAGCAGGGCGGTGGCCGCGCCCGCCGGCTGGACCTGCGCGTCGTCGGGGTAGTACACGGCGGCCGTACGCCGCTCGGTGAGGAACGGTTCGGCCGAGGTCAGGGCGTCGGAGTCCATGCTCTCGGCCCGTACCCCGGCGGTGCGCTGGGCCGCGGCGAACGGCAGCAGTGCCTCTGCGCCCTCGGCGGTGGTGGCCACCACGATGCCGCCCTTGGGATCCCACTCGACCGGGTCGGCCTCGTCCGGGGAGGTCCGCTCGGTGATGGCGGCCAGCACCTCGGGCCACAACCGCCGTGAAAGCTGCGCGAGTTGGAGCTCAGGACCGGGGCCCTTGTCGGAGACCAGGATGTTTCCCTCGCCGTGCGAGGTGGTCGCGGCGGCGGCCCCGGCGCGGTCCAGTACGAGAACGTCGAAGCCGGCGACCGCGAGCTCGCGGGCGCACGCGGCACCGATGATCCCGGCGCCGATGATGACGACTCGTGTTCGGTCCACCAGACCTCCGCGTTCTGCATAACGAACGAAGCTGAGGTTATGGCGACGTACCTGAGGTGTCAACGGCATCCGCGGGCCGAAGTCGCGTACCCGTGCCGACGGGCCTGCCCGTACGTGCCCGTGGCGCCCTCAGTGGGGCATGCTCGGCCCCTCGTGCCTGGCGCTGCCGTCCGACCGGTAGTGCAGCAGCAGCACCGAACGCACCGGCCCGTCGTTCGCCGCGTAGCGGTGCGGCAGCGAGGCGTCGAACGACACGTAGTCGCCGGGCCCCACCTCCACCTGGTGGCCGTCCACCTCGACGCTCAGCGTGCCGCTCTGCACCACGGTGTGCTCGGTGCCCGCGTGGCCGAGCGACGGCTGCTGCGCGCCGGCGCGTACCTGCTGGTCGTAGACCTCCATGATGACTCCGCCCGCCTCGATCCGGCGCAGCGGACGCAAGTCCACGCCCTCCCCGCTCAGGACGTCCACATCGGCGGCCCGCACCACGGTCACCGCCTCCGCGTGCCCGGTGTCCAGCAGATCGGAGATGGGCACCTCCAGTGCGCGGGAGAGGCTGAAGACCGTCTCGATCGTCGGGTTTCCGGTGGCCGACTCCAACTGCGACAGGGTCGCCTTTCCGATCTTGGAGAGCCGGGACAGCTCGGAGAGTGACAGGCCCCGACGGCCCCTCTCCCGGCGGAGATTGGCGGCCAGAGCGCTGCGGACCGGACTGCTGGGGGACATCGGGGGTCTCCTTCGACCGTCAGGTCTGTTCGCTTCAGTGGGCGGTGCGCGACGCTATGTTGTTCGATATCACGAACGAAGCGCTGTGCGCCACCGTCGGGAACGGGCATCGTATCGACAACCGACGACGCCTCCCGGGGGCCGCCCCCGGTCCCCGGCCCGGCCCCCAACACCCGGCCGCCCTCAGCCCGTGCAGAAGGCCACCGTCCGCCACGGGCTGTCCGGCGTCGTCACCAGAGCCCGGTGGGCGTCGAGGACGGTCGTGTACCAGGGGCCGAACTCCTCCTCGTCGAAGTGCAGACACCGCCCCAGCACATACCCGGCGGAGAACTCCTCCCACGAGCCGTACGCCGCCCGCGCCGCGTCCGACGCGCGGGTCAGGCAGTCGAGCATCTCCGACTCGGTGGCGTAGCGGGCGCCCAGTCCCCAGCGGGCCATCTTCGAGGCACGGCCGATGTCCCACGCGGCGACCGATCGTACGACACCGTCCGGCGGCAGCAGCCCGTCGGCGCGGAAGCGGGACTCGTAGCGCAGCAACTTGCCCACCAGCGCGCGCAGATGGGCCACGAACTCCTCGAACTCGCCGTCGTCCGTGGCGGTTCCGGTCCGTGCCGCCTGGTCGCGCAGTGTGTCCTCCACGCACGCGCGCCACCGCTCGGCATCGACCCGGCTGCCCTCTGCGGCGATCAGTGCCGTACGCGCTCCGAGCACGAAGTCCCAGTACCACGGGCTGACTTCGCGGTCGAGCAGCCGCTCCTCGATGGCCAGCCAGTCCTCGCGGTCACCCACGCCCCACGAGTCGGCGACGCGCTCCCGCTCGCCCCGGTAGCCCATGCCGTGCCAGTACGCGGTGTTCCACGCGTCCCCGTTGGTGAAGCACAGATGTGCGCCGCAGGCCAGGCCGTGCAGCAGGGGTCCCGTCGGCAGGACACCGGAGCGCCGGGTCACCACACGGTCCATTAATTCGTCGGAGGAGAACAGCTCGTGGTGCAGGTCGAGCCAGACCTCCCGCTCGTCGTCGTCGGTGGGGAAGTACCGCTCGCAGGGCGTGGCCACGTTGACCGCGAGGATGTCCACACCGGCGGGGAGTATCCCCGCGAGCGCGCCCAACGTCGCGTACTCGTACACCAGATGGGGATGCGGGCGGGGCAGCAGGCCCGCCGTGTAGACCTGTGCCACCGTGCGGCCGTCGGGGATCTCCATGGTCAGCATCGGGAATGTGCCCTCGCCGGCCTCCCGCGCCTCGTCGGTGGCGACCGGGTAGTACACACCCTCGATGGCCAGGGCCCGCAGATACGCGTACACGTTGTCGGTCCGGGCCAGCTTGTGAAGGTGCTGCTCCAGATCGGCGGGCGCCGACCAGCGGCTGCCGTCCTCCGGAGCGGGGGCGAAGGGAAAGAATTCGTCGTGGACCTCGTCCTCGGCCGCCGTCGGCACAGCTGTCTCCCCGTAACGATCGCGGCCTCACTCGGGCCGCAAGATCATGAACACGTTACCGGTGACGGCGCCCGCTCCCGTACGGCGGTCGCAGGGTCAACTGCGCCTCGAAGAAGGGGAGATGGCGATCCGGTCCGGTCAGCCGGCGGGCTTCTCCCAGACCGAGACGTGCCGGGCGCTCTCGCCGGTGAACGGCTCGCCCCGCCAGCCCTCCCAGCGGTCGCGCAGGCGCATCCCGGCGAGCTGGGCCATCAGATCGAGTTCCGCAGGCCAGACGTAGCGGAACGGCACCGACCAGTACGAGCCACGACCGTCGACGACCTCCACGTAGTTGGAGCTCATCTCCTGCGTCGCGACGTCGTAGCTGTCGAACGACCACCGTGTGGGGCTCACATGGAACGGCACGACGTCCTGCCCGGCCGGGAGCTTGCGCAGCTCGGGCACCATGGTCTCGATGAGGAAGCGGCCACCGGGCGCGAGATGGTCCGCGACGTTGCGGAAGCAGGTCACTTGGGCCGCCTGCGTGGTGAGATTCATGATCGTGTTGAAGACGAGATACGCGACGGAGAACGTCCCGTCCACCCTCGTGGTGGCGAAGTCTCCGATGGTCACACCGATGGCGTCGCCGCCGGGCTTCTCACGCATGCGGGCGACCATGGCCCGCGACAGATCGATACCGTGCACCGGGACCCCGCGCTCAGCGAGGGGCAGCGCGACCCGGCCCGTACCGATGCCGAGTTCGAGCGCCCGGCCGCCGTCGGCGAGATCCGCCAGGAGATCGGCCATCGGGTTCAGGGTGTCCGGAAGGAATTCCACCGCCGACGGATCGTCGTACGTGGCCGCCACACGCTCGCCGAAGTAACCGTCCTCGTCAGCCATGGAGTCCATGGAGTCAGACCGTAGGGCAGAGGCCGTCCGGGGCGCCCGCGATTTTCCGCGTGGCGCCGGCCCGTGGCGCTGGCCCCCGTCGCGCGGGCCTGCGGCGTCGCGCCCGTCCCTCAGTTCCCGCCGAGCCCCGGCAGCGCGCGCAGGAAGCGCAGTTGCTCCAGGTCCTGGAAGTGGCCGCCGCCCTCGTGGCGGTTCCACGGCCAGACGCGGATGTCCTTGGGGCCCGACCAGTGGTTGTAGGCCGCGAACACCGTCGACGGCGGGCAGATGTCGTCCATCAGAGCCGCCGAGAACAGCGCGGGGGCGCTCGCGCGCGCCGCGAAGTTGACGCCGTCGAAGTAGGACAGCGTCCTGAACACCCGCTCGGCCGACTCCCGGTGGGTACGCAGATACGTCCAGATCTCCCGGTACGCGTTGCCCTCCACCACCTGGAGCGCGCGCCGGTAGTGGCACAGCGACGGCTGGTTGACCAGGGCCGCGCTCACACCATCGGCCAGCGCCGACGCGGCCAGGGCGATGCCGCCGCCCTGGCTGCCGCCCGCGACGACGATCCGTTCCGGGTCGACCGACGGATGCGCGCGGGCAGCGTCCACGGCCCGGACCGCGTCGGTGAACACCCGGCGGTAGTAGTAGTCCGCCGGGTTCTCGATGCCCCGCGTGACCATCCCCGGCGACGACGCGCCGCCGCTGCCGTGCGGGTCGCCCGTCGCGCCCGGCTGGAGCGAGCCGCCCTGGCCACGCGTGTCCATCAGCAGGTGCGCGTATCCGGCGGACGGCCAGGTCAGCCACTCGTACGGGAAGCCGCGCCCGCCGCCGTACCCGAGGAAGCCCACCACGCACGGCAGCGGTCCGGTGGCCGAGGCCGGCACCAGCAGCCAGCCGGCCACCGGGTCCCCGCCGAAGCCCGGGAAGCTCACGTCGTACACGTCCACCTCGGTCAGACAGGCGTCGTACGGCGTGAAGACGGGCGGGCGGTCGTGGCTCCGCGCCTCCGTGAGCGTGCCGGCCCAGAAGGCGTCGAAGTCCGACGGCTCGTCCCGGTCGGGGAGGTAGCCGCGCAGCTCCTCCAGGGGCAGGTCCATCAGCGGCATCGCGGCGGGTCCTTCTGTCGGCGAAACGAGGGGGGTCCGGGCTCAGACGCGCTGGGCCGTGTCTTCGAAGTCCCGCCCGGCCTGCGGCGTCTGGTACGGCACCTCGCCGCGTTGTCGGAGTCGTGCGAGTACGCCCAGTACGAGCACGATCCTCCGCCTTGCGATGCACCGCACCAGACGCCGCAGGCCCCGGCTTTCAGGCGGACGGCGCTACTTCGAAGACACGGCCCAGGCACCGTGCACCGTCAGGGTGTCCGGGGCCTCCACCCGGACCCGGCCCGTCGTGTCGACCTCAACGGCCAGGGGCGCGCCCGCCACCCGCAGACCGGTCAGCCGCAGCGGCCCGATGCCATCGGCGGCCCCCGGCGAGACACGCAGCGTGCCCGCCGGCACATCGGCCTCAAGACCGAGCGCGGCCGTGAGCAGCGCGACGGCGGACGCCGCCGACCAGGCCTGCGGTCGGCACGACGCCGGATACGGGGCGGGCACACTGTCGGCGGCCGAGCCGTGACCGGCGAACAGTTCGGGCAGCCGGCCGTCGAACGCCGCGGACGCGGCGACCAGACCGTCGGCGAGCGAGGCGGCCTCCGCGGGGAAACCCGCCCGGACGAGGCCGTGCACGGCGATGGCGGTGTCGTGCGGCCAGATCGAACCGATGTGATAGCCGAAGGGGTTGAAACCGGTGGATTCCGTACTCAACGTACGCAGTCCGAAACCGGAGTTCAGCTCGGGCCCGGCCAGCCGCGCCGCCAGCAGCGCGCTCTCCTCCTCGTCCAGGAGGCCCGTGCCCAGCAGATGCCCGAAGCCCGAAGTGACCGAGTCCACCGGGCGTTTGGCGGCGTCGAGTGCCACGGCCGGATAACGGCCCGTCTCGTCCTCGACCCAGAAGCTCTCCCGGAACCGGCGCTTGAGCCTGTTCGCCCACTCCTCCCAGCGCTCGGCGCCGGGCCGGCCGAACGCGCGCAGCAGAGCCGCGCCGCCCATCGCCGCCTCGTACCCGTACGCCTGGACCTCGCACAGCGCGATCGGGGCCTCGGCGAGCCGGCCGTCGCGCCAGCGGATGGAGTCGCCGGAGTCCTTCCAGCCCTGGTTGGCGAGCCCGAGACCGGAGACGTCGATGTACTCCAGCAGACCGTCGCCGTCCGCGTCGCCGTACGTCGCCAGCCACTCCAGGGCCGCCTCGGCGTGCGGCAGAAGATCGCGTACCTGCTCGGGGTCCATGCCCCAGCGCCACGCGTCGTGCAGCAGGATCACCCAGAGCGGGGTGGCGTCGACCGTGCCGTAGTAGACCGGCGGCAGGGACGCGCCCTCGTTGAGCCGCTGCCCCTCGCGGCGTACTTCGTGCAGGATCTTGCCGGGCTGTTCGTCGGTGCGGGCGTCGGTGGTGGTGCCCTGGCGGCGGGCAAGAGTGCGGAGGGTGCCCGCCGCCAGGTCGCTGCCGAGCGGCAGCAGCATGCGCGCCGCCCACAGCGAGTCACGGCCGAACAGGGTCAGGAACCAGGGTGACCCCGCGGCCAGGAACTGGTCCTCCGGGTGTTCGGGATCGGACAGCAGCAGCCGCTCCAGATCGCCGACGGACCGGGCGAAGAAGTGGTCCATGCGGTGATCGGCGCTGCGCAGCCCGGCCGGTGACCACGGCACGGCGTCGCGCGCCACGGCCGGGAACCGGAGAGGTTCGTCGTCGGTGACGGTGCACTCCAGCGTCGTACGCCACGACTCACGTGCCGCCAGCGCCACTTCGAAGCGCAGTTCGCCCGCGCCGGCGTCGATCCGCGGGGAGCCGGACGAGGCGTGCAGCCGGACAGCGATCCCGTCCTCGCGCCACACCAGCGCGCCGTCCTCGACACCGGCGGGCAGCGGATCCGAACGGCGGCCGGACTTCACGTCGTTCATGCTGACCAGGTCGCTGGCGGCGCCGACGACGACCTCCAGCCGTATCTCCTTCACCCCCGCGTTCGCGATCTCCAACTCCTCGCGCAGCACTCCCGGTTCGACCGTGCGCACGCGGTGCAGGGTGACCGCCGGGTCGGCGGTGTGCTCGCCGATACCGCGCAGTACGGAGCGGAAGGCCGTCCTGTCGGCGGCGGCCAGGGTGTTGCTCACGGACAGGACCGGCACTCCCTCCGCCCGGACGGAGAGCCCGGAGAGCAGCCGCCGGTCGCCGTGGAAGAACCCGTCGGCCCCGCCGGCGATGTCGCCGGCCGGCCGGGACAGCACCAGGCTGGGCGCGTAGAGCGTGGTGCAGACGTCGTGCAGGAAGGGCTGCAGGCCCTCGGCGACGACGTCCCCGGGGGGCTGCTGACCGGCGGGGTTTCCCTGGACGACCGTGTTCACTGTGTGGCGCCTCTCGTGATTTGGATCGATCTAAAATCACCTTAACCCTTGCCAACCTGCCACGGGAAAGAGTTTTATCGATCCATTGCAGATGCGGCGCCGCATTTCGAGCGGCAGCCGTGCGTGGAACGGAGGCCGTAGGTGGCACGTACGACATCGGCAGGCGGGCGCAAGTCAGGGCCGGTCACCCTGGCCCTCGTGGCCCAGCGGGCCGGAGTGTCCACACAGACGGTCTCCAACGCGCTGAACTCGCCCGAACTCCTGGCGCCCGGCACCCTGAAGCGGGTCCGCGAGGCGCTGGACGAGCTGGACTACCGGCCCCACCAGGCCGCCCGCTCACTGCGTACGCGCTCCAGCCGGCTGATCGGATACGGCGTCCAGCCCACGCCCCCGGGCCTCTCGACGCCCGTGTCCGACCACTTCCTGCACGCGCTGTCGGACTCGGCGGACCAGGCCGGATACCGCATCCTGCTCTTCGCCGCGCTCCTCGGCGCCGACGACGAGGCCGAACGCTACGACGAGTTGCTGCGGGAGCACTCGGTCGACGGGTTCGTCCTCAACAACACCTACCGCGGCGACAAGCGGCCGGCCTGGCTGCACAAGAAAGGGGTCCCGTTCGTCGCGTTCGGCCGGTGGTCGGCGAAGGACACCGGCGACTGGGTCGACGTGGACGGTGCGCACGGCACCGCCGCCGCCGTCGACCAGCTGGTGGCGGCCGGACACCGGAAGATCGCCTTCCTGGGCTGGCCACGCGGCTCGGGCGTCGGTGACGACCGTGCCGGCGGCTGGCGCGAGGCGATGCGCAGACACGACCTGCCTGTCCGCGACCTGCGGGTGTCGTCCGTGGACGAGGTGGACGCCGCCCGTACCGCGGTCGCCCGCGTCGTGGGCCGCGCCACCGCCGTGGTGGCGGCCAGCGACACCCTGGCGCTCGGCTGCTACCGCGCGCTGCGGGACGCCGGGCTCAGTCCGGGGCGTGACGTGGCGGTGGTCGGCTTCGACGACTCACCCGCCGCCCGTCTCCTCTCGCCGAGTCTCAGCAGCCTTCGCCAGCCGCTGGACGAGGTCGGCCGGGCCTGCACGCGGATCCTCATGGCCCGCATCAAGGACCCGGCCGCCGCGCCGGAGCGCGTGCTGCTGACACCCGAACTGATCGTCAGGGAGAGCTCGTCGGCCGAGCACCGGCCCTGACCCCCTTTCGCCGCCCCCCGCCCCCACCCCCCCTCGCACTGATCCGCCCCCCGTCCCCGAAGACCCCGACAGCACGTCCCCGACAGTGACAGCTGGAGAGAGAAGCAGATGAAGAAGAACAGAGCCGCGACCGCCGCCGCAGTGTGCGGCGCGCTCCTCATAGCCGGATGTTCGTCCGACTTCGGCAGCGACGGCGACGCCGAACAGGACAGCTCCGGCAAGCAGAAGCTGACCGTGATGATCGGCTCCTCCGGCGACGCCGAGACGAACGCCGTCAAGGCCGCGGCCGCGGCCTGGGCGAAGAAGACCGGCAACACCGTCACCGTCGTACCGGCGCAGAACCTGGACCAGCAGCTCGGCCAGGCGCTGGCCGGCGGCAAGCCGCCGGACGTCTTCTACGTCGGCTCGTCCGTCTTCGCCAACTACGCCAAGGGCAACTCCCTGTACGCGTACGGCGACAAGCTCAGCGACAAGGAGGACTTCTCCGCCACGCTGCGCAACTCCTTCAGCTACGAGGACAAGTTCGTCTGCGCGCCCAAGGACAGCTCCACCCTCGGCCTGGCGATCAACACCAAGATGTGGAAGGCCGCCGGACTCACCGAGGCCGACCACCCCAAGACCTGGGACGATCTGACGAAGGTCGCGAAGAAGCTCACCGGCGACAAGGTCAGCGGCCTCGTCGTCAACAGCTCGTACAACCAGCTCGGCCCCTTCCTCAAGCAGGCCGGCGGCTGGATCACCAACGCCGACCAGACCGAGATCACGGCCGACAGCCCCGAGAACGTCGAGGCGCTGACGTATGTGAAGAAGCTGCTCGACGACGGTGTGCTCACCTACCCCAAGCAGGTCGACGCGGGCTGGGGCGGCGAGGCGTTCGGCGCGCAGAAGGCCGCCATGACCATCGAGGGCAACTGGCTGACCGGCGCCATGACCAACGACTACCCGGACGTCGACTACCAGGTCGTCCCGCTGCCCGAGGGCCCGTCGGGCCAGGGCACGCTCTCCTTCAGCACCTGCTGGGGCATCGCCAGCAAGAGCGCCCACCGCGACGCGGCCGTCTCGCTCGTCGAGTCCTTCACCACCGCCGAGCAGCAGGTGGAGTTCGCCGACGCGTACGGCGTGATGCCCTCGCGTACCAGCGCACTGGCGACGTACGAGAAGCAGCACCCGCAGGACAAGGCGTTTGTGGACGGCTCCGCCTACGCCCAGGGCCCGGTCACTCTGCCCGGCTTCACCAAGGTGCTCGACCAGTTCGACACGGATCTGGCCGGGCTGGCGAAGGCCGACCCCAAGAAGATCCTCGGCGATCTGCAGACCAACGGTGAGCAGGTCCTGAAGAGCAACGGCTGACGGGCCGGTCCCACCGTGTACGACACCCGCCGGGACGGACGGTCCCGGCGGGTGCAGGAGGAGAGAGAAAGACCATGAGTCAGTACGGCAGCGGCAGCGGTTCTGTCGCGGCGCCGCCCGCCACGGCAGGAGGCGGCGGGAGCGCCGGCGCCAAGGGCCGGCGACCCGGCCGCGGGTCCGCGTCCGGCATCAAAGGCCGGCAAGGACTGTGGGGCTGGCTCTTCGTCAGCCCGATGGTGCTGGTCCTCGGACTGTTCCTGCTGCTGCCCATCGGGATGGCCCTGTGGGTCAGCCTGCTCAACTGGGACGGGCAGTCCAACCCCTTCACCGGCGCCGCCGACTTCATCGGGACCGACAACTACTCCAACGTCCTGACCACCGACGGCCTCGACCGCACGCTGTTCATGACCTCGGTCCGCAACAACCTCTACTTCGTCCTGCTGGCCGTACCGCTCCAGACGATCCTCGCCCTCGCGCTCGCCGTGGCCGTCAACAGCCGCCGGGTCAGGGGCAAGAGCCTCTTCCGGACGATCTTCTACTTCCCCTCGGTGACCAGCTCCATCGCCATCTCCACCGTCTTCCTTTTCCTGTTCCAGGGCAGCGGCGCCGTCAACGCGCTGCTGAAGTGGGTCGGCATCAGCGGACCGAAGTGGTTCACCGACGCCAACGGCCTGGTGTGGACGGTGCTCGGCGGCCTCGGCATCGTCGACCCCGACAAGCCGGCGGCGGCGCTCGCGTCCAACGGGTTCCTCGGACTCTCCTGGTGGGACTGGCTGTCAGGACCCTCCATCGCCATGTGCACCGTCATCGCGCTGATCGTATGGACATCGTCCGGCACCTACATGCTGATCTTCCTCGCCGCGCTGCAGGACGTGCCCGCGGAGCTGGAGGAGGCCGCCCTGCTGGACGGCGCCAACCGCTGGCAGTCGTTCCGCAACGTCACCATCCCCGCGCTCCGGCCGGTGATCTTCCTCGTGGTCACGCTCGGCCTGATCGGCAGCTGGCAGATCTTCGACGCCGTGTACGTGATGAGCCAGGGCGCCCCGGGCAACACCACCCTCACCCCCGCCTTCCTCTCCTACACCGCGGGCTTCCAGGACTCCGAATACGGCCGCGCCGCGGCCATCGCCTTCATCCTGCTGGCGATCATCATGGTGATGACCCTGATCCAGCGTGTGCTGCTGCGCGACCGCGACAAGCCGGTCCGGGCGGGCAGGCGCATCGGGGCCGTACGCCGGAGGGCTTCATGAGTACGCCGCCGACCACGCCGGCCTCGATGAGCCGGGCGACGCCGAAGAACCCCGGGACCTGGGCGCCCCGGACAAGCCGCAGCTCCACCACGGGGCCGCGCGCACCGCGGAGCACCGGCAGCCGGATCCTCCTCGTCGTTCTCTATCTGCTGCTCACGGCGGTCGGGCTGCTGTATCTGCTGCCGTTCGCCATCCAGATCGTGACGTCGTTCAAGACCGATCCGGACGCGGCGGCCAACCCGCTGTCCCTGCTGCCGAACCCGTTCTCGCTGGAGTCCTACCGGCGGCTGTTCGGGCTCGGGGACGCCGGGGACGCCGTGCCGTTCAGCACCTGGCTGGGCAACTCCGTCCTCGTCACCCTGTTCATCACCGCGGGCCGGGTCTTCTTCGACTCGCTGGCCGGTTACGCGCTGGCCCGGCTCGACTTCCGCGGGCGCAACCTGCTCTTCAACGGGCTGCTGACGGTGATGTCGGTGCCCGGCGTGGTGCTGCTGATCCCGAAGTTCCTCGTCCTCAACCAGTTGGGCATCTTCGACACGTACGCCGGCATGATCGTCCCCCTGCTGGTGGACGCGGCCGGGGTGTTCATCATGCGGCAGTTTTTCCTCTCCATCCCCAGGGAGGTGGAGGAGGCGGCCCGGATCGACGGCGCCAGTGTCTTCCGCACCTTCTGGTCGGTGGTGCTGCCGATGGCCAAACCCGCCCTGATCACCCTGACGATCCTGTCGTTCCAGGGATCGTGGAACGAGTTCACGCACTTCCTGGTCGCGACCCAGTCTCCGCAGTACCAGACGCTGACGACCGGCCTCGCGTCATTCGTCTCCGGCAGCCTCAGCAGCGGGACACAGTATCCGCTCAAGCTGACGGCGGCGCTGCTGGCGACCATCCCGGTGGCGCTGCTCTTCTTCGCCTTCCAGCGGCACTTCGTACGGAGTGCGAACTCGGGGGCGGTCAAGCAGTAGGCGGGGGCGCGCGTCGGGGTGCGGTCGGGGCATGGGCCGCGGTGCGGGGCGGCGGCCGGGAAGGGTACTGGCTCGGGCGAACTTCGCGGACCGCCTGCGGCCGGACGACAGGGCTGGTCAGAATGTGGCATGCTCATCCGCCGTCTCAGCTACCTGCTCGACCGGGAGCCGGACACCGGCAGCGTCCGGCTTCGTCCGCTCCGGTCGCCCGAGCCGCCGCCGGAGGGTGAGGCCGGGGACTTCGACGATCTGCTCGCGCAGGTGGAGCAGATCCTCGCCCTCACCCATGGCCGTACTCCGCACGGGGTCTTGAGTTGCAGCCGGCTCCCGGCCGGCGGCAGTCTCCTCTGTCACGGCCGTGCCGACGGTGAACACCCGGACGGGCAGGGGCAGTTCATCGAGGTTCTGCATCTCCCCGCGGGCGCCGCCGGGTTCGACCGGATGTGGCCGATCGACACCTGGCGCTCCCGGTCCTGGGACGCCCCGGGGCCGGCCGACGGGCACGGGGACCCGCTGCCCGTCCCGGAAGGGCACTTCGGCCGCGAGATGCTCGTGCGCTTCGCCCAGGAACAGTCCTCGCGCGTGGCGCCGTTCCTCGCGGACGTACGACGCCTCTGGGCCGACCCCGCCGGCCGGCAGATCGTCATCGCCGAACAGGACCCGGAGACGGTCGTCCGCTGGATCGCGCTCGCCTGCGCTTCCCTGCCCGAACACCGCGCCAGGGAACTGACGTTCGTCACCGGCGCCGGCGAACCGCACGAGGCGCCGCAGCAGATCATCGGCATCGGGCCCGATTCCTCCTTCGACCGGCACGATCCGCTGCTCGTCGGGCATCTGTACCGGGTCCACGACGGTCTCGGGGGACCGGGCAGTGAGTACGTCCCCGATCCCTGGGCCGAGTTGACGGCCGCGCTGTGGCAGGCGGGCACGCCGCCGACACCGGGGGCGGCCACCTTCCCGACGGCGCAGACGGCCCAGACAGCCCCGCCGGGACCGGCCGCCGCACCCCTGGTGTCCGGCTCGTCGGCGCCCGTCACGGGGGAGGAGGCCCCCGATCCGTTCGACCTCGCGGCGCTCGTGCCCCAACTCCTGCGGACGGGCACGGGGCCGGGAACGGGAGCGGGGTCGGGGGACGGGTTCACCGCGCTCCAGGGCGAGTCCCTGCACGCCGTCGTCGCCTCGCTCGCCTCGGCGGCCCAGGACCAGGCCCAAGGAGCCCCGGCCGTCGAGGAGTTGACCCGGGTCTGCCAGGAGCTGGGCAAACACTGTCCCGAGAGTGTCACCGACCCACTGGCGCTCGCCCTCGCCCGGCGGCGGCTCTCCGCCGCGCTGGACCAGGACACCGCGCTCCGGCACGATCCGCTCGCCGGCCTGCCCCTCGGCGAGGCGGCGCAGCGCTCGCTGCGTTCCGAGTTCGGACCCCGCTTCGACAAGGGCCTCGGGCGCAGACTGCGCGGCCCGGTCTCCGCCTGGGCGGGACCACTGCATCTCGCGCTCGTCCTGCACGGTCCTCAGGGCGCCGGCGTCGAGGACGCGGTGAACAGGTTCGTCCGCGTTCTGCTCCAGCCCCGGATGCCTGAATGCGGGGACGCGGTCGCCGTCCTGAAGAGCGTGGGCCACCAAGGGCTGAACCGGCGTGTCCTCGCGAAGATCGCCGTCGAGACCGCGGGCCGACGGAGCCATCTCCTGCGGGAGTTGCTGCTGTCGCCGCACGGCGAGTGGGTACGGTCCCATCTCGACATCGCCCCGCCATCCGTGCGTGTGGTCGAACTGGCCGTACGGTGGGGCGGGCCGCCGCACCGCCTGCGCGGTGTCGAACTGTTCGCGAAACTCGCCGAACCGGCCCCGGGCGCCGCCGTGTCGGCCGCGACCGACCCGCCGACGCTGGAGACCCTGTGGGGGCTCGTCTGGGGCGCCGGCCAGCCGGAGCGGCCCGACTTCCCGCGTATCCTCCGCATTTGCGGCGCGGAGGCGGTTCTCGCCGCCAATCTCGGCACCCGGTTCCTGGCCTGGCTCACAGCGCCCGGACGGTTCGACCGTGAGCTGGTCGACTTCGCCCACGCGGTCCACCGCCGGCCGGAGCTGACGGGCCGGGAGCGCGCCACCGCCCAACTGCTCGTCATCGCCGACAACTTCGCGCGGACGAGCCGCGCGCCCAGGGACGTCGTGGACAGCCTGGGAGACCTGCGGCGGGCCGCCTCGCCCGTGGACGGGCCGCTGTGGGACGGCGTGCAGTACCTGCTGGCGCGCGGGTTCGCCGCCCTCCCGCCGCACGAGCTCTACCAGTCGGGCGCGCTGTCGTATCTCGCCACCGGCGAACCGGTGTTGCAGCAGCACTACCGGGCCGCCGTTCAGGCGGACTTCGCCGACGACGCCAAGATCGGCCGGATGGCCGCGCAGCCGGAGTTCATCGCCGATCTCTTCTACGTCTGGCGCAGGGACCTGACCAGATCCTCCCGCGAATGGCACGCCATGGTCGACGACCTGCTCCGGCAGACCATCGGTGTGGTGCTGCGCCGGATGACCGACGAGCAGCGCGGCGCCGTCGCCACCCGGCTGGTGGGACGGTCGAACAACTGGCTCCAGAGCTGGCTGCGTTGGTCGCACCGCATGGCCGGCGGCGGCAGCCACGACACACAGATCCCGGGACAGCCGGGCCGCCCGCCCACCCCCCATGTCCCGGGCCGGCCACCGCCACCGAGGTCCGGCGAGTTGCCGCCGGTGCCACCCACATACCCGCCCGGGTACTCGCCGTCGCATCCACCGCGCTGACCGGAGTGCGCCCAGTATCCCTGCTCAACATACGTACCCGCGCGCCCTCAACTAGGCTTTCAGCGCCACCACAACACCACACATCACCACCGGACGCACCACACAGGCAGAACCAGGCGTGCGCGAACGGGACGCCTCGGGGGAGAGGACCAGCGTGACCATCATTCTCGACGTGCCCGGCGGCAGCATGGCCAGCCGCCCGGCACACTTCATCTGGATGCTCGACTGCTCGGGTTCCATGGGAGTGAACGGCAAGATCGGCGAACTGAACTTCGCCATCCGTGAGGCCATTCCGGAGATGCAGCAGGCCGCCCAGTCCAACCCGGCCGCCTCGCTGGTCGTCCGCGCCATCTCCTTCGCGAGCGGGGCGAGTTGGCACATCGAGGAGCCCACCCCGGTGGACCGGTTCACCTGGGACGACGTGCACACCTACGGCGCCACGGACATGGGCGCCGCCTTCCGGATGGCCGCCGCCGCGCTCCAGACCCCGCCGATGCCGCAGCGCGCGCTGCCGCCCGTCCTGGCCCTCGTGTCGGACGGCCAGCCGACCGACGACTGGCGCTCGGGACTGCGCGCCATCGACGACACGCCGTGGGGCAAGCGCGCCGTGCGCGTCGCCGTCGCGATCGGCGACGACGCGGACAAGAGCATGCTCAAGGAGTTCCTCGGCAATCCCGAGCTCGAACCGCTGCTCGCCAAGAACCCGCGCCAGCTGGCCGCCGCGATCCGCTGGATGTCCACGGCGGTCGTCAAGGAGGCGTCGGCGCCGAAGATCGAGGACGCCGCACCCGCGAACGTCTCGCCCGTCGTGCCGCTGACCAAGGACGAGACCGACATCTGGTGAGCGGCATCGGGACACCCACCGTGGCGTGGGAGCTCCTCGACGGGGGAGTCAAAGGGGTCGCCAAGAAGTTCAGCCAGGACCGGGGCCGGGCCCTCGTCACGGCGGGCGGCCGTGCCGTCGTGCTGGCCGTCGCCGACGGTCACGGGTCGCGCGCGCACTTCCGCAGTGAGATGGGCGCGCGCTGGGCCGTGGAGACGTTCACCTCCTGTGCCCAGGTGTACGCGCGGGAGGTCGTACGGCGCGGCGAGGACGCGGCGAACCTGCCCCGGCTGCTCGCCGAGGCCCGCACGCTCCCGCAACAGGTCGTGCACGCCTGGCGCCGCCGTGTCCTGATCCAGGAGGCCAACTCCCCCGCACACGGCGGAAACACCACGGCGAGCACCACGTCGAACAGCGCGCCGAACACCGTGCCGAGCGGTACGGCCGGCTCCGCCGCCGGAACTGTGCCGGAGCCCGACCTCGCCGTCTACGGCAGCACGCTGATAGGCGTCGTCCTCACCGAACGGCTGCTGGTCTGCTGGCAGTTGGGAGACGGCGACATCGTCCTCGTCGACGAGGACGGCACGACCAGGATGCCGCTCTACACCGGCCCCGACATGGGCGACGAGACCGAATCGCTCTGCGAGCCCGAGGCCTGGCGCAAGGCGCGGCTGCACTGGCAGCCGCTGACCGGCGGCGGCCCGCCGCCGGGCGTGCTCATCTCCACCGACGGACTCTCCAAGAGTTTCGCCGACCACGAGGGGTTCCTGGCCTTCGCGAGCGGGGTGCGCTCGGGCGCCGCTTCGCACGGCGTCGCGGCCGTCCAGGCCCAACTCGCCGACTGGCTGGGCCACGCGGCCAAGTACTCCGGGGACGACGCGACCCTGGCGGGCGCCTTCCCGGCGAACGGACGCGGCCCCGCCCGCCCCGGCCCCGACAACGACGACACGCACTGAAGCAGAGAGGTACAGCATGGCGAACGGCATGCTCGCAGCCGGACAGACCCTGGTCACCGAATCCGGGGAGCAGGTCACCGTCGCCGAGCTCTTCGGCTCGGGCGGCCAGGGCGAGGTCTACCGGGTGCGGACGCCGCACGGCGACCGGGCCGTGAAGTGGTACTACCCGCAACTGGCCGACGCCAGACAGCGGCAGATCCTCGAAGGGCTCATCCACCACGGCTGGGGCGACGACCGGTTCCTGTGGCCGCAGACGATCGTGATGGACCCCTCGGCCTCGTACCCGGGCTTCGGCTATCTGATGGACGTACGGCCGCAGCGCTTCCACGACCTGCCCGCGCTCTTCCGCCGTGACGCCTCGGTGGCGGCGACCACGCTGCGTACGCTCGTCGCCGCGGCGCTGCACACCGTCGAGGCGTACTTCACCCTGCACTCCAAGGGCATCGCCTACCGCGACATCAACTGGGGCAACATCTTCTTCGACCCGGCCACCGGCGATGTGCTGGTGTGCGACAACGACAACGCCGTGGTGGACGGCGAGGCCGCCGCCGTCGCCGGGACGATGGACTTCATGGCCCCCGAGCTGGTGCGCGGTGACAAGGGCGCGCAGCCCGGCATCCAGTCCGACCTGCACTCGCTCGCCGTCCTGCTCTTCCTCCTCCTGATGAACCATCACCCGCTCGACGGCGCACAGGCGTTGAAGATCCGCTGCATGGACGAGGCGGCCAAGCGCAAGATGTACGGCACCCATCCGCTGTTCATCTACGACCCCGCCGACACCGCCAACAGGCCCGTGCCGGGCGAGCACCCGACCGTCATCGCGACCTGGGGCGCGCTGCCGAAGATCCTGCGTGACCTGTTCGTGCAGACCTTCACCCGGGGGCTCAACACGCCGTCGACGCGGGTCCGTGAGTCGCAGTGGCGGGACGCGCTGAGCCGGGTGCTCGACGCGATCACCGTCTGCGCGTCCTGTGGCCGGCAGAACATGACCCAGCCCGAAGGACCGGCCCCCGACTGCTGGAAGTGCGGCAACGCGGTCCTGCTGCCCCCGAAGCTCGAAGTCGTCACGGGCCGGGGCGCCCTGCGTACCCGCCGCGCCATCCGGCTCGACCCGCAGGCGCGGGTGTACGCACACCATCTGGTGGACGACCCGGAGCGGCACGACTTCACCGCCGTGGTGGGGGAGATGACCGAACACCCCCAGCAGCGCGGGCGGTTCGGCCTCACCAACCGTTCGGCGCTCCAGTGGACGGTCCGCCGTGACGACGGCACGGTCCAGGAGGTCGGCCCCGGCCGCACGGTGGCCCTGCGCCCCGGCCTGCTGCTGGAGTTCGGCGGCGGCACCGAGGCGGAGGTGCACGCCTAGGGCGTGTTTTAGAAGTCCCGTCTGGCTCGCGACGCCTGGCACGCGCGCTCTCCCCCGTAGCCCTTCGGGCACGGGAGGTGCCCCCTGCGTTGTCGTAGTCATCCAAGTACGTCCGGTCCATCTACGGGGTTGGTCCTCCGCCTTGCGATCGCACGCATCCGCCCTGGGAGTGCACACGCGTGCGTTTCCGCCGGAGTTGGTGGATGAGGTGGTGGCGGAGTGCGGACGTACTGAGGAACGTCGACGCCTGCTTCCCGCACGGGTGGTGATGCGCAGAGCCCAACACCTGCTGGAGAGCACGGACCGCACCACTCGTCAGATCCACCTGGAAGTCGGTTACCGCGACCACGGCACATTCGCCGCGCTCTTCACCAGGCACTTCGGAGTCCGCCCCACCGACTACCGGGCCGGCCTCCGCCGTGGAACGAGCCTCTCCGTGATCACTCGGCAAAGCCCAAGCCTCGGCCGAAACGGTTACGGAGGGTTGGACCAATGGAAAGGCCGGTAACGCCAAGCACTTGATCTTGAGTGCTGGAAGGCTCGGGGACAGCGAGACGGCCGGACGGGTACAACGGGCCTTCCATCGCGGGGTCGGCAGCGGGTTACCCGTAGTTCGTTAGATCCGTAGGTAGAGGTCGATGCAGTGTCCGGTGGTGACCGCGTCGATCAGGCGACCGGTGGTCACGGCGGTCCTGGACCGCAGGGGTGAGACAGATTCAGTGGCGGGCGTCCTCGGCGCGGCTGCTGCGAAAGCCGCGCAGCCGAGCTCAGTCGCGCTCCACTTGATGCGGGTCACGCGTCGTGTCCTTCAGGTGTACTCCGGACTTTCCCAGTGCGCGGGCGCGCCGGACGACGGCGGCGGTGATCCGGGCGGCTCGCGCATAGCCGAGGCCTTCGGGCGGGTGGATGTTGGAGACACAGTTGCGCTCCGCGTCGCTGCGCCCGGGGCGGGGGCAGTGGGTCACGTAGATGCCCAGGCTCTCGGGGACGGACAGGCCGGGGCGTTCGCCGATGAGGACCACTGTCGTGGTCACTCGCTGCCAGGCTCCGATGTGGTCCGCAAGCGCCACGCGGGCCTGGGTCGCGATGACCGGCTGCGCCCAGGACAGTCCCTGGTCCATCTCCTGGCGCAGGGCCTCCAGGAGCGGGGGACCGTGCCGTTCGAGCGCGCCGGGTGACAGGCCGTCGCACAGTACGACGCCGATGTCGGCGGCCTCGCGGGGGATCCCGGTCAGGTCGCCGGGGAGACGGCCCAGGTCGGGGCGGCTCAGGTAGGTGGAGCGGTCACCGGCGCGCGAGGTCACGTGGACGGGTGTGCCTGCTCCCGTGGCCTCCGTCCGGCGTCGCAGTGCCTCGACGTCGAGCGGGTGGTGAACAGCATCACGGGCCAGGGCGTGCGCCGTGCGCAGTTCGAGGAAGGAGAGGGTGCGCATCGCGTTCCCCACCCGGCCGAGCCCGATGCGCGCGCTTGTGTGGGCGCGCAGAGCGAGCCACGGATCGGTGGTGTCGGGGAGGCGGGCCCTGCCCGACGGGCGGGTCTGTCCCGTCCGATCGTTGTCGTGACCGGAAAAATCCGGAGGCGAGGTGCTCATGCGTTCATCAGGGGGTGAAAGGGGCCGGTCGCGGGGTCGGCGGGCAGAAGTCGGCCCGTACGGTCCGCGAGACCGGTGCTGGTCAGCCAGGCGGCGAACTCCGGTGCGGGGGCCAGGCCGAGGACCTGGCGGGCGGTGAGCACGTCGTGGAAGGAGAGGCTCTGGTAGCCGAGCATCACATCGTCCGCTCCGGGGACCGTGATGACGAAGGCGCAGCCCGCTGCGCCGAGCAACAGGAGCAGGGTGTCCGTGTCGTCGTGGTCGGCTTCGGCGTGGTTGGTGTAACAGATGTCGACCCCCATGGGGAGCGCGAGGAGCCTGCCGCAGAAGTGGTCCTCCAGCCCGGCGCGAATGATCTGGCGTCCGTCACGGAGGTACTCGGGGCCGATGAAGCCGACGACGGTGTTCACCAGGAAGGGGGCGAGTTCCCGGGCGAGCCCGTAGGCGCGGGCTTCCAGGGTCTGCTGGTCCACAGGACGGCCGTCGGTACCGAGATGGGCCGCGGCGGAGAGGGCGGAGCCCTGACCGGTCTCCAGGTACATCACGTTGTCGCCGACGGTGCCGCGGCTCATCGCGCGGGCTGCCTCGTCGGCCTCGAACAGCATCGGCAGGGTGATGCCGAAGCTCTCGTTCGCGCCCTGGGTACCGGCGATCGACTGGAACACCAGGTCCACGGGCGCACCGCGCTCCATCAGTTCGATCGTGGTGGTGACGTGGGAGAGCACGCATGACTGCGTGGGGATGGCGTACCGCTGCCGGACGTCGTCGAGCAGGTGCAGCAGGTCCGCAGCCGCCTGTGGGGAGTCGGTGGCGGGGTTGACGCCGATGACGGCGTCACCGCAGCCGAGCAGCAGACCGTCGACGGTGGCCGCTGCGATGCCTCGCGGGTCGTCCGTGGGGTGGTTGGGCTGGAGCCGGGTGGCGAGAGTGCCGGGTGTGCCGATGGTGGTGCGGAAGGCGGAAGTCACCTGGGTCGCCCTGGCGACCGCGACCAGGTCCTGGTTGCGCATGGTCTTCGAGACGGCGGCAACCATCTCGGGTGTCAGCCCGCGGGAGACCCTGGAGAGCAGGTCCGCCGCGTCGGGTGCCGCCGCGGTGCTCAGGAGCCAGTCCCGCAGGCCGCCGACGGTCAGAGCGGAGAGCGTGGCGAACGCCTGTCGGTCATGACGGTCGAGAATGAGCCGTGTCACGTCGTCGCTGTCGTAGGGGACGACGGGTTCCTCCAGGAACCGGTCGAGAGGGACGTCGGCCAGGACCCACAGGGCCGCCGCGCGCTCGGCGTCGGACTGCGCGGCGCAACCGGCGAGTTCGTCGCCCGACCGCCGAGGTCCGGCCTTCGCCAGGACCTCCACGAGCCCGTGGAAGGTGTAGGTGGTGCCTGCCACCTGCTGGTGGTACGTCGTCATGAGTCCTCGTCGTGGACAGGGCAGCGGTCAGCTCTGTTGGGGCCGGCGTGTTGCTGCGCGGTGGTCGTCCGGCGGTGTCGGCGGTCCAGCACGGATCTGTCCGCGACGCCTTGGCCGGTGCCCCGGGCGTTACCGTCGGCCAGGGCGACTTTCCGGGCAAGCGTTGCATTCCGTTCCTCCTTGCCAAGGTGTCCCGGCGGCTGGTGGCGCCGGACGATCGGGCCGTGGGAGGACTGTAGGAGCGGGACGCGACTCCTCACGTCCGTAGAAATACCTACGGTTCGCGCGCGGCGCCCAACGGAGGGCGGCCACGCCCGCAGGAGTGGAGCGGCGTGCCCGCCGGGGTCTTGGTCCAAGGCCCCCGGCGCTTCACCCGCTGACCCGACCGCGCGCACGGGCACGGGCGGCCCTCGTCCAGGACGCCCCGGCCACCGGTCGCGCCCCTCCGGCGCGGCGCCGCGCCGGAGGGGCGCGACCGCAAAGTAGGCAATTTTACGGACGTGGCCGTCCCGCCCCCGCTCCTACTGTCCTGCCACGAGCTACTCGGTCGGCGCCGCCGGACCCGGACGGGCTCAGGACGGAAGGCACGCATGCAACGCCTGTCGGGCAAGGTCGCGCTGGTCACCGGTGGTGTGCGGGGCATCGGACGGGGAATCGCCGAACTGTTCGCGGCCGAAGGCGCCGCGGTGACGGCGGTCGACGTCCTCGACCCCGCCGGGTCCGCCCGGTCCACCGGAGGCGTCGGCCCGGCCGACGCGGACGGGACGGCCGCCGGCAGCCTGGAGTTCGGCCGTCTCGACGTCACCGACGAGGCGGGCTGGGCCCGTACCGTCGCGGCGGTCGAGGAACGCCACGGCGGGCTGGACATCCTGGTCAACAACGCGGGCGTCGGCTCCTACGAGGCGATCCACGAGCTGGCCCAGGACGAGTGGAACCGGGTGCTGGGAGTCAACCAGACCGGGGTCTTCCTCGGGATGCGGGCCGCGATCCCCGCCCTGCGCCGGTCCGGCGGCGGCTCTGTCATCAACATCTCCTCCATCTACGGCGCTGCCGCGGTCCCCGGATCTCTGGCCTATCAGGCCACCAAGGGCGCTGTGCTGAGCATGACCCGCAACGCGGCCATCACCTACGCCGGTGAGAACATCCGCGCCAATGCCGTGCTGCCGGGCTGGATCCGCACGCCCATGACCGAGGCGCAGACCCGCGAGTTCAACGACACCGTCATCGCCTCCACCCCGATGGGCCGCGGCGCCGACCCCCGGGACATCGCCTACGGCTGTGTGTACCTGGCCTCGGACGAGTCGTCGTACGTCACCGGCACCGACCTCGTCATCGACGGCGGGTTCCTGGCCCGCTGACCCGGGCCCCGTCGCCCCGCGAGGCGGCTGGGCCTGCAACACCCACCCGCACACCCATCGGCCATGCCCCTCGGGGCGGCCGTAGCAAAGGAGTACCCGGCATGGGGCGTCTGACAGGCAAGGTGGCGCTGGTCACCGGAGGTTCCCGCGGGATCGGGCGGGGCATCGTGGAGGCGTTCGCCCGGGAGGGGGCCGTCGTGATCTCCGCCGACCTCGACACGGACAGTCCACAGTCCGCGGGCGTCGAGGAAATCCGCCTTGACGTCACGGACGAGGACGCCTGGGCCGCCGCCGTCGACGGGGTGGAGAAGCGGCACGGACGGCTCGACGTGCTGGTCAACAACGCGGGCCTGATCTCCTACGAGCCGATCGAGACGCTCACGCTCGCCGAGTGGGACCGGGTCGTCGGCGTCGACCAGACCGGGGTCTTCCTCGGGATGCGGGCCGCGATCCCCGCCCTGCGCCGGTCCGGCGGCGGCTCCATCATTAACATCTCCTCGGCCTGGGGTGTGGTCGGCGGGGTTGGCACACACGCCTACCACGCCAGCAAGGGCGCGGTCCGCAGCATGACCCGCAACGCGGCCATCACCTACGCGGGCGAGAACATCCGCGCCAACGCGGTGATCCCCGGCTGGATCGCCACCCCGCTGACCGACGCGCAGCCCGCCGACCTCAACGCGGCCGTACTGGCAGGCACTCCGATGCGGCGCGGCGGCACGCCCGCCGAGATCGCCCACGGCTGCGTGTACCTGGCCTCGGACGAGTCGTCGTACGTCACCGGCACCGACCTGGTCATCGACGGCGGCCTGCTCGCGCAGTGAACGGCCGCGCGAAGCGTCCCGCCACAACCTCGCCATCTGAGAGGAAAAGCAGTCCATGGGTACTTCCCTGACCGTGTCCGCGGTCCAGTTCGAGTTGCGGGAGGTGGACGGCTTCGACGCCTTCGCCCGCCAGGTCCGCACGCTCGTCGACCGCACGGACGGATCCGAACTGGTCGTCCTGCCCGAGCTGTTCACCGCCTCGCTGTTCACCGCCCGCCCCGGGTGGCGGGACGAACCGGTCTCCGCGCTGGGCCGGATCGCCGACTACACCGACGACTACGCGGCCCTGTTCACCGAACTGGCCCGGGTCCGCGGCCAGGTGATCGTGGCCGGCAGCCATCTGGTGCGCGATCCGGACGGCGAGGGTGTCCTGAACACCGCGTTCGTGTTCTTCCCCGACGGCTCGGTCACTCATCACGTCAAGACGCACATCTTCCCGGCCGAGGCCGGCTGGGGCACGCAGGAGGGCGACAAGCTCATCCCGTTCACGGTGAGCGGGGTCAGCGTCGGCGTCTCGATCTGCTACGAGACCGAGATACCGGAGATCTCGACCGTACTGGCGCGCCAGGGCGCCGAGTTGATCGTTAGCCCGTCGTACACGTTCACCGAGGCCGGCTTCTGGCGGGTACGGCACTGCGCCCAGGCGCGGGCCATCGAGAACCAGGTGTACGTCGTGCACTGCCCCACCACCGGCGACCCCGGCGCGCCCCTCTCCCCCGGCTGGGCCCGCGCGTCGGTGCTGTCACCGTGCGACACCGGCTTCGCACCCGACGGGATCCTGGCCGAGACCGGTACCAACGTCGAGGACGTCATCACCGCTCGGCTCGACCTCGACCTCCTCCGCGAGAACCGCCGCACCGGCGCGGCGACCACACACACCGACCGCCGGCGCCGCTGCGGCCTGTACCGCCGGTACGCCGACGAACTGCTCAGCGGCGCCTGAGCGGTTGCCGGGCCGGGGCCGTGCCGCCTCCGCGCGGTGGATGAGACGCCGCCCGTCGCCCGCTCCCGTACCTCACCGCCGCCTTTCCCCCGTCACCATCACCGTCATACTCCGTAGGGAGATCACCCATGCCTCTGAACCTGCCCGAGGGCAAGAAGCTCGCGGTCAACATCGGCGCCGACTTCGACGCGCACAGCGTCTGGATGGGCACCTTCAACCTCAGCAGCCCCAGCTATCTGTCCCGGGGAGAGTTCTGCGCGGAGGTCGGTGTGCCCCGGCTGATCAGCCTGTTCGAGCGGCACGATGTGCGCGCCACCTGGTGCACCCCGGGCCACACCATGGTCACCTTCCCCGAACGCGTCCGGCAGATCGTGGACGCCGGGCACGAGATTGCCGCGCACGGCTGCTACCACGAGGGTGTACCGAAGCTGGACTCCGACACCGAGCGGCGGCTGATGGAGGCCCAGCTCAAGCAGCACGACAAGTACATCGGCACCCGTCCGCGCGGTTACCGCTCGCCCGCCTGGGACTTCACCGACCAGACGATGAGCGTGCTGGAGGAGAACGGCTTCGCATGGGACTCCTCCCTGATGGGCCGTGACTTCGAGCCCTACCACCCGCGTCCGGTCCAGGTCGGCTGGGAGGAGGGCAGCAGTTTCGGTCCGGCCAGCCCGCTGCTGGAGTTCCCCGTCTCGTGGTTCCTCGACGACTTCCCGGCCGCCGAGTACATCCCCGGTGTCAACCAGGGGCTGGGCTCCAGCGAGGTGATGTTCCAGCGCTGGAAGGACCATTTCGACTACGCCTACCGCAACGTCCCCGGTGGCGTGCTCACGCTGACCGTCCACCCGCAGACCATCGCCCGCGCCCACTACCTGATGGGCTTCGAGCGGCTCATCGAGTACATGGCGGGCCACTCCGGCACCTGGTTTGCCCCGCTCAGCGACATCTACGACACCTGGACCGAGGACGCGTCCTGACCCACGGTCCGGCCGCAGACCTCCGTCGGTACCGGCCCCCGGTCCCTCTGACCGGCCGCCCGCATTCCCCCCTCGCGCGCCGTTCGCCCCGAGCAGAGCCTCCTGCTCCGCTGCCGTGCCCGTCCCGCCCGCAGTACCGCCCCGAACAGGGAGAACCACCGCCATGAACCACCTCACACCCACCCCGTCCGTCACCGCCCGCAGACGCGGCACGGTCCGCCGCTCCGCCCGCACCCTCGGTGCCGCCGCTGCCACCCTGTCGGTGCTGCTCGCCGCAGGCGCCTGTTCCGTGCCGGCCGACCAGTCCGCCGGTTCGTCCGCTGCGGCCGGCGAGGCCAAGGGGCCAAAGAAGGTCGCCGACCTGAAGATCGCCTACTTCTCGGCCGGCACCAGCAACGCCTACCTCCAGGCCGCGATCGCCGCCGGCAAGAAGAAGGCGTCGGACCTCGGCGTCAAGCTCGACGTGTTCGACGGGCAGTTCGACGCCCAGAAACAGTTCGACCAGATCCAGACGGCCCTCACCAGCGGCAAGTACAACGCCTTCGCCGTGGAGCCCAACGACGGCAACCTCGTCTGCAAGCTGCTCACTCAGCAGGCCCCGCAGAAGGGCATCCTCGTCTCCGTCTTCAACCTGCCGATCTGCGGCCGCGCCACCAAGCTCGGGGAGGAGACCTGGGAGCCCGGCACGGTCACCTACGTCGGCGGACAGACCCTCGACGTGTACGAGAAGTGGGTGGACCAGGTCGTCAAGGACAACCCCGACGGCGCGAAGGTCGCGCTCATCTCGGGCCCGGACCTCAACGCCAACACCATCTGCTTCAAGCAGGCGGCCAAGGCGTTCGCCCAGCACAAGGGCTTCGAGGTCGTGGCCAGACAGAGCACCGACTACACCACGCCCAAGGGCAACTCCGCCGCACAGACCATCCTCCAGGCCAACCCCGACCTGGATGTGATCATGTCCAACTTCTCCGGGATGAGCCGGGGCATCGTCCAGGCCGTCAACGGCGCGGGCCGCAAGGGCAAGGTCAAGATCTACGACTTCGGCGGCGACCAGTGGGCGCTGAATTCGGTGCGCAGGGGCGATCTCCAGCAGAGCGTGATGATGCTCCCGGCCCAGGAGACCGAGGAGGCCATCCAGGCGCTCGCCGACCAGGTGTCGGGCAAGACCGTGCCGCACTTCATCAATCTGACCGAGTCCTCGGAGCTGCCCGGCACCCCGTTCGCGACCGCCGCGACCGTCGGCGAGTTCAAGCCCGAGTACTGACCGGCCCGCGTCACGGCAGGAAAGGAGCCTCCTCATGCCCGACACATCCTCCGCGTCACCCCCGGTGGCAGCCGTCGCCGACCCCACCGCGCCCGTCGGTCCGGCCGTCGTCTGCCGGGGCGTGTCCAAGGTCTTCGGCCGGACCTACGCGGTCCGTGACGTCGATCTGGAGATCCCGGCGGGCACGGTCCACGCGCTCGTCGGTGAGAACGGAGCCGGGAAGTCCACCCTCCTCGGCATGATCAGCGGCCGGCTGGCCGCCGACACCGGCACCGTGGACGTGTTCAGCACCCCGCTGGACGCGGGCGGCCCCCGCAAGGCCCGTGGGCTGGGACTGGTCACCGTCTACCAGGAACTCACCATGGTCCCGGCGCTCAGCGCCGAGGCCAACGTGTTCCTCGGCGGCAACCTCAGCCGTCGCGGTCTGCTCTCGCACCGAGAGATGCGCCGCCGCTATCTGCGGATGTGCGAGGACTTCGAGGTGGACATCCCGCCCGAGGCCCTGGCTCGCACCCTGTCGGTCTCCCAGCAGCAGATCCTGGAGATCATGCGCGGTGTCCAGGCCGACGGCAGGATCCTGCTGTTGGACGAGCCCAGCGCCGCGCTTGCCGAGCACGAGCGGGACATCCTCTACCGCGTCCTGGACCGACTACGCTCCCAGGGCACCACGATCGTGTTCGTCAGCCACAACCTGGAGGAGGTGCTGCGGCTCAGCGACAGCATCTCGGTGCTGCGCAACGGTCACCTCGTGGAGAGCGCGCCCCGTGAACGCTGGAACCGGCAGGCACTGATCCGGGCCATGGTCGGCCGCGAGATAGAGGTGACCGCCCGGGGCGGCACGCACGAGCCCGGCGGGCCGGCACTGGAAGCCTCCGGGGTGGATCTGCCCGGGGTCCTGTCCGGCATCGACATGCGCGTCCACGAGGGCGAGATCGTCGGCCTGTGGGGCCTGGTCGGCTCGGGACGCACCACCTTCCTGCGGTCCCTTGCCGGTCTGGAACGGTCCTCCACCGGTGAACTGCGCCTGGGTGGACGGCCGGTGCCCTGGCCGCGCTCGGCCCGGCAGTCCATCACCGCCGGAGTGGTCATGGTCCCCGAGGACCGCAAGAACGGTCTGATCCCCGCGATGGACGGCACCGACAACGTCAGTGTCGGCGTCACCAGCGCCACCCGGGCCGGCCGGATCGATCACGGCAACGAACGCGACCGTGCCGAGCGATACGCCCGGTACTTCGGGTTCGACCCGGCCCGGCTCGGCGCCCCGGTGCGCCATCTGTCCGGCGGCAACCAGCAGAAGGTGCTCCTCGCCAAGTGGGCCGCCCGCACCCCGCGGGTCTTCCTCATCGACGAACCCACCCGGGGCATCGACGTCGGCGCCAAGTCGGAGGTGCTGGCCTCCCTGGTGCGACTGGCTGAGGACGGCGCCGCCGTCGTCGTCACCTCCTCGGAGCTGGAGGAGGTCCTCGCCATCGCCAACCGGCTGCTGGTCTTCGCCGGCGGCCGGGTGGTGCGCGAGATCCCCGCCGACTCCCCGGAATTCCGGGTGCGGGACATCGTCAAGCTCGGCTTCCACGACAAGGCCGCCGAGTGAGCGGGCGCGGCGGCCCGGACCGCCCGCCCACCCCCGGCCGGGCCGCGCCCGGCCCGCCGACCCGTCGCACCGCCGTCCCGAGCACCGACACCAGCACCAGCACCGACACGACCACCCGCGAGGTGAGCTGAAGTGACCCCCTCCACCGTCTCCCAACCGTCCGCTCCGGCGGGCGACCCCGCCGTGGCACCGCCCCGGAGCGCCCTTCCCGGCGGCGAGGACCGCGCGGCCCGGCTGCGGGCCTACGCCCTGCGGTTCAGCACCTTCTGGGTGCTGCTCCTGCTGATCGCCGCCGCGACCGTGCTCTACCCGGGCTTCCTGAAGCCCGCCAACCTCCAGGACGTCCTGACCCAGAACGCTGCCGTCGGGATCATCGCCGTCGCGATGACCTTCGTCATCATCTCCGGCGGGTTCGACCTGTCGGTGGGCGCCACCTACGCGCTCGGCTCCACGGTGTTCGCCGGTGTCACCAAGAGCACGGGCTCGGTCCTACTGGCCGCGGTCTGCGCAATCCTGGCGGGCCTTGCCGTGGGAGCCGCCAACGGCACGATCATCGCTCGCTGGAAGGTCAACCCGTTCGTCACCACCCTGGGCATGTCCTCGGTGATCGCGGGCCTGGCGTACGTGTACTCGAACTCGGCGCCGTTCATCGTCGACGACGTCTCCTTCCAGTACCTGGCGCTGACCGCCGTCACGGGAGTGCCGCTGCCGATCTGGATCCTGATCGGCATCTTCGTGGTGGGCTCGCTGCTGCTCTCGCAGACCGGTTACGGCCGGAACATCTTCGCCATCGGCGGCAACGAGGAAGCCGCCCGGCTGTCCGGGCTGCGTGTTCCGTGGCTCGTCGGCAGCGCCTACGTGATGACCGGTGTGACGGCCGCGCTGGCCGGCATGATCGACGCCTCCCGGCTCGGGGTGGGGCAGGCCGATGTCGGAGCCACCGTGGCCCTGGACACGATCGCCATCGTGGTGGTCGGCGGGACCTCGCTGCGCGGCGGCGAGGGCGCGGTGTGGCGTTCGGCGGTGGGCCTGCTGATCCTGGCCACGCTGACGAACGTCTTCTACAGCCTCAACATCAGCCAGCACTGGCAGCTCATCGCCAAGGGCGTCATCGTCGTGACGGCCGTGGCCCTGGACTCGCTGCTGCGCAACCGCCGTACCTGAGCGGGGGCGGACCGGGCCCGCCCGGAGCCTCGCGTCACACATGTCGCCGGACCGGGCGGGCACCGGTCCGGCTTCACGCATGCCCCGCAGGCCCCGGAAACCCTGACAGTGAACACAAATGATTCCTTACTCGTTCGTTACACGTAACTCTGTCGTATCCGCAGGTACCTGGGCATGATGGCCCCTGTCAGCCCAGTGGCCGCCCGAACTCACGCGGCGGGCCGCGTACCAAGGGACAGGAGGCGACGCCCGTGTCCGCTCGGAAACGAACCGGACCCTTTTGGTCCGCCAAAGACGAGCTCCCGCTTCCCGCCTCCGCGATCATGCTCGCCGATGGCACCGTGGAGGCGGCCGAGGACAGCCGGCACGGCGCGGCACCCGGCCCCGGCCCGGCGGTGGCCTTCCTGCGTGAGCATCCCGAACTCGCCGGTCTCGTCGTGGCCTGTCTGCGCACCGAAGCTGGGCGCAGCGGCTTCATGTGGACGGACGGCACGGCCCGCACCCTCGTCAGGGTCTGGGTCGACCCGTTCACCGACCCTCGCGGCAATCCGATGGGCCGGGTCCTGGTGGAGCCGTGCCACCCGTCGCCGTACGGACTGACCCTGCGCGAGCTGGACGTGCTCACCCTCATCGTCGCCGGGCTCACCAACAACGAGATAGCGGAGCGGCTCTTCACCAGCCCACGAACCGTCACCACCCATGTGGACCGGCTGCTGACGAAGCTCCATCTGTCGGGGCGGGCCGCCGCGGCGGCGCTCGCTCTCGACCAAGGGCTGGTACGGCTGCCCTTCCCCGGCGGGGACACGGCGTTCGAGCGGCTCGGGCTCGGCAGGATCGCCACCGCGGCCCGGGGCGGCGCGCCCGTCCCCTCTCCCGTGCCGGGTCCCACGCGCTCGCTGCGCCGCCGTCCGCTGATGCTGGGCGCGGCCCTGCCGTTGACCGGCCCGGCCGCCGCCGACGGGCGCGAGATGCTGCTCGCCACCCGACTGGCCCTGGAGGAGATCAACGACCAGGGGGGCATCTCGGGCCGCCGTATCGAACTGGTGACCGCCGACTTCGACGTGACCGTGCCGTCGGCCGTGCAGGCGGCGTTCACTGAACTCGTCGAGCAGGAGGTGGACGCGCTCACCTCCGGCTACATCGGTCCGCAGGACGTGGCCCACGAGATCGCCGCCGACTACGGCCGCCCGTATCTGCACGCGGCGGCGCTGGACTCGATGGTCTCCCGGGTGGCCGAGGACCCCGAGCGCTACGGCGGAATCTTCCAGGTCTGTCCCAGCGACACCCGCTACGGCCCCGGCTTCGTGCGCTTCCTCACCTCGCTGCGGGACAGCGGTGGCTGGTCTCCGGAATCGAATCGGCTGATGGTGGTCCAGGGCATGTGGCCGCTGGGGGATCTGGGCCGCACTGAGATGTCGGCGGCCGTGGAGGCGGGCGGCTGGACCCTGGAGACGGTGTCCGAGGTGGGCATGTCCGACGCGGCCTGGCAGCAGATCGCCCGCCAGGTACGGGCCGCCGCACCTGCTGCCGTCCTGGTCGGGCACTACTTCATGCCGGGCAGTCTGGCCTTCTTGCGAGAGCTGCTGTACGACGGTCCGCCGATCCTCCCCTATCTCCTCTACACGCCCTCCATCCCGAGCTTCCGCCAAGAGCTCGGCCCGCTCTCCGAGGGCCTGCTGTGGGCCACGGTCACGGGCACCTACTCCGACCACCTGGGCCGGTCCTTCGCTGCCCGCTACCGCTCCCTGCACGGCGTTTCCCCCGGCCGCTCGCACGCCGGCATCGCCTACGACAGGGCCCGGATGATCGCCGGCGCGTGGTCCCAGGTCGACGACCCACGTGACCACCGCCGCGTGGCCAAGGCCATCCGTGCGACGATCCACCGGGGCGTCAACGGCGCCTACTACCTGGCGGACCCGGGCCAGGCCGCGCTGGCCTACCCGGAGATGACTCCCGATCCGTCCATCGGGCAGGCCCACCTCGTCTACCAGATCCAGGACGGCCGTCAGCGCATTCTCTCGCCGACCCCGTACTGCGACGGCCGTTTCCAGCTTCCGCCGTGGTACGCCACGGGTGCGGGTGCCCGCACCGGGACACCACCGGGTGCCTACGTCAGGGGAGTCCGGGCCCGCACCGGGTGACGGCTCGGAGGGCCCGGGAAACCGAGGAGACCATCTGGTCCGGCACCCGCACGGCACAGCTGTGACGGCCCCGTCACCAGAGCGCCATGTTCACCTTGCCGATGGTTGGTAAGTAGATGTCTGCCGCGCCCCGAAATGAGGGTCCCCAAGGCACCCTTTGCCGACGAGACGGTGTCCGGTGGATCCTTCGATGCGGGCCCCGGCGGCAAGGGCGGCAACCAGGCTGCGGCCGTCGCCCGCCTGCGCAGCGCGCGCTCGTCCGTCATGTCCGTGATCCGGTCTTCCGCCAGTGCGTACGACTGGGTCAGCGCGACCTCGGTACGTTCGCCGTTCGTGTGCAGTACTGGGCACACCTGCAGCATCAACTCCCGCTGCCGTACCGGGCATTGCTCCCCGAACCTGGGTGTACCGCGCCCCGGCGTGCACTGTGGCTGGAAGGGCGCCCGGGAGCCAACGGGGCCCTGGGGGCGGGCTGTTGGCGCCAGCGGTGATGGGAGCGGTGCATGGCAGGGCGCGGCTGGGGTGCCCCGGCTCGTGCATCCGGCACAGCCATGTCCAAAAACTTTCTTGTCATCCATTGACTCGCTCCGCGCCCGACTCCTATTGTTCCGGCCAAAGCAACAGCGTTTCGCTGAACGGAACGTCTTCCGGCTTGGCTGTGTGGAACCACCCGAGGAGTCGTGGTGAAGAACGCAGGCATAGAGCAACTAATCATGCCATTCCGTATAGGTGGCCTCGACGTACGCAATCGTGTGTTCGTTCCGGGGCACACGACGAACTTCGGCCACGCGAATCATCCGACCCGGCGCCATGCGCACTACCACGCCGAACGGGCGCGGGGTGGTGTCGGGTTGATCATCACCGAAGCGGTACGGGTCCACCCCACCAGCGCGGGGCGCCACATCAGCCTCGGCTGTTTCGACGACACCTCGGTACCCGCCTACGCGGCGGTCGCCGAAGCCGTCCACGCACACGGCGCCCTGGTCTTCGCGCAGCTCATGCACGCGGGCCGGCAGGCGAACGGCGACGCCACCCGCACGGCCGCCTGGGCGCCGATGGACGTGCCCTGGGCGACGGGCGCCGCGATACCCCACGCCATGGGACCCAGCGACATAGCGGTGGTCGTCGGAGCCTTCGGCGAGGCGGCCCGCCGGATGGGCGAGGCCGGATTCGACGGCGTCGAGATCCATCTCGGCCACGGTCATCTGCTCCAGCAGTTCCTCTCTCCCTTCACCAACCAGCGCACCGACCGCTACGGCGGCAGCGAGGAGAACCGGCTCCGGCTCGTCCGGGAGGTTCTGGAGCGGGTATGTGAGCGCGCCCCGGACCTGCCGCTGGGCATCAGGGTGAGCGCCGACGAATTCCTGCCGGGCGGCCTGGGACCGGCCGAGGTCATGGCCGCCGTCGGCGAGCTGCGCGCCGAACACCCGCTCGCGTACGTCCACGTGAGCCACTCCGCGTACCACGGCAGTACCTCACTGGCCACGCAGATGGCCGACATGAGCTTCGGGCACGCGCCGTTCCGGCACCACGCGGCCCTGTTCAAGGAGACGTTTCCCGATCTGCCCGTGCTCGCGGTCTGCAGGCTGGACAGCCTGGCCGAGGCGGCGGTGCTGGTCGAGGAGGGTGCGGCCGATCTGGTGGGGCTCGCCCGGCCGCATATCGCCGACCCCCATCTGGTCCGCAAGACACTGGACGGCCGCGCGCACGAGATCCGGTCCTGCCTCGCCTGCAACCAGGGGTGCGTGGGACGGCTGGAGGCGAGCCTGCCGATCTCCTGCGTGGTGAATCCCGAGGTCGGGGCGGAGCACGAGTGGAACGCCGTACGCCTCGCCGGACCGGCCCCCGCCCGGCGGGTCATGGTCGTCGGCGGGGGGCCGGCGGGGATGGAGGCCGCCCTGTCCGCCCGGCGGGCCGGTCACGAGGTGACCCTTGTCGAGGCCGCCGACCACCTCGGCGGCCAGATCGTCCGCGCCGGATCCGTACCGGGCCGGGAGCGGCTGACCCTGATGACCGACGAACTCGCCCGGGACCTCGCCCGCGCCGGAGTGACCGTACGGACCGGCGAACGCGTCGTCGCGGCCGACCTGCTGCCCGGGGGACGGCACGAGGGTTTCGACGGGGTGATCCTGGCGACCGGATCGCTGCCCCGAAGGCGCGAACTCCCCCTGGGACCCCAGTTGTTCGACCTCTGGCAGGCGACAGGCGCACTCTCCGGCAAGGACTCTGACATACCGTCAGCTCTGCGCGGCACGGTGGTGATCCGGGACGACGGCGGCGACTGGCCGGCCGCGTCGCTCACCGAGTGCCTGGCGCGCGAGGGAGCCGCCGTACACCTGGTGACCCCGTCGGCGGCGCTCTTCCCGCGTATCACCACCTACTCCAGGCTCGGCCTCACCGGGCGGCTGGGCGCCCTGGGGGTGAAGGCCCGCCCCCTGCGTACGGTCGTGGACGCCGTCGGCCACCGGGTCACTCTGCGGGACACCCTGAACGGTGACACCGAGGAACTCCACGGCGTCACCGCCATTGTCGACGCGGGCCTGCCGACCGCGGCCGACGACCTCTACCGCGCACTCGACGGCCACCCCGACGCGCCACCGGTGCTGGTCGTGGGAGACGCCAACGCGCCACGCACCGCGCTCGAAGCCATCTACGAGGGACGCATCGCAGGAACGTTTCTCTCCAGTGCGGCGAGCGGTGCCGGAACCCTGGCCACCGCCGGCGCCGCCGCCGTCCCCGCCCACTGAACAGCGCCACCACCGCACCCCCGCAGCAGCTATCACCGCACCACTCCACCCGTTCCGCGTACCGCGAAGCTCCGCCGCACACGTACCGAGAAGGAGTCGTCATGATCGATATCGAGGACCGGCTGACGCTCGACGAGCGCTCCCGAGTCGACTACATCCTGGCCCTGCGCAAGCAGTGGGCCAGCACCGTCTATCCCGCGCTGACGCGGGAGTACGCCGCGGACGGGGAGCCGCCGGCGGACACCGTCGAGCAGGCGGCGAACCGGCTCCACGAGCTCAGCCTCTACCCGTGGTTCAGCCATCTGGAGCGGGTCCAGCAGAAGATGCTGTGGAAGGCGGCCGGTGAGGCGGTGCTCAGCCGGCGCGCGCAGCTCACCGAGCAACTGGCCGAGGCCGCGGCGGACGGCGCGGGCACCCTCACCCTCAACTCGTCCGTCGAACTGCCCTCCTGGTACACGGACTTCGACATCCACATCCAGCCCGGCGGCTTCTACTCCGACGACATGTCCGCCTACGTCTACGAGTTCGGCGCCCGCATCGTGATGCTGCGGGACAACGACGGCTACAAGTTCCACAAGCTGTTCGCGCAGACGGCCCTCCCCGAACTCCCCGCAGCCGAACGGGTCGTGGACATCGGCTGCGGCTTCGGCAAGAGCACCCGGCCGCTCGCGGGCAAGTACCCCGGCGCGGAGATCATCGGGGTCGACCTCGCGGCACCGGGCCTGCGCCTGGCACACGCCGAGGCAGCCGCCGAGGGCCTCACCCTCAGCTACCGCCAGGCCGACGGCCGCGCGACCGGACTGGAGTCCGGGTCCTGCGACGTCGTCACAGGGACGATGGTGCTGCACGAGATGCCGTCCGACGCGGTCCGCGAGACCATCCAGGAGGCCGTGCGGCTCCTCAAGCCCGGCGGGGCGCTCCGCTTCCTGGAGTTCCAGCCGACCGGCGACCCGTTCCGCGACGCCACCGTCTTCGAGCACGCCGAACGGAACAACGAGCCCTTCTTCCACGACCTCTTCGGGTCCGACCTGCTCGCGATGTGCCGGGATGCCGGGCTGACCGGCGCCTCCTGGGCCCCCTTCGACGAGCGCAACGACGGCGTCCGCGAGGACGGCTGGGGCGACCGTCGCGAATGGCACTTTCCCTGGGCCGTACTGGCGGCGAACAAGCCGGAGGAACGATGAGTGACGAGTTCGACTACTTCAAGGACCCGCGCATCGGCAAACTGCTCGACCTGGTCCTGCAACTCAGCACCGATGTCCATGTCACCGCCCAGCGGACCATCGCCCTGGAGGCGCTGCTGGTCAGGAACGGCACGCTGAAACAAGGGGAGTTGGACTCCTTCCTCCCCGAGCCCGCCGAGCAGGTCCTCCTCGACCGCGGACGGGAGGAGATGCTGGGCCGTCTCGTCAGCATCCTCTCCGAGGCGGGACCCGCCGAGCACCCGCTGCGCGATCAGTGGGAAGAGCTCCTGACAAGACGGGCCGGCTGATGGACGCCCGGCCCGAGCAGCCCACCGCCCTGGTGGACCGCTATCTGCGGCTGTGCGAGGACCGGGAGCTGGAGGCCGCGGCGGGTCTGCTGGCACCGGGAGTGGCCCTGGTCTTCCCCGGCGGTCAGCGGCACGCCTCGCTCGCCGCGATGGCGGCGAGCGCCCGCGGTGACTACCGCTGGGTGCGCAAACGGCGCGAGCGGTACTTCGCCGCCCCCCTGCCCGACGGCTCCGGTGCCACCGCCGTCACCTCCCTCGGCACGCTCTACGGGGAAGACCTCGCGGGCAGCCCGTTCGAAGGCATCCGCTACGCGGACGTCTTCGTCGTCCAGGACGGCCTCATCGCCGAACAGCACGTCTACAACGATCTCGCTCTCAGCGGAATATCCCGCTCCACCGCCATCGGCGCACCCTCAGACCCACCGATCCGAACGAGGTGTCGGACATGAAGCGTTCCCTACGAACCGGCTGCGCGGCGCTCGCCGTCGCCGCTCTCTCGGCGACCGCCGCCTGCGGTGGCGGATCGGCCTCCTCCAGCAAGGAGAAAGGCGGCACGGCGACGATCGAGTTCTCCATCGCCTCGGCCGTGATCGGTCCCAAGGAAGAGGTCGCCACCTATGCCGTCGGCAAGGAGGAGGGCTTCCTCGACAAGGAGCGGATCAAGGTCGAGACCTCCAACGCGGACGGCTCGGTGGCCGCGCTCCAGGCGGTCGCGTCCGGCAGTGCCGACATCACCGCCGCCGACGTCGGCGCGATCCTCGCCGCCCGGGAGAAGGGCGTACCGGTCAAGGCGATCGGCGGACTGGTGCAGAACTGGCCCTGGGTGATGGCCGTTCCGCCCGGCAGCGACATCAAGACGGCGGCCGACCTCAAGGGCAAGAAGATCGGCGTGATCTCCCTCGCCTCGGGATCGGCGATCTACGCGAGGGCGTACACGGCGAACGCCGGACTGGACGAGAAGGACGTCGAACTGCTCCCGGTGGGCGTGGGCGCGCAGGCCGCCTCCACCCTCAAGGACGGCAAGGTCGACGTGCTCGCCCTCTACACCCAGGCGTACACAACGATCGAGAACACCGGCACGACCTACCGCTACCTCGACAACCCGGACATGTTCAAGGGCATCCGCTCCATCACCTTCGCGGTGCGCGAGGACACGCTCGACAAGCGCCGCGACGAACTCGCCCGGTTCCTGCGGGCCTCGTACCAGTCGATGCTCTTCTCGGCGGTCAACCCGGAGGCGGCGATGAGGGACGGCTACAAGGTCTTCCCCCAGGTCCTCGCCGGCAAGTCGGCCGACGACCGCATCGCCGGAGACACCAAGATCTTCGAGACCTGGATGAAGTCGGCCACCCCCAGCAGCGGGAACCCCGAGGACTTCGCCGACTGGGGCGCCATCAGCGACCAGGAGTGGCTGAAGACCGAAACGTACACCAAGGAGTCCGGACAGATCACCAAGGACGTCCGGATGGACGACGTCTGGGACGACAGCCTCCTCAAGGACGCGAACGACTTCGACTCCGCGGCCGTCGTCGCCCGCGCGCAGAAGGCCGGGACGGCCACCGAGTAGCACCGACCAGCACCGACCAGAAACGGACCGAGACTTAAGGACGCCAGCATGGCCATCAGAACACTCGGCCGCCGACAGGCGGCTGCCGCGGCCCCCACGGCCGACGAGGCCGCCTGGATCGAGGTGGCCGGACTGGAGAAGCTGTACCGGCCCCGCAGGTCGGAACCGACCCGTGCGCTGTCGGACATCGATTTCCAGGTGCGGCGGGGGGAGTTCGTCTCCGTCGTCGGTCCCTCCGGCTGCGGCAAGACCACGATGCTCAAGATCCTCGCGGGTCTCATTCCCAAGACCGCGGGCACGGTGCGCGTGGCGGGGCGCGAGGTGACAGGGCCGCTGCCGGAGATCGGCATGGTCTTCCAGGCGGCGACGCTGCTGCCCTGGCGCACCATCCTGGAGAACGTGATGGTGCCCGTGGAGGTCCAGCGGCTGGACCGGGCGCGCTACCGCGAACAGGCCCGCCGGCTGCTGAACATGGTCGGCCTCGACGGATTCGAGGGCAAGTACCCGCACGAGCTGAGCGGCGGCATGCAGCAACGAGCCGGTATCTGCCGGGCGTTGGTGCACGATCCGGCGGTACTGCTCATGGACGAGCCGTTCGGTGCCCTCGACGCCATGACCCGCGAGTACATGAACGTCGAACTCCTGCGCATCTGGCGGGAGAGCGGCCAGACCATCGTCTTCGTCACCCACTCCATTCCCGAGGCCGTCTTCCTCTCGGACCGGGTCATCGTGCTCACCCCCCGGCCCGGACGGATCGCCGAGGTCGTGGACATCGATCTGGAACGGCCGCGCGACCTCGGCGTGATGGCATCCGACCGGGCCGGGGTGTACGTGGACCGCATCCGCCGCCATTTCCACGCCACCGGCGTGATGGGCTGAGGAGGCCATCCGATGACGATCACCAAGACCGGCACCGCCGGCACCTCACCGTCGGCCACCGACCCGGGGCCGCCGAAACGCGGCCGCCGCCGGCCGCGCCTGCCCGATCTGCGCGAGCGCCCCGAATTCATCCTGGTCCCCGGCGTGTTCGTGCTGGTCGTCCTGGTGTGGGAGTACGCCATCAGGCCGCTCGGGATCGACGAGTACGTCCTGCCGCGCCCCTCGCAGATCGCGGACGCGCTGTGGACACAGCTCAACGACCCTATGTTCTGGTCCCACTTCAGGGTCACACTCCAGGAGTCCGTGCTCGGCTTCCTGCTCGGTGTGAGCGCCGCGATGATCCTCGGTACCGCGATCAGCCAGGTACGGATCATCGAACGCACCTTCATGCCCTACATCGTGGCGTTCCAGACCGTGCCGAAGGTGGCACTCGCCCCGCTGTTCGTCGTCTGGTTCGGCTTCGGCATGACCAGCAAAGTCGTGATGGCCGCGGTCATCTCGTTCTTCCCGGTGCTCGTCAACGTGATCGAGGGGCTGCGGTCGGCGGACGCCGACCGGATCCAGATGCTGACCGTCTTCGGCGCGAGCCGGGCCCAGGTGTTCCGGATGGTCCAGCTCCCCAACGCGCTGCCGTTCATCTTCGCCGGGCTCGACATCGGGATCGTGTTCGCGATCCTCGGCGCCGTCGTCGGCGAGTTCATCGGTGCCAAGGAGGGCCTCGGCTATCTGCTGCTCCAGACGAACTACAACTTCGACATCGCCGGGATGTTCGCGGTGCTGCTCGTCCTGTCGGTGCTCGGCCTGCTGGCGCACTTCGTCATCCGCTTCGCCCAGCGCCGGCTCGCCTTCTGGTCCGAGGAGAACCGGGTGATCGCGTCATGACCGACCCCGTCCGGCTCGACGGCCATGTCGCGCTGGTCACCGGAGCGGCACGCGGCATCGGCGCGGCCGTGGCCCGCAGGCTGGCCTCACTCGGCTGCCGGGTCGCCCGCGCGGACCTGGCGGCTCCCGCCGACTGGGAGCCCGCCGGGCCGGACGGGGACGGTCACACCCGCCACCGTGTCGACGTCCGCTCCACGGCGTCCTGCGAGGAACTTCTCGCGGAGGTGCTCGCGGCCCACGGCCGTCTCGACCACCTGGTGAACAACGCCGGAATCGTCCGGAGGGGACCGGCGGCGGAGATGACCGACGAGGACTTCACCACCGTCGTGGACGTCAACCTCTCCGGCACCTTCCGGGTCACCCGCGCCGCCCACCCGGCGCTGAAGGCCGCCGGTTCGGCCAGTGTCGTCAACATCGGCTCCACCAACGGCCGGATCGCGGTCCGCGACTCGCTCGGCTACTGCGTCAGCAAAGCGGCCGTGATGCACATGGCCAGGGTCCTCGCCCTGGAGTGGGCACCCGACGGGATCAGGGTCAACGCCGTCGCCCCCACCATCGTGAGCACCGACATGACGGCGGACGTCCGAGGCGACGCCGACTACCTCCGGGACAAGCTCGCCTCCATTCCGCTGGGGCGCATGGCCAGCAGGGACGACGTGGCCAATGCGGTCGCCCATCTGCTCAGCCCCGCGGCGGCGATGACCACCGGCCACACCCTGTTCGTCGACGGCGGCGCCACGATCCACTGACAAGAAGGAAGAGAAGAACCGATGCCCGAACCGGACCTCTCCGCCGCACTCGACGCGGTCGACACCCACTTCGACACCTTCGTGACCGAACTCCGGGACCTGTGCCGCATCCGCAGCCGCCGCCAGGAGGCGGACCAGATGCGTGCCACGGCCGACTTCCTCGCCGGATCCCTCGCCCGCTGGGGCGGCAGCGCCGAGGTCATCCCCTGGCAGGACTCACACCCCTACGTCCTCGGCGAGATACCCGGTGGCCGGCGGTCCCTGCTGCACTTCAACCACTACGACGTCGAGGTCGAGCCCACCGGCGACGACGACGCCTGGACCAGCCCGCCGTACGCGGCGGACGTACGCGACGGAAAGCTGTACGCCCGGGGCGTCGCCGACGACAAGGGGGCGCTGCTCTCCCGGGTGCACGCCGCCGCCGCGTGGCGGCTGGCCGGCCTGGAGGCCCCGGTCACCAGCCGTTTCATCATGGAAGGCAAGAAGTGGCTGCACAGCCCCGGCCTGGACTCGTTCGTCGCCGCCCACCGCGACCGGCTCGCCTCCGACGGGGCGCTGTGGGAGAACTCCTGGGTCGACGGCCAGGGCCGCCCGCTCCTCAAACTCGGTGAGAAGGGCGTCCTCTACCTCCGGCTGACCGCCACCACCCTCAGCCGCGAACTGACCAGCCAGAACACCGCGTTGCTGCCGACGGCCACCGCCCGCCTCGCTGCCGCGCTCAGCACCCTCCAGCGGCCGGACGGCACGGTTACGGTCGACGGATTCGCCGACGGCGCGCGGCAGCCGAGCGAGCACGAGCTCGAACTGCTGCGTCAACTGCCCTTCGACGGAGCCTTTCTGCGGGAGCGGGCCGGAGTCGACTCCTTCGTCGGCGGTCTCGACGACACCGAGGCCGCCATCGCCATCCGCACCAGGCCCACCCTCACCGTCACCGGGATCGAGGGCGGCGACACCCGCGACGACATCACCCTCGGGCTGCCCGCCACCGCGACCGCCAAGATCGAGATCCGGCTGATCGCGGGCCAGGACCCGCAGAAGGTCTTCACCACCCTGCGCAAACACCTGGTGGAGCACGGATTCGGTGATGTGTCTCTGGAGATCATGGCCGCCAGCCGCCCCCATCTCACCGACCACCGGGACCCGTTCGTCGCGCTGGTGGCCGACGCCGCCCGGCGGGCGTACGGCACCGAACCGATGGTCGAGCCCTTCACCCAGTGGATCGGCAACCAGGGCGCCCTGGGCGGCCACCCCATCGTCGGTATCGGCGTGTCCCGCGCGGACGCCGGGATCGACGGCCCCGACGAACACATCCTCCTGGAGGACTACCGCACGGGCGTCAAGCACGTCATCGAGGTGATGGCCGCCATGGCCGCGACGGAGGAGAACCGATGACCACCCATCTGCGGGGCTCCGCCCGCCGCGACTACGTCACCCTGCCGTGGGGCCGGGTCCACTACCGGCACGCCGGTGACCAGGACGCGCCGGTGGTCCTGATGCTGCATCAGTCGCCGCTCTCCTCGGCCACTTACGAGCCGGCCCTGGCCCCGCTGGCGGCCAGGGGCGTACGGGCCGTGGCCGTGGACACCCCCGGATTCGGGATGTCGGACGCGGCTCCCGGGCCCTGGTCGATACCGGAGTACGCGCGGGCCGTCTGGCAGATCGCCGACGCGATCGGCCTCGACAGCGTCCATCTGCTGGGCCAGCACACCGGGGCGATCGTGGCCGCCGAGGCCGCGCTGCAACAGCGTCGACGGGTCCGCGGACTGGTCTTCCAGGGCATCCCGCTCTACTCCGACGACGAACGGGCCGAGAAGTCCGCCTCATACGCGCCCGGTTACACACCCGCCGAGGACGGCGGCCATCTGCGGGTGATCTGGGACCGTGTGCGGTGGCTGTACCCCACGATCGGCGCGGAGTCCGCCAGCCGCCAGGTCGCCGAATACCTCAGCGTCGGCCCCGACTACGCGGTGGCCTACCGCGCGGTCTTCGCCCACCGTCTCGACACGGCAGCCCTCGCCGGCATCCCCACCCTGCTGCTGCACGGCGGCGACGACGTGCTCAACCGGATGAACAAGGAGGTCCAGGCCGCCTTCCCGGACGCGCCGCTGACGGTGATCCCCGGCGGCACGGACTTCGTCGCGGAGGAACAGCCGGAGGAGTTCGCGTCCGCGCTCGCCGCCCACGTACGGGCCCACGCGGACGGCGAGTCCGACGGGGCAAGCGCGGCCGGCGCGCAAGGCCGGGGCACCGCCCCCGTACCGCCGTCGAAGCCCTTGTACACCGCGACGGTCGAGGCCGAGGGCGGCCGGGCGGGCCGGGTCCGCTCCCTGACCGGCGCACTGGACCTGCCGCTGTCCCGTCCGGCAGACCGTGCCGACGGAGATCCGGGCAGCGACCCGGAAGAACTCTTCGCCGCCGGTTTCGCCGCCTGCTTCCGCAGCGCGCTGGACGTGGCGGCCCGGCGGCGCCGTACCGCGCTCGCCGCGACGACGGTCACCGCCTCGGTCACCCTGGGCACCACCGCGCCCACGGGCGGCTCAGGCCCCGACCGCTACGGTCTCGCGGTCGCGCTGCACGTCAGCGACCCCGGCGTACCGACCGACGAGCTCGCCGAACTGGTCGCGGACGCCGACCTGATCTGTCCCTACGCCAACGCGATACGCGGCAACATACCGGTGTCCACACAGGTGACAGGGAAAGGCTGAGCGGCTTGTTCCCTTGCCCCCGTCCCCCCACCCGGCCGCGCCGGCGGCCACGACACGACAGAGGACCCCATGACCACCGAGGACAGCCTCGCCCACCCGGACCAGCCCCGATCGGGCATCGCCCGCGCCCTGGCGGTCATCGACGCCATCGGCCGTTCGCCGCAGAAGCACGGGGTGTCGACGATCGCCCGGGAGACCGGTCTGTCCAAAGCGGTGGCCTACCGGATCCTGCGGGAACTGGTGTCGGGTCAGTTCCTGCGCTTCGACGAGGACACCAAGCTCTACGGTCTCGGCCCCGGGGCCCTGAACATCGGCCTGGCCGCCATGCGTGAGCTGGACATACCCGCTGTCGCGCACCGTCATCTCGCGACCCTGTCCGAGCTGACCGGCCAGACCAGCACCCTGTCCGTGCGCCAGGGCTGGTCCCGCGTCTACGTCGACCAAGTGCTCTCCCGCCACGAGATCCGGATGTCCGTCGCGCTCGGCACCAGCCATCCGCTGCACGCCGGGTCGTCGTCCAAGGCGATCCTCGCGGCGCTGCCCGACTCGGAGGTGGAGGACTACATCGGCCACCACGAGCTGGACAGGGTCACGGCGGCCACGATCACCTCCGCCGACCTGCTCAGGGAGGAGATCGCCCGGATCAGGAGTCTCGGCTACGCGGCCAGTTACGGGGAGCGGCAGACCGAGGCGGCCAGCGTCGCCGCCGCCGTGCACGGGGCCACCGGACAGGTGGTCGCCTCGCTGTCGGTCTGCGGCACCAAGGCGATGTTCGACGGCGACGGCAGCAGCCAGGAACGGCTGGGCGAAGCGGTGGCCAGGGCGGCGGCGGCGGTCTCCGCCGATCTGGGCGCCGGGCACCGGAGCCCGGCGGGCGCCCCGGCGGGCGTGACGCCCGTACCGCGGCAGAACGGGCGGGCAGGTCTGTCCGCCGTCCCACGAGAGGAGCACCATGAGTGACCCGACCGCCCCGGCGGAGGGCTCCGCCGAGGTCCCGGCGGCCCCGCCGGGACCTCTCCACGGACTGCTGGTCGTCGACGCTTCGACCATCCTCGCCGGCCCGCTCTGCGCCCAACTGCTGGGCGACTACGGCGCGGACGTCATCAAGATCGAGCACCCCGTCGCCGGCGACGGCATGCGCGGGCACGGCCACACCAAGGACGGCCACGCCCTGTGGTGGAAGGAGATATCCCGGAACAAGCGCACGGTCGGCCTCAGTCTCTCCGTCCCCCGGGGCGCGAAGATCTTCCGCTCCCTGATCGCCCGTGCCGACGTCCTGGTCGAGAACTTCCGCCCCGGCACACTGGAACGCTGGGGCCTCGGCCCCAAGGAACTGCACCGTGTCAATCCGGGTCTCGTCATCGTCCGGATCACCGGCTTCGGACAGACCGGCCCCTACGCGGGCCGGGCCGGATTCGGCACTCTGGCCGAGGCCATGAGCGGCTTCGCCCATCTGACCGGGGCGGACGACGGGCCGCCCACCCTGCCGGCGTTCGGGCTCGCCGACAGCCTCTGCGGGATCGCCGCTTCGTCGGCGGCGGCCATGGCCCTCTTCGCCCGGGAGCGCGACCCGCACCGCCGAGGCCAGGTCGTGGACATGAGCCTGCTGGAGCCGCTGATGACCGCGGTCGGTCCCTCGCCCACGGTCTACGACCAACTCGGCCTGGTGGAAAGGCGGCACGGCAACCGCTCCACCAACAACGCGCCCCGCAACACCTATCTCACCTCCGACGGCCACTGGGTCGCCGTGTCCACCAGCGCCCAGGTCATCGCCGAGCGCGTACTGCGCCTCGTCGGCCACCCGGAGGTCATCGGCGAGCCGTGGTTCGCCTCCGGGGGCGGCCGGGCCGCGCACGCCGACCTCCTCGACGGCATGGTCGGCGACTGGATCGCGGCCCGTACCCGGAACAAGGTGATCGAGGAGTTCACGGCGGCCGGCGCGGCGGTGGCGCCCGTCTACGACGCCCGCGACATCGTCGAGGACGAGCACATCCGGGAGACCGGGATGATCACCGAGGTGGCTGACGACGACCTCGGACCGCTGCTGATGCACAACGTCATGTGGCGCATGTCCCGGTCGCCGGGATCGATCCGCTTCACCGGCCGGTCCCTGGGGGCGGACACGGAGAGCGTCCTGGTGGACGAACTCGGCCTGGACCCCGCCGAGGTGGCGCGGCTCCGGGAGGAACGCACCGTCGCCTGAACCCATCGCCCGAACCCATTGGGAAGCCCGGACCGGACCGGCCGACCCGGCCGCCAAGGACCGCCCCGGCCGCCAACGACCGCACGACGTACCCGGCCCCGTGCCGGGAGCCGCACTTCGACCAGAAACGGATACTCCAGTGAGCAGCACCACGACATCGTCGGGCCCGCTGGCCCGACCGGGCAGGGACCGCCTCCTGGACGCGCTGCGGGACGGCGTACGGGCCTACGACCTGGCGCGGCCGATGTTCATCGGCATGCCGCAGTCCCCCAACCACCCGGCGTACTGGCACACCCTGCCGCGCCGGCACGGAGACCGGACCAGATCCGACGGGGGCTCGGCCGCCAACGACATGCTCGTGATGGGCACACATGTGGGCACCCACATCGACGCGCTCGCCCATGTCTCCCACAACGGCCTGCTGCACGGCGGAGTTGACGCGGCGGAGGCGGGAGCCGGCGGCGTCTACGCCGACCACGGTGTCCACACCATCGAGCCCATGGTCCGCCGCGGCGTCCTGCTCGACATCCCCGCCCTGCGCGGCGATGAATGCTGTCCGCCGGGTTACGAGATCACCCCGGCCGATCTCGAAGCGGCCGAGCGGCGGCAGGGCACCGAGATCGGCGAAGGCGACGTGGTGCTGATCCGCAGCGGCTGGGGGCGCCACTTCCACGACCCCGACACCCGGATCTACACAGGAGGGGAGTCCGGTGTGCCGGGGATCTCGGAGGCGGGCGCGCGTCTGCTGGCCGCCCGGCGGGTCCACGCGGCGGGCGCCGACACCATCGCCTTCGAACGGCTGGCGCCCGGCCAGGGACACAGCGTGCTGCCCGCGCACCGGGTGCTCCTGGTGGAGTCCGGCATCTACATCATCGAGACGCTGGCCCTGGAGGAGATCGCCGAACAGCGCGTGTACGAATTCACGTTCGTCCTCACGCCACTGCCGCTGTACGGCGCCACCGGGTCACCGGTGCGTCCGCTGGCGCTGGTCGGAGACGACCGGCCGGGCACCGGGAGGGCCGATGGCTGAGCCGACACTCGCCGGTGAGCTGGCGGCCTTCGCCGCGGGCACCCCGTACGACGCGCTGCCCGAGGACGTGACCCACAGCGTCGGCCGACGGGTCCTGGACATCCTCGGGCTGTGCGTCGCCGCCCACCGCCTGCCCACCAGCGGCGCGATCATCGCGCACGTCACCGAGCAGGGCGGACGCCCGCAGGCCCACGCGGTCGGCGGCGGCCCCCAGGCGCTGCCGGCCCCGCTGGCCGCGCTCGCCAACGGCGTACTCGCCCACTCCCTGGACTACGACGACACCCATCTGCCGTCCGTGCTGCACCCCAGCGCCTCCGTCGTTCCCGCCGCGCTCGCCGCCGCCGAACTGGCCGGTGCCTCGGGCCGGGAGACCGTACGCGCCGTCGCCATCGGCCTGGAGGTGTGCGTCCGGCTCGGGATGGCCGGCTACGACCCGGAGGCGGGCAACTCGACGTTCTTCGAGCACGGCCAGCACGCGACGTCCATCTGCGGGACGCTGGGCGGCGCCGTCGCCGCGGGGACCCTGCTCGGCCTGGACGAGGGCGGGCTCACGGATGTGCTGGGCATCGCCGCGTCCACCGCGTCCGGCATCATCGAGGCCAACCGCACCGGCGGCACCGTCAAACGGCTGCACTGCGGGTGGGCGGCGCACTCCGCCGTCACCGCGGCACAGCTGGTGGCCCGGGGCTTCACCGGACCGCCGACCGTGCTGGAGGGCAGGTTCGGCTTCTTCCAGGCGTTCCTGCACGGTGTCTACGCGCCGGAGGAGATCACCCGCGGCCTCGGCACCGACTGGGCCGTACCCGGCATCTTCTTCAAGCCCTACCCCGCCAACCACTTCACCCACACCGCGGTGGACGCGGCCCTGGAACTGCGCCGCCGGGGACTGGTCGCCGAAGAGGTGGAGTCCGCAGTCCTCGGGGTGCCCGCCCCGGTCCTGCGGACCATCGGCCAGCCGCTGGAGCGCAAGCGCGCGCCGGAGAACGGATACGAGGCCCAGTTCAGCGGTCCGTACGCCGTGGCCGCCGCGCTCTACGGGGCGGGCGAGGGGCTGGGCGTCGGCCTCGGCGACTACACCGACACGCTGGCCCAAGAGCCGCGGCGGCGCGCCCTGATGGCGAAGGTCGACGTGGTGGCGGACGCGCGCGCCACCGCCGGCTTCCCGTACCAGTTCCCCGCCACGCTGACCGTCCGCGACACCCGCGGCCGGACCTGGCACACGGAGATGCTTACCAACCGGGGCGGCACCGACCGTCCGCTCACCGACGGTGAGCTGGAGACGAAGTTCCGGGACAACACGGCGGGTCGGCTGTCCCCGGCCACCGCCGACGCCGTGACGGCGCGGGCCCGGCGGCTCGACAAGCTCGACGACATCCATGAACTCCTCGGCCTCTTGGCGGAGTTCGACAGCGACAGCGGGAGGCAGTGAGATGAGCGACTACGACCTTGTGGTGAAGAACGCCCGGGTGGTCAGCCACGAGCGGGACGAGCCCGTCGCGGCGGACATCGCGGTCCGCGACGGCCGTATCGCCCTGGTGGCGCCGGAGATCGGCGCCGGTCCCGGCACCGAGGTGGTCGACGCCGGCGGCAGGCTCGCCTTCCCCGGTGTGGTGGACGCGCACCAGCACTGGGGCATCTACAACGAGCTGGCGCAGGACGCCGGTTCGGAGAGCCGGGCCGGCGCGCAGGGCGGGGTGACCACGGCGCTCACCTATATGCGGACCGGGCAGTACTACCTCAACAAGGGCGGCCCTTACGCGGACTTCTTCCCGGAGGTGCTCGCGGCGGCCGAGGGCCGCGCCCACATCGACTACGCGTTCCATCTGGCGCCGATGAGCCGGGGCCACATCGATGAAATCCCCGATCTCATCGAGCGGTTCGGGGTGAGCTCGTTCAAGATCTTCATGTTCTACGGCAGCCACGGACTGCACGGGCGTTCCGCCGACCAGAACTCCTTCCTGATGACTCCGGAGGGCGAACGCTACGACTACGCGCACTTCGAGTTCGTGATGCGCGGCATCCAGGCGGCGCGCGAGCGCTTCCCGGAACTCGCCGACCAGATCTCGCTGTCGCTGCACTGCGAGACGGCGGAAATCATGAGCGCGTACACCAAACTGGTCGAGGACGCGGGGGAGTTGACCGGCCTGGCCGCCTACCACGAGTCCCGGCCACCGCACTCGGAAGGGCTGGCCGTCTCCATCGCCGCCTACCTGGCGCACGAGACCGAGCTGCCGACGATCAACCTGCTGCACCTTTCCTCGCGCAAGGCGGTCGACGCGGCGGTCCGGATGGCGCGGGCCTTCCCGCACATCGACTTCCGCCGCGAGGTCACGGTCGGACACCTGCTCGCCGACATCACCACCGCTCAGGGGCTCGGCGGCAAGGTCAACCCGCCGCTGCGGCCTCGCGAGGACGTCGAGGCTCTGTGGGAGTACGTCATGGACGGCACCGTCGACTGGGTGGTGAGCGACCACGCCTGCTGCCGTGAGGAGCTGAAGTTCGGCGAGCCGAAGGACGACGTGTTCCTGGCCAAGTCCGGGTTCGGCGGCGCCGAGTATCTGCTGCCGGGACTGATCACCGAGGGGAGCCGGCGGGGTCTGTCCTACGGCCGGATAGCGGCGCTCACCTCCTGGAACCCGGCTCAGCGCTACGGGCTCGGCACGAAGGGGGCGATCGCAGTGGGCCACGACGCGGACTTCTGTCTGGTGGACCCGGACACGCACTGGACCGTACGGGCCGCGGACTCCGAATCGGCGCAGGAGTACACGCCGTTCGAGGGCTTCGGTCTCACGGCACAGGTCACCGACACCTTCCTGAGGGGCCGCCGGATCCTCCGGGCGGGCAAGCCGGTCGGCGAACCGTCGGGCCGCTATGTGCACCGGCCGGTGCCGCGTCCGTGACACACGGAGCTGCTGTGAGATCCGCGCTGTACGTCCCGGGCGACCGGCCGGACATGCTGGCCAAGGCGCCGTCCCGGGGCGCCGACGCGCTCATCGTCGACCTGGAGGACGCCGTCCCGCTCGCGGGCAAGGACCGGGCCAGAGCGATGGTCGCGGCCTGGCTCGCCGGGCGGGGGACGGAGCCGGGGGGACCCGCGATCTGGGTACGGATCAACCCAGGGGAGCGCGGGCACGACGACGTACGCGCGCTGCTGGGCAGGGGAGTCACCGGCTTCTTCGTCGCGAAGACGGAGTCGCCGGAGGACATCGAAGCTGTGGCCGGCCTGCTCGCGGACGACCCGTCGGCGGTGCTGTGCCCGGTCCTGGAGAGCGCGGCGGCCGTCCTGGCGGCCCCCCGTATCGCCAACTGCCCACGGGTGGCACGTCTTCAGCTGGGGGAGGCCGATCTGCGGGCGGAACTCGGGGTCTCCCTCGGCCCGGGAGAGCCCGAACTGCTCTGGGCCCGGTCCCATGTGGTCCTCGCGTCGGCGGCGGCGGGTCTCGCCCCGCCCATGGCACCGGCCGCCACGGACGTAGGTGACCTCGGGGCGCTGAGGGCGAGCACGGAGGCGTTCAAACGACTGGGCTTCCGCGGGCGCACCTGTGTGCATCCCGCCCAATTGCTTGTGATCCACGAGGTGTTCACCCCGACCCCCACCGAACTGGCCGACGCGCGCGACCTGGTGGACCGCTTCGATTCCGCTGCCGGCGGAGCGATGCTGGACGAGGGGGGCCGCCTGATCGACGAGGCGATAGTCCGCCGAGCCCGCCGCCTGCTCTCCGAGACCGGGACAAGCCCGTCCGGAACGTGAGGCCGACGCGGCGGGGCGGCTCGGCCGCGCACGAGCCTGGGCGCTCTCCGTAAGGCCCCGCCCGGCTCACAGCGGCCGGGGCGCGCTCTTCCCCGTAGCCCTTCGGGCACGGGAGGTGCCGCGCGTGGTCCTCAGTCGCCCAGGTACGTCCAGCAGGACACCGATCCCCCGCCCCCGCGCCGGACGCGCGCCAGGCCGTGTCTGACGCGCGTGGTCCGGCGCACGGTCGCCCCGTTGTCGGAGTCGGCCAAGTACGCCCGGTGCGAGAGCGATCTTCCGCCTTGCGAGGGCAGGAACCGGCCGTCGCGCGCCCCGCCCGTCGGGCGCCGGCGCCGCGAGGCAGACGCGGCTAGCGCAGCCAGCGGCGCCACCACGGGCGGCCGCGCGGTGCGCCGCCGCTGGTCCATGGGGTCCAGGGGAACGACAGCAGTGCCAGCCCGCGGGTGTTGCGGGGTGGCGCAGGGGGTGGCTCGGGCAGGTGCGGCAGGGACGTTGTCGCCGGGACGGACGGGATCGAGACCGCGTCCGGGCGGGGTACCGCGGTCACCTCGATCCGGCACGGGCGGGCGTCCAGTGGGATCTCCACGCGCCGCTCCGCCAGATAGCGGCTGCGCGCCACCCGCATCTCCTGGCGCCGGCCCTCCTGCTCCCACACCACCAGCACCAGGACCGCGGGCTCGGGCCAGCGGAATCGCAGCTCCGCCTTGCCCGGAACCGTCCGACGGGCCGTCAAGTCCTCGACCGCGCCCGGTCGTTCGACCAGGACGCTCGATCCGGCCACCGCCCTGTCGCCCAGCACGCTGACCGGTGTCATCCGGACCCGGGTGCGCACCTCCGGCACCACGGTTACCGGGCCCTCACCCGGCGCCGACAACGCCGCCGCAGTACCTGACACATCGTCACCCGTCGCCGTGGGCAGACCCGGCCACTCCACCAGACGGCCGTCCCCGCGCACCGGCGGACGCCAGTCGATGGTCACCGTGCCGTCCTCCAGGCGCCGTACGGTGACGTCCTCCACCGGGGACGGCCATTCCACCGCCGTCGCCGCGACCCGCAGCCCCGGCGACCACACCAACTCCCCGCCGTCGCCGGGCAGATCGGGGACGGCCGGATAGCCGCACGAGATCTCGTACAGATACGTTCCGGGCCGCAGCGGGCGGTCCACGAACCCCTTGCGCCCGGCGGGCACCAGCAGCCCGTCGACCGGCACACCGTCCATCGGCTGCCCCGGCCCCTCCGCCTGTCCCGCCCGGCGCGGCGTCGAGCGCACCACCCTGAACGCCGTGGCCGCCGGGTGCGCCCGCCACTCCAGCCGTACGCCGTCGGGCACCGGCACCGCGCGGACCTCCTCCACGTCCGGCACCAGCAGCACCGCACCGGTGACACGCGGCACCCCCGCCAACTGGCCACGGCGCAGCGGCAGTACGGCGTACCGCACCCGCCTGCCGATCGGGGCGTCCGGATCGAGCACCGAGAGCGAGGAGTCCGGGTACGGCACCTCGACGGTCCGCTCGGGCGCCCCGTCCAGGAACCGCAGCACCCGGTACGACACCGGCCCCCCGAGCCGGGCGGTGTCACGCGGCAGGCGCGCGGCCGTCCATCTGAGCGTGACGGCCCGCCGCTCGACGGTCACCCGCAACGCCGAATCGACGGGCTCCCGCGCGTCGGGGGAGTGCCGCTCGTCCGCGAGGAGCGTGGCGGCGCCGAGCAGGCCCGCCATCGCCCGCTCGTCGTCGGCCGCCCGCCGCACCGCCGCGAGCCAGGAGACCGCCGCCGCGCGCGACTCGCCCAGCAGTCCGAGCCGCCGCGCCTCGGCCATCAGCCGGTCCACGGCCGCCGCCCGCTCGTTCAGCCGGGTCCGGAAGTTCGCGAGCACATGGTCGGCCGGACGCGCCGGAAGGAGGTCCGCGATCCGCAGCGCCTCCCGCAGCCGGTCACCGGGCCACACCTCGTTGACCGACTCGGCCGCGTCACGGACCGGCCCCTTGCCCGGAAAGCCCGCCGCGACGGCGGACGCCAGCGCGGCGGCGTCCGTGCTGTGCACACCCAGCGCCTCCGCCGCCTCCGCCGTCGGCCCCCCGGCCCTGTCCTTCAGCGCGCGGCACACCTGCCACAGCACGATGCGGCGCGGCCCCATCGGATCGTCCCGGACGACGGTCTCCATCGTGTCCATCAGGGCCGCGGCCGTACCCGCGCGCGGATCCGTCGAGGTGCGCCAGCGCTCGGCGGTCTCCTGTACGTGGCGCAGGTCCACCCGAGTCCACGCCCGTCCCCTGGCCGGGAACCACAGCCCGTCCAGGATCCGGAACCCGTCGTCCGTCGCGGCCTTCGGCAGCGTGGCGAACGGGCTCGTACCGGCTTCCACGGCCGGACCCCGCAGCAGATCGGCGGCATGCCGGAACCCCAGCCGGCTGATCACCGAGTCCAGGTCGGCGAAGCCCCGCATCCCGGGGAACTGCGGCAGGACGGGCAGCGGCAGCCGCCGCCCGTCCGTACCACCGTCCGTGCCTTCCGCCCGTGCACCGGGCCGCCACCGCTCCACGCCGTGGGTCCTCTCGTTCGTCGCGGCTCCAGGGCCTGCCTTCAGCCTGTCTTCACACCGGCCCGACCGGTTCAGCCGGGCGAGGTGTAGAAGTAGATCCGGATGATCGCCGTGTTCGCCGGTTCGCCGAGATCGTGGAAGTCGTCCGTCGCTGTCTTCTTGGAGAACATCTCCGGACGGGCCTTGCTGAGCAGCGAGTTGACGCGGTGCGCGTACTCCGTGCCGCCCTGGCTGCCACCGAAGGTCAGCACCAGCGCGGCGGTGCGCCCCGGCCACTTCTTCGTGCCCTTGTTGATCTGGGAGACGATCTCCTTGGTCTCGCCGCCCTTCACCCGGATCTGCTGCGGCTTCAGCTCGACCGACCTCGGCCCGACAGGGGTCGGTGTCGGCGATGGTGAGGGTGAGGCGGACCGCGACGGTGACGGCTTGCCGGTGGCGCGGGCGGCCAGCGGGTCCGGCCGGTCCGCCATCGACACCAGGGCGAGCACCAGCACCAGGTCGGCGAAGAGCCAGCCGGCCAGCATGATGACGCCGGGCCGCCCGCCGCGCCGTACCCGTCCGGCCAGTTGGCCCACCCGGCGTACGGGACGGCTCACGGGCCCACCTCGTCCTGCGGCGGATACGGCGAACGTGCCGGATCCTGCTGAGGAATGCCGGGCATGGTCGGCGCATCAGGACCGGTACCGGTCCCGCCGCTGGAACTCCCGTTGCCCGCCCCGCCGTTCGCCCCGCCGTTCGCGCCGGTCAGCAACAGCCGTTCCGTGGGCGTGTCGTACTCGAAACCCGCCCCGTTCGCGCGCCCGCCCGGAAGCGTCGGCGCGGCGGACGGGTCGGGCGCCGGGTCCGGCGCCGGGCCGAAACCCGGGTCGCCGCCCGCGTCGGGCGACGGACCGGACCCGGCCCGAGGCACCGACAGCCCGCGCAGCCCGGTGTCCAGCCGCGCCGCCGCGTCCTGCCAGTGGGCCGCCGCCGCGTCCCAGCGCTCGGTGGCCTCCCGCATCCCGTCCACTGCTTCGTTCGTACGCCCGGCGCTGTCCACCAGCGCCTGCGAGGCGCGCTCTGTGGCCTGCGCCACCGTCTCCGACTTCGTGGCCAGGGTCTGCTGCGCGGCGGCCAGCGCCTTGAGCGACGACTCCACCGTGTCGCCCGCCGACTTGATGCGGTCGGCGATCTTGCCCGCCGCGGCCTGGTTCTCCGCGCCCGCCTGCATGGTCGCCGCCTGACCGCCCCGTACGGCGGCCTCGATACGGTCCGCCACCGTGCCGAGCTTCGGCAACTCGCCCGTCAGCGCGAGCGCGGCGTTCTCCAGTGAAGTGGTCGCGTCCTCCAGCGCCTTCGCCGAGGTGACCAGCGAGTTGTGACTGCGGTCGGCGCGCGAAGCCAGCGACTCCATCCGGGTGGCGGCCTTGCTCAGACCGGCCGTGAACTGCTGCGGAGACGCGGCACGGTGGGGTACGAGCGTCAGCTGGATCCTCGTGAGCAGGGACGCGAGCCGGCCGAGCAGATACTCCTGCTCGCCGTTCAGCTTCGCCTCCGCACGGTCGCCGCGCGAGCGCGCGCGGGCGTGCCACACCGAGAGCACCACCAGCAGGCTGATCAGCACGACCGCCATCAGCGCCACGTTCTCGAACCGGCCCGACGACGAGAGATGCCCGCCGAATCCTGTCTGCCACAGCTGGAGGAACGGCCTGGTCGCCTCCTTGGGATTCTCCTGGCTCAACTCGCCGTAGGCGCGCACCGCTTCCCGCAGTCCGAACCAGGTGATGAGCAGCGGGACGAACACCAGAACACCCAGAAGGGCCTCCAAGGAGCCCTCGCGGACAGGGCGTTGACGCAGCTCGTCACGCACCGTCCGCAGGAGCGCCTTGGCTCCGGACTTGGCCGCCAGTGCGGTCCGCAGCTGTGTGTGGAGGGCCGCACGACGGCCGGCCGGCGCCTGGGCCAGACTCTCCGGGCGTACGTAGGACTGCACCAGATCCAGGTCGGCCCAGCGGTCGAGGCGCTTGTGCTGCTCCAGGTCCTGTGCGAGGTCGATGAGTTCAGCACTGCGCAGTTCGAAGGCGGGCTCGGCGGCGAGAGTCCTCAGCTCCGCCGCCAGTTTCTTCTGCTCCGGGTCCGCCTGCGCCGTGCTGGGTGATACCTGTGCCAACCCTGTTTCCCCCTGAAATCGGGTGCTCCCCGTGAACGTGCACCGTTGTAACGCCCGGCCGCCTCGCCGCGACACCTCATGTGGGGACGCCCCCGAGGTGGCGGTGGTTCCTCGTGTTGTGCTTCGGTCGTCGCGAAAGCGTATCTCCCAGGCCGAGTTGAGGGTCCCACAGGGCGGATCCTTACGACGGGCACTCCCGCCCGGCCCCCGTACCCGCCGTTGACAGGGGTACGGGGCGGACCTACGTTCTGACAGAAAGCGCTTACTCCGGCCGGCCCCGAAGGGGGAGTGTTGACGACGTACAGCACCACCTCAACCGCAGACACAGGCACAAGCACCGGAGACGCAGCCGCCGGTTTCCCCGGACTGCCCGGCGCCGTCGCCGTGTCACATCTGACCGTGTACGACTGGGAGGCGGCCGACGGTCTCCACGGTGGCACCCCCCATCTGCATCTGACGTGCTCCGAGGGGTATGTGGTGACCGCGGGCCGGGGCGCCGTGCAGACCCTCACCGCCGAAGGGTTCGAGAGCACCTCGCTGGAGCCGGGCGCACTGGTGTGGTTCACCCCCGGCACCATTCACCGGCTCGTGAACGAGGAGGGCTTGCGGATCGTCGTACTGATGCAGAACAACGGACTGCCCGAGGCCGGGGACGCCGTGCTGACCCTGCCGCCCGAGCACCTGACCGACCCCGAGACCTACGCGCGCCTCGTACGGGTCCCCGAGGGCGCCGAGGCGGAGCAGGCGGCGTTCGCACGGCGCCGGCGGGACCTGGCGGTCGAGGGGTTCGCGGCGCTGCGCGCGGCGTGGGACGCCGGGGACGACAAGCCGCTGCTGGACTTCCACCGCGCGGCCGGCGCGCTGGTACGGCGGAGGCTCGACGCGTGGCGGGCGCGCTGGGAGGCGGGCGCCTCGGAGGCCGCGCGGCAGACCGGCGCCCAGCTCGGCCGGCTCGCCGAGGGCGACGTGTCGCACCTCGCCGAAGCGCGGGTGCACGCCCGACTGCCGGAGGCGCACGGCAAGTTCGGCATGTGCGGGCGCCTCGACACGTATCTGGTGTGAAGGACCCGCCCGAAGTGCGGCGGTGCGGTGCGCCGGTCCCACCGGCACACCGCACCGCGTCGGATCAGTCCGCGTAGACCTCCAGTTCGGAGAGCTGCGCGGCGGGCCAGCCCGTGTTGCCGGTCACGGTCACCCGTACGTACCGGGTCGGCGTGCCGGGCAGGCCGACGGTGGCGGTGTTGGCGCTCGACGGGTTGAAGGTGACGCCCGCCGGTGCCTTGAGTGAGGTGTAGGTGGAGTTGTCGGTGCTGCCAGAGACCCCGAGTGTCTGCGTACGGGTCTGCCACGCCGCGGCCGGCGGAAGCTTCAGCACCAGCCGGTCGACGTTCTTCGCCGAGCCGAGATCCACGGTGATGGACTGCGGGAAGGCGTTGTTGGTGCTCTCCCAGTAGGTGTTGGCATCGCCGTCCACGGCGTTGCCGGGGCCGTACGTCTGTGTCTGGCCGGTCGCGGTGACCGGACGGCCATCGGCGAGGTTGCCCTCGTCACCCGGCGGGTCGGTCGGGGGATCGGTCGGCGGGTCCGTCGGGTCCCCGGGGTCCACGGGACCGCCGGGCACACCGCCGTTGGTCCACTCCGGCGCGGGCCACACACCCGTGCAGGCGGGCGGGTTGGAGTACCAGCCGGAGTTCCCGCTGCCGACCTGGGTGATCTGGAATCCGGCGCCCACACAGTTGTGGATCGTGTTGGACTGGGCGATGTTGGTGGCCTTGACGTTCTCGAAGGTGGCCCTGCCCGGTGCCTGGATCTGGAGTGCGTAGGTACCGGCGCCGTCGATCTTGATGTTCTTGAAGTTCAGCCCGTTCGTCGCGCCCTCGATCAGATGGATCGCGGCGTAGGAGCTGTCGAGTATCTCGGTGTCGGTGATGTTGATCGTCGCGTTGTTGATGGGTTCGTTGAGCCCGCTGAACCACACGGCGCCGACACCGAACTGCCAGTTGAAGTCGTTGTTCCCGGCCCGGATGAGCGTGTTGCGCGCGGCGGTGTGGGTACCCGAAACGGCCGTGCCCTGACCGGAGTTGACACCTGGGTAGCGGTTGGCGATGTGCAGGCCGCCGCCGTTGGTGATGGTGTCCGACATGACGTTGTCGGAGATGGTGATGTCCTTGCCGCCGTAGGTGACGATGTTGTTCGCCAGGATCGGCAGGATCACCGTGTTGAACGTGAATTTGTTGTTGACGTTGGGGATGTTCTCCGCCCACATGGCCAGACCGTCGTCACCGGTGTTGCGTACGAAGGTGTTGGTGACAGTGGAGTTGGTGACGCCGTAGTGGAAGTTCACACCGTCGGCCGTCTGGTCCAGGATGCGGCTGTTCCTGATGGTGAGGTTGTTCATCGGACCGTCCACCCAGACACCGCACTTGGTGTGCTGCATCCAGATGTTGTCGATGACGGAGTTGGACAGCGCGCCACCGATGGCGTTGACCTGGTCGTTGTCCACGCGCTCACGGATGTCGCCGATGATGGCGAAGTCCTTGAGGGTGACATCGCTGCTGCCGCCCTGGTTCGCGTACTTCCCGTAGACGCCGACCGCCTTGCTGCGGTCGGTGGGATGCCGGCCCTTCAGGACGCTGTACCAGGGTCCGGCGCCGGCGAGCGTCACCTTGTCGACCACGATGTGGTCGCGGATCTCGAAGTTGCCCTGCGGGATGTAGACGGTTCTGTTCTGTGCCTGCCCGGCGGCCACCGCCGCCTGGAACTTGGCGGTCGAGTCCGCGGCGCCCGTCGGGTCGGCGCCGAAGTCGGCGACGACGTCGAGCGCGCCCGCCGGCTTGGCCTTCGGTGCTTCCACCTGCTCGAAGTCGGCGAGGTCGATGGTGAACGTCGGTGACTGCGCGGTCGACGACACCTGGAGCCGGACCTTGGTGCCGACCCCCAGGGTGGAGCCGAACATGGTGCGCGTCTCGTCGTAGAAGTGGTGGGGGTTGGTGTCGCCGGGGTTGTTGTTGAACGGGTAACCACCGTAGTACCAGCCGTACTTGGAGGTCACGGGTACGTTCTTGAGCTGGTTGCCGTTGACCCGTACGTCGATCCCGGCGTCCCGGCCGGTCCCGGCCGAGTTGTCGGGCAGCGAGTAGCGGAAGGTCATGGCGTTGGCCGGCTTGGTGAGGGTGAACTCCACGTACTCACCGACCGCGTCGAGCGTCACGGCCTGCCGTCCGGAGGCCTCCGAGGGAAGCGATCCGTACAGGCGGTTGGGGCCGATCAGGGTGCCGTTGGTGGCGGCGTACTCGGCCTCGTGCTCCACGAACGGCACGGTGGCGCCCCGGCCGGGGATGCCGACGGGGGAGGGGGCGGGCACTCCGGCGGCAACGGCTGCCGGAGCGGCGGACATCACGACCACGGCGGCCGTCCCGGCCACCGCCGTCGCGAGAGCCAGGGAGACGGACAGGGAGGCGGAGAGCGAGGCGGATATGCCGCGGCGGAGCAGGCGGCGTCTCGGGGGAGGTGTCACAGACATACGTCCTTGCGGCTCGTGGGGACTCTGCGGACGCCAGAAGGCTAGGAGCGGTTCCGCAGGAAGTCTATGAATCCGCGCAATAATTGATGATCGGTCAGAGATCCTCTTCTCGATCGTAGCAAGAAGTGGGGCAACGGCGGACGTTCCGCCCGGGGCTCCCGCACCTCTTGTGAGCCCTCCCGGATCGGCCATACGATTCTTGACACGGACATGAAACGATTCAATCAAAGGGGCTGGCATGGGCATGGGCTGGACACGCAGAAGTCTCCTGGGCACTTCCGTCGTGGGCGCCGGCGCCGGAATCGTCTCTCTCGCCGCCGGCCCGGCGGCCTCGGCCGCCACTCCCGCGAAGGGCCACGAGCCCTCGCGCGGCGGCGGGTTGCGCGTCGTCGCCGCGAAGGTGGAGTACGCGGAACACGTCCTCGGCACCGACAACCCGACCCCTCTCCTCTCCTGGGAGCTGACGGCCGACGGCCACGGTGCCCGGCAGCGCGCGTACCAGATCAGGGCGGCCACCGACCCCCGCGACCTCGCCGGAGGGCGCCAACTCCTCTGGGACACCGGCAAGGTGACCTCTCCGCGCACCGTCGCCGTCCCCTACGCCGGGCCCGCGCTGCCGCCCCGTACCCGCTGCCACTGGCAGGTCCGCGTCTGGGACGGCTCCGGCGACGTCTCGTCCTGGAGCACGGCCGGCTGGTGGGAGACCGCGCTCGGCGACGAGAAGTGGGGCGCCACCTGGATCGGCGCCGACGCGGGCGCCGATCCCCTCACCCTCGACGGCGCCTCCTGGATCTGGACCGAAGGCGCGACCACCGGCGACGCCCCCGCCGGACCGCGCTGGTTCCGCGCCGCCCTCGACCTCCCCGCCGGCGCCGCCGTCGCGAGCGCTACCTTCGTCGCCACCGCCGACGACGACTTCACCCTCCACCTCGGCGGCACACAGGTGGCCCACGCGCCCGAACAGCAGGACGGCTGGCGCACAGGCAGGACCGCCGATGTCACCGAAGCCGTCAAGGCGGCCGGACAGCGCGTCGTGCTCGCCGCCGTGGCCACCAACCGCGGCGGTGCCTCCGTCAACCCGGGCGGATTCATCGCCCGGCTCGTCGTGGAGACCACCGACGGGCAGAGCCGTGAATTCGTCACCTCCGGCGACTGGCTGACCGCCGAGACCGAACAACAGGGCTGGCAGCGGCCGGACTTCGACGACAGCGGCTGGGCTCCCGCCAACGTCCTCGCCCCCTACGGCGAAGGCCCCTGGGGCGACGGCGTGTCCGTCTCCCTGCCCGAGGCGCCCGCGCCCCTGCTGCGCCGCGAGTTCACCGTGCGCAAACCGGTCACCCGCGCCCGCCTCTACATCAGCGGACTCGCCTACTACGTCGCCGAGTTGAACGGCGAAACAGTCGGCGAGCAGGTGCTCGACCCGGCGTTCACCGACTACGACGAGACCGTCATGTACGCCGTCCACGACGTGACGTCCCTGCTGAGCCGGGGTGACAACGCCATCGGCGTCACCCTGGGCCGCGGTTTCTACGGCATGACCACCCCCAACGTCTGGAACTGGCACCAGCCGCCCTGGCACGGCGAGCCGCGCCTCCTGTGCCGGCTGGAAGCCGAACACCCGGACGGCACACGCACCACCGTCGTCTCCGACACCGACTGGCGCATGACCGAGGGCCCCACCCTCACCAACTCCCTCTACGCCGGCGAGACGTACGACGCGCGCCTGGCCCCCACCGGCTGGACACGCCCCGGCTTCGACGACCGGGAGTGGCGCGCCCCGGGAGCCCAGCAGGCGCCGAAGGGCGCTCTGCGTGCCCAGCCGCACGACCCCATCGAGATCATCGACACCATCACGCCCACCAAGATCAGTGAACTGCGTCCCGGTATCTATGTGGTCGACATGGGCCGCACCACCGCCGGCTGGACCCGGCTGACCGTCAAAGCGCCTGCGGGCACAGTCATTTCGCTCACTCACGGCGAGAAACTCAAGACCGACGGCAGCGTCCACGCCGAGACCGGGCATGTCCCCGGCCGCTTCCAGCGCGACGAATACATCTGCGCGGGCGGCACGAAGCCCGAGGTGTGGGAGCCCTCGTTCTCGTACAAGGGCTTCCGCTATGTCCAGATCGAGGGCCTGCCCGCCCGGCCCGAACCGTCCGACGTGCTCGGCAGGACCGTCCACACGAAGGTCGACGAGGTCAGCGCGTTCTCCTGCTCCGATCCCTTCTACGAGCAGCTCGACAAGGCGATGCGCCGCACCCTCCTGAACAACCTGCACGGCATCCCGACCGACACCCCCATGTACGAGAAGAACGGCTGGACGGGCGACGCGCAGCTCGGCGCGCCCACCCTCGCGTACGGCTTCGGCGTCCACCGCTTCCTCGGGAAGTGGCTGGACGATCTGAAGGACAGTCAGAACGCCGACGGACAGCTCCCGGTGATCGTCCCGAGCGGCGGCTGGGGTTACGGCGACCTCGGCCCGTCACCGGAGTGGACCACCGTCTACCCGTTCCTGGTACGGGAGATGTACCGGGTGTACGGCGACGACCGGGTCGCCCGGCAGCACTGGCCGGTCCTCACCCGCTATCTGGACTGGGAGCTGGACCGTCTTGTGGACGGCCTCGCGATCACCGCCCTCGGCGACTACCTGCCGCCCGGCTACGGCGGCAACCCGCCCGAGGACACCCGTCTGACGGCCACCGCTTATCTGCACCGCGCCCTCGTGGGCACCGCCGAGATGGGCGAACTGCTGGGCCACGACGATGTCGCCGCGCGTTACCGCACGGCGGCGGGCGGGCTCAAGGACGCCCTCAACGCGGAGTTCCTCAACGACGCCGGGCACTACAGCACCGCCAAGGACCCGGACTACCGGCAGACCTCCAACGCGATCCCGCTCGCCTTCGGCCTCGTCCCCGCCGGCGCCCGCGCCTCCGTCGTGGACAGCCTCGTCGCCGACATCACCGCACGCGGCAACCACCTCAACACCGGCGCGCTCGGCACCAGCGTGCTGCTGCGCGTCCTGTGCGCGCACGGCCACCCGGACATCGCCCACGCCATCGCCACCCAGCGCACCTACCCGAGCTGGGGCTACTGGTTCGACAACGGCGCCGACACCATGTGGGAGATGTGGCAGCTCGACTCCCGCTCCCGCGACCACTACTTCCAGGGCACAGTCGCCCAGTGGCTGTACGAGAACGTGGCCGGACTGCGCCCCGGCGACGACGGCTACCGCACCTTTACCGTCCGCCCCGACGCCCGCACCGGGGTCAGCTGGGCGCGCACCTCGATCCGCACGGTGCGTGGACCGGCCTCGGTGGCATGGTCCAAGGTCGGCCGTGACCTGCGGCTGACGGTGAAGGTGCCGGTCGGGGCGAGCGCCGAGGTCCATGTGCCCGCCGACCGCGAGGACAAGGTGACCGCACCGAAGGGCGCGACGTTCGTCCGTACGGAGCCCGGCTTCCAGCTCTACCGCGCGCCCCACGGCACATGGGATTTCGTGGCCCGCGGCTGACTCATGTCGCCGGGCCGGGCGTTGTGCTCTGCCCTCAATCACCGGACGGGCGTTGTGCTCTGCCCTCGATCGCCGGACGGGCCCTGTGTCTTGTCCTCAATCGCCGGACGGGCTTGAAAGCCCGTCCGGCGATCGAGGACAAGCGTGGCGACACGGCCCGCTTCGAAGTGTGGGCGTGGTGACGGAGCGTCAGCTCCGGTGCCCGCCGCCGGCGCGCGGCATCGAGGACTCCCGCACCACCAACTCCGGTTGCAGCACGATCCGTTGATGCCGGTGATCGGCCGCCGACTCACCCGTCTCCTCGATCAGCAGCTCCGCCGCGAGCCGCCCCATCTGTGAGGCCGGCTGGCGCACCGACGTGAGCGGCACCGCCGCGGCCGACGCGAACTCGATGTCGTCGTACCCCACGAGCGCCATCTCGTCCGGCACGGCCACCCCCGCCCCGTACATCGACTGGAGCACCCCGAGCGCCAGCAGGTCGTTCGCGCAGAACACCGCGCTCGGCCTGCTGTGCAGCCCCAGCAGCCGGGCCCCGGAGTCACGCCCCGCCGACACGTCCAGCCGCTCCGCCTCCACCACCCGCAGCCGGTCGGCCGGCAGCCCGGCCTCCTCCAGCGCCAGCAGCGCGCCCGCCCGCCGGTCCCGGCACTGCGCGAGATGCAGCGGACCGGACACATACGCGATGTCGGTGTGTCCCTGGGCCAGCAGATGACGCATCGCGAGCGCCCCGCCCGTCACATCGTCCACCGACACCGAACAGGCCTCCTCGCTCGGCACCACCCGGTCCACGAAGACGAACGGGATGTCCTGCCGCCGGAAGCTCTCCAGATTCCGGCCGGTCTCGTCGGCCGGTGTGATCAGCACGCCACGCACCCGCTGCTCGCTGAAGAGCCCCAGATACTCGGCCTCCTCGCTGCTGCTCTGCGCGCTGTTGCAGAGCATCACACCGAGCCCGGACTCCCGGGCCACCCGCTCGGCACCGGTGGCGACGTCCACGAAGAACGGGTTCGCCATGTCGAGCACCAGCAGCGCGATGATGCGGCTGCGGCCGGCCCGCAGATGGCGGGCCGACTCGCTGCGTACATAGCCCATACGCTCGATGGTGGACAGCACCCTCGCCCGTGTCTCCTCGGCCACCGAATCCGGCCGGTTGATCACGTTCGACACCGTGCCGACGGAGACGCCCGCCACCCGGGCGACGTCCTTGATTCCCACCGATTGCGCCATCAGACAGTGACCTCCACCAGCTCCAGACCGCTCAGACCGGCAAGCGCGCGCAGTTCCGGAATGATGTCGCCGGGGGCGAGCGCCCAGTGGTGCCCCACTCCGCTCGCACTCCACGCGTCGGTCCATTCGCCCGGGTCACGGCCGAAGTCGACACGCGATGTGGTGTTGCCGATTTCCAGCAGCGGGCCTTGGACCACTTTACCCACCGCGGTGACCAGCCTGTAGCGACCGTCCCTGGACTGGCCGAGTCCCACCAGCGTCACAGGCCCCCGCCGTACGTCGCACTCGACCGACACACCCCAGCCGCGCTTGCCGTGATAGACACCGAGCCCGCGCAGCACCGGCCGCCGCGCGCAGATGGTCGGATTGGCCGGCCCGTCGTGGCCCATCTCGACCACCCCGTCCCGGAAGTTCAGTGCTTGGAGCTCGGTGAAGGTGCCGCCCGCGCCCAGCCGGTCCGTGATCAGCATGGCCAGCGACGTGCGCAGCTCGTACTCCCCGCACGCGGGGACGCCACGTGCCGTCAGCAGCGAGGAACCGAGGATCATGCCCGCGCCGAGGCGTTCGTGGAGCTCACCCTCCAGACCCCGGTGGTAGTACGCAAGCGAGTCCAGCGCGAAGTCGTCCACCAGCCGGTCGAGGCCGACCGACACCCTGGCCGCCCACACCAGGTCCTCCTCGGCCACCGAGTCCGCGATCTCGAACGCCTCGCGGGTCTCCGCCAGCTTCGCGGTCACCTCCGAATCGGCGGCCTTCATCGCCCGGACACGCAGATCGTCGAACTCCAGGACCTCCACATGCCCGCCCAGATTGGCCGGCACCATCGTCAGGTCCGTCGACACGTCGTACATGCCCGGGTACAGGTGACCCATCAGCCCGTGCCGGCCCGTACGCAGCGCCCCGCGCACCCCCGCCGCCCTGATCCACCGGCCGATCCGCTCCCACGCCCGCCCGTCCTCCAGATGGCCGGAGACGGAACGGAACGGCACCCCGACGCGCTCGAAGGCGTTCGCCATCTCCGGCAGCGGACAGGCGCCGCAGTACGCCAGCCACTCGCCGGTGCCGAACGTCGCGTGGTCCATCGCCTCCGTGGGCTGGAGATTGATGAGCAGCACCGGCGCGCCGCTGCGCTGGGCGACGGGCACGAGCATCGTCGCCGTCATGTAGGTGGTGAGGAAGCCGACGATCAGATCGCAGTCGGCGGCCCGCAGCTTCTCGGCCGCCGCCGCGCCCTCCTGGGCGTCGGAGATGAATCCGACGTCCACGACCTCGGCGTCGTACTCGCCCAGACGCTCCGTCACCCGCCGTGCGGAGAGCTTGAGTTGGGGAAGCAGGTCGGGGAACTGGGGCCAGTACGCCCCGAGCCCGCCGGAGACAAGGCCGATCCGGGTACGGCGAGGGGTGGTTGGTGCGTTCATGGGGCTGCTCGCTCTCACTCTGCCGGCCGCGGGTACCTCAGAAGTCGAAGTCGCCGATGTTCTTGGCGTCGAAGACCGTCGGCGGGCCGAGGATGATCTCGCCGTCCTTGCCGACCGTGTACTCGCCCAGGTCACCGGCCTTGAACTTCTCGCCCTCGGCCCCGGTGATCTGTCCGGACGCCAGCGCCGCCGCCGCGTACGTACCGAGGTAGCCCAGCTTCTTCGGGTCCCACAGCGAGAACTGGTCGAGCGTGCCGTTCTCGATGTACTTGCGCATCTGGTTGGGCGTGCCGAGGCCGTTGAGGACGACCTTCCCCTTGTACGAGGAGTCGCCGATGTAGCGGGCCGCCGCCGCGATGCCGACCGTCGTGGGCGAGATGATCCCCTTGAGGTTCGGGTACGCCTTGAGGAGCCCCTGGGTCTCCTGGAAGGACTTCTGGTCCTGGTCGTCGCCGTACGCGACCTTGACCAGCTTCATGTCCTTGTACTCGGGCTTTGTGAGCTCGTCCTTCATGAACTCGATCCAGGTGTTCTGGTTCGTCGCGTTCTGCGTCGCCGACAGGATCGCGATCTCGCCCTTGTTGCCGAGCTGTTCGGCGATGTTGCGGACCTGGCTGCGGCCGATCTCCTCCGAGCTGGCCTGGTTGATGAAGAGCTGGCGGCAGTCCTTGGCGGTGTCGGAGTCGTACGCGACGACCTTGATGTCCTGCCTCATGGCCTGCTTGAGCGGGCCGCACACCGCGTTGGGGTCGTTCGCCGCGATGAGGATCGCGTCCTGCTTCTGCTGGATGAGGGTGTTGATGTACGAGACCTGCGACGACGCCTTCGCGTTGGAGGGCCCGACCTCCTTGCCGGTGGCGCCGATCTCCCCGGCCGCCGCGATACCCGCGTCGTCGACGATCTTCTCGTACGGGTTGTTGATCTGCTTGGGCAGGAAGGCGATCTTCAGGCCCTTCTTGAGTGGGGCGTCCGGATTCGCCTCGGCGTTGCCCGACTTGGCGGGGGTGTCGTCCTTCACGGAGTCCTTGGTGGTGCCCGAGCAGCCCGACACGGCGAGCGTCAGGGCGCAGAGCGCGGCGGATGCGGTGACGACGCCGCGGCGTCGGGAGCGGGCCTGCGACAGCATGATGAGTGCCTTTCGGGAGGGTCGGAACGGGAAGTTCGGAGTGCGGACGCCGGGGCGCGGACCTCAGGGTGCGGGCGTCGGGTCGCGAGTGTCAGGGCGCGGCGGAGACCGGGACGGATTCCTCGGCCGCCGTACGCCGGTGCCGGCGCTCCGCGAGCACGGCGATGATCCGGGGAGTCAGCACGGAGGCGACGAGCAGCAGGCCGGTGACGATCACCTGGATCTCGTTGGAGATGTCGTTGAGGGTCAGCAGATTCGTCAGCAGCCCGATCAGCAGCACACCGGCGACGGCGCCGCCCAGCGTGCCCTTGCCGCCGTCGAAGTCGACACCGCCGAGCAACACCGAGGCGATGACGACCAGTTCGAGACCGAGCCCGTTGTCGGCGCGGGCGCTGCCGTAGCGCAGGGTGTAGACGATCCCGGCGAACGAGGCGACGAGACCGGACACCACGAACAGCGCGAGCTTCAGCCGCTTGACGCGGATACCCGCGAACCACGCGGCGTCCTCCTGCGCGCCGATCGCGAACAGCGAGCGGCCGAAGCCCGTGCAGTGCAGCGCGATCGCCGTACCGACGGCGAGCACCGCGAACAGCGCGACCGGATACGGGACGAAGGTGCCGGGCACCGTCTCCGTGTACGCCGCGTACTTGGCGTACGTCTCCGGGAAGTCGGCCACCGCCTCGTCACCGAGGATGACGGACGCCAGCCCGCGGTAGAGCGTGAGCGTACCGATGGTGACGGCCAGCGAGGGCAGGCCGACCCGGGTGACGAGCCAGCCGTTCAGCAGCCCGCCGACCGCGCCCGCCAACAGGCAGAGGGGGACGATCAGTTCGAAGGTGAATCCCGCCTGCCAGAGTGAACCGGCGAGCGCGCTGGACAGGCCCAGCATCGAGGCGACGGAGAGATCGACCTGGCCCGCGACCACCAGCAGGGTCATCGGCAGCGCGATCAGCGCGACCTCGGAGATGTCGCCGAGCGCCGCCGACAGGTTGTCCGTGTTGGCGAACCCGTCGGTGGTGCCGGTGCCCGCCAGGAAGACCGCGATCAGCAGGATGCCGACGGCCGTGTCCCAGCGCAGATATCTGCTCAGGGACGCCGGTGCTGGCCGTGTCGTCTTCGCCTGTGCCATGGGGTTCGTCTTCGCGGTCATCGCCGGCTCCTCTTCCTGAGCGCGCTGGTCGTACGCACCTGCAAGACGCGGTCCGTGGTGATCGCGGCGAGCAGCAGCACGCCGGTGATGGCCTGCTGCCAGAAGGAGTCGACCTTGAGGACGACCAGTGCGCTGCCGATGGTGGTGAGCAGCAGCGCGCCGAGCGCCGCGCCCCAGACGCTGCCCGTGCCGCCCGTGATGGCGACGCCGCCGACGACGACGGCGCTGACGACGGTCAGCTCCCAGCCGTTGGCCGCGTCCGCGACGACGGTGCCGAAGCGCGCGAGCCACAGCGCGCCCGCGAAGCCCGCGACGGCGCCGGAGAACGCGTAGGCGGCCAGGATCCGGCGCCGTACGGGAATGCCCGCCAGCCGTGCGGCCTCCGGGCTCGACCCGATCGCGTACAGCTCACGGCCGCTGCGGTAGGTACGCAGGAAGTAGCCGGTCGCGGCGAGTACGGCGGCGGAGATCAGCGGCAGATACGGGATACCGAGGACGCTGCCGGAGCCGAGGGAGAGCACACCGTCGGGGACGTTCACGGCGTTGATCTGCTCGCCGTGCGCCCAGGCGTGGTCGATGCCCTGGATGATGTAGAGCATGCCGAGCGTCACCACGAGCGCGGGCACCCGGCCGAAGCTGACGAGCGCGCCGCTGACGAGTCCGCAGACCGTGCCGAGCCCGATGCCGAGCAGGACGACGGTGAGCGCGCTGTGGTCGGTGCCGGAGACGAAGTGGCCGCAGGCGAAGGCCGTGAGCCCGACGACCGAGCCGACCGACAGGTCGATGTTGCGGGTCATCACGACCACGGACTGACCGACGGCGAGCAGGACCAGGATCGAGGAGTTGAGAAGCAGGTCCTTGATGCCCTGGTCGTCGAGGAAGCCGGGGTTGGCGAGCCAGGTGCCGAGGATCAGCAGCGCGAGGGCGCCGCCGATCGCGATCTCCCGGGCGCGGAAGACGGCGTCGACGAGTGACCGGGCGGACCTGCCCTCATCGGCGGGGGCCTCGGGGCCGGGCCCGGGAGTGGGATCGGGGATGGGTTTGTCGAGCGTGGTGGTCATGGCGTCGGCTCCTTCGCCGCCGTACGTCCGGTGCCGGCGGGTGCGTCGCCGGAGGTGGGTGGCGTGTCCGGCGCACGGCCGGTGGCCGCGGCCATCACGGTCTCCTCCGTCGCCCGCTCACGCGGTATCTCGGCGGTGAGCCGTCCCTCGTGCATCACGAGGATCCGGTCGGCCATGCGCAGCACCTCGGGGAGATCGGACGACACCATCAGGACGGCGAGTCCGTCCGCGGCCAGTGACGAGAGCAGCCGGTGGACCTCGGCCTTCGTACCGACGTCGATTCCGCGCGTCGGCTCGTCGACGATCAGCACGGCCGGGTCGGTGGCCAGCCACTTCGCCAGGACGACCTTCTGCTGATTGCCACCGGACAGGACCGACACCGGATCGGCGAGCCTGCTGTACTTGAGCTGGAGCTTCACCGCCCAGTCGGCCGCGCGCCCGTGTTCGAGCGCCCGGCTGACCAGACCGCGGCGGCGCACGTCGCGCAGCCCCGTCAGGCCGATGTTGCGCTCGATGGACATCTCCATCACCAGACCGCGCAGCCGCCGGTCCTCGGGGACGAGCGCGAGCCCCGCGTCCATCGCCGCCGTCGGTGAACCGGCGGGCAGGACTCGGCCGTCGACCTTCACCTCGCCCGCGTCGGCGCGGTCCACACCGAAGACCGCCTGCGCGACCTCGCTGCGGCCCGCCCCCACCAGCCCGGCGAGGGCGACGATCTCACCCCGCCGTACCTCGAACGACACGTCCCTGAAGACGCCTTCGCGGGTCAGCCTGCTCACCGACAGGACGGTCGAGCCGGGCTCGGCCGCCGCCTTGGGATACAGGTCGTCCAGCTCACGGCCGACCATCCGGCGCACGAGGTCGTCCTCGGTGAGTCCGTCGAGCGGCTCGGAGGCGACGTGTCGGCCGTCGCGCAGCGTCGTGACGTGCGAGCAGAGGCCGAAGATCTCCTCCAGCCGGTGCGAGATGAACAGCACCGCCGCGCCTTCGGCCCGCAGCGTCCGTACGACGGAGAACAGCCGCGCGGTCTCGCTGCCGGTGAGCGCGGCGGTGGGCTCGTCCATGATCAGGACACGGGCGTCGAAGGAGAGCGCCTTGGCGATCTCGACGATCTGCTGGTCCGCGATGGACAGTCCGCGCGCGGGCCGCCGGGGGTCGAGCGCCACCCCGAGTCTGGTCATCAGGTCGGCCGTCGCACGGTGGACGGCCTTGCGGTCGATACGCCGGGCCGAACGCCGTGGCTGACGGCCCATGAAGATGTTCTCGGCGATGGAGAGATCGGGGAAGAGCGTCGGCTCCTGATAGATGACGGCGATCCCGGCGTCCCTCGCGTCGGCGGGGCCGTGGAAGACGACGGGCTCGCCGGCGAGCAGGATGTTTCCCTCGTCGGGGCGGTGGACTCCGGCGAGAGTCTTGATCAGAGTGGACTTGCCCGCACCGTTCTCGCCGGCCAGGGCGTGGATCTCACCGGGCCGCAGATCCAGGGAGACGTCGTGCAGGGCCCGTACGGCTCCGAAGGTCTTGGAGACTCCCCTCAGCGCCAGGACAGGGGCGGGGCCCTTGTCGGGCTTTTCCATGACGGGCTCCTCGGCTGTAGCGGCCGTGTCGATGTCTCAATCATGAAAGGATTCAACTTTTCCGGAAGCTAGACGTGCCGAGCGGTTCGAGTCAATGGGCGTGCACGGGAAACCCTCGTCTTTTCGCTATGGAGGAGCGGTGTGCGCGCTGCGCGCGAGTCGGGGCCTTGACAGGCAGGTTGGCCCGGCTCATCATCGGCCATGGTGAATCGATTCATGGTCTGTTGAATGGAGCGTTGGTAGATGACGAGCCGCCGATCCGACATCTCCGCCGTGAAGGCGGCCCTCATGACGCAGGCTGTCGAGACACCGTCGTGGGCGTACGGCAACAGCGGGACCCGGTTCAAGGTCTTCGCCAGGCCCGGTGTCCCGCGTACCCCCAGGGAGAAACTGGACGACGCGGCCCGCGTACACGCCCACACCGGTGTCGCGCCCACGGTCGCGCTCCACATCCCGTGGGACAGGGTCGACGACTACGGCGCCCTGGCCGCGTACGCCCAGGAGCGCGGCCTGCGGCTCGGCACCATCAACGCGAACGTCTTCCAGGACGACGACTACAAGCTCGGCAGCGTCTGCCACCCGGACGCGGCGGTGCGCCGCAAGGCGCTCGGCCATCTGATGGAGTGCGTCGACATCATGGACGCGACGGGGTCGCGCGACCTCAAGCTCTGGTTCTCCGACGGCACCAACTACCCCGGCCAGGACGACATCCGCGCCCGCCAGGACCGCCTCTCCGAGGCGCTGGACGCCGTGTACGAACGGCTCGGCGACGACCAGCGGATGCTGGTGGAGTACAAACTCTTCGAGCCCGCCTTCTACACCATGGACGTCCCCGACTGGGGTACGGCCTACGCCCAGTGTCTGCGCCTCGGCGAGAAGGCCCAGGTCGTGGTCGACACCGGCCACCACGCGCCCGGCACGAACATCGAGTTCATCGTCGCGATCCTGCTGCGGGAGGGAAAGCTCGGCGGCTTCGACTTCAACTCCCGCTTCTACGCGGACGACGACCTCATGGCCGGCGCCGCCGACCCGTTCCAGTTGTTCCGGATCATGTACGAGGTCATCAGGGGCGGCGGGTTCACACCGGACATCGCCTTCATGCTCGACCAGTGCCACAACATCGAGGAGAAGGTCCCCGCGGTCATCCGCTCGGTGATGAACGTCCAGGAGGCGACGGCGAAGGCCCTGCTGATCGACGCCGAGGCGCTGGCCGCGGCCCAGCGGGACGGTGACGTCCTGGCAGCCAACGCGGCACTGATGGACGCCTACAACACGGACGTCCGCCCTCTGGTGGCCGAGGCCCGCACCGAACTGGGAGCGGACGCGGACCCGGTGGCGGCGTACCACGCGTCGGGCTACGGCAAGAAGATCGTGTCGGACCGGGTGGGCGGGGAACAGTCGGGTTGGGGGGCGTAGCCCGTCAGCTGTCGCCGGACCCGAAGGCGGAGACGTCGGCGTCGGGCCCGGCGTTGCCGATCTCCCAGTCCCCGCCGGTGCGGGCGTCCTTGGGCTTGAGCGTGAAGGCGACCTTGTGGGTGTGGGCGGTGCCGCGACCGGTGTCGGCGTCGGCGGAGACCACCCAGGCCTTGACGCCGCCCTTGACGCGGGTGTCGCGCCGTAGCTCGACGGCGAACTCCATCTGGATCTCCCCGACATCGAAGCGGAGGTCCTGGCCTGTGCTGTTCGAGGCGGCGGCCATGAGCTGGTCGCGGACGACTTGGACGGCTTGGGTGAGGTCGATGCGGGGGAGGTCGTCGGGGGTGGTCATGAGGGGTCCTTCGGAGGCGGGAACTGGTAGCGGGCGTTGACCAGTTTGTCGCCCTTGACACGTACGGGGCCGCTCACATGGTCGATGTGGACCTCGGGCACCCAGGTCAGGGCCGAGAGGTCCAAGGTGACGGGTTCCCCCGAACTCAACTCCAGGTGAATCTCCCGCAGGTTGGGAAAGTGCTCATGGAGCGAACGGGCGTCGGCGTTCGCGCGCATGTACAGGGAGAGTTCAAACCGAGTGACGGACGGAAGCCTCGGCAGATCGGCGGGCAGGCCCAGTATGTCCGACGGCTTTCCCGAACGGCCCGTCAGGTTGAACGCCAAGGTCTTCAGGCTGGTGACGGCGTCCAGTCCGGACGGCATCCGGCCGACGGTCAGATCCAGTGTGAGTTCGGTCAGTCCGAGGTCTGCGGCGGCGTGGTAGTCGTTGACCTCATCGCATCCCATCAGGGCCAGATCGTTCACCGAGACCGCCTTCGCGGCGAACGCCCGGAGGTTCTTGATCCGCTGGTTGTTGATGACAGCGATCTGGTGGGCGCCCACCGCCCCGGCGGCGGTCGCCATTCCCTCGGGACTCAAGGGCCCCTGGAATATCACACCGTATGTGTCGCCCACCAGATGGAGGGCGGCGAGCTGTTCCGCGGAGCGTACCGAGATCGTCAGTTCGGTGGTGTCGACACGGGCGAGAACAAGCTCGGCGAAGGTCGTGGCGTCAAATGTCGACCAGGTGGAGACGAGTTCGCCCCGAACCTCGCCCGCCGGGTGCTCCGCGTACTCACGGAGCACCTCCAACGCGTGCTCTCCGCCGATGAGTTGCGCGGTACTCACCACGGCCGCCGCTTCCTGGTCGGACAGCCCCTCCGGCCCCGGCAGCAGATCCAGCACGAGCGGGCCGGCCTCGGACAACCACTCCGCCTCATCTCGGTTCCGGGGCGGAATCAAGGCGGCGGCCCGCTTCTCAACCTCCGCACGCACCTCCGGATCGAGGCTCGTCGCGTGTTCCAGACTGGCGGCTGCCAGCAGATGAATCCGCGCTCGGTTGCGGTCCGAGGAGTCGGGAACACCGTCCCCCCGGGCCACCAACTGCTTCAGCAGCGCCGCCCGTTCACCGTCCCGAGCGTGGCCCACAGCCATCCGGACGATGTCCTCCCACTGCGGCTCGTGGGCATGCGCGGCGACCAGATTGATGTCCTGTGCCTCGACCGCCGCCCGTGACCCCAGATAGTCCAGAAACGTCCGATGAATGAAGTCCACGGTCGTCGCCGTCGGCGCGCGCAGGAGACCGCTTCGGTGCAGGAGGAACCGGAAGACCCGGGGCGCCTCCTCGGGGGTCGCGACTTGTGGCATGGCCGGAAGCAGCCGGGCGATCAGTGCGACCACGTCCTCCAGCTCCGCCTCCGCGATCTCGTTGCGGATCATCCAATAGGCGATCTCCTGAAGGATCTTCTGCTGTGCCTCCTCGGACAGCACCAGACCCTCCGGCGCCCCGACCGCCCGTTCGCTGTCGCGGCGCACCAGCAGCATGGTCAGCGCGGCGCCGTACAGCTTCATCCTGCTGTCCGGCAGGAAACCGCGCCTGTCCCGGTGCAGGGCGCAGATCATCGCGCACATGAGGGGGTTGGTGGCGAGCCTGGCCAGATCCTGCTTCCGGGGCAGCGCGGACAACAACTGCTCCTCGTAGGCGTCGAGTTCGGCCCGCTCGGACACCCGTGGGGTGATCGAACGCGCCGCGGTGTGCCAGCGCCGTACGAACGAGGTGACGTCCTGGTGGTTCATCGGCAGCAGCTGGAACTCGGCGAAGGCTTTACGGCTCAGCCATCCGTCATCCACGGCGGTCGGCCGGGTGGTCACCACCACGGCCGTATGCGGGTAGGCGGTGAGCAGCTTGAGCAGCCACTCCTTCGTCCGCGCGCGGTCCGCCTCCGGCATCTCGTCCACGCCGTCCACCAGGAGGAGTCCGCGACCCTCGGTCAGTACCGCGTCCATCCACCCTTCGGGCGGGCTCAGCGGATGCCCCGCCGCGCTCAGGAACTCCGCCGGTGCGGGCAGCGCGGCGCCGCGCACGAGGGTGCGCAGCGGCAGCACGACGGGGACATGTCCGCCGAGGTGGGAAAGCTGATCCCCGAACGAGTCCCGCGCGGCGTTGACCGCCAGCCACTGCATGAGGGTGGTCTTGCCGGACCCGGCCGTACCCCGCAGGAGCACGCGCCGCCGGCCACGCAGCGAGGTCTCGACCCGGCCGCGCTCGGGCGCCGTGCCTGCCCTGTCGTCCTCCCCGTGGTTATGGACGAGTTCAAGGCTCAGATAGGCGGAGTCGAGTGGCCACTGCGCGTGCTCGGACCGGCTGAAGTCCAGGCCGAAGATGCTCAGTTCGCCGAACGTCTCGGCGACATAGGAGCGGTAGCGTCCCTCGAACTCGGCGGAGTTGTCGCGGGTTTGACGCAGCGGCGCGAAGACCAGGGGCTCAGGGCTGTATTTCCGATAGACGAGGTGGAAGCTCACGGCTTGGAAGAGCCTCTGTAACGAAACCGCGTGGAGGCGGCTGTGCTGCCAGCCTGCCGAGTCCTTGGTGATCATGCCGAAGAGATGTCTGCCCGAGAAGACCGGTGCTCCGGACATCCCGGCCCAAGGTGACTCGCCGTCCTCCCGTACGGCCGGTGGTGTCCCTGTCCCTTCCACGACGTATTCGTCGCGCCTACTTCCGGAACCCGGGTTGATCGTTCCCAGGAACTGTTCTGTGTCCAGCTTCTCGCCGTCGTAACGCTGTACTCGGGGATATCCGAGGGCGTAGCAATTCGGGACCGGAACGATACCCTGGATGCGTCCGAATCGGTTGGGTTCGAACCCCTCGGCGCTTGCAGGCGTCACCAAGTCCTCGTCCGCGAGCAACAACGCCGCATCGCCCTCATCGACTTCGCCGACCCACACGGTCCGGCAGCGGATCCGGCCGCGTCCGTCGGGCACGACGACCGTCGTTTCCACGCGCTCGTCCAGGAGATGCCGCGCGGTGAGGACAAGACGCGCGGAGAACAGATAACCGCTTCCCTGAGCGGCCCCGAACACGGCAGCGATACGGTTCCTGATGACCTCGGTCCTCCTTGTCGACGACGGCATCCGACCTGCGCCGTTCCCCAAGTGCCATGTTATGACGGCTCATTGGGGGCGCGGCCCGATCGGTGTGACTCACCTCGTGACGGGAGGCGGCCAGACGTACCCGGGCCCGCCTTCTCGGAGCCGTACCGCCCCCGTAGCCTCGTCCCCATGCCCCACCCGCGCGTGCTCATCCTCGGTGGTACCGGCGAAGCCCGGCGGCTCGCCGACGCGCTCGCCGCAGAAGCCCCGCACGCGCATGTCACCACCTCGCTCGCCGGGCGCGTCGCCAACCCGAGCACTCCCGTCGCCGGGGACGTCCGTGTCGGAGGATTCGGCGGGCCCGACGCCCTCGCCGCGTGGCTGCGGCAGCACCGTATCGACGTCCTCGTGGATGCCACGCACCCCTTCGCCGCCGCCATCAGCGCCCACGCCGCCCAGGCGGCGGCCGATACCGGCACCCAGTTCTTCGCTCTGCGCCGGCCCGGCTGGCCCGTGGACCCGCGGGACCGCAGGCACCCCGTCCGCTCGCTCGCGGACGCCGCCGCGCAACTCGCCCTGCTGGGCGGCAGACGCGTCTTCCTCACCACCGGGCGTCAGGGGCTCGCCGCCTTCGCAGGGCCCGAACTGGACGGGTCGCACTTTGTCGTACGCAGCGTGGAACCGCCCGAGCCGCCCCTGCCCCGCAGCACACACATCCTGCTCGACCGGGGCCCGTACACCCTCGAAGGCGAGAGGGCGCTGTTCCTCGAACACCGCGTCGACGTCCTCGTCACCAAGGACAGCGGCGGCCCGGCCACCGCCGCGAAACTCACTGCCGCCCGCGAACTCGGCCTGCCCGTGGTCATGATCGAACGGCCGCCCGCACCCGAGGGCGTACCGGAAGTCCCCGACGTACGAGCGGCGCTCGCCCGGCTCGGGCTCAGGGGGTGTCTTGTGGATCAGGCCGGATCAGGGACCAGGGACCGCGAGCCCGGCAAGATCCACAAGACACCCCCTAGTCCCGGCGCAGCAGATACGTGTCCATGATCCAGCCCTTCCGGGCGCGGGCCTCCGCCCGTAGTTCCACGATCCGGTCCGCGACCTCCGAGAGGCGCCCCGAGACCAGGATCTCGTCCGGCGTCCCGACGTACGCGCCCCAGTGGATGACCGGGTCCTCCGCCAGGTAGTGGCGGAACGACTGGTGACCGTCCAGCATCACCACCACGTCGTCCACCCCCTCCGGCCACGCCTCCGCCAGCCGCCGGCCCGTGGTGATCTGCACCGGGCGCGCCACCCGGTTCAGCCCCATGCGGTGCTTGGCGAGCAGGGCCGAGACGCTGCTGATGCCCGGGATCACCTCGTGCTCGAAGACGACCGTGCCGCGCGCCAGGATCTCGTCCAGGATGCCGAGAGTGGAGTCGTACAGCGACGGGTCGCCCCACACCAGGAACGCCCCGACCTGGTCCTCACCCAGTTCGTCGGTGATCATCCGCTCGTAGATGCCGGCGCGTTTGGTGCGCCAGTCGCCGACGGCGGGGGAGTAGTCGGCGCCGCCGGCGGTCCGGTCGCGGTCCGGGTCGCGCGCCTCCACCAGCCGGTACTCCCGGCCGTCCGTGATGTGCTCCGCGAGGATGTCGTGCCGCAGCCGGATCAGGTCCGCCTTCGCTTCGCCCTTGTCGAGGAGGAAGAACACGTCCACCCGGTTCAGCGCCTTGACCGCCTGGAGGGTCAGCTGATCGGGGTCGCCCGCGCCGATGCCGATCACATAGATCTGTCTCACCGGGCCGAGTCTGCCTCATGGGGCCGAGAGTCTTCCCGCCCCCTTGAGACATCGGATGTCTGCGTGGGTCTTACGTTCGCCGCAGGTCACCGCATATGCTCCGGCCATGCGTGCCGCCCTGTTCGTCACCTGCGTCAACGACGCGGTGTATCCGTCCACCGGGATCGCGACCGTGCGGCTCCTCGAACGCCTCGGGGTGGAGGTCGATTTCCCCGAGGCGCAGACCTGCTGCGGCCAGCCCCAGTACAACACCGGCTACCGCGCGCAGACGGAGCCGCTCGTACGCCGCACCGCAGCCGCCTTCGAGGGGTACGAGTACGTGGTGACCCCCTCGGGATCCTGTGCCGCCATGGTCCGGCAGCACTACCCGAAGATCGGCGACGCCTCGGCCGCGGCCCTCGCCGCCCGTACCTACGAACTCACCGAATTCCTCGTCGACGTCCTCGGAGTGACCGACGTCGGCGCGTACTTCCCGCACACGGTGACCTACCACCCCTCCTGCCACGGCCTGCGCCTCCTCGGCCTCGGCGACAGACCGCGCCGCCTCCTGGAGGCCGTTGAGGGACTGGAGTTGCGCGAGCTGCCAGGCGCCGACGAGTGCTGTGGCTTCGGCGGCACCTTCGCCGTGAAGAACTCAGATGTATCGACCGCCATGGGCCAGGACAAGGTCAGCAACGCCGTCTCCACCGGCGCCGACGTCCTGTGCGGCGCCGACAACTCCTGCCTGATGCACATCGGGGGCGTGTTGCGCCGCGAGGAAGCACCGCTGCGCGCCCTGCATCTCGCCGACATCCTGGCGAGCACCCGAGAGGAGCCCCTCGTATGAGCGGGACGTTCGTCGGTATGCCGTCCTTCCCGCGGGCCGCCAAGGAGGCCGTGCACAACCAGACCCTGCGCGGCAATCTGCGCCACGCCACCCACACCATCCGCGACAAGCGCGCCAAGGCGGTGGCCGAACTCGCCGACTGGGCCGAGCTGCGCGAGGCCGGGAAGCAGATCAAGGACCATACGCTGCGCCATCTCGACCGCTATCTCCTCCAGTTGGAGACCCAGGTCACCGCGGCCGGCGGCACCGTCCACTGGGCGGCCGACGCCGACGAGGCCAACCGGATCGTCGCCGACCTGATCAAGGCCACCGGCGAGACCGAGGTCGTCAAGGTCAAGTCGATGGCCACCCAGGAGATCGGACTCAACGAGGCCCTGGAGGCCGAAGGCATCGCGGCGTACGAGACCGACCTCGCCGAACTCATCGTCCAACTCGGCGACGACCGGCCCTCCCACATCCTCGTCCCCGCCATCCACCGCAACCGCGGCGAGATCCGGGACATATTCCGCACGAAGATGGCCGACTGGGGCCGCGCCGCGCCCAAGGGGCTCTCCGACACCCCCGCGGACCTCGCCGAGGCCGCACGGCTCCACCTCCGGGAGAAGTTCCTGCGCGCGAAGGTCGGCATCTCCGGCGCCAACTTCATGGTCGCCGAGACCGGCACGCTCGTCGTCTTCGAGTCCGAGGGCAACGGCCGGATGTGTCTGACGCTGCCCGAGACGCTGATCTCCGTCGTGGGCATCGAGAAAGTGGTACCGACCTGGCGGGACCTGGAAGTCTTCCTCCAGACGCTGCCGCGCTCCTCGACCGCCGAGCGGATGAACCCCTACACGTCGACCTGGACGGGGACCACCGACGGCGACGGCCCGCGGACCTTCCACCTCGTCCTCCTCGACAACGGCCGCACCGCCACCCTCGCCGACGAGGTCGGCCGCCAGGCGCTGCGCTGCATCCGCTGCTCGGCCTGTCTCAACGTCTGCCCGGTGTACGAGCGGGCCGGCGGGCACGCGTACGGCTCCGTCTACCCGGGGCCGATCGGCGCGATCCTCAGCCCCCAACTCCGGGGCACCCAGAGCGAGATCGACGCCTCACTGCCGTACGCCTCGTCGCTGTGCGGTGCCTGTTACGAGGTGTGCCCGGTCGCGATCGACATCCCCGAGGTACTGGTGCACCTCCGGGAACGGGTCGCCGATCAGGGCGGCAAGGGCCACCGGATCGAGAAGGCCGCGATGAAGGCGGCGGGGTGGGTACTCGACCGTCCCGGCGTGCTGGGGGCGGGGGAGCGGGCCGCGTCGAAGACGCGCAAGCTGCACCCGTCGAAGCTGCCGGGCGCCGGGGCGTGGACGCGGAGCAGGGAGCTGCCGGAGCTGCCGGCGGAGCCGTTCCGGGACTGGTGGAAGAAGAACCGCAAGCCCAACACGGAGGGGAAGAAGCCCTGATGAGCACCGACCCCGCGCTCACCCCTCAACCAGGTCCCCGATCGGGCTCGGGCTCGCGTGAGCGCATCCTCGCCAGGGTCCGCGCGGCCGTCGCCGACGCGCCGGACGCCCCGGAGGTCACCCGTGGCTATCTCGACACGCACACGCCCGACGCCGGGATGATCGACCTGCTGGCCGAGAACCTCGCCGACTACCGGGCCGTCGTCCACCGCACCGACTCCGCCGGGCTCACCGACCTGCTGATGCGCCTGCTCGCCGAGCACGGTTCCCGTACGGTGCTCGTACCGCCGGGCCTGCCCCCGTCGTGGCTCGCAGCCGCCGATCCGACCCGGATCCATGACCGGGAGGCGTCCACCGCCGGGGAGTTGGACGAGGTGGACAGCGTCGTCACCGGCTGCGCCGTGGCCATCGCGGAGACCGGCACGATCGTCCTGGACGGGAGCCCCGATCAGGGCCGGCGCCGTATCTCACTCATCCCGGACCACCACATCTGTGTCGTACGGGCGCCGGAACAGGTCGTCGCGTCCGTACCGCAGGCCATGCCCCGCCTCGACCCGACCCGTCCGCTGACCTGGATCTCGGGTCCTTCCGCCACGAGTGACATCGAGCTGGACCGCGTCGAGGGCGTCCACGGCCCGCGCACGCTGGAGGTGGTCCTGGTCGAGGACTGACGGCCCGCTGTCACCGGACTCGCCTCGTCAGACGCGGGGCTTCGGCGGCGGGGTCCACCGGCCCGTCCGCGACACGCTCCGCCAGCTCACGGGCCCAGGCGGTCAGCCCGGGGACGTCGATCCCGTACGGCGCCCCGTACCCGGAGATCCGCTCGGCGCCCCGCAGCAGCAGCCGCGCCCCGCCCGTCGGATTGCCCCGGGCGGCGTGCGTCAGCCCCACCGCGAGCTGCGCCATCCCCCGCCACAGCGCCTCCTCCTCGCCGGGCCCCGACTTCCACGCGTCCTCGAACACCTCGTGCGCGTGGAACGGCATCCCCGCGTCGAGCAGCCGCTGCGCCTCCCGCAACGTCTCACTGGGCGCCCGCACCACCCCTTCGGGCTGCCGCTCGACCCCCGGCGCCCCGTAGGGCAACGGCCGCCCCAGCCCGTCCCGCGGCCGTGCGTTCCGCGCCCGCCCCTCGACGTCTCGGTCCCGCCGGTTCTCCGTCATACCCCGATTGTCTCCCGCCCCTCCCGCCTCTCGGACGGCCCGCCGCCGGTCCGGGGTGGGGTAATGTTCTCCACTGTGGCCGCCGGGGGGAACTCCTGAACGGCGGACCAACGGGACGTGGCGCAGCTTGGTAGCGCACTTGACTGGGGGTCAAGGGGTCGCAGGTTCAAATCCTGTCGTCCCGACTCGTGAGAGTCGCAGATCGGGGCCGGTTTCGGAGAGATCCGAGACCGGCCCTTGATCGTTGTCGGGGACCAGGTGTGTACGTCCGGGTACAGGTAGCGCTGGGTGGTTGTCAGTGATCCGTGGCCGGCGATCCTGCGGAGGACGTGTGCCTGGACTCCGGCGTCGGCGAACCAGGTCAGTCCGGTGTGCCGGAGGTCGTCGCGGCGCAGGTGTTCGTAGCCGAGCTTGGTGACCACGTCGTCCCAGTGGGTGGCGTCGCGCAGGACGGCGGTGGAGATGCGTCCGCCGCGTGGGCCGGTGAACAGGCGGGCGTCGGGATTCGGGCCGGCGGACAGGATGCGCTGGGCGACGAGGGGGCGGATCTCCTCGACGATGGGAACCTTGCGGGCCCGCTTGCCCTTGGTGCCCTTGTCGGTCAGCCCGCCGGGCGCGGGTGTGGTCTGGCGCCGCACGGTCCAGATCCACTGGTTGGTATCGATGTCCCCGACACGGCAGCCTTAAGACACTGGGCCCCTACCTAGGGCGTGTTTGAGAAGTCCCGTCTGGCCCACGACGCCTGGCACGCGCGCTCGCCGCGTTGTCGGAGTCATCCAAGTACGTCCGGTCCATCTACGGGGCTGATCCTCCGCCTTGCGATCGCACGCACCAGACGCCGTGGGCCCCCCAGTGGGCGGACGACGCTACTTCTAAAACACGCCCTAGCGGCCGAGCCTGCCGCGGACCGCGCGCCGGAGCGGACGGAAGCCGCGGCGACGGCTCCTGCACTGCCGCCCGCAGCCCCCGACCGGAGCGCCACCCACAGCCGCTGACCAAGCCACCCTGGACACCCATGCCTCAACCTGAACCGTAAGACGATGAACTGGACGGGGATGTGTTTGTCTCCCCGCGCCATCCCGTCGGCACCACCGGGATCGGCGATCCCGGTCTCGAACCCCTGCCGGCGCTTGGCTGGGAGCTGCGGCGCGACGACCTCGCCAACGTCTACGTCACCGCACCAGACCGGAAAGTCCGCCTCGGCTACCTGCCGGAGGGCGACGACGACGGCCTGTGGCGCATCAACGCCTACAACGACCCATTCGGACCGCCGACCTGGGGCGTCTGTTTCAACGACCGCGTCCCCGTCGAGTTCGTCCAGGCGTTCACCACCGCCCTCGCCACAGCCTACGAGCACGGTCCGGACACCTACCTCACCGCGCCCGACCCCGGCCACGCGAACCGTGACCCGTTCCTCGCGGTCGTGCCGCTCATCGACCGCGGCTGGCAGTTCGAGCACCCCCGCTGGAACGTCTTCGCGATCCAGTCACCCGACAAGCTGGCCTGCCTGGAATTCACCACCGGCAATCTCAACCCCGAAGTGGAACTGACGACCCGCGACGCCCGCTGGCATCTGTGGGCGGGGGAGTCCGTCGACCGGCCCGCCTCACCCGGCGGTGCCGACGCCGCTCGACGTACGGCGGGCTGCTTCCCACCGCCCGGCCGCCCTGCCCGCGGCGGGCGTTCCGCGCTGGAGCACCACCAGCCCCCCGGCCCTGCCCGGCCCACGCCGATAGCACCGGCTCGATATCTACGCGGACACCTACGGCGGTCTGTGCCTGTCGGTCGTCCACCCGGACCGTGGCGAGATCGACGCGATCGCCCTCAGCTTCAAGGATCACGATGCTGAGACAACAGCGCCGTTCATGATTGTGTCGCGGAGCGCGTAGCACGCGGATTCGTGTTCCCACCGCTGATGACAGAGGCCCACCGGCGCGGTGGCGGGGTGACGGCGGGCGTCGGCCCGGGGCGTGACCAGTCGGTGGGACCCGGTGAAGGCCGACCGCTTATGACGTGACCTCGGGGATGGAGCCGGAAACTCCTGGCCGGACTCGGTGCCGGGCGGGCGCGCGGAGCGCAGGCCGACGCGGAGTGACGTTCCGCAGGATCCGGCGCAGACCCTGTTCGGCCTTGCCGCCCACTACGCCCAGCAATGGGAGTTCGAGATGTGTCGACCACAGTGCGCTCATATGGAGATACTGGCTGGTTGCTTACTCGGTTGCCGCCAGCACGCTGACGTGGTTCGCGACGGCGAGGCCGCCCATGTTGTGCACCGCGCCGAGGCGCGCGTCCGAGATCTGCGCGCCGGGGAAGGTCCCCGTCAGCTGCATGGAGACGAGCACATGCTGGGAGACACCGGTGGCACCGACGGGATGCCCCTTCGATTTCAGCCCGCCGGACGGGTTCACGGGCAGCCTCCCACCGGGCAGGACCGTGCCGTCCTCCAGGACCCGCCGTCCCTCACCACGTGGCGCGAGCCCGATCACCTCGTACAGGTTGAGCTCGGCGATGGTGAAGCAGTCATGCAGCTCGATCAGGTCCAGGTCCGAAACCCGCACGCCCGATCCCGTCAGGGCGCGGTTCCAGGCGAGTTCGGTGGCCGCGAAGGCCAGTGCGTCCCGCCGCGCGGCGGGCAGATGGTCGCTCGCGTGCGCCCAGCCGGCGACCCGCACGGCCGGGTGGTGCGCCGAGGTCGGCTCCCAGCCGAGGACCAGTGCCGCGGCACCGTCGGAAACAGGGGAGCAGTCGGTACGGCGCAGAGGCGCGGCGACCATCGGGTTCTGCTCGGAGACGGTGGAGCAGAACTCCTCGCTCAGCTCCTTGCGCAGGTGACTGAACGGGCTGCGCGCCCCCAGCCGGTGGCTCTTCGCGGCGATCGCTCCGAGAATGTCCCCGACCGGTCCGTGGCGGCGCTCGTACTCGACGGCGACCCGCGCGAACAGCCCGGCGAAACCGGTGTCGGAGGTCTTGCCGGCCATCTCGTAGTCGGCACCGAGCAGCGCCGCTCCCACGGTGGCAGCGGGCACGCCGCTCATTTTCTCCGCGCCGATCACCAACGCCCTGCGGGCGGTACCGGCGAGCAGATGGTTCAGCGCCACATGAACCGCGGTGGAACCAGAGGCGCAGGCGTTCTCGACGCGTATGGCCGGTACCCCGAACAGAGCGTCGTCGATCTGCAGCGCCAGGGACGAGGGGAATCCCAGCGGGTTCATGCCCGAGTTGTAGTGTGCGAGGACCACCAGGTCGATCTCCCCCGGGTCGACCGATGCGTCCGCCAGCGCTGACCGGCCGGCCGTCACGATCAAGGATTCGAGGGTGTGGTCCGGCTGTTTCCCGAACGGGGTGTGTCCCCAGCCCAGGATCAGCGGCGCCTCACGTGTCACCATTCGGTCCAGCTTTCTCGCAGTTCCTTCTTGTCGACCTTGCCGACAGAGGTCATCGGCAGGGCGGGGACGAACACGACCGCTTTGGGGCGCTTGTAAGCTGTCAGCCGCCCGTGGGCCTCCTCGGTGACGGACACGGGGGTGACCTCGGTGCCGTCCGGTACGACGAAGGCCACCACCGCTTCGCCCCAGTCGGGATGCGGGATGCCGGCCACGGCGACGTGCTTGACTCCGGGGATCTGGGAGAGCGCCTGCTCGACCTCGCCCGAGTACACATTGAGTCCGCCGGTGATGATCATGTCCTTCTTACGGTCGACCAGGTACAGATAGCCGTCCTCGTCGAGGTATCCGAGGTCTCCGGTGTACAGCCGGCCGCCGCGCAGGACCTCGGCCGTCTCGGCGTCACGGCCGAGGTAGCCGTTCATGGTGTACGGCGTGAGCGCCGTGACCTCGCCGACCTCCCTCGGGTCGCAGACACTCCCGTCCTCGCGCACGACCCGTACATCCGCCATCACCACGGCCTGGCCGCAGCTGGCGAGGCGCGCGATACCGGCAGGGTCGAGCCGGTGGTCGTCGCGGCGAAGCCGGGTGAGGAAGTTGGGTGCCTCGGACTGGGCGTAGAGCTGCATGAACACCGGACCGAACGTGCGCAGCCCCTGCTTCAGGCGGTCGGCGGTGATCGGGGCCGCGCCGTACAGGATCGTGCCCAGGGAACCGCTGTCGAAGGTCTTGCGCCCGGTCACCGCGTCGAGCAGCCGGTAGATCATCGTGGGTACGAGGAAGAGGTACGTGACCCGGTCCTGCTCGATCCGGTCGAGCACCTGCTCGGGGTCGAAGCGGTTCTCGAGGAACACCGAGGCTCCCTTGGCGAGGGCGGCCTGGAGGAGGAACTGGGCGCTGTGCGGCAGCGGCGAGGTGAGCATCAGGACGTCGTCGGCCCGGATCTCCATCTCGAGGAGATGAGACAGCAGGTTCGCGGCCGTCCCGCGCTGGTGGTGCAGCACGCCCTTGGGCCGGCCTGTGGTGCCGCCGGTGTACATGATCAAGGCGGGTGCGTCGGTCGGCACCGCCGGCAGGGCCGTCAGCGGGGGGTGCGCGAGGGCCTGCCTCCAGGAGTCGCGAGGGCCGCCCACGATCACCAGGCGGGGATCGGCACCGAGTGTGCGGGCCGCCTCGACCGCGTCCATCCGGTCGCTCAGCACGAGGCAGACCGGTGCCCCGGAGTCGGCCAGGATGAAGGCCTGCTCGTCTCGCGAGAGCATCAGATTCAGCGGCACCCTGGCGGCACCGAGGAGCACGATCGCCAGGTCCGCGATGACATACTCGGCGCTGTTGCCGAGGATCAGCGCCACGGGTGTGCCGGGTGTGACACCGAGGTCCAGGAGGTGACCGGCCAGCTTGCGCGCGGTCCCCTCCAGCTCGGCGTAGGTCCAGGTCGTCCCGTCGGCGACCAGTGCCCGGCGTGGGCCGTGGCGGCGCAAGGCGGGGAGCAGGTAGTCCCGTAGAACGGCGTCAGTAAGCACGGTGGTCCACCTCTCTGCTTCTGGGTCGGGGAGCGGCGAGCGGGCGACCGGCGCGGCCGGGGCGAAAGCGCGGTGCGGGCCCACCAGGCAGACGATTTTCTGCCCCTGGGGCGGGCCGAGTCGGGCCACGACGGTGGCGAACTCGGTGTCGTCGAGATCGCCGGCCGCGCACAGCCGGCGCGACACCTCGTGAACGACGGCGAGAGGATCGGCAGGTGCGGGGGCCGTGCCCATGCGCCTGGCCCCGCCACATGTACGACACGCTCTCGTATGCGGCGACCACCAGATCGAACGGTCCGGCCGGCCGGCCGATCCACGGGGCTGACGGCTTTCCCCGATCAGTCTGTCCGGCGCGCCGTTGGTGCGCGTCGGGCAAGCGCAGCCCGCCGTGGTCACCGGACCAGCGTCGGCGAGTGTGTTCGCACCGCCGTGCACCGGCATCGCCAGGAAACCGTGCCGGCGCCGAGCAGCTGCCGGTCAGGTTCGCGGTCACATGTCCCCCGAGTGCGCGGCCACGCGCGCGGCCCGCTCGTTGCTCGTCCCGGGCTCCATGACGACACTGGTGTCACGGTCGATCACCACTCCGTAGTCCCGCAGGGCTCCCTCGACGGAGACCTTGCCGTCGAGCACGTCGTCCAGCACACGCACTGGCTCTCGACGGAGCGGGTCGCCGTACCCACCGGCGCCTGCCGTCACCTGCCGGTGACGGCTGCCTCCACGCACCGTCAGGTGCGGCTTCGTCGGAAGCAACTGCTCGTCAGGTGTCCCGCTGTTCAGCACGTTCGCCGAGGGTCTGCCCTCCAGTCCGCCGGCGAGCCCGTAGGGGCGGCTGTCGCGGCGATCCGACCGGATCTGCATGGTGGCGGTGTCGTGAAGCACGGTCATGTCGCGGAACGTCGAGACTCCTCCGCGATAGGTCCCCGGACCACCGGTGTCGGGCAGATACCCGTACCCGTCGATGCGGATGTGACCCGACTGCTCCAACTCCTCCACCGGAGTGTTCGCCAGGTTGGCACCCAGCGGGCTGATGCCGTCGTTCCCGTCGCCGCCGACCGTGGCGCCCCACGAGCCGCACAACACGTCCCACAGGATGACCGATGACCCGTCGTCCTCCACGACACCGATGGCGACCGAGTTCGGGCCTCCGTCTCCTGCGGCAGGCACCCGGTCAGGGAACGCCGGCGCGAGCGCGCCCAGCACGGTATCGATCAGCCGGTAACCCACGAGCCCTCGGGCACCCCGCGCGGATGGGCGGCGGCCCGAGAGGATGGACCCCTCCGGGATCACGAACCGGAACGCTCGGTAGAAGCCGCTGTTCGCGGGGATGTCGGAACCCAGGGCTCCTTGCAGCGCCGCGTAGCACGCAGACCGAGTGAACGACGCGGTGGCGTTGAGCGCGGACGCGACCTGGGGCGATGAACCGGTGAAGTCGAAGGCGATGTCGCCACCCTCAAGCGTGACCTCGACCTTGAAGGGGATAGGGCCGGACTCGATCCCGTCGTCGTCGATCTGGTCCTCGAAGGAGTAGACGCCGTCGGGTGCCTCGACGAGGGCCGCCCTGACCAGGCTCTCCGAGTACCTGAGCAGCTCACCGCACAGACGGTCGAACTCCTCGACGCCGTACTTGACCGCGAGTGCGCGCATGCCCGCACCACCGGCATGGCAGGCGGACAACTGCGACTGGAGGTCACCGTCAAGCAGATGCGGTTCGCGGACGTTGCGCAGGATGAGCTGGTGGAGGTCCTCGTTGAGGACGCCGCCATTGACGAGGCGGACCGGTGGGATCTGCACACCCTCGGCGAAGATCGATGTCGACTGGACTGCCATCGACCCGGCGGCCCACCCGCCCACATCGGTGTGGTTGACGACGGTGACCGAAAATCCCAGGAGCCGCTCGTCCAGGAACACCGGCGAGACGGTGAAGATGTCCGGCAGGTGCATACCTCCCCGGTCGGGATCGTTCAGGATGAAGACATCGCCGTCCGACAGGTCGGCACCGAACTGGTCGAGTACGGCCTCCATCGCATCGGGAATCGAGCCGAGGTGCACCGGACAGGTGTTGGCCTGGGCGACGATCTGGCCTCTGGCGTCGCACAACGCCGAGGAGAAGTCCATGCTCGAGGCGACGATCTGCGAGTGGGCGGTCCTGAGGATCGTGATCGCCATCTCGTCGGCGAGGCCCGTGATGGCGTTGCGGAACACCTCGAAGCCGGCGCCGTCCCGAATGGTGAATGTACTCATCGGCTTGCGTCCTCGTCCTTCGTCCACGTGATGATCACGTTGTTGTGGGAGTCGAGCCGGGCAGAGGCTCCTGGTGGCACGACCGTGGTTGAGTCCATGTCCTCGATGATCAGCGGCCCGGGCTCCGGGACACCGCTCAGGTGCGCCCGCTCCACGACGGGCGTCGGCATCAGCGAGTTGAAGTAGCACGGACGCGTGTTCCTGGCCGACGTCGCCGCGCCTTCGCTGGGCAGGCGCAGGGCTTCGTCGATGCTGATGGGGTTCGGGACGAACCCCTTGACCCTCAAGTTGACGATTTCGACGAGATCGTCAGTTCCTTCGCGCCCGTAGGTCCTCAGGTGCTCGGCGTGGAAGTCGGCTCGAGCGTTCTTGAGGAGCGCGTCGTCGACCTCGCGATCGACGAGCGGCACCCGGAGCTCGAAGCGCTGGCCCCGGTAGCGCATGTCGAGAATACGTTCGGTCTCGATCCCGGACTTGGCCCCCGCGAGCCTGAGGGCCTCGACGACGCCATCGCTGAGTTCGTCGAACTCCTTGCCCAGAACGGCCGGATCGGACATCTCCGAGTGGAACGGACGAGTCATCTCCAATTCGGTGTCAGCGACGAGCAGGCCGATACTGCTGAACAAACCTGTGTGGACGGGGACGACCACCTTCTCGATACCGAGCTCTCGCGCGATGGCCGCGCCGTAGAGCGGTCCCGCGCCCCCGAAGGCCACCATCGTCGCGGCCCGGGGGTCCCGCCCGCGCTCACTGGTCACGGCCTTGACCGCCTTGACCATGTTCGACACCGCCACTGCGTATGCGCCCTGCGCTGCCTCCTCGACGGTGACCCCGATGGTCTCCGCGGCGGGCTCGACGGACTGCCGGGCGAGTGCGGGCGAGATCTCCACGCGTCCACCGGCGATGGACCCCGGATTGATGTATCCGAGTACGACGTTCGCATCGGTCAGTGTCGGCTGCGTGCCACCCTGTCCGTAGCAGGCCGGTCCCGGCCGCGACCCCGCACTCTCAGGCCCGACATGCATCACCCCGGCCGCGTCGACGCCGATGATGCTGCCGCCGCCGGCGCCAACCTCCGCGATGTCGATGGACGGGACCCGGAGTGCGTAACCGGCACCCTTGCCCATGCTGCGGGTGATGTTCATCCCGCCGCCGACCTCATAGTCGGTCGCGACGAACGGCTGACCGTTCTCGATGAGGGAAGCCTTGGCGGTCGTGCCTCCCATGTCGAAGGCCACCACGTTCTGCAGCTCCAGGAGCCTGGCCAGCTTCTGGACGGCGATCACGCCGGCAGCCGGCCCCGACTCGATGATTTGAGCCGGCCGCTCCACGACGGTCTGGGCATCCAGGAGTCCGCCGGAAGACTGCATGATCGCCAAGCGCGCACCCACCCCTCGAGAGCGCAGGCCCGAGACCAGGGCGCGAACGTAGTCCCGGACGACCGGGCCGACGTAGGAGTTGACGACGGCCGTGCTGCTCCGCTCGAACTCCCCGGCCTCTGGCGACAAGTCCACAGACGCGGTGGCGTAGACGTCCGGGAGGTGCGACCTCAGCAGTTCCGTGACCAGCCGTTCCTGATCAGGTCGGACATGGGAGTTGATGAGGCAGACCGCGACGGCCTCGACGCCGTCACGACGGAGCTGGTCGGCCAGCTCGCCGACCTCGTCGACGGCGACCTCCCGCAGGATCGACCCGTCGGCCGCGATACGCTGCCGCACCTCGTAGCGATGACGTCGTCGCGCGAGCGGCACCGGCTTGCGCCAGGACAGGTCGTAGAGCAACGGTCGGCGTAGGCGCCCGAGTTCGAGCACGTCCCGGAAGCCCGATGTGGTGATCAGAGCCGTTCGTGACCCGCGACCTTCCAGGATCGTGTTTGTCGCGACGGTGGTCGCGTGCAGGATTCCCGACACCGCGTCAGGCGCGATCGACCCTGCGGTCATCGTCAGACCCAGTCCGTCGAGCACCCCCGACTCGAAGTCGGGAGGAGTCGAGAGTACTTTCATGGGCACTACCTCACCGCGCGAGCTCAGGGCGATGAGATCGGTGAAGGTTCCGCCGATGTCCGCCGCTACAAGCCAGGTGACGCCCGCACGTGTGTCGGTGGCCATCTCGTCGTCGCTCATATGTCCCTCTCATTGCTCCTGTCACACGGTGCTTTCACAGCCGGCAACATATGCCAATTACTCCATCTGAGATATCACGCAGGTGGCGGGCTCGCACCGCACTGCCACCAGGTGGCGTGCTCAGTGGCCGGTACGCAGGCCCGTCCGGCTCGCCATGAGAGCGTGCCCGGTTGACTCGATTGCCGGAAAGTCGCCCCCGAACAACATCCGGGCATGATTCGCCGGCCCGTGGAACCTGTCTCCCGCCAACGCGAGAATCCCGAGGTCCACCAGGTGACGCTCCAGTTCACGACCTCTCAGGCCGGTGACGGAGAAGTCGGCGAAAGCAGCCACCCCACCCGCTGGAGTCACGACCGGGAAACCGGCGTCGCGCAGGATCCCGACCATCATCGACCGCTTCGCGGGATACTGCCCGATCGCTTGGTCGATCCAGTCGCGCGGTCCGGTCAGGGCCGCTTCGGCGGCCGCCTGCGGCACCGCACCGACGTGGATGGCTTCCCACTCCAGGCACCGGGTGGCGGTACGGATCCGCTCAGCCGAAGCGACCAGGTAGCCGACCCGCCAGGAAGCAAACGCGTAGTTCTTGGTGAGACTCTGCACGCTCACCAGCTCCGGGTACTCCTCGCGGAATCCGCTGATCGGGACGAAGGCTCCGTCGTAGACGAAGTGGCTGAACGACTCGTCGACAATCACCAGTGCCCCGTGGCGGCCGGCGATCCGGATCACCGCACGCAGTTCGGCCGAGGTGAGGACCCGCCCCGTGGGGTTGACGGGGTTGCACAACAAGATGGCACGCGTCCGCGCGGTGACGGCGGCTTCGATCCCCGCGATGTCGAGTGCCCAGGCTTCACCCGGGGTACCCGCGACGTGACGAGGAACAGCCCCGGCCCTCGCAATGGGTCCGTCGAAGAAGTAGCTGGGCGCCGGGACGATGATCTCGTCGCCCGGCGAGCACACGGAACCGAGGCAGACGCTCAAGGCATGTGTAGCGCCGTGCGCTACCAGCAGCTCGTGCTCGGGATCGACGCAGACGCCGTCTCGCTCGCGCACCATGGCGGCGATCGCGTGCCGCAGCGACAACGCGCCCTGTGTCTCACGAGGGTGGGTGCGTGAGGCGCTGACGCGCACCGCGTCGACCACATGCTCTGGCATCTCCAGGACTGGAGCACCCGCGACCGGGATGAGCGCCGGGTTGTGCCGGAAAGCCCAGTCGGCCAGCTCGAGCGCCGGCAGGCGACCCAGATCGGTGAGCGCGTTCACTGCTTGCCCTCCTCGGATTGAGTGCCGCCCTCTGGCCCGAGCTGTTCGTCCGACTCGGGCGCGGAGTACGGAGAGCCGGGGACAGCGGCCAGCAACTTCTGTGTGTATGGCTCCCGGGGAGCCGAGAAGAGGTCCTCCGTCAAGGCGTGCTCGATGATGCGTCCTTGACACATGACTGCGGTCTCGTCGCACATCTGACGAACCACGGCCAGGTCGTGAGAGATGAACAGCGCACCGAACCCCGCGCGGTCCTGGAGCTCCAGCAGCATGTCGAGGATGGACTTCTGAATCGAGACGTCCAGCGCGGAGGTGACTTCATCGAAGATCAGCACGCTCGGCCGCACCGCGAGTGCACGGCCGATCGCCACGCGCTGCCGCTGTCCTCCCGAGAGTTCGTGCGGATACTTCTCCAGATGTCGTGGCTCCAGGTGGACGGTCTCGGCGAGCGCCTCGGGCGTGGCCTCGTTTCCCCCGACCCTCAGTGCCTCGGCGAAGACTTGACCGACGACCATGCGTGGGTTGAGCGACGACGTAGGGTCTTGGAAGACCATCTGCAGTGACCGACGGCCCGTTGGACGTGTGATGGTCCCCGCGGCGGGACGCACCAGGCCGGCGATCGCCCTTGCCACTGTCGACTTGCCGGAGCCGGACTCACCGACCAGCCCCAAGGTGCTACCGGCATCGATCGCAAGGTGCACGTCTTCGACCACACGGCGGGCTCGCCGCCCGGAGCCGTAGTCGACGGCGAGCTCTGCGACGGTCACTACGCTCATCCTGGAGTCCTCGAGAATCGGCGGGCAGGCCCCTTCGACGCGATGGCGCGCGGATTGGGTCTGGTGATGTCGGGCACGGCTGCAAGCAGCTTCTGCGTATACGGATGACGGGCCGCGTCGAGTTCGGCGACTGCCAGCTGCTCGACGATCTGGCCTCGATACATGACCAGGACGCGATCGCACACCTCACGGACGACCCCGAAGTCGTGCGAGATGAAGAGAATCGCCAGCTTGTGCCTGCGCTGAGCGGACTTGAGCAGGTCCAGGATCTGCTGTTGAATCGTCACGTCCAGGGCGGTGGTGGGTTCGTCAGCGATGAGCAGAGAGGGTTCTGCCATCAGCGCCATCGCGATCATCACCCGTTGCCGCATGCCCCCCGACAGCTCATGCGGGTGCATCCGCAGGACTCGCTCGGCGTCCGGGATGCCGACCTCGGTCAAGGAGGCGATCGCCCGCTGGGTGGCCTCGGCGGCTGAGAGGCCACCGTGGTGTCGGACAGCCTCAACCATCTGACGGCCGATTCGCATCGTCGGAGTCAGCGCGGACATGGGGTTCTGGAACACCGTGGTCAGCCTTGTGCCCAGCAACCGACGCAGAGCGACGTCGCCGTGTCCGCGCAAGTCTTGTCCGTCCAGCTCCAGACGTTCCGCCCGGACCTTCCCGGACGGCGGAACAAGTCCGGTGATGGCAGCGGCGGTGACGCTCTTGCCGCTGCCCGACTCTCCGACGATCCCTACTGTCTCGCCCGGGTGTACAACGAAGGAGACATCCGAGACGACGTCCGAGACGACGTCCGCCCGCGGCCCTCCGGAGCCGAAGGACACATGCAGCCCCTCGACGTTCAGGACGGCGCGCTCAGTCGACCGGATCGCCGTGGCCGGGAGCGGATCCACGGGGCCGTTCTCGCGAGGGATCGTCTCGCTGACGTCCGCATGGGCGCCGGACCAGCGACGTGGGTCCATGGCCCGTGCGCCGGCCTCTCCCACGAAGGCCAGCAGCAGCCCGACAAAGGTGATCGCAGCGCCCGGACCGAGCACGACCATCGGGGAGGTGAAGATGCGGTCCAGGTTGGCCCCGAGCAAGCTGCCCCAGTCGTACGACGGTGCCTGAACTCCGAGGCCCAGGAAGCTCAGAGCAGAGAGTGCGACCATGGCTTCACCGACCGACGTGGTCACCTGGATCCACAGGGGGGCAGCCACGTTGGGGGCGATGTGCCGTCGCAGCGTCCGCCTCCGACCCACACCGAGAAGCCTGGCGGCATGGATGTACTCGAGCTGCACGACGCCGTTGGCGAGGTTCAACATGGTGCGGGCGAACAGCGGGACGTAGGCGAGTCCGACAGCGAAGACGGCACTTGCCGTGGTCTGACTCAGCGCGGTCGTCACGAACAGAGCCACGACGATCGGGGGAAAGGCCAGCCATATGTTCAGGCCGAGCAGGATGCCGCGACGCAGCCCGCCCTTGGTGAGCGAGGCGAGCAGTCCGATCAGGTAGCCCAGAATCGCCGCCAGCGCGACGGCGGAGAAGGACAACAGCACCGTCGTCCTCGCCGCGTAGACGACTCGGGAGGCGACATCTCTCCCCAGAGCGTCGGTGCCGAAGAGATGCGACCAGCTCGCGGGTTCCCGCGCCATCGCGGGCGCCGTACTGCCGGCGGCCTGGTCGGTGACGAGCGGACCGAAGACACAGACGAGCGCGAGCAGCGCCACCAGCACCACAGCGGCACGACCCGACCACGTGGACAGCATGGACCGGAGAACTCCGCGCTTCTTGAGGTGAGAGCGCATCATACGGTCCGAACCCGCGGGTCCACCGCGTACAGCGCCAGGTCGACCAGCGAGTTGACGAGCAGGACGCTGATTCCGATGAGGATGATCGCGATCTGGAGGACCGGGTAGTCGCGGGAGTCCACCGCTGCGACGAGTGTGGTGCCCAATCCGGGCCACTGGAACACGTTCTCGACGATGACACTGCCGCCCAGCAGGTACCCGAACATGACCCCAGCGATCGTCAGCGCGCCGGCGACGACATTCGGCAGCACGTGGAACAGATAAAGTCGGTGAGCAGGCAACTGTTTACTCCTGACTGTCCTGGCGTAGTCGCTCTGCAGCGCTCCCAGTGCCTCGACGCGAACGATCCTCGCCAGCACGGCGGTCGCCGGCAGTGAGAGCGCCAGTACCGGGAGGACGAGCGAGCTGACCCCGTCATAACCGGCGACGGGAAAGATGCTCCACATCACCGCGAAAGCGGCCACGAGCCCGACCCCCAACACGTAGGCCGGTACGGACGCTATGACTCCCATTGCCGCGGTGAACGAGTTCGAGACGAAGGGCCGCTTCTCGCCCTCCGTGGCCGCAGCCATCCCGAGGCCGAGGACCACGCTCAGCAACCCCGTGACCACGATGCTGGCCAGGGCCAGTTCCATCGTGGGCATGGCGCGTTCGGACAAGATGTCGGTCACCGACTGGCCTCCGAAGGACGATCCGAACGTGAAGGTGACCAAGTCGTGCAAGAAGGTGAGGTACCGCTCCGGGAGGGGTTCGTCCAGCCCGAGAACGACTCGCATGCGAGCCCGGTCATCGGCCGTGGCCGTCGGCCCCAGGAGACGAGCGACTGGATCGCCCGGCATGAGTTGGACCAGCAGGAACGATGCCGTTGCGAGGAGCCAGACGCTGCCGGCCAGCCTGGCGAGAAGTCCGGCGGTGAAGACCGCGAACGAACGTGTACGTGCCCTCATTTGGACCTCCGCAAGCTGCTGGGGTCGATGAACGAGGCGTACGGCCGGACGGCGATGCCCTTGGCGGTGACGAGGTGTGTCGCGTCGTAGAACATCGGCACGAGAGACACCTGCTCATTGAGCGCCTGCTGCGCCTCGGCCCAGATCGGGCAGGTGCTCCCGGGATCCTGCGCGTATGCCTGCTTGGCGAGGCGAGCGTACTTGTCGTTCGCCACATAGGAGTGGGTGGGCGATTCGGGCGAGGTCAGGAAGGGCGAGATGATTGCGGGGTCGAGCACGCCTGTCCAAGCTCCGACCCACACGTCGTAGTCACCCTCAGCGCGTCGTTCCGCCCCGGTGGCCTGGTCGACGTTCTGCAGGTTGACCTTGATGCCCGCCTTGGTCCAGGCATCGAGCGCGTAGTCGGCGACCGGCGGGGCAGGTGCGGCCGGACCGGACACGATCACGTCCACTGTGAGCGGCCGGCCGTTCTTGACCCACTTGTCGCCCTTCTTGGCCCAGCCGGCTTCGGTGAGGCTCCGCTCCGCCGCCGGAACGTCGAACTGAACCAGACCCTCATCCGTCACGTCGGACTGACAGGTCGACTGGGGCAGAGCCACACTGTTGGTCACCTGGTCAGCCGATCCAGTGACCACCGAACTCATGGCCGCCCGGTCCAGAACCCCGGCGATGGCGCGCCGCACCCGGATGTCCTGGACCGGGCTTGAGTCCTTGAGGAAGTTGAAGTGGACGAAGGTCGCGGACGAGGGAACCAGAGCAGTGGTGAACCGAGAGGCATGGAGCCTGTCGAAGGCGCCCTCTTCTCGGAAGACTCCGAGACTCAGATCGCCTGCCAACATCAGGTTCGCCGCCGTGGTCTCGTTCTCGACTACGTCGATCTTGACCTGCTTGGGCAGGTCGGCGGAGGTCGCCCCGCCTGGTCCCCACGCGTAGTGGGGGTTGGCTTTGAACGCGTAGGAGCGGCCGGGTGCAGCGGAGGTGAGGATGTAGGGGCCGCTACCGGCCGACTTCCGGCCCAGGCCGGCCGGGTCGTCAAGTCCGGATTGGCACAAGATCCCGGGATAGGTGGTCAAGTTCGAGAGCAGCGGGCTGAAAGGTTTCGGCAACTTCAGTGTCAGGGTGTTGCTGGCTTCGTCCGCGGTGACCGAGTAGTCGGTGGACCCGAGGAACGAGCCGGTGAAGGGAGCCTTGGCCGCGGGGTCCTTGAGCTTCTCGAAGTTCTTCGCGACCACCGCGGCGGTCAGATTCTCCCCGTCGGAACACTTCACACCGTCCCGGATCTTGAACTTCGCCTCGCCGGCCGTCACCTTCCAGCTCTCCGCCAACTGGCTCACGATCTTGCCGTCCGCGTTCCTGGCCACGAGCGTGTCGTAGGACATGCGCATCATGGCGCGACCCCATCCGGTGGAGCTGAGGAGGGGGTCGAGGCTTCCCGGATCTGCGGGAACCTGGATGACGACGGCGTCGCCGTCCGCGCCGGCGCCGGCGCCGGCGCCGGCGCTGCAGGCGCTGGTCGCGACCAACGCCAGAATGATCATTCCCGTCACGGTTCGCACGCGCATCTGCATCTCCGTTAGCCAGCGAAGCTCAAGGGGGGCGGCTCCTTGGCGCCAGACACTAGAACACGGAATTGAGATATGTATAGAGGTGATCTAAGATATCTTTGCTTCGGTGGCGGGAACGCCGTCACCTACCCCCCCGAAAGGACGCCGACATGACCACGTCGCGCCAAGGGTTCAGGACCTACGACGGAGCGACGCTCCGGTACGTCGACGAAGGAAGCGGGCCCCCCTTCGTGATCTTGCCTGGACTCTCAAGTTCGGTGGCCAAGTTCTCGAAGCAGGTGTCAGGGCTCCGGGACCGCTACCGCGTGCTCGCGCTCGATCCGCGTGGTCACGGCGAATCAGATGCACCGGAGACGGGCTACACGTACCACGGGCTGGCGCGCGACCTTCACGAATTCCTCAACCATCTCGGCTTGGACAGCATTGCCGTTCTCGGCCACTCCGCCGGGTGCAAGATCATCCTGACGTACTGCGAGATCTACGGGACCTCGCGCTTGTCACACGTCGTCTTCTCCGACGACGCCCCGTGCTGCATCGGAGATGGAGCCTTCACGTTCAGCGAAGCCGAGCAGACACTCGCAGCCCTGTCCGGACCGGACGCTGTCGCATACACTCGCCGATTCTCAGACATGTTCGTCACGGACAGCATGGACGAGTTCGCCCGACATCTGTTCTACGATGAGATGTTGAAGATGCCGCGGTGGGCGCACGCCAAACTGATCCGATGGGCACTCTTCGGAGACTGGTGGGACGCGGTGAAGTTGGTGGACGTCCCGACTCTGACGATCGCCGGGCGGATCAGCAAGAATCCCTGGCAGAACATGCAGCGCTTCCACGAGGCCATCCCCGGGTCGGAGATTGCAATCTTTGAAGCCGACGAAGGCGGCTCCCACGCGATGTACTGGGAGAACCCGGAGAAATACAACTCAGTGCTCGACGCGTTCCTCTCCCGCTGAGTGGCCCGGCGCCTGCCGGAAGCAGCCACACCCCGAACCAGGACGGCACGAGTGAGAGCAGACCACGACCCCTCCCCTTTCGACGTCGGAACACTTCGGCACCTGCCGGCGCTCCTCAAGCCCGCGTCGCCGACAGCCAACCAGACCGAGTCCTCCTATCGCACCCTTCGGCGGCGGATCCTGGAACTCGAACTGCGCCCCGGTGACCGCTTCACAGAGTCCATGCTCGCTGCCGAGTTCGGCGTGAGCAAGACTCCTGTGCGCGAAGCCCTTGTTCGCCTTCATCACGACGGATTGGTCGCACCGGCGCCTCGGGCCGGGTACGTGGTCACACCCGTCACCTTGAGGTCGACGCGGGACCTCTGCCAGCTCCGGTCCATTCTGGAGCCGAAAGCCGCCGAGCTGGCTGCCCGGAGGCGCGTGAGTGACGGCCTCGCCCGGCGACTGACCGAACTGTCCGACATCGAGCTGGCGCGCCCCTACGCGAGCGACAAAGAAGGTGTGGATCGGTACCTTCGCGGCCACTTCGAGTTCCAGTTGATCATTGCGAACGCGTGCGGTAACGACCGACTGGCCCAAGCGATCGTTGAACTGTTGGACGGTCTCGAACATGTGCTGCGGCTCTGTCTCGGAGAGATCAGCTGGTCGCGCGATCGGGTCGACCAACGCTCGGCGATCGCACGCGCGATCCGCGAAGGCGATCCCGACGCGGCCTACCAGCACATGCTGCGGCGCACCACCGAAGGGGGAGAAGAGATCATCGCCGCCTTGATGGAGATCCCGTCGGTTATCGACGCCACCGTCGTGAAGCGCTGAGCTCGGCCGCCCGACCGGAGTCGCCGTCGCCGGCGCGGAGACGGCGGCTCTGCCACTGACCCGCCACTTCTTCCGGACGACGGGAACCACGCCCTGCGCCCCAGACCATGCGCGGCCGTCCCGACGCCGGTGGCAACCCGGGACCTTGTCCTCGGACGGCGTCGTCAGGCGCGGACGCTCACCTCGGCTCGACCTTCCGAGACGACCCTCGCGGCCGTGTTCCACCTGCGCGTCCACCTGGTTGCCGAACCCCTCGCCGTGCTTTCAGCAGCAGGACCGCCACGCACCGCACCCCGCCGAGGATCAGGCGACTGCTCGAAGCGCACGCCATCGTGCCCGCCCGCTGTCGCCCCCGCCCGGGGCCCTCGGGGCTCGCGTTCGCGCCCGGAGCGGCGACTCCGACAGCAGGATCAAGACGACGTGCGATGCTCTGCGGGCCCTTGGCGTCCACCGCCCGCACCACTCCACGGCAGCAGCGCCAGCCAATCGTCAGAGTCCACAACGACGGCGCCGCGAGCCGGGAGAACACGCTGCAGCAGGAAGTCGTGCACGGCGGGTTCCGGGTCGACGCAGCAGTCTCCGAGCACGGTGACGTCGTAGTCGAGGTCCAGGGCCGCCAGCGTCGTGGCCAGGACCATCGCGCTCGTCGCGACCCCGCCGATAGCAAGATGGGTGACATTGTTCGACCGCAGTACCAGGTCGAGCTCGCTTCCGTGAAACGCACTTGCCCTGCGCTTGGTGATGATCGGCTCGTCTCGCTGCGGAGACAGCCTTGGATCGACTTGCGGGCCAGGGCCCCCTTCATGGAAGACCTGACCGAGCGGGAAGAACTGGTTCATGACGCGGTTCCGCGGCGACAGGTCGACGCCCGATTCTCGAAGGGCAGCCACACAAAATACCAGGAGGATGTCCTTCTCTCGCGCGCCTTCGACCAGTCGGGTGACCGTCGGCAGAACAGGTGCGCAGAAGTCGAACGCACCCGTGATCCCTGTCTGGTAATCGCCGACCAGCAGGGCCTGGCGCCCCGCCATCAGATCCACGCCCTGTTGAGGGGTGTGCTCATGAGGAACCGCCTAATCAGTTGTCCGGACAATCAAGAACGGGCCACGGCGACATTGTGCGCTCTGCCCGGCCAGGGCCACCACGGTGCCGGCCTCACAAGGTACGTACGGACATCTCGAACTTGGCCAGACCTGTTTCGAGGGCAGCTCGGTAGCTCTCCACGTTGGTCAGTTTGACCTCTTCGTAGCCCCGGACCAAGTCCGGGAGTGCGGCAACCTCCGCCGCCAGTTCCACGTTCTCGTTCCTGAGTCCACCTACGAGTTTCAGCACGAGCGCCTCGTACTCGGTGAGCAGGGCGCGCTCGACCCTGCGCACGCGGGCGCGGCCGAACGGATCGAATGGTGTGCCGCGGAGCACTCGGGCCGCGTACAGCGCACGGAAGACGGGCCGGAACCAAGGCCCGAGAGAGATCTTGCGTTCGACGCCCAGCGCTCGGAGCATGGGCGGGTGGAGCCGCCATACGGCACGGGACCCAGGGCCGAACTCGGCGGCGAGTTCGTCGGCCAGGCCGGGGCGCGAGCAGAGGCGGGCCACCTCGTACTCGTCCTTGTAGGCCATCAGTTTGAACAGGTTGCGAGCGACGGTGTCGGTGAGCAGACGAGAACCAGGAGCCACTTGCTCCTCGCGTCGGGATACTGCTTCCACGGTCCGGGTGAAGCGGCTCGCATAGGCGCGGTTCTGGTACGCGACCAGTTCCTCGGCCAGTACCGGCGGCACCGCAGCGGCGCCCACACTCTCCGGCGTCGACGGGGCGGCCGCAGTCCGCCGGCCGGCAGCGGCCTTCACCGCCCTGGGCTCGATCACGAACCGCCTTCCCCAGCGAAAGGCCTGAAGGTTTGTCTCCACCGCCACCCTGTTGAGTTCGATGGCCTGCTCGATCGCCTCACTCGGCAGCGGGAGCGCCCCAGCCTGGTAGCTGACGCCGACCATGAAGATGTTGGCGTACTGGTCGTCTCCGAACAGTCCACGGGCGAGCGCCCGCGCGTCCAGGGTCCGAATCGCGTGAACCTCCGACTCGATCCCGGCGACCAGCGCCCCAACGTCCGGGAACGACACCGAGGGGTCACTCACCATGATTCCGGTGGGCACTTCACTAGTGGACACAACGGTGGTGGTGCGTCCGGGCGAGACGACGCGGAGGTTGGCTGGATCGGCGGCGACCAGCAGATCACACCCGAGGTACAGGTCGCACTCGCCGGCCCCGAGTTTGTTGCTGGTTCCCGCACCTCGGCTGAGGCGTACATCGGATACGACCGCGCCGCCCTTCTGGGCCAACCCGGTCTGGTCGAGGGAGCGCACCGTGTATCCGGCCAACCGCCCGGCCGTGGCCAAGATCTGCGAGACGGTCACTACACCGGTTCCCCCGATGCCCGTGAGCCGGATCCCGATCCCGTCCCTCGACTCCTCCGGCGGCGGCGCCGGGAGCGAACCCCCCGCGAGAACCTCGGGTATCCCGACTGTGCCCGCGCGGGGCACCGAGACAGTCATGAACGCGGGGCAGTCGCCCTCCAAGCAGGTCAGATCGGTGTTGCACGATCCTTGGTGGATCCGGGTCTTGCGCCCGAACGTCGTGGCCACGGGCTGCACGGAGAGGCAGTTGGACTTCCCTCCACAGTCACCGCACCCCTCGCACACGCGCTCGTTGATGAAGACGCGGGTCTGCGGCGGCGCGTCCTTCCTGCGGCGGCGGCGCCGCTTCTCCGCGGCGCACTCCTGGTCGTGAATGAGTACCGTCACACCGGGGACGGAAGCGAGCAGCTTCTGAGCCTCATCGAGCCGGGATCGGTCCCAGACCTCCACGCCCCGGGGCAACCGGACTCGTCGGTAGCGTTTGAGGTCTTCGGTCGTGACCAGCACTCGGGCGACCCGCTCGGCTAGCAGGACGTCGACGATGCGCGGCACGTCCATGGCCCCCACAGCTCGCTGGCCGCCAGTCATGGCGACCGCTGAGTTGAAGAGCAGCTTGTAGGTGACGTTCACTCCGGCCGCAACGGCCGCTCGGATGGCCAGTGAGCCGGAGTGGTCGAAGGTGCCGTCTCCAAGGTTCTGCACGTAGTGGCGCCGGTCGACGAAAGGCGCCATTCCGATCCACTGGAGGCCCTCGCCGCCCATCTGGCTGAGTCCGGTCACCTCGCCCACCTGGGACTCGTGCATGAGAAGGACCATCGCGTGGCAGCCGATTCCGGCTCCGGTCAGTGATCCGGCGACCGGCTTGGTCGAGCTGTTGTGTGGACAACCGGAGCAGAAGTACGGCGCTCGAGTGGCCAGCGGCAGTTGTGTGCGGCCGGCGGTGCTCTGGGGCCGCTGGTCCGGGTTGGGGCCGCAGTCGATGCCCCACACGTCGAGGGCCCGGTGCAGACGCCCCGCGATCAGGTCGGCGTCCAGTTCGCCAAAAGCGGGAAACAGCTCAGCGCCCGTGGCATCGTTCTTGCCCAGGACCTGTGGTGCCTGCTGCGAGCCGTAAAGCAGGTCACGGAGCGCGATTTCGAGGAACGCGCGTTTCTCCTCGACGACGACCACGGCTTCGAGGCCTTCAGCGAACTCCCGAACCGTCTCGGACTCCAGCGGGTAGGGCATCCCCACCTTGAGCAGACGCAATGGGCTGGCTTCGAGTGCCGCGTCGTCGTAGCCGAAGCGCGCGAGGACCGCTCGCAACTCGTGCCATGTGCGACCGCTCGCAACGATTCCCACCCGATCCGCTGTGCCGCTGCCGATCACCCGGTTCAACCCGTTCAGTCGGGAGTACTCACGCGCCAGACGAAGGCGGGTAGTGACCATGTCGCGCTCGAGCGGTCCCAACGTGGGCTGGAGCAGTCGAGCGGTGGGTACGTGCCGGCCCGCGCCGTGCGGCTGGCACGGGCCTGGGCGGGCTGGGTCGAGGTCAACCGTTGACGACCCGTCGGCCACCGCGGTGACCACGCGCAGCGCGGTCCACAGGCCGCATGACCGTGACAGAGCCACAGCGTGCAAGCCCAGTTCGAGGACCTCGGAACTGTCGCCGGGCTGCAGGAAAGGGACCATCAAGTCCTGGAGGGCGAACTCGGACGAACACGGCACGCTCGAAGACTTGGCTGCGGGGTCGTCGCCGACCAGCAGCACCGCGCCGCCCTGAGGGTGGGCGCCCATGAGATTCCCGTGCCGGATCGCGTCGGTGGCCCGGTCGAGTCCGGGCGCCTTGCCGTACCAGATCCCCAAGACCCCGTCCCTGGTGGCGCCGTCAAGGTCTGGGGCGAGCTGGGAGCCCTGCACCGCGGTCGCCGCGGACTCCTCGTTCAGGCCGGGCACGAAATGCACGTCGTTGTGTTTCAGCAGTGACCCCTGTCGGCCGAGCTCGAGGTCGTAGCCGGCGAGGGGAGAGCCCTCGTAGCCGGAGATCAGGGTTCCAACCGTCTTCCCGGCCTCCACGTCGTGTCGGTGCTGCGCGATCGGAAGTCGGACAAGGGCCTGGATACCGGTTAGCTGCACCCTGCCTCGCTCAGCGGTGTACCGGTCGCGTGAAAGATCGGCTGACTCAGACACTGATCATCGAGCTCCTTAAGCCAAGAAGGTCAGCGCTATTCAGGGCCCCCTGGGCACTCGGCGCAACTCATGCTCGCCAGACTGATCCGATGGCCCTATTGTTGCCCATGAAACTTGCCAGTTCTGTGCAGTTGGCGCAGTGAGCGCCCAGTCCTGCGAGAGGTCCTCATGACGAGACGCGCCGACCGGCTGGACCGCCTCGACCTATCGGTCCTCACACTGACGCAGAAGCAGCCCCGTGCCGGGGCGCGGGAGTACGCACGTCTTCTCGGGGTGGCCCGTGGCACGGTTCAGGCCCGGCTCGACAAACTCGAGCGACTTGACGTCATAACGGGCCACGAGCCCGCCGTCTCCCCGCGCGGCCTCGGTTTCACCGGCCTCGCCTACGTCAGGCTGAATCTCGCGCAGGGCGTCCTCGACCAGGTGACCGCCGGGCTTGAGCGCGTGCCCGAGGTGATCGAGGTCGACTCGGTCGCCGGCGACAGCGACCTCCTCTGCCAGGTGGTGTCGACCGGTCCAGAGAATCTGGAGGAGGTGATCCAGCGCATACTCGCCATACCCGGGGTGATGCGCAGTCGCACTGAGACTGTGCTGCGGCGCAGGGTCTCGCGACGCGTTGGCCCCCTCTTGGCCCTCCTGGATTCTCAGCTCCCGAGGGACTGATCAGGGTCTGCACGGACGGGCCACAGGCTGGGTCGGCTTCCTTCACCTCGCCGTTTCGGTTGGTGCCGTGTTCACGGTGCCGACGTGCAGCCGGTCGTTGGCGCTCCACGCAAGTTTGCCCCGACTGAGCTGAACCGGATTTTGTAGCGGCCCTGAAGCCAGGCATGATCGCCTCGGCAGATGGGAGAACACAGGTCCGATGCCTGCACCACGGAAGTACCCCGACGAGCTGCGTGAGCGGGCCGTCCGCGAAGTCCAGACCTCCGGCCGTCCGGTCGCTCATGTTGCGAAGGACCTGGGCATCCACAAGGAGGCCCTGCGCGGCTGGGTCCGCCAGGCCGAAGCAGACAAGGGCCGACCGGCCTGATCTGCTGACCACCGCCGAACGGACCGAGCTGGCCCAACTCCGCAAAAAGATAGCCGAGTTGCGTTGGGCGAACGAGATCCTGAAGGCCGCCTCGGTGTTTTTCGCGAAGGAGCCCGACCAGCCCCGCACGAGGCTGACGCGGTGATCGACCACCTCCGCGACGACTTCGGGGTCGGGCCCGTATGCCGGGAACTCGACCTCTCGGTCTCGGCATTCAACGCCCGCCGCAGGCGCCCGAAGTCCGCCCGGCGCCTGCGCGACGAACAGCTCATCGAGCACATCCGCCGGATCCATGACACGTCCGGCGAGTGATCGTCGGATGGCAGCTCGCCACCCACATGCGGACCGATCTCCCGCTGGACGCACTCGAGATGGCTTTGTGGCGGCGGGGAACCAAGAAGGGCTCGGGTCTGATTCATCACAGCGGTCGCGGGTCGCAATACGTGCCAATTCGCCACGGAGAACGGCTGATTGAGGCCGGTGCGACCGCATCCGTCGGCTCCGTCGCGGACAGCTACGACAACGCGATGGCTGAAGCCCTCAACGGCTCCCTTCAAGGCCGAGCTGATCGAGCATCAGGGGCCCTGGCGGGACGCTGACCAGGTCGAACGTGCCCTCGTCCAATGGGTCGGCTGGTACAACACTGAGCGCCTGCACTCCGCCCTCGACTACCTCCCACCCGAGGAATTCGAGACCCGGCACCACCGATCACAGGCAGCCCTCAACGCCGCCTGAAACCAGAGAAAGTGGCCGCTACGAAACTCGGGGCAGCTCAGTCGGCTACGGGTTGTTCAAGGCGTTCGGCGAACGAACGCCTCAGCGCCGTGATATCGGCATCGAAGCGGGTGGGGTGTACCCGGTTGGTCAGCAGGACGGCTGTACCGCCGGAGTGAGGTGCGATGACCAGTGACGTCCCGGTGAACCCGGTGTGCCCGATTCCCTGGATCCGGCCCATCGTGAGATCGTCACCGACTCGGAATCCGATCGCCTGGTGGTAGTTGTCGGCGTCGATGAAGGGTTCGCTCAACAGCTTCACGCTCTCGGCCGACAGCACGCGTCGAGCCCGTCCGGCGCCGCCGTTCAGCACCATCGAGCCCAGGGCGAGGACGTCCTCGGCCGTGGCGAACATCCCGGCGTTCCCGACCGGCCGCCCGATCGCGTGGGCGAGTTCATCGTGTACCTGACCTCGTACTGGCCCCCTGTGGAGTTGCGTCTCAGTCGCCACTGTCGCCGAGATGGTGCTCGGTCGGAATGTCGCGGTGGCAGCGCCGAGCGGGTCGAGGACGCGGGTTCGGATCAGCGTGTCCAGCGGCCGGTCGTCGAGCTCCTCGAGTAGGCGTCCGAGGGCGACATAGCCGACACACGAATAGAGATGTGCGAAGCCAGGAGGGGTATCGGTAAGGAATACCTGGTGCCGCAGGCCCTCGTCGTGGTCGAACAGGGACAGTTGGGCGCCGGGGTGCGGTCGTTCGCGCCGCACGGTGTTGCGGGTGCCGGCCGGGTAGCCGGCAAGGTCGACCATGCCGGTCACATCGGCGGCTTCGGCACCGTTTCGCAGCGTCCCGTTCTGGTCCAGGGCGGGATGCCAGAGAGCTTCGGGCAGTGAGCGGATCGCACGGCGGACCGGCTCGGTGACCGCGTATCCGACCGAGAACCGCAGGTTCAACCCGTGCTCGCGCAAGGTCCGGATGTGGGTGAGGAAGGCTTTCGCGGATCCGGCGCTGTCGGCGCGGACCAGGGTGCCGTGCCGGTGAGCGTCGGGGATCTGCGCGAGGGCGTCGTCCAGCACCACGATGTGATCGGCGGCGGTGTTGGCTCGGAGTTGCCGGGCCGCAGTCGGCCGGACATGGCCTCGCTAGGGTGCGTTTCAAAAAGTGGATCTTGATGTGTCATGATCCACTTCATGGGGAGGCATGACCTGACGGATGTGCAGTGGGTGAAGCTGGCCCCGCTGCTCCCGGTCGGAAGGCAGCCTGGACGGCAACCAGTGCGCAGCAAGCGGCAGCTGATAGACGGCATACGCTGGCGCACTCGTGCTGGTGCTCCCTGGCGGGACGTGCCCGAGCGGTATGGCCCATGGGAGACGGTGTACGGCCTGTTCCGGCGTTGGCAGCGGGATGGCACCTGGCACCGTATCTTCGAGCAGCTGCAGGCCCAGGCCGACGCCGAAGGACTGATCACCTGGGACGTCTCGGTGGATTCGACTATCGCCCGCGCCCACCAGCATGCGGCGGGTGCCCGCAAAAGGGGGATCTGCAGATCGAGCCGCCGGGTGGTGTGTTCACCGAGCCCGACGATCACGGGCTCGGACGCTCCCGGGGCGGGCTCACCACCAAGCTCCACCTGGCGGTCGAGCAGGCCCAGAAGCCGATGCCGCTGGTCATCACGGCCGGACAGCGCGGCGATTCTCCGCAGTTCCAGGTGGTCCTGGGCCGTATCCGGGTGCCCAGGATCGGAGCGGGCCGCCCGCGCACCCGGCCGGACAAGGTCCGTGCCGACAAGGCGTACGGCTCCCGCGCGAACCGCGCCTACCTGCGCAAGCGCGGTATCCGCTGCACGATCCCGGAGAAGCGCGACCAGGTTGCCAACCGGAAGAAGCGCGGTTCCCACGGTGGTCGGCCACCGAAGTTCGACAAGGCCGACTGCAAGGAGCGCCATGCGGTGGAGTGTGGAATCAATCGCCTCAAGCGCCACCGCGCGGTCGCCACGCGCTACGACAAACTCGCCGTTCGCTACGAGGCGACCGTGCTGGTCGCGGCCATCGACGAGTGGCTGTGACCAACACCTTCGAAACGCCCCCTTGGGCGCTGTTACCGGCCCGCGGATCTTTAGAACGAGGCGGGCGGGAGAAGGGCAGGGGACGCGTCCAGCAGCTGGAATCGGTTGTCCCGCTGCTGGACGCGTCCGCTGGTGGGATGCGTGAAGTGGGTGCCCAGCAGCAGGTCATCGGTACCGGCCAGCTCGGTGAGCAGGTGGTGGCGGGTGGTTCGTGCCTCGGCGGGATCGACGTCGCCGACGCTACCCATGTCGGGGTACGCCAGTTGCACGGGGTGATGCAGGCTGTCGCCGCTGATCAGCGCATTGCGGCCGGTGCCTGTCAGCTTGACCGACAGGTGGCCGGGCGTGTGGCCGCGTGTCGGTACCAGGCGGACGCCGTCGGCCACCTCAAGGCCTGAGGCGGGGATGTCGAGCAGGTCGTACAGGCCGTTGTCACGGATGGGCCGCAGGGAGTCGCGGTGCACCTGGGCGACTTCCTCGTCGCTTTCGGCGGCGGCGGTCCAGTAGTCCCATTCTCTGCGGTCGGTGAGGTAGCGGGCGTTCGGGAAGGTCGGTGTCCAGCGGCTGTCGACCAGGTGAGTGTTCCAGGCGACGTGGTCGACGTGCATGTGCGTGGTGATCACCAGGTCGACGGTGTCCGGGGCGAAACCCGCGGCGGTCAGCCACCGCAGCAGCGGGGTCTGCAGGTTGTCGGCGTCGGGTATCTGCCGGGGCTTGTCGTTGCCGATGCCGGTGTCGACCAGGATGCGCTTGCCGTTCACCTCGATCGCGAAGATGTGAACGTGCATCGCAAAGGCTGTGCCGTCGGTGAAGTCGGGCTGCAGCCAGGGGTGGTGCAAGTGTTCCGGTGTGGCATCGGGCAGCAGCCATTGACTGGTTGCCGGTGACATGTCGATTTCGTCGACTCGGCGCACAACGATGCCTCCGAGGTCCCAGCCCAGGAAGGCCGGGGATACACGGCTTGTGAACACTTTGAATCCATTCGTCTTGTTTGACCGCCGGTTCCGTGGGTCGACTCTAGGACCGTCGGCGACCTTTCGTAAGTACGTACCTTTTTGTAAGCTAGTGGCATGGCGGTGAGTGAGCAGTTCAAGGATGTTTTCGCCCAGCTTCCGGCAGGCTCTTTCGACAAGGACTGCCCGACGCGGCCGGTGATGGCCCAAGTGACCGGCCGATGGGGCGCGTTGATCATCGCTGCGCTGGTTCCTGGACCGATGCGCTTCTCCGGCCTTCACCGGCACATCGGCGGCATCAGCCAGAAGATGCTGTCGCAGTACCTCAAGTCGGTGGTGCGGTACGGGCTGGTCGAACGCCTGGTGGAGCCGACCGTCCCGCCGCAGGTCACCTATAGCCTGACGCCACTCGGGCGGAGCCTGGCGCAGCAGCTGTGCGCGCTGCTGAGCTGGTTCAGCGCCAACACCCCGGCGCTGGAGGCCGCCCAGCAGCGCTACGACGCTGCTGATTCCCCGGCCCGGTAGCGTGTCACGGGACTGCTTGCCGGCGCGCCATCGGCGCCCGGACTAGGTGTTCTGTCCACGGAGGGCCGAGACCGGCCGCCTGCGCCTGGCCCGCCTCGCCCATCTGGACCGGGCCACGGGCCGTGTCATCCGCCGCTACGAACGCGACCGGCCCGGCGAGTTGGTCCACGTCGACATCAAGAAGCTCGGCAACATCCCCGACGGCGGTGCGGGCACAAGGTCCTGGGCCGGCAAGCGGGCCGCAAGAACCGCCGGAACGCCGGTTACAGCTACCTGCACACGGCCGTTGACGACCATTCCCGCCTGGCCTACAGCGAAATCTGGTGTGGAACTCACCTGCGCTGCCGGGACGCACTTACGACCCGGCCGCGTCCTGTGCTCGTCGCGTCATCCATACCTGTGAGCGCCACGGCGTACCCGTCCCGGCCGACGGCGCCTACCGGGGGTCTGGTTGGCCCCGGGTCAGCAATGGCTTGGTGCTGGCGTAGTGCGGTGTAGCAGCCCACTCCCGTGCTTGCAGTCGTGAAGCGGTCGCGGCAAGGAGAAGTAGGCGAGCTCGTGTCCAGTTCGCGCCCGGGACGCACGTTCATCCGTCTATGACGCGTCCGCGTGATGGCATCGGCGGACATGCTCGGGTTGGGGACCATGCCTGGGGACCAGTGGTAAATACATGCATTGCTGCCGGAGCGCGGTGGCAAGGACCGCTGAGCTGCTGGTTATCCGGCGCGCCGGATGCTTGCCACGTTGGCTCCGGGCTCGGTGCCGGCAGTGAGCGTGATGTGCCAACCATCCGCGGTACGGCGGTGTTCGGAGGCGTACAGCGGAGGCAGAGTGCGCTGGACCGGGCCGACGGGGACGTTCTGGCCGAAGATCCTGATCTCGTAGGCGGGGTGGTTCTGCCTGAGCCGAACAGGCTGTGGCGCTGTGAACAGCCCTCGTATGGATTCGGTGTCATCGGCTTCCATGGTCACTGAAGTGACCACTTCGTCGACCGCTCCACCCGTCAGCAGTGTGTGGGCCTCGCGTATGGCGCGAAGGTCTTCGGGGCTCGGGCCTTTGGGGACCATAAGAGTGGTCACCGCCAGCTGCTCTATGGCGACGAGCTGTTCGAGTACCCGCAGTACCGGCCCCGCGCCGTCATGGCGCGGGGCGGAAGGGCGCGGGGTCGTTCACAGCGTGTCCCGCCAGGGTCATCTGAAGGTATCTTGCCGGTTCCGCATAGGAAGCGAACCGGACAACATCCAGCCATTGCCCAGGCCGTAACGCCTCGGGGACGTTCACATCGATCTTGATCGAGGACTCCCGCGTCGTGCGGTCCAGGCGAAGCCGACAGGTGATCGCTCCTGTGGGATCGGCTCCCACGAGGGTTCCTCCATGGGAGCCGGAACGGATGGACGTCATGTGCAGCCCGAGCACGGCGAGACGTTTGCCTGCTGGGGGCGATCTCCTGAAGCAGGTGCCCCAGCTCCGCGTGATGGTTGGCGAAATAGAACCGGCGCACAGCCGGGTGCTCGGCCAGTCGGGCCTTGATCCAGGTGGCCCCGCGCCACAAAAGGGGGAACGAGAACCTCTGCTGAAGGCCGCTGAACCACTTCTCCTCGGTCGGGTTGAGGTCGATCGGCACGATGACGTCCCAGCTGACGGGGTTCAGCAGCGCGGCCCGACCCAAGGACTTCTCGACCTTGTCCCGGCGCCCCTTTGTCATCCGGCCGGTGAAGGATTTCATCTCGAAGACGTGGAGTCCGTCGGGGGCCGTGAGCTGTGCGTCTCTGCCGCCATCGCCGCCTGATCCATCAACGCGCACAAGCTGCGGGTGCATGCAGCTGAGTAGGACGGCGACGGCCTGTTCGTAGGCCCCGGGATCCTTCGGCCACTCCACGTCACCCACGCCCGCGACTGGGGGTCAAGGGGTCGCAGGTTCAAATCCTGTCGTCCCGACTCGTGAGAGTCGCAGATCGGGGCCGGTTTCGGAGAGATCCGAGACCGGCCCTTGATCGTTGTCGGGGACCAGGTGTGTACGTCCGGGTACAGGTAGCGCTGGGTGGTTGTCAGTGATCCGTGGCCGGCGATCCTGCGGAGGACGTGTGCCTGGACTCCGGCGTCGGCGAACCAGGTCAGTCCGGTGTGCCGGAGGTCGTGGCGGCGCAGGTGTTCGTAGCCGAGCTTGGTGACCACGTCGTCCCAGTGGGTGGCGTCGCGCAGGACGGCGGTGGAGATGAGCCCGCCGCGACTGTCGGGTGCTCCTGGCCCGGATCGGTCCCACCAGGCCGACGCCGTGCTCCCGGGCGACCTGCTGCTTGATGGCGACGGAGAGATAGCCGCCGTTGAAGAAGTGCTCCTTCGACAGCGGGTTCCGATCATAGAGGTCGGCCAGGATGCCGGGGAGGGCCTTGGTGTCGTGGACGGGAGCCTTGGGGGTGCTGACGTCGGTGATCACGCTGGGGGTGTCCGGATCGCAGGTTTCGGTGACATGCGCGAGGAAGCCCTTCCCGCGGGTCTCGCCGCGGCGTGCGTAGCGGGCGCTCTCGCGCCACTTCGGACGGTCCTGACCATCAAGGTGGTAGTTCTGCACGAAGATCTGGCGCAGGGCCTGGACTTGCTCACCGTTGCGAAGGGCGGGCAGGTGGCGTCGGTGAGGACGCTGTGGTGGAAGCCGGGGTCCTCCAGCTCCCTACCGAGGGCGTACTTCGGATTCCAAGATCCCCGACAGCGTCAGCTTCTGAGCTTGTTTCAGCACGGGCCCGGCGATGGGTGGTTGCGCCACAAGTGCCCGGCGGTCGAACAGATTTTCCCAGTCAGGTCCGCTTCCGGCGGGATGTGAAGTTGCGTATGACGTTCTCGACGAGCAGGGCCGCATTGTTCGCGCCGCCGTTCACGGGAAGGGCCCCGGTGAAGATGATGGAGCCGACGGAGAACACCGCGCCGCCGCCCTCTCGCTCGACCAGCACCATGTCGGACCTGACGTCACGGTTGAACGTGCCGTTCAGCTGGTTCGAGACGGTGGTGACATCTTCCGGAACCGGGACGTACCACTGGGAGTGCGGCTCCGAGGAAGCCAGGACCACGGTGTCGCGTGGAGTGCCGTAGCGGTGATCGATCCGGTCGATCTCGTCTCCGCTGGTCCCATTCATGATCAGGCCGAAGTCGCCGATCACTTCATCCTCTATTCCTTCGAACACCCAGCGGACGTCGTCCCGATACGATTCCGCTGTCCGGCGGTAGCCCGGCGCCTTGTTGTCCCAGCCATGGGCGCCCATTCCCACTCCGAACAGGCGGTGAGCGCTGCGCCCTCTGGAGCGCCAGAGTCCGCCGAGTTCGCCGGTACTCGCGTGATGGCGTTCGCCAGGTTCGGCATCCCAGTGGCGGAGCCCCTCAGACTTCCTCACTTCGATCACCAGAGGGTGCTCCCTGACGGAGGTGGTAACCCAGTAGAAGCCGTCACCGCCCAGATACAGCAGGCCACCTCCGCTGTCCACGTGCCGGTCAAGGGCATCGAGCATGTCTCCGCTGTAGTACTCGGGGTGCGAACCCGTGATCACGGTCTGATAGTGCGTCAAGGCATCGGCTTCGGAGTGGAGATCGTGCTCGGTGATCACGTCGAACGGTTCACCCAGTTGCGTCAGGAAGTTGACGACGTAGAGGTCGGCCGGGAATCGCCTCGGTGCATGGAATCCCCAGAACCGGTATGTCGGACGCATGTTTGGGATCGGTCGCAGGGCGCTGGAGTGGGCCACACCCGAACCGTCGTTGTGCAGGTCGTAGACGCTCTTACCCCATTCCGGGTGCGCGGCCACCAGGTCTTCCCACTCCCCGGTCCGAACAGGGATCTCGCTTCCCTGCTCGAAGTCGCCCTCGGTGAGGTGCTCGTTCGCGTAGGCCAGGTACGTGAACGTGGCCAGCATGAACGCGATCCTGGCGTGCGGGGCGCCTTCACGAGGGCGTACGGCCAGGGGGATGTAGTCCGTTTCGGCGCCGTTCGCCTGGAGCCGCACCGCGTACACGCCGCTGGGCAACGCGGACGGGATCTCCAGTTCCAGCGAGACCGGCCAGCCGGCATCGGCGAGATCGTCGTCATGGAAGTGGATCGCGTTCCACTGTGCCGGGTCCTGCTCCCATGCGTGAAAGCGGTTGGTCCACGTCGGGCCCGTCATCGCGCGGGTGGGGGTGTTGACCAGGTTGAGGTGGCGTTCGTGTCCACTGACATCGACGGCACGCTGCGAGCTCATGTCGAGTTCGAACGCCCAGGCTCCTTCTGTCGCGCCATTCGCTTCGAGGCTCACGGCGGCCAACTTGCCGTTGTAGAGACCCTCGGGGAAAGTCCGGTCCTGCCTCTCGGTCAGCCGGGTGGCGGCGAGCAGCGGCCTGCCCGATCCGAGGGCTACGCCAGGAGACACTGCCTCGTCGAGGAGGACGGCGTCCCCCTGCGGGTGTGGCAGTGCCCACACCCGTAGCCGCGCGCTGGCCGGGCTGACCGTGAGATCGACCCGAAACCACTCACGCGCCTGGAGGCACGGCGCGGAAGTGAGGAGTCCGTCGCCCACGCGGGCTACGACGCATCTGCCGACGATTCCCAGGGAAAGGCCGGCCTCGGGAAGGGACATCAGGCCCTGTTCACGGTCGCTGTCCGGTGTGGTCGGCCACAGGGCCAGTGAGACGTGCGCGTCGCCGGAAAGGTCGATCACCTCGGAGCCCACGGCATAGGAGCCGATCGCCGTTTCCTGCTCTTCAGCGTGGATCAGCCTTGGTGCCACGGCATCGACCTCCTCGTGGACAAAGCCAGGTCCGTTCGGGTTCTCGTCCCCGTGGATAAGGCGGACGAGGCCCACGGTGACGTCCGCGGCGGTGCTGCTGACCATGACGTCGACGGTTTCGCCGGCCCGGCAGCCGAGCTTGGACAGATAACCGGTGAGAAGCATGTCTCTCCCTACTGGTTCTACTGGTTTCGGTGGACGCGGTGACGGAGGGCCTCCAGGGCCGCTGCCATGACGAGGACACCGCCGGTGATGATCCCGCTCAGCTCAGTGCCGATGTTGAGAAGCGTGAGGCCGTTCTTCAGCACACCGATGAGCCATGCGCCGACGATGACCCGCCACAGACTCCCCCTGCCGCCGTCGAACGGGACACCACCGAGAAGCACAGCGGTGAGGATGGTGACTTCGAACCCTGAGCCCAACGTGCCCGAGGGCGCGCTGTCGAGCCGGGCGATCTGCAGCAGGGCCGCGATCGCCACCGCGACACCGGTCGTGAGGTAGAGGGCGAAGACAATGGGCTTCACCCTGATGCCGACGAGGAACGCCGCTCTCGCGTTGACCCCGATCGCGATGATCTTCCGGCCGATCGGCAGGCGGCTCATCGCGATCACGGCTACGAAGCACACCACCGCCGCGACGATCACGAGGTAGGGCACTCCGAGGAACGATCCGGAACCGAAGTTCACGAAGGGATCGGGGAAGCCGAATATCGAGCCTTCCCCCATGTACTGCGCCAGCCCCCGGCCTGCCGCAAGCCCGCCGAGCGTGACGACGATCGGGGAGAATTCGAGGAACCCGATCAGAAGCCCGTTCACCGCCCCGAAGGCGACGCCGATCCCCAGCCCCAGCAGCACGCCCGGAACCAGCCCCCATTCGTTGAGCGCGACTCCCGACGCGACACCCACCAGGGCCAGCTGAGAACCGACGGACAAGTCCACGTATCCGGCCATCAGCAGCATGGAGAAGACGATGGCGACGATGAACGTCGGCGCGTTCTGGGTCGCGACCGCCAGGAGGTTGTCGCCGGTGAGGAAGACCGGCGTGCGGACGGAGAAGTAGACCATCAGGGCAACGGTCGCGATGGGCAGTATCCAGGCGATCACACCGAGCGTGACGCGTTGCGGCACGAGCGGCGTGCCGGTGGGTGCCAGCCGCGTGGGCGGCGGCGAGGTGGACAGAGAAGAGGACATGACGTCTCCGTTCGAATGGATGGGGTGCGCTATCCGTGAGCGAGGGTGAGCAGGGTTTCCTCACCCACACTCGGGTCGAGGACGTCGACGACCTCACCCTTGACGAGGACGACGACCCGGTCGGCAAGGGCGGCGATCTCCTCGGGGTCGCTGGTCGCGAAGACGACTGCGCGCTCACGCCCTCGGGCGTAGGACCGGAGCAGTGCGTAGAGGTCCCGCCGGGCACCGATGTCGACTCCTTGTGTCGGCTCGTCGAGCACGAGAAGCCGGCTGTCGTCGATATCGGTCATCCAGCGCCCCACCATCAACTTCTGCGCGTTCCCACCGGAGAAGGCATCCCCTTCGCGCCTCGGGTTCGAGGGCGTAAGACCGGTCGCTGCCGCCGTCCTGTCGAACACCGCGCGTTCACGGCGGAGACTCCGCCAGGGACGTGAGAGCCCGTTGTAGTGCGGCAACAGCAGGTTTTCCTGCGCGGTCATCTCACCGAAGAGCGACTGGGTCTTCCGGTCGGAGGCCACGAACACCACGCCGCGTCGTCGTGCCGCGAGGGGTGAACCAAGATGCATGCCCATGCCTGCCACGCGATAGGAGCCGCTGGTACGCCGCACGCCCGCGAGGCCCTCCATCAAGTCGGTGCGACCGGAACCCAGCAGCCCGAAGATTCCGACGATCTCTCCGGCATGGACGGTCAGGTCCACGGGTCCTGTCCCGGTCGACCGGAAGCCCTTCAACTCGACGACGACATCGCCGTGTTCGTTCTTCGTCTCCTTCTCGACGGCACGCGCTCCCGGCGATATCGCCTGGACCAGGTCAGCGAGAACGAGGGCGTCGACCGATCGGGTCCACTCGACCCTGCCGTCCCGGAGAACCGTTACCGCGTCGGCGACTTCCAGCACCTCGCGGAGCAGATGTGTGACGTAGATGACGGTGAGCCCGTGTTCGGTGGCGAGGCGCCGCACGACGTCGAGCAGCGAACTGACCTCGCTCTCGCTCAGCGCTGCCGTCGGTTCGTCGAGGATGAGGACGGAGGGCTCCGAGCGAAGCGCACGGGCTATCTCGACGATCTGCTGTTCGCCCACGCTGAGCGTCTCGACCAGGCGATCCGGGGCGATGTCCGCACCGAGCGACTCCAGGATCTCGGCTGTACGTCGCCTCTGGTGGCCGAACCGCGTGCCGAGCGGCCCGATTTCCTCAGCCCCGAGGAACACGTTGTCGGCGACGCTCAGTGCACCGATGAGCTGGAAATGCTGGTAAATGGTCGCGGTCCCGGCTTTGAAGGCGCTGGAGGGCGAGAATCCGGCGTAACGCCTCTCACCGATCCGGATCTCGCCGGCGTCCGGGGTCACCGCTCCGCTGAGGCAGCCGAGGAGGGTCGACTTCCCTGCGCCGTTCGGCCCGAGCAGGGCGTGCACCTGCCCCTGACGGAAGGTCAGGTCCACGCCCCGAAGAACCTCGTTTCCGTCGTACACCTTGCGCAGGCCGCGGACCGCAAGGTCGGCCTTAACCATGGACGAGAGGGAAGACACGCTCACGCTTCTCTCACTTTCCGTATTGCTGGATCAGCTGGTCGAGCTGCTTGGGGTCCCGCGCCGTCGCCAGGACGACGGGGGTCTCGTAGTCGGTGCTGCCCTTCCCGGTGATGGCGGCTATCGAGTTGTCGATGATCGACTTCGCCAGGTCGGGGATGAGGATGGCGGCGGAGGACCGGTAGGCGCCTGCGGCCTTCACCGCTTCAAGACCCTCGCGAGTGCCGTCCTGACCGGCGATGTACACCTTCGAAGGGTCGATGCCCTTGTTCGTGAACGCCTTGAGTGCTCCGATCGCGGCATCGTCGTTGATCCCGACGACCACCCGCAGGTTCGGGTGCTGGCGCAGCGCGTCCTCGGTGATCTGCAGCCCGCACTCCTGGTCGGCGCAGTCCTGCTTCGAGACGACATCGAGGCCGGCCGCTGAGAACTGCTTGAGCGGCTCCTCCCACCGTCCCTTGAACCCGACCAACGGTGTCAGGGTCGTCACCTCGGCGGTCACCCCGCCCTGGGGATAGGTCTTCTTCCACCACGCGATGGCGTCCTTGGCCACCAGGTCACCGCTTTGGACGTTGTCGAACCCCACCGAGCCGTCCGAGGTCTTGGTTCCGCCCGCGTAGGTGAGCCACTTCGTGCCCTGAGCCTGGGCCTGCTCGCGCAGACCGTCGAGGGCCGTCGCGTCCACCGCCAGTACGACGATGGCGTCGGCCTTCTGTGCCATCCAGCTCTCGATGGTGGCTCGCTGCGACTCGAGGTTGCTGGCCTGCGTGTTGTCAAGCAGCACCTTGACGCAGCCCTGCTTGACGCCGGCTGCCGTGACCTGCTTCTTCAGGGCGGCGGCGAACTCGGATTCGCCGACGGGGTGGCTGAACCCGATCGTGTACTGCTTCGCGCAGCCGGAGGACCCGGTTGCCGATCCGGACGAGCAGGCAGAAAGAGCGGTCGCCGCGAACGCCACGACAGCCGCGAACGCCGCGGGGCGACGAAAGGTGGTGAATCGATTACGCATGACTGAACTCCGAATTCCGTTGCTGTGCCGGTCGGACGAGGGTGACCCTCCTGGGGCGACGCCGCTACGATGTAGACCGCGTACCAGGCATCTGATATAGAACGTGTACCAGGTATCTGGCGCCGCGTCTTCAGCGGGATGCAGAATTGCCAGGGCCGTAACACGGGAGGCACGCACGCGAAACGCGAGCCGAAGATCGGAGCACTCCCGTGTCCAAGCGGCGAAAAGGAAAGGGTTCGGGAGGGTGGCGCGTGGGGCAGGAATCAACGGTGCCGACCAAGCGGCAACCGACTCGGGGGGAGCAGGGAACGGTCAGCGGGCAACGTGAACGGGACGAGTCGAGTCACACTCATACGCTCAAAGCGACGGCCTGCTTCGGCCTCAGCGCAGCCGATCAGATCGGTTCGGCTTTGTGGCGGGGCGTGTTGGGGGGCGAGCTGACACAGCCACAGTTCCTCGTTCTGGTCGCCGCACACACCCGCCCCGGGCTCGGTCACCACGAGTTGGCCGAACTCGCCGCGATCGGTCGGGCCACTGTCGGGCCACTGGTGAAGAAACTCGTCGACGCGGGCATGCTCGAACGCAAGAAGGACCCGCGTGATTCGCGCCGTTCCGTGCTCACCGCGCTTCCCCGCGCGATCGAACTGCTGGCCGCCACGGCCGAAGGGGCGGACACCGTCGACTTCGAGCTCATGGCGCCGTTGAGCACCGCCGAGACGGCCGCCGTCGTACAGAGCTGGTCACTGGTCGCCGCTGCGTCCCCCCCTGCGGAGAGCCTGTCCGGCGCATCCGATCCGGAACCGACCGAGGTCTCCGCGCTCGACACACGCCCGTGGTTCCACCTGCGCCGGGCACGAAGGGCGTACCGCAGAATCTGGCACGACGTCGTGTCCGATTCCGTCAGCAGCTCCCAGTTCACGCTCATGACGGTCATTCATGACTCGCCCCAGATCGACATCCGCACGGCGGCGCGAGTCGCGTCGGTCGAAGAGACGACCGCGCTGCGGATCGTCATGCGCCTTGCCCGCACGCGCATTGTCCGCGACACACGAGATACCTCCGACCGCAGGAGATCGCTGCTGACGCTCACCGATTTCGGGCAGGAACTCCACGCAACCCTGTGGCAGCGGCTCGCAGCCGCTGAACGCACGCTGCAAGCGCAGATTCCCCTGCAAGCGCGGTCGGAGTTCTTGCGCCTCACGCGGAAGGTAGCGCGCCTGGCCTAGGGCGTGTTTTAGAAGTCCCGTCTGGCCCACGACGCCTGGCACGCGCGCTCGCTGCGTTGTCGGAGTCATCCAAGTACGTCCAGTACGAGGCTGATCCTCCGCCTTGCGATCGCACGCACCAGACGCCGTGGGCCCCGCCCAGTGGGCGGACGACGCTACTTCTAAAACACGCCCTAGGGCGTGTATTGAGTCGTGATCAATTGGCGGTCCGGGTGAGGTCTTTGATCCAGATCATCGAGGCTCGTAGGTGGAGGCCGGCGAGGTAGCTGTCCGGGGTCTTGACGTATCGGGTGGCGATGCCTCGCCAGGCCTTGAGCTTGTTGACCGTCCACCGCGTTCTCGCCTACATCGACAGCGACGAGGAACGCTTCGACGCGATTCTCACCCCGCCCGTCGACAAGGCCCGGGTGGTGGAGGAGTTCACCCGCGACGAGCAGGTGGCCACTACCGCGGAGACGAACCCGCTGCGGCCGGACGTCGCGTTCAAGGCGATGAGCGACGACCACGCCCGTTTCCAGGTCAACCATGCCCAGAACGAAGGGGGCCGGCAAGCCCGCGAGCACTTCGAGGACACCAGCCCCGTCGCCCCGGCCGTCCGCAACATCGACCGGACGGTGGAGTTCTTGGACCTGGTCACCGCCTGCCACTCGTTCGTCGCCGCGGCCGGCCGCACCGTTCCGGGCCTGCGCGACCGGACCCTGTCCGAGGACGAGTCCGCGATCGTGCAGCAGAACGTCGCGAAAGTCCGAGCGACGCTGGACTGGATCGAGACCGCGGTCGACACCGGCAAGGTCGACATGGACGACGAACTCGCCCGCATGCTGCGAGGCGAGTAGCCGTGCCGCGCGCCTCACGGCGCAAGGGCGACGCCGCCAGACGGCACGCCGACACCATCCACTTCGTGCTGTTCGAAGCACGACCGGCCGGGCTGGTCCCTCCACCAACTGGTCCGCGCCGGCGCGCTCTCCCAGAGCCAGGTCCGCTCCGGCATGGCCGCACTCAAGGACGAGGCCGCATCCAAAGGCCGGCCTCCGCTGATCTGGACTCGCGCCGACGGCTACCAGCTCGGCGCGGAGCGGGCCGCGCTGGAAGCCTACGAACGGCAGATGGCCAACGAGAAGCTGACGCCGAGTACGTCGTTGCCGGGCAGGGCGGTGACGACGAGGTCAGAGGAGGTGACGGCGCTGCGGTGGTCGAGCCGGTCGGGTCCCGTGGGTGTTCGGGAGCCGTAAAGCACACGGTGACCTCGTGATGTCAGGCGTGCGCCGGGCGTCGAGCCGACTTTGCCGGTTCCGAGGACGGCGATGTTCACAGATCGCTCCTCTTCGGCCCTCGGTGAGGGCGACGTTGCGTACTCACCTGGTTTCTACCGTGGCGACAGGTATCGGCAGGGACGGGAGCAGGTCGACCGCCTTTTCCCAGGACTGGTCGCCGAGGAGTTGGGAACGGAGGTAGGCCAGGACCAGTGCGCGGAGTGCGGCGACGCGGGCTGGATTCTCGTCCGTGGTCTCGGCCGCGTCGTAGCCGGAGATCCCGCCGAACAGGTGCCCGGCCCCCAACATCATGAGCAGCGTCTTGTTACCGCCCGGACTGTGTGTGTAGGCGTCCCACCGGTAGCTCAGGCGGCTGGAGAAGTTCGGGTTCAGGTCCTCGTCGCCGGCCACGACCAGCGTGGTGCCGGTCATCGTCGCGAAGTCTGGGTACTGCAGCGACGGGTAGCGCTCAGTGGCCCACGGGCCGAAGTGCTCGTCGGCGATGCCAGGGGCCCCGACGACGACACCTGCCTTCAGCCGTGGGTCCGACAGATCCTTCTCCCGAGGGTCCTGCGGCTCCAGGACTTGCATGCCCATCAGCAGCGACACCGTGTGGCCGCCCAGCGAGTGACCGACTGCCGCGATCCTGCTGGTGTCGACGCGTTCCGGCAGGCCGGGGATGGCGCCGAGGATCTCCGGCAGGCGGTCCAGGACGGCGTGCATGTCGAGGGCGCGGTCGCGCCAGAAGAGGGGCGCGTCGGGCAGGTCCTGCTCGCGCAGTCCGAGCACGGTGGAGTCGAGGTGTGTCGGCTGGATGACGACGAACCCGTGGGCGGCCCAGAAGTCTACGAGCGGGCCATAGCCGCGTAGCGAGGACAGGAAGTTCGCTGCACCGTGCCCGTGGGAGAACACGATGACCGGGAGCCCGGTGCCCGTCGCGGGCGCCGTGACCTTGGCCTCCAGCGGAACGGGCCTGTCCGGGACGTCGAGGACGACGGGGCTGCAGCTCAGGATCGACGTCGGATCACCGACCGGGAAACCGTGTGCGTCGGCGTGTGCAGTGTTCAAGACCATCTCCTATACGCGGTCCGCAGGTAGTTGCCGTCCGTGCGGACACAAGTTCAAGCCGTCGACGAAAATCTTGCCATGGAAAGCAATCTTGCACAAGAAGGCATCTATGCCGCGTGAGGCGTGTACGCTGTGGATAGCAAAAATCGCGCGGTGACGAACGACGAGAGGGAGGGCGCCGTGACGACAGAGAACGGTCCCGGACTGCGGGAGCGGAACAAGGCGCGCCGTCGGCGCCACATCCTGCACACCGCCCTGCGGCTGTTCGTCGAACATGGCTATGAGGGAACGACCATCGCCGACATCGCCGGGGCCGCCGACGTGGCCCCTCGAACGGTGACGGGCTATTTCCCCTCCAAGCTCGACTTCATCACCGAATGGCCGGCCGAACGCGAGCAGCGACTCATCGCGCTCTACTACGCCGATCCATCCGTCGACTTCGTCGGGCTCGTCGACAAGTGGTGGCGCGACCTGCGTGACCACCTCGACCACGAGGAGGCGACGCTGACCCGCGCGATGACGCTCGCCAATCCCGGCGTCGTGGCCTTGGCCGAGGTCGAGGTGTCGCGCCGGATCGCCGGGACCGAGTTCCCCTTCGACGGTACCGATCAGGAGGACCCGTTCGAAGCCGCCGGCCGTGCGGCGATCAGAGGCGTCAACCGATCCTTCGAACGCAGTGTCGCCGAGGGCCGCATGACCGACCGTCTGCACGAGGACCTGCTGAATCTGATCCGCAGCGTCGCCGGGACGACCCACGTCGGCCACGGCGCACTCAAGCTCGACCGCTGACACGCGGGCCGCGCTACCCGCGACCGGCCTCGCTCCGACCCGCACTGCCTGAAGGGCGACGTTGGAATACCGCAATCTCGGACGTACCGGGATTCGAGTAAGCTCCCACTCGCTCGGCGCCATGATGTTCGGGGCGATGGGCAACCCCGACCACGACGACGCGATCCGCATCATCCACCGGGCGCTTGCCGCCGGCACCAACGTCATCGACACCGCCGACATGTACTCGCGCGGCGAGTCCGAGGAGATTGTCGGCAAGGCACTGAGAGAACGTCGCGACGACGCCGTGCTGGCCACGAAGGAGCACGGCCCGATGGATGATGATCCAAACCAGCGGGACAACTCGCGGCGCTGGATCATTACTGAGGTCGAGAACTCGCTGCGGCGTCTGGGTACCGACCACATCGACCTCTACCAGATCCACCGCCCGACCCCGACGTCGAGGAAACCCTCTCGGCGATGACCGACCTGCTGCGCAGCGGCAAAGTCCGAGCCATCGGAACCTCCACATTCCCCGCCTCCCAGATCGTCGAGGCCCAATGGGTCGCCGAACGCCGTGGGCTCGCCCGCTTCCGCACCGAACAGTCTCCCTGCTCCATCCTCGACCGCGGCATCGAGCGCGAGGTACTGCCCACCTGCCGCCGCTACGGGATGGGCGTGTTCGTCTGGAGCCCGCTTGCCGGCGGCATGCTCACCGGGCGATACCGCAAGGACCAGCAGAGCAACACCCACCGCGACACCTATGGGTTCGCGCACATGAGCAACGAGCGGCGCCTCGACGCCATCGACGCCATCGTCCCCCCAGCGAACGCTGTCTGGCTCATCGCGAAGCCCAGCGGACCGACAATCCCCACGTCATGGTCACCCGCCAGACGAAGTCCGGCCGGGGACCGGCATCCACCGCCTATGTCAGCCACATCCTCGACGCCTGCGGCTTCCCGCCCCGCATGATCCGCTGCACTCGACTGCTCGACCTGGTCAACACCATGGATCCCAAACGCGTCGCCGCCGCGTTCGGCATGGATCCCGAAGCCACCATGATTTATCTGTCCGACCGCGTCGTCGAGACCCGCTTGTCTGGGTGGGAGACGACCAAGAACTGACCTCTGGTCAGAGTTCATAGGGGTAGAGAGCGATCTTCTCGCGCTCGATGAAGAGCTCGACCCAGGTGCCGGCAACACCTTCGGGCAGAGGATCGGCAAGGTCCAGCAAGATAGCGCTGCCGTCCAGGTCCAGCAGGGCGGCACCGTGCTCTGTGACGCTCAACCGGCCCCGCAGCACAACGCAGTGCCCGCCCGTCCGGAGCCCAGGACCGATACCCGCAGCCGGCTTGGCGTTCCGCCCCCAGACGATGTCCTCGTCGATGGTCCACTCGACGTGGTACTGGCCAGGCTCTGCGGCCCGGTCCCCGCACCACCGGACTGCCGTGTGACCGAACGAGGTTCGGACATCGGCCAGCCAGGAGGTTCCGGGAAACCTCGCGACCTTCACCAGTTCGATCAGCACGGCTCGATCATGCAGTATCCGAGGCGCCACCGGAACCTGTGAAGTTTCGGCGCTGCCTGGCACAGGTTCGCCGGAACATGTGCGACGGGCTGGGCAGCGTTGACGGGCAGGCCGGCGGTTTCGGTGAACGGAGTGCTCATGATGGTGGTCCTGACTGGCTCTGGAAGGTCTGCTCCTCAGGAGCGGAGGAGGTTTTCGCCCAGTTCCCACAGACGCTGAGCCGGCTGCCGGATCGGTGGCGTGGGAGGCCACCTCGGCCGGGATGCTGTCGGCGGTGACCGGTCGCGGTTCTTCGTTCACCACGGACACGTCGTTTCTTTGAGGTAGACACCGCCGATGTGGGGTCGAACCCGGACTCCAGAGGTCCCTGTTGGTCGCTCAGCTCGTTGGTCAACGTCGTGGCTCACTTATCACCGGGAAATGCAGATGTTGAACTTCACGGTCCCCAGGGACCGGATAGTCGCGAAGAACAACGGTGCGGCGTGCTCGGTGGCCAGAGCAGTTTCGACACCGCCCAGGTCGAGAATGGAACCGCGGGGCCATCCCAGATCAGCGAGCAGGTCGGTGACGACGGTCTTGGCCGTGGCGTCGTCGCCGCTGACGAAGGCGGTCGCCTGCGAGAGGGAGGCCAGCGGGTCGACCATGATGGTGAAGTTCATCGTGTTGAGCGTCTTCACCACCCGCGCCCGCGGGAACCGCTTCTGCACCTGCTGGGCCACGCTGTCACCGGGGTAGGCCATCGTCATCTGCGGGGTGAACGCAGCCGATGGGTCCAGCACCACCTTCTCGCCGAGGACGTCTTCTCCGATCTCCTCCAGAGTGGTGACGACTTCGGTGCCGGGAACGGCGGTGACGACTACGTCGGCGGAGGCGACGGCTTCATGGTGGGTGAGGGTTCCTTTCTCACCGGCACGCGTACGCGATCCGTAGACGACCTGATGACCGGCGGAGGCCAGCCGGGTGCCAAGTGCCGTGCCGACCTTGCCGGTGCCGAGGACTGCGATGTTCATGAAGTTCTTCCTGTGGAGGTGTTGGGGATGCGCGACGACGTGTCGCGGGGACGGGTGATCGATGAGGTCCTTCTGCAAGTGGGTCGTGCTGGGTGAACCTCACGTCGGAGTCAGCCGTCCGCGGTATCCGCAGGGCTCAGCCAGGGCCCGCCGTCTGGTTTTCCGGTGTCGTCACCAAGGGATGACGCCCGCGTCCTCGAAGAACCCGCCGGTGGGACCGCCGTCGGGCAGGGTCGCCAAGCGGATCGCGGTCGCGGCACCTTCCTGAGGGCTGCGCACACCGCGGAAGCCGTTGAGGTCGGTGGCCACGAATCCGGGGCACGCGCAGTTGACAAGGATGTTCGTCTCGGCCAGTTCCTGCACGTACTGCAGGGTGACCGCGTTCAGGAAGGTCTTCGAGGGGGCGTAGGCCACGACGACGGGGCCGGTGGTGGTCTCGCTACCCGGTCCGGACTGGCGGGTCAAAGAGCCGGCGCTGCTGGACATGTTCACGATCCGCGGCGACGGTGCACAGCGCAGCAACGGCAGCATGGCGTTGGTGACCCGGATGACGCCGATGACGTTGGTCTCCACGACCGTGCGGATGACGGCGGGGTCGACGGTGCTCGGCTGCTGCGGGTGCCCGCCGGTGATGCCGGCGTTGTTGACCAGGGCGTCCAGGTGCCCGACACGTTCGGCGATCAGGTCCGCCGCCTCGGCGACGCTGCGGTCGTCGGTGACGTCCAGCGGCACGCCGAAGGCGTCGACGCCCGCCGCGCGCAGTGCGGCGACGGCCTCATCGCGTCGCGTCTGGTCACGGGCGCCGACTCCGACGCTGTAGCGCAGCGCGCCCAGCCCGGCCGCGATCTCGTAGCCGATGCCCTTGTTCGCCCCGGTCACCAGAGCGGTTTTGCTTGCAGTCATATCAACGATGCTGCGGTCGAGTCGGGTGTGGCGTCCAACACCGCCTGGGTCATGAGCGATACCGCAGAAGTATCGATGAAGTACGGTTCGGGAGTAGCCTGGTCGGGTGGAGACCCGAGAGTTGCGCTACTTCGTCGCCGTCGCCGAAGAACTTCACTTCGGCCGGGCGGCGCAGCGCTTGGGCATCGCCCAGCCGCCGCTGTCGCGCGCCATCAGCCAGCTCGAACGCCGATTGGGCGCCGCGCTGTTTCAGCGCACCAGCCGTTCGGTGACCTTGACTGAAGCCGGCACTGTCCTGCTGCACGAAGGGCGCGCAGCTCTGGATGCGGTGGAGGCCGCGGAGCACCGCGCCCGACGCGCTGCTCTCGCCGCTGCCGGTGAGCCCAGCATCGTCTTGGCCACCAAAGCCGGCGCCTCCAGCCAACTGCTGGCGAAACTCCTGCACGCCTACGCCGCCGAACCAGGCTCCGTCCGCGTCGACGTCGTGCTCTGCGGTCCCGGCGAACAGGAACGTCTACTGCGCAACGGCCGGGTGGACGTAGCGATCCTCCACCAGCCCTTCGACGACACCGCTGGTTTCGACACCGAAGAACTCCTCACCGAGGGGCAGTTCGCGGTCCTCCCGGCCGGGCACGTACTCACCACCAGCAAGGACCTGCACCTCAACGATCTGGCTGACGTGCCGGATCTACCGGCGCCTCGCTGGCCCGGACCTGACGGAACCTACATGCCTGGGCCTGGCCCTGAAGTGCAAAGTCACACTCAGCTCCTGCAACTCATCTCCCTCGGTCGGACGTTGATGGTGGCACTGGATTCCTGTCGATCGCAGCTGCGTGACGACGTGGTCGCCGTGCCGGTTGTGGACGCACCGGCGGTCACCACGGTGATCGCCTGGCCCCCGCACAGTCGTATCCGTGCCGTCGCCGACCTCGTACGGACCTCCCTTTGTCTCTAAGCTCGACCTCCGCCACCTCTGGGACACGGCGCGTTCCCGACCAGCCGTGCTGCCCACCTTCCGGGCAACCGTCCAATACATTGCCGCCCTCCTGCGACCGCATCGTCTCCACCTGGGCACCCGCAACGGACGTCGGGCCACGACTCGGCAGGGAAGAGCGACCGCGTTGCGCTGGCTACGAAGCCGGGCAGGTCGTCGCGGGCAGCGAGCAGGGACGGTCCGGTCGCGACGCCGTCGTTCGACTTTCGTTCGGGAAAGGCGGAAGATCATGACGTAACGTGCCGCCATGACGAATTCATCCCTGCGGTTGATTCCCGATGCCATCAACCGCTTCGGCGCACGAGTCCACGCGGTCGACGGCCACCAATGGAACGACTCGACGCCTTGCACCGAGTGGACCGTTCGGGATCTCATCAACCACTTGGTCGGCGAGCACTTGTGGGTGCCGCACCTGCTTGCGGGAGAGACCCTGGAGGAGGTGGGCGACCGCTATGACGGAGACATGGTCGGCGCAGATCCCGTGCGTGCGTGGGACGAGGCCGCGGAGCGCTCCCTCGCGGCGTGGGAGGGAGCTGATCTTTCCGGGACAGCCCGGTTCTCGTTCGGGGAGGCCCCGTTGGCCGTGTACGCGGACCAGATACTCGTCGACCTGACCGTCCACGAGTGGGACCTGGCCCGCGGGTGCGGCCAGCCCGAGTGGCTCGACCCGGCCGCAGTCGACCACAGTCTGGCTTACGCGCGCACCAACGCCCACAGGATGGCTGAACTGGGAATCATCGCTGCTACGGTGCGCACCGCCAGCACCGATCCTGCCGTCCAGCTTCTTTCCTTGCTGGGGCGCGCCGTCTGACGGATCGGGTTCCAGCTGTCCGGGGTCATCGTGCAGGCGGCGTACGAGTTCTTCTCCCGTGCGGATGCGCGCCGGTACTTGGGCAGAGCAGACAAAGCGTCCGCATGACGAGCGTTCCGTGGTTGCCCGAGGGGATGCCCGGCTGGCCGCCGTCCTCGTCAGCCTCCCCGAGCGTGAGTACTGCGACATCGCGATCCAGCCGTTCCGGCTCACCGTTGATGGTGTGGTCTTCGGCCTCATCACCGAGTGCCATGCCGAGGACGAGGACGGCGAGCACGACTGGGCTGAGCTCTATCCGGATCGGTTGGGCTTCTCGGCTCCGTGGAACGGCGAGTACGACACCTGAGCTTGTTGTTCAACGTCCGCCGACCTGTCTCAGTGAAGGCTGAGCGATTCTCACCAAAGGTTGGGGGGACTGCTCTGGTCCGATTTGTTCGTCGGCTCGCGCTCACAGCGAGCGGTGGAAAGCAGTGGACAAAGATCGCGCGAGCGGCACACTGACCCGTGTGAAACGACTGCTGGTGGATGTGGAGAGCGTCACTGCGCGGTTGGTACGTCGATTCGGTCCTCAGGTTGCCGGATGGTGCGCTGACACGCCGGATCTCATCGCGCGGCTGACGTCCCAGTGGGGACTTTCGCTCGGTGAGTCGCTCCCGGACGGTGCTTCGTCGGTCGCGTTGCGGTGTCGTTTTCCCGATGGCACGCCCGCGGTGTTGAAGATCAGTCCGGAGCGGGCCTTTATGGTCGAACAGGTCGAAATGCTGGGGTGGTTCGCCGCTTCGGGCCGGGTGCCCTCGGTGCTGGCCGTCGACGAGGAGACAGGCGCGATGGTGCTGGAGGAGATCGTGCCCGGAACGCCGGCGGATCCTCGTCAGGAAAGCGCAACAACTTCTCAAGAGCCGCACCTGAAGCCTGCAGAATCTCTTCGAGCTGAGTTGCTTTCTCGCTAGTGACGACCGTGGCGGCATCAAACACAGCGTCGAGATCGGCTCGTGTGAACTCCCACGACAAGCCCTGGAATTCGGGGTCTGATTTGTACTCCTGGAGGGATTCGAGGTGGGGCGAGCAGGGTGTCTCGTGCGCTCTCCAACTCGGATTGGGCTTCCCTGCCGATCACCCCTTCCTGCATCCACAAGAAGGCAGCGAGGAGGTCGGACTGGTCGGCCTTTCCCATGCGTTCGGAGACAACCAGGGGGCCGACGACCCTGGCGCTGCGACGCGTCATGATCCGGATCCTGGTCTGCCGGGCAGTGGTCACCGTCCTCATCCACTGGTCACGGATGCTTTCACGTCACATCCGCAGCCTCGCCTTCGCGCTCATCCGGCGAGGTGATGACGGCGTCTTGCAGCGGCCGTATGAAGAGTCCGCGGGATACGTCGGCGTCCAGGTCGGAATGCGACGTGCGCCAGGGACCTGTGGTCTGTGGATAGCACCGTGTGGTGATGGCCGTTCCACCGTAGTACGCCTCGATCAAGGAGCCGTCGAGGTAAAGAACAAGGTCTCCGTCTGCGCGGTGGGGCAGGAGAGCCTCATACTGCCGGGTCCCGGAGTCCTGCCGGGTACGCAGTTGGAAGGAGCGGCGGTCAGGGTCCACGCTCAGGGTCAGAGAAGTGACACTGTCCGTGTGAGTGAGGTGAAGGCGCGCCGGCCCTCTGGTTCCCAGGCCCGTCGCCGATATTTCGGCGTGGGCCGGTACGGTACGGGCCGGGTTAGGGTCGGGGACTGATGTCCTGTCCGCCAGTTCGGTCACGTTCGGTTCGCGCAGGCCGCTCAGTTCGCGAGGCGGTCGTGACTCGATCCTGTCGTCCGACAGGGTCAGCTGCCGTGGCAGGGTCAGCGCGCCGGCTTTGTGCAGGTGTTGCTGCCGCTCCGGGGGAAGGTCTTCTTGGGCCCAGCCCCACAGGAGGGTTCGCCCGGACAGGTCGGTGGTGACGGCCGGCGCGTAGAAGGCGTCACCGGAGTCGAGAAGTCCCGTCGCCCGGGGGTGGAAGCGGTACGTGTCCGGGTCCAGGTCACCCACGACGTACACGACATGGCTGAGAGGGCGGTCGGTGCCGGGTTTCTGGATGCTGAGGACGAGTGCCCAGGTGCCGTCGAACTCCAGCAGTTGAGGACATTCCCAGTGCTGCCCGAGTCCGCCGGGAGCGTCGAGTCCGGCCGGGGGAGCGAAGAAGACGCCGCCGTAGGTCCACCGGGTGGCGTCGGGCGAGTGGTAGACGAGGACGGTGCCGTGCGCTTCTTCGCCGCGTGTGCCGGAGCCGAGCAGCATATGCCAGCCTTTGGTGTCCCGCCACAGATAGGGGTCCCGGTGGTACCCGGTGCCGTTGGCGGTGGGTGCTCCGGGGACCAGCGGATTGCCGGGGTCCTTGGTCCAGTTGGTCAGGTCCGGTGAGCCGGTGGCGCGGCAGACGGACTCCACCCGTGCGTCCCCGTCGCCGGTGACCCCGGTGTAGTACGCGGTGGGTACGCCGTCGATGTCACGTACGCAGCCGGACCAGCAGCCGTCGGCGTCCGGTCCGTGGGGGTCGGGGGACAGCGCTCGCGGGTGGCGCCGCCAGGTGACCAGGTCCGTCGAGCTGACGTGGCCCCAGTGCGGTGGGCCCCAGAAGGGTGCGGCCGGGTTCTCCTGGAAGAACAGGTGGTAGCGGCCGTTCCGGTGGATCGGCCCGTTGGGGTCGTTGAGCCAGTTGCGTTCGGCGGTGATGTGGAAGCGGGGCTCCCAGGCGGTCAACGGCAGGGCGGACCGCGTACGGTGAGGGCCGGTCATCGGGCCTCCCCCGAGGGGACGGCGGCCGAAGGGGCGGTGACGATCTCCACGCGGGTGGCGGCGGTGACGGGTTCCTCGGTGCCCAGTACTCCTTCGATCACCTCGATACGCGCCACGAGTTCGCCGTCGGCGTCCCGGTGCTGCTCGTAGGTGCCCCAGCCCTTGCCATGGCACCAGAAGGAGCGGAAGTCCCCGTCCTCGGCGGCCCGGGGGTCGAAGCGCACCAGGCCCCGGGAGAGGTCCACACTGAATCCGGAGAACGCGGTCAGCAGCGCGTAGCTGGCGAGCGACCGGGTGTAGTGGTGACCCGCCTCGTTCTCGCTCCAGGGGTTGCGGAGATAGCCGTCCTGCCGGGCGCGCAGCCGCTCCACGATGGCCACACCCTCCTTGACGAAGCCTTCGTAGATGAGCGAGGAGGCGACCTGGTGTTCCACGCCGGTCCATACCTCGTCGCTGTAGCCGAAGGGGAACCGCGGGCGTCCTCCGTTCGGCCACGAGCACAGCACCAGCCCCGGTTCGTCGCCCAGGGCGTAGACGCGCTGCACCGTGGGCACTTCGCGCATACGCCGCACGGTGTTGTGCTCCACGATCGACATCAGCGCGGACCGGATGTGGTCGGAGGGCAGCAGATGGCCGAGGCCTGTCACCGTGGCCACGAACTGGCCGAGCAGCTGGTCGGAGTGGCAGCCGCGTCCGAACTGGTAGCGGTGGGCGTCCACGTCCTCCAGCCGCTGTTCGAAGTAGGAGCCGTTCCAGCAGAGGCGGTCCAGATTGGCGGCCGACTGCTCGGCCTGCGCGGCGTATTCGGCGGCCAGTTCGCCCTCTCCCACGGCGGTGGCCATGGCCTCGCCGGCGCGCAGTGCGGCGACCATGAAGGTGCCGGTCATGCCGTTGGGACCGTAGAACTCGATGTCGTAGGTGTTGCTCTGCTGGCTGTCGGGGACGAGGTCGCCGTCGGTGTCCCAGTGGCCGACCGCGTACGCCATGGCCTTCTTGACGGCGGGCCAGATCTCCCGCAGGAAGTCGTCGTCCCCGCTGATCCGCCACTCACGGCAGGCCCGCACGATCGAGCCGAGATGGCCGTCGGCGGCCGGGACCATCTGCCAGCGCGGCTCGCCGAGAGTCTGCCGCGAACGGAAGGGCAGCGCGCCGTCGTCGTCGAGTTCGATCAGGAACTCCGCCCGCCGCATCGAGCGCTCCAGACGCGGGAAGAGGAAGGCGACGCCCTGGGCGTAGTTCCACACGTGGTTGACGTTGCCCAGACCGCAGCCGACATGGTCGCGGGTGCCCTCCCAGCCGTAGAAGTCGCCGGTCTCGGTCCAGAAACAGGTCGAACTGCGGATCACGGTCAGATTGCTCGCGACGGCGTCGATCACCGGCTCGGGCAGCGAGGAGTCGTACAGCGCCTGGCTGAACCGCCGTGACCGGCCCTCCAGTTCGGGGAGCCGTCCCACCAGGTCCTGCACCACGGCCCAGGCGTCGTCGTAGACGGTGGCGTAGTGGTTGCGGATGAGCGGGTACTCACCGCGGGCGTGCCTCGCCAGGTCGTCGTCCACCTCCACCCAGCCCTTGGGGCGGTTCGGGATGTGCCAGGCGAAGGCGAACTCGTAGGACCGGGACCCGTGCGCGGGCAGCGTCTTGGGTACGGCGATGGAGCCGATCTTCTCCCGCAGCCGCAGATAGCTGAAGTCGTAGAAGTTGTCGAGTTCCGAGCCGGTGGACTCCACGGCGTGGTACTCGTCGAGCCGGCCGTCGTCGGTGAAGTCGTCCCAGAAATCCTGGGCGTTGTCGGTCCACTGGCCCTGGAGCCAGACGGGCCGGAAGGTCGCGTCGGGCTCGGTGGTGACGAAGGCCATGCTGCCGTACGCCTCGGTCTCCGGCGCGTCGTCGGAGGTGTAGAACAGGCCCTTGCCGGCGGCGCCTTCGCGCAGTTCGTTGGCCACCTCGCCGGACAGCTTCAGATTGCCGAAGACGTCGTATCCCTCGAAGCCGATGGCGTTGGCGAAGGACCCGACGACAGAGACCTCCAGAGGTTCGCCGGTGAGATTGGTGACGTGATAGCGCAGAATCGCGCCGGGGATACCGGAGTCCACCTCGTCCAGCGGCACGAACGGTGTGAAGGCCTCGAGCACCGCCCGGACCGGCAGGTCGGGGTCGGTCAACTCGACGTACACGAACGGGTACACCGACCACATACGGGAGTGGCGGAAGCGCGGCAGCCCGGCCAGCTCACCGTTGTAGTAGCCGTGCGAGCGGTTGTGCGGGCCCGGGAGTTCGGCCTCCAGCGCGGCGGTGTGCACCGTGCCGTCCGCTGAGCGGGTGCGGATCGCGAAGAAGGAGAACGGCAGATAGTTGTTCTTGCCCGGCCAGTTGAAGATCTCCCAGTCGCGGAACTGGCCGCGCGATCCGACCGAGAAGTTGCCCGTGCCGATCCCGCCGAGCAGGAAGGCCGCCGATGTGGCGGACTCCGGATAGCTCCGTACGCGGTCTCGCATGAAGGTGGCGTCGGACGGCTTGCGCACAGTCTTTCTCCTTGTACATGAGGGTGTGACGGGGCGACGGCCCGCGCTTGGGCAGGGGCCGGCACCTGGACGAGCCGGGGGGAGGGGCGAGAGGGCTACTCGTTGAGCCCGGACCGGGTGAATCCCTGGACGATCCAGCGCTGGCCGGCGACGAAGACCAGCAGGACCGGAATGAGCGCGACGGTGACCGCGGCCATCACCAGGCTGCTCTGCTGGCCGAAGGGCGGACGCAGCGACTGGATGCCGACCGGGAGGGTCATGATGTCCGTGCTGTTCAGGAAGATCAGCGGGGAGAAGTAGTCGTTCCAGGACAGGATGAAGGTGATGACCGTCAACGAGGCCAGCGCGGGTTTGGCCAGCGGCAGCGCGATACGGAAGAAGATCCGGATCGGACCCGCGCCGTCGATCGTCGCGGCCTCGATCAGCGCGTCCGGAGTGCTCCGGAAGAACTGCCGCATCATGAAGATCCCGAAAGCCCCGGGAATTCCCGGGGCGAAAGCGCCCAGCAGCGCGGGGACGACCAGCGCCCAGGGGCTGTCGATCAGTCCGAGCTTGCCCATGATGACGTACAGCGGCACGATCGTCACCTGGATGGGAATCATCAGGGACACCAGGAGCAGGCCGAACAGCGCGTTCCTGAATCGGAATTCGAGCTTGGCGAAGGCATAGCCGGCCAGCGCGCTCGTGATGACGATTCCTGCCGTGGCCAGCAGGGACACGAGCACCGAATTCTGCAGGAATCGCAGCACCGGGTAGTCGTCGGAGGCGAGCCTGGTGTAGTTGTCCGGATGCCATTGGGTGGGCAGCCACTGCGGCGGGACGGTCACCGAGGCGGCGGCCGAGCGCAGCGAGGTGGAGAACATCCACAGGAACGGAGCGAGCATCACCAGCCCGCCGATCGTGAGCAGCGTCGTCGTACCGCTCGGGCGCCAGTGACGCACGGCCGTTCGCAGGCGTCGTACCGGCTTGGTCCCGCTTGTCTCACTCATAGTGGACCCACTTCCGTGACACCCGGAACTGCAGGGCGGTGACAATGCCGATGACGACGAGAAGGGACACGGAGACAGCCGCCGCATAGCCGAAGTCGAAGGACTGGAAGGCCTTTTCGTAGATGTACATGACGACGCTGCGGCTGGAATCTCCCGGCCCGCCGTTGGTGAGGACGACGATCGAGTCGAACACCTTCAGGGCGCCGATGAGATAGAGCGTGGTCACGAAGAAGATCTGCGGGGAAAGCAGCGGAACGGTGACGGAGCGGAACTGCCGCCACGCGGACGCGCCGTCCAGACTCGCGGCCTCGTAATAGACCTTGGGAATTCCCTGGAGACCCGCCAGGAGGATGAGCATCGCCAGGCCGACGTTCTTCCACACGTCGAGGATGACGATCGACGGCAGCGCCCAGGTGGAACTGGACAGCCAGTGCACCGGACCGATGCCGACCAGCCCCAGGTAGTAGTTGAAGATGCCGTCGTCGGTCTGGAGGAAGAACTGCCACACGATGGCCACGAAGATCAGGCCGACCAGCGACGGGAAGAAGAACGCCGAGCGGATCGTCACCCGCAGCCACCCGGACATCCTGCGGTTCAGCCCCACCGCCAGCAGCAGCGCGAGCCCGACGTTGAGCGGCACGGCCAGCACACAGAAGATCGCCGTGTTGATGTACGTCTGCCGCAGCCGGGTGTCCTCGGCGAGATGGTGGTAGTTGGTCAGACCGTTGCCCTGCGGCGGAGAGAAGAGGTCGTAACTGGTGAAGCTGTAGTACACCGTCAGCACCAGCGGCAGCAGTACGAAGACAGCGAATCCGACGGTGGCCGGGGTGACGAACAGGATTCCGGGCCACTGACTGATCCTGCGCCCGTGACGCGTCGGGGCGGTTCGCCGCGGGTGGTCACGGCCCCGCGGTGGGCGGGCGGTCGCCCGCGTCGCCGTCACAGCGCCTCCCTGATCTCGGCGTCGGCCTCGCGCAGGCCCCTGGCGGGGTCCAGCCGGCCGGACACGATCTGCTGGAGGTAGCGCATCGCGACGGATTCGAGGGTGTCGTAGAAGGCGGGGGCGGCCACCGGACGGCTGTCGTCCAGCTGTCGGAAGAGGAAGCCGAAGGCGTCGTCGGCCGCCTTGTCCCCGGTGTCGTCACCGATGCCGGGATAGACCGGCATCGCCTGCCCGACCTCGGTCAGCCGGGCCACGGACGACGGAAGCAGCAGGTCGTCGATGGCGGCCCAGGCGATGTCCGCCTTGACCGCCCGGGTACTCAGCGCCCATCCGCTGCCGCCGACCACCGTCGTGTGCGAGACGCGCCCGGGCCACGGACGCGCGGTGTAGTCGGTGAACCCGGCCGCCGACCACCCCGGCAGCGGCCACCGCCCGGCGCCGACCATCGCGAACTTCCCCGCGGCGAACTGCGAGTAGACATCCACACTGGTCGGGTCGGGGGAGACCTTGTACTTCTGCACCAGGTCCCTGACGAAGGCGACCGCCTCGACCACTCTCGGATCCGAGAGCGTCGGCCGCCGGTAGTCGTCGGTCACCGGGTAACCGCCGTTGGTCAGCCACCACGGGTGCCACTGGAAGAAGCCCCACGGCAGTCCGAAGCCCATGACACCGCGCCCGGTCAGCCGCCGGGCGGTGTCGAGGAAGTCCTCCCAGGTCCAGTCAGGTCCGGGCAGTTCGACACCGCGGGCGGCGAAGATCTCGGGGTTGCAGTAGACGGCCATGGTCTGCCAGCCGTTGGGAACCGCGTAGAGCCGACCGTCGACGGTGTAGGCGTCGACCAGCGCCTTCGGCAGCTTGCCGACGCGCTCGCGGAAGGCCGCCGGGCTGTCCTTCACCCGCGAGTCCAGTGGGGCGAGCATGCTGCGCTCCACCGAAAGACGGGCGCCCTCCATGCCCAGATTGAGCAGGTCCGGCGAGTGCCCGGAGGCCATCTGGACGGCCAGTTTGCTCACATAGTCACCCCACAGGGTGACCGGCACCACGTTGTTGGAGACCTTCAGACCGGGGTGCTGCCTGCGGAAGGCCGCGAACGTGGCGTCGTAGACCCTGGCCTCGTCCGCGCTGCCCCAGTTCTGCACCTTCAGTGTCGACGACCGGTCTGCGTTCGAGCCGCTCCAGCCGCAGGCGCTCAGCGCCGCGCTCGCGGGCACTGCCGCGAGTCCCGCCGCGCCCACGCGCAGCAGCCTCCGTCTGCTCAGGGCCGCGGACAGCGGCGCCCGCGGCGGACCTGATTCGTTCATGGTCGTGCGTCCTCTCAAGAGGAGAAGCGATGTCGGCTCAGGGCCCGTACGTCATGGGCGGTGTCCCGCGCCCGTGGCGTACGGCGGCCGGGTGTCAGTGCCCGCCACCGCAGGAGCGGCGGAGCCTGACGTCGGGACGCAGCCGGACACCGCGGGCGGCGGCGGCCGGCTCGTCCATGCGCTGGAACAGCAATTCGGCGGCGGTACGGCCGAGTTGCTCGGTGGGCTGGGCCGCCACGGTCAGTGGCCGCTCCAGCAGGGTGAACAGAGGCAGGTCGTCGAAGCCGACGAGGGCGACATCGTCCGGGACGCGGCGCCCGGCGCCGTGCAGCGCTCCCAGCACGCCCTGAAGGATGACGGCGTTGCCGCAGAAGAACGCGGTCGGGGGCTCGGCGGACGACTCCAGAAGTTCCAGGGCGAGCCTGCCGGCCAGCGCCATGGTCCGCGCGGTGCCGACCGCGTCGCGGAGTTTGCCCTCGCCGACCAGCAGGCTCGCGCCGGGCACCGAGGCGACCGCGGCCTCGCAGGCGGCCAGCCGCTCGCGGCTGGGGGTGGCGGCCGTGGTCCCGACGATCGCCGCGAGTCTGCGGTGCCCGTGGTCCAGCAGGTCACGTACGAGAGCTTCGGTGCCGGCCCGGTTGTCGACCAGCACACTGTCGAAGGGGTTTCCCCGCAGGGTGCGGTCGACCGTCACGGTCGGAATCCCGGCGTCCGCCAGAGGGGCGAGCCGGTCCGGGTCCTCGGTGGACGGGGCGACGATCACGCCCGCGACCTGTTCCTCCATCATGAGGTCGAGGTAGAAGCGCTCACGTTCCAGGTCCTCGTCGGTGTTGCACAGCAGTACGGCGTGGCCCCGGCGGGCGGCCACATCCTCGACCGCGCGGGCGATGGACGCGAAGAACGGGTTCTCCACGTCGGAGAAGACCAGTCCCACCGCGTCGGCCTGCCGGCGGCGCAGTGTGCGCGCCGCCCGGTTGGACCGGTAGCCCAGCGCCGCCGCCGCCCGGCGCACCTTCTCCGTCCGGGCGGCACTGACCGTGGAGCCGTTGCCGGAGAGCACACGGGAGACCGTCGCGGTGGATACTCCGGCGGCCTTCGCGATGTCCTCGTACGTTGCCATCAACGGCTCCTTGCAATCCATTACATGTAATCCATTACATTTCATCGCCCTGTCAAAGCGCGATGACCTGTGGATTTCGACGAGCTTGCGCCTCGGACAGCCCCCGGTCAAGGGTGTCGATCGAAGAAATTTCGGTCGTCAGCCCCCAAGGACGGCATCAGGGCGGCATCGAGTTCGGCGGCGGTGGGGGGATTGGCCCCGGCGCGTGTGCAGGTGATGGCCGCCGCGGCGACGCATCGTGTCAGGACGGTCCGGATCTCCTCGGCCGTGGCCGGAAGGGTGCTGCGGCCCGTACCACCCGTCCCGTCGGCCCCGCCCGTTTCGCTCGCAGACCGCCCTGAGCCGGCGGCGATCGCGTCGAGGAGCGCGGCCTGGAACGAGTCCCCCGCCCCCACGGTGTCGACGACGGTGATCTTCCGGGCCGGGACCCGTACCTCCTCCGTCGCCGTGACGGCGAGCGCGCCCTCGCCTCCCAGCGTCACCACGACCAGTCGCGGCCCGCGGTCGGCCAGCAGACGGGCGGCGGCGTCGGGCGCCGTCCCGGGGAAGAGCCAGTCCAGATCCTCGTCGCTCGCCTTCACCACGTCGGCGACCGCCGCCAGGCGCAGGCAGGCCGCGCGGTAGGCGTCCCGGTCGGGCTGAACGGCCGGGCGGACGTTGAGGTCCACCACCACGGTGCAGCCTGCCGACGCGCCCGCCCGTCGGCACAGCCGCAGTACCTCGCTCGCGCCGGGTTCGAGTACCGCCGCCAGCGATCCGGTGTGCAGGACGGCGGTGCCGTCGGGGATCTCCAGACGCTCCGGGTCCCAGGAGGCGAGGAAGTCGTAGGTCGCCGAGCCGTTGTCGTCCAGGTAGGCCAGCGCGACCGTGGACCGTCCCGACGCTCCCGGGACGCGGATGACGTCCAGCCCGCTGGCGTCCAGATGGGCGGCGATCCGTGTCCCCGGCAGGTCCTCGCCCCAGGTGGTCACCAGGGTGGCCGGGCGGCCCAGGCGCCGCAGTCCCACCGCCACGTTGGCCGGGCTTCCGCCGGCCGCCGGCGCGATCAGGTCGGCGCCCGCCCGCCACAGCAGATCGACCAGAACCTCGCCCACCACGGTCACCCGTGTCTGCCCGTACGTTGCCGCTTCTCGCGTCATCGGTCTCCTTCGCCAGTGACTGACCGTCATCCGCGGGCTGCGGAAAACATGGTGAGACTAAGCGCTTTACCTGTCGGTGTCGACGTTGTAACGTGCTCGCCATCGAGCAGGTAAAGCGCTTTACTTTAGGAGTCTCACACGTGCCGAGCGATGCACCGATCTTCTTCCGGCCGCCGGGTGGATGGGTGGGGGACGTGATCCCCTACTTCTGGGACGACCGGTTCTGGCTGTTCTATCTGCACGAGACCCGCAGCGGGGTCGTCGACGCGGGGACCTCCTGGCACCTGGCGTGCACCCGCGACTTCGTGGACTTCGACTATCGCGGCGAGGTGCTGCCGCACGGCGGTCCGCAGGAGCAGGATCTGCACGCGTACACCGGCAGCGTGATCGAGCACGAAGGCACGCACCACCTGTTCTACACCGGATACAACCCGGCCGTCCGGGATCCCGCCACCGGGGTACCGCTCCAGGCGGTGATGCACGCCGTCAGCGACGACCTGCTGACCTGGACGAAGCTGCCCGAGGACACCTTCCACGCCCCCGCGGACCGCTACGACCCGGCGGACTGGCGTGATCCGTTCGTCTTCAGGGCCCCCGGCGCAGACGAGTTCACGATGCTGCTCGCTGCCAGGACCACCACGGGACCACGGCGGCGGCGCGGCTGCGTGGCGCGCGCGGTCTCCGGGGACCTGAGTACGTGGACGGTCACCGAGCCGTTCTCCGCGCCGTCGCGATTCATCACGCACGAGTGCCCCGACGTGTTCGAACTGGACGGCCGCTGGTATCTGCTGTACTCGGAGTTCTCCGAGCGCTTCGCGACCAGATACCGCGTGGCCGACGCGCCGGACGGACCGTGGCGGACACCGGCGGACGACGGGATCGACGCCCGGGGCTTCTACGCGGCGAAGACCGCGGGCGACGGCGGTCGCCGGTTCGCCTTCGGCTGGATTCCCACCCGGCAGGGTGTGCGGGACGCGGGGGCCTGGGAGTGGGCGGGCGACCTCGCCGTCCACGAGATCACCGCCAGGGACGACGGCAGCCTGGCAGCGGCCATGCCCGGCGCGGTGCGCGCGTCGTTCGGTACGGGTCTCAAGACGCCGGAGCCCCGGCCGCTGAACGGCTCGTGGTCCGTCGGCGCCGACGCCGTGGAGTGCGCGGCGCCGGAGTCGCTGGCCACCTTGTGGGCGGCGGACCTGCCCGTACGCTGCCTGGTGACCACCACGGTGTCGTTCACGCCGGGCACCCGGGAGTGCGGCCTCGTGCTGCGCGGCAGCGACGACTGCGACGAGGGCTACTTCCTGCGGCTCGAACCGCCGCGGCACCGTATGGTCTTCGACCGCTGGCCGCGCGCCGACCAGGGCCCGCACCAGTGGCAGCTGGCGGGCGACGTGCCCCACGCGGTGGAACTGGAGCGGCCCGCGGCACTTGAGCCCGGGATTCCCCACCAGCTGGAGGTCCTGATCGACGACTCGGCCTATGTGGCCTACCTGGACGGAGAGATCGCGATGTCGGGGCGGATGTACGACCGCCGGACCGGCGGCCTCGGCTTCTTCGTCGGTGACGGGTCGGCCCGGTTCACCGACATCGCGGTGCACGTACGTACGGAAGGTGAGGACGGATGAACAGTCGGCGCGGGATGTGGTCACTGGCGGGCCTGATGGTGTGCGTCCTCGGCGTGGCCACCGGCTGCGGTACGACGGTGGGTTCGCCGGAGGCGGTACGGGGGTCCGTCTCCGGACCTGTCGAACCCCGCACGATCACCTGGCTCAACTCCAGGCCCAGCGACGGTCCGGTGATCAAGGCGGTCACCGAGGTCGCGGCGGAGTACGGCAAGAACCACCCCGGTTTCAAGCTCAACATCATCTCCACCCCGGACCGGCCGTCCTATCTGCAGAAGGTCGAGATGCTGGCCGCCGCGAAGAAACTGCCCGAACTCTTCGACGAGGACGCCACGCCCTTCGCCGAGAAACTGCGCAAGCAGAACAGGCTGGTGGATGTCGGCAATCTCCTGGAGGAGTTCGGCGCGAAGGACCGGTTCAGACCGCTCGCCCTCCAGTACCAGCAGTTTGACAACGGCGGTATCTACGGGCTGCCGCTGGAATTCGCCATGGAGTACTTCTGGTACAACAAGAAGACCTTCCAGAAGGCCGGGATCGCCCCGCCGAAGACCCTCGACGAGTTCATCGCCAGTTGCGAACCGCTGCGCGCCAAGGGGTATATCCCCATCGCCCTTGACGGAAAGGACGGCTGGCCTCTGGAACGCTATCTCGCGTACTACCCCTTCCGCCTCCAGGGGAACGACTTCGTGAAGAAGCTCAAGAAGGGCGACGCGAAGATGAGCGACCCCGCCGGGAAGTCCGGTGCGGAATTCGTCTCGCGACTGGGCAAGGCCGACTGCTTCGCGGACGGCTTCTCCTCGGCCGGCTACACCGACGCCACCGACCTGTTCACCACCGGCAGGGCGGCGATGATCAACGACGGTACCTGGGACCTCGGGCTCCTGGCCACCGACACGTTGCCCAAGTCGGTGCGTGACGACGTCGGTTACTTCACCCTGCCGACGACCCGGGGAGCCGTCACCGGCCCCGGCGACTACGTGGTCAGTTCCGGGATCGGCATGGCCGTCAACGCCCAGAATTTCGACCCACTGGTGAAGGACTTCCTCGAATACCTGGTCGCGCGGTACCCGGCCAAATACGCGGCAATGGGACAGCTCTCGCCGACGACGGACACACCGACGGCGATTCCCGACGGGGCGACTCCGGTGTACGGGCAGGTGCTTCGGGAGGCCGACCGGCTCGGCACCAGGACCGCCAAGCCGTGGGACACCGAACTCGACCCGACCACCAACAACGTCGTACAGCAGAATCTCGTCCTGCTCGCACAGGGAAACATGAGCCCGCGGGAATTCGAGAAGAGCGTCGACGAGGCCGTCACCATCAATTCCCCGAGATTTTTCGTCAAGTGAGGTCCGTCATGAGCCGCACAAGAAAGTCACGGAGCGGCGGGCCAGGTACGCGCTCCCGCGGCAGCTCCGGCGTACTGCCGGGACGCAACGGCCGCGCGGTGGCCGTGTTCCTCCTGCCGCCCCTGCTGGTCTACCTGGCGACCGTGGCCTTCCCGATCGGTGAGTCGCTCTTCCTGAGCTTCTTCCGGTGGGACGGCATCACCGCGATGAAGTTCATCGGCCTGGACAACTACCGGACGCTGCTCACCACCGACACCACGTTCCGCAGCTCCGCCCTGCACTCCGTGATCTACCTGGCGATCAATCTGGTCATCCAGCTGGGCGGGGCACTGCTCGTCGCCAACGCCCTCACCTACCTGCGGCGTGGACGCGACACACTCAGAGTGCTCTACCTGCTGCCGGCGGTGCTGTCCACGGTGGCCATCGCGCTGCTCTTCCAACGGATCTACTCCTCCGAGCCCGAGGGCCTGATCAACCAGATGCTCGGAGCCGTGGGCCTGGACGGGCTCGCCCGGCCGTGGCTGTCGGACATCCACACCGCACTCGTCTCGGTCTCGGTTCCGGAGGGCTGGCGGTTCATGGGCCTGTACACCGTGATCCTGCTGGCCGGGCTGCTCACCGTCCCGCGTGAGGTCGAGGAGGCGGCGCGGCTCGACGGGGCCTCGGAGACGCGGATCTTCTTCCAGATCCGGATGCCGCATCTGCGTCCGGTGTGGCTCACCACGCTGGTCATGGCGACCACGTACGGCCTGCGCGGTTTCGACGTCCCCTACCTGCTCACCAACGGAGGGCCCGGTGTGTCGACCGAACTCCTGACGACCTACATGTACAAGACGGCGTTCACCAGCACCGACTACGGCTATTCCAGCGCCATCTCGGTGTTCATCGTCGCGGAGTGCGTGGTGGCCGTCGGCATCATCGTCGCGCTGCTGCGACGCAGAGGAGAGGCGCTGCTGTGAGCACGACGACCGACATACGAGGCTCCGCCGCCGGACCGGCGGCTCCGGCCCCGCAGGACCGAGAGAGCCGGCGCATGCGCCTGTTCACCGCGCCCCACCTGTCCAAGATCCTGATCACGCTGGTCCTGTTGCTCCAGGTGTATCCGTTCTTCTGGCTCGTCACCACGAGCCTGCGCCCGGCGAAGGACTTCGCCTCGGGCAATCCGCTGGCGGTGACGACCAGCCCCACGCTCGACAACCTCACCCGCGCCTTCGAGAACGGCGACATCCCCCGGTTCCTCCTCAACAGCGCCCTGATCACCGTGGTGGCGGACATCCTCATCGTGGTCCTCGGCATGATGGGCGCCTACGCGCTGCAGGTACTCGGGTTCCGCTTCAGCCGTCTGGTGCTCGGCCTCTTCCTGCTGGGCATCGTGGTCCCCGTACAGGTGGCGCTGGTACCGCTGTTCATCAACTACACGAACGTGGGACTCCTGGACACCTATCCCTCGGTGATCCTTCCGCAGGTCGGCTTCGCGCTGCCCATGTCGATCTTCCTCTTCATGAGCTTCTACTCCTACGTGCCGAAGGAGACGTACGAAGCCGCGGCGCTCGACGGCTGCGGGCCCTACCGGCTGTTCTGGTGGATCACCACGCCCATGTCTCTGGGGACGGTGGCCACGGTGGTGTTCGTCAACACGATCTTCATCTGGAACGACTTCATCTTCGCCAACACCTTCATCCTGAGCACGGAGAAGAAGACCGTGCCGCTCGGCCTGCAGAGCTACCTCGGGTCGATGGGTTCCACCGACTGGACCGCCACGTTCGCGGCCGTGTCCGTGACCGTCACCCCGCTCGTCCTGGCATTCCTGGTCTTCAGCAAGGTGGTCGTCCGCGGCCTGTCCGGCACCAGCCGGGCCTGAACCCGGCTCACGAACAACCGCCCTGCCCCGCCCCGTCATCCGAGGATCACCATGTTCCCGTTCATCCCGGTACTCACGCCCTGGAACACCGGCGGCGCCGTCCGCAGCCGTTCGGTGACCGCGGAGAATCCCACAGGAGCGAAAGGGGCCGGCGGTACCGCCGCCTCCCCTCTCGGCCCCGGCCGCAAAGGCCGTCCCTGCCTCCCGCTCGGCCCCGGCGAGACGCTCGTCCTGGCCGACATCGAGGGCCCGGGGATCATCACCCACCTATGGCTGACGGTCCCGGACAGCACGTCGGCGGGCCCCTTCGTCCTGCGTGACCTGGTCCTGCGCGCCTACTGGGACGAGGCCTCGGAGCCGTCGGTCGAGGTCCCGCTCGGGGACTTCTTCTGCAACGGCTTCGCCACCCGCGCCGAAGTCGTCTCGCTGCCCATCGCGGTGCTCCCCACCGGCGGCATGAACAGCTACTTCCCGATGCCGTTCCGCCGCCGCGCACGGCTGACGCTCTCCAGCGAACACCCCGGCCCGATCGACGCGGTCTTCTTCCAGATCGACCACGTCCAGGTCGACGACGCCCGTCTGCTGGACGCCGCCCCCTACTTCCACGCGCTGTGGAGCCGTACACCGCTGACCGAGACCGCCCGGGACCATGTGATCCTGGACGGGGCGAAGGGCAGGGGGGCGTACGTCGGCACACACATCGCGGTGGCGGCCCTGGAGCGCTTCTGGTGGGGCGAGGGCGAGGTGAAGTTCTTCCTCGACGGCGACACCGACAGCCCGACGATCTGCGGCACCGGACTGGAGGACTACGCCGGCGGCGCCTGGGCCTTCCAGGACGTGCTCGCGCCGGGCGTGGACCACAAGGTGGCGGTGTACAACTCCCCGTACCAGGGTCATCCGCAGTATCTGACCGAAGACCGGACCGGCTGGTCGCCGTACGCCACCCCCGCTGTGCCCCAGCACGGCCTGTACCGCTGGCACGTGCAGGATCCGGTCTACTTCGAGCGGGACCTCAAGGTCACCGTGCAGCAGATCGGCCACGACGGGAGGGACCTGTTCGAGCGGCGTGACGACGTATCATCGGTCGCGTACTGGTACCAGGACGTCCCACTCGCCTCGCGCGATCCGCTCCCTGCCGCTGTGTCGCGCCGTCCGCGCTGACGCGCGGAAGGCCTGCTGGGGCGACATGAACGAACCCCTGCGGGGGGTGGAGGTAACGGGTGGTGGCACGGGCTCCCCGGAAGAGGACCGGCCGCATCACGATGCAGGACGTCGCGACCCGGGCGGGCGTGTCCCTGACGACGGCTTCCTTCGCCATCAACGACAACGGAGCATCGAAGGTCTCCGCCGAGACCAGACGCCGGGTCCTGGAAGTCGCGGACGAACTCGGCTACCGGCCCAACGCCATGGCCCAGAACCTCAGCCGCGCCCGGTCGTCCTTCATCGGCCTGATCACCGACTCGGTCGCCACCACCCCTTTCGCCGGAGACATGATCCGCGGCGTGCAGGACGCGGCCCGCGCGCGCGGCTACGTGATGCTCATGGCCAACACCGAGTCCGATCCCCAAGCGTCCCGCGACGTCATCAGCACGATGCTCGACCACCAAGTGCACGGCGTCATCTACTCCACCTGGTACCACCGCCAGGTCTCGGTGCCCGGCGAGCTGTCCGGCCTGCCCGTCGTGCTCGCGAACTGCTACGCACGCGGCGATCACGTCCAGTCCTTCGTACCCGACGAGGCGGGCGGCGGAAGGGCCGCGACCGACGTACTGATCGCCGGCGGCCACCGCCGTATCGCCTTCATCAACAGCGCTCTGCCGGCACCCGCCACCACCGGGCGGCTGCGCGGCTATCGCGAGGCCCTGCACGCGGCGGGCATCCGCTTCGACAAGAACCTCGTCCTCACCACGACGCCAGAACAAGAAGGCGGCTACGACGCGGGCATGCAGCTGCTGGAGCTCAACCCCCGGCCGACCGCGGTGTTCTGCTACAACGACCGGGTCGCGATGGGGCTTTACGACGCCCTGCGCGCCCATGGGCTGCACATCCCACGGGACATGGCGGTCGTCGGCTTCGACAACCAGGAGGTCATCGCGGCCCACCTGCGCCCAGCCCTCACCACGGTCGCCCTGCCCCACTACGAACTCGGCCACCGCAGCCTCAACTGGCTGATCGAAGCATCCAGTTCTGCTGGCGAGGTCCCCAGCCCGACCCGCACACGCGTCGCCTGCCCTGTCATCGAACGCTTCTCCACCTAGGGCGTGTTTGAGAAGTAGCGTCGTCCGCCCATTGGGCGGGGCCCACGGCGTCTGGTGCGTGCGATCGCAAGGCGGAGGATCAGCCTCGTACTGGACGTACTTGGATGACTCCGACAACGCAGCGAGCGCGCGTGCCAGGCGTCGTGGGCCAGACGGGACTTCTCAAACACGCCCTAGGGTCTGTCCGGCCTCACCGGTATGCCCTGACCGGGTCGTGTGGGAAGTTGCTCCCGCGCAGGTCATAGTGGTGGATCGGACCTGTCGCGAAAGCCGTGTGGTGGCAGTCCGAACGCCAACGAGGTAGCTCTCCTGCGGGCTTGGCACACACACTTGAGTGGTGGGCGAACCATTCCACTACCTTCACGGAACCGATCTACACCGCGCTCCACGTCGTCGCAGCGATGGTCGGGCCAGTACTGCAAAGATGTTTTTGCTGACGATTGGTTGGTTTCGGGTGGAGTGTGTCCTCGTCGTTTGTAGTGACCGGTGTGGGCTTGGTGTTGTTGTCTTCGGCGCCAGGTGGACCAGCGGAGGATGTGCTCGCACGACCATCTGCCCTGCGGTGTGTCCTGGTGCAGCTTCGAGGGTCAGACAACCGTCGATCGTGCACCCGGGCTCGACCAAGCCGACGACACCTGCCTCGACGCAGGGCAGGACGCTGTCCACAAAGATGGTCGCGCGCGAGGTCCGGACGACTCAGGTGCGGTCCGACATGGCCAGGAGGCCCGTGTCGTCGTCGAAGACCCGCGGAGTGAGCCACGTGCGCTGTCTGTCGATCGCGTCGGCGGGCAGGTCGGTCAGGAAGTCGTGGGCCGGCAGGACGGGCGCGCAGAACTCCTCGACACTGTCGATGCGGAGCTCGCCGAGCTGGGGGAGGGGCGGGGGAAAGGCCGACATCGTGCGTCCTTGAGTCGTCGTTGATGGGGGGACGCGGACGGGGATCCGTCACAGGGCGGGGTCGGCGGTCACTTTCTGCTCGAAGGCGGTGTAGTCGTCGAGGTGCGCAGCCCGCATCAGTTCGAGCGGCTTGTTGTAGAGGCCGGGGCGAGGCTGTTCGGTCACCGCAGCCACCGGCATCCAGTCGGGTTGGACACGTTCCTCGGCGGCGGGGGCACCGACTTCAAGGCCTTCCGCAGCGTCAGCCGTTGCTACCCGGGCCGCCGCCCATCGCCACGAACCCGCCGCAGAACCGGTCCGAACAGGCCGTCCGTGCCGGGTTCGTGGCCGTTCTGCGTTCCGGATCGCCCGCCCCCCGGAGAGAAGACCTGCCTGCTGGCCTGGCAGACCGAACGGTTTGGTCGCCTATCGTGTCCTTATGCCTAGCTCTGCCGTCCCCCGTAAGACCTCGAACTCCTCTACCGCCGACACCCGGCAGCGGATCCTCGCCGCGGCGAGGGATGAGTTCGCCCGGTACGGCATCGCCGGCGCCCGAGTGGACCGCCTCGCCAAGCAGGCGCGGACCAGCAAGGAACGGGTCTACGCCTACTTCAGCAGCAAAGAGGCCCTCTACCACCACATCGCCGAGCACGAAACGGCCGCGCTTGTCGAGGCCACCCGCATGGACCCGGCGGACCTGCCAGGCTACGCAGGCATCCTCTTCGACCACTTCACGGCCCACCCGGACCACTATCGACTCATCACCTGGGGCCGCCTCGAACTCGGCGACGGCGAAGCCGACAGCGACACGGTTGCCCCCCTGCGGACCACCATCACCGGCAAGGTCGAACAGCTCCGCGACGCGCAGCGCGCCGGCCTGATCGATCCCGCCTGGGATCCGGTCGACGTGCTCGCCCTGATCAACCAGATCGCCACCACCTGGGCAGGTCAGCCGGAGATCGGCGCCGCCGCGGCCAACCTGGCCGCGGACACCTCCGTCGGCGCACGCCGCGCGGCCCTGGTCACCGCCGTCGAGCGCCTGTTCCCCCGCCCACGCTGAGCCTCAGACCGCCGGACTCCGACGAATCTGCATCGCGCCTCAGCACCGCTACAGCAGACCCGCGAGCCAGACGCCACCGCCGAGGGTGAGTGCGGCCCCCGCCGCGCGGCGGCGGCGCGAACTGGGGGCCGCGCTGACCCCCGGCGGGCCCGAGCATCCGTGGACGGGAATGCAGATCAGCGCTGCATCTGGAGGGCGCCACCGTCACCCGCTGTTCGAAATTGACGAGATGCGACAGCGATCGGTCACACGCCCGAGTCTCGCGGGCGCCAACGAGGGTGAGGCGCCACTTCGAGGGCTCGGGGCGCGGTCAGTTCGTCGTCGCGGGAAACAGGCGCTCGACGGCCGCGACGATGGCAGCTCGGCGCGCAGCCAGGAACGTGACGCGATCCTCGCCGTACGGGGGCAGCAGGTCAGGCTGTACAGCCCAGGACGTGGCGATCTGGTGGACGAAGACCAGGATGCCGACCGGGTCCCACCCTGCGTCCAGATGGCCGGCTTCCTGGGCCTCGCGGATCTGCTCGATCTTGTGGGCCACTGATTCTCGGAAGATGTCGTGGGGGAGGGAGTCGCCGGCGTCGAGCTCGAATTGCCCCCAGCTCATGAGCCGGAAGCGGTCGGGGTGTTCGGTGAAGTAGTCATGGAGGTGGCCGGCGTAACCGGGCTGGTCGATGGGGTCCATGCGGGTCGCATCGGCCACGGCCGCCAGCTCCTGCGCGGAGACGAACCGGTAGAGGGCCACCTTGCTGGAGAAGTAGGCGTAGACGCGTTCCTTGCTGGTCCCGGCGCCCCTGGCGATGCGGTCCATCCGCGCCCCGGCGATCCCGCGCAGGGAGAACTCGGCCTTGGCGGCACTCACGATGCGGTCACAGACCGAGTGTGCGCGGGTTGAGGGGCTCGTGTCTCCACGCTATCCGACCAAACCGTTTGGTTTGACGCCGGGCAGTGGTCGGCGTAGCCTTCAAACCGAACTGTTTGGTTTCACACCAGGAGATCCTCATGCAGCACAGGACACTCGGCACCCAGGGCCTGGCCGTCTCGGCGATCGGCTACGGCTCGATGGGCCTGACCATGGCCTACGGCCCCGGAGACGAGGAAGCGGGTATCGCCGCCATCCGCCGCGCCCACGACCTGGGCGTCACCTTCTTCGACACCGCCGAGCTCTACGGCTGGGGCACCGGCACCAACGAGATCCTGGTCGGCAAGGCGGTCAAGGACTTCCGCGACGAGGTCGTACTGGCCACCAAGTTCGGCTACGACCTGTCCGACCTGTCCCAGGGGTTCGGCCTCAACAGCCGCCCCGACAACATCCGCAAGGTCGCCGACAACAGCCTGCGCTACCTGGGCGTCGACCAGATCGACGTCTTCTATCAGCACCGGGTCGACCCGGACGTGCCGATCGAGGAGGTCGCGGGGACGGTGAAGGAACTGATCGACGCGGGCAAGGTGAAGTACTTCGGCCTGAGCGAGGCGGGCCCGGAGACGATCCGCAAGGCGCACGCCGTCCAGCCGGTCTCGGTCCTGCAGACCGAACACTCGCTCTTCGAGCGCGAGGTCGAGCAGCTCTTCCCGCTCCTCCAGGAGCTCGGCATCGGCTTTGTTCCCTATTCGCCCCTCGGCCGCGGCTTCATCACCGGTACCGCGAAGCCCGCAGGACAGTACGACGCCACCGACCTGCGCAACACCGACTCGCGCTGGCAGCCCGGCAACTTCGAGAAGAACGTCGAAGCCGTGGGCCGACTCGGCCGGCTGGCCACGGCCAAGGGCATCACCGTCTCCCAGCTCGCCCTGGCCTGGCTGCTCGCCCAGGGCGAGCACATCGTGCCGATCCCGGGCACCCGCAGCGCCGCCCGTATGGAAGAGAACGCCCGCGCGGCCGACGTCGCCCTCACCGAGGGCGATCTCGCCGCGATCCGCGAGATCCTCCCGAACGGTGGATTCGGCGCCCGCTACGCCGAAGAGCATGCCCCCAACTGGGTCTGACCCCCACACGAGCGGACCTGCGAATCGACCACCGGTCCCGCCGCATGAACGTCGCGGACCGGACCATCCTGCGGTTCCACAGCAACTGCGCGGCCAGCGAACCGCTGGTCGGTGAGGCGGTACGCAGGTGCTACGCCAGGCAGGTCGACACCGTTCGACGGTTCCTGGGCGACGACAACGCCGCACGGCACTGGTTCGGCGCCGGAATGCTCGACAACGTGGTCGCCGTACCGGGCCTGACCGACATCGATGAACGGTGGGCACACACCGGCCGCGGCGCGGCATTGCCACCCGCTACGAGAAGACCGCCACGATCTACCTGGCCGGACTCCACATCGCAGGCATCTTCTTGTGGTCAGCCCAATGATCCAAACAACAGGCACTAGTTGTGCCGTCTCATGAGGGGCGGCCACCGCCGGATCCCTCCTCGTCAGGGTCCGGCGAACGCCGGGGCTGGGGGAGGACACCTCATGACGGGGTCGTGGATTGGGGTGGGGCGAGTGGCTTGGTGGACTTCGTGCCGGACGGTGTGTTCGGTGAGGGGGAGGCGCCCGGCTCGATCCGGTCCGGCCTCAGACGGCCGTATGCCATTTCAGATAATCGCGCCGACGCCGGGCGCGGACAAGCCGTTCGAGGAGGAGTGCGACGGCCGGAGAGTAGGGCGTCTTCGACGGCTTGCCCGCACCGAGGCGGGCGAGCTGTCGCGACGTGGCAGCCTGGACGGCTGCGGCTGCCAGCATTTTGTTCCGGAAACGGGTGCGGGGCGGACGGACCTGCGCATCGCTACCGGCAAGCCACTGCCCCGGCAGAGTGGGGTCGATTGCCAGCGCCGTGGCTATGCCTGCCATGGCGACTCCGGAGTCGATCACCTGTTGGGCGACTGCGCGTCGCCGGATCCCTCCGGTCAGCAGCAGTGGCAGCGGCGAGGTGGCGACGAGCTGCTCGGCGAGTTCAAGGAAGTACGCCTCGCGGGCAAGGGTGCGGCCGTCCGCGGGGGAGCCCGCCGTGGCCAGGCTCTCGATGCTGCCGCCGGACAGCTCGACCAGGTCAGTCCCCACATCGGCGAGCATCTTGATCACGTCACGCGCGTCGTCGGTGTCGAATCCGCCGCGCTGGAAGTCCGCAGAGTTCAGTTTCACTCCCACCGCGAAGCCCGTGCCGACGCGCTCGCGGACCGCGCCCACGACATCGAGCAGCAGGCGGGCGCGGTTGTGCAGGCTGCCGCCCCAGCGGTCGTCGCGCCGGTTTACCAGGGGAGAGAGGAACTGGGAGAGGAGATAGCCGTGGGCGGCGTGGATCTCGACTCCGTCGAAGCCGGCCTGTTGGGCCCGCTGCGCGGTCACGGCGAAGCGCTCCACCGTCTCGTCGATCTCCTGGGCGTTCATCGGCTGGGGTGTCGGGTACATGCTGGAGAAGCCGCCGGCGTCGATCGGCACCGCGGAGGGGGCCTGGGTGGTGTCGGCGAGGTCTTTGGGGATGACGCGCCCGGGGTGGTTGATCTGCATCCAGATCTGTCCGCCTGCCGATTTACCGGCCGCCGCCCAGCGCTGGAACGGCTCCAGCGGCGTGTCCTGTTCCAGGACGACGTCGCCGGGCTGGGCGACTGCTCTGCGGTCGATCATGACGTGTCCGGTGATCAGGAGCCCGGCACCTCCCGCAGCCCAACGGCGGTAGAGCGTGAGGAGTTTGTCACCTGGCAGCTGCCCTGGCGCGGCGAGCGACTCTTCCATCGCGGCCTTCGCGATCCTGTTGGGCAGCGGAGCGCCGTTGCTCAGGTGCAGTGGCTCGTTCAGCGTGGTCATCTCTTCTCCCGTGTCATCGGCTCTGGGCGGCCTCGGTAGGGCTGTCGGTGCCGTTGTTCGTCTTCGCGCCGCGGGTTCTGGCGTCACGAGGTGGCGGGGTCGAGGTCGCTGACGTCGTCGAATCCGGCCTTGCGGTTGAGGTTGCCGGTGATGCGGGCGACCGTGGTCCGGGGAAGCAGGCGCGACGCCCAGATTCCGGCGCGGTTGGAGGTGCGTCCGGGGAAGGAGATGGGCCGGCCGCGCGTGAAGTCGTCGAGTGTTTTGGCAGCGACGTCGGCGGAGGTGTCCGTGGTCTTCGGGTCCATGGACGCGGTTGTACGGTCGAAGAATCCGGTGTCGGTGGCTCCCGGGTGGGCCGCCATCACGCGTACGCCGGTATTGCGGACCTCCTCGGCGAGCGCCTCGGTGAACGAGAGCACGAATGCTTTGGTGGCGGCGTAACTGGCCTGGTACGGCATGGGCTGGAAGGCGGCGGTGGAGGCGACGTTGATGATGCCGCCGCGACCGCGTTCGACCATGCCGGTGCCCAGGAGGTGGACCAGGCCGATCAGCGCGGTGACGTTCACGTCGACGGACTGAAGGTTGGGTTCGAGGGGACGGCCGAGGAAGGGCCCCACCGACCCCATCCCGGCGTTGTTGACCAGGAGGTCTACGTCCAGGCCGAGTTCCTCGATGGTGCCTACCACCGTCTGTGGGGACCGCCGGTCCGACAGGTCCGCGGCGATCACATCGACTCGGACGGAATGCGCCGTCCGGATCTGCCGGGCAAGGGTGTGGAGTGCGTCGGCCGAGCGGGCGACAAGGATGAGGTGTGCGCCTCGGGAGGCGAGTTCCCGCGCGTAAGCCTCGCCCAGCCCCTTCGAAGCGCCGGTGACCAAGGCGGTGGTGTTCGTGTAGTCGTGCATGAGTGAGTGCTTCCTGTTCGGCTGGGCGCCGGGCCGCGTCAGAGCGGACGGACCTCGGGAAAGACGGGACGTGGGGGAGCGTCCCGCTCCGGCGACGCCTCGTGTCCACAGCGGGAACGAGGACCAGGTACTTCGAGTCTCGAACAAACATAACACTTCGAGACTCGAAGCGAAAAGGCTAGGATGGGGCCATGAGGCGAAGCATTCTTGAGGCAGCGGTGGTGACAAACCACGAGATCTTCATGCAGACCAGCGACCGGATCGAGACCGTCCTGGCTGAACACGGTCTGACGCACGCAACCGCTCAGGCACTCTGGGTGATCGACCCGGCCGAAGCGCCGCCCTCGATGAAGGAATTGGCCGGCCGACTGTACTGCAACGCACCCAACCTCAGCTTCGTCATGAATCAGCTCACCGGTCGGGGACTCGTCGAACGTTCCGTCGACCCCGCCGACCGCCGTTCACGCGTCGTAGCGCTCACGGAGGACGGCCGGCGGGTACGAGCCGTGGTGATCGAGGCGACACTGGCCCTGAGCCCCTTCGCCCGACTGGACACCGATGACCTGCTCAACCTGGTGAGTCTCCTGGGGAAAGCGCTCGAACCGACCCCAGGTCCGGCGTGAGATTCGGCAAACTTCACGACGTAGCAGCCATCGTTCGTGATTTGCCCATGTGCCGGCCCCACAGGGCGTCGCGGTGTGCCTCGAACGTCTCGGTTCGGCGAAGCCCCAACCCGTACACGACCTTGAACAACGTGGCGTCGCGGTAGGCGGCGAGGCCCCCTTGCGCTTGGACTTCATCGCGCGGCCGGCCTGGTCGTCGGCGTAGTCGAGGAAGCGCTGCGATTCTTTCCTTGTGAAGGGCCGTGCCTCCGGGGTGCCTTCGTGGTCCTGCAGGTGAGGGAGGGTATTCCACTCATGGCAGATCGCCCACCGGAAAGGTGCCGAATGCTTCTTCACACGCCGGGACCCAGCCGTACCGGGCGTCGCTGAGCAGCTCGGTGAACAGCCCCACGGTGCGTCTGCGTCATCCCGCGAAAGAACGCGAACCCCCCGTCCCTTTCGCGCGTGATCTCAGCCCGGGAGGAGCTGCTGGCCGCCGTCGATGTCGTAAGTCGCGCCGGTCAGCGCCTCGTTCACCATGATGTGCACGGCCAGGGCCGCGACGTCGGCGGGGCCGACCACCCGGCGGATCGGCAGCTTCGTGCGCAACTCCTCGCGCCGCGCCTCCAGTTGATCGCCCAGGAGCGAGGCCGACAGAGGCGTGTCGACGAAGCCGGCGGCGATGAGGTTCACCCGGACCGGCGCCATCTCCAGGGCCAGGTTCGCGACCAGGGGAGGCAGCGCCGCGGTCATGGCCGATATGACCGACATCCCGACACCGGGGCGTCGGCCGCCCGTGCCACCGACGAAGAGCAGCGTGCCCCCGGCGCGGACCTTGGCACGGCTGTACAGGGCGATGCCGAGTGTCAGCGCCATGCGCTCGTCGAAGCCGCGCACCGCCTCGGCGAGGTCCATGCCGTCCAGCGGCATGTACGAGGGGGTGCCGGCGGTGCTCAGAACATGGTCGACGGGTCCGGGCAACTCCTCGAAGAACGTCCGGAGGGTGTCGCTGTCGGTGGCGTCGAAGGCCGCCGTGCTGACGGGGGCGACCTCGGCCGCGGCCTGTGCCAGCCGCTCGGGGTTGCGGCCGGCCAGCACCACGTCCGCGCCGTGGGACCGGGCCAGGCGGGCGGTCTCCAGCCCCATCCCAGCGCTGCCGCCGATCACTACCACGGTCTGGCCCGCCATGTCCGCCGGGCCCGCAGCTCCCGGAGAGCTCGCCGTCGCGTTCATGAGCTGCCACCGCCTCCAAGGGGCTGCCGTCGGTCCCCCAGCGACCATTGTCCCGCCGAGGGCCGGTCCCCGCCTGTCCGCCGAGGACCGCGGGAGTCCGGCTCGGGCCCCTCCTTGAGGCGCCCGGTGACGCCGTTGTCACCGGGCGGGCCAGGCGGTTGTTGGACGCGCACGGCTATGGCCGGGGCGCGGCTGTCACGGCTGATGAGGCCGCCGCGACCGTCGCCCCGGCTCCCGCGAGATCCTGGCGATCCTGCGGGACGCCGACGGCCCCGTCCGGGTAAGGGCGGTGGGGTGCCTGCTCAGATCTGGTTCGTGCCTCCGTCGACGTAGATGTTCGCGCCGACGACGTAGCTGCTCTGTTCCGAGGCCAGGAAGGCGACGACTGCGGCGGCTTCCTCGGGCTGTCCCATGCGGCCCTTGGCCACCGTCGCGGCGACGTTCTCCTTGACGGCTCGGGCGGTCTCCTCGTCGCCGAATGCGGCGGTGCCTCCGGGGGTCTCGATCCATGCCGGCGAGATCGCGTTGACCCGGATGCCACGGTCCTTGAGCTCGTTGGACCATGTCCGTGCGAAGGACCGGACGGCCGCCTTCGATGCCGCGTACGCGCCGAATGCCTCTACTCCGCGGTCGCCGGCCGTCGAACCGACCAGGACGATCGACGCTCCTTCGTTGAGCAGCGGCAACGCCTTCTTCACGGTGAACAGCGTGCCTCGGACGTTGACCGCGAAGGTCTGGTCGAAGTGCTCCTCGGTGGTCTGTTCCAGCGTCACGAACGCACCGACCGCCGCGTTCGCCACGAGCACGTCCAAGCCCCTGCCTCGCGCCCGGACGGCCTCGTAGAGCCGGTCGAGGTCCTCCGGATTCGAGATGTCGCCGACGACCGCGGTGGCCCGGTCCGCTCCGATGGTCTTGACGGCGGCCTCCAGTTCGGACTGGCGTCGGCCGGTGACGAAGACGTACGCGCCCTCGTCCGCCAGCCGTACGGCGGTGGCCAGACCGATACCGGTGCTGCCCCCGGTGACCACCGACGTCTTGCCTTCAAGCTGTCCCATGTGGGTGTCTCCATCGCTCTCTCGTTGCCGATCCGTTCGACATCGATACTGCGGGAGATCGGGGATACTATCCATGATGCAGAGTCCGGCATTCTTTACGTATCGTCCAGGAGGTGTCGTCGGTGCTCGGCTTTCGGGATCCAGTGGCTGACGCGATCGGCCTGCTCCGGCCCCGTACGGTGATCGGGCCCAGCCTCCTGGCCGCAGGAGAGTGGGCCTTGCGCTTCGACACGTTCTTGCACGTGCGGATCGGGGGCCTCGTGCGCGGCACGTGCTGGTTGATCCTCGAAGGGCACGAGCCGGTGCTCCTGCGGGAGGGTGACACCTTCATGCTGGGCAACCCGCCGCCATACGTGCTGGCCGGCACGCCCGACGCAAGCCCGCGCCCCGCGGGGCCGGTGCTGGCGGGTGCCGAAGACGGGTTCGTGCGGATCGGTCCGGAGTCCGAGGAGGACCTCTACCTCTGCGTCGGGCACATCGCGTTCGACGACAAGAACGCGGCCCTCCTGACCGATCTTCTGCCGCCGCTCGTGATCGTCCGCGTGGCCGATCCTCATGGGATGCGGCTCGCGCAGCTGATCGATCTCCTGGCCACCGAGGTCGGGGTCGCCGCGCCCGGCGGCCCGCTGGTGCAGAACCACCTCGCACAGATCCTGCTCGTGCACATGCTGCGTGCTCACGCCGGTCAGACGGACCGGCCCACCGGCTGGTTGGGCGCCCTGAACGAGGACGGCATCGGTGCCGCCCTGCGTGCCGTGCACGCGGACGTGGCGCACTCCTGGAGCCTCAAGGAGCTCGCCGAGATCAGCCACATGTCGCGTTCCGCGTTCGCCCAGGCCTTCAAGAGCCATGTCGGGGTCCCGCCGTTGGAGTACCTGATCCAATGGCGCATGAGCCTCGCGCGCGACGCCCTCGCCCGCGACACCCTTTCGATCTCCGAGCTCGCACGGGCCACGGGCTACCAGTCCGAGAGCGCGTTCAGCACCACGTTCCGCCGCGTGGTCGGCTCATCGCCCGCACAGTTCCGGAGCCAGGCACGGCAGCCGGCGCACGCGGCTGCGAACGGAAGCTGAAAGAGGCGCGCCCGCGGCCTCTCCTGTTCTTGCACCAGCGGGCCGAGAGTGCCCGGAGGCGCCGTGTCGTTCTCACCCATTGCCCCGCCGCGAATGATAGCGCTTCCTAACATAGGCATCCCGTCGATCCCGACCACCTACCCGCCTCGTTCTCAGGCTCCGCAGCCGTGTCCGGCCGACGCATGCCCTCCAGCCGCCAATGGCGCACTATCTTTCCAGCGTTGTATAGAAAGCGCTTTCCCGACTGTTGCCTTTTCAGTGAGGGCTGCCCTTCACTGAGAACGGCAGCCCGTCAGCCACTGGACCGCCGGCTGCCTCGGCCCTCAAGGAGGAAGGCCTATGCGGCCGTTCGTCGCACTCTTCTCAGCACTGTTTCTCGTGCCCCTCGTTCCAGGCCAGGCCGCCGCACAGCCTCCCGACATCCCACCCCAGCAACCGGGTGTGACCATGCGGGTGTTCGACGTGCAGGTGCCTCTTGAGGACTTCTGCACACTCAAACCCGGCCAGACACCCAACATCGACCAGCTGAAGCCGACGATCGACTGGACCACCCCGGAAGACTTCGGGATGGGTGAGAACTTCGTCACCGAGGTCACCGGCTACCTCAACATCCAGACGCCCGGCAAGCACAACTTCCGTATCACCAGCGACGATGGATCCCGGCTGATCGTCGACGGCACGGAGATCATCGACAACGGCGGCAAGCACGGCCCTCAGCCGAAGGACGGCTCGGTCGAGCTGACCGAGGGGCCTCACCCGCTGCGCATCGACCACTGGGACGGCGCCTTCACGCAGCGCCTCCTGCTGGAGTGGCAACCGCCAGGTGCGGCCGGGTTCTCCCGCGTGCCCACGTCCGCGCTGAGCACCGACGCCGATGTCACGCGGGTCACTTCCCCGGGGCGCAAGACGTGCGAGGGCGTCGACGAGTCGCCGGGCGACGGCCTCCCGCTGGCCGGCGTGCACCCCGACTACACGCTGACGAACCTGCGTCCCGACGGCTTCGAGCCACAGGTCACCGGCATGGACTGGCTGCCGGACGGCCGCATGGCGATCAGCACGTGGGGCGGCAGCAGGGAGAGCGAACTCGGCGAGGTGTACCTGCTCGACAACGTCACCGGCGCCACCGACCCGTCGAAGGTGACCAAGAAGCTGGTCGCCAAGGACCTGTTGGAGCCGATGGGTCTCAAGTATGTCGACGGCACCCTCTACGTGTCCGAGAAGGACGGTCTGACCGCGCTGATCGACAAGGACGGTGACGAGGTCACCGACGAGTACCGCACGATCGCGACGTGGCCGTTCGGCGGCAACTACCACGAGTTCGCGTTCGGCCTGCTGTACGAGAAGGGCCATTTCTACGTCAGCACGGGCATCGCCATGGTTCCCGGTGGCGCGACCAGGGACCCGCAGCTCGTGCCCAACCGCGGCAGCACCCTCAAGATCAACAAGGACACCGGGAAGGTGTCCTATGTGGCCGGAGGGCTGCGTACACCGAACGGCCTCGGCTGGGGCCCGGAGGGCGACATCTTCGTCACCGACAACCAGGGCGCGTACGTGCCGACATCGAAGCTGGTGCGGATCAAGCAGGGCGCCTTCTACAACCACCACACGAACCCCGACGGCGTGTACGACAGCCAGCCGGTGACCGAGCCTGTGCTCTGGCTGCCGCACGGCGAGATCTCCAACTCGCCGAGCAACCCTCTCGTCCTGCCCGACGGCCCCTTCGCCGGCCAGATGGTGTTCGGTGACGTGACCTACGGCGGCTTGCAGCGGGCGTACCTGGAGAAGGTCGGCGGCGAGTACCAGGGCGCGGTCTTCCGTATGACGCAGGGTCTGGAGGCCGGGGTCAGCCGGATCAGCCTCGGGCCGGACGGGGAGATCTACACCGGCGGTATCGGCGACACGGGTAACTGGGGCCAGCAGGGCAAGCTCAAGTACGGCCTGCAGAAGCTCTCGCTCAGTGGCGACGACGCGTTCGACATGCGTGCCATGCGCGCGGTCAATGGCGGCTTCACGATCGAGTACACCCAGCCGCTGTCCGAGGAGACCGCCGAGGACCTGGCGGCGAAGTACACCGCCGAACAGTGGCGTTACGTGGCGACTCCGAGGTACGGCGGCCCGAAGGTCGACGAGGAGACCCTCGACATCACCTCGGCGACGCTGTCCGCCGACCGCAAGACCGTGACGCTGAAGATGGACGGCCTGCGGCCCGGCCGGGTCGTACACGTCCAGTCCCCGCGTCCGTTCGCCGCGGAGTCCGGTGCCGAACTGTGGAGCACCGAGGCGTGGTACAGCCTCAACACACTGCCCGACGGCTCCAAGCCGCCGCCGGTGTACGAGGCGGAGTCCGCGTCGCTGGACGGCGGGACCGGGTTCAACGACAACCACTCCGGCTACTCCGGCGCGGGGTTCATCGACCGCAACTGGGAACCGGGTGCCCGCACCACCTTCGCCGTCCGAGCAGACAAGGCCGGCCGGCACGACCTCGCCCTGCGGTACGCGAGCGGATTGAACTCCGACCCGGAGCCCGTCCCCAGGTCGATGAGTGTGTATGTCAACGGCGAGCGCCTGAAACAGATCTGGCTGGACAGCACACGCACCTGGAACACATGGGCGACCCACGTCGAGTCGGTGCCCTTGCGGAAGGGCGCGAACACCGTCTCCTACGTCTACGAGGCCGCGGACGACGGCCATGTGAACATCGACAACCTCACCGTCACCCCGACGAAGCGCACCACCCTGTTCGACGGGTCGAACCTCGACGCCTGGGAGTCGGCCGCCGGCGGTCCGGCGAAGTGGCCGGTGGCGGACGGGTCGGTGGAGTCGCTCGGCGGGGACATCCGTACGAAGGAGAAGTTCGGCGACTTCCGGATGCACGCCGAGTGGTACCAGCCGGATTACCCCGCGGAGGTGACCGGACAGGCCCGCGGCAACAGCGGCGTCTATATCCAGGAGCGCTACGAGATGCAGGTACTGGAGTCCTTCGGGGTCGCCACGCCCCGTAACGACGATGCCGGCGCGATCTACCGGCAGAAGGCGCCGGACGTCAACGCGGCTACCGCGCCGCGCACTTGGCAGAGCTACGACATCGAGTTCCGGGCGGCTCGCTTCAACAGCGCAGGGGAGAAGGTGGAGAACGCGCGCGTGAGCCTCCGGTGGAACGGCAAGCTGGTGCACAAGGACGTGGCCATCACGGGCAGCACCGGGGCCGGCCGGCCGGAAGGCCCGGCACCCGGCCACATCAAGTTGCAGGACCACGGGGACCCCGGTGCGAACCCGAGGTTCCGCAACATCTGGATCGAACGGCTCTGAACCGCTCTCGCCACCGCTCGTGGCGGACCCGCTCCGCTATGGGTCCGCCATGAGCGTGTGCGCGTGATGGTCGGTACCAAAGCCGGCTCGCAGCCGGGAACCGGCCTGTTGGCGCGATGAGTTCGGGGACCAGTTGACCCCCGCCTGTGTGCCCCTCGCGCCCCGCGGGATTCTCGGCTGTGGCAGAGTCCTACAGGTGGATGAGCTGCGACCTCAGGATCCCGCGCGAATAGGCGTGTGGCAGATACTCGCCCGGCTTGGCGCGGGCGGCATGGGACAGGTGTATCTGGGCCGCTCGCCCGGCGGCCGGCTGGTGGCCGTGAAGGTGATCCGGGACGAGATCAGCGACCATCCGGAATCGCTGGCCCGGTTCCGGCGGGAAGCCGCGACCATGGAAACCGTACGCAGCCCCTACACCGCCCAGTTGATCGAGGCGTCGCTCGACGCGTCCCCGTACTGGCTGGCCACCGAGTACGTGCCCGGACCCACGCTGCGCGAAGCGGTGCGCGCGAGCGGGCCGTTCCCGCCCGAGAGCGCGCTGCGGCTGTTCGCCGCGCTCGCCGAAGGGCTGGCCACCGTCCACCGGCACGGGGTCACGCACCGGGATCTGAAGCCGCAGAACGTCATCCTCGCGCCGCAGGGACCGCAGTTGATCGACTTCGGGATCGCCCGGGGGCAGGAGTGGACGGCGCTCACGCAGGTCGGAATGGCGCCGGGTACACCGGGGTACGCCGCGCCCGAGGTGCTGCTGCGCAATGAGGTCACCCCGGCCGCGGACATCTTCGCGCTGGGAGCGACGATCGCCTACGCGGCCACCGCCCGGCCCCCGTTCGGCGGCGGGGACGCCTCGGCGGTGAGTTTCCGGACCGTGCACGAGGACATCGACCTGACGGGCGTACGGGACGATCTGGCCGCGCTGATCCGGCGATGCGTCGCCAAGGAACCCGGCGAGCGGCCCGAGTTGGCCACGGTGATCGCCGGATGCGCGGTGGACTCGGCGCTGACCGCGGACGCGCACTACCGGTCGGTGGCCCGCGACACCGAAGCGGTACCCGAGCATGTGTCCAAGCGCGAGCCCGAGGCCGTGTCCACCGCGCCCTCCGCCGAGTCCTGGCGGTGGGGGGACCCCGAGACCACCCCCTACGCCGCGCCGGACCCTCAGCCGCCGGCCCCCGCCCGGCCCGCGCGTCGCAAGGGCCTGCTCGCGGTATGCGCGGTGGCGCTCCTCGTACCGCTGGCGCTCTGGCTGCTCCCCAGACAGGGCGACGACGATCAGGACCCCGAGGCGGCGCCCACCACCGGCGCCACCACCGGCTCCACCACGGACCGGCCGACCGCCAAGGACGATCAGGCGGACCAGGCGGACCAGACGGACCGCCCACCGGACCACATCGTGAACGACCGTGAGTCGCAGGACCGTTGGGCCCTGTCGGACGATCCGGAACAGGCCGCCCAGGGCATCGGCTCCTGCGACCTGGCCAGTCTCGTCGACTCCATACCGCCGGCGGGCCTCCAGTCCTCCGTCTCCTACACCAGCGGCTCGGGCACCGCCTCGGTGTCCGTCCGCCCCCAGGCCGCCGGGAGCGGAAAGCGCCCCGCACCGTACTACGTGTCCATCGCGGTACGCCCTCCCCACGAGATCGACCGCACCACCGGCCGCCCCCTCGACTCGGCCGGGAAGGACGTCGGCTTCACCAGCAAACCCGTCGACCTCTACTCCCGGTGGTCGTCCGGCGGAACCATCAAGCTCCAGTACCCCGACGACTTCCGGGCCCACTTCGACGACGGAACCCTCGACGCGATCCCGGTGAACGACGACCCGGGCGACTGGACCGTGGTGCTCCATCACGTGCAGGGCGGCCCCACCAAGTACAAGACCATCGGCTGCAACGGCTTCCACGCCTGAGCCCTGCCCGCGCCACCCGCCCTAGACCTGGTAGCGGGAGTGACGGATGTGCCAGACGTAGGAGGACGCGACGGACTTGAGAGCCTGCGCGTGATCGGACAGCGGGCCTTCGCCGGCGGACAGTTCGACGATTCGGGCGGCGGCCACCTCGGCCCGCCGCTCGCACATGCGGGAGGCCAGCCGGAACGCTTCTTCGAGGTCGCAGTCGTGCTGTCGCATCAGCAGCGAGGGCAGGTTGAGCGTCCACGGCCCGTCCCGGGCTGTCCGCGTTTCCTTCGCGTACGAGGCGAGGTCGTTGATCCAGCCGGCGAGGTCGGCGACAGCCGCCTCCAGTTCTCGGACCGGCGCCAACGACCTCTCGGCCTCGCTCAGTTCGTACCCGAGAAAGACCTCACCCGTCGCGATGACGGTCCGCACGAAGACCGTATGCGGCCGCATCGCGCGATAGTCGCGCATGGTGATGTCATCGGGCCTGTTGAAGTGGTGAGCCTCCCAGAGGATGCCGAAGAGGTTGTCCCGCAGGTGTGCGGTGAGCCGCAGGTACTGAACGGGTGTGGCCCGCTCCCGGAATCGGGCCAACAGGTCACCCAGCGCATCGGTGAAGGCACTTGGGCTGCCCGGTGGCTCGTCGTGACCGGCGATGAGGTGGACGCAGTCACCGATCACGCGGGCCAGGCGAGCCGGGTCGCGGGCTCCCGTGGCCTCACCGTGCGCGTCGTCGAACGCGGTGAGCCACAGGAAGAGGTCGGCGCAGAGAAAGAGGTCGTCCCGCCCGGCCGTCGGGAAGGTGCGGGCCACGCCCTGGCCGGTGATCTGGGACAGGGCGCCCAGCGCGCGCTCCGAGTCGACGAGCGGGTGCGTCCGGAGCCACCGTGTGGCGTGGCGCTCGATGTCGTCGGCGTACGTGCTGGCCGGGAAGGGACCGGGAAAGGAGCCCCGCAGATCGGGCATCGGCAGGGCAGCACGCGAGTGGGTGCGGATCGCGTCGTTCATCGGGCCTCTTCCGCGACGGTGTGCTGCCTGAGTTCGGGCACCATGTGAAGGGACGAGGGGTGTGTGGTGATCGCTCCGACCGGGCGTACGGTGCCGGGTGTCGGCCGCAGCCGCCAGCGGTGCGCGACCATCGCGGTGATGATGGTCGCCTCGGTCCAGGCGAACGCGTCGCCCATGCACATGCGTTTGCCGGAACCGAAGGGGATGAACGCGCCCTTCGGCGGCTGGGGGCGCTCGGGGAGCCAGCGGTCGGGGTCGAAGCGCAGGGGATCGGGGTAGAGGGCGGGATCGCGGTGCAGCGCGTAGGCGCTCCAGATCACGTCCGAGCCCGCGGGCAGGGTGAACTCGCCCAGTGTCACGTCCGAGATGGCCTGTCGGGTCACGAGCCACGCGGGGCTGTACAGCCGCAGGGTCTCGCTGACGAGCCTGCGGGTGAGGACGAGGCGGGGAACGCGATCGGCGGTGAGCGGGCCTTCGGCGAGGACGGAGTCGACCTCCTCGTGGAGTTGGCGCTCCAACTCCGGGTTGCGGCCCAGTTCGTGGAAGAGCCAGGCGAGAACGACCGCGGTGGTCTCGGAGCCTGCGGCGAGCAGTCCGGTGACTTCCGAGAGGATCTCGTCGTCGGGCAGTGTCGCCCCGGTCTCGTCCTGTGCGGTCAGGAGCAGCGACACGATGTCGTCGTACGCTTCGGGGTGCGCCCGGTGTTCCGCGATGATGTCGGTGACCGAGGTGCGCAGCGTGCCGCCGGCGGCGTCCGCCTTCCGATTGCGCCGGGTGGGCAGTCGTTCCAGGGCGGATATGGGCAGCAGGGCCCGCCGCAGGGCGGTCCTGAAGACGGTGTCGACGCTGTCGAGGATCTCGTGGGCGGGATCCCGCTCGGGCCTCGCGGAGAACAGGGCCGACATGACGACGCCCTGGGTCATGAGCTGCATCTCGGTCTTCAGATCGAGTGGGGTTCCGCCGTCCCATGCCGTGATGTACGGCTGCACGGTTTCCCGCATCGTGGTGACGTAGCCGGCGATCTGCTCGCGGTGGAAGGCCGGTTGCATCAGGCGGCGTCGACGCAGATGCGGCTTGCCTTCGGCGACGGGCAGGGCGTCCTTGCCGAAGAGTTTGAGCTTTTCGAAGAGCAGCCCCTTGGTGAATTCGTCGGCCTGGCTGGTGAGCATCTGGTGGATCAGGTCGGCCGAGTTGACCACCGTCAGCGTCTTCGGTCCGACGGTGATGCGGACGATGGGGCCGTGCGCGCGCAGGCTCTGGACGAAGGCGAGCCGGTCCTTGATCAGTGGTACGGCGTGTCCGATGAGCGGCAGCTTCCCGGGCGCGATCGGTGGAACGTAGCTGCTGGTCGTCATGTGTCTGCCCTACCTTTCCGCGTCGGTGGGTGTGGTCGTCTCCCGCTCGGACGGGCCGGGCCGGGTCCGCAGCAGCTCCCGCACGGCGAGGACTTCGGCTTCGATCATGGCGCCGGGGGCGTAGAGGGTTTTGTCATGCCAGAGCGCGGGGTGGTGGCCGTTGTTCGGCACGCCGTTCAGATAGGTCTCCGCGCGGTGCAGGGCGCGGGCATGCTGTGGCCGGTGCTCGGCGGCGGACAGCAGGATCTGTGCGGCGTACGCGGTCTCTTCCGCGGTACCGCCCCACACCCCCCAGGAGCCGTCGTCACGCTGGGTGTCGACGGTCCAGGCCACGGCTGTCCCGACGGCCGCGGCGGCGTGGTCCGCGCCGTACTGCCCGCCGTACTGCTTGAGCGCGGACACACACCGTGCGGTGGCGTAGTAGGGGGAAGCGTGCCATTTGTCGGGCCACGTTCCTTCGGGCCGCTGCCGGCCGACGAGCCAGTCGCGCAGCTTGTTCGTCCGGGGGCCGTAGGTCCGCTCCGTCCCGGGGTGCCGGCGCTGGTGGGCGCCGAGCGCCTGGAGGGCGTGGGCGTTCGCGGTGACGGACCCGGTGTCCTCGCCGATGTAGCAGTCGTAGTGGCTGCCGTTGTGGAACCGGTCGAGCGGCTCAGGACCGTGCGGCAGGCCGACCAGTGAGGACACCAGCACGGCCATGGCGGTGTCGTCGGCGTCCGTCATGAGCCCGGGTGCGCCGCGTACTCCCCGGGGATCGTAGATCTCGGCGGCCCATCTCCGCACGGTGGGCAGACTGGCCGCCGGCAGGCCGGCGCGAGCCAGCGCGGCGGCGACCCACAGGCGCTCGAAGACGAGGATCGGGGCCGCCTCGGGGAAGCTACCCGCGTAGCGCTGTGCCACGGATTCGAGGGCGGCGACGGTCCCCGCCGAGGGTGATGTCGGGGCCGTCGCGGCGCGGGCGGCGGTGGCGGCCGGTGAACTGCCCAGCAGATCGGGCCTGTCGGGTATGAGCGTCTGCGGGATGTACGCGGCTATGCCTTCGAACGTGTGGTGCAGTTTGACCGGGAGGCCGCCCGCCGAGGTGTACCGCTTCGCCGCGTACTCGGGCAGGGCTCGGTCGTAGCCGTGGGGCAGCGTGAGTTGGGGCCCGGGACGCCAACTGTCGGGGACCGGTGTCCTGTTGTGGACCGCTGACGTGTCGTCGGCGATGAGGGGGATCTGCTCGTTGATCCTCGCGACCAGGCTGGGGACGAGGATCTCGCCCGCGGCGGTGTCGGGCCAAGGTCCTGCCGGGGGCAGTGCGCGCAGCGCGGCGAGACCTCTGTCCACCGCCGTGGCGAGCCGCCGGGTCGTCTCCGCGGGCATGGCGGTGGTGCCTCGCAGGAGGACCGCCAGTGCGGCTTCCACGGCGCTGAGCGTCGGCAGCAGGCGGTAACGCTCCGGTCCTTCACCCCAACTGCCGTCGGGGGACTGCTCGTTCAGCAGATAGGCGATCCGGCCCGGTTCCCCGGGCAGCCAGGGGGCCGCCGAGATGACCCGGGCGGTCTCGTACAAGGAGGGGCGGACGCTGCCCCATCTGTCCTGGTCGACCTTGGCCACCAGGTGTGCGGCCTGTTGGGAGTAGGGCGCGTTCACGACCGTGTCGCTCATGGGCTGTTCCACCTCACGGTTGCGGTGACGGCATGGGGTGCGCGGTTATGTCTGCCGGTCCGTGGCGGCCAGCGCGATCTGGCGCAGCTGGGCGGAGGCCGCTTCCGGGAAGGGCGCCGCGTCCAGTGCGGCGAGGGCGGCGTCCCGGCGTTCGGTGATCATTTCTTCCACGGTCTGCCGGGCCCCGGTGGACTCCAGGATGGCTCGCACCTCGGCGGCCTGGTCCTCGTCGAGGTCACTCCGGCCGACGAGGTCGCGCAAGGTCTTGCGCTCGGTGGGTGAGGCTCGCTGGACGGCGAGGGCCATCAGTACGGTGGCCTTGCCCTCGCGCAGATCGTCCAGTATCGGTTTGCCGGTCTCGGCGGGATCGCCGAACACACCGAGCAGGTCGTCGCGCAGCTGAAACGCTTCTCCTAGTGGGATGCCGAACGCGGTGCAGGCGTCGAGCACCGCCGGGGCGGCTCCGGCCACCGCCGCCCCGATATGCAGGGGGCGTTCAACGGTGTACTTGGCGGTCTTGTAGCGGATGACGTGCAGCGCCGTTTCGAGGTCGCCGGTCAGCCGCCCGGTGGTCTGAAGGTCCAGGAGCTGCCCGTACACGATCTCGTTGCGCATGTCGGCCACCAGGGGCGTTACCTGGGCCAGCCTGATCGGGTCGAGGCCCGCCGTATGGAGGAGTTCGTCGGACCACACGAGTGCCAGATCGCCGAGGAGGACGGCGGCGCCGAGGCCGTGTGCCTCCGCACGGCCGCGGGGACCGCCGCTGTCGGTGTACGCGGCGGCCAGCGCCCGGTGCGCGGACGGCTGGCCGCGGCGTACATCGCTGTTGTCCATCACGTCGTCGTGCACCAGGGCGAACACCTGGAAGAGTTCAAGACTCGCGGCCGCGCGCAGGGCGGCCGTCATCTCGCCGTCGCCTCTGGCGGCCTGCCATCCGTAGACGCACAGTACGGATCGCAGTCCTTTCCCGCTGGTGAGGAACGTGCGCAGGGTGGTGGTCAGATAGAGCAGCTCGGTTCCTGGCGCGGTTTCGTCCTTGGCGTCGAGGAATCCGGTGAGTGCCGCACCCACCTTGTGCCGTACGGACGAGAAGCTCGGCGGACTGGTCCCGGGACGTGTGGTGGTCATGGTGGTTGATCCCCTTTCGGCCGAGAACCGTCTTGGCGGTTCCGTTCGGGCAGAGGACAGGGCCAGGACACTGCTCGTCCCGGGGTGTCACGGTGGTGCGGGTCCTTCGCGGACGGCACCACCGCGACACGGCACGGGAGGGCAGGCTAGGAAGATGCCACCGACGCGCGGTCGCCTGCGGCCGACGGCGACCCGCTGTCCGTCTTCGGACCGGCGGAACCGCGGCTCCAGGGGGTGATGCCTTCGGCGTCGGGGGTCAGGGGAGTGAAGGTGGCCGGAAGTGACGTGAGAGTCCGGTGGATGGGCCCGTCGCGATAGGTCAACTGATCCGCCGAGACGGCCAGTTCGATGTCCGGCAGATAGCTGGCGAGCCTTTCGATCGCGGCGGTGGCGATCAGCAGAGCGAGATCACGAGCCGGGCAGGCGTGCGGCCCGGCGGCGAACGCCAGGTGCGCCTTGGTGCCCGAGCGGTAGCCGTCGGCCGGGATCCCCGCGTGGGGGCAGGTGTTCGCTGCGGCGTACGAAACCATGACGGGGGAGCCGGCGGGGATGTGTGTGCCGTGGAAAGTGACGTCCTTCTTGGGGAAGTGGAAACTGTAGTTGGCCAGTGGGGAGTCGTGCCAGAGCGCGTCGTCGATGGCGTTCTGGACAGGCAGACTTCCGGTGGTGAGCGTGCCGAAGTACCTGTCGTCGCTCAGCATCCGGACGCACGTGTTCGCGATGAGGTTGGCTGTCGTCTCGTTCCCCGCACCCAGGACGATGATGATCTGGTTCATCACCTCTTCCGGGCTCAGCCCGTTGGGGTGGTCGATGAACCAGGAAGTCAGGTCGTCGCCGCGCTTTTCGGCCTTGGTCTGGATGAGAGTTCCCAGATAGGCGCCCAAGGCCTGGGCACCGGCCGCCTTCCGTTCCGGATCGGTGTCCATCATGGCGGCGAGAGCCCCCACCAACGGGGGCCCCTGTTCGTCCTCCATACCGAACAGGGCGTTGAAGATCATCAACGGCAACTGCTGTGCGTACTGGCTGACGAGGTCGACCTTGCCGGTGTCCGCGAACTCCTGGAGGAGCCTGTCGGCGTAACGGAATGTCAGAACCCGGACGTCGTTGGGGTCGAGGAGGGCGAAGCTGTCGGTGATCACCTTGCGCAGGTGCGCGTGCTCGTCGCCGTCGGCGAAGAAGAGGCTGGGCCGCCACTCCACGAGGGGCCTGATCGGACTGTTCTCCGGAACCTGGGACAGCCAACTGCGGGTGTCCTTGGTCCAGGTGGCCGTGTCCTGGAGAAGTTCGAGCGCCGCCCGGTAGTCGGTGACCAGATGGACGACGAGACCGGTGTCGATCTCCGCGACGCCCACCGGTCCCTGGAGACGGAGCAGTTCGTAGCTGTGCTGAGGATTCGCCGCGTGCGCGGGCCCGTGCAGGGGCACGGCTGTGGCGGCTGGTGGTGTGATACTCACGGGGCTCCGACTCCGGCCGAGGATATGGAATGGGCGGTCAGTGCGATGAGTGCGCCGAGAGTGCTGTCCATCTCGCGGGCATCACAGGTGACGAGTGGGGTGGCTGGGGCGAGGTCGAGCTTCTTGCGCACGATCTCCAGGTCGTAGTCCGGGGAGTCAGGGAAGGTATTGACTGCTACGGCGTACGGCAAACCGCGCTCCTCGATGAGATCCATCACCTCGAAGGATTCATCGAGGCGCCGGGTGTCGACCAGAACGAGTGCGCCAAGGGCCCCGAAGGCGATGCCCTCCCACAGAGGAAGGAAGCGGCGCTGCCCCGGAGTTCCGTACAGATACAGAACAACTCGGCCGCCCGGAAGGGTCAGTCGGCCGAAGTCGATGGCGACCGTGGTGGTCGTTTTGTCCCGCAGGCCGACGAAACTGAGATCGTCGGCGCCGGCCGCCGCGTCCGTCATGACTTCGTCGGTGTGGAGCGTGGGGATCTGTGAAAGCGTCTTGATCGCCGTCGTCTTGCCGACACCGAGAGGACCCGCGACCAGGATCTTGGCTCTCTGGTGGTCCCCTTCGGGGAGGTACACGGGACGCGGGCTAGGCGACACGGAGTGACTGGAGTCCACTCAGCACCTCTTCCATGAGTTGCATCGACGGCCGACCGGCGCGCGAGGGGGCGAGAGCATCGGGCACCGGCACGCTTGCCCTTAACACGCCGTCACTGACGAGTTGTTCGGCGAGCATCAGGCCGACACTGGCCGGCAGTCCGAGATAGGCGGCGATCTCAACGGCTGTGAGGGAACCGTCCGTCACCAGCTCGACGACTCGGCGGTGCACCGGCGTGTGATAGGCGGCGAGCGGCAGGCCGCTGGCGCGCAGGGCCGTGAGCGTATCGAGGGTGGTGGGCAACGGGGCGCCGCCGGCTCCGGTCGCCAGATACGCCGGAAGCAGGCGCCGCTGATGACCGCGGCTCATGACGCGCTGTCATGGCTACGGGCGGAGACAGACATGTGCTGCTCCCCGAGCTTCTTCGCCTGGCGCGCCATCATGTGGACGACCACGCCCATATGCATCGAATCGTCACCCGCGGCCGCGATCAGGGTGTTGGCGCCGGCCGGCATGACCATGTAGGTGCCCTCGGCGATCTTCACGGTGACGGTCTCGATGGGCGTGTCCGGCGCGGCCCCCAGCGCCGGGATGACGGCGGCGCGCGAGGCGGCGTGCAGGGCGGAGGTCATCGCGGCCACACCGTCCGCGTCGTCCACCGAAAGGTTCTCGGACCGGGCCTGGACCATCCCGTCGAGGGTCATGAGCAGGGCGTGGCGGACTCCAGGGATCTCGGTGATGGGGTCCAGGTACCAGGTCTCGTTCTCGCCGTTGGGCATGGTCACTGTGTTTCCTCCGAATCAGAATCGGTTCGGCCACCTTCGAGGCCGTCCTGGAACTCACTCCAGGCCTTGCGAGACCGCTCCGGGTCCGGGGCACGGTACGAGGGAACGGTGAGGCCGCCGGTGGTTGCCGCGGGACCGCGGCGGCGACGCTGCGGCAGACCGTCCGCACCGTCCGGCGCGGAGGCACGCGACTTCTCGTCGTCCGCCGGGGTTTCGGTCGCGGTGGCGGTTTCGGTCGCCGCGGAGGGCCGCCGCTCCGCCTTCGGCGCCACGGCCGCCTGAGGAGCCATCGCGGACGGCGGCTCGGCCTCCTCGTCGATCGAGGCCAGAAGGTTCGGGGGAATGGTCACCACAGCGCGTACACCGCCATAGGGAGACGGATTGTCGACGGAGACATGAAAGCCGTAGTCGGCGACGAGCCGGCCGATGGCGACGAAACCCTGAGACGGCGGGTCGCCCAGCTCGGTGAGCATGACGTCCTGACTGTCGGCCGATACCAGCCGTACACCCCGCGCGGCCGCTTCCGCGGTCATGCCCTTGCCCGCGTCGTCGACCGTGATGCTGACGTTGCCGTTTCCGGTCTGGATCAGGCTGACATCCACCGCGAGGTCGTCACGGGAGTGCTCCAGCGCGTTGGCCATCAGCTCCGCGCACGCCACGGCGACCGGCTCGGCGGCACGTCCGACGATCCCGACGTTGGAGGCTATTCGCGAGTTGATCTTTATCCGGTCGAAGCCGCGCAGCCGGGAAGAGGCGCCCGTGACGAGCTCGGCCACGTACGTGTCCTTGCGGACGTGCCCCGGCCACGCCCCGCACACGATGGCGGTCCGCTGGATGAGCCGCAGATTCTGTTCGTTGAGATGGTCGGCGGCCAACATGCGGTGCGTCAGCTGCCGCGACCCCGTGAACTCCCTCTGCAACGCGTCGAGTTCCGACTGCAGCCGGTACGACAACGCCTGCGAGTCCTGGCTCGCGCCGCGCAGGGCGGCCCTGGCGGCGGCGTCGACGCGACGGCGCTCGGTCAGGACGATCTCAGAAACCCTGGTCAGTACGGAGTCGAGGAGTTCCGCGTCCTCGGGCCCCGCCGTCTTCTCGTGGAGCAGCCCGGGGACCGGGTGGTGAGAGCTGATCAGGTTGAGTTTGAGGGCCGGAAGCCGGGCCGAGACGAGATGACTCACCTCGGCGCGGAACCGCTCCTCGCGGGCCTCCGCGTCATCCGTGCGGGATTCGGCGGAGCGCGTACGAGCCTCGGCGCTCTTCAGGGCTGCGTCCATTTCTCTGCACCGTCGCACCTGTTTGCGACGTGAGAGCGCCAGCAGCAGTGCGACGGCCGCCATGACGACCGTCACGGCGCCGAGCACAACGGCGGGTTCTGAGGGAGAGGTCACGGAAGAAGGGTCCTAGGGGTTCGAGGGGGGAATGGGCGGGGGAGCGACGCTGTCGGCGCTCCCGCCCGTGGGGTGGTCACGTCGGACAGTGCCGCAGGCGTGGCGTGTCAAGGCGCCGACGATTGGGGATGGTTGGAAGCATCGGAGTCGTGAGTCCGCTTGAACGAGGAGGGAGGCCCGCCGATCCATGGCGGCTCCACGGGAGACCATACGGAGGAGATCATCCATCCGGTGCACAGCAAGTCTCCCTTCTCCGCGCGTCACAGATGTCGCCCGCGACGCGCGATGCCCGGACCGGTCACGATTGCCCAGGTTCATGATCGAGACTCCACGGCGGACGGAGGACGACACAAGGGCGTCCGCCATCGCAGCCGTACCTCGGTGAGGGATCACGCCAAAGCTTTGCCAGCTTAAGGGAGTTGACCTCCAACTTTCAGCGCGAGTGGCCGGGCTGTAATGATCACGCGGGGATAAAACGGGCCAAGCGGGGAGCAACCGCCTGTCACGAGCCGATCACGTCCCGGATCAGTTGGCGGGCTTGCCGAACCAGCGGGAGAGGTGGTCGTCCAGGTCCCGCTGATCGTCGCCGATCCAGGCGACGTGGCCGTCGGGGCGTAGCAGGACGCACGGAACATCCAGCGCCGCGGTGGGGTCCGCGAGGTGATCGACCCGGTCCGACCAGCCGCCGACGGCCAGGCGTTCGGTGCGGTCGAGCAGCAGGCCGCGGCCGCGACGCAGCAGACCGTAGAGGTGGCCCTGTTCCACGTCGATGTCGCGCAGGCGGCGGCCGAGCAGGTCGGGTCCCTCACCGAAGTCGTAGCGGATACCGATCGCGGTGATCTTCTCGATGAGATGGCGGTTCACCTCGTCGAAGTCCATCAGTTCGGTGAGCAGCCTGCGCAGCGCCCGCGCGCCCGGTTCGGGGGAGTGCAGTTCCATCTGGGCGCGGGTGTTGTCCAGCACGTCATCGGCGACGGGACGGCGTTCGGCCTGATAGGTGTCCAGAAGTGTTTCCGGCGCCCAGCCGCGGATCTGCGCGGCCAGTTTCCAGCCGAGGTTGAACGCGTCCTGAACGCCGAGGTTGAGGCCCTGTCCGCCGGTGGGCGGATGGATGTGCGCCGCGTCGCCGGCCAGCAGCACCCGCCCGACCCGATAGCGTTCGGCCAGCCGGGTGGCATCCCCGAAGCGGGACAGCCAGCGCGGGGAGTGCACGCCGAAATCGGTTCCGGCGACGGTGCGCAGCTGTTGTTTGAAGTCATCGAGGGTGGGTGGTTCCGCGCGATCACTGACTCCTGCGGCGGGGACCACGACGCTGTATGCCCCTTCGCCGAAGGGCCTGAGCGAGAATCGCCTGTCGGTCCCGCCGATTTCGGTCACCTTGGCGGCGATCTCCGCCTGCGGCACAGCCACTTCCATCTCGCCCATCAGCGTCTCGGTCCGCGAGGGCTCACCGGGGAAGCCGACGCCGAGCAGTTTGCGCACCGAACTGCGCCCGCCGTCACAGCCGACGAGATAGCGCGAACGCAGCCGTTCGCCGTCGGCGAGCTCGACGGTCACCCCCTCGTCGTCCTGCACGAACCCGGCCACCGCACAACCGCGCCGTACCCGCGCACCCAGTTGGGTCGCGTGCTCTTCCAGCAGCCGCACGATGACCGGCTGCGGGATGCCCAGCAGATAGGCGTGCGCGGAATCCAGGCCCTGGGGCGCGGGTTTGCCGATGCCGGCGAAGAATCCGCCGGCCGGCCGCTGCCTTCCGTGTGCGCGAACGCGGTCCAGCAGTCCGCGCATTGCCATCAGTTCGAGACTGCGAATGTGCAGCCCGACGACACGGACGAACGACACGGGCTCGGTTTCCTTCTCCAGAACGAGTACCCGCACATCGTGCAGCCGCAGCTCGGCCGCCAGCATCGCGCCGGTGGGCCCGCATCCGGCGATTATCACGTCGAACATGAGGTGTTGCCTTTCGAGAGCACCTAGTAGTCGAGGCGCTCCCGGCGACACCTACGTCAATCGCCGGCCGTGACGGGAAGAAGGAGCACCCACGTCGATACTGCGTTCATGGGTCTCACCTCCTCGGGCGGTGTCGCGGTCCACCGCAGGCTACGAGCCGGGCGTCAACCGGTCCAATCCTTTTCGGACCTGGTCCGGCGGCTTCGGACCTGGTCCGGCGGCGGGGAGTGAGGCAAATTCCGCGGCATGCTCTTACTTCGGCTGAACGGACGGGGGCGTCCATTAGCGTCGGCCCGGGTCACATGCCGTGTGCGTGATGTGCAGCCGTAACAGGTACGCATGCGGGAGACATCGAGCGCCCTGGAGGTACGTACCCGTGAAGGCCGTAGAGATCCGGACCTTTGGAGATCCTGAAGGACTGGCCCTGGTTGATCTGCCGACACCCGTCCCCGCCGAAGGCGAGGTTCTGATCGCTGTTGAGGCGGTGGGGGTCGCCGGTGCGGACGTGCTGATCCGGAGCGGGGCCCTCGCCGCTTACGGGTTCAAGGAGGGGTTCGTCCCGGGCAGTGAGGTGGCAGGCAGGGTCACGGTCGCTGGAAAGGGGGTTGACCGGTCCTGGGTCGGGCGGTGGGTGTGGGCCTTCACCGGTACGGGAGGAGGTTATGTCGAGCAGGCGTGCGTACCGGTCGAGCAGGTGCTGCCGCTGCCCGAGGGACTGTCGCCGGTCGATTCGGTCACGATCGGCAGCTCCGGGGCCGTAGCCCACTTCGGCCTGGCGCACGCCCACTTCGCCCCGGGCGAGGCGGTGCTGGTACGCGGGGCGGCCGGCAGCATCGGTGTCATGGCGGTGCAACTGGCGGTCCGCGAGGGCGCGTCCGCGGTGGCGGTGACCACGTCGTCGGCCGAGCGCGGAGAACGCCTGCGCCAACTGGGCGCCACGCACGTGCTGGACCGCTCGGGCCGCGGTGGCCCCGACTCCCCGGCGGGCTACGACGTGGTCTTCGACGTGGTGGCCGGCGACGACCTGCCGTCGTTCTTCGACCTGCTCAATCCCAACGGGCGCATGGTCGCCGTCGGAGCCGTGGGAGGGCAGCCGCCCGCGGACTTCGGAACGACGCTGATGGCTCGGTTCCAGAAGTCGATGTCGTTCGCCACCTTCAGCGCGGCCACGGTCGGCACGGCGGATCTACGGGCCGTACGCGGCGAGCAGTTCGCCGCAGTGGTCCGCGGCGAACTCACCGCGGTCGTGCACGACGTGCTCTCGCTGGACCAATCCGTCCTGGCGCACCGGAAGATGGACGCAGGTGAAGTCTTCGGCCGGATCGTGCTCAGGCCCTGACCCGTCGCGATCGCCCGCCACCCTCCGCATCGACGACACCGGTGTCTGCGCCGTACGACTGCCGGCCGTGGACTCGTCGACGGCCGGCAATCGCATGCGGACACGCCCTACCGCCCCGCCGGCTGCCAGACGGTCTTCGTCTCCAGGAACGGTGTGATGCGGGTCAGTCCCGGCAGCGTGGTCCAGTCGGGGGACGGTTCCGGGCGCAGGACCCGGGTGAGGGTGGTCGCCGCCGCGGTTTCCAGTTCCGTGGCGAGTTCTCCCGCCCCGGCCAGGTCGAGCGCGTTGACGTCGGCGTGCGCCGCCAGTGGCGTGGCCAGTTCGGCCGTCCTGCCGGTGAGGATGTTGACCACCCCGCCCGGCAGATCGGAGGTGGCCAGCGCCTCGGCCAGGGTGACGGCGGGCAGCGGGGCGCGCTCACTCGCGATCACGACCGCGGTGTTCCCGGCCGCGATCACCGGTGCGACGACGGCGACCAGTCCGAGCAGCGGCGCGTCCTGCGGCGCGAGGACGGCGACGACACCGGTCGGCTCGGGAGCGGAATTGTTGTCGTACGGCCCGGAGACCGGGTTGCCGGTGCCCAGGACCTGGGCGATCTTGTCGGTCCAGCCCGCGTAGTACACCCAGCGGTCGATCGCCGCCGAGACGATGTCCCCCGCCTCGGCGCGGCCGACGCCCTGGGCGTCGACGGTGTCCTGGACGAAGTGGGCGCGGCGGCCCTCCATCATCTCGGCGATCCGGTAGAGGATCTGGCCCCGGTTGTAGGCGGACCGGGCGGCCCATGGACCGAACGCCCCCCGGGCCGCGACGACCGCGTCCCTGGCGTCCTTCCGTGAGGCCAGCGCGGCGTTGGCCAGGTGTTCGCCCCGGGCTGAGGTCACGCGGATACTCCTGCCCGACTCGGAGCGGGGAAAGGCGCCGCCCACATAGAGCTTGTAGGTCTTGTGCACCGGCAGCCGCGGGGCCGCCGCCTCGGGTGCGATGACGGATTCAGCCATTGAGGTACGCCTCCAGTCCGTGCCGTCCGCCCTCGCGCCCGTAACCGGACTCGCGGTAGCCGCCGAAGGGGCTGGCGGGATCGAATTTGTTGAAGGTGTTCGCCCAGATCACCCCGGCGCGCAGCCGGTTCGCCGTCCACAGCATCCGGCTGCCCTTCTCCGTCCAGACGCCGGCGGACAGTCCGTACGGGGTGTTGTTCGCCTTCTGGACGGCCTCCTCGGGGGTGCGGAACGTCAGCACGGACAGCACCGGTCCGAAGATCTCCTCGCGGGCGATCCGGTGCGCCTGGGTGACGCCGGTGAAGATGGTCGGGGCGAACCAGTAGCCCCTGGAGGGCAGTTGACAGTCCGGGGACCAGCCCTCACCGCCCTCCTCCCGGCCGGCCCGCGCGAGGTCCTGGATACGGGCGAGCTGGGCGGCGGAGTTGACGGCGCCGATGTCGGTGTTCTTGTCCAGCGGGTCACCGAGGCGCAGCCGGGCGACGCGTTCCTTGAGCCGGTGCAGGATCTCGTCAGCGACGGACTCCTGAACCAGCAGCCGGGAGCCCGCGCAGCAGACATGCCCCTGGTTGAAGAAGATCCCGGTGACGATGCCCTCGACGGCCTGGTCTACTGCGGCGTCCTCGTAGACGATGTTGGCGCCCTTGCCGCCGAGTTCGAGGGTGACCCGCTTGGAGGTCCCCGCGACGGTGCGGGCGATCTCCCTGCCAACGTCGGTGGAGCCGGTGAAGGCGACCTTGTCGGTGCCGGGGTGGGCGACGAGGGCACGGCCGGTGGCGCCCGCGCCCGTGACGACATTGACGACACCGGGCGGCAGGCCGGCCTGCTGACAGATCTCCGCGAAGACCAGGGCGGTCAGCGGTGTGGTCTCGGCGGGTTTGAGCACGACGGTGTTACCGGCCGCGAGCGCCGGGGCGATCTTCCACGCGAGCATCAGCAGCGGGAAGTTCCACGGAATGACCTGCGCGGCGACGCCGAGCGGCCGGGGCCGGGGCGCGCCGGGCACGGCGAAGGACAGTTTGTCGGCCCAGCCCGCGTAGTAGAAGAAGTGGGCGGCGGCCGTCGGGATGTCGAAGTCCCGGCTCTCCTTGATGGGTTTGCCGTTGTCGAGGGACTCCAGGACGGCGAGCTCACGGGCGCGGTCCTGGATGATCCTGCTGATCCGGTAGAGGTACTTGCCGCGTTCGGAGGGGCTGGTCCTGGACCAGACGCCCTCGAAGGCGCGGCGGGCCGCCGCCACCGCGCGGTCCACGTCCTCGTCGCTGGCCGTGGTCACTTCGGCGAGGACTTCCTCGTCGGCGGGGTTGACGGTGGCCAGGGTGTGGTCACCGGGTTCGGTGAACTCTCCGTCGATGAAGAGCCCGTACGCGGGCCGCAGGGAGACCACGGCCCTCGATTCGGGCGCGGGTGCGTAGTCGAACGTACCGAGCGTGCTGAGCTTGCTGTCGGACATGCGTGCCTGGTCCCTTTCAGTCCACGGAGTAGTAGTCGGGACCGGGGTATGTGCCGGTCGTCAGTTTCGCCCGCTGCATCAGCAGGTCGTTGAGCAGGCTGGAGGCACCGATACGGAACCAGCGGGGGTCGAGCCAGTCGGACCCCGCGGTTTCGGCGACCATCACGAGGTTGCGCAGCGCGTCCTTGGTGGTGCGGATGCCTCCGGCGGGTTTCACACCGACCTGACGGCCCGTCTCGGCGCGGAAGTCGCGTACCGCCTGGAGCATGACCAGGGTGACGGCCGGGGTGGCGGCGGGCGACACCTTGCCGGTGGACGTCTTGATGAAGTCGGCGCCGGCGCGCATGGCGAGCCACGAGGCCCGGCGTACGGCGTCGTAGCCGGGCAGTTCGCCGGTTTCGAGGATCACCTTCAGATGGGCCGGCTCGCCGTGCGGGCGGGCGCAGACCTCTTTGACGGCGACGATCTCGTCGTAGACCTTGCGGTAGTCACCGGCGAGGAAGGCACCCCGGTCGATCACCATGTCGATCTCGGTCGCCCCGTCGGCCACGGCGTGACGGGTGTCGAGGAGCCTGACCTCCAGCGGCGCCCGGCCCGCGGGGAAGGAGGTGGCCACCGAGGCGACGCCGACCGGGGTGTTACGCAGGGCCTGTACGGCGACGGGCACGAGGTCCGGATAGACGCAGACGGCGGCCACCGGGGGGACCGTACGGTCGGCGGGGTCGGGCAGCAGCGCCTTGGCGCACAGGGCCCGTACCTTGCCGGGGGTGTCGGAGCCTTCCAGCGTGGTCAGGTCGACCATGCGGATGGCCAGGTCGATGGCGTGCGCCTTGGCGGTGGTCTTGACCGAGCGGGTGGCCAGGTCGGCCACGCGGGCGTGGACACCGGCCTCGTCGACGCCGGGCAGTCCGTGCAGGAAGGCGCGGAGCTCGGCGTTGCTGGTCGCGGAGGAGGCCGCGGCGGAGGCCGCGAGTGAGGTCTGGGCGTGGACGGCGGCGGTGTCAGGCACGGGAGCCTCGCTTCTCTATGAGCATGTTGAGGACGAGCGCGACCACGAGGATCAGACCGGTGACGACCATCTGGAAGAACGAGCCCAGGCCCATCAGATTGCAGAGGTTGCGCAGCACCGACAGCAGCAGCACGGCGACGAAGGTGCCCATCACCCCGCCGCGCCCGCCGAAGAGATTGGTGCCGCCGAGTACGACCGCCGCGATGGCGTCCAGTTCGAGACCGCTGAACGCCGTCGGCTGGCCGATGGTGAGACGGGAGGTCAGCAGCACCCCCGCCAGGGCGGACAGCGTGCCGGAGATGGCGAAGACCGCGGTGATCACGCCTCGTACCGGCAGACCCGAGAGCCGGGCGGCTTCCTTGTTGCTGCCGACGGCGTAGACGTACTCGCCGAACGTGGTGCCGCGCAGGACCAGTCCGGCGACGACGGTGACCGCCACGAAGATGAGACCGACGATCGGTATGTGACCGACGAATCCGCCGCCCAGGAGCTGGAAGGAGTGCGGGATGTCGCCGCCGGCGGGCTCGCCGTCCGTCAGCAGATAGGTCAGTCCGCGGATGGCCGTCAGTCCGGCGAGGGTGGTCATGAACGCGGGCAGCGACAGATAGGCGGAGAGCCCGCCCATGATCGCGCCGAACAGGGCACCCGCGGCGAGGCTGGCGGCGATGGCCAGCACGAAGTTGATGTCCTTGTCGATCAGCAGGGCGACGGTCATCCCGCCGAAGGCGGCGACGCTGCCCACCGAGAGATCGATCCCGGCGGTGAGGATGACCATGGTCATCCCGATGGCGACGATGCCGGTCAGCGCCGACTGCTGAAGCAGGTTGGACATGTTGCGGGTGGTCAGGAACTCGGGGGCGAGCAGACTCGCGACCACGCACAGGGCCAGGAAGACGAGCACCAGATTGAACTTGACGACGAGGTCCAGGCCGCGCCGCCGGGTGGACGCGGTCCGCGGGTTCCGGTCGTCGGGGGCCTCTTTGGGGTCGGCCACCGTAGTGGATGTGCTCATGAGGGTGCTCCAGTCGGTGTGACTCCGGTAGGGGTGACTCCGGTGATGACGGTGTGCGCGATGGTGTTCTCGTCGGTCGTGCGCGGATCGAAGCAGGCCACGTTGCGGCCTTCGTGCAACACCCAGACACGGTCGGCGTTGGAGGTCAGTTCGCTCAGCTCACTGCTGGCCAGGAGCACCGCCACGCCCTGGTCGGCGAGGTGGCGCACCTGCCGGTAGAGGTCGGCCTTGGCCCCCACGTCCAGGCCGCGGGTGGGCTCGTCGAGCAGCAGGACACGTATCCCGCCCTTGGTGATCCATTTGGCGAGCACGACCTTCTGCTGATTGCCGCCGGACAGCTCGCCCACCAGTTGGTCGGGCGAGGAGCAGCGCACCCCGAGGCCGGTGAGGACCGGTGTGGCCAGCCTGCGGCCGACGCGGTGGGGCAGCAGCCAGGGCCGGCGGCCCAGCGCGGTGACAGCGGCGTTGCGGCCGACGGACAGACCCGGCATCAGCCCTTGTTCCTTGCGGCTCTCCGGCACCAGGGCGAGTCCGGCCCGTACCGCCGCGGCGGGGCTGCCCAGCCGTACGGCGGCGCCTTCCAGGGTGACGGAGACAGTGGCCGGCGCGTCCCCGAACAGCGCCTTGAGCAGGGTCGTACGGCCGGCGCCGCCCAGCCCCGCGAGTCCCACGATCTCGCCCGCCCGCACCTCGACGCCGGCGATGTCGATCAGCCCGGGGCTGTGCACGCGGTGGATCTCCAGCAGCGGCGGTGTCTGCGGCCGGGCCCGCTCGGTGGGGCGGACGAGTTCCCGGGCCTCGCCGATCATGTCGTCGACCAACTGGCCGACGGTGGTGGTGGCGAGGTCCCGGACGGCGACCGACCGGCCGTCGCGCATCACCGTGGCGCGGTCCCCGATCTCCATGACCTCGTCCAGGCGGTGCGAGATGTAGATGACGGAGCGGCCCTGAGCGGTGAGTGAGCGGATCACTTCGAACACCTTGCGCAGGTCGCTCTCGCCGAGGGTCGCGGACGGCTCGTCCATGACGATGAGGCGTGCGTCGGAGGTGAGTGCCTTGGCGACCGCGGTGAGCTGTTGTGCGGCGATGGGCAGATCGCGGACGAGGGTGTGGACGGAGAAGTCCCCGCCGACCCGGGCCACGGCGGCGCGGGCGCGCTCGGCGCGTTCTCTGCGACGGATGACCGGGCCCGTGGACGGCGCGTGGCCGAGGAGGAGATTCTGGGCGACGGTCAGATCGGGTACGAGGTCCAGTTCCTGGTAGATGACGGCGATCCCCGCGGCCAGGCCGGCCTGCGGGCTGGTGAGCACGGCGGGTTCACCGTCGAGGAGGATCTCGCCCTCGTCCGGCCGGTAGGAACCGGCCAGGATCTTCATCAGGGTGCTCTTGCCCGCGCCGTTCTCGCCGAGCAGGCAGTGCGTCTCACCCGGGCGCACGATCAGCTCGGCCCCGTCGTTGGCGAGGGTGCCGGGGAAGCGCTTGACGATGCCGCGCATCGTCAGGCGGGGTATCTCGGGGTCGGTTCCCCGGCGGTCGGATTCCTGAGGGCTCATGGCCCCTCCCTTCCTGCTGTGCGCACTCACAGCTCGTCGCTCGGCTGCGGGTTGAGCAGATGGGACGCGGTGTGGTGGTCGGTGACGAGGGTGTTGCACAGCCCGCTGGAGACCACGGCCGCGCACACCGCGTGTTTGGCGCTGCCGGAGACCACGGCCACCGACACGGCGCTGTGGCGCAGGTGTTCCAGCGGGAGACCGAGGGTGCGGTCGTCCAGCGACCGGTCGACGATGGCGCCCCGCGCGTCGATGAAGCGTCCCGCGACATCGCCGACGGCTCCGGCCTCGGCGAGCCCCCGCAGGTCGTCGGCGGTGAGATAGCCGGAGCTGACGAGTACCGAGTCGGCGCCTATGCCACCGGGGCTGAACAGGACGGTGTCAGCGGCGGCGGCCTGGGTGAGGACGTCGGCGACCGCGCTGTCCCCCTCCAGGAGCCGCCGGGTCGCCTCCTGTTCCACGATGGACGGAACGGGCAGGACGCTGAGTGTGCCCTGGGCCGAGTGCGCGATCCGGCTGGCCATGTCCTGCGCGGAGGTGGGGGTGCGGGAGCGGCTGAGCCCGCCGTTGATCTGTACGACGTGGACGTCCTTCGCCCAGCCTGAATGGAGGCTGGCCGCGAGCAGGTCCATCGTGCGGCCCCAGGACACGCCCAGCACCGAGGGCTTGAGCCTGGCGAGGTAGTCCGCCCCGGCCTCCGCCACCCGCGCGCGCAGTCCCTCCTCGTCGTCCGTACGGTCGGCCGTGACCACGACGGCGTCGCGCAGCCCGAAGACCTCCCGCAGCCGCTCCTCCAGTGCGCGCACCCGCGCTTTGGGGTGGACGACCTCGATCCGTACGATCCCCGCCTGACGGGCCTCGGCGAGGAGGCGGCCGACCTTCCAGCGGGTGAAGTGCAGTTCCTCCCCGATCTGCTCCTGAGTCCTGTTCTGCTCGTAGTACATGGAGGCGACCTGGTAGAGCAGGGCTTCGTCCTCGATGTTGGTCATCCGGCGCTCCTCGTCCGATGCCCGGTCAGCTGTGCCCGCGGTCCGGCGCGCTGAGCCGGTGGGCGATCGTGCGGGTGGCTTCGGTGGCGGCGCGGTAGTCCGCGTAGCCCTCTTCGAAGGTGTCGTGGTGGGCGGGGTCCGGTTCGACCAGCCGTACCTCGGGGGCGAAGCCCGCGGCCGCGTCGGTCAGCGAGGCCGCCTCGCCGGAGCCGACGGCGGCGGCGACCGCGCAGGCCCGCAGGGTCAGGTTGTCCTCGGCCACCAGGCGCAGCGGGCGGCCGAGGACATCGGCCGTGGTACGCAGCCAGAGCGGGTTGTGCCGGATTCCGCCGGAGACGAACACCTCGTCGACCGGGACACCCCCGTCGATGAAGGAGTCGAGGACCTGCCGGGTGCCGTAGGCGACCCCTTCGACCGCGGCCCGGTAGACCCCCTCGGGGCGGGTGCCGACGGTCAGCCCGAGCACCGCGCCGCGCAGCCGCGGGTCGCGCAGCGGGGTGCGGTTGCCCATGAAGTAGTCGAGGACCATGAGGCCGTGTTGACGGGGCGGCAGGGCCGAGGCTTCCTTGATCAGTCCGGCCAGTTCGGCGCGGGGCCGGCCCAGAAGCTGTTCACCGACCCAGGTCAGGACGGATCCCGAGGTGACCTGTCCGCCCTCGACCAGCCAGTGCCCGGCGTTGAGGGCGTCCGGATAGGGCCCCCAGACGGTGGGCGGGAACACCGGTTCGTCGATCTCGGTGACGAAGGCGGTCGATGTGCCGCAGACGACCGACACCCGGCCGGGCCTGGCGCCTCCCACGGCGAGGAGCGACAGATGGGCATCGATGCCCCCGGCGCAGACCACGGCCTTTCCGGTGATGCCGAGTTCCTCGCGGGCTTCCTGCCGGACCCCGGCGATGGGGCCGCCGACCGGGATGATCCGGTCGGGAAGCTTGTCCCGCAGATCGGGGACGCCGAACTCGGCGTAGAGGTCGTCGGGCAGTCCGGCGCCGTGCGGGTCGTAGTTCCACTTGCAGACGGCGTTCATCTGCGAGCCCGTCCACTCCCCGGTGAGGCGCCAGACGAGGTAGTCGACGGCTTCCGAGATGTGCCGGGCGGCGCGGTAGGTGTCCGGTTCGTTCCTGGCCAGCCACATGGCCTTGGGTACGAGGAACTCGACGGCGTCGGAACCGCCCGCGTACCGCAGGGCAGGGTGGCCGGACCGCGCGGTCAGCGCCGATTCGGCACTGGCGCGGCTGTCCATCCACAGCAGTGCGGGGCGCAGCGGCCGCCCTTCGCCGTCGAGTACGACGACGGTGGAGGCGGTGGTGGCGACCGCGACACCGGTCACCGGGGGCGAGCCGGCTTCGGCGAGCGCGGCCCTGGTGGCGGTCACCACCGCGCGCCACCAGCTCTCGGGGTCCTGCTCGGCCCACCCGGGGTGCGGGAAGGACGTGGGGTAGCCGCTCCTGCTCTGCCCCAGCACGGCGCCGCCCGCGCCGTACACGGCGACGCGGGCGCTCTCGGTGCCCAGGTCGATCGCGAGAAATGCCGTCATGGCCGGTCTCCGTTCGGCATGAAGAGAACCTTGGAGCTGAACACGGAGCGCTCGCCGAGGCTGTGCAGGGTGGACGAGACGTCGTCCAGGCCCAGCTCGTGAGTGATCATAAATTTCCAGCGGAGACTGCCGTCGCCCATGGCGCGCGCGGCGGTGCGCCATTCGTCGCCGGGGAAGGGCGCGGAGAAGGAGTTCCAGGCGCCGTGGAGGGTGACCTCGCGGCGCAGGAAGCTGCTGAAGGTGGACTTGGGCAGCACCACCGGGTCGTGCGGAATCCCGATGAAGACGGCCTGGCCGTGCCGGGCGGCGAGGGCGACGGCCTGGTCGGCGGTGGCCGGTACGCCGGCGGACTCGATGATCACGTCGTAGCCGGGGCCCGCCAGTTCGGTGGCCTGCTCGGGCGTGGTGGCGGTGTGGGTGGCGCCGGCCTCCAGGGCCATCGCCGCCTTCTGCTCGCTCACATCGATCGACAGCACCTCGCTCGCCCCGGCGAGCCGCGCCCACTGGACGGCGAACAGCCCGATCGGTCCCGCGCCGACAACGGCGACCCGGTGTCCGGTACGCAGCTTGGTGCGCCAGATGGCGTGCAGGGCGATGGCCGCGGGGTCGAGCATCGCGGCGGCGCGGGGGTCGAGGTCGGCGGGCAGGACCATGAGGTTGCCCTCCGGAACCGCGACGTACTCGGCGTAGGCACCGGCGCGCCTGCTGCCGAAGTAGTCGTAGTCCTCGCAGAGGCTGAAGTGGCCCTGGGAGCAGGGTGCGCAGCGGCGGCAGGGGACCAGCGGCGGTACGGCCACCAGGTCGCCCTCCTTGACCGTGCCGGCGGCGGCCAGCTCGGCGCCCAGCGCCACCACATGGCCGGAGAACTCGTGGCCGCAGATGAGCGGGAGGTGGTACGCGCCGCCGGGCCGCAGCATCCTCGGTATGTCGGAGCCGCAGACTCCGCAGGCGGCGACGCGGACGAGCGCCTCCCGGGGTGCCGGTTCCGGTACCGGCACCTCCTCGACGCGGATGTCGCCCGGGGCGTGCAGCAGGGCGGCTCGCATGGTCTGCGGCATGTTCGTGTCGCTTTCTCGTGTGGATCCTGGGACGGGTCCGGAAGCCGGTTCGGGAAGGGGGCGGAGGCCGGGGCCACGGTGAGACCCGGCCGCCGGGGTGGGACTCGGTGTCATTCCTTGCCCGCGAGGGCGAACGTGGTGGAGCCGGTGTACTTGGCGGCGTTGTCCCGGTCGACGAGACCGGTCCCGGCGTCGACGGACGCGGGGGCCTTCTTGCCCGCCTGGACATCGAGGGCCGTCCGCACGGCCGTGCCACCGAGGGAGATCGGGTCGTTGAGGGCCGTGGCGACATACGGACCGTCGGCGGCTATGGACTTCACCGCCTCCATCAGGCCGTCGACCCCCGCGACCATCACGTCGCCGCGGTTGTTCTCCTTGAGCACCTGGAGCGCCCCGAGAGCCATGTCGTCGTTGTGGGCGTAGACCGCCTTGACGTCGGAGTTCGTCTGGAGGAGGTCCTGAGTGGCGGTGACGGCCTTGGAACGGATGTAGTCGCAGTAGGGCCCGGCGACGATCTTGATCTTGCTGTTCCCGGCCACGGCCTCGTGGAAGCCGGCGCTGCGGTCGCGGGCGACCGCGCCACCCGCGTCACCCTTGATCTCAAGGATCTTGCCGCCCTGGGCGCCCATCGCCTTGGCGACCTGCTCCCCGACGAGCCGGCCCATCTCCTTGTTGTCCCGGCCGACGTGGGACGCGGCGCCGCCCGAGGGCACCGGACGGTCGACGGTGACGACCGGGATGCCCGCGGCCTTCGCGGCGGCGAGACCCGCCTTGACGCCCTTGGGGTCCACCGGGTTTATCAGCAGCACGTCGACGCCGCGCGTGATCAGGTCCTGGATGTCGTTGTTCTGCTTGGTCACGTCATCGCCGGCATCGGCGAAGTTGAGCTTGGCGCCGGCCTTCTTCGCGGCCTGCTCGGCTCCGGTGCGCAGCTGCACGTAGAACGGTGACTGCTGGGTCGCCTGGCTGAAGCCGATGGACAGGTCGCCGGTGGCCTTCTTGCCTCCGCCGTCGGTGCCACCGGGGCTGGTGGATACCGAGCAGGCGGCGAGTGACGCAAGGGTGGATGTCGCGATAAAGATCCCGAAGATGCGCTTGATACGCATGTGGGCCTCCTGATGTGGTCCTGGCGAGGGACAGTAGGTCGGCCGTTAACCTCCAGGCAACACATGCGGTTTTTTTTGCTCTCATGAGCAGGGCGGATAAACGGCCGGACACACCGAAGCGCGGGACCCGGCGATGGTCGCCGGGCCCGCGCGATTGACCTGCTGTTACGTTCGTTTTCCTGCCGACGGCAGGACGATCGCCCGTGACCGTCCGGGGCCCGGGGGTCCGGGGGTCCGGGGTCAGGGGCGCTGGGGGACGATCGCCACCGGGCAGGGTGCGTGGTGGAGTACCGCGTGGTTGACGCTGCCGAGTTGGAGGGCCGGTGAGTTGTGGCGGCGGCGGGCGCCGATCACCACCAGATCGGCGGATTTCGACGCGCCCAGCAGACCGTCGCGAGCGGGGCCGTTGAACGTTTCCTGGACGACCCGCACCGACGGGTGCCGATGGGCGGACTTCCGCAGCGCGGCGGTGAGCAGTTCCCGCGCCTCGTGCTCCTGGTTCTCCGTGAACAGGTCCGGGGGGATCGGCACGTCGGGCAGTACGTAGGCCGGGGTCCTCCAGGCGTGTACCGCGTGCAGCCGGCTGCGACGCGTCTGGGCCTCCGCGAAGGCGAACTCCGTTGCCGCCGAGCTGCGTTCGGCGTCGTGCACGCCCAGCACCACCTGGTTGAAGCCGCCCCGGACACTGGCCGGTGCGCCCCGTACGACGATGACAGGACCGGACGCGCGGGCCGCCAGCTGGAGGCCGACCGACCCGAGGAGCAGCCCCGTCAGGGTGCCATGGCCTCTGCTGCCGATGACCACGGCGTACGCCTCCTCGCTCTCGCGCAGCAGCGCGGGTACGGCGGCGTCGGGCAGCACGGTGCTGGAGACCTTCAGCTCGGGCCGGCCCACCCGGGCCCGCCTGGCCGCTCCGGTGACGACATCTTCGGCCCAGGTCCCGTCCATCGACTCACCTGCGCCGAGTGGCGATCGGACGCTGTCGTGCGGCTCCCAGAGGTGGGCGTACACCACACGCAGCGGCAGCGTGTGCCGTACCGCCTCGTCCGCGGCCCAGTCCAGCGCCCGCAGACTCGATTCGGATCCGTCGATGCCGACCACCAGGGGGAACTCCACCGTTCCCACCACCTTCCGTATCCGCTCACGTTGTTGTCCCGAGCAACGTGGCACCGGCCGCCGGCCCGGGGGTAGGGCCGGTCGGACCCCCGGGCGGGTCCGGTCGGCTCCTGTGGAACGCCCGCCCCAGGCACCAGAGTTGGGTCGCGGGCCCGGCCGGAGGGTCCGCCAGGGGCAGGAGGGGAGAACGCGCATGCTCGAACACCATGTGGTCGTGGGCGTCGACGGATCGGTCGTCGCGACCCGCGCGCTGGACGCGGCGGCCGAGGAGTCGAGGCGCCGGGCGGTGACTCTGGAGATCGTGTACGGCGTGCCCGACCTGGACGTCGCCGGACCGGTCCTGACCACGTCGGCCGACCGGGTCCTCGCACGCCACCCCCAACTCCCCGTCCGCCTCACGGCCGTGGCCGCCGACCCCGCCACGGCCCTGCTGACCCGCGGCAGGACCGCGGCGCTCGTCGTCGTCGGCACACGCGCCCTGCGCGCTCCCGCCTCGCTGGCGTCGCGGTCCGTGGCCCAGAGCGTCGCCGAACGGAGCCGCTGCCCACTCCTCGTGGTCGGCGCCGGGTGCCCCACTGGCCAACTCCGGGCGGGCGAGGTGCTGTTCGCCGTCGAAAGCGACGCCGACCTCGAAGCCGCGGGCTTCGCCTTCGAGGAAGCCGTACGGCGCGGTGCCCGCCTGCGCTTCGTACACACCGCGCACTACCGGCCCTCCACCGCCGACGCGCCGTTCTCCACCGCTCGCGCCACCGGGGCGGAGTGCCCCGCCGGGATGGATGACCGTGACCACGACCGGATCGCGCCCGTGCCCGACAGCGAGCTGATCACCGCCACGTCCGGCGCCGACGCGGTGGTCGTCGCGTACCGCCGGCACGGCGGAAAACGCTCACGGCGCCTGCGCACCGTGCACGCGCTGCTGCACCACGCGCGCTGCCCGGTCCTGCTGGTTCCCTCCGGACTCACTCCGCCCGGCGACGGCAGCGGCCCTGTACGAGCCGACGGCCGCTCGGGTCCCTCGGGACCGTAGGCGCCCGTCGTACCTCCACCCTCCACACAACGCCTGACAGGGCCGCTAGTCTGTCCCCCGGTCCAGGCTGTGGAGGAGCGACGGTGGGCGAGCAGGATCCGTTCTCTCAGATACCGAAGATGCGGCTCGACGAACTCCTTGACGAGCTTCAGACCCGTATCGACGCCGCCCGGGGCACCAGGGACCGGGTGCACAGCCTGCTGGAGGCCGTCGTCTCGGTGGGGCGGGAGCTGGACCTCGCCCAGGTGCTGCGGCGGATCGTGGAGGCTGCCGCCGTCCTCGTCGACGCCCGCTACGCGGCGCTCGGGGTGATAGGCCCGGACGGTCGCAGACTGTCCCAGTTCCTGACGGTCGGTGTCACGGACGAGGAGATCGAGGAGATCGGGCCACTGCCCGCGGGCCACGGTCTGCTGGGTGAGCTGATCCGCAATCCCGAACCGCTGCGGCTCACGGATCTGACGGCGCACGAGGCGTCCTACGGATTCCCGGCCCGCCACCCGCCGATGCGCACGTTTCTCGGAGTGCCCATCCGGGTGCGTGACCAGGTGTTCGGAAATCTGTATCTGACCGACAAGCGCGGCGGGCAGGACTTCGACACCGAGGACGAAGCCGTCATCTCCACCCTGTCGGTGGCGGCGGGTGTGGCCATCGACAACGCCCGGCTGTACGAGGGCGTGAGGCTCCAGCAGAGCTGGCAGCGTGCGAACACGGAGATCACCAACAGCCTGTTCTCCGGCAGCCCGCGCGCGGAGGTTCTCGGTCTCATCGCCGACCGGGCCAGAGAACTCACGGGAGCCGAGCGCGCCGACATCTCCCTTCCCGTGCCCGGAACCGACAGCCTCGTCGTGGAACTCGCCGCCGGAGGCAGGGAAGAGGAACGGCGCGGTCTGGTCCATCCGGTCGACGGCACCCTGCCCGGCGCCGCCTACCGCGAAGGCGGCCCTGTCGCCACGGCCTCTCTGGCGGACGACGACCGCTTCACCGGCGCAGCCGGTGATCTCACGAAGCCGGGGCCCGCCGTCGCCGTCCCCCTGGGCACCGCCGAGCACCGTCTCGGAGTGCTGCTGCTGGTCAGGACCGCGGGAGAGCCGGTCTTCACGGACAGTGAGATCGATCCGCTGCTCGTCTTCGCCGGCCAGGCCGCTGTCGCTTTGGAGCTGGCCGAACGACGCAGCGACACCGAACAGTTGACGCTCCTGGCGGACCGCGACCGCATCGCGCGCGATTTGCACGATCTGGCGATCCAGCGGCTGTTCGCCACCGGGATGACCTTGCAGAGCGCCGCGCGGCTGGTGGACCACGCGGGGGCCGCCGAACGGCTCACCCGTGCCGTCGGCGACCTGGACGAGACGATCAAAATCATCCGCAGCACGATCTTCGGCCTGCGTGTCAGGGACGAGGAGGCCGGGCGCAGCCTGCGGGCGCGTGCCGCGCGCACGGCCGGTGAGGCGGCGTCCGTCCTCGGCTACCCGCCCCGTCTCAGCATGGAGGGTCTCCTGGACACCGACGTGCCGGCGCCGGTCGCCGACCACGTGCACGCCGCGCTGGGCGAGCTGTTGAGCAACGCCGGACGCCACGCACACGCCACCCGGGTGGAGGTCGATCTCCAGGCCACCGCCGACGAGGTCGTCCTGACCGTCACGGACAACGGCCGCGGCATCCCACCGGATGTACCGCGCAGCGGTCTGCGGAATCTGGCCGAGCGGGCCCGGGGCGCGGGAGGGACCTTCACGATCGAGACGCCCGCCGGCGGCGGCAGCCGATTCGTCTGGCGCGCCCCTCTGCTTCAGGAAGAACACGGTCGACCGGCCCAGACCGTCGGCTGAACGTCGGTCGCCGCTCAGCCGCCCGTCGGGTGCCCCGCCGCGGGGGTGAGCCTGAACCCGGTGATCAGCTCGGGACGGATACGCAGCACATCGGTCATCGTCCGGGCCACCCACGGACGCAGCAGATCCCGGTAGCGTTCGAGGTCGGCCGGATCGTCCACCAGACGCGCGTATCCCGTCACGACGACGCTCCAGCCCACGTGCCGCACCGGGTCGATGACATCCGCCTCGTACGCCACGACCGCTCCAGGCGGGTCGCTCGGCGCCTTCAGCGACGCGAGCGCGGAACCGTCACCGAGCCGGATGATGATGTCCTCCCCGTCCAGCAGATGGTTGAGCGGACGGATCGCCGGCAGCGCGCTCTCGGTGAACACGAGGCGGCCGAGTGACACCGAGCGCAGCAGGCTCAGCGCGTCAGCACGCTCCAGCGCTTCCATGTGCCGGGGCATCTGTGTCTCCCGGGCGCTCGGCGACGGCCGCGGGACCCGCTCGCTCATCATCCACAACCTTTGCTCTCGCCGAGCCCGATCACGCGCTCGTCTGCCGGACAACCAGGGTCCCCTCGTGGTCGCCCGGGTGCCAGGGCCGAACGGTCCATCCCTCACGGACATTTCGCTTCACATGGCTTTTGACGCCCGTTGCGGCGAGGATGCACCAGGTGGGGCGATGGATGACCGGAGCCAGGGATCGAGGGGAGCGGTAGTGACGGACAGCGGGAGCGGCGAGGGCTCGACGGCACCGGTGAGCGTCTTTCTGCTTGACGACCATGAAGTGGTGCGGCGGGGCGTGCGCGATCTGCTGGACGCCGAACCTGATCTGACTGTCGTGGGGGAGGCGTCCACGGCGGAGCAGGCACTGGTCCGCATTCCCGCGCTGCGTCCGCGGGTCGCCGTACTCGACGTACGGCTGGCGGACGGTGACGGGGTCGCGGTGTGCAGGGAACTGCGTTCACGCATGCCGCAGTTGGCCTGTCTGATGCTCACCTCCTTCGACGACGAGGAGGCGTTGCTCGACGCCATCATGGCCGGCGCTTCGGGTTACGTCCTGAAGCAGATCAGCGGCACGGACCTGGTCACCGCGGTCCGTACCGTCGCATCGGGGCAGTCCATGCTCGACCCCGGGACCACCTCACGCGTGATGGCACGACTGCGCGGCGAGGCCGAACCCGAGCAGCGGACGCCCGGCCTGCCGGACCTGACCGAGCGCGAGCGGGAGATCCTCGTCCTCGTGGGGGAGGGACTGACCAACCGCGAGATCGGCGAACGCCTCTACCTGGCGGAGAAGACGGTGAAGAACAACATCTCCCGGCTGCTGGCCAAACTGGGCGTCGAACGACGGGTCCAGGCCGCGGTCATCGCCACCCAGGCGAACGCCGCGAACGAACGGCACGGCACATCCCCGAGGTCTGAACGGCGCTGACGGAGAGGGCCGTTCGGCCCTCGGAGGAGGGCCTGTCGCCGCTGTGCGCCGCCTTCGGCCGGCGGGATATTGAGTGTGCAAGCAGCAGCCACACCGTATCCACCGTCCCGAAGGGGTCAACGACAATGGCAGTTCACGAGGGTTCGCGCCGGCCTCGTACTTCACGGCCGGGACTTGACGATCAGGCCCTGAGCATCGCGGACGCCGCCCGAACCGGTGCGGATGTCTTCCTCCCGAGGATCCTCGCCGTCGTACGGCTGGTCCTCGGAGGGGTGTTCCTCTGGGCCTTCCTGGACAAGGCGTTCGGCTGGGGATACGCGACTCCCGGCGGAGCGGCCTGGATCGACGGAGGCTCGCCGACGAAGGGCTTCCTGAGCGGCGTCTCCGCGGGGCCGCTGGAGTCCACCTTCCACAGCTGGGCCGGCCAGGCATGGGTCGACTGGCTGTTCATGCTCGGCCTCCTCGCGATCGGCGTGACCCTGCTCGCCGGCTTCGCCCTGCGGTTCGCCGCGGTGGCGGGCACCTTGATGATGGGCATGATGTGGCTCGCGGAATGGCCGCCCGCCAGACATCTCTCCGACGGCGCGCCCAGCATGTCGAGCAACCCCGTCCTCGACTACCACATCGTGTACGCGGTGGTCCTGATCGGCCTCGCCGCCGCCTACGCCGGCCGGACCTGGGGTCTGAGCGCCCTGTGGGAGCGACTCCCGGTCGTCAACCGCAACCGCTGGTTCCACTGACCGGATCGCCCACCGGTCCGGGACACGGTCACCGTGTCCCGGACCGGTGTCGTTTGCCCCGGCAGCCCACCTGCCACAGGCTTGAATCATGACGTCCGCAGTCTCCGGAGAACCGACGCACGCCTGGGCCGTCGAGAGGCCGGGACCCATCGGCACCGGACCCCTGACCCGGGTCCGTCGGCGCCCACCCGACCCAGGGCCCGGCGACCTGCTGCTGCGGGTAGAGGCGTGCGGTGTCTGCCGTACCGATCTGCACCTGGCCGAAGGCGATCTCGCGCCCCGGCGGCCATCGACCGTACCCGGCCACGAGATCGTCGGCCGCGTCGTCGCCACCGGCGACGCGGTGGACTCGTTCCGTGCGGGTGACCGCGCCGGCGGCGCGTGGCTGCGCGGCACCTGCGGAAAGTGCCGCTACTGCCGGGCCGGGCGGGAGAACCTCTGCCCCTGGTCCACCTACACGGGATGGGACGAGGACGGCGGCTTCGCCGATCTGGCACTGGTCCCGGCGGCCTTCGCCTACCCGCTCCCGGAAGACCGGGACGCCGCCCCGCTCGCGCCCCTCCTGTGCGCCGGGATCATCGGCTACCGCTCGCTGCGTCGCGCCGCACTGCCCGAGGGCGGGCGGCTGGGCATCTACGGCTTCGGCGCCTCCGCCCATCTGGCGGCCCAGGTGGCCCTGGCCGAGGGAGCCACCGTCCATGTGCTGACCAGATCGGCACGGGCACGTGAACTGGCGCTCAGCCTCGGTGCCGCCTCGGCCGGTGACGCCTACGGCCGCCCGCCCGAACCGCTGGACTCGGCCATCCTCTTCGCCCCCGTGGGCGACCTCGTGCCGGTGGCCCTGGAGGCGCTGGACCGCTCGGGCACACTCGCGGTCGCCGGTATCCACCTCACCGACATCCCCTCGCTGAACTATCAGCGCCATCTCTTCCAGGAGCGTGACCTGCGCAGTGTCACCTCCAACACCCGCCAGGACGGACGCGAGTTCCTGGCCCTTGCCGACCGGATCGGCATCGAGGTCACGGTGAGTCCGTACCCGATGGACCGCGCGGACCAGGCGCTGGGCGACCTCGCGGCCGACCGCGTCAACGGCGCCGCCGTGCTCGTGCCGGGCTGACCTTCCCCCGGGCCAGATCGAGCCGGCGGTCGGTACCGGGCGGGACCGCCCACTCCTTCCCGTCGAGAACGAGGCGTACGGGATCCTCCTCCGATTCCGGCACGGCGATCCGTACCCGGTGCGCCCGGATCCGCAGGTCCACGTCCCAGTGGTTCCGGTAACGGATGCCGACCCGGAACTTCGACAGCTGAGGCAGCGGCGCGGGATCGAGCCACAGCCCGTCGGCGCGCGTCTCCAGCCCGGTCAGACAGCGCTGCACGAAATCCAGGGTCCCGGCCATGGCGCCCAGATGGATGCCCTCCCCGGTGGTGCCGCCCTGGATGTCCGCCACGTCCCCGATGAGAGCCTCCTCCGCGTAGGCCCACGCCTCGTCCCTGCGCGCCCTCGCCAGCACCCACGCGCTGACCAGGGCGCTGAGCGTCGAACCGTGGCTGGTGCGCGGCAGGTAGTAGTCGATGGCGGCACGCCAGGACTCGTCGTCGAACCGGTGACCGAGCTGCCGGAAGAGACCCGCGAGTTCCCGGGGCGAGAAGAGATAGCCGAGCATCAGCACGTCCGCCTGCTTCGACGCCTTGTACCGGTTGACCGAGTCCCCCTCGGCCTCCAGGATCCGGTCCAGCCGGCGGATGTCGCCGTAGCGCCCGCGGTACCGCTCCCAGTCGAGTTCAGCGAGGTCCGCGTATCCCTCGAACTGGCTGACGACGCCCTCGTGGTACGGCACATGGAGGCGGTGCGCGATGTCGTCCCAGCGGTCCGGCTCGCCCGGATCCATTCCGAAACGCTCGAACAGCTCCTGTCGGCGCGTACGGGGAAGCGCGCGACCCAGTTCGAGCGCCCGGGTCAGCACCCACGCGGCGGTGACGTTCGTGTACGCGTTGTCGTCGAGCCCCGGCGTGGTGGAGTCCGGGTAGCCGTCGTGGTACTCGTCGGGGCCGACGACACCCCGGAGGCGATAGCGGTCCAGCGAGGGGTCCCAGACCGCGGCGTCCGCCCAGAAGCGGGCGATCTGGATGAGCATCTCCGCGCCCTTGCCGTGCAGGAACTCCGTGTCGCCGCTGGCCTCGGCGTACCGCCACACGTTGTACGCGACCGCCGATCCGACGTGGTGCTGCAGGCGGGAGTGGTCGGGCAGCCAGCGGCCCGAACGCGGGTTGAGATGGAGTTCCGGTGACTCCTCGCGTCCGTCGCTGCCGCTCTGCCACGGGTACATCGCCCCCACACGTCCCGCGTCCGCCGCCGCCCGGCAGGCCGCCGGCAGCCGCCGGTGCCGGTAGCCGAGAAGCGCCCGGGACACCTCCGGGAAGTGCAGGTTCAGATACGGCAGGACGAACAGCTCGTCCCAGAAGACATGCCCTCGGTACGCCTCGCCGTGCAGCCCCCTCGCGGGTACCCCGACGTCCAGCCCTGCGGTGTGCGGGGAGAGCGTCTGGAGTACGTGGAACAGGTGCAGCCGCAGAATCGAGCCCGCCTTCCCGGGCACGTCGAGAGCCGCCCGCCGCCAGATGTGCTCCCACGCGCGGTGGTGCGAGGCGAGCAGACGCGGGAAGCCCGGGGCCCGCCGTACGGCCTCGACGGCCGTCGGCAGGGGACCGCTGATCGCCGGATCGCGCGAGGTGTACAACGCGACCGTCTTGTCGACGACCACCGTCTCGCCCCGTCCCACGGGGATCGTCAGGGTCTGGGCGGCGCGCCGGTCGGCGAGACGGGTACGGGGCGTGATGTCGCGGTGGCCGGCCACCCTGGTCCGCGAGGCCAGCGCGACAAGGATGTCGGAGTTGAGTGTGCGGCAGCACAGCCACACCGTGTCGTGTTCCTCGGAGCCGGTACGCCACCGTGTCAGATGCTGGTCCGCGAGGTCCGCGTAGCGGTCGACGCCGGCGTTCCGTACGTCGCCGTCGACGGCCGTCTCGACCTCCAGCTCGCCCGCCCAGCCCTCGGCGGTGAACGAGGTGCGCTGCGCGGCCAGATGGGGCTCGCCCATATGGACCAGCCGGCACTCCTCCACGCGCAGCCGAGGTCCGGCGGGGTCCTCCGCCGCCGTGTAGACCGACCCCCGCGTGAGTGTGCCGTGCCGGAGATCCAGCGTCTGCCCGTACTCGATCAGCTCGGGGCCGCCGGGCGCCAGCCACGGGCCGGGGCGTGCGCCTTCGACGCGGACGCGGTAGCGGAGCGGCAGCCAGTTGGGCAGGTTGACCATGTCCTCGTTCTCGACCTGGCGTCCCCCGACCGTGGACGTCAGCCGGTTGTAGCACCCCGCCGCGTAGGTGCCCGGGGAGTGCCAGGGCCGGGCGGAGATCTCCGACGCCGATCCACGGGTGGCGAAGTAGCCGTTGCCCAGGGTGCACAAGGCCTCGCGCAGGCGTTCCTGCTCCGGGTCGAAACCCTCGTACGTCCATGTCCCCGCCCGCACAGCGGGTCCCTCGCCCCCGCCCCGGCGGCTCAACGTAGGGGCCCGTCTCCGCCGCCGGCGACCGGGCCGGGTGCCGACGTGCTCGCGTCTCGCATCGCTTCCTCCCGCATCGCGTCCTCCGGAACGTCGTGAAGCCGGGCGCCGGATTCCAGCGTCCCCCCGACAGACGCTCCCGGCCAACGCACCACAGGGCCCCGGAGCCGGAGCCCTACGGCCGGAGCAGGGGCCCGTTCGGCCCTGGTCCGGCCCCGGAAGGCGGGCGAGGATGGAGACCGGGACTGGTCCACGAACCGCGGAAGGACCGATATGAGTGAGGCAAGGGAGTTCTCGCCGTCCCACCCGATCCGGGTTTTCCTGCTCGACGACCATGAGGTCGTCCGGCGCGGCGTACAGGACCTGCTCGACGCCGAACCCGATATCGAGGTGGTCGGCGACACGGGTACGGCCGCTCACGCGCTGGCCCAGGGCCCGGCCCTGCGCCCGGATGTCGCCGTGCTCGACGTACGGATTCCCGACGGCGACGGAATCACGGTCTGCCGGGAGCTGCGCTCCCGCATGCCCCGGCTGGCCTGCCTGATACTCACGTCGTTCGACGACGACGCGCTCCTCGACGCGATCATGGCCGGGGCCGCCGGATACGTGCTGAAGGAGATCAAGGGGTCGGACCTGGTGGCCGCCGTGCGGACGGTGGCCTCGGGCCAGTCCATGCTCGACCCGGCCACCACGACCCGGCTGATGAGGAATCTCCGCGGCGAGGAGGGCGGTGGCGGTACGGAGGCCGAGCAGGGCGCCCTGTCGCAGCTCTCACCTCGTGAGCGGGAGATTCTCGTGCTGATCGGGAGGGGCTCACCAACCGTGAGATCGGCGGACGGATCTTTCTGTCCGAGAAGACGGTCAAGAACCACATCTCGCGACTGCTGGCCAAACTCGGCGTCGAGCGGCGTATCCAGGCCGCGGTTCTCGCCACGGAGGCGGCTACCCGGGTCGACGACCACACGGGCCGGCCGGACGGCCACACCGGCGGACACCGCTGATCAGGGGGCTGCCGTCACTCGATGGACAGCCTGGCTTCGCTGCCTTGCGGGGCGTACATGCCCAGAAGGCGGATTCGGGTCGCCTGGAGACGGTCCGCCACCACTTCCAGCACGCGGCGGGTCAGCGCGAGTCCGAGGACGGGGTCCTCGTCGCACAGAGCCCGTACGGCGCGGGCGTCGAACTCGTCGGCCCGGACCATGCTGAAGGCTTCGGCACCCAGCCGCCAGGTGTACGGCGGGACCAGCCACGACCATCCCAGCAGGTCACCGTGGCCCAGCATCTCCAGCGTGCCCGTGTTCCGCGCACGCCTGTGCAGATCGAGGTTGACCGCGCCTGTCCGGATGACCCAGAACCGGTCCGCCGGATCCCGGTCCTCGAAGATCCGGGTACCCGCCGCGAAGGAGACCGGACGGGAGAACTCCATCAGATGCTCCCGTCCCTGGCCGGGCAGAGCGTTCAGCAGAGTCATGGTCATGGCCGTACCTCCAGATTCCGCTCCGTCCGCCGAACCCCGACGCCCTGCCGGACGGGTCGCTCGACTTCCAGGGTGCCTGTGGTGACCGGGCTCGGGCAAGGACCGCCCGGCCTCGTGGGTGGTCCGAACGGCCCCTTGTCCTCGCCGGGTGCTTCGAGCGTCATGGTGCCGCCCAGGCCGCGGGCCCGCTTGGAGAGGTTCTCCAGCCCGCTTCTCCGGCTGTCCTTCCCGATGCCCACCCCGTTGTCGGAGACCGACAGGGTCAGCGTCCCGCCGGGGACCACGAGGGACACCGGCGCCGAGGTGGCGTGCGCGTGCCGTGCGACGTTGCTGAGCGCCTCCGCGAGGACGGCGACGACATGCTCGGCCGCCTCCGGCGGCACATCCGTGTCGAGCAGGCCCTCCATGCGCAGGGACGGCGTGAAACCGAGAGAACGCACCGCCTCCTGGACCGCGTCGGCGGCTGGGGCCCGCAGCCCGAGTTTGGACCGCCCCGCTTCCCGGACGCGCAGCCCGAAGATCGTCGAGCGAATGATCTTGATGGTCTCGTCGAGGTCGTCCACGGCGCGCAGCAGCCGCTCCTGCGCTCCGGGATGGTCGACGAACCGGACGACGCTCTGGAGGGTCATCCCCGTGGCGAAGAGCCGCTGGATCGCCAGATCGCGCAGGTCCTGGGCGATGCGGTCGCGGTCCTCCAGCACGGTCATCTGCTCGGAGGCGCGCCGGCGCTCGGCGAGTTCCATGGCGAGTGCCGCCTGCGCGGCGTACGTGAGCAGAGGGGCCGTCTCCGCCCGGGTGAACAGGGCGCCCGAACGCAGCCTGGCCAGCAGAAGGACGCCGCGCACCTCCTCGCTGGCGATCATCGGCACCGCGACGGCCGGCCCCGCATCGGGCAGGCCGCCCCGGCGCCTTGGCCGGTCGTCGCCGTACCTGCCCGTGTCGTCGCCCACGAGTCCTCCGTCGGGGCAGTCCAGCCCTAGAGGGTGTAACTCCACGGTAGCCACTGCTTCTGTGACCGCATCCTGTACCGGAAGCGGGTCGCCTCCCTACGCTCCCGCCCTCTTCAGGACGACCTTCAGCGCCCCGCTGTCGGCCGCGCCGAAGACCTCGTACGCCTCTTCCATCCGGTCGAGAGCGAAGGTGTGTGTGACCAGCGAGCCCGTGGGAAACCGTCCGGCGGCCGTCATGCCCAGCAGCATCGGGGTGGAGGAGGTGTCCACCAGGCCGGTCGTGATCGTCACGTCCTTGATCCACAGGTCCTCCAGGTGGAGCACCGCCGGTTTTCCGTGGACGCCGACGTTCGCGACGTGTCCGCCGGCGCGCACCGTGCGGGTGCACAGCTCGAAGGTCTCCGGCACACCGACCGCTTCGATCGCCACGTCGGCGCCCGAGCCGCCGGTGAGATCAGCGATCACCCGGGCGGGGTCCTCCGCCCCGTTCACCACCTCGTCGGCACCGAATCGCCGAGCGGCCTCCAGCCTGGCGGGAGAGAGGTCGACCGCGATGATCCGGCCGGGACTGAACAGCCGTGCCGTCGTGATCGCCGCCAGCCCGATCGGCCCCGATCCGACCACCACGACCGTGTCACCGGGGCCGACCCGGCCGTTGAGGACTCCCACCTCGTAGGCGGTGGGGAGGATGTCGGCGAGCAGTACGGCGTCCTCGCTGCTCACGCCGCCGGGCAGGGGGTGAACGGACATGTCCGCGAAGGGAACGCGCACGTACTCGGCCTGCGTACCGTCGATCAGATGCCCGAGCACCCAGCCACCGCCGCCGAGGCACTGGCCGTACCGGGCCTCGCGGCAGTAACGGCAACGCCCGCACGCCGAGATGCAGGAGACCAGCACGCGGTCCCCCGGCCGCACGGTCCGCACGTCGCGGCCGGCCTCGACCACCTCGCCGACCGCCTCGTGTCCGAGGACCGTCCCCGGAGCGACTTCCGGGACGTCCCCCTTGAGGATGTGCAGATCGGTTCCGCAGATCGTGGTCGCGTCGACGCGGACCACCACGTCCCCCGCGTCCTTGAGCGCGGGGTCGGGGACCTCGTCCCACGACGACTTTCCCGGCCCGTGAAAAACCAGTGCCTTCATGACGTGTCCCCTTCTCCGGGTGTGTGGCTGTGGCTGCCACACACCCGAGCGTGACTCCCGTCGGCACGGCGCCCCAGGGGCCACTCAGCCCTTTCGGGCGTCGACAGGTCCCGGGAAGGGGCTTCCACACCAGGTCGGCGAGGCTCCGGGAAAGGGGCCGGTCGGCCCCTGCCCCGAACCCCGTCACAGCTCCATGCTGGAAGTACGACGAGGCTCGGGAGGCACCGTGTCCGCACAGACGATCGACGAGCGGACGGTGACGGGGCTCGTGGCCGACGCCACCGCCGCACCGTCGATGCACAACGCACAGCCGTGGCTGTTCGGGTACGCCCCGAGCACCCGCACCTTCACGATGTACGCGGATCCGGCGCGTGCCCTGCCGCACGAGGACCCCGACGGACGAGGTCTGCACATCGGGTGCGGAGCGGCGCTGCTCAACCTGCGGGTCGCGCTCGCCCACCTCGGTTTCCGCTCCGAGACGGCGCTGCTGCCCGATCCGGCCGCTCCGGATCTCCTGGCGACCGTACGCGTCGGCTCCGCCACGACGGCGACGCCGCGGGCCGACCTGTACCCGGCGATCCACGAAAGGCACACGAGCCGCTTTCCGTTCTCCGAGCGCGAGATTCCCGCCGGTCTCCGGGACCTGCTCGGGGAAGCCGCCCGCTTCGAAGGCGCCGAACTGGACTTTCTCGCGCCCACGCACCTGCACACCGTGCTGGATCTGATCAGGGACGCCGAGGGCTACAACCTCATGGACCCCGACCGGGACGCCGAGCGAGCCCGGTGGACGAGGAACTCCAGGACGGACGTCACCACCGACGGGGTGCCGGACTACGCCTTCGGGCCGCGCAAGCTCGGTGGAACCGCCCCCGCCCGTGACTTCGCAGGGCTCGACGCGGTCCGGGGCCGGCCCACCGTCGACTTCGAGGAACGGCCCCAACTGGCGCTGCTCAGCACGGCGTCGGACGGACCGGCCGACTGGCTGCGGACGGGGCAGGCGCTGGAACGGCTGCTCCTCGTCGCCACCCTGCACGGGCTGACGAGTTCGTTCGCCACCCAGGCACTCGAATGGTCCGATCTGCGGTGGCTGCTGCGCGATCCGGTCTCGGGCTCGGGGCATGTCCAGATGGTCCTGCGGCTGGGATACGGACCCCACGGACCGAAGACACAGCGTCGCCCCGTACGTGAGGTGCTGAGGTTCGCGGACTGATCGGGGATCTCCCGGGCCGGTGGACGCGGTCGAGAGCGCCTCTCTTCACCGCTCGGTCACGCCTCTTGTGCACAATGGCCATCAGTCGGCCCAACTGCCCCTATAGGAAAGGCAGTTCGTATGATGCCGCCATGGCAAGTCACGGGGATCTCATAGCGGGGCGCTACCGCATCACAACACCACTCGGACGCGGCGGTATGGGCACGGTCTGGCGGGCGAACGACGAACTGCTCGGCCGCGCCGTCGCGATGAAGGAGTTGCACGTCGACGAAAGGCTCTCGCCCGCCGAGGCCGAGAGCCGGCGGCAGCGCACACTGCGCGAGGCCCGTTCGGTCGCACAGGTGAAGCACCCCGGCGTGCTGGTCCTGCACGACGTCGTCCAGCACGACGAGCAGCCCTGGCTCGTGATGGAGCTGATCGACGGCCAGTCGCTCGCCGACCGGATCGCCACGGACGGCCCGGTCGCGCCCGCGGAGGCCGCCCGTATCGGCCTCGCCCTGCTGGCCGCGCTGCGCGCCGCGCACGCGGCCGGGGTGCTGCACCGTGACCTCAAGCCCGCGAACGTACTCCTGGAGGCGGCCACCGGGCGCGTGGTGCTGTCGGACTTCGGGATCGCGCAGGTCGACGGACAGGCGACGCTTACGGAGACGGGCGCGTTCGTCGGCTCCCCGGAGTACACCGCTCCGGAGCGGATGTCGGGGAAGCGTACGGGCCCGGAGTCCGACCTGTGGTCGCTCGGGGTGCTCCTCTGCGCCGCCGTCGAGGGCGAGTCGCCGTTCCGCCGCGACTCGATGGCGGAGGTGCTGCACGCCGTGGTGATCGACGAGGTCAAGGTGCCCGACTCGGCCGGTCCGCTGCTTCCCGTCGTGAACGGTCTCCTTGAGCGGGATCCCGGGCTGCGGCTCGGCGCCGACGAGGTCGAGCGGACACTGCGCGGCTTTCTGACGCAGGAGCGGATGCCCACCGTGCCCCACACACCGGTGAGTCCCAAGCCCGGGGCCCCGTCCCCTTCCGGCGCCCCGGTCGTGCTCGGCGCCGCATCCGCACCGGCCGCGCGCCCACGGGTCCGTACGGCGCTTCTCGTCGGCACCCTGGCCGTCGTCCTCGCGGCGGGCGGCACCGGTGCGTGGGTCATGACGAGGGACGACTCCGCCAAGGGGACGGAGGCGGGGAGCGGTCCCGCTGACGAGGTACGGGAGCGGGATTCCGAGACGGCGACGGAGAAGCCCTCCAAGACCCCCGACAAGTCGAAGGATTCCGGCAGGAAGGACTCCGACGCGGCCGAACCCCTCGGCGACGACGCGGACAAGCCCGCTTCCACCGGACCCGCGGAGACCCCCGGGGCCGGCGGCGACCCGGCCCCCAAGGGCTACCGGACCGTCACCGACCCGGCCGGCTTCAAGATGGCCACGCCCACGGGCTTCATCCGCACCGACGAATCACCCCGCGTCTTCTACAACTCGGCCGACAACGCCTTCCGTATCGGCGTCCATCCCCAGGCCCTGGACCCGAACGGCCCCGCCGCGGTGATGCGCCAGGCACACGCGTCGGGCCCGTCGGACTACCCCGGCTACCGCGACGGTTCCGTCCGCGAAACCACGCACAACGGATTCCCGGCCGCCGTCTGGGAGTTCACCTGGGACGGCGGCGCCGCCGACGGCGGACCGCGCCGAACGTACGACCTGAGCTGGGACGAGGGCGGCAAGATGTACGACCTCTGGGTCTCCGCACCGGCCGGCCAGGCGGCGGCTGCCGAACGCCACTTCGTCGAGGCCCACAGGTCCTTCGTACGGACGGGCTCCTGACACCAGGGCTGCAAGGTTCTCGCAAGGGTCTGTCCAGCCTTCCGTCCCCCCTGCCGGGCATCCCCTCGGCAGAAGGAAGTTCATGGCACTCGGAAGAGTGCGGTCAACAGGGGGACGCCATGTCGGCGTTGAGCAGGACCGGATCGATCACGTACGGATCCATCACGTACCGATCGACTCCGTACGGATCGAGTACGACAGGATCGGGCGCGACAGGATCGGGCACGACCGAAACGAACAGGTTCGAAACAAGCACCAGCGACGCGGGGACCACAGAGGCGAACACGGGTGAGTCACGGCAGTGGCTGACCCTGGTGGGGCGCAAGAGGATACTCGCGGTGGTCCACACCGTGACGTACGGGAAACGGCTGCTCGATGTCCTTTCCCTGCTGGAAGCCGACTTCCGGGTCCAGGTCCTCTTCACGGCACCGCCGCACGCCTTCGGCGACGACGTGCCCGCCTTCCTCGCGAGGCTGGGAAGCGTGGTGCTGCCGTGGGAGCAGGCCACCCGTATGACCTTCGACCTCGCCCTCGCCGCCGGGCCGCGGGGCGTGCAGTACATCGACGCACCGCTGATCACACTGCCGCACGGGGCCAACTATCTGAAGCGGGTGACCGAGGGAGCGAACACGGGCGTGGCCGGGCTGCGCAGGCAGGACATCCTGCCCGGCGGGCGGCTGCCCGCCGCCGTGGTCGTCCCGCACCACGCCGAACTGCGCGAGCTGGCGCGCGACTGCCCGGAGGCGCTCCCGCTGGCGCATGTGACCGGTGATCCCGTGCATGACCGGATCACCGCAAGCCTGCCGCTGCGCACCGCGTACCGTCGCGCGCTGGGGCTCGCCGAAGGAGAGAAATTCGTCGTCGCGGTCTCGACCTGGGGAGCGCACTCATCCTTCGGCCACTTCGACACGCTGCTGCCGCGGCTGATGGGCGAACTCCCGGCGGCGCGCTACCGTACGGCCCTGCTCGTCCACCCCAATGTGTGGGCCGGCCACGGGGCGTATCAGATTCGTGCGTGGCTGGCACGGTGCGGCCAACTCGGCATGGCGCTCGTGCCGCCGGAGGCGGACTGGCGCAGTGTCCTGATCGCGGCCGACTGGATCATCGGTGATCACGGCTCAGTCACCCTCTACGGGACGCTCACCGGGGCGCCGATGCTGCTGGCCACCTCGCCGGAGCGGGAGATCAATCCGTCGTCGCCCGCCGCGGCTCTCGCGGCGCACGCGCCGACGCTGTCGCCCACCCATCCGCTGATGGACCAACTCGCCTACGCGGCAAGCGAGTACCGGCCCGAGGAGTACGCGGCCATCGCCTCGCGCATCACGTCGGAGCCCGGCCGGTTCAACCGGAACATGCGCAGGCTGATGTACGGGCTCCTGGGGATGGGCCAGCCCGCGCACGAGCCGGTGACCGTCCCGCTGCCGGAACCGCCGCCGCTCCCGCTGCCCGGGTGGGCGCCAGGACGCGGGGAGGTGTCGGCGTGAAGCGCTTCGTCGTGGTCGATGCGGGCCCGGCCCCGGCTGTGCTGAACGCGCGTTGCGCCGACGCGTCGTTCGGCGTGCGCCTCGGCGCCGGGGTCGGTTTCGGCGGTGCGCCGGCGGTCGTCGACGAGCATCTTGTCGTGGACGTGGACGCCTGCCGGGACAACTGCCTGCTGGACTGCGCGGACGTACTCCAGGGAAGCCGGGCGCACTCGGTCCCCGACGCACTGCGCCGGTTGGCGGCGCTCACTTCGGCCCACCCGTCCTGCGGAATCGCCGCGTTGCCCCTGGCCGGTGCCGGGGGCGCGGGCGCGGGCGCAGGCGTGAGCGGCTGGGCCGTGGCCGGCGGCTCCGACCGGGCTGTCGTCCTCGTACCGTACGGCCCTCACCTGCCGTACCAAGCCTCCGGAGACGGGTCGTTGCTGCCGTCGTGCCTGCACGCCTGGCTGGTGGCTGGACGCTCGCTGCGGGAATGGCCGTACGCCCGCAACGCGCGACCGTCCAACTGAGAGGCGCAAGTCCAACCACACCCGGGGCCGGGCCGCCGTCAACAGCGGCCCGGTCCCGCCCACCCCACCGTGCGGGATCAGCCGACCCCGCCGAGCCGACGCGCGTCGGCGGGGCTCGTGGCCTCGAACAGCGTGAGGGCCCGCGCGAGGAAATCCTCCGCGGCCCTCGCGTCACCGTGCTCCGCGGCACTCTCCCCGAGCATCTCCAGGGTGCGCGCCTGCCAGAAGACCGCTCCGGACCCGGTGAAGACGGCAAGCGCCTCGTTCATCCTCGCCACGCCCTCCCCGTACGCCCCCGCCCGGACACCGGCGCGCCCCAGGAAGGCGAGGGCCCGTGCGGCGTCGTGCGGGTCGTTCACCGCCACCATCGCGGCATGGGCCCGACCGAAGCAGTCGACCGCCTCGTCCGGCGCACCCGCCGCGAGCGCGATCTCGCCGAGCGTGGTCCGGGCGAGCGCCGCGCCTCGCGGGTAACCACAGCCCTCCCACACCTCGATCGCCCGGTTCAAGTACGTCACGGCGTCGTCGGGCCGTCCCGCCTCGCGATGGCACGCGCCGAGGCCCAGCAGCGCCTGGCCCTCGTCCCGTACGTCACCGGCCTCGCGCGCGGCCTGGAGGGAGTCCCGATACCAGGCGGCTGCCTCCTCGGTCCGGCGGGCGGCCCCCAGGCCGATGGCCCCGGAGTTGAGCATCTGGCGCTCGGCCGCCCTGTTCCCGGCCTGCCTGGCGGCCTCCAGGCCGATCTCATGGGCCGCGATCCAGTCCGAGTAGTGACGTAATCGCAGGAAGAGCGGCCACATGGCGTCCACGAGCATCCAACTCGTGTCGTGCCAGCCGCTGTTCGCCGCGAGCCTTACGGCACCCAGCAGTTGCGACCGATGGGAGTCCAGCCAGCCGAGCGCCGCGACATCGTCGGCGAACGGCAGGGGAAGGCCGGGCCGGTGGTCGTAGATCCTCGGGAGGGTGAACTGCACCGGGGTCAGCCGCTCCTGAGCCGCCGTCGCCGTGTGCAGGCACCAGTCGCAGAATCGCCGCAGCGCCTCTTCGCGGGCGCCGTCCGTGTCGTCCTCCCGGGCGCGGTCGTGCGCGTGGATCCGTACGAGATCGTGGAAGCGGCAGCTCTCCGGTCCTACGTCCTCCACGAGATTCGCCTCGATCAGCTCGTCCAGCCTGCGCTCCGCCCAGTCCAGCGTCTCATCGCACGACGCCGCGGCGATCATCGCGTCGAAGGTACGCACCGGGAGCAGGCCCAGCGTCCTGTAGAGGCGTGCGGTCTCCTCGCTCAGTACGGCGTACGACGCGTCCAGAGCCTTGTGCACCGAGGTCTCCCCTTCGACTTCGAGCGCTGCCAGCCGGCCACCGCCCGCGTTCCGGGCGAGGGCGTCCGCGAGCGCCCCCACCGACTGTCTGGGCCGGGTCGCGAGCCGGGCGGAGGCCAAGCAGACGGCGAGCGGAAGACCGGCGCAGAGGGCCACCAGGCGGCGGACCGCGGGGAGTTCGCCCGCGACTCGGTCCGCGCCGATCCCACGGGTGAGCAGTTCGACCCCGGCGGCCGGACCGAGCGCGTCGAGCTGATGGAACCCCGCCCCCTCCATACGCAGCCCGGTCAGCCTGCGGCGGCTGGTGACGACCACGAGCCCGTCAGGACCGCCGAGCAGCAACGGGCGGATCTGGGCGGCCGTGAAGGCGTTGTCCAGCATCACCACGATCCGCAGGTCGGCGGTGAAGGACCGCCAGAGGGACGCCAGTTCGACCGCGTCCGTGGACGTCGGCCCGGCGCCCAGCGCCCGCAGGAACTGGCCAAGGACCTCCGCCGGCCCCACCGGCCCGCCCGCCGAGTGCCCGCGCAGGTCCGCGTACAGCTGTCCGTCGGGGAATTCGGTGCTCAGTGAACGCAGCCATTTCGACACCAGCGCCGTCTTGCCGACTCCGGCCGGACCGCTGACGACGATCAGCGGCAGTCCGCTGTCGCGAAGGTTGTTCAGCGACCCGACATCCCCTTCCCGGTTGGTGAAGTGGGCGGGCACCGGCAGCAGTTGGCGCGGTGGCGCGGGGCGCCCGGGCGCGGCGGGCGCGGCGTGGAGATGTATGCCGCCGTGCACTTCACGGGCCTGGACAGTGGGACCGTACAGTCGCGCATCACCACTGATCGCATTCCCGTGAGGCCCTTGCGCGGCCGTACTCGAATCACTCATCCATCCGCCCCCCGCAGATCGATTGCCGTTTACACGGACCATTTCGGGTCCTACCCCGGCACGACATGAAATGACCATCCGGATCAAGAACGGATGGCAACGGTCTATGGCGGCATTCGCCGCGCGGTGACATGCTCGTGAGCCATCCGACGGACCAGCGGGGGCGCTGGTGGAATTCCAGATTCTCGGACCGGTGGGGCTTCGGCTGAACGGGCGCTGGCTGAAGCTCGGATCGGACAAAGAACGGGTGTTGCTCGCCTCACTCGCACTCGACGTGGGGCGTCCTGTCGCGATCAGCGAGCTGATCGATCGACTCTGGGACGGCGAACCCCCCGAGCGCGCCCGCGAAAACGCGCACACCTATGTGTCGCGCATCCGGCGGCGGCTGCGGGACGCCGGTACGGGGCCGGGGGCACCCGAAATCGTCGGCAGGGCGCACACCTACACATTACGGACCGCGCGTGACTCCGTGGACCGGCAGCGCTTCCAGCACTTCGTCGACACGGCGTTCACCAGTGAGGACGACGCACGGGCGGTGGAACTGCTCTCCCGCGCCGAGGAGTTGTGGCAGGGCGAGGCGCTGGCGGGTCTGCCCGGGTCCTGGGCAGCGACCGTACGGCGGACGCTGGCGGAGGCGCGACTGAGCGCCGGCACGTCACGGATAGCGGCCGGACTGCGGCTGGGGCGCTTCGCCGAACAGGTCGGCGAGCTGGCCGCGTTGGTCGAACGGCATCCCGGGGACGAGACCCTGCTCGGCCAGTTGATGCTCGCGTACTACGGCAGCGGACGGTACGCCGACGCGCTCCGCGTCCACCAGCGGGCCCGGCAGTCGCTCATGGCGGAGTACGGGGCGCTCCCCGGCGCCGAGTTGAGCACGATCCACCAGGGGGTGCTGGCCCGCGTACCGGCACGGGAGCTGGCGCGGGGAGGCGGCGCGGAGCGGACGGGCGACTCGGTCGCTGTCGTCGCCGGTGGCCCTCCGGCGCCTGCGGGTGAGGTACCCGTGCCGCGGAACCTGCCCCAGCAACCGCCCCTGGTAGGGCGCCGGTCGGAGTTGCGGGCCCTGAGCTCGGTGATCGCCGACAAGGGCGAGCGCGGCGGATCGGTCGTCACCGTGGAAGCGGTCAGCGGCATGGCGGGCGTCGGGAAGACGGCCTTGGTCGTCGCCACTGCCCAGCTTCTTGCGGAGAGGTACCCGGACGGCCAGATATACCTGGATCTACGGGGCCATTCACTTTCCCAGGAACCGCTCACAGCCGGGGCGGCTTTGGGGTCTCTGCTGAGGCTGCTCGGCGCGCCGGCCTTCTCCATTCCTGGCGAGTTGGAGGGGCGTACGGCCCTGTGGCGGACCATGCTGGCGGAGCGCCGAGTGGTCATCGTCTTGGACGACGCGGCCGGAGCCGAGCAGGTAGGCCCGCTGCTGCCGGGCGGGTCACCGTCCCTGACGATCATCGCCAGCCGTCGTCATCTGAGCGGTATCCCACAGGCGTTGTCGGTCCCGCTCGACGTGCTCTCGAAGGAGGACGCCGTCAGGCTCTTCCGTAGCTTCGCGGGTGAGGGTCGCACGCAGGATCCTGCGGAGGTCGAGCGAATTGTTGGCCTATGCGGCTATCTACCCCTCGCGATCGAACTCGTGGCGCATCGATTCCGGGCCCGTACGTCCTGGACGCTGAGTGTCCTCGCCGAGCGCCTCGCGCGAAGTCCCGGGCGGCTGGCGGAAATTCGCACCGCGGATCAAGAGCAGGAAATGACCCGGGCGTTCGCACTGTCCTACCGGACCCTCACCGCGCAGCAACGCACCGCGTTCCGCCGCCTCGGACTCCATCCCGGACCGGATTTCACCGCCGAGGCGGCGGCTGCCCTGCTGGGCTTGCCGCCGGATACGACGGAGCGATTACTCGAAGGTCTTGGGGCATTTCACCTGCTCAGAGAGCCCGTACCGGACCGCTATCGCTACCACGATCTGCTGCGTGAATATGCCTATGGTCTATCTATTGCGGAGGACGGCGAGGAGGAGCGCCGCCAGGCCCTCGCCCGCCTGACGGATTTCTACGTAACGTCAGCCGGCCTCGCGGACCGCATGGCATATCCCCGACGCATACGCCCGGACTTCCCGGCGCCGCCTCTGCCGACGCCACCGCCACCCCTGCCTGACTCGGCCGCCGCGCGTTCTTGGCTGGCTGCGGAGCGCGGAAACCTCCTGGCGGTCGAAGACCACGCCCGACGCGAGGGCGCCTCCGAGCGCGCGGCCCAACTCGCCTGCGCGCTGGCGGGATTCCTCGTAGCGGAGTGCTACTGGCGGGACGCCAAGAAGCTCCTGCGGCACGCTGCCGCCCACTGGGACCGAACTGGCAACGAACCAGCGCTCTGCCGCACCCTCATCGACCTGTGCGGGGCGTACGCGAGCATCGGGGACTACGCGGACGCCGCAGAGGCGGGGGAGCGGGCGCTGGAGCTGGCGCGTGCGCTGGGCGACGAACCGGGCGAGGCGGAGGCGCTGCGCGTGCTTGGCGTACTGAACTGGCACCTCGGCGAGAACCGCAAGGCGCTTGTGCTGCTCCAGAAATCCCTTGCCATCAAGTCGCTCTCGGGTGACGTCTGGGACAAGGCGCGTACCCGAAACAACATAGCGGTGGTTCTGCTGTTCCTCGGGGAACATGATCGAGCAATTGATCATTTTCGCAATGCCCTTGCAAACTTCAAAGAAGCAGGTGACTTGACTGCTTCCGGCAGGACGCTCAACAACATCGGAAGGCTTCAGGTCCAGGCCGGTGAATTGGAACTGGCCCGCCATTCTTTTGAGGAATCAATATCCTTCCTCGAAGATGACGGAAGTCGATACGACCGCGCTACCGCGCGCAGAAATCTGGCCGAAGTTCTGGCGGATTCTGGTGAATCAGATGCGGCTCTTGTTCTGTTCGGAGAGACCCTTTCGGAATTTCGCCTTCTCGGCGACCGAAAGAGCCAGGCCGAGGCTCTGGTCGGGATCGGCAAGGCGCGCTGGCGGCTGGGAGACTCCGAGGAGTCCGTCCGGCATCTCCTGGAAGCGCTGAAGCTCGCCCAGGAGATTGGGGCTGCCCGACATGAGGTCCAGGCCCTGCGTCACCTCGGACACATGGACTTCGCCGACGGGCGACTGGATGACGCGACGGACCGCCTCCGGTTGGCCGTGAACGTTGCGGCGCGCACCAATGACCTCGATGAGGAAACCGCTTCTCGGACGCTGCTGGCTGAGGTGCGACTCGCAGCAGGGGATGTCGATGAGGCTCGAACAACATTGCGTCACGCATTCGAATCCGTTCGACATCGAGACAATGTTGATACGCGGAGAATCGGTCGCCGCCTAAGTGAGATCGAACGGATGGGCGGCGGCGAGGCAGACGTACGTTCCGCGCTGCGCGACGAGTAGGCCGCGAGGCGGAGCGCGAGGCCCCCCTCGATTCGGTCACTCATTCGAAGTGGTATAGCCTTCCCCCCCTGTTGACGATCAACGTTTCCGGGAAGGATATTTGCAGGTGCGAATAACCCAGGCGGTCATCACGCTCGTTTGTTCGACCGCCGCGACAGTAGTGGCGCTGCACGACTGCATCATGTTTGTCAGCCCGGTCGGCTGACACGCCAGCCTGCCGGGGTGGTCGCAAGGCCACCCCGGCCCAGGGCCTCGCCCACCCCTTACGGCCGGCGGCCGAAGAACTCCACCTCCGCCAGGGCGACCCGGCGGTCCTCCCCCGTGCCGTACGCCGAGTCGACCGTGAGTCTGGCCCGTACCGTGTCCGTGCCCCGCAGGTCAAACGCTTGCTCGCCCGCCTGGTCCCTCAGCCGCAGGGTTCGGCTGGTCAACTCGCCGTCCTGCGCGGTCAGTTGCACGGTGACCCGCGCCGGGCGGGCCTGGGTGAGGAATTCGTCCTTGCGGGCCGAGGTACCCGAGAACACCAGCAACTTCAGCAGCCGCACCGGCTGGGCGAAGTCGCACTCCAGGAACTCACCGACGCCGTCCCCGGTCTCCTTCGGTGACCAGTAGCGGTTGTTGAATCCATCCACACCCGCGCCCGCCGGATGGCCCGACTGCGCGCTGGACGCCCGGCACTCCGCAGGCGGTACCGATTCGGGCTTCCCCGTCTCCTCCTTCGCCAGGCCGAACAGGCCCGACATGTGCGGGAGCGCGAACCAGATTCCCACCGCCAGCAGGATCAGCACGATCGGCAGCCCGACCCGTGGCCTGCGCCATCCCCGCCCCGGCCGGGTGCCGGCGACGGGGGACTGCCGGGGGGCGCGGTTGAGGATCCGTCGCCACCAAGGTGGGCGGATCGCCGGGGGCGGGCCCGGGTTCAGGAGGAGGGCGCAGCGTACGCAGAGGGTGCGGTCCGGGGTGTTCTCCGTACGGCAGTGGGGGCACACGATCGGCGGCCCGGTGACGGTGGGCGGTGGCGTCGGCTCGGCGTCGGGCGTCGGCGCTCCCGCGTCCGGCCCCGGGGCGGACTGGTCCGCGTTCTCACCGGGGCGTCGCGGTGCCGCGGGGTAGTCCGGAGGTACGGGAGTGGCCCCGGCGGGCACGGACGGTTCCGGCGCGTTCGGTTCCGGCGCAGGAGGCTCCGGCACGGACGGTTCCGGTGGCGCCGGCGTTCGTTCCCCCGGTTCCCACGCCAGGAACGCCTCGCACGAAGCGCAGAACTCCCGCCCCGGCGCGTTCCGGTGGCCGCACGTCTCGCAGATCACTCCGCACCACCTCCCGCACCCGCCGACAACAGTTCCAGCGTGAACCCGACATGCGCCGGGATCTCCGTGGCGATCAGTTCCTCCAGCCGCACCCGGTCGAACAGCTGCCCCTCACCCGCCCTGACCCGGATCGTCACCCATGGGACGGCCTCACCCGGCAGCGGAGTGTTGGGAGTTGTCGACCAGATGGCGCCACCGCTCTCGACGATCTCCGGCTCCGTGCCTCCGGTCTCCAGCCGCAGTGCCTCCGCCAGTCCACCGACCGTCCCGCGCCGCGCGTGCCTGGCCACGGCCCCGCGTATCTCGGCCCGCCGTTGGTCGGCGGGGCTGTCCTCGTGCGGCTCCACCGCCACCCAGCCCGCCAGCCACTCCAGGAAGTCGTCGGGGGCGCTGCGGTGGTCCAGATACGCGGGCACGTTGTCGATCGTCAGCAGGACCGGGGCGAGCACGTCGTCCAGCGCCGCGAGGAAGCGCCGCAGGAAGTCCTGTTCCAGGTAGACGGCGGGCAGTTGCTCGATCAGGGGGTGCGGGGTCGGCAGGCCGGGAACGTCGGCACGCATCGGGTCAGGCTCCTCTCACCCGGATCTCACCCGGAGTTGGTGTTCGTAGCTGAAGACGAGCGCGTGCCGGTCCAGCTGGATCTTCGTGGTCGCGTCGGTGCGTTCCCCGGTGACCGGGTCGGCGCGGTAGAGCCGTACGTCCTCCACCAGGTCCACCCCGGGCACCCGTTGGAGCACGGCGAACGCCTCGCCCGACTGCACCGGCCGGCCGAACGGCCAGCCCTGTCCGCCCGGCCCGCCGGTGAGCGGGTTGAAGTACCCGTACAGGGCGGCCAGCGCCGTCTCGCGTACCTTCTCGGCGACCGCCCCGCGCTCGGTCTGGACCGACGCGACGACGGTGACGCCCTGGTAGAACGGCGGCTCGACCGCCAGCCGGGTGCCGATCGGCCGCCGCGCGTCCAGATGGTCCTTGATCAGAGCGAGCGTCTGTGCGGGCGGGACGAGTTCGTCGAACTCGATCCGGCCCTGCTCGTCCCCGCGCCCGGCGGGCACGATGAGCAGCCGCACCCCGCCCGCGTCGGACCCGTCGTCCGCACCGGCCCGGATGCAGTGCACACGCGCCGCGTCCGGCGCGATCTCGCGCGCGAGGAGTTCGTAGTCGTGCGGCACGACCGCCCGGTGCAGCGTGCGCAGCGTCATCGGTCCGCGCACCCGCGCGCTGCCGACGCTCTCGCCGTCGACCCCGCCGAGCGCCGGCCGGCGGTTCTCGACCCGGGCCACGTACGGGATCGCGCCGCGCAGGACCCGCAGCGTGGAGCGGGCGACGTTGCCGCGCAGCCCGCCGCCGGTGCGGTAGGACCGCACCCGGACGGTGGCGCCCTTCGCGGGGACCGCGCCGTAGTAGCGGATTCCACCGTCCCGTTCACGTACGGCGGGACCGAACTCGACCCGCCCGGAGTTCGCGTCCAGGGTGACGTGCCGGTCCTCGGGCCCCGAGTGCGCGAAGTCGTCCACACGGGTCCACCGTTCAGCGTCCGCACCCGACCCGGGGCCGGTCACCTCGACCACGAACTCACCGGGTACGACGGGCGGTCGGGCCAGTCCGAATGCCTGGCCGGGCACTCCCTCCGCCTGACCGAGCACCTCGTCGGTGACGGTCTCCGCGTGCTCGGCCGGGACGGTCGCGCCGATCGTGAACGCGGTGACCCCGCGGACCACCGGCGGCGCCAGGTACGTCGGCTGGCCCGGCTCCGCGGCGATCAGACGGCACCGCACCCAGCCCCCGGTATGCCGTACAACCGCCGCCGGAGAGTGGGTCTTCGGCAGATGCAGGATCAGCTCGCCCGACCGGTTGAAGCCGCCGGTGTCGTCCTTCTCGATCTCGCAGACCGTCCAGGCCGTGCCGTCCCACGCCTCCCAGAGCACCGGCGGCCGGCGCGGATCGACGCCGACGCCCTCCACCGTGCAGTCCAGCCGCAGGACGAGAACACCCGCCGGTACGGCGGCCGACAGGCCCACATACAGGCAGTCGCCGACAGTCGGCGTGGTCCCGAAACAGGGCACGTCCCGGCCGAGCGCCAGCTCCTCGGTCCGGTCGGCCGCTTCCCCGGACGACGGCCAGGTGGCGAGATGGGCGTAGGCGCACGGCACGATCGACAGGGGTTCGGAGGTCGTGAAGACGACCGCCTCCTCCGTCTCCGTACGGACCGTGGCGATCTCCGTCCCTGCCCGGACCACCACCGGGTCCGGGCGCGGCGCGGAAAGCCGGAACGTCACGTCGGTGTGCGCGGCCGTGGGCGGATGGAGCTGTACGCCGATGAGATCGAGGAAGGCCAGATAGTTCTTCTCCGGCACCCGGTTCACCCGGTAGACGAGCTGGTCGACCATGGACGCGAACGCCTCGATCAGCGTCACACCGGGATCCGAGACATTGTGGTCGGTCCACTCCGGGCAGCGCTGCTGCACCCGGCGTTTGGCCTCGTCCACCAGGCCCTGGAAGGTGCGGTCGTCCAGATGCGGACCGGGCAGCGTCACGCGCCCGCCTCCTCGTCGTCGGCCGATTCCTCGGCGTGCTGCGGGATCACATAGAAGGGGAAGACGAGATTGCGGGGGTCGTTCGCGCCCCGGACGGTGTAGCCGATGTCGATATAAAGCACCCCGTTGTCGGCCTCGTCGAACCGGACGACGACCTCGGTGACATCGATACGGGGCTCCCAGCGCTCCAGCGCCAGCCTTACCTCGTACGCGAGTTGGCCGGCCGTGCCCGCGTCGGCGGGGGCGAACACGTAGTCGTTGATGGCGCAGCCGAACTCCGGGCGCATCGGGCGCTCGCCCGGCGAGGTCGCCAGGATCAGCCGGATCGACTCCTCCAGCGCGTGCCGGCCACGCACCAGGGCGATGGACCCGGTGGCGTCCGTACGCGGCGGGAACGCCCAGCCCGCACCGATGAATTGCTGTCCCATACGGCTCGCTCACCCGCCGATCAGTACGGTCGCACAGCCCGACACCACCGGTGAGCCGCACCCCGCCAGATCGCCGGCGCGGGCGGCCGGGCTGCCGCCGATCAGCACGCTCGAACTGCCGGGCGGCGCGATCGCCGACGGCGGGTGGGCGGCGGGCGACGCGCAGTTGTGCGCGGTGCCGACCGTCGCGGCGGGCTGCCCGCCGATCAGCACGGACGGCACGCCGGGCGGTCCGACCGTGCCGGGGTGCCCGGTGGGGTCGCCGACCCTCGCGGCCGCGGCTGCTGCTGCCGACATGCGGTCCACTCCTGTTCGTTGTCTTTGTTGCCCGCGCTTCCTGACGTCATGTCAGTTGAGCTTGATCATGGGGGCGTTGACGGAAACCGAGCCGCCGCTCTTGATGTCCGTGCGCCGCGTGCCGTCGACAGTGACCTGGCCGCCGCGCACCTCCACCGAACCGCTGCTGGAGAGAGCGACCTTGCCGTTCCCGCCGTTGACCTCGACACCGCCGCGGGAGGTCAACGTGACTCTGTCCCCGGTGAGTTCGAGTGCTCCGCGGCCGGCGTCCAGTGCGACGCCGCCGGCCGCCTTGATGGAGACCCGCTCCTTGGCCTCGATCGTCACGCTGCCGTCGCTGTTGATGACGACGGCGGTGCTCGTGCGGTCGAGGTCGATCGTCAACTTCCCGTCTCCGGTGCGGAGCCGTACGCCCTGCGGGCCGTTCGCCGCGTCCAGCAGCTCCAGTTGATTTCCGCTCCGGGACGCGAAGGCGCGCCGGTTCACGGCGCCGCTGGTCGGGTCGACCAACTCGCCGCCACCGCCACCGCCACCGCCACCGCTCGGAGCGCCGGACGCGCCGGAGGCACCGGGAGTGCCCGGCGAGGAACCGCCGCCACCCGAAGTCGCGCCCCCGCCTCCTCCGCCGGGCCTGTCCTTCCCGTTGTAGAGCCCAGCCAGTACGAACGGCCTGTCCAGATGCCCGTGCTCGAAGCCGACCAGCACCTCGTCCCCGACCTCCGGGATGAACGCCTCACCTCCGCCCGTCCCGCCCGACTGAGCGGTACGCGCCCAGTCGCTCGCGTACTCGTCCGACAGCCACGGGAAGCGGACCTTCACCCGCCCCGACCCCTCCGGATCCTGCGTGTCCGTCACCGTCCCGCTGACCAGCCCCGCACACCGCCCGCCCCCAGCCGCGCCACCGGATCCCGGACCGCCGCCGGTCAGCCCGAACAGCGAACGCTCCTGCTGCCCCGAGACCGTGATCCACGTCTCGTACCCGCGTACGGCGTCGAAGACATGGCGCGACGACGTGACGGTGTACCGGCCCTCGAACGGCGCGCCCACCGCGTTCAACGCCACCGCGCTGCCCGCCCGGACCGCCGGATTCCCGCGGATCACCGCCTCCAGCTCCGCGAACGACCCGGCGATCCGCTCCGCCAGGGCCTTGGCCGCCTGGTCCACCTGGGCCTGCGTCCCGTACGCCGCGTCCGTCACCACGAACCGCGCCTCGCCGAACGGGGCGGACACCTCCGCCGCCGTCACCCCCAGCTCCAGCGTCGACGACGCCCCCGCCGGCGCCTTGCCCACCAGCGGTTCCTTGGCCTGGACGTCCCAGCCGCGCACCTCCACCTCTGATACCTGCTCCGCGGCTGACACCCCGGCCCGGCAGCGCAGCAGATTGCCGCCCAGCTCCAGCACGAGGGGATTGCGGTCCGCGCGCGCCGAACCGTCCGGCGCCGAACTCGCCTCCGCGGGCCGGGTGATGTGCAGCGCCCCCTCGCGTACGTACGCCTGGGCACCCGCCTCCTCGGCGAGCCCGCGCACGAACTCCCAGTCGGTCAGGTTGGGTTGGGCGATGTGTTCGAGTACGGGCCCGGCGACGTCCACCGTCCCCGGCTTCAGCCCGGCGCGCTGGGCGACCTGACCGCAGATGTCGGCGAGCGTCATGTTCTGGTAGCTGGCCACCCGCCGCCCCCGGAACAGCCGGTGCGACTCGTCCAGCCCCCGTACGACGGTGAACGTGCCCGTCTCGTCCAGCTCCACTTCCAGAGCGGTCACCACACCGTCGAGCAGAGGCTTCGGCGCCGAGTCCCCGCCCGCGCGGGCCAGCAGCCGGGCCTCGCCGCCGATCTTCAGGCCCGTCTGCTCCAGCAGCATCCGGTCGGGATCGCGGAAGCGCAGCAGGAACAGGTCGGGCAGCGTACGGCTGTCGTCCACATATCCCTCGACCAGGGTGTTCGCGAACTTGGCAGGCAGCGGTGTGCCGCCGAACTCGACCACCAGCGCGGTGGCGACGCCCTGTTGGGACATCAGCCCCGCCTCCCGACTGCCGGTGGGACGACGATGCCGGCGTCGTATCCGCCCCGGTCGCGGCCCGTACCGTCCTGGAGCCGGTTCAGCTCGTCCAGGGCAGGCAGCAGGAGCTGGGTGCCGGGGGCGAGGCGCATCGGGTCGTCGATGCCGTTGGCCTCGGCGATCACGCGCCAGGCGGCGGCGTCGCCGTACTCCTGGTGGGCCAGCGACGGCAGCGAGTCCCCGGCGTCGACGCGGTGCACGCGGCGGGCGGCCAGCGCGCCGGAGGTGGGGTTCTGCCCCGGCGTCTCCCCGCTGATCTCCTCCATCGTGACCTGGCAGACCGCCCGGATCGGCACCCCGGAGGTGGTGAACAGCGTGTATTTCGCGGCCACTTGGCTGACGTAGCCGGGAAATCCCGTGAGTCCGCCCCAGTGGAAGACCACCCATGGGGGCGACGCCCGCTGCTGCTGCCGCGTCTCGCTCGTCGGCACGCAGCACGCGAACAGCTGTTCCACCGACGTCACCACGCGGGTGTCCTGGGTGTCGCTGGCGTCGAAGAACATCTCGACGGTGAGCTTGCTGGGCTGCGAGCCCTGGTACTCGGGCGGGCCCGAGCTCTTCGCGCCCTTGGCCGGAGTCCGTTTCCAGGACGCGGCCTTGGTGAGGCTCAACTCCTTCGGGTTGAACTGGAAGTCGATCCGCCCGCACGGACCGCCCGGTGTGAGACCACCACCGGTGGGGGGCGTGCGCAGCTCCAGATAGGCGTGCTCCAGCTTGGGCCGGGCCGATCCGCCCTTCGCGGCCGAGGCCACGCCGGACGTACCGGCGGCGCTGAAAGCGATGGGTCCCGCACCGCTCATGCCGCTCAGCCCTCCATCACATAGCCGTGATGGGCGATCTCGATCGTCTCCATCGCGACCTTCGGCGACTCGGGTGTGAACGATGGCCCGGTCCAGCGGACGGGTACGACCTCAAGCAGCCCCCACTGGGCCACCTTCCGCCCGTCACCGGTGCGCGCCTCGATGTGCGCGGTCTTGCGGCTGAACCCGGTCGTCATGGTGGCGAACCAGCGCGCCACCTTCTCGGTCTCGCGGGTGAGCGGCCGGGACAGCTTGACGTTGGAGTACTTCAGTCGGGTCGGCAGCTGCCACACATGCCCGTTGTTGCCGCCCTCCTCGCGGGTTTCGAGCACCACTTCGCAGCCCAGGCCGTCACAGGTGTTGAACGATCCGAGTTCGATGTCGTCGATCGTCACGACGAAGCAGACGCTGACGGCGGGATCGCTGTCCGGGGCGGTGGCCATGACACGTACCTCTCGGTGGCGGGTGCTTCAGTGGCGGGCGGTTCAGTGGCGGGTGTTGATGAGGAACCCGGCGCGTTCGCGTTCCAGCCGGAGGTCGGCCTTGAGGAGCCGGCTGAGGGGGGCGTACAGGGCGCGGACGAGTTCGTCGGTGACGGCGGGGGCGGCGGCTTGGCCGGGGGCGGTGGTGGCGCCGGCGGTGGTGGCGCGGGGTTGCGGGTCGGACGCGGGCTCGGGCTCCTGCTCCGGGTCGCTGTCCGGCGCGGGCTCGGGTGGTGGTGGTTCCTCGCTGAGTTCGGCGTCTCGCTGGACGACGGGCCGCGAGGTGCCGGCGGCCGACGAGGCAGGCGAGGCCGACGAGGAGCCGAAGACGACGCTCCCGTCGGGCATTCGCTGGGCGACTCCGGCGGCCACGGCGAAGGCACCGGCGGTGGGAATCCCGGCGCCACCGCCGGTACGAGCCACGGACCGAGGCGTCGGCGGTTCTCCACGTGGCTGCCGCTGTACGGGGAGGGCGGCGGTGGCGGATACGGCAGGGGAGACGGATCGGAGCGGAGCCGACTCACGTGCGACGACGGTCGACCGCTGCACGGGTACGGCGGCCGACGCGTTCGGACCGGACGCGGTGGTCCACCGCACAGGCACGGCCGCGGGCGCGGGCGGCGGCTCCAGCTGTGGAGGTTCCCCACCGTCACGCGCGTCACGCTGTACGGCGGTACGGGGGGTCAGCGGCCGGTCACCGAGCAGTGGGACGGTGGGTGTAGGGAGGGGTCGCTGCCTCGCGACGACAACGGACCGCTGAAGAGGCGCACTTGGCGAAGAAGCGTCGCCCCCATCCCTGTGGTCGGACGCCGCACTCATCAACGGGTCGTCGCCGAGCAGCGGAGCGACCGGTGGCGGCACGCCGTCCACTTCGGGAGAGTTCTCGGGCGGCTCCGCCGCGACAGGTACTTCGGGCGCTGCGGGCGGACGTACGGCCGGGACCGACTCGGCCTCCGGCCTGCCGCTCCCCGGCACGGAGGCCGCAGCCTGCCGCTGAGCCGTCGGCGGCAACCCGGCGAGCGGCGCTCCAAGTCCGGGCGTGCGCGGGGGCGGTGGCTCCGGCTCCGGCCCCGACGAAGGCTCCGCCGACTCCTGCGGGGGAGTGGACATGGGTACGAGGGGCTGCTCGCCCACGAGTTGACGTACCGGCAGCTCGGCGACCGCCGACGTACCGGCGGAGGTCATCGCGGAGGACGCGCGCTGTACGGGAACGGCCTCAGGTACGGACACCGAAGCGGATACAGCGGCAGGCACCGCAGCTGCAGGTGCCACGGCAGCGGGCATCGCCAAGCCCGCAGGTGCGCCCTTGCCTCCCGGCGTCGTCCGCAACGGCATCTCGACGGACCGCTGAGCCGACGGCACCGGACTGCCCGGCGCGGCACTGGTGATTCCGTGCAGCACTCCGGTAGGCGCGTCAGGGCTGACCAGATGCCCGAGCGGCGTACCGAGCGCGGTCGTCCGCCGGGTGGACAACGCCCCCTGAAACCCTGCGGGGTTGATCACGAGGTCCTGTCCGAGGACCGTTCGCTGCATGGGCACCAGCCGGCGCACGTCGACGCGGTCTCCCCGATCACCTCGCTCCGGCACGGCGTCACCGCCGCCCGCCGGGCTCTCCACGCCCATCGAACGACCGCCGCGCAACCAGGACATCAGCCCCATGGATCTCCCGCCCCCCCGCTAGCTCCCGTTGAGACGGGCGACCTGAGCCACGAACCTCAGACGTTCCGGATGTTCCAGGTCCAGCAGGTCGTCCAGTGGCCAGTGGAAGTGATAGGCGAGGTACGCGACTTCCTCGTACAGCAGGTCGGCCGCGTACGTCACGATTCCCCCAGGCGGCCACCGGCGAGATCCACCGTGAACTCCTCCTGGCAGGAAGGGCAGTTGACGGCGGCGCGGGTGTGGCCCTCCGCGTTGATCCGGCGGTAGAAGTCCTGGAGGAACGCCAGGTCGGAGGCGAACAGGTCCTCGATGACGCCCGGGTGGATGTCCTCGACGGTGCCGATCCTGGTCACGACCCGGGAGATGAGGACGACCGACAGATACGCGGAGTTCTCCCGCACCCGGTCGTCCCGCAGGGGCACCAGTTCGTCCCGCGCGGTCGCGAGCCTCATCACGCCGTTACGGTGCACGGTGCCCGACTCGTCCACGTACCCACGCGGCAGTTCGAAGCCGAACTCGGTCCGCAGCGGCTCGGGTCGGCGCGTCTGCCCCTGCCCCTGCTGCTGCCCGCTCGCCGGCCCGTGCGCGTCCCGCTCGGGAGCCTGGAAGTGAACGGTGCGGCGCATCAGCCGAGTTCCATGCTCTCGTACGTGATCGCCAGCTTCTCCGTCAGGACCGAGGTGTCACCGGCCTTGAGCGTCCCGATCTCCAGGGACTTCGGCCAGGCGTTGATGAGCGTGTAGCGCTTGATCGGCAGGCCCTCGTAGTCGTAGACGATGACGGCGCCGTTGCGGCGGGCGTTCGTCATACGGCCGAACCGGGAGTCCCTGATCCACTGTTCGAAGCTGTTGTCCTCCGTGAGCCCCCGGGTCACGGTGACCTCGCCGGCCTTGGGGCGGCCGGGCAGCTTCTTGATGGCGTACTTGCCGTCTGCGGTGTTCTGCTTCAGCTCGATGACGTCCTGCTCCATCTTTAGACCGCTGACCTCGGTGATCTGCTTGATGATGACGCTGTCGAATTCGAGGCCGAAGGAATGTCCGACGGAACTGTCGAGATCGGGAAGTGGCACAACAGGCTCCTCACGCCGTGCTCAGAAACGGACCGGGCGGGTCATTCGTCGATCCCGCCGCTGCCGCCGGTCAGTTGGGCGAGCCGGAACACCACGAACTCGGCCGGCTTGACCGGCGCGACCCCGATCTCGCAGACGACCTGACCGGCGTCGATGCTCTCGGGCGGGTTCGTCTCCCGGTCGCACTTCACGTAGAACGCCTCTTCCGGTGTGAGCCCGAACAGCGATCCCTTGCGCCATTCGTTCACCAGGAACGCCGAGACGGTACGCCGGACACGCGCCCACAGCGCGTCGTCGTTCGGCTCGAAGACGACCCACTGCGTACCGGCGAGGATCGACTCCTCCAGGTAGTTGAAGAGCCGCCGCACATTCAGGTACCGCCAGGCCGGATCCGACGCGAGGGTCCGCGCGCCCCACACCCGGATGCCGCGCCCGGGGAAGGAACGGATGCAGTTCAGCCCGATCGGATTGAGCAGATCGTGCTCGCCCTTGGTGAGTTGGGTCTGGAGCGTGACCGCGCCCCGTACGACCTCGTTCGCCGGGGCCTTGTGCACCCCGCGCGTGTCGTCGTTGCGCGCCCAGACCCCGGCGATGTGCCCGCTCGGCGGTACGAGCGTGGCGCGGCCGGACGCCGGGTCCGCGACGCTGATCCAGGGGTAGTAGAGCGTCGCGTACTTCGAGTCGAAGTTCGCCCGGTCCGTACGCCAACTCCGCACCTGCTGCGGGGAAAGACCCGGCGGCGGGTCCAGAATCGCCACCCGGTCGCCCATCAACTCGCAGTGCGATATCAACCCTTGCTGGACGGCGATCACCGACTCCAGGTCCAGCAGCCCGCGTTGGTAGGCGCTCATCAGGTCGGGGGCGGCGATCATCGTGACCTCCTCGACCGCCTCCAGACCGCCCAGACCTGTCCGGCGGTCGGCGTCGCCGACGTACACCTCGGGTGCGAGCGCACCGGCACCGCCGGCGGCGGGGGCCGCGGGCGCGGCGGGTGCGAGGGCCACGGTCTGTGGCTCGGGCCGGGCGGGGGCGGCGCCGCGCCCCGGGTCGCGTATCTCGATCAGCTCCGACTTGGCGTTGACGCGGGTGGCGACGTTCTCCTTGCTGCGCTTCGTCGTCACGGAGGGGTACGTCTCCGCGACCTGTCCGTCGCGCCGCACGATGAGCTGGAAGGTGTCGGAGGGGGGATCGTCGCCCTCGGCCGCGGTGACCTCGACGGTGATCTCACCCGTCACGCCCGGCCGGGGCTTCACGGCGTAGGGCCCGATCTGCACCTCGGCCCCCGCCGCCAGTTCGCCGGTCTCGTCGCCGACGGAGGTGCCGTCGCCGATCCGTACGACGTAGCAGACGCCGCCGCCGTTCGAGAAGAAGCCGTAGACGGACGAGGCGAGATACGTGCCGTCGACGAAGTCGCCGAAGGTGGTCACGTACTGGGTCCAATTTGTGATCAGTGTCGGCTCGTCGAACGGCCCCTTCTGGGCGAAGCCGACGAAGGCGGCTATCGAGGTGCCCACCCCTTCGATCGGCCGGGACCCGGACTCGACCTCTTCGACGTAGACGCCGGGGGACAGGTACGACGGCATAAGTGCCTCTCTTCGACGCGCTCCTCGCGCTTCTCGCGCTCCTCGACCGGGGAACGCCGGCCATTCTCGCCACTGCGCCGATCACCCGGAACGGATAGTCGGCCGCCCTGCCGTGCACGGACGACTGCCCGAAGAGGCAACGCGACCACTCCCGCCGTGCCGGCGAGGTCTGCCCCCACCCCGGTCCGCGCGTCCTGCGCGCGACGGGCGGGGGCCGCACACCCTGACAAGTCACGTCCGGGAAGGCGGCCGGAGGCCGAAGGGGGGCGAACGGATGAAGGCGGTCCCGGAGAAGCCTTCAGCCGCGCCCGCGCGCCACGATGTCCCGCACCGCACGGAGGCGGCGCCCCGGTCGCCGGCCCCCGCCCCCGCGCCTGACCGCCGTGGCATCCAGCGGTTGCAGCGGATGGCCGGGAACGCGGCGGTGTCCCGTCTGGTCGCCCAGCGCTACACCGCCCCGGTCAAACCGGCCCCCGCGCAGGCGGCCGGTTTCCGCAAGGTCAAGGCGGATGTGGCGGCGAAGAAGGCACGGGTCGCCGCGCACCCGCCGGCGGCCGGTGAGGCGAAGGCGTCGCAGGACGCGGCGGTGGCGCCGCCGGACGACAAGGAAGCCCAGGGCAAGGCCGCGAACGCCGAGAAGATGAACGAGGCGAAGCCCGGCGAGTTCGACAAGAAGGCGTTCGTCGACGCGGTGAACAAGGCGATCGACGCGCAGGCGCCGAAGAACCTCGACGAGGCGGACAAGTTCTCCAAGTCGGGCAAGGCGGACCAGGTCAAGGCGGAGGTCGACGGGAAGGTCACGGACGGCAAGGAGTCCTCGGCCAAGGACATCGACACCGCGACGGCGGCCCCGCCGGACACCTCCGCGGCCAAGGACAAAGAGGTCACCCCCCTCACCCCGGACCAGCCCCCGGCCAACCCGGGCGCCCCCTCGGCGGCGGACGCGATCCCGGAGAAGCAGCCCGCGGCGGTGACGGACTTCTCGGAGGGTCCGGCGCAGAACGACCAGGCGATGGAGGACGCGGAGGTCACCGAGGAGCAGCTGGCGAAGGGCAACGAGCCGGAGTTCAACGAGGCGCTGGCGGCGAAGAAGACGTCGGAGGCCGATGCGGCGAAGGCTCCGGCGAAGGGGAAGGCGGCGGAGGACCAGCAGTTGGCCGCCGCGAAGGCGGGGGCTGCGGCGTCCGGTGCCCAGGCGATGACGGCGCTGACCGCGAAGCGTGACGCGGCCGGGAAGCAGGTGGACGGCGGCAAGGGCGACACGAAGACGAAGGACGAGAAGAAGCGCGCCGAGGTCACGGCGAAACTCCAGAAGGTCTACGACGGCACGAAGAAGGATGTCGAGGAGACGCTGTCCGGCCTGGACAAGAAGGTCGACACGGCGTTCACGTCGGGGGAGAAGGCGGCGCGGGACGCGTTCACGGCGGACCACAAGCGCCGGATGAAGAAGTACAAGGACAAGCGCTACTCCGGCCTGATGGGCAAGGGCCGCTGGGTGAAGGACAAGTTCGCGGGGCTGCCCAAGGAGGCGAACGACCTCTACCAGGAGGCCCGCAAGCTCTACGTCTCGAAGATGCAGACCGTCATCTCGTCGGTGGCCGACATCATCGGCGCCGAGCTGGGCCGGGCGAAGGCCCGTATCGCCAAGGGCCGGGCCGAGTTGAAGGCGGAGGTCGACAAACTGCCCGCCGATCTGAAGGCGTTCGGCGAGGAGGCGGCGAAGGACTTCGCGGGCAAGTTCGACGACCTGGAAGCGACGGTCGACGAGAAGTCGGAGCAGCTGGTCCAGGACCTGGCGACCAAGTACACGGCGGCGCTGAACAAGATCGACGAGGAGATCAAGAAGCTCCAGGAGGCGAACCGGGGCCTGATCGACAAGGCGAAGGACGCGATCGTCGGCGCGATCAAGACGATCAATGAGCTGAAGAACCTGCTCCTGGGGATCCTCGCGAAGGCCGCCTCCGCGATCATGAAGATCATCAAGGACCCGATCGGCTTCCTCCGTAACCTGGTCACGGCGGTCGGCGCGGGCCTGAACCTCTTCATCACGAACATCGCGGACCACCTCAAGACGGGTGTCGTGTCCTGGCTGCTGGGCACGGCGGTCAAGGCGGGCCTCGAACTCCCGGCGAGGTTCGACCTCAAGGGCATCATCCAGCTGATCGGCTCCCTGCTGGGCCTGACCTGGGACAACATCCGCGCACGCGTGACCCGCAAGGGCGTCCCTGACGAGGCGATGTCCGCGGTCGAGACGTCGGTCCCGGTGGCCCAGAACCTGGCCCGCGAGGGCCCGGCGGGCGCGGCGAAGGAGATCCAGGCGGAGACGGGCGACCTGAAGACCACGATCCTCCAGAAGCTCACGAGCTACCTGATCCCCACGGTCCTCATCGCCGGCATCACCTGGATCCTCTCCCTGCTGAACCCGGCGTCGGCCTTCATCAGGGCGGTCAAGGGGATCATCGACATCGTCACGTTCATCGTGACGCAGGGCGCCCAGATCGTCGATTTCGTGAACGCGGTGCTGGACGCGGTCATCCAAATCGCAAACGGCGGCCAGGCGGGCGTCCCCAAACTGGTCGAAGCGGCCCTGGCCGCGAGCGTCCCACTCCTGATCGGCTTCCTGGCGGCGCTACTGGGCATCGGCGGCCTGGCGAACAAGGTCAAGTCGGTGTTCCAGTCGGTGTCGCGCCCGGTGACCCGCGCTATCGACAAGATTGTCGACTTCATAGCCAAGAAGGGCAAGGCCCTCTGGGCCAGGCTCAGGAGCAAGAAAGATAAGAGCACTCCCGAGAGGGACCCATCCGCGCGGAGTCAACAAAAAAAGCAGCAACGCCTCGATCGAGCCATAAGCGTTCTGCGGCCCAAGGTTTATGCCCTCATTGGGCGAAATGTATCTGAGTCGCGCCTTCGTGTACAGCTCCTTACCTGGCGAGGAATGTATCGCCTCTCCAGTCTTATCGTTAAACGTAATGAAGGCAATGTCGACGTCATTGCCAAGGTGAACCCGGAAGGAAAGGTGGCCGAAAAGGTCGTGAGCAAACTCGGGCCAGATCTACATGCAATGCTATCTAAGATCGGATCCGATCTGATAACTCGGCCAGACATTAAAGAGGATGCGAAGAAGATCCAACAGGATCGAATGAAAGCCAAGCAGCAGCGTGAAGATGACCGGATTGAGACGCGGGAGCGACGAGAAGAGGAGGCGGCGGCGAGGGCCGCTGCCACTGGAAAGAATCCCAAGGTTAAGGACGTCCCTCTCTCATCGCGCCCCGGACGGTCCCAGGCCGCCGAGGCCCTGGCCATCTATGACGAGAACCTGCGCCGCGATCCGAAAGCTGCTGACAATATTGAGATTGTCCCAGGAATTGAAGTGAAGGAAAATCAAACCTATTCGTCAATGCCTGGGCACATAAAGACCTTCGGGCTTGGTCGGGGAGGGCACTACGATCCGTTCGTCATTAATATTCTGGACGGATTATCGGAAAAAGGATACACAACCCCAGAGCTCCAACAGGCGATCGCGGAAGTAGCTCAAGGGTTGCGACCATCGAACCAGGCCATCTCGAACGATCCTAAAGCGGTGGCGCAACTTGCCTCCATAGTCCGACTGATGTTTGCTGTGGAGGGAGGCCGCAATCCGATCGCGTTGGCCACTAGCGCGATGACGTGGGAATCGGCGCACCTACCAAATACGACATGGGGGGATGTGGTCGTAAAATATAACCCAATGGCGCCAAGGGGAATCAATGAAACGGTGAGGGCATCGCTAGTGCCGGAGGCTGAGCGATCGGCGGCGCTTCAGGCAAAGGTTCAGCGGATGCTCCGGAACGAGATGGATACCACCATCCGATGGGTAAAGACCCTCATGACCGGTGACAATCCGTTGTTTGAGAGTGAACACGAATGCAGGATCTTCGTGGAATCAAGGATGGAAAGTCACTTGAAGTCGCGTATTGCGGCCTATGTCCTACCCGGGGGGACTTTGTGAGCATTTCCACCGTTCGACTCGTTCCTGCGCCGCTTGTAGATATTGAATCGGCGGCGGCAACGTTCATTTCGTTGGGGCTTACCAAGCATGCCGCTCACATCGCAGAGGCCAACCAGGCCTCAGCCGAGGAGATTTGGCTGACAGGCGATGCTGAGACGTCAGTGCACTGGGTCAACGACGAACTGCTCGATGTCAGCTACATCGTCGTGCGTGGAGGCAATGCCGATTCTCTGGCCGAGAATATCCGGTCAGAGCTTCCGATGGATGGAATCCCGGACTTGCAGGCTAGAGCAATTGCGGACCGAGACCCTGATGTCCTGATTGACACCCTCTATCGAACCGCAGTTGTCGCAGGTTCGAAGTACGATCCTCGGGCATTCGCTCTGTTGCGCTGGGGGCTTGGCGATCCTGATCCGCTGATTCGGAGGGTTTCGCTGGTAGCTGTCTCGATTACCGGCTGGGAAAGATTCATTCCGATCTTAGACGAAATTAGCAAACAGGACATCGTAAGTGAAGTGCGCGATCAAGCCGCCCGTGTCCGCGATGGTCTGAAACCTGGAACCGAGAACCTCTGACGTACTTGGTCTTGCGCTTCTCCCGCACTAGTTCGCCACCCAACGAGTCTGCCGAGCTGATCTATCTGCCAGACGGAAACGAGGATACCGCCCCGCTGTCAGCCACGCGTTCCGGCTAGTGTTCACCTCTGGATCAGCCCCAGATATGGCCCGAATTCTGGCGCCAGCGATCAGGCGGCCCTGTTTTTTGGTACTCCCTCTGGATCGCGTGTATCAGCGTGGCCATCGTTACCGGCGTGGCCGTGTCCGCCGACAGATATGCCGATGTCACCGCTATTGAGCGGATGTTTTCTCCCGCTAGCTCGAAGTTGGATGCGCAGAGGTCCAGGGCAGGAGGTGCTGTGCGGGGTCGGGGACTGGGAAGTTGAACGGTGACCTAAGCGTGAAGCAGTTCTCCTAGTCTGTGAGGCTTCTCCAACCTGGTTGCGTAGCACGTCGGTTGGCTGAGGGCGGCGTTGAGGAAAAGGTGAAGCTCCTGCTAGATGGGTTGTCTACCAAGATCAACCTGTCCGCCCGGAGCTTCACATGCTTGTCCACCCATCGGGGATCGATCTGTCCACCTCGACCCTGCGCTACCTGTCCGACCTGCTGAGAGCCCGGCGGCGTGAGCGCGGCACGCGCTGGCGCCGCCTGAGCGCGGACCGACAGGCTCTGCTCGCGCTGGCCCATCTGCGCTGCGGGCACACGTACGCTCAGCTCGCGGCCGGCTTCGGGATCGGGCTGGCCACCGTCTACCGGTACATCGTCGAGGCGGTTGAGGTCCTGGCCGCCCTTGCCCCCACCCTCCAGCAGGCCATGACCGTCGCCGCCAACAAGGCATTCGTGATCCTGGACGGCACCCTGCTGCACATCGACCGCATTGCCGCCGACCGCCCCTACTGCTCTGGCAAGCACAAGCGCCACGGCATGAACGTCCAGGTAATCGCCGACGCGTTCGGACGCCTGCTCTGGGCCTCACCTGCCCTGCCAGGTGTCGTCCACGACATCAAGGCCGCATGCACCCACGGCATCATCGAAGCTCTCACCCAAGCCGGCATCCGGCCGTGGGCCGACAAGGGATATCAGGGAGCTCAGGGGACGATCCGGGTGCCTTACCGGGGCTGCTGGAGCACGCTCCCAGCCGGGAAGCGGGCGGTGAACTCCTCCCACGCCAAGATCCGAGCCGTCGGAGAGCAGGCCAACGCCACCCTGAAGAGCTGGCGGCTCCTGCGCAAACTCCGTTGCGGCACCACCCGCATCACCGACATCGTCAAGGCCGTCCTGGCCTTGCACCTCGCCACGGCAGCCTGAGATCGCTTCGGCCGGAGGCATGGACAAGGACAGCGCCACCATCAACGACAGCAAGGGAGACCGCTCACCGTGACAGACGTCAGAGTCACCTACGACAAGACCCTCAACACAGCGTACGTATACCTCACCGAACCGCAGGCCCGCGTGAAGTCCGCGCGCATGTATCCCTGCGATCCAGTGGACGTCGACGGCATGATCAACCTCGACTTCGACGAGCAGGGCCGCCTCATCGGCATCGAGGTATTGGCGGCCAGTTCGAAAATGCCCGAGTACCTGCTCCAGTCCGCGGAGCGACTTGACACCGAAGGTGCATGACCAGCCGAGCACCACGCTCGCGGCGAACAGGTTGGAAGAGGCTCAGTGTATTAGGTGGCTGTCATGAGCGACGACGTCAACTACGGGTCGGTGAAGGCCCCACCGCCAACGTCTCCGTGAGTCTTCACTCGGGCAACATCGCGGCCGTCCGCGCCCGTGTGGGCAAGCGGGCCTTCTCGAACTACGTGGACGCCGCCGTACAGCGCCAGATCGAGCGGGACAACCTCGCCGAGCTGACCGCCGCGCACGAGGCGGACCATGAAGCCTTCAGTGATGCCGAGGTCGACGCTGCCCGTGCCCTCCTGCGTGGAGACGCCGACGGCTGAGTGGGGAACGCTCGTGCTGGACAGCGAGGGGCTTTCCCAAGCTGGTGGCCGACGACCGTGAGGTCATGGCCTTGGTGCATGGTGCCGAGAAGGAGGACATGCGGGTCGTGACCAGCGTCCTCACCCTCATCGGGGCGCATCACGCACGGGTGAACTCCGCTCGCTTCAACTGGGCTGTTTCCCGGCTGAACGTAGAACCCGTCAACGAGGAGATCGGTCGTACGGCGATGGCCTTGCTCGTCGACGTGGGCCTTCATGGGCACAAGTACGCGATCGACGCCGTGGTCGCCGCCACCGCGCTCCATGCTCCGAAGCCGGCCGTCGTTGGCACCTCCGACCCGGAAGACCTTGCCATGCTCTGCGGGGACCGGGTCCGGATCGTCAAGGTCTGACGCTCGCGGGCGCGTTCAGTCGCGCACCAACCCCAGATACGGTCCGAACTCCGACGCCAGCGTCAGGCGGCCCAGTTTTTGATACTCCCTCTGGACCGCGTGGATCAGTGTCTCCATCGTCACCGGGGTGCCCGTCTCCGCCGACAGGTATGCTGACGTCACTGCTATCGAGCGGATGTTGCCTCCCGCCAGCTCGAAGTTGGACGCGCAGAAGTCCAGGTCCAGGTCCGTGCCCCGGGGCAGCAGGGGGCCCAGGCAGCGTTCCCAGAGCAGGAGGCGCTGTGCCGGGTCTGGGAGCGGGAAGTCGACTACCAGGTCCAGGCGGCGGGTGAACGCGTCGTCCAGGTTGGCGCGGAGGTTGGTTGCCAGGATGGCCAGGCCGTCGAAGGACTCCATCCGTTGGAGCAGGTACGCGCTCTCCACGTTCGCGTAGCGGTCGTGCGCGTCCTTCACGTCGGAGCGTTTGCCGAAGATCGCGTCCGCCTCGTCGAACAGCAGCACGCCGTTCACCCCCGCCGCCTCCGTGAAGATGCGTTCGAGGTTCTTCTCCGTCTCGCCCACGTACTTGTCGATCACCGTCGCCAGATCCACCGTGTAGAGATCCAGGCCCAGATCCGCCGCGATCACCTCCGCCGACATCGTCTTGCCCGTGCCCGAGTCGCCCGCGAACAGGGCCGAGACGCCCCGGCCCCTACCGCCTCCCGGGCGCATACCCCATTCGCCCAGCACCCGGTCGCGGTGGCGGGCGCGGGCCGTGAGTTCGCGGAGTTGGGCGTGGGTGTCGGCGGGGAGGACCAAGTCGTCCCAGGTCACCGTGGGTTCGATACGGCGCGCCAGGCGGTCCAGGCCCGCCGCGTTCTGGGCGCGGGCACCCTGGCGTACATGGTCGGGGGTGAGCCCACCCGCCAGGCGCGCCGTCTGGGCCGCGCTGCGCGCCGCGCCCGTGACCTGTTCCGGCGTGAGGAGGAAGGGAGCGAGCAGACGGTTCGCCTCGATCGCGGGCGGGAGCGGGGCCCCGGCCCACTGTTCGTACGCGTCCGTCCACAAGGCCCCCCGCGCCGACGGCTCCACCCGGGGCGCGTGCAGGAGCAGTGGGGGAGAGGCGGACCACGAGGCGTCCCACGGGGCCCTGCCCACCAGGATCGTCGGTACCTGTGTGGCCGTCAGGAGGCGTAGCAGGGAAGGGTGCTCGCGGAACACAGCGTCCAGCGGGGCGCACACCAACCCGGCCCCGCTCAGCCGCGCCTCCCGCACCAGCGCACGCACGGAATCCCGCGGCGCCGGATCCTCCGCCAGCCGTGCCAGGTCCAGGCCCAGCACGCCGAGGCCGGCACCCGTCAGCGCGGACGCCGCCAGGGCCGTACCCGCGCCGCCCTGGTCCTCGCGGAGATAGGCGAGTCGGACCCCGTCTGCCAACACCCCGGCGAGCGGGGCCGGGTCGCCGACGCCACGTACCGCGTGCCACGGGGCCAGCAGATCCGCCAGCCGCGGATCCGGGGTGTCGTCGCCCAGCAGATGCGCCGTCACCCGGTCCGGCACCCGCAACGCCCTGCTCAGGAAAGGCCGTTCCAGGTCCTCGACCAGGAGCAGTCCACCCGCCCGCAACGGGGAACGGGCCGCCAGCCGAGCGCGGGCCGCCTGGTCCGCCGGGGACGAGCCGCACAGACCCAGGGCCAGGCCGGCGGACGGACGGCGGCGGGTCACGTCATCGTTCAAGTAGCCGTAGAACGCCTCGAACCGGTCGTCCAGATCCGGTACGAGCGCGATCAGCAGGATCTCGACGTCCAGCGCGGTCAGGCCGAACTCCGCCGCCAGGGTGGTGAGCCGGGAATCCGGAGGGTCGGCCACCAACTGCTCGTCAGGAGGCGGGAACGACCGGGCTCCCTCCTCGTCGAGCAGTCTCGCGACGTTCTCCTCCGTCAGATACAGGCCGCGGAACGCGTCGTCCGGGTCCGGGTCGACGCGCTGCCGCGCCTCGACCGCCCGGCGCACGCGCTGCTCCACCGCGACCGCCCGCGCGAGCAGATGCCGCAAGCTGGTCACTCGGGCTCCCGGCGCGGACGGCCGGGCCGCGCCCCGTACACCGGCTGCCCCCGCGTCTCGGCCGAGTCCCGCGCGGGCACGTCCCCGAACCGCGCCTGAAGCCCCTCGTCACCCACCGGCGGGCCCGCCTTGTAGACCGGCGATGACGTCACCGGCACGCTGATCACCAGATCCAGCGAAGGCTTCAACTCCCCGCCCAGCGCGCTCCACACGTCCGCGAACGACCGGTCCTCCGGCGGTGGCAGCGCGATCGACACCGGTACCGCCGCCCCGATCTCCGCCAGGGACCCTGTCAGCCGTTCCGGCGGCAGCGCCTCGTACCGCAGCAGACACGCCAACAGCGAGGACAGCAGCCGGTGTTCGTCCTCCGGGCGCTTCGTCCACGCCGTGATCAGGTACGACAGCTTGAAGAAGCGCGGCGGGCGGCGGCGTGCGACGATCGCGCCGCGCTCGTCGTACTCGTTGTGCAGACCGCGCTCACGCCGGCGCATGTCCTCGCGGATGTCGTAGAGATAGAGGTTGACCATCGGCGAGTTGACCTTCGCGGCCCATTCCCTCGTCGGCGCGTCGAAGACCACCGCGATCTGGCCGCCTTCGAGGACCTCCGCCCGGATCAGGCTCCGCAGGACGTCGTCCACCTCATGGATCACCCGGACACCTGCCCCTTCACGAGCGGCCCGCGAAGTCCGGTGGCTGGAGGTTGCGTTGGACCACCAGGACCGGTTTCTGAAGCCGGGGCAGACCGGATGCGTCCGCCCGCAGCACCCGTGGACCCAGCGTGTCCTTGCGCAGCACCAGCATCTGCACCTCGAAGGTGCCGTTACGGCCCACCCGTATGCCCGACCTGTCGGCCGTGATGCCGAGAGACCAGGTCAGGCGTACGGTCTCGCCGGGCGGATAGTCCTTGCCCCGTGCCAGCACCGGCTGGCCCGGCTTGGCGACCGGCGGGGTCACCTCCAGCGACGGCTTCAGGACGCGCAGCCGGTCGGTGTCCCGGTTGTCGGCCGTACGGCGGTCGGGCAGCGTGCCGCGCACGGTGGCCCGTACGTCGCCGTCGATCGCCGCGCGGTACGTCGCCGTCTGCGCCACCTCGATGCGGCCCCCGGCGGGGATCGTGCACGGCCGGGCGGCAGTACAGCGGTTGAGGGCCGGCAGAGTACGATCGCCCGCCCGGGACGGCGCCGGCCAACTCGCCGTGAGTACGACGCCTGTCGCCGTGTCGGGCCCCGCGTTGGTGACCGTGAACCGGGCGCGGGCAGGGCGGCCGACGTAGGTACGGTCCGGGCTGACGTCGGCCCGTACCGCGATGTCCGACGACGGCGGTACGGGGGGTTCGAGCACCTCGAACCGCGCCGTGTCCGTACCGGAGTTGCCGGCCGAGTCCGTGGCCGAGCAGGTGACCGTGGTCGTACCGACCGGGAAGAGCGCGCCCGACGCGGGATCGCAGGTCACCGGCAGCTCGCCGTCCTGGGTGTCCGTGGCCGAGGCGGTGTATCTGATCCGCGCCCCGTCGTCGTCCTCCGCCCGGACCGTGCGGTCGTCCACGGTGACGACCGGGTCGTTGACGTCGTTCACGGTGATGCTGATCTTCTGCTGGAAGTCGGGATCGGGTACGGCGGCGGGGCCGATCTCCGCCATCCCCGGTACCTGCGCGCCGAGTTGGAGGAACTGCACCGTGCAGGTCAGGGTCGTGCCCTGGGGCGCGTCGGCCGACACGTCGACGTTCTCGGTGAATTGCGCGGTTCCCCCGCTGGTGAGTTCTCTCGTCGGCGGCTCCAGGGTGACACTCAGACGCGGGTCGCAGTCGCGGAGTTCATGACCGACGGTGGTGGGCAGATTGTCGAAGCCGTCCATGATCGCCTCGGCCGTCTCGTCCGGCTGGATGCCTTCCAGCAGCCGGCCACCGGTGGCGTTGATGATCCGGGTGGCCTGGCCTGGGGTGGTCGGCGGGTCCTCGATCTGGTCCGGGAAGTCCGGATTGTTGGCGTTCCCGTTGCCGTTCAGACCGTCCCCGAGGTTGCTGTCCACTTCGATGCCGATCACCCGGACCCCGTTGTCCTGAAGGTCGGCGATCGTGTCGTCGATGGTGTGGCCGTCGCTCGGCGCGTGGCTGGAGGAATCGCTGACCAGGACGACGACCGGGCTCGCGCCCTCACGGAACACCGTCTTGCCGTCAGCGCCGTTGGCGATCTCCCACAGCCCGTTGATCCAGTCCTCCGACGGACCCATGCTGAACCCGCCGAGGTCCGTCGTCAGATTATTGACACCGGTCTGCACCAGGCCGATGTCGTCCGTCAGCTCCTGGAGCACCTCGAACCCGGCGTTCGGTTCGTCCACCTCCTGATCGCCGAACGTGGCGACCGCGAAACGTGAATCGGGCTCCTCGGCCAGGATCTTCTCGGTGATGTCGGGCAGATTGTCCTGGACGCTCGTGATCGGCACCTCCATGCTGCCCGTGCCGTCCACCAGCAGCACCACATCCGGTCTCGGCGGGATCGCGGGAGTCCGCACCTGCTTGGTCACACCCGTCGAACCGCCCGGGTCCAGCGCCTCGTCGAGTGTGGCCGGCGTGACCCACGGGACGGGGGGTACGGGAACGGCCGCCGCCCTCCCCGGGCCGCTCCCCGTCGCCGACACCGCCGACGCGGGGACGAGACCGGTGGCCAGCAGGAGCAGGACGAGCGCCGCAGCGCGCGGGGCGCCGCCGTGCCTGGTCCACCCGCGCGACCGCTCTCCCGGCTGAATCCACCGCACAGTCTTCCTCCCCGTCCCTTACGGCCCCGTCCCCGGACACGCCGCCGCATCGGGGCGTGCTCGGGGCGTCGGCGCGTCGCCGCGCCCCGCGTACGGTCCCGTACAACTCCCGTACACACAGCGGAAGTCGAGCCACTTCAGCGGGAAGGCGCACCTGCCCTTTGGGGCAATCCGCCGAGAGGCAGACGGAGATCAGATAAGACCCTGGCGCAGCGCGTACGCCACCGCGTGCGAGCGATTGCGCAATTGCAGCCGGGTCATCACGGAATGCAGCACGTTCTTGATCGTGCGTTCGGAGTAGGCCAGCTTCGTCGCGATGTCAGCGGTGTCATAGCCCTCGGCGACCAGCCGCAGCACGTCCACCTCACGCGCCGCCAGACCGGTGAAGTGCAGACCGCGCGGCCCGAGCACCTGACCCTGCAGTCTGCCCACCTCTTCGAGGAGACGTCCGAGCAGGTCGGAGGGGAGATGCCCCTCGCCACGCGCCACCGTCCCGATGACATGCACCAGATGCTCCGGTGTCGACTCCGAGCGTCTGACCACCCCGGCGACGCCGCACTCCGCCGCGCTCACCAGCTTCTGTTCGTCGATGTCCGTGGTGACCAGAACGGTGCGGCAGGCGGTGGTGCGCTGGATGTGCCGCAGCGTGCGCAGCGCGTCCTCGTCGATCGTGTCCACGACGATGACCACCACCTGCGGAGAGACGTCGTCGTCCCACTCCATGACACTGACCTCGGGACGGGCCCTCAACTGACTGGCCACGCCCGCCTGGGATATCGGATCTTGAGCCCGTAAAGCGACAGTGGTGCGCTCCATGCGAATGCTCCCCCTGGGCAACAGCCGGAAGCGTCACAGGAAGACACAGGCCTCACAGCTGTAATGGGTCGCCCCATCCGTTGTGAGGCGGTCTGAAGATTCCCGTGTTACCCGACAAGGAAACTGAAAGGTTGCCACGGGCAGCGAATCTGCCCGAAAGTGTTCCTTCGCGGCCGATGTCCTACCGGATCATCGACTCTACGGTCCGCGGTATGAGTCTCACCGCAAGCCTCGACGAATCGTCCGTCGCCGCCGAACCGGGCGAGGAGACGGCCCTTCCCCTGCGGGTCCTCAACTCCGGTTCGACCGTTGAGGAATACCGCTTCGAGGTGGTCGGCGCGTGCGCCGCCTGGTCGGCGGTGGAGCCCGCGGTCCTGTCCCTGTACCCCGGCGACTCCGGGACCGTGTCGCTCCTGCTGCGCCCACCCCGCGACTCGACGGTACCGGCGGGCGAGACGCCGTTCGGCGTCCGGGTGGTGCCGGCCGGTGACCGGAGTGGGACGGTCGTGCCCGAAGGACGGGTGACCGTCCTGCCGTTCACGGAGACGACGGCCGAGCTGGTCCCGCGCAGCTCGCACGGCTCACGGAACGGACGGCACCGGTTCGCCGTCGACAACCGGGGCAACACACCCGTCACCGTACGGCTCGGGGCCCGGCCCGGTACCGAGCTGGTACGGGTGGACTTCACCGCTCCCGAACTCCGGATCGAGCCGGGCCGCGCCGAGTTCGCGAAAACGCGCGCACGGCCCGCCAAGCGGATGTGGCGGGGTGCCCCGGTCACGCACCCCTTCCAGGTCTCCGCCGCCCCGCAGTCGGTGGTCGAGGGCGAGGAGGCCCCTGAACCCGTCCTGGTGGACGGCTCCTACCAGCAGGAACCCATCCTGCCGAGCTGGCTGCCCCGGGCACTCGTCGTCGCGGCTGTCGTGCTGATCGCGCTGGTCGGCCTCTGGTACGCGCTGCTGCGTCCGGCGGTGAAGTCGGCGGCCCGGGAGGCGGTCACGCCGGAGGCCGTACGGTCGGCGGTCGAGGCCGACCCGAGCCGGTCGGCGGACGGCGGGGACCCGGGCGGGGCGGACTCGGCGGGCGGCGACTCCGCGGGTGCGGGCACGGACGGCGGCACACCGGGGGCCAGCACCTCACCGAGCCCCGGCCCCTCGGCGGACGACGCCGCGGCGAACGCCCCGACCAGCGCGCAGGTACGGGTCAGCGACGCGGTGGGCGGCGGCGCGAACAGCGGGACGGCCCTGCGGGTACCCGCGGGACAGACCTTCCAGCTCACGGACATCGTGGTGCAGAACCCGCAGGGTGACGCCGGGACGGTCGTCGTCTCGGCCGGGCCCGAGACCCGGGTGCTGAGCCTCGGGCTGGAGAACTTCCGTGACTCCGACTACCACTTCGTGACCCCGATCGTGGTGCCCGCGGGCGGCACGGTCACCATGACCATCGACTGCCGGAGGGTCGGCCGGCCGGTAGGAGCGCCGGCGCCCTCACGGTGCACGGAGTCGCTGTTCCTGGGCGGGACGATGAAACCGGCAGCCGGAGGCTGAGGGGGCGGGCGGGGGACGGTCCGGCGCGCGATCAGGCCGGCGCCTCGTCCTCCTCCTCCGGGCTCTTCGACTCCGCCCGCTGGACGAACGAGCCCTGGACGTCCGCCGGTTGCTCCTCCTCGTCCTCGGTCGCCGCCCGCTGTACGGCGGGAGCCGCCGAGGCGGGAGTCGGCGCGGCGACGGGCGGGGCGGCGACGGGCGGGGCGGACGCCTGTGCCGGTTCGGCCAGTACCCGGTCCGCGTTCGCGACGGCCTCCCGCTCGAACCGGTCCGAGGGGTCGCTGACCCGGATGCCGCCCGGTGCCTCCGTCCCCTCCACCGGCCCTTGGCGCTGCTGGATCACATGGGTCAGCTCATGGGCGAGGGTGGTACGGCCCTGCGGCGACGACGGGTCGTACGCGTCGCGCTGGAAGACCACGTTGTTGCCCACGGTGTACGCGTGCGCGCCGACGCCCTTCGCCGAGTCGTGGGCGGCCGAGTCGTTGTGGATACGCACGTCGGAGAAGTCCGCGCCCATCCGGTTCTCCAGATCCGTACGGGTCTCGGTGTCGATCGGCGACCCACCGGACGACACGACCTCGTGCACCGGCGAACGCGGCTCCTCCTCGGCCCGTTCCTTCTCGGCCTGTTCCGGCGAACCGTTCCGGGCACGCTGGATCACCGGGCCGAGCGCGCCGTTGCCGACGGTCCGCTGGAGGAGGCCCATCCCGGCTGTGCCGATCACGTCGGTACGCCCGGTGGCAGCCGCGCGGTAGAGGTGATGGGCCCGCCCGTCCTGGGCGTCGTGGTCCCGTTCGGGGGCCCGTTCCCACTCCCGCTCGTGAGCGTGACCTTGGTCGTGGTCGTGGTCGTGATCGTGGTCGTCGTGATCGTGATCGTGTGAGCTCATCGCCATCTCCCTGACGGCACCGGTCCGGCACTTCACCCTGACCGGCGCGCACGTTCCCCGTCCAGGCCGAGCACCGGCCCGACCGGGGCACCCGCCGGTGCCCCTTCGGGCAGCCCGCGGGGTGCGTCGTCCGAGCGGGCGCATGACACTGGGAACGCGGGGGCGCGCCCCAGTGAGGAGTGCCGTATGAGCCAGAGCGATGACAACAGGGACGACTACGACGAGGAGGAGACGGAGGTCGTCGCCGCGGAGCCGGCCGGTTACGCCGATGATGACGCGGCCGGCGGAAAGGAGCCCGACGTCTATCTCGACGTACCGGTGCTCAACATCGACGAGATTCAACTGGAAGTGCAGGACCTGCGGGCCCATGTGTCACTCCAGGCGGAAGTCCTTGATCTGCTCAAGCTGAATGTCGGCGCCGATGTCGCGCTCGGTTCTGTCCAGCTCGATATCAAGGGTGTCGAGGCGCAAGCACAGTTGAAAGTCCGTCTGCACAACGTCTCGACCATAGTCAACCGGGTATTGACGACGATCGACCGGAATCCGGAGATCCTGGAGCAGCTCACCAAGCGCCTGGGACAGGCGGTCGAGGACGTCGGTACGGGGGCGGGGCAGGCGGCGGGGGAGATCGGCAAAGGCGCCGGCGGCGCCGCCGAGAGCGTGGGCCAGGGGGCCGGGGCGGCTGTGCGGGATGTCGGACATGGGGCCGGTGAGGCCGTGGAAGACGTCGGCGAAGGCACCAAGGGAGCCGCGGAGAACCTGGGGGAGAGCGTAGGCGAAGCCACCGAGGACGTCGGCGAAGCCACCGAGGACGCCGGTAAGGACATCACCGGAGTGGCCAAGAACACGCGGAAACCGGTCAAGGCTCCCGAGGGGCACGGTGGCGACGGGCACCACCACCGGCGGCGGAGCGCCCGGACAGCCCGGCGTCGTGACGCGTACAAGCGTTGATTTCTCAATATCTGCCTTGAGCGGTTCACCCGAATGGCGTTCCCGTCATGGGCGGCGCAGAGTTGAACAAGTGGGTGGGGAAAAAATTCCGTATGCGATAACCGTCGGCTTCGTGGCTGCGACAGAGTGTAAGAAATCTGGAATGCGTGGGCTGCTTCGGCCGAGACGAGAACCTCGCGAAGGAGGGTGACTCATGCAGCAACAGACGAAACTCGCCGTGGCGACAGCCATCGCCGGCGGCTATGTACTTGGCCGGACCAAGAACGGCCGTCTCGCGCTCACGGTGGCTGCTGTGGTGGCCGGGAGAGGGCTCGGACGCGGCCCCCGGGAACTGGCAGCCGAGGGCGCGCGCCGGCTGGGGGAAGCGCCGAAGGTCGCGGAGTTGGGGGACCAGTTCCGTGACCAGGGTGTCGAAGCCGCGCGCAACGCCCTGTCGGCCGTCACCGACCGGGGCATGGGTTCGCTGGCCGACGCGATCGGCGGGCGCGCCACGGCGCTCGGTGAGAAGGGCCTCAAGCCGGACGCCGAGGACGCCGAGGACGCCGAAGGCGCCGAAGACGACGAGAGCCTGAAGCAGGAAGAGGAAGAGGAGGAGGAAGAGGAAGAGGAAGGCGAGGGGGCGGAGGAAGAGGAACCGCCGGCCGCGAAACGCCGGCGCCCCACCCGCGCCACCGGTACGCGCCCGGGACCGAAGAAGAAGGCTCCCGCCAAGAAGAAGGCCGCGCCATCGAAGAGGGCGGGGAAAGAGACCGCATCGTCCCGCTCCAGCCGTCGGAGGTGATTCCGGATGACCAGCACCAAGGAGGACACCGCCACCGGCACCGCACCCTCGAACGCCGAGAGGCTGCGTGAGGAACTCTCTCACTACGTCTCGTTGACACTGGACCGTGCGGTCGACAAGGTCGGCGGCAAACTGACAGACGTCACGGGCAAGTTGACGGACATCGCGGACAACGGCGGACAGCTGCCCGCCATCGGCTCCCGCATTCTGCACGGCGAATCGCCGCTCGGCTCGGTGGTCTCCGAGAAGGCGAAATCCGTCAAGGACTCCGTGGTGGACAAGGCCAAGGACCTGACGGGCCTCGGCGGGGGCAGGCCGGGCACCGGGGACGTGAAGGTGACGAACCTCGTCGAAGTCCTGGACGTGGGCGTGCCGTTGAGGACCGCGTACGACTACTGGACCGAGTACGAGAAGTTCGCCGAGTACACCAAGGGCGTGGGCAACGTCTCGAAGGACGAGGACGACGACATCACGAGCAAGTGGACGACCAAGGTGGGTCCTTCGACCCGTAACTTCGAGGCCACCGTCCTGGAGCAGATCCCCGACGACCGCATCGTATGGACGTCCGAGGGCTCCAAGGGCACCACTCAAGGGGCCGTCAGCTTCCATGAGATGGCGCCGAACCTGACCAGGATCGTGCTCGTGGTCGAGTACTACCCGTCCGGCTTCTTCGAGAAGACGGGCAACCTCTGGCGGGCCCAAGGCCGCCGTCTGCGGCTCGACTTCAAGAACTTCCAGCGGTACGTGACTCTCACCGACACGGAGCCCGAGGCCTGGCGCGGGGAGATCCGGGACGGCGAGGTCGTCCGGACACACGAAGAGGCCATGGAGGCGGAGAACGAGGAGGACGACGAGAGCGACGAGAGCGAGGAGAAGGAAGACAACGAAGGGTACGACACGACGTGAGAGGCTCACATCCTGCGGGGGTGTGAGGCCCGCATGCCGTGTCCTGTGGATCAGGCCACTTGCCGATGCGGAGCCGCCCCCGCGGCCACCGCCACGCCGAACCCCCGTACCCGTTTCATCTGCCACCCCTCCACGTCCGCTTTCGCCGGCCAACTCGGCTGCCACGTCGAACGGTTGCCGTCAACGACGGTCCGATCATCGTGCCCGCGCGTGGACAGCGGCAGCCGGATCTTCTGGGAAGGTGGACAAGCTCACAGGCGAAACCAGGTGCGGTTGCCGGCCCGTCGGTTCTGCCGGATCTGCTTCTTGAGCGCTGTGCGCAGGGCGAGTGCTGTCGCCGCCTGCCGCTGGTACTCGTTGCCAGGTCTGTTTCTCAGCGTGTTGAGCAGTGTTTCCAGCAGGGACAACGCGCGCTCGGGCTCTCCGGCTTCGCACACACAGTGTGCGTGCTGGATCCGCAGGCGTACGTCGCTTTTCGCCAGGGCTGCGGGACTGGTGGGTAACAGCTGTTCGTACAAGGGAAGAGCCGCGCGGTAGTCGCCGACCTGGTAGGTGTCAAGGGCCAGCCGCAGCCTCACCTCGACGACGCGAGAGTCGTCGTCGCCCAGCCCTTGCTCGAGGTCGGGCAGAAGTGGCTCCAGCAGGCCACGGCGGCGGGCCGCCTGCTCGTCGTCGCGCGGTCCGTTCCTCGGCAAGGGCCGACCGTGCGCGTCGTATTCGCGGTCCAGGGCTTCGACGAGGTCGAGCCGGGCGGTCAGAGTGATGGGATCGCGGGCGCCCAGTACTCGGGTGGCCTGCGCGATGATCTCTCTGAGTTCGGGGATGTAGCGCCTGCCGTCGACATGCCCGCGAGCCGCGGTGTTTCCGGTCAGGACGGCCCGGACATCAATGGTGCGGCGATGCTTGGGGCCCAGCGCCCGGATCAGCCGCGGCAGCATGTTCTCCAGACCGCCCTGGTCGTGTGCCGACTGCCAGGAGTACATCGCGCGCTGATAGCCCGCCTCGACGGACAGAGGATCATCCGCTCCGAGTGCCTCACCAAGGTCGTGGATCAGTAGATCGAGCATCCGTACGAACTCTGCCTCGTCACTGGTGGCGTAGTGGGCCAGGACCCGGTCGAGCCGTCGCTCCAGGGCCACGCGCACAGGGTCGCCCGGTTCGTGTACGTCATCGTCCTCGGTCTGCTGGAGCGTCGGGGTGTAACCCGGGGGCGAGCTCGGGTCGTCGTGGGCGGGTGTCGTGTGGTCGAAGGCCGGATACCGGCTCTGCCGGACGATGTCCGCCAGACGGTCAGCCACCCGCTGGGCGCTTGCCGGCCGCTGAGCGGGATCCTTGGCCAGCAGGTCCATGACCAACCGGTCCGCCGCCTCGGGCAGCCCCGGGCGCAACGAACTGGGGCGGGGCGGTGTGCCGGCGACATGCTGGGCGAACAGTTCGTGGGGCCCCCGTCCGGCGAAGGGGAGTTGTCCCGTCAGCATCTCCATCAGGACACACCCCAGGGCGTACAGGTCGGCCCGTCCGTCGACCGCGGCGCCGCTGTCCCATCGTTCCGGCGCCATGTACAACCAGGAGCCGATGACCTGTCCATCAGCGGTGATGCCGGTGTCCGCCTGGTACTTGGCGATACCGAAGTCGAGGACCTTCGCCGTGCCTCCTCCGCGATCCATGATGATCACGTTGGCCGGCTTGATGTCCCGATGCACCACGCCCATGTCGTGTGCGGCGCCCAGCGCTTCACAGATGTCCTTCGCCCAGGAAAGACAGGACGCGAGCGGCGGAACGCCGCGGCTGAGGACTTTGGCAAGAGTCTCACCCGAGACCAGTTCCATCACCAGATAGATGAGAGCTCGCCCCTCGTGCAGGGCCTCACCGTAGTCGTACAAGGCTGCGATGTGCGGGTGCGTGAGGTTGCCCGCGAGCTGGGCCTCAAGCGCGAAACGTCGCACTTCTTCGGCCGACTGCGGATAGCCGATCTTGACCGCTACCTGTCGTTTCACCCTGGTATCGAAAGCCTGCCAAACCTGTCCAAACCCGCCACTCCCCAGCAACTTCCCGAGTTCGTAACGCTGTTCGAGCACGTCCTGCGGCCGCATCCGCTCCCCCCGAGTCCAGTCGGCTCATCATCCTCGCCCTTCAGGGCAGTATGCGTGGCTGACGGCGATACCTGGCAGGCTCGGGTCGGACCGCGGCGTACCACGCCCCGACACCTCCCGGCCCCCGCCCGGCGGTCGGCATCGGCCGCTGTGCGATCTTCGCTGTGGGAGCGTGCGCAGCGGCGCTCGCGGCTATCCGGTGGTCACCGGGCGGGGAAGGTCGATGAAGCTCTGCTTTTTGGTGGAGGAGCAGTACCGCTACGACGGTATGCCGGTTGAGGTGATCGCCCAGCTCAGGGAGTGGGGGCACCATGTGGACGTGCTGCGGCCCGGCAGTTCGCTGATACGGGTGTCGGACGCCGTACGGGCGGGCAGTCACGACGCCTGGGTGCTCAAGACGGTGTCCGGCGGTCCCGGGCTGACCCTGCTGGAGGCCGCCGCTGCCGTCGGCCTGACGACGGTCAACGACGCGCGATCGGTCCGGGGCGTACGGGACAAGGCGCTGGCGGCTGCGATCGGGCGGAGCGGAGGTCTGCCGGTGCCGAAGACGTACGCGGCGGCCCGCCCGGAGTTACTGGCGGAGATACCGGACGCCGACTTCCCCCTCGTCGTGAAGCCTGCCGACGGGAGCTCCGGCAGAGGAGTGCGGCTGGTCGCGTCGCCGGGACTGCTGGCCGGGATGAAGGAGGAGCTGGCGGCGGATGGGATGCTGATCGCCCAGCCGTACGTGCCCAACTCCGGCGTGGATCTCAAGGTCTACAGCGTCGCGGGCGAACTGTACGCGGCCCAGCGGTCCTCGCCTCTGCATCCCGGACAGACCGCTTTCGAGCGGCGTGTGCCGCTGACCGCCGAAGTCGCCGCTGTCGTGGCCGCGGCCGGCGCCGTCCACGGGCTCGATCTGTACGGCGTGGACATACTGCTGGGGCCGGACGGGCCGGTGATCGTCGACGTGAACGACTTTCCGAGCTTCCGTCAGGTACCGGACGCGAGGGCGCGAGTGGCACGGGCGATACTCGATCTGGCCCGTACGGGCGGCACGGTGGTGCAGCGGCAGGCGGCGTGTTCCGGGGCCAGGGCCGGTGAGGCCGGATGAGGATCGGCCTGATCACCCCCCGCCCCGACCATCCCCTCCTGGCGGGCATGACGGCGCTTCTGGCGTCCCACCACCGAGTTGAGCCGGTCGATCCGACGGCGGGCGATCAACTCTTCTCCTACGGGCGCGAGTCGGCCGGCCCACTCGCCGACGTCTACCTGCTCAAGGCCAGAACCCCGCAAGCGCTGGCCCTGGCCCGGTCCTTGGAGGAGCGGGGCGCCACCGTGGTGAACTCGGCCGCCGCGACCGAGCTGTGCCAGGACCGTACGGCGATGGCCGCGCTGGCGCACGAAGCCGGCCTGCCGTTCGCGAAGACCACGACCCTGGCGACGCTGCGCCAACTCGCCACCCGGGCTGACCTCACCCACCCCCTGGTCGTGAAGAGCCGGCACAGTCGGCGGAACGATCTCGTCGCCCGCGTCGACACCGGCGCCCAACTGAGTACCCTCCGCGCCACGTGGGAGGAGGAGCCGGTCGTGGTGCAGCCCTTCACCGAGAACAGCGGCTGGGACCGGAAGCTCTGGGTGATCGCCGACCGCGTCTTCGCCGCGCTCCGCCGCTCGGAGCTGGCGGACGACGACGGCCGGGGGCCGACGCTGCCGCTCGCCCTCGGTGATCTGCCGGGCGGCTGGGTCGGACTCGCCCGTGCGGTCGGGTCCGTCTTCGCACTGGACGTGTACGGCGTCGACATCATCGACGCCGGCGGAGCCCCGTTGATCGTGGACATCAACGCCTTCCCGGGAATCCGCGGCCAGTTGGGCGCCCCGTCGGCGCTCGCGGCTCTGGCACTGCGGAAGGCCGGGGCCGCCAACGGCGGCTAGGGCGTGTTTGAGAAGTAGCGTCGTCCGCCCATCGGGCGGGGCCCACGGCGTCTGGTGCGTGCGATCGCAAGGCGGAGGATCAGCCCCGTAGATGGACCGGACGTACTTGGATGACTCCGACAACGCAGCGAGCGCGCGTGCCAGGCGTCGTGGGCCAGACGGGACTTCTAAAACACGCCCTAGGCAACGGCCGGTTGCCCACACCGTCGGTACGAACGCGGCCCGGTCGGCTCAGAGCCCGGCGATACCCGGGTGCCCGCCGCCCTCGACGGCCGCCTCGCCGACGTCTTCGCCGACTACTCGCCCGACGAGATCGCCGTACTGGGCGACTGGCTGACCCGCACCGGAGCACTGTTGGCCGCGTATCTCGCCGAGTTGCGGGAGCAGGGTTGACGCCTGACGGCCGGGAACATTCCGGATCTCTCCCGGGCGGGCCGCTCCGATAGGTCATGCTGGTGGCCGCCATGCTCCGGACGATACGTTCCCGCGCCGCGCGACGATTCAGGTCAGGTCCACTGAGCGGCGTGCCGGTGGCCGCTGTGCGCGGCGCGGTGTTCAGCGTGGCGAGTACGGTGCTCGCCGTCACGGGACACCATCTCGCCTCCGGGCAGCCTCTACCCGGTCGGAGCCCATGGGTCGTCTTCGGGCTGCTGCTCCTGGTGACGCTCCCCTTCTCTCGCACGCCGAGGTCGCTTCCCACGGTGATGGCGGCCACCGGCGCGGCCCAACTCGCCCTGCACTTCTGGCTCTCACGTGCCCCTGGGCGGCCCGCCGGAAGTCCGCACACGATGAGCGACCACGCCGGTTCGCACGACGTCCATAACGTCTGGCACTCCGGCGGGCACGGCGTGACGATGACCGCGGCCCACATCGCCGCGGCTCTCCTTGTCGCCTGGTGTCTCCAACGTGCCGACTCCGCCTGCTCGTTCGTCGGCGAACGCCTCGGTGAGGCCATCGGCTCCTTCGTCGTACGGCTCCTCCCGGCGGGAACGGTCCTGCCGGCGCCCCGTCCGCCGCTGCCCGTCGCGGCGCGGGCGAAGTCCCCTCCGTACGACTTCCTGATGCTCGCGTACGTGGTGGTGCGCCGAGGTCCTCCGACGGAGCCCGCTCTCGTCTGCTGACCTGGCGGCCTGCTTCCGCGTGCCGCGAAACCCTTCACCACCATGGGAGTTACCCGTGACCCGTATGACCGGGCGGTCCTCCGCCCGCCGCCTGTCCGCCGTTACCGCTGTCACCGCCGTGGCCTCGGCGGTCTCGTTCGCTCTCGCCGTACCGGCATCGGCACACGTCGAAGTCGAGTCCAAGGGCGCCGGCGCACTCGCCGAGAACGTCACCTTGGACTTCAGCGCCGAGACGGAGTCGGACAAGGCCGGAATCGCCAAGCTGGAGGTGGTGCTGCCGAAGGGCATCGAGCCGGCCGACATCACGTACAAGGACGGCCCGGAGGGCTGGAAGCTGGCCGTCACCGAGCGGGGTTACAGCGTGGGCGGCCCGGCGGTCCCCGCCGGTGAGGACGTCGCGTACGCCGTGACCGTACGGCAGCTTCCGGATGCCGATTCGGTGGCGTTCAAGACGCTCCAGACCTACAGCGACGGCCGCGTCGACCGATGGATCGAACTCGAAGAGCCCGCCGGGGGCGGGCACGGCAGCCTCGCGCCCATCCTCGAACTCGCGCCCGCCGAACCCGGCGCGAAGCCGCTCGGCCCCAGCCCGTCCGCCGAGCCCGCCACCCCGACTCCGTCCGGCCCGGCCGAGCCGGCGGACACGGCCACGGACAGCGCCGAGACCGGTGCGGCCGACACGGAGGACGAGGACACCAACACCCTCGCGATCGTGGCTGTCGTCGTGATCGTCGTCGCGGGCGTGGGCGGCGCTGCCTGGTGGTTCCGGCGCCGTAGCGGCACCGGCACGAGCTGACCCGACCGTACGGTCAACTCGACTTCTGCGGTGAGTCGTTGAGGACGTGGCGGGGCGCCTGCCGGGGTGTTCCGCCCCCCGATGGCGGGCGCGCGCCCCCATCCGCGGCCGCGCGCGTCCAGGCGGACTCGCGAAGCAGGCGAAGGCCGTTGAGACCCACGATGACGGTTGACCCTTCGTGGCCGAGGACACCGAGTGGCAGCGGCAGGTGCCCCACCAGGTCCCAGACCACCAGGCCGGTGATGAACACCGACGCGATGACGAGGTTCTGCACGACGAGGGCGTGGGCGCGGCGGGAGAGGGCGACGACCGTGGGCACGGTGGCGAGTTCGTCACGGACGACGACCGCGTCCGCGGTCTCCAGCGCGAGATCGGACCCCGCGCGGCCCATCGCGATACCGGTGTGGGCGGCGGCCAGCGCGGGCGCGTCGTTGACTCCGTCGCCGACCACCAGGACCCTGCGCCCGTTCCTCTCCTGCTCCTGGACGGCCGCGACCTTGTCCTGGGGCAGCAGCCCGGCCCGTACGTCGGTGATGCCCACCTCGGCGGCCAGCCGCGCGGCGGCGCGCGGGTTGTCCCCGGTGACCAGCACGGGGGTGCCGCCGGTGAGCTTCGTCAGGGAGGCGACGGTGGCCGCGGCGTCCGGCCGGAGCCGGTCCGCGATACCCAGCACACCGGCCGTCGCACCGTTCACCTGAACCAGTACGGCGGTACGGCCGTCCTCCTCCAGCTCACCCGCCAGAGCGGCGGCTGACGACGTCTTCCGGAGCCCGGTCAGCAGCCGGGAAGGGGCCCCGACGGCGATCGAGTCGCCGCCCACGGTGGCCGTGACGCCGACGCCGGGGGAGGAGCTGAACTCCTCAGTGGCGGGGACCGCGAGACCACAGTCACGGGCGGCGTCCACGATCGCGCGCGCGAGCGGGTGCTCGCTGGGGTGCTCGGCCGCCGCCGCGAGCGTGAGCAGGCCGTCCTCGTCCAGACCGGAACCGTCCAGTGGCCGGATGTCGGTGACACGCGGGGTGCCCTCGGTCAGTGTCCCGGTCTTGTCCAAGGCGACGAGGTCGACCTGGCCCAGCCGCTCCATGACCACGGCGGACTTCACCAGCACACCGTGCCGGCCCGCGTTGGCGATCGTCGAGAGCAACGGCGGCATGGTGGCCAGCACCACGGCGCACGGCGACGCGACGATCATGAAGGTCATCGCCCGCAGCAGCGAGTCGGTCGGTCCGGCGCCGAAGGCGAGGGGGACCAGGAACACGGCCAAGGTGGCGACGACCATGCCGATCGAGTACCGCTGTTCGGCCTTCTCGATGAACAACTGCGTGGGCGCCTTGGTCTCGGAGGCTTCCTCCACCATTTTCACGATGCGGGCGATCACCGAGTCCGAGGCGTCCTGCCCGACCTCGACCCGCAGCGCGCCGGTGCCGTTCAGGGTGCCTGCGAAGACCTCGTCACCGGTCGCCTTGGCGACAGGGAGAGGTTCGCCCGTGATGGTGGCCTGGTCGACCTCGCTCGCCCCGTCGAGTACGCGCCCGTCGGCCCCGATCCGCTCGCCGGGGCGGATCACGATGGTGTCCCCGACAGCCAGGTCCTCGGCCGCCACGCTCTCCTCGGTGCCGTCGGCCAGAAGCCGGGTGGCGGTGCCGGGTGCGAGATCGAGCAGTCCGCGCACCGAGTCGGCGGTGCGCGCGGTGGCGATCGCCTCCAGAGCGCCGGAGGTGGCGAAGATGACGATCAGCAGCGCGCCGTCGAGGACCTGCCCGATGGCGGCGGCACCGAGCGCGGCGACCACCATCAGCAGATCCACGTCCAGCGTCTTGTCCTTGAGCGCCTTCAGGCCCTCCCAGCCGGGCTCCCAGCCGCCGGTGAGGTAGGTGGCGGCGAACAGCGGTCCCCAGGTCCATGCCGGGGCGCCTAGCAGGTCAAGCGGGAGTGCGATCAGGAACAGGCCCAGGGAGACCGCCGCCCAGCGGGCCTCGGGCAGCGCCAGCACGCGGGTGCGCCGCCGGGTGGTGGTGGCGGTGGCATGGGCGGGGCGGGACGGTGCGGGTTCGGTCAGGGTGGAGGCCATGACGGCAGGAGTCCTTCAAAGGAGGAGGTCTTGCCCTCACCGTACAGGAACGCTTGAACAGGTATTCATGTGTTCCTTCCGTAGGATGGAGACCATGGGCCACGGAGCGAACACCCCGGACAGCGACGCGACACCGCGCACCCGGCTGACCGCGGAGAACGCGCCGCAGGTCGCGACCACCCTCCAGGCGCTGGCCACCCCGTCACGTCTGCTGATCCTGGCCCGCCTGCGCGAAGGGCCCTGCGCGGCGACGGAGTTGGCCGCGGCCGTCGGCATGGAGCAGTCGGCCTGCTCCCACCAACTGCGCCTGCTGCGCAACCTCGGCCTGGTCACCGGCACGCGTCAGGGCCGTTCCGTCGTCTACGCCCTCCACGACAACCACGTCGCGAGCCTCCTCGACCAGGCCCTCTACCACGTGGAACACCTCCGCCTCGGAGTGACCGACGAACCCGCCGAAGCCCTCGCGCCCGGCGTCAGATATGAGCCATGACCTGACGTACCGGCCTGCCGAGCGCGGCGGTCAGCGCGGTCAGCTCCTCGCCGGTGAACCAGTCACGTCCCGGGTTCCAGATCGCTATCTCGAAACGGGCGAAGCCGCACGGCCACTCGTACTCCAGCGTGTCGATCGACAACTCGGCGCCGCAGCAGGGGACATGGGCCAGCAGTGTGGACAGGCCGGTGTCCCCCCGGATCTCCAGGAGCTCGGTCCACCAGTTTGGGTCCACGGATCCGGCACACCGCGGGCACCCGATCCTCTCCAGGTTGGCTCCGCAGTCGACGATCATGATCGCGTCGTGCCAGCTGACCTGGACATCGGCGAAGCCGTCGGTCAGTCCCGGGACCAGCTCGGCCACGACCGCGGCCGTACGGTCGGCAGCCCCGGGGTCGGGCTGCCAGTGGGGGTCGGTCGGTATGACCGACAGGATGTTGTCGCTCACCTGCGGCCTCGATTCGTCGATGGGAGGGGCGGGGGATCAGACGAGGCAGAACTCGTGACCCTCCGGGTCGGCCATCACCACATGGTCCGGCTTCCCCTTCAACTCGTGTTCCTGTATCACCGTCGCCCCCGCGGCGGTCAGCCGCTCGACCTCGGCGAGGACCCGCGGCCACCGTGTCTCCCAGGGCACATCCCGGCCGCCGCCGACCCGGAGATCCAGATGCAGCCGGTTCTTCACCACCTTCGACTCCGGGACCTTGAGGAAGGACAGGGTGGGCCCGACCCCGTCCGGATCCGCCAGATACGCTCCGTCGTCCCACTCCTCCTCCGGGACTCCGTAGTCGATGAGCCACGCCTCCCACGAGGAGAAACCGGCCGGCGGAGGCGGCTCCCCATACCCGAGCGCGAGCGCCCAGAACTCAGCCAGTTTCGCGGGGTGCGCGCAGTCGATCGTCAGGCTCCACTTGGTGGACACGGTGCCTCCCAGTTCGTATGTACAAAACCGTATCCGGCACCACTGACAACGCCCCGCGACCGAAGCGCCGGCCCCCCGGAAAAGCATTTCCGCCCGCCCACCCCGACCGATAGCCTCACGCCCCGTGAAGTGGAGCCGCTATCCGACTGGAGGGTCCTGACATGGCCAGTAAGTTCACCGAACTCGCCATCGACTGCGCCGACCCGGAAGGTCTCGCCCGGTTCTGGTGCGCGGTCCTCGACTACGAGGTGCGGGACCAGGACGAGGGAATCGTCATCATCGGCTCCCCCGCGCTCCCTGAGGGCAAGGACCGCCCCGGACCGGTCCCACCGATGCTGACCTTCGCGAAGGTGCCCGACGGCAAGACCGTCAAGAACAGGCTCCACATCGACGTCAATCCGACCGACAGGGAGCAGGACGCGGAGGTCACCCGTCTGCTCGCCCTGGGCGCCCGTTACGCCGACGTCGGCCAGGGCGAAGTGAGCTGGGTCGTCCTCGCGGACCCCGAGGACAACGAGTTCTGCGTCCTCTAGGGCGTGTTTTAGAAGTCCCGTCTGGCTCACGACGCCTGGCACGCGCGCTCGCTGCGTTGTCGGAGTCATCCAAGTACGTCCAGTACGAGGCTGATCCTCCGCCTTGCGATCGCACGCACCAGACGCCGTGGGCCCCGCCCAGTGGGCGGACGACGCTACTTCTAAAACACGCCCTAGGCCCGCCGCCCCTGACCGGAGAACGCGCAGCCCGGAAAGGCGTTCGCGACCATGCCGCAGAACCCCGGTCCATCGGCCGAAGTCTCGGCCGAGTTCACCGACTTCGTGTCCCGGGCCTCCGCCTCGCCCGACGTGGTCGGCCTCGTCCTGAGCGGATCGCGGGCCAGGCACGGCATGGCGACCGCCCGTTCCGACCACGACGTCTACGTGATCACCGCCGACGACCGCACGGGGGTCCCGCCCGCCGTCGCCGAGGGCCGGCGCTCGCCCGCGCTGGACGTGATGCCGCTCTCCCTGTCGGAGTTCCGCGCCCATGCCCTGCCCGGAGACACGTACGCCTGGGACCGGTACGCGTTCGCCCACAGCCAGGTACTGCTCGACCGGCTCGGCGGCACGATCACGCGACTCGTCGACGAGAAGGCGGTGCTCGACGATCTCGAAGCCCACCAACTGGTCCGCTCCGAACTGGACGCGTACATCAACTCCCTCTACCGGTCCCTCAAGAGCCACCGCGACGGCCGCCCCGCCGTCGCACACCTCGACGCGGCGGAGAGCGTTCCGTACCTGCTCACGGTCGTGTTCGCCCTGCACCAGCGGGTCCGGCCGTACAACAAGTACCTGCCGTGGGAGCTGGCACACCATCCGCTGGGCGCCCCGCAGTGGGCCGCCGACGTGCTGCTTCCGCGGATACGGCGCGTCGTCGCCGACGGCGACCCCGCCACGCAGCGCGCCCTCTTCGCGACAGTCGAAGGCGCCGCCCGGCAGGCCGGTCACGCCTCGGTCATCGACTCGTGGGGCACGGACATCGACCTCCTGCGCCCCGGCGGCCGGCCCGCGCCCGCCGATCGCGCGGCAGGGGAGAATAGGGGTTGATCATTGGGGGCGCCTGCATATCCTTGGCGAATGCGCTACTTGCGGGCCCGCCGAGTTCGGAGCGATTACCGGTGACGACCTATGAGATACGTGGCGCGGCGCCGCCCCCCTCCGCTGTCCACCCCACACCCGGCTCCGCCTCGTCACCGAAGAAGCCCGGACGGCTCGTCGCGACGAGCGATCTGCACATCCGGCACCCGGAGAACCGGAAGATCGCCGACTCCCTGTGGCCCGAGTCGGAGCACGACTGGCTCCTGGTGGCCGGTGACATCGGTGAGTTGGTGTCCGACATCGAGTGGACCCTGCGCACGCTGAGCGAGCGGTTCGCGAAGGTCATCTGGGTTCCTGGCAACCACGAGCTGTGGACCGCCCCCGACGACCCCATCCAGCTCAGGGGCGACGCGAAGTACCGCCATCTCGTGGAACTCTGCCGCCGGATCGGCGTCGTCACGCCCGAGGACCCCTACCCCATCTGGGAGGGCGAAGGCGGCCCCGCCGTGATCGCGCCGCTGTTCCTCCTCTACGACTACTCCTTCCGGCCCGCCGGCACCGACTCCAAGGCATCCGCCCTCGCGGTCGCCGAAGCCGCCGGGGTCGTCTGCACCGACGAGTTCCTGCTCCACCCCGACCCGTATCCCAGCAGGGAGGCGTGGTGCCGCGCCCGGCTCGCGGCCACCGAGCGCCGACTGGCCGAGATCCCGGCCGAATTGCCCACCGTCCTGATCAACCACTGGCCGATCGTGCGCGAACCCACGAACGTGCTGTGGCGCCCGGAGTTCGCCCTCTGGTGCGGCACCGAGGCGTCGGCGGACTGGCCGCGCAGGTTCCGGGCGGCGTCGGTCGTGTACGGGCATCTGCACATCCCCCGGCTGATGTGGTGCGACGGGGTGCCTCATCAGGAGGTCTCGCTCGGCTACCCGAGGGAGTGGGGACGGCGCGCGCAGCAGCCGGGCCGCCCCGTACAGATACTTCCGCTGCCGATCCGTGAGGAAGCGGGGCAGACGCGGTGATCGAGCGCATCGTGCCCGCCGAGGTGGAGACCGCCGAAGCGTACGGAGACCTCGCCGAGGCCACACTCTTCCCGGAGGAGGCCCTGTTGGTGAAGTCCGCGGTACAGCAGCGCCGCGGCGAGTTCGCCACCGCCCGGCACTGCGCGCGCCAGGCCCTGACACGGCTGGGCGCGCCGGCGGGCGCGATCCTGACCGGTGAGCGCGGCTCGCCGCTGTGGCCGCGGGGCGTGGTCGGCAGCATCACCCACTGCGCGGGTTACCGCGCGGCCGTGGTCGCCCGCCCCGCGCATGTCACCTCGATCGGCGTCGACGCCGAGCCCGCGCTGCCGTTGCCCTCCGGGGTACTGGAGGCGGTGGCCCTGCCGGACGAGCAGATCGCGGTCAAGGAACTCCTGGAGTCCGTGCCCGGGATCCCGTGGGACCGGCTGCTGTTCAGCGCCAAGGAGTCGGTCTACAAGGCGTGGTTCCCGCTGACGAGGCGCTTCCTGGAGTTCGAGCAGGCACGGCTCGTCTTCGACCCGGTGGGCGGGACGTTCACGGCCCATCTGCTCGCCGGTCCCGCGCGGGCGGGGGACCGGACCCTGCACACGTTCGACGGACGCTGGCTGTCGGAGAAGGGCATCGTGCTGACCGCGGTCGCGATCCCGGCCTGATCCGAAAGACACGCCCTGGACGAGGCGCCAGCGCGGCTGACGCGACCGGGCTGTTCCGGCAGCCCGGTCGTACGCGTACGCCCCGCCGTTCAGGCGATCGACGCCGAAACGATCGCCGACACCGCGATGTTGCACGAAGCCGTGACCCACACCGCCGGGTGCGGCTCAGCCTCGACCAGCGTCGCGCCCAGCTTGCCCGGCGTCACCAGATCCACCACGAGGAACGCCACCGCCATCATCACCAGGCCGAGCACCCCGAACGCGGCCGTCGACGCCAAACCCTTGCCGAAGTCGTCGTACGTCGTCCAGATGGACGTGAAGACGATGCCGCCGATCCCCAGGAGCGCCGAGCTGAGCAGGAGCGCGGCGTTGCGGTTGCGCTCCTCCCAGATCTGCTTGCCGAGCTTCCCCGGCGTCAGCAGGTCGACGAGGACGATGCCGAGGATCAGAAGGACCACACCGAGCGCGCCGTAGGCGCCGGCCCGGCCAAGTCCGTTGACTATGTCGTTCATTGGGAAGCTCGTCTCCGCTGCTGAAGATGATCGTGGCAAAGGCGTCGCAAAATGTATCGCACGGTGTCCGAGGCGCGAGCGGGAGCGGGAAACCGCAGCCGAACCGCGTCCCGACCGTGGCCGGAAGCTCGTGTTCCCCGCCCGGATTATCGATCAACATGCCTGATCTCCCGCTTTGTCCCGCTGTCCGCGTGGACCCCGCTCACTACGATCGGTGCGACCGCCGTCGCGGCAGGCGCGCCGGCACGCGCGTCCGCCGCCACCGGCGGCCCCGCGCCCGCCACCGAGAGGACACGTCGTGCAAGCCGCCACCCCGGCCGACCCGTACCACCGCCCCGTCGCCGAACTGCTCGCCCGGATGACCGAGGACGAGAAGCTCGGCCAGCTCCAGCAGCTCGCCTGGGCGGGAGCCACCGGCCCCGGCGGCACCCAGACCCGGCAGGCCGAAGAGGCCGCCCGCGCGGGCCTGTTGGGCTCCGTACTGAACATCCACGGCGCCAGGGAGAGCAACGCACTCCAGCGGATCGCGGTCGAGGAGTCCCGGCTCGGCATCCCGCTGATTTTCGGCCTCGACATCATCCACGGCTTCTGGACAACCTTCCCGATCCCGCTCGCGCAGGCCGCGAGCTTCGACCCGGCGGTGTCCGAGCTCGACGCGTCGGTCTCGGCGGCCGAGGCACGGTCCAACGGCGTGCACTGGACGTTCGCGCCGATGATGGACGTCACCAGCGAGCCTCGGTGGGGCCGGATCGCCGAGTCCGGCGGCGAAGACCCGTATCTGAACGCCGTGTTGGCGGCGGCCAAGGTACGCGGCTACCAGGGCGGCGACCTGAGGGCGAAGGACCGGATCGCCGCCTGCGCCAAGCACTATGTCGCGTACGGCGGGCCCGAGGGCGGCCGGGACTACAACACCGTCGACGTGTCCGAGGCGCGGCTGCGCAATCACTACCTGCCGCCGTTCAAGGTGGCCGTGGACGCCCAAGTGGCCACGGTCATGGCCGCGTTCAACACCATCAGCGGTGTCCCCGCGCACGGCAACGAGCACACCCTCACCCGAATCCTCAAGCAGGACTGGGGATTTGACGGCTTCGTCGTCAGCGACTGGTCGGGAGTGCAGGAACTCATCCCGCACGGCTTCGCCGCCGACGGCGCGGACGCGGCCTCACTCGCCGTCAACGCCGGTGTCGACATGGAGATGGTCAGCACCCATGTCGCGGACCACGGACGGAAGTTGCTCAGCGAGGGGCGGATCGACGCCGCGCGGCTGGACGACGCGGTCACCCGCGTCCTGCGCGTCAAGTTCCGCCTCGGGCTCTTCGACGACCCGTACGTGCCGGAGGCGGCCGAGATCCCCGGCCCGACGGCGCGGGCCCGGTCGGCAGCCCGTACGGCCGCCGCGCGCTCCATGGTGCTGCTGAGGAACGAGGGAGCGCTGCCGCTCGTGAAAACGGTCGGATCGGTCGCCGTCGTCGGGCCGTTCGGCGACTCCGACGATCTCCAGGGCACCTGGGCGGGACCCGGTGCGGAGAAGTTCCGGTCCGTCACGGTGCTGGACGGCGTACGCGCCGCCGTACCGGACGCCGAGGTGACCCACGCCCTTGGCATCGACGCCACCGGGCAGGACACCGGCACGCTCCCGGCCGCCGTCGCGGCGGCGCGGGCCGCCGACGTCACCGTCGTCGTCGTGGGGGAGAGCCCCGCCATCAGCGGCGAGGGGAACTCGCGCAGCGACATCGGACTGCCGGGCCGGCAGGAGGAGTTGATCGCCGCGGTCGCGGCGACGGGCAAGCCGTACGTCGTCGTCCTCGTCAACGGCCGCCCGCTCACCCTCGGCGACTGGGCCGACGACGCCCCGGCCGTCCTGGAGGCCTGGCACCCCGGTATGGAGGCCGGGAACGCGGTCGCCGACGTGCTGTTCGGCGACGTCGACCCCGGCGGCCGGCTCCCGGCGTCCTTCCCCCGTACGGTCGGCCAGATCCCCGTCAACTACAACCACGAACGGACCGGCCGCCCCTACGACCCGGCCGACCCGGACCAGCGCTACGTCTCCCGCTATCTGGACGTGGCCGACGGCCCGCGCTACCCGTTCGGGCACGGCCTGAGCTACACCACCTTCACGCTCACCGAGCCGTCCCTCAGCCGGGGCTCCGTCACCGCCGGGTCCCTGAGGGAGGGCGGCACCGTAGAGGTCGCCGTCACCGTACGCAACACGGGGGAGCGCGAGGGGGACGAGGTCGTCCAGCTGTACCTGCGCGACCCGGTCGCGAGCATCGTGCAGCCGGTACGGCGACTGCGCGGATTCCGCCGCGTGACCCTCGCGGCCGGGGCGTCCACCACCGTGCGCTTCAGTCTCGGCGCGGACGACTTCGGCTTCTGGACCAACGATCCGGACGGGCGCTTCGTGGTCGAGGAGGGGACGGTCGACATCATCGTCGGCACCAGCTCGACGGCCACCGCCAAGGACACCCTGACGATCACCTGAGGCATCGGGGTCCGCCTGGGGTCCACTTGCTTCCGACGGAGGCCCGCCGGATGATTCCGGCGGGCCTCCGCCTCGTACGGAGAGCACGAGAGCACCCGGAGCGTTTTCGCCGACGACCAGGGAGACGGACCAGCCATGGCAGAGACCGACATCCGCGACAACCGGGCACAGGGCCGGCTGGAGGCGTACGAGGGCGACGAGCTCGTCGGCGTCGTCGGCTACTTCGTGCTGGGCGGTGCCCCGGCCGCGCTCGTGGCTGTCCACACCGTGGTGGAGCAGGGCCACGAGGGCAAGGGCATCGCGGGCACGCTGGTGAAGGAGTTCTACGAGATGGCCGGCCGCGAGGGCGTACCCGTCGTACCGCTGTGCCCGTACGCCGCCAGGTGGGCGCAGCGCCACCCCGACGAGGTGACCGTGGCGCCCGCGGCCGACGAGGACACCGTGCGCGCCGCCGAGGCCCGGTTGAAGGCGGACTCCGGGCGCTGGTGAGGCCGGCGGGGGTGATGCGGCGGGCCTGTCATGAGTGGACCCGGCGCGCGTGGGCACGCGCATCGCGAGACATTGGGAACGCACGAGTCCGTACCTTTGGAGGACTGGCATGACCCATCCGTATCCCGACCCCGTACCGCCCTCGCCCAAACCCCCGCCGGGCCCGCCCGGCCCCGAACCGGGCCCCGCCCCCGGCCCCGTGCCGGGTCCATCGCCCGTTCCCGGACCCCCGCCGGGCCCCACCCCGGACCCGATCCCCAGTCCTCCGGGCCCCGACCCGGTCCCGGACCCGGAGCCCCAGCCGGGCCCGGTGGGCCGAGGCGCGTCCATTGGATCAGGCCACCCACCCGCTCGAACATGAGAGGTACGCACCGGAGCCCCCGACCACGAAGGTCGAGGGCTTCGGCGTCGCCCGGCAAAGGCCTACAAGGGCGTCTCACGCGGTGCGATCAGCGGGGCAGTGTGCCCGGCCTCGTCGCCCATGTCGTGTCCGGCTGGTCCGTGAGGGTGAAGGTGAGCGAACCGCCGCGGCGTACCAGCGCGGAGTCGACCCACGAAGCGTCGCGGACCCGGCCGTTCAGCCGGACCTCGTCCACGTACTGGTTCGCGTCCGAAGCCGCCGGAGCCGTGATGGTGATCGCGCGCCGCCCGTCCGCGCCCGCGACCACCGCGCGCGGGAACAGCGGAGCCGTCAGCAGCAGATCGCCCCGGCCGGGGGCCTGCGGGTAGACGCCGAGCGCCGCGAAGACGTACCAGGCGGACATCGTGCCGAGGTCGTCGTTGCCCGGGAGCCCCGAAGGACCGGTCCCGTACACCGTGTCGACGATCTCGCGGACGGTCTCCTGGGTCTTCCAGGGCTGCCCGAGCGCGTTGTAGAGCCAGGGCGCGTGGATGCCCGGCTCGTTCGTGGGGTCGTAGCGCAGGGCGTCGCCGCCGCGGATCGACCAGGAGCCGTCCGGCTTGTGGAAGAAGAGGTCCAGCCGGGCCGCCGCCGTGTCCCGGCCGCCCATCGCCTCGGCCAGGCCCTGTACGTCCTGCGGGACCATCCAGGTGTACGTGGCCGCGCTGCCCTGCGCGAAGCCGCGGTCGGACGCCGGGTTGAAGGGAGTGACCCAGTTGCCGTCCAGGTTCCTGGCCTGGATGTAGCCGGCACCCGCCGTGGCCTGGGGGTTGAACACGTTCTTCCAGTAGCCGCCCCGCTCACTCAGCTCCCGGTACTCCCGGTCGCGGCCGAGCTCCCGCGCCCACTGGGCGAGCGCGGCGTCGGCGACGGAGTCCTCCAGGGTCTCGGCGGCGCCGCCCCAGCAGTGGCAGACGTCCTGCGCCGCGTAGTGCGAGTCGAGGTACTGGGCGAGATTGGGCCGCTGCCCCTCGCACTGACCGGGGCAGCCGGCGTCGGAGAGCCCGTCCGGGTGCGGGACGGTGGCCTGCCGGTAGAGGGAGTCGAACGCACCCTTGGCGTCGAAGTTCCGTACACCCATGGCGTAGAACGTCGCCAGCGTCGCGGCCGTCGGGTCGCCCGTCATCACATGCGTCGCGCCGCTGATGTGCACCCAGCGGTCCCACACGCCGCCGTTCTGCTTCGAGAAGTTGAACAGCGACTGGGCGAAGTCACCGGCGACGCGCGGCTCCAGGAGGGCGAGCAACTGCACCTGCGCGCGGTACTGGTCCCAGCCGGAGAAGTTGCTGTACTGCGCCTTCTGACCGTGCGCCACGCGGTGTGTCTTGCGGTCCATCCCGGAATAGCGGCCGTCCCGGTCGCTGATCAGGTTGGGCTGCTGGAGCGAGTGGTAGAGCGCGGTGTAGAACGCGGTGCGCTGCGCCTCGCTGCCGCCGCTGATCGCGACGTCGCGCAACTGCCGGTCCCAGGCCGCCCGGCCCTTCGCAGCCACGTCGGCCACGCTCGACCGGGACGGTATCTCCCCGCGAAGGTTGGCCTCGGCGCCGGCGAGTGAGACGTACGAGATGCCGAGCCGCATGCTGACATCGTTGTCCTGTGCGGTGTCGAAGCTGACGTAACCGCCGGAACCCTGGCCGGCGCGGTCGGCCCCGGTCTTGTAGCCCTCGCCGCCGTCGGCCGTGGTCGAGCCGGCGGACAACTGGTCGTTCTTCCAGGTGCCGACGCCGGAGAAGGCGCGGTCGAAGGAAGCGGTGAAGTAGAGGCGGTAGTAGCTGTTGCGGTTGTTCACACCGCCGTTGGCACGCCGCCCGCAGAACGCCCCGGTCTCCACCCAGCCGGTGACCTTGCGCGCCTTCTCGTCGATCTCGACGTGCGCGTCCTCGCTGCCGTTCAGGGAGTTGGAGACCCGGAAGAGCAGATTGGCCGGCTTGTCGGCCGGGAAGCTGAAGTCCGCGACACCGGCCCGCTCGCTGACCGCGAGATCGGCCGCGGCGCCCGAGTTGAGCCCCACGCGGTAACGGCCGGGCTCCGCCTTCTCGTTGTCGTGCGAGAAGTCCGCAGCGTACTTCGCGTCCTTGGTGTCGGCGGACGGCGAGCTGTCGACGTCGCCCACGAACGGCATGATCGGCACGTCACCCGCGGCCCCGGGGTGGCACCCGGCGCCATTGACGTGGGTGAGGCTGAGGCCGCGCATACGGGTCGCGTTGTACGAGTAGCCGTTGGCCGCGCCGGTGTCGGTCTGGTCGCCCCTGGTGCTGGTCGGGGACCAGGCGATCATGCCGAACGGCAGGTTCGCGCCGGGGTAGGTGTTGCCGCCGTTCGCGGACCCGATCAGCGGATCCACGTACTCCACGGGGTGCCGCACCTGGGCGGCGGAGGGCTCGGCGACGGCGGTCGTACCGGCGGCGAGCGAGGCCACCAGCCCGGCCAGAGCCGCGACCATGCCACCGCCGAACAGAGCCGATCGGCTCCTTCTTCTTCGCTTCTCCCGGAACGCTTCCATCCCGAATCACGACCTTTCGTGTATAGCCACATTGCCTGAAACCGGTGCGACCCTAGGGGCGTTCGGCGGTCCGGTTTCATCCGGTGGGAAGCACAGCCGGTGAACGTTGTGTGAAGCAGCCGCGGGCAATTGACCCGCGCCACCGGCGTGTTGCCCCAGTGGTCCACATGGCGCCATCGTGGTGTCACTGTGGATCTATCGCAAGCCATGCCACTGCCAGCACGGCATCATGACGAATGAATCCGAATGCGAAGTCGCAGGTCGTAGCCGCCTCGCCGGAGAGGTGGCCCATCTGGCTCGCAATAGCGCCATCGATGTGCCATGATGGCGTCATGGACCTCACGCCCTACGTCGACAACCTCCGGCAAGAGCTGGCCGTCGCCGCGGACGCCGGCGGCGAAGACGCCCGCGCCCTCGCCGAACGGCTCACCGCGCCCCTGGAATCCGCCGCCCGCCTCACCCTCCTCAACGCACTGTCCGCCGCCATGGGCGAGGTCACGCGGGAGCTCGCGCCGGGCTCGGTCGACGTTCGACTCCGGGGACTCGACCCGGAGTTCGTGGTGACGGCGCCGCCCGCCCCCGAGCCGTTCCGGGAGGAGCGGGAGCCGGTCGCGGCCCCCGCGGCCCTGCCGCCGCCACCGCCGCCCGGGGACGGCGACGACGGCGCCGTGGCACGGATCAACTTCCGCCTCCCCGCCCATCTCAAGGCCCGCGCCGAGGCCGCTGCGACCGCGGAGGGCCTGTCGGTGAACGCCTGGCTGGTACGGGCCGTGTCGACCGCACTCGACGGCGGCGAGCGCACGAGCCCGGCGGGCCGCGGCAAGGACTCGGGCGGCCGGGGCTTCACCGGCTGGGTCCGCTGACGCGGCGACAGAACTCCGAGCCTCAACACCCGCCTCAGCAGCGGGATCAACCACCCAAGCCATGAGGACGGTACAGCCATGCCTGCTTTCGAGACCCCCCAACCGATCTCCGTCACCCTGGAGTTGGATTCCGGCACCGCCCGCGTCATCGCGGGCAAGCGCACCGAGACCGTCGTCGAGGTGCTGCCGAGCAACGGATCCGACGACAACGACGTACGTGCCGTGCAGCAGACGCAGGTCACCTTTTCCGGTGGCCGTCTCACCGTCAAGACACCGAAGAAACGGTCCCTGTTCGGCAAGCCGGGCACCATCGAGGTGAGCATCGAGCTGCCCGCCGGATCGGATGTCCGGGCCACCACGTCCCTGGGCGGGTTCTTCTGCGAGGGCCGCCTCGGGGACGTCACGCTCAAGACCTCGCTCGGGGACCTCCAGGTGGACGAGGTGGCCGGCGGCGACTTCAAGACCGACCACGGCGACATCCGCCTGGCCCGCTCGACCGGAGACGTCGAGGTCATCGGCGCGGGCCGGGTCGAGATCGGCACCGTCGCGGGCACCGCGACGGTGAAGAACGGCAACGGCGCTACCGAGATCGGTGAAGTCACCGGCGGCCTCAAGGCCAACGCGGCCAACGGCGACATCTCCGTCGGCGTCGCCCACAGCGGCGTCGGCGCCAAGTCCGCCAACGGCCGGATCGAGATCGGCGTCGCCCACGCCGGAGCCGAGGTGATGTCCTCCAACGGCCGGATTCGTGTCGCCGACGCCCGCCGAGGCCGGTTCGACCTCCGCACCTCCGTCGGCGACCTCGAAGTCGGCATCCACGAAGACACGGCCGCCTGGCTCGACGTGAACACCAAGTACGGCACGGTACGCAACTCGCTCGGCTCCTCCAGCGGCCCCGCCGACTCCGACGAGACCGTCGAGGTGCACGCCCGGACCGGGGTCGGTGACATCACGATCCGCCGCGCCTGAGCCACGGCCGGCCCCCCCCGCGTACCCCCAACTCCCCACCCCCGAAAGGAAGGCCCGCCGGTGCCTTCGTACGGAAGCGGGAACGACCGGACGCCGACGGGGCAACTGCCCGCCGGCGTCCGGTCGTTCCTCAGGCCCCGCTCAGGCGGGACCTGACGGACACGCTTGCCCGGTCAGCCGGAGACCTCCGTGCGGTCCCCGCCCCACAGGGTGTGGAACGACCCCTCGCGGTCGGTACGCCGGTAGGTGTGCGCACCGAAGAAGTCCCGCTGCCCCTGCGTGAGCGCGGCCGGCAGCCGCTCCGCGCGCAGTGCGTCGTAGTACGAGAGCGCCGCAGCGAAGCCCGGGGTCGGCACACCCTGCCGCACCGCCGTCGCGAGCACCTCGCGCCAGTCGTCCTGCGCCGCGCCGATCTCCTCGGCGAACTGCTTGTCCGCCAGCAGGCTCGGCAGATCGCGCTGCGCGTCGTACGCGCCCCTGATCCGGTCCAGGAACGCCGCCCGGATGATGCAGCCCGCACGCCAGATCGCGGCGACCGAGCCGAGGTCGATGTTCCAGCCGTACTCCTCGCTGCCCGCCTGGATCTGGTGGAAGCCCTGGGTGTACGACACGATCTTCGACGCGTACAGCGCCTGCTCCACCTGGTCGGCGAAGCGCGCCGCCTCGGCCTCGCTCAGCGCGGTCGCCTTCGGGCCCGGCAGCGTCTGCGAGACGTCCCGCAGCGCGGCGTGCCCCGACAGCGAGCGGGCGAAGACCGCCTCGGCGATGCCGGAGACCGGCACACCGAGGTCGAGGGCGATCTGCACCGTCCAGCGCCCGGTGCCCTTCTGCTCGGCCTGGTCGACCACGACGTCGACGAAGGGCTTCCCCGTCTCGGCGTCCTGGTGCGCCAGCACCTCGGCGGTGATCTCGATCAGATACGAGTCGAGCCGCCCGGTGTTCCAGGTCCGGAACGTCTCCGCGATCTTCTCGGGGGAGTAGCCGGCGACCGCGCGCAGCAGGTGGTACGCCTCGGCGATCAGCTGCATGTCGGCGTACTCGATGCCGTTGTGCACCATCTTCACGAAGTGACCGGCGCCGTCGGGGCCGATGTGCGCGACCGTCGGGGCGCCGTCCGGAGCCTTCGCGGCGACGCGCTCCAGCAGCGGGCCGAGGGACGCGTAACTCTCCGTGGAGCCGCCCGGCATGATGCTCGGTCCGTGCAGCGCGCCCTCCTCGCCGCCGGAGATGCCCACGCCCACGAAGTGGATACCGCGCTCGCGCAGTTCCTTCTCGCGGCGCCGGGTGTCCGCGAAGTGCGCGTTGCCGCCGTCGATGATGACGTCGCCCTCTTCGAGCAGCGGCGCGAACTCCTGGATCACGGCGTCGGTCGGGTCGCCGGCCTTCACCATGATGACGAGACGGCGCGGGCGCTCCAGCGCCGCGACGAACTCCTCGGCCGAGTCGGCGGGTACGAAGACGCCCTCGTCGCCGAACTCGTCGACCAGGGCGTGGGTCTTCGACGCTGTGCGGTTGTGCAGGGCGACGGTGAAGCCGTTGCGGGCGAAGTTCCGGGCGAGGTTGCGGCCCATCACCGCGAGCCCGGTGACGCCGATCTGGGCAGTACCACTCATGCGTGTGTGCTCCTGGGTCTCCGTCGGATGTGCCTCGTCCGGCGGTAGAGGTGTACGTACCGGCGGACGGGGCTGTTCATCGATGTTCAAGCCGCCCCGCATTCTTCCGCATTCCGGGTCGGGCGCGTCGATTCCGTTCACCTCTTGGGCGGAAGTGGGGTCCGTACGGGTCATCGTTCACCAACTCTTGACACTCTCTCAGCGGCGGCGTAACACTGGCCTGGCTTTGGAGAGCGCTCTCCCGCAGTGATTCCGGCGATCGAGAGGTGATCGCGGTGATCTTGACGGTCCTTCGGATCCGGGAGCCGCTCCCCGCGGTGCACCGTCCAGTACCACTCTCTCCCCCCACCGCATACGACGCGTATGCGGACGAAGAGCGGCATGGAGGTCCGCATGGCCGAAAGACTCCGCAGAACCACCCTGGTGTCCGCGTTGCTCGTCTTCACCGCCCTGGCCCTGGTGGCCATGGGTCTGACCGCGATCACGGACACCGCTACCGCCGACCCCGGGAACGGCCGCGGCACCACGGCCGCGTCCCACGCGGGACACAAGATGCCCCCGGCCGTCCCCGTACCCTCGGGCGACGACCCCGACGGCGACGGCTACATACCGGCGAACCCGCCGGTCACCGGCGTCGTACCGTCGGACGAACTGCCGCCGCACCGCTACTTCCACGAGTTCCAGGCCAACTGCGAGGTCACCCACACCAGGCCGGACGACCCGATCGTCTATCCGGGGCAGCCGGGTGCCTCGCACGACCACACCTTCATGGGCAACAGGACCACCGACGCCAACAGCACCACGGCCTCGCTGGACGCCGGCACCACCGCGTGCAAGGCGCCGGGCGACCGGTCCGCGTACTGGATGCCGACCCTGCTCAACGGGGACACGCCGGTACGGCCCATCGGCCCGCAGGTCATCTACTACAAGGCGGGAGTCACCGACTACCGCACCGTCCGGCCGTTCCCGAAGGGCCTGCGGTTCGTGGTCGGCAGCCCGACGCAGACGGCCGACGAGTTCCGCGACCACCCGGGCTGGGTGGAGGGCTGGGAGTGCGGAAACTCGTTCAACAACACCGAGATCCCGCTCAGTTGCCCGGACACCCGTGATGTCCAGCTCAACCTCCGCTTCCAGGCGCCCAGTTGCTGGGACGGAAGGTATCTGGACACCCCGGACCACAAGAGCCATATGGCCTATCCGCTGGTCCAGGGCGCCAACCAGGACGTCTGCCCGACGTCGCACCCGGTGGCGCTGCCGATGGTCGAGTTCAAGATGGCCTGGCCGGTGAACGGGGACATGTCCAAGGTGAGACTCGCCAGTGGAACGGGACACTCCTTCCACTACGACTTCTTCAATGCCTGGGACAACGCCACGCTGGCCGCCATGGTCAACCACTGTGTCGTGGGCGGCCTCCAGTGCGACGCGCGCGGCTACGACCAGAACAATCCCGGGGCCGGTGCGGCCCTGAACGAGGACTACGAACTGCCGTGACCGAAGGCGCTCTTCCGCCGGGGCGGAGAACGCCCCGGTGGGAGAGCGCTCTCCCATCACGTTGCGCGCCTCCCATATCCCTCCGCCCGCACTCTCCCCACAGGTGACTCATGAGCGATTCACGACTCTTTCCGAGATCCGCGCCAGGCCGCCTCCGTACGTTGGCGTCGGTCGCCGCCACCACCCTTCTCGCGGCCTTCGCCGTGACCGTCCCGGCCGCCGCTCCCGCGCAGGCGGCGGGCAGCGTCGTCAAGGTCACCGGGTCCCAGGGTGCCTGGCAGCTGACCGTCGACGGAGCGCCGTACCAGGTCAAGGGCCTGACCTGGGGCCCGGCCTTCGCCGACGCCGGCACCTACATGCCCGATGTGGCCTCCATGGGCGTCAACACCGTCCGGACCTGGGGCACCGACGGCACCACCAAGCCCCTCCTCGACTCCGCCGCCGCCAACGGCATCAAGGTCATCGCCGGCTTCTGGCTCCAGCCCGGCGGCGGCCCCGGCAGCGGCGGCTGCGTCAACTACCTCACCGACACCCAGTACAAGAACGACATGCTCGCCGAGTTCCCGAAGTGGGTGGAGACCTACAAGGACCACGCGGGTGTGCTGATGTGGAACGTCGGGAACGAGTCCGTACTCGGCCTCCAGAACTGCTACAGCGGCGACGCGCTGGAGCAGCAGCGCAACGCGTACACGACCTTCGTCAACGATATCGCCAAGAAGATCCACTCGGTCGACCCGAACCACCCCGTGACCTCGACCGACGCCTGGACCGGAGCCTGGCCCTACTACCAGCGCAACTCGCCCGACCTCGATCTGTACGCGGTCAACTCCTACGCCGACGTCTGCAACATCGAGGAGACCTGGAACGCCGGCGGCTACACCAAGCCCTACATCGTCACCGAGGGCGGCCCCGCCGGTGAGTGGGAGGTGGACGACGACGTGAACGGTGTGGCGTCGGAGCCCGCCGACACGGCGAAGGCCCAGGGCTACAAGGACGCGTGGAACTGCGTCATCGGCCACGAGGGTGTCGCGCTCGGAGCGACGCTCTTCCACTACGGCACCGAGTACGACTTCGGCGGTGTCTGGTTCAACCTGCTGCCCGCGGGCCAGAAGCGCCTCTCCTACTACGCGGTGAAGGAGGCGTACGGCAGGAGCACCGCCGGCGACAACAAGCCACCGGTGATCTCCAACATGGCCGTCGACGGCGCCACTTCCGTACCGGCCGGACGTCCCTTCAAGGTCACGTCGGACATCACGGACCCGAACGGTGACGCGCTGAGCTACGAGGTGCTGGTCAACAGCAAGTACATCGACAACAGCGGCCAGTTGACCCCGGCGCGGTTCACCGCCGAGGGCAACGGGGACTTCACCGTGACCGCGCCCGACCGGCTCGGGGTGTGGAAGGTCTACATCAAGGCGTCCGACGGCAAGGGCAACGTGGGGATCGAGACCAAGTCCTTCAAGGTCGTGCCGCCGCCCGTCGACGGCACCAACGTGGCCAGGGGGAAGCCGGCCACGGCGTCGTCCTTCCAGCCCGACAGCGTCGGCTGCCCGTGCCCGGCGGCCAACGCCGTCGACGGCGACTTCGGCAGCCGGTGGGCCAGTGACTGGGCCGACCCGCAGTGGATCCAGGTCGACCTGGGCGCGCGGACCGACTTCAAGCACATCCAGCTCGCCTGGGAGGCCGCGTACGCCAAGAGTTACACCGTCCAGGCGTCCGACAACGGGCAGGACTGGAGCACCCTGCGGACCGTGACCGGGGGTGACGGAGGCATCGACGACATCGCGGTCACGAGCGCCGCCCGGTACGTACGGGTGAACGGGACCGAACGCGGCACCCCGTGGGGCTACTCGCTCTACGAGTTCGGGGTCTATCGCTGACCGCGCGTGGGGCCCGCGGCGGGTCACGGAGCCTGTCTCCGTGACCCGCCACGGGCCTTCGGCGTCGGCGTGCTGGTCAGCTTTGGGCGGGCTCGCCGTCGAGTTCGAGCACCATGGCTGTGTAGAACGGCGCGTCCTCCCACGGATGCGATACGCCGACGGTGCGGTAGCCCCACGACTTGTAAGCGGACTGTGCCGGGGCCGCCTCGGGCTCCGGTCGGACGGTGAGCGTCACCCGCTCGACGTGGAGGCCATCGAGGAGTGCGGCGTGGAGCGTGGCGGCGACACCGCGGCGACGCCACGGCCTACGGACCGCCAGTTCGATGATGACCCAGGTGCGTTTGCCGTCTTCGCGGGTGAAGTCCTCGGGGAGCTCTTCCTGGATGTTGGTCCACCATGACGTGTAGGCGGGCAGCAGATAGCCGTAGGTGAAGCCGACGATTTCGTCTCCGTCGCGGGCGATGATCAGTCGCATGCGATCCCGCTGGACATGGATCTGATAGTGCTCGATGAACTCGGCGACATCGCTGGGGGCCTCGCTGTACGGAGGTTCGGCGTACACCTCTTCGTACGTCGGAAGAAAGGTATCCAGCGCGGCGGCGGCCTCCTTGCCCTCGTAGAGGTCGTAGGTCAGCACCTCGGCGGGTGTCATGCCGCTACCTTCGATTGGGTGTACGCCGTCAGCTTGTCCACGGCCTGGCGGGCGCTGTCGGCATCGCGGTGCCGAAGCAGGCCGGACACCTCGTTGAGTCTCCGCGTGACGCGGCCCGACTCGACCTCTTCCAGGTGCTCAAGGCTCTCGACGGCTTGCGCCGCGCCCTCGTCGACCTCGCCGTCCTCGACCAGGTTGCGGGCCAGGGTGAGCCGGTAGAGTGCCCTGTTGCGGCCGTAGGTGCGGTCCTGGTGGACGAGCGCAGCGCGGAGGAACTGGGTCGCGGAGTGGTGGTGGCCGGCCTCCTCGTAGAGCAGCCCCTGGGCGAAGTTCAGCTCGGCGTGTCCGTGGAACGCGGTCCACTCCGGGGACGGGCGCCCGGCGTCTGCCTGGTCCACGAGTCGCATCGCCTCGGACAGTTTTCGGCTGGCTCCCTTTCCGTCCCCCAGAAGGGACAGAGCACGAGCCTCTCTAGAGGCGATGAGCGATCGGAGCGTGGGCGAGCCGAGACGGGAAGCGCGCTCCTGAGCGGCCCTGGCGAGGTCGAGACCGTCGCGTGCGCGGCCCTCGTAGCAAGCCTGCAAACTCATGGTGGAGAAGATCATGATCTCCAGGTTGACGTCCTTCAGCATGGTCGCGGTGGTCAGCGCCTCCCCCCAGTAGTGGCGAGCGGCGTCCTGGTCGTCCGCGTCGTACGCCAACCATCCGCAGTGCTCGGCCGACTCCCCTGCAAGAAGCTGGAGTTGACGGCGGATCGTATCCGAGCAGGGGCGGGTGCTGATGATGCGTCGGACGCGGCGCAGATGCCGTACGGACAGCGACCGCACCTCGTCCCCGCCGTAGGCGTCATCGAGTTGGAAGAGGGACCGCAGGCCGGCCCGGAGTTCGAGGAGATGGGTGGTGCCGACGGCGCCCGTCTCTCCGGCCGGGCTCAGCGGCCGCAGGTGTGCGGGGAGGCTCATGCCGACTGCGGCGCCGATGGAATCGTTGAGGAAACCGCGCCGGTCCATGTCTGTGCCTTTCAGTGCGGTGGGTGGTGCGCCCCCCACGGTGGCACCTGGCGGCGGTCCAGGAAACCCGAGCTCGCTCGGACAGAAGCCGAACATGGCGTGCAGCGTTCGCCAGGCGCGCGCCCGTGGTGCGGGTGGTGCGGGCTGGCGCCACCGGCGGAGCTGGCGGTCGGTCAGCGTGATGGGCTCGCCGAGAACCCCCGCCGTGGCGTGGAAGTCCCGAAGAAAGTCCGCCGGTCGTTCCCAGCCGCTCAGGCGACAGGCGTGTTCGAAGGGCGTCAGGTTTGGCACGCCGTCACCTCCGTTGATCTGAATGCTTCTGACGGTAGCGACTTCCCGGCGCAGGGAAAGTCCGCTTGCTGTGAAAAGTCCGGCCGAATGTCCGCCGGAAGGTCCGGCAGAGGCGGTTTCACGGGAGTTGGCTTGTACACGGGGCACCAACGCACCTGTTGACCATCGACCCGCCTGGGAGTTCAGAGCAATGCCGAGCGCACAGAAACGAGCTGCCGAGGTGCGGCAGTGAAGGCCCAACCGTCTCCCCCTCCACAGGTCGTCAGGGCGCCAGCCACCCCGGCGCCTGGTCCGTCGCTGGAGATCGGCGGGGGCTGTCTTCACACGCTTTCGATACCGAGTTGCTTCGGCTTCCTGGCATTTATCGGCCTGTTGTTGTTGCTGGCCGCCGTACACGACCTGACTTGGCTGTAGAAGGGTTCCTTCTGCCTGCTGCCGAGGTTGACGTGAAGGCGCCGAAAGAGGTCGCACAACGAACTCCGGTCTCATCCAAACCACGCCACTCGACTCCGACAGTAAGGGCGACGGAAGCCGTGAACACCCCAACAGCCAGGCCCACTTACCCGACATCCTGCATGCCACGTCGTCGCAATTTCGCCGGGGTGTCCGTCGAAGGGGCACTGTTCTTCGGCGAGACACTGCCTCGCATCACCGAGGCTGCCCAAGTGGCCCGACTCCTGGTGGACCATGCGTCGAGGAACTGGCGCCTCGACGTGCTCGCCGAGGACGCGAAGCTCGTGGTCTCGGAACTCGTGGCGAACGCGGTGCACCACGGACAGGGCGAGTCGATCCGTGTGGCCATCACCAGGCAGGACGAGCGCTCCATCCACGTCGCGGTCATCGACACCTGCCGCGCCGAGCCGACACCCCGCGAGACCGGCCCCACCGAGGAGGCCGGACGTGGTCTGACCATTGTCGACGCGGTGTCGGAGAGGTGGGGCTGGGATCCCCTGCCGTGGGGGAAGCGCGTGTGGGCTGAGCTGTCTGCTCCCGATGAGGCGCCCATTGGATGAACACCGCCTCCAATTCCTCTGCCTGGTCGTCCGGTTGACCGGGCCCGAAGCTCCGATGGAAGGAAAGATGATGAAATTCGAACCGCTCGGGCACCCCAGGAGTGCCCGCAATTCGCGGGGAGATGTGATGACCGCCGAGGAGGGGCCGCCGGCGCGGCATCCTGCCGCCGACACGGATCCGTCTCCTGCCCCAGGCCCTCCGCTGGTGGTGAAACGCTGGCTGAACAGCGCCCGTTCGGTGGGAAAGGCTCGCCGTCTCCTTCTCCAGCATTTGAAGGCGTGGGGCCAGCTCAAGATCGCGGTATCTGCCGAACTGGTTTTGTCGGAACTGCTGACCAACAGCCTGCGACACGGTCATGTCCCCGGACGCCTGATCGAGACGCGCTACCAGCTTCTGAGTAACGGTGTGCGGATTGAGGTGCACGACGCCCATGAAGCCAGACCACAGCGCCGCGAGCCGTCAGCGGAAGCCGACTGCGAGGGCGGTCTTGCCCGTGTCGACGCGCTGACCGGTGGCCGCTGGGGAGTCAGCGATCGCGTAGGCATCGGCAAACTCGTCTGGGCCTTCTGCGTCGATGACGGCAGCGCAGAAATGCGGAGCCAGCAGTGATGGCATGCCCCCGTCCCCAAGTCTTGAGCACCAAGCCGAAGCTGGTGAGTAGGCGGGCGGAACAGGTGATGTACGTCTTGGTCCTCGCCGCGCTCTTGGGATCGCTGGCGTACGCGATCTGCAACCCATGAGGCGCGAACCCACAAGGAGGCGGTCGGTGACACTCACGACAAGCGAGAACACAACGGTGAGCGCAATGAGTCTGCACACCGTGTCCCAGCGGATCATTACCCAGGCGGTGAGGGAGCTCTGGCCGGACAAGAAGGTGGTTCCCGGCCCTCGATGCCCGAGCGTCACGTCGTACGTCTGCCGGGTCACGGTGGACGGCGAGGAGTTGATCGCCAAATACAGTTGGTTAGGTATGTCGTTGGTGTCCCTCCTGCGGGGCGCAGGAGGGACGTGGGCGGAGGTCCAGGACGCCCAACGCGCCTACGTCCAGAGCGCCGATCTGCTGACCGCGCGCGAGGCGCAGCACCTGGAGTTCCTTCGCAGGCTCGGTGAGCCTCACGTGTGTGAGACCGCCGGCCTGCACCGTGGGGTCCTCCTTACACGCATGGTGGCGGGGACGCCTCTGATTGCCGAGCTGGCTGCCCGCCCGTGGGAAACGGGCGCTCTGCTCGACGAGGTTCTGCTGGTCCTCAGCGATCTTCACGGTCGGGTCGGCGCGGACCGCCTGCGCGCAGCCGCGCCGATCGGTGAACGTTCCGTCGTCGGGGTCTTCCGCAGGAAGTTCGACGTTATGAGCAGCAGGGCCTATCTGCGGTCGCTCGGCCAGGGCAGAGCGCTGCGGGACCATGAGCGCCAGGAGATCGTAGATCTGGTCGGGACGGCAGTGTGGCGGCTGATCCGGATGGCGGATGCGATCTCATCCCAGCGAGGCAGGTTGGTGTTCGGGGACCTGAAGCCGGAGCACGTCTGCATTGAGGGCGCCCGCCTCACCTTCATCGACCCGGCCCTGCAACGGGCAGCCGGGCCTCAACCGGACATCGCGAAGCTCACCGGGCGGGCGCTTCTGCTCGCTGTCGGGCACCGGGAGCCGAATGCCGGGCAACAGATCGTTCAGGGGGTAGCGTCCACCCTCGCCCGGCACGTCGCGGGTCTGCCGGAGCGGGAGCGGGCGGGACGGCTCCGTGAGGTCATGGTCTTGTGGCTCATGGACACGGTGAACATCCTGAGCACATGCCTCAGTGCACCCCAGGGCCTCCTCCTGGCACCCCATCAGCGGTCACTCGTGGCGCAGGCTCGCATGGTGGCGGGCGTCGTGGACAGGGTGAGCGCCCTTCTCCTCGGGGCGACGTCCGGTCCCCGGCTCCTGGACGCTGTCTTCTCTGAGGTTGAGCACACCGCCGGGCGCGTCCGGTGAGCGGCCCGGTGGTCGGGATCGTCGGGACGGGCGCCGTCGGCCAGACCCTCGCGGCCGGCCTCGTTGCCGCCGCCTTACCTGAACGCCTTCTCCTTGTGTCCCGACGGTTCACACAGGTTTACGGCCTGACTGCCGACCTTCAGGACCTCGCGCACACCACCCGCTCACGCACGCTGGTCGAGGCCGGTGAGGCCGTCGACCTCCACGGCTGCGACGCGGTAGTGATCACCCTCCGTACCGACTTCAAGAACACCGTCACGCAGGACATCCGGCGCGGTGGCGCCACCGCGAACGCGCCGGCCCTCGGCGCCCTCGCGCGTGAGCTCCGCAGGTACGGCGGGACGATCCTCGTCGTGACGAACCCCGTGGACCTGATGGCTCGCCGCTTCGCCGAAGTGTCGGGCTGCACCCGGGTCTTCGGAATCGGGTCGAATCTCGATTCCGCCCGGTACCGCCTGCTGCTGGCCCGGTACGCCCAGGTGTCCCCGGACGTCGTTCGCGGGCACGTCATCGGTGAGCACGGTGACAGTGCGGTGGTGTGCGCGTCCACCAGCACCGTCGCCGGTCGCCCGGTCGCCATCTCGGTGCACGCGGTCGTGGAGGACCTCCAGCGGCGGCCGGCGCTGATCCGTAAGGGCATGGACCGTACCCGCTACGGGCCGACTGGTGCGGTGCTGTCGACGCTGAGCAAGGTCCTGGGGCTGGCCGACGGCGTGGAAGAGCTGTCCGTTCCGTACGGGGACGTCTACCTCGGAATCCCACTCCGCTTCACCGGCGGCAACGCCGTCCCGTGCCTGCCCCCGCTCACCCGTTCCGAACGCCTGCGTCTGGACTCTGCGGCCGGCAGTCTCCGCGACGCCTATACCCGTCTCCCCGCTCCTACCGAGAGGATCGCCTCATGATCACTGCCACCCGGCTCGAAGCCGCTACCGCGGCCGTCACCGTGCTCAGCAACCGACCGGAGGTCACGGACTGGGCCCAGCGCTACTTCGGCTCCTGGTGGAACGCCACGGACGTGGGCGCCGACACCGTGTCCGACGCCGACCATGCCGTGATCGCGGACGTCAAGCTCGCCGCCTACGAGGAAATCACCAGCCTCGTCCACGACGGCCGGCCCACGGAGGAGGTGTCCTACGCGAAGCACTCGCTCCTTGTCGCGCGTGACGGCGACGACATCATGGCGGCATCGCTGGAAGAGGAAGTTGCGTACCGCAGCACGCCTTCCGCCGGCCGGCTCGTCCTCGCAGGTGCGGACGTGCAACCTCTCGCCCTCGCCGCCTCGCGCCTCGCGCGGGAATCAATTCGTGGCCAGCTCCTGCGGGACGGCTGGGCGGTGCTCCACTCCTCCGCGGTCGTGAGGCCGGACGACGGCGCGACTCTCCTTACCTTCGGCGGCAAGGGAGCCGGCAAGACCACCACCGCTGTTCTCCTCGCATCGAACGGCTGGCAGCTCCTCGCCAACGACCGGGTGTTGGTCCGGCCGACCGGTGAGCGGGACGTCGAGGTCGTGCCCTGGCCGTCTGCTGCCGCCGTCGGTCTCGGCCTGCTCCACTCGCTGGGCTGGGACGCCACCGCGCGCGAGCACTTGGAGGCTGGGGGAAGCTTCCATCCGACTCAACACGAGTCTGTGACCGAGGCGCTACTGGCCGGCGAACACGCACCGCTGTGGAACGGTGTGAAGCAAGAGCGGAAGGTTCAGGTGTTCCCGGATCAGTTCCCCGATCTCTTCGACTTGCCGCTGTCCACCGGCGGCCGGGCGGCGGGCCTCCTCTTCCCCCAAGTCGACGCCGACTCCACGCCGGACGTCAGCTACGGCACCCGCACACTTGGAGAGGGTGACTTCATGTCGGGCGCCACGGAGGACCGGTACCCGGACGTCTTCGGACTGGCTCGGGGCGTCGACGGCGGCGGCCGGGAAAGCGCGCGCGCCGAGGTGGTGTCTCGTCTCGCCGAACTGCCGCACCGTGCGGTACGGCTCAGCCACGATATTCCCGCGAGTGCCGCGGTGCTGTGTAAGGTCGCGGACTCAATCTGACTCCCGGCCCGTCGAGCAATCCGGCGTACCCTCCGCGCCGCCGCTCGCCCGTGACTCCCAGGCACTTGCCCGTGGTCCTTGGGCGATTCGTGCGTCGGTCCGTGCATGGTCCGTACATGTTTCCCTGCCCGTTTGGGCGCCCGTTTTGGGGGGTCGGACGGGACGCAGCTCACGTTTAGCCGGCGGGGCTCCGGAAGCCCACCCGCCGCTTCGGGCGCCGTTCGGGCGTCGATCGGCGTCAAACGGGCACGGAAACGGGCGTCGGGGTGCGGCATCCCCCGTACGACCAGCACATACGCAAACGAGCAATCGGGCATGAACGGTCACACTCAAAGCAGCGAAGAGCCTGGTCGAGCCGGGGCTCTTGCTTGTAGAAACGACCCATGAGCCCGAACGGGTGCTGAGCCGCAGCAGAGCAGGGAAGTGTGTGTCGTGGACACGGACGAACGCCGACGAGAGATTCTTGAGATCGCCCGACGTGACGGGTCGGTGGAAGTCACCGCCTTGGCCGCCAAGTTGAGCGTGGCCAAGGAGACCGTCCGGCGCGACCTGCACGCCCTGGAGGAGCACGGCCTCCTGCGGCGCACCCACGGCGGCGCCTATCCCGTCGAGAGCGCCGGCTACGAGACGACCCTCGCGGTCCGGACCACCCGGCTCGTACCGCAGAAGTCACGCATCGCCGTCGCCGCCGCCGATCTCATCGGCGACGCGGAAACGGTCTTCATCGATGAGGGCTTCACCCCCCAGCTCGTCGCCGAGGCCCTGCCCAGGGACCGGCCGCTGACCGTCGTCACCGCGTCCCTGGCGGTCGCCAACGGACTCGCCGACGCCGAGAAGATCGCCGTCCTGCTGCTCGGCGGCCGGGTGCGCGGCGGCACCCTCGCCACCGTCGACCACTGGGCGATCCGGATGCTCTCCGACTTCGTCATCGACCTGGCGTTCGTCGGCGCGAACGGCATCTCGCGCGAGTACGGGCTGACCACCCCCGACCCGGCCGTCAGTGAGGTGAAGGCCCAGGCCATGCGCAGCGCCCGCCGGAAGGTGTTCGCCGGCATTCACACCAAGTTCGGCGCGGTGAGCTTCTGCCGGTTCGCCGATGTCGGTGACTTCGAGACGATCGTCACCGACGTCGGACTCCCGTCGGCGGAGGCGCAGCGCTACTCGCTGCTCGGCCCCCAGGTCATCCGCGTCTGACGCGTCCCACCCGTTCTTCAACCCCCGCCGATGCGGCCAGGGGGCGGGCCCCGTACGGCCTCAAGCCCCCACCAAGATCTTTCCCACCCCGAATCCCTCAGACTTTTCCACCCCTCACACCCATCTCTCAGCGACACCCGCAACCGAATGATCAGGAGAAACTCATGCCCCTCCAGCAGCGACGACGTGGCATAGGCGTACGTGTGGGCGTGGGAGCGGCCTTGACGGCACTCCTCGCCGGATGCAGCGGCGCGGGCGGCACCACCTCCGAGGACGGTGAGACGGTCAACGTGCTGATGGTCAACAACCCGCAGATGGTGGAACTCCAGAAGCTGACCGCCGCGAACTTCACCAAGGACACCGGCATCAAGGTCAACTTCACCGTCCTGCCGGAGAACGACGTCCGCGACAAGATCAGCCAGGACTTCTCCAACCAGGCCGGCCAGTACGACGTCGCGACCATCAGCAACTTCGAGGTGCCCTTCTTCGCGAAGAACGGCTGGCTCCACACGCTCGACGAGTACGCCGAGAAGGACAAGGCGTTCGACCAGGGCGACATCCTCAAGCCGCTCCGGGACTCCCTGACGGCCGAGGACGGCAAGCTCTACGGCCAGCCGTTCTACGGCGAGTCGTCCTTCCTCATGTACCGCAAGGACGTCTTCGCCGAGAAGAAGCTGACGATGCCCCCCAACCCCACCTGGCAGGAGGTCGCCGACCTCGCCGCCAAGACCGACGGCGCCCAGAAGGGCATGAAGGGCATCTGTCTGCGCGGTCTGCCGGGCTGGGGCGAGGTCATCGCCCCGCTCACGACCGTCGTCAACACCATGGGCGGCACCTGGTTCACCCAGGACTGGAAGGCGCAGCTGACCTCGCCCGAGTTCAAGAAGGCCACCAAGTTCTATGTCGACCTCGTACGTGAACACGGCGAGGCGGGCGCACCGCAGGCCGGCTACGCCGAGTGCCTGAACAACATGACGCAGGGCAAGACGTCGATGTGGTACGACGCCACGGCGGGCGCGGGCTCGCTGGAGGCCAAGGACTCCCCGGTCAAGGGCAAGATCGGCTATGTGCCGGCCCCGGTCGACAAGACGGACAGCTCCGGCTGGCTCTACACCTGGGCCTGGGGCATGCAGAAGGCGTCCAAGAACACCGAGAGCGCCTGGAAGTTCATCTCCTGGGCGTCCAGCAAGGAGTACGAGCAGCTCGTCGGCAAGGAGATCGGCTGGGCCAACGTCCCGGCGGGCAAGCGCGCTTCGACGTACATGAACGCCGACTACCGCAAGGAAGCGGCCGCGTTCGCGGATGTCACATCGGAAGCCATCTCCAGCGCCAACCCGCGTGACCCCGGCACCCAGCCCCGTCCGACCGTCGGTATCCAGTTCGTCGGCATCCCCGAGTTCACCGACCTCGGCACGAAGGTCTCGCAGGAGATCAGCGAGGCCATCGCCGGCCGCCAGTCGGTCGACGAGGCCCTGGAAGCTTCCCAGAAGCTCGCCGAGAAGGTTGCCGAGGAGTACCGGTGAGCACTTCTGTCAGCGCCGCACCGCCCGCCCCACCGGGCCAGTCCCCGCCGGCCAAGTCCCGCCCCCCGGCGGGACCCCGGTCCGGCAGGGCGCGCGCCTGGGCCACCCGTGCTCCCCTCCTCCCGGCTCTTATCTTTCTGATAGCCGTCACCCAACTGCCCTTCGTGGCAACGCTGTTCATCTCGCTGTTCGACTGGAACTCGCTCAACCCGGACGCCCGCAGCTTCTCCGGGCTCGACAACTACGGCTCCGTCTTCACCGACGCGGACCTGCGTGACTCGGTGTTCACCACGATGCTGCTCACCGCCACCGTGGTGATCGCCAGCGTGGTGCTCGGACTGCTGCTCGCCCTGCTGCTCGACCGCAAGTTCATGGGCCGCGGCCTTGTCCGTACGCTGCTCATCACCCCGTTCCTGCTGGTGCCCGTCTCGGCCGCGCTGCTGTGGAAGCATGTGCTCTACAACCCCGAGTACGGCCTGCTGAACGGCGGTTGGGCCTGGTTCACCGGACTGTTCGGGGTCGAGAACGCCTCGCAGCCCGACTGGATCTCGGACATGCCGCTGCTCGCCGTCGAGGCGTCGCTCGTCTGGCAGTGGACGCCGTTCATGATGCTCATCCTGCTTGCCGGGCTGCAGAGCCGGCCGCTGGACATGATGGAGGCAGCGCGCCTGGACGGCGCGAACGCCTGGCAGATGTTCGCCTTCCTGACCCTGCCGCATCTGCGCCGCTACCTCGAACTCGGCGTCCTGCTCGGCTCGATCTACATCGTGCAGAACTTCGACGCCGTGTTCACCATCACCGCGGGCGGACTCGGCACCGCCAACCTCCCGTACACCATCTACCAGACCTTCTACCAGGCTCACGAGTACGGACTGGCGTCCGCGGCAGGCGTGGTCGTCGTGATCGGCACCATCGTGATCGCGACCTTCGCCCTGCGCGTCGTCTCGTCCCTCTTCAGCGAGGAGGCGGGGCGCGCATGAGCACACTCTCCGCACCGAAGACCGCCGGCGCCCCCGGCAAGGCGTCCACCTCTGCCCAGCACACCGACACCTACGGCCCCGCGGCCCGGCGCGCCAAGCGGCGCTCCACGGCGCTCGGCCTGCTGGCCTGGGTGGTCGGCGTGGTGTTCTGCTTCCCGGCGCTGTGGATGTTCCTCACGTCCCTGCACTCCGAGGCGGACGCGGCGACCAACCCGCCGTCCCTCACCGCGCCGCTCACCTTCGACAACTACAGCGACTTCTTCGGGGCCGACGGCGGGGCGAGCCCCTGGCCGCCGCTCATCAACTCGGTGACGGCGTCCCTGTTCTCGACCCTGTTCGTCCTCGTACTGGCGCTGCCGGCGGCGTACGCGCTGTCCATCAAGCCCGTCCGCAAGTGGACGGACGTGATGTTCTTCTTCCTCTCCACGAAGATGCTGCCGGTCGTCGCCGGGCTGCTGCCGGTGTATCTGTTCGCCAAGAACATCGGGATGCTGGACAACATCTGGCTGCTCGTCATCCTCTACACCTCGATGAATCTGCCGATCGCGGTCTGGATGATGCAGTCCTTCCTCGCGGACGTGCCGGTCTCCATCATCGAGGCCGCACAGGTGGACGGCGCCCGGCTGCACACCGTTCTGATCCGGGTCGTGGCACCCGTCGCCGCCCCCGGTATCGCCGCCACCGCGCTGATCTGCTTCATCTTCAGCTGGAACGAACTGCTCTTCGCCCGGGTCCTCACCGGCGTGACAGCACAGACAGCGCCCGTCTTCCTGACCGGATTCGTCACCAGCCAGGGCCTCTTCCTCGCCCAGCTGTGCGCCGCTTCCGTCATCGTGTCCCTGCCGGTGCTCGCCGCCGGCTTCGCCGCCCAGGACAAACTCGTCCAGGGCCTCTCTCTTGGAGCCGTCAAATGAGGGCAGCGATCGTCGAAGGTGTCGGCAAGGTGTCCGTCACCACGGTCCCCGATCCGACCCCGGGCCCGCGTGACGTCGTCGTGTCCGTCGCCTCCTGCGGCATCTGCGGCACCGATCTGCACATCCTCCAGGGCGAGTTCGCGCCGACCCTGCCGATCCTCCCGGGCCATGAGTTCGCCGGCGAGATCGTGGGCATCGGTTCGGAGGTCACGGAGCTGGCGGTGGGCGACAAGGTCGCCGTCGACCCGTCCCTGCACTGTCACGAGTGCCGCTACTGCCGGGCCGGGCGCGGCAACCTCTGCGACCGGTGGAACGCGATCGGGGTCTCCGTCCCCGGCGGCGCCGCCGAGTTCGCCGTGGCGCCCGTCGCCAACTGCGTCAAGCTCCCGGACCATGTGGACGTACGGGACGCGGCGCTCATCGAGCCGCTGTCCTGCGCCGTACGCGGCTACGACGTGCTGAGCAGCACCCTCGGCGCCGAGGTGCTGATCTACGGCTCGGGCACGATGGGTCTGATGATGCTGGAGCTGGCCAAGCGCACCGGCGCCGCCGCGGTCGACGTCCTGGACATCAACCCCGAGCGGCTGGCCACCGCGTCCAAGCTCGGCTGTTCCCGGTCGGGCGCCTCCGCCGAGGAGTTCGAGCGGCCGGGCGGCTGGGACGTCGTCATCGACGCGACCGGCAACGCGGGCGCCATCCAGGACGGCCTCGGCCGGGTCGCGAAGGGGGGCACCTTCCTCCAGTTCGGCGTCGCCGACTACGCGACGACGGCGGTCATCGAGCCGTACAAGATCTACAACCAGGAGATCACCATCACCGGCTCGATGGCGGTGCTGCACAGCTTCGAGCGGGCCGCCGCGCTGTTCGCCACCGGTGTCCTGGACCCGGCGGTGTTCATCAGCGACCGGCTGCCGCTGGAGCAGTACCCGCAGGCGATCGAGCGGTTCCAGGCGGGCCAGGGACGCAAGATCGTGGTGGAGCCGTGACCGAAGCTCCCGGCGCGGCACCGGATCCCGTACCGGGGCCCGGCGCCGTCCTGGTGCTCGGCGAGGCGCTGATCGACCTGGTGCCCACGGCCGGCGACGCGGAGGCGCACCTGGCCCAGCCGGGCGGCGCCCCCGCGAACGTGGCCACCGGACTGGCCCGGCTCTCCACGCCGAGCTGGTTCGCCGGCGCCCTCGGGAGCGACGGGTTCGCCCGGTCGATCGAGCGGCGGCTGGTCTCGGCGGGAGTCGAGCTCGGCCTCTGCGCCCGGCCGGACCTCCCCACGGCGCTGGCCGTCGCGGACCCGGGCCCCGAGGGCACCGGCTACCACTTCCACCTCCAGGACACGGCGACCTTCCAACTGCCGCGCCGCACGGACGTGGAGCGGTTCGCCGCCGTGTACGTGGGCGGCCTCGCCGCCGTCGTCGAGCCCGCGGCCTCGGCCGTGGCGCTGACGGCACGCGCGGCGGCGGCCGGCGGCCCGCTGCTGGTGGTGGACCCGAACGTGCGCGAGGACCGCACGCTCGACGCGGCGGAAGGGGCCCGGCTGCTGCGCGAACTGTGCGAGCTGGGCCAGGTCGTCAAAGCCAGCGACGAGGACCTGGCGCGCCTCTGGCCGGACTCGACGCCCGACGAGACCTGCCGCAGGCTCGCCGCCGGCGGCCGGCTGGTCGTTCTGACCAGGGGATCGCGGGGGAGTACGGCCTACCCGGGCTCGACCGAACCCGTGTCCGTGCCGGCCGTGCGGGTCGAGGTGGTCAACACCATCGGCGCGGGCGACGCGTTCATGGCCGCCATGATCACCTGGATGGTCTCGCGCGGTGTCCACCCGGGCGGGGCAAGGGAGTTCACCCCCGCGCTCGCCGAGGAGATGCTGGGCTTCGCCTCGCGGGTGGCGGCCTCGGTGGTCGCCCAGGCGGGCACCGAACCGTCCCTGCCGTCGCACGTCTGACGCACCGTCAATTCACTGAGCGACGCCCGTCGCGGGCAGCGGCCGAGACCGCTGCCCGCGACGGTCCGCTCAGGCCGCCTTGTGGCTCCGGCCCGCCAACTGGCGGATGATCTCGGCGTACCGGTACCCGCTCGACTTGATCGTCCGTCGCTGCGACGCGTAGTCGACATGGACGAGGCCGAACCGCTTGTCGTAGCCGTAGGCCCACTCGAAGTTGTCCAGCAGCGACCAGGCGAAGTACCCGGCGAGCGGCACCCCCTTGCGTACGGCGCGTGCGCAGGCCTCCAGATGCTCCTCCAAGTAGCGGGTGCGCTCCGGATCGTCGACCGTCCCGTCGTCCAGCAGGACGTCCGGATAGGCCGAGCCGTTCTCGGTGACGTACACGCGCTGTGCGCCGTACTCCCTGGTCAGCCGGAGCAGCAGCTCCTCCAGGCCGTCCGCGTGCACCTCCCAGTCCATGGCCGTGTGGCGTACGCCGGGCAGATAGACCTGCTTGGCGTACGGCGCGGGCCCGGCCGGGTCGTCGGCGACGACCTGGCGGAAGTAGTAGTTCAGCCCCAGCCAGTCCAGCGGCGCGGCGATGGTCTCCAGGTCCCCCGGGCGCTCGGGCAGCTCCACCCCGTACAGATCGAGCATGTCCTGCGGGTAGCCGCGCCCGTGGACGGGGTCCAGCCACCAGCGGTTGACATGGCCGTCGGCCCGTACGGCCGCCGCCCGGTCCGCCTCGCGGTCGGTGGCGGGCTCGATCGGGCTGAGGTTGTTGACGATGCCGATCCGGGCGCCGGAGGAGGCCGCGCGGATCGCCTGGACGGCGAGTCCATGACCGAGATGCAGATGGTACGAGGCGTGCACGGCGGCCTTGAGATCCGTCAGCCCCGGCGCCATCTTGCCTTCCAGATGGCCGATCCAGGCGGAGCAGAGCGGCTCGTTGAGCGTCGCCCAGTCGGTCACCCGGTCGCCCAGGCGCTCGGCGACGACGGAGGCGTAGGCGGCGAAGTGCTCGGCCGTCTCGCGGGCGGGCCAGCCGCCGCGGTCCTGGAGCGTCTGCGGGAGGTCCCAGTGGTAGAGGGTGGCGAACGGGGTGATGCCCGCCTCCAGCAGGCTGTCCACCAGCCGGTCGTAGAAGCCGATCCCGGCCTCGTTCACCGGCCCGTCGCCGCCGGGGACGACACGCGGCCAGGCCAGCGAGAAGCGGTACGAGCCGACACCGAGCCGCTTCATCAGCCCGATGTCCTCGGGGACCCGGTGGTAGTGGTCGCAGGCGATGTCCCCGGTGTCGCCGTTGTCGACGGCACCGGGGGTGTGCGAGAAGGTGTCCCAGATTGAGGGGGAGCGGCCGTCCTCGGCGACGGCGCCCTCGATCTGGTAGGCGGCGGTGGCGACGCCCCAGAGGAAATCGTGGGGGAGGGCGTTGAGTTCGTTCACGGACTGCCTTTCCGGAGAGGGCGCTTGAGGATTCTGACGAGCACTCATCTGACGGCCCGTCATTTCACCGCGCCCGCCGTCAGCCCCGCGACGAGATAGCGCTGGAGAAGCAGGAATCCGGCGACGACCGGCACGCTGACGACGAGCGAGGCCGCCATGATCTGGTTCCAGTACACGTCGTTCTGGGTCGCGTAGCCCTGGAGACCGACGGCGAGCGTGCGGGTCTCGTCGTTCGTCATCACGGACGCGAAGAGGACCTCTCCCCAGGCCGTCATGAACGCGTAGACCGCCACGGCCACGATCCCGGGGATCGCGGCCGGCACGACCACCCGGAACAGCGCGCCGAACGGACCGCAGCCGTCCACCATCGCCGCCTCGTCCAGATCCCTCGGGATGGAGTCGAAGTATCCGATCAGCATCCAGATGGAGAAGGGCAGCGAGAACGTCAGATAGGTCAGGATGAGCCCGCCGCGCGACCCGTAGAGGGCGACGCCCGTGCTGTTGCCGATGTTGACGAAGATCAGGAACAGCGGGAGCAGGAAGAGGATGCCCGGGAACATCTGCGTGGAGAGCACCGTGACGGTGAAGACGCGTTTGCCCCTGAACCGGTAGCGGCTCACGGCATACGCGGAGAAGACCGCGATCGTCACCGACAGCACCGTCGCCGCACCCGCCACGAGAAGTGAGTTCATGAAGTAGTGCGCGAGCGGGACGGTGTCCCAGATGTCGAAGTACGGGCGGATCGTGATCTCGGAGGGGATCCACTGGAACGTGTCGGTCACGTCCTCCAGCGGCTTCAGTGAACTGCTGACCATCACATAGACGGGCAGCAGGGCGAAGGCGGTGAGGAACGCCAGGATGATCCGGCGCGTCCAGCGGAAGGACGCCGGAGGAGCGAGGGGAGATCTGGCCTTGCCGGCCAGGGCCTTAGACGGCACCGGAGCCCTTCCTTCCGCGCGAGGTGGCCACCAGATAGACCGCCGTGACCAGCAGCAGGAAGAGCAGCAGCAGGACGGACATCGCGGAGCCCGTGCCGAAGTTCCAGGTGACGAACGACGACTGGTAGATATGGATCGAGATGAGGTCGGCCGCCTCGGGCGCCGACTCGCCGAACAGGACGTACGGCGTGTTGAAGTCGTTGAACGTCCACAGGAACAGCACCAGCACCAGTACCTGGTTGACCGGGCGCAGCGACGGCAGGGTGATCTTGCGGATCTGCTGCCAGATGCCCGCGCCGTCGATGGACGCCGCCTCGTACAGCTCGCGCGGGATGTTCTGGAGCCCCGCCATCAGCATCAGGAAGGCGAACGGCCAGGACTTCCAGACGGCGACGACGACGAGCGCGATGAAGCTGTTGTCACCGATCAGCCAGAAGGACGGCTCGTCGGTGAGGCCGAGCTGGTTGTGCAGGACATGGTTGATCATGCCGTTGTCGCGCTGGAACATGAACGCCCACGTGATGACCGCGGCGTACACCGGCAGGGCGTAGGGCGTGAGGAAGACCGCCCGCAACAGGCCCCGGCCGCGGAAGTTCCCCTGGAGCATCACGGCCGCGGCCATGCCGAACAGCCAGGACAGGCCGACCGTGATGACGGTGAAGAGACAGGTGACGTAGAACGAGTGGAGCAGCGCCTCGCCGAGCGGGGCGTCGAAGTCGACGGCGATCTTGTAGTTGTCGAAGGCCCGCCACGGAGCGTTGCCCCAGTTGTTGATGTAGAGCTGGGTCAGTTCGCGGAAGCTCATCACGATCCCGATGACCATCGGGACGATGTGCACGAGCAGTTCGAGCAGTACGGCCGGGAGCAGCAGCAGGTAGGGCAGCCCGCCCTGGCGGATCCGGTCGGGGATGCGCGGCAGCCGTCGCCGCCGCGCGCCCCCGTCGCCCTGGTCCGCACCGCTGCCCGACTCGCGTACGGGGGGAGTCACGGTGGACGTCATGGGCGGTGCCTCACTGCTGCATCTGCTGCTGGGCCTTGTCCAGCCGCTTCTTGACGGACTCGGTGGTCACCGGGGTCCCTGAGGCGGCGTCCGCCCACAGGTCCTTGACGGCGGTGCCGACGGCGGTCTCGAACTGCGACTCCTCGGGCACCTGGGGGAGCGGCGCCGCGCTGCCCGCGAGGGTGTCGCGCAGGACCTTCAGGTCGGGCGCGGCGAACGCCGGGTCGGACTGGGCGGCGGCGACGGGCGGGATGGAGCCGTAGGTCTTGTTGAGGAGCTTCTGCTCGGCGTCGCTCGTCATGAACTCGACGAACTTCTTGGCGCCTTCGATGTTCTTGGTGTTCTTGAAGACGGCGATGTTGATGCCGGCGACCATGGAGTTCACCTGCTCGCCGGTGCCGGGGGTGCCGGACGGCACGGGCACGGGCGCCGCGCCCCAGTCCTCGGGCTTCATGCCCTGCGAGGCGAACGTCGAGGCGGCGGCCTGCCACAGCACCATCGCGGTCTTGCCCTTGGCGAAATCGGTCAGCGACTGGTTCTGGGCGTACTCCGCGTTGCCCGGGGCGATGATCTTGTCCTTGGCCATGAAGTCGATGTACTGCTTCACGGCGGCCACATTGCCGTCGGTGGTGAACGTCGGCTTGCCGGACGCGTCGAAGAAGTTGTCGCCGTGCTGCTGGCCGAGCGCGAAGACCTGGTGGATGTTGTTCGACAGATTGCCGCCCTCGGTGCCCAGCGCCCACTTGCCGTCCTTGGACAGCTTCTTGCCGTCGGCGACCAACTCGTCCCAGGTGGCGGGCGGTCCGTCGATACCGGCGTCCGCGAACATCTGCTTGTTGTAGTAGAGCGCGTACGCGAGCGAGTACAGCGGTACGGCCGCCGGCGGCTGCCCCTCCGCACCGGCGGACGCGACGGCCGAGTCGACGAAGCGGTCCCGGCCGCCTATCGCCTCGAAGTTCTTGTCGTCCCAGGGCAGCAGCGCACCGGTCGCCTGGAGCGAGGCCGACCAGGTGTTGCCGATGTTGAGAACGTCCGGGCCCTGGCCGGACGTGGTGGCCGCCAGGATCCGGGTGAGCAGGTCGGACCACGGCACCACTTCGAGCTTGACCTTGATCCCCGTCTCCTTCTCGAACTTCTTCAGCTCGGGAGTGAGGATCTTCTTGTCCGCCTCGATGTTCGGGCCCTGGTTGGAAGCCCAGTAGGTGAGCGTCTTCGGTGAGTCGTTGCTGCCGCCCTCGTCGGTGGACGTACCGCCGCCGCATCCGGTGACGGTGGCGGCGAGGGCGGTGACAAGGGTGATGACTGCTGCGGCTCTGGTTCGGCGCATGGGACGGCCCCTTTCCGGGGTGGCCGCGTTCGAGAGTCGAACGCGGCCTCACGGCTTAATTTATGTCGTGATTTAAGAGGTGAGGGAAGGTCGCGTCAAGGTCTGGGGCCGGGGTATGTTGCCTGCTGGGAAGGAGCACCATGGCCGAACGGGACAGAAGAACAGTGCGTGACCTGCGCCGGGGCAACCGGGCGAGGGTGTTGCAACGGTTGTATTTCAACGGGCCCCTGAGCCGTCAGGAGCTCGGTCCCGCGACCGGTCTGAGTTCAGGTTCCATCAGCAACGTCGTCACCGAACTGGCCGCCGAGCGCCTCCTGGAGGAGGCCGGAGTGGTCGACTCCGACGGCGGCAGACCGCGCACGCTGCTGCGTGTCGCCCCCGGCGGCGCGCTCCTCATCGGCATCGACATCGGCGAGACCCGCGTCCGCGTCGAGCTCTTCGATCTGTCCCTGACCGAACTCGCCCGCACCGAACGGCTGTTGGCGCAGCACGGCCACGACGTCGAACGTATCGTCGCGCACGTCCGCACCGGCGTCGCCCACGTCCTGCGGGACGCCGGGGCCGACCCGCGCGAACTCATCGGCATCGGCATCGGCGTCCCCGGCATCATCGAGCGCGGCGGACCCGAGGGCGCGGTCGTGCACGGACAGACCATGGGCTGGGCCGCCGTTCCCTTCGAGAAACTGCTGCGCACGGCCGTCGACATACCGGACGAGGTCCCGCTCTTCATCGACAACGGCGCGAAGACCCTGGGCCAGGCCGAGATGTGGTTCGGCGGCGGCCGGGGCGCGGGGACGGCGGCCATCGCGCTCATCGGTTCAGGAGTCGGCGCGAGCGTGATTCACGGTGGCGAAGACGGCGCGCTCGACGGGAACCACCGCAGCAGCGCCCTCGAATGGGGCCACACCACCGTGCAGCTGCGCGGACGCCGTTGCCGCTGTGGCTCCATCGGCTGTCTGGAGGCGTACGCGGGCGCGGAGGCGATGCGCGAACGATGGCAGGAGGCGGGCGGTCCGCTCCCCGCCGACGCGGACGACGAGACGGCCCTCGCGGCCCTGCTGGCCGCGGCCTTCCCGCCGCCCGGCGGTCCCGCGCCCGACCAGGTCGCGGTGTCACTGCTCGACGAGACGGCGGAATGCCTCGGCGCGGCCGTCGCCGACCTGATCAACCTGTTCCTGCCCGAACGGGTGTTGCTCGGCGGCTGGGCCGGCCTCCAGATCGGCCCGCACCTGCTGCCGGACATCCGCCGCTACGCGCGCGAGTACGCGCTGCGGCACACAGGGGCGCGGGCGACCGTCGAGTTGGGGCGCCTCGGCCCCGACGCGGTCACGGTCGGCGCGGCGACGCTGCCGCTGTCGGACTTCCTGGCGCGCGGGGGGACACGGCCGTTGCCGGACGAGACGCCCCGGCCGGGGAGCACGCGCGGGGTGGTGCCGGCGGACCGGTGGTCACGCACCACACCACCGGCGCTGGAGACCAAGCCCTGACGGGCCGCAGGGCGCGTAGGAACGGTCAGGCCGACGCGCGGACGACCAGGGTGGGTTCGAAGATCACCGATGTCACCGGGCGGTCCGGGCGGGACAGTCTGTCCAGCAGCAGTCGCGCCATCTCCGCCGCCATGTCCTCCACCGGCTGACGCACCGTCGTCAGCGGGGGGCGGCAGGACGCCGCCGCGCGGCTGTCGTCGAAGCCGATCACCGCGACGTCCTCCGGCACCCGCAGCCCCCGCTCGCGCAGCACCTGGCACGCCCCCACCGCCATCAGGTCGTTCGCCGCGAACAGCCCGTCCAGATCCGGGTGTTCGGCGAGCAGCCGCTCCATGGCCGAGGCGCCGCTCTCCTCGGTGAACTCGCCCTCGGCGACGGGGATGTACGGATGCCCGTGCCGGGCCATCGTGTCCCGGAAGCCCGCCAGCCGGTCCTGGCCCGCCGGTACGTCGAACGGTCCCGCGATCGTCGCGATCCGCCGGCAGCCGCGGGCCAGCAGATGCTCGGCGGCCAGCCGGGCGCCGTCCTGGTGGGCCAGGTCGACGTAGCTGATCCGTACCGGACGGGCGGGGCGCGCGTACAGCACGGCGGGCAGACCGGCGTCCGTGATGAGCGCGGGCAGCGGGTCCTCCGCGTGGGTCGAGACGACCAGGGCGCCGTCGGCGCTGCCCTGACGGAGGTACGACACCACCTCGTCCCGCGCGCGAGAGGTCTCGGCGAACATGAGCACCGGGTGAATCCCGCGCGGGCGCAGGAAGTTGACGACGCCCGTCACCACCCGGCCGAAGAACGGGTCGGCGAAGACCTCGGTCATGAACGAGCCCACACCGCCGTCGAATCCGGCGCTCTCCCCGTCACCCCCGCGGCTCCCCTGGGCGGCGGACACCGAGGGCCCCGCCGTCGCGGCGACCGGCGGCGGGTCGTCCCCTGCGCCCGAGACCACCAAGGCGATCGAGTCCGCCTTGCGGGTGACCAGCGAGCGGGCTGCGCGGTTCGGTGTGTACCCGGTGACCGCCACCGCGTCCCGTACGGCCGCCTGGATCACCGGATCGACGTTGCGCACGCCGTTGATGACGCGGGAGACGGTGGCGCGCGAGACCCCTGCCGCCTTGGCGACATCCTCCAGCGTGGGCGCGCCGGCCGCTCGTGAATCCTCCGTCATGAGCGCATTTATAGCATCAGCGGAGAGCGCTCTCCATCGACGGACCCGCCGTGAGCGGCCCCGTCGCCCGCACCGTGAGAGCCGTGCGCAGCGGCAGTTCTCCCGACGAAGACCCCGCCAGGAGCGTGAACTTGCCCGGTTCGCTCTCCCAGCGGCCGTGCTCCGTCGACCAGTGCGACAGCGCCCGCGCCCCGAGCCGTACGGTCACCACGGCCTCCTCGCCGGGACCGGCCTCGACCGCCGCGTAACCCGCCAGCGCGCGCACCGGCCGGTCGACCGCCGTGTCCGGGCGGGCCAGATAGACCTGGACGACCTCACGGCCTCTGCGCGGGCCGGTGTTGCACAGCCGTACGCGTACGTCGACGGCCTCCCCGGACCCGCGCACGGTGTCCGGTGCCTCCAACTCCTCGTACTCCCACGTGGTGTAGCCGAGCCCGTGGCCGAACCAGTACGCGGGCTCCGCCCCGGCCCGCAGCCACGCGCGGTGGCCGATGTGGATGCCCTCCTCGTAAGGAAGGCGTCCGCCGCGCGGCCGGGTGCCCAGCACCGGGACGTCCTCCTGGGCCAGCGCCCAGGTCGTCGGCAGCCGTCCGCCGGGCTCGGCGGCGCCGAACAGCACGTCGGCCAGGCCGTGTCCGGCCTCCTGGCCGGGGAACCAGGCGAGGAGCAGCGCGGGTACGTCACGGTGCCAGGGCAGCGCGACCGGGCCGCCCGAGTTCACCAGCACCACCGTGCGCGGATTGGCGCGGGCCACCGCCCGTACGAGCGTGTCCTGCCCGTCCGGCAGCGCCAGGGACTCGCGGTCGCGGCCCTCGGACTCGCTCTCCTCGGTCGTGCCCACCACGACCACCGCGACATCGGCCGCCCTCGCGGCGGCCACGGCGGCGGCGAGAGCGCTCTCCGCGTCACCCGGCGGGGGCGCTGCGGCCAGCAGGGTGGCCACACCCGTTCCGGGGTCGAGCCGCCGCCGGGCCACGACCTCCGCCTCCACGCCCTCGGTCAACTCGGCCTCCGTACAACGGTAGGGCGGGGAGACATGCACACGGGTGGGGTCGTCGCTGTCGAGCGGGAAGTCACCCGTCAGGAGCGTCCGGCCGTCCACCGACAGGGAGATGAGCCCCCAGCCGCCCACCCCCAGCGTCCAACTGCCGCTCTCCGTGGGGCGGACGAGCGCGCTGATCTCCACGGTGACGGCGCCGGGGACGCGGGCCGGTTCCACGATGCGGCCCGACAGGCGGTGTTCGGCGTGCAGTTCGGCGCCCGCGGCGTCCAGCAGCCGTACGAGAACGCCCGGTTCACCGTCGCGCGGGTCGCGCGTCCAGGCCGGGTCGAGCGGGCGCGGGCGGGTGTGGGGCGGCAGGCCGGGCGCGTACGTCACATCGGCCGCCGCCCGGTCCGGGGCCCCGGCGGCCTCGCGCAGCGCCGTCTCGATCCCCTCCAGCGGCGTGACCACGGAGGAGGGGAACACCTCGGCGCTGCCGCCTCCTTGGATCCGTACGGCCGTCGCGTGCGGTCCGATAACGGCGACGCGGCGCGTCCGGGACGGATCCAGGGGCAGCAGGCCGCCCTCGTTGCGCAGCAGGACCGTGCCGGCGGCGACGGCCCGCCGCAGCAGGGCCCGTTGCCCGGAGTACGGGGTCAACAGCCGCCGGACAGGCCCCAGCGCACCCACCCGGCGGGCGAGCCGGAGCAGCCGCCGTACCTTGGCGTCGATCAGCGCCTCGTCGATCAGGCCCGTCTTCACGGCGTCGAGCAGTCCGGCCGCCCAGGGGCTCTCCGGGCCCGGCATGGCGAGGTCCTGGCCCGAGCGGGCGCTGTCGAGCAGGGTGCGCACCGCGCCCCAGTCGGAGACGACCAGCCCGTCGAAGCCCCAGCCGCCGTACGGCGGCTCGTGTCCGTCGGCCGGTCCGCTTCCGTCGCCCGGCCGGTCTCCCTTCAGCGGCAGCTCCAGGAGCGGACTCGCCGACATCGTCTCGCCGTTGACCTTGTTGTACGCGGACATCACCGCCCAGACACCCGCGTCCACGGCCGCCTCGAACGGGGCCAGATAGATTTCGCGCAGGGTCCGTTCGTCCACCCGTACGTCGACGTGCAGCCGGTCCGTCTCCGCGTCGTTGGCCACGAAGTGCTTGGCCGTGGCCGCCACCCCGCCCTCCTGTACGCCCGTCACGAAGGCGACGCCCGCGCGCGCGGTCAGCAGCGGATCCTCGGAGAAACACTCGAAGTGCCGCCCGCCCAGCGGCGATCGGTGCAGATTCAGGGTCGGCGCAAGCAGCACCTGGACACCCTTGCGACGCGCCTCGGCGGCCAGGAGCCCGCCGAGCTCCCGCACCAACTCCTCGTCCCAGGAGGCCGCGAGAGCGGTCGGCGACGGCAGGACGAGAGAGGTCCGCCGTTCGTCCCAGGCGTCGCCGCGCACGCCGGCCGGTCCGTCGGACATCGTCAGGGGACGGAGCCCGACGGCCGGTTCGCCGTACGTACGCCAGTTGCTGGCGCCCGTCAGCAGACGCACCTTCTGCCCGGTGTCGAGTTTCTCCAGCAGCCGCTCGGTCTCGTCCTCGGCCATACCGCCCCTTCAATCCTGTTGGAGAGCGCTCTCCCGTCGACTGCCCAAGACTCGCCGGACGGTCCGTCGGCTGTCAATCCCGGCCCCTGGGCTGCGACGACGCACGGCGGGCGCACACGTGCCGTGCGGGCTCCCCGGGTGAGCCCTTGTCATTGCACATGCGACTGCCCTAAGTTGACCGATTGCGACGTGTCCCAGACGTCCTTACCTGCCAGTGGGGGAGCCGAGACCATGGCCGCAACCGGTCGCCACCGCAGATACCAGCCGAGCCGCATCAACCGCGCTTCGCTCACCGTGACGGCGGGCGGCGCGGGCATCGCCCTGCCACTCATCGGCGCGGGCACGGCGAACGCGGCTCCCGTGGACACCTGGGAGAAGGTCGCGGCCTGCGAGTCCACGAACAACTGGCAGATCAACACCGGCAACGGCTACTTCGGCGGGCTTCAGTTCAGCCAGTCCACGTGGGAGGCGTTCGGCGGCGGGCAGTACGCGGCACGCGCCGACCTCGCCACCAAGGACCAGCAGATCGCGATAGCCGAGAAGGTCCTCAAGGGCCAGGGACCGCGAGCGTGGCCCCACTGCTCGGTGGAGGCCGGACTCACACGCGGCGGCGACGCCCCCGACGTGTCACCGGCCAAGGCCCGCGACCCCCGGGGCGGCCAGGACACCGCGTCCGCGCGGAAGGCCGGCGACTCGGCGAGCGCCCCTCGGAGCGATCCCAAGAAGGCCGCCTCGCCCACGTCCGTGCCGACCGAGCGTGAGGGCTACACGGTGGCGGGAGGCGACTCGCTCTCCGGGATCGCGGCCTCCAGGGAACTGCGGGGCGGCTGGCAGCGGCTGTACGAGGAGAACCGCAGGGTCATCGGCAGCGACCCCGATCTGATCTTCCCCGGACAGAAGCTCGTCCTGCACGTCTCCGCCCCTTCGAAGGACAAGCCGGCCGCCGAGGCGCCCGCCCCTCCCAAGGAGGCGGAGAAGCCGGCGAAGAAGCCCGCCGCGAAGGCGCAGCCGCCCAAGCAGGCCGAGAAGCCCAAGCCCGAGCCGCGGGCGGAGAAGCCGAAGGAAGAGCCCCGGCAGCAGCCCAAGCAGCAGGCGTCGAAGCCGCGGCCCAAACAGGAGGCGTCGAAGCCCAAGCAGTCGTCCGGCTTCAGCGCGCCGGTCAGTGCGGGCACGGGCACCCCGTACCGGCAGGCCGGCTCCTGGGCGAGCGGCTACCACACCGGCGTCGACTTCCCCGTCCCCACGGGCACGTCGGTGAAGGCCGTGGCCGGTGGCACGGTCGTGTCGGCGGGCTGGGAGGGGGCGTACGGCTACCAGGTCGTCATCCGGCACGGGGACGGCAAGTACAGCCAGTACGCGCACCTGTCGGCGCTCAACGTGCGTGACGGTCAGAAGGTGAACGCGGGCCAGCGCATCGCACGGTCAGGATCGACCGGAAACAGCACCGGACCGCACCTCCACTTCGAGATGCGAACGGGGCCCGGCTACGGCTCCGACATCGACCCCGTCTCCTACCTCAGGGCGGGCGGAGTCCGCCTCTGAGCGGACGGTCCGCCGCAGGATGTGGCGCACGGCCTTGTGCTCGGGCCGGTCCGGCCCCTGGCGCCGGCTCGGCTGCCGGTGCCAGGCGGCCGGGTGCGCCCAGGCGTGACGCTGCTCGACCCGCGTGGCTCCGGCCTGTCCGTTGTCCGGTGCCGCGACGCTGCCCGGGGCCTCGGCGCCGAGGGCGGGCTCCCCGGCAGCCGCCGCCGTCTGCGCGGCGAGCCGCTCCGTCGTCAGGAGGACCAGTCCGCCGGCGGTCACCACACCGAAGCCGAGGGCGAGCAGGCCGCCCGTCAGGCCGTACCGGAATCCCTCGTTGAACAGGGTGAGTCCGACCGCGGCGGCGACCACCGGATTCACGACCGTGACCGTGGCCAGGGGCGCGGCGAGCCCCGCGCCTCGGTAGGAGGCCTGCGAGAGCAGCAGCCCGGCCACGGCCAGGACCGCGATGACCAGCAGGCTCGGCACCTGACCGCCGAGCGTGCCCTCGCTCCAGTCGACGGCGACGGTCTTGGTGAACACCGAGGAGATACCGAAGGCGACACCGGCCGCAGCGGCCAGCAGCACACTGCGGACGGCCGGACGGTTCACGGCCTGCGCGACCAGGAACAGCAGGCCCACCACACCGGCGGTGGCGACGGCCACGAACATGCGCTCACCGGAGCCCAGCGAGTGGGACCCCGCGGAGCCGGTCAGCGCGAGCAGCCCGGCCAGTCCGAGCGTCGCCAGGAGCGCCCCGCGCCAGGCGGCGGCACCCGCCTTGCGGCGGACGAAGACGGCCGCCATCGGCAGCGCGAAGACGATCGTCAGGGCACCGAGCGGCTGTACGAGGCTGAGCGGTCCGTACGCCAGCGCGACGACGTGAAGCAGTCCGCCCACACCGTTCAACGCCACAGCGGCCCACCACACGCCGTGATGCAGGGGCGCGTAAGGCCTGGCCGGTGTGTCAGCCGCTACGCGCTCCTGGAGGATCGCCCCGGCCGCGTACGCGACCGCGGAGACCAGTGACAGCAGCACGGACAGCGCGAGTGCACTCATATATCCACGATCTCTCGCCAGGTGCGATTAGTCGTCGTCCTGAAGACGGCATTCCGACGTACTGCTGTAGTAGTACGTCGGTGGAGCCGTAGTCATTCCCCTGACGGTGGCCTCCGACCTCGGGCGGAGTCGCCGGGGGCACGCGGCGCTCCGGAACGGGCACTCACCGCGACCGCCGGACGTTACGGACAGTAATGGTCGGTGACGATCGAAGACAGCGGTGATGATCAGAGACGGGGGCGGCAGATGGATCTCGCGGAGGTCGGGTCGGTGGGCGGGTTCTTCGCCCTGCGGACGGAGGCGGCCGAAGGACCCACGGAAGGGCTCGCCCAAGGCGGCGCGTACATCCCGTTCGCACAGATCTACGCGGGCGACATCGCGCCACTTTCGGCGCGCGTCGACACGGTCGCCCGGAAGCTCGGCGCGCCCGAGCGCCGGATCGCCGCGTCCGTCGCGCAACTGGGGCTCGCCGCCCGGCTCTGGTCGGTCGCACTGGGCTCGGCCGCGCTGCACGGCGAGGTCCCTCACCTGGATCCGGCGCGGCTGCACTGGGCCCCGCTCCGTTCCTCGCCGGACGACCTCCGGCTGCCCGAGCCACGCGCCTTCCCCACGGACGGGGGCACAGTCCCCGCCCTCGCCGATGCGGTCCGCGAGGTGGTCCAGTACGGCCATCTCGTTCCGCTGACGACGGCCCTGCGGGCCGACGGCCGTATCTCGCCGCGCCTGCTGTGGGGCAACGCCGGCTCGGCCCTGGCGGGGGCCGTACGCGAACTCCGAGTCTGGAGCGGCCGGGCCGGACGGCCCGAGGCGGGCGAGCGGGCCGCCGCCATCGGCGCGGCGCTCTTCGCCCACCCCGACCTGCGAACCACGGGTGTATCGCGGCACGGCTCCTTCCGCCGCCACAGCTGCTGCCTCTACTACCGTTGCCCCTCCGGCGGCCTCTGCGGGGACTGCGTCTTCGACCGGCCGCCGCAGCGCTCTTCCCCACGAGAGGTTTCCGGGTGACCATGACATGGCTGAGATCGTCGGGCGACGGGGGTATGGCGTGAGGGTCGGGCTGCTGACCAGGGAGTACCCGCCGGATGTGTACGGAGGCGCGGGCGTCCACGTGGAGTTCCTGGCCCGCGAGCTGCGCGAACTGACCGAGCTGCGCGTGCACTGCTGGGGCGAGGACGGCACCGGCGCCGAGGAGCGGGCCCAGGGCGTCGTACGGCACCGGGCCGCAGCCGGACTCGAAGGCGCCAACGACGCGCTGCGCACGTTCTCCGTCGATCTCGCGATGGCCGCCGCCGTGGAAGGCAGCGACCTGGTGCACTCGCACACCTGGTACGCAGCGCTCGCCGGCCATGTCTCCAAGCTGCTCTACGGCATCCCTCATGTGATGACCGCCCACTCGCTGGAGCCGCTGCGGCCCTGGAAGGCCGAGCAGCTCGGCGGCGGTTACGAGCTGTCCGGCTGGGCCGAGCGCTCCGCCATAGAGGCTGCGGACGCCGTCGTCGCCGTCTCGCACGGTATGCGCACCGACATCCTCGACTGCTACCCCTCGCTCGCCCCGGACCGGGTGCGGGTGATCCACAACGGCATCGACACCCGCCTCTACCGCCCGGACCCCCGTACCGACGTGCTGGAGCGGATCGGTATCGACCTCGACCGCCCCTTCGTGCTGTTCGTCGGCCGCATCACCCGGCAGAAGGGCGTCCCGCACCTGCTCCGCGCGGCCCGCGCGCTGGACCCCGAGGCACAGTTGGTGCTCTGCGCGGGCGCGCCCGACACACCGGAGATCGGGGCGGAGTTCCGCGAGCTGGTGGACGAGCTGAGCGGCAGCCGCGACGGAGTGTTCTGGATCCCCGAGATGCTGCCGCGCCCCGAGGTGGTCCAACTGCTCGGCCACGCGGCCGTGTTCGTCTGCCCGTCGGTGTACGAGCCGCTGGGCATCGTGAATCTGGAGGCGATGGCCTGCGGTACGGCGGTCGTCGCCTCTGCGGTCGGCGGCATCCCGGAGGTCGTCGACGACGGGAGCACGGGCCTGCTGGTGCCGTACGACGAGCGGCACCCGGAGGACTTCGAGTCGGCCCTCACCGAGACGCTCAACCGGGTCCTGGACGACCCGGAGTCGGCGACGGCGATGGGCGCCGCGGGGCGGGACCGCGCGGTGCGCGAATTCGGCTGGGACCGGGTCGCCCGCCGTACGTACAAGGTGTACGAAGAGCTGCTCAAGGCGAAATAGCCCGGGTAGACGGATCCGGACGACCGGTGAGGTCGCGAACATAAGGAGCGGCGATGCGTGGTGGACCTTCGGTGCTCGGAATCGTGCTGGCGGGCGGGGAAGGCAAACGGCTGATGCCGCTGACCGCCGACCGCGCCAAACCGGCGGTGACCTTCGGCGGTACGTACCGCCTGGTCGACTTCGTCCTGTCCAATCTCGTCAACGGCGACATCCTGCGCAACTGCGTGCTGACGCAGTACAAGTCGCACTCGCTCGACCGCCATGTGAGCACCACCTGGCGGATGTCCAGTCTCCTCGGCAACTACGTCACGCCGGTGCCCGCCCAGCAGCGGCTCGGACCGCGCTGGTATCTCGGCAGCGCGGACGCGATCCTCCAGTCCCTCAATCTCGTCCACGACGAACAGCCTGACTACATCGCGGTGTTCGGCGCCGACCATGTCTACCGCATGGACCCGCGGCAGATGCTGCGCCGGCACATCGAGAGCGGGGCCGGCGTCACCGTCGCCGGCATCAGGGTGCCGCGCGCCGAGGCGTCGTCGTTCGGCATCATCACGCCAGGGCCGGACGGCACGCGTGTCGACCGGTTCCAGGAGAAGCCGTCCGACGTGCCGGGGCTGCCGGGCGACCCCGAGCATGTCTTCGCCTCGATGGGCAACTACCTGTTCACCACCAAGATCCTGGTCGACGCGCTGCACAGGGACGCCGAGGACGAGTCGTCGGTCCATGACATGGGCGGCTCGATCCTGCCGATGCTCACCGAGCAGGGCATGGCACAGGTCTACGACTTCGACGACAACCATGTGCCGGGCGAGACGGCACGCGAGCACGGCTACTGGCGCGACGTGGGCACGCTCGACTCGTACTACGACGCGCACATGGATCTGATCTCGCACCAGCCGGAGTTCAACCTCGACAACAGACGCTGGCCCATCTACACCCACGCCGGCCAGCTCCCGCCCGCGCGGTTCGTGGCGGGCGGCATCGCGAGCGAGTCGATCGTCGCCCCGGGCTGCGTCATACGCGGCCAGGTGACCCGCTCCGTGCTCTCTCCCGGCGTGGTGATCGAGGAGGGCGCCGTGGTGCAGGGCTCGGTCCTCCACGACAACGTACGGGTGGGGCGCGGCGCGGTCGTCCGCGGCTCGATCCTCGACAAAAACGTGGACGTCCCGCCCGGCGCCACGATCGGCGTCAATCCGGGGCGGGACGAGGAGCTCTACACCGTCTCGAAGAACGGGGTCATCGCACTCGGGAAGGGCCAGCGGGTCGTCTAGAGCATGTCTTCGGGACCGGACCGGACCGGATCAAACCGGACCGGTCGGGACCCGGTCCCGGACACGTCCTCGGGCGCCGGAGGGCCCTCACCCCCTCCGGCGCCCGGGAACGGAACGCGCGCCCGTCACATCATCCGGCGCCGCCTGCCCAGCCAGGTCTGGGCGATCACCACGACCGCCAGGAAGGCGCCGCTGACGACCTGTTGGTACGCCGAGTCGAGCGAGCCGATCTGGTTGATGACGTTCTGGATGACCTTCAGCAGCAGAACGCCCACGAGCGACCCGCTGATGAAGCCGAAGCCGCCCGTCAGCAGCGTGCCGCCGATGACGACGGCCGCGATCGCCTCCAGCTCCATGCCGGTGCCGAGGATCGTCACGCCCGAGACCAGCCACGCCGCGTTCAGCGCCCCGGCCAGTCCGGCGCACAGTCCGGAGAGCGTGTAGACGGCGATCTTCGTACGGGCCACGGGCGCGCCCATCAGGGCCGCCGCGTCCTCGTTGCCGCCGACCGCGTACACGTACTGGCCGAACCGGCTGCGCCGCAGCATCACGGCGCCCGCCACGAAGAGCGCCACCGTGATCCACACCGGCACCCCGACGCCCAGCAGCTTCTCCTGGCCGAGGCTCGCGAAGAAGGACTTCTCGTCCACCAGATAGGTGTTGGAGCCCTCGTCGGTGATGGCCAGCAGGATGCCGCGGGCGGCGAGCATCGCGGCGAGCGTGACGATGAACGGCGCGAGCCGCGCCTTCGCGATCAGCAGTCCGTTGACGAGGCCGATCAGACCGCAGACGGCCAGTGGCAGCAGCAGCGCGACGAGCGTGCCGTACTGCGAACCCCACGCGCCGAGCACACCGCCGAGCGCGAAGAGCGAGCCGACGGACAGGTCGATACCGCCGGTGATGATCACGAAGGTCATCCCGAGGGCGACGATCGCCAGGAACGCCGACGAGACCGCCATGTTCTCCAGGTTGTCGCCGGTCAGGAAGGTGTCGAAGCCGATCGACGCGCCGATGGCGACGAGCAGCAGGGTGACGAGCGCGCCGTGCTGCTGGGCGAGCGCGCTCAGATGGTCGGCCCGGCTCGCGCCGAGCGGTGCCTCGTCGGGGGTGTCCTTGCCGGGGGAGGGGCCGTCGCCCGTGGCGCGGGCCGGACGCTCCGTGTGGGTGTGGGTCATCGCTTTCCCCGTTCGCGTGCCGCGTAGACCGCGAGCACGATCACGACTGCCTGGGCGATCTGCGTCCAGGAGGGCGGCAGATCGTGCTTGATGAGCGTCGCCGTCAGCAGCTGGATCAGTACGGCGCCGGCCACCGTCCCGCCGATCCGGATCCGGCCGCCGCTGAGCGGAGTGCCGCCGACGACGACCGCGGTGATCGCCGACAGTTCCATCAGCGTGCCGAGCGACGTCGGGTCGCTGGCCTGGAGCCGCGCGGTGGCGAGCACGCCCGCGATCGCGGCGAGCACGCCGGCGATGACATAGACGAGGATCAGCACACGGCGCACCGGGAGCCCGGCGAGCTGTGCGGCGGGCCTGCTGTCGCCGATCGCGAGGAGCTGCCGGCCGAAGGTCGTGCGCTTCACGATGAATCCGACGAGGAGCGCCAGGGCGGCGGCGATCAGTACGAGATACGGAATCCCGAACACGTCGCCCGAGCCCAGCGACGACATGCCCGGGTCGCGTACGTCCTTGAGCTGGGGCAGCAGCACGAGGGCGATGCCGCGTCCCGCGACCATCAACGCCAGTGTGGCGACGATCGGCTGGACGCCGATGAACGCGATCAGCGACCCGTTCGCGAGGCCGATGACAGCGCCGCCGATCATCGCGACGATCAGCGCCACCCAGGGCCCGTAGCCGAGGTACAGCGACAGCAGCGACGTCGACAGGGCCATCACCGAGCCGACCGACAGGTCGACGCCCTCGCTGCCGATCGCGAGCGCCATGCCCAGCGCGACGATCAGCACCGGCGCTACCTGGACGGCCTGGGTCCGGAAGTTCTCCGTGGACAGGAAGTGCGGGGTGAGCGCGATGTTGACCAGCAGCAGGACGGCGACGCCCGCGTACACGCCGTAGTCCTGGAGCAGGCGCAGCAGCCGCGCGCGGTCGACGGGGGTTCCCTTCAGGGCGAGTTCAGTCATGGTCCGTCTCCCCTCCTGAGGAGGTCTTGTCGACCGGCGGGGCAGCGGACGGGGGCGGCGACTCCGCACCCACGATCGCCGCGGCGTCCGGCGCGACCGTCTTCAGCTCCGCGTCCGACTCCGGGGCCGCAGCGATCGCGTGCAGCAACCGGTCCTCCGTGACGTCGTCGCCGGTCAACTCCGCGACCACGGCGCCGTCCTTGAGGACCACCACCCGGTCCGACCCCTCGATCAGCTCCTCCATGTCGGAGGAGATCAGCAGCACCCCGAGCCCCTCGTCGGCGAGTTCGTCGATCAGGCCCTGCACCTCGGCCTTGGCTCCGACATCGATGCCACGGGTCGGCTCGTCGAGCAGCAGCACCTTCGGCTGCATCGCCAGCCAGCGGGCGAGCAGCACCTTCTGCTGATTGCCGCCGGACAGTTCGCCGACCTTCTGGTGCGGCCCGGACGCCTTGATCCGCAGCCGCTTCATGAAGGTGTCCACGATCTTGTCGACCTTGGCATCGTCCACCAGACCGAACCGGGAGAGCCCGGGGAGCGCGGCCAGCGCGATGTTCTCCCGCACCGACAGCCCGGGGACGATGCCCTCGGCCTTGCGGTCCTCGGGCAGCAGGCTGATGCCGGCCCGGATGGCGGCGGGCGTGGAGCCCGTACGCACGGGGGAGCCCGCCACCACCACCTTCCCCGAGTCCGGCGGCAGCGCGCCCGCGATGGCCTTGGCCGTCTCGCTGCGCCCCGAACCGAGCAGCCCGCCGAGGCCCACGACCTCACCGGGCCGTACCTCGACCGAGACCTGGTGCAGTGTATGACGTACCGTCAGATCCGTTGCGCCGAGCACCGGTTCACGACCCGCGTGGTGGTCGCCGGTGAACTTGGTGACCCCCTCGCCGCGCACCTCGGCCATCTCACGGCCGAGCATCAGCGACACCAGCCGCAGCCGGTCGAGGTCCGCGATCGGCCCGGTGTGCACGAGCTTGCCGTCGCGCAGCACCGTGACCTTGTCGCAGACCTCGTACAGTTCGTCCAGCCGGTGACTCACGTACACCACCGCGATGTCGCGCTCCTTGAGCATCCGGATCACACCGAACAGCGTGCGCACCTCGCGTGGTTCGAGCGACGACGTCGGCTCGTCCATGATGACCACCCGCGCGTCGACGGAGACCGCCCTGGCGAGCGCCACCATCTGCTGCGCCCCGACGCCCAGCGTCCGCAGCGGACGCTTGACGTCGACCCGCAGTCCCAGCGAGCGCAGCGCCTCGTCGGCCTCGCCGTGCATCCGGCGGAAGTCGATGAGCCCGAGCCTGTTCCGGGGCTCCCGCCCCAGGAACAGATTGCGCGCCACGCTCATCAGCGGGACGAGGTTGACCTCCTGGTAGATCGTGGAGATCCCGGCGTGCTGCGCCTCCAGCGGGGTCTGGAAGCGCACGGGGCGCCCGTCGTGGACGATCTCGCCCTCGTCGGGCTGGTACACACCGGTGAGCACCTTGATGAGGGTGGACTTCCCGGCGCCGTTCTCGCCGATGAGCGCGTGGACCTCGCCCGGCAGGGCGGCGAAGTCCACGCCGTCGAGCGCGCGTGCGCCCGGGAACGTCTTGGTCAGACCGGTGACCGACAGCACGTCAGAAAGCCTTGCCCAGATCGGCCTCGGCGTTCTCCGGGGTATAGGCGCCGTCCTGGATGACGATGTCCTGCGCGACCTTCTCACCCTTGGTGAAGGCATCGAGGGTCTGGAAGGCGAGCGGCCCGAAGCGCGGGTTGGACTCCACGACCCCGGAGATCCAGCCGTCGACGATGCCCTGGACGGCGTTACGGGTGCCGTCGACCGTCACGATCTTGACATCGCCGGCCTTCTTGCCCGCGCCCTTCAGGGCGTTGACGGCGCCCAGGCCCATCTCGTCGTTCTCGGCGTAGATCCCCTTGATGCCCGGGTTCGACTGGATGAGCTGCTCGGTGACCTGCTGGCCCTTCTCACGGGCGAACTCACCGGTCTGCTCGAACACCACCTTCAGATCAGGGGCCTTGGCCGCGACCTGGTCCTTGAAGCCCTTGGTGCGCTCGGTGGTGACGTTGTTGCCCGCGGCGCCGAGCAGGATCGCGACCTCGCCCTTGCCACCGGTCGCCTCGATCATCTGGTCGGCCGCGCGCTTGCCCTGCTCGATGAAGTCCGAGCCGATGAAGCTCACATAGTCCTTGCAGGCGGTGGCGTTGATCTTGCGGTCGATGGTGACGATCGGGATCTTCTTCGCCGCGGCGCTGCGCAGCACAGGGCCCCAGCCGTCGGAGTTGAGGGGCGCGATCACCAGCAGGTCGGCGCCCTTGGCTATCAGGTCCTGGACATCGCTGATCTGCTTGGAGAACTGCGTCTGGGCGTTGGCGGACAGGAGCTTGATCCCGCGCTCCTTCGCCTCGGCCTTGATGGACGCGGTCTCGGCGATCCGGAAGGGGTTGGCCTCCTTCTCGGACTGGGAGAAGCCGACCGTGGCGGTCTTGAGGTCGGTCTTCTCGCCGCCGAACTGCGCAATGTCACAGGTCTTGTCGTCAGCGCCGGGCGTGGCGACGACCTGGCCGCTGTCCTTCTCGCCGGCCGACGAGCTCTTGTCTGACGCGTCGTCCTCGGACTTGGCGCAGCCGCTGAGCGCGAGCGCGCCGACGAGACTCGCGGCGAGGACGGTAGTGGTGGTGGTACGGCGGACGGCGGAAAGCTTCATGGAGATCCCCATCTCGGCGCGGCCCCGGCGACCGGGAAGCTCGCGGGAGGTCGGCTCGTACAGAACTGGCGAACTGGACTGCCGGGCCGTCGGTCGGATCGACCGCCGGCCCGGTGGACTGCTGGAGCGGATGTGCGGGAGTCGTTCGAAACTGGTTTTTACATCGTTGTACGGAGGCTGTAAAGCCTTCGCGCGATAACGGCTGTGCGCGTGGGGGCCGGTGGTGCGCTCAGTGACCGTCCCGGCGTCGGCCGAGCGTGCTCTCCCGCTCCACCAGCCGGAAATCGGCGCGGAGTTCACGGGAGCCGTTGCCCACGGGGTCTCCGGTGCCCAGCAGCCGGTTGACGACGGAGCGCACGGCGAGCCGGGCGATGGTCTGTTTGTCCGGCGAGATCGTGGTGAGGGTCACAACCCCGTAGCGGCCCTCCGTGATGTCGTCGAAGCCGACGACCGCGACGTCCTCGGGGACCCGCAGCCCCCGCTCGGAGAGCACCCGCATCGCCCCGATGGCGATCAGGTCGTTGTACGCGAAGACCGCGTCGGGCGTCACGCCCGAGTCGAGCAACTGATTCATCGCGTCGGCGCCGTTGGCGTGGTCCCAGCCGCCGGTCGGGGCGATCAGGGAGTCCGGCGCCGGCAGCCCCGCCGCCTTCAGCTCGGCACGCCAGCCGCGCAGCCGCAGATGTGACGGCTCGTTGACCCGGTCGGTCCTGGCGCCCAGGAACGCGATCGTCGACCGGCCGAGATCGAGCAGATGCCGTACGGCCGTCCGGGCCGCGGCCACGTTGTCGATCGCGATGTGGTCGTACGGCAGGTCGTACTCCCGCTCCCCGAGCAGCACCAGCGGCGCGTCCTGGTCACGGCCGAGCAGATCCTCGGTCTCCAGCTCGATCGGGCTCAGGATCAGCCCGTCGATCACCCGCGCCCGGAAGCCCTGGCTGACCAGCACCTCCTGCTCACGGCGGCCCCCCGTGTGGTCGAGCAGCACCGTGTACTCGTGCTCCGCCGCCACGTCGATGACCGAGCCGGCCAGCTCGGCGAAGTACGGGTTGCCCAGCTCGGGCACGGCCAGCGCGATGATCCCCGTGCGTCCCTTGCGCAGATGGCGGGCCGTGAGATTCGGCCGGTAGCCGAGCTCGTCGATGGCCAGCTGGACCCGGGCCCGCATCGCCGGGGTGACATGTCGGTAATTGTTCACCACGTTCGAAACGGTCTTGATGGAAACGCCCGCGCGCTCCGCGACGTCCTTGAGGCTGACGGTCACCGTATTTCCCCTCCGAGGTCGGCCCGAAGGTCGCCCCTGCCCAATCTGTACAACGTTATATACGTTGCGGGACTGCGCTTTGTCATGGCCCTGGACAGCAAGTGGAACGGCATGTTGTCATGCGGACTGCCGTTCCTTCCAACGTTGTACAGAGTTGCGCAACGAGCCGCCAGGAGGATTTGTGCACATCCGAAGAAATCTGGCCCTTCTGCTCGCCGCGGTCCTGGGCGTCGCCGGACTCACGGCGATCCCGACCGCATCGGCCGCGGACGACCCGGTCGTGCCCCATGGACTCAAGGGCGAGTACTACTCCTCATCCGCACCCGGAGCCTTCGACTTCCACGAGCTGAAGGCCACCGGATTCGACCCGCAGATCGACTTCAACTCCCTCGAGTCCCGGCTCTCCACGGCCACGGGCAGCTCCGATCACGCCACCGTCCGCTGGACCGGGAAGATCGTCCCTGAACAGAGCGGTCCCCACACCTTCTCGATGATCGGCGACAACGGGTTCCGGCTCTGGGTCGACGGCGAGATCGTCATCGACCACTGGGTCGACGACTGGGACAAGGAGCAGACCGCCGACCCGGTCGACCTCACCGGAGGTCAGGAGTACGACATCAAGGTCGAGTTCTTCGAGAACGTCGGCGGCTCGAACCTCCATCTGCGCTGGACCGAACCCGGTGGCGTGAAAGAGCCGGTGCCCACCTCCGCCTTCCGTCTCCCCGACGGCTACGCGTACGACGGCGCCATCGCCACCACCGTCCTGGCCGACGGCCGCACCCTGCGGATGGAGTTCGCGCAGCCCCTCGCCCCCGTCCCGGCCGATATCGCCGGCCATCTCGACGCGGTCATCGGCGGCGCCGAGTGGCCGCTCGGCTCGGTGAAGAAGGACCCCGCCGACGCCCGGAGCCTGCTCGTCGGCCTCAAGGAACCCGTGGTCGGCAAGGGCGGCTCGGCCGACATCCGTTACGACGGCGAGGGCGGTCTCGCCTCGCAGGACGCCGACCCCGTCGGTGAGTTCTGGAGCAGCGGACCCAACAAGTCCGAGTACCAGCTCTCCACCCCGTGGGCCAAGGACGTCGGCCCCGACAACGCGCTGCCCGAGTACCCGCGTCCGCAGATGACGCGCGACGCCTGGCGCAACCTCAACGGACAGTGGCAGTTCGCCGCCGCCGAGCAGGGCGAGAGCCCGCCGGTGGGCAAGAAACTGGCCGAGAAGATCCTCGTCCCGTACCCCGTCGAGTCGCAGCTCTCCGGTCTCGAACGGCACGAGGACCGGATGTGGTACCGCCGTACCTTCACCGTGCCGCAGAGCTGGGACATCAGCGACGGCGCGAAGGGCGGCCACCGCGACGGCAAGCGCCTGAAGCTGAACTTCGACGCCGTCGACTGGCAGTCCACCGTCTACGTCAACGGCAAGAAGGTCACCGAACACAAGGGCGGCTACGACCGGTTCAGCGTGGACGTCACCGACGCCCTCAAGCCCGGCCGTACGCAGGAACTGATCGTCGGCGTGTACGACCCGACCGACGCGGCGGGCGGCGAGAACCCGCCCATGGGCAAGCAGCGCCTCGACCCGAGCGGCATCTTCTACACCTCCTCGTCGGGCATCTGGCAGACCGTCTGGATGGAGCCGGTCGCCGCCGACCACGCCGACTCGCTCAAGCTCACACCGGACGTCGCCGCGGAGAAGCTGGCGGTCGAGGTGCGCGGCGTACGGGACGGGGTGCCGGTCACGGCGACCGCGTACGACGGCAAGCGCAAGGTGGCCACGGTCAGGGGCCGTACGGGAGCGCCGCTCAGTGTGCCGGTGCGCGACCCGCACCTGTGGTCGCCGGAGGATCCGCACCTGTACAAGCTGGACGTACGGATCGGTGACGAGAGGTCGGGCGACCGGCTGGGCAGCTACTTCGGTATGCGCTCCATCGCGGTCGAGACGGTCGACGGCGCGCAGCGCACCGTACTCAACGGCAAGCCGGTCTTCCTGATGGCCACTCTCGACCAGGGCTTCTGGCCGGACGGGCTGCACACCGCGCCGACTGACGAGGCGCTCGCGTTCGACCTCAAGAAGCACAAGGAACTCGGCTACAACTCCGTGCGCAAGCACATCAAGGTGGAGCCGGACCGGTGGTTCTACTGGGCGGACAAGCTGGGGCTGCTCGTCTGGCAGGACATGCCGTCGATGCCGAAGTCCCCGGCCGCCCCGGCGGCGGCCCAGTTCGAGCACGAGATGAAGGAGATGATCGACCAGCACGCGAGCAGCCCCTCGGTGATCATGTGGGTCCCCTTCAACGAAGGCTGGGGCCAGTACGACCAGGCGCGGATCGCCGACCAGGCCAAGGGCTGGGACCCGACCCGGCTCGTCAACAACATGAGCGGCATCAACTGCTGCGGCGCCGTCGACGGCAAGAACGGCGACATCGCCGACGCGCACGGCTATCCGACGCCTCTGCTGCCCGCGCCGGACGGGAAACGGGCGCTGGTGAGCGGCGAGTACGGCGGCCTCGGGCTCGCCGTACCGGGCCACGCCTGGCCGGTCCAGCACACGTATGTGGGCGTCGACCAGGAGAAGTACACGGACGAGTACCTGGGGCAGCTCGGCAACGTACGTAACCTCGCCTGCCGGGGGAGCAACGGAGCCGTCTACACCCAGATCACCGATGTGGAGGGTGAACTCAACGGGCTGCTCACCTACGACCGCAAGGTCATGAAGCCCGACGTCAAGCGGCTCAAGGCGGCACACGAGACCTTGATCCGTGAAGCATCCGACCCGGCGTCGATGGAGTGCGCGAACTCCTGAGCCGGATCGCAGGGCGCCGTACGGGTTGCGACCCGTACGGCGCCCTCGCGCGTTCCGGTGAACCGGGCGGCACGCACAGCGCGGCGGGCGAGGAATAAGCGGGTCGGAGCTCGGACTTGAAACTGCTGTCGTCCCGGGTCCACCGTCCCAGGGCCACCACGGAGGACGATCACCGAGGACGACCACCGACGTCAGCAGTCAGAGCGAGGGATCACATGCCCAAGGCGTACGTCTACACCCGGTTCGGCGGCCCCGAGGGCGAAGCCTTCGCCGACCTGCCGAAGCCCGTCCCCGGCCACGGCGAACTCCTCGTCGCCGTCCGGGCGGCCGGCGTCAACCCCGTCGACTGGAAGCTGCGCACCGGCTACAACCGGCCGGGCTCGACGCCCAAGCCGCTGCCCACCGTCTTCGGCAGCGAGGCGTCCGGAGTGGTCGAGCGGGTCGGCGAGGGCGTGCGGGGATTCGCCGTCGGCGACGCCGTCTTCGGCTCCACCCTCACCGGCGGATACGCCGAGTACACCCTGCTGCCCGCCGCGATCACCGCGCACAAGCCGGCCATCGTGTCGTTCACGGACGCGGCGGCCCTGCCGGTCGCGGCGGCGACCGCGTACGACGGCATCCAGCAGCTGGACCTGCCGGCCGGCGCGACCCTGCTGATCATCGGCGCCGGAGGCGGTGTGGGCGTGGCCGCGACCCAGATCGCGACCGGCGCGGGCCTCCGGGTGGTCGGCTCGGCGAGCGCGGGCAAGAAGGACTTCGTGGAATCGCTCGGCGCGGTCCATGTCCTGCCGGGTCCCGGACTTCAGGAGCGGGTACGGGCCGCCGCGCCCGACGGCGTCGACGCGGTCTTCGACATGGTCGGCGGCGCGGACCTGGAGGCCGCGGCCGGGCTCGTCGCCGACCGTACGAAACTGATCAGCGCCGGCGACAAGCCGCGGGTGGTGACCCTGGGCGGCGCCGCGGTCGTACGGCTCCGCACGGCCGCCGTCCTCGAAGAGGTGGCCGCGCTGGTGGTGGCGGGCACGCTGCGCCCGTATGTGACACGGACCTTCCCGCTGGCCGAGGCGGGGGAGGCGCTGCGCGCCGTCGAGGACGGGCACGCGCTGGGCAAGATCGTGATCGAGGTCGGCGCGTGAGCGAGTCCGTACCGGTTCCCGTGCCCGGCCGCGCGTCGTACCATCCGCTCGACAATCCCGTACTCGCCGGGCTGACAGGCCCCCACGCCCACTTCGCCGAGCGGCGTGGCCGGGTGCTCGCCTACCACGCGGAGGTGTCGCCGTGGCTCGCCCTGCCCGACGACCCGGACGCGGGGGACTGGGCGGACGCCGTCCATCTCGTCGGAGATGACGGCACGGCCGTGCTCGCCGGCACCGAAGTGGAGCTCCCGGCCGGCTGGGAGGTCACCTTCCAGGTGGACGGTGTGCAGCTCGTCGACGAGTCGGTGGACGCGGTCCCCGACGACGAGGCCGTGGTGCTCGGCGCCGCCGACGTACCGGAGATGCTGGACCTGGTGGAGCGCACCAGGCCGGGGCCCTTCCGGCCGCGCACCATCGAGCTGGGCACCTACCTCGGCATCCGCCGCGAGGGGGAGCTGGTGGCGATGGCGGGGGAGCGGATGCGCCCGCCGGGCTGGCGGGAGATCAGCGCGGTCTGTACGGCGCCGGAGTATCGCGGCCAGGGGCTGGGCGCCCGGCTCGTCCTGGCGGTGGCCGCCGGGATCAAGGCGCGCGGCGAGACCCCGTTCCTCCAGGCCGCGGGGGACAACGAGGGCGCGATCCGGCTCTACGAGGCACTGGGCTTCCGCCTGCGCCGCCGGATGCCGTTCGTCGGGATCCGCGTCCCCGAGCCCTCGCGCGTCCCGGCGGGGGCCGGCGGCTGAGGGAACGCCTACGCAGACGTCGGTGAGGCGGGCGGACGGCTCTGAACGGCCGTCTGCCCGCCCCACCGGGTGGAGTGACCTGCTTATGTCTGAACCGGCTTATTCATCCGGCTCGTCCGTTCCACCCGAGTACGCTTGCGAGCCGCCATCAGCGCCGCGCCCGCGCAGATCAGGCCAAGCACGGCGGTCAGCGCACCTGGGATGACGTTGCTGAGGAACACACCGCGGTCCGGGCTGGAGCCGACGACCCATGGTGCCGCGACCATCCAGGCGCCCAAGAAGACGAGAGCCCAGCTGAAGCCGTACGTCCGGGTCGGTGTGGCGGAGAAAACGAGTGCCAGGCCGGCGATGGCGATACCCATGATCACGTTGTGGATCACGAGACCCGGCTGGCTGGTCGTGAAGTGAAGGATGAACGGTGAGAGGGCGATGAACAGACCGGCGAGAAATATCGGCCCGTCCAGCAGCGCCACATCACGCCCACCGAGCACACGGGCGTACCTGGCCCGCATTTCTGGTACGTCAGGGTGAGCACCTATGTCTCCCCTGGTGTCTGAAGCACCTGGGTGAGCACTGCTGGCTCCCCTGGTGTGCGAAACATCGGCCATGAGTCTCGACTCCTTCGGTCTGAGAGGTGCGACCGTGCTGCACCGGATCGAGCGGTACAAGACCATTCTGCCCCTTATTCACCATTATGTGTAGTTGGGGGCGAACTGAAGGCCCTGTACCTCATGGCAAACTGTTCGAGGCCGCTCGGCCGGACGGCCGTATCCGTGCAGGGCTCGACGGCCCCGGACGGGCGAGTGCCCCGTACGGGTGAGTGACGAGTGATGAGGGAACGGCACCGGCGATGACCTTGACAGATGACGGGACCACGCTCGGCGAGAGCGGGCCGGACGCCATGTACGGCCCCGGAATCGACCCCGAGCGCATGGCCGTCTGCCTGGCCGTGCTCGACGAGTTGGACGATCTCGACGTCGACCACCCCGACGCCGTGGCTGTCCGCCGTGCCACCGCCGGGATCTACCGGACCGTCAAACAGCGCCGCCGCCAGGATCGCCGGGCGGCGAAGACCGCCAACGACAAGGCGGTCACCGAGGCGACGGCCACCGGATCCGCCGAGCGCATCGACGACGAGACACAGGGCCTGCTGCCGTCGTCCTCAACCGCCGGTGAGATCGCCGGAATCCTCCAGCGCCCGCGCTCCTGCTACATCTGCAAGACCCGCTACGTCGAGGTCGACGCCTTCTACCACCAGCTCTGCCAGGTGTGCGCCGCCGAGAACCGGGCCCGCCGGGACGCCCGTACTGATCTCACCGGCAAGCGTGCCCTGCTCACCGGAGGCCGCGCCAAGATCGGCATGTACATCGCGCTGCGGCTGCTGCGCGACGGCGCGCACACCACCATCACCACCCGCTTCCCGAACGACGCGATCCGCCGCTTCAAGGCGATGGAGGACAGCGCCGACTGGATCCACCGCCTCAACATCGTCGGGATAGATCTGCGGGACCCCGCCCAGGTCGTCGCGCTCGCCGACTCCGTCGCCGCCGAGGGCCCGCTCGACATCCTCATCAACAACGCCGCCCAGACCGTACGCCGCTCCCCGGGCGCCTACAGCGAACTGCTGGCCGCCGAATCCGCGCCGCTGCCCGTGGGGGAGCTTCCCTCCTCGCACGTCATCGGCGCTTTCGGCAGCGGCGCCCAGGCCGTCCTGCCCGCCGCCGGCGGTGAGGCGCTGAGCGCGTCGGACGTCACCGGTCTGGCCCTGGTCGGCGGCTCGGCCACGCTCGCCCGGATCGAGGCCGGCACCGCGATCGACGCGGGCGGGCTCGTGCCCGATCTGCACGACACCAACAGCTGGATCCAGACGGTCTCCGACGTCGACCCCGTGGAGCTCCTCGAAGTCCAACTGTGCAACTCCACCGCGCCGTTCATCCTGATCAGCCGACTGCGCCCGGCGATGGCGGCAGCGGCGGCAGGGCGTACGTACGTCGTGAACGTCTCCGCCATGGAGGGCGTCTTCAGCCGGGGCTACAAGGGCGCGGGACACCCGCACACGAACATGGCGAAGGCCGCGCTGAACATGCTGACCCGGACCAGCGCGCAGGAGATGTTCCAGTCCGACGGCATCCTGATGACCGCCGTCGACACCGGCTGGATCACCGACGAGCGCCCGCACCCGGACAAGATGCGGCTCGCCGACGAGGGCTTCCACGCCCCGCTCGACCTGATCGACGGCGCCGCCCGGGTCTACGACCCGATCGTGCGCGGCCAGGGCGGCGAGGACTTGTACGGCTGTTTCCTCAAGGACTACGCGCCGGCCAACTGGTAGGCCCCGACTGCGGATAGAGGGCGGGCGTGCCATCCTGACACTGTCCGGAAGTGACTCACCTCACCGGCCCCATCGAGCGAGCACGCGCTCATTTGGTTAATGTAAGGCGCACGGACGCCACCCCGGGACCCACGAAGGTTCCCCGGCCGTCCCGGGTCAGGCCTGCAACCAGGCCACCGCCCCGCCCGAAAACCGGCGCCACCGCGACCGAACTGCCCTAGGGCCTTTCTTCAGGTTGAGGACAGGCCCTGGCCCCCGCCCCCGTCGGGCGGCCGGCGCCCGGTACGAGTCCGGAGCCGGCGCGCCCGGGGTTACGCGACACAGAGGAGTGCGCGGTGACACCTGACATGGCTCAGCCCGAGAACAGCCCGTCCGACCGAGGCGGTGAACCGAGCGGACCCGAGAAGCTCCGGAACATCGAGGTGTGGGCCAGGTCCGCGCCGATCAGGCTGGCGGGCTACGAGGACGACCTCGCGGAGCCGCACATCCTTCAGGGAATCGACTAGGTCCTGTCCGGGTAGGTCCTGTCCGGGTCGGCGAAGATCGCCTGGACAGGACCTAGGGTCTGTCGTTCGGATCTTGCCGGGCTCGCGGTCCCTGGCACGCACGCCCGCCGCGTTGTCGTCGGTCGCCAACGCTCCGCGTTGTCTCCCTCCTCCGCCTTGCGATCGCACGCACCAGACCCCGCTCCCTGATCCGGCCTGATCCAAACGACAGGCCCTGGCTCTTTCACCTTGAAGCAGCGGGATTTCTCCTGAAAGCGCCGGACGGGCCGCGACCGCGGCCCGTCCGGCGCTCGCGCGTGGCGGGGTCACCCGTACGGCCGGGGTCCCCCGTCCGCCGCCCCCGCTTGCGGGGCGGTCCGGTGTCCGGCAGATATGGAGTCACATCCGGAGGAGTCACATCCGGACGGGACGAACAGCTGGGAGACCCTGTGCGACGCCTACCCCTTCGCCCGCGGCACGCCGCCTTCGCCGCGCTGTCCGCCGGAATCCTGATCACCGCGGGCTGCGCCGAGGACAGCGTCGGCAAGGACGGGCGGGCGGCGAAAGCGGCCCAGGCCGCGGCAGCCACCAAGGTCACCCTCCTGCCGCTCGGCACCTCCGGCCCCGATCCCTTCACCGAGTCGACCGCGGCGCCGATGCCGGACGCGGACCCCTCCCCGTCGCCGACGGCCGGGCCCGGCGAATCCGGCGCACCGGGCCGCCCCACCTCCGGCTCCCAGGCGTCGCGCTCCATCTCCGGCGCCATCGCCGGGCTCTACGGGGGTACGAAGTCGGTCCCCAGCTGTGACGTCGACGCGCAGGCCCGCCACCTGACCGGGGACAGGGCCAAGGTCGCCGCCTTCGCCCGCGGAGCCGGCGTCGCGCCCACGTCCGTCCCGGCGTTCCTGCGCGGGCTCACCCCCGTCGTGCTGCGCGCCGACGTACGCGTCACCAGCCACGGCTACCGGCACGGAGCCGCCACCCCCCACCAGGCCGTACTCCAGAGCGGCACCGCGGTCCTCGTCGACGACCGAGGGCAGCCCAGGGTCCGCTGCGCCGGCGGAAACCCGCTGCGCCCGGCCGTCGGTCCGCGCGCCGACGCGGGCCACGAGGGCAAGGCGTGGAGCGGCTACCGGCCCGACCGCGTCGTCGTGGTCAGCGCCGGTACCCGGGTCCTGGCCTCCCTGGTCATCGTCAACAGCGTCGACAACACCTGGCTGGAGCGGAAGACCGGTACCGACGGCGACCAGGACAAGAAGCCCGCGGTACCGCCGCCGTACCCCCCGGACACCGACATCATCGACCCGTCGCTGGAGCCGCCCGCGCCGGACGACGGCGGCTCCGACAGCCCGGACCCGGGACGCTCCGAACCGGCGGTCCCGGAGCCCGACGCCTCCGAGAGCGACCAGGCACCCTCGCCCGACTGCGTCACACCGGACGCCCCGGCGCCCGACGAGTCGATGTCGGAGAGCCTGGCGGACTCGCCCGGCTGCTCCACCGCGCCGGACGAGCCCGACAGCGGCGTGGACCCGGACTACCCGGCGATGCCGATGTCCCCGGAGCGGTCCGGCCCCGACGCACCGCTCTACGGCGACGCGGGCGCGCCGGCGGACGAAGACCTCACCCCGGCGGCGGCTGAGGACGACGCGGCAGGGACCGTCACCCTCCAGGGCTGAACGGCCGCGCCCACGCGGGTCCCTCTCCCGTACGCGCCTGGGCAGCTGACCGGTCGATATATCCGACAAATGATGACAGAGTGACTCCATGGTCGATCGGGAAACGGGGCCCCCGTCGCTCCCCGACGACTGGCCCGCGAAGCCGGAACTGAGCCTGTCCCTCAACGGCATGGGCTGCTTCGACTGGGATCTCGACAGCGGACATTTCCATCTGGACCGGGTGGCGCTGGAGATCCTCGATCTGCGCGCCGATGAATACGACGGCACGCGCGACAAGCTCCTGGAGCGCCTGCCACCGGGGGAGCGCAGCCGGCTCGACGCCGTCGTCGGGGAGGCGCTCAGCAGCGGCAGCGGTGGTTACGGAGCCTACTTCCGGGTCCGGCGCCGTAACGGCACCCTGCGCTGGACCCACGGGCAGGGCTCGGTCCACCGCGACCGGGCCGGCCGCCCCAGCCGCCTCATCGGCATCATCCGCGACGCGACGCAGGAACTCGCCGACTCGATGGCACGGCTCGAACTCGACGAGGAACGCCGGCGGCGGACCAGTGTCGTCGAGGGCGCCACGGCCGCGCTCGCCCACGCCAGAACGGTCCAGGACGTCATCGACGTGCTGAAGCAGTCCGACGGCCTCGAACACCTCGGCGCCTCCAGCGTGGTGATGGGACTCCTCGACTCGGGCCGTATCCATCTGGTCGCCGAGGGGCCGACGGGCTCCTTCGTGCCGGGGACGCGCGTCACACGGGTGGACGAGGAATACCCGATGAGCGAGGTGATCCGCACGCTCTCGCCGCGGTTCATCGAGACCACGGAGGACTTCGCCGTCTCCTACCCGGGCCTCTGGCCGCACATCAGCCATCTCGGCATCACCTCGGCGGCCTATCTGCCACTGATCGCGCAGGGCCGCCCCATCGGGGCCATCGGGCTGCTCTACGGCGACAAGATCGGCTTCACGACGGAGGACCGCAACCTGCTGGTCGCCCTCGTCAGCGGCATCGCGCAGAGCCTCCAGCGCGCCGTCCTCTTCGAGCAGGAGCACGATCTCGCCGAAGGGCTCCAGCAGGCGATGCTGCCGCGCCGGATCCCGGCCGTGGAGGGCGCGGACATCGCGGTCCGCTACCGCTCGGCCCGGCTCGGCAGGGACATCGGCGGTGACTGGTACGACGTCATCCCGCTGCCGGGCGGCCGGGTCGGCGCCGTCATCGGAGACGTACAGGGCCATGACACCGACGCCGCGGCCGTGATGGGACAGCTGCGGATCGTGCTGCGGGCGTACGCGGCCGAGGGCCACACCCCGGCGACCGTAATGGCGCGGGCCTCGGTGTTCCTGCACGAACTCGACACCGACCGCTTCGCGACCTGCATCTACGCGGAGGTTGACCTGACCACGGGCGTCATCCGGATGGTGCGGGCCGGCCATATCGACCCCATGGTCCGGGACACCGACGGCAGTTGCCGCCGGCTGCCCGCGGAGGGCGGGCTGCCGCTGGGACTCTCGGCGGAGTTCGGCCGACTCGACTACCCCGTGAACACCGTCGAGTTGGACCCCGGCCAGATGCTGGTCCTCTATACCGACGGGCTGGTGGAGATGCCCGGCGCCGATCTCGACGAAGGCATGCAGAGGCTGTCGGCCCTGATCGAGGACGGCCCGCGCGACCCCCAGGAACTGGCCGACCGGCTCTGCGAGGTGGTGGACGAGCGGGGCGGCGAGGACGACGTCGCGGTCCTGCTGATGCACCGTCGGGGCGCGTACGCCGGCAGGACCGGCGGCAGGCTCCAGCAGCACGTCGGGCAGAACGAGCCCGAGGCGCTGTCGTCGGCCCGTCACATGGTCCGCGCGGCCGTACGGGCCTGGGGCGCGCAGGGCCGCTCCGACGACATCGAGCTGGTGGCGGACGAGCTGATGACCAACGCGCTGACGCACACCGACGGCGACGCGACCGTGATCGTCCGGGTGCTGTCGAGGATGGAGCGGCGGCTGCGGCTTGAGGTCGAGGACAGGTCGAGCGCGCTGCCGCGGATCAGGGACGCGGGGGAGACGGGGGTCTCGGGGCGCGGTCTGGTCCTGGTGGACGTCCTGGCCGACGAGTGGGGTGTGGAGTCCCGCGGCAGCGGCAAGTGCGTCTGGGCCGAGTTTGTCATCTCGTCCCGGGCGGGGCCGGACGACTCCACCGGCTCCCTTGCGGGGCTGGGCGGCTGAGAAGGCCGCGCCGGGCACCGGGCATTACAGTGACACTAACTGAACGTTACTACTTGATGCTTGACCGTAACCGACCGTCGGCGATTGACTTGCCGTCTCCACCCCTCCCCAAGACATGAGGCCCCCTTGACCACCGAGCTGCTGGCACCTCTCGATCTGGCCTTCTGGCATCTCGAATCCCCGGACCATCCGATGCATCTCGGCGCGCTCGCGGTCTTCGGGCCGGTGCGGGACCGCCTGGAGGCGGACGGTCCGGCCGCCGGGGCGGGCGCGCGGACCGCCCGCCCCGGTGACGAGGCGCTGCTGGAGCTGCTCGCCACCCGCGCGGCGGCCGTCCCCCGGCTCCGGATGCGGGTACGGGACGTGCTGCTGCCCGTGGGGGGCGCGGCCTGGAGCGTCGACAAGGACTTCGACGTACGCAGACACGTCAGACACCTGGAGCTGCCCCCCGGAGACTTCGCCGAGGAGACCACGCGGCTGGCCGGGGAGCTGATGGAACGGCCGCTGGAACGTGGCATCCCGCCCTGGGAGATGTACCTCCTGACGGGCGGCCCAGGGCCGGATTACGCACCCGAGGGGCGGCGGCCCTTCGCCGTACTCGTGAAACTGCACCACGCGCTCGCGGACGGCATGCGCGCGGTGGCCATCGGCGCGGGGATCTTCGACCAGATCGCCGACGCGCGCGCGGCCGGCGCCCGCCGGACGCGGCCCGCGTCGCCCCGGTCCTGGCTGCCCGGCCCCTGGCAGATGGCCGACATCGCGCGGGACCGGATCGGTGAGCTGGCGAGGGCGCTCGGGATCGGCGCGTCGATGGTTCGCGCGAGCCGGCTCGACCTGCGCGGTACGCCCGCGCTCACCGCGGGCTCCAGCGGCACGCGGCGGCTGGCCACGGCGGTGCTGGCGCTGGAGGACGTACGGGCGGTACGCAAGGCGCACGGCGGCACGGTCAACGACGTCCTGCTCGCCACGGTGGCGGGCGGGCTGCGGCGCTGGATGCTGGAGCGGGGCGAACACCTGCCGGAAGGCTCCTCGGACCCGCGCGCGCTGGTGCCGGTCTCGGGGCGACGCCCGAGCCGGGCCCGGCAGAACGCGGGCGGCGGCTCGGGCTCGGGCAACGTGCTCTCCGCGTACCTCGTGGGCCTGCCCGTCTCCGAGCCGGACGCACGGACCAGGCTGGCGGCGGTACGGCGGGTCATGGACCGCAACAAGAAGGACGGCCCCACGCGTGGCGCGGGAGCCCTGGCCGTGATCGCCGACCAACTCCACCCCCTGGCACACCGCCTCGGCGCACCTCTCGCGTCCAACGCGGCCCGGATCCTCTTCGACATCCTGGTGACGAGCGTCCCCCTCCCACGCACGACGCTCTCGTTCGCGGGCTGCCCGCTGCGCGAGGTCTACCCGATGGCCCCGCTGGCCCGCGGCCAGTCCCTGGCGGTGGGCCTGACGACCTACGGCGGCCAGGTCCACGTGGGCCTGGTGGCCGACGGCAAGGCGGTACCGGACCTGGACGGCCTGGCGAAGAACATGAACGATGAGCTGAACGAACTGCTCACCACGATGCCGCCGCACGAAGCCCCGCGCGCCGAACCGGGACTCATCCCCGACCCCTCCAAGCGGGCGGCTCGCACCAAGACACCCGCCAAGCCTGCGGCGCACGATGAGCGGTCCGCGGTAGCGGCGTCGGCTTCCGACCGTGCGGCTGGCGCGGAGGCACGGAGCGCCGGGCCTGCGGCGCACGACGAGGGGCACGCCGTGGTGGCGTTGGTTTCCGACGTGCCGTCCGCCGAACCGGCGTTGGCTTCTGACCGTGCGGCTGGCGCCGAGGTACCGAGCGTCCAGCCCGCGGGTCTTGCCGAAGCCGCATTGACGGCGAGCGGTGCGTCGACGTCTGCCAGCTCGGCGACGAGCGTTCCGCCTGCGGCGCCCGCCAAACCGGCGAGGTCCTCGAACCGCGCGTCTCGCGCCAAAGCCGCACCGAGGGCGCGCGAGCGTGCGGTGCACGATGAGCGGTCCGCCGCAGCGGCGTTGGCTTCTGACCGTGCGGCTCGCGCCGAGGCGTCGAAGGTCAAGCCTGTGACTCCTGCGGAAGCCGCATTGACGGCGAGCGATTCGGCAGTGCCTGCCGGATCGGCGTTGATCGTTGCACCAACGGCGCCCGTCGAGGGGTCTGCAAAGTCGGCGAGAGTTTCTGACCATGCGGCTCGCGCCAAGGCGTCAACCGTCAAGCCTGCGGCTTCTGCGGAAGCCGCACTGGCGGCGGGCGAGCGTGCGGCGCTTGCGGCGCGCGAGGAGCGGGCTGTCGTAGCGGCGTTGGCTTCCGACGCCGTGTGCGGCGAACCGGTACCAAGCGAATCGGCAGCGCCTGCCGTGCCTTCGGCGCCCGCCTGGCGGTCGGTCGGACCGCAGTCGAGCGGTTCACCGGCGCCAGCTGAAACGGCCCTGGCCCCCGGCCTCGCGGCTCGCGTCGAACCGCCCGAGACCGCAACCGCGCCTGCGGCGCACGCCGAGCGGCCCGCCGCCGAACCCGAACCCCCCACCCAGCTCACCCTCGTCGCCGAACCCGCCGTCGTCCAACTCGCCCGATAGGTCCGACAATTCGGCCCTTGCCCGCGCCGTCCGGTGGTGGTCCCGATCACCGTGCCGACCGAAGCCGAACAGCCCCGGTCACCACACACTTCGCCCGCCCAAAAGTGTTGACGCCACCCCAGTCATCCGATGAATATTCTCGGTGTCAACTTCGGGAGGCACAGCGCAATGCGGCAGAACACCCTCGGACGCGGCGAGGTCGGCGTGTCCGAGCTCTCCTTCGGATCCGCCGGGATCGGGAATCTCTACACCCCCGTCGAACCCGACCAGGCCGCCGCGGCGGTCGATGCCGCCTGGGGCGCGGGCATACGTTACTTCGACACCGCGCCGCACTACGGTCTCGGCCTCGCCGAGCGTCGCGTCGGGGAGGCACTGCGGGGCCGGCCCCGGGGCGACTACACGCTGTCGACCAAGGTGGGGCGGCTCCTTGAGCCCCTGCCGTTCGCGGACGGTGACGACCTCGACAACGGCTTCGCCGTGCGCGCCACGCACCGTCGCGTATGGGACTTCAGCGCCGACGGCGTACGGCGCAGTATCGACGACAGCCTGGAGCGGCTCGGCACCGACCGGATCGACATGGTCTACCTCCATGACCCGGACGACCACGTCGCCGAGGCCCTGGCGCAGGCCTACCCCGCGCTGGAGCGGCTGCGCGCCGAGGGAGTCGTCGGTGCGATCGGGGCCGGGATGAACCAGACCGGCGTGCTCACCCGGTTCCTGCGGGACACCGACATCGACGTCGTCCTGTGCGCCGGCCGCTACACGCTCCTCGACCAGTCCGCCCTCGCCGAACTGCTCCCCGAGGCCGCCGCGCGCGGCCGGAGCGTGATCGTCGGCGGCGTCTTCAACTCCGGGCTGCTCGCCGACCCGCGACCGGGCGCGACCTACGACTACGCGGCGGCGCCGCCCGCCCTCCTGGAGCGCGCCCTGCGTATCAAGTCCGTCGCCGAGCGGCACGGCGTCCCCCTGCGCGCCGCCGCCATCGCCTACCCCCTTCGTCATCCGGCCGTCGCGAGCGTCCTCGTGGGGACCCGCTCACCGGGCGAGGTCCAGGACGCCGCGGAGATGTACGGCCGTACGGTCCCCGACGCGCTCTGGGACGAGCTGCGCGCCGAGGGCCTGCTGGAGGGCGACGCCCGATGAACCGGCAGCCGACCACCTCCGCGCCCGTCGTGGACGCCCACCACCACGTGTGGGACCTGTCCGTACGCGACCAGGACTGGATCACCGGTCCCGCCATGGCACCCATCCGGCGGAACTTCACCGTCGCCGACCTCGCTCCCGAGGCCCGCGCCGCCGGCGTCGGTGCCACCGTGCTCGTCCAGACCGTCACGGTCCCCGAGGAGACCCCCGAATTCCTCGCACTCGCCGACGCGAACGAGCTGATCGCCGGTGTCGTCGGCTGGACCGACATCACCGCCCCCGATGTCGCCGACACTCTCGCCGCGCTGCGCGCGCTGCCCGGCGGCGACAAGCTCGTGGGAATCCGCCACCAGGTCCAGGGCGAGCCCGACCCCGAGTGGCTGCTGCGTCCCGGCGTACGGCACGGGCTCGCCGCCGTGGCCGCCGCCGGGCTCGCGTACGACCTGATCCTCCTGCCGCACCAGCTGCCGGCGGCCACCGCGGTCGCCGCACTGCTGCCCCAGCTGACCTTCGTACTCGACCACCTCGGCAAGCCGCCCATCGCCTCCGGCGGCCTCGACCCCTGGGCCGGCCATATCCGCGCGCTGGCCGCCCGGCCCAACGTCGTGTGCAAGCTCTCCGGCATGGTCACCGAGGCCGAGTGGGACTCCTGGACGGCCGACACGCTGCGCCCGTACACCGAGACCGTGCTCGACGCGTTCGGCTCCGCGCGCCTGATGTTCGGCTCGGACTGGCCGGTGTGCCGATTGGCCGCCAGTTACGGCGAGGTCGTGGACGTCACCCGCGAGCTGACCGCCGGCCTGAGCGGGAACGAGCGGCGGGCGGTCTTCGGCGGGACGGCCACCACGGTCTACGGCCTCTGACCAGCGGCTCCGGCCCCCTCGTGCCATGCTCACCCGGCGTTTGCCCCGGCGGTGCGGCACCCTGGGGGCATGCCCGAAGTTCCCGAGGTCGAAGCGCTGCGAGAGTTCCTCGACGGCCATCTGGTCGGCAAGGAGATCGTTCGCGTCCTGCCCCTGACGATCAACGTCCTGAAAACCTACGACCCCCCGCTCGCCGCCCTGGCCGGCACCACCGTCAGCGCGATCGAGCGCCACGGCAAGTGGCTCGACATCGTGGCGGGCGACTCCGGCCTGCACCTCGCGGTCCATCTGGCCCGCGCGGGCTGGCTGCGCTGGAAGGATGAGTTCCCGCCGGCCCCGCCACGCCCCGGGAAGGGGCCGCTCGCGCTGCGGACGGTGCTCGCCGAGGGCGACGGGTTCGACCTGACCGAGGCGGGCACCACCAAGCGGCTCGCCGTCCATCTCGTACGGGACCCCTTCGAGGTCCCGGCCATCGCGACCCTCGGTCCCGACCCGCTCCACGACGCCTTCGACCGGGACGCGCTCGCCGCACTGTTCACAGGCGAGCGGCGGCAGCTCAAGGGCGCCCTGCGGGACCAGCGGCTGATCGCGGGCATCGGCAACGCCTACAGCGACGAGATCCTTCACACGGCGAAGATGTCGCCCTTCAAGCCGGTCCAGAATCTGACGGAAGACGAGATCACCGTCCTGTACGACGCCATGCGCTCGACGCTGAACTCGGCGATCGAGCGTTCGCGGGGCGTCGCGGCGGGCCGGCTGAAGGCCGAGAAGAAGAGCGGTCTGCGGGTGCACGGGCGGGCCGGTGAGGAGTGTCCGGTCTGCGGCGACACCATCAGGTCGGTCTCCTTCGCCGACTCCTCGCTCCAGTACTGCCCGACCTGCCAGACCGGCGGCAAACCGCTGGCCGACCGCACGACGTCACGCTTCCTCAAATAGCCCCACGGCGCGCCCCCGTCACCCGCCCCGTACCGTCATCAGCCGGTGCCCGGCCGCCGTCCGCACCTCGAACCGGTCGATCTCGTACGGCCGCAGCGCGGCGCCGCCCCAGGTGACCATCGGCCCCCCGCCGTCCCCACGGGCGGACCAGGTCATCACGGTCTCCTCCGACCCGTCACGGCCCACGGCGACCAGCTCGCACACCCCGGCCGCCGTCGACTTCGACAGCTCCAGGGCGACATCCGTGCCCCAGCCCTTCTCCGCCGCCGTCACGACGGCCGCCGTCCCGGTCCTGCGGTCCGTCGCCGTCCACCGCTCGGCGGTCGGTGCCCCCGGGGAGCCGCCGTCCCCCCGCGTCTCGACGATCGCGAACGGGCCGCCCACCGCGATCACCACCGCCGCGGCGACCAGCGCCAGCCGCCGTCTTCGGCTCAGCCGCCGCCGGGCCGCCGTCCCTTCGAGCATCCGGTGCAGCAGCTCGGGCCCCGCCGACACGAAGGGAGCCACCCGCGGGGGCGTCTGCCGCGTGTACTCGTCGAGCTGACCCCGCACCCCGCCGAAATCCCCCAACAGCAGTGTGCACTGGGGGCAGTCCATGAGATGGTCCTCGAAACGGAAAGCATCGGCAGCGTCGAGCACGCCGAGCGCGTAGGCGCCGACGTCGCGATGGATCTCCGGGGTCCGCATGCCCCCTCATACGGCGCGCGAAGGCAAAACACTCAAGCCCGCCTGCTTATCCACATCACGGTCCGGACTCAGCGGGCCCCAGAGCCCTTAAACTTCCCCGTCATGCTGCGTGTACTGGCCGTGGACGACGAAGAGCCGGCCCTCGAAGAGCTGCTGTACCTTCTCCGCGCCGACCCACGGATCCGCGGCGCCGAGGGCGCCACCGGCGCGACCGAGGCGCTGCGCCGTATCGGAGCCGCACTGGACGCCGGTCCCGACGACCCGGCGGCCGTCGACGTCGTCTTCCTCGACATCCACATGGCGGGACTGACCGGACTCGATGTCGCCAAGCTCCTGGCGGGTTTCGCCCAGCCCCCGCTGATCGTCTTCGTCACCGCCCACGAGGGCTTCGCCGTCCAGGCGTTCGACCTCAAGGCCGTCGACTACGTCCTGAAACCCGTCCGCAGGGAGCGGCTGGCCGAGGCCGTGCGCCGCGTCGCCGAACTGGTGGGGGAGCGCGGCCCGGTCGTCGACACCTCCACCGACCAGATCCCGGTGGAGCTCGGCGGAGTGACCCGCTTCGTCCCCGTCGCCGACATCGTCTACGCGGAGGCCCAGGGCGACTACGCCAGACTCCACACCGACACGGGCAGCCATCTGGTCCGAATCCCGCTCACCACCCTGGAGGAGCGCTGGCGCTCCCGCGGTTTCGTCCGGATCCACCGCCGCCATCTCGTCGCCGTGGCCCGGATCGACGAACTGCGCCTGGACGCCGGCGCCATGAGTGTGCGCGTCGGTGACGCGGAACTGGCCGTCAGCAGGCGGCACGCCAGAGCCGTACGCGATCTCCTGATGCGGCTGCCCGGCCGCTGACCAGGCTCTTCACCGGGCGGAGCAGGGGTGTGCCGGGGGTTCCATCCGGCTTGACGATCTGCTTACACTCCGGCCCTGGCACGACCGAGGTACGAGGGGGAGAAGACAGCATGACCGCGGAATCCGCCCCCAAGCGCGAGGTTGTCACCGGCGAACCGCGCCGGGTGCGCCCGCTGCCCCGCTATCGCGCCCAGGCCGAGATCGACGAGCAGACCGCGCTCGGCGACGCCTATGTCCGTTCGCTCATGCGCGGCCAACTCCGCGCGGGGCTCACCGCGTTCGCGCTGCTGGCCACGGTCGTCGGCACGCTCCCGCTCGCCTTCGCCGCGCTGGGGGACCCCACCGTCGTCTGGGTGGTGCTCGGGGTCGCCGCCTATCCGCTGCTGACCCTGCTGGCCTGGTGGTACGTACGGCGCGTCGAGCGCAACGAGCGGGACTTCGCCCGGCTGGTGAAGGGCCGGCCGCTGCCGTGAGCCAGAGCTACACGGTGACGGCCGTCGCCGTCGTGGTGGTCGCCACCGTCCTCGTCGGCGGTTTCGGCCTGCGCATATCCCGCACCACCTCCGACTTCTACGTGGCCTCCCGCACCGTGCGCCCCGGCCTCAACGCCGCCGCGATCAGCGGCGAGTACCTGTCCGCCGCCTCGTTCCTCGGCATCGCCGGCCTGCTCCTGCTGCACGGCCCCGACATGCTTTGGTACCCGGTCGGCTACACCGCCGGCTATCTGGTCCTGCTGATCTTCGTCGCCGCCCCGCTCCGGCGCTCCGGCGCGTACACCCTCCCCGACTTCGCCGAGGGGCGTCTGGAGTCCCGCCCCGCACGGCGCGTGGTCAGCGTGCTGGTCGTCGGTGCCGGCTGGCTCTATCTGGTGCCGCAACTCCAGGGCGCGGGCCTCACGCTGGAAATCCTGACCGGCGCGCCCAACTGGTTCGGTGCCGTCCTCGTCGCGGTCGTCGTGGTGGTGGCCGTCGCCGCGGGCGGCATGCGCAGCATCACCTTCGTACAGGCCTTCCAGTACTGGCTCAAACTCACCGCCCTGCTCGTCCCCGCGATCTTCCTGCTGCTCGCCTGGCAGGGCGAAGGACGACCCGCGATCGACTTCGACCTCACCGAGATGTCGAGCCGCGCGGACCACCCGATGTACGCGACGTACGGACTGATCGTCTCCACCTTCCTCGGCACCATGGGCCTGCCGCACGTCGTGGTCCGCTTCTACACCAGCCCCAACGGCCGGGCGGCCCGCCGGACCACCGTCGGTGTGCTCGCCCTGATCGGCGGCTTCTATCTGCTGCCGCCGGTGTACGGCGCGCTCGGGCGGCTGCACGCCCCCGCGCTCGACCTCGGTACGGACGCCGACGCCGCCGTCCTCCTGCTGCCCGATCTGGTCATCGGCGGCACGGCGGGCGATCTGCTCGGCGCGCTCGTCGCGGGCGGCGCCTTCGCCGCGTTCCTGTCCACCGCGTCCGGTCTGACCATGGCCGTCGCCGGGGTGCTCACCCAGGACGTGCTGCCCTCACGCGGCGTACGGCATTTCCGGCTGGCGACCCTGCTCGCCATCCTCGTACCGCTCGGCGGCTCGCTGCTGATGAGCGGCATGCCGGTGGCGGACGCCGTCGTGATGGCCTTCGCCGTCTCCGCGTCGTCGTTCTGCCCGCTGCTGGTGCTCGGCATCTGGTGGCGGCGGCTCACCCCGCCCGGCGCGATCGCGGGGCTGCTGCTCGGCGGCGGATCGGCGCTGGTGGCCATCGTGATCACGGTCAGCGGCGCCGTACGGTCGGGCTGGCCGCAGGCCCTGCTCGCCTGGCCCGCCGTCTGGTCGGTCCCCGTCGGCTTCCTCGCGATGATCCTGGTCTCGCTGGCCACCCAGTCGCGGATACCACCGGGGACCAAGGCCGCCATGACCCGTTTCCATCTGCCGGAGGCCCTGATGCCCGGTGCCAGGGGAGGCCCCCGATGAGCGGAGCCGCCCTCGCCGTACTGATCGTGCTCGGCCCGCTGCTGCTCGCGGCGGGCTATGTGCTCGGGCGCCGTACCGGACGCGGGCGCCCCGACCGGACCAGCGACGTCGGTACGCCCGTCGAGCACGCCACCTTCGAGACCCTGCACACCGCGTCGCTCGCCGCGCCGCCCCTGCGGGCCGGACTCACCGAGGAGAGCGCGGGCAAGGCCGCCCGCAGGCTGCGCTCGATGCTGGGGACCGACGCGCTCTGCCTCACCGACCGGGACCGGGTGCTCGCCTGGGACGGCCTCGGCGAGCACCACGGCAAGCATGTGATGGACCATGTGCAGACCCTGCTCGGCAGCGGACGCGGCACAGCCTTCCCGAGCGGCTGCGGCGATCTGGACTGCCCGCTGCGCTGGGCCGTCGCCGCGCCGCTGACCGTCGACCACCGGGTGCTCGGCACTCTCGTCGCCTACGCGCCACGGGAGTCGGCGGTCCTCGCGCGGGCCGCGGGCGAGGTCGCCCGCTGGGTCTCCGTACAGCTCGAACTCGCCGAACTCGACCGCTCCCGCACCCAGTTGATCGAGGCGGAGATCAAGGCGCTGCGCGCCCAGATCTCACCGCACTTCATCTTCAACTCGCTGGCCGCCATCGCCTCGTTCGTCCGCACCGATCCCGAGCGCGCCCGTGAACTGCTCCTGGAATTCGCCGACTTCACCCGCTACTCGTTCCGCAGGCACGGGGACTTCACCACCCTCGCCGACGAACTGCACTCCATCGACCAGTACTTGGCACTCGTCAGGGCGCGCTTCGGCGACCGCCTCTCGGTCACCCTCCAGGTCGCGCCCGAGGTGCTGCCGGTCGCCATGCCGTTCCTCTGTCTCCAGCCGCTCGTCGAGAACGCCGTCAAACACGGCCTCGAAGGCAAGATCACGATGAGCCACATCACCATCAGCGCCCTCGACGCCGGCTCGGAGGCGGAGGTCGTGATCGAGGACGACGGGGTGGGCATGGACCCCGAGCGGCTGCGCCGCATCCTGCGCGGCGAGGGAGGGCTGTCCACGGGCATCGGACTGCTCAACGTGGACGAGCGGCTGCGGCAGGTCTACGGGGACGACTACGGGCTCGTCATCGAGACGGGGGTGGGGGCGGGAATGCGGATCGCGGTACGGATCCCCAAGTACCGCGCGGGTGTGCACGGCACCTGAACCAGCCTCAGGAGCGGGGCGGCGCACGGGAGTTCAGGGGTGAGAGGGTCGGCGGCCTCAGAACAGATGTATCGCCAGATGCCCCAGCGGCAGCCCCAGCTGCCATGCCGGGGTCCACACCTGCGGCCCCTCCTCCTCGTGCCCCTCCGCGCCCACGTCACCGTCGGCGCGCGGGTCACCGCCCTGCGCACCCATCGCGTCGAGATCCGGCGCCAGCAGTTCGGTCTCCTCCAGCCACCGCCAGGCGGCCAGGGCCAGCTCCAGATCCGGGTCGGGGCCGGCGGTCCCGGTCCGTTCCGCCTGGAAGGCGCGGGTCTCCAGCAGGTCAAGCTGGTGACAGACCCATTCACGCCAACCGGTGCCGTACGCGGTCAGTGTCCGCCACTCGGCCATCCGCGCCACCCCGCCGGCGCCGCCGACCGGTCCGTCGGACAGGAAGATGGTCAGGGCGAGGGCGTCGCGGCCGGCCCGGTACTCAAGTGTGGTGGGCGGCATCAGGTCGCCGGTGCGCAGCAGTTCGTCGGCGACGTACTCCGCGTACATCCATGCCATGGGGACGAGCAGGCCGCCACCACGGCCTTCGTCATGACGTTCCGGACGCATTGTTTTCCGCCTTCCTTCCTCTCCGGGGACGCTGCTTCACCGAGCATTGAACCGGCGGCCGGTGCCCAGCGTGGCCAGAAGAGCAGGATCGGACAGCGGACCGGAGGCGATTGTGACGAGTGAGGCCGGCGGTGACCCGCATGTGCGGTCGCAGCTCGGTGCCTACGCGCTGGGAGGGCTCACGCCCGATGAGGACCGGCTGATCTCCGAGCACCTGGACGGTTGTCCCAGGTGCGCCGCCGACTATGCGGAGGTGGCCGATGGCGCGGCGCTCCTCGCACTCTTCGACGAGGAGGACCTGTGGTAGCCCGGCAGCGAGCGGCCGAGGGCGCGCAGCGCGTAGTAGGAGCGGGACTTGACGGTTCCGGCCGGTATGCCAAGCACCTGAGCGGCCTCGACGACGCTCAGGCCCTTGAAGTAGATCTGGGCGAGGACGGCGCGGTGCTCCGGGCTCAGCGACTTCACCGCCTGCCGTACGTCGAGCGCGGCGACGGACCGCTCCGTGGGATCGCCGGGTTCCGGGGTGGCTTCGAGTACGCCGTCGCTGACTTCGGCCGGGCGGGCCAGACGTGAGCGGCGGGCGTCTATCGCCAGCCGGCGGCCCACGGTGAAGAGCCAGGGCCGCATGGACTCGTAGGGCCCCTCGAACGCCTCGGGGTGCTGCCAGGCGCGGACCAGTGTCTCCTGGAGCAGGTCCTCGGCGCGCTGCCGGTCGCCGTAGGTCAGACCGAGCAGGAAGTGGAGCAGCGCGGCGCCGTGCTCGCGCTGCAACTCCGCCAGCGCCCGCTCGTCGGTCGTCGCCGTGGCCGTGGCGGTGGTCATCGTGAACGTCCCTTCTCGCGGGGGTCCGGGTGTTCGGCGTCGTCGCCGTTGGCGTATCGGAACGCATCCGGTACGTCCGGGGACAGACGGCTCACAAGGGTCTGCGACGAGCGGTCGCTCCGCGCGGCGAGTGGTGCGGTGAACGGTTCGGCCGATCCGCTTCATCCCTTTCGGGTGCTTCACCGGTTCGGGAGCATTAGTCGTATTAATATGACGATATGTATGCGTTGACCGTTTGGTCGCCTTCCTCATCCATGAAGGAGCCTGACCGATGACGACGCGCATGCGACACGGAGCGATGGCCGCCGCTGCCCTGCTGCTCGCCACGGCCGCGGGATGCGCCGGAGGCGGCGACTCCGGCCCCGACTCCGAGCGCCCCGTCAGGAACGGCACCGGGCTGGGCTCCTCGGCGAGCGGCGAGGCGGGAAAGCGGGGCGGATTCACGCTCGTCGCCTCCGGGGACGTCCTGCCGCACGACTCCGTCATCGCCCGGGCCAACGTCGACGCGGGCGGCACCGGGCACAACTTCGTACCGATGCTCTCCGGGGTGAAGTCCGTCGTCTCCGCCGCCGATGTCGCGATCTGCCACATGGAGACGGTGTACGGCCCCGACGGCGGACCCTTCACCGGCTACCCGTCGTTCAAGTCGCCGCCCGAGGTCGCCACCGCGCTCAGGGCGACCGGCTACGACTCCTGCTCCACCGCCTCCAACCACACCCTGGACGCCGGCGTCGACGGCATCACCCGTACCCTCGGCGCGCTCGACAAGGCCGGTGTCAAGCACGTGGGTTCGGCCCGCTCGGCCGACGAGGACACCCGGCCCGCGCTGCTCGAAGCCGGCGGCGCGAAGATCGCCCAACTGGCTTACACCTACGACACCAACGGCATCCCGCTGCCGGCCGGACAGCCCTGGGCCGTCGACCTCATCGACGAGGAGAAGATCGTCGCCGACGCGCGCGCCGCACGCGCGGCGGGCGCCGACGTCGTCGTCGTGAGCATGCACTGGGGCACGGAGTGGCAGGAGGCGCCGGACGAGAGGCAGTTGGACCTCGGCCGGCGGCTCACCGCGTCCGCGACCGACGGCCGTCCCGACATCGACCTGATCGTCGGCACGCACGTCCATGTCCCGCAGGCGTACGAGAAGGTCAACGGCACCTGGATCATCTACGGCATGGGTGACCAGATCGCCGGCGAGATGACCAACAACGCCGGACAGCACGACCCGCGCGGCACCCAGGGCTCGATCGGCCGGTTCACCTTCGCGCCGCCCGCGGCCAGGGGGGAGCGCTGGCCGGTGACGAAGGCGGAGTTCATCCCGCAGACCATGGACAACAACGCCGGACGCGTGGTCAATCTGTCGCGGGTGCGGGACAACGACCCGGCGAGGGACGGCTACCGGGCCACGCGGTCCGCGATCGAGGCGGCGGTACTCTCGCGCGGCGCCGCCAAGGACGGCCTGACGATGGGCCGTTGACACGCGGCTGACACCCGGCACCCATCGGCCGTCGCCCTACGGAACGACCGTCACCGGCCACCGGCCCGCCTTGACCAGCCGCACCGCCACCGAGCCGATGAACCGGTGCCCGGCCGACTCCGACGCGCCCACCACCACGGCGTCCGCCTTCAGGTCGTCGGCCGCGGTGACCAGCCCGTTGTAGGGGTCGCCGCGCAGCGTGTGGAACTCCCAGCGGACGTCCCATATGCCCTTGACCCGCTCCGCGTTGGCGCGGATCTCCTCGGCGAGACTCTCGGCGATCTCCTCGGTCGTGTCGGCGACCGGGGCCCCGAGGGCGGCGCCCGACGGCAGCAGCGGCTGCACGTACACGACGGCGAGAAGGGCGTTCTGCCGCCGGGCGAGACCACCGGCGTACGACGCCGCGCGCAGCGACGACTCGGAGCCGTCCACACCGGCGACGATCACCTTGGGGCCGTCCGTGCCACGCTCGAAGGGGGAGGGCTGCTGATCCGTCACGGCAGAGAGGCTATCGGCTCCCGGGAGAAGCGCCCAGGCGGGTGGCCGGGGTGAAGCCCCCGGTACGCCGTCCATCGGAGTGCGGCCCGGACGAAGCTCATCGGCTCATCCCATCGGGTGCTTTCCCGGCCCTCCACGGTGTCGCTGAGGGGCAGGACGCACCGGCCGTGCGAGCCATTGGCCATGGACGCCATCACGAAGAACCAGATGATTCCGGGGCGCCGGGCCGTGCTGCGTATCGCGGCCGTCCTCGGGACCGTCGGGCTGACCCGGCTGCTCACCGCGGGAGAGGCCCACACCCCCGGGCGTCCGGCGACCGAGGGCCCGCCGGGGGGCTCCCCGGCGGCGGGACCGCGGGCCGCGGCCCTGCCCCGGCCGCCGTCCTCCTACCGGCTGAGTCCCATGACCGATTTCCAGCCGCCCGAATACCGTCCCGCCAAGCTTCCCGTACGCCGCGAGCCCTTACTGGAACTGCCGGAGCTGGGCCGCTCGATGGTGCTCACCTTCGACGACGGGCCCGACCCCCGCTACACCCCCGGCATCCTGAAGACGCTGCGCAGGCACGACGTACGGGCGATGTTCTTCGTCTGCGGCGGCATGGCCACGGGCCGGCGTGACCTGCTGCGCGAGATCGCCGACGACGGGCACATCGTCGGCAACCACTCCTGGTCCCACCCGGAGCTGCCGAAGCTGCGGCCGGGCGGGATCCGCTCGGAGATGGAGCGCACCAGCGAGGTGATCGAGCGGACGCTGGGCCGGCCACCGGCCTGGTTCCGCGCCCCGTACGGTGCCTGGAACCGGCACACCTTCGAGATCGGCGCCGACCTCGGTATGGAGCCGCTCGCCTGGAGCCTCGACACCCTCGACTGGGAGTCGCCGGGCACCGGGAAGATCGTCCGCAGAGTGATCGACCAGGCGGCGCCCGGAGCGGTCGTGCTGTCGCACGACGCGGGCGGCGACCGCTCGCAGAGCGTGGCCGCGCTCCGGGACTATCTGCCCCGGCTGCTGCGGCGGGGGTACGGCATCACCGTTCCGAGACCCTGACGGCGGCCGTGGGTGGCCGGCGCGCGCCGGCCACCCACCACCGCCGTACCGCGGCCGGTCGGCGCGCTCAGCGGGTCTCCACGAGACGGGCGAAGACCACGACGTTGCCGTCGTAACCGCCCGCCTTGGAGTAGCCGCCGCCGCAGGTGATCACACGCAGTTCGGCGTGGCCCGTGTCGCCGTACACCCGGGCCCCGGGGAAGTCGTCCTTGGAGAAGACCTCCACGCCGTAGATCTCGAACACCGCCGCCCGCTCGTCGAAGCGGGTCACCTCGATGTGCTCGCCCTTGCTCAGCGAGCCGAGGCCGTAGAAGACCGCGGGCCCCGCCTGGTTGTCGACATGGCCCACGACCACCGAGGTGCCGCGCTGGCCCGGGGCGACGCCGTTCTGGTACCAGCCCGCCATGTTGGCGTCCTGGGGCGGCGGGGCGGCGATCCAGCCCTCCGGGTCGAGCCCGACGTCCATCACCGGGGCGTCGACCTTGATCGACGGGATCGTCACCCGGGACATGGGGGCGTACGGCAGCGGCTTCACGATCGGGACGGTCTCCGGCTGGGTCACCGCTTCCTGCCGGGTGTCCAGAGCAGCGGCCGAGGCAGGCTGCGGAGGGCCGAGGGAGACATCGGCCCCGTTCCGCATCAGTGCGAGACCAGAGAGCATGACAAGAGCCAGAACGCCCCAGGGCGAGTGTCTCCTCCGCTCCGAGCCGCCGTGGTCCAGGCCCATGTTTCTCCCTTCGTGGGCGCCTGCTACGCACGCTAAGCGCGCGGGTCCCGGTCGGCGAGAACTGGAGGGCGAATGGGTGGTGCGGCCGTCCGCGCCGGCTCGGCTGCCCCATTCGAGTACTCGTCATACAAAAAACCTCTGACGCTCTGTGACCTGCGGGTCCGTCAGCTCCGGCCGCGCTCTGTCGGCGTGTCGCCTCACCGGTGTGGACCAGTGCCGAAATGCGTCGAATGTGCTGTCCGGTGATGGTTCGTCATGGAGGGCGTACTCGTCGAATTTCCCGGAGCACCGCTTTGGGGCGTCTTCCGCTGGAGGCTCAACGATGCGTGCTTCACGCGCTCTCATGGTGACTGCCGCGGCCTGCGCCGCCGTGGCGCTCTCCGCCCCGCTGGCCGGGGCCACCAACGGTCCGAGAAACATCACCGTCAACCCCTTCGCCGTTCACCAGGGCGGTACGTTGCACATCACCGTCGAGGGCTGTGGTCACGGCGGTACGGTCACGTCCAACGCCTTCCCCAAGGCGCAGCTCTCGGTGAACTCCTCGGGGCACTCGGAGGCCAGGGCCCGGATCCACAACCACGCCACGCCGGGCGACTACAACCTGTCCGTCAAGTGCAGCGACAACAGCCGCATCGCGACCCACCGCTTCCGCGTGCTGGCCGGACAGGGCGCGGAAGGCGGCCTCGGTGGCTCCATCGGCCCGAGCTCGACCGAGATGGCGGTCGGCGCCGGTCTGGTCGCGTCCGCCGCGGTCGGCGGCACGGTCTTCATCGCCCGCCGCCGCCGTACGAGCAACGCGCTCGTCTGACCGGCCGGGCCTCCGTACGGCGGATGCCGGTCGCCCCAAGTCCCGGACAGGACTTGGGGCGACGGGCGTTGGACCCGCTCTCCGGGCTCTCCGCGCTCCCCATGCCTTCCGCGCTTGCCCGGACGGACGGACGGGGAGGGCGGGCCGACGGCGCGAGATCAGTGGTTACGGCTCGCCGAGCGGCGGCGCATGACCAGGACGGTCCCCGCCGCCGCCGCGGCGACCAGGCCGGTGCCGAGGGCCAGCTCGGTGGCGTTCATGCCGATGAAGCTGCCGCCGAGTCCACCGCGGACACCGCCGGGAGGCGCGATCGCCGTGGAACTGGTGGTCGCGGTGCGGGTCGTGACCGGGCTCGGTGTCCGGGTCGGGGTGGCGGTCGACGTCCGGGTCGGCGTGGGCGACGGGGTGCCGCCCGAGATGGTGAGGTCGGTGGTGCCCTGCTGGCCGTTGCAGGTGAAGGTCACCTCGTACATCGCTCCGGGCTTGGCGTCCCAGAAGATGGAGGCCCGCGCCGATCCTCCGGAGGGGATGGGGGTGTCGTCGAAGACCCCGGACTCGGCGGTGGCGGTGCTGCTGCAGTTGGTGACCGTGAGAGTCACCTGGCCGCCGGCGGCGATCACCGAAGGCGTGACGGCGAAGCCGAACGGCGTGGGGGCCGCCGGCGCGGCCATGGCCGTGGCGGGCGTGGTGAGTGCGAGTGCGGCCGCTCCCAGTAGAGCGGCGGACGCGGCACGTATCGCGCGCATGGACAACCCTCCGGTCTCCGAGGGGCAGTGCGGAACTGATTTCCGCGGCTGGCGGGAAATGCACCTCGATACCCGGCACGCTAGGAGTGCCCCACCGCGGCCGCGATCTCAGTCGGGCGAACGGGTTGTCCCGTCACCCGACTGGTCCGCGCGGGTCGCCGACGGACGGGAAGAGCGCCCGTGTTCCGCCCTCGGCACGGCACGGCACGGCAGGCACGGCATGGCGCCGCGCGGCCCGGTGGCCGGACGGGCCGCTGCCGCGATCCCGTCCGGCCACCGAGGGCGGACGGCCCTACATACGGATGTGCGGGAACAGATCGGTGAACGGGCCCGCCGTGGCCGCGATGCCCCGGCCGTACGGGGCGTCGAAGTCCCAGATCAGGAAGAGCAGGAAGGCGATCAGGGCGCTGAACAGCCCCGCGAGCAGCAGCTCCCGCCAACTGCGCCGGATCTGGAGCGTGAAGATCAGCCCCACGGTCACGACCGCGCCGGTGATGAGGCCGAACCAGACGACCCCCGGCATGGTCGCCCCCGCGTTCTCCCCTCTGGCTCCTCTCGCGTCGTCGGCCGCCGCCACCTGGTCGACCAGCGGCTGGTAGGCCTGTGCCTCGTGGTCGTCGGCGGGCACGTAGTCGGTGACGCTCCGCCGTACCCGCTCCAGCAGCGCCGTTCCCTTCTCGCTGAGACTCTCGTGCTCCGACATGTAGGGCCACTCGGTGTCGACCACGTACGAGACATACGCGTCGACGTCGCCCCGGATCCGGTCGCGGACCTCGGCCGGGTAGACCTCGGACCGCGCCTGCACCTCGTGCAGGGCCTGCGCCTCCTGGCGTACGGACTCCTGGGCGCCGCCGCGCGCCTCCCAGACGCCCGCGATGGCCAGACCGAGCACGATCGCGTAGACCACGCCGATCATCATCGTCATGTATTCGAGGACGTCAGGACTCTCCGAGGGATCGTCGTCGGCCGGCACCCGGCGGTTGTTGATCAGGACGATGGCCACGACGACCGCGCAGGCCGCGGCCATGGCGAGGGTCAGGACAAGCCATTCCGACATGGGTCTCCGTCAACTAGCGGGAACGGGGGCGAAGGATGGCGGCGGCGAGCACCGCCGGTGCCGTGAGCAGGAGCATGAGCATTACGACCGAGGTGCTGTTCGACGGCCGCTCGCGGACCGGCGACTTGTACGCGGGCAGGACCCGTACCTCCGGCGGACCGGCCTTCGGCACCGACTGCGACGGTGACGGCGCGGCGGGCGGCGAGGGCGTGACGGGCGGCGGCGGGGCGGGCGGCGCGACCGCGGGCCGCACCGGCGGCGGCGAGGGCGGCGGCGGTACGGGCGCGGGCTCGGCGACCACCGGCGGCTCGGGCTCGGGTGCCGGCTCCGGTTCGGACCTGGGCGGTGTCGAGGGCTCCGGCGGGGGCTCGGGAGCCGGCGGCGACGGCGACGGCTCGGGCGGAGGTTCGGGCGACGGAGACGGCGGTGGCGGTGGCGGTGACGGCGGCGGTTCGGGCCAGCAGGGCCCGTCGCCGATGACGACGACCGCGCCCGCACCGCCCGGCCCGGCCCAGGCCGAGACGCAAACGGCTGCGACGGCGGGGACGGGCGCGCTGAGTATGCAGACGAGTCCGGTGACGGCCAGGATCCGCACGGCGAATGATCGGTACACGGCGGCAGCATCGGTCAACGCGCCCCACGTCGTGCCGAAAAGGCGCCTGATTCCCCTGATCGGGGGGATTCGGGGCTCGCCAGGTTTCTTTCTGAAGATTCTTTGAGAGGCGTTGAACGCTCCTCACCCTCCCGTGCGTATTTAGGACCATGAACGGCGCGGCCTGGCGCCCCAACTGGCTTACGAACTACGGGAGTTGACATGAACACCTGGCGGAACGCCTCGCTCGCGGTGACCGCGGTGGCCGTCCTGGCCCTGACGACGGCGTGCGGTCAGGAGAAGGGTGAGAGCCCCAACGGTGAGGCCGTCGGCGCCGCCGCACCCGCCGACGCCGGTTACGGCTCGGACAGCGGCTACGGCGACGAGTCGGCGGCCGAGCCCAAGACGGCCGGCCAACTGGCCGTCTGGGACAGCAAGGAGCTCGGCGAGGTCGTCACCGACAGCGAGGGCTTCACGCTCTACCGGTTCGACAACGACACCGCCGAGCCCCCGAAGTCGAACTGTGTGGGCGAGTGCGAGAAGGCATGGCCGGTCGTCGCCGCCGGTGACGTCAAGGCCGCCGCGGGCACCGACGCCTCGAAGATCGGAGAGGTCACCCGCGCCGACGGCACCAAGCAACTGACCCTCGGCGGCTGGCCGATGTACCGCTACGCCAAGGACACCAATCCCGGTGACGCCAACGGGCAGGGTGTGGGCGGTACTTGGTTCGCCTCCGCTCCCGACGGAAAGAAGGCCGCTCCCGGAGCGGGCGGCGCGGACGCGGCCGGCGGCAGTGAGGCCGATCTCGCCGGACTGTCCGTGCGAAAGGATCCCAAGCTCGGCGAAATCGTGGTCGACTCCAAGGGTATGACGGTATATCGGTTCAAGAAGGACAGTGCGTGGCCCATGAAGACGGCCTGCACGGGCGCCTGCCTCGAAAAGTGGCCGGTAGTCGCTCCGGTGGACAAGAACGACACCGAAGGCATCATCAAGAAGGGCTTCGTGACGTTCGACCGGCCCGACGGAATCAAGCAGCAGACCATCGACTGCTGGCCCATCTACACCTTCGCCGGGGACGCCAAGCCCGGTGACACCAATGGTCAGGGCGTCGGCGGCACCTGGTACGCCGTCGCTCCCGACTCCAAGCTGGTCGGAGCGCCCAAGTAGTCCCCACGTCGCGCCTCCGGCCGATCGGTCCGCTGTCACGCACCCGCGCGTGACAGCGGACCGCTTGCGTGCCGGGTTCAGGTGTGACCGAGAACGGACCGCTAATTTCCGTTTTGGCTCGCTCTCTTGGCGGGCGATCAGTAGCCTCGGCTCGAACACCGGCCATGTACAAGGCCGTTCACCCTGGCGACTTGTTGGAGATCTCGATGGAGCGTCCCGCCTGGGCACCGCAAGGCATCGACATATCGGTGCCGAGCGTTTCCCGTATGTACGACTACTATCTGGGCGGTTCGCACAATTTCGAAGTGGACAGGGAAGCGGCCCGTAAGGCAATGCGGTTCATGCCGGGACTGCCCAAGATCATGCAGGCGAACCGGGCGTTCATGCGCCGTGTCGTCCGATTCGCCATTGGCGAGGGCGTGACCCAGTTCCTCGACATCGGCTCCGGCATTCCCACGTTCGGCAATGTGCACGAGGTGGCCCAGGCCGCCGACCCCGACGCCAGGGTGGTGTACGTCGACCACGACCCGGTCGCCGTCGCGCACAGCAGGGCGGTCCTCGAAGGCAACGACAAGGCCGGCATCGTGGCGGCCGATCTCCGCAGACCCAGGCAGATCCTCGACAGCCCCGAGGTGCGCGAACTCCTCGACCTGGACCGGCCGGTCGGTCTGCTGCTGATCTCCGTCCTGCACTTCCTTGAGGACGAGGACAAACCCGTCGCGGCCGTGACCGAGCTGAGCGAGGCCCTTGCCCCCGGCAGCGTCATAGCCGTGTGCCACGCCGCTCACGCCGGCATCCCGCTGCCCCAGGAACAGGTCGCCGGCATGGTCGGCGTCTACCAGGAAGTCCGCAACCCGCTGGTCATGCGCACACGCGACGAGATCGCCGGGTTCTTCGACGGCTACGAGTTCGTCGAGCCCGGTCTGGTGCCCATGGGGAACTGGCGGCCCGAGAGCCCGGACGGCCAGGAGGACCCGTACGCGCTGACGGGCTTCGCCGGCGTGGGACGCAAGGCGTGATGGCGCCGGCGGAGGTCCCGGACGCCGAGGCGGAACCGGACGGAGTGGAGGACCGGCTCAGGCGCTTCGCGACGATCTGGAGCCGCGCGATCTTCCCGGCGACGGCCACGTCACTGACCCGGCCCGAGTTCGAACACCATCTGCTGCCCCTGGCACGCCGGTTGAGGGACGCTCTGCACCACAAGATCTTCGACGCCACGCCTGCGTCCGGCGTGGGGGCGGATCTGGTGGCCGCGCACTGCACGGACCCGGAGGCGCTCGCGCGCTCCCTCGGGGTCGTCGACGCCTATCTGGTGCTGTACTGCGGTGCGGCGGCCGATCCGACCGACGACCTCGCCGCCGAGGAGCTGCGGGCGCGCTGCGCCCGGCTCCAGCACGCGCTCGCCGCCGGGTACGCCCTGGCGCTGCGCGAGCGCACCCTCGCCGAGCAGGAGGCCATCGCCCGCTCCGCGCTCGCGGCACGCGGCGCCGCCGAGGACGCGCTGCACGCCACGGAGGCCCGGTTCCGCGCGGTGTTCGAGGGCGCGGCGATCGGGATCGGCATCGCCGATCTCGACGGACGTGTGCTGGAGGTCAACGACACCCTCACCCAGATGTTCGGCGGCCTGGAACACCATGTCCGCAGCAGGAACGTCAGCGAGTGGGTGCACCCCGACGACGTCCCGCAGGTCTGGCGGATGCACGGTGAGCTGATACGCGGCGAACGCGAGAACCTCCGTACGGAGAAGCCCTTCTTCCGTAACGACGGCACGGTCCTGTGGACCAATCTGACGGTCTCGCTCCTCCGTGACGTCGACGGAGTGCCGCAGTACCAGCTGGTACTGCTGGAGGACACCACCGAGCGGCGGCTGCTCAATCTGCGGCTGCGCTACGAGGCGACGCACGACGCCCTCACCGGACTGCCGAACAGGACGCTGTTCTTCGAGCGTCTGGAGAAGGCGCTGGCCCCCGCGAGGGACCCGGCCAGGGATGCCAACGTCAAGGACGCCAAGGAAGCCGTCAGGGACGGCGCGGAGGCTCCGCCGGAGACCGGCGCCCGGGACGGCGCCGGCGCGACCCCGAAGGAAACCGCCCCGGAAACCCGTCCGCCGGCCCGCTTCGGCCTCTGCTACCTCGATCTCGACGGCTTCAAGGCTATCAACGACAGCCTCGGCCACTCCGCCGGCGACCGGATGCTGGTCGAGGTCGCGGACCGCCTCCAGAGCTGTGCGACGGCCCCCGGCGAGATGGTCGCCAGGCTCGGCGGCGACGAGTTCGTGGCGCTGACCACCGGACCCGACACCCAGCGCGAGGTGAACGACCTCGCGTCGCGCATACTCGGCGTGCTCGCCACCCCGATCAGCCTGGACGGCCGCGAGTTCACCGTCCGGGGCAGTATCGGCATAGTCGAGGGCGAGGCGGGCGCGTTCAGCGCCGCCGAGGTGCTGCGCAGCGCCGACATCACCATGTACCGGGCCAAGTCGGCGGGCGGCAACCGGTTCGAGCACGCCGACGCCGAGGCCGACGCCCGCGCCATCACCCGGCACGGGCTCACCACGTCGCTCCCGACCGCGCTGGAGCGCGGCGAGTTCTTCATCGAGTACCAGCCGCTGGTCCATCTCGCCGACGGCACGGTGCACGGCGCCGAGGCGCTGGTGCGCTGGAGCCACCCGACGCACGGGGTGCTCGGCCCGGACCGCTTCATCCCGCTCGCCGAACACACCGGGCTGATCGTGCCGCTCGGACGCTGGGTGCTGGAACAGTCCGTACGCCAGGCCCGCGCCTGGCAGGAGGAGCTGGCGGCCGGCACCTTCGCGGGCCCGCTGCGGATCAACGTGAACCTCTCGCCCGCCCAGCTCCACCACCCCGGCCTCGTCGCCGACACGGTGGACGTGCTGGAACGGGTCGGTCTCGAACCGGGCTCGCTCTGTCTGGAGGTCACCGAGTCCGCGCTGATCGGCGCGGACGAGGATCTGCTCAAGCCGCTGCGGCAACTCGCCGAGATGGGCGTCGACATCGCGCTGGACGACTTCGGCACCGGCTACTCGAACCTGGCGAATCTGCGCAGGCTGCCGGTGAGCGTGCTCAAACTGGACCGCTCCTTCACCCAGGGAATGCAGCAGCACCCCGCCGACCCCGTCGACCTCAAGATCGTCGAGGGGATCGTCTCCCTGGCGCACAGCCTGGAGCTGGCCGTGACGGTGGAGGGCGTGGAGACCGGGACACAGGCGGAGCACTTGCGGATGCTCGGCTGCGACACGGCGCAGGGCTGGTACTACGCGCGTCCGGGTCCGCCGGAGATGCTGCACACCCTGTCGCTGGCCGACGCGGTCTGACGTCGTACGGAGCGGGTGGCCGGGGTCGAGCACCGGCCGCCCGTTCAGCTACGCGCGTTGCGACCCGGGCCCGCGGCCTGCGCCCGTACCGCCCGGCGCGCGCGTGCTGAACAGCACCCGCTGGAGTTCCCGCGCGGCGCGCGGCGGCGGGACGTCGCTGCGGTGGGCGAGCGCGATCGTACGGCGCAGTCCCGGCGGCGCCAGCGGCGTCACCCGCAGATCGCGCCCCGCCTGCTCGGCGACCATGCTCGGCACCACCGCCACCCCGAGTCCGGCCCGTACGAAGCCCAGGACGGCGTCCATCTCACCGCCCTCGACGGTGAACACCGGCTCGAAACCCTCGGCCCGGCACGCGGCCACGGTCAGCTCCCGCAGGTCGTAGCCGTGCCGGAACATCACCAACTGCTCCCGCTGGAGGTCGGAGATCCGGACCGGCCGGCGCGGCCCGGGCACCGCCGCCGACGAGACCACCACCAGGTCCTCGTGGAGCAGTTCGACCGTCGTCAGGGCCGGTGACGGCGTCGGCAGGGGGAGCGCCACCAGGGCGAAGTCCAGGGCGCCGCGCGCCAGTTCGCGTACGAGATCGTGCGAGCCGCTCTCCTCGACCAGCAGCTCGATACCCGGGTGCTGATCGTGGAAGTCGCGCAGGACCTCCGGCAGCAGCCCGGTGCACAGGCTCGGCGGCGCCCCCAGCCGTACCCGGCCCCGCCGCAACTGGACCAGCTCCTGCACCTCGTGGCGCGCGGTCTCCGCGTCGGCGAGGATCCGCCGCGCCGTCGGCAGCAGGGCCTCGCCCGCGTCGGTGAGCGCGACATTGCCCCGCGCCCGGCCGAACAGCTCGGCGCCCAACTCCTTCTCCAAGGCCCGGATCTGCTGGGAGAGCGACGGCTGTGAGACATGCACCCGCTCGGCGGCCCGGGTGAAGTGCAGGGTCTCCGCGACGGCGACGAAGTAGACGAGCTGCTGGAACTGCATGTACCCAGCATAGACCTGTGATAGGCAGCGGCTATGGACATGAGCCGAACCATGTCTTGGACCTCTTGGCAGGCGCGGCCCTAGCGTGCGTGACATGGCTCTGGCAACACGTACGGACAAGCGGGCGGACCGGAAGGCCGGTGAGCCGGGCGGCGGGCGACCCGGCAAACGGCCCTCGGTGCTCAGCACCCTCTGGGGATCCACGGTCGGCAAGAAAGCCGTCATGGCCGTCAGCGGCCTGATCCTGCTCGGCTATCTCGTCGCGCATCTGCTGGGCAATCTGAAGATCTTCTTCGGCCCCGGCGAGTTCAACGAGTACGGACACTGGCTGCGCACCATGGGCGCGCCGGTCCTGCACCACGAGTGGGCCCTGTGGATCGTGCGCGTGGTGCTGCTCGCCGCCGTGATCCTGCACGGTGTCTGCGCGTACCAGCTCAGCCGCCGCGACATCGCCGCCCGCCCCACCTCCTACGTGCACAAGCGCCGCCGCGCCAGCTACGCCACGCGCACCATGCGCTGGGGCGGCATCATCCTGGCGCTGTTCATCGTCTGGCACCTGCTCGACCTCACGACCCTCACCGTCAACGAGAACGCCCAGCCGGGCCACCCGTACGAGAACGTCGTCGCGACCTTCTCCACCTGGTACGGCAACGTCATCTACATCACCGCGATGCTCGCCCTCGGACTGCACATCCGGCACGGCTTCTGGAGCGCCGCACAGACCCTCGGCATGGGCAGCGCGACCCGCGACCGCCTGCTGAAGATCATGGCCAACGGCCTCGCGCTGGTGCTGACCGCCGGCTTCATCTCCCTGCCCGTAGCCGTCATGACCGGAGTCGTGAGCTGACATGGACGACACACTCCCCGCCACGTACACCGACTACTCCACCGGCGAACCCCTCGCCGACACCAAGGCCCCCGGCGGGCCCGTCGCCGAGCGCTGGGACACCCGCCGCTTCGAGGCCAAGCTGGTCAACCCGGCCAACCGCCGCAAGCACACCGTCATCGTCGTCGGCACCGGGCTCGCCGGCGGCGCCGCCGGCGCCACGCTCGCCGAACAGGGCTACCACGTCGTCCAGTTCTGCTACCAGGACTCGCCGCGCCGCGCCCACTCCATCGCCGCCCAGGGCGGCATCAACGCCGCGAAGAACTACCGCAACGACGGCGACTCCATCCACCGCCTCTTCTACGACACCGTCAAGGGCGGCGACTTCAGGGCCCGTGAGTCCAACGTCCACCGGCTCGCCCAGATCTCCGTCGAGATCATCGACCAGTGCGTCGCCCAGGGTGTGCCCTTCGCCCGCGAGTACGGCGGTCTCCTCGACACCCGCTCGTTCGGCGGCGTCCAGGTCTCCCGCACCTTCTACGCCCGCGGTCAGACCGGTCAGCAACTGCTCCTCGGCGCCTACCAGGCGCTGTCCCGGCAGATCGCGGCCGGCACTGTCGAGATGCACCCGCGCACCGAGATGCTCGACCTGATCGTCGTCGACGGCCGGGCCCGCGGCATCGTCGCCCGCGACCTGATCTCCGGCAAGGTGTCCACGTACTTCGCCGACGCCGTCGTCCTCGCGTCCGGCGGCTACGGCAACGTCTTCTACCTCTCGACCAACGCCAAGAACAGCAACGCCACCGCCATCTGGCGCGCGCACCGGCGCGGCGCGTACTTCGCCAACCCCTGCTTCACCCAGATCCACCCCACCTGCATCCCGCGCTCCGGCGACCACCAGTCCAAGCTCACGCTGATGAGCGAGTCGCTGCGCAACGACGGCCGCATCTGGGTGCCGAAGGCCCACGGCGACACCCGCCCGCCCGCGGAGATCCCCGAGGACGAGCGCGACTACTACCTGGAGCGGATCTACCCCTCCTTCGGCAACCTCGTCCCGCGCGACATCGCCTCGCGCGCCGCCAAGAACGTCTGCGACGAGGGCCGTGGCGTCGGCCCCGGCGGCCAGGGCGTCTACCTCGACTTCGCCGACGCGATCCGCCGGCTCGGCCGCAAGGCGGTCGAGGAGAAGTACGGCAACCTCTTCGAGATGTACGAGCGCATCACCGCCGAGGACCCGTACCAGGTGCCGATGCGCATCTACCCGGCGATCCACTACACGATGGGCGGACTCTGGGTCGACTACGACCTCCAGACCACCATCCCGGGGCTGTTCGCGATCGGCGAGGCCAACTTCTCCGACCACGGCGCCAACCGGCTCGGCGCGTCCGCCCTCATGCAGGGCCTCGCCGACGGCTACTTCGTCCTGCCGTCCACCATCAACGACTACCTGGCCCGCAACCCGCACCAGGACACCGTGGACGACAGTCACCCGGCGGTCGCCGAAGCCGTCGCCGAGACCGAGGACCGGCTGCGGCTGCTGCTCGCCGTCGACGGCGACCGCACCCCCGACTCCTTCCACCGGGAGATCGGCGAACTGCTCTGGGAACACTGCGGGATGGCCCGCAGCGAGATCGGACTGCGCAAGGCGCTGGACCGAATCCCGCAGATCCGCGAGGAGTTCTGGCGCCGGATCAAGGTGCCCGGCACCGGCGAGGAGCTCAATCAGTCGCTGGAGAAGGCCAACCGCATCGTCGACTACCTGGAACTCGCCGAGCTGATGTGCCTCGACGCGCTGCACCGCGCCGAGTCCTGCGGCGGCCACTTCCGCGAGGAGTCCCAGACCGAGGGCGGCGAGGCGGAACGGCACGACGACGCCTTCTCGTACGCGGCGGCCTGGCAGTTCACCGAGGCCGGCACCGCGCCCGTCCTGCACAAGGAAGACCTCGTCTTCGAGTACGTCCACCCCACCCAGCGGAGCTACGCATGAGGCTCACCCTGCGCGTCTGGCGGCAGAGCGCCGCCGACGCCACCGGCGCCATGGTCACGTACGACATCGACGGCATCTCCGAGGACATGTCGTTCCTGGAGATGCTCGACTCGCTCAACGAGCAGCTGATCCTCACCGGTGACGACCCCGTCGCGTTCGACCACGACTGCCGCGAAGGCATCTGCGGCGCGTGCGGTGTCGTCATCAACGGCGATGCCCACGGCCCCGAACGCACCACCACCTGCCAGCTCCATATGCGGACCTTCTCCGACGGCGACACGATCGACGTCGAGCCGTGGCGGGCCGGCGCTTTCCCCGTGGTCAAGGACCTGGTCGTGGACCGGTCGGCGTTCGACCGGATCATCGGGTCCGGCGGCTACATCAGCGCCCCCACCGGCTCCGCCCCCGAGGCACACGCCACACCGGTGCCCAAGGCCGACGCCGACTTCGCGTTCGAGCACGCCGAGTGCATCGGCTGCGGCGCGTGCGTGGCCGCGTGCCCCAACGGCTCGGCGATGCTCTTCACCTCCGCCAAGGTCAACCACCTCAACGTGCTGCCCCAGGGCGCGCCCGAGCGCGAGACCCGCGTGCTGGACATGGTCGCCACCATGGACGAGGAGGGCTTCGGCGGCTGCACGCTGACCGGCGAGTGCGCGACGGCCTGCCCGAAGGGCATCCCGCTGCCGTCGATCACGGCGATGAACAAGGAGTGGCTGCGGGCGACCCGCAAGGTGGCGCGGTAGGGCGTGTCTTTTGGATCAGGCCGGATCAGGGAGCGCGCCGCGGCAGCGGCTGATGTCCCGTTGGTGCGTGCGGTCGCAAGGCGGAGGAGGGAGACATGGCGGAGCCATGGCGACCGACGACAACGGAGGGGGCACCTCCCGTGCCCCCTCGGGGGCTACGGGGGAGGGCGTGCGTGCCAGGGACCGCGAGCCCGGCAAGATCCGAAAGACACGCCCTAGGGGCCTCACCACGCCTCAACGCGAGGAATCCGCGGGCGGATCGGGGACAGGGACCCGGGGGAGTCCCGCGACCCTTGCCAGGCGGGTGAAGGAGTCCAGGAGGGCGTCGCGGTCGTACGTACTGTTCGTCAGCAGCACCTCGTCGGCGTCCGTCTCCTTGATCACCGACTCCAGGGCGTCGGCGACCTGTTCCTCGGTGCCCTGGACATGGCCGCGCAGCCCCGACTCGTAGAACTCCCGCTCCTTGGCGGTCATCGTCAGCGTCTCGATCCGCGCGGCGGGCGCGAGCGGGGGGAACACGCCTCGGGTCCGGGAGTGGGCCATGGACCAGGCCTCGGGCATCAGCAGCCGGCGCGCCTCCTCCTCGGTCGCGGCGACCGCGGCCGTACCGGAGACGACGACATACGGGCGGTCCGCCCAGGCCGAGGGGCGGAAGCCTTCGCGGTAGCGCTCGACCGCCCGCAGCATGCGGTCCCGGCCGCGCAGATCGCCGACGACCATGGGCAGACCGGCCGCCGCGGCGATGTCGGCGCCCTCGCCCATCGCCAGGACGAACGGCTGCGGGCGCAGTCCCTCGGCGGGCAGGGCGTGCACCTGCGGATAGCGGTCCTGGTCGCCGGTGAACCAGCCCAGGAACTCCTCGATGCCTCCGGCGAAGTCCTGGGGATCCTTGACATCCTGCTTGCCCGCGCCGAGCGCCCTGCGTATCCCGTCGGTGAATCCCACGGACCGGCCCAGCCCCATGTCGATCCGCCCGGGGAACAGCGACTCCAGCACCCCGAACTGCTCGGCCACGACCAGCGGCCGGTGGTTCGGGAGCATCACCCCGCCCGTACCGACGCGGATCGTGGAGGTCGCGGCGGCGACGGCCGCCGCCAGGACCGTTGGCGCCGAGCCCGCGACGCCGGGCACGCTGTGGTGCTCGGAGACCCAGAAGCGGTGGTAGCCGAGCGCCTCCAGCCGCTGGGCGAGGCGCACGGTGTCGCGCAGCGCCTCCGGGGCGGCCCGGCCCTCCCGGGTGCGGGAGCGGTCGAGTACGGAGAACGGGATGCCCGCGATCGTTGAGCTCACATCTGCTTCAACACCACCGGCGCGCGAGGATTCCCCGGCCCCTCTCTAGGCTGGCCGTGTGACGGACAACAGCAGACCACTTGCGGTATTCGATCTGGACGGGACGCTCGCGGAGACCGCGCACCGCCAGCACTTCCTGGAGCGCAGGCCGAAGGACTGGAGCGGTTTCTTCGGCGCGGCGGGGAACGACACACCGCTCGCCGAGGGCGTGGCGCTGGTTCTGGCGAGCGCGGAGGAGTGCGAGGTCGTCTATCTGACGGGCCGTCCCGAACGCTGCCGCAAGGACACGCTCGCGTGGCTGGGGGCGAACGGTCTTCCCGACGGCCGGCTGTTCATGCGCCGCGACGACGACCGGAGGCCGGCCCGCACGACCAAGGTGGAGCGGCTGGGCAAGCTGGCCGCGGGCCGGGAGATCCGCATGCTCGTGGACGACGACGAGCTGGTGTGCGACGCGGTGGAACGCGCGGGATTCAAGGTCGTACGCGCCCGCTGGGCGACCACGTCGCAGGCGCTGAAGGACGGACAGGAGCGCGAGGGGCGTACCTGAGCCGGGTGTGGGGCCCGCCTGAGCCGCCCGGCCGCGGTGCGGTCCGTCAGCCCTCCGTTTCGCCGTCCTCCAGGCGGAAGCCGACCTTGAGCCCGACCTGGTAGTGCTGGATCCGTCCTCCGGCGATATGCCCGCGGATCTGTGTCACCTCGAACCAGTCCAGCTCCCGGAGGGTCTGGGACGCCCGGTCGATCCCGTTACGGATGGCCTCGTCGATGCCCGTCTCCGAGGAGCCGTAGATCTCGGTGACCCGGTAGGTGTGGTTGCTCATGGGGTCGTTCTCCTCTCCGCGCGGTCGCGGGTCTCACTCCACCGTGCCCCACCATCGGGCGCGGCGCGCGGCAGGAGAGGGGCAGGAGAAGGGGGAGGTAGGGGTCCCGGACGGCAGCGCGGGGCTTGACCGGTTACCTGGTCCATACCAAAATCGCCGAATGCCCGTGCGAGCACTTCTGCTTCCCCCACGTCGGGTTTCTCTCTTACGTGCCCGCACGCCAGAAGGTGACCTACGTGAAAAACCGCTTCCTTGTCGGCTCCGCCGTTCTCGTGTCCTCCCTCGCCCTCGCGGGATGCGGAATGCTCCCCGGTGACGACGAGAAGGTCATCACCGTCTGGCTCATGAAGGACAGCGTCTCCACCGCGTTCCTGGAGCGGTTCACCGAGGCGTACGAGGAGGAGAACCCCTCGGTCCGGCTGGAGGTGAAGATCCAGGAGTGGACCGGGATCGGCAAGAAGGTGATGGCCGTGCTGGAGGGCGACGACTCGCCGCCGGACATCATCGAGGTCGGCAACACCCAGGTCGCCCAGTACGCGGAGAGCGACGGTCTGCGGGACCTCACCCTGGAGTCAGTACGCGACCTGGGAAGTGAGGAGTGGCTGCCGGGCCTCGCCGAGCCCGGCAGCATCAACGGCTCCCAGTTCGGCATCCCTTGGTACGCGGCCAACCGTGTTGTCATCTACAACAAGGAGCTCTTCGCCGAGGCCGGTATCGATGCGCTGCCCAAGACCCGCGAGGAGTGGCTGGACATCACCGCCGAACTCGACGAGGGGGCCCAGCAGGGCATCTATCTGGCCGGCCAGGACTGGTACACCCTCGCCGGCTTCATCTGGGACGAGGGCGGCGAGCTGGCGGTCGAGTCGGGCGGCGAGTGGGAGGGCCGGCTCGACACCCCCGAGGCCATCAACGGCATGAAGTTCTACAAGGAGTTGCAGGCGCTCGGCGACGGCCCCAAGGACTCCGACGAGGTGACTCCCGTGCAGGAGGGCGAGTTCGCCAGGGGCGACATCGCGCAGATGATCGACACCCCCAACTCCGCCGTCCAGATCGAGGAGAAGAACCCCGACCTCAAGGGCAAGCTCGGCTTCTTCCCCATCCCCGGCAAGACCTCCGGGACGCCCGGCTCCGTCTTCACCGGCGGCTCCGACCTCATCGTTCCCAAGAACTCCTCCCACCGGTCCGCCGCCGTCGAGGTGGTCAAGGCGCTGGCCGGCGAGAAGTGGCAGACGGATCTCGCCAGGACCATGAGCTACGTGCCGAACAAGACGACCCTCGCGGGCGTCATCGAGGGCCAGGAGGCGACGGCCGCGATGGCCGCGGGCGCCGCGCAGGGGCGGGCCACGCCCAACTCGCCGAAGTGGGCCAATGTCGAGCTGGACAACCCGATCAAGCCGTACATGACGGCGGTCCTCCAGGGTGAGGACCCGAAGACCGCCGCCCAGGCGGCCGTCGAGGAGATCACGGCGGCGCTGCGGTAGATTCGGGTACGGGGGTGCTCCACCGGGTTGGCAGGGCTGCCCCCGGGGGTTCGGAGGGTGCCCCGGAGGTCCCGTTCCGGGACGGCCGCTTTACCAACGCATTACCCGTTGGTTCCGGCCATTCAGCCGTCCCACATCCCCGCTCCGCCGGGCTGTCATGTCGAATCCAGCCGGTCACGGAAGAAACAAGGTGCCGGGGCGCCGCACCAGCGGCGTCCCACCACCGCTCGTTACTTTTGTCCGGCACAGGAGACCTCTATGTCCGCCTCGCCCGCCGTCGTCCCCGCCTCCCTCCCCACGGCACCCCCGCAGCTCCCCCTCCCCGCCTCGGAGCCCGACCCCGACCAGCGCTATCTCGTCTCCCTGGCCCGTGACCAGGAAGACATCCGCGCCGCCCAGCGCTTGCGCTACATGGTCTTCGCCGGTGAGATGGGTGCCCAGATCGACGCGCCCGAGCCCGGCCTCGACAGTGACGCCTTCGACGCCTACTGCGACCACCTGCTGGTACGCGAGGCCGAGACCGGCGAGGTCGTGGGGACGTACCGGCTGCTGCCGCCCGACCGCGCCCGCGCCGCCGGACAGCTGTACTCCGAGAGCGAGTTCGACCTCCAGAGGCTCGACCACATACGCGACGACCTCGTCGAGGTCGGCCGCTCCTGTGTCCACCCCCTGCACCGCAACGGCGCCGTCATCGCCCTCATCTGGGCCGGGCTCGCCCGCTACATGACCCGCACCGGCCACAACTGGATGGCGGGCTGCTGCTCCCTGCCGCTGAACGACGGCGGCGCCCTCGCGTCGGCGACCTGGAACACGGTCAAGGACCGCAACCTCGCGCCCGAGGAGTACTGGGTCACCCCGCACCGCCTCTGGACCCCGGACAGCGAGACCCTGCCCGCCGCACGGGCCGAACTCCCCGCGCTGCTCCGCGGTTACCTGCGGCTCGGCGCCTGGGTCTGCGGCGCGCCCGCGCACGACCCGGAGTTCGGGGTCGCCGACCTGTACGTCCTGCTGTCGCTGCGCCGCACCAACCCCCGCTACCTGCGGCACTTCCTCTCGCTCGCCCCGGCGCGATGAGCGCCTGGCTGCCCACGGCGCCCTGCACCCCGCAGCTCTGCGCCCCGCTGCCGGACGCCCCGCGCCGGGGTCCGGTCCCCGCGTCCGCGCGGCTGGCGGCCGGTCTCGGCGCCGTGATCGCCGGGACCCTGCTCATCCCCTTCGTCGCCCCGTTCAACGCCCGTGTCCGCGACCGGCTGACCCGGCGGTGGACACGTACCGTGATCCGGCTCTTCGGGGTGCGGATCGAGGTCGGCGGGACGCCGCCGGAGCTGTCGCCCGGCGCTTCAGGTGCGGCGCCGTGCGGGGTGCTCGTCGTCGCCAACCACATCTCCTGGCTGGACATCCCGCTCGTCGCGACCCTGTTCCCCGGCCGGCTGCTGGCCAAGAGCGACATCCGGCGCTGGCCCGTCCTCGGCCTGGTCGCGGCGCTCGGCGGCACCCTCTTCGTGGAGCGCGACCGGCTCCGGGCGCTGCCGGGCACCGTACGGGACGTCAAGGACGCCCTGCGCGGGGGATCCCGGGTGATCGTCTTCCCCGAGGGCAGCACCTGGTGCGGAAGGGACCAGGGGCGGTTCACCGCGGCGATGTTCCAGGCCGCGCTGGACGCGGGTGCGGCCGTCCTTCCCGTACGGATCGGCTACCGGCCGCTGGGTCCCGCCGCCTTCGTCGGGGACGACCCGCTCGCGGTGGCGCTGTGGCGCGCGGTGGTGACCCGCGGGCTCACGGCGGAGATCGAGGTACTGCCCCTGATCCCCGCCGGGAGCCACCCGGACCGGCGCTCACTGGCCCGTGCCGCCCAGAGCGCCGTCAGTGCGGTCACCCGGACCGCCGGCCCGCACGCCGCTGTCTCTCACACCGCCGTGGCCAGCGACAGCGCGAACCGCCCCGCCTCGTCGGTCCACCAGTGCGCCAACTCCATTCCCGCACCGGCCAGTTCGGTGCGAACGGTGTCCTCGGTGAACTTCGCGGACACCTCCGTACGCATCTCCTCACCGGCCGCGAAGGCGACCACCAGATCCAGTTCGGGAATCTTCACGGTCAGGGCCCGACGTGCCCTGAGCCGCATCTCGATCCACCGCTGATCGCTGTCCCAGAGCGCCACATGGTCGAAGTCCGCCGGGTCGAAGTCGGCTCCCAGCTCACGGTCGACGACGGCAAGCACGTTCTTGTTGAAGGCGGCCGTCACACCTGACGCGTCGTCATAAGCCTTGACCAGTACGGCCTCGTCCTTGACGAGGTCCGTCCCCAGGAGCAGCGCGTCGCCGGGCACGAGCATCGCGCGCACGGACGCGAGGAAGTCCGAGCGCTCGTCGGGCAGCAGATTCCCGATCGTGCCGCCGAGGAACGCGACCAGTCGCGGCCCCGGCGTGTCCGGCAGCTCCAGTTCCTTGGTGAAGTCGGCGATGAGCGCGTGCACCTGGAGGCCGGGCCGCTCGGCGAGCAGCGACTCGGCGGCCCCGGTGAGCGCGCTCTCGCTCACGTCGACCGGTACGTAGGCGTGCGGCACCGGCAGCTCGTCGAGCAGATGCCGGGTCTTCTCCGAGGACCCCGACCCCAGCTCGACCAGCGTGCGGGCCCCCGTCGCCGCCGCGATCTCGGGCGCGCGGGCGAGCAGGATCTCCCGCTCCGCGCGCGTCGGGTAGTACTCGTCGAGCGTGGTGATCTCCTCGAAGAGTTCGCTGCCCCTGGCGTCGTAGAACCACTTGGGCGGCAGTGACTTGGGGCTCCGGGTCAGCCCGTGCAGCACGTCGGCGCGCAGGGCGGCGCCGGTGGCGTCCTCGGGCAGGGTGCGGGTCAGCTGGTAGGGGCTCACGCGGGGGGCTCCTTGAGGGGAGTGAGCAGGACGTCGGCGCGGGTCGCCGCCAGCAGCGTGTGGTCGGGGACTTCGCACCAGCGCGGATCGTCGTCGTACGGCTCCGAGGCGACGACCGTGCTCCGGCCGGGCTCGGCGAGATACCAGAGCGTGTCCCCCCAGGCGGTCGCCGTGACCGTCGCACCGTCCGTGAGCAGCAGGTTCAGCCGCGAATCCGGCGCCGCCCCGGCTACCTCCAGGACCGTGTCTGCCAGGGCCTGGCCCATGCTGTCGCCCTCCCGCAGCCGGTGCAGCACCAGCGCCCACACGAGCGCGGAGTCGGTCCGGGCGTCCAGCGACAGCAGTTCGGTGGAGGAGAGGGCGGCGGCCGGCGGCGCCAGGCTCGACGGCCAGCCCCGTACAGCGCCGTTGTGGCTGAAGAGCCACGGCCCGGAGGCGAACGGCGCCGCCGCCGCCTCCCCGTCCGAGCCCGCCTCGGTGGCGTCCCGCACGGCCGCGAGCACCGCGGTGCTCCTGACCGCCCTGGCCAGATCTACCACGCTCTGATCGCCCCAGATGGGCCCCGGGCGCCGGTAGCGCGCGGGCAGCGGGTCGCCGTCCGCATACCAACCGACCCCGAAACCATCCGCGTTGACCGTCCCGTGCCGCTGCCGGCGCGGCTCCCACGACTGCCGGTACAGCGCGTACTCGGGCGCGATCAGCACCTCGCGCAGCGCCACCGGCGGGCCCACATAAGCGATATGACGGCACATCACGCGCCCCCGGCCGAACGGGCGGTACGGAACCCGGCGAAGATCTGCCGGCGAACCGGCAGGTCCCAGTTGCGGAAGGTGCCGCGGCACGCCACCTGGTCCACGGCGAACGAGCCACCGCGCAGCACCTTGTGCGCCCCGCCGAAGAACACCTCCGAATACTCCCGGTAGGGGAAGGCGACGAAGCCGGGATACGGCAGGAAGTCGCTCGACGTCCACTCCCACACGTCACCGATCAACTGCCGTACGCCCAGCGGCGAAGCGCCCAGCGGATAACTGCCCGCGGGCGCCGGCCGAAGATGGCGCTGGCCGAGGTTGGCGTGCTCGGGGGTCGGGTCCTCGTCGCCCCACGGGTGGCGCCGCGAGCGGCCGGTGGCCGGGTCGTGCCGGGCGGCCTTCTCCCACTCCTCCTCGGTCGGCAGCCGCCGCCCGGCCCAGCGGGCGTAGGCGTCCGCCTCGTACCAGCTGACATGCAGCACCGGCTCGTCTACGGGGACGGGCTCCACGACGCCGAAGCGGCGGCGGGTCCACTGCCCGGCCTCCCGCCGCCAGAACAGCGGTGCGGCGATGCCGTGTTCACGGATCTGGTCCCAGCCGGCCGGGGCCCACCAGCGCTCGTCGGTGTAGCCGCCGTCCTCGATGAACCGCAGATAGTCCCCGTTGGTCACCGGCACGGTGTCCAGGTGGAACGCGGGAACCAGCCGGTGGTGCGCGGGCCGTTCGTTGTCCAGCGCCCACGGCTCCGCCGAGGTGCCCATGCTGAACTCCCCGGCCGGGATCAGGACTTCACGCGGCAGCTCCGCCGTGTCCACCGGATCGGGGGCCGGGGGCTTCGGCGCCGTCAGCGCCGCGGGGCCCCGGCGCAGCTGATGGGTGATCAGCATGGTCTCGTCGTGCTGCTGTTCGTGCTGCGCGATCATCCCGAAGGCGAATCCAGCGTCCAGCAGCGGACCGCCGCGCAGCGGACTGCTGTCGAGGATGTCCAGCACCCGGCCCCGGATGTCCGAGGCGTACGCGCGCGCCTCCGTGGGCGCGAGCAGCGGGAGCGTGGGACGCAGCGCCCGGGGATGCTCGAAGGCGTCGTACACGGAGTCGATCTCCGGCCTGACGGCCTCCCGGCCGCCGACCGTACGGAGCAGCCACTGCTCCTCCTGATTGCCGATATGGGCCAGGTCCCACACCAGCGGGGACATCAACGGAGAGTGCTGCGCGGTCAGTTCGGGCTCGTCCACGCAGGAGGTGAGGAGTGCGGTGCGCTCGCGCGCGGTGGTCAGCGCGTCGAAGGCCCGGCGCCGCAGCGCGTCGACGGGTATCCCCTCGGTGGTCCCGTCCGCCGTTTCGGCCGGTGTCCCGGCGTTCTCGGTCATGTGCGGATTTCCTTCCCGGTTTCGGGGACGTTCATATCGTCGGCGGGGCAGCGCCCCGGCACGACGTACCGCTCGTTGAAGGCGGCGACGGCCTTCTGCACGGCCTTGGTGGCACCCGTACGGGGCAGCGCGTCCAGCGCGACGGCGAAGCACGCCACCGCCGCCGCGTGCAGCTCGGGGTCCGTGAGCCCGTGGCGGGCGGCCGTGAGCCAGAGCGGATTGCCCGGCGCGGGCAGGGCGCCCGCCGTCTCGGCGAGCGGCTTCACGGTGCGGTACACCGTCTCGGCGGCCTCGGGGTCGTCGAACAGCGCGGTGGTCACCGCCAGCGGCACCAGCCAGCCGTCGGTTCCCGGCTGGGCGTCGATCATCCGCAGCTCCAGATGACCGCGCGGGCGCACCGGCGGGAAGAGGGTGGAGATGTGGTAGTCGAGGTCGGCACGGGCCGGCGGCCGGGGCAGCCCCGACCGGATCCACTTCCGGAAGGTCAGCCCCTCGGGCACGCCCCAGGGACCGGCCGCCGTCCGGACACACATCACCGGCGCGTCCAGTACGTACGCCGCCCACGCGGCCCGCGGCTCCCGCCGCAGGTCGGGCGAATTGGTGCGGGCCGGATCGAGATCCGTCCACAGCGCCTGCCGGGTGGAACGCCAGCCGGTGACACGGCGCGCCTGGACGGGCGAGTTGGCGAACGCGGCCACCAGCACCGCGCCCAGCAGATGCGCGAGCTGCCAGCGCCTGCCGTACCCGAGAGGGCCCGGCTCCTCGGTACCCGCGTCGAGGCACACCTGGACGGAGGCGGAGGAACGCATCATGGCGCGGCCCGAGGGGCCGATCCGGTCGAGATAGGTCTCCATCGCGTCGTACCGCGGCTCCTTCAGGAGCCTGCCCGGCGAGTGCCACGGATCCTGTCCGAGGCCGGTGAGCGTGAGACCGGCCGTACGCAGTTCACGGCGTACGGCGGCGAGGTCCGCCGCTGTGGAGTCGACACACTCCATCAGGGAGGAGGCGGGCGCCGAGCTGAGTTCCAGCTGGCCGCCCGGTTCGAAGGTCAGCGCCGATCGCAGGGGCACGTCACGAAGGCCGGTGTAGGCCTTGTCGAGACGCTCGGTCCGAACGGGCAGTTCGGGGTCGTACAGATCGTGTACGAGCCATTCCAGTTCGACACCCACGATGCGGGGCGGACCTGTCTTGAAGCATATGCCGCGCAGCAGCGCTTCGGCGTCGTCCTCGGTGAGAGACGGGCCCGCAGCTGCGAATTCCTCCGACGACATGGCCGGATCCTCCTGTCGAAGACCGTGCCCGGACCCCGTCCCGGAGTTCGGGGCGGGGCGCTTCGTCCAACCTAAAGCCACTTCCGGCGATACGCACAAGAGTGCCCCCGCGGGTGGGAAACCCGGTTGCCCCGCTCGGGCCGTCTCCACCAGGATGCCTCGCATGAGCGCACGGCTGCGGGAGATCGCGAAGCACACCGAGGAGATAGTCGGGGCAGGCGGATACCGCGCGGAGGACGGCAGCCAGGTGTCCCTCACGGCCCTGCTGACAGCAGCGACCGAGGGCACGCGCCTGTACGGCCCGGAGCCCGTGCCGGTCACCCCGGACACATCCCGTACGACATCCTTCGAGGTCACAGGCGAGAGCAGCCTCCAGGCCGCCCGGCGGACGGTCACCGCCGCACCGGGGCCCGTGGCGGTGCTGAACTTCGCGTCGGCACGTAACCCGGGCGGCGGCTACCTGAACGGCGCACAGGCACAGGAAGAGGCGCTGTGCCGGGCCTCGGCCCTCTACGCCACCCTGCTGCGCGCCCCGGACTTCTACGCGCACCACCGCGCCGACCGCAGCCCGTTCTACAGCGACCGCGTGATCCACTCGCCCGGCGTGCCGGTCTTCCGCGACGACCGGGGCCGGCTGCTCGGCGCCCCGTTCACCGTCGGCTTCCTCACCTCGCCCGCGCCGAACGCCGGGATCGTCGCGCGCGACCGGCCCGAGGAGAGCCAGCGAATTCCGGCCACTCTCGCGTCCCGCGCCGAGCGGGTCCTGGAGGTGGCGGTGGCGGGCGGATACCGGCGCCTCGTGCTCGGGGCGTGGGGGTGCGGGGTCTTCCGCAACGACCCGGCACGGGTGGCCGGCGCCTTCCGGGCTCTGCTCGTCGCGCCGCCGGAGGGGGCCGGAGCGGGCGGGGGAGGCGGCCGGTTCGCGCGCCACTTCGACCAGGTCGTCTTCGCGGTGCTCGACCGGACGGCTGATTCGGCCACGCTGGCCGCATTCCGCCGTACGTTCGCGGACGTCGCGAAGGACATCGCGGAGAACGCCTCGGAGGAGGCCGCGGGCGGCTCAGGTGGCCAGGCTGGTCCGGGCGGCGCCCGCATACCGGCTCAGCGCCAGCCGTAACGCTCCCGCAGCCGCCGTACGACCCGGTCGAACCGCCCGCGGTCGAGCGCACACGCCTCCCGCCGCATGCCCTTGTCGTGGATCCGCAGCACCCGGTCCAGATCCACCCACGACTCACGGCCCTGCCGGTCCCAGGGCCCGACCCCGATCGGCACCCACTCGTGGTCCCGGTCGTGCCGCTTGCTGGAGAGCTGGACGGCGAGCAGCGACCCGGCGGGTTCACGGGCCACGACGAGGACCGGCCGGTCCTTGCCCCGCCCGTCGTTCTCTTCATAGGGCACCCAGGTCCAGACGATCTCGCCGGGATCGGGGTCGCCGTCCTTGTCGGGCGCGTACGAGGTGCGTACCGGCCCCACGTCGCGGGGATCGGCCTCGGTGGTGGCGGAAGGACCGCTCCTGCCCGGGAGTTGGGGCTCGGGGGAGTGGCCGGGGGCGGCGGAGTCGGTGAAGGGCTTCATCCGACCGAAGGTAGAGCCCCCGCGCCCCCGGCCCGCGCCCGGGTCCCGTCGTCCGAGCCCTCCGCGCTCAGATCCACCCCTTCAGCGAAGCCATGAACGCGCCGAAGTCGTCGCGGTGCGCGGTGTGTCCCGCGCCCTCGACCGTCCGGACCTCGAAGCCGCGCGACCGCAGCTCCGCCGCGTCCTCGGGCGAGACCATGGGGCTCGGATCGGCGATCGTCACCAGCGAGGGCACCACCGGCCGGGCAGGCCGCAGATCCGCGCCGAACGCGGGCGCGATGCCGTACGGGCAGAGTTTCCACGAGGTCGTCGGCGAAGTCCTCCGGTGCGTAAGGACCTTGGCCGCCGGCTCCGTGGCCGCGCAGACCGACGGCGACCGCGCGCAGTCCGCGCGTGGCCAGTTCGGGCCCCACCCGGCGCCAGGTCCGGTGGTCGGCCATGATGCCGTGGATCAGGAGCGCGACACGGTCGCCCTCGCCCCAGGTGTGGGTGTGCAGCCGCGAGACGGTCCCTTTCGTACGCAGGAGCACTCGAAAGCGCCTTTCCCGTGGGGTGGTTGGCGGGGTGGGTGAACCGAACTCGTGCGGCGGACCCCACGGCGCACCCCGGGCGGCGGATCCCGCCGGTGATCCGTCTGGAAGGATGCGGGGGGCGATGAGCCAGTTACCTGAACAGTCCTCCACACAACCGTCCCCAAGACCCGCCCCGCCCTCGCCACCCCCTCCGCAGCCGCCCCCAAGCCGTGCCGAACGCCTCGTGGGCCGCCCCGCCGAGCGCCCCGTCCCCACCAGCGCCGATGTCGCCCGGCTGGCCGGAGTCTCCAGGGCCACCGTCTCGTACGTACTCAACAACACCTCCGCCGTACGGATCAGCGAGCCCACCCGCCGCAAGGTCCGCGAAGCCGCCGAAGAACTGGCGTACATCCCCCACGCCGCCGCGCGCAGCCTCCGCGCGGGACACACCAGGATTGTCCTGCTCCCCACCGCGAACGTCCCCATCGGCCCCCTGCACAGCCGCTTCCTCAGCGAACTCCAGTGGGCGCTGCGGCGGTTGGACTACACCGTCGTCCAGTACGGCAGCCTCGGTCTCGACGGCGACGAGGCCGCGCGCGCCTGGGCCGAACTCCGCCCGGTCGCCGTCGTCTCCCTCGGCGAGATCGCCCTCACCCCGCACGGGGTGGAGATACTCAAGCGCTCCGGCGCGAAGGCCGTCATCACACTCGGCCCGAGGCGCGTCGAGGGCGCGCACGCCCTCGTCATGGACCAGCGTGAGATCGGCAGTTGCGCGGTCGGCCATCTGCTGGAGCGTGGCCGCCGCCGGATCGGCGTCGTGATGCCCGGGGAACCGGGCCTGGAGCTCTTCTCGGAGCCGCGGCTCGCGGGCGCGCGGGCGGCGGCCGCCGCGTCGCCCACGGGCGCCCGCGTCGAGCCGGTACCGCTCTCGTACACGGAGGAGTCGGCCGCCGCGCTCGCCGCCCGCTGGGAGGGCCTCGGCCTCGACGCGGTCTACGCCTACAACGACGAGTACGCGATGCTCCTGATGAGGGCCCTCCAGGACGCGGGTGTCCGCATACCCGGCGACGTGGCGGTGCTCGGCGCCGACGACCTGCTGCTCGGCAACCTGCTGAGGCCGAGGCTCTCCACCGTACGGATCGACCTCGTCACGGGGCAGCGGCTGGCGGCCCTGGTCGACCGGGTGGTGCGCGATCCCGGCGGTGAGCCGGAGCGGCACGATCTGATGGGGGCGCTGGCCGTACGGCGCGAGTCGACCTGAGAGCCGGCCTGAGACCGTCGCGCTACCGCCGCCATCCTCCTCCCGCCGGACGACATGCGGGCCGCCCGCCCGTTGTCTAGCGTCACCAGCATGAGCACTGCCTGGCACCCGTTCCCGCGGCGTTTCGAGATCCTGCTGGTACCGGAGCACACCGACGACGGCGAAGGTCCGCCGGACGCGGCGACCGCACTGCGGTCCGCCGTGGTCGAGCTGACCGGAGAGACAGGCGAGTCCGGTTATCCGCGCTACGAGGGCGGCGGCATGGTCGCGGACATCGACCCGGAGACGCGCACGGTCGAAGGGCTGCTGATCGACGGCTTCGAGGTCGACTACGGCCTGACGGCACGCGTCGTCGACACCCCCGACAGGCCGGACGCGCCCGGCGCGGCGGAGCCCCGGACGAGCTGACCGGCCGTCCGGGACTCTCCTCTCCCCCTCGGCTTACATGTACCTCCCATGAAAGAGTGCGTCCGTGAACAGCTGACCCAGTGGACTCAATGGGGAGAGAGCCGATGACCATCCGTGACGTGTACGTCGTCGACGCCGTCCGCACACCGATCGGCAAGTTCGGCGGCGCGCTCTCCTCCGTACGACCGGACGATCTCGCCGCCCACGTCGTACGGGCGCTCGTGGACCGTACGCCCGAGCTCGACCCGGCCAGGATCGACGACGTCGTACTCGGCGCGGCGAACGGCGCCGGCGAGGACAACCGCGATGTCGCGCGCATGGCCGCCCTGCTCGCGGGGCTGCCCGTGTCCGTCCCCGGCGTCACCGTCAACCGGCTCTGCGGCTCGGGGCTCGAAGCGGTCATCCAGGCGGCGCGCGCCGTCGCGCTCGGCGACGCGTCGATCGTGGTCGCGGGCGGCGTCGAGTCCATGTCCCGCGCCCCGTGGGTGCTCCAGAAGCCCGAGCGGGCCTTTCCCGCCGGGCACCAGCAGATGTACTCGACAACGCTCGGCTGGCGCATGACGAACCCCGGGATGCCCGCCGAGTGGACGGTTCCGCTCGGTGAGGGCGCCGAGCAGATCGCCGACAAGCACGCGATCACCCGCGACGCGCAGGACGCGTTCGCGCTGGAGAGCCACCGCAAGGCCGCGCGGGCGTGGAGCGAGGGTCTGTACGACGCCGAGGTCGTGCCGTACGCGGGGGCGGACCTCGTACGCGACGAATGCATCCGCGACAACACATCGCTCGAAGCACTGGGCAAGCTCCGGCCCAGCTTCCGTAAGGAGGGCGCGGGGACGGTCACTGCGGGCAACGCCTCACCGCTGAACGACGGCGCCGCGGCCCTGCTCGTCGTGGACGAGGCGGGCCTGCGGGCCACAGGCCGTGAACCCCTTGCCCGGATCAGGACCTCCGCCGTCACCGGCATCGAGCCGCAGCTCTTCGGCCTCGGCCCGGTCGAGGCGGTACGCCGGGCGCTGGCCAAGGCGGGCCGGGACTTCGCCGACCTCACCACGTTCGAACTCAACGAGGCGTTCGCCGCCCAGTCGCTGGGCTGCCTCGCCGAATGGCCCGAGCTGGACCCCGCCGTCGTGAACCCGCGCGGGGGCGCGATCGCCATCGGCCACCCGTTGGGTGCCTCCGGCGCGCGCCTCGCGGGGTCCGTCGCCCATCAGCTCGCGGCGGCGGGCTCGGGAACCGGTCTCGCCGCGCTCTGTATCGGTGTGGGCCAGGGACTCGCCCTCGTACTGGAACGCTGACGAGCCCTCTTACGCGCCGGTCGTCCCTTCGCCCGGAGCCCGGCCATCGGCCTTCGCTGCGGCCTCGGCCTCCGCGACCGACTTGCGGACCTCGTCCATGTCGAGCGCGCGTGCCTGCCCGATCACGTCCTCCAGGGCCGTCTCGGGCAGCGCGCCGGGCTGGGCGAAGACCGCGACGTTGTCCCTGACGATCATCAGCGTCGGGATCGAGCGGATCTCGAACGCCGCCGCGAGCTCCTGCTGCGCCTCGGTGTCGACCTTGGCGAAGACCAGGTCGTCGTGCCGCTCGGACGCCTGCTCGTACACCGGGGCGAACTGACGGCAGGGACCGCACCACGAAGCCCAGAAGTCGATCAGAATGAAGTCGTTCTCCGACACCGTCCGGTCGAAGTTCTCCTTGGTGAGTTCCACAGTGGCCATGCCTGTTACCTCTTCCTGTTCTTTCCGGATGAAGCCGCCTGTCGACAACGGTGCGTACCACCGCCGTATTCCTCGCCCATTCCCGAAGATCGTGTAGCCATGCGGCGGACGCCGCATCAGACTGTTCCCATGACCGAAGCTACTGAATATGACGTGGTGGTGCTGGGCGCGGGACCGGTCGGGGAGAACGTCGCCGACCGTGCCAGGGCGGCCGGGCTGAGCACCGCGATCGTCGAGCGGGAACTGGTCGGCGGCGAATGCTCCTACTGGGCGTGCATGCCGAGCAAGGCCCTGCTGCGACCGGTGATCGCCCGTGCGGAAGCGCGCCGCGTCCCGGGGCTGAGCGGGTCCGCGCAGGGCCCGCTCGACGTACCGGCCGTCTTCGCGCGCCGCGACTCCTTCACCTCGAACTGGAAGGACGACGGCCAGGTCGGCTGGGTCGACTCGATCGGCGTCGCCCTCTACCGGGGCCACGGCCGGCTCGACGGCAAGAAGCGGGTGACCGTCACCGACCCGCAGGGCGGCGAGCAGGTCCTCGTCGCCCGCCACGCGGTGGCCGTCTGCACCGGCACGACAGCCGTTGTCCCCGACCTGCCGGGCCTGGCGGGCGCCAAGCCGTGGACGAGCCGTGAGGCGACCAGTTCCTCGACCGTGCCCGGCCGGCTGGTGGTCGTGGGCGGGGGAGTGGTCGGCGTCGAGATGGCCACGGCCTACCAGGGGTTCGGCTCGGCCGTCACGGTGCTCGTGCGGGGCGACGGACTGCTGCCGCGCATGGAGCCCTTCGTCGGCGAACTGGTCGCCGACTCCCTGACGGAAGCGGGCGCCTCCGTACGTACGGGCGTCTCCGTCGCCTCGGTCGAGCGCGACGGCGGTACGGGACCGGTCACGCTGGTCCTCGACAACGGCGAGCGGATCGAGGCGGACGAGATCCTCTTCGCGACCGGCCGGGCACCGCACACCCAGGACATCGGCCTCGACTCCATCGGCCTGAAGCCGGGCTCCTGGCTGCCCGTGGACGACAGCTGCCGGGTGGAGAACAGCGACTGGCTCTACGCGGTCGGCGACGTCAACCACCGCGCGCTCCTCACCCACCAGGGCAAGTACCAGGCCCGCGTCGCGGGCGCCGCGATCGGCGCCAGGGCGCAGCAGGTGCCCCTGCTGGAGACCGACCGCTGGGGCGCCCACGCGGCGACGGCCGACCACGACGCGGTCCCCCAGGTCGTCTTCACGGACCCGGAGGTCGCCGCTGTCGGCCTCACCCTCAAGGAGGCCGAGGAGGCGGGCCACCGGGTCCGCGCGGTCGACTACGCGATCGAGAACGTCGCAGGCGCGAGCCTGTACGCGGACGGCTACCGCGGCCGCGCCCGGATGATCGTGGACCTGGACACCGAGACCCTGCGGGGCGTGACGTTCGTGGGCCCGGGGGTCGGCGAACTGCTCCACTCGGCGACGATCGCGGTCGCCGGCGAGGTCCCGATCAACCGCCTCTGGCACGCGGTCCCGTCCTACCCGACGATCAGCGAGATCTGGCTGCGACTGCTGGAGACGTACCGGGGCTGACTCACTCCGTCCGGATGACCACCCCGAACGCCGCGTCCCTGACGTCCGCCGACGAGTGGGCGCGCAGCGTGTGAAGGGCCCTGCGCCAGTCGTCGGGCCATCCCAGGCGGTCGCCCAGTGCGGACACCAGGGCGACCGCCAGGAGGCCCGAGGACGGGTCGGTGGCGGTGGTCAGGTGGGTGGCGGCCGTCAGGGTTGTCGTCGGGTCGGACGGCGGGGCGCCGTGGCTGATTCGGCTGCGCAGTTGGTTCGCCGTCGCCGCCGCGAGCGCGGGGCGGCCGGCCGCGTTGGTCGTCAAGTCCCGCAGGCGCGCCAGGAGTTCGGGCAGGTCGGCGTCCAGGTCGACGAGGCTGCGGAGCAGGACCGCGCGGGCTCCGGCGAGTGCCGGTACGGCGGCGAGTTGTTCCGCCACGGCCTCCAGCACCGGGCGGGTGTCGCCGTTCGGGCGGTCCGGCAGCGTGGAGAGCAGTGCGAGCACTCGTTGCCGGGACGGCAGGTCCCGGTCCGGCGGGGTGCCGGGTTCACCGGCGGCTATCGCCGGGAGCAGCGCCGTCAGTGTGCCGTGCAGCAGGCTCCCCGGCGCCGCCCCGCCCACCGGATGCGGCAGGCCGGAGACGGCGAGCCGGACGATCGTCGTCGTGGCCCATCGCCAGACGGCACGCGGCCCCTCTCCCTCGCCGAGGTCGGTCACCCGCTCGGACAGTCCCTCCACCGCGTCGGGGGCGTACCGCGCCCACTGGGGGAGCACCCGCAGCCCGGCCGTCGCCGCATCCATGTCCGCCGCCCGGCAGACCTCGCCCACCAGGCGGGCGTACCGGGGGCGGTGGACCTCCGGCAGGGACCAGGCAGAGGTCCGTACGACCGCCTGAAGTACCCGCGGTTCCCCTCGCGTTGCCGCCGTGAGGACCGACCACGTCTCCTCCTCGGAGAGGAGGCCGGTCGCGAAGGCCACGACGGCTGCCTGTACGTCGGGGTGCCAGGGTGGCGCGTGGAACGCCGCCGAGAGCAGCGCCGCCGCCCGGGGGAGCGGCAGATGGGTTGCCGCCAGCCGTACCGCCTCCTTCCGGCCCGTCACCTTCACGCCCTCCTCGGCGGTGAGCAACGCACCCAGCCGCTCGGCGAGTTGGGACGGCGCGACGAAACGCGCGGCCCGGGACGCGGCGTGCACCGCCACCCGCGCGCGGTCGTCCCCGGCGTGGGCCAGCAGTACAGGCAGTGCGTCCTGCGGATCGTCCGCCCACACCAGCGCGGCCAGTGCGGCCTCGGCCAGTACCACCTCCGGGGACTCGGCGTAGCGCAGGGCGAGCGCGCGCCCGTGCTCCGGGACCGTCGCGGCGGCCCGGATCGCGACGGCGCGCGGGTGGAGCGGCAGCGACGTGTCACCGGCCACGGCGGCGGCCATGGCGCCCGCCGCCTCCTGCTGACGCGGCAACCAGCGGTCGGCGTACCGGAGGTCGGGCAGCGGCCGGCGGGCACCGCGCTGGAGGAAACGGCCGTACGGCGGCGGTCCGTCGAGCAGCACGTCGAGCAGATCGGTTCGACGAGCCGTCAGGACCCGCTGGACGGGGGCGAGTACGGCGGCCGACGGCTCCAGCTCCAGAATCCTCGCCACCCGCTCGTCGCGGGTCGACGGCGGTTCCAGCCAGAACCTCGCCGCCGACGCGAAGTCGCTGTTGTCGCCGTGCTTCAGGGCCTCTTCGAGCAGGCCCTGGAGCACGGGCATCCGATGGGCCCGCCTGCCGAGCGAGCTGGTCAGCGTGAACAACAGCCCGTAGTCGGCCTTCTCCGTCGCCGCGACCAGCCACGGCCGCAGCGCGTCGAGCACCAGATGCTCCTGACCGTGCCGCAATGTCGTGTCGAGCGGGCCGAGGTGGCTCATACCCACATGCGCGTCGATCCGTTCCAGCGCGCCCAACGACCAGACCAACAGGGCCTGTTCACCGCCCCCGGTGTTCTCGCGGAGCAGCTTGACCGCCAGGCCCCGCAGGGCCTCTGTGGTGCCGAAGGAGAAGTCCCGCGACTCAAGGGCGTCCCGCAGGACGCGGTCCAGCGTTCCCGTGTCCCCGGCCGTGAACAGATCGGGGCGCAGGTCCGAGAGCGCGCCGAGCGCGGCGCCGCGCACCGGATCCTGCTCGTTGCGCAGCCGCAGCAGCTCCTTCAGCGTCTCGTGCACGGCGTCCCGGTCACGGGAGTGGGCGGCGTTGGCGATCAGCAGCGGCCAGGCGAGGGCGCGGTCGCCCGCGTCAGGACGGCGGGTCGCCGCGAGGAGTTCGGCACGCGCATCGGCGACCGGGCCGTACGCGACAAGCTCCAGGACCTCGTACCAGGACCTCCCCGTCTCGCGGCGCCGCGCCGCCCACCGCCGCGCCTCCGCCCAGCGGCGTTCGCGGGGCAGCAGGGCGAGGACCGGAAGCAGCCTGTCGGAGTCCACCGCGACATCCCGCGTCGACAGGTCGAAGAAGTCGCTCCGGCGGTGCGGCGGCAGCACCTTGAGCAGCTCGGGGAGGAAGCCGGGGTGCCGCCCGCCCCAGTGGCGTCCGAGCAGTGGCAGCGAGGGCGGATCGGCGCGGACGATCCGCCGCAGGACGGACACCGACGGGAACGGCGCGTACGAAGGCCCGCCCCGGTCCTGCGGGATCAGCAGCCGTACGGCGCGGTCCGCGTCGAAGGCCACCAACTCGTTCAGCCGCTGGAGCAGCGCCGCCGGAAGCGTGTCGGGGCCGTGCCGCTCCAGCATCGACAGCACCCGCCCGGGGCGACTGGTCAGGGTCGCGGCCATGCCGTCGGCGTACCGGTGCCAGGCGGCGTTGCGCTCCGGGAGCGGGCGGTCCGCGATCTCCCGCTCGGCGTGGTCGAGCACCTGGTCGGGGAAGTTGACGCCGAGTCTGGTCCAGGACTCGACGGCGTACGAGAGTCCGGGCAGCGCCGCCGCGACGAACTCCGGGGAACAGACGGGCAGTAGCTTCGCCGCCGCGTAGTCACCCCACCGCGTGCGCAGCCTCGGCACCAGGCGCTCCGCCAGCGCCGTACGCCCGCTCGCGAGTATCGCCTCGCCGAGCCGCTGACGCGTGTCGGCCGAAGCGTCCTCGTACGCCGTCTCGATCGACGCGTCCGGGAGCGGAAGCGTGCGCGCGGCGCGCAGTGCGTACGCCCGTACCACCGGGTCCGGGTCCGTCAGCCGCCCGGCCAGGAAGTCCAGGTGCCGGCCGACCAGCGCGGCGAACGCCGCGAGCCGTCGTTCGTACCTGCCACGGTTCGCCAACTCCTCGACCAGGGACGACAGTTCGTCGTGCGAGGCCAGCGAACGGACATGGCGGGCAAGGTGCTTGAGACGCTCCGGGTACGACAGCGGTTCGAGCGCGACAAGCAGACGGTCGACGGTGAGTGACATGACCGTGATTGTGCCGGTGGGACGGACCGCGAGCCCAGCGGATTTACGCGGCCGGTACAGCCGATCCGCCGGGCTTCACCACTACGGTCTCCGGACCGCGTACCGGGCCTACGGCTTCGTACCGACGTACTCCCGCAGATGCCGCGCGGTGAGCGTGTCCGCGTGCGCCACCAGATCGGCCGGCGTACCCGTGAAGACGATCTGCCCGCCGTCGTGCCCGCCGCCGGGACCCAGGTCGACCAGCCAGTCCGCGTGGGCCATCACTGCCTGGTGGTGCTCGATCACGATCACCGTGTTGCCCGCGTCCACCAGCCGGTCGAGCAGCGCGAGCAGCTTGTCCACGTCCGCCATGTGCAGCCCGGTCGTCGGCTCGTCCAGGATGTAGACGGACGACTTCTCCGCCATCTGGATCGCCAGCTTCAGCCGCTGCCGCTCCCCGCCCGACAGGGTGTTCAGCGGCTGGCCGAGCCGCAGATAGCTCAGCCCCACATCCGTGAGCCGGCCGAGGATCGCGTGCGCCTGCCCGGTGGAGAAGTAGTCGTGCGCCTCCGCGACCGACATGGAGAGCACCTCGCTGATGTTCTTGCCGTTCAGCCGGTACGTCAGCACCTCGGGAGTGAAGCGCTTGCCCTCGCACTCCTCGCAGACCGAGGCGACGCCCGCCATCATCGCGAGGTCGGTGTAGACGAGCCCGAGACCGTTGCAGTTGGGGCAGGCACCCTCCGAATTCGCGCTGAACAGCGCCGCCTTGACCCCGTTGGCCTTGGCGAACGCCGTCCGGATCGGGCTCAACAGCCCCGTGTACGTCGCCGGGTTGCTCCGCCGGGACCCCCGGATCGGCGACTGGTCGGCCACCACCACGCCGTCCCTGTGGGAGAGATAGCCATGGATCAGCGAGGACTTCCCCGACCCCGCGACCCCGGTGATCACACTCAGCACACCGGTCGGGATGTCGACGCTCACGTTCTTCAGATTGTGCAGATCGGCGCCCTCGATGGACAGCCGCCCGTTCGGCTCGCGCACCGACTCCCGTAGCCGCGCCCGGTGTTCGAGGTGCCGCCCGGTGAGCGTGTCCGAGGCGCGCAGCCCCGCCACGTCGCCGGTGTAGCAGATCCGCCCGCCCGCCGTACCGGCGCCGGGCCCGAGATCCACCACATGGTCGGCCATCGCGATGACCTCGGGCTTGTGCTCGACGACCAGCACCGTGTTGCCCTTGTCCCGCAGCCGCAGCAGCAGGTCGTTCATCCGCCGGATGTCGTGCGGGTGCAGCCCGATCGTGGGCTCGTCGAAGATGTACGTGGCGTCGGTGAGGCTGGAGCCCAGATGCCGGACCATCTTCACGCGCTGCGCCTCACCGCCGGAGAGGGAGGACGAGACGCGGTCCAGGCTCAGATATCCGAGCCCGATCTCCACCAGCGACTCCAGCAGGTCCCGCAGATTGCCGAGGAGCGGCGCCACGCCCGGATCGTCCAACTTCCGTATGTACTCGGCCAGGTCGCTGATCTGCATCGCCGAACACTCCGCGATGTTCACGCCGTCGATCTTCGAGGACAGCGCGGCGGTGCTCAGCCGGCTGCCACCGCAGGACGGGCACTCGGCGAAGACGACCGCCCGGTCCACGAAGGCCCGGACATGGGACTGCATGGAGTCCCGGTCCTTGACCAGGATCGTGCGGTTGAGCTTGGTAATGAGGCCCTCGTACGTCATGTTGCCGGAGCCGACCTTGACCTTGGTCGCGCTCTTGTGGAGGAAGACCTCCCACTCCTCGGGTGAGAAGTCCTTGAGCTTTTTGTCCGGGTCGTAGAAGCCCGAGGCCACCATGATCTGCCAGTACCAGGCGTCCACTTGGAAGCCGGGGACGGTGATCGCGCCCTCGTTCAGGGAGAGTTCGCGGTTCACGAGCTGGTCGATGTCTATCTTCGACACCTGACCGATCCCCTCGCACTCGGCGCACATGCCCTCGGCGGCGTTGAAGCTGAAGGCGGTCGACGTCCCGATGTGCGGGGTGCCGAGCCGGCTGAAGATGATCCGCAGCATCGTGTACGCGTCGGTCGCCGTGCCCACCGTGGAACGGGAGTTGGCGCCCATCCGCTCCTGGTCGACGACGATCGCGGCGCTCAGATTGTGCAGCGAGTCGACGTCGGGTCTGCCCATGCTCGGCATGAACGACTGGATGAACGCCGTGTACGTCTCGTTGATCAGGCGCTGGGACTCGGCGGCGATGGTGCCGAAGACGAGCGAGGACTTGCCGGATCCCGAGACGCCGGTGAAGACCGTGAGGCGGCGCTTGGGGATGTCGACCGAGACCTCCCTCAGGTTGTTCTCGCGGGCCCCGCGGACCTGGATCACGTGGTGACTGTCGGCGGCTGGGATGTTCACGGACTGCTCCTCGTGATTCTCGGCGAGCGACGAGCAGCCAGCGTACACCGTACCCAATCAGAGTCGCACATACTTTCGAACGAATGCCCGTGCTTTGTCCGGCCGTCACGCACGGGGTCACGACAGGGTGCTTCGGCGCGGAGTGCGGCCGGTGTCGCGGAGTACGGCCGGTGTTACAGCCAGCCGTTGCGGCGGAAGCTGCGGTGGAGGACGTAGCACGCCGCGGCCATGAGAGCGACGACGGCCGGATAGCCGTACGTCCACGTCAGGCCCGGCATGTGCTCGAAGTTCATCCCGTAGATCCCGCACACCATCGTCGGCACGGCGATGATCGCGGCCCATGCGGTGATCTTGCGCATGTCCTCGTTCTGCGCGACGGTCACCTGCGCGAGATGGGCCTGGAGGATCGAGTCCAGCAGATTGTCGAAGGAGGCTATCTGCTCGGTGAGCCGGGCCAGATGGTCGGTGACGTCGCGGAAGTACGGCCGTACGGCGGGAGTGACACCCGGCATCGTCCGGTTCGCCAGCATTCCCAGCGGCCGGTCCAGCGGGGCCACCGCCCGCTTCAGCTCCAGCAGTTCACGCTTGAGCTGGTAGATGCGCCCGGCCTCGCCCCGGTCGGCCCGGCCCGCCGATTCGTTGAAGACGGCGGTCTCCACATGGTCTATGTCGTCCTGGACGGCGTCGGCGACGACGAGACAGTCGTCCACCACCTGGTCCGCGATCGCGTGCAGCACGGACGACGTCCCCATCGCCAGCCGCTCGGGCGCCGCCTCCAGCCGCTCCCGCAGCGGGCCGAGCGAACCGTGCCTGCCATGCCTGATCGTGATCACGAAGTCGGGTCCGGTGAAGACCATCAGCTCACCCGTGTCCACCACCTCGCTGGTGGCGGTGAGTATCTCGTGCTCGACATAGCGGCAGGTCTTGAAGACCGCGAACAACGTGTCGTCGTACTGCTCCACCTTCGGCCGCTGATGCGCGTGCACCGCGTCGTCGACCGCCAGCGGGTGGAGCCCGAACAGCTCGGCGAGCCCCTTGAACTCGGATTCGTCCGGCTCGTGCAGACCGATCCAGACGAAGCCCCTGCCGGACCTGCGGACCCGTCGTACGGCTTCCTCGGCCGGGCAGTCGCCCGGCTGCCGTATGCCGTCGATGTAGACCACACAGTTCACGACGGCGCTGCCGAGCGGCGACCGGGCCGGGTGGCTGAGGTCGACAGTGCTGCGGTAGACGCGCCGCACCGCCCGGCGGAGGCGACGGATCATGGGCACCTGGGGGCTCCGTTCGAAGGATCGGCGGACAGTCTGCCACCACCCGATGGGCGCCGTCGCCAGTCACCCCTGATCGCCGGGGCCGGTGCGGCTGTCTCTCCGGGCACCTGGGGCCGCGGAGGCCGGGCGACATGCGGGCCGCGTGCTCTGCTGGCACAGTCGTCAGGGAGCGGAGGGGAGTACCGGGGCAACCACCGGCACGACCGGAGTGAGGTGAGTGGCCATGGCACCGAGGCATCCCGTCTTCGGGGCGCCGTGCTGGGCGAGCCTGCTGGCCCGCGACCTCGCCGACACGCGGAACTTCTACGGTGCCGTACTCGGCTGGACCTTCCGCCCGACCGAGCTCGGCGACCAGTTCGTGGTGGCCGAGGCCGACGGCGTACCGGTCGCGAGCATCGGCGCGCTGGCCCCCACCCTCCAGGTGGCCGTCGCGTGGACGCCGTACTTCGTGGTGGGCGACGCGGACGCGACGGCGTCGCGTATCCGGGAGCGCAGCGCCACGGTCGCCGTGGGTCCCCTGGCCTTCGAGATGGGTCGGGCGGCGCTCGCCGCCGACCGGGACGGCGCCGTCTTCGGCTTCTGGGAGGGCGAACCGCTGCCCGACGCCACGGTCAAGCTCGGCGAACCGCCCTTCAGGCTGGAACTGCGCACGTACGACGCCATCGCTTCGGCGATCTTCTACGGCGAGGTGCTGCGCTGGGCCGACGACGGACCCGGCGGCATCGACGTCAGCTACGAGAAGGACCATGTCGTGCTCCGTACGGGACACGGTTCCGGGAATGTCGTGGCACGAATGAGCAGTGGGGGCATCGAGGCGGCGATGGATCCGCACATGCGCCCGCGCTGGCATGTGTCCTTCCCGGTGGACGGCGTGAAGGCGGTCAGAACCGCGGCCGAGACCGCCGAGAAGATGGGCGGCACCGTGGTGATGGCTGAGACCACCGCGTACGAGGAGGCGGAGCAGGTGACGCTGCGCGACCCCGACGGCGGGCTCTTCACCTTGACGGGGCGTTGAAGGACCGGCCGTCGGCCCGGGGGTCCGTACGACCGGTTTCACCGGCCGCGAGCGGGTACGCGGCGAGGACCGCGGGACCACCGCGCGAAGACCCGGCGACGAAGGGAATCACGGTGAACGACCGACATCCGGGCGAGTCCGATGGCAAGGGCGCGGCCGTCCCGAGGGACCTGCCCGACCAGACCGCCCGGCCCGGAGAGGATCCGCTGGACGTGCGGGTCGAGGGGCTGGGCTCGTCCGGCGAACCCGATCCCGGCCCTGATCCCGACCGGGAGGGCGATCCCGGCTCGGACGACGAGGAAGACGTCCCGGAGGAGCCTGACCAAGAGCCCGACCAAGAGCCCGACCAAGAGCTCCCGGATCCGGAGCTTCCCGACATCCCCGACGAGCCGTCGGGCTGACCGGCCCGGCGCACGCTTCCGAGCGGAGGTACCCACAGTGAAGAGCTCACAGAAGCCCAAGGCGTCACACGGCGCCGACACAGAGGTGACGGTGGAGATCAGCGGCTGCGAGGCGAAGGACGCGGACGCCGTGTTCGGCGCGCTGCGCACCGTCTTCGCCTCCGACCGCGCGCCCGACGACAGGCCGGAGGAAGTGGCGGGTGCCCGCCCGACGGTGTGGTGCTCGACCTTCGACGTGTCGGAGGTACGGAAGAAGGCCGGCCCGACCCGGCTGACCAAGCCGGTGACCGCGGACATCCAGGGCGGCTACTGGGCGGTCGCGAGGCTCCAGGAGGGGCTGACCGGGGCGTTCGCCGTGGAGGTGCTGGGTACGGCCGCGGGCGACCAGGAACAGGAGGCCCAGCTGCGGCTGGACACGCGCCGTGTCTGACGACCCCGGGGCCGGAGGTAAACGTGGCTTCCGGGTGCAGACGATTTCGGCCGGCCGCCCCCGCTGCCTCCGGCGGGCGGCGAGACCGGCCGCGGACCCGCTCCGACCTGGGTGTCTTCTCGCGAGCCGCCGTCGCACACGACGGCCCACGGACGACCGCGGCAATCGGCGGGGAATCCGAGAAGTTGCGCATTCGGCTCCGTCGGGTCAATCTTTTCAGTGACCCAGAAGTGGCTAACGCTCACGCTTCGTATTCGGGGGTCGTTGCAACAACGAGGTGAAGTACGTGGGCCTCTGTGTGAGGAGCCTCGATCATGACGATTCCACTGAGCCGTTACTACGTAGTGGAATTGCACGCCTCTCCGGAGCGCGTATCGCAAATCCGGCGCATTGTCGCCGCGCACCTTCGACACTGGAATCTCGACCGGCACGTCGACCCGGTCTGCTCGGGCATCGACGAACTGCTGACCAATGTCCACCGCCATGTCGGTGAGGACAACAAGTGCATGGTCGAACTCCGCTGGACCGGCCGGCATCTCACGGCCGCCGTCTCCGACAACGGTCCTGAGCTGCCCCGACTCCCGTCGGCCGGCTGCGGCGGACTTGCCAGGCTCGCCTCGCTCAGCGACAGCTGGGGCACCTGTGGCACGGAGGAGGGCAAAGTCGTCTGGTTCACCAGGAGCGTCGAGGCGCCGCAGAACATCCTGCGCCTGCCGAACGTCCCGGGCGGCGGGACCGACGCGGCGGCGAAGGAGCCGGCTCCGGCCGTGACGCTCGCGCCGGCGTTCGCGCCGTCCCTGGCCTCGGTCTGACGCCGTTCAGCCCGTAACGCGTGGTCCGTGTCGGGCGGGGAACGTCGGGTACGCGCTCTGACACGTGCCCGTGCCCGCCAATGCCAAGAAACCAGGAAGAAGGAGCTGGCCATGGAAATGGAAAGGGACCAGGGTCCGAGGGGCCCCATAGGGACACTCGGCCGATCGCCCAAGCGCGAGGGGCGGTTGCGCACCTGCCTGCCGGCGCGTGTCACGGCGCGTGAACACGAGGCCAGAGACGGCCAAGGACGTCAGGAAACGGTGGATCAGGACTGGAATGTGGTGCGGGGAGAGGACTGAATGACTGCGCGGTCGCACGTCGATCAGACGGGAACGACGGGAACAACGGATACGACGGACGGGAGCCGGACGGGCTCCGGCGCCGAGGCGTGGGAATGGCTGCGGGACGCGGCCTGCGCGGGCGCCGATCCCGAACTGTTCTTCCCGGTGGGGGATTCCGATCCCGCCGCCGAGCAGGTGGAGCGCGCCAAGGCGGTGTGCCACGGCTGCCCGGTGGAGAGCCGCTGTCTCGAATGGGCGCTCAACACGGGCCGTACGTCCGGGGTTTGGGGCGGTACGGACGAGGAGGAACGCCGTCGGCTGCGCCGCAACGAACAACGCGGGGTGCCCGCGCCGCGCGGCAGGCAGTCCTCGGGGCCGGGCGGCAGGCGCCGGCCCCGTACCCACTAGGCCCTGTCCGGTGGCCGCGGCCGAGGAGGCGTGAGCGCGATGAGTGCGGACTCCGGTAGCGCGGGGGAGGGGAGCGTCCGGGCGGGCCGCCGGACCGTGCGGATCCACCGGCCGCGGAAGGTCCTCTTCCCGGCGACTGGCTCCTCCGGCCCTTCCGGGTCCTCCGGCACCGGCCGGGGGAGCGGCTTCACGAAGGCGGACCTCGTCGAGCACTACCGCTCGGTCGCCCGCTACATGCTGCCCGAACTCAAGGGCAGACCACTGATGTTGGAGCGCCACCCGGACGGTCTCGAAGGCCCGCGCTTCATGCAGAAGAACATCCCGGGCAACTATCCCGACTGGGCGCGGCAGGCCGAGATGCCGAAGAAGGGCGGGACCGTCACGCACCCCGTGTGCGACGACGCCGCGACGCTGGTGTTCCTCGCCGACCAGGCGACGATCACCTTCCACCGCTGGCTGTCCCGGGCGGACCGCCCCGACTACCCGGACCGGCTGGACTTCGACCTGGACCCGGCGGAGGACGACTTCGAGCCCGTACGCGCCGCCGCGCTGCTGCTCCGCGAACTGCTGGACGAGCTGAGGCTGCCCGCGATGGCGATGACGACGGGTTCCAAGGGGCTGCATGTGATCGTCCGGCTGGACCGGCGTACGGCGTTCGACGACGTACGGGCCTTCGCCATGGACGCGGCGCGCGTACTGGCGGCCCGTGACCCGGACCGGCTGACGACGGAGCAGCGCACGGACGCCCGCGCGGGCCGGCTCTATCTGGACGTCCAGCGCAACGCGTACGCGCAGACGGCCGTCGCGCCCTTCTCCGTACGCCCGAAGGAAGGCGCTCCGGTCGCGACGCCGATCAGCTGGGACCAGCTGACGGATCCGGCGGTCACGGCGCGGCGCTGGACGGTGACGAACGTGCTGGAGCAGGCGCGCACCCGCCCCTGGTCGGACATTCCGGCCAGGGGCAGGTCACTGGGCCCGGCGCGACGACGGCTGGACGCCCTGCGCTAGCGGCGCCGGTCGCGCGTCTACGCGAACTCACCCGCAAGCGCCGCGGCCATCCGCAGATGCGGTCCGGCGTCGCCGTCCCGCCCCTGCCGCTCCAGCGTGCGGCCCAGCATGAGGCGCGCGTACTGCTCGACGGGGTCCCGCTCCAGCACGGCGAGCAGCTCGGTCTCGGCCTTCCGGAGCCGGGCGGAGTGGTAGTAGGCACGGGCGAGGAGCAGCCGGGTCGAGACCTGCTCCGGAGCCTCGGCGACGAGCCCTTCGAGGATGCCCGCGGCCGTGACGTACTCCTGGGCGTCGAAGAACTGCTGAGCACGCGCCCAGCGCTCCGCGGCGGTCCCGAAGTCGTAGTAGGTGTTCTTCACTTGCCCTCCCTTGGGGCCCGGCTGATCGCTTACACCACCCCACAACACGATGAGGTGGTTGAACATTCCACTACCTATGCGACCGTTATCGCGTGGATGCTGCCCTGGGGTGCCGGACGGGATTAGGTTGGGCGCCATGAGCAATCTTGATCGTCAGGCGACGCTCTCCGTCTGCGGCGGCCGTGGCTTCGTCGTCGCCGAACCGGTGCGCGAACTCCTCAGCCCCCGACACGTCAAGCTCGGCGAGTCCACGGAAGTACGCCGGCTGCTGCCCAACCTCGGGCGCCGCATGGTCGGCGCGTGGGCCTTCGTCGATCACTACGGCCCCGACGACATCGCCGACGAGCCCGGCATGCAGGTGCCGCCCCACCCGCACATGGGACTGCAGACGGTCAGCTGGCTCCACGACGGCGAGGTCCTGCACCGCGACAGCCTGGGCAGCCTCCAGACGGTACGCCCCCGAGAACTGGGCCTCATGACCTCGGGCCACGCGATCAGCCACTCCGAGGAGAGCCCCCGCTCCCACGCCCGGTTCCTGCACGGCGCCCAGCTCTGGGTCGCCCTCCCGGACGCCCACCGCGACGTGGACCCGCACTTCCAGCACCACGCGGACCTCCCCGTGGTCACGGCCCCGGGCCTGACGGCCACGGTCATCCTGGGCACCCTGGACGGCGCCACATCGCCGGGCACGACGTACACCCCCCTGGTCGGCGCCGACCTCACCCTCACCCCGGGCACGGACGCCCGCCTGCCCCTCGACCCCGACTTCGAGTACGCGGTCCTGGCGATGTCGGGCGAGGCGAGGGTCGACGGCGTCCCGGTCCCGGCGGGCTCGATGCTCTACCTCGGCTGCGGCCGCACGGAACTCCCCCTCCGCACCGACTCCGAGGCGGGCCTGATGCTGCTGGGCGGCGAGCCGTTCGAGGAGGAGATCGTGATGTGGTGGAACTTCATCGGCCGCTCGCACGAGGAGATCGAAGAGGCCCGGAAGGCGTGGACGAACGAGTCCCGCTTCGGCGAGGTAAAGGGCTACGCCGGCACCCGCCTTCCGGCTCCGGACCTCCCGCCGGTGGCCCTGAAACCACGCGGCCGAGTGCGCTGACCTGGCCTGAGTCGAACGCCGCCGGCCTGCGGGTTGAGGTATCGAGGGCCGGTTCATCACCGGCGGCCTCTCCCGACTTCGCGACGTCCGTGAAGTCGACAGGCGGCAAGCAGGCGGACGAGGCCGGACCTTGCGACGCCGCCATCCGCCAGACCGGATCCATGCACTCCTCCGAGCCGGTTACAACTTCGGCAAGATCGAAAACCTTCGCATCGCGCCATGCCGCGGGAGGGGACGGCGGCATCCCGCCATGGTGCGAGACCGCCGCCCACCCTCCGGCGCAGCTCTTGCGTGATCTATCGAGATTCGATAGATTTCCATCGTAGCTCGATGGAAGGATAGGTCATGGGGAAGCTGACAGTACGCGCGCTGCGCGCCGTGCTCGTGGTGGTGCTCACCGGCACCGTGTTCGTACAGGCATTGATGGTGTGGGCGTTGGTCAGCGGGAGTGACCCGGAGGACGGGTCGCTCCCGCTGACCCCGCTGCGCGTGATCACGATCCTGGGCATCGGCACGGCCCAGGCCGCCCTCGTCTGCGTATGGCGGCTGGTAACGATGGTGCGACGCGCAACCGTGTTCTCCCACGCCGCCTTCCGGTACGTGGACGTCATCATCGGCGCGATCGTCGCGGCTGCCCTCGTGTGGTTCACGGTCACGGCCCTGAACGCGCCCGGCCAGCGGGACGACCCGGGCGTCACCCTCATCATGGGCGGGATCGGCGTGGCCATCCTGGGAGTCGCGCTCATCGTGCTCGTGCTGCGGATGCTGCTCGCCCAGGCCGTCGCCCGCGACGTCGAAGCGGCGCAGATGCAGGCCGAGTTGAACGAGGTGATCTGATGCCGATCGCCGTCGACATCGACGTGATGCTGGCCAAGCGGAAGATGTCCGTGGGCGAGCTCGCGGACCGCGTAGGGATCACGCCCGCCAACCTGGCGGTACTCAAGAACGGCCGCGCCAAGGCGGTGCGCTTTGCGACGCTCGCCGCGCTCTGCGAGGTGCTCAAGTGCCAGCCGGGCGACCTGCTTCGCTGGGAGGCCGAGGACGCCGCGGGCGAATGAACCGCGCCTGTCGCCGAAGTCCTGGCGGGGCGATGCCCGGGATATGCGGCAAAGGACCGGCCGAATGCCCATGGAGGGACGAAGGGCCGGCTAGGGGATGGCCTCGATGCGCTCCATGTGCTTCTCGCCCCACTCCCCGAGTGGTGCGAGTGCCGTGTTGAGGGAGCTGCCGAATTCGGTCAGTGAGTACTCCACCTTGGGCGGGACCTGGTGGTAGACCTCGCGGTGCACCAGGCCGCCGGCCTCCATCTCCCGGAGCTGAAGGATCAGCATCCTTTCGCTGATGCCGGGCACCGACCGCCTCAACTCCCCGAAACGCAGCGCCCCCTCCTCACCGAGCGAAAACAGGATCAGCCCCTTCCACTTACCGCCCATGACGGCGACGGCGGCGTCGAGTCCGCAGGTATAGCTCCGCTTGGTCATCAGCACTCCTACTGACAAAAGTGTGGGTACCGAACAGAATTGTAGGTACTTGATCAAATGTATGTGGGGCTTCCAGAATGGAATTGCGAGCCGCGCCGGACGCGCTGATCGGCGAGTGCCCGGCTGCTCAACCATCCGACTGCTGACTGGAGTGACACATGACCGGGGATGCCCCCACACCCGTGACCGTCGTCGGGCTGGGATCGATGGGCCGGGCGCTGGCCGGAGCGTTCGCCGGCGCGGGGCACCCGACAACGGTGTGGAACCGCACGCCGGCCAAGGCCGCACCGCTGGTGGCCAAGGGCGCCGTCCATGCCCGGGGGGTGGAGGCCGCGGTCGGGGCGAGCCCGCTGATCATCACATGCCTGACCACCTTCGAAGACACCCGCTCCGCCCTGGAACCGGCCGCGGCGGCGCTGTCCGGGCGTGCCCTCGTCACGTTGAACAGCGGTTCGTCCGCCGGCGCCCGTGCCATGGCTGCCTGGGCGACCGGCCATGGCGCCCGGTTTCTGGCCGGAGCGGTCAAGAACGTGCCGGAGGCCGTGGGAGCGCCGGGCACGCTGTTGTACTACAGCGGAGACAAGACGGTGTTCGACGAGTACGAGACGACGCTGAAGGTGCTGGGCGGCGACACCGTCCATCTCGGAGAAGAGACGGACCTCGCCGCCCTGTACGAGATGGCCGTGGGCGCCATGCTGCTGCCCGCGCTCGTCGGTTTCTTCCAAGGTGCCGCGGCCGTTCAGGCCCGTGGGCTGGAGGCGAGCAGCATGGTGCGGTTCGCCGGGAAGTGGCTGGACATGATCAAGTCTCTGCTGCCGGTCTACGCCGGGGAAATCGACAGCGGTGATTACACCGATGCCGCCTCCTCCGTGAACCTCTTCCTCGCGGGCGCGGCCCATGACTTGGAACTGACCAAGGAGACGAACGTCGACGTGGCCTGGCTCGCTCCACTGCACGACCTGGTGGAGCGGGCGGCTGCGGCGGGTCACGGCGACCACAGCATCTCGGCCCTGACCGAAGTACTCAGGAAGCCGGCACCGAAGGCGTGATGAGACGGCACTCACTGAGCTCAGCGAGTGTGACGGATCACCGTGAATCGCAGGTCGGTGATGTTCGGAGTGCCGACGACCGCAGGTACGCGGTCCGCTCGATCGAGGTCACGATCCCGCCCCGGGCGGCTTCCGCCCCGCGACGCGGCGTTCGCGGCGCTCTCGGCAGGGCCGCGTGTCGCCGTTGGGACATGTCACACCTGTGCCACCGGAATTCAGTGACACCCATCCGCCTTCACAGGAGTCTGTGCGGCAGGTGAACTCCTCACTTCGCACAACGGAAGGCATGGCACCAGATGAGACGGATCCGCCTTGTGGCGGCCATATCGGCGGGACTGACTCTGGCCGCCGGCGCCGTGGCGCCGGTGTCGGCCACTACCAACGGAGTACGGGAGAAGCCGGCGGCGAGCGGCGGGGCCGGGACGGGCAGTGTCTCCGTGCGCCTCATCACCGGCGACCGGGTCACCCTCAGCGGTGGTGGCCAGGACGGCCGGGTCGTCTCGGTCGAGCCGGGAAAGGGCCGTAAGGGCATCATCTTCCGGACTCTTGAGGAGGACGGTCGACTGACCGTCCTGCCCTCCGACGCCGGGGAGTTGGTCTCCGCCGGGCGTCTGGACAAGAAGCTGTTCGACGTGACCGCGCTCGTCGCGCAGCGGTACGACGAGGCCCATACCGCGGAACTCCCGCTGATCGTGGCGGGCGCCGACGGGGTCGCGGACTCCGCGGTGCGACGGCTCACCGCCCTCGCCGACGACGGTTCTCCCGGCCGGCGCCTGGACAGCATCGACGCCCGGTCGGTCCGTGTCACCTCCGACGACCTCGGGGCGTTCTGGAAGCGACTCGCGCCCACCGGGCGGACGATGAACGCCGCCGCGGTCACCGCCACGCCCAGGGTGTGGCTGGACGGGCGCGTGAGCGCGTCCCTGGACCGCAGTACCGCCCAGATCGGGGCCCCCGACGTATGGAAGTCCGGTCTGCGCGGTGAGCACGTCAAGGTGGCCGTCCTGGACACCGGCGCCGATCAGACCCACCCCGACCTGGCGGGCCGGATAGCCTCGGCCGAGGACTTCTCCGGCAGCTCCGGAACGGGCGACGCGTTCGGACACGGTACGCACGTGGCCTCGATCGTCGGCGGCAGCGGCCAGGCGTCGGGCGGCACCCGTCAAGGAGTCGCCCCCGCCGCCGAGTTGATGATCGGGAAGGTTCTCGGCGACGACGGTTTCGGAACCGAGTCGCAGGTCATCGCGGGGATGGAATGGGCCGCGGCGCAGGGGGCCGATGTCGTCAACATGAGCCTGGGCTCGGACGCTCCGAGCGACGGCAGCGACCCGATGAGCGTCGCGCTGAACGAGTTGAGCGAGAGCAGTGACGCGCTGTTCGTCGTGGCCGCGGGCAACAGCGGCCCCGGAACGGGGACGATCGGTTCCCCCGGCGCCGCGGATGCCGCGCTCACGGTCGGCGCGGTGGACCGGGACGATTCGCTGGCCCCGTTCTCCAGCCGTGGTCCCCGGGTGGGGGACGACGGTGTCAAGCCCGACATGACGGCCCCCGGCGTCGGGATCGTGGCGGCCCGCGCCACGGGCACCGCCATGGGCGATCCCGTGGACGAGAACTATGTGGCGGCATCGGGGACATCGATGGCCACGCCCCATGTGGCGGGAGCCGCGGCTCTGCTCGCCCAGCGGTATCCCGAGTGGTCGGCCGCGCGGATCAAGGACGCGCTGATCAGTACCGCGCGCACCGTCGCCGGCCAGCAGGTCACCGAACAGGGTGGTGGCCGTATCGACCTGGCCGCCGCCGCGCTCGGTCCGGTGACCGCCACCGGCACCGTCGCGCTCGGCCCGTTCGAGACCGGTACAGGTGAGACCCGTACCAGAACGCTGCGCTACACCAACTCCTCCGAGAAGGAGGTCACGCTCTCGCTCGGTCTGAAGCTGGCGACCACCGGCGGCCGGGAACCCGCGGCCGGTGCTGTGCGCCTGGGCGCCGACTCCGTACGGGTCGGGCCCGGCTCGACGGCCGAGATACCCCTCACCGTGGACCCCGCCCGCGCGGCGCAGGGCGACTACTACGGGCACGTGACCGCGACGCCGTCGGACGGTTCGGCCACCGTCCACACCACGGTGAGCCTGGTCGTGCAGGGCCCCACCCACAAGCTGACCGTCAGGACGTACGACCACGAGGGCAAGCGCGTCCACGCGCTGCCGACGATCTGGGGCGCCAACGGGTTCGTGGGGTACACCGACACCGAGTCCGCCGTGGCCGAGGTCGAGGAGGGCACGTACCAACTCGACTACTCCACCCTGGACAAGGCGGGTGACGGAGAGGAACTGCGTCATGTCGTCGTGCCCGAGGTGAAGGTCACCAAGGACATGCCCGTCACCCTCGACGCGCGCCGTACGACGCTGGTCGACATCCGCACACCACGCCCCGCCGAGCAGCGGGGCATCATCAGCTACCAGACGTACCGGAAGATCGACGGACACGGCCTGATCCAGGGCACGATGTACTTCGACGTCGCCAAACGCCTGTACGTCAGCCCCACCCCCGCCGTCACGGACGGCACGTTCGAGTTCGCGTCCCGCTGGCAACTCAGCGCGCCTCTGCTGGAAACGACGGTGCCGGGCACCGAACTCGACCTGAACGCCTACTACATGCCCACCTCGCCCCTGTTCGACGAGCGGGGCGAGCGTCTCACCGCCGTCGACGCGGGCGACGCCAAGGCCCCCGAGTTCGGGAAAGCACGCGGCAAACTCGCCGTCGTCACCAACGAGGAGGGCGAGGACGAAGGCGAACTCGCCAAGAAGGCGGCGGCGGCCGGTGCCCGTGGTCTGATGCTCGTCCACTTCAGCGACATCGCCTGGACCCGCTGGCGGCCGGACGGCGAACGCCGGGCCCTGCCCACCGTACGGGTCGGCGCGAAGGTGGGCGCCGAGCTGCTGAAGCGGATCGACAAGCGCTCCACGTCGGTGCGGTTCACCGGCACCGCGCGCAGCCCGTACCTCTACGACGTCATGCAGGTGTCCTCCCAGCGGATTCCGGAACGTGTGGTGCACACGGTGTCGGAGCGCAACAGCGCGGTCGTGCGCACCTCGTACGCCGACAACGGCGGATCACCGTGGGCGGCCGAACAGCGTTTCGCCCGGCGCCCCTACCAGGACGCGGCGTGGCTTCAGTACACCCGCCATGTACCGACCGGCTTCGAACGCACCGAGTACGTCAGTGCGGGCGACACCAGCTGGCAGCATCTGGTGCACCACGAGACCACTTTCGACGTCGACACGCCGCTGAACGTGGGCATGAGGGACACGGCCCGCACCTACCGGCCGGGTGAGCGCACGTCCGAGGTGTGGCAGGGCGCGGTGGTCCGGCCGTCCATCCCGCGCGCCACGAGGAACCCCTCGGTCCGTGAGGGGAACGTGCTCTCGCTGCGGATCCCGGAGTTCACCGACTCGACGGGCGGGCACTGGTCGCGGCTTGCCGCCGACGGCGGCGGGATCGGCACCTCCGGTCAGGCGCGGAACGCTCAGCCGGGCGACACCGCGGCGGCAGTGCTGTACCGCGACGGGAAGAAGACCGCCGAGGCCGAAAGCGCCTGGACGGACTTCACCGTGCCGTCCGGCGCGGCCGACTACCGGCTGGACCTGACGACGTCACGGGTGTCCCCCGAATGGGCTTTCGGGACGGCGACCGAGACGTCGTGGTCGTTCCGCTCCGGAGCAGCGAGTGGAACGGCGGCGCTGCCGCTGCTCCAACTCGACTACGACGTACCCGTCGACGTCCGCAACTCGGTCGGCCCCGGCCGGTCCCATTCCGTGGGGCTGACCGTCCGGGCCCAGGACGGACTGGCCGCGCCGCGGGGTGTGAGCCTCGATGTCGAGGCGAGTTACGACGACGGCGACAGCTGGGAGCGTGCCACGGTGAAGAGCCGGGGATCCGGCGCCTTCTCGGCGAAGATCGAAGCGCCGAAGCGGCAACGGGGCGACGCGTACGTCACGTTGCGTGTCACCGCGAAGGACTCCGCGGGCAACCGTGTCCGGCAGACCGTCGAACGCGCGTATCTCCACCGCGGCTAGCGGGGAGTCGTCGCGCACGGGTGGGCAGGCGGTGGAAGCCGTCTGCCCATCGGTGTGCTGTGCACACGATGCAGTACGGTATTCAACGTTCGAGGGTGCGTGAAGTGAGCGCGTGGGGGCCGAGGTCTCAGGAGGGCGCAGTGGCGCTGGAGGCCGCCGGGGTATCGGCAGTCGAGGAGGACGTCTACCGGCTTCTCATCACGACGGGTCCGCTCAAGGCCGCCGACGTCGCCGAGCGCGTCGGTCTGGAGGTCGTGGAAGCCCGGAGCGTGCTGACCGATCTCGCGGCCAAGGGCATGGCCAGCCACACCGACGGTGTGCCGCGTCAGTACCGCGCGACACCCCCGGACGTGGCGCTCACCCCCCGGCTGAAACGCAACTCGGACGCGTTGGACCGGGCCCGCGTCGAAGTCACCAGTCTCCTGGAGACCTACCGGGACACCGCACGCCGGCAGGACGCGGGCCAGCTCATCGAGGTCATCACCGGCGGCGAGGCCCTGCGCCAGCATCTGCGGCAGATCCAGGCGAGCGCGCGCGACGAGATGCTCTGGTTCTGCAAGGCCCAGTACGTGGCCATGCCGTCGGGCAGCAACGACGCGGAGTTCGACGCGCTGGGCCGGGGCGTGACCTACCGGGTGCTGTACGAGAAGGCCTTCTTCGACGACGAGGGCGCGGTCGACAACGTCGTCGAGGGCGTGCGTGCCGGGGAGATCGCCAGATCCGTCCCTCATCTGCCGCTGCGGCTCGCCGTGGCCGACCGTGCCATCGCCGTCTGCCCGTTGGTGCCCGGGGGGCCGCAGGGCAGCCCCGACGAGCCGACGGCCGCGCTGGTCCGGGACAGCAACCTCCTGGCCGCCCTCATCGCCCTGTTCGAACGCTACTGGGAGGACGCCGTCCCGCTGGACGTCGACGACTCGGGGGCGGTCGCGGGGACGGACGGAGCCGGCGCACCGGACCCGCTCTCCTCCATCGACAGGCGGCTGCTGTCCCTGCTCGTGGCGGGCGTGGCCGACAAGGCGATCGCCAGCCAGATGGGGCTGAGCCGGCGCACCGTGCAGCGCCATATCCAGCACATGATGGAACTCGCCGGAGCGACCACCCGTATGCAGCTCGCCTGGCAGGCGGCCAGGCGGGGCTGGCTGTGACGGGGCCGGCTCGCAGGACAAGGACGGCGGTCCGTCACACGGTGATGACGACCTTCGCGCGCGCGTGCTCCACTTCGAGGTACCCGATGGCCTCGGGTACCTCGCTCAACGGGTAGGTCCGGTCGATGGCCGGGGCGAGCTTCCCGGACCCGGCGAGTTCCCCCAGCGCCGCCAGGTTCTCCTTGCCCGGCGTCGCCGTGAGGACGAGCAACTGGTGGTGGACGAAGCGGGACATCACGTGGCCCTTGAGGATGAGACCCATCGGCCCGAAAAGACTCCCGCCTTCGAATACGCCTCCACCGGAGAGAACGAGCCTCCCCGCGGGTGTCAGCGCGCGCCGGCACTCGGTCAGCGAATGGTTCCCCACCAGGTCGAACACGACGTCGTACCGCTGTCCGTTCCGGGTGAAGTCCTCCAGGGTGTAGTCGATGAGGTGATCCGCGCCCATCGACCGGACCAGTTCCAGGTTTCGCGTACTGCAGACGCCGGTCACTTCCGCGCCGAACGCCTTCGCGATCTGTACGGCGAAGGTGCCCACACCACCTGACGCGCCATTGACCAGTACCCGCTGTCCCGGCTGGATCTGTCCGAGGTCGCGCAGGCCCATCAGGGCCGTGTTCCCCGCCAGCGGCAGCGCGGCGGCCTGCTCGAACGACAGGTCGGCCGGTTTCGGCTCCACCACGTCTTCCGGAGCGGACACGTACTCGGCGAACGCCCCGTCGGCTTCCCCGAACACGTCGTCACCGGGACGGAACCGCTTCACGTCCCTGCCCACCGCTTCCCACGACGGTAGGCGAGCGACCTCGGTGCGGATATCGGGGCGAATCCCTAGGTGACGCCGCGTCGAACCGGGTACAACCATCCGTGCCGTTCGGGGGTCTTCCAAGTGTGAGCAAACCGCTCTCGGAGTCGCAAGGGGGAAATAATGGGAATCAAGCGTAATGCCGCAGCCGCAGGAGCGTTGACCGCGCTCGTCGTCGGCGCCACCGCCACATTCGGCGCCACCGCCCACGCCGCGCCCAACGTCACGCCGCAGGGGGTCTGCGGCAGCGCTTACAAGACCGTGAACTCCGCTCCTATCGGTTCGCAGGGCACGGTCTACCTCACGTACAACTCCGCGAACGGCAAGAACTGCGTCGCGACCATCCGCACCAACCCGGGCACCGCCAAGCTCATGTCGGCGTACATCTACGTGCCCGACACCGACGAGTGGGCCGAGGACTCCGGGAACTTCACGTCGTACGCGGGTCCGAGCCGCGTCTACGGCAAGGGCCACTGCGTCAGCTGGGGTGGCAACATCGCCAACGTGTACGTCTCGGTGGAGAACTCCAACTGCGCGGCCCTGAAGGAGCGCAGGGTCACCACCATCCGCTGACCCCGGCTCAGCTCCACGGCGACGGGTTTCCGCGCCACCTCTGGGTTCGGCCGGTCCGACCGGGTCTCCGGTCGGACCGGCCGAACCGCCACGACCGTCCAACAGCCGCCTCTACTCAGTCGGGTTGAGTGTCAGTACTCATGTTCGGTGCACTCTCGGGGGGCGACCATCGATGAACCGGCGGCGCGGAGAACGCCGGTTCCGATACCGCTGAGACGATGGTGGAGAGCCTCTTATGTCCCGACGTACCGTTCTTCTGTCCGTGACCGCTGCGGTCGCCGTTCTGGGAGGTGCCGGGACGTTCGCCCTCGCGTACGCCGGCGAGCAGCCGCCCACCCTGGAGCACAGCACGGCCCGCTACACAGCTCCCCTCGGCGACCGTGACGGCTCGCTGGTCTTCACGACCGACGCGACGGCGTCCTCCGGTGTCACGGACGTCAAGGTCCTTGCCTGGCCGGCGGATTCGTCGTTCGCCGAGAAGGATTTGACCGTCAAGGAAATGGCCGCCGCCGAGCCGGCCACGTGCGAGCCCTCCGGCGGAGACACCGTGCGCTGCACCTACACCGTTGCCGTAACCGGTGCCGACGCCGCCGAATCCCCGCGCGGACTCTGGCACGTCGCGGTGCTGGCCCGCGCCGGTGACGGTTCCACGACGCTCGACACGAAAGCGACCCGTTTCACCGTCGGTTGACGCCGGCTACGGGCGCCCCGCCCCTTGGGGCCTGACCTACCGCGCCTTGGAGGAGAAGTACCGGAAGAACGTACTGCGGGAGATCTCGGTCACCGCGCAGATGTCCTCCACCGTCGTCTCCTTGTAGCCGCGCTCAAGGATGAGGTCCTGGACAGCTGTAGCTACCTCGGCACGCTGGTGAGAGTGACGGAATCGGCGCCACCGCCGCTCGCCTTGTCCATCAGCGCGGGCACAAAGGTGGTGATCGTCGGAAGCTCGCCGCAGAAGACGCGAGCCGTGGCGGGCGAACTCGGCGTCGACCACTTCACCGCCGAGTTCGCCCGCCACGATGATGTGCGGAAGCTCGCGGCCGAACTGGACGCCGCATACCTGCGGATCGACGTGCTCGCCAACTACGCCGGCGGCGTGTTCGGCGACCCCACCAGGACCGTCGACGGTTTCGAGAAGACCTTCCGGATAAACCACCTCGCCCCGTTCCTGGACAACCTCAACTACGAGGGGGATCTCGATCCGATCCGGGCCGCCGTGTTCTACCCGGGGATCGTCAGGACGAACTTCGGCTCCGACACAACAAGCCCCCTGATGAAGTTCCCGTCGTCGAACCGCTGGCTCGCCGAAGGCACGATCTCGCTCTGGCGCGCGGTCTGTGGGAACGGTCGGAACAGCTGATCGGCTGACGCCTGCCACGGAATGTTAGGTCTGGGGCATCAGGTCGGTCAGGTTCAGGACTCGCCCGTCCTGGGTGTGGATGGTCCCGGGCTCCGGTCCCGGGCCCGCGCCGTATACGGCGTCGCCGTGTGTGTCCAGCCAGCGGCCCATCTCGCGAAGGCGCTCCTGTGCCGGGGCCGGTACGTCGCCGGACTGTGTCGGGCCGATGTTCAGCAGCAGGTTGGAGTCGGCTGCCACGCAGCGCAGCAGTGTGTCGATGAGCTCGTCCGGCCGTTTGTAGTTTGTGTCGTGCGGTACGTAGCCCCAACTGCGGTTCATCGTCAGGCAGGTCTCGCGCGGCACCGCGAGCAGTGCGCCCGGGTTGAGGCCCGTGGTGTTCTCTCCGGGGAGATCGTTCTCGTAGCCCTGGACATCCTCACCGGGCTGGAGGCCGTCCTTGCGGTTGTTGAGGAGTACGGCGTCCGGCTGGAGGCGGTGGATGAGGTCGTACAGCCGGGGATAGTGCCACTGCTGGTCGGTGGTGAACCAGCCGGGGTGTTCCTCCGGTACGGGGGAGTTGGGCCAGTCGCCGTCGAACCAGATCTGCGCGATCTCCCCGTACTGCGTGCACAGCTCTTCGACCTGCCCGAAGAGGAAGGCGAGGTAGTCCTCCCAGCGGGAGGAGTCGAGGTAGCCGGGGTGGTGCCAGTCCACGAGGGAGATGTAGAAGCCCAGCTTGACGGTGCCGGATTCCCGGCAGGCGTCGGCGAGTTCGGCGATCGGGTCGCGGCGGAACGGGGAACGGGTGATCTTGAAGTCGGACAGTGCGGTGTCGTACATGGAGAAGCCGTCGTGATGGCGGCTGGTGATGGTGAGGTAGCGCTGGCCTGCCGCCTCGGCATGAGCGACGAGTTGTTTGGCGTCGAAGGCCGCGGGGTTGAAGAGCTTGGCCAGCGGCGCGTACTCGGCCGCCGGTATCCGGGCGATGACCTGTTCCCACTCGCCGCGGCCGATCATCGAGTAGAGGCCCCAGTGGACGAACATGCCGAACCGGGCACGGCGGTACCAGTCGAGCCCTTGAGGGCTTACCTGCGGGGTCATCGGCTCATCTCCGCGAGGAATCCGGGTCGGGGAAGGCCAGCGTTGTGAGAACCGTACACATGATCGTTGCGAGGGGCCAGGGGGTGCGCGCCGCGACCCCTGCCCCCGCCCTGAGCGTGCTCTTGGCAGCTACCGCTCCTCGCGTGAGGGCCGTCGCACCTCGAAGTGGAAGCACCCGTATTCCAGTGCTCGGACGTGTACGAGCACCACGTCCGGGTCGCTGAACGCATCGTCAAAGGCCGCGTCGAAGCCGGCCGTGGCGTCGGCCGGAATCTCCAGAAGGCGTCCACCGGCGATATGGCCCCGGGCGTCATAGCGGCGCACGGTTCGCAGGGCGCCCGGCCGATCGAAAGGATAGGTCTCGCCGAGGGTGAACCCGTCGCAGTCATCGGCGTGAATGAAGACGGGACCTTGTTCGTCGTACGCGCCCGGAAGCGCACCCCGCATGGTGGCCCAGCGTCGCAGCGGGGCGTATGAAACAAGGGCAATTTGCTCACCGGTCCTGATGGGACGCAGGCAGCAGCGCAGCGGGGAGCCTGCGTCGTCGCGGGTCGCGATGTACGGGGCGCAGGGCCGGCCTGCGTCGTCGGTAATCCGCAGTTCCTTGAGGACGGCTGTTTCAACGGGGAGCACCGTGTACTTGGTCATGCGCCCGATGGTGACTCGACGCGCCCGTATCTGCTGGCAGGAAACGGACATCGCGTTGCTCCGTGCCCACACGGAGAAGGCTGACCGGAAACGCCACAGCCGCTGCACGCAGGCCCCCTGTGCCCGCCGACCCCTTGGACTCGATCATCCAGGCCGTCTTCACCGCCATCACTGACGCCACGAGTTCTTCGCTCAGTACCTGCTTCCGATCCTTGTGTGATTGCGGTGCTGTTTGCGGGGATCACCGTCTGGGTCGGGGCTCTGGGACTCGTTCGGCTGGGACTGGCTGGGGACGAAGTCCGGATTCAACTCTCGCAATGCCGGCTGCTTCAGGCGGCGTGCGCCCGAGGCTCAGCTCTCATGAGTCGAATTGTGGGCATTGTTTGTTGAGTCTTTCCCACTCGGCGTCGTTCACCGGCAATTCCGAGTAGGGAGTCCACTGGGCGCCATCCGCCAGGTACGCACTCAGTGAGGGTGGCTTCCTGGGCTTCCAGCCGCCTTCGGTGAGACATTGGTAGCTGCCCACCGCTGCCGCATACATGCCTCGCCGAACTTCGTCGTCGGGGTCTTCCGGATACGCGACCTTTGAACGGCAGATCCGTTGGGCTGATGAAGCCTTCTCGTTGTTCTGTTCGGTCGTCGGGAACTCGACAGACGACTCCTTGACGCTGACTCCGCCAATGCCGCGCGACCGAAGGCAGGAAGCGTACTCGTTCTTGTACGCCGTCATGCGGTCCCAGTAGCGCTTGAACGCCGATCTGTCCGCATCCGATACGGCAGGTTCGCTCGCTGCCCCCGCGTCTCTCGGCGGCGCCGATTGCCGATCGCATCCGCCAAGCGCGACGAGCAACACGCAGGAAGTCAGCATGACGATATTCATCGACCCCGGTCGCACGATACCAAACCACCCAATGCCTGTTCGGAAGGGTTGCCGCCGCCCATACGCACCCCGGCGACGAATGGACGGCAGCCGGACTTCTGCCTACGGATGTCCCTGTTTCCCTACGGGAGCTTTCCCTACGGGAGCATCAGAAGTAGCAGTATCCGAACGCATGGACGATGATTCCCGGGCCGCCGGCGTCAACGGCATTTACGTACCAGCTCCCCGAGAACTTCGAGGACTGTGTGCGGTGTACGGCGAGGAACGGGGAGACGTAGATCTTGTTCACGTCAACGGCCCTGACGTCCACGACCCCGCTCGCCTTGTCTTCGACGCCCACCCGTCGACCGTGATAGCAGTACGTTTCCCCGCTCGCGCTCTGATCCGCCGAAGCCGGGGGAGAGCTGACGATGAGCGATGTCGCCGCCGTTGCCAGCATTGCGAGAAGGACGGCTGGTTTGCGGATCATGGAACGTTCTACCAACTTGTTCACGTGACTTCTCCCCTTGGTCGGACAGTCGTTGATCCGTTGAATCCCGGGGCGGTGAGATCGTCGCCGCGGTCGTTCCCGGAATGGCAGGACCGTAGCTCGCACCAATGGAGCGCGTCAACCAAGATGGATAGAATTCAGTACTCCGCTTTATCTGAGTTGATCGAGGTAGGATGTGGGCATGGCAGAGGACAGCGCCAAAGCCGTACTGGCGACGAAGGTTGACCATTTGTTCAGCGTGGTGCGGCCGGCCGACGGCGGCGAGTACACGTTCGACGAGGTCGCCGAGGCGATCAGGGCTCAGGGCGGTCCCACCATCTCGTCAACGTACTTGTGGCAGTTGCGCAAAGGTCTCCGGGACAACCCGACCAAGCGTCACCTTGAAGCTCTCGCGACCTTCTTCGGCGTACCCCCTGCGTACTTCTTCGACGACGCGGAGGCCGAGCACATCAACGCACAACTCGCGCTGCTCAGCGCGCTGCGCGACGCGCCGGTGCGGCAGATCGCCCTGCGCGCACGTGGGTTGTCGACGAAGAGTCTGGAGACGATAAGGGACATGGTCGACCGCGTCCGCGAACTCGAAGGGCTGCCTGATCCCGCGGGCGACGTGGACCAATGATCCGGACCGGCCGGCGGAAGATGCGGCGCCGCTGCGCCGAGGTGCTCCGGGATCTGGAGTTGCCGGGCTCGTTCGATGTCCCGACGCTGTGCGCCGAATTGAGCGCGCGGCGCGGGCGGGCGATCAAGCGACTGCCTCTGCCCGACCTCTCCGGCGTGTGCGGGCTCTGGATCGCGACCGATACCGCCGACCTGATCGCGTACGAGCAGCACACGACCGTGCCACACCAGAACCACATCGTGCTGCACGAGATCGGTCACATGCTGTGCGACCACTTCCCCGTCACACTCAGCCCCGCTGAGCAGGCGCGATTACTGCTGCCCGACCTTGATCCGCGCATGATCCGCCGGGTGCTGGGCCGCACCGGCTATTCGAGCGTCGAGGAGCGGGAAGCGGAGTTCCTGGCGTCGTTGCTCGGCCAGCATGTCCGCCCGGCCTCTCGCGACGAATCCGTGGTCGGCCGACTGCGATCCGCGCTGGAGAACGGTCGCGACCGTGGGTGAACTGGCGCGGAACTACGTTCCGGCCCTGCTCGCCTGGGGGATGCTGCTGTGGCTGCGACCGGGGCCCGCGCCCGGCCGCCGGCTCGTGCGGCTTTGCGTGCTCGGCCTTGCCGTCTCACAGACGGCACTCACACCTGCCGCTACCACCCTCGCGCGCGCCGCGAGCTCGCACGGCGTCGAACGACTCGTCGGTCACGTCGCCATGCTCGCCGCCGTCTGGGCGGGAGCCCAGATCCTGCTGCGGCTGCACGGGTACGAAGCACGTGCTCGCGCGCACACGGCGTGGGTGGTCTTCGCCGGTGTCGTGATGTGCCTCCTGTTCGCTCTCACCCCGAACCTGTACCCACAGTCGCCATGGGTGATGGAGTACTGCATCGCCTACGCCGTGGCGCTGCTGCCCGAGTTCACCGTCATCGCCCGGCTCTGCCTTCGGGACGCGTTCGAAGCGCCGGACCTGGCGCTGCGTCTGGGGCTCAGCCTGGTCGCCGCCGGAACCGGCGCGGCGGCCTTCTACATGATCAGTAAGACCGTTGTCGCGGTCTCCGCCCGAGCCCCGGTCGACTTCTCGTTCGGCAGGGGCTTCATGATGAGCAGAGCGCTGCCGACAACGGCCCACCTCCTTGTACTCGTTGGAGTCGCCGTGCCGGCGATCGCCGAGTGGCTCCGCCGCTACCGTCGCTACCGACAGCTCGGCCCCCTGTGGTCCGCCCTCTACCAGGCCGAACCCGCCATCGCGCTGGAACCGCCTGGGCTGCTGCACGGCAACACACTTTTCCCCACAAGGTTGCAGCTGTACCGGCGAGTGATCGAAATCCGCGACGGTCTGCTGGCGATACGCCCCTACCTCCCTTCCGACGAGTCAACCGTCAGCGGGATGGAAGACGCCCGGCGAGAAGCCGCCAGGATCGCGATTGCCCTCCGTGCCCGCGAGAAGGGCAGTCCGTTGCGTTCGATCAAGATCGCCGCTGTGGGCGGCCACGACCTGGGCAGCGATACCGATTACCTCTGCCGCCTGGCCGACGCTTACCGCAACACGGTGAGAACTGGTCGTCGGCGTCGGCGCACAAAGCGATAGCCGGCCGCGGTCAGCAACTGCCGCCCGCCATACGGCGCACACGCTCACCAGTTGGTGAACGCGCCGTCGGACGTGCGCAGATGGGGCCGCTCGGCGGCCGTGGCCTGGTACGCGCGCGCCTCCTCGCGGTCGATCACGACCCCGATCCCGGGCAGTTCGCTCCGCTCGACACGGCCGGGAACCACGGTCGGCCGTTCGACGAACAGGGCGGCTGTCGCCGGTTCCGGGTCGGTCTGGTGCTCCTGGACGGCCACGTTGGAGCAGGCGAGGTTGAGCTGGAGCGACGAGGCGGCGGTCACCGGGCCGAGCGGATTGTGCGTGGCGAGCTTGATGTGGTGCGTCTCCGCCATGGCCGCGATCTTCTTGGCCTCGGTGATCCCCGCTGCGACGCCGACGTCGACCCGCGCGTAGTCGATCAGATCGCCCTCGATGAGACTTCTGAACTCCCATTTGGAGCCGAACTGTTCGCCGGCCGCCAGCGGTACGCCGGTGCGGGCGCGGAGCATGCGGTAGCTCTCGGTGTTCTCGCAGCGCAGCGGATCCTCCACGAAGTACGGGCGTGCCGCCTCGATCTCCCGGCACAGGGTCAGCGCCTCCGGCGGATCCAGCCGTGTGTGCACATCGAGGATGAGTTCCACCTCGTCCCCGACCGTTTCCCGTACCTGGTGGAAGAGTTCGACCGAGTCCCGCAGACAGCGGCGGGCGTCCAGCACCCCGTCCGCCCGGTGCGGCGCGGCGAAGCGCAGATGGCGCCAGCCCTCCAGCACGAGCCCGCGGCAGCGCTCCAGGAACCGGTCACGGTCGTGGTAGTCGTCGCCGACATGCGTGTACGCCGGGACATGGTCCCGTACCCGGCCGCCCAGCAGTTCGTGCACCGGAACGCCCAGCGCCTTGCCCCGGATGTCCCACAGCGCCACATCCACCGCGGCGATGGCGGCGCCGACCATCCGGTCCGAGGGAAAGAAGCCGCGGCGCGACATCACCTGCCAGAGATGCTCGATGCGCCGCGGATCCTCGCCGACGATCAGATCGGCGAGATGGTCGAGCGCGCCGGCGACCGCCTTCTGACGCGACCGGATGCCCACCTCGCCCAGACCGTGGATGCCCTCGTCGGTGTCGACCGCGACCAGCATCATGCTGTCTCCGTGGTCGGGGAGAGTCAGCACTTCCAGGCCGGTGATCTTCATGTCACTCCTCGATGAGAACGTTCCCGCAAACTCCGCAACACCAACAGGACCGAATCATTGACGGTGCCCAAGCGGTCGCACAAGACCCTTGTGAGTAGCGGATTTTCACGGGTTTTTCTTTGACGCAACACTCTTGACACCATCCGGGAACGTTCGCAAGGATCCACCGCATCCAGCCGACAGGGCCGGAGAATCGAACCGGCGACGAACCGGGGAAGCGAACCGAGGAGGCCGTCCGTGCCAGTCACGATCCGGGAGGTGGCGAGCGCCGCCGGTGTCTCCGTCTCGACGGTGTCCCGCGCGTTCACCGCGCCCGACCAGGTGCAGCCGAAGACCCGGCAGCGCATCCTCGACGTCGCGGCCAAGCTCGGTTACGCACCCAATCCGGCGGCCCGCAGCCTGCGCGGGGTCGGCACCGGAACCCTCGGGCTGATCATCCCGGACATCGCCAACCCCTTCTTCCCGCCCATCGTGAAGGCGATGCAGGCCCGTGCCAGGCGACTGGGACACACCGTCCTCGTCGCCGACAGCGACGAACGCGAGGCCGACGAACTGGAGACGATCGCGGCCGTGTCGAAGCGGGTCGACGGGCTGGTGCTCTGGGCCTCCACACTCTCCGAGGCCCGGCTGCTCGAACTCGCCGAGCGGATGCCGCTGGTCGTGGTGAACCGTCATGTGCCGGGCATCGCCGAGGTGCACATCTCCCTGTCGGCCGGAATCGCGCAGGCCGTCGAGCATCTGCGCGCCTACGGCCACCGGCGTTGTGTGTTCGTCAACGCCTCCCGCGCCGAACTCAGCCGCGGCAAGTCCATCCACGAGTCCTTCGAGGCGCTGGACCTCTCCCTGGTCGAACTCGGTCCGTACGAGCCGAGGTTCGAGACCGGCGTGCACGCGGCGACGCTCGTCGCCGCGCACGGGGCCACGGCGGTCCTCGCCCACAACGACCTGGTCGCCCTCGGTGTGCTGCACCAGATGGCGAACCTCGGTGTGGCCGTCCCCGGCGACGTCAGCGTCATCGGTATCGACGACACGCAGCTCGCCTCCGTCTCCACGCCCGGCCTCACCACCATCAGGATCGATCCGGTGGAAGTCGCCACCCGCGCCACCGATCTGCTCATCGAGACGATCGCGGGAAACGCGAGAGGTGACGCGCCCCCGCCCGTCGAGATCGGCTCACGGCTGATCCCGCGCGCGTCGACGGGCCCCGCGCCCGCCTCCTCCCGCTGAGCGCACGACAACCAGGCACCCTCCACCACAATCAGGCACCCCCCGCGCCGACGCACCATGTCCACCATGTTCCTTGGAGTCGATATGTGCCGTATATCCCGCCGTGCAGCATGGCTCGGTTGTACCGCCGTGGCCTTGGCCCTCACCGGCTGCTCCGCCGTCACCCCGAGCAAGGCCGGCTCCGGCGGCGACCTCGTGCTCCGCGTCCAGGGCATGCCGCCGGCCACCGACAAGCCCGCCCTCGCCCTGTTCAAGAAGCAGGTGGCCGACTTCGAGAAGGCCAACCCCGGCATCGAGATCAAGGGCTCCACCACGGTCTTCGACCCGCTGACGTTCTCCGCCAAGCTCTCCGGCGGCAATGTCGAGGACGTCATCAAGGTGCCGCTCACCGAACCGCCCCGGCTCATCCAACAGGGCCAGGTGCGGCCCATCACCGGGCAGCTCCAGGAGTGGGACCACTTCGCCGAGTTCAACCCGCAGATCCTCAAGCCGCTGAGCGACCCCGCCGGCGAGGTCTACGGCGTCCCGCAGAACCCGTACGCCCAGGGCCTCGTCTACAACCGCGACCTCTTCGAACAGGCCGGTCTCGACCCCGACCGGCCGCCCACCACCTGGCCGGAGGTACGCACCGCCGCCAAGGCGATCAGCGAACGTACCGGCAAGGCGGGCTTCGTCCACGAGTCCAAGGACAACCAGGGCGGCTGGCAGCTGACGATGCTCAGCTACGCCTTCGGCGGCGACCTCCAGCGGGAGGAGAACGGCAAGTACGTCGCCCAGTTCACCGGCGAACCGACCAAGAAGGCCCTGAACCTGCTCAAGGACATGCGCTGGAAGGACGACTCGCTCGGCAAGAACCTGCTCAACAACCAGAACGACGTCATCAGACAGTTCGCGGCCGGTCAGGTCGGGATGTTCATGGGCAGCCCCGGCACCTACCGGCTCGCCACCACACAGTTCGGCATGGAGGACACCGGCGCGTTCGGGGTCGCGCCCATGCCGCAGTCGGGTGGCGACGCCACACTCACCGGCGGTGACATCTACCTCGTCCCCGAATCGACCGACAAGAAGCACACGGAGGCGGCCGTCAAGTGGCTGACCTTCGCCTACGCCCAGCCGCAGTACAGCACCGACGCGGCCGCGCGGCAGGCCGAGGCGCTCGCCGCCGACCCCAAGTCCGCGGTCGGAGTGCCCACCCTGCCGGTCTTCGACGCCGAACGGCAGGCCGCGATCGACGCCGCGATCAAGCCGTACGTCAATGTGGAACTGGAGCACTTCCGGCCCTACACCGAGGGCCTGTCGTCGCTCGAACTCAAGCCGGAACCGCCCTATCAGGCGCAGACGCTCTACACCGCGCTCGACCCCGTCGTCCAGGCGGTCCTCACCGAGCGGGACGCCGACGTCGACGCCCTGCTGGCCGAGGCCGAGAAGGACGTCAACTCCAAGCTCGCCGCGGACCAGAAGTAGAGCCTCCCATGAGCCTGCTCAGCCCCTCCTCGCACACTCCCGCCCCACCCGGCACGTCTCCCTCGCGAGGCACCGGCCGAGGCACCCGCGTACGGATCGGCCGGCCGAAGCGCCGAGGGAACGGCCGACCGGCCGGCCGACGCGCCGGAGCCGCCCGCGAACAGTTCACCGCGTGGCTCTTCCTCGTCCCCACCCTGATCGTCTTCGGGCTCTTCGCCTGGTGGCCGATCGTGCGCAGCCTGCTGCTCGGCTTCCAGCGCACCAACCTCGTCGACCCCGCCGTCTGGGTCGGCCTCGACAACTTCCGCGCCCTGTTCGACGATCCGCTGCTGGGCACCGCCGTGGGCAACACCCTGCTCTTCGTCGGCCTGGGCATCGTGATCGGCTTCCCCGCGCCCCTCGTAATCGCCGCTGTGGTGAGCACCGTGCGCCGCGGCGCCGGTATCTACCGCTTCCTCGTCTATCTCCCGGTCGTCATCCCGCCGGTCGTCGCGATCCTGCTGTGGAAATGGTTCTACGACCCGGGCAGCGGCCTCTTCAACAGCGCCCTGGGCACGGTCGGCCTCGGCCCCTTCTCCTGGCTCGAATCGCCCGACACCGCGATGCTGTCGCTGGTACTGGAAGCCACCTGGGCCGGCATGGGCGGCGCCGTCCTGATCTACCTCGCGGCGATGGCCGGGATCCCCGCCGAGTTGTACGAGGCCGCCGAGGTCGACGGCGCCGGCATCTGGCGGCGGATAGCCCATGTCATGCTGCCCCAACTGAGGCCCGTCATCGGACTGTTGCTGCTGGTGCAGCTCATCGGCACCATCCAGGTCTTCACCGAGCCGTACATCTTCACCGGCGGCGGTCCGCAGAACTCCACCCTCACCGTCCTGCTGCTGATCTTCCGCTACGCCTTCCAGGACGGCGAGTACGGCCAGGCCGCCGCGCTCTCCTTCCTGATGGTGCTCGCCCTCGCCGTGCTGTCCGCGGTCTATCTGCGGGTCACCCGCAGTTGGAGCACGTCATGACCTCCGCCACCACCTTCGTCTCCGTCCACGACCGGCAGCGCCCCGGCGTCCGGGCCGCGGTCCGCTCCATCCAGGCACTCACGCTCGTGTCGCTGCTGCTCATCGGCGTCGGCCCGCTGTACTGGATGGTCAAGGGCGCCGTCTCGCCGCCCACCGAGCTGACCACGCGGCCGCTCGCCCTCTGGCCGGACCGGCCGCTGCTGGACAACTTCGCCACCGCCTACACCGATCTGAGTGTCGGTCACTATCTGCTGAACACCGTGCTGGTGGTGGGTGGTTCATGGGCCGTCCAGCTGTTCATCTCCGCCACCGCGGGCTTTGCGCTCTCCGTGCTCCGGCCCCGGTTCGGCCGGGTCGTCTACGGGGCGATCCTCGCCACGATGTTCGTGCCGTACACCGTGAACATGGTCAGCCTCTTCATGACCGTGATCGACGTACCGTTCCTCCACCTCAACCTCGGTGACACCTACTGGGCGATCTGGCTGCCCGCCGGCACCAACGCCTTCACGGTGCTGCTCGCCAAACAGTTCTTCGACGCCCTGCCCCGCGAACTCTTCGACGCGGCGCGTGTCGACGGCGTCAGCACCCGTCAACTGCTCACGAAGATCGTGCTGCCCATGAGCCGGCCGGTGCTCGCCGTGATCAGCCTGCTGGCGGTCATGCACAGCTGGAAGGACTTCATCTGGCCGCTGGTCGCCCTCACCGACCCCGAGAAGCAGCCGATCAGTGTCGCACTCGCCCAACTCGCCACCCAGGCACCGCAGGACCAGCTCATCGCCGCGATGGTGATGGCCGTCGCGCCGCCGGTCCTCGTCTTCGCCGTCTGCCAGAAGTACATCGTCGCCGGCCTCGGCTTCACCGGCGTCAAGGGCTGACCCAGCCTGTCCGCGACCATCCCGCACCTTCCTCTCAGGGACAAGAGAAAGGCTCCGCCATGTCAGTTGCCCGCCGCAGATTCCTCCAGAGCACGGCCCTCGCCACGGGCGCCGCACTGCTTCCCGCCACCGCCGCCCATGCCGCCGACCCGCTCACCCTCACCGCCGATGGCATCACCCTCATCGGCCGGAGCGACGGGAGCGTACTCGTCAAGGACGGCGCGGGTACCGACCGCGTCCTGCTCACCCACTTCATGATCAAGGACAGCGCGCTGGGCCAGCAGCGCACCTTCGGCGGCACCCCGAAGGCGGTCACCCTGCCCGACGGCAGGCCCGGCCTCCGGATCACCTATGCCCTGGGCGCCGGCGCGCCCGGCGTCACCGTGACCGGCACATTCGACGTCACCCCGCACAAGGCCCATCTGAAGTGGGAGACCGGCGGCTCCGGCACCCTGACACCGTCGGGCTTCATGTTCGCCAGGACCGTGTACGGAGCGACCGCGGCCGAGTCGTACGAGGCGCTCACCGTCTGGAACCGCGACGCCCGCGGCGGTATCCCGTACGAGACGAACGCGGGCGGCGCCTACGCCGAGACATGGGCCGACGGCAAGGGCTTCTTCTGCCTCGACAGCACCAACCCCGCCTACACGAACGCCACTTGGATCCATGCCCCCGGCGCCGCCACGGGCACGGCCACCGCCGTCACCGAGGCCGACCTCGTCCTCGGTGACCTGCGTCCGCGCGCCGCAGGCGCCATCGCGGCCGGCCGCGCCATCGGCGTCGAGGTCTGGACCGACCAGCCGTTCAACCTCTACAAGACCGCCGGACAGACCATGACGCTCAAGTCGCAGGTGGTCAACGGCGGTTCGGCCGCCAAGCCGGTGACCCTCAAATGGTGGGCGCGCGATTTCGCCGGCATCAGGCTCGCCGGCGGCACGCTCACCCGGACAGTGGCCCCCGGCGCGGCCTGGGACGCCGCCCTCACCCTGACCGCGCCGTCCCAGGGCATCGTCTTCACCGAGGTGGAGGCCATCGCGGGTGGGCAGCGCGCACTGGCCCGCACCAACCTTTCCGTGCTGCCCGACTTCACCTACCGCGCCGGTACGGAATCCATGTTCGGCATCGCCAACTACCCCTGGCTCCTGAAGCCGGGCAAGGACGCCGTACTCGGCCTGCTGAAGACCCTCGGCGTCAAATGGATACGTATCGCCTACGCCGGCGCGCCCGGAATCGACACCGCGACCCTCGACGCGCACGGCATCGGGCACAACGTCGAACTCAGCGGTATCCCCGTCGGCGGCACCCCGCAGCAGATCGCCGACTGGGCCGACACCAACGTCGCCAAGGCGGTCGACGCCGACGCCGCCTACTTCGAGGTGAGCAACGAGGTCAACCAGCCCTGGATGTCGGGCCGGGGAGCCGACGTCTACGTACGCGACGGACTGCGTCAGGTCACCGACCGGCTGACCGCCGCCGGCTCGCCCATGAAGGTGATGAACGCGGGCCTCGGCGGCATGGACTACATCTGGACGGAGAACTTCCACGCCGCCGGTGGCTGGGACCTCATCGACGCCTTCGCCTTCCACCCGGGCCGCGGCAACTTCACCCCCGACTACGCCCCGCCGCCCTCGGAGTGGACCCAGGGCTCCTCCGGCTCGTACTGGAACTTCCTCGGCGCACTCCGCAAGGCCCGCGAGGTCGTCGACACGTACGGCGGGAACAAGGAACTCTGGCTCACCGAGGCGTACGCCTCCACCAAGCCCAACGCCTGGTGGACCGACACCTACCGCAACGCGGCCGAGAACACCCTGCTCACCCTCGCCCTCGCCAAGTCCGAGGGAGTCAGGGGCGTCAACTGGTACCAGCTGCACGACACCACCATCCACCATCCGCAGGAGGCCGACCCGGGCAACGTCGAGTACCACTTCGGACTGATGAACCGCGACACCAGCGCCAAGCCCTCGCTGCTCGCCTTCGCCACCGCCGCCCGCGTCCTCGACCGCGCCGACTTCGTCCGCCATCTCGCCTTCGCCGACCAGGACATCAAGGGCCTGCTCTTCACCACACCCGAAGGCCCCGTGTCGATCCTGTGGAGCCGCAAGGACGGCTATGTGCTCAACGCCGACCACACCGCGGACCCCTGGTACGCCTCGCCGGAACCCTGGACCGACAGGTGGACGACCAAGACCGACGTCGTCGCCCACTCCGCGACGGTGAAAGGCACCGTGCGGGAGCTGAACTGCATCGGCCAGGAACGCACCCTCACCGCCGCGGGCGGCAAGGTCACGGTGCGCCTCGACGGCGCGCCGCGCGTCTACTACGGACTCGCAGCCAACCCGGACTGGAAGTAGCCCATGAGAAACGAGACGGCGAGGTACGACATCACCGTGGTCGGCGGCGGCCTGGCCGGGACCTGCGCGGCCATCGCCGCGGCCCGGCTCGGGCGCACGGTCGCCCTGGTCAACAACAGACCGGTCCTCGGCGGCAATTCCAGCAGCGAGGTACGCGTCTGGGTGTGCGGCGCCACCGGACACGGCAAGAACCACCACGCCCGCGAGGGCGGCATCATGGGCGAACTGTTCGTCGAGAACCAGTACCGCAACCCCGAGGGCAATCCGTACTACTGGGACACCGTGATCCTGGACGCCGTGCGGGCCGAGCCCAACATCGCACTCCACCTCAACACCGACGTCCGCGAGGTCGAGGCGCACGGACCGGCGGACGACCGGCGGCTGACCGCCGTCACCGGCTGGATGATGGGCTCCGAGCGGCGAATCCGCTTCGAGAGCGGCCTGTTCCTCGACTGCACCGGCGACGGTCTGATCGGCCATCTCGCCGGCGCGCACCACCGGATCGGCCGGGAGTCCCGCGACGAGTACGGCGAGCCGTGGGCGCCCGGGACCGCCGACGACATCTCCCTGGGGTCCACGCTGCTCTTCTACACGAAGGACACCGGACACCCCGTCCGCTACGTACCACCGGACTTCGCCAAGGACATCACCAAGACCTCCATCCCCGAACGGCGCATCATCAAGGCCGGCGACAACGGCTGCGCCTACTGGTGGATCGAGTTCGGCGGCGAACTCGACACCGTGCACGACAACGAGCGCATCCGCGACGAGCTGTGGTCGGTCATCTACGGAATCTGGGACCACATCAAGAACTCCGGCGAGTTCGACGCCGAGACCATGACCCTGGAGTGGGTGGGTTCCGTGCCCGGCAAGCGCGAATACCGGCGCTTCGTCGGCGACTACGTACTGAACCAGGCAGACATCCTCGGCCAGACACCGTTCCCCGACCGCGTCGCGTTCGGCGGCTGGTCCATCGACCTGCATCCGCCCCAGGGCATGTACGCCACCGAGGCGGCGGCGAAACAGCGCTACGCGGACGGGATCTACCACATCCCCTACCGGAGCCTGTACTCCGCGAACACCTCCAACCTGCTCTTCGCGGGGCGCGACATCTCCGCCAGCCATGTCGCGTTCGGCTCCACCCGTGTCATGGCCACCTGCGCCACCCTCGGCCAGGCCGCCGGGACGGCCGCCGCGCTCTGCGCCGAACTCGGCGTCACCCCAAGGGCGTTGGACATCGCCACGCTGCAACGCACCCTGCTTCGCGAGGACGCCTCCGTCATCGGCCTCGCCTCCACCGACCCGGACGACCTCGCCCGGCGCGCCACCGTCACCGCCCACTCCAGCCTCACCCGCCTCGCCGTCGAAACACCGGGCGAATCCTGGCCGTTGGCGGCCGACGCCGGGATCGTCCTGCCCGTCGACCCGGGACTCACCGGCCTCGAACTCCTCGTGGACGCGGAGCGCGACACCCTCCTCACGGTCGAGCTGTACGACCCGGAGCTGGGCCAGAACTACGTACCGCGCCGGCTCGTCGACTCCGTCACCGTCCCGGTCACCGCCGGCGCCGGACAGTGGATCGACACGGGCCTCACCTGGTCGCCCGAGACCCCGCGCAACGCCTTCCTCGTCGTACGGGCCAACGCCGCCCTCGCCCTCCGCCGCGCGGACACACCCACCCCCGGCGTGCTCTGCTTCACCCGCGTGCCGTTGCGGCCCCAGGACGAGACACCGCAGCCCCTGCGCGAATGGACGGACACCGGTCTGCTGCGCCGCACCTTCTGTCTGCGTACGGGAGCGACAGACGCCTTCGCCCCCGCCAAGGCCGTCGACGGCTACGCCCGCCCGTACGCCGGACCGCACATGTGGGTCTCGGCGCCGCTCGCCGAGACGACCGGGACCGAGACCGGGACCGGGGTCGGCACCTGGCTGGAGCTGGCCTGGCCCGAACCGGTCACCCTGGGCCGTATCGACCTCCTCGCGGACGACGACGTCAACGAGGACCTCATCAATCTCCACCACCACAGAACCCCGTTCGACACGCTGCCCACGCTGCTGCGCGACTACCGGATCGAGGGCCGTGAGGGGAACGGCCCCTGGCACGTCCTCGCGGCCGCGTACGACAACCGGCGCCGCCGCCGTGTCCACACCTTCGACGAGCCGGTCACGGTGTCGGCGGTGAGAATCGTCGTCGAAGCGACCAACGGCGCGCGGTCCGCCCACATCGCGGCCGTCCGCGCCTACGGACCGGAGAATCTCACCCACCGACCGGAGAACCGCGCCAACGGACCGGAGAGCTGAACATGCCGACGAGGGTCATGGTCACCGGCGCCGCCGGACGGATCGGACGCGCGGTGCTCACCCTGCTCGCCGAGCGGGAAATCGAGACCAACGCCCTCGTCCTGGAGGACCCCGGTGACCTCCCCGCGCGACGGGTGGTCACCGGGGACGCGGGCGACGCGACGGCCGTACGGGACGCGCTCGACGGCGCCGACGCGGTCATCCATCTCGCGGCCGTCCCCAGCCCGCTGTACCTCACCGGACGGGAGGTCTTCGGCGGCAACACCCTCGCCACGTTCACCGTGCTGGAGGAGGCCGGGCGCGCCGGAGTCCGCCGTACCGCGCTCGCCAGTTCCTACGGTGTCACCGGCCTGCCCTGGACGGACGACCCGGACCCGCACCCCGCGTACTTCCCGCTGGACGAGGCGACGCCGTCCCAGGTGGCGGACGCCTACGGCCTGTCCAAACAGACCGACGAACTGACGGCCCGCATGATGGCGCGACGCCACTCCATGAGCGTGATCTGCCTGCGTTATCCGTACGTCGGAGGCTTCGACGAACGGCTGCCGGCCCACGCCGCGAGGCTCACCGAGGATCCGGCCGCCGGGGCGCGGGATCTGTGGACGTATCTGGAGACGCGCGACGCGGCGAGGGCGGCGCTGCTGGCCCTCGACGTACCCGGGCCGGGGGCCCACGCCGTCCATCTGTGCGCGCCCGAGACCATGGTGCCGTTCCCGACGGAGGAACTCCTGCGCCGCTACCACCCCACCACCCCGGTCCGCCGACCCCTGCCCGGACGCACCGCACCCGTGGACACCACGGCCGCGCGGCGACTGCTCGGCTTCACCGCGCGCCATCTGCTGAGCCCGTCCGGCGACTGAGGACGAACCGGCCACCTGACGTACCCGGTGAACCTTCCCACGGAGACCCGCATGGCCCTGTTCGACCTGCCCCTGGACCGGCTCACCGGCTACCGCCCCGACCGGGACGAGCCCGCCGACTTCGACAGCTTCTGGCGCCACACCCTGGACGAGACCGCCGCCCGGCCGCTCGATCCCGTGTACCGGCCCTACGACGCGGCGCTCACCACCGTGACCGCGTACGACACCGAGTTCACCGGCTACGGCGGCGACCGCGTACGTGCCTGGCTGCTGATCCCGGCCGGGATCCCGGCCCCGGTGCCCTGCGTGGTCCACTACCTCGGTTACGGCGCCGGCCGCGGCTTCCCGCACGACCATCTCGTCTGGCCCGCCGCGGGCCGGGCGGCGCTGGTGATGGACACCCGCGGCCAGGGCGCCACGAACCCGCGGAGCGCGGGGGCGACCGGGGACCCGCACGGCACCGCCGACCCACAGGCCGCCGGATTCGTCACCCGCGGCATCCTCGACCCCGCCGAGTACTACTACCGGCGGGTCTTCACCGACGCGGTGCGCGCCGTCGAGGCCGCGGCGGCGCATCCGGCCGTCGACGAGCGGCGGATCGCCGTCCACGGGGCCAGCCAGGGCGGCGCCGTCGCCCAGGCGGCAGCGGCGCTCCGGCCGGGACTCGAAGCGGCCCTGATCGACGTCCCGTTCCTCACCCATGTCCGCCGGGCCGTGGACATCACCGACCAGGATCCCTACCAGGAGGTCGTACGCTTCCTCGCGACCCAGCGCGTCCCGGAGACGGTCTTCCGTACGCTCTCCTACTTCGACGGCCTCAACTTCGCCGCCCGCGCCACCGTGCCCGCGCTGTACTCCGTCGCGCTCAGGGACACCGTCTGCCCGCCATCGACGGTCATGGCCGCGTACCACCACTGGGCGGGCGAGAAGGAGCTCACGGTCTACCCGTGGAACGGTCACGAGGGCGGCGCCGGCCGGCAGCGCGATGTGCAGCTGCGGTATCTGCGGTCGTCGGCCGGTAACCAGCCGGCAGGCACCGGGTAGTGGATCACGCTTCCGCTTCTGGCGCGGCGCCGCGATAAGGGAGAATGAGGCCATGGCGATGTGTAGGAAGTGCGGTACGCGGAAGCGTCGTTGGCCTCGGTCCTGCCCCCGGTGCCGTTCCGGGGCGGACCGCGCCGACACGGCAGCGGACGTCGCCGAGCTGGCGGTGGAGACGGGACTGCTCGGATGGATCGCGCGAGGGGTCACGGCGGCGGTGCGGCTGGTGCTGCGCGCGTTCTGATGGGGCCAACTCCCTTGCTCTGATGTGGAGTTGTGGTGGGATCTGCGTGGGAGTCGTGAGAGTTCCCGCAAGATTCCCGGGACTCGCCCACGGGGGCGGAAAACTCGTAGGGCTCACTCGGCGCTTTCGAACAGGCCGGGCGCCGACCCATGCGAGGGGAGACCGTTCAACGATGTTCACTCTGGTACGGAGCAGGGTACGGACGGCCGCGCTGGCGCTCTCGGCCGTGGCGGCCCTCGCCTTCGGCACGACAGCCACGCCCGGCGCCGCGGCGGCTCCCGCTTCCGCTTCGGCGAAAGAGGGGCCGGTCTCGGTGGCGTACGTCGAGGTGAACAACAACAGCATGCTCAACGTCGGCAAATACACCCTGGCCAACGGCGGCGGCAACGTCTTCGACGTCGCCGTGATCTTCGCGGCGAACATCAACTACGACACGGGCACGAAGGCGGCGTATCTGCACTTCAACGAGAACGTGCGGCGCGTCCTCGACAACGCCGCCACGGAGATACGGCCGCTGCAGCAGAAGGGCATCAAGGTCGTCCTCTCGGTCCTCGGCAACCACCAGGGCGCGGGCTTCGCCAACTTCCCGACCCAGCAGGCGGCTTCGGCGTTCGCGAAACAACTGTCGGACACCGTCGCCCAGTACGGTCTCGACGGCATCGACTTCGACGACGAATACGCCGAGTACGGCAACAACGGCACCGGCCAGCCCAACGACAGCTCGTTCGTGCACCTGGTGACGGCGCTGCGTGCGAACATGCCGAACAAGATCATCAGCCTCTACAACATCGGCCCGGCCGCGTCCCGGCTCTCCTACGGCGGCGTGAACATCTCGTCCAAGTTCGACTACGCCTGGAACCCGTACTACGGCTCCTGGCAGGTCCCCGGCCTCGCCCTGCCCAAGTCGAAGCTGTCACCGGCCGCCGTCGAGATCGGCCGCACCTCGCAGACCACGGCCGCCGACCTCGCCCGCCGCACCGTCAGCGAGGGCTACGGCGTCTATCTGACGTACAACCTCAACGGCGCCGATCGCAGCGCCGATGTCTCCGCGTTCACCAGGCACCTCTACGGCAGCGACGCCCGCTACACGCCGTAAGCCGCCCGCACGCCCCGGCGGGCGGTGCTCCTACAGCGGCACCGCCCGCCAACTGACCGTCGACATCGCCGCGGTGCCGCACCGCCCTGGCTCGCCTCACCCGGCTGCACCCCACAGGCGACACCCCCAGCGCCGGCTGACACGGAAACCACCGCGGCCCGCCGAGCCCGGCCGGGTGTGGGGTGGTCACTTCGATTCGAGTCGTCCCAGCGGGTGGGCATCAGCGGCGAGGGAGGCCTGTGCCGTGGCCCAGTCGGTGTGGTCGGTGCCGGTGACATGGCGCAGGTAGGCGAGGGTGACCTGCTGGACGAGGGCGACGCGGCCGGGACTCTCGTCGGTGGTCTCCGCTGCCCCGTAGCCGGAGATGCCCCCGAGGAAGTGCCGGCCACCGTAGACCGTCAGCAGGCTCTTGGCGCCGCGGCTGAGGGTGTACGGGTCGGTCGTCCAGGCCGGTCCTCTTGTGGAGAGCGGGAGTTCGTCCTTGTCGCCGGCCACGACGAGTCCCGGCGCGGTGATGTGGGAGAAGTCCTGCTCGCGCAGCCAGGGAAGATTCTCGTGGGCGAAGGGGGTCAGCTCGTCACCGCCCTTGCCGGCCGTGGCCAGTTGGACGCTGGCCATGACACGGGGGTCGGACAGATCCTCGGCGATGCCGGTCCGCGGGTCCTTGACGCGCAGACCCACGAGGATGCCCGCGGTCTGGCCGCCGAAGGAATGCCCCGCCGCGACGATGCGCCCCCGGTCCATCCGGCCGGCCAAACCGGGCACGGACGCCTCCAGGGTGTCGAGCTCGTCGAGGATCCGCTTCATGTCCTGCACGCGGTAACGCCACAGGTGGGCTTTGCGCGGGTCGTCCGTGCCGATGCCGAAGCGTGTGGAGTCGAGGTGAGTGGCCTGGATCACGACGAAGCCGTGGGAGGCCCAGTGGTCGACCAGGGGTGCGTAGCCGTCCAGGTCCGAGCCGAATCCGTGCGCGAACAGCACGATCGGCAGGCAGGTGCCGGAGACCGGCGCCGAGACGCGTACGTGTACGTGTGTGTGCGGGTCCTCGCCGCGCCGCGGTGAGGACAGGGCGATGGGTTTGACCGACACGGTCGGGGTGGCCGCCGGGCCGGTGAGGCTGGTCGTCCGGTGCGTAGTCATGCGAGTGCTTCTCTCAGGTGCGTGGGGCAGGTCAGATGATCTTGGGGTGGAGGGTGCGTGCGACGTTCGCTCCTCTCGCGTTCGCGCCTTCTCGCGTCACAAGACGAACCGGGAGAAAGCGCTCGGCGCGTCACGCAGCCATTACGCTAAAACCTGACGCCGACGTCAGAGGCAAGCCGGCTGAGGAAAACCACACAGGAGAAGACATGCGTGTCGGAGAACTCGCAGCCCGCACCGGCGTCAGCGTCCGCGCCCTGCGCTACTACGAAGAGCAGGGCCTGCTCAGTGCCGAGCGCAGCCCCAGCGGCCAGCGCCACTACCCCGAAAGCGCTGTCGAGCGCGTCCAGTTGATCCAGCAGCTGTACGCCGCCGGGCTGCCCAGCAGGACGATCGTCGAGCTCCTGCCCTGCGTCATCGACGGCCGCGCCACTCCCGCCCTGCTCAAGCGGTTGGAGGCGGAGCGCGAGCACGTCGACCGACGCGTCACCGATCTCATGCACGCCCGGGACCGGCTCGACTCGGTCATCAAATCCGCCGCCGGCAACATGCGCACCGGCACCCCCTGCCGGTGATGAGCGGCTACTGGCCGCCGCGCAGGTAGAGCGTGACCATGTTCACCAGTTCGTTCTCGAACGTCTCGACCGGGGTGGTCCGGGGGTAGGCCATGAGCTTGTGCGTGTTCGTCTCGACGGTGAACACGATCAGCTCGGCCGCGGTGCCGAGGTCCCGTACGCCGACGTCCGGGTGCCGGGCGAGGAGGTCACGTACCTGACCGACCCGGTTCTTTTCGTGCCGGTCGATCGTGTCGAGCAGTTCCCGCGAGAGCGGCGCCTCCTCGATCATGATCCGCAGCAACTGCGGATCGTCGCGGTGGTTGTCGATCGCATCACGGACCAGCGTCCGCACCGACGCCTCCAAGCTCCCGGCGGACAGATCGAGTTGGTCCGCCCGCGTCCACGTACCGCGGTCGATGTGCCGCACCAGCAGCTCGGCGAGGATGGCGTCCTTGTTCGGGAAGTACTGGTACAGCGAGCCGATGGAGATCCGGGCGCTTTCGGCGATGCGGTTCGTGGTGCCGGCGGCGTAACCGTGTTCGGCGAAAACGTGAGCAGCGGCGGTGAGGATGCGCTCGCGGGTGAGTTCGGCGCGTACCTGGCGAGGCTTGCGACGTGGCTGAAGACGGCGGTCGGCCGACGGCACCGGGAGGTCCTCCTCGGGGGCGAAAAGCGAGTAGCCAAAAGCTGAGCTTTTACTCAGAATACTGCCATGAGCTGCGGAAACAGTACCGCCCTCGATTTCGGTGACGTGTCGCGCCCCTCGCCGGGCCGCCTGGGCCGGTCCGCCCCAGGCCGAGAGGAATCCTTGTGAAGCAACCGAATCAGTTGAGCACCTCGCACCGGCTGACGACGGTGGACGAGGTCGAGACGACCATCGGCCGCCCGGCGCCGCCGGTCATGCTCAAGCAGATCAGCGCCCTCGACGAGGGCTGCCGGACCGTACTCGCCCGGTGTCCGATCGCGGCCTTCGGCTACCGGGATGCCGACGGCACCAGCAGGACGACCTTCATCGGCGGTACGCCGGGGTTCGCGCGCGTCCACTCGCCCACGCGGATCTCGTTCTCCCTGCCCGAGTCCGGCGACCCGCGCGGTCCGGTCTCGTTCTTCTTCCTCCTGCCGGGAGTGGGGGAGATCCTGCGCGTCAACGGTTCGGTGGCCGCGCGGAAGGGCGCGGAGACGACCGTCGACATCGAGGAGGCGTACGTGCACTGCGCGCAGGCCGTCCTCCGGTCCCGACTGTGGCAGCCGCCCGCCGTCACCCGCGAACTCGCCGAGCCGGCCCCCGAGTTCGCGGGTGACGGGCCCTTGCGCGGGCCTGGCGTCGCCGAGTTCCTGGCCGCCGCACCGTTCCTCGCGCTGTCCACGGGGGACTCCTCCGAGGGGAGCGACACCAGTCCGCGCGGGGACCGGCAGGCGGTGGTGCGGATCCTGGACGGTCGCACGCTCGTCATCCCGGACCGGAAGGGCAACAAACGCGCCGACACGCTCCACAACCTGCTGCGGGACGACCGGCTCTCGTTCGCCGCGCTCGTTCCGGGGCGCAGCGGTGTGCTGCACGTCCGCGGGCGCGGCACGATCACCGATGATCCCGCGCTGCTGGAGACGATGGCGCTACGCGGGATGCCCCCGCACCTGGCGCTGCTCATCGACGTCGAGCACGCCGAGGTGACCGGCAACGACGCCGTGGCACGCTCGCGGCTGTGGACGCCCGACGCGCATCTCGACCGCGGCACGGTGCCGGATCTGATGGCGCTGGCGGGAGAACACCTCGCCGCCAACTCGTCCAGGGGCGACGGCGGTCCACCCGCGTTCCTGCTGAAGGCCGTCGGGGCGATTCCGGGGATCAACCGGCTGCTGCGACTGGCGGGGGACCGCCTCTACCGGTCCGGGCTGCGGAAGGAGGGTTACGAGGACATCGAGCCCGCCGCGCGCGGTCGGCGCCGCGGCTTCCTGCGACGGCGTCCTGCCGATCGCGCCGTTCCCGCGGGCGACGGCAGGACGGAGAACCCTCTGCGGGAAGTGCGCGTCGCCGAGGTGCGCGGGGAGACGGCGAGCGCGGTCACCCTCGTACTGGAGGACGTTGGCGAGAACCCGGGATCGTTCGACTTCAGGCCCGGCCAGTTCTTCACGCTCGTCGCCGACATCGACGGCCGCCCGGTGCGACGGGCCTACTCGGCCTCGTCGGCGCCCGGGGCGCCCAGGCTGGAGGTCACCGTCAAACACGTCGATGGCGGCCGGTTCTCCACCCACGTACATCGACATCTCCGTGCGGGGGACCGCCTCGCGGTGCGCGGCCCGTCGGGATCCTTCCATGCCGAGCCACGGTCCGGGGACGAGCTCGTGCTCGTCGCGGCGGGCAGCGGCGTGACGCCGATGATGAGCATGATCCGTACGCGGCTCGCCGTCCGTCCGGACCGCGGCGGCCGGATCGCGCTGCTCTACAGCAGCCGCAGCGCGGACGAGATCATCTTCGCCGACGAACTGACGCGGCTGGCGCAGGGCGATCCCGACCGGCTGTCGGTCACCCACGTCCTGACCCGCCGGGACGGGCGTCTCGACGCGGACGGCGTACGTCGTTGGGTCACCGGCCTGTCCCCGGCCGGTGACGCCCACTACTACCTCTGCGGTCCCGAACCGCTGATGGACACCGTGCGGAGAGCCCTGAACGGGCTTGGAATCCCTGACGAGTTGGTGCACCACGAGCGCTACACCAGCGGAGTGGACACCGGGGCCGCGACGACGGCGCCGCAGGAGATGACCGTCGAGGAGAACGGGCACCCGGTCGGCACGGCCGTGGTCGAACCTGGCCAGACGCTGCTGGACGCGGGACTCGCGGCGGGGCTGACGATGCCGTACTCCTGCACGGTGGGGAACTGCGGCGACTGCATGGTGCGGCTCCGCGGCGGAGAGGTCACGCAGAATGAGCCGAACTGCCTGACGCCACAACAGAAGGCCGACGGCTACGTGCTGACGTGTGTGGGCTGCCCGCTGACGAAGGTCACCCTCAACATCACGGACCCGTGATCGGTGCGGGCGAGGCCGTTGATCACGGACTGGGTCGGCGCCGCGAAGGCACCGGCCAACGCGCCCTGGGCGAACCCGATCGAGGCGAGCCCCGTCAGGCCGCTTCGGGCTAGGGCGTGTTTTAGAAGTAGCGTCGTCCGCCCACTGGGCGGGGCCCACGGCGTCTGGTGCGTGCGATCGCAAGGCGGAGGATCATCCTCGTACTGGACGTACTTGGATGACTCCGACAACGCAGCGAGCGCGCGTGCCAGGCGTCGTGGGCCAGACGGGACTTCTAAAACACGCCCTTGCGGGCCAGGAGGCAGGCGTGCGGTCTTTTCACGCGTCCGCCGGGCTCCTGCTCCAGTCTCGCGGTGACGACGAGTCCGGCCTGGCCCAGCAGGTCGACCACGCGGTCCAGGGGCAGGAGGTACGACTCGTAGGACACCGGACGGCCATAGCCGTGGGTCGGCCGCAGCCGCTCATCGCCGACGTAGTCTCCCCAGAGCAGGTAGCCGCCGGGCGCGAGCGTGCGGTGGAACTCGGCGAACACCGTCGGCAGCCACCGCGGGGGCGTGTGATGGGTGGAGTACCAGGCCAGGATGCCGCCGAGCTCGTCGTCCCCCGTCTCCAGCGCGGTCATCGAGCCCTCGGTGAACCGCAGGTTCGGATAGGCGTGCCGGGCCAGCCCGATCATCTTCGGCGACAGATCGACGCCGAAGGCGGACACCCCCAGCCCGGCCAGGTGCGCCGTCACGCGCCCGGGGCCGCACCCCAGATCCGCGACCGGCCCCGGACCGGCTGTCCGCACCAGTTCGGCAAACCCCGCCAGCATCGCGCGTGACAGCGGGTCCATCTCGGCCGGAGTCGGGACGCGTTCGACGTAATCGGCGGCGACCGTGTCGTACGACTCGCGGACGGCGGTGAGAAAGGAGGGCTCAGCCATGCGGGCGACCCTAGACCAGGCAACTGACAGACTATGTGACGGTCTTGAGTCCACCTGCGCGCCATCCTCCGCTGCCGACACCCGGCCGTCACACCACGCCAGTGATCGTTCGCGGTCACGGCACCAGCGCTCGTAGTCCTGGGCCAACTCCTCTCAGCGAATGCCGCGAAGCGCGGAATCATCGTCGTGCCAGGCCCGACCTATGCTGAGCCAATGTCCGACAGCGGCGCACCACCGAGCAGTTCGGGCACTGAAGAGCCTGGCGTCGACGCGGAACTTCCCGCGACCGTGCGTATCGCCGGGGTTGTGTTGAGAAGGGTGGAGAGCCCTCCCTCGCTGGCCTGTTGGGCCGGCGACTTTCCGGAGCCGGCAGGCGCGGTCGAGACCGGGATAAGTCTGGTGATCGAGCCGGCCGCCCCGCCGGAAGAGGCCACCCTCCATTTCGCTCACGACATCGTGAGCCGTTTCGATGTCTTCGCCGACCAAGCTCTGGAGTACTGCCGCACCCGACTCCGGGAATCGCACTTCGAACTCACCGCCGAGGAACTGGCCTGGCTGGACCTTCCGGAGCTGCCACATCGCTGGGCTCTGCCGAGGAATGCCCGGACTTCCCCTGACAGCAAGGGCGTTGGCCTTCTGGCTGGTCCGGTGCCTTCGCACGCTGTCCGCGCCAGGCAGCGGTGGCCCCACTTTCTGAACTGATCGGTGCGGAAGTGCTACAGTCCTCTCCGTCGGGATCGGTACCGATCGGTGCTTAAGCGTGCGACTGCCCTTGTCGCCGACGGCCAGGCCCAGTTCATGCCCAGGGCGCGGCGGAGCGCTCACCCATCGGGGCAACCGCCCATGCGCTGCCGGTCCGTGGCTACCGAGAACGCCGAAAGCACCAGACAACGCAGAGGAGTTCCGCATATGAGCCCCAAGAAGTCCGACGACCCCGAGCTCTCCCGGCGACCCAGCAGACGCAACGTGCTCGGCGTCACCGCTGGTGCCGGGGCTGCCGCTCTGCTCGGCATGCAGGGCGGTGCCGCAGTCGCCGCGCCGAGGGCGAAGGCGATACGGACACCGGTGATCGAAGGGTTCAAGAGCCGCTTCGCCGAAGTCAACGGCACGCGGCTGCACTATGTCACCGGTGGCCAGGGTGACCCCCTGGTCCTGCTCCCCGGGTGGCCACGCACCTGGTACCAGTTCCACAAGATCATGCCGTCACTGGCACGGCGCTACCAGGTGATCGCCCCGGACCTGCGCGGAATGGGCGACTCCGACAAGCCCGCCGACGGGTACGACAAGAAGACCATGGCCCGGGACATCTACGAGCTGCTCCGGACCCTCGGACACCGCCAGGCGTACATCGCGGGCGAGGACATCGGGTCGCAGGTCGCCTTCAGCTTCGCCGCCAACCACCCCGAGGCGACCCGCAAGGTCGCTCTGTGGGAGACCGGGCATCCCACCGAGATATTCAACGAGATACGCATGCTGCCCCAGCCGGGCCAGCCGGCGCCGTGGTGGTTCGCGTTCAACGTGATCGACCAGTTGCCCGAGCAGCTCCTTGAGGGGCGGTTCCGGTTTGTCGTCGACTGGCTGATCGACTTCCAGGGCGGGGACCCCAGGGCCTTCAGCGAGAAGGCGCGGGCCATCTACGCCGCCGCGTACGACACGCCGGACGCGATCCGCGGGGGGAACGGCTGGTACCAGGCCTTCCAGCAGGACATCACCGATCTCAAGGACTACCCGGTACTGACCATGCCCGTGCTCGCAATCGGCGGCAAGTACTACGACCTCCTTCTCGCGCAGATGGAGGGATTGGCGGCGGACGCACGCTACGTCGAGTTCAAGGGGGCGGGTCACTACCTCGCGGAGGAACGCCCCGCCGACGTCGTGCGGGAACTCACCGCCTTCTTCGGGTAACCCCAGGGGGCCGGTCTTCAGACCGGCCCCCCAACTCCCGTTCTTTGTCCGGCTGTTGACGCTCAGTACGTTCCTGCCACCGTGATCGGCGTCCCGCTCGGCTCCCTCGGCCCGGTGCCGCTGCTCGGCCTCACCGCGATACGTACGAGCGCCGGACGCTCAGCCCGCGCGAACCCGTTTCCGGTAGCGCAGCGGCGGCTCTCCCGTCTCACGTTTGAACGCGGTGCTGAAGGCGCTCTCCGAGGCGTAACCCAATGCGGATGCCAGGGCCCCGACGTTGTCGTTCCCGTCCCGCAGGGCGCGCCGTGCCAGCAGCATGCGCCAGCGGTTGAGGTAGGTGAGGGGCGGCATACCCGCGACGGAGCGAAAGCGCGTGGCGAATGCCGTACGTGACATGGCTGCCGTCCGCGCCAGTGTCTCCAGCCGCCAGGCCGTGCCCGGTTCGCAGTGCATGAGGGTCACGGCCGCGCGCAGCCGTTCGTCGGTCAGCAGCCGCAGCCAGCCAGGAGGAAGCGCGGCTTGGCCGAGATAGACGCGCAGAATGTCGAGGACCAGCAGCTGTCCGTGCTGGCGGACGGCGAAGGCGGAGCCGACGCGGTTGCCGGTCACCTCGTCGAGAAGGTGCTCCAACCGGGCGCGGAGCGGGACGGTGGTGCTCGCGGCCCGTACATGTCCCACCGGCGGGAGCGCCTGCAGGAGCAGGGATTCGCCGATCGCGTTGAGGGACACGTGACCGCCCAGGAGGGAATCGGCACCTTCATCGTCGCCAAGGGGGGAACTCGTGCTTGTCACGTCGATCTCGTACGGGACCTGGTCCGCCGGGCCTCCCCGTACCTCCAGCCACGTCTGGTTGTTCAGGATGGCGACATCGCCGGCCTGGAGGGTGAGCGGCTCGGGGGCGCCACTGGAGGTCAGCCGGGCCTGCCCGCGAACGACCGCGAGGAACTTCAAGGTGGGGGGAAGGGAGCCGCGGGCCACCCAGGCGCGCTCCCGCGGGACGGCGAGGCTGCTGGTCATGAGCCCCTGGATCTCGATGAGGTCAAAGACCTCGGACAGCGGGTCACTCAGCATGCTTGAACGATTGCGAAAGAAATGCGAACTGTCAATTATTCACCGTGCGGACCGGCGGTCATAGCGTGGTGCCATGAACCACAAACAGCGTCCTCTCGGTTCCGGCTTCACCGCGGCCTCCACGGCCAAGGAGGTCATCGCCGGAATCGACCTGGCCGACAAGAACGTGATCATCACCGGCGGCCATACAGGGATCGGCCTGGAGGTCACCCGTGCTCTGGCCGGGGCCGGTGCGTCGGTGACGACGGTCTCTCGAAACCCGGACCGCGCCGAGCGGGCCCTGGCGGGGATCGGGAACGTCGAGGCCGACCGGCTGGACCTGCTGGACCCGGCGTCGATCGACGCTTTCGCGGCGCGTCGGCTCGAAACCGGCCGCCCGCTCCACCTCTTGATCAACAACGCCAGCGTGCCATCTCCCGCGCGGCGAACCGTGGACGCCCGCGGCTACGAAGTCCAGTTCGCGACCAACCACCTCGGCCACTTCCAACTGACCCTCGGTCTGCTGCCCGCCCTGCGCGCCGCGCGCGGCGCCCGGGTCGTCAACGTCACCTCCGGCGCCCAGCGCCTGTCCGGCATCCACTGGGACAACCTGCACTTCGCCACCGACTACGAGCCGACCATGGCCTACGCCCAGTCCAAGACGGCCAACGTGCTCTTCGCCGTCGAGCTGGACCGCCGCTGGGCCCAGGCCGGCATCCGTGGATACGCCACCCACCCGGGCATCGTCGTCGGCACCGGCCTCAACGGCGCCGCGGGCGAGGAGAGTCTGCGGGCCATGGGACTGATCGACGAGTCCGGCCGGCCGGTCATCGACCCCGAGCGGGAGAGGAAGACGCCGCGACAGGGGGCCGCCACCGTGGTGTTCGCGGCCACCAGCCCCCTTCTCGCCGACATCGGCGGCATCTACCTCAGGAACAGCGACATCTCCGAACTGGACGACGAGCCGAAGGCGTTCGACCCGCGGCACCCCAACTCCACTGTCACGTCCCACTCCATCGACCCGGAATCCGCCCGGCGCCTCTGGCGACGGAGCGAAGAGCTACTGGCGTCGCCACGGGCGCGTCGGTTTCCCGGAGCAGTTGGGGCCCCGTAGGTGAGGCGCCGGTTGGCCGGACAGGACATCGGCGGCCGGAGCCGGCGGGACCTTGACGAGGCGGCGGGGGAGCCGTCAAGTAACCGTCAAGGTCAGCGGGGGCCGGCCATCAAGTTGGGACGTGACGCTGAGCAGGTCATCAACACCTGCCATGAAAGGCGTTCCAGTGGCTGAGCTCCTGTACCGGCTGGGGGCCGCGGCGGCCCGTCGCCGGCTCATCTTTCTGTTGACCTCGCTGGCCGTGCTGGCTGGGGCGCTCATCTTCGCGTTCTCTTCATCCGGCTCGTTCGCGCCCGGTCATTCGATTCCCGGTTCCCCGGCGCAGGTCGCTCTGGAGAAGGCGAACCGGCACTTCCCCGAAGAGGGCGGGATCGAGGGTGACGTCCTGTTCGTCGCTCCCAACGGGGCGAAGATCAAAGACGATTCAGTCGTCCGGCAGCTGCGCGCCGTCATGGAGCGGATGCGGGCCGAGGACCTGGTCGCGGACGTGAGCGATCCGCTGGAGAGGGTTTCGGAGGACGGCCGGGTGGCGGTCGCCTCGGTCCGTATCGACCTGGAGCAGGACGCCGAGGTCGAGCCCGCTCAGCAGGAGGCGGTACGGGCGAGCGGCGCGGCCTTCAACGAGCGGTTCAACGACCAGGGCGGACGTGTCATCTTCGGCGGCGACGCCTTCGAGGAGGAACTCGCCCCGTTCGGCACCCCTGAGGCCATCGGCATCGGGGTCGCTCTGCTCGTCATGCTGATCACGTTCGGATCCGTCGTCGCGGCCGGGATCCCGATCCTCACGGCGGTCCTCGGCGTGGGAGGCTCGGTCGCCGGCACGCTTCTGGCCACCGCCCACTTCGACGTTTCCCAGAATGCGCTGACCCTGGCGATCATGCTCGGCCTCGCCGTCGGTATCGACTACGCCCTGCTCATCGTCTCCCGGCACCGTGCGCAGCTGACCCGCGGGATGCCGATGGCCGAGTCGATCGCGATGGCCACGGCCACCGCGGGCAGCGCCGTACTCTTCGCCGGTCTCACCGTGATCATCGCCTTGGCCGGCCTGACCCTCGCCGGGGTCCCGATGCTCACCTCCATGGGCCTGGCGGCGGCCGGTGCGGTCGCCCTGGCCGTTCTTCTCGCCCTGACAGCGCTCCCCGGCGTCATGTCGCTGGCGGGTGACAGGCTCCGGCCCAAGCCGTCGTCCCGCGCCGCCCGTCGCGCGCTCGACACGGAATCGCGCGGTCTCGCCGTACGTTGGGTCGACGCCGTGATCCGGCATCCCCGTAAGGTCCTGGTCGCCGTCGTCCTCTCTCTGGCCGTGATCGCCGTCCCCGCCGCGCAGTTGCGGCTGGCCCTGGCCGACAACGGTTCCGCGGCGAAGACTTCCGAACCGCGGCAGGTCTACGACCTCATCGCCGGCGCGTTCGGCCCCGGTGTCAACGGCCCGCTGCCCGTACTTGTCGAGGGTGACTCCGTCGCCGAGATCAACTCCACCGCGGAGAAGGTCATCGACGCCGTCGAGCCGATGTCCGGCATCGCTGAAGTGAGCGACCCGCTCATCGCTCCCGACAAGCAGGCCGCGGTGGTCAGCATCGTGCCCGCCACCGGCCCCAACGCCGAGGCCACCAGCACCCTGGTCGGCGACCTGCGCGCCGCGCTCGTCCCCATCGGCGCGCAGACCGGCAGCTATGTCGCGGTGACCGGTATGACCGCCATCAGCATCGACGCCGTGGACAAGACCAGCGGCGCCCTGCTGCCCTTCACCGTCGTCGTGGTCGGCCTGTCCCTCCTCCTGCTGCTGATCGCCTTCCGGTCCTGGACGATTCCGCTCAAGGCCACCGCGGGCTTCCTGCTCTCGGTGGGCGCGGCATTCGGTGCCATGGTGGCCGTCTTCCAATGGGGCTGGCTGGCCGGGGTGTTGGGAGTACCGCTCGTGGGTTCGGTCCCCAGCTTCGTACCCATCATCGTCATGGCAGTCCTCTTCGGCCTGGCCATGGACTACGAGGTCTTCCTCGTCTCCGCGATGCGCGAGCACTACGCCCACCACGGCAACGCGCACGAGGCGATCAGGGCGGGCGGCCGCAACGCCGGGCGTGTGGTCGTGGCAGCGGCGGCGATCATGATCACCGTCTTCTTCAGCTTCCTGTTCTCACACGATCCCAACGTCATGCCGATCGCGTTCGCCCTGGCTTTCGGAGTTCTCGTCGATGCCTTCCTGGTGCGCCTCACCCTGGTCCCCGCCGTGCTGAAGCTCCTGGGCGACCGTGCCTGGCGACTCCCGCACTGGCTGGACCGGGTGGTGCCTAAGGTGGACGTCGAAGGTCAGGCCCTCGCCAAGAACGAACCCGCCGCTCGCGAGCCCGAACTGGTCGGCTGACAACACCGCGTACTGAACCGGAACGGAGGCAGCGGATGGCTGATACCGAGCATCCCGACCGCGTACTCGTGGTCGACGACGATCCAGGAATCCGCGGTCTGCTGACCTCCGCTCTGCGCTTCGCCGGCTACGAGGTGGACGTGGCAGCCGACATCCCAGAGGCACTTGAGCAAGTGCGGACCTTTCAGCCGGACGTCGTCGTGCTCGACGTGATGCTGCCGGGGGGAACCGGATTCGACGTACTCGCCATGCTCAGGTCGCGGTCGATCGGAGTGCCGGTGCTGTTCCTCACCGCGCGGGACGCGGTCGAGGACCGGGTGCGTGGACTGCGGCTGGGCGGGGACGACTATGTGGTCAAGCCGTTCAGCGTCGTGGAGATCGGGGCGCGGATCGAGGCACTGCTGCGCCGTGCGCGCGGCAACGCCGTGCCCGCCGGCTCGGCTCTGACCTTCCACGATCTGTCGCTGGACCCGGGGCGTCACGAGGTCCGTCGCGGTGAGCGACTGGTGAAGCTGTCGCCGACCGAGTTCAAGTTGCTGCACGTCCTCATCACCCATCCGGGGCAGGTGCTGTCCAAGACACAGATCCTCGAAGCGGTCTGGCAGTACGACTTCGGTGGTGACTCGGTCGTCGTGGAGCGGTTCATCTCCAACTTGCGCCGCAAGATTGACGACGGACACGAGCCGCTGATCCACACCGTGCGGGGCGTCGGTTACGCCCTGCGGCACGAGCGGGGACCGGGCCACGAGGGGACCACCGGGCGATGAGGCGGCGCTGGCGCCGATGGCAGGCGGGTATCCGTGGCCGGTTGCTCGTGGGCTTTCTGATGCTTTTCGTTTTTGCCCTCGGCGCCAGCACCGCCCTGACCGGGTTCCTGGCCAACGACTACATCCACGATCGGTCCGTCGACAAACTGCGCGACGACGAGCGCCGGATCGGCGTGCTGATCCGTTCCGCCCCGCAGACCATCAACTCGGATCAGTTCGAGACCATGCTCGGCCCGCCCCTCGGCACCATGGGACTGGACGAGGACGACCACATCCTGTTCGCCATCGGGACGAGCGCCGGAAGGGAGTACGAGCTCGCCCGGCTCGCGAAGAACGCGGACCCGGGCGAGATCATGGAGACCGGAGACGACGTGGTGGCCGTACTGATCACCACACCTGGTATGCGGATCACCTACTCCGACAGAGGCACTGACGACGTCGCTCGGATGATCCTCGTGAACGACCCGAACGTCGACAGGAACACCGTCGTCGGTTTCATCGGGAGCATGGCGACGATCGCGTTCGTCTCGGTGATCGTCCTGATGGCGCTGGGCCTGGTCGTACTGCACATCGGCCTGCGTCCCCTGACCGAGATGGCGCAAGCGGCCGATGCCATCGCCGAAGGGTCGCGCGACGAACGACTGCCCGTATCGAACCGGGGCACCGAGACCGACATGCTGGCGGCGGCGACCAACCGCGCCTTCGACGCGCAGGCCCGCGCCGAGGACCGGGCGAGAACCTTCGCCGCCGACGCCTCGCACGAACTGCGCACCCCGCTCGCCACGATCTCCGGCTGGCTGGAGCTCTACCGGCAGGGCGGCCTCGGAGGCGACGACGTCGAGCAGGTGTTTGTCCGGATCGAGGACGAGGTGGGCCGGATCCGGCTACTGGTCGAAGAGCTGGGACTGCTCGCCCGCCTGGACACCGGCCGGCCCCTCAACAGCCACCCGCTCGACCTGGCAACGCTCGCCGAGAGCGTGGTCGAAGACGCACGCGTGATCTACTCCAGCCTCGACATCACCCTGGACACGCCGCCGGACGGGCTCCCGGTGCTCGGCGACGAAGCCCGGCTGCAGCAGGTCCTCCGTAATCTGGTGGGCAACGCCGTCCAGCACAACCCGCCCGGCACCCAGGTCGGTTTGACCCTGTACCACCGCGGTGACGAGGCGTGCGTCGACGTCATCGACAACGGCTCGGGCATACCCGCCGCTGACATCCCGCGCCTGTTCGACCGCTTCTGGCGCGCCGAGGCCAGCCGGAGCCGCGCCTACGGTGGCTCAGGCCTTGGTCTGGCGATCGTCCAGGCCATCGTCCGCGCCCACGGCGGCCGGGTGACCGTGAACTCCGAGGTCGGGCGCGGCACCACGGTGACCCTGCACCTGCCCACCGCGCGGCTTTGACGATGTCGTCGCGGGCGGCCTTACGAACTCGCGGCCGTCTCGATGACGGACAGCGCTGCCACGGCATCGGCCGCGTCGACGGGAGCCGGTGTCCGGTTCGTGATCGCCGCCGCGACCCCGGAGTAGAAGGAGGGGTAGTCTCCTGCCGCGACGGGGACCCGCTCCTCACCGTCGGGACCGCTGATGGTGATCGCTCTGCTCGTGTCCATTCCATACCCGGCATCGTTCGGCCGCTGCCCGCCCATGAGCTGCGCCTCCTGAGGGTCGAGGCCCCAGACCGTCGCGACGGCCCTTGAGCCCACGACGCGAAATCGCGGCCTGGGGGCGGATGCCACCGCGCTCATCCACAACCGGCTGCGTACACCGCTTCCGTGGTGAAGCGTGACGAAGCTGTCGTCGTCGTTGACCGCACCCGGCCGGCGCCGGTCGAGCTCCGCGTGAACTTCCTCGACCGGCCCGAACAACTGGAGGCACTGATCGATGAGATGAGGGCCGAGGTCGTACAGGATGCCACCACCCTCACCGGGGGCCGTGGTGTCCTTCCACTCCGTTCCCCGCTCCGGCTTCCACCATTCGAAGGCCGTCTCGAACTGGTGGACATCTCCGAGGCGGCCCGTGCTGATGATCTCCGAGAGGGTCAGGAAGTCGCCGTCCCAGCGCCGGTTCTGGAACACCGTCAGCAGCCGGCCCGCCTCGTCCGCGGCCCGAATGAGGGTCCGCGCGTCATCGGCTCTCACCGTGACGGGCTTGTCGGTGACCACGTCCAGGCCGGCCGAGAGAGCGCGCAGAGCCAGCGGAAGGTGGGTGCTGTTCGGGCTGCCGATGACGACGAGGTCGAGATCCGCCGCGGCGGCGAACAGATCGTCGGGGCTCGGCACGATTCTTGTGGCTGGATACGCGGCGGTGGCCGCCGCCGCGCGAGCGGGGTCGGAGGTGACGATCATGCTGAGGTCGAAGGCAGGGTCGGCGGCGACGAGTGGCGCGTGGAAGACACGTCCTGAGACGCCGAAGCCGATTATCGCGGTGCGGATGGGCATGCGGGTGCTCCGTCCTTACTGGGGGCCGAGGGCGGCCGGAAGCGATGCCACGATCAGATCCACCTCGTCGTAGATTTCCTCGGGGATGGCCACGGTGGTCGCCGCGACGTTCTGCTCGATGCGTTCGGGGCGCGAGACGCCCACGACGGTGCTGGCGATGCGGGGATCCCGGACGGAGAACTGGACGGCGAGAGCGGCCAGGGGGATGTCCGCCTCCGAGCAGAGCGCCTCGATGCGGCGGATCGCCGCGAGAAGCTCTTCGGGCGCGTCGCGATATCCGTAGCGGGTTGACGCGTGGGTGCCTGACGCGAGGATTCCGCCGCCGAACACCGCCGCGTTCACCACGCCCATTCCCAGGTCGCTCGCCTGGTCGATGAGGCGGCCGGCGTTGCGGTTCACCAGGGTCCACCGATTGTGGGTGAGCAGTACGTCGAAGATCCCGGTGGAGACGTACCGGGAAATGACCGACGTATCTCCGCCCGCCACCCCGATGGCGTGCGCGATTCCGGTCTCCTTGAGTTCACGCAGTACCTCGACCGCTCCTCCGGGACGCATGGCCTCCTCGAAGGTCGTGTTCTCGGGATCGTGCAGATATACGAGCGGGACGCGGTCGATTCCAAGTCGCTCAAGACTTCCCGCGATCGACCGGCGCATCTGCTCCCCGGAGAAGTCGCCGGTGTCGAGGTCACGCGTGATCTTGGTCGACAGAAGGTATCCATCGGGCAGGCCGCCGACTTGGGCGAGCGCGGTTCCGATGCGTCGCTCCGACTCCCCACCGCTGTACGCGGCGGAGGTGTCCAGTGCGCGCACGGCTCCGGTGAGAGCGGCGCGCGCCGTGGCGACGCCGCTCTCGTACGACACCTCGTATCCGAAGTTCTTGGGCATCGAACCCAGCGGGGCTCCGCCGATCGTCAGCGGTGTCACTTCCAGGCCGGTGGCACCGACCGCCCTCAATGGCGTGTTCGTCATCGCGCCGGCACCGTCTTCCACTCGAAGAAGTCCTCCGCACCTGGTTCCAGATGCGCTGTCGCCAACTCACGGTCGATCTCGATCCCCAGCCCGGGTGCGTCGCCGACCGTCACATGGCCGTTCACGACGATCGGGTCCCCGAGCCCTGAGACCATCTCGTACCACCAGGGTTCACGCGCCACCGGGTATTCGAACGCGATGAGATTGTCCGGGAGCACCGCGCTGACCTGGATCAGCGCCGCGAGTCCCAGCAGTCCGCTGCTGACTCCGTGCGGTGCGATCTGGATTCCGTAGAGGTCGGCGAATTCGGCGATCCATTTCAGCTCGGCGAGTCCGCCGACGTCTCCGGGGTCGGGGCCGATGATCCGAACGGCCCGGCGGTCGATCAGTTCGCGGAAGTTCTGGCGCAGATAGATCTGTTCGCCGGTGTGGGTGGGAATGATGGTCGATCCGGTGATCTCGTGATAGCCGTCAACCTCGCCCCACGGCACGAAGTCTCCGGTCAGCAGGTCCTCGGCCCAGGCGATGTCGAAGGGTTCGAGCCGGCGCAGGACGGTGATGGCGTCGGAGACGGTCCACCCCGGTCCCATGTCCAGTGCGAGGCGCCGATCGGGCCCCAGTACGTCCTTCATCGCCGCTACACAGTCGACGACATGGGCCAGCGCGTTGGGCGTCACCGGACCCCGATTCGGATGCAGCGGGCCGGTGCGCAACTCGTTGTAGAGGAAATCGGGAGTGTTGGGCGCCATGAAACCGTGAAGTCCGACGCCTTCCTTGAAGATGCTGAAGCCCTCGGGCGCCGCGGCGCTGTAGGCCATGGCATCCGCGTAGTCCTGAGGAGTGTGGCCTTCGAGCGGACGTCGTACACCACCGTTGTAGACACGGATCCGGTCGCGGACCTTTCCTCCCAGCAGCCGGTGAATCGGGAGTCCGGCGGCTTTTCCGGCGATGTCCCAGAGAGCGATCTCGATGGCTGAGACCATCGCTCCCCACGGCTTGGATCCCCCCAGCCGGCGGATTCGGATCATGCAGCGTTCGACCTCGGTCGGGTCGCATCCGATGAGGAGTTCGCGCGATATCCCGAGGGTGGACACGACATTGGCCTTCGTGTATTCGACCTCGGCGAATCCGTCGATGCCTTCGTCGGTCACGACCCGCACGACGGGGCTCTCCCCGATACGGGCACAACGGATGTCCGTGATTCTCATCCCTTGACCGCTCCTCCGGTGAGACCGCCGATGAAGTGGCGTTGCAGCAGCACGAACAGGATGATGACCGGAACGGTCAGCACCACCGAGGCGGCCATGGTCGCTCCCCAGTCCACGTTGAACTCCGTGGCGAATTCGGTCAGTGCGACCGGCCCTGTGCGCGCGGCTGTTGAGGATGTCAGTACGGAGGCGAAGAGGAACTCGTGCCAGGACTGAAGGAAGGCGAACATCCCCGCGGCGACCAGACCCGGGAAAATCACCGGGAGCGTGATGTAGGTGACGGCGTCGAGACGGTTTCCTCCGTCGATCTGCGCCGCCTCCTCCAGCTCTATCGGAACCGCAGCGATCTGGTTACGCATCATCCAGGTCACGAGGGGGACGGTGATCACCAAGTGCGCCATGGCGACGCCTACCACGGAGTCGAGAAGATTCAGCGACCTGATGATCTGGTAGAGGGGCAGCAACACCACCGTGAGCGGAACCACTTGCCCAAGCAGAAGGAACAGCGCGAGCGGTCGTGACGAGCGGAAACGGAAGCGCGCGAGGGCGTACCCGGCACTGAAGCAGAAGATCAGGGTCGCTATAGCGGCGAGGAGTCCCACGATCAGTGAGTTCAGAAGTGCCCGCAGTGTGTTCGAGCTGGTGAATACGGTGACGTAGTTCTGCAAGGTCCATGAGTCGGGAAGGAGATGGGCGTTGGCGGAGTAGATTTCCGATGAGCCCTTGAACGAGGTGAACAGCACCACGGCGACCGGCCCCAGGCTCCACACGAGAAGTGCGGCGAGCAGGAACCACATCCCGAATCCGGTCGCGATTCGCGTCGCGGATCGTCGACTCATGACTGCTCCCGAAGGTCTGTGCGCATGGTCCGAGCGAACAGAACGGCGCAGACAGTTCCGATGGCGAGCTGCAGAATTGAGACCGCATACACCAGAGAGTCATCACCGTTCTGGAAAGCCTGGTACAGCAGGATGGGCAGGATCGTGGACGCCCCGGCGGGTCCTCCGCTGGTGGTGACCCAGATGATGGTGAAGGAGTTCAGGGCCCATATCGCCAGGTTCAGCGCGGCGACCGCGGTCGTGGTGCGGATGCCGGGAAGCGTGATGTACCAAAGAATCTTGAGGGAGGAGGCGCCGTCGAGGCGAGCGGCTTCGTAGCGTTCCTCGGGAATGCCGGCCAGTGCGGCGGACACCATCAGGACGACGAACGGCGCTGTCACCCATATCTGGATCACCATGACCGACCAGAGAACCATTGAGGGGTCCGACAGCCAGTGAACGGGCTGCGAGACGATACCCAGGTCCATCAAATAGCGGTTGACCAGCCCGTAATCGGTGGACAGGCTCCAGCGCCAGATGGTCGCTCCGACAACGCCGGGGATGATCCAGGGCACCATGATCAAGCTGCGCCACAGTCCGGAGAGCCGTATCTGCTTCGCTCGGAGAACGATGCCGCCGGCGTAACCGATGACCATCGCCCCGATGGTGGCGCCGACTGTCCATTTGACTGTGTTGAACATGACTTGGGCGAAGTCGGGGGTCGAGAAAAGGCGGGTCAGACCGGAGCCGCCGTCGCCGACGACCCTGACGACGGTCGAGACGATCGGGATGACGAACATGAGGGCCGTGAGAATGAGCGCCGGCATCATCAGCCCGACCGGGCGCCCGGTGCGACGGCGACGCTTCGGCCGGGTCACGGTAGTGGATTCCGCAGAACTCATCAGGTCACCTTGGGTCGAGGTCATCGGCCGAGCGCCTTGTCCGCCTGGGCGACGATGTTCTTCGCTGCCGCGCTGCTCGACCGCTGCCCAAGACCGACTTTCTGGGTCTCGTTGTGCACGCCTGGAATGGTGGCTGTCCAGCGGGGATCGTCCGGAGCCGGGGTGGAGTGGTCGGTGAGTTGCCGGACGTACGGCTCGCGCAGTTCGGTCTGGAACTTCGCGTCCTTGAACGCGCTGAGCCGGGCGGGGAAAGTCAGCGTCAGAGCAGCCATGTTGGCCGGCTTACCGAGGAAGGCGACCAGTTTCTCCGCCGCGTCCTTGTGCTGGGCCTTGGCCGGCACGATATAGGCCCATCCACTTCCCTGGGCGGTACCGACCGAGCTTGCGTTCGGACCCGGCAACTCGGCCGTGGCGATGGGTGCTTTGTGCGTGACCGCGTCATCCACGTCGAAAACACCGCCTTGATACATCGCGACTCGTCCCTGCAGGAACAGTTCATGGATGGCGGTGTTGTCCAGTTCGAACGAGCTCGGGCTGGCCCAGCCCGCCCTGATGGATCCACCGATGAGATCCAGGGCGTTCTTGACCGAGGGCTCGGTGAGCTCCGGCGCCCCGTTCTTGATCGTCGACCCGTCGGAGATCGCGAAGTCCAGCAGGCGCAGGGTCAGGTCACTCGGATCCCCCTGCATCGGCCAGGCGGTCCCGACGACATTTCCCTTGGTGAGCCTCTTGGCGTCTTCCTCGAATTCGGCCCAGGTTCTGGGCGGGGAGTCGATTCCGGCGGCTTCGAAGAGGTCGGGGTTGTAGATCAGGGCGTTTGTCGCCCAGCGGTAGGGCACGGCATACGTCTTGCCCTGATCGGTGAGCGATTCGACAAGTCCGGGGGCGAAGTCGGACTTCGGCGTGGCGGGTCCGTACTGGCCGCTGAGGTCCGTCAACTGACCTTTTCGGGCATAGCCCTTGATGCGGGAGGTCGACTCGGTGATGACGTCGGGAACGTCTCCGGAGTTCAGTGCGACGGAGGTGCGATTGGCGACCGTGTCACCTGTCGTCTTGACCAGATTGACGGTGGCGCCGGAGTTCTCCTTTTCGAAGGCCGTGACCAGTTTCTTGGCCGTGTCGTAGTCCCAGTCCGGAACCCACCAGGTGACGGCGTCCGCGTTCGAGGAATTGTTGGCGATGTTGTAGGTCACCGTTCCGGCCATCGCCAGGATCACCGCCGTGGTCGCCGCGATGAAAGCGGCCGTTCTGGGGAGGACTGCCATAGTCGGCTCCATTGCTCCATTGCTCGAATGCCACGGTCCAGTGCGGGTCGACATTGAACGCGAGAGCAATGATGCAAATGTAATTACAGGATGTCAACCCATCGGGGTGTGCGACGTGGACGTCCGGCGGCGGCCGGAGCGGCGCCGGGCCGGCCGGTGAGGTCAGGGATTCGGCCGGTCAGTCGGTCTGTCGGCGGACGTCGACCTCAAGGCGGCTGAGGTCTCCTCGGTGATGCCCGGTGAACCGCTCCAGCGGTCGTCCGGCGGCGTCGTACGAGACGCTGCGCATGATCAGGACGGGAGCCCCGGCGGGCAGGCCGAGCACCTCCGCCACCTCGTCGGCGGCCACGCCGGCCTCGATGAGGCGCCGAGCGTGATCGAAACGAACACCGAACCGCTGCTCAAGCACCCCGAAAAGGGAGAGATCGTCCACATCGGCGGTGAGCAGTCCCTCACCGACGGACAGCGGGAGTTGGGTGAGGGTCAGCGCCCACGGTGCGCCGTCCATCGACCGGACGCGCTGCACCTCCACCACCATCTCGCCGACCTTGACCGCCAGGTCCTTGGCGACTGCCTCGGACGCCGGGACCAGGCCCTTGCGCCGCACAACCGTGTGATGGGTTCCCGATCCCGACTGGATGTCCTCGAAGTAGCCGATCAAGGCGTGCCCGAAGACGCTCGGGGCGTGGGTGTCCGCGACGAATGTGCCGCGACCTCTCTCGCGGCGGATGACGCCCTCGTGTTCGAGCTCGCCCATGGCCTGACGGACGACAGTGCGCGAGACGTCGTACTGCTGACACAGCTCGAAGTCGCCGGGGAGTCGATCGCCGGGTTCGAGTCCGCGGGACTGGATGTCCGCGAGGATGAGATCTTTGAGCTGCGAATAGAACGGCACCGCGGAGCGGCGATTGATGAGATCCCCGGCAGACATGGGGGCAAGCGTAGCCTGCGCCCGGGGTCGCCGAGTGGCCCGACCACCGGGGGCCGGCCGCTCGGCGCCGGGTTACGCGGACGGGCCATTCGCCGGCAGTGGCTCCAGCATGGTTTCCAGGTTCTTCCTTGCGATCTGCCGGCGGAACTCCCCTTCGTAGGAGGGGTCGCCGGCATCGTGCATCGCCTCGGTCATCCAGACCGACGACGCCTGCTGCTGCCATGTGTGGTCCAGGCAGGTCTCGGAGTAGCTGTCGAGCAGGCTGGAATCCCGCTCCGAGACCTGGTGGACGACCGCGCGGGCGAACACGTCGGCGTCGTGGAGGGCGAGACTCATGCCCTGCGCGCTCATGGGCGAGATGAGGTGTGCCGCGTCCCCGAGAAGGTAGAGCCTGCCGTGGCTCATGGGGCTGAAGGTGACACCGCGGAGCGGTACGACCTGCTTGCTCGTGATCGGGCCCTTTCGCGGCACAGGCGAGCCGAAGCGGGCTTCCAGTTCGCTCCAGACACGGTCGTCCGGCCATTGGCCGACGGTGTCGGTCAGCGGGCACTGCAGATAGAGGCGGCTCGCGTTCGGGCCGCGGGTGATCTGTGCGGCGAAACCGCGGGAGTGCACCGCCAGTACGGCCAGGGGGTCCGCCGGCACGTCGGTCATGACGGTGAGCCAGGCGTATCCGAACTCGTGGGTGGCGCTGGTGAGGACTCCGGCGGGTACGGCGGTCCGGCTGACGCCGTGGAAGCCGTCGCTGCCGGCGACGAAGTCGCAGCTGACGGTCTTCGTCGAGCCGGCGGTGTCCCGGTAGCGGACCAGGGGGTTCTCGGTGCCGAGGTCGTGCAGGGAAACGTCTTCGGCTCCGAAGCGCAGGTCGCCGCCGTACGACCAGTCGGGCCGGCTGTTCTTCGCCGACCCCGGCAACGACGAGGTCGTGCTGCCGACCGGCGGGCGGTGGATGCTCCAGCGCACCTTGCGGAGCGGCAGGCGACGGCCACGCGTCAGGTCGTACTCGATCAGGTGGTTCCGGCCCGAGGCTTCGGCGTTCGATCTGGAGATCTCACTCCACGAGCAGGACGGGCCGCCGGCACCCGGCACTGCCTGGGCGCTGACGGCCAGGCCCGGCGAGACAGTCGCGTTCTTCGACGAGGGATACGGCTACCAACCCTCGACAGGCGCCCGGTGGCAGCTACTTGCGGGTGATGAGAGCGCGCTTCCGGCGATTCTCGCGATCCTGGAGCGCTCGGCAGGAACGCTGCCCGCCGAGGTCTTCCTTGAGGTCCCCGCCGTTGAGGACATCCGCCACGACGTCGTCGCACCCCCGGGAACCACCGTCAACTGGCTGCCCCGCGACGGCGATACGAAGACCCCGGCGAAGCCGGGCTCCCTCGCTCTGGAGGCGGTGAGGAGTGCCCGGCTCCCGGAAGGGCCCTTCTACGCCTGGACCGCGGGCGAAGCGTCGCTGGCCACCGGCGTTCGCCGGCATCTCGTAGGCGAACGCGGCGTCCCCCGCTCCGACATCTCCTTCCGCGGCTACTGGAGATATGGCCGAGCCGCCCTGTAGGGCACGGACACGTCATTTCCGTGTGCGATGCCTACTCATGGCGTGTGGCATGTGACATGGTACTGCTCATTGCGACCCCCATCGAACGAGAGGCAGACCATGCCCGGCAAACAATTCGACCTCGGCGGCGTCATCGTCGCGACGACGCTGCCCTACAAGGCGGACAGCTCCGCCCCCGCGGGACTCGCCGTCGACTACGACCGCTACGCCGAGCACTGCGACTGGCTGATCGGCAACGGCTGCCGCGGTGTCGGACCGAACGGCTCGCTCGGCGAGTACTCGTCGCTGACCGACGAGGAACGGCGCCGCGTGGTCCAGGTGGCCGTGGAGGCAGTGGATGGGCGCGGACTGGTGGTGGCCGGTGTGCACGGCGCGGGCTGGCATCAGGCCAAGCGCTGGGCCGAGTTGGCCAAGGAGGACGGCGCCGACGGAGTACTCGCCCTGCCGCCGACCCTCTACCGGGCCAGTGACGAGCAGGTGGTCGACCACTACCGGCACATCGCCGAGGTCGGCCTGCCGATGATGATCTACAACAACCCGTTCGACACCAAGGTCGATCTCGTGCCCCAACTGGTCGCGCAGCTCGCCGAGATCGACGAGGTGGTGGCGGTCAAGGAGTTCAGCGGGGACGTCCGGCGGGCCTTCGAGATCAGCGAGCTCTGCGACATCGACATCATCGCGGGCGCCGACGACGTGCTCCTGGAGCTGATGCTCGACGGCGCCGTCGGCTGGTTCGCCGGGTTCCCCAACACCTTCCCGGCGGAGTCCGTCGCGATCTACGAGCACATGGCGGCCGGCCGGTACGAGCAGGCGCGGGAGCTCTACAAGCAACTGGTCACGGTCTTCCGCTGGGACTCGCGGACGGAGTTCGTGCAGGCCATCAAGTTGGGGATGGACATGGTCGGCCGGTTCGGCGGTCCGTGCCGCCCGCCACGCGGGCCGCTCACCCCGACCCACGAGAAGCAGGTGCGGGCCGCCATGGAACGCGCGATCTCCGGAATCGCCGCACTCTCCTCCGAGGAGGACTGATGGACCTGACCGAGACCTCGCCCGCCGAGCGGGCACGCGTGCTCAACGCGATAGCGGACGAACTGACGGCTGCCGCCGGCGAACTGATACCGCAGGCGATGGCCGAGACCGGGCTGGCCGAGGCGCGGCTGGCCGGGGAGTTGAAGCGTACGGTCGTGCAGCTGCGGATGTTCGCCGACGTCTGCGCCGAGGGGGAGTTCCTCGACGTACGTATCGACGAGGCCGACGCGGGATTCGTCCTGGGCCCCCGTCCCGATCTGCGGCGGTTCAATCTGCCGGTGGGTCCTGTGCTGGTGTTCGCCGCGAGCAACTTCCCGTTCGCGTTCTCGGTAGCCGGCGGTGACACGGCCTCCGCGCTCGCCGCCGGCTGTCCGGTGGTCCTCAAGGCGCACCCCGGTCACCCGCGTCTGTCGGCGCTGACCGCCGAGAAGGTGCGCTCCGCGCTGGTCAAGACCGGCCTGCCCGCGGAGACCTTCGAAGTGGTCTTCGACCAGGACGCCGCCGTAGGGCTGTTGCGCGAGGACCGGATCGCCGCGGCGGCGTTCACCGGATCATTCAAAGTCGGCCGGCTGCTCGCCGGGATCGCCGCCGGGCGCGAGCGCCCGATCCCGTTCTACGGTGAACTGGGCAGTGTGAACCCGGTCATCGTGACGCCGGGTGCGCTGGCCGAACGCGCCGACGCGATCGCGTCCGGCTTCGTCGCCAGTGTGTCCGGTTCGGCCGGGCAACTCTGCACCAAACCCGGCTTCCTGTTCCTTCCCGAGGACCACGGCCTCGCCCCGAGCCTCGGCTCGGCGGCGGACGCGGTGCCGAGCCATCCACTCCTGTACGAGGGCATAGCCGCCGGTTACACCGAGCGCCGTGCCACCGTGCTCGCCACCCCAGGAGTGTCCGTACTGGCCGAGGGAGCCGTGGAGGCCGATCCGGACGGCGGGAGCCGGGCGGCACCGACCCTGGTCGAGGTGAGCCTGGACGATCTGCTGAAGCGCCGCGGCACGCTCCTCGACGAAGCGTTCGGCCCGCTGTCGATCGTCGTGCGCTACGCCCCGGACCGGCCCGACCTGTTGGTGGAGGCGATCGGTGAGCTGTTCCCGGGCGCGCTGACGGCCACGGTGCACCGTGGATCCGGTGAGAACGACGCGTGGCTGCGCCGGCTCGTCGCGGTGCTGAGGGAACGCGTGGGCCGTTTGCTGTTCGACGGCTGGCCCACGGGTGTCGCGGTGACTCCCGCGATGCAGCACGGAGGTCCTTATCCGGCCACCACGGCCCCGGGGACGACGTCTGTAGGCACCGCCGCGATCGAGCGCTTCCTGCGGCCTGTCACCTTCCAGAACTGCCCGCCGGAGCTGCTGCCTGCGGCGCTGCGCGACGACAACCCCTGGCGGGTTCCCCAGCGCCGTGCGGCCGCCGGCGATTCGCTGAACTGGGGAAACCACTCCGCCTGAGGCAACTGGCCGAAACACAGTTGTTACCGTCGGACTCTTTCGCCGAGTGTGCAGTGTGACATATCACTGTGCCACAGCAATCAAACCGGAGGCTCTCCGATGAACAGTTTGCGCATCTCCGGCACCGTGGCACTGACTGCCACCGCCCTCCTGCTCACCGCCTGCGGAGCCGCCGATTCGGCCGGCTCGGACGGCGACACCCTCAAGGTCGCCGTGCTCGCGGCTTCCAGCCAGAACGGCTACAACCAGGCCGTCTACAAAGGCGTGAAGGAAGCCGCGGCCGCGTCCGGCAAGAAGATCGACCTGAAGCTCCTCGACGGCCAGTTCGACTCGAACACACAGCTGTCGCAGCTCCAGAACGTCACCAGCACCGGAAACTACGACGGCGTCGTCGTCGTGCCGAACGACGGTGTCGGCCTGGCAGCGGCATTCCCGCTGTCCAAGAAGATCCCCGTCGCGACGGTGCTCAACCCCGTCGGACCGGACATCAACAAGATGGAACCGCAGGTCGACGGCGTGGTCACCACCGTCGGCGTGCCCCCCGCCATGGCCGCGGAGAAGCAGGCCGACGGCGTGGTCACCTACTGCGCCGAGATCAATCCCTGCAATGCCGTACTGCTCGTCGGCAACCTGTCGACGCCGCTCGACGTGGCCCGCCGTGACGCCTACAACAAGGTGCTCGGCGCCCACCCCAACATCAAGGTGGTCAGCACGGTCGAGGGCCAGTACGACAGGGACACCTCGCTCAAGGCGATCAGCAACGTGCTCCAGGCCCACAAGGACATCAACGTCATCCTGTCGAACGCCGACCAGGAGGCCGCGGGAGCCCAGATCGCCCTCCAGAACGCGGGCATCAAGCCGAGCAGCATCTATCTGACCGGCGCCGGCGGCACCAAGGACGCCGTGGCCGCCGTCCGCGCGGGCACATGGAAGGGCGCGTACATCAACTTCCCCGCGAGCATGGGCAAGGCGGCGATGGAGGAGCTGGTGAAGGCGATGGACGGAGGCACGGCGAAGGCCGTCGTCAACGCGGACGACATCGGCGGGACCGAGCCGTACGCGACCAAGGAGACGCTGACCAAGACCCCGGACTTCACCGGCGAGTGGAACGGCTGACGCCGATGGTCACCGCCCAGCCGGTCGTCGAGCTCACCGGCATCACCAAGCGGTTCGGCGGAACAGTGGCCCTGGACGCCATCGACCTGGCGGTGCACGCGGGCAGCGTGCACGCCCTGGTCGGGGAGAACGGGGCAGGGAAGTCCACCCTCGGCAAGATCGTGTCCGGTGTCTACACGCCCGATTCCGGGCACGTCCGGGTCGACGGTCAGCCGGTCGGGCGCTGGGACACGGTACGGGCGCAGCGGCGCGGGCTCGTGATGATCGCTCAGGAGCTGTCGCTCGTACGTGATCTGACGGTGTCTCAGAATGTGTTCCTCGGTGTCGAGCAGAGCCGATTCGGCCTTCTGCGACATGACCAGGGCCGTCGGTTCGCCGAGCTCGACGAGATCACGGGGTTCGGCCTCGACCCCGACGCACGGGTCGGCGATCTGCGTATCGCCGACCAGCAGAAGGTCGAGATCCTGCGCGCGCTCGCCCGGCAGGCCAAGGTGATCGTGATGGACGAGCCGACCTCGTCGCTCACCGCACACGAGACCCGGCGGCTGCACGAGGTGATCCGCCAGCTCACCGCGCAGGGACGGGCGGTCGTCTATGTGTCGCACTTCCTCGACGCCGTGCTCGAAGTCAGCGACACCGTCACGGTGTTGCGCGACGGTCGCAAGATCCGCACGGCGCCCGCGGCGGACCAGACCAAGTCGTCCCTGGTGGAGGCGATGCTCGGCCGGGAGCTCGCCGTCTCGTTCCCGCCGCTGCCGCCCGCGCCCCGCCCGGAAGTGGCACCGCTCCTCAAGGTGGAGGCGCTGGCCAGCGAACGGGGCGTGAAGCGGGCCTCGTTCGAGGTACGGCCCGGCGAGATCGTCGGTCTGCTGGGGCTGGTCGGCTCCGGGCGCACGGAAATCGCCCGCGCCCTGATCGGCGCCGACCGGGTCACCGCCGGAACCGTCACGCTGGCCGGCCGCGCGCTCGGCCGGACGACGCCCCGGCAGAGCCGTGACGCGGGCCTGGTGCTGGTCCCCGAGGACCGGCACGGGCAGGGCCTCGTACTCCAGCGCAGCGTCACGGAGAACATGACGCTCCCCTCTCTGAGCCGTTTCTCCCGGCTCGGCGTGATCGACCGAAGGGCGGTCGGCAAACAGGTGGACGAGCTGGTCCGCCGCCTGGAACTGCGCCCGGCCAGGCCCGAGTTGCCGGTGCAGAGTTTCTCCGGCGGCAACCAGCAGAAGGCTCTGATCGCCAAGTGGCTGGTCGGTGACCCGAAGCTGGTGATTCTCGACGAGCCGACCCGCGGCGTCGACGTCGGCGCCAAGCTCGCCATCTACGAGCTCATCGCCGATCTGGCGGTCCGCGGCATCGGGGTGCTGCTTATCTCCTCGGAACACGAGGAAGTACTCGGCCTCGCCCACCGGGCCCATCTGGTCAGCCGCGGCGAGGTACTTGACGAGGTGGACCCGCGCGGCCTGGCCGTCGAAGACGTTCTCCGGCGGCTGTTCGATGTCGCGGACCCGGCCGGAACAGGCGAAGCAGGAAAGGCAAAGGAGTCCGTCCAATGACCGCCACCGAAACCTCGCGCGAGACCGGCGCGGGTGCCGCCGTCCACGGCGGCACCCCGATCGGCCCCCGTGTCATCGCCTTCGCCCGGGACTACGCGGCACTGATCCTGCTGGTCGCGGTCTTCGTGACGCTGTCGATCATCTCGTCGTCGTTCCTGTCCTTCACCAACATCATGAATATCCTCAACCAGAACGCACCGCTCGCGATCATCGCCGTGGCCGGTACGTTCGTCATCGTCTCGGGGGCGTTCGACCTCTCCACGGCGGCGATGTACTCGGTCGTCAGCGTGGTCGCCGCGTCGATCGCCACGTCCACCGGCAGCGTCTGGCTCGCCCTGCTCGCCGCACCGGTACTGGGCCTGGTGATGGGAGCGCTCAACGGGCTGGCCGTGACCCGTCTGAACGTACATTCGTTCCTCGCCACCCTCGCCTCCAGCCTTGTCTACAAGGCCGTCGCCGTGCTGGTCACCGGCGGTTCACTGATCACCGTGACCACGAGCGGCTTCTCCGAACTCGGGCGCGGCAAAGTCGCCGGGATCTTCTTCTCGGTCCTCATCCTCATCGCCGTCTTCGCCGTCGCGTCTCTGCTGCTCAACGGCACCGTCTTCGGCCGGCATGTGTTCGCCGTCGGCGGCAACCCGGAGGCGGCTCATCTCTCCGGCGTACGTGTGGACCGGGTCAAGGTCATCGTGTTCGCGCTCAGCGGTCTGGCCGTCGGCATCGCCGGCGCGATCGGCGTCTCCCGCCTCGCGTCCGGTCAGCCACAGGCGGGCACCGGGCTCGAACTACAGGCCATCGCCGCGGTCATCCTCGGCGGCAGCAGCATCTACGGAGGGATCGGCGCGGTCTGGCGCTCGCTGGTGGGTGTCTTCCTGATCGCCCTGATCGGCAACGGCTTCGACATCCTCAACGTCAATCCGCAGATGAAAGACCTGGTCACAGGCGTTATCATCCTGGCCGCGGTGGCGCTGGCAGCCGCCGACCGCCGCCGGCGCTGACCACTTCCCTGAACGCTGAAAGGTTGAACATGGCTGAAGTACGCGTCGCCGTCGATGTCGGCGGCACCTTCACCGATGTGGTGAAACTCGTCCCGCAGACCGGGGAACTGCGGTTCGAGAAGGTGGCCACCACCCCCGCCGAGCCCACCAAGGGGGTGCTCGCGGCCTTCGCCGCCGCCGAGGCGGCGCTGAGCGAGGTGACGACCTTCAACCATGGCTCCACGCTCGGCCTCAACTCGCTCCTGACCCGCACCGGCGCCAAGGTGGCGGTGGTGGCCACCGCTGGTTTCCGTGACGTCTATCTGCTCGGGCGCACCGACCGGCGGCCGATGTACGCGCTCACCTACCGCAAGCCCGAAGCCCTGTTGAAGCGGCGGGACACCTTCGAAGTGGTCGAGCGTTCGCTGTTCGACGGCAGTGTCGCGACGCCGTTCGACGAGGCCGGCGCACGTCTCGTGGCCGCCGAGATCGCCGCCGGCGGGTACCAGGCGGTCGCGGTCGCCTTCCTGCACGCGTACGCGAACCCGGCGCACGAACTCGCCATGCGCGAGGTCCTGCAAGAGGTCGCACCCGGCGTCGAAGTGACTCTGTCGCACGAACTGTCCGGCGAGTACCGGGAGTACGAGCGCACCTCGACAGCGGTACTCGACGCGTACATCAAGCCGATCATGCGGACCTACCTCGAAGCACTGACGAGGCGGCTGGACGAGGGCGGCTTCACCGGCCGGTTCCTGATGTCGCGCTCCGGCGGGGGAGCGATGACAGCGGCCGCGGCGACCCGGCAGCCGGTCAACCTGATCCTCTCCGGTCCGGCCGGCGGTGTCGTGGGCGCCGCCTCCCTGGCGAAGGTGATCGCCGTCCCCAACCTGATCACCATCGACATGGGCGGCACCAGCCTGGACGCCTCGCTGGTCCTCGACGGCGAGCCGGTGCTGCACCAGGGCGCCGAGTTCGAGGGGCTGCCCATCAACACCACGTCCCTGAACATCCACACCATCGGCGCGGGCGGTGGCTCGATCGCCTGGCTGGACGCGGCCGGTGCGCTCCAGGTCGGTCCGCAGAGTGCCGGGGCATCGCCGGGGCCGGCGGCGTACGGGCGGGGCGGCACCCGGCCCACCTTCACCGACGCCGCCCTGGTACTCGGCTACATGGGCAGTGACGTACCGCTCGGTGGCTCGCTGGTCCTCGACCAGGATCTCGCCGCCAAGTCGTTGCGGCCGATCGCCGATCAGCTCGGCATGAGCCTGCGTACGGTGGCGCGCGGCGTCATACGCATCTCGACCACCAAGATCGTCGGCGCGGTCCGGGCGATCACCGTCGAACTCGGCCGCGATCCCAAGGACTTCGCGCTGCTCTCGTTCGGTGGCGGCGGCGGGCTGGTCGCCGTGGACGTGGCCCGTGAACTCGGCATCCCGACCGTCATCGTGCCGCCGGGACAGGGCGCGTTCTCGGCACTGGGCATGCTGATGGCCGACGTGCAGCACGACTTCGCGCGCACCGATGTGCTCCCCCTGGCCTCGACGCCGGACTCGTACTTCGAAGAGGCGTTCGCCGCCATGGAGGCGGAGGCGAACACGGCCCTGGACCAGGAGGGCTTCGGCCCCGAGAGCCGCGTCCTGCACCGCTCGGTCGACCTCCGCTACTCCGGCCAGGAACACGCGGCGACGGTGCCCCACCCGGCCGAGAACGTCGCCGACAGCCTCGCGGAAAGCTTCCGCGCGCTCCACGAGCGGCTCTACGGCCATGTCATGGACGACCCGGTCGAGATCGTGACACTGCGGCTGCGAGCGGTCGGCCTGGTCGACAAGCCCGCCTGGCCCCTGCACCCGGAGCGCACCGCCGGGGAGCCGCCGGTGCTGGGCCGGCGCCAGGTCTTCGCCCACTCCGACACAGGTGTGCCCTACCGCCTGGTCAGCCGGGAGTCACTGCTGGTCGGCGACGTGATCGAGGGGCCCGCCGTGGTCGCCGAGCACACCGCCACCACCGTGTTGCACACAGGCGACCGGCTGCGCGTGGCGCGGCACGGCGAACTCGTCATCAGCGTCAAGGCCGAGGAGAAGGACCAGTGACCGACGCGATCACCCTTGAGGTCATCCGGCACGCGCTGCTAGCCACCGCCGAGGAGATGGCCCGCAACCTGTGCCGGACGGCGTACAACACCGTGGTGTACGAGATCCACGACTACGGCATCGGCGTGCACGACGCGAACGGCGACGTGGTCGCCGACGCACCCGGCATCGCGATCTTCACGCGGGGCAACGACTACGGGATCCGCCGGGCGGTCGAGCACATCGGCGCCGAGAACATGGCGCCCGGTGATGTGTTCCTGCTGAACTACCCCTACTGGTCGTCGGCGCACACACTGGACACCCTCGTCTTCGCACCGGTCCACGTCGACGAGCGGCTCATCGGCTTCGCCTCGTGCCGCATCCATGTGCTCGACCTGAAGCAGAAGAACCCCGGGTACGTGCTCGACTCGACCGACATGTACGAGGAAGGCATGTTCTTCCCGGGCTCGCGCCTCTACCGCGCGGGCGTGCCCAACCAGGAGATCTTCGACATCGTCCGCTTCAACTCGCGGATGCCGGAGAGGACCGTCGGCGACCTGCAGGCCCAGGTCTCGGCCTGCGTGACCGGAGTACGGCGTACCCAGGAACTGGCCGCCCAGCACGGCACCGACGTACTCGTCGCCGCCATGGGGTCGATCAACGACCACGGCGAGCGACTGGCCCGGCTCGCGCTGGCCCAACTGCCGCGCGGCACCTGGAGCGCCACCGACATCGTCGACTCCGACGGCATCGACACCGATCGCGAGATCCTCCTCAAGGCCACGGTCACCGTCACCGAGGACGAGTTCGTCATCGACTGGACCGGCAGCGAACGCGACGTACGCGGCCCCATCAACCTGCCGGTGGGTCAGACGATCGCGCTCTCCAGTCTCGTGTTCAAGGCGCTGACCACCCCGGACACCCCGGTGGTGGCCGGCAACTTCGCCCCGCTGCGGGTCGTCACCGACCCCGGCAGCGTCATGCACGCCGTCCCGCCGATGCCCACGTTCACTCTGTGGACCGGGCTGCTCGCCGGCGAAGTCGTCCTCAAGGCGCTGGCACAGGGCATGCCGGAGCGCATTCCCGCCTGCTCCGGTGGCGACGTCTCGTCCATGATGGGACTCGGTACGAACCCGCGGACGGGTCAGCCCTGGCTCGAAGCGACCAACGAGGCCGTCGGGTTCGGCGGACACACCGGCGGCGACGGCGAAGACGGCATCATGCACATGTCCGAGCCGGGATGCCGCAACAACCCGGTCGAGGTACTGGAACAGAAGTCGCCCATGTTCATCGAACGCTACGGCTATGTGCCGGACACCTCGGGTCCGGGCAGACATCGCGGTGGCGTCGGTGTCCAGCGCGTCTACCGGTTCACCGCGCCGTCCACCGGCATCGCGCTGGTCTACCGCACCAAGTCGGCGCCGTGGCCGATCGCCGGCGGCGAGCCCGCGGTCCCCGCCCGTATCGTGCTCAACCCCGGCACCGACCGCGAGGTCGTCACCCGCGGCAGCTACAACTCGCTCGCGGCGGGGGACGTGCTCGCCAACGTCACTGGCGGCGGGGGCGGTTACGGCCCCGCGTTCGAACGCGAGCCGGCCAAGGTCCTGGAGGACGTCATCGACGGTTTCGTGTCGGTCGAGGCGGCCCGGTCCGCCTACGGCGTCGTCATCACCGAACAGCCGTGGGCCGTCGACGAGTCGGCCACGGCACAGCTCAGGGCGGCCTCATGACCACCGCCGACGTGACTACCGCCGACGTGACCACCGTCGACCTCGTCATCACCGACGCGCTGCTGCACGAGGGCGAGCCCGCCGAGGCCGACGTGGTCGTCCACGACGGGCGGATCGTGGCCGTCGGACCCGGCGCGGGCAGGGGCCGTACCGCTTCGCGGACACTCGCCGCCGCGGGGGCCTCGCTCCTGCCGGGCCTGATCGACGCGCACTTCCACGCGTACGCGACCAGCCTCGACGCGTGGCGGCTGGAGAACGCACCGCTCAGCTACGTCGCGCTGGCCGGCGCCCGCCGGCTGAGCCGGGCGCTGCGCCGCGGGTTCACCACGGTCCGTGACGTCGCGGGGGGCGACGCGGGCCTGGACCAGGCGATCGCCGCCGGACTGATCGAGTCCCCGCGATACCTGTGGACCGGCCCGGCCATGAGCCAGACGGGCGGTCACGGCGACCCGCGTGCCGCCGACACGGACGTCTGCTTCCACTCAGGGCCCATGAACCAGGTCGTCGACGGAGTGGACGATCTGCGGGTGGCGGCGCGCGACCGGTTCCGCCGCGGCGCCCACGCCCTGAAGATCATGACCTCCGGCGGTGTGGTGTCGCCCACCGACCCGATCAGGGTGCCGCAGTACTCGGCCGAGGAGATCCGGGCGGTCACCGAGGAGGCCCGGCGCCGCGGCAGTTACGTCGCCGCACACGCCTACTCACCCGAGGCGATCCGGCACTCGATCGCCAACGGAGTGCGCTCCATCGAGCACGGCAACCTGCTGGACGAGGACACGGCCGTCGCGATGGCCGAGGCACAGGCGTTCCTCGTACCGACCCTCGCGGCCTACGACGCGATGGACAGGCGCTGGCAGGAGGTGGCCCTGAGCCCGGTGCAGCGCGCCAAGAACGCCGAGGTGCTGGACCACGGCCTCAGGTCGGTGCGGCGTGCCCAACAGGCCGGGGTACGCGTCGGTTTCGGGACCGACCTGATGGCCGATCTGGAAGACGACCAGTTGTGCGGACTGAGACTGCAGGCCGAGGCGATCGGCTGGCAGGCAGCCCTGCGCTCGGCGACCGGAGTGAACGCGGAACTCATCGGCCGGCCCGACCTGGGCCGCGTCGAGGTGGGCGCGACCGCCGACCTGCTTCTGCTGGACGGCCCGCTCACCGATGACCAGACGCTGCTCTGGGACGGGAGAAGGAACCGCACCGTGGTGCAGGGTGGAGTACTGAAATGACGACTGTTCCCGTTCTGTCGTGTCTGGTCCTGCCCGACCAGACCCCGGCGGCATTCCTTGCCCGGGTCCGTGAAGCCGAGCAGGCCGGGGTGCGTACGGTCTGGACGTACGACCATCTCTCGTGGCGCGACCTGGCCGACGGCCCCTGGCTCGCCACGGTGCCGCTGCTCGCCGCGGCGGCCGGGGCGACGTCCACCGTGCGTCTCGGCGCACAGGTGGCGACGCCCAACTTCCGGCATCCGGTGCCGTTCGCGAAGGAGGTCATGACCCTCGACCATGTGTCGGCGGGGCGGCTGGAGTTGGGGGTGGGAGCGGGCGCGGAGGACGCGGACGCACGCGTGCTCGGCCAGGCGCCGATGACCCGCAAGGAGCGCGGCAACCGCTTCGAGGAGTGGGCGACGCTGCTCGCCACGCTGCTGGAGCAGGACCGCACCGACCACCGCGGGGTCTACTACAGCGCCGAGGACGCGCGCATGATCCCGGGCTGTGTGCAGCGGCCCCGGGTGCCCCTGACCGTCGCCGCGGCGGGCCCTCGGAGCATGCGGGTGGCGGCACTTCTGGGCTCGGCCTGGGTGACGTACGGGCCGTATCGCCAGTCGCCGGCGCCACCGGAATGGCTGGCGGCGATCGCGGAGCAGAGCAGGAGCCTGGACACCGCCATCGCCGAGGTGGCGCCGGGCAAGCGGATCCGCCGCATCGCGCAGGTGGCGCTCGACGAGACGCGGCCGTTCAGGGACGCGGACACCTACCGGCAGTTCGCCCAGGATGTGGCGGCGGCGGGATTCGACGAACTCACCGTGCACTGGCCACGTTCCGACGGCCGGGGTGTGCCGGCCGCCGCCCTTGACACGGTGGTCGCCACCCACGCCGGATCCTGAGCGGTCACATCCGGCGGAGGGAAGACGCTCGGTAAGCTGTGCCATTGCACTGAGAGAGATTGGCTGTTGATTGGTGATGGGGATATTCATGGCGACTGCGGACAGCCCTCCTCTGGGGCCGCTCACACCCGGGAGCAGCCTGCGTGAGCGGGTCGAGGAGGCGATCGCCGCGGCCATCGTCTCCGGCCAGATGCCCGCCGGTGAGGTGTTCTCGGCCCCGACCCTGGCCGCTCGCTTCGGTGTCTCGGCCACGCCTGTCCGCGAGGCGATGCTCAACCTCGCCAAGCGCGGCATGGTCGACATCGTCCGCAACAAGGGCTTTCGTGTCACCGCGGTGAGCGAGGACGAACTGCGCGCGATCGTCGACGTACGCCAGCTGCTGGAAGCCCCCGCGGTCGGACGACTCGCGGGCAAGCTCCACGAGGCGGACCTGGCACATCTGCGCGGCCTGGCCGAGGAGATCGTACGGGGCGCCCGCGACGCCGACCTGGCCCACTACCTACAGGCCGACACAACATTCCACCTCACTGTGCTGAAGCTGGCCGGCAACCCGAGGCTGCACGACATCGTCGCCGACCTGCGCGCCCAGACACGGCTGACGGGCCTGGCGGATCTGGTGGCGACGGAGGAACTCCAGGCGTCCGCCCGTGAACACCTGGACCTGCTCGACCTGTTGGAGGCGGGGGCGGCCGAGGAGTGCGAGCGGCTGATGGTCAGGCACATCGGCCATGTGCTGGGCTGGTGGGCCGGGCACACGGAGGCGTAACGGGTGATGTTCCCGTGGTGCGCCCGTGAATTGCGCGGATGTGCTCAGCCGGGTCTCCGAAGCTGAGCACATCCGCGGGCTGTTACGGCCGGTCAGGCGTCCGTGGGGCGTTGCCCTTGACCAGGACGATGAGGGGGCCGTTGAAGCCGGGGCCGAAGCCTTCGGCCAGCAGGTCGTACGCCTGCCGGGAGGTGGTGGCCTCGGGGTCGTTGCCGGAGTCGGCGAAGCCCAGGCGCATGCTCAGCGCGGGTGCGGACAGGGCGAGCAGGGCGATGACGCCGACCAGGAGGGTCGGGACCGGGCGGCGCTGCACGGCCAGGGCCATGGCGCGCCAGCGGCTGCCCTCGGTCTTCCCCCTGGCGGTGGCCTTGGTGGCCTGCTTGAGGACGTGGCGCTGGATGCGTCCGCCGAAGAGTCCCAGCAGCGCGGGCAGAAGCACCAGGGAGGCGGCCATGGTGACCAGGACGGTGACGGCCACCGCGAGGGCGATGCCCTGGAGGGAGCCGAGGCCGAGGGCGACCAGGCCAAGCAGGGCGACGATGACGGTGCAGCCGGCGAAGAAGACGGTGCGGCCGGCGGAGTCGAGTGCTTTACGGGCCGCCTTGGCGGGCTGGACACCGGCCAGGAGTTCCTGGCGGTAGCGGTAGAAGATCAGCAGCGCGTAGTCGACGCCGACGCCGAGCCCCACGAGCATCAGGATGGGCGGAGTGAAGTCGGCGACGGTGAACAGGTGCGAGGCCAGGGCGATCAGGCCGATCGCACTGCCGACCGCGAAGAGCGCGGTGATCAGCGGCAGGGACGCCGCGAGCAGGGAGCCGAAGAGCAGGACGAGGATGACCAGGGCGGCCACGATCCCGGCGAGTTCGGCGGTCGGCGCCTCCTTGTCCTCTGCGTTGCGCGCGGCCTCGCCGCCGACTTCGACCTGGAGCCCCTCGGTCTCGATGTCCTGGGCGGTGTGAATGATCTTCGCGACGTCCTCCCTGGGGACGTCTTCCGTCTTGCCGTCCAGCGTCACGGACGCGTAGGCGATGGTGCCGTCCTTCGACACCGCCGAGGCGTCGGCGAACGGGCTGCGGACATCGGCGACGCCTGCCATCCCCTTCACCTGGGCCGGCATCGGAGCGACGGTGTCCTCACGGCCGGCGATGCCCTGCGGGTCCTTGAAGACGATCTCGACGCTGTCACCGGCCTGGTCCGAGCCGTGCTTCTTGAACAGGTCGGTCGCCGCCTGCGAGTCGGTGCCCGGCAGCGTGAAGTCGTTCTTGTAGGCGGAGCCTGCGGCCGTGGAGCCGAGCGTGATGGCGGCCAGAACGGCCACCCAGAGCACGATGGTGGCCCAGCGATGGCGCTGCGCCCAGCCGGCCAGGGCACCGAACCGGCTGACGCGCGCCTGGTCGGGCCGGTCCGGCGGGGGCGGGACGAAAGGCGCGGCGGAGCCGCGAGGGGAAGACACGCTATCCACCTCGAATTCCAGCGAGTGTGACCTGGTGTGAGAGCCGCGCCCACCACGGCACCGCTCACCGCGGGTACGCCGATCGCCAGGGCGGCGAAGATGCCGCCGACCGTCATGGAGAACGTTCCGGCGGCGGCAACCAGCACGATTCCGGCGGCGGTTCCCACGAGCGTGCCGACAAAGGCAGCACTGGCGCGGCCGGAAGTGGTGGGCGAAGTCATGCCCTTGATCCTGCGGTGGCGGGCCGGTCCGGGGCGTCGGCCCACGGCTGACACCACGCGTACCCCACCGGTAGTAGGCCCCGGCCGCGCCGTACCTCAGCGGATGCAAGCGGTGCCGGACCGGCTCACCCCGCGAGACCATGTCTTCGCGGCCGTGGAGTCTGCGGCGGGCGCGGACGACGGGGCATGCTCACCCTTCTCCACGGCTGCTCTTCCCCAACCGCGACGTGTCCCACCTGGCCGAGCTGCCGATCACGGCGAACACCACATTCATCCTCAAGCCGTTCCTTGAGGTACCCGAGGCTCCCACCCCTTCGCCGCGGACCCACGACGTCACGAGGGGCGACACCGTCGTCGTGACCGAGACGGGCGCCGAGCGGCTGGGGACCCGCTGGCGCGAGCTGACCGTCGTCGATGGGGCGTGACAGGGGGACCCGGGCGCGCGCGGCGCCCGCCCGCTACTTCGCCACGCTCCGGCGTGACCGAGCCGCCGTCGCCCCGCCCCCGACGTTGCGCGCGTCGATCGCGTGGAGCAGCTTCTTCAGCTCAAGCCGCTCACCGGACGCGAGCTGGGTCATCAGGCGGTCGTCCGCGATACCCACCGCCGCCTCGGCCTCCTTGAAAAGGGCCTTGCCCTTGGTCGTCAGCCGGGCGGGCAGGCTCCTGCCCGACGACACGGTCGCCGGCCGCTCGATCGCGCCCATCTCCTGGAGATCCCGCACGACCTTGTTCATCGCCTGCGGCGACACACCGGCATGGCGGGCCAGTTCCGCGTTGGACTGGGACGGGAACATGGACAGGCTGCGCATACACACGAACTCCGGCAACCCGATGCCGAGCGGCTGGAGTTCCGCCGCCGTAAGCGGACGCAGTGCGGCCATCACCTGGTAGAGCAGGAAGCCCAGCGGCTGATCTTCATCTTCACGCATATCAAGGAGTTTGACACACCCGTGCCGATCGCTCGGTGGGGGCGGTCGCCACCCGCCCCCGCATCCCGCTACGGCTTCGCCTGGACCAGCCCCGCGTCGTACGCGATGATCACGGCCTGGACGCGCTCCCTGGCCCCGATCTTGGCGAGGACCCGGCCGACGGCGACTCTTCGTGGCCCCACTGGTACCGCGGTACCAGTGGGGCCCCTGACAACGTGCGAGCCCCGCACCCCGAAGCCCGTCCCGGAATCGTCCGGTGGTCGCGGAGCCCCTCTTCACGCGGTGACAGAGCCTCGCCGAGCAGCGGCATATTGGCCGTACGCGGCAGCACGACACGCCGCCTGCTGTGCCGGAACGGGGGGAGGCATCTCCGCATCCTCCGCGTCGCTGGGCAGGTCGGTGGCGGCGATCGCCGGATGAATCACCGAGACCTGGATACCGGTGCCCGCCAGCTCCTGGCGAAGACTGTCCGAGAACGCGGACGTCGTCCTCGAACGTCGCCGATTCGACCGCGCTCACCTTTCCGATTCCGGCGTTGTTGACGAGCACGTCGATTCTTCCGAATCGGTTGACCGCGGCTTCCACGAGGGCTGCCACAGCGTCGTTCGAGGTCACGTCGGTCGGCACCGTCAGGAAGCGGGCGCGGGGTGCGGGTTGCCGAGGTACGGGAAGCGGTTCAGGGTGTCGGTGTGCGGCGTCAGGCCGGTGGGCGGGGCCTCGTTCTTGGTGAGGAACGCGACGCGGATGTCGATGACGTCTTCCGTGAACGTACGGCCGTTGGGGTACGCGGCGGGCTTGGACGGATCGAAGCGCAGCACGTCCGGCAGGATGCCGTGCTCGTCGAGCGCGGCGATCGCCTCCTCCCGCGCGTAGTCGCCGGTGTGCCCCAGCAGGTGGACGAACTGGTCCGTCCACCGCGCCCGGTCGTTGACGGGCTCGCTCGCGTTGTACTCCTCCTTGGTGTCGTCGGTGTTGAAGAAGCTGCTCACCGACGGGTGCCCGGCCCGGTCGGCGTGTACGAGTTCACCGTCGCGCAGGACACTGCACCGGCCCCAGACGTGCAGCTCGGACCGGGGCGCCAGCTCGGCGGTCGGCAGTTCGACGGCCATCGAGAAGACGTTGGCCGTGCTGTTGGAGTCGACACCGGTCCACGGGGACTCCCCGCTCAGATGCGGTTCCGTGAAATTCCGCTTGCCACTGGTGTCGAAGAGGTTCTGGATGCCGTCGAAGTCGAAGAAGAAGGCGTCACTGCGGCTGCCGGCGGCCACCTTGTAGTCGCCGCTGGTGACCACGTTGGCCTCGGTGTCGAAGGAGACCGCCGCGTCCGACACGATCTTGGTGCCGACCGCCTCGGGCTTACGGGAGTCCGGGCCGGTGGCCATGAAGACGCTGTAGGTCTGCGAGCCGTCGGCCGCCGGGCGGCTGAACACCCAGCTGAAGGCGACGTCGGTCAGGTAGTCGCCGTCGTTGTCGATGTTGAGGCGGTACACGGCGTCGGGGTGCAGGGCGTCGGCGTCGGGATTGGCGTTGAGGATGAGAACGGTCCTGCTCGGATCGCCGGGTGCCCCGAAGGCATACAGATCGCACAGATCGAGACGCTGGTCGCCGAGCGGCGCCCCAAGGCTGAGGCCGGTGAAGTGGTTGGACATGTCAGGCTTCCTCTGCTCGCTCGCCAGGAGACCACCAGGGCGCACGAACAGCCGTTACGCCGCTCGTGAGGTGCGTCCGCACCAGGGCGGTGCAGCCAAGCTAGCCCGCCACACCGGTCCGACCGCCGAAGGCGAAAGCACCGCCGTGAAATGGCCCTCGAATGGGCCACCGCGCCTGGGACCCGTACAGCAGCTCAGGGGCCGGGGCGTGTCATGCGGAGACCTGTTCCGGCTAGACGTGTGATGGGGGCGGGCGGGGTGTTACGGATTGACGTCGGGCGTCATCTCGTCCGCTACGTCGGTCGGTTCGCGACGCGTGTCGTCGAGGGACGCCTGCGTGCGGGTGAGCAGCCTTTCCAGATCGGCCAGTTGGCCTCGGTCGAGGGCTCCGAAGATCTGTCGCAGAACCTGCCGGCCGGCGTGCTCGCCGGCCGTGAGGGCCGACCGGCCCTTGTCCGTCAGTTCGACGGTCTTGCGGCGTCGGTCGGTGGGGTCGGTGGCGCGGGTGATCAGGTGGAGGCGTTCGAGAGCTTCCACGGCCTGGGTGACCGAGCGCGGTGCCTGGCCGAGCGCCTCGGCGAGTTCGGCCTGGTGCATGCCGCCGTGCGAGGCGAGCAGCTGAAGCAGTTTGGTCCGGGCCAGCGACAGTCCCGCGGCGGCCATGCGCTGGTCGACCGCGCCTCTGACCTGGTGGGCGACGGTCAGGAACCGCAGGCCCGCACGCGCTGGGTCGGTGCCGGCCGGTGGTGCTTCGTGATCGCTCATGGTGTCGGGTATCGTCGCACACGGGATTCATGAGGTACCTCATGAATGGAGTGGTGATGACCACGACCCGACCTGTTGCCGTGATCACCGGTGCGACGTCCGGACTGGGCCGCGTCACTGCCCTGGGCCTGGTACGCCGCGGCTACCGGCTGGGCATTGTGGCCCGGTCCGAGGCCAAAGCCGGAGCGCTCCTGACGGAGCTGGGGAGTGTGGCCGACGACGTACAGGCGGATGTCTTCCTCGCCGATCTCGGCCTGGTCGCGCAGGCGCGGCGGGCGGGGCGGGAGATCGCCGCGCGGTACGGGCGGGTGGACGCGCTGGTCAACAACGCGGGCCTGCACGCCTTCGGTCAGCGCACCACGGCCGAGGGCCTCGCGGAGATGACCGCGGTGAACTATCTCGGCCCCTTCGCGCTCACCGAGGAGCTGACCGGCACGCTCCGGGCGTCCGCTCCGGCGCGCGTCGTCAACGTCGCGTCGGAGGCGGCCCGGCGGGCAGGCGGCATCACACCGGCCACGGATCTGCGGTCCACCGCCCGGTACACGCGGCGCGAGTCGATGGCGCTGTACGGCCGCACGAAGCTGATGGCCATCATGTGGACCCAGGAGCTGGCCCGGCGTCTGGACACAACTCAGACCACGGTCAACTGCTGCGATCCCGGCTTCAATGTCACCGGCCTGGGACGGGACCTGCCCGGCTCCGCCGTTCTCCACCGCGTGCTGAGCACGCTCAGGGTGGGCGACCCGCGCAGGGGCGCCGGAATCATCCTGCGTCTCGTGACCGACCCGGCGTTCGCGTCGACCAGCGGCGGTTACTTCTCCGTACGCGACGCCAAGCCCTTGCAGTGCCCCGAGCCCGGACGCGGCGAGCAGGTGCAGCGCCAACTGTGGTCGGAAACGGTGTCGTTGCTCGACGGCATGCGGCCCGCGTAGCGCGTCGCGGCTGGTCTTCGCCTGACACATTCCGCCTGACCGGGCTTCCATAACCCACAGGAACAACATGCCGATTCTCTACGCGACCGCCGCACTTGCCGCGATAGCCGCCCTGACCACACTGCACCGGTACGTCTGGTGGCGCCTCGTTCGGGACACCATGCGGCGCCATTCCGTCCCATGGATCCTGGCCACCTTTGTCTTTGTCACGGGACCACTCCTGGCGGCGGGCGCCACCGCGGCCCGCCTCACCCACGCACCCTTCCGGCTCCAGCAAGTGCTGTCCTGGCCCGGCTACTTGTGGGCAGCCCTCTTTCTCTACCTGACACTCGCGTTGCTGACGGCCGAAGTCGTGCGTCCCTTGCTCCTCCGCTGAGGCGCGGTCAAGTCGCAGACCGTTACGCGCGCGAACGACGGTCCGCAGGTCCGCACGGTCCCCATACCGAGCCCCGCGTCACGGCGGGTCTTTATCGCCCGCACCGTGGGCGGCGCCTGGGCGGCGGTCGCTCTCGGCACGGTGGGGCACGGCACGTACAGCGTCCTGAAAGGCCCGCGGGTGAAACGCCTGACCATCCCGCTGGCTAAATTGCCGCGCAGCGCGCACGGCTTCCGCGTCGCGGTCGTCAGCGACCTTCATCTGGGGCCGGTCCTGGGGCGTGGCTTCACGGAGCGGGTCGTCGACACCATCAACGCGACCCAGCCCGATCTGATCGCCGTGGTCGGCGACTTGGCCGACGGCAGCGTCGAAGACCTCGCCCCTGCCGGAAGTCGCCGACCGCCGAAGCATGGAGCAGACACATCAGCGGCGGCATCCCCTTCCCGGCCCCCTGTCAGCGGACCTCGGCTTCGCCACGTACCTGAACAACCCCTAGTCTCGTCCGAGTTGACCCGCGATCAGGCGGGCAGAACGGGGAGCAGCACCATCATGAGCGGTACCGACGGGGACGGGCGCGACGAGCCGGACGGGCGGGACGACGGGGCGGACGGGGGTGTCAAGCCGCTCGCGGTGAGCGATCCCGCGCGCATCGGGCCGTATCTGCTGCTCGGGCGGCTCGGTGCGGGTGGCATGGGGCGGGTGTTCCTCGCGCGGTCGGACAACGGGCGGACCGTGGCCGTGAAGGTGGTGCACGAAGAGCATGTGTCCGACCGGCAGTTCAGGGCGCGGTTCCGGCGTGAGATCGAGGCCGCGCGGAAGGTCGGCGAGCGGTATACGGCGCCGGTGCTCGACGCGGGTCCGGCGGACGAACCGCCGTGGGTCGCCACGGCGTACGTTCCCGGACTCTCGCTGGAACAAGTCGTGCGGCTGTACGGGCCGTTGCCGGCCGCCTCCCTGCACGCCCTCGCCGACGGGCTCCTGAGGGCACTCAAGGATATTCACGGTGCCGGTATCGTGCACCGCGACCTGAAGCCGTCCAACGTGATGCTCACCGTGGACGGCACGAAAGTCATCGACTTCGGGATCGCACGAGCACTCGAAACGTCCGTGGAGTCCCTGTTGACCAGTACGGGGATGGCCATCGGCTCCCCGGGGTTCATGTCGCCCGAGCAGGTGCTCGGGGAGCGCGTGGGGGCCAAGAGCGATGTGTTCACCCTCGGGTGTGTGCTGACGTACGCGGCGACCGGCCAGCTCCCCTTCGGGCAGAGGGCCAGCAATCAGCACGCGGTGATGTTCCAGATCGTGGAGGGCGAACCCGATCTGACGCGGGTCGAGGACGCCGCGCTGCGGGCGTTCATCGCCCGGTGCCTGACGAAGGGCATCGACCAACGGCCGGACGTCGACGAGCTGTTGGCGGACCCCGAGCGGCCCCGGCCCAGCGCCGCGCGCGGCGCCTGGCTGCCTGCCGGTGTCGTCACGCACCTGGCGCAGCAGTCCGCACGGCTGCTCGACGCCGAGGCGGCGCCGGTGCGCGAGGAGCCGGTGGACGTGGAGACCGTCGGGCTGCGGCCGAAGGACGGGCCTCCCGAAATCGTCCCGCCGGACAACGACCCCGCTACCCGGCGGGAGCCGGAACGGCGGCCCCGCCGCCGCCGTACGCTCGTCGTTCTGCCCATCGTCGCGGTCATCACGGTCGGCGGCGGCTCGGTCGTCCTGCTCCAGCCCTTCGGGGACGATGACGGAACGCGCGCCAAGTCGCCGGGAAGCAGCGCGAGTGCGACTCCTGGCGGCAACAACTCGCCGAGCGCGCCCACCAGTTCGCCTGCCAAGGGAGGAGACGGGAAGGGCGGGGACGACGGCAAGGGCGAGGACGGCGAGAAGAGGCAGGTCGGCGAGGAGAAGCCGGAGGGACCGAACGCCAAGGAGAGCGGCGGCAGTTCGTCCGACGAGGTCCCTGACTCCGACAGCGGCGGCTCCGCCACCGGCGGCGGGTCGGACTCGGCAGGGTCCGCCGGCTCGGACGGCGGAGATTCGTCCGGCGCAGGAGGCACGTCCGCCGGCTCGCGCCCGCCGGCGATGACGGGCTACCGGGTCGACTACACCAACTCCTGCGTCGGCGCGTGCGACATGCCGATCAAGGTGAGCTGGTCGGCGATCCCCCGAGCGACCAGATACGACGTCCACTACACCAACAAGGGCAGCGACTTCACCGAGAAGAGCGTCGACACCACATACTCGACCGGCGGCACCAGCTACACGATCAAGGGCCCGTACTCCGGTGACGAGATCTGCGTCACGGTGCGCGCGGCCAACGAGCACGGCGCCTCCGCCTGGGCGGAGACCTTCTGCGAGACGGTGGCGTACTGACGCCCTGACACGTCCCCCTGGACCAGCCGGCGGGACTCGCACGGGTCATCAGGGAGCTCACTCCCGGCGCGCTACGGCGATGAGTCCTGCCGTGGGCGGCAGTCTCTGTCTCCGACAGGCCACCAACCGCACTCAGGAGACCATCGTGACCGCGACCTACACATTCGACGTCTTCTCCAGCCTCGACGGCTTCGGCGCCGCCGGCGGCGACTGGACCGGCTACTGGGGCAAGCAGGGCCCCGAACTCCTCGACCGCCGCCTCGGCCTGTACGGCGAGGAGCAGCGGATGGTCTTCGGGGCCAACACCTACCGGCTGTTCGCGCGGATGCTGGCGGAGAGCACCGAGGAGTCCGAGGTACGTGACCCGTGGGTCACCCGGATGGTGAACACTCCGGCGACGGTGGTGTCGACCACTCTGGAAGGATCCCTCGACTGGCCGGACGCGACGCTCGTGAGCGGCGACGCCGTCGATGTCGTCGCGCGCCTCAAGGAGGAGTCCGCCGTACCGCTGCGCTCGCACGGCAGCCTGGCGATGAACAGGGCGCTGATGGCCGCCGGTCTGGTCGACCGCGTCCAGGTCACGCTCTACCCGGTGATCACCGGCCGGACCGGACTGGACCCGATCTTCCAGGGCGCGGCGGACTTCGACCTGGAGCTGATCGAACATCGGACGCTCGACAGCCACATCCAGGAACTGATCTACCGGCCCATCCTGCACGCCTGATTCCGTCCACGCACCCCGTCCACGCGCCCCGGCAGGCACCCCGTCCACGCACCCGGGCGCCCGTCACCTGCCGGGCCGGTACCTCCGCTCGACATGCCCCCTGAGGTCGTCGGGATAGAAGTAGACGGGCCGCAGATCGCCGCTCGCGTAGCGTTCGGCCTGGTCGTCGAAGTGCGGTGAGTCGGGGTGCCCGCTCACCCCGCCCGCCGTCACCGCCCAGGCGCGAAGCCGCGGCCCGAACTCCACCACCGCCACGAAACTGTTGCCGCTGGTGCCGTAGTAGCGCTTCGTACCCGGGTACGCCCTGGCCCCGAACGAGGCGAGGGAGCCCCAGCGTGCCGAGGCGAACGGGACGGGGATGCTCGGCTTGGCGTCGCTGAACTCCTGGACGACCGCACCGTTGTTGCGCTGGTAGCGGTTGATCTCGCCCCAGGGCACCCGCCAGTCGCCGAAGTTCCCGCGCAGCCGCCGCGTCGCCGTCTCCAGCGCGCCGAGCCGCTGCGCGTCGGTGGCGCGGCCGGCGATGTAGTCCCATCCCGACATCCCGGCCGCTGCCGCCGCCTGGGAGGTGAGCGCCCAGATGTCCTCACCCCAGAACACGGCCACCGATGTCGCCGTCGACCTCGCGGACCACCGGTGGTTCCAGTCGCGGAGCAGTCCGACCGGGCCGGCCAGCCTCGCCTTCCGCGCGTCGTGCTCCGGCAGTCGGTCCCACGCGGCGACGAGCCCCGGCAGCAGCCGCGCGAAGGCGGTGAGGTACGGGTCGAACGCCGCCTCGATCAGGGTCCGCGGGGTGAAGTCGTCGCGCGCGGTGAGCACCCGGATCGCCTGCGGACCGCGCGGGTTCTCGCCGGCCCGGTCGAAGTAGCGCGGATAGTCGGCCGCGTCGGGACTGTCCGCACCGGCGGCGGTCCAGGGCCAGTTGTTGGTGTTGAACGCCCAGCCGTTCTTGGGGTTCACCGCCCTCGGCATGCTGTCCAGGCTGTGCGTTCCGCGCCAGTCGGTCGCCGGGTCACTGCCGTCGACGGGCTTGAGATAGTTGAACCGATCGTCTCTCACCGGCATGAACTGCGGCATCAGGAAGGCTATTTCGCCCTTCGAGTCCGCGAAGAGCGTGTTGTTCGAGCTGTTCGCCTTCAGTCCCGCGACCTTCAGATACTGCGAGTAGTCGCGTGTCGTGGTGCGCAGGAAGCTCTGAGTGAGCGCCTCGACGGGCTTGTTCATCAGCGCGCACGCGATCCACTTGCCGTCCGCCTCCCGCACGACGGGGCCGTGGTGCGTGGCCAGTGTGGTGAAGTCGCGCTTCTCCTGCCCGCCCTCCGGGGTACGGAAGGACAAGGTGACCGTCTTGGCGGTGACGGGGCGCAGTTCGTCGCCGTAGCGGTAGGAACGGGTTCCGTCGGCCCCCGTCACGATCGTCTCGGCGAACTCGTCGATGTTGTCGACGCCACTCGTCGTGTGCATCCAGCCCGTGTGCGCGTTGAAGCCCTGGTAGATGAAGAACTGCCCCCACGTCGCGGCGCCGTAGACATCGAGCCCCTCGCGGCTCGTCACATGCTGCTCCGCGCGGAAGAAGAAACTGGTGTGCGGGTTGATCAGCAGCAGGGCGTGGCCGTCGCGCGTGTGGCTGGGCGCGATGGCGATGCCGTTCGACCCCGTGGGTTCGCGCAGCACCAATCCGCGTTCCTCGTCGGTGATCGGCACCTCCCGCCCCTCGTAGAAGGCTTCCAGCTGGGAGAGCGGCACCGACTCGATGTCGCCGCCGATGCTCCCCTCCGAGAAGCTCAGCGGCATCCACGGCTCGAACCGGTCGAGCACGCGCGGGCGCACGTCGGGGTGGGTGGCGAGGTAGTAGTTGAGTCCGTCGGCCCACGCCCGCATCAACCCGCGCAGCCACGCCGGGCACTTGGCGTAGTCCTTCTTCAGCGCCTCGGGATCGAGGAACAGCCGCTGACGCAGGTCCTGCCAGATGGCGCTCTCGCCCTCGGCCTCGGCGAGCCGCCCGAGGGCGACGAGGTAGTTCTGCTCGATTCGGTTGAAGTCGTCCTCCGCCTGGGCGTACATCATCCCGAACACCGCGTCGGCGTCGCTCTCGCCCATGACGTGCGCGACGCCCCAGTCGTCCCGCGTGATCGTCACCCGGGCGGCGTGTCCGCGCCAACGCGCCTCATCCGCCGGAGACGACGCCGATGCCGCGAACGCGGTGCCGGACGGCAGCCCCGCCGCGGCGACGGCCAGCCCGGCCGCTCCGCCCAGGACGCGGCGTCGGCTCACTTCGGTGGATCGCGGACGGCTCATGAGCGGCTCCTTCTTCCTTCGAGGATCAGGGGACCAGGTGATCTCCCGGACCCGCAAGGGAGTTCGGGTGATCACCCACGCGGACAGTCCTATCGAGTTGAACGCACCCTGACAAGAACCTCGCCGGCTCCCTCCGCGTGCTGCCGACGCGTCACGCCGTCCGTCACGCCGTCCGTCACGCGCCCGGTACGGGAGTGACCAGGGTGCCCTCGGTCATGAACTGCCGGAGGTTCCGGAAGGCGAGTTCCGCCATCGCCTCGCGCGTCTCGTGCGTACCACTGGCGATGTGCGGCAGGAGCACCACGGAGTCGAGTCCCATCAGGGCCTCCGGGACGCGCGGTTCGTCGGCGAAGACATCGAGGGCCGCCCCGGCGATCCCGCCCGCCACGAGGGCGGCGACCAGCGCCGGTTCGTCGATGACACTGCCCCGCGCGATATTGACCAGATAGCCCCGCGGCCCGAGCGCTTCGAGCACCTCGGCGGAGACCAGACCCCGCGTGCCGTCGCCCCCGGCGGCCGCGACCACGAGCACATCGGCCCCGGCGGCGAGGGCGTGCGGCGATTCGGCGTACCGGTACGGCACGTCGTCCGCGGCGGTACGCGAGTGGTAGCTCAGCTCGACGTCGAACCCTTCGAGCCGCCTCGCGATGGCGCGGCCGATCCGGCCGAGGCCGAGAATGCCGACGCGCTTTCCGCTGACCTTGGTGGTGAGGGGGAAGCCGCCCGGAACCCATTCACCACGACGTACGTAACGATCGGCGGCGGAGAGCCGGCGCATCACGTCGATCAGGGCGCCCACGGCGAGGTCCGCCACGCAATCAGTCAGCACGTCGGGGGTGTTGCTCACCTCGATCCCGCGCGCGTGGGCATAGGAGACGTCCGTCGTCTCGTAGCCGACACCGAAGTTGACGATCGCGCCGAGCCGGGGCAGCGCGTCCATGAGGTCGTGCGAGACCCCGGTCCGTGCCCGGGTCATGACCGCCACCACCTCGTCGCCGTGGTCCCGCAGATAGCCGGCGGGATCGGGCAACTCGGCCAGCCGCACCGTGCGGTGGTGCTCCGCGAGAGAGGACTCAAGTGAGGCGGGCAGCGGAGCGAGTTGAAGGACGGTTCCGTCGTGCGGGGCGGGGGAGACGGACCGCGGTGGCTCCGGGGCGTACAGCGTCATGGTGGTGCTCCAAGGTCGAGGGAACTGCGGGGAGCGTAAGTGCCTCAGGCCAACCTGTCGAACACGGGCCCGGATCGAAAACCGCCTGGACCCGCCCCAGTGGAGCCCGGCAGACTCGGCCGACCGGGGTCCGGAGCGTCGTGGAAACCCACCACGCGCGGTGGAGCGAAAGCGTCAATCCCATGTTCAGCGCGGTGCGGGAGCTCCACGCGACCGGTTCTGACGCTTCTGAGGGTCTCTTGTCACACCTCTTGACGGCCCCAGAGGGCGAGCCTACGGTTCCGTCTATAAATGCAAACTGCGTTCGCATTTATAGACAACTCCTGCTGGCTCCGCGCCTCCTGTAGTACCAACTCAGCCCATCGGAGAGACGATGCTGTCTTCCGTACGTCCGTCAGCCCTGCTTTCCGACCCGCACGACCCGCCTCATCCCTCGCGTCTTCCCCAGCCTCTTCCACGGCGGCCCGACCGCGGTAGAGGCGGTACCGCCCTCGTCGCCGGACTCGCCGCCGCGGGGCTGCTGTTCACCAGCGCGTGCACCGTCGCGAACAGCGACACCGGAGGCGACGTCGGCGCGGCCGGCGGCAACACCCTGCGCATCGTGCTCGACCAGGAGCCGCCGACCCTCGAACCCTGCGAGTCGTCACTCGCCTCGACCGGCGTCGTCGTCCGCTCCAACGTCACCGAACCGCTCATCGAGCGGGACCCCACCTCCGGTGAGCTCCGACCGCTGCTCGCGACAGGCTGGCGCCAGACGGCGCCCACCACCTGGAGTCTCGACACCCGACCCGGTGTCACCTTCCAGAACGGGCAGAAGTTCACCGCGAAGGACGCCGCGTTCTCCATCGACCGCGCCGTCAACTCCGATCTCGCCTGCAACGTGGACGGCTACGTCTTCGACGACTCCGGTGTCGACGTACGGGCCACGAGCGCCACCCGACTGACGGTCACCACCGCGAAGCCCGACCCGATCCTTCCCCTGCGGCTGAGCTTCATCGAGATCGTTCCGCACACGACCAGCACCGAGGCCAAGGTCAGAAAGCCGATAGGCACCGGCCCTTACGCCATCGGCGGCTGGCAGACCGGCGTGTCCATCACGCTCGACCGCAACGACACGTACTGGGGAGAAGCTCCCGCGTTCGCCCGCGCCCGCTACGTATGGCGGTCCGAACCGAGCGTACGCGCCGCGATGATCACCAAGGGCGAGGCCGACATCGCGACCGCCCTCGACCCGAAGGACGCCACCGAGGAGAACTCGGTCGCCTATCCGAACAACGAGACCACGGCGCTACGGCTCGACGGACGCGAGGCCCCGCTCGACGACATCCGGGTCCGCAAGGCGATCGACATGGCCATCGACCGGCAGGCCATCTCCAAGACCCTCTTCGGCGAACTCGGCACGCCCGCCGCGCAACTCGTCCCCAGGGGCGTGGTGGGATTCAACGGCGACCTCACCCCGACCGTGCCCGACCTCAAGGCCGCCCGTGCCCTCGTGAAGGCGGCGAAGGCCGACGGCGTACCGGTCGACCGGAAGATCACCCTGGTCGCGCGCAACGGGCAGTTCCCCCGCGTCGCCGAGACGGCCGAGGCGCTCCAGTACCAGATGGCCCAGGTGGGGCTGAACGTCAAGATCCTGATGACCGACACTGCCGCGCACCTCCAGTACCAACTACGGCCCCTCCCCGAGAACGTCGGCCCGATCGCGCTGCTGATCATGCACGGCAACCAGGCGGGCGACGCGGCGTTCACCGCCAGCCAGTACCTGCTCAGCGAAAGCCCCCAATCGACCTTCGGGACACCCGAGTTGGACCGGCGGGTCGCGGCGGCGACCGCCCTGTCCGGCGAGAAGCGCCAGAAAGCGTTCGCCGAGGTCATCGCGTACCAGAACAAGGCCGTCGCGCAGTACGTCCATCTCGCGCACATGCGCGGACTGCTTGGTCTGGCGTCGTCGGTGCGCTACAAACCGAACTCCGCCACCGGCGACGAACTGCGACTGGCGGAGGTCGCCCCCGCCGAGGGAAAGGGCCGATGAGATGACGACCTTCCTGCGTAAACGGATCATATCGAGCGCGATCCCCCTGGTCTTCGTGGTGTTCGGCGTCTTCTGCCTGGCCCGGCTGACCGGCAACCCGGTCAACCTCTATCTGCCGCTGAGCGCGACACCCGACCAACGCGCCGCGTTCTCCGCCGCGCACGGCTTCGACCAGTCGATCGGCGCCCAACTCCTGGACTACCTCGGCCAGGTGGTGCGGCTCGACTTCGGTACGTCGCTGCGCACCGGGCAGTCGGCCGCCGACATGGCGCTCACCGCGTTCCCCGCCACGCTCCAACTCGCGGCCGTCACCATGGTGATCGCCGCGCTGGGCGCCGTCCTGATCGGGAGCATCGCCGCGTACCGGCCCAACTCCGTCGCCGACCGGATCGCCAGCTTCCTGGCGATGGCCGCGGCCAGCATCCCGGACTTCTGGTTCGCCATCACCGGAGTACTGATCTTCGGCGTCAACCTGGCCCTGCTGCCCACCTCCGGCGTCTCCGGCGGGCCGGAGGTTTGGGTGCTGCCCATCGCCACCCTGCTGATCCGCCCGTTCGGTGTTCTGGTCCAGGTGGTGCGGGGAGCCATGGTGGCCGCGCTGTCCGCGCCGTACGTCAAGGTGGCCCGCGGCAAGGGCGCGAGCGAGAAGCGCGTGGTGTTCGGGCACGCGCTGCGCAACGCGACCACGCCCGCCCTGACCGTCGCGGGCGACCTCACGATCGGCCTCGTCAACGGCGCGGTGGTTGTCGAGACGATCTTCGGCTGGCCGGGCATCGGCAAGCTCATGATCGACTCGATTCTCCAGCGGGACTTCGCCGTACTCCAGGCGGCCGTCCTGCTGACGGCCCTGACGATCTTCGCCCTGAACATCCTCATCGACGTCTGCTACGCGCTGCTCGACCCGCGCGTACGGCAGCCCGTACCGGCGTGAGCGAAGGAGCCACCATGACCGCCAACGTCACCGCCACCGCCGGCCCGCCGACCGGTACCGCCGCCACGCCCCACACCCGCCCACCACGCTGGTGGACCCTGCTCGGCAAGGACCGGGTCGCGGCCGTCGCCGCCGTACTGCTCGGGCTGGTGTTCCTGGTCGCGCTGTTCGGCCCCCTGGTCATCGGCGACCACGCCGGGCGCCAGAACCTGGACGCCTCACTGCGCCCGCCCTCCTTCGACCACGGCTTCTACGGACTGCTCGGCACGGACGTGCTCGGCCGCAGCGTGCTGGCGCGGCTCGTCGAGGCCGCCGCGACGACGCTGTCCGTCGCGCTGCCGGCGGTGGTGTGCTCACTGGTGATCGGTTCCGCGATCGGTATGTGGGCCAGCTACCGCGGCGGTTGGCGGGAGAACGCCGCGATGCGGGTCGCGGACGTGATCCTCAGCTTCCCCTCCCTGCTGCTCGCGGTCGTCGTGCTCTACGTCTTCGCGCCCAGCGCCACGAACATCGTGCTGATCCTCGCGCTCGCCCGGATCCCGGTCTATCTGCGGACCGCGCGCGCCGAGGGCGCCGAACTCAGGAGCCGTCTCTTCGTCGACGCGGCACGGACGTTCGGCGCGGGCACCTGGCCGACCATCTACCGGCACATCCTGCCGATCGCCCTGCCGACCCTGCTCACGGTCGCCACGCTCGACTTCTGCTTCGTCATGCTGACCGAGTCGTCACTGAGCTTCCTCGGCATCGGCATTCAGCCGCCGGAGATCAGCTGGGGACTGATGGTCGCCCAGGGGCGTCAGTATCTGCAGACGGCCTGGTGGATCGCGATACTGCCCGGACTCGCCATCGTTCTGACCACCGTGTCGGCCACGGTGCTGGCCGCGTGGGTACGGCTCGCCACCGACCCGGCGCAGCGCTGGCGCCTGACGCTGCCGAGGAAGAAGCGTCAGCGGCCGGCCGCGAGCGACGGTACGGAGCCGTCGGCCGCACGTACGGCGAAGACGCCCGAGACGCCCGAGACATCCGATGCACCCGGCGCGACCGGGGCGGCCCGGCCCGGACCCGCGGTCGCCGACGACGACGGAAGCCGCCGGGCGCTGGAGGTCGAGGGACTCAGCGTCGACCTGCGTACGCCCTCCGGCACCGTACGCGCCCTGGACTCCGTCAGCTTCACTCTGGACAAGGGACGCACCCTCGCGCTGCTCGGCGAGTCCGGCTGCGGCAAGTCGATGACCGCGCAGACGATCGCCGGCCTGCTGGAACCCGTCGCCGACGTGGCCGGCGGAGCGGTCCGGGTCGGTGGCACCGACGTACTGCGCCTCGGCGGCGCCGCGCGCAAACGGCTCGCCGGACCCGTGCTGTCACTGGTCTTCCAGGACGCGCTCACCGCGATGAATCCCGTCCAGACCGTGGGCAGACAGCTCGGCGAGCCGTTCCGTATCCATCGCGGTCTCTCCCGGCGCCAGGCGAGGGAGAAGGCGATCGAGCTCATGGAGACCGTCGGCATCCCCGAGCCCCGCGCCCGCGCGCGTTCCTACCCGCACCAGTTCTCCGGCGGCATGCGCCAGAGGCTGCTCATCGCGATGGCCGTCGCGCTCGGTCCCGACGTACTGATAGCCGACGAGCCGACGACCGCCCTCGACGTCACCGTCCAGGCGCAGATCATGCGGTTGCTCCGGGATCTCCAGGCCGAGCGTGACATGGCGGTCCTGCTGATCACCCATGACCTCGCCGTCGTCTCCGAACGCGCCGACGACGTCGCCGTCATGTACGCGGGCAACGTGGTGGAGACCGGCCCGGTGCGTGAGGTGTTCGCGAATCCACGCCACCCCTACACGAAGGGCCTGCTCGACTCCGTACCGGAACACGCCGAGCGGGGCGGCCCGTTGCCCGCCGTGCCCGGCAGCCCGCCCGAGCTGAGCGCGGTGCCGGCGGGATGCGTCTTCCAGGAGCGGTGCCCGCTGGCCAGGGAACGCTGCGCGGAGGTACGTCCCCCTCTCCTGACCGACGACGAGGCGGGCCGCGCGGTCGCCTGCCACTTCTCCGAGGAGCTCACCCGTGTCTGAGAAGAACACCTCCGGGACGACCGCCCCGGGCCGGCCGGACAGCGGCCGGACGTCCGGGCCGCTGCTGGAAGTCACCGGCGTGACCAAGTCGTTCAAGGTCCCGCGCAATGCCGCGGGCCACAACAGACTGACCGCGCTGGACGGCGTCGATCTGCGCCTCGGCCGGGGCGAGACGCTCGGCGTGGTGGGCGAGTCCGGCTGCGGCAAGTCCACCCTCGCCCGGGTCCTGCTCCTGCTGGAGCGGCCGGACTCGGGGACCGTACGCTTCGACGGGACCGACCCGTTCGCCCTGCGAAAGAAGGAACTGCTGGCCTGGCGCCGCCGGGTGCAGATGGTGTTCCAGGACCCCTTCGCCTCACTCAACGCCCGGATGTCGGCCGCCGACATCATCGGCGAGCCGTGGCGCACCCACCGGGACGTGGCACCCACCGCGCGGGCGCGCGAGACCCGCGTACGCGAACTGCTCGACCTCGTCGGGCTACGGGCGGCCGACGCCTTCCGATACCCCAACGAATTCTCCGGCGGCCAGCGCCAACGGCTGGGCATCGCACGCGCGTTGGCCCTCGATCCCGATCTGATCGTGTGCGACGAACCTGTCTCGGCGCTGGACCTGTCGGTGCAGGCACAGGTGCTCAATCTCCTTTCCGACCTCCAGCAACGGCTCGACGTCTCCTACGTGTTCATTTCCCACGACCTGTCGGTGGTCCGGCATGTCGCGGACCGGGTGTCCGTGATGTACCTCGGCAAGGTCATCGAACACGGCCCCACCGAGGAGGTCTTCGACCGCCCCGTGCACCCTTACACCGCCGCGCTCATGTCGGCGGCTCCGGCGCTGGATGTCTCCGGTGCCGCGCCACGCGCCGACCGCATTCTGCTGAGCGGGGAGATTCCCTCGCCGCTCGACCCGCCGTCGGGCTGCCGGTTCCGTACCCGCTGCTGGCAGGCGGCCGACCGGTGCGCGGAGGACGCCCCACCGGTTCGCGCGCGTGACGGCGCGGCGGTTGGTACGCGGCTTGCGGGCGGACGCCCGGGGGCGGGTCCGGAGCGGCACGAGGGGCTGTGCCACTTCCCGCTGAGCGCCGAGCCGTTGAGCATCGGGTCCGCGGGCGGCGGCGGGGGAGCGGCGGCCGGCACCGCGTCGGCGGACAGGTGAGCCTGCCGGTATTCGCCCTGCTCTGTGCGGTCGTTCTGATCGGCACCGTGTTCCAGGTGTCGATCGGATTCGGCCTCGGGCTGCTCGCCGCTCCCGTGATCGCGCTGGTCGCGCCCGCGCTCGTGCCCGTGGTGCTGTTGCTCTCCACCGCCGTCACGGGCTCGGTCCTGCTGCTGGACCGCGCGCATGTGAACCTCCGGGGAGCGGGTTGGGCGCTGCTCGGCCGGGTGCCGGGCGTGATCGCGGGCGCGGCACTGGTGGCCCTGCTGCCCGCGCGGTGGCTGGCGCTCTGTGTCGCCGGTGTGGTCGTGGTGGGTGTCGTCGCGAGCGTGCGCGGCTTCCGGCCGACGCCGACCCGGCGTGCCGTGGTGCTGGCGGGGATGGCGTCCGGGCTGATGGGTACGGCGACCTCCATCGGAGGCCCCCCGATGGCGCTGGTCTGGCAGCGTATGAAGGGGCCGGAGCTGCGCTCCACGATGAGCGGGTTCTTCCTGGCCGGTTCGCTGATGAGCCTGGTCGCGCTCGCGGCCGTGGGCGCGGTGCACACCGACAGTCTGCGCCACACGGTCCTGCTGACTCCCGCCGCGGCCTGCGGCGTACTGCTGGCGCGCCCTCTGTCCGACAAGCTGAACGTGGGGCGGGCCAGAGCGGTCGCGACGGTGCTGGCGCTGGCCGGAGCCGTACTGCTGACGGTGCGTCAGTTCGTCTGATCGCGGGGCCTGTCGGCCGACCTGCCGTGGCAGCGGCCGGCCGATCGCCGGACCGGCCGGCCGTGAGCCGCGAGTACGCGGGCTCAGCGCCCGCCGCGCACCACGTTCGTCAGCGGCTCGCCCCTGGAGAGCCGGCCGATGTTGTCGGCGATCTCCCGCGCCCTGTTGGCGAAGGTCTCCTGGGTGTGACCGGAGTGGTGAGGCGTCATCACGACGTTGTCGAGCGTATGGAACGGGCGGGTGTAGCCGTGCGCACCGGTGCCGTCCTTGGGATGGCTCCACCACACGTCCAGCCCCGCGCCGCCGATCCGCCGCGCGGCCAGCGCGTCGAACAGCGCGTCCTCCTGGACGAGGGGACCGCGCGCCACGTTGATGAGCAGGGCGTCCGGGCGCATCCTCGCGAGCTGCGCGGCTCCGATCAGTCCGGTCGTCGCCGCCGACAGCGGCACGGTCAGGACGACGACGTCCGAGCCCGCCAGCAGGTCGTCCAGCCCGTCCTCACCGTCCACCCGGTCCAGCCGCAGGTCACCTGGGACCGGCGCCCGCGGATCGCGTCGCACGGCACGGGCCCGCATGCCCAGCGCGGTCGCCGCCCGCACCACCTGCCCGCCGATCTCGCCCAGTCCGACGACTCCGACCGTACGGCCCGTGAGCGTCGTGCCCAGGGTGACGCCGGGATCCACGGCGACCGATTCCCAGGTCCCCTCACGCATCAGCCGGTCCGCGCGCGGCACCCGGCGGGAGAGCATCAGCGTGGTCATCACCACGTGTTCCGCGATGGAAGGGCCGTGATGGAAGGTGTTGCACACGACGGTCGCGGGAGGCAGCGCGTCGATCGCGATCCGGTCGTAGCCCGCGCCGGTGACATGCACCAGCCGCAGCCGGCGGGCGGCCTGGGCCGCGGGGGCGGTCAGCCGGGAGGCCACCAGCACGTCGGCGGTGGGCAGCCGCCGTACGACATCGGCGTCCGGCAGGTCCGCGAGGAACTCCCAGTCGTGACCGTCCGTGCCGCCGCGGGTCAGCTCGTCGGAGAACCGGGTGAGGATGGGGTCGGTCAGGGCGATCCTCATGACGCCTCCCGCCCGGCCGTCCGGCCCGCGGTCCTCCGGGGCGCGGCGGGCTCCGCGGTCACCATCGCGGCGCGGTCGGGTCGAAGGCCGGTTCGGTGGTACGGCGGTAGTACCCGGTGTCGTCGCGCTGACGTATGCCGCACGCGAGGTACTGCTCGTGCAGCCTGGCCAGGGCGTCGCGGTCGAGTTCGACCCCCAGCCCCGGTGCGGTCGGTACCGCCACCGATCCGTTCCGGAAGGTCAGCGCACCGGGCACGACGACGTCCTCGTCGGGACTCTTCCACGGCCAGTGCGTGTCGCACGTGTAGGTGAGGTTGGGTGTGCTCGCGGCGAGATGGGTCATTGCCGCGAGGCTGATGCCCAGATGCGAGTTGGAGTGCATCGAAAGACCGAGCCCGAAGGTGTCGCAGATACCGGCGAGCGAGCGGGAGCGGCCCAGACCGCCCCAGAAATGGTGGTCGGAGAGGATCACCTGCACCGCGTCCTGCGCGACGGCGGGCTTGACCTGGTCGAAGGCGACCACACACATGTTGGTCGCGAGCGGCATCGGAACCTCACGCGCGACCCTGGCCATCCCCTCGATCCCGGTGGTCGGGTCCTCCAGGTACTCGATCACTCCGGCGAGTTCCTTGCCGACCCGGATCGAAGTCTCCACGCTCCAGGCGGCGTTGGGGTCGATACGCAGCGGGTGATCGGGAAAGGCCGCGCGCAGCGCCTTGATCGCCTCGATCTCCTCCTCGGGCGGACACACGCCGCCCTTGAGCTTGATCGCGGTGAAGCCGTACGCGTCGATCATCCGCCGTGCCTGCGCGACCAGTTGGTCCGGATCGAGGGCGGCCCCCCACTCGTCCGGCTCGGCCCCCGGATGCCCCGCCCACTTGTAGAAGAGGTACGCGCTGTAGTCGACACGATCCCGGACGGCTCCGCCCAGCAGGTCGCTCACCGGCCGCCCGAGCGCCTTGCCCTGGATGTCGAGACACGCCACCTCGAACGGCGACAGCACCCGGTCGACGGTTCTGCTGCCGGTGACCATCCCGCTCATGCCGTGCCCGCCCGTTCCGGTGTCGGCGGCCAGAGCCACCGCGATCCGGCGGGCGATCTCCTGAACGTGCCATACGTCGACCCCGGTCAGTTCGGCCGCCGCGAGCCGCAGCCGTTCAAGATGAGCCAGGTCACCGTAGGTCTCACCGAGCCCGAGCAACCCGGACTCGGTGACGACCTCGACAATGGCGCGCAGCGCGAACGGCTCATGGACACCAACGGTGTTGAGCAGCGGCGGATCACGGAACGCGACGGGCGTGATCCGCACCTCCTGGATCCGGTGCGGCTCGTTGATCGCGTAGATCTCGTTGACCAGTGGATCGCGCACCCTGAGACCTCCAGTGGATACGACGGGGGGAGCCGTCGGTGTGCGAGGGATCGCGGCAGCAGCCTAACTCTCAACTGTCCACATGTGTAGACGCCGACCACAAATGGAAACTGGATCCTCATGGCCGCACTGACGCGCCCGATCACGGGCCGAGGACACGGTTCCCGGATCTCCCAGGTCTGCGGCATCGGCGAGGAGCGGATTCGCGTTGCACGGTCGACTGTCCGTCAAGCCGTTGATCGAAGAGGGAATGCGATGAAGATTCTGGTGGTCGGCGCGGGTGCCGTAGGCGGGTTCGTGGGTGGGCGGCTGGTGCGGGCCGGGCGGGAGGTGGACTTCCTCGTCCGGGCCCGACGGGCCGCTGAGCTGCGTGAGCGGGGGCTGCGCATCGTTGAGGGCACGCAGGTCGAGTCCATCGAGGTCAGCTGTGTCGGCGCCGGGGGTCTGGCCGGGCCGTACGGCCTCATCCTGCTCGCCGTCAAGCCCGCCGCCCTGCCCTCGGTCATGGGCGACATCGCGCCCGGCGTCGGGAAGGGGACGGCGCTCGTGCCGTTCCTCAACGGGATGGCGCACGTGGACGCGCTCACCGAGCGGTTCGGCGGTGCGGTTCTCGGGGGCGTACTGAAAGTCGTCACGCAGCTCGACCCGAACGGCGACATCCGCCAGTTCGCCCCGGGCGGCCGGATCCAGGTCGGTGAACTCGACGGTTCGGCTTCCGACCGGGTCACGGCGGTGACGGAGGCCCTGTCCGCACCGGACTTCACCGTGACGGTGCCCGAGGACATCGTCGACGCGATGTGGTCGAAGTGGGTGATGATCGCGACGATCGGCGCGGTCACCTCGCTGGTGCGGGGCACGGTCGGTGCGGCCGTCGCCGCGAAGGACGGCGCGGGCTTCGCGGCGGGGACCCTTGATGAGGCGGCCTCTGTCGCCGCGGCGGCGGGACATCCGCTGGGCGAGGACGAACTCAAGGGACTCCGGGCACTGGTGACCGCCGCGGAGTCGCCGACGACCTCGTCGCTGTCGCGCGAACTCGTCGCGGGCCGGCCGACCGAGGTCGAGAATGTCCTCGGAGACCTGATCGACCGGGCCCATGGCTTCAGCCTCGCGGTGCCCCGCCTGCAGGCTGCGGCCCTGACCCTGCGGGCTCACAACGCCCGGGTGGCCGAGGCTCGTTAGCCGTGAACGGGCGCTACGGAGGTGCGACAGCACCGTGGCGCCGCAGGAGGGAGCGTTCTTCGATCCGTACGAGCTGTGTGTGCCGGGGTAGGGCGTGTTTTAGAAGTAGCGTCGTCCGCCCACTGGGCGGGGCCCACGGCGTCTGGTGCGTGCGATCGCAAGGCGGAGGATCAGCCTCGTAGATGGGCCGGACGTACTTGGATGACTCCGACAACGCGGCGAGCGTGCGTGCCAGGCGTCGTGGGCCAGACGGGACTTCTCAAACACGCCCTAGGGGCCGGTGTGCTGATGATCAGTCCTTGAGTGCGCGCGCCATCCCATCGAGCTCTTCGAGGAGCCGGCTCAGACGTTCGCCGGGAATCGTCTTGATCATGCGGGCCTCGATGGCGTAGACGGCTCCCTGCGCCGCGTTCAGCCGGCGGCGCCCTTCGTCGGTGAGAGAGGCGGGGCGGGCGCGGCCTGCCTCGACAGTGGCGGGCCGGGTGAGCAGCCCGGCGTCTTGGAGTCCGCGCAGGACCACGTTCATCGACTGGCGGGTGACGAAGGTGGCGCGGGCGAGTTCCGCGTTGGACAGGCCGGGACGTGCGGCGAGAACCTCCAGACAGGCGTACTGCGGGACGGTCAGCCCGTGCTCGCGCAGGGCCTGGTCCATGGCACCGCGCAGGGCGGCGTGGGCGCGCTTGAGGCGATACCCCAGGTGGTCGAGCACATCCTCGGCAGGGTGAGGCGGGGTGGCCTGCGGATGAGAACTGTCCTTCATGCCCATATTTTGACACCTCAGGGGTCGGGGTCTAACGTCGAGTATGTCAAAGTCCTGACATTGAACAAGGAGAACAGCATGCCCGTCAGCATCGATGGCCCTGACTTCATCGCCCTGCAGGTCCGTGACTTGCAGGCGGCCGCCGAGTACTGCGAGAGGAACCTCGGCCTGACCCGTAACCCCGCCTCGCCTCCCGGCGCGGTCGTCTTCGACACCAAGCCGGTCCCGCTCGCCGTACGCGACCCGCTGCCCGGTACCGACCTGGACGCCGGCCGCCCCGGCCTCGGCGTCGCTCTGTGGTTCTCCACACCCGACACCCAGGCCTTCCACGAGCAGCTCACCGCGAACGGCGTCAAGATCCTCACCCCGATCACGGACAGCCCCTTCGGCCCGATGTTCTCCTTCGCCGGACCCGAGGGTTACGTCCTGACCGTCCACCAGGCGCGCTGACCGTGCCCGCCGCCTCCTTCACGCCCAAGGGCCCCTTCTCGCTGGCCGCATCGACCCGGTTCCTGGAGGGCTTCACCCCCGCCTCCTACGACCAAGCCCCCGACGGAGTGCTCCGGCTGGCCTTCCCCGCCGACGACGGCGAGTCCGTCATCGGATGCGCGCTGCGGCAGAAGGAGGCGGCGGCCGGCGCCGCCGGAACCGTCCACGCCGAATACACCCTCCACGCCGACGGCAAGGCCACCGAGCCCGCCGCCGGCACCACCGCAGAAGCCGCGCGGACCCAGATCGCTCGCATCCTCTCCCTCGACGTCGACGCCACCGGCTTCTCCGCCCTCGCGGGTACTGACCCGGTGGTCGCCGGCCTCCAGGCGGAGTTCCCGGGCCTGCGACCGGTGCTGTTCCACTCCCCGTACGAGGCCGCCGCCTGGACGATCATCGGCAACCGCATCCGCAGGACCCAGGCCGCCCGCATCAAGGCCCGCCTCGCCGAGGAACACGGCCAGGCCGTCCACGTCGCAGGCCGGCGGATGCACGCCTTCCCCGCCCCGGCCCGGCTGCGGCGCATCAACGACATCCCCGGTCTGACGGATATCAAGACCGAGCGCCTGCACAGCCTCGCCGACGCGGCCCTCGACGGACGGCTCGACGCCACCCAACTCCGGGACCAGCCCGCCGAGTTCGCCCTCGCCGACCTCAAGGAACTGCCCGGCATCGGCCCGTTCTCCGCCGAGCTGATCCTCATCCGGGGCGCCGGACACCCCGATGTCTTCCCCCGAGCCGAGCCCCGCGTCCACAAGGCCACGGCCGCGGCATACGGTCTCGACGCCACCGAGGCCGACGACACCACCCGGCTCGCCGCGATCGCCGGCTCCTGGCGCCCCTACCGCAGCTGGGTCGCCTTTCTTCTGCGCGTCCGTGCACAGGATCAGGTCGCCTCCGGGGGATAGGCCCGGACGCCTGGCCGAAGCCCGGTAGCCGTGGACGGCGGACCGCGACTTGCGCGCGGTCCGCCGCCGGGGTGCTACGGAAGTGCTAGAGCACCGTGGCGCCGTAGACGCTCAGGGCCTCCGTCACGGGCTGGTAGAACGTGGTGCCGCCGGAGGAGCAGTTGCCGCTGCCGCCGGAGGTGAGGCCGAGTGCCGTGTTGCCGGAGAAGAGCGAGCCGCCGCTGTCGCCGGGCTCGGCACAGACGTTGGTCTGGATCATGCCGTACACGATGCCGCTGGCACCGTAGTTGACCGTGGCGTTGAGGCCGGTGACCGTACCGCCGCGCAGCCCGGTGGTGCTGCCGCTGCGCTGCACGGACTGGCCGACGGACGCGTTGCCGGCCGACGTGATGTCCCGGTACGTGCCGTTGTACAGGTAGACACGACCGTCGGCCGCCGCCGCGTTGGAGTGGCGGATGATGCCGTAGTCGTTGGTCGGGAAGCTGGTGCCGGTGCGCGTGCCGATGGACCAGCTGGCGCCGATGTTGGTGCAGTGACCGGCGGTCAGCGCGTGGGCCACGCCGCCGACCGACACGTTGAAGCCGAGCGAACAGCGGCTGCCGCTGGTGGTGATGGCTTCGCCGCCGGCGATCAGCGGGCTGAACTTGCCGTTGGTGCGCTTGATCGTCAGTTCGGCCTTGGAGTCCGCCAACGCGCCCTTGACCTCGGCCAGTTCGGCCTTCGACACGGTGCTGTCGACGGTCACGACGATCTTTCCGGTGCTCGCGTCGGTGTACCAGGCGGTGCCGGCGACGTCCGCTTCGAGCACGGCGGAGTCGGCGGCGGCGAGCTGCGAGGCGGTCGCCTTGGCCTCGGGGGCCGGGGCGGCGACGGCCGAGGGGGTCGCGAGCGCGACGGCGGCCACCAGACCGGACGTCACTGCGAGGAGCCGCGCCCGTCTCGACGTACCGCTGAGGGGGGAGAAGCGCTTGAAGATCACGAGATCCTCCGTAGGCATGGGGGATGGACGGCCCACCGGTGGGCGGGCGGTCGGTGCGTGCAGGTCCGGTACCGGCGGTAGCTGGACGTGGACCTGTCAAGCTGCGCGGTGGAATCGTTGACGGCTACGGCTCCGGATACAAGGCCGACTTCCGGTCCCCAGGCGGAGAATCGCTCTGCGTGCCGGCGGGGGCGCTCCCGGCCCCGCGCCGGGCGCACGCCCCGCGCTTCGCCTTTGCTGCGCAACGTGTGCGCGCCCCCGGGCTTCTGCGTCCCGTGCGGAGAACACCCGTGGCGGGCGGCGGGTTTGAGCCTGTTTGCAGTCTCTTTGCGAAAGGTTACGACAGGTCATATCGCGAACACGCCTGGTTTCCCGCTCGCTTCGCCGCCCGGTAAAGCTGTTGTGTACTGAGTCTGTTGGGGCTTCTGCGGCGTACGGTACGGCTTCCGCGACTGCGGAATGTGCGTGGCTTTCCGGTGAATTTCCCGGGCATCCGAGATGGCCGAATCTTTGACTCCGCATCCCGGGAACCGTCGTTTCGAGGCCCGAATACGTCCGGAGACGCGCTCTTGCGAAGGGTTACGGGGGTGTGCCTCGTGCCGACGGCGAACCGGTCGGTGCCCATCGCCTGTTTGGTGTCGCCGGCCGGCTCGTCCATGACCCGCATCTGTCCGCCGCGACCATGAACTCCGACGGCTGCGGCCCGTCGCCCCGTTCCAGCCCGACGAGGTGCCCGGCGGACCCTCCGCTCCCGATCATCGCGCCGAAGGCTCCCGATTTGCGATTGTGACCGATCGGTTCCGGACGGGAGCCGCCGAAACTTTCGTCCGCGCAGCCCCTGTGCCGCCCCCGTCGAGCGGCGGTGAGCGCTCGCTGACGGCGTGTGACGGGGGGTGGTAGGCGGCTGTGGCCTCGGCGTTCATGTGGTCGGGCTCAAATAAACCTACGGCGCGGTGAATTATCCGGCGCGGCGCAACCGTCGCGTCATTATTTAGTTCAGAACGAAAAAACTTCGCTTTGCCAGAAGGGCTGAATTTCTCGCCATGGCTGGCTGGATTCAGACCCCTGTTGGATTGTGACGCAGGCCACATTGCTGACCCGTCATCAGGTCCCAAAGTGGGTCACTCGGTACGGGAGTTGGGCGGAATGGATCATTCAAGTGGCGAGATATCGATGCCATCGCATTGCCTCGCTATTACTCGTACTTGACCTTCATCTGTCGATTTTCATAGCCTCCGGGTCGTGCTCCCGCCGCTTACAGCGGTGCGTCAGTTCCTCAAACCAAATTGACGGGGGATCGTATGTACGACGTGATCGTTGTGGGTGGACGCTGCGCCGGGTCACCGGTGGCGATGCTGCTGGCACGAGAGGGGCACCGGGTTCTTGTGGTGGACCGGGCCTCGTTCCCCAGCGACGCCGTCTCGACGCACTACATCCACCAGGCCGGACTGCTCAAGCTCCAGGGATGGGGTCTGCTCGACGAGATCATCGGGGCCAAGACCCCGGCGCTCCGGAAGATGAACTACTCCTACCGGGGCATAGAACTCAACGGTTTCGCCGACCCGGTGGACGGCATCGACGCCGTCTACTGCCCGCGCCGCACCGTGCTGGACGAGATCCTCATCAATGCCTCCCGCCGCGCCGGCGCCGAGGTGATCGAAGGGTTCACCGTCTCCGACCTGGTCTTCACCGACGGCCGCGTGACGGGCATCCGAGGACGCGAAGGGGACGGCCAGGAGCGGGAGTTCCGCGCCACCGTCGTCATCGGCGCCGACGGCTTCCACTCCACGGTCGCCAAGAAGGTCGGCGCGGAGCTCTACAACGTGCGCCCCGCCGCCGGCTTCATCTACTACTCGTACTACACCGGTCTCGACTGGGGCCTGCACCACAAGACCGGCTTCAACGAGAAGTGGTTCGGCACCTGGCCGACGAACGACGACGTGAGCATGCTCGCCGTCATCTGCACCAAGCGCCACCTCAAGGAGTTCCGCAAGGACGTCGAGACCGGCTTCCAGGCCGTGTTCGACGACGTATCGCCGGAGATGGGCGCGCAGCTGCGCGAGCAGGGCAGGCGCGAGGAGCCCTTCAAGCCCATGCGCTACCCGGACAACTACTACCGCCGCGCCCACGGCCCCGGCTGGGCACTGGTCGGCGATGCCGGCTACCACAAGGACCCCTACACCGGCTGGGGCATCACCGACGCCTTCGCACACGGTGAACTCCTCGCCGAGCGCGTCCACCAGGGCCTGGCCGGCGAGCGGCCGATGGAAGAGGCGCTGGCCGAGTACAACAAGCTGCGCGACGAGGAGAGCGCGGGCGTCTACGACTTCACGACGACGCTCGGCGAACTCACCGAACTGCCGCCGTTCTTCGAGGCGACGATGTCCGCGATGAGCGCCAGCCAGGAGTGGACCAACAAGATGCTCGGCCTCATCGGCGGAGTCGTACCGGACTACGAGGTCTACGCGCCGGACGCCCTCGAACGTCTCTACGACGCCGCGGGCGTGCCGGAGGAGAAGCGGATCTACGACCCGGCCGGATGACGGGCCGACGGGGGCCGGCCGCACCAGCCCCGGCCAGGGGCTCACCAGGCCGACCGGCCTGTGCCGGGCGTGCCGCCCGTCCCTGATGCTTCGTCAGCTCCAGCCCGTCGGCCGGGCAGCCCTCGCGCCTCACCCGCGCCGACCCGGCCCGGCTTCCCCGTAATCACTCGTCATGCGGTAACCACCGTTGCCGGGGTCCGCCGCGGCTTTCCGCGGGCCCCGGCGTTATGGGTGTTCCCGCACGGCATTCCATGCGCTTGACCCTCTGAGGGAGACCAGCAGATGACGCGCGCGTCCAGCATGTTCGATCTCATCAGTGACCAGGGCGACGACAGGCCGTACTTCGAGACGGGCGGCATCGGCAGGTCGCACGGGTTCTACACCGGCGAGGAGCAGTACCGCCGGGAGATGTCCCGCATCTACGGCCGGCGCTGGCTCCCGGTGGACCATGTCTCCCGGCTGAAGGACAAGGGCGCCTACACCACGCTGAACATCGGCACCGGATCCGTACTGATCATCCACGGGGACGACGGGATCCAGGCATACCACAACTACTGCCGGCACCGGGGCTACAAACTCGTGGAGGAGGCGACCGGCAAGCGCCAGAGCCTGGTCTGCCTCTACCACTGCTGGGTGTACGACCGGAACGGCAAGCTCAAGAGCCTCAACGGCACCTACTTCGACCACTTCTTCGAGAAGGAGAAGAACGGTCTGCTGCCCGTGCGGACCGAGATCCGGTTCGGGGTCGTCTTCATCGCCCTGTCCGACGACGCCCCCGATCTCGACGCCTCACTCGGCGAGTTCGGCGAGTTCGCGCGCGTCTACGAACTCGCCGACCTGCAATGCGTCGAGGCGAAGGACTACCCGGTCGCCTCCAACTGGAAGCTCGTCGCGCACAACGTCAACGAGAGCCTGCACTTCCCCACGGCCCACAAGGACCTGCACCGCATCACCGACTTCGACGACGCGGGCACCTACGACCTCAAGGGCGACATCGTCGGCGCCTGGCAGGGCATCCGGAACGCCTACAACTCCGTCTCCATGACGGGACGCAGCGCCCGCACACCGATGGAGCTGGTCCCCGAAGCCGACCGGCAGAAGATCAACTGGATCACGATCCTGCCCAATCTGCTGTTCGGGTTCACCGCCGACTACGTGATGATGCAGTGGGTCTGGCCCGAGAGCCCCGGCACCTGTTTCGTCCGGCACTTCTGGCTCTTCCACCCCTCCGAGACCGCCAAGAGCGACTTCTCCCACGAGGCGGTGTTCGCCCTGTGGGACAAGGCGAACTACGAGGACTGGGAGATGTGCGAGCGCACGCACCGCGGCCTGTCGAACCCGCTCTGGACACCCGGACAGCTCTCGCTCGACGAGGAGGTCGTCTCGCAGATCGACTCCTGGGTCCTCGCCGAGACGGCACAGGGCCCCGACACCACCGCGAACGCCGGGAACGGCGCGCACACCTCCGAGACCGGAAAGGCCACGGGGTGAGCATGCCGGCCAACTGCTTCGTCATCGGCGGCACCCGGGTCCTCACCCAGTGCGCCGCACAACTCCTCGACGCGGACGTACGGATCGAGGGAGTCTTCAGCGACGACCCCGCCGTGACCGCCTGGGCCGGTGAGCACGGGATCCCCGTGCTCGACCCGCACGGCGACCTGTCGGCGACGCTCTCGGCGCAGCCGTTCGACTACCTGTTCAGCATGGTCAACTTCCGGATCCTGCCCGCCGAGATCCTCGGCCTGCCGACCACGGCCGCGATCAACTTCCACGACGGGCCGCTGCCCCGCTACTCCGGCAGCCACGTCCCCGCCTGGGCGCTGTACGAGGGCGCGCCCCGGCACGCGGCGACCTGGCACCTGATGACCGAGGCCGTGGACGCCGGAGGTGTGCTCCTGGAGCGCTGGTTCCCCGTACGTGACCACTCCACCGCCCTGTCGCTGACCTACGAGACGGCCGAGGTGGGCATCGAGCTCTTCGCCGGTCTCGTACCGCACCTGGTGGCGCGAACCCTGCCCGAGCCGGTCGACACGAGCGACCGCGAGCGGCGGTTCTACCGGCGGTCCGCCCGGATGGCGTCCGGCGGACTCATCCACGCCGGAGTCTCCGCCGTCGAGGCCGTCCGGCTCTCCAAGGCCCTGGACTACGGCTCCTTCCCGAACCCGCTCGGGGTACCGACCCTTGTCACCGAGCAGGGCGCGGTCTTCACCCGGCAGGTCAGACTGATCCCGCGCGAGGATCCCCGTACCGAGACCACCGTGCTGTCGGTGACCACGTCGGCCATCACCCTGGCGGCCCCGGACGCCGACCTCGTACTGAGCGACTGCACCGCCGTCGACGGGAGCGCGCTGAGCGGCCAGGCAGCCGCGCAACGGCTCGGCATCGCCCCGGGCTCGCCGCTGCCCGCCGTCCCGGCCGAGCGGCTGGCGGACATCGCCGCCGCCCAGAAGGCGCTGCGGACACACGAACCCTGGTGGCGCGCACGGCTGGAGGAGCTGCGCCCCGCCCCGCTCGCCGCCGACGACTTCTCCGCGGCCGGGGCTCACTACGGCCGTTACGAGCTGGCGCTCACCCCCGGCTCGCGGGAGGAGGCGGTCGCCGTCGTCCGCGCCTTCCTCACCGCCGTGGCCGAGCGCACCGGCGAGCCGACCTTCGACTTCGCCTGGTCACCGGCGTCCGCGCGGGTCCTCGCGGAGCAGACCCATGGCATCGCCGCCGCGCGGTTCCCCGTACGGTTCGACGGCGACACCTCCCGGTCCCTTCAGGACAAGCTGGACGAGGCGGCGGCCCGTCAGGGCTACGCCAGCGACCTCGAACTCCGGCTCGGCCTGGCCGGCCGCCCGCTCGGCTCCGACGAGCCGAGCTTCACCCGCGTCATGGTGCTGGACCGCGACGCGGGGGAGGAGGCGTCCGCCGAACCGCACACCGAGATCGCGCTGCTGTGCCTGCGGGACGGCCCGCCCACCGTCTTCGTACGCGAGACGGCGATGGGGGAGGACGAGGCGCTGGAGTTCACCGAGCGGGTCGAGGACCTGGTCCTGACGGCGCTGCTCCACGGCGATGAGCCGCACCCCGAGCCCGCGGCACAGCCGGAGGCGCAGCCCGCGGTACGGCCCGAGGCGCCGGCGGCGGTACGGCCCGAGGCCCCAGTGGCGGCCGGGACCGTACTGGACCTGATCGCGGCCACCGTCGCCGACCGGCCGAGAGCGACCGCTGTCCGCAGTGGCTCCCGCACCCTGGACTACGCGGGCCTGGACGCCTGGGCGGACGCCGTCGCCGCCCGCCTGCACGACCAGGGCATCGAGTCCGGGTCGGTGGTCGGCGTACTGATGGAGCGGGATCTCCCGCTGCTCCCCGCCATGCTCGGAATCCTGCGGGCCGGGGCGGCCTTCCTGCCCCTGGACCCGGGATACCCCGTGGAGCGGCTGCGGCGGTACGTGGAGGTGTCGCGGTGCGACCTGATACTCACCGACGCCCGTACGCATGACCTCGGCATGTCGCTCGGTGACGCGCGTAGCGTGCCGGGCCCGGACGGCTCCGCGCAGGCGGTGCCGCCCCAGGTCATCGCCTCCGACCTGGCCTACCTCCTCTTCACCAGCGGGTCGACCGGCGACCCGAAGGGCGTGGAGGTCGAGCACGGGGCGCTGGCCAACTTCCTCACCGGGATCGGTGAACGCCTCGGCGTCTCGTCCGACGACACCGTGCTCGCACACACCACCGTGGCCTTCGACATCTCCCTGCTGGAGCTGTTCCTCGGGCTGACGGTCGGCGCGACGGTGGTCCTGGCCTCCCGTGAGACAGCGGCCGATCCGACCCAACTGGCCGAACTCACCACGGATGTGACGGTCGCTCAGGCGACGCCGAGTCTGTGGCGCCTGCTGCTCGGCACCGGCTGGACACCGCACGCGGAGCTCACCGTGCTCTCGGGCGGCGAGGCCCTGCCGCCCGCCACCGCCGAGCGACTGCACGAACCGGCCAGCGCCCTGTGGAACTTGTACGGCCCGACCGAGGCGACGATCTGGGCCTCGTGCCACGAGGTCACCTCGGTGGGCTCCTTCCTGCCGCTGGGCGAACCCCTGCCGAACATGGAACTCCACGTCTTGGACGGGGAGTTGGAGCAGTGCGAGACCGGAGCGACCGGCGAGCTGTACCTCTCCGGCAGCGGACTCGCCCGCGGTTACACCGGTCGGCCGGATCTGACGGAGTCCGTCTTCGTCGTCCACCCGGTGACCGGTGTACGGCTCTACCGGACCGGTGACGAGGTACGTCAGCACGCGGACGGCGCGATCGAGTGGCTCGGGCGCGGCGACGCGCAGGTGAAGGTGCGCGGCAATCGCATCGAGCCCGCGGAGATCGAGCGGGTGCTGGAGACGTTCGATGGCATCACCGCCGCCGTGGTCGTCGCGGCGCGGTTCGAGGGACGCGGCGAACCGAGGCTCACCGCCTACCTGGTGGGCGACGGTACGCCGACCAAGGCTCAGCTCGACGCGTTCGTGGGCGGCTCCCTGCCCCGCTACATGGTGCCCGACGCCTATGTCGCCCTCGACGCCCTCCCGTTGACCGACAACGGCAAGGTCGCGCGCGGCGAGCTGCCACCGCCGACGAGGGACACCGTCATCCGCTCGGACTCCGAGCCGGACCCGACGCCGACGCCGGCGCGGTCGGCGGCGCACTCGGACGCGCACTCGGACTCGGCGGCGACCGTGACGGTGACGGTAGAGGCGCTGGCGGAGTCGATCGCGGGCGTGTTCGCGGCCACGCTGGACCTCCCGGGCTTCGACGTGCACGCCAACTTCTTCGACCTGGGCGGCGATTCGGCGAACGTCACCTTCGCCGCCGTACAACTCGGCCGTGAGCTGGGCGCGTCCGTGACCGCCCCGTCGATCTTCGCCACCGGTACCCCCGTGAAGCTGGCCAGGCTGCTGGGCGCGGAGGGTGTCGTACGACTGCTCGCCCCGGAGACCGAGGACACCGCCGCCGCAGAGGACCCGACAAGGGCGCTCGCGATGGCGACGGCAAAGGCGTCGGCAAAGCCGTCGGCCGATCCCGAGCCCGCAGTGACCGACGCCGACGTATCGCCGCCGTCGCCATCGGCCCCCTCCGTGTCGACCCCCGCGGAGTCCGCCCGGCCGGCCGATGACGGCGCCCTCGCCGTCATCGGCATGGCGTGCCGGTTCCCCGGCGCCACCACACCGGACGAGTTCTGGCAGAACCTCGTCGGCGGGGTGTCCGGTGTCCGGCCCGCCCCGGACGGCAAGCGCGGCTGGGCCCACCTGTGGTCCGAGGCCGAGGCCGACGACGTGCCGATGGCCTGGGTGGACGGCGTCGAGTACTTCGACGCCGCCCGCTTCGGACTGACCGACCGCGAGGCCCGCCGCATGGACCCCCTCCAGCGGACCCTGCTCAGCGTGACGGCCGAGGCCCTGGAGAGCTGCGGCCACGACCACACGTCCCTCGGCGCCGCCACCGGCGTCTTCGTCGGAGCCATCGCGAGCGACTTCCCGGAGATCGTGGCCCGGAGCGTCGGGTACCGCGACCCGCACGTGGCGACGGGCACGGCCGCCGCCATGGTCGCCAACCGGCTGTCGCACGTCTTCGACTGGTCGGGGCCGAGTTTCGTCGTCGACACCGCCTGCTCGTCCTCCCTCGTCGCCCTGCACCAGGCGGCCATGCATCTGCGGGCGGGCGACGTGGACGCCGCCGTGGTCGGGGCCGCGAACCTGGTACTCACCCCGACCAAGACACGCTCCTTCGCCCGCAACGGGATGCTGTCCCCGCGGGGCATGTGCCGCACCTTCGACAACGACGCCGACGGCTACGTACGAGGAGAGGGCACCGGCGCCGTAGTCCTCAAGCGGCTCTCCGACGCCGAACGCGACGGTGATCCCGTACTCGCCGTGATCCGGGGCACCGCCGTCAACCACACGGGAGGCAGTGCCGGCTTCCTCACCGCACCCAGCAGGCCGGCCCAGGAAGCGGTGCTGCGCAAGGCACTCGCCGGCTCCGGTCGTACGGCGGCCGACATCGGCTACATCGAGGCGCACGGCACCGGAACCCAGCTGGGCGACCTCATCGAACTCGAAGCCCTGCACGCGGTGTTGGGCGAGCCGGCCGGGCGGCGGCCGGTCGCGGTGGGCTCGGTGAAGACCAACATCGGTCATCTGGAACCCGCGGCGGGCATCGCCGGACTGATCAAGACGATCCTGGCGCTCCAAGCGGGCCACATCCCGCCGTCGTTGAACTTCCGCACCCCGAACAAGTCCTTCGACTTCGACGCATCACCCCTGTTCGTGGCCGACCGGCTGCTGCCGTGGGGCCCCGGCCCGCGCGTCGCGGGAATCAGCAGCTTCGGCTTCGGCGGCGCGAACGCCCACGCGGTGATCGAGGCGGGACCCGTCGGCGCGCCGGACGGTACGGACCCCGGTCCGCGCCTGCTGATCCTCTCCGCGGGATCGGACGACGCACTGCGCATCCTGGCCCACCGGCTCGTACTGATGCTGCGCTCCGCGTACTGCCCGTCCCTGGACGAGCTGAGCGAGGCGAGCCGGCGACGGCCCGTCGCCGCGCACCGGCTGGCCTGTGTGGCGGACAGCGTCGAGCAACTGGAGGACAAGCTGCGGCTGTTCCTCGCCGGAGTCACGGACATTCGCTCCCTCCACGTGGGGGTGACAGCCGAGACCGGCACCACGGAGGCGATCGGTGAAGGAGCTGGCCGGGAGACCCTCGCCGAGGCCGCCCGCGCGTTCGTCGCAGGTGCGGCCCTGCCCGCCGGGCGGCGGCGCCGGGCAGGCGTACGGTTCCCGACCGCGCCGCACGCGGAGAGGTACCTCTGGCTGGAACCCGCCGAGCAGCCGAACGCGCCTGTACGCGATGGCTCGTCCGGCCGTACGGAGAGCACGTGGACGGAGCACCCGGAGGCCGCGGAGCACTTGGTGCTCGGCAGGCCGACACTGCCCGGCGCCGGATACCCCGGCAAGGTGGCCGAGCTCATCGGCCAGGACCGGTTCGGTCTGCGGGACCTCACCTTCCGGGCGGCCGTCGAGGCCCCCACGACCCTCACCGCCGAACGCGACAACAGCACGATCGCCTTCCGCGACGGCACCGGCGCCCTCGTCTGCACCGCCGAGTTGACCGGATCGGAGCAGGCGACACTCGACCCCGCGGCCACCACCGACGGCTTCACCGCCGTCGCCGTCGACGCGATGTACGACGCGTTCGAACGCACCGGACTCGGCTACGGCACCGGCTTCCGGACCGTGTCCATGCTGTCCGTGGCGCCAGGCCAGGCGATGGGTGTGCTGCGCGGCGAGGTGCGGACCGCCGACGCGGTGGACACCCGGCTCCTCGACGGCGCCTTCCAGATCGCGCTCGCCGCGTGTGGCGCGCAAGGGCTGTACGTGCCGTTCACCATCGAACGGCTCAGTGTCCTCGGCCGGATTCCCGACACCGCCCGGGTGTACGCCCGGCGGGACCGGGACACCGGGCCGGACTCCGGTCTGCTGACCGCGAGCCTGGTGGTTCTCGACGGCGACGAACCCGTGCTGGAAGCCCGGGGGGTCACCTGGAAGCGGCTCTCCCAGGCGCCGTCGCCGGAGAGCACGGGAGGCGACGCGCGGAACGGTCACCGTACCGCGACGCCCTCGTCGCCGACTCCGCCCCAGGCCACGGCCCCGGCCCCGGCGCATGTGTCCAACGGACGGCGTCCGGTGCCGGCTCCCGGCGGACCTGCGGCCGGAGGTCTGGACGCGGCCCTGGCCCAATGGGTGGCGGCCGCCCTGGAGTTGGACGTCGACGAGCTGGAGACGGACCGGCCGCTCCAGGAGCAGGGGCTCGATTCGATGCTCGCGGTCTCGCTGGCCCAGGACATCCGGGCCAAGCTGGACGTGGACATACCCGTGACGCTGGTCCTGGAGGTCGGCACGGTCGACCGCCTGGCCGCCGAGCTGAGGGACGAGTACGGGGCCAACTCGGCGCCTGCCGACGCGGACTCCCCGGACACGGCCGCTGCTCCGGGGGCCGCGTCCGAGGACGAGTCTGTCGAACCCGCGCCGCCACCGGAGCCGGTTCAGGCCGGGGGCCCGGCCCAGGTGCGGGAGGCCGAGCCGCCTGTCAGGCCGGTGGGCGGCGACGCGGATCCGCACGACATCGCCATCATCGGCTTCGACGGCGTGTTTCCGAACGCCGCGAACACCGACGAGCTGTGGCGGGTACTGCTGGAGGGCGTGGACTGCCTGAGCGAGGTGCCCGCGTCCCGCTGGGACATCGACTCGTACTACGGCACGGAGGGCAAGCCAGGCACCGTCTACCTCAGGCGCGCCGGCTTCGTTGAAGGGCTGACCGACTTCGACGCCGGGTTCTTCCGGCTGTCGCCCGCCGAGGCGGAGTGGATCGACCCCCAGCAGCGTCATCTCGTCCAGTCTGCCTGGCGGGCCCTGGAGGACGCCGGCCTGGCGGGCAACACCCCACGGTCCACCGGTGTGTTCGTGGGCGCCAGCTACCAGCACTACCGCGACATGGTCGTCGGCGACGTCGTACAGACGGCGGCGGGACTGGGCAACCACAACGCGATCCTCGCGAACAGGGTGAGCTACTTCCTGGATCTGCACGGGCCGAGCATGACGATCGACACCTTGTGCTCGTCGTCGTTGGTGGCTTTGCACACGGCGGTGCGGAGTATCCGTGACGGGGAATGCGAACAGGCCATCGTCGCCGGCGTACACCTGGCGATGTCACCGCAGTACTTCCAACTGGGCGCACGACTCCGGTCGTTCTCACCCTCCAATGCCCTGCGGCCGTTTGATGCGGGGGCGGATGGGTTTGTGCCGGGGGAGGGTGTGGTGACGGTGGTGGTGAAGTCGTTGGGTGCGGCGTTGCGTGATGGGGATCGGGTGCGGGGTGTGGTGCGGGGGAGTGCGGTGAATCATGGTGGTCGTACGAGTGGGTTGACGGTGCCGAGTAGTGGGGCGCAGCAGGAGGTTGTGGTTGCGGCGTTGGGGGATGCGGGGGTGTCGGTGGAGTCGATTGGTTTGGTGGAGGCGCATGGGACGGGGACGGGTTTGGGTGATCCGATTGAGGTGGAGGGGTTGTCGCGTGCGTGGCGTGGGGTGACGGGGCGGTCGCAGTTTTGTGCGATTGGTTCGTTGAAGGGGAATGTGGGTCATTTGGAGCCGGCGGCTGGGTTGGCCGGTTTGGTGAAGGTGTTGTTGGCGATGGAGCGGGGTGTGGTTCCGCCGTCGTTGCATGTGGTGCGGCCGAATGATCACATTCGTTTTGAGGAGTCGCCGTTCTATCTGGCTGATCGTGCGGTGGCGTGGCCTCGGGGTGGGGAGCCTCGTCGTGCCGCGGTGAGCGCGTTCGGTATGGGCGGGGTGAACGCCCATGTGATCCTCGAAGAGGCGCCTGTGCGGGAAGTGCGGGAGACATCGCCGCAGGACTCGTATGTGGTGCGGGTGAGTGCCGCGGATGAAACGGCGTTGAGGGCCCTCGCCGACTCGTACGCGGAGGCTCTGATCGACACGTCGGAGGACGAGGTCGGAGACTTCGCGTTCACGGCCAACACCGGCCGCGCCGCCCACCGTTACGGCGTCGCGGTGCGGGGTGCCGATGCCCGTGAACTCGCCGCCGGACTGAAGGATGTCGCGACGAGTCGCGACGCTCTGCCCCGGAAGGGCGGCAAGGCCCAGCCTGCGGCCTTCATGTTTACGGGGCAGGGTTCGCAGTATGCGGGTATGGGGCGTGGTTTGTATGGGGTGGAGCCGGTGTTCCGGGCTGCGTTGGATGAGTGTGCGGGGTTGTTGGTGGGGCATGTGGATGTGCCGTTGGGTGAGTTGTTGTTCGGTGAGGTGGGGGGTCGGTTGGATCGGACGCGGTATGCGCAGCCGGCGATTGTGAGTGTGCAGGTGGGGTTGGTGCGGTGGCTGGAGTCGGTGGGGGTGCGTCCGGATGTGGTGGTGGGTCATAGTCTGGGTGAGCTGACGGCGGCGTGGGCGGCGGGTGTGCTGGATCTGCGGGATCTGCTGGAACTGACCGCGTTGCGTGGGCGGTTGATGGAGTCGCAGCCGGATGACGGCACCATGGCGGTGGTTCATGCGGATGCCGAGGCTGTGCTCGCTGCTGTTGCTGATCATCCGGGGGTGGAGATCGCGGCGTTCAACGCGCGTCGATCGGTGACGATCACAGGCCCGGCAGACGCGGTGGAGCGGTTCTGCCAGGATTCCGGTCTCCGCACACAGAAGTTGACGGTGAGTCATGCGTTCCATTCGGCGGCGATGCAAGGTGCGGTCGCCCCGTTCGTGGAGGCGGTGGCAGGCCGGGCGCTTTCGGCTCCGGCGATCGGGTTCGCGTCCACAGTCACCGGAGGTTGGCACAACGCCGAGACAGCATCCGACCCGGACTACTGGGGCAAGGCCATCCGCGAGCCGGTGCGCTTCTCCCAGGCGTTGACGACGTTGGCCGAGGTCGGCCCGGCGGTGGTGTGGGAGATCGGTTCCCATCCCCAACTGACCTCGCTCGCCCGCACGTCGTGGGGCGAGACACAGCCGCTGTGGCTCAGCACCCTGCGCCGCGAGCGCACCGATCAGATCCAGCTCCACGGCGCGGTCGCCAACCACTACAACCACACCCGCACCGATCTCGACTGGGCCGGTCTGCACCAGGGCAAGGGCCGGCGCACCACCACCATCCCCACCTACCCCTTCAACCGACAGGACCTGGCCGCCCCGCCCGTCCGCCGCGGCAGCACGGAGAAAAGCGCCCTCAGCCACCCGCTGTTCGACCGTCACTACGAGCACCAGAGCGAGGGACAGTGACGCATCCGGCCGAGACATACGAGAAGACATTCACTGGCCAGGAGCCCTTCATCGCCCAGCACCGCTCCGCGGGCACCGGGCTGTTGCCGGCAGCGGTGCAGCTGGAGATGGCGATGGTGGGGGTCGCCCGGCGGCGGCCTTTCACCCCGCTGGAGCTCACCGACGTCACCTTCCTGCGCCCCCTGACCATCGCCGACGACGCGGCGGCTCCTGTCCGGCTCGATGTGTCCTTCGGCCCGCGGACCCGCTTCGAGCTGAGCACGGTGGTGGCCGGCGACCGCAAGCCGCTGTCCACCGGTACCGGCCGACTGCTCCCGGACGCCGTCCCGGCCCAACCCGCAGGTATCGGCGGGCAGATGACGGGCGGGCGGACGATCACCCCGGAGCGGCTGTACGAAAGCTGGGCGCGTGAAGGGCTGCTGTACGGTCCCGACTTCCGTACCGTCCGCCAACTCACCGTCGGCGACGGCGGCATGGCCGGCGCCACCCTGCGGTCCGACGCCGAGCCCGTGCCCTGGTACGCCCATCCGCTGCTGGTGGACGGTGTGTTCCAGGTCGTCAGCTGCGCGCTCCAGGACCTCACGGGAGAGACCGGCCCGTATCCGATGCTGCCGATCGGCGTCGCCCGGATCGCCGTCCTCGCCGATCTCTCGGTCCTGTCGGCGGGTGTGACCGTCCTGGTGCGCCGGACCGGTGTCGACGGCGCGTACGCGACCGCGGACGCCCAGCTGCTCGGGCAATCGGGCGAGGTCGTCGCGGAGTTCGAGGGGCTACGGATGCGCCGTACGGCGGCCGTGTCGCGACCGGCGGTCGCCCCGGCCCCGCCGCGGGCGGACGTACCGCGGGCGGAGACGCTGCCCATCACCCGGATCGACTGGCGGCCCGCGCCCGCGACCGACGAGCGGCACGACCCGCCGGCCGGCACCTGGGTGGTGCTGCACAACGGAGGCACGGGCAGCCTGGGTGAGCGCGCCGCCCGGCAACTGCGGGCCGCTGGAGCCCGGGTGGTGGAGGTCGGCGTCGGACCGTCCGGGGCAGAGGCAGAGGCAGAGGCACAGACGCACGACCGCGATCGGCGGATGCTCGCGCGGCCGGACGAGGAGGCGTTCCGGCGGCTCTGGGCGGAGGTCGGGGACCCGGTCGCGGGTGTGGTGCACCTGTGGAACGCCGGCGATGTGCCCGATGTGCCCGACGGCTCTGCGGGCGATGAGGCGGAGCTCCGTCTCGGCCTGTACGGCTGCCTGGCCGCCCTGCGGACCCTCGGCGAGCGGCAGCGCAAGTCCCGCTTCCTCACGGTGACCAGGGACGGGCAGCGGGTCGCGAACGGCGACCTGCCGGTGCCCGCGCGCGCCGCCCTGTGGGGCTTCGTCCGCACCGCCGCCATCGAGTACCCGGGTTTCCGCCCGCGCCTCATCGACATCGACCAGCACTCCGACGACACGCTCCGCGCGGTCCTGGCAGAGCTGGGCGCGGCCGGCGGCCCCACCGAAGTCGGCTACCGGCAGGGCGTCCGCCACGTACCCGTCCGGGTGCGTGACCGCTCGGTGTACACCGCGCCCCATGGCGGCGACGGGCCGATCAGGCGAGGAGGCAGCTACCTCGTCCTCGGCGGGCACGGCGGGCTGGGCCTGGAGGTCGCCGACCGGTTCGCACGGGAGGGTGCCGGAGCCGTCGCACTGGTCAGCCGTTCAGGAGGGACCGGAGCCGGCCACGACCGGACGGCCGCGATCGGCGCGCACGGGTGCGAGGTCGCGTCCTACAGCGCGGACGTGACGACCCCCGGCGCCCTGGCGGCAGTGGTGGAACGCTTTCGCGCGGAGTACGGCGAGTTGCACGGCGTGGTCCATGCGGCCGGCACGCTCAAGGACGGGCTGATCCGCAGCGCCACCGCCGGGGACATCGCGGCGGTGATGCGGCCGAAGGCCGACGGCGTCCGAGAGCTGGCCAGTGCGGTGGCCGGGCAGGACCTGGACTTCGCCGTGCTGTTCGCGTCGGTCTCCGGCACGTTCGGCAACCTCGGGCAGGGCGGGTACGCCGCTGCCAACGCCTACCTGGACGCCTTCGCGCAGACGCACGGCTCACCGTGGCTGAGCGTCGCCTGGGGCCTGTGGGGCGAGGTCGGCATGGGCACGGCCGTCGCGGAACAGCTGCGGCGGCGCGGAGTCCGGCCGTTGGACACCGCGGAGGGCCTGGACGCCTTGATCGCCCTCCTGGGGGCGGCAGAAGACCCCCGCCAGGTGGTCGTCGCCCACCCGGACGCCGGCGATGTGGTGGTCGAGCCCGAAGACGGCCCGACGCCGGCAACGGCGGGCGTACAAGACGCTGTTGGTTCGACCGGTGCGGACGACGGGGAGCGTGTCGGGGGAGCACTGGAACGGTTCCTCGCGGATCGGCTGGGCGTCACGTCCTTCGACCGCGACACCCCGCTGTCGGACTACGGCATGAGCTCGATCATGAGCGTCGAGCTGTCGGAGGAACTGTCCAGCAGATGGGGCATTCACCTTCCGGCCACGCTCTTTCTGGAGTACGGCGAGTTCGCGGAACTCGTCGAGGCGTTGACCGGCCGTTACGGCGCCGGAGCGGCCGTAGCGGTCGCGGCGCCGGAGACCCGCGAGACTGCCGAGCCCGAGACCGTGGAGACCGGTGAGACCGCCGGGCCCCTCCCAGCCGCCTCCCCGACCCCCCCGCGCCCTCGACGGCGCGCAGCCACCGGCCGCGACGCGGACGTCGCGATCGTCGCCGTGTCCGGAGATCTCCCTGGCGCGGTCGGCGGTGTGGCGGAGCTGTGGCCGCTGCTCCGCTCGGGCGGCCACGCGTTCACCGAGGTGCCGTCCGAACGCTGGGACATCGACGCCCACTTCGAGCCACGCGGTTCGCGAATGACGGGCACCTACTGCCGGACCGGCGCCTTCGTCACCGGTATCGACCGCTTCGATCCGGCCTTCTTCGGCATCTCCGTACGCGAGGCCGAGGAGATGGACGTACAGCAGAAGCTGCTCCTGGAGCACGCCTGGACGGTGCGGGACGACAGCGGTCTCGCCGGCCGCCGCGACATCGGCGTCTTCGTCGGCGCCACCTACACCCATCACCGCGACGCGCAGGGGCTGGAGACCGTCGGACCGCACACCGCGCTCGGCTCGATGAACGCGGTGCTGGCCAACCGGATCTCGTACGTCCTTGACCTGACCGGCCCTTCGCAGACCGTCGACACCCTGTGCTCGTCGTCCCTCGTCGCCATTCAGCAGGCGGTCGCCGCCCTGCGCGCGGGACAGTGCGGCGCCGCGATCGTGGCCGCCTGCCAGGTCGGTCTGACGCCGTGGTACTACCGCAGCCTCAGCCAGCTCGGCGCCCTGTCCGGCACCCGGCCGCGGCCCTTCGACGAGCGGGCCGACGGATTTCTGCCGGGCGAAGGCACGCTGGCCGTGATGCTCAAGCCGCTCGCCACCGCCGAACGGGACGGCGACAGGATCTGGGGCGTCATCCGCGGTACGGCCGTCAACCATGGAGGTCGCGGCAGCGCACTTCCGGTGCCCCGCAGCGAGGCCCAGGCGGCGGTCGTACGGGCGGCACTTGACGACGCCGGACTTGCCCCGGCGGACGTCTCCCTGATCGAGACGCACGGTACGGCGACCCGGCTCGGCGACCCGATCGAGATCGCCGCGCTGACCGAGGTGTTCGGCGGCGACCCGGACCGTGGCGAGCCCTGCCACATCGGCACGGTGAAGGGGAACATCGGGCACCTGGAGCCCGCGGCCGGACTCGCCGGCCTGGTGAAGGTTCTGCTGTGTCTGAGGCATGGGGAGATCCCGCCCGTCGCCGGTTTCGAGACTCCAAGCAGCCATCTGGACCTGTCCGCCGGGCCGTTCGTGATCCCCGTCGAGCCACAGCCGTGGACCTCGGACGGACCGCGCCGGGCGGGAGTGAGCTCGTTCGGCATGGGAGGGACCAACGCGCACATCGTCGTGGAGGAGTACGCGGAGGAGTCCGGTGGGGAGTACGCCGAGGAGACAGGTACGGCCGGGGCCGTACCGGACGAGCATCTGCTGGTCCTGTCGGCGCACACCCCGGACTCCCTCGCCCGGCGCATGGCCGACGTCCGGCCGCTGCTGCGACAGGAGAACGCGGCGCCTCTGAGCGCCTTGTGCCGTTCCAGCGCCGTCGGACGCGATCACCAGGCGTACCGGGTCGCCGTCCTGGGAGCCACGGCCGACGAACTGAGCGCCGGACTGGGCGAGGCGCTGCGCCTCGCGGACCGGGCGCACGGCGCTGTCCTACGCGGCGGAGCGGTGCTTGACAGCGCGTCGACCGTGCTCAGCGGGGCGGCCTTCCGGTACGTGGGCGGCTCCACCGTCGACTGGACCACCGTGTACCCCGACCCGTCGGGACCCCGCCCGGCCCTCCCGCCCTATCCGTTCGGCTCACGAGCCGAGGCACCGGACGCGGCAGAGGAAACACCTGACACGGCCGAAGTCGTACGGCGCCTCTCACGCGCCCACCGCGTTCTGGGCGAGGAGACCGTACCCGGAGCGCTGCCGGTGGCCCTCGGTCTGCGGACGAGCCGCGCACTGCGGCAGATCACCTTCACCGGTCGGGGGACCGGAGACCACCCCCTCACCAGCGACCTGGACGACCCCACCCGTACCGGGCCGGCCACCTTCCGGCACGCCGACCGGGTCATCGCCAGGCTCACCACCACCGCCGAAGCCCCGGCCTCACCGCCCGCCACCGTGGACCTCGACACCCTGCGGACCGACCTCGACCGCACGCTGGAACCGGCAGGCCTCTACGCCTGGTTCGCGGCCAAGGGTATGGAACTGACCGAGCGGTTGCGGTCCGTTGCCGAGATTCACTACGGACCCGGCAGGGTCCTCGCGCGGATCGACGTTCCGTCCGGCAGCACTCTGGAGGCGGAGGCGGTGGCTCTCGACGCCGCCCTCCAGGCCATGGCCGTACTCACGTTGGCGGATCCCGCCGCGCCGTCGGCCACCTATCTGCCGGTCTCCATCGACCGGGCCGTGTGCTGGGGGGACGCGGCGCGGACGGCCTTCGTACTGCTCGAAGGCGCCGAGCCCGACAGCGACGGCACGCGACGCGGCGACGCGTCGCTGCTCGCGGCCGACGGCCGGGTGCTGGTCCGGCTCGACGACATCGAGTACCGCACCGTGGCGGGGAACGCCGGGAGCGCCCCGCACACCGAGAGCGCCGCGAACGGCACCTCACCGTCCACTCCCGCCCGCCGGGCGCCGCGGGCAGCCGTGGCGGAGGCGGCGATCCTCGCGGTGGTAAGGAACGTCCTCCACGACCCCGGTGTCACGGCGACCACCTCACTGTCCACCGTGGGCCTCGACTCCATGCTGGCGACCGCCATAGCGGCCGACGTCGAGGCGGCGTACGGAGTGAAGCTGAGCCCGACGGACGTACTGGACGCCGCGGACACCCGCACTCTCGCCGCGCACGTCGCCGAACTGGCGGGTGACGGCGTGTTCGCCACGTCCACGGCGGACGAGCGGCCCGTGGCACGCCACACCGCGCACGACCAGGACCAGGACATCGCCGTCATCGGGCTGGCCCTGGCGCTCCCCGGCGCCCCCGACCCGGAACGGTTCTGGTCGCTGCTCGCCCACTCCGGCGAGGAGATCCGGCCGGCTCCTGCCCACCGCTGGGGCCGGTACGCCGACGGGCAGGAGCCCGATGTCGGCGGATTCCTCGACAACGTCGAGGAGTTCGACGCCCGGTTCTTCGACTTCTTCCCCAAGCAGGCCGAAGCGCTCGACCCCCAGGCCCGCTGGCTGCTCCGTACGACCTGGGAGGCGCTGGAGTCCGCCGGCCTGCCGCCGCGCCAACTGTCCCCGGCCACCGGTGTGTTCGTGGGCGCCAGTTACCAGCACTACAAGGAGTACAACCTCTCGCCCGAACTGGACGCGCCGAGCGGCCTGGGCAACCACAACGCGTTCCTCGCGAACAGGGTGAGCTTCTTCCTGGATCTGCGGGGGCCGAGCATGACGATCGACACGTTGTGTTCGTCGTCGTTGGTGGCTTTGCACACGGCGGTGCGGAGTATCCGTGACGGCGAGTGTGAACAGGCCATCGTCGCCGGTGTTCGGGTCGCCCTGTCCCCGCTGCACTACGTCGCGATGAAGAACCTGCGCGCACTCTCCCCGTCGGGAGCGTCCCGGCCGTTTGATGCGGGGGCGGATGGGTTTGTGCCGGGGGAGGGTGTGGTGACGGTGGTGGTGAAGCCGTTGGGTGCGGCGTTGCGTGATGGGGATCGGGTGCGGGGTGTGGTGCGGGGGAGTGCGGTGAATCATGGTGGTCGTACGAGTGGGTTGACGGTGCCGAGTAGTGGGGCGCAGCAGGAGGTTGTGGTTGCGGCGTTGGGGGATGCGGGGGTGTCGGTGGAGTCGATTGGTTTGGTGGAGGCGCATGGGACGGGGACGGGTTTGGGTGATCCGATTGAGGTGGAGGGGTTGTCGCGTGCGTGGCGTGGGGTGACGGGGCGGTCGCAGTTTTGTGCGATTGGTTCGTTGAAGGGGAATGTGGGTCATTTGGAGCCGGCGGCTGGGTTGGCCGGCTTGGTGAAGGTGTTGCTGGCGATGGAACATGAGTCGGTCCCGCCGTCGTTGCATGTGGTGCGGCCGAACGATCACATCCGTTTTGAGGAGTCGCCGTTCTATCTGGCTGATCGTGCGGTGGCGTGGCCTCGGGGTGGGGAGCCTCGTCGTGCCGCGGTGAGCGCGTTCGGTATGGGCGGGGTGAACGCCCATGTCATCGTGGAAGAGGCACCCTTGCTGCCGGTGCGGGAGACATCGCCGCAGGACTCGCACGTTGTTCGGGTCAGCGCCGCTGACGAGACCGCGCTACGAGCCCTCGCCGGCGCCTACGCCGAACGGTTCGACACGGCACGCGACGACCGGGAGACCGCCGACCTCTGCCACACCGCCAACACCGGCCGCTCCCCAATGGAGTTCCAGACCGCGGTGCACGGACGTGACTCCGCCGAGCTCGCCGCCGCCCTGCGCTCCGTCGCCGCCGGCAGCGTTCCGGTGGCTCGCGTCGACATCGACCTGACCGGTTCGACCGACGGGGAGCTTCGCCCCGCCGACGTCGTTGAGTTGGTCAGGACGGGGTACGCGCACATCGACTGGGCCTCGCTCTCCGCCAAGGGCGCCCGCGTCACGGACCTCCCCACCTATCCGTTCGCCCGGGGGTCGTACTGGCGCACCATGGACCCCGCTGTCGTGCCGGCCCCGGCAGGCGCGGGCGCCGAGGCGGTACGTATGGAGTGGCGCGCCCGAGAACTGGCGCCCGCGCCCGTGGCCGGGCCGGCCACCGTACGTCTGGTCACCGCCGACCCCGAGATCGGCCGTGCGCTGACGACGGCCCTCCGGGACCTGAGCGTGACCGTGGTCGAGCCCGGTGGAAAGGCGGACGCGACCATCGTGGTCGACGCCCCGCGCGGCGGACCGGGCCAGGGCGGCGGGCCCGTCGAACTGAGCGGCTTCTGGGCCGAGTTGGGCGGTCTGATGAAGACCCTGCCCGCGCACGGGAGACTGCTCTGGGCCGGATTCCACGATGTGGCCGTACATCCCGGCGAGCGCGCGGGCTTGTCCCCCGAGCGGGCCGCCATGGCCATGGCCGTACGGGCCGCTGGGGCCGAGAACCGTAAGCCCGCCGCCGTTGTCCACCTGGACCCGGCCGACCCGGCCGAGGTGCACGCCGTCCGCCTGGCGGCCGAGTACGCCGCCCTGAGCACCGGCCCGGCTGCCGGGGCCGACGCCGGCACGGTGGTCGCCGCCTACCGGCGAGGCGTCAGATATACCCCGGAGCCGGTGCCCGCGCAGGCTGGCCCGCCGTACACCTTGCCGGCCTCCGGGTACTACCTGGTCACCGGAGGACTGGGCGCCGTGGGGCTGCGTCTGACCGAGCGGCTGATCGACCGGGGAGCCAGGCGGATCGGCATCATCGGCCGTTCGGTCGTCGATGCCCAAAGCTCCGCCCCCCTGCGGGAGTTGGCGAGGCGCGCCGAGGTCGAGTACCTGGCCTGTGACGTGTCCGACCCTGCCGCGCTCGCGGCTGTGGCCGGGCAGTTCGGCCGGCGCTGGGGTCGGCTGACCGGCATCGTGCACTCGTCCGGCGGCGTCAACCCCTTCGGGGCGATGCACCGCCGGACCTGGGGTGACGCCGAGAAGGTCCTCGCCCCCAAGGTCCCAGGATCGCTCAACGTCGTACGGCTGGCGAAGGAACAGGGCGCCGACTTCACCGTTCTGGTGTCATCGATCGCCGGCACGCAGGCGACGGCCGGCCGGGGCCTGGTCGACTACAGTCTCGCCAACGCCTACCAACTGGCCCTCGCCGAACGGGAGAACGACGCCGTCACCACGGTCACCGCACACGCGTGGCCCAACTGGACCGGTATCGGCATGAAGGCGGACGCGTCGTTCTCCGCCACGTACTCGGTCAGCGCCGAGCAGGCGCTGGACGCCTTCTTCGACCACCTGCGGTCGGGTGGCGCCGTGATCTTCCCGGGAAGCGCTCCCGCCGTCCCGCCGGAGGCCGTCGAACTCGCCCCGCCCGCCGAGACCATGGCGTCGGTGGCGCCCACCGGGCGGGACGTCGCGGGGATGCGCGCACGGGTCCGCGACGCCTTCGTCCAAGTGCTGGGGGAGGACCCCGGAGACCGTCCCCTCCAGACGCTCGGGCTGGACTCGCTCGTCATCGCCGAACTGACCACGGCCCTTGAGCAGCGCAGCGCGCTGACCGTTGATCCGTCGCTGCTGATGCGGGCGCGTACGGCCGACGAGATCGCGGCGGACCTCGCCGCCCACGAGGCGCCGAGCTCCCACCATCCGCCGGCCCCCACCCCCGACATCGAGTCCGCGCCCACCTCCGCGCTGAGCGCCTTGCTGCGTCCTCTGCTCGTCCACGACGGACAGCGGGGGCGGGAACAGTCATGACCCGGGAGCCGAACGAAAGGACCGCTGTGAGCGAGCACGACACCCGCATCGCCGTGATCGGCCTCGCGGTACGGCTCCCGGGCGCAGAGGATGTCGTCGATCTGACGGCCTTCCTGGGCGGCGACGGGGTCGAGGTCGGTGAGGTCCCGCCGAGCCGGTGGGCCCGCGAGCTGTATCTGGGCGACGGACCCCACCAGGGCACGCACCACCGCGGCGGCTTCCTGGTGGACCCGTTCTCCTTCGACCACGAGGCGTTCGGCATGACCGCCGAGGACGCCGTGCTGCTCGACCCCCAGCAGCGGGTGATGCTGGAGGTCGGCGCGCGGGCCCTGGAGGACTCCGGGTACTTGGGGGTGCGCCGACGGCTCGACGCCGGTGTGTTCATCGCCGGGCGCATGAACGCGTACGGCTTCGACCAGGGACGGGGCACGGTGCCGCCCGGTCCGGCCGGCCCCGTCGGTATTCCCGGCCCGGCCGCCCTGTGGGGACGGTCGCAGAACTTCATGGCGGCCTGGCTGTCCGACCGCTTCGACCTGGCGGGCCCGAGCCTGGTCGTGGACACCGCCTGCTCGTCCTCGCTGTCGGCGGTCTGGCTCGCCTGCCAGAGCCTCGCGGCCGGGACCTCCGAACTCGCCCTGGTCGGCGCGGTCGACCTGCTGATCGACCCGCTGACGTTCGTACTCCTCTCCCGCACCGGCGCTCTCTCCCCGGACGGGCTCTGCCAGACCTTTGACAGCAGGGCCAACGGCTATGTGCCCGGCGAAGGAGCCGCCGCTCTCGTTCTGAAGCCGATGCCGGCGGCGCTGGCCGACGGCGACATGATCCTCGGAGCCATCAGCGGCGTCGCGGTCAACAACGACGGCCGCACCATGGGTGTCACCACACCGAACCTGGAAGCCCAGATTGACCTGCTGGGCACGGTGTACGACACCATCGACCCGGCGACCGTCCAGTACGTCGAGGCCCACGGCACCGGCACCGCCATCGGCGACCCGATCGAAGTGCGGGCGCTCACCGAGGTGTTCGCCAGGCACGGCGTCGCCCGCGACTCCGTCGCGCTCGGCTCGATCAAGCGCCGGATCGGCCATCTGCACTCGGCGTCGGGGCTCGCCGGACTCGCGAAGATCATCGTCGCGTTGCGTGAAGACACCGTCCCCGCCGTGGCGGTGGAGTCGCCCAACCCGCGCCTCAACCTCGCGGACAGCCCCTTTCATCTGCCCGGCACCCGTCTCCCCTGGCCGGACGCCCCTGTGCGCCGGGCCGCGGTGAGCGGATTCGGCTTCGGTGGCACCAACGCCCATGTGGTGGCCGAGGCCGCCCCTCGTACCTCCGGGTCGGGGGACCCGGGCACGCGGGCATTGCCGGTCCATGTGCTGCCGCTGTCCGCCGACAGCCCGTACGCGCTGCGCGAACTGGTCGCCCAGTGGCTGGAGTTCCTGCCGACCCTGACGGACGGGCCCGGTGAGCTCGGTGACGTATGCGCCACGGCCCGTCTGGCCCGGCCGCACCGTACCGAGCGGCTCGCCGTCGCCGGGGCGGACGCGGGCCAACTGGCCACCGCTCTGCGCACATGGCTCCTGCGGGCCGGGGCACCCCGGACCCGTACCGTCGACGGCTCCCGCACTGTCGTCTCCGTACGTCCCGAGGCACACGCCGCCCCGCCCGCATGGCTGACCGCCCTCGACCGCTCCGCACCGGCCGTTCATGAGGTCGTCGGCCTGTTCGAAGCGGCCACTGGCACCCAACTGGCCACATTCTCGGGTGAGTTGCTGCGGATCGCCTCCGGGGTCGCCCTCGCGATCACGCTGCGCGATCTGGGGCTGCCCGAGGGCGCGGTCGACCTTCCGCCGGGCTGGCAGGCGGTCGGGGACTTCGTACGAGGACGGGCCCCGCTGGAGCAGGCGCTGGCCGATGTGCTGCGGAGCGACAACGAACTCGCGCGCGACGGGCAGGAACACGCCGATGCCGGCGGCCACGACGTCGGCGCGCGGCTGGCCGAAGCCCGCGACGAGCGGGAGGTGGCGGAGGTGCTCGCCGCGATCGTCGCCGAGCTCTTCGGGGAGGGGCAGGAGATCGACTGGGCGGTGTTCCAGCAGACCACGGGCGCGGCGTGGCGCAAACACCTGCTGCCTTCCGCCCAACTGCGGGGCCCCGCCCTGAACTTGGGCGAGCCCCAGCGCTCGGCCGAGCCAGGATCACCAGCGGAGCTCGTGTCGGACGAGGGGACGGCCGGGTACACGTTCTCCCGGGTGTTCGGTCCGGCCGAGTCGCCCATCGCGCAGCACGCGGTGTACCGCACGCTCATGCTCCCCGGCGTGGCGTGGTTCGACTTCCTGCGCGAAGGCGCCGCGCTGCGCGGCGAACTTTTCCACGGGGCCCGGGACATCCTCTTCCACCGCCCGCTCATCCCGCGCGGTGCCCACCGGGTCATCGGCCGGGTGGACGCGGAGAACCGGTTCAGGGTGGAGGATCCCGAGAGCGGGGAACTCTTCGTCACCGGCCGGCTCGTCACCGGCCGCCCGGCCGAGCCGGCGCCTCCCGTCCCCCTGGCCGCCCTGCTTGCCGACTGCGCCGGCTCCACCGTGCACGCGGGCTCGGGTCTCTACCGGTGGCTGCGGCGGATCGGGTACCACCACGGCCGCTACTACCGGAACATCTCCTGGGTGGCGAGCCTGCCGGACGGCGGCACCCTCGCCCGTGTCGAAGGCGCCCGGCAGCGGGAGTTGAACGCGCCCGGCGTGCGGCTGTTCCCCGGGCTCCTGGACAGTGTGACGGTCGCGGCGATCGACCCGGCCAACCCGGTGTTCGGCGCGGCGGACGCGTCCGCGTTCATCCCGCTCTCGGTGGGCCGGCTGGACGTCCTCGGACCGCTGGACGACGCCGCCTACGTGCGGACGGAGATCGCCTTCTGGAACGACGAGGCCTGCCGGGTCACCCAGACCGTGACCGACGAGGCGGGGACGCCGCTGCTGGTCTTCGGAGACATGGCGTCCAAGCGGGTTCCCGTACAGGCGTTCAGCGCGGGGGAGACGCCTGCGCCGGTGCCGGTGGGGCCTGTTGCGGTGCCCGAGTCTGTCGCGGCGCCGGCGTCGGAGCCGACTGTGCTCTCGCCGACGCCACCTCGTCCGGCGGCCCAGACAGCCCCCGCGGCCCTGGTTGCTCCCGCGGCGCCCGCCGTCTCTCGGTCGGTACGGGCCCTGAACTGGTTCCTGGACTTGACGGGCACCCCCGAGGAGCACAGCGATACGGAGTTCCTGTCCGCCGGGTTCGACTCGGTGGGCCTGGTGGCGCTGAGCGAGCGCATCTCCCAGGAACACGGCCTGTCCCTCTACCCGACGGTCTTCTTCGAGTATCCGACCCCCCGCCAGTTCGCCGACTTCCTGGCGGACGAGGCGCCGGAGCTCGTCGACAACCAGCCGGCCCAGCCGGCCCAGCCGGACCCGGCGGCGCCGGCGGTCCCGGCTGAGGCGGAAGTGCCCGCACCGGTGGCACGAACAACCGTCACGCCACGAAGACCAGAGCCCGAGCCCCCGGCCGGGCCCCCCTCGGCCGCTCCGGCGTCACGACCGCGCGACATCGCGGTCGTGGGCGCCGCGGTCAGGCTGCCCACCGCGGGCAGCCTCAGCGCCTTCGCCGAGCTGCTCGCCGAAGGCCGGGACACGGTCCGGGCGCTGCCCGAGGGGCGTTGGGACAAGGAGGAAGGGCCGGTCCCGTACGCCTCGTTCCTGGACAGCGTGGACGGGTTCGACCCGGCCCCCTTCCGGATCTCGCCCCGCGAAGCTCCCCTGATCGATCCGCAGGCGAGGATCGTGTACGAGACGATCTGGGAAGCCCTGGAGGACGGTGGCCGGATCGGCGGACGGGCCGACGGTCACCACACCGGTCTGTGGATCGCGTACAGCCACGACCACTACCACGAGGAGCGGGTACGTCACGGCGTACCCGACGGGCGTGGCCTCGGACTTGAGGCGATGATCGCCAACCGGCTGTCGTACCTGATGGACTGGCACGGCCCGAGCGGACTGGTCAACACCCTCTGCTCGTCGTCCCTGGTCGCCGTCCACTCGGCCCTTCAGCACCTGCGTTCCGGCGACATCGACACGGCGGTCATCGGTGCCGTGCACGCCGGCATCAGCCCGGAGTACTTCCGGTCGATGGGGGACCTGATGGCCCTGTCACCCCGGCATCGCAGCCGCGCGTTCGACAGTACGGCGGACGGCTTCGTCCCGGGAGAGGGAGCCGTGGCAGTGGTGTTGCGGCGATACGACGACGCCGTACGGGACGGCGACCGGATCCGGGGTGTCATCAAGGGGGCCGCCGTCAACCACGGTGGCCGCACCACCCGCTACTCCGCACCAAGCCCGCGCGCCCAAGCTGCTGTCATTTCGGCCGCGTTGGGGGATGCGGGGGTGTCGGTGGAGTCGATTGGTTTGGTGGAGGCGCATGGGACGGGGACGGGTTTGGGTGATCCGATTGAGGTGGAGGGGTTGTCGCGTGCGTGGCGTGGGGTGACGGGGCGGTCGCAGTTTTGTGCGATTGGTTCGTTGAAGGGGAATGTGGGTCATTTGGAGCCGGCGGCTGGGTTGGCCGGCTTGGTGAAGGTGTTGTTGGCGATGGAACATGAGTCGGTCCCGCCGTCGTTGCATGTGGTGCGGCCGAATGATCACATCCGTTTTGAGGAGTCGCCGTTCTATCTGGCTGATCGTGCGGTGGCGTGGCCTCGGGGTGGGGAGCCTCGTCGTGCCGCGGTGAGCGCGTTCGGTATGGGCGGGGTGAACGCCCATGTCATTGTGGAAGAGGCTCCCTTGCTGCCGGTGCGGGAGGCATCGGCGCAGGACTCGCACGTTGTTCGGGTGAGCGCCGCTGACGAGACCGCGCTACGAGCCCTCGCCGGCGCCTACGCCGAAGCTCTGACGGACACGTCCGAGGACAAACTCGGGGACTTCGCCTTCACGGCCAACACCGGCCGCGCCGCCCACCGTCTGCGGGCCGTCGTGCATGGTGGCGACCCCCGTGAACTGGCAGCCGGACTGAGGGACGTTGCCGCAGGCCAGGTCTCCGGGTCCCGACGGGGCGGTACTCCGGCGCCGACCGCCTTCATGTTTACGGGGCAGGGTTCGCAGTATGTGGGTATGGGGCGTGGTTTGTATGGTGTGGAGCCGGTGTTCCGGGCTGCGTTGGATGAGTGTGCGGGGTTGTTGGTGGGGCATGTGGATGTGCCGTTGGGGGAGTTGTTGTTCGGTGAGGTGGGGGGTCGGTTGGATCGGACGCGGTATGCGCAGCCGGCGATTGTGAGTGTGCAGGTGGGGTTGGTGCGCTGGCTGGAGTCGGTGGGGGTGCGTCCGGATGTGGTGGTGGGTCATAGTCTCGGTGAGCTGACGGCGGCGTGGGCGGCGGGTGTGCTGGATCTGCCCGACCTGCTGGAACTGACCGCGTTGCGGGGCCGGTTGATGGAGTCGCAGCCGGATGACGGCACCATGGCGGTGGTCCATGCGGATGCCGAGGCTGTTCTGGCTGCTGTTGCTGATCATCCGGGGGTGGAGATCGCGGCGTTCAACGCGCGTCGATCGGTGACGATCACAGGTCCGGCGGATGCCGTTTCCCGTTTCTGCCAGGATTCCGGTCTCCGCACACAGAAGTTGACGGTGAGTCATGCGTTCCATTCGGCCGCGATGCAAGGCGCGGTCGCCCCGTTCGTGGAGGCGGTGGCAGGCCGGGCGCTCTCGGCCCCGGCGATCGGGTTCGCGTCCACAGTCACCGGAGGTTGGCACAACGCCGAGACAGCATCCGACCCGGACTACTGGGGCCGCGCGATCCGTGAGCCCGTGCGCTTCGCCCAAGCCGTCTCCGCCCTCGGCGAGTCCGGCGCGGGATCGGTGTGGGAGATCGGTTCCCATCCCCAACTGACCTCGCTCGCCCGCGCGTCGTGGGGCGAGACACAGCCGGTCTGGCTCAGCACCCTGCGCCGGGACCGCATCGATCAGGCTCAACTCCACGCGGCGGTCGCCGCGTACGTCAACCAGACCTCCGCCGACCTCGACTGGGCCGGTCTGCACCGGGGCAACGGCCGGCGGACCGCGACCATCCCCACCTACCCCTTCAACCGACAGCGGTTCTGGATCTCCTCAGGACCGCACGAGACCACACCGAACAACCAGATGAAGCACGAGACGAAAAGGCACCTGAACCATGGCTAGCGAATACGGACTCAAGCGACACTTCAACGGCGACGCGGCACGCCTGATCGGCGACAGGATCCGGGCCGTCCACCCCGAGTTCGACGTGGAGGGATACGCGGCCGAGGTCGAGTCGCGCATCCCCGACAGAGAACTGAAGGACCGTGTCCTCGTCCTGGCCGAGGGCCTGCGCACTCGCCTGCCCGCCGAGTACCCCCTCGCCGTACCGATCCTCCTCACCATCCTCGGCGACGAACTCGCCGAAGGGGAGGGCATGTTCAACTCCAGCTGGTTCCTGATGCCGGTCGCACGCTTCGTCGAGGAGTACGGTCTCGACCACCCGGACCTGTCGCTGGACGCGATCGAGGAGATCACCAGGCGGCACACGGGCGAGTACGCGATCCGGCCCTACCTCGAACAGCACTACGCGCCGACGATGGAGCGCGTCGCCCTGTGGGCGCGGAGCCCGAGCCACAACGTGCGGCGCCTGGCGACCGAAGGAGTCCGCTCCCGCCTGCCCTGGGCCCGGACCCTGACCGTGTTCGTCAAGGATCCCCGGCCGGTCCTGGAGATCCTCGAACCACTGCGCAGCGACCCCTCGGAATATGTGCGCAAGTCCGTCGCCAACAACCTCAACGACATCTCCAAGGACGCCCCCGATCTCGCTCTCGCCACCGCGCTGCGCTGGCTGGAGGAGAGCCCCACCCCCGAGACCAACTGGATCGTCAAGCACGGACTGCGCACCCTGGTGAAGAAGGGTGATCAGCAGGCCCTGGCCATTCTGGGGGCCACGGGCGGCGAGCACGTCCGCGTACCCCGGCTGAGCATCACCCCGCGGTCCGTGACCATCGGGGACACCCTCGTCATCAGCTTCGACATCGAGAACACCCACGACCGCACGCACAACATCGCGATCGACTACGTGGTCCACCACGTGCGCAAGAACGGGCGCAGCATCCCGAAGGTCTTCAAGCTGACCACCCTCGAACTCGGCCCCGGAGAGCGGCGGTCCCTGGAGAAGACCCACGCGATCAAGGAGGTGCAGACCCGCCGGTACTACGCGGGCGAGCACACCGTCGACATCCAGGTGAACGGTCTGGCCCAGGCCACCGAGAGATTCGACCTGCGCACATGAGCGGGCTCAGGTCGGTTCTCAGCGCTGCCGATCCGCTGGTCTCCCACCACCGGATCGGCGGCATCCCGGTGTTACCCGCCGCCGCGCAGATCGACGCCATGCTGTCCGCCTGCGACGCCCGCCGCCCCGACTGCCGGTGGACCCTGGAGCAGGTCGCCTTCCGGGTGCCGCTGCTGGTGGTAGGCCGCGAGGCCGAGTTGGAGGTCCAGAGCGCGGATGACGGTGGCTGCGCGGTCAGTTCAGTACACGCCGAACCCGGCTCACGCCTCGTGCACAGCACCGCCCGGGTGACCGGCAGCCCGTTGCCGCCTCCTCGCTATGCCGACGTGGCCGCGCTGCGGGCCGGGTGCACGGAGCAGGTGCCGCTGTCGGACGTGGCGGCGTGGCGTGAGGCGAGCGGGATCGCGTACGGGCCGGCGTACCAGGTGATCCGGTCGGCCCACCGGGGCTCGCGCCGGATGCTGCTGATGCTCCGGGCGGGGGACGAGACGAACGCGGCGTCGGCTCCCCCCTTCGTACCGCCGGCACTGCTCGACAGCGTCTTCCAGGCGCTCGGCATGCTCGATGGGGGTGCTGTCGGGGCGTGCCTGCCCTGGTACGTCGGCCGGCTGGTGGCCCGCCGAAGGATCTCGGGCACGGTGATCGCCCTGGTCGAGCGGGACGAGCCTGACGAAGCCGGGGGCAAGGGTGGTGCCGTACGGGGACGGGCCACGGTCTGCAATCAGCAGGGTGAGGTCCTGCTGGAACTGGACCGCATCACTCTCAAGGCCGCCAAGCCCGCAACGCCAACAGCCTCCACGGCTTCAAAGGTGTCAACGGCGTCGACGGTGCCCGAGGCACCCGCCGACTCCGAACAGGGCCTGCCAGCAGTCCCGTTGATCGAGACCGTCGTCTGGCGGAAGGCCGACGTCGTCACCCCCGTACACCCGGCCGCGCCCGAAGGCCCCGTGCTGATCGTGTCCGCGCACGACCTCCGTCCACCGGGTGACCGGCACGGCGTACACCTCACACCGGCCCGGCTCTCCGACGGGGGCCTCGACACCCTGCCGGCCGATGCCGCTTTTCGCGACGCCGTGTATGTGGCACCGCGCGGGCTGAGCGGCGAGGCGGAGGTGACGGAGGCCCTGCAGGGGGTCTTCGGTCTGGTGCGTCGACTCGCGGCGCGCCCTCCGATGTCCGACCTGCTGATCGTCACCTCCGGCGCACACCAGGTGGTGGCGGAGGATGTCGTCGACCCGTTCATGACCGCCCTGTGGGGTCTCGGCCGCACGCTGCGCGTCGAACATCCCCGTACCAGGGTCCGCCTGGTCGACCTCGGCCCCGCAAGCCCCGAGAGCCCCGAGAGCCCCGAGAACGCTGCCGCTGTCCTCGGGGCGGCGCTCGGCCAGGACCGGCCGGAACTCGCCCGGCGCGACGACGTCTGGTACGAGCCCTCCGTAGAGCCGCAGCACACGAGCACCACCGACCCCGTGCGATACGAAGGCGGCCGTTTCCTGATCACCGGCGGCATGGGGGGCATCGGCCTGCGCGTCGCGGAGTTCCTCGCGGACGCGGGGTGTGCCCAGCTGACCCTGGTCGGGCGCACCGTGCCGGACGGGGGAGACGTACGCGAACGCCTCGACCGGCTCGGAGGGCGCTGCGACCTGACGGTCGTGGCGGCGGACGTCCGCTCGCTGCGCGAGCAACTGGCCGGCGCGGCACGGTACGACGGGGTGTTCCACGCCGCCGGCGTGCTGCGCGACGGACTCGCGCGCAGCCTGACACCGGAGCAGGTGGACACCGTCCTCGGGCCCAAGATCGGCGGCGTACACGCGCTCACCGATCTGATGTCCGGGCACGAACAGCCGGGTTTCGTCGCCCTGTTCTCCTCGGTCGCCGCCGTACGGGCCAATCTCGGCCAGAGCGCCTATGCCGCGGCCAACGCTTATCTGGAGGGCTACGCCGCCCGCCAACGGGCCGAAGGCCGCGCCTGGTTCAGCCTCGGCTGGGGTCTGTGGACCGTCGGGATGGGCGAGTCCATCGCCCCGAAGGCCGCCGCGCACGGCATCCCGGCCCTCACCGCTGACGACGGCGTCGACCTTCTCCGCACGGCCCTGAACCGACCCCCCGCGCATTACGTCCTGTCCGCCGCACCTGAAGCGAAGGATGCACCCATGACTGCTGTCACACCGGAATCCGGGCTGTGGCCGTCGCTCACCCACGCACTCACGGAGGTCCTGCATCTCGGCGGCGTGTCCGCCGATGACGATCTGCTGGAGCTGGGCCTCGACTCGATGATGGCGGTCGAGCTGGCGGCGGCGCTGACCTCCGACGGGCTCGACATCGACCCGATGGTGTTTTTCGAGCGCACCAACGTCGGCGCGCTGCTGGCCCATCTCGAATCGCTGCCGCGCACGGCTCCCGCCGCAACTGCCGTGCCGGCGCCCGCACTTGCACCGATGCCCGCCCCGGCCCCCGCGCCCGTACCGCAGAGGCCCGCCGCACCTCCGCCGCGCACGTCGCACATCCCGGTGCCGCAGCAGCCGCCGGCCGCCGTACCCCCGCGCACCGCCGACTCCTTCGTACCGGACTGGGACCGCTTCAGGGCCCCGGCGCCCGCCCCGTCGGCCCCACCGGTGTCGCCGCCCCAAGCCCCGGCCCCGCCCCCAACTCCTACGCCGGCCCCGGCACCTGCCCCCGCCTCCGGCCGAGTCCCGCGCCGGACCCTGCCGGGCAGGCTGGCCGACGCCCCGCACGGCAGGTTCCTCGACCGCCGCATCGACGCGCTGTCGACGGAGGACCGCCTGATCGTCGCCAAGGACGAGTACTTCTACGAGCCCGTCATCGAGGAAGCCACCGGCCCCCGGATCAAGTTCGACGGCCGCTGGTTCCTCAACTTCGCCTCCTACAGCTACCTCGGACTCATCGGGCACGACTACATCGAGGACCAAGTCCTGCGCGCCGTTGAGCGCCACGGGACCGGCGCGCACGGCGTACGGCTGCTGGCGGGCACTCTGCATCTGCACCGGGAACTGGAGCTGGCGCTCGCCCGCTTCCTCGGCACCGAGGACGCCATCGTCTTCTCCAGCGGCTACATGGCGAACGTGGCGACGGTCGGCGCTCTCGTCGGCCCCGGCGACGTCGTCATCGGCGACGTCTACAACCACGCCAGCATCCTCGACGGGTACCGGCTGTCGGGTGCGTCGGTCATCACGTACGCCCACAACGACCTCGCCGACCTGGAACGCGCCCTGCGCAAGGCGGGCGACGCGGGCCGCCTGGTGGTCACCGACGCCGTCTTCAGCATGGACGGCGACGTGGCCGATCTGCCCGGCATCGTGGAACTGTGCGAGCGGTACGACGCGCCGCTGATGGTCGACGAGGCGCACAGTCTGGGCGTCCTCGGCGCCACGGGACGCGGCATCTTCGAGCACTTCGGCGTCGATCCGGCTCGGGTCGACGTCAAGATGGGCACGCTCTCCAAGACGGTGCCGAGCGCGGGTGGTTATGTCGCCGGGTCCGCCGACCTGGTCTTCGCGCTGAAGAACAACGCGCGGGGCTGGATGTTCTCCGCGGCGGTGACTCCCGCCCAGGTGGCGGCGGCCAAGGCGGCGATCGAGGTGATGGAGGCCGCCCCGTCCCTCACCCGGGACCTGCGGACGAAGTCGGCCCGCTACCGCGAGGGGCTGCGGGCCCTGGGCTTCGACACGCTGGCCAGTGAGACACCGGTGGTGCCCATCATCTGCACCAGTGCCGAGCAGGCGGGGACGATGGCCCGGCTGTGCCAGCAGGACGGGCTCTTCGTGCAGCCGATCGTCTATCCGGCCGTACCGCGGACCCTGCCCCGGCTGCGGACCATCGTCAACCTCAGCCACTCCGCGGCCGATCTGGACGCGGCCGTCGTGACGCTGGAGAAAGCCGGCCGCGCCTGCGGCCTGATCCGCTGAGCACCGATCCGACGCAGCAACGCAGCAACGCGCAGGAACGCGGCGATCGACGGGAACGCCGCGCTCCACCAGGAACGGAGCGCTCCACCAGGAACGGACACCGTACGCCTCAACCACCGCATGGCAACCAGGGGGCAACGACCATGACCGACATCGACACCTCGGCGTTCTTCGGAGCGATCCTGAAGACCATCGCCTCGACCCGCAACCACGGCACCGACCAGGACGAGTGGGCCTCCGGCGTGCTGGAACCGACCGCGCGGATCCGCGCGTTCGAGAAGGAGGTCGGTGACCGGCGGCTCACGCCCGCCGAGGCCGAGGAGGTCCTCGGCCTCCTGGGGACGACGCTGCGGACCAAGCGCACGCCGGACGAGGAGCGCGAGTACTACCTCCAGTACATCGAGAAGGTCGCCGGGATCAGCCGGGCCTCGCTGGGTCTGTCCGGCTGGTGAACACCTCCCGTCTCGCGTGGTACAGCCACGAGATCTGTTTCTGGCACGACCCCGGTCCCGGATCGGGGTACGTGCCGGTGGGGCCGGGCGTCGAGCCGTTGCGCCAGTTCGCGGTCGATCCGGACCTCCGGCGTGCCGAGGGGCTGGTCAAGGCGTCCGGTGTGATGGACCGGTTCACCGGTGTCACCCCGGCGCCGGCCTCCGACGACGACCTGCTCCTTGTGCATGTCCCCGAGCACATCGAGCGGGTCGAGGCGGCATCGGCGGCCGGCGCGGGCGACGCCGGTGTCTACGCGTACGTCAACTACCACAGCGCGCGGGCCGCGAGGCTCGCCGTCGGGGCCTGCGCACAGGCCGTCACGGCTGTCCTGGACGGCCGCTTCGACCGGGCGTACTGCCTGGTGAGGCCGCCCGGCCACCATGCGGAGCCCGACCGGGCGATGGCGCTGTGCCTCTACAACAACCTGGCGGTGGCCGCCCGCGTGGCACAGCGCGCGGGCGCGCGCCGCGTGCTGATCCTGGACTGGGACGTGCATCACGGCAACGGCATCCAGCGGACCTTCTACGAGGACCCCGACGTGCTGTATATCTCCGTGCACCAGGAAGGGCTGTTCCCGGCGGCATCCGGTCTCGTCATGGAGACCGGCGCGGGCGCGGGGGCGGGCAGCACCCTCAATGTGCCGCTGCCCGCCGGGTCGGGCCACGGTGCCTATCTCGCGGTGATGGACCGGGTCGTGGAGCCGGCGGCCCGTGCTTTCGGCCCCGATCTGATCCTGGTGGCGGCGGGCGTCGACGCGAGCGGTCACGACCCGATGGGCCGGATGCTCTGCACCAGCCGCACCTTCCACACGATGACGTCGACGATGTGCCGGCTCGCGGACGAACTGACGGCGGGCCGGATCGTCTTCGGCCACGAGGGCGGCTATTCGGCGTGGTACCAGCCGATGCTGGTGCTGGGCACCGCCAGTGCCGTCGCCGGTCTGCCGGCCCCTCAGGACCCGTTCCTGCACTCGCTCGAACACCTGCCGGGCCAGCGCCTCCAGCGTCACCAGGACCGGGTGATCGCACACCTGGAGGGCCATCACCCGCTGCTCGCGGGCTCGGCGTCCCCCGCGCCCTCGGCCGCGCCGCCCGCGCCCGCGACGGGAGTCCCGGGATGAGCGGCTGGTGGATGACGGTGGGGAGCGGCGCGCGCCCCGTGGCCGGCCACGGCCCGGGGCCACGGCCCCGCGCCCGGTTCCGGATCGTGGCACTCCCGCACGCCGGCGGGTGGCCGTCCGCGTTCCGCTCCTGGTGGCAGGTGCTGCCCGAGGACGTGGAGTGCGTCGTCGCCCAACTGCCCGGCCGGGGCACGCGTATCAACGAGCCCCTGGTGACCCGCGTCGAGCCGCTGGTGGACGCCCTCGTCCGGGGCCTCGCGGAGCTGGAGCCCCTGCCGTACGCGGTCGTCGGGCACAGTTTCGGCAGCGTGCTCGGATACGAGCTCACCCGGGCGATGGAGCGGGGCGGCCTGCCTCCCACCCTGCTGGCGGTCTCCGCGCGTCAGCCGCCGTGCTTCCCCAGCGAGCCGCCGTTCGCCCATCTCAGGACGGACGCCGAGCTGTTGGAGCATGTGACGGACCTGGGCGGGATGTCTCCCGGGCTGGTGGACCGTACCGATCTGGTCCAGTCGTCGCTCCGGGCGATCCGCGCCGACCTGGAGGCGATGGAGACCTACCGTCGGCCGCTGTCCGGCACCCGCGTCCCCATCCTGGCGCTCGGCGCGGTGGACGACCCGGTCGTCATCGACGAGCGGATGTACCTGTGGTCGCTGGAGACGTCGGGCGGCTTCAGCCGCCAGACGTTCACGGGCGGTCACTTCTACCTCTACACACCCGCCAACGCGGCGGCCGTCGCCGCCCGTCTGATCCCCGGCCCCGACCGCCCACGGCCGGAGCCGGCCCTGCCACACCCCCTCGCCCGATGACCGTATTCGGGCACCGACGCGCACCATCCCCGAAAGGAAACATGTGAGTACCACCGCCGAAACCACTTCGCAGGCCGGACCCCGTGAGTGGTTGGGCCTGGCCGTGCTGGCGCTGCCCACCTTGCTGCTGTCCATCGATGTGAGCGTGCTGCACCTGGCCGTACCGCACATCAGTGAGGGCCTGAACCCCTCCGCCGCCCAGATGCTGTGGATCATCGACATCTACGGCTTCCTCATCGCCGGCTTCCTGGTGGCGATGGGCACCCTGGGTGACCGTATCGGCCGCAGGAAGCTGCTGCTGATCGGCGCCGCCGCGTTCGGCGTCGCGTCGCTGGCCGCCGTCTTCGCGAACGACCCGGCCACGCTGATAGCGGCGCGGGCCGCGATGGGCATCGCCGGAGCCACGCTGATGCCCTCGACCCTCGCCCTGATCATCAACATGTTCCGCGACGCGCGGCAGCGCGGCGTGGCGATCGCGATCTGGGTCACCATGTTCTCCGTGGGCATCGCGCTCGGCCCCGTGGTCGGCGGCGCCATGCTGGAGTACTTCTGGTGGGGTTCGGTCTTCCTGCTCGGCGTGCCCATCATGGGTCTGCTGCTGGTGGCCGGCCCGATCCTGCTGCCGGAGTACCGCGACGAGGAGGCCGGCCGGATCGACCTCGCCAGCGTGGGGCTGTCGCTCGCCGCGATCCTGCCGGTGATCTACGGACTGAAGGAGATCGCCAACGACGGGTTCGGCGCGGTCCCGCTCCTGGCGATCGTCGTCGGTCTGGTCGTCGGCGTGCTGTTCGTCCGCCGGCAGCGCACGCTGGAGAGCCCGCTGCTCGATCTCGCTCTCTTCCGCAGCTCCACCTTCCTCACGGCCCTGGTGACGCTGCTGCTCAGCATGCTGGTGGCCGGCGGCACGTATCTGATGGTCACTCAGTTCCTGCAGCTCGTCGGCGGACTGTCCCCGATGAGGGCCGGTCTCTATCTGCTGCCTGCCGCCTTCGCGCTGATCGTGACGGCCGTGGTCTCACCGATGGCGGCGAGCAGGTTCCGTCCGGCGTACGTCGTCGCGGCAGGGCTCGCAGTCTCGGGCATCGGCCATGTGATGCTGAGCCTGGCCGACAGCTCGTCGGGCATCGCCCAGGTGGTGACGGGCTTCGCCTTCGTCTACGCGGGCGGCGGCCCGCTCATCGCACTCGGCACGGACATCGTCGTCGGATCGGCTCAGCCCGAGCAGGCCGGGTCCGCCGCGGCCCTCTCGGAGACCAGCACCGAACTCGGCATGGCGCTCGGCGTCGCCCTGCTCGGCAGCCTCGGCGCCGCCGTGTACCGGAGCGGGGTGGACGTCCCGGCGGGGGTGGCGGGCGCCGATGACACGCTCGCGGGGGCGGTCGAGACGGCGCAGGGCCTGTCATCGGACGTGGCGGCCGTCCTGCTCGGCTCCGCGCGGGAGGCGTTCACCGACGGCATGAACGTCATCGGTGGCATCGGGGCGTTGGTCGCGGTTGCCTCCGCCGTGCTGGTGGCGGTGGTCATCAAGATTCCGGCCACGGGTGCGGGTGAGGCCCCCGAAGGCGCGGACGGTTCGTCCGACGGAGTCGTTCCCGCCGTCAAGGTGGAGGGGTAGGCGATCCCTGCGGATTGTGCGGCCCGCGTCACGCGACGCGGGCCGCGCAGGGCTTAGTCGCCCGACTGATCCTGGTAGGCGTCCGCGTACTCCTCCGTCGGGGCGATGGGCGTGATGACGTCGATCAGTACGCCGTCGGGGGCGGCCACGATGAAGTGGCGCTGGCCGAACGCCTCGCTGCGCAAGGGGAGTTCGGCCTTCAGGCCGGCGCCCGTCACGAGGCGCGTGTACTCGGCGTCGACGTCGGCCACCTCGAAGTTGAGGAGCAGGCCCTGAGCCGGCCGGCGGTAGGTCTCCGGCACGGTCTCGTGCCCGGCGGCGACGAGAGCGAGTTCGTAGTACGGCGGCTCTGGCCGCCGCAGGCTGACGCACCAGTCGCTCGTGTAGGTCGTCTCGAATCCGAACAGCGTGCTGTAGAAGGCCACCGACTCACTGAGCCGCTCGGTGCAGAGCACGGGGTAGAAGCTGGTCACGGCAGAGGTCGTCATCACAGCACCGTTCTGGGGCGGGTACGCGGTCGTGTTGTCTCAACGAGGCATCCGCCGCCGCGTCACGTCCGCCGGATCGAAGGCACCTCGAAGGCAGGTCGACATGACATCGGCGGTGCACCCCGCGGGCGAAGTCCGCGTATGGGCGGTGCGGCAGGCGCCCCCGTGGCGCGAAGACCTCTCACTCTCGCTGCTCGACGCGCGGGAGCGGGCCAAGGCGGCATCCTTCACCCACCGCCGCGACCGGTCGATGTATCTAGCGGCGCATGTGGGGCTGCGACTGCTGCTGGGTGACCGGCTCGGCGTCCACCCCCGGGACCTTCGCTTCGGCCGTGACCGGTGCGCGCACTGCGGCGGCCCGAACGGCCGGCCGGTTCTCCTCGGCGGCCCCGGCGGCCCGCACTTCTCCCTCTCCCACGGCGCGGGCATCACTCTCGTCGCGGTCGCCGACGTGCCCGTCGGGGTCGACGTGGAGTCGCTGCCCGGCCGCCGGACGGTCGAACTGTGCCTGGCGCGGCTGCATCCGCGCGAGCGGGAAGAGCTGCTCAGGGTTCTCCGGGCCGAACTCCCCCTGGAATTCTGCCGGTTGTGGACGCGCAAGGAGGCGTATCTGAAAGCATTGGGGACCGGCCTCAGCCGGGGGCTCGACCGGGACTATCTGGGAGCGGGGGGAGAGGGAAGGCCCGTGGGCTGGAGCGTCGTCAATCTCTCCTGCGGCCCGCAGGACAGAACGCACGCCGCCGCGCTGGCCGTTCCCCGGTGGGTGCGGGTGCCCGCCGGACCGGGTGAGCTGAACTGGTCGGCGTACGGCCATGTCCTGGGCGGCGTCGGCTCGTTGGAGGAGTGAGGCCCGCGTTGACATGCCAACGGTATGCCATTAGGTTCCATTCGCATACCGTTGGTACGTGAGTGGAGATGTCCCCCATGCTGACCAGCTTCTGTCCGGTGATCTGCACGTCACGGCTGGGGGAGTCCCGCAGCTTCTACAACAGACTGTTCGGCTTCACCGCCACGTTCACGACCCAGTGGTACGCCGGTCTCAGCCGGCCCGGCGGGCCGCAGCGCGAACTCGCTCTGCTCGATAACGCTCATCCGGCGGTGCCGCAGGCGCTTCTTCGGCCGGTGCGCGCGGTGCGGCTCACCCTGGCGGTGGACGACACGGCAGAGGAGTGGGAGCGGATCGCCGCCCTCGGGGCGGCCGGGCGCGCGGATCGCGGACACCTCGTCATCACCGACCCCAACGGGGTCCGGATCGACATCGTCGCGCCGGACTGACCACCGGCCGCGGCCCCGGTCACTTCGCGCGCAGCGCCTCCAGCATCCGCGCCAACGCCCTTCGCGCGTCCGTGAGATCGGCGGAGTCCGCCGAGGCCGCCAGCCACAGCGCCGCCTCGTTCATCGCCCCCGACAACAGGTGTGCGAGCGGCGCGACCGGCTGTGCGGGGATGGTGCCCTCGTGGACCAGGACGGCCAGAGCCTGGGCCAAGTGGCGGCCGGAGGTGGCCTCGTTCATCGCCCGCCAGTCACGCCAGCCGAGCACCGCCGGCCCGTCGACGAGCATGATGCGCTGGATCGCGGGGTCGGTGGACGCGCTGAGGAACGCCTGGCAGCCGTGGGTGAACTGGTCCCAGGCATCCTCCTGGGCGTCCGCCTTCGCCGCGACGTGCGCGGCGACCTCCTGCTGAACCTGTTCCAGCACGGCCCGGAACAGTTCCGCCTTGCTGTCGAAGTGGTGGTACAGCGCGCCTTTGGTCACCCCGGCGGCCCCGACGATCTCCGACAGACCCACGGACGCGTAACCCAGTTTCGAGAACAGCCGCCGGCTCTCCCGCAGCAAGGTGTGCCGTGTGTGCTGCCGTTGCTGTGCGCGAACCCCGATCGTCATCGTCGCGTCCCCCGTCTTCGGCCTGTTGAAGCCATACGCACACGGTACTTCGCCCCTGGTGGGACGAGCGAGACCGTATTCCACCCTCAAGTCCCGGCTGAGGTCGGTACGTTGATCCTGCTGACGGCATTCGTCCCACGGGGGGAGCGTGTGTGGAGTTACGCGGGAACAGTGACGGTTCAGGGGGACCTGCGGCGCGGACGGTGAACGCCGCGCACCGCATCCTTCGGCAGTCCGAGCGCGCGGAGTCCGAGCCGGCCGCCCTGGAGTGGTTCCTCGGGGCCGAGGCATGGGAGGCGGCCGACGAGGTACGCGGTGGCGTCGTCCTGCCCGACGGGAACATATGGGCCCTCGGGGTCCTGGCTCTCGGCCACCTCGACTGGTGCCGCTATCTCGCCGGAGGCGAGGCCGATCGGACGGCGCTCGGCGCCGCGCTGCTTCGGTTCGCCGGGATCCATGAGCAGGATCCCGCACAAGTGCCGGACGGGCTGGGCCCGTTGTTCGCCACGCTGTCCGGCGCACCCGAGGGAGCCGGGACGGAACCCGGCTTCGCGTACGACGGGGGTGTCGGGGTGGCGCTGATGTTCCAGCAGAGCCGGCACCCCGGGGCCCTGCCCATGGCCGAGGCCTTGCTGCGGCACGCCGTCGCCGGATTCGGTGAGGGCAGCCTCGAACAGGGCGTCTGCCTCTCGGACCTCGGAATCGTCCTCCTCTACAGGTTCCAGGAGGGCGCGGGACGCCACACGATCTCCGAAGCGGTCGACACCGGCCGTGCGGCCGTCGTCTGCGCACCAGGCGATCGGGACGAACAGGCCCGCAGACACGGCAACTTGGGGTACACGCTCAGACACTGGTCCGAGGTGAGCGCGAACAGAGAGGCGATGCGGGAGGCCGTCGCAGAACTGCGGCGGTCGGTGGAGCTGTGCACATGGAACAACCCGATGCGCGCGCAGCACACCGCCACCCTCGGTTCGGCGCTCTGCGTCGCCGCCAGGGAACTGGTGGAGCCGGGGCTGCTCTCCGAGGGCATCGCGCTGCTGCGTGCGGTCCTTTCGGAGCCGGACGTCGTCATACCTCAGCGCCCCTCGTTCCTCTCCGACCTGGGCGTGGCCCTGATCCTGCGGGCCATGGAGAGCGGCGACGACGCCGAGCGGTACGAGGAGGGCATCGCCACCGGCCGCGCGGCCGCAGACATGGCCCCCAACGCCGTCGAACGCACTCTGTACCTCACCAACCTGGCCCTGCTGCTGGCCGGGCGCGCGGTGCGTACCGGACATCTGGACGCCTTCGACGACGCGTACACAACCAGCCGCGAAGCCCTTGAGGGCGCGCCGCCCGGCCATCCGGCGCTCGCCCAGGCGCACTTCGTGCTCGCCGGTGTGCTGGGCTCGCGGCACGCCGCGACGGGCATCATCGCCGACCTGGACGAGGCCGTTTCCCACGCCCGCCGGGGAATGGAGATGACCTCCGTACTCACCGACGACCTGCGCCGACGGGTGAACCACGGCACCAGGCTCGCCGACCTGCTGCGCAAGCGTGCCGCTCTGCGGCCCGCCTCAACCCCCCACGGTCCGGGGGAACTTCACGAGGCGATCACGCTGCTCCGCGGTCTGGCCGAAGACCTGCCGGCCCGCACGACGGAGCGCGCCCGGGTGCTCCTGGCACTCGGACGCTGCCTGATCGCCTCGGACCCGGACCCGGACCGGGGCACAGACCCGGACCCGGACACGGGCGCCGACGCGGACGAGGCCGCCGACTGCTTCCGCAAGTGCCTCGCACTGCCGCCTCCCAGCGACGACTTCGAGGCCACCGCGCGTTTCGAACTCGGCTCGGCGCTGGCCGGACGCGCCGGTACGGACGACGACGCCTGGCAGCGGTGCGGCGACGAGATGCTCCGGGCGATCGAGCTGCTTCCGCCCGGCGACCCGTTGCGCTGGGACTACGAGTCGGAGTACGCCAGAGTCCTCGTGAACCGGGCCGACACCATGAGCGGCGTGAGCGGCGTCGACGCGTTCGAGGAAGCGCTCGACCTGTACCGGGAAGCGACACGCCTCCTGCGCAAGGTGATGGCGGACCTCCCGCGCATCCGCGTCACCGCGGGCGCCACCTGCCGGTCGCACCTCGGCACCGTCCTGGCCAAACTCGGCCTGCGCACCGGCCGTGTCGAGTTCTTCGCCGACGCTGTGACCAGCCACCGGGAAGCTGTCGCCATGACCTCGGCGCAGGACCACTTCCGGGTGCACCGGCTCGGCGCCCTGGGCGAATCCCTGCTGGCTCTCGGCGAATTCGGATCGGACCCCGAACTGCTGAGGGAGGGCGTCGGCGTACTGCGTGAAGCCCTGGCCGGCGCGGACGACGCCACCCCCGGCAGGGCCGCCTGCCTCAGCTCCCTCGGCGACACCCTGCGTACCCTCGCCCGTTTCACCGGCGACCCCGCCCCGCTGGAGGAGTCCGTCCGATGCCACCGGGAGGCGCTCGCCATCGCGGCGGGACAGCCGACGGCCGTGGCTTTGCTCAACATCGCGAACAGCCTGGCTGACCACTACCGCCACACCCGCGACGTACAGCAGAGTGACGAGGCGATGCGGCTGTTCCGTGCCGCCCTGGCCGCCGAACAGCCCACCGTCGACCTGCGGGGCATCATCCTCATGTGCCTGGGCAACGCCGAGTGGTACCGGGCCGTCGACAGCCGCGACGAAACCCTCATGGACACCGCCATCGGCACGCTGCGCGAGGCCGTGACCACCGTGCCCAAGGCGCGCCTCGGCATGGCGCTCACCAACCTGGGCGGCGCCCTCATGAACCGCTCGTCGGTCACCGGCAACCGCGTCTGGCTGGCCGAAGGAGTGACGGTGCTGCGCCGCGCGGTGCGCGAGAGCCCACCGACGGCCATGGAGCGTTCCATGCACCTCAACAACCTGGCCGAAGCGCTGCGTTGCTGGTGCGAGATCGTCGGGGACACCTCCGCCGCCGACGAGGCCGCGGCGCTCCTGCGCGAGGCGATGGCCATGGAGCACGGCGACCGTCTGGGTACCGACGCGGCGGCCATGAACCTGGGCCTCCTGCTGACCAGCCGCGCCCAGTGGGACGAGGACCCGCACGCCGCCGGTGAGGCACGGCGGGTCCTCGAAGAGGTGGTAGCCGGGCTCGGCGAGCAGCACCCTTCGCGTTCCGCCGCCCTGCTGAACCTGGCGACCAGCTGTTCCATCGCCGCCCATCTGGCGCGGGAGAGCACAGGTGCCACGGCGCGGCAGGCGCTGCGCCGGGCGGTCACGGTCACCCGGGAATCCCTCGCGGGCATGCCCGAAGGCCATCCGGACCTGAGCCGCGCCCGGTTGATCCTGGCCCAGGTGCAACTGGACCGTGCCGCGCTCGGCGAACAGGTCGACTTCGGGGAGGTGGCCCGCGACGCCCGTGCCTGCGCGCACGATCCGGTCGCCCACGGCACGAACCGGATCGTCGCCGCGCGGGTCTGGGGCAAGGCCTCGGCGCTGGCGGGGCACCACACCGACGCCCTCGACGGGCACGCGTACGCCGTCGGCCTGCTGTCCACCATCGCCCCGCGCAGCCTCGCGCGCGCCGATCAGGAGGCGCGGCTGAGCGTCAGCGAGGGCCTGGCGAGCGACGCCGCGGCGCTGGCGCTCGACGAGGGCGCCGCCGGCCGCGCCCTCGCCCTGCTCGAACAGGGAAGAGGAGTGCTGCTCGCCCAGGGCCTGGAGAACCGGGCGGACGTGTCCCAGCTGCGTGCCCTCGCCCCGGCCATGGCAGCCGAATTCGAGCGGATCCGGGACCGGTTGAGCGCCCCGCCCCAACTTCCCGTCGCGCTGCGCACCGGGCCCGGCGGCCCGGCCGTCCCGCCCCATGACGACCGCGAGGCGGGCGTGATCGCCGAGGCCCGGCACGCCCTGTCCCAACGCTGGTCCCAACTGCTCGCCGAGATCCGGGAGTTGCCCGGACTCGACGGCTTTCTGCGCCCGCCGTCCGTACCTGACCTGGCCACCGCCGCCACCGAGGGACCGGTCGTGGTGGTCAACGTCAGCGAATACCGCTGCGACGCCCTTGTCGTCACCGCCGACGCCGGGATCGACGTGGTCCCCCTGCCCGCCCTCACCCCGGACGCCGTCCTGTCGCGGGCGGCGGAGTTCGTCGACGCGATCGACGCGGCGTACGGCGGGAACGGCGTGGACAACGCGGTCGCCGCGATGCGCACGCTTTCCGGGACGCTGAGCTGGCTGTGGGACACGGTGACCGCACCGGTGCTCGACAGGCTCGGCCTGGACGCCGTACCGCACGACGGAGCCCCCTGGCCCCGGCTCTGGTGGTGCCCCACCGGCCTGCTGTCCTTCCTGCCGCTGCACGCGGCCGGACGCGGCGCGCCGGACTCCGGCACCTGGGTCATCGACCGTGCCGTCTCCTCGTACACCCCGACCCTCCGCGCCTTGGTCCGGGCACGCGACGGGCTCAACTCCGGTGCTCCCGTGCGCCCTTCACCCTTGGTTGTGGCCCTCCCCGAGACGCCCGGGGCCGAGCCGCTGCCCGGAGCGTCGCGCGAGGCCGAGTTGCTCGCGGAACTGTTCCCCGCCCGGCGGCTGCTGGCCGGGACCGATGCCACCGTGGACGCGGTCGTCCAGGCTCTCGCCGCCCACTCCTGGGTCCACTTCAGCTGTCATGGCGTCAGCGAACTGCTCAGCCCGTCACAGAGCGGTCTGATCCTCCACGACGGCCGGCTCACCGCGTCCGACGCCGCCGCCCAGCGTCTGGGCAGCCCCGAACTCGCCATGCTGTCCGCCTGCTCCACGTCCCAGGGCGGTATCACCCTGCCCGACGAGGCGGTTCATCTGATGTCGTCCTTCCAACTGGCCGGGTACCCGCATGTGATCGGCACCTTGTGGACCGTCTCCGACGAACTGGCGACGCGCCTGACCGAAGAGTTCTATGCCTCGCTCGCGCGGGACATCGCCGGTGGCCGGCCCATCGACCCGGCCGAGGCCCTGCACCGTCCGGTCAGATCCCTGCGCGACCGCTACGCGCAGGCGCCGCACCTGTGGGCCGCGCACATCCATACGGGCCCGTGAGGCCGGGCGTACGCGTGCCGCCCGGGTACGTCCCGGCGATCAGGACGTCTCGGTCTCCCCGGAACCGTGCACGGGCGGGGCGGCGTCCCCCATCGCCGTGCCCGACGGGCCCTGCGGCAGCTCGTCCGGCTCGTCCAGGGCGTCGGTGGGCCGATAGGTCCTGCGCGAGGCGAACTCCTCGACCAGGGCCGCCAGTTCGGCTTCACTGCCCATCTCTTGATCCTCCGGCATCGGCCACCACTCCCTCCGCCGCCGCCGCGGACGGCGGCAGCAGTACCTCCAGCACATCCACATCGCTCGCCCGCACGTACACGCCCCCGGTACCGGGCACCTTCCCGAGGAACGTGCCGTCGGACCCCACCCGGTACTGAGCCTGGAGATAGAGGTCCCCCTGCTGCGGATACGCCGAGACGGCCGACCGCGAACCGAGCCAACCACCCACCCACAGACCGCTTTTGAGGCGCATCCGTACGAAGCAGGAGCCGCGGTCGCGGAAGAGGGCGTCCCAGGCGGTCGGCATCGGCTCGTACCGCGCCCGTGCGTGCCGTCTGCGCCAGGCGGCCTCCGCCCAGGCCAGCGCGGACGGAACGGCGACGATCAGGAGCAGCGCGGCCAGTCCTGCCCGGCGGGGCTCCCGCAGCAGCCCGGATATGGGCCCGTCTCCGTCCCCGGCCAGCAGCCGTACGAGCCACGGCCCCGCGGCCACCGCGTAGAGGGCGTCGAGCAGGGCACCGGCGGCGATGGCACGCACGAGCCGGTTCTGCGGCTCCTGCTCACTGGCGAGCGAGCCGCGCAGGCGCTCCCGTACGGCCTGGTAGAAGACACCGGGCAGCACGAGGATCAGCAGGATGGTCAACTGCTGCACCGTTCCTGGAACCATCGTGGTGCCGCACCCCCGTGCTCGGCGTTCCGCCCGTGTCGTCGCATCAGGATGACGTATGGGAAGGCGCTCCGGGGGAGTTCGGCCGGAACGGTCAGGCGGCGCGGCAGAGCGTCCCGGCGCCGGCCGGGGGCGAGGCGTGGGCCACGGTCGCCTCCACGGGGCTGACGGTGGCCCGCGAGCGGCTTCGCGCGAAGACGACGAGACGCAGCACCCCGAACCGCGCGACACCGGCGACCGCGGAGGCGGACAGGTAGACGACCTGTTCGAGCAACGCGCTTGGCCCTGCCACGAGTTGTTGCAGGACCAGCATCGCCGCGCAGGTCACCGTGTACGCGCCTGCGGCCGACCCGGCCGACTGCACATGCTGGCGCCAGGTGGCGTGCCCGCCCGCGCCGAAGGCGTAGCGGGCGTGCAGTTCGGTGGCGAGCAGCGTGGAGACCACGGTGATCAGGGCGTTGGCGAGGACCCAGGGAATCCAGGAGGCCAGGGCCACCACGGCGAAGCTGGAGGCGAGCCCCACCCCGCCGCCGCAGAGCACGAAGCGGGCGAACGCGCCGAAGGCGCCGCGCTCCGGCTGCCGCCCGCTGTGTGCTGTCTCCATGGCCCGACCCCTTTTGATGGCTCACTCCGCGAAACGCGCACTCCTCGGCCGCCTCAGCCGCGCGGCCGAGGAGTGCGCTCCCTTGGCGCCATTATGGCACATGCATGGCACCAGGATGAGCCATTAATGGAGACGGATGTGCTTATGATGGCGCCATGGCGCGCGTCGGCGCGGTAGGACCGGTCAGGCGCGAGCCGGTTGCGGCAGCGACCCGGCGAGCCGGCCGGTGCGGGACAGCGCGCCCACCGCCGCCGCGCACCCGGCCCCGGTCGCCGTGAGCGCCGTCCACAACAGCCACCCGGCGTCGTGGGTCCGGGCGTAGTCCCACAGCGCGCCGCAGACCAGGTTGCCCAGGGTGATGCCGAGGCCGGAGACGGTGTTGTAGAAGCCGTAGTGGGTGGCGACCAGCCTGTTGCCCGACAGGGCGATCACGGTGTCCATCTCGAACGGGTAGACCACCGCGCTTCCCGCCGCCAGCACGGCTACCGCGACGACCAGTGCCGCCAGCACCCCCAGGGTCGCCGAGGCCGGGACCAGGGCGAGGGGCAGGAAAGCCGCGCCCATCGCGGCGAGCCCGGCCATCAGCGCCTGATGAGGGGTGAAGCGGCGCTTGGCCCACCCCGTCAGCCGCAGTTGCCCGGCCACCGCCACCGCCGCCGACACGACGAACAGCAGGCTGGTGGCCTTCGTACCGTCGGCGCCCAGCGCGGCGCCCGCCGCCAGCGGGAGGGCGAGATAGACCTGGAACGTCAGGACGTACGAGCCGATCATGGCGGCGGAGAACAGCAGGAACGGCCGGTTCGCGACGACGGTGCGCCACTGCGCCAGCACCCCCGCCTTCCGTCCGCCACCGGCGTCCGCGGGCGCGTCGCCGCGGCGGGCGGGCAGCGCGCGCCACTGACCCACGCTCAGCAGCGCGAAGATCGCCCCCGCCACCGTGCACACCAGCCGGAAGTCCGTTGCCAGCAGCGCGAGTCCGACGAGGGGACCCAGCAGCATCCCGGCCTGGTAGTAGACGTTGAACGTCGCGAACGCGTCCACCCGCCGCTCGCCGGCCTCGGCGGCGAGGTAGGCGCGTACCGCCGGGTTGAACAGGGCGCCCGCGAAACCGGTCGCCGCGGAGGCGACGAGGAGCGCGGGCACGGTGTCGACCCAGCCCAGCAGCGCGAACCCGCCCGTGCGCAGGACGCACCCGGCGAGGATGGGCGCCTTGTAGCCGAAGCGGTCGGCGATGGTGCCGCCGATGAGGAACATGCCCTGCTGGGAGAGGTTGCGTACGCCCAGGACCAGTCCGACGGTCCAGGCGGCGAGCCCCAGGTCGCCGGAGAGATGGGCGGCCAGGTAGGGCATGAGCATGTAGAACGCCAGGTTGATGGCGAACTGATTGACCATCAGTAGCTGGGCGCCGGGCGGGAAGGAACGGGTGCTGTGCCAGAGGGACTTCACGGCCGCACCGCCCGCAGGTCCGTGGCGGAGGAGGTGGCTGCGGCCGTGGTGGCGGCCGTCGCGGCGGTGAGTTCGGCTTCGATGCCGACGAGGGGATCGACCACCGTCGTGCACCGGCTCCACGAGGTGACCGTCAGCTCCCCCGGGTGGGCGATCTCGTGCGGTGCGACGGGCGGCGCGTGGTGCAGCAGGCCGTGCTCGCCGCAGTAGGTGTCGCAGAAGACGGTGCCCGCGTACCGCTGCGGGCCGTCGGGGAAGACCGCGGCGATCCGGGCCTCGGCCGGCAGTGTGGAGGCGAGCCAGCGGGCGGTCAGGGCGACGGCGCCCACGCTCCAGCCACCGGTGGCGTAGTGGCAGCGGGCGAGGGTACGGGCGGCCCACACCGCCTCGGGAGCCGCGACCCAGTGGACCTCGTCGAACAGGTCGTAGGCGACGTTACGCGGGTGGATGCTGCTGCCGAGGCCGCGCATCAGCCGGGTACCGGCGGGCTGGCCGAAGATGGTGGAGCCGGTCGTGTCCACGCCCACGACCTTCAGGCCGGGGAAGAAGTCCCGCAGGACCGAGCCCACGCCCGCGGAGTGCCCGCCTGTTCCGACGCTGACCACCAGGGCGTCGATCCGGCCGAGCTGCGCGACGAGTTCGTGGGCCAGCGTCCGGTAGGCGGCCGCGTTGTCGGGGTTGTTGTACTGGTCAGGGCACCAGGCGTCCGGACGCACGGCCAGCAGTTCGGCCACCTTGTCCCGGCGGGCCCGCTGCCAGCCGCCCACCGGATGCGGCCGCGACACGACGTGCACGGTGGCGCCGTAGGCCTGGAGCAGGCTGGTCATCATCGGCTCCATGCCGGGGTCGGTGACCACGTCGACGGGGTGGCCGAAGGTGCTGCCCGCCAGGGCCAGCCCGAGCCCAAGGGTGCCGGAGGTGGATTCCACGATCGGGGCACCGGGCAGCAGTTCGCCCCTGTCGCGCGCCGCCCGGACCATGTGCAGGGCGGTGCGGTCCTTGATCCCGCCGGGGTTGGCGCCCTCCAGCTTGGCCCAGAAGCCGCGGCCCGGATCGGCGAAGGGCTCGCCCACCCACAGCAGCGGGGTGTTGCCGACCAGCCCGGCCGCGGTCCGCGCGCTCGGCGCCGTCGCCGCCAGCAGACCGGCGGGCGGGCAGGGGGAAGTCACAGAGGTCATGGTGTTCAACGGAGTCTCTTTCGGCGGCCGGCCCACGACGGGCCCGGCCGTTTGAGGTCGGGGAGAAGATGGCCTTACGGCCCCCGCACCGAGCCGGGAACGTGGGTGTCCCTGGCTCCGCGCACGGGGGAGCGGCCCCTTCTAGATCCGCCAGACCCCGAGCCCCGCCCGGCCGTCGTCGGGCGGCGCCCTTCTGCCCCCGGCGGAGCCCGCCCGCGAACCTGCGCAGGACACCCCGGTCGGGAGAACAACGGTCTCGGCGCGGACCACCATGGCCGGTGGCTTCAACTGGCTGTCCTGCTGCACCCAGCCGGGCTGGTCGGCACCGGGGCAGTGCGCGAAGACGGACCCGTCCGCCGCCCGGTCGGCGTCCACGGAGGCGCTGCCGCCGTGGACGACCAAGGCGGGCGCCGCCACCGGCCGTACGGCACTCAGTGAGTCGGCGCCCCCCGCCCCGGGCGACTGCGGCCCATGAGCGCAGACGAAGATGTGCACCACCGCGGCCAGCACCGTCAGCAGGCAGGCCAGAGCCCACCACCCGGCCCGCCTGGATTCGCCCGATGCGCCAACTGTCACGTCGCTCAACGTAACTGAACGGCCACATAAAGTGCCCGTTAGGAATGCGGGGCCAGGCCCTCCCGATCACCCCTCGTCGTCGGGCGATGCCCCTCCGGCGCCTTCGGAAGACAAACCAAACAAAGAGAACAAATTGCAGATTTCTCTGCCGAGTCACGGGTATCGAGTGTGGGGACTCGGGGTGTGGGCCGCCGGCAGGGGGCCCGACGAAGAGGGGAGAACACCATGAAGGCAGTAGTTTTCCACGGCCCGTACGAGGTCTCGGTCGACGAGGTGGAGAAGCCCCGCATCGAGGCTCCGCAGGACGTGCTGCTGCGCGTGACGACCACCTGTATATGCGGGTCCGACCTGCATATGTACGAGGGCCGTACGGCCGCCGAGACCGGCCTGGTGTTCGGCCACGAGAACCTCGGCGTCATCGAGGAGGTGGGCGAGGGCGTCACCAGTCTGAAGCCCGGCCAGCGGGTGGTCATCCCGTTCAACGTCGCGTGCGGCTTCTGCCGTAACTGCCGGGCCGACAAGACGGCGTTCTGCGAGACGGTCAACCCGGGGTTCGCCGGAGGTGCCTACGGATACGTGGCGATGGGCCCGTACCCCGGTGGCCAGGCCGAATACCTGCGGGTGCCGTACGCGGACTTCAACTGTGTGCCCCTGCCGGACGGCGAGGAGCACGAAGCCGACTTCGCCCTGCTGGCCGACATCTTCTCCACCGGCTACCACGCCACGGAGCTAGCCGGCGTCAAGCCTGGCGAGACCGTCGCGGTCTACGGAGCCGGCCCCGTCGGGCTGATGGCCGCCTACTCGGCGATGCTCAAGGGCGCGTCCCGGGTCTTCGTCGTCGACCGGGTGAAGAACCGCCTGGACCTCGTCAAGCAGATGGGTGCCACGCCGATCGACTACTCCGTGGACGACCCGGCCCAGCAGATCAAGGACGCGATCGGCGATGTGGGCGTCGACCGGGGCATCGACGCCGTCGGCTATCAGGCCACGGTGCCCGAGGGCCAGGAACAGCCGGCCCTCGTGCTCAACCAGCTCGTGGACACGGTCCGCCCGACGGGCTCGATCGGCACGGTCGGGCTGTACGTGCCCACCGACCCCGGCGCGCCCGATCAGGACGCGGCGAAGGGGTATCTGCTCTTCAACATCGGGAAGTTCTTCGAGAAGGGCCTGCGCATGGGTACCGGCCAGACCAACGCCAAGGTCTACGCCCACCAGCTCCGGGACATGATCATCGCGGGCAAGGCCAAGCCGAGCTTCGTGGTCTCCCAGGAACTGCCGCTGATGTCGGCGCCCGACGCGTACGCCCGCTTCGACAAGCGTGAGCCCGGCTACTCCAAGGTGCTTCTCCACCCGCACCAGGCCTGACCGGCACACCCCGACCGGCACCCCCGCGAGGTTCCCGCGTCCGGTCCGGCCGGGCGCGCTTCCTCGCGGGCGTCCGCGTCCGGGACGGCGGCGCTACGAGCGGGAAGCCCCGCCTCCGAGCGTCTGGAGCGCCTCACTCAGCGCGGGCACGGGCGCGAGACCGTGAGCGGCCCGTACCGCTCCCGCCAGAAAGCTGAGGTAGACCTCCACCAGCGCCTCCACCGAGAGGGCCCGGCCTCCCCTCAGCCATTGCAGGGACATCTCGTCGCACGCGGCGATGAACCCGCGTACGGGCAGTTGAAGCGCCGGTTCGTCCGCCGCGAGACCCAGAAGGCCGCAGATCGCGCGGATGCCTTCCTGCCGGGTCGACTCGAAGGCCTGCCCCGCCACGTCAGAGGTCTCCGTGCGGCGCAGAATCAGATTCACGGCCGCGTCCTCGTGCTCGGCGAGGAATGCCAGATGCGCCCGGAGATGGCGCCGGAGGCGTTCGACGACCGGCCCGTCCGAGCCGATCTCCGTGGCGGCCCGCAGCTCGCGGTCTGTCTCCCGTACGGCCTCCGCGTAGAGGCTCTCCTTGCCGTCGAAGTGGTGGGAGAGAAGTCCGTGCGCGACTCCGGCCGTGCGAGCGATGTCCCCGACGGTGACTTCCGCGTACGGCCTCCGCGTGAAGTTCGCCAGCGCGGCGTCCAGCAGCTTCCGGCGTGTCTGCTGCGCGGCCAGTTGCCGCCGGGTCGGCGGCTTCTCCGCGAGGGGCTGAGGCACGTCTCATTCCTTTCCGACGACGTCGCCGGGTGAGCCACCAGCGTATTCCAAGATCATCGGTCGGCCATGGGCAGCGTATGCCTGAGCGGCTCATTGATTGGATGTCATTCATTGACTTACAGTCAATGAGTTGCGCCTCCGCGTCGTCCGCCGGGGCAACGTCCCCCACACGCACACGAAGGAGGACGAAGCCTTCTACGTCCTGTCCGGGACCTTCGAGTTCATCAACGGCGACCAGAAGATCACCGCCGGCCCCGGCGACTTCGTCTACATCCCCAAGGGCACGCGCCACGGATTCAAGAACCTCAGCCCCGAGCCTTCGAGACTCCTCGTCTTCTACACGCCCGCGGGGCCCGAGTCCTTCTTCCTCGCGTACGGGGAGAAGGGCGGCCGTCCCGCCCCGTGGCCCGACGAGAAATTCAACGAACTGGTGGACATCCTGGGCGCCCACCACATGGTGCTGCTTCCGGGAGACCACGACTGGGAGGGTCAGGAAGCGGACGGAACGTAGGGAACGTCCTGACGGCTTCGCCGGGATTCGCCCGACTGGCCCGCACAGTGAGGGCCGGTCGGAGCCCGCGAGAAGGAGATAGTCGGTACGACCGATACGCCCGACCGGCCAGGAAAGAGGAGCGCGCATGGCTGACAGCGAGCCCGACGCGTCCGGACCGGACCGCTCCGAACAGGACCGCTCCGACGCGGCCCACACCTCCGGGGGCGCTCCGCACGGCCGGTCCCGGACAGGCCGCACGCCACCCGCGCAGAACAAGTGGTGGACGCTGACCGCCGTCTGCCTCGGTACGTTCATGCTGCTGCTCGACATCACCATCGTGAACGTGGCGCTGCCCGACATCCAGCGGTCCCTGCACGCCAGCTTCTCCGACCTCCAGTGGGTCGTCGACGCCTACTCCCTCACCCTGGCCGCGCTGCTGCTCACCGCGGGCAGCCTCGCCGACATGTACGGCCGCAGGAAGCTCTATCTGGTCGGACTGTCGATCTTCAGTCTCGCGTCGCTGCTCTGCGGCCTCTCCGACAGTTCACTGATGCTGCAACTCTCCCGGGGCCTTCAGGGAATCGGCGGCTCCATCATGTTCTCGGTCTCCCTCGCCCTGCTGGCGGACGCCTTCCGGGGCAAGGACCGCGGTGTCGCCTTCGGGATCTGGGGCACGATCACCGGACTGGCGGTGGCCATCGGGCCGCTGCTCGGCGGTGCGCTCACCACGGGGCTTTCCTGGGAGTGGATCTTCTACGTCAACCTGCCCATCGGCGTGATCGCCGTCGCGATCACCGTGGCCAAAGTTTCCGAGTCCCGCCAGCCCGGGGCCCGCCACCCCGACTGGCCCGGCTTCGTGCTCTTCACCGCCGCCCTGTCGAGCCTGGTGTACGCGCTCATCAAGTCCAGTCACGACTCGTTCTCCGACCCCGTCGTCATCGGATGCCTGACCGCGGCGGTCGTGCTGATGTCAGCATTCGTGGCGGTCGAGTTGCGGACCAGGCAGGCGATGTTCGACCTGTCGCTCTTCCGGAAGCCGACCTTCACGGGGGGCCTGGTGGCGGCCTTCGGTCTCAGCGCCTCAGTCCTGTCGATGCTGCTCTACCTCGTGCTCTATCTCCAGGACGTGCTCGGATTCAGCGCCCTGGGCGCGGGCGTACGGCTGTTGCTGATCTCCGCGGGCATCCTCGTGGTGTCCACGGTGTCGGGCCGGCTCTCCTCAAGGATGCCGGTGCGGTATCTGATCGGCCCCGGGCTGCTGCTGATCGGCGGCGGGCTGCTGTGGATGCGCGGTCTCGACGCGTCGAGCGAGTGGACCCATCTGATCCCCGGCATGATCATGTCCGGCGCCGGTGTCGGCCTGGTCAACCCGCCGCTGGCTTCGACCGCCGTCGGCGTCGTCCAGCCCGCACACGCCGGCATGGCCTCAGGCATCAACTCGACGTTCCGTCAGATCGGCATCGCCACCGGCATCGCGCTGCTCGGCACGCTGTTCTCCAGCAAGGTCAAGTCGTATGTGACCGACCACATCGACGCCGTCCCCGGCCTCAGCGACTTCGCCCCGCGGATCTCCACCGCCGTCGAGTCGGGCACGGTCAGCCACATCCTCGGCTCCCTCCCGGCCGACGTTCGCGCCCCGGTCAAACACCTCACCGCGGCGGCCTTCACCTCGGGCCTCAACGAGATCCTCCTGGTCGCCGGGATCGTCGCCCTGGCCGCGGGTGTGATCTCCTTCGCCACGATCCGCACCAAGGACTTCGCCCAGCAGCCTTCGGACGGCACGTAGCCGCCGGGGCGGCCCCGGCCGGCGCGGCATAGACTCGCGGACGCGCCGGAGAGACCCATGGCTGAGTTCGAGGGGGACACACCGTCCGTGCATGACTATGACGACCCGGCCTGGGGGCCGTTGCCTGTTCGCCCGGCTGTGCTCCGCTGGCTGTTGCTTCTGCCTCTGACGCTGGTGTTCCTGCCGTTGTGGTGGCTCGTGTGGGTCTTCCTCGCGCTCTGCTTCTACGGCGTGGCGATGGTGGCCCAACTGATCGTCTATCTCGTGCCGCGTGCCGAGAGCGGCGCCGTACGCGTCCTGGACGCCACTCTGGGTCAGGTGCCCTTCATCCCGCTCTGGTGTGTGACCCCGGTGGAGCTGATACGGGAGGGCGACCCGGCGTACTACCGGGATCGGGTGGACCGCCGGGTCGAGAAGCAGACCCGGCGCGTGGAGACCGCGACGCACAATCGCGAGCACCACCGCGATCTGGAACTCGGCGCGCACTACTTCCGTGGCGCCGGCGCCGGTCATGTCCTGCGCGTCGCCTCGGAGCAGGGCTGGAGCCTCCATCCGGTCCTGCGCTCGCACCCCCGGCGCCGACTCCGGCTGCGCCACAACGGGCGGCCCCGGCCGGGCTCCGGGAACTGAGCGCCCCGAACCGTCCCGGGACCCCCAACTGTCACTTTCGCCACAGAGCGCTTCCTCTGGCGCACATGCCCCCGTATCGTCGTCACAGGGGTTGACCAGCCCCCATCTTTCGGGGGCGAACGGCTGATGTCCGAGGAACGCGAGCCCGCTGAGCATGCCTCGGCGCGGGTGTGGGGGCACGGCGAGGTCCCTGCCGCCGGTCCCGCCACGGTCAGCCTGGAGCGGCAGGCCCTGCTGATCATCGTGATCCTGCGGCTGTCCAGCGCGGCGGTCGCCGCCGTCGTCGCACTGCTGGGGCTCGCGTCGGCCGCGAATCCGGTGTGGGTGCTGCTCTCCGTCTCCGGCGTACTGGTGTGGGGCGGCTGGTTCGGCGTCTTCGCGCTTCGCCGCGGCGTGACCTTCCGGCTCGGCGTCACGGATGTCGCCGTCTGCGCCGTGCTCTGTCTGCTCCACGGGCAGCTGGTGCCCGACCCGGTGCTGGAGGCGAGCGCCGGCACCGGATGGATCGACCTCCTGGCCGGCGTCACCGTACTCAACGCGCCGTTCTATCTGCGCCCGTCCCACGGGCTCCTGGCGACCGTCGTGATCACCCTCGCCTACACGGTCGGCGTCCCGGGCCTCCGGGAAGCCCCCGTCGTGCTCGTGCTCCAAGGCATCCTGAGCACGGGCACGTTCGTCCTGCTGCGCCGTGCCGCCCGCTCGGCGGACGCCGCGCTGGCGGCCAAGGCCGTGGCGCAGGCGAACGAGCGCGCCAGGGCGGCGGCCCGCGCGGACGAACGCGACCACCAGCGCCGGCTGCACGACACCGTGCTCGCCACACTCACCATGGTGAGCACCGGCGCCATCGCCGATCGTTCCGAGGCCCTGCGACACCGCGCCCTGGCCGACCTCCAGGTGATCGACGCACTGGCGACCCCGGACGGCACGCCCGCCGATCCCGTGCCGCTCGCCCCGCTGGACGTGGCCCTGCGCGCCGCGGCATCGACGCCGAGGCCCGGACTGCCCGCGCCGACGGTCGAGTTCGGGGTCGTACCAGTACTGCTGCCCCACCCGGTCGTGACCGCGCTCGCCGACGCCGTCGCCGAGGCCCTGACGAACGTCGTACGGCACGCCGGCACCACAGCGGCCCAGGTGCGCGCCGAGCCGGTCGGCGCCGGTGTCGTCGTCGACGTGCTCGACCGGGGACGCGGCTTCGACCTCGCGGACGTGTCCGAGCACCGGAGAGGACTACGGGAGTCGATCGTGGGCCGGATGACGGCGGTGGGCGGTGACGCGCGGATCGAGGCGCGGCCGGGCGACGGGGCCCGCGTCATGCTGCGGTGGCCCCGGTGAACAGCGAAGTGGGCACGCCACGAGGGGAGTTGGTCGCGGCCCGCTACACCCAGGTGATCAGCGTCGTGGTCGTGGTCATCGTCGTCCTCTGGCACTTCGGCTTCGACGCCCTGATCCTGATGCGCGGCTGGTCGCGGTACGAGCCGGCGTGGGCGACCCTCACGGCCTGGCTGGTGCTCTCCGTCGTGCAGTTGATCGGCTCCATCCTGCTGCTGCGGTCCGCGCTGCGCGGCCGTGCGGCCCAAGCGCTCGCGTCCGTCGCCGTGCTGGCCGGAGCCGTCGCCGTCGCGACGTACCCGCCGGGCCAGGCGATCGGCGACATCAGCTGGGCCGCGAACACGGTCGGCTGGTTCGGCGTACTGCTGCTGATGCAGCGCCCGATCCACGAGTTGGTCGTCCTGTTGAGCTGCACCGTCGCGATGACCACGGTCGCGCTGGGGCTGAGCGGCGACCTCGACACCTCCGTGGCCTGGAGCAGGCTGATCGCCCAGTCCTACACCACGGCCGGAATCCAGCTCGCCTTCGCCCTGCTCACCCGGCAGTTGCACCACGCCGCCGAGCTCACGGCGCGGGCGGCACGGGCGCACGCGGACCGCCTGGCACGGCAGGCGGCCGACGACACCAGGCACGCCGAGCGGCTGCGGCGCTATCACTACCTGCGTGACCGCATCGCACCGCTGCTCCGCGACCTGGCCGAGGGGCGGGCGCACCCGGGGGACGACACCGTACGGCGGTCGAGCGCGATCGAGGCGGCGCGGCTGCGCCGGCTCTTCGCCGAGACGGAGGACTCCGCCCATCCTCTGCTGCACGAACTCCGCGCCTGCGCCGACGTCGCCGATCGCCGGGACGTCGACGTGACGTTCGTCTGCTACGGCGAACTGCCCGACGTTCCCGTGGCCGTTCGCCGGCGGCTGACCGAGGGGCCGCTCCTGGCGCTGGCGTCGGCGGAGGTCAGCGCCAGGGTGACCGTCGTCGCCATGGCCGGCGAGGTCACGGTGAGCGTGGTGGCGGACGCCGTGGCCCCCGTCGGGCTGAGTACGTCCGGTTCGACCGACACATCGGTGATGTTCGACGAGAAGGAGAACCTGTTGTGGCTGGAGTCTCGATGGCGCGTCCCGGGACCGCGTTCGACGTCGGCATCATCGACGATCACCCCGTGGTGATCGACGGCGTCCGCGCCTGGCTGGCGGAGGAGCCGAACGTACGCGTCAGACACACCGGCGAGAGAGTCGAGGACCTGCGTTCCGGCGTGGCGGACGTCCTGATCGTGGACCTCAATCTCAACGGGCGGCTGGTGCTCCCGGACATCGGCGAGCTCGCCGCGGCCGGTCAACGCATCGTCGTCTTCTCGCAGTTCACTGATGAATCGCTGGTGATGGACGTGCTGGACATGGGCGCCTGCGGATTCGTCACCAAGAGCGAGGGCCAGGCCCATCTGCTCCACGCGGTGCGCGCCGCCGCGGCCGACCGGCCCTATGTGCCTCCTACCACCGCCGGCGTCCTGGTCTCCGACCGCAGCCCGGTGGGCCCCCGGCTGTCCGATCAGGAACGGACGTCGCTGCTCTGGTGGTTCCAGTCCATGTCCAAGGCGTCGGTGGCCCGCCGTATGGGCGTGTCCGTGCACACCGTCGACATGTACATCAAACGGGCGCGGGTCAAGTACGCCCAGGTCGGCAGGGCCGCACCGACGAAGGCGGACATGCTGGCCCGCGCGATCGAGGACGGTCTGGTCACCCCCGGCGAGGTCGCGAACTCCACCCTGCGGACGACGACACCGATGTGACCGCCCTCCCTCGCCGTGCCCCCGCCCGCTACTCGGCGCGGGCGAAGCGGCGCGCCGCGACCACCAGGGCGACGAGGCCGAGCGCACACATCACCATCAGCTCGACCCCGAGCGGCGGTGCCCAGCCGCCCCAGTCCGGCCCGGTCGGCAGCGCGCCGCCCGGCGCGGCCCAGGCCACGGTCTGCCGCAGCGCGTCCACCGCGTACGTCAGCGGGTTGACGAGCGTCAGCGCGGCCGGCCATCACGGCAGACCGGCCACCGAGAACATCGCGCCCGACAGGAAGAACAGCGGCAGCATGGTCAAGCCGAGCACGACGAAGTAGAGCAGGGGATTGAGCAGCGTCAGTCCCGCCTGGGCGGGACTCGCGAGCAGCCGGGTCATCTCCCGCCGTTCCAGCGCCCGCAGCGCCGCCAGCTCGGCCGCGCGCCGGCCGGCCGGTCGCGTCGTGAGGCGGCCGGGTGCTCGACGACGGCCCGGGACCGGACGAACATCAGCGGCCACTCCCTGCCGTGCGGGGTGTGCTCGAACGGCGCGTACCAGTCGGGGGTCTCCTCCGGCCGTACCTCCACATGGCGGGCCCGGAGCAGTTCGGCCGCCGCGCGGCGCGCCGCGCCCAGGTCAGGTCCTCGCCTCGCCCGCCGCGCGCCTCGTAGTGCAGGGTCGTCAGGTGCCGTCGGTCCGGTCGGCGACGAAGCACAGACTCGTCGAGTCGAGGCCACCGGACAGATCGGCGCTCACCACGGGCTGGCCCGCCGTACGCGCCAGCACGGCGTCGAACAGCGCCTCGCGGACGAAGTCGCCGTCGCCCAGGGGGCGTTCGGGCGCGGGCGGTGTCCACCAGCGCCGGGTGCGCCCGGCGCCGTTCCGGCCGATCTCCAGGCAGTGTCCGATACGAGGGCTGCGCACCCCGCGCCACACCGAGGCCTCGCTGAGGGGCTCGGGCGGCCCGAACGGTGACAGCAGTTCGAGCGCGACCCGTTCCTCGTCGACGGTCGCGCCGATGCGGTCGGCCAGCGCCTCGGGGCGGTTGGCGGCCATCGTCACGCCGGCGACCTTGGCGTAGAAGACCTGGCACGCGGTGGACAGTGAGCCCTGGACCCGGACTTCGCCGTCGATCGACGCGACGAACTGGAAGCTGCCTGCGGCCAGGCGGGCGAGGCCGTCCAGGTCGGCCAGGGAGCGGACCCGGCTCAACCCGGCGGCCAGGGGCTCCTGTCGCACCTTCGCACAGCCGAGCAGGACCAGGCGCCGCGGGCCGGCGGAGACGGACACGATCTCGTCGTCCGGCCAGTCGCCCACCAGCCAGGGCCGACCGGAGTGGTGCTCGATCACCTTGGGGCCCGGCAATCCGGAGGCCGGGGCCAGCGCGAGTGCGTCGGTGCCGGCCGGATGGTCCGGAAGGACCACAAACTCCATGTGCATCCTCCACCGGAGTGTCAGAGTGGAGTGGCTCGACCGGCATATGGGGTCGGTCGGGCCACTCCCGTGCTGGTGTGCTCGGGCGCGGTAGGACCGGTGCGTCAGACTGCTGCCCCGGCGATGGCGCCCGTTCCGCTCAGTCCTGCGGGTCTACGGGTGGCTCAGAGCCACCAGGCGCCCCACACGCTGTCGAGCCAGTAGCCCCGCGAGGTGAGCGGGGATGGCGGGCGCCGGATGGTGGTGCAGGCGGGGCGCCCGGCCGGTTCGCCCGGGAGCCCTTCGCCACGAACAAAGTTATGGACCCGGCCGCACTCGCGCACGACCCCTGTTCGAGTAACACGCCCTGGAACATGGGGAGTTGACCGTTCCGCTCCGGGCGGGTCGAGCATCCCGTGCCGGCGGACGGACGCCCGGAAGGGTGAACCTGCCTGCGGGCTTCAGCCGAATGGCCGCACCGTGCGGGCGCGCCCGTAGCGTCGCCGATGCAGGCCGGGGACATCCGGCCGAGGACGGAGCGGACGGCGGTGGCGCGAACGAGAAGGAACCCCACCGGGGAATCAGGCACCGGAAAGGCGGCATGTGATGGCCACTCACCCGACCGCGATGCGCGCGGCCTACTACGAGCGACAAGGGCCGGCCCACGAGGTCCTTCAGATCGGCGAGATGCCCCTTCCCGAACCGGGGCCGCACGAGGTCCGGGTCCGCGTCGCCGTCTCCGGAATCCATGTGGGCGACGTCGGAAAGCGGCACGGTTACTGGGGCTCCACCATGGCGTATCCGCGCGTCATCCCCCACGACGACGGCGTCATCGATGCCGTGGGCGTGGACGTGGCCCCGGACCGAGTGGGCCAGAGGGTCTGGGTGTATCTCGCCCAGTCCTATCGCCCGTTCGGTACGGCGGCGGAGTACACCGTCGTACCCAGCCGGCACGCGGTCGAACTGCCCGAGGCGGTCGGGTTCGACCAAGGCGCTCTGGCCCGGCGCGGCGGTGCGGCACGCCGGCCAGGTCGACAGCGCGCTGAGCGCCGGAGCGCACCATGTCGTCAGGCTGTACGACGGAAACATGGCCGAGCAGGTCGGAGAGATCGCCCCGGCGGGAGTCGACCGGATCGCTGAAACGGATCTGGCCGGCAATGTCGACGCGGACCTTGAGGTGCTCAAGTACAACGGCGTGATCGCCACCTAAGCGACGAGCGACGCCGACGCGCCGCTTCCCTACTGGACCCCCGCCCTCAAGAACATCGCCGTCCATTTCCTGAGCAACGACGACTTCCCCGAGTGCGCCAACGAATCGGCCGCCGCCGACCTGACCGCGGCCGTCACGGCGGGGGATCTGCGGTACCCGATCGCGGTGAGGTTCCCACTCAAGAGGATCGCCGACGCACAGGACGCCACGGAGAGCGCGGGCGCGAAAGGACGAGTCGTCGTCGACCTGTGAGCCCTGGGCGGTCTCGGCCCGGGACGCCCTCACGCCGGGGGCCTCAGCGGGCCGGGTTCCGCTGGATGTACGTCACCACCCCCGCGACCAGGGCGGCGGTGACGAGACCGGTGATCAGGACAGGGTCGTCCGCGAAGGTGGCCGCGAGGAGACCGAGCAGAGCGAGTGCCCACATCGCGTCCAGGGTCCCGGACGGCTTCGAGCCGCGGCGCAGCAGCGCGAGCGCCGTGAGATAGACGGCGACCGGAATGGTGTACGCGGCCGCCACGGCGGTCCGGCTGATCTCGACGTGACCGGTGGCCTCCGCGATGTTCACGCTGAGACCGGCGCCCACCGCCGCCGCGGAGGCGAACAGGGCGTAGTGGCCGTATCCCCAGCGCAGCGATGCCGCCAGCGAGGTGAGCCGGCTCGGGGAGTCGAAAGCGAAGTACAGCCACCACATGGCGAAGACGGTCACGAGACCGCCGATCGACAACGAGGCGACATCACCGAAAGAGACATCCGTATCGAGGGCGGCACGCATGGCGGCGGCGGCAGCCGCCACCGTCTCACCGAGAACGATGAGGGTGAACAGGCCGAAGCGCTCCGCGATGTGCTGAGGGTGCCAGGTGGTCGGCGCGGTCCGCTCCGCCCAGGGGGGAATCGCGAGTTCGCCCACCGCCAGAACGACGAACGCCACCGGCAGATCGGGAATCACACCGAACGCGACGATGACCCAGCCGATTTGAATGAGGAAGATCCCCGCCGCGTAACGCAGGCTGGACGTCCGCCGTTCGCGGTCGGAGTAGGCGGCGCGCAGCCATTGGGCGACCATGGCCAGCCGCATGACCACGTACCCCATGGCGACCAGGACGAAGTCGGAGTCATCGAGGGCCCTGGCCGCGCCGGCGGCCATGATGAGCGCGCCACCGATCTGAACCAGGGTCAGCAGCCGGTAGAAGACGTCGTCGGTGTCGTAGGCGGAGGCGAACCAGGTGAAATTCATCCAGGCCCACCAGATCGCGAAGAACACCATCGCGTAGCCGAGGACTCCGTGGCCGATGCGCCCGGAGGTGACCTCGTGCTCGAACGCGGCGGCGGCCTGGGCGACCGCGATGACGAAGCAGAGGTCGAAGAGGAGCTCCAGCTCGGTCGAGCTGCGGGCGCGCTCATCGGCACTGCGTGCCCTCATCGGCCGGTACCAGGTCCAGCCGGTGTCGGCGGCCGTTGGGTCGCTCATGGGTTCCACTCCTGTAGGCACGCCATGGGTGACAGGCGGGCACATCAGCCGGTGAGGAGTAACGGTCAACCGCAACGCCAAATTTGGGCAAATATGATGATAACGTGCCCGTGCTGAATCAACGGTCGAGCACGCGCGGCGTCGGCAGGCCGACGCGGAAAGGCATCGTCATGGCCCGAGAGGAATCGAACGGCGCACCCGACCGCGACCGGTGGGAACGGGAGCTGGCCGCTCTCGCCGCCGAGGCCGCCGGCCCCGTCCTGACACCCGGCGCGGAGGGTTACAAAGACGAGTGCGAGGTCTTCAACCTGGCCGTCACGCACCACCCCGCGGTGGCCGTCGGCGCGACGAGCCCCCAGGACGTGTCCCTGGCCGTGCGCGCCGCCGGGAGGCTCGGGCTGAACATCGCGGTGCTCAGTACGGGCCACGGCCCTCGCTGCCCGCGACCGAGGAAACTCTGCTGATCACCACGGCGCGGATGTCGGACCTCACGATCGACCCCGAAGCACGGACCGCCCGCGTCCAGGCGGGAGTCCGTTTCCAGCAGCTCGTCACCGACGCCGCCGCGCACGGCCTCGCGCCGCTCGCCGGCTCCTCGTCGGGCGTCGGAGTCGTGGGCTACACGCTCGGCGGCGGAAGCAGCATCACCATGGGACGCAAGTACGGGTGGGCCTCGGACCATGTCACCCGGATCGAGGTCGTCACGGCGGACGGCGAGCTGCGGCACGTCTCGGCGACGTCGGAGAGCGACCTGTTCTCGGCCCTGCTCGGAGGCAAGAGCAACTTCGGTGTCGTCACCGCGATGGAGTTCGCCCTCTTCCCCGTGACGCACCTTTACGCGGGCGCGCTCTTCTTCTCGGGCTCGGACGCCGGCGTGGTGTTCGAGGCGTACCGGCGCTTCACCTCGACGACTCCTGATGGCCTGACTTCGGGAATCGTATTTCTCAACTTCCCCCCGCTGCCCGACCTTCCTGAGTTCATGCGGGGCAAGACCGCGGTGGCGATCCAGCTCTCCTACGTCGGCCGGGAGGAGGAGGGGGAGCGGCTGATCGCGCCCTTGCGTCAGGTCGCGACGCCCTTGATGGACACCGTTTCCACGATGCCGTACACCGAATTCGGATCCATCGGAATGGATCCCGCCGACCCCATGGCCGCCGTCGAACACTTCGGGCTCCTCGACGAGATGACGCCGGACACCGTCCGCGCGATCGTCGATCACATCGGCACCGACCCGGGAACCGGATCAACATGGTCGACATCCGGCAGCTCGGCGGCGCGTACGCCCGCCCGCCGGTCACGGCCAACGCGGTGGGCGGACGCCGCGACGCCGCGTTCACCGTCCTCGCGCTCGCCGTGGCCCCTCCGGGCGAGGACGTGTCCTCGTACGCGAACGCGGGCCAGGAACTCTTCGAGGTTCTCGCGCCCTGGCTGAGCCGGCGAAGACACCCGGGTTTCCTCGGCCCCGCCGACGCCACGGCCCGGCGGACCCGCGAGGCGTACGACCCGGTGGTCTACGAACGGCTCCGGTCCGCCAAGGCGCTCTACGACCCCGAGAACAGATTCCGCGTCAACCACAACATCCCGCCGCGACAGGCGTAGTTCCACCCAGTGGCGTGAAACGCAGGTGCGATCGGATGTCCCCCATCTGCCCTTGATGTACTGTCGGATGGCGGTGTTTGGGGTCGCATCTGCGGACAGGGGGCGAGGCCATGGCGGTGCTGGTGGTGCAGCACGTACCGGAGGAGGGGCCGTATGCGATCGGTGCCGCGCTCGACAGGGCCGGGCTGCGGACGCGGTTGTGCCGGGTGTGGGCGGGGGATCCGCTGCCCGAAGGCCTCGTCGGAATCGAGGCGTTGGTCGTGATGGGCGGGCCGATGGCCGCGTACGGCGACGACGGCTTCCCCACCCGCGCCGCCGAACTCACCCTGCTGCGTGCGGCGTTGGCCGCCGAGGTGCCCGTGCTGGGAGTCTGTCTTGGCGCGCAGCTGCTGGCTGTGGCGGCGGGGGCAGCCGCCCGTACCGGCTCGGGGCTCCAGGTGGGATGGGGCGAGGTACGCACACGGCATCCGGCAGCCACCGATCCGCTGTTCGCGGGGACGCCCGAGCGGCTGGAGGTCCTGCACTGGCACGGCGACACCATGGACCTGCCGGACGGGGCGGTCCCGCTCGCGTCGTGCGACCGCTACCCGGTGCAGGCGTTCCGGGTGGGCGGGGCCGCGTGGGGGCTTCAGTTCCATCTGGAGGCGGACGAGGAGACCGTGGCGGCCCTCGCGGCGGTTTTCCCGGCGGAGGCAGCCACAGCTCCCAGCCTCCGGGAGACCACACCGGCCGCCCTCGCCGCGCTGGCTCCGCACCGGGACCGCGTGCTCGCCCGGTTCGCCGCGCTCGTCGCGGCGCGGGCCGAACACACCGCGAGCCGGGCGTTCTTCACCCCGAAGGCGGACCGCTGGGAGGCGCGCTTCGCCGCCGACACCCCGGCGTACGTGTCCGCCGTCTCGCGCATGGGACTGCGCCCCGGACAGACCGCGCTGGACGTGGGCTGCGGCACCGGACGCGTCCTGCCCGCCCTGCGCGAGGAGGTGGGGGACAAGGGCACGGTCCTCGGTGTGGACGTCACCCCCGCCATGCTCGCGGCGGCGGCCCGCGAAGGGCGCGGCGGCTCCGCGCGTCTGCTGATCGCCGACTGCCTGCGTCTGCCGCTGCCTTCTGGGACGGTCGACGGCATCTTCTCGGCGGGGCTGCTCAACCACGTCGCCGACCCGCCCGCCGCCCTGTGCGAGTGGGCCCGCGTCGTCAGACCGGGCGGCACCCTCCTGCTCTTCCACCCGTCGGGCCGCGCCGAACGAGCCGCCCGCCACGGCCGTCCCCTCAGCCCCGACGACCCGCTGGCGGAGGCGAACCTGCGACCGATGCTGGACGCCGCCGGCTGGCGTACGGACTGCTACGACGACGGGCGCGGATACTTCCTGACCCGGGCGATCCGTACGGGCTGACGCCGCCGCGCCGGGGCTGTTCGCTCGCTTAGGCTGGCACCTGAAGAGTCTTCGGACGCGGCGCACGATGGGGGACAGATGACCGAAGAGACGACCCGCGCCGAGCGCCTGCTGGCGGCTCAGGCCAAGGCGGCCGGGCTCTTCGCCGAGATCGGGTCGCGCGGTCTGGTCGCACCGGGCCTCGGGGAGCAGGCCGTCAGCGACCGGGTACGCGACCTGGCGAACGAACTGTTCGGCCCGACCCGGCACTGGCACAAGCGCATCGTCCGCTCCGGACCCAACACCCTCCACCCGTACCGGGAGAACCCGCCCGACCGGACCATCGGCCAGGACGACATCGCCTTCGCCGACTTCGGCCCGATCTTCGACGAGTGGGAGGCCGACTTCGGACGCACCTTCGTTTTCGGCGACGACCCCGTCAAGCACCGGCTCCTTGCCGACCTGCCCGAGGTCTTCGCCGCCGGACGCCGCGCCTTCGACGCCGACCCGGACATCACCGGCGCCCGCCTGCACGCCGAGATCGGCCGGCTGGCCGAAGCACGGGGCTGGGAGCTGGGCGGCTGGCACGCGGGGCATCCGGTGGGCGAGTTCCCGCACGAGAAGATCGACGGTGCGGACATCGAGTCGTACATCGCGCCCGGCAACGAGACGCGGCTGCGCCGGCCCGACCGCGCCGGACGCGACTGCCACTGGATTCTTGAGATCCACCTCGTCGACCGCGAGCGCGGCTTCGGCGGCTTCCACGAGGAACTCCTCGACCTCGGCTGAGACGCCCACCAGGACGACGGACCGGCCCCTATCGCGGGGCCGGTCCTTCGCTTTTCCGTGAGAACTCCAGGGATCGGCCGGAGCACGGAATTCAGCGCGCAAAGTTCGGGCGGTGCGGACTTTCTGCCCAGTATTCGATCTCGGCGACGCTAAGGGCTGTCCCGTAATCCTTGGCGGGCGCGCGACGACAGCTACGGCACCTCGCCGCGTTGTCGGAACGTCCGAATACATCCAGTATGCGGACGTCCCTCCGCCTTGCGATGCACCGCATCTGACGCCGCGCGCTGATCCACCAGGGATTGCGGGACAGCCCTTAGCCGGTACCGGAACCTCTGGGTGGACGGTGGAGCTCGCCCCGGGTGACCAGTTCCACCGTGACGGCCACCGCCACTGCCTGGATGGCCATCAGCGCGATCAGCACGAAGAGTTGGACCGCCCCGGCCGACAGCGGGTCGGCGCCGCCCAGGAGCATGCCGACGAAGGCGCCGGGGAGGGTGACCAGCCCGACCGTACGAGTCTGGTCGAGGCCGGGGAGAAGAGCGTCGGAGGCAGCCGGGCGAGCGACCTCCATACGGGCTTCCCGCTCCAGCAGACCGAGCGCCAGGCCCGCCTCCACCTCGCCGTGACGCAGCTCCAGTTCGTCCAGTGCCCGGCGGCCCGCCAGGACCGTGGCGGTCAGGGCGCCGCCGATGAGGATGCCGGTGACCGGGATCAGGGCGATGCCCTTGACCGGGATCAGACCGGTGAGCAGAAGGGCGCCCACCACCGGCGCCACCCCGGCGGCGATGGGCGCGGCGGTCTTCCACCAGGTCCCGTCGGTGGTCACGCGGCGTCCGGCCGTACGGACGGCGACAGCGAACATCAGCAGGATGAACGCCGCGGTGGCCACCGCGTGGTGGATCACCCAGGTGATGACGGCGGAGACGACGGCCAGTTGAACGGCGGCGCGCAGACCCGCCGTGAGGATCTGGCGCGACCGTCCCGAGCCGGAGTCCGGTGCCAGCCGGAAGAGGGCGGCGACTCCGGCCGCGACAACGAGAAGTACCGCGAGCAGCACACCCAAGGTGGAGTTGACGGGCAGGAGAGACGTGCCACTCGCGAGCAACTTTCCTGTCCCTTCCAGCCGCCCTGTCCGGTCCGGTCCCACCCAGGTCAACCCCGGAGAGCCGATCTCGCCTCAGTGTGATGACGCGTGGCGTTGACGCGTCTCAGCTTCGGTCCGCACTGGTGAGAGCCTCGCTGATCATGCGCGTGGCGAAGTCGTGCTCCTCATGGGCTTTCCGCAGCCACGTCATGAACATGTAGATGAGCGTGCACGCGCCGTCCAGCACGTCGTCGGCCCCTCGGGGGCCCAGTGAGGCGGCGAACTGGTTGATCAGCTCCTGCTGTTCGGGGTCGGTCTCCGTCTTGCCGCTGTGGATGCTCCTGAGCCGCGAGTCGATCATCGGGAGCGCCGCGCCCACATCGCCGGCGGGTGCGTTCTGGGGGCCGTAGGGCGATGACACAGGATTCCTCCTCAGCTTGCCGCGACGGGCGGCACGGGGTGTTCGTACAGTAGACGGCCGATGAGAGAGGGTCGGCGGCTTATTTGCCTTTTCGGCCACGATGTGATTGGCGCCGCGCACCGGCGATCTTGAAAGCGGCAGGCCCGGCCCCGCTAAGGGCCGGGCCTGAGAGTGGCGCCGGTTCGGCTCCCGGAGGTCGGGGGCCGTTCGTGTCAGGGACGGCTCGTCAGGTAGCCGCCCATAGTGGTGAAGTACTCCGTCGCGGGCAGCTCCCGGCCGTCCTCCGTCCGGACGCGCGTGATCGCCAGGCCGTGGTTGCGGCCCGTGCGGGCGTCGGCTCCGGCCACGATCACCACGCCGTCGCCCTCGCGGTAGAAGACACGGCCCGGCGTACCGCCGTAGAGGCCATCGGACACCACAGCGGCGAGGACTTCGAGGCGCTTGCCCTTGTGGAAGGCGAAGGCGCTCGGGTACGGCTCCGACTGGGCGCGGACCAGGCGTTCGAGGTCCTCCGCCGGCCAGGTCCAGTCGATGCGGATGTCCTCGGCGGACCGCTTGTGGAAGAAGCTCGCCTGCGAGCGGTCCTGCTTGGTGAACTCCGTCTGGCCGGCGGCGATGAGGCCGAGCGCGCCGATGGTGACCGGTGCGATGAGCTCGACGGTCTTGTGGAAGAGGTCGGTCGCGGTGTCCTTCGGTCCGACCGCGACCGCCTCCTGGCGGACGACGTCGCCGGCGTCGAGTTCGTCGTCCATCATGTGTGCGGTGACGCCCACTTCGGGCTCGCCGTTGATCAGGGCCCAGATCAGCGGGGAGAAGCCGGCGTACTTCGGCAGCAGCGAGTCATGGATGTTCAGGGTGCCGTGCCGCGGCAGGCCGAAGATCCGCGGGGGGATCCAGGTCCGCCAGTTGTTGGCGACGATGATGTCCGGGTCGGCCTCCTTGAGGCGTTCGAACAGCTCCTCGTCGTCCGGCCGGTTGCGGATCAGCACCGGGACGCCGTGCTCCTCGGCGAGGTCGGCGACGGAGTCGCTCCAGATCTTTTCGTACGCGTGCTCGCTCTTGGGGTGGGTCACGACCAGCACCACGTCGTGCTCGGAGTCCAGAAGGGCTCGCAGGGTGCGGTGGCCCCAGGTCTGGTAACCGAACATGACGACCCGCATGGGGGTTCCTCCTCGGAGCAGGGAATGACCAAAGGTAGTTAAGCAAGGCTTACCTTAGTGTGCAACTGACCTGCCCGGTGGCCCAGTCGGCGGATGCCGGTGCAAGGTACCCCACTCGACAGCCGTACGGGATTAGCTTAGGCTCACCTAAGTTCAGGGTGGGATCGCTTCGTCGGCGTGCCCACCTTCTGTCTGTCTCACGTACCCCCACGCCTGACAGGGCGGCTTCCCCCGTATGAATGGGAGTGACATGTCACAGGTTCTTCCTGGCGACGCAGCACCGGTCCACGACCTCATAGGCATCGGCTTCGGGCCGTCCAATGTGGCGATGTCGATCGCGGTCAGCGAGCACAACGCACGCGTCGGCAGGCAGGAGCCGGTCACCGCTCACTTCTTCGAGCAGCAGCCCCGGTTCGGCTGGCACCGGGGGATGCTCATCGACGACGCGACCATGCAGGTGTCCTTCCTCAAGGACCTGGTGACGCTCAGGAACCCGACCAGTGAGTTCAGCTTCCTCTGCTACCTGCAGAGCAAGGGGCGGCTGATCGACTTCATCAACCACAAGAACCTCTTCCCCCTGCGGGTGGAGTTCCACGACTACTTCGAGTGGGCCGCGGCCAAGGTGGACGACACGGTCTCCTACGGCCACGAGGTCGTCGGCGTCATGCCCGTCGTCCGTGACGGGACCACGGAGTATCTGGATGTCACCGTCCGGTCGAGGGAGGGGCTCGCGGTCCACCGCACCCGCAACCTCGTCATCGGCACCGGGCTGCGTCCCCAGATGCCGGAGGGCGTGGAGCGTGGCGACCGCGTCTGGCACAACTCCGAACTGCTCAAGCGGGTCGAGGAGTTGGCGGACTCGTCGCCCTCCCGCTTCGTCGTCGTCGGCGCCGGTCAGAGCGCCGCCGAGAACGTCGCCTATCTGCACCGCCGCTTCCCCGACGCCGAGGTCTGCGCGGTCTTCTCGCGGTACGGCTACAGCCCCGCCGACGACAGCGCGTTCGCCAACCGGATCTTCGATCCCGACGCCGTCGACCAGTACTTCGCCGCGCCCGAGGACGTCAAGGGCCGGCTCATGGACTACCACGGGAACACCAACTACTCCGTGGTGGACATCGACTTGATCGACGACCTCTACCGGCAGATGTACCGGGAGAAGGTCCTCGGCACCGAGCGGCTGCGCTTCATCAACGTCTCCCGGCTGGTGGACGTCAAGGAGACGCCCGACAAGGCGCGTGCCACGGTGAAGTCCCTCGTCACGGGCGAGGAGACCTTCCTGGACGCCGACATCGTGGTGTTCGCCACCGGCTACGGCCCCGCCGACCCCGTCGGCCTTCTCGGTGAGGTCGCGGACCGCTGCCTCCGGGACGACGAGGGCCGAGTCCGCGTCGAACGCGACTACCGCATCGCCACCGCCCCCGACCTGAGCTGCGGCATCTATCTCCAGGGCGGCACGGAGCACACGCACGGCATCACGTCGTCCCTGCTGTCCAACACCGCGATCCGGGTCGGTGAGATCCTGGACTCGCTGCTCGGCCGAGGCGCCAGGTCCGCCTCCGGAGAGCCCCGACCGGGCATGCTCTCCTCGTAGATCAAAGGGATAACGTACGGCGACATGAGCACGACTGGCGACATGAGCAGGACCGCGGTTGAGCGCCCGATACCCAAGGAACGAACAGAGGCCCGTCGGCACCGGGCCCTGGGGCTGGGCACGTTGGTGGTGATCCTCCTGATCGTGGGGGTGGTCTCGCTGGCCGTCGGCGCCCGCGCGCTGAGTCCCGCCGAGGTGTGGCACGGGCTGTTCGCGGCGCCGGAATCCGATCAGCGGCTCACCGAGATCAGGCTCATCGTGCACACCGTGCGGGTGCCCCGGACGGTCCTCGCGATCGTGGCGGGCATCGCCCTCGGGATCGGCGGGGCACTGATCCAGGGGTACACACGTAACCCGATCGCGGACACGGGGCTGCTCGGGGTGAACGCCGGCGCCTCGTTCGCCGTGGTCACCGCGATCGCCCTGTTCGGGTTCACCAACCCCTTCCAGTACGTCTGGTTCGCCTTCCTGGGCGCGGGGGTCGCCGGTGTCGTCGTGTTCGGTCTTTCGAGCATCGGCCGGGGGGCAGGCAACCCGCTGACGCTCGCACTGGCGGGGCAGGGGGTCACGGTGTTCCTCGCGGCGATGACCACGGCCATCTCACTCTCGGACCAGAAGTCGCTGAACGCGCTGCGGTTCTGGAACTCGGGCTCCGTGGCCGGTGTCGGATTCGGCGTCATCTGGCCGGTGGCCGTGTTCATCGCGGTCGGGCTGGTGCTGGCGCTGACCACACTGCCGGCTCTCAACCTGCTCAACCTCGGCGACGACGTGGCGCGCGGGCTGGGAGTGAACATCGCGCTGAGCCGGACCGTCGGCATCGTCGCCATCACCCTGCTCGCGGGCGCGGCGACGGCGGCGTGCGGGCCCATCGCGTTCCTCGGGCTGATGGTGGCCCATGTCGCCCGCCATCTCACCGGGCCGGACTACCGCTGGCTGGTGCCGTACGCGGGTGTACTCGGCGCCCTGATCCTTCTTGTCAGTGACATCGTGGGGCGATTGGTGGTGCGGCCGGGCGAGTTGGACTCGGGCGTCGTCGTCGCCCTCCTCGGCGCCCCGTTCTTCGCGGGCCTCGTGTGGCGTGGAAAGTTCAAGAGCGCATGAGCGGAACAGACGCGGAAAAGGACGCCGGGACAAAAACCGCGAACGCCCCCCGGACAGACGCCGGGACCGGCGTCCGGCGCGTGAAGCGAGCGGTGGCGCCTGGCGCGCGCATCGGCCAACTCTCGTTCGTATGGCGGCCCTGGATGGTGCTGGTCACGCTGCTGCTGGCGGCGGCGACCTTCCTCGTCTTCTGCGTGTCCATCGGCGTCGGCGACTTCCCCATCGGCCTGTCCCGGGTGATCGCGACGATCCTCGGCCGGGGCGAGCAGGTCGACGAGTTCGTGATCATGGATCTGCGGATGCCGCGTGCCCTCACCGGTCTCGTCGTCGGGATCGCGCTGGGGGTGTCCGGGGCGATCACGCAGTCCGTCGCGCGCAATCCGCTGGCCAGCCCGGACATTCTGGGGATCACCTGGGGCGCCGGCGCGGTCGCGGTGTTCCTCGTGACGGTGTCGAGCAGCACGACCGAGGCGGTCGTCAGCTCCGTGGGCCTGTCCGCCGCGGCGCTCGGGGGCGGCCTCGGTACAGGACTGCTGGTCTACTTCCTGGCGTGGCGGCGCGGGATCGACGGCTTCCGCCTCATCCTCATCGGCATCTCCGTGAGCGCGGTGATGCAGGCGATCACCATCTGGCTGCTGGTCAAGGCCGACATCAGGGATGTCGCGCGGGCCCAGGTGTGGCTGGTCGGCTCGCTGGACAACCGGTCGTGGGACGACGTACGGGTGGCGCTCTGGTGCACGCTCGTCCTCATGATCGTCGTCGCGGCGGCCACGTTCCAGTTCAAGCCGATGCACCTCGGTGACGAGGTCGCCGCGGGTCTGGGGGTGCGGTACACGGTCGTACGGGCGGTCCTGCTGCTGTGCGCCGTCCTGCTGGCCGCCGTGGGTGTGAGCGCGGCGGGCCCGGTCGCGTTCGTCGCGTTGGTGGCGCCGCAGGTGGCGATGCGTCTGATGCGGTGCCCGACACCGCCGTTGATGGCTTCCGGGCTGGTGGGCGCGTTGCTGCTGATCGGTGCGGACCTGGTCGCGCGTGCGGCGCTGCCGATCACGCTCCCCGTCGGTGTGGTCACCGCCGCGATCGGCGGGCCCTTCCTCGTCTATCTGCTGGTGAGGGCGAACCTCAGACAGACAGATAGATGATAAAAAGGTTAGGCAAACCTAATAAGGGGGGCTTGTGGCTGCTCAGTACATCACCGAGACAGAGGCGGAGACAGCGTCGGAGGCCGGCTCCGCGCCCAGCTCCGGCGCGGGCGACGTCGCGCGGCTGGCAGCCAGAGATGTCATGGTCGGATACGGCGGCCGGACCGTCATCGACGGTCTCGACGTGACGATCCCGCCGGGCGTGATCACCACGATCATCGGCCCCAACGGCTGTGGGAAGTCGACCCTGTTGCGCACCCTGACCCGGCTGCTCAAGCCGGCCAGGGGGACGGTCCTGCTGGACGGCGAGGACATCGCCCGGCTCAGGACCAGGGACGTGGCGAAGAAGCTCGGTCTGCTGCCCCAGGCGCCGGTCGCGCCGGAAGGGCTGACGGTGGCCGACCTCGTCGCCAGAGGGCGTCATCCGCACCAGAGCTGGCTGCGGCAGTGGTCGTCGGACGACGCGGATGTCGTGGAGCACGCGCTGGCCATGACCGGGGTGGCCGATCTGGCCGAGCGTCCGGTCGACTCGCTGTCGGGCGGGCAACGCCAGCGCGTCTGGATATCGATGACGCTGGCTCAGGGCACCGACCTGCTGCTGCTGGACGAGCCCACCACCTATCTGGACCTGGCGCACGCGATCGACGTGCTCGACTTGGTGGACGATCTGCACGAGTCGGGGCGCACCGTGGTCATGGTGCTGCACGACCTGAATCTGGCGACGCGCTACAGCGACAACCTCATCGTGATGCGGGAGGGGGCGATCCTGGCGCAGGGGCATCCGCGTGACGTGATCACCGCCGAGCTGCTGCACGAGGCGTTCGGGCTGCGCGCCCAGGTGATCGACGCACCGGTGGGCGACAGCCCGATCATCGTGCCGCTGGGCCGTACGCACGTTTAGCGTCCGCCCCTCGGGCCAGGATTGACAGGCCCGGATTCCGCTCGCGCGGTCGTCCCGGGACAACCCATGCCGAGGTAAAGGGAATTCGCAGGTTAGGCTAGGCTAACCTCACTCGCGCAGGATAAGGTTTGGCTGCCCTAAGACAAGGGTGCCGGTAGCACGAAGGCAAGGGATTCCGGATGCTTCTCCATAGAACGACGCTCGTGAAGCCGTTGCGGCGACTGGCGGCGACACTGTCCGCCGCGGCGCTCGGTGTCGGCCTGCTCGCGGGATGCGGTTCCGACTCGGCGGACAAGCCGAGCGACGACGCCCCCGCCGCCGCTTCCGGCGCGTTCCCGGTCACCGTGGAGCACGCGTTCGGATCCACGGAGGTCACCAAGGCCCCGAAGCGGGTCGTCTCCGTCGGCTACACCGACGACCAGGCCATCCTGGCGTTCGGCATCAAGCCGGTCGGCATGGTCGACCAGTACCCGAACCCGGCTGGCGAGTCCCCCGACATCAACACCCAGTGGCCCTGGGTGAAGGACAAGTGGGGCGACGCCCGCCCCGAAGTCATCATGAAGAACGGCGACTCGGGGCCCAACTACGAGAAGATCGCCGCCCTGCGCCCCGACCTGATCATCGCGGTCTACTCCGAGATCGACCAGGCCGCGTACGACAAGCTCTCCAAGATCGCCCCGACCGTGGGCCGTACGAAGGCCGAGAAGGAGCCCTTCAGCGCCCCCTGGCAGGACAACGCGGCCCATATCGCCAAGGCGCTCGGCAAGGAGGACGAGGGCACCGAGCTGGTGCGGGGCATCCAGGAGAAGCTCGACGCGGCCAAGAAGGCGCACCCCGAGTTCGCCGACCAGACCGCGGTCGTCATCTCCTGGTACAAGAACGCGATCTCGCCGTTCACCTCCACCGACGTACGCGGACAGCTGGTGACGGGCACCGGGTTCACGTATCAGACCAAGATCGACGACATCGCGGACGGCGGCTTCTCCACCGAACTCTCGCCCGAGCGCATCGACCTGATCGACGTCGACCGCATCTTCGTGGTCAACGACAAGGCGGACACGGAGGCGCTGAACAAGTTCGAGCTGTTCGCCAACCTGCCCGCGGTCAAGAACAAGAAGGTGTCCTACCTGCTGGACAGCGAGGGCCCCGCGATCGGCGCGGCCATGTCCCAGGGCACCCTGCTCTCCCTGCCGTACGCGATCGACGAACTCGTCAAGTCGGTCAAGTAGATCGGTTCGAGTAGAGATGACGATGGTGGTCAACCTGTTCCGCTCCCAGCCCAGTTCCGTGTCAGGACCGGTCTCCGGGTGAGCGCGGCCGGCACCCGCGCCGCTCCGGCGGCACTGCGTACGGCGAGCGGAGGCGAGGCCACCCGGTGGGTCGTGGCGCACTGCCGCGAGACGCCATGGCTGACGCTGGCCACCGTGCTCACCACGGTGGCCGGCGCGGCGCTCCAGGTACTCCCGGTGCTTCTGCTGGGCCGGGTGGTCGACGGAGTGGTCGCGGGCGACTCGCGCTCGGTCCTGGTCACGGTCACGGTCCTGCTGGGGGCCGCCGCGCTGCTCGGGGCGGCGGCCACCGCCGCATCGACCTATCTGATCGGGCGCCTCGGCGCGGATCTGCTCGCACGGCTGCGGGAACACGCGGTCCGGGCCGTACTGGGAATGCCCAGCGCACGGATCGAACAGGTCGGCCGGGGCGATGTGTTGTCCCGCGTCGGCGACGACGTGGCCGTGCTGTCCAAGGGCATCCGGACGGCCATCCCCACCGTGTTCTCGGCGGGTGTGCTGGTCTTCATCGCCACCGTGGGGATGTTCGGGCTGGACTGGCGGCTCGGCCTCGCGGGCGCCGGCGCCCTGCCCGCGTACGCGCTCGCCCTGCGCTGGTATCTCCCGAGGTCCGCCCCCCTCTACCGCGAACAGCGCGTCGCCCAGGCCGATCGCGCGCAGGCGCTGATCAGCGGACTGAACGGCATAGACACCGTACGGGCGTACCGCCTGGAGGAATCCGTCCGCGAGACGGTGACCCGGGAGTCGTGGCGGGTGCGCGATCTCGGTATCGAGGTGTTCCGGTTCTTCGGCCGTTTCGTCGGCAGGGAGAACCGCGCGGAGTTCATCGGGCTCGTCCTGATCCTTGTGGTGGGGTACGCCCTGCTGGAGGCCGACGCCGCGACTCTGGGCGAGGTGTCGGCGGCCCCCCTGATGTTCCACCGGCTCTTCACCCCGCTGGGCGCCATCATGTTCACCTTCGACGAGGCGCAGAAGTCGGGCGCGAGCCTGACCCGTCTGGTCGGCGTGCTGGGGGAGGACACCGAGGACCGGCTGGTCGGCGACGGTTCCGTCGCCCCGGCGGCGGAGTCCGTGCCGTATCCGGTGACGGTGGAGGGGCTGACGTTCAGTTATCCCGACACCGACGAGCCGGTCCTGCGGGACGTCAGCCTGACGATTCCGGCGGGCGGTTCGCTCGCCCTGGTGGGGGCGACCGGCGCGGGCAAGTCCACCCTGGCCGCCCTGATCGCCGGCATCGGGACCCCGCAGGCCGGATCGGTACGGATCGGGCCGCACGATCTCGCGGCACTGGACGAGGCGGGCTCGCGCGCCCTGGTGAGCATCCTGACCCAGGAGACGCATGTGTTCTCCGGTCCGCTCGCCGACGACCTGCGGCTCGCCGCGCCCGAGGCGACCGACGCCCAACTCGCCGACGCTTTGCGGACAGTCGGCGCGGGCGAATGGGTCGAGGGGCTGCCCGACGGGCTGAACACCCTGGTCGGCGAGGGCGGCGAACGCCTGGACGTCACCAAGGTCGCCCAGATCGCCCTGGCCCGGCTGGTGTTGAGCCGGTCGCCGGTCGTGGTCCTCGACGAGTCGACCGCGGAGGCGGGCAGTGAGGGCGCGGCCGAGCTGGAACGGGCGGTGCTGGCCGCCTGTTCGGGCCGGACCACGCTGTTCGTCGCACACCGGCTGACCCAGGCGATGGCGGCGGACCGCATCGCCGTGCTGGACGCGGGGCGCGTGGTCGAGCGGGGGACCCACCATGAACTGGTGGCCCTCGGAGGCCGGTACGCACGACTGTGGCGGGCGTGGCGGGAAGGTAGCTAGGCCGCCTTGATTAGGCGAGCCTAAGTTAGGTTAGGCTAACTTTCATGTCTGGAAGGGATGCTGAGTCTTCGATGATGGAACCGAGCGCTCGTCTCGTACTGCTCTCCGCCACAGCTCTGGCCGATGTACGCCGACGGGCCGGCGACCACTCCGACCGGACCATCGCGGAAGCGTGCGCCGTCGGCCTGTCGTACTGGGCGACGGGCCGGAGCCCCGACGGCCTGGACCTCGCCCCCGGCACACTCTTCGCCGACGTCCTCGGCTGGATCGCCAACGGCGGTGCCGCGCCGGGCGATTGGAAGACCGGCACGGACGGCGCGGGCGCCTGGACCATCACCGTCCCCGACGGCGTCACGCCGCCCGACGCGCAAGTCGCCCTGGACGACCTCGCCGACTTCCCCGACCGGCCCCTCGGCACCATCGCCCCGTCCGGTGCGGCCGAGCGGATCCGGGCCCTGACCGGGTGGAACGACACCGCGGCCGACCGGCACCGCCCGACCGTCGTGGAGATGTTCCGCGAGCAGGCGCGTACGAGGCCGGACGCCGTCGCCGTCGTGGACGACAACCGCTCTCTGACCTACCGTCAGACTGCCGAGCTCTCAAGCCAGTTGGCCCACCGTCTGATCGAACGCGGGCTCACCGCCGAACAGGTCGTCGGCATCTCGCTCGGCCGCTCCGCCGAGATGGTGATCGGGCTTCTCGCCGTGCTCCAGGCGGGCTGCGCGTTCGTACCGCTCGATCCGCAGTGGCCCGCCGCGCGCCGAGCCGTCGTCGTGGAGGACGCCCGGGTCGTCCTGCAACTCAACTCCTCGGGCGAGCCCGGTGCGGGAGAACCGGACGCCGAGGCCGTCGATCTCGACGCCTGGAAGTTCGGCTCCTTTCCCACCGAGGGCACCGGGATGTCCGTCTCCGGCGCGGCCCTGGCGTATGTGATCTTCACCTCCGGTTCGACCGGCCGCCCCAAGGGCGCGATGATCCGGCACGAGGCGATCAGCGAGCGCCTGCTCTGGCAGGTCAACGAGATCCTCGGCTTCGGCCACGACGACGCGTCGCTGTTCAAGGCCCCGTTGTCCTTCGACATCTCCATCAACGAGATCTTCCTGCCCCTCGTATCCGGCGGCCGGCTCGTCGTCCTGCGCCCCGGCGGCGAACGCGACCCGCACCAGCTGCTGAGCGTGATCGCCGAGCAGCGTGTCACCTTCACCTACCTGGTGTCGTCCATGCTGGACGTCCTGCTGGAGATGGCCGGCGACTCCGGGCGCCTCGACAGCCTGCGCCATGTGTGGTGCGGCGGCGAGGTACTGACCCCGGAGCTGTACGAGCGGTTCCGCACCAAGCTCGACATCCCGCTGTACCACGGCTACGGCCCGGCCGAGACGACCATCGGTGTCTCGCACGTCATCTACCGGGGCGCGGCGGAACGCCTGTCGACGTCGATCGGCAAGGCCAACCCCAACACCCAGTTGTACGTGCTGGACGACGAACTGCGCCCGGTCCCCGTCGGGGTCGGCGGCGAACTGTACGCGGGCGGCTTCCTCCTGGGGCGCGGGTACGTCAACGCGCCTGGCCTGACGGCGTCCCGGTTCGTGGCCAACCCGTTCGCCGCCGACGGGTCCCGGCTGTACCGCACCGGCGACCTCGCCCGGTACGCCCCCGACGGCTCCCTGGACTTCCTCGGCCGGGCCGACAACCAGATCAAGATCCGCGGCATGCGGCTGGAGATCGAGGACGTCGAGGCCGGCCTCGCGGAACACCCCGCCGTACGCCACACCTGCGTGATCGCGAAGAAGAACGCGGCGGGCGGCACCTATCTGGTCGGATACGTCATCCCGGCCGCAGGGAGCGAGGATCTGCGGGCGGAGCAGGTCAAGGCGTGGGCCACCGAGCACATGGTCGAGTACATGGTGCCCGCCCACACCGTCGTCATGAGGGAGTTCCCGCTCACCGCGAACGGCAAGCTCGACCGGAACGCGCTGCCCGAGCCCGTGATCGGGACCGGCTCGCTCCTCCCGCCCGCCACCGAGGACGAGCGCGTGGTGTGCGAGGCGGTCGCGAAGCTGCTGCGGCTGGACGAGGTCGGAGTCAACCAGGACTTCTTCCAGCTCGGCGGAGACAGCATTCTGGCGATCTCGCTGCTGAGCGCGCTGCGCGAGGCGGGTCTCTACGTCACGGCCCGGCAGATCTTCGCCAACAGCAACGTACGGGCACTGGCGGCGGTGGCGAGCCGTGAGGACGTCACCACCGTGGACCGCCGCGACGTCTCCACCGGTCCCGTCGTGGGATCACCCGTCGTGCAGTGGCTCGGCGAGACGACGGACGCGATCGACGGTTTCGTACAGTCCGTGGTGCTCAACACACCGGCCGACCTCACCCCGGAAGCGCTCGACACGATCCTCGCCGCCGTCGTGGCACGTCACGACATGCTGCGCGCGGAACTGGTACGTGGCGACCGCTGGAGCTTCGACATTCCGCGGGCGGACATTCCGCGGGCGGCCGAGGAGAACCCCACGGGATGGCAGGAGAGCGGCCTCTCGTTGGACGAGTGCGTGGCGCTCGCCACCGACGGGCTCGCCCCGGACAACGGCGTGATGCTGCGCGCGGTCTGGCGCCGTGAGGCACGGCAACTGGTCGTCGCCGTCCATCATGTGGTGGTCGACGGTGTGTCCTGGCGGATCCTGATGGACGACCTCGCCACCGGCTGGCGTCAGTTCGCCTCGGGCGTGCCGGTCCAACTGCCCCCGGTGGGCACCTCGTTCCGGCGCTGGACGCAGTTGCTGGAGCGCGCCGCGTTCGACGCGGACAGCTCCTACTTCCGGCGTCCCCTGCCGGGCGCGGACGGACCGCTCGGCAGGCGCGAGCTCTCCGCGGACGACACCGTCGCCCGGGAGCGTACGAGGACGGTCTCGGCCGGACCCGAGGTCACGGCCGCGCTGCTGGGGGAGATTCCGGCGAAGTTCCACGCGGGCGTCAACGACGTCCTGTTGACCGCCCTCGCCGTCGCCCTCGCCCGGTGGCGCCGCGATCTCGGGCAGGACCAGACTCACGCGCACATCGAACTCGAAGGCCACGGCCGCGAGGGACGGTTCGTCGCGGGCTCCGCGGGCTTCGAGCCCGAACTGTCCCGCACCGTCGGCTGGTTCACCACGCTCTTCCCGGTGACCGTCGACCCCGGTACGGCGGACGACTTCACCGCGCCCGGGTATCTGGCAGCCGCGCTCAAGGCGGTCAAGGAAGACCTCGCCCGCGTACCCGACAACGGCGTCTCCTACGGCGCCCTGCGGTATCTGACCCGGTCGGAGTTCGACGCGCCGGCGCCACAGGTGCTCTTCAACTATCTGGGCCGCTTCGACGCCGGAGCCTCCGGAGACTGGCAACTCGCAGGAACCACCGGGCAGTTGGGTGAGAAGCGCGACCCGAGGATGCGCCTGCCGCGCGCCCTGGAGTTCAACGCGATCAACGAACCGGCCTCCAGCGGCGCGTACGAGCTGGTCACCACCGTGTCCTGGCCCGACGGAATGTTCACCGACGAGGACATCACGACCCTCGGTGAGTACTTCCGAAGTGCCCTGACCGGGCTGGCCGCACTCGACCAGGGCGGCCACTCACCCAGCGACTTCCCTCTGGTGCGGCTCACCCAGGCGGATGTCGACGCCTTCGACGGCCCGGCGCTGCGGGACATCCTGCCGCTGACCCCGTTGCAGGAAGGCCTGTACTTCCACTCGGTCTTCGACGACGACTCGACGGGCAGCTACGTCGAGCAGCAACTCCTCACGCTGGACGGCGAGGTGGACGCCGACCGGCTCGCGGCGGCGGCCACCCGGCTGCTCACCCTCTACCCCAACCTGGCAGCCCGGTTCACCGCGCTCGCCGACGGCCGCGTGGTCTCCGTCCTGGACAGCGGCGTGGAAGCGCCCTTCACCACGCTGGAGCGCCCCGGCATCACCGAGGACGAGATCCGCGACCACGCCGAGCGGGACCGCGTCGCCGGATTCGACCTGGCCGCAGGGCCGCTGATGCGCTACACGCTCATCCGCGCCGGCGCGGGCCGGAACATCCTCGTGCAGACGGTGCACCACATCATCGCCGACGGCTGGTCGGTGCCGCCGATGCTCCGCGCGCTGCTGGCCGAGTACGACGCGCCGGGCACCGTGTACCCGCTCGGCGGCTTCCCGGACTATCTGAGCTGGCTCGCCGACCGTGACGAGGACGAGAGCGACCGGGTGTGGCGCGAGGAACTCGCCCAGCTGCCGGGCCCGTCCCTCGTCGCCGAGGGGCACACCCCGTCCGACCGGTTCGCGGACACGGCGCACGAGCCCGGGGAAGGCATCGACGCGGCCGTCCGGTCGGCCGGCGTACCCCTGAGCGTGGCCGTGCACAGCGCCTGGGCGCTGACGCTGGGCGGCATCCTGCGGAGCAAGGACGTCGTGTTCGGCTCCACGGTGTCCGGGCGCGACGCGGACGTGCCCGGCATCGGGGACATGGTCGGACTGTTCATCAACACGATCCCCGTCCGCGCCCGTTGGGCGGCCGGCGACACGGGGCGCGATCTGCTCGCCGCCGTCCGGGAGCACCAGAGCGCCGTACTGCCCCACCAGCACGTGTCGCTCGCGAGGATCGGCCGACAGACCGGTGTCGGCGCCCTGTTCGACACCCTCGTCGTGTTCGACGTCGCGACCGACGTGGCCGCGCTGCGCGGGCCCGGCGACGGGCTGGGCATCGCCGCCATCGTCAACGAGGGTGCCCCGCACTACCCGTTGACCCTGGTCGTGGAGCGCACGGGCGAAGGGCGCCCGCGCTTCAACCTGATCTATGACGGCGAACTGCTGCGGGAGGCCGGCGCCCAGGCGATCCTGCGTACGTTCACCCGGACCCTCACCGGCCTGCTCACCCGGCCCGACTCCCTGGTCGCCGACCTGCCGCCAGGGACCGTCCGGCTCCCCGCGCCGATCACCCCGGCCACCCTCGGCGGGCTGTTCGACGCCGCCGCGGACCGCGACCCGGCCGCCACCGCCGTCACCCAGTGCGCCATCGACGGGGGTACGCGGTCCCTGACCTACGGCGAACTGGCAGCCGCCAAGGACGAGTTGGCGTCCGTCCTGCGTACGGCCGGGGTCGGACCCGGCAAGCGGGTCGCCGTCGCCGTCCCGCGTTCCGTCGAACAGGTCGTCGCACTGGTCGCGGTCGTCACCGCGGGCGGCGCGTACGTGCCGCTCGACATGGCGTACCCGGACGAACGGCTGGAGTACATCCTCGCCGACGCCGCCCCGCAGGTCGTGCTCGTCGACCGCGAACAGCGGGACCGCTTCACCCGGCTGCTCTCCCGGGCGGGCGTGCCCGCCCGCGTACTCGTCCAGGGCGACGAAGGGCCGACCGGCCCGGCCGGGACCGCCGAGCCTCAGATCGACTGGCACGACCCCGCGTACGTGATCTACACGTCCGGATCGACCGGCAGGCCCAAGGGAGTTGTCGTCCCGCACCGCAGTGTGGTGTCGCTGCTCGCGAACACACAGCCCGACATGGACTTCGGCCCCCACGACGTGTGGGTGCAGTTCCACTCCTTCTCCTTCGACTTCGCGGTCTGGGAGCTGTGGGGCGCCCTGGCGCACGGCGCCGAACTGCTGGTGCCGGAGTACGGGCTGACGCGCTCCCCGGTCGACTTCCACCGGCTGGTGCGCGAGCGCGGGGTGACCGTGCTCAACCAGACCCCGTCGGCGTTCTACCAGTTCATCGAGGCCGACCGGCACGCCGGTGAACCGGTCACCGCCCTGCGCCGGATCATCTTCGGAGGTGAGGCACTGGATCCCGGCCGGCTGCGCGGCTGGGTCGAACGGCACGGCACCGGCTCGCCGGAGCTGGTCAACATGTACGGCATCACCGAGACCACCGTCCATGTCACCCACCGGGTGCTGACCGACGAGGACTTCGGCCCCGGCGGCGACGTCAGCCCGATCGGCGGCCCGATTCCCGGGCTGGTCACCCATCTGCTGGACGACCGGCTGCGGCCGGTGCCGCCGGGCCGGGTGGGCGCCATCTACGTCGCCGGCGACCAGGTGTCCCTCGGCTATCTGGGCAGGCCCGGACTCACCGCGGGCCGGTTCGTCGCGAACCCCTTCGCCGACGACGGCTCCCGGATGTACCACACGGGTGACCTCGCCCGCCGCACGCTCGACGGCGAGCTGGAGTTCACCGGCCGTGCCGATGACCAGGTGCAGCTCAAGGGCTTCCGTATCGAGCTGGGTGAAGTGGAGTCCGCCGTAAGGGAATTGGACGGCGTGGTCGATGTGGCCGTCACCGTCGCGGAGAGCGGCGACCACCTTGTCGCGCACGTCGTGGGCCGGGTGCCCGGCGATGCCGCCGGTCTGCTGGCCACGAAACTGCCCGCGCACATGGTGCCCGGCCGGGTGCTGCCGGTCGACGCCCTGCCGCTGACGGTCAACGGCAAGCTGGACCGCAAGGCCCTGGCCGAGAGCGCCGCACAGGCGGAGTCGCAGCCGCCCCCGGCCGAAGCCGCCGCCGAGGACGGCACCTCCCTGGCCACGGCCGATTCCGCGCTCGCCGCCCTGGTCGGCATCTTCGCCGAAACACTCCCCGGCACCGCCGTCCACGCGGACACCGACTTCTTCATGGCCGGGGGCGACAGCATCGTCGCCATCACCGTCATCAACCGGGCCAGGGCACTCGGCCTGCCGATCGCCCCCCGCGACGTGTTCCTCTTCCGGACACCGCGCGCCCTCGCCGAACACCTGGCCGCGCGCGCGCCGAGGGCCGAGACGCCCGCGCCCGCCCGCCAGGAGGACGGCCCGTTCACACCGACGCCGATCCTCCTGCGCCAGCGCGAACTGGGCGGCTCGCTCGACCGGTTCGCCCAGGCCAGGACCCTGGTCGCGGCTGAGGGCACCGGCTTCGCCGACGCGCGGCGCGCCGCGAACGCCGTCGTCGCCGCACACCCCGTACTCCGGCTGCGGCTGCGCGTCGAGCACGGAGTGTGGGCGCCGCGCACCGAACCCGCCCGCGAGGTCACCGTCGTCCGCGCGGACACCACCGACGCGACGGCCGCGGCCAACGAAGCCGCCGGACGGCTCGACCCCGAGACCGGTGACGTCATCGCGTTCGCATGGCTGGAGGCGAGCCGCACCCTGGTCGTCACCATCCACCACACCGCCGTCGACTCGGTGTCCTGGCTGGTCCTCCTCGACGACCTGGCCACCGCCATGAGCGGCGAGGAACTGCCCGCGCCGACCACGTCGTACGCCGAGTACGCCGAAGCGCTGGCCTCGCGGTCGGTCCAGGCGATCGACGGACTCGGGCACTGGATCAGCACGCTCGACGCCCCCCGGCTGCTGCCGGCGGTCGGGCGCCCGCGCGAGACCACCGTCGTCCTCGCGCCCGGCGTGAGCGACCTCGTGACACGTAGCGCGCCGTCCGCTCTCGGCCTGGGTCTCACCGAGCTGCTGTGCGGCGCCCTGCGCACCGCGCTGACACACATCCAGCCGACGCCCACCGATCTCGCTATCGAACTCGAACGACACGGCCGGGTCCCCGCCCTCGACCACCACGACTACAGCCGTACGGTCGGCTGGTTCACCTCCATCGCGCCCGTACGGCTCACGGCGCACACCGACCCGGTCGCGGCGGCACGCGAGGTCGCCGAACGCCAGCCGGACGAGCGCGGACACGTGGCGTACGGCCAACTCCGGTATCTCAACCCGCAGACGGCGCCGCTGCTGACCGCCCGCCCGCAGGTGCTGTTCAACTACCTCGGCCGGGGCAGCGAGTCGGCGGCTCTGCGTCTCACCGCAGGCGATCAGGGCAGCCCGTACGCCGTCGAGGTCAACGCCTGGACCGACGACACCACCGGCTCCCTGCACGCGGCCTTCACCCTCGCCGACGGCATCCCCGACGCGATCACCGAGCACTGGCGCAGCGCGCTGGAGCAGATCGCCGACGCCGCCGCGACGGCCGAGCGCACGGCGCCGGTCACCCCCCTCCAACGGGGCCTGTTCTTCCAGGCCCAGATGGCGGGCACGGCCGGACACTATGTCGCCCAGAGCTACTTCACCTTCGACCGGCGACTGGACACCGACGCGCTGGCCGATGCCATGGCGTACGTGATCGCGCGGCACCCGGTCGTGGGCGCCGGCTTCACCACCGACGACGACGGAAATCCGGTCCAGGTCCTCAAGGCGGGCCGTCGGGTCGGCGTCCGCACCGTCAGGCTGTCCACGGACGCGGAGATCGAGGAACTGCGCGACAGGGACCGGGACACCGGATTCGACCCCGGCGAGCCGCCTCTGATCCGGCTGACCGTGGTGCGGCTGCCCGACGACCGGAACGGCCTGCTGCTGAGCTACCACCTGCTGCTGTGGGACGGCTGGTCCCGCGAGATCCTGCTGCGGGACCTGTTCGACGCCTACGAGGCCGTCGTCGCGGGCGAGCCACTCGACGCGACCCCGGCCACGCCGAGCTTCGAGGAGTACGCGCGGACGCTCGACGCCAAGGACGCCGCCGTATCGGAACGCTTCTGGGCGGAGCACCTGGCCGGCCTCCCCGGCCCGACCCTGCTCGCCGGAGTGGCGCCGACCCTCCCGGACGACCTGCCGGACGCGCTCACGCACACGCTCCCGGCCGAACTGTCCGACCGGCTGCGGGAAGCGGCCAAGACGCACGGCGTCACCCTCAACTCGGTGCTCACCGGCGCCTTCGGCCTTCTCCTCGGCGCGCACACCGGCCGGAGCGACGCCGTGTTCGGTGTGACCGTCTCCGGCCGCGAGGGTGAGGATCTGTCCGGCATCGTCGGTGTGCTCCTCAACACCGTGCCGATGTGGACGCGCCCACGGCCCGACGACTCCGTCGGCGACTACCTGACGGCCGTACAGACGGCCAGGGTCGAGGCGATGGAGCACGAGCATCTGGGACTCGGCGAGATCCAGCGCGCCAGCGGGCACGACACCCTGTTCGACAATCTGTTCGTGCTCCAGAACTTCCTGGACATGGACGCCTTCGCCGAGATGAACGCCAGGCACGGCATCGAATCGGTCAAGGCCGACGACTCCACGCACTACCCGTTCACCTGGGTCGTCACCCCCGGCGACCGGCTCACGGTCAAGCTGGAGCACCGCGACGGCGACACCGGGAACGCCCGTCGCCTCCTGGACGACTACCTGCGCGTGCTCGACGACCTGGCCCGGTCGGCAGGGCCGGTGGGCGTTCTGCGGGGGGTGGGACAGGAGCCCTCGCGGGGCGAGCGCACGGACGTCGGCACGGACACTGTCATGGACCGGTTCGACCAGGCGGCGGACCGTGATCCCGAGCGGGTCGCGCTCGTAGCCGACGGCTCCACCATGACGTTCGCGGGGCTCCGGGACCGCAGCCGCGCGGTGGCGGGCGTGCTCGCCGGGCGGGGCATCGGCCCCGAGACGACCGTGGCTCTCGCGGTTCCGCGCTCGCTCGACTCGATCGTGGCGCTCTTCGCCGTGCTGCGTGTCGGCGCGGCGTACGTTCCCCTGGAGCTGGACCACCCGGACGAGCGGATCGCCGCGATCGTCGCGGACGCCCGCCCCGACGTGACGCTCACCGTGAGCACCGTGTCCCCCCGGCTTACCGGCGACCTGATCGAACTGGACCGGCCCCTCCCGGAGGCGGAGCCGTACACGACGTTCGCCCCGGACGACCCGGACCGGCTGCGGCACCCCGCGTACACGATCTACACCTCGGGATCGACCGGCAAGCCCAAGGGCGTGGTCACCGAATACGCCGGGCTCACCAACATGCTGATCAACCATCAGCGCCGTATCTTCGAGCCCGTCCTCGCGGAGCACGGCCACCGGACCTTCCGGATCGCCCACACCGTGTCGTTCGCGTTCGACATGTCGTGGGAGGAACTGCTCTGGCTCGCCGACGGCCACGAAGTGCACATCTGCGACGAGGAGTTGCGCCGTGACGCGCCCCGTCTCGTCGAGTACTGCCTCGCGCACGGGATCGACGTCATCAACGTGACGCCCACCTACGCCCAGCAGTTGGTGGCCGAGGGGCTGCTCGACAACCCCGAACGGCGGCCGGCGCTGGTGCTGCTCGGCGGCGAGGCGGTCACGCCCACGCTCTGGCAGCGGCTCGCCGCGACCGACGGCACGGCCGGCTACAACCTGTACGGACCCACCGAGTACACCATCAACACCCTCGGCGTCGGCACCTTCGAATGCCAGGACCCGGTGGTGGGCGTGGCGATCGACAACACCGAGGTGTACGTACTGGACCCGTGGCTGCGGCCCCTGCCGGACGGAGTCCCCGGTGAGCTGTACGTGTCGGGCATCGGCATCGCGCGCGGCTACCTCGGGCAGCCCGCCCAGACGGCCCACCGTTTCGTCGCCTGCCCGTTCGGCGAACCGGGCGAGCGCATGTACCGCACCGGCGACCTGGTTCTCCGGCGGCCCGACGGGAACCTGACGTATCTCGGCCGTACCGACCAGCAGGTCAAGATCCGGGGCCACCGGGTCGAACTGGGCGAGGTCGAGGCCGCGTTCGCGGCGCACCGGGCCGTACGGTTCGCCGCCGCGGTCGCCCAGCCCGACCCGCAGGTCGACGGCGCGTACCGGCTGGCCGCGTATCTCGTGCTGGACGGCTCGGACTTGGCGGAGGTCGCCGCCGAAGTGGGATCCGCGATGCCGGACTTCCTGCGTCCGACGCATTACGCCCAGGTCGACGGCATCCCGCTGACGGTGAACGGGAAGGCTGACACGAAGGCGTTGCCGGAGGCCAAGCCGCTCGGCGCGCTGACCACGGCGGGCGAGCGCGGCCCGGAGACGGAGACCGAGACCACGGTGTGCGAGTTCTTCGCCGAGGCCCTGGACCTGGACGACGACGAGGTGAGCGCGGTGAGCGACTTCGTGTCCCTCGGCGGGCACTCCATGCTGGCGGTGCGGCTGATCGGGCTGCTCCGCCGCGAGTACGGACCTGTGGTCACCATCCGTGATCTGCTGACCCTGCGAACCCCGGAAGCGATTGCCCGCCACCTTGACGAAAACATCTGACACCCAGCGGCCCCGCCCCGGGGCCGGCATCCTGCGGACCGCGCTGCGCCGCAACGTCGGCGCGATGACCCGCGGCACGGTCCTCATGGGCCTGTACCAGGCGGGGGAGACGGCCTTTCCCATCGCGCTCGGCCTGATCGTCGAGCACACCATGCAGGACCGGAGCCCCCGGGCGCTCGGTCTGTCGATCGCCGCGCTGGCCGTGATCATCACGACCGTGTCGCTGTCGTGGCGGTTCGGCATGCGCACCCTGCAGAAGGCCAACACGACGGAGGCGCACCGCTGGCGGGTGCGGGTGGCGGAGTGCGGACTCCAGCCGGTGGCCAGGGACGTCGACCTGAAGTCCGGCGAGGTGCTGACCATCGCCACCGAGGACGCCGACCAGACCGCCGACATCGTCGAGGTGGTGCCGCTGCTGATCAGCTCGCTGGTCGCGGTGGTCGTCGCGGCGGTCGCGCTGGGTATGGCCGACATCCGGCTCGGTCTGCTGGTGATCGCGGGGACCGTCGCGATCCTGTCGATCCTGGCCGTGATGTCACGGCGGATCGGCGCCAGTACGCGGGAGCAGCAGGCCAGGGTGGCGCGGGCGGGCGCGAAGGTCGCCGACCTGATCACCGGCCTGCGCCCGCTGCACGGCTTCGGCGGCAACCACGCGGCGTTCCTCTCGTACCGCGAGGTCAGCTCGGACGCGAAGCGCCAGGCGATCACCGTCGCCAGGGTGAACGGCGCCTACGCGGGCACCGCGCTGGCGCTCAACGCGGTCCTCGCCGCCGCGGTGACCCTGACGGCCGGCTGGCTGGCGTTCGGCGGCCGGATCAGCATCGGGGAGCTCGTCATGGCCGTGGGCCTCGCGCAGTTCATCATCGAACCGCTCAAACTCTTCTCGGAGATGCCGAAGTACGTGATGATGGCGCGCGCGTCGGCCGAGCGCATGGCGCTGGTGCTGTCCGCGCCGCCGGTGACGACCCCGGGGGCGGAGCGTCCCGCCCCGGGCGGGGACCTGGAGATCGACTGCGTGCGGTACGGGAGCCTGCGTCAGCTGAAGTTCCAGGTGCCGGCGGGCGAGTTCGTGGCGATCGCCGTCTACCAGCCGCGCGCCGCCGCCGATCTCGCGTCGGTCCTCGCGGTCAACGTCCCCCCGGACGCGTACGAGGGCACGGTACGGGTCGGTGGGCAGGCCATCACGGACCTGTCGGTCGAGGCGGTCCGCGAGCACCTGCTGGTGAACCCGTACGACGCGGAGATCTTCGCGGGTACCCTCCGCACGAACATCGATCCCTCGGGCACCAGCCCGATGGTGCCCGAGGCCGTCGAGGCGTCCATGCTGACCGATGTGGTGGCACTGCACCGCGACGGGCTGGACTACGGCGTCCGCGACCGGGGCGCGAACCTCTCCGGGGGACAGCGCCAACGGCTGTCCCTGGCCCGCGCGTTGGCCACCGACAGCGACGTGCTGGTCCTGCACGATCCGACGACGGCGGTCGACGCGGTCACCGAGCAGCTCATCGCGCGCAACATCGCGAAGCTGCGGCGGGGCCGTACGACCGTCGTGCTCACCAGCAGTCCGGCGCTGCTGGACGCCGCCGACCGTGTCCTCGTCCTGGATGACGGCGCCATCACGGCCGAGGACACGCACCGGAACCTGCTCGCCACGGACGAGGAGTACTGCCTGGCCGTGGCGCGGTGAACTGCCTTGCCCTGCTGGAGACTTAGGGCGTGTTTGAGAAGTCCCGTCTGGCCCACGACGCCTGGCACGCACGCTCGCCGCGTTGTCGGAGTCATCCAAGTACGTCCGGTCCATCTACGGGGCTGATCCTCCGCCTTGCGATCGCACGCACCAGACGCCGTGGGCCCCGCCCAGTGGGCGGACGACGCTACTTCTCAAACACGCCCTAGCTCTGTCGGCGGCGCGGTTTCTCCGGCTCGGGCCCCCTCTCAGCCGAGCGCCCAGGCGACATCCCTGACCAGGGCGTGCCGCCAGCCCACCCGGTCGTGGCCCGACGGCGACCGGGAGACGCGCACGGTCGCACCGGCCTCTTCGGCCAGGGTCTCGGTCACCGCGCAGTGGGGCAGCATCGCCGTCTCGTGTTCCCCCACGTCGAACGCGCACCGCAGCCCGGACAGGTCGGGGAGCTCCCGCAGGCGCTCCGCGAGTGTGCCGCCGACCGGCCCGCCCAAGGGGTCCGCCTGAGCCATGGCCTCGGGCGTCCACCAGAACGACCCCGACTGGCAGGCGACCCGGGAGACCAGGTCCGGGAACTCCAGCGCCGCGTACAGCGCGCTGAGCCCGCCGAGGCTCTGTCCGGCGACCACCAGCCGGTCGAGGTCGGCGGGTACGCCGGTCTCCGCCACCAGCGGCAGCAGTTCGTCCCGTACGGCCTCCCACAGCTCCGGCCGGCACCCGAACTCGGCCTCTCTGTCCTTGGCCGGCAGGAAGACCAGGGTGGCGGGAGGCATCTCGCCACTGGCGACGGCCGAGTCGAACGCGGCCATGGCCGGGTGCAGATACAGCCAGTCGTCCCCGTCGAGCAGGAGGACCACCGGCCCGCCGCCGCCCGCCGGGTGGACCCGTACGGTGCGCCGTCCGCCGAGCCGTTCGCTGCTCCAGCGGACGCGGGTACGGGGGAGGGGCAGGACGTCGTCGGTGCCGATGGCCGGCCAGTGGGGCTGAGGAGGGCTGTCCGGGGCCGCCGCCACGGACCGGTCACCGCCGGCGCCGTCCGGGTTGAACGGATCGGCGAACGCGGCGTCTCCCGCGAGGAGTTGGTAGGTCACCCGCAGCCGCGCGGGCATGGGCACCTCGGCGTACCAGCAGTCCGTCCCGCGCCATCTGCGCAGGGGAACGGGATCCGACCAGCTCTCGAAGACGACGCTCGCGGGAGATCCGCGCCACAGGAACAGGGCCAGCCAGCCGCCGTCGTCGGCGGGCACCGAGACGGGCGTCCGCGCCGCCGCCCAGAACTCGTCCGTGCCCGGTTCGCCGGGCAGTCCGAAAGCGGCGAAGGCGTTGTCCTCGTCGGCCGCGAGGCGCATGAACGTCTCCTTGTGAGAGGGAAGGGGAAACGTTAGGCTCCCCTTTGATTAGGCGAGCCTAACCTAATGTTAGTCTCCCTTCTGTTGGACCCTAGGAGGCACTGAGACATGAGCACCAACCCCTTCGACGACCCCGAAGGCCGTTTCCTGGTCCTGGTGAACGACGAGGGGCAGCACTCGCTCTGGCCGTCCTTCGCCGAGGTGCCCGGGGGATGGAAGATCGTCCTGGCCGAGAACTCCCGTGACAGGTGCCTGGAGTTCATCGAGACCCACTGGACCGATCTGCGCCCCCGGTCCCTCGCGGCGTCGACGGACGGCTGACCTTCCGGGAGCGGTACGCCACCGATGCTCTGCGCCAGACTGACGAACGCGCGCTTCCTCACCATGGATCCGGACCACCCCGTCGCCCATGACCTGGGCATCTGGCGGGGCCGGATCGTGGGTCTGGACGAGGCCGTGACCTCGCTGCCCGCGCGTGAGGTGATCGACCTTCAGGGCGCCACCGTGCTGCCCGGGTTCATCGACGCCCATGTCCATCTGGCCTGGGCGGGGCTGAAGGAGAACACCCCGAGCGTCGCGGGCCTCACCCGGATCGACGACGTGCTCGCCGTCGTGGCCGGGGCCGTCGCCCGGGAGCGCTCACCGGGCGCCTGGGTGAGCGTCGCGGGCTACGACCAGCGGGCTCTCGGCCGTCATCTGACCGCCGCCGAACTGGACATGGTCAGCCTCGGGCACAAGGTGTTCCTGCTGCACGACTCGGGGCACGGCTGCGTGGTCAACTCCGCCGTTCTCGCGCTGCTTCCCGCCGGCCTTCCGCACGAGAACGGCTTCCTCGCCGAGGGCGCCATGGGCGCCGCCCGCGCCCTGCGGCCGCCCCACACCCAGCGGGAACTCGCGGAGGCGATCGGGCGCGCCGGCCGGACCTGTCTGGCCGAGGGGGTCACCGCCTGCGCCGAGGCCGGTATCGGCGGCACCCTCTTCGGCCACAGTCCCGTCGAGCTGGGTGCCTACCAACTCGCCCGCGAAGAAGGCCTGTTGCCGCTGCGGGTGCAGCTCATGGTGGCCGCCGAGCGGCTGCGTCCGGCCGCCGGGCACGAGGCCGACGGCATTCCCCGGGCGCTCGACCTCGGCCTGCGCACGGGGTTCGGCGACGGGCGGCTCTCCCTCGGCGCGCTGAAGGTCTACACGGATGGCGGGATGATGGCCCGGACCGCCGCGCTCGGCGACCCGTACGAAGGACTCGGCCACACCGGCCAGTTGCAGGACGACCCGGACGTGCTCGCCGACACCATCGTGGACGGGCATCTCGCCGGCTGGCAGCTCGCCGTCCACGCCATCGGCGACCGCGCGGCCCAACTCGCCCTGGACGCCCTGGAGCGGGCCCAGCGCCTGCGGCCGCGTCCTGGCGCCAGGCACCGGGTCGAACACGCGGGACTGATCCGCCCCGACCAGCTCCCACGCTTCGCGCGGCTCGGGCTCAGCGCCGTCGTCCAGCCCGGCTTCCTCCGGTACTTCGGGGACGACTACGCGGCGGTCATGGGCGCGGAACGGGCTCCGTGGCTCTACCGGGGCAGGGCCTTCCTGGACCACGGCATCCCCCTCGTCGGCAGCTCCGACCGGCCCGTCACGGACGGATCCCCGCTGCGAGCGGTGCAGTTCATGGTCGAACGCGCCTCCGAGTCGGGGCAGTTGATCGGCCCGGACGAGGGCATCACCGTGGCCGAGGCACTGCACGCCTACACGGTCGCCGGCGCCTTCGCCTGCCACTGGGAGGAGTACGTGGGAAGTCTCACCCCGGGCAAGTTCGCCGATCTGGTGGTGCTCGGGGACGACCCCCGGCGCGTCGACACCTCCCGTATCGGAGACATCGAGGTGGTGGCGGCGTACGTCGACGGCAGCCCGACGGAGAAGACGGCCGTCGCTGCCCCGAACTGGACTCGCAAGTAAGGTAAGGCTAACCTAATCTCGTTTGTTCGTCGGAGTGACACGGCGTCAAGCCGCTTCTCCGATCGTGGAACCGAGGAAGGAAAGCCTTGATCACGGCTACGCCGCCCGCCCCGCTGCCGCCCGCGCCGTACGCGCCCCTCGCGCCGACGCCCTCCGTACGCCCCGCCCGCGCGCAGGACGCGCCCGCTCTCGCCGCGCTGTCCCAACCCTTCGTGCGATCAGGGGCGTTGCGGGAACGGCCCGCTTCGCTCTACGCCGCCCACGCCGCCGACTTCCTCGTGACGCAGGGCCGCCCCGGAGGCCCGCTCGACGGCTGCGTGGGCCTGCGCGTGCACCCGGCGGGTCCGGGGGAGGGCGGTCGCGGAGCGGTGGGCGTTCTCTACAACTTCTGCGTGGCCGGGCGGCGGCAGGGGCACGGAGTGGGGGCCGCGCTCCTGCGTTCCGTGCTGGCCGTGGCGCGCGCCCGGTCGCTGGGCGCGCTGTACACGGCGACGACCGGCGGCGGTGGCCTGTTCCTCCGGTACGGCTTCGCGCCCACGACGGCGCTTCTGGCGCCTGTGTCGTGGGCCGAGTCCCTGGACCCCCGGCGTAACGCGCGGATCCTTACGAAGGCTCTGTGACCTCGACGGTCAACTCCCCGGCTCGTTCGGCCTGTTCGGCAGGGCGGGCCGGGGATCAGCCGGTGCCGGGAACCACCGTGGTGCCGGGGCCGGTCGTGTCGAGCACGCCTCGCAGTACGGCGTGCGGCACACGCCCGTCCAGCACATGGGCCCGTCCCACACCGCCTCGGACGGCCCGCAGGCAGCCCTCCATCTTCGGCAGCATCCCGCCCGCCAGCCCCGGCAGCATCCCGTCCAGCGCGTCGGCGGTCACGCGCCCGATCACCTCGGTGCTGTGCGGCCAGTTCTCGTACAGCCCCGCCACGTCGGTGAGCATCACCAGGCGCTCGGCGCCGAGAGCCACGGCCAGGGCTGAGGCCGCGAGATCGGCGTTGACGTTGTAGACCTCTCCGCCCTCACCGCGGGCCACCGGGGAGACCACCGGGATATGGCCGTCCTCCAGGAGGGCGTGCACCATGCCCGGGTTCACGTCCACGATGTCGCCCACGAGGCCGATGTCGACCGGCCGGCCGTTCACCCTGGCCGGCCGTCGTACGGCCGCCATCGTGTGCGCGTCCTCACCGGTCATGCCCACGGCGAAGGGAGGCCCGCAGGCGTTGATGTGGCCGACCAGCTCCCGTTGGACCCTGCCCGCCAGCACCATGCGTACGACATCCATGGTCTCCGGCGTGGTCACCCGCAGGCCCGCCTCGAACCGCGTCTCCAGGCCGAGGCGGTCGAGCATCGCGCTGATCTGCGGGCCGCCGCCGTGCACGACGACCGGGCGCAGGCCCGCGTGCCACAACTCCACGACGTCCTGGGCGAATGTGCGCCGCAGCTCGGTGTCCACCATGGCGTTGCCGCCGAACTTGACGACGACGACGGCGCCGGCCCGGCTCAGGCCGGTACTCGTACCGTTCACGAGCTGTACGTGCTCCGGCAGGGTCGTCGCGGCCCGTTCGGTCATGGTCTCCGGCTCCAGTGGTGTCGGTGGGTAGAGGGGCAGGCTGCGGGAGACCCCGTCCAAGCGTTCATTAGCTTAGCCTAACCTAAATTACAACTCGGTCCTCGCCTTGGCCGGTTACGGGCTCCCCTTGCCTTGTTGAAGATGCAACCATTGGCCGGTCTCGGCCATGGGCCCGAGCGCTCGCCCCAACTCCCCACGAAGGCGGACCACATGACCCTGCGTATGCTCCGACCCACCGGAACCGCCGCCGCTGTGACGGCCGGCGCTCTGCTCGGCCTGCTGGCCGCGGCACCCTCCGCGACGGCGAGCGCGCCGGCCGGTGAGGCCTCCTTCTACACAGGAGCCCAGCAGACCGGGGACGAGACGGCGGTCGACCTGGACGCGGCCGGCGTCTGCCAGTCACTGACGCGGTCGGCCCTGTCGGCGGTCAATCTGTCCGACCGGAACATCGAAGTCTTCTTCCGCCCGGACTGCGAGACCGGAACACCCGCCGCGGCCGGCGACATCTACTACGTACTCGGCAGCCTCCACACCGGGTCGTTCCCCTTCCCGGCCCTGAGCTACCGGGTACGGCCCGCGGTCTGAGCCGACCTCGGCGGAACCGATCCCCATGCGGGCCGCGTCTGTCGCTGGCATGGGCGGATATCCAGCGGGACGGGACCTGAGCACCACTTCACGGACGGCCGGCGGTGCCGGATGTCTCCTCTCCGTCCTCGGTGCGGCGGCGGCGCCGCTCGTATGGGCACCACAGGCGCAGCTGAGTATCGAGGGCGGGTTCGAGGGCAGCGCCCGTGATCTGAGCGTGCTCTATGTCGACCTCCCGCTCATCGCGCTCGGCGGCGCTCTGCTGCCTCTCCTGGCCTGGGCCCTGACCAGGCGTTGGACGGGCAGGCCCTGGGTCGCGGTACTCGTCGCCGTGACCGCGCTCGCGCTCGGGATCTGGGGCCTCACCCAGTGGTGGACCCCACGGCACGGAGACCCGGGCGACGCCCTCGGCATCTGACCCCGGCGGCCCGGCTGCCGCACCGTTTCGGTGGCCGGGACGGAGGCGGACCGCGAGGATCGGCGGCGTCAGGCCTGCGCGGTGGGCCGGACGACGATCTCGTTGATGTCGACATCGTCGGGCTGCTCGATCGCGTAACCGATCGCGGACGCGATGGCGGAGGGCGGGATGGCGATCTCGTCGCGCAGCCGGACATGCGCCGCCGCCACTTCGGGACTCGCCCCCTTCCCCACGCCCTCGGTGTTGGTGAACCCTGGGGAGACGAGAGTGACGCGCAGGTCGGGTCCCGACTCCTGCCGCAGGCCCTCGGTCAGTACCTTCACCGCCGTCTTGGTGGCCGCGTAGACGCCCTGCGGGGCTTTCACGACGTAGGCCGCGGTGGAGGAGACGTTGACGAACTGGCCCGAGTGCTGCCGCCGGAAGACGGGGAGCGCCGCCCCGATACCGTTCAGCAGGCCGGTGACATGCGTCGCGACCATGGCGTCCCAGTCGTCCTGGCGCAGCTCGTCGAAGGGTGACACCGCCATCGTGCCGGCGTTGGAGACCAGGACATCGAGCCGGCCGAACCGGTCAACCGCCGTGTCCGTCAGCCGCCGGAGGTCCTCGCGGCGCGTCACATCGACGACGACCCCGACAGCCGAGCCGCCCCGCGCCGTGATCCGGTCCACCACCGACGTCAGTCGGTCCTCCCGTCGGGCCCCGAGCACGAGCCGGGCCCCTTTCTCGGCGAGCCAGGTCGCCGTCGCCGCACCGATGCCGCTGCTTGCGCCGGTGATCGCGACGACCTTGCCCTCGATCCCTGACATGATCAGCTTCCTTCCAGGGGTGATGTACGCAGGTCAGCCCATGACCTAGAGTGGAAGTGGAGGCGTCACCACTTATCGCAAGACTAAGTGGGCGCGCCCCCGTTTAGCAAGTCGATGTGGGACCGGAGAGGGGAACGGCGACCGCTGATGGCCGACAGCGCACAACAACGCCCGTTGCGAGCCGACGCGCGACGTAACAGGAACAAGATCCTCGCGGCCGCGGTGCGCGTGTTCGCCGAGGAGGGGCTGGACGCGCATCTGGAGCGCATCGCCAGGGAGGCGGGTGTGGGCAGCGCGACCCTGTACCGCAACTTCCCCACCCGGGAGGCCCTGATCGAGGCGGTCTACCGCAACGAGGTGGCCCAGCTCTGCGACGCGGTCCCCGGTCTGCTCGCGGCGCAGCCGCCGTACGAGGCCCTGCGCGCCTGGACCCGTCTCTTCCTGGACTACGTCACCGCCAAATTCGGCATGGCCGACGCTCTGCGTGCCATCGCCGCGACGGGAAACAACCCCTACGGCCGGAGCCGGGACATGATCCGGGCCGCCATCACCGACCTGATGGACGCGTGTGTGGCCGCCGGGGAGATCCGTACCGACATCAGCCCCGCCGACCTGAGCGCCGCCCTCGAAGGAATCGCCCTCACCTCGGCGAGCCCCGACCAACGGCCGCGCGCGGAACGCCTGTTGGACCTCACCCTGGACGGCCTGAAGGTCCGCTCGTAGGGCGCCGTTCGTCGAGGCTGTTCGAGCGGCGTCGCTCCGGTCACCCGACCGGACGCGCTGGGCAGGGCCCCGGCGGCCGCGGGCCGCCAGGATGGACCGTGCCGGGCCCCCTCCGCCGCATGGGCGAGGTCGGTGGTGCCCGGCGTACGTGTGACGTCCGTGCACCGGTGCCCCCGCGTGAGGGAGAGGTATGACCGAGACCGAATCCGAGAGGGCCGGGAGCGGTCGGCCCTCGGCGCAGCCCGGCCCGATTCCCGTACCCGACCTCCGGCTCGTCGGGGCCCACCCGGATTTCTGGTACCCCGTCGCGCTGACCAAGAAGGTGCGCAGGAGGCGGGTGCTCGCCACCGCGTTCGCCGGTGAACGCATCGCGCTCTACCGCGGGGACAGCGGCACCGTCTACGCGATCGAGGACCGGTGCGCCCACCGCCAGGTGCCGCTCAGCATGGGCGTCGTGGAGGGCGAGAAGCTCCGTTGCTGCTACCACGCGTGGGCGTATCGCGGCGACGGCCGTATCTCGCAGATCCCGTATCTGTCCAAAGGCGACGGGCGCCCGCCGCGTGGCGTACGCGGTTACCCCGTCCGTGAGGCGTACGGCCTGGTGTACGTCTTCCCCGGCGACCCGGAGAAGGCGGTGGCCACCCCGCTGCCCGAGCTGCCGGCCTTCGGCTCGCCGAAGTACCGGACCATGACCTTCTCCCGGACCGTGCGCTGCCACTACTCGTTCATGCACGAGAACCTGCTCGACATGAACCACCAGTTCCTCCACCGTGGCGTCGTCGGCAAGCTCCACCCCGAGCTGCTCGGATACGAGACCGACGCACGGTCTGTGGAGGCCAGGTACCTGTTCACCCACACCGGGGGGAAACGGAACCGGGGCGCCGGCCTGCTGGCCAACGAGGGCATCGGCGGAGGCAACTCCAGCGACGTCATGACCATCCGCACCGGATACCCGTACCAGACGCTCGACCTGGTCCCGGAGGGCGCCGACCATCCCGCCTTCCGTCTCTGGGTCGCGTACGTCCCCGAGGACGCGGAGCAGCGCAGGTGTCACGCCTACGGCCTTCTCATGATCGAGAAGCCGGGCATTCCCGGCGCCCTCCAGCTGGCCTGGCCGCTCATCAGGCGCTTCACCGAGCGGGTGTTCGCGGAGGACCGCCTGGCCGTCGAGGCCGAGCAGCGGGCGTGGGACGAGCAGGGCAGGGACCTCAACCACGAGATCTTCCCCCTGATCCTCGATCTCCGTGAGGTGCTGCGCACCAACGGCGTCCCCATCGACCCCCGGGCCGCGGCCTGTGGCAACGCCGCGGCGTGCGACGGCCGGGACCCGCCCCTCGGGGACCGCCCTGCGGCGCGCCGCTGAGATCTGACGGATAAACAGGGATGAAATGCATGGATGTATTCATTTCGTAGTCGGCGGCGGGAGAACTGAGATGCGCGTGATGCTCGTTCACCCGAGTGCGCTGATGTATTCGGAGATCTTTCTGCGGCTGGAGCCCCTGGGCCTGGAACGCGTCGCCGCGGCGGCCCGCAACGTGGGCCACGAGGTCCGGGTGGTGGACCTGCAGGTGCTCTCCCGCTCGTTCCTCGACCGGGAGATGGCCGAATTCGCCCCGGAGGCGCTGGGCATCTCACTGAACTACCTCGCGAATGTCCCCGAGGCGATCGAGATCGCGCACCAGGCCAAGGCCATGTTCCCCGGGTGCTTCGTCTTCTTCGGCGGGCACAGCATCTCGTTCATCGCCGAGCATGTGCTGGCGCAGGCCGACGGAGCGGTCGACGCGATCGTCAGAGGAGAAGGCGAGCCCGCCGTCCCGCTCCTGCTGGACGCGGCACGGGACGGCGGACTGAAGTCGGTCCCCGGCGTCGTCTGCGCGGAGGGCCGGGGACCGGCCCCCAAGTTGCTGGACACCCTGGACGAGCCTCTGCCGGCCCGCGACCTGATGCGCAAACGCAACCGTTACTTCATCGGCGAGCTCGACCCGTGCGCCTCCATCGAGTTCACCCGCGGCTGCCCCTGGGACTGCTCGTTCTGCTCCGCGTGGACGTTCTACGGGCGCAGTTACCGCAAGGCGTCCCCGCAGGCCGCCGGGGCGGAGATGGCGTCGATCCGGGAACCGAACGTCTTCATCGTCGACGACGTGGCGTTCATCCGGCCCGAGCACGGCCACGGCATCGCCGCCGAACTGGAACGCCGCAAGATCCGCAAGCGCTACTACCTGGAGACCCGCAGCGATGTGCTCCTGCGGAACACGGAGGTCTTCGAACGGTGGGCGCGGCTGGGACTGCGCTACATGTTCCTGGGCATGGAGGCGATCGACGCCGAAGGGCTCGATCTCTACCGCAAGCGCGTCACCCCGGACGACAACTTCCGGGCCCTGGAGCTGGCGCGCGGCATGGGCATCGTGGTGGCCATCAACCTGATCGTCGATCCCGCGTGGGACGAGGAACGGTTCCGGGTGGTACGCGAATTCGCGCTCGCCGTACCGGAGATCGTGCACCTCACCGTGATGACGCCCTATCCCGGCACCGAGATCTGGCACACGGAGGCCCGCCAGCTCACGACACGTGACTACCGGCTCTTCGACATCCAGCACGCCGTCGTTCCCACCACGCTCCCCCTGGACGTCTTCTACCGCGAACTGGTGCGCACCCAGGCGGTCATCAACCGCAAACACCTGGGCCTGCGCACCGCGTTCGGCGCGCTGGGCGTACTCGGCCGCAACCTGATGCGCGGCCAGACCAACTTCGCCCGCATGCTCTGGAAGTTCGGCAGCGTCTACAACGTCCAGCGCCAACTCGCCGACCACCAGCGGCATGTGCGGTACGAACTGCCGCTGCCCCCCGCCCGCGAAGCCCCTGTCGGCCGGGAGGAGCTGTACATCCACACGAAGGCGGCCACCCACTCCCGCCGCCAGGCCGACCCGGAGCCCGAGCCCGGCTGACGCAGCAGGACGGCGTGGACGCCGTCAAACGGCAAGTCGCAAGGGGACGCCCGCCGGTCCGGTCATGATCCCCGTGTCGAAACCGGCCCTCGCGGCCCGCTCGACGAGCTCACAGGAGATGTCGCGGTCGCGCATCACGTAGAGCTGGAACGAGTCGCGGCCGTGTGGGTTGGCCGCCTTGACGTCGCGAACGCCGGCGCGGACGGACCGCCCAGGATCTCCCGGGACGTGTCGACGGGCCCGCCCCCCCAGGGACGGGCCCGCGAAGATCCGCCGGACAGGACCTAGCGAGCCTGGGAGGCGAGGAGCAGGGCCGTCGCGCTGGCGGCGTCGGTGATCTCTCCCGTACGCACCGCCGCGACCGCGTCCGGCAGCGGACGCCGGTGGACGGTCATGCCGGCTTCCGCTCCGTCCCTGCGCATCGTGCCGGGCCGCAGATCGGTGGCGAGCATGAGGTGGGTGCGGGCGGTGGTGAGGCCGGGCAAGGGGTCGATCACGCCCAGTGTGTCCACGTGCGCGGCGGTCAGTCCCGTCTCCTCCTCCAGCTCGCGCAGGGCGGCCCGGTAGGGGTTCTCCCCGTCCGTACCGCCGCCGGGCAGATGAAGCATCCGGCGGCGCTGGAGGTAGAAGTCGTCCTCGACCAGGACGACTTGGCCGTCGGCGTCGAGTGCGACGACGCGTACGCCGTCATCGACCGAGACATGTTCGTACACGCCGGCCGTACCGTCCGGCAGACGCACCGCGTCCCGACGTACCGTCAGAACCGGCCCCCGGTGCACGATTTCCGACCCCAGCCGCTGCCACCCCATACCGGGGATTCTGCCACGTGAACTCGCCCTGTTCTCAGGGGGCTTCTGCCCAGGGAATGCGCCGGGCAGGCGGGCTCAGGCTCGGAGCGCCGCGACCGCGTCGTCGAAGAGCTGTACGGGGTCGGCCGCTCCGTCGGATTCGCACCACGCGTCGACCGCCGCGTCGAGGCAGGCGAGTGCCGCCGCGACGAAGGCGCGGGCCCGGGGGTCGGGCGTGGCCGAGTCGGGCAGGCCGAGACGGCGCTGGATGTCGGGGGCGAGCAGGACCTGCCAGCGCAGGTGCTTCTCCAGATGCCTCGCCCGCAACGAGGGCGCTTCGTGGTACATCCGGGCGACCGTGAGCCCGTCCGTCTCCATGCCCTTCTCCGCATGGAGGGCGAGGAATGCGGCCCGGATCGCCGCCCAGGCGGGCTCCTCGGCCGGACGTGCCTCCAACGCGGCGCGCACCGTCTCGCCGAGGGCCTCGGTGTCGCCGAGAACGAGGTCTTCCTTGCTGCCGAAGTAGTGGAAGAACGAGCGACGGGAGATGCCGGACGACGTGGCGATCTGGTCGACCGTGGTCGCGTCGAAGCCGTTCTCCGCGAAGAGGCGCATCGCTGTTTCCGTGATCTCCGCCCGGACCGCACGCCGCGTGCGCTCGCGAAGACTGGGTGGTTCGGCCATTCACCCAGCCTATGTCATTCGCACTCAGTTCGCTTCTTGCACTCAGTGCAAGTATTTGCCTATGGTGCAGCCATGACCGCTATCGACTACGCGCACCAGACCACCGTCGTCACCGGCGCGAGCTCCGGAATAGGCGCGGCCTTCGCCCGCGAACTCGCACGCCGCGGCTCCCACGTCGTGCTGGTGGCCCGCCGGCTCGACCGCCTGGATGCGCTCGCCTCCGAACTCCGTGAGGCGCACGGCATCCGGGCCACCCCGATCGCCGTCGACCTCGGCGAGCCGAGAGCGGGCCGGGCACTCGCCGCCGCTCTGGCCGAGCGGCGGATATCCGTCACCGGCCTGGTGAACAACGCCGGATTCGCCACCGACAACGCCTTCCACGACGAAGATCCCGAGCGCCTCACCGACGAGATCAACGTGAACGTGGCGAACCTCGTCGACATCACGCGCGCACTCGTCGAACCGCTGCGCGCCGCCGGCACCGGCATTCTCGTCAATGTCGCGAGCATGGCGGCTTACACACCGGCCCCGGGCATGGCGGTCTACGCGGCGAGCAAGGCGTTCGTACTCAACTTCACCGAGGCCCTGTGGTTCGAATCCCGGGAAACCGGCCTGCGCGTCCTCTGTCTCGCACCCGGCCTCACCCGCACGGAGTTCTTCGACACTCTCAGCGGCGGCACCTACAGGGGCAGGTACCAGACCCCGGAGCAGGTGGTCGGGACCGCCATGCGGGTGCTCGACCGCGGCCGGCGTCCGAGCGTGGCGTCAGGGCGGCTCAACGCGCTCACCACGGCGCTTCCCCGCCTCTTCACCCGGCGGCGCACAGTGATCGTCAGCGGCGCGATCTCAGCCCGTTCGGGCGCAGCACAGGTCACTCGTCGGGGCTCGTCCGCATCGCCGGGGACCCGGAGTCGTTGAGTTCGGGAGAGGGGCGGATGGTCGCCGGGGTACGTCTGCCGCACCCCGAAACGAGGAGGAGAGAGCCATTTCAGTTTCCCGTTCTCTGGGCGCGGTTCTGGCCGCCGCCACCGTGGCCCTCGCGTTGTCGGCCGCCCCCGCGGGGTCGGCGCGCTCGCCGCGGGTCACCGTCATCAAGTTGACCAATGAGGAACGCGCCAGGGCCGGCTGCCCGGAACTGAACAACGACGTCGCCCTCGGCAGGGCCGCCCAGCGGCACTCCATGGACATGGCCAGGAACGACTTCGTCGGCCACACCGGTTCGCACGGCAGCACCATGCGGACCAGGGCGCAGGACGCCGGCTACTTCCGGTGGAGGTCGCTCGCGGAGAACGTCGCCGCGGGTCAGCGGAGCCCCGCGGCGGTGGTCAGGAGCTGGATGGAGTCGCCGGACCACCGGGCGAACATCCTCAACTGCTCGCTCACCCACATGGGCGTCGGCTACGTGAATAAGGGCGGCACCGCCCACGGCAGGTACTGGACGCAGGACTTCGGCAAGAAGCCCTGACCACCTCTCAGTCGCTCCCGGTCCGCCCTTCGGGTGCGGTGACGCGGGTGATACGGGTGATGGCCTCCAGCGTCAGTTCGCGGTCGTGTGGTTCACGCGCCAGGGCACGGTGGAGTGCCAGCCCCTCGATGAGGGCGTCGAGTTGACGGGCGGTGGCCGGGTCGAAGTGCCGTTCCAGGTGGACGCGGCTGCGGCGCATCCACTCATGGGTGAGTTCCCGGTACTCCGGCCGCCGCGCGGCGAGGGTGTAGAGCTCCTGGGTGAGGACGAGGTCGCGCTGCGGCCCCTCGGACAGGATATGGACGAGGTCGGCCACGGCCGCCCTCGCCTGATCGCGGTCGGCCGGGGCGGACAGATGGGCGTCGAAGACCGCGACGATGTGATCGGTGAACTGCCCGAAGGCTTCGCGCAGCAACTCGTCCATGCCGCTGAAGTGGTACGTCATCGACCCCAGGGGCACGCCCGCCCGCGCGGCGATCTTGCGGTGGGAGACGCGGGCGAGGCCCTCCTCGGCGATGAGGTCGAGGGTGGCGGCGATGATGCGTTCGCGGCGCCGCGGGTCGGTGTGTCCGGTGGCCATGTGGCTTCAGAGGGTACGGGCGGAGCGGCAGGCGCCGACGTGGTTCCGCGCCCGAACCGGGTCCGTACATGGGTCTGTGCGCGGGTCTCGCCCGAAGTGATCCATCGGCATGGATGCGAACGTACACCCTGGGGCCTGTCCTCGAATCAGGCAGGCCCCCGCCGCCGGGGCCCCAGCACCCCGCCGAGCAGGATCACCAGCAGGCCTGCGAAAGGCACCACCAGCAGGCCTACCCGAAGACTCGTCGCGTCGGCGACGAGCCCGACGGCCGGTGGCGAGAGCAGGAAGCCCAGCCGCATCAGCCAGGAGACGATCGTCAGCCCCGACCCGGGCTTGAGACCCGGCAGTTCATCGGCCTCGTGCATCGCCGCGGGCACCAGCGTCGCCACCCCGAACCCGGCCGCCGCGAACCCGAGGATCGTTCCGCTCGCCGTCGGTACCGCCAGGGCCAGGCCCATACCGACCGCGGCGATCAGCCCGCCGGAGCGTGCGACCGTACGCTGCCCGAACCGGTCGACCAGCCTGTCACCGATCATGCGGCCCACGAACTGTGCCCCGACCAGGGCGATGTAGCCGGAGGCCGCCAGCGTCCCCGAGGCATGCAGCGAGTCCGAGAGATAGAGCGCGGCCCAGGAGCTGCCCGCGTCCTCGACAAGCGCGCCGGCCGCCGCGATGAGGACGAGCGCCGCCAGGACGTAAGCGGTACGCGGATGCGCTTTCGTACGCTCCTCCCGCCGTGGCACCGACTCCGCGGCCTCCGCGTCCGTCCCCTCCACGGCCGGTTCGGTGTCGGGCCCGGTCAGACAGAACCGCAGGGCGACACAGGCCGCGATCCCGAACACCACGCCGGAGATCAGCAGATGCTGCCCCCGCGACAGGCCGAGCGCGATCGCCCCCGCGGCCATCGAGCCTCCGAGGACCGCGCCGATGGACCAGATGGCGTGGAAGGAGTTGATGATCGAGCGGCCGTAACGGCGCTGCACCCGCAGCCCGTGGGCGTTCTGCGCCACATCGGTGATCGCGTCCATCGCCCCGGCCAGGAACAGCGCTGTCGCGAAGAGCACCACGGAGTTGGCCGTACCGGCGGCCAGCACACCCACGCCGGTCAGCACTGTGCCGGCCACGGCCACGCGCCCGGACCCCAGCCGGCGGATGAGCACCCCCGCCGCGAGACCGGCCGCGATGGCGCCCGCCGGGAAGGCCGCGACGGCCAGTCCGTAGGCCGCGTTACCGATGCCGAGGTCCGCCTTGATCTGCGGAAAGCGCGGCAGGAGATTGGCGAACAGCGCCCCGTTGGTGAGGAACAGCACGGCCACACCCGCCCGAGCCTGCCGCTCGGCCGGGGCAGGCGGGCGCAGCACGTCAACAGTCATGAGCGCGAGCGTACAGCCAGAGCGTACGAACGTACACTCGTCTGCTGGAGCGGTCTCCTACGGCAGCCGTCGGCCTTCGACAGGACCGGCCGCGGCGTGCAGGCGTGCCGCGTCGCGGCCGGGCGGTGCGCCGAAGAGCCTGCGGTACTCGCGCGTGAACTGGGACTGGCTGTCGTAACCGACCAGGTGCCCGGCGCCCGCGACGTCGTTCGGCTGGGCGAGCAGCAGGGAACGGGCCTCCTGGAGCCGGATGAGTTTCTGGAACTGCAGCGGACTGGTCGCGGTGATCGTGCGGAAGTGCCGGTGGAACGCCGAGGCGCTCATCCCGGCGAGCCGGGCGAGGTCGTCGATGCGCAGGGGCTCGGCGTAGTTGTCGCGGATCCACTGGACCGCCCGGTTGATATGGGTCAGATTGCTGTCGGGCAGACCGATCTGGCGGATCATGCCGCCGTGTGGCCCGGAGAGCAGCCGCCACAGAATCTCCCGCTCGATCAGCGGAGCGAGTACCGGCGCGTCGGCGGGGTGATCGAGCAGCCGCACCAGCCGGGTCACGGCGTCGAGCAGTTCGCGGCCGGCTTCCCCGGTGGCGATGGCCGGTGGTGCGGCGGCGCCGCGCGTACGGCGCTGGGCCGTGCTCTCCAGCAGCAGCGGCGTGATCGCGCCCGGCGGCAGCACGAGTCCCAGACCGAGGGAGGGATGGTCGGGGCGGGCACCGAGGAAGTGGCCGCTGACCGGGAGATCGGTGGTGACGATCAGATACTGGCCCGCCCGGTACTCGTACACCTCGTCACCGAGCAGAAGCCGCTTGCCGCCCTGGGCCATGATCACCAGGAGCGGCTCGGTCAGCGAATGATGCGGTTCGACGGTCTCGACCCGGGACAGCAGCAGCCCGTCGATCGTGGAACCTCCGTCCGCGCGCGCGTGGGACGCGATCAGCGTCCTGAGTTCGTCGAGCAGTTCGGTCGTGGTGGCCATGCGCTCCACGAAAGCACTCCAGGCCGGTCCGGGCAAGCCTGATCCGGGCGAACTCGGCAGGATCGTGCAAGAGTCCGAGCGGATCGGTCTACACCCGCCCGCCCCGTGTGAGGTGTGCTGGAGGTGTTCGTTCCTGTACGTCATCCAGCAAAAGGCGGAACTCATGTCACTCGACCATTACGTCACCCTCGGCCGCTCGGGACTGCGGGTCAGCCCCTTCGCACTGGGCGCCATGACCTTCGGGCAGGACCCCGGGGGCGCGGGCTGCAGCGTGGCGGAGTCGGAGAAGATCCTGACCGCCTACCTGGACCGGGGCGGGAACTTCATCGACACCGCGAACTTCTACACCAACGGCCACTCCGAGAAGATTCTCGGGGACTACTTCGCCGCGCACCCCGGGCTGCGTTCGCACACCGTGCTGGCGTCCAAGTTCTTCTTCAACATGTTCCCCGGGGACCCCAACGGCGGCGGCGCGGGCCGTGGGTCGATCACCGCCCAGCTCGACGAGTCGCTGCGCCGGCTGGGCACCGACTATCTGGACCTGTACTGGTTGCACAACTGGGACCGCGACACCCCGATCGAGGAAACCATGCGGACCCTCGACGACCTCGTACGGGCGGGCAAGATCCGCTATATCGGGTTCTCCAACGTGCCCGCGTGGGTCACCGCGCAGGCGCAGACCATGGCCCAGCTCAGGGGCTGGACCCCGCTGATCGCGCTTCAGGTCGAGTACTCGCTGCTGGCCCGCACCGTGGAGGGCGAGATCGCCCCGCTGGCACGGGACCAGGGAATGACCCTGGTGCCCTGGAGCCCTCTGAAGAACGGCTTCCTCTCCGGCAAGTACCGGCGCGGCGCCGAGGTCACCGACTCCGCGCGCAGCGCGTTCGTCGGCGGGCCCAGTGAGTCGGAGTACGCGGTCATCGACACGGTGGCCGCCATCGCCGACGAACTGGGCACCAGCTCCGCCGCGGTGTCCCTCGCCTGGCTGCGGGCCCGGGAGGGCAGCGTCGTACCGATCGTGGGAGCCCGTCGCGTGGAGCACCTGGAGAACAATCTCGTCGCCCTGGAGACCACGCTCAGCCCGGAACACGTACGCGCCCTGGACGAGGCCTCCGTGCCGACGCTCGACTACCCGGCGCCCATGCACGGCGGGCAGCGCGCGATGCTTCAGTTCGCCGGGACCACGGTGGACGGCCAGGAATCCGCCGTGTATCCGCCGCTGCTCCAGAGCGACGTCCGCTACTGAGAGGTCGGGGACCGCACTGACCGGTCACACCGCCGCAGTACGGCGTCTCGCCGTGCGGGCCCCGTCCGCCGGCCGTACGGTCGGCGACGTGGGCCGAGGTCCGCCCGCCGACCCCGGAGGTGAGCCGGAGCATGACGTCCACGAGCGGCACCGATGAGAACCCAGATGAGAACGCCGAGCGGAACGACGCGGAGCGTTACGACCCGGAGCGTTACGACGCCGAGCCCTTCCTGCCCGACCGCGGCGGCCTTCCCGCGCACCGGCGGGCCGCCGCCGACTGCCACGGCTGCCCCCTCTACGAGGACGCGACGGGCACGGTCTTCGGATCGGGTACGAGTTCGGCACGGCTCATGCTCGTCGGCGAGGAGCCCGGGGACCAGGAGGACCGGCAGGGCCGGCCGTTCGTCGGTCCGGCCGGGCATCTGCTGAGGCGGGCGCTGAAGGAGACGGGGCTCGACGAGGAGCCGGCGTATCTCACCAACGCGGTGAAGCACTTCAAGTTCACCCGCTTCGGGCGGAGCAGGCGGCGTATCCACAAACCGCCGAGTCTGCGCGAGACGGTTGCCTGCCGCCCATGGCTCGACGCCGAACTGCGCCTGGTGAGGCCCGAGATGGTGGTGGGGCTCGGCGCCGTCGCCGTTCGGTCACTGCTGGGTCCCTCGTTCCGGGTGACGAAGGACCGGGGGAGTACGGTCCCGCTGCCTCCTCCCCGGGGAGCGAGGCGACGCGGGCGGAACAGGCAACGGTCCTCATCACGTTGCACCCGTCCGCGGTTCTGCGCTCCGACGATCGTGAGGCGGCCTACGCCGGGTTTCTGGCCGACCTGCGGGTGGCGGCTCGCGCGCTGCGCTGAGCGGATCAGGCCCGGCGCCGATGTCCCGGCACCGGGCCTGTCCGGTGTTCAGCTGTCAGGACGCCGCGGAAGCGGTGCTCACGCGGGGTCGATACGCGAGATGCTGCCGCCGAGCGTGAGCACGTACAGCTCTCGGTCGCCGCCCTGGACGAATGAGATGACCTCGCCGGGGTTGACCCCGAGGTCGCCCTGGCCGGTCACCTTGCCGTTCTTGAGCTTCAGGGTGCGGACCGTGCCGTCGCAGTAGTCGCTGTAGAGGTACTGCCCCCTGAGTCCAGGGATCGCCGATCCGCGGTAGACGAAGCCGCCGGTCACCGAGCAGCCGAGCCCGAGCCGGTCGTACTCGTACACCGGCGGCACATGGTTCGCGGGCTCCGTGCCGCCGCGGAAGGGGTGGGTGCCTTCCATCGACGCCCAGCCGTAGTTCTCGCCACCGTCGCTCTTCGCCGAGGCCCAGTCGATCTCCTCCCAGTCGCTCTGGCCGACGTCGCCGATCAGCATGTCGCCGGTGCCCGCGTCGAAGGAGAAGCGCCAGGGGTTGCGGAGGCCGTACGCCCAGATCTCGTCCCTGGCGTTCGGGTCGCCCACGAACGGGTTGTCCGCCGGGATCGCGTAGGGCTTCGCGCCGTTCGGGTCGATGCGCAGCATTTTGCCGAGCAGCGTGTCGAGCTTCTGCCCGTTGCCGTGCGGGTCCCCGCCCGCGCCGCCGTCGCCCAGCGCGATGTAGAGGTAACCGTCGGGGCCGAACTTGATGTCGCCGCCGTTGTGGTTCTCGTACGGCTGCGTCTGGGTGATGACGGTGCGCCGGGTGTTCGGCTGGATCTTTCCGTACCGCATCGTGAACTCGTCCACGGTGCTGGTGCCTTCGAGATCCGTGTACGAGATGTAGAAGTGCTTCTGGCCCTTGTCGAACGCGATGCCCAGCAGGCCGCGTTCACCGTCGGTGGTGGTCTCGGCGGAGATGTCGAGGACCGGTCTTCCGAGTCCCTGTGCGCCCAAGACCCGTACAGTACCCGCGCGTTCGGCGATCCAGACCTGGCCACCCGGACCGGCGGTGCCGGCGATCGGATTCTGGGCCGTGGCCACTTGAGTCAACTCGACTCCGGCCGCCTCGCGTGAGGCGGCGGGCTCGTCGGCGGACGCTGTGGTGAGGGCGAGAGAAGCGACGAGGCAGACGGCGCTGATGATCACCGAGCTTCTGGTGCGAACTTTCACCGTGACTCCTAGAGGCGGCGAACGGGGGAGGTGACCCGGCTGCTCGGGGCAGAGTTCTTGGGCATCGCCCGCGCACCAGCACGCAACCCGGGTGTGGGGATCGTTGGCTTACTGGCCACGGATGAATTTACAGGGACCGGGGCAGTTGGCCTAGACCAATGCCCCGGCCATTTACAGCCGTTCGCTTTCCGTCACCGGCGGTTCAATGCCGGCGTTCAGCACCGGCTGTTCAGCGCTGGATCGCCTTGGTCTCCAGGAACTCCTCCAGGCCCTGGCGGCCGTACTCACGGCCGTTGCCGGACTGCTTGTAGCCGCCGAACGGGGCGAAGGGGTTGAACCGCGCGCCGTTGATGTCGACCTGTCCGGTGCGCATGCGCCGGGCGACGGCCATGGCGTGCTCCTCCTCGCCGAACACAGCGCCGGTGAGGCCGTAGATCGTGCTGTTGGCGATCTCCACGGCGTGGTCGTCGTCCGTGTAGGGGATGACCGCCAGGACCGGGCCGAAGATCTCCTCCTGGGCGATCACCGACCCCGGGTCGACGTCGGCGAAGATCGTGGGCCTCACGTACGCACCGCCGGTCAGGCCGTCGGGGCGGCCGAGGCCGCCGAGGACCAGGGTGGCGCCGTCGGCGATGCCCCGCTCGATGTACGCGGTGACGCGTTCGCGCTGCGTCTCGGAGGCCAGCGGCCCCAGGCGTACGCTCTCGTCGGCCGGGTCGCCGACCGTGTACTCGGCGGCGGCCTCCCGCAGCAGGCCGACGACCTGGTCGTGCAGTTCTGCGGGGACGAGCATCCGGCTGTACGCGCCGCAGACCTGGCCGTTGTTGGCCCAGGCGACGGCAAGACCGCCGGTGACGGCGGCCTTCAGATCGGCGTCCGGCAGGATGATGTTCGCGGACTTGCCGCCGAGCTCCAGGGCGACCCGCTTGACCGTCTCGGACGCGACGGCGGAGACGCGCCTCCCCGCCCGGGTCGAACCGGTGAAGGACACCATGTCCACGCGCGGGTGTGCGGCCAGCGCCTCGCCGACCACCTGGCCGGTGCCGTGCACGACGTTGAACACTCCGGCGGGCAGCCCGGCCTCGGCGGTGACCTCGGCGAAGATCCGCGCCGCCAGCGGGGCGGCCTCGGCCGGCTTGAGGACCACGGAATTGCCCGCGAGCAGGGCCGGGACCACCTTGGTGACGATCTGCTGGACGGGGAAGTTCCACGGCACGATCGCCGCGACCACGCCGACCGGCTCCCGCACGATCAGCGAGTTCGCGATCTCCTCGGTCCACGGGAACTTCTCCGCGACGTCGGCGAGGGCGGCGACCGTCATCGGGGGCAGGGCGACGGCCAGCGTGCCCGTCAGGGAGCGCGCGGCGCCCATCTCTGCGGTCATGGCGGCGGCGATCTCCTCACCGCGCCGCTCCAGACCCGCGCCCATGCGCCGTACGACAGCGGCGCGTTCGGCCGGGTCGGTCGCCGCCCACCCCGGGAAGGCGGCGTTCGCCGCCGCCACGGCGCGGTCGGCGTCGGCCGCCGTGCCGTCGGGGACGGCGGCGACGACATCGCCGGTGGCGGGGTTGACGACCTCGATCAAGGGACCGTCGAAGGGGACGGCGCGGCCGTCGATCCAGTGGGCGGGGGAGGGGAAGGTGAGTGCGCTGTCGGTGTTCATGACTGCGAGCGTCACAAGGTCCGGGAAGCGCAACCAGGGACAGAGTGTCCCGTGATCCAGGTCACGCCGGGGGAATACACCTCACCCTAGCCGCGCTGACAGCAGAGGGTGATCATGCCGCTAGGCCACCGGGGCCGAATGGCATGTCAGCGAGAGGAGTGTGGGCGCATGGACCGCGCCGACCTGGCCGACTTCCTGCGCACCCGGCGCGAGGGCCTCCAGCCCGAGGACGTGGGGCTGCCCCGTACGCGGCGCCGGCGCACCGGCGGTCTGCGCCGTGAGGAGGTCGCCCACCTCAGCAACATGTCGACGGACTACTACACCCGTATCGAGCAGCAGCGCGGGCCACGCCCCTCCGAGCAGATGCTCTCGGCCATCGCACGCGCCCTGCGGCTCTCCCCGGCGGAATACGACCACCTGTGCCGCCTGGCCGGATACCCCACCCCCCGGCGTGTCCCGCGCACCGACCGCATCAACCCCGGGATGCTGGCGGTCTTCGAGCGCATGGAGGACACCCCGGCGCAGATCTTCAACCGCCTCGGCGAGACCCTCGCCCAGAACCGGCTCTCCACGCTCCTCTTCGGCGACCAGACCCGGTACACCGGACCCCGGCGCGCCCTGGCCTACCGCTGGTTCACCGACCCCGCGGCACGGAGCCTCCTCCCGCCCGAGGACCACGCCAGGCACGGCCGTACGATCACCGCCCAACTGCTGGCCACACACACCCGCGCCCCGGCCGACCCCCGCACAGCCGCCCTCGTCGGCGAACTGCTCGGAACCAGCCAGGAGTTCGCCGCGATCTGGAGCGAACACCCGGTCATCGGCCCGTACTGCGACCCCAAGCACATCGACCACCCCCGGATCGGCTCCCTGGAACTGCACGGCCAGACTCTGCTCGACCCGGACGACTCCCAGCTCCTCACGGTCTTCACCGCACCACCCGGCACGGAGAGCCACGAGAAACTGAAGTCCCTCCCGGTCCTTCACGACCAACTGGTCTAAGCGCGGGGGCCGTTCCCCGCTAGGGCGTGTTCCGGCGTGGCTCCACCCGGTAGACGGCCCACGTCCTGGGTGTCTCCGACACCCACACTGCGGTCAGTTCGGGATACTCCCCGGACCACTGGCTGAAGATCCACAGCGCGATGTTCTCGGCCGACGTGGAGACGTCCATGACGTCGTTGAGATGCCGGTGGTCGAGGGTCTCGTCCAGCCAGGTCTTGAACCTGTCCAGGTCTCCGTAGTCCCGTACGAAACCGGCGTCGGTCAAGTCGTCGGGATGCGCCGCCAGTTCCATGACGACGACGTAGTTGTGCCCGTGCATACGGGCGCACTGGTGCCACGAGGGCAGCACGTCCAGGACGTGCCCGGCCGAGAAGTGGAACTGCTTGCTGATGGTGACCATGCCCGCCGCACCGAGCCTCAACTGCCCGGCGGGTGTTCCGCTGTGATCGTGCATACCCTCATCCACCGCCCAGTTGGCCCGGTTCGCCCAGTTCACCCAGCGTGATCGCCAGGTTGAGCGGCTCCTCCATGAATTCCCGCCGCATCTCGTCGTTGTTGAGACTGCCCGCCTTCTCCGCCACCTTCTCCCGGGCCTGCTCCAGCAACGCCATCGCCTCCGCGTCGGCACCGACCGCGGCGAGGCTCCGGGCGGCGTGATAGAAGACTTCCTCGCTCCGCAGCGCCGGCATGTCACCGCTCTGGTCGAGGAGTTGGACGGCCTGCCGGGCGAAGTCCGCGGCGTCCGCCGTCTCACTCTGCCTCAGCTTGATCCGCCCACGCAGGGAAAGGGCCGCGATCTCGCTGCGGAGCATTCCCGTACGCCGGGTCTCGACCACCGTCTCGCTCGCCAGCCGGTCGCTTGCCGCGAGTGCCTCCGCGCCGCTCCGCGAGGTCGCGCTGCCTTGCGCCGTGTCCAGCAACACCTGGGCGTACACGTTTCGGACGATCGGTACGAGGTTGATGAGCCAGGTGCGCTCGGTCTCCAGCCAGGCCTCTTCGATCAGCCTCAGGCTCTCGTCCCGTCCGCCCGGATCCTTGGCCCGCAGGTGGGCGAGCAAGGCCGTGTTGTAGGCGTGCCAGCCGCTGTCGCCTCCCCGGGCCGATTCCATTTCCCGCGCCTCTTCCAGCACCGTCGCGGCGGCCTGGAATCTGCCGATCCCTATCTGGACCTGCGCCAAGTAGTTGAGGGCGATGGGGAGTTCGGCGTGCAGCGGCTCCTCGCGCAGACGGTCGGTGCAGCGCTGGAGGCGGCCGAGCGCGTCGGCGAGACGTCCGTGGTCGAAGAGCGTGATGCCGAGCTGCATCTCGTTGAGGTTCCGGGCGTGCTGGAGCACGGGATCGCCGCTGCCGCCGAGCCGGGGCTCGGACGCGTACAGACGCTCGGCCTCCGTCAACTGCTCCAGGCCTTCGCTGAGTTTGCGCTTGGACGCCTGCCGGCCGTACTCGACCTTGGCCACGAACAGGGCGACCGGGTCGTTCTGCCGCTCCGCGATACCGACCGCCTCGCGGAGCTTGTCCAGGGCCGGCATCAGTCCCTGGGTGGCGAGCAGGGTCTTGCCCCGCAGCAGCGTCGTACGGGCGATGAGCTCGGGAGCCTGACAGCGCTCCGCCGCCTCTTCGGCCTCGGCGGCCAACTCGTCGATCCCCGGCACCCCCTCAGGCCCGTGCTGTCCGCGCCAGCGGACCTCGGTCAGGGACAGCAACAGCTCGATGGCCTCGACCAGTTGACGGTCCCGCCCGGGTTCGCTCCGCGGAAGCGACCGGGCCGCGCTGATCGCCTTCTCGCAGTGGCGTTCGGCCTCGGCGAAGGACAGCCCGTCGATGGCGGCCGAGCGGGCCAGCGCGTAGTGCGCCCGTGCGGACGCGGCCAGACACTCGTACCCGCCCTGATCAAGGTGGTGGGCGATCTCCAGACGGCGCTCCAGGAGCGTCGAGTGGGGCCCCTCGGCGGACAGCGCCGCCGCGATGCGGGCGTGGCGGGAACGCCGCTGCTGTGGGCTCTGCTGGGTGTACAACACCTGCCGCAGGGCCCGGTGTTCGAACTGGTAGCAGTCCGACGCCTCGGCCTGCGCCCAGGCGGGCGGCTCGGCGGGGGAGATGAGCTGACGGGCCCCGGCGATCCTGCGCAGGCGTTCCATCACGCGGGGGTGGGGTGCGCCGACAGCCTCGGCCACCGGCCTGGACAGGAAGACCGCACCCTGGGTGGCCGCCGTGATGAGCAACTCCCTGTCCCCGTCGTCCAGTCGCCGCATGCGGTCCTCGACGACCCGGGACAGGCTCTCCGGCAGGATCACCTGGTCGCCGTCCGCCGGGTTCCACTCGTCGAGGCAGAGCTGGACGAAGATGGGATGACCGGCCGTCAGCAGATTCAGCCGCGCCGAGAGAGCGGGCGGGGCCAACGGGTGCCTGGACCGCACCAGTTCGTCCACCGCGTCGTCAGGGAGGCCGTCCAGCGAACGGCAGCGGATGAGGGATTCGCTCTCCCAGCGCCTCAGCAACTGCTCGACGCTCGCGGCTCCGGCGTCCGCAGCCTCACCGGTCGCATGGCTCAGTACGAGACTGATCGGCTCGCCGGGAATCGCCCGCAGAAGACGGTCCAGCACGAGCAGACTGCTGGGGTCGATGTTCTGGACGTCGTCGATCACCAGGATCACGGGTGGCCCCGACCGTGCCTGGTCGATGAGTGAATCGACGATCTGCGCGGCGGCTCCCTGCTGGAAGGGCAGGAGGGAATCGAAGGGCATGGAACCGGAGTTGAGGGCGGCCTCGGTGACCTCCCGTCCGATGGTCAGCACCGCGCCCAGTCCCGGGACGAGTGCGGACAGCAGTTCCGGGGCCGATGTGCTGACGCCTCTGCCCGCACCACCGAAAAGCCGGCGGAGCCCGCTGCGTTGTTCGGCCTGCGCGCCGAGTTTCAGGAGTACGTCGACCACCGGCCCGTACATGAGTCCCGGGCCGATCCCCGGGTGGCAGTGCGTCGTGATCACACGGCACTTCTCCCTGCCGGGCTCCGCTTGGCTCGCGCGCCGCGCGAACTCTCCCAGCAGGGACGACTTTCCTATCCCCGAGACCCCGTCGACAAGAAGCGCGCTTCCGCGGCCGGCGGCCAGCGCCAGCACCATGGAACGCAGCTCCTCCAACGGCTCCACACGGTCGACGAAAACGGTCCGCACGAGAGGCCCCCGTAAGTCAGTCTGCCGGTCGGTCAGCGCGCGTCCATCACTGTCCGCGCGCAGACGGCCACAGTAGAGCAACGGAACGGCCGGGCGCGATCTTCTCCGCGAGCCCGGTGTCGGCACCCGGAACGACTCAGGCTCCTCCGCTGGTACGTCCGGCGGCTCCCGCGGGCCCCGTGGCTCCGGCTGCCGTCGAACCAAGGGCATGTACGCGCGGCTGTACGGCCCCGACGCGTTCAGGTGATCAACAGGTCCGTGGGTGGCGGCGGCGCGGGTGCGGTCGACATCGACACGCTGACCCCGGCCACGGCCACGGCCACGGCCACGCCCACCACGGGCACGGTGAAGGTGACCGGGTCGCACTACGCGCGACCTTCACAGCGCAGGCGGGCGAGTGCGTCTCGCTGGGGGTGTCGGCGACCGGCTTCACCGGCCACGTACGCATGGAGTACGACACCGCGGTACTGCCCGACGCGGGGACGTACGCCCTCGCCGCGCTGGCAAGATCGGCTATGTGCTGGCCCCTGTCGACAAGAGGGACACGCACCGTCGGGCACGGCGATCGTCGATGAGAAGAGCGTCTCGACCGGGAAACCGGCCGCGTTCCCGCTGACCGCGCTTCCGGCGCACGCGGCCTCGACTGGTCGCGAGCATGCGTGGACGGTTCCCACGTGCGCGCGAAAAGGGGGAGCCGCGACCGGTCCGTCGCCGGTCGACCGGCGCAACAAGGACTCCGTTCACGAGCAGGAGCGGATCATGGGCGAACGGCACGGGGCTGGTGTACGTCCGCAGGTCATCAGCCGCCGTCCAGGCTCGTCGCTCCCGGGTCTCCTCAGACGACGTATCCTCGCTGCCTGCTCTGCGCCGTCCGGCAGGGTGGGGTCGCCTCACAACTTTCACCAGGAAAGAGGAAGAAGGAATGGTAGCTGATAGCCCTGTGGTTGCATTCCTGGCGAAAATCGAGCACGGATGTCTAATCTTGCGGGACGCGGGAAGTGACGACGACGTCAGCGACTGGGACCCGGCGTCGAGCAGCTGGTACAGAGAGGGAAGTTCACTCATCTTCAGCGTTCAGGCCGGTGTCGACGGTCCTGTCGAATGCGAGGTATGGAAGTCGGCTCCGCCTGTGGTGCTTCCTGCGAACCTCTTTGAGGTGTCACTGCCATGTCCGTCCGGGTGGCTCGTATTGCACGACGCGAACGAATGCGCCCGAATGCAATTCACGGGATTCCGTGGCTCCGTAATCTGTTCGGTAATGGTGGATGATTCGCAATTTCCGTCAAAGGTTCAGATTTTGCTGAGAGGGGAAGGTCGTGGGCGTTGTTAAGGAGGCTGTGATCACAGTTGCAGGGCTGGAGGCTTCCTGATCGGGGCAAGCTTTCCTTGTTGTCGTACGGACTCCCACTGGCCAGAGCGGACGACCTGATGGGAATCCTGGGCGGCTTTCAAGAGTCCGCGCAGCCGGAGTCCGGCCCGGATGGCTTGAGGCTCTACCTGCTGGGAAGTTACTGCTCAGCGAAACTTGGCGCAGTGGGGAGTAGTGGTGATGTTCTCGCCCTTCCGGGGCGCTCGGATATGCACCCCCTGATGCATTCGCTCTATCCATCCGGCATTTCTCCCGCGCCCGTCGGCTCATCGATCGACCGATTTGTTGAATGTGCTTGGCGATGGCGCTGGATATCAAGAGCTCTGTAGTTAAGTGCTGGAGCGATTCGAGGCTATTGATCCATCGATCAGGCTCATGCTGGATTCTGGCCAGATGTGATTATCGACGTCTGGTGAGAGGCGGCCGGGCTGTGGCGCAGGAGGGCCTCTGACTCGTTCAGGGCAACGCCGGTGTCGCCACGTGAGCGTGGGAAGCGCCTGGAGGGCGAGGTGCTGGTGAAGTGCCTTCGTCGCTCGTGCGCGCGTACGTACCGATGCGGCCGGGCGCGGGTTCAGCCCGCCGCATCAGGCTTTGAGTTCATGGTTTCGTGAATCCACAGATCTGTGTATGGTCGGCGTGTGCTGAACCTTGTGTCCGACATCGAGGTGCTGGCCCGCTTTGGGCGTGCGCTGGCCGATCCCATCCGTTGCCGTCTGCTGCTCGCGTTGCGGGAAGCACCGGCGCATCCGTCCGACCTGGCCGATGAGCTGGGCATTTCGCGTACCCGGTTGTCGAACCATCTCGCCTGTCTGCGGGACTGCGGCCTGGTGGTCGCCGTTCCGGTCGGGCGGCGGATTCGGTACGAGTTGGCCGATGAGCGGCTGGGGCATGCCCTGGACGATCTGCGTTCCGTCGTGGTGGCCGTGGCAGAGGGGCGTACGTGCCCGGACGCCGCGGAGAAGGACTGCTGCTGATGGCTGCTCAGATATCCCTCGACTCCCTGTCGTCGGCGCGGCGCGACATCCTGGCTCGCCGCATCAGGCTGTTGGTCGCTGCCACGATCGTCTACAACGTGATCGAGGCGGTCGTCGCGATCACCGCCGGCACCTTGGCCTCCTCCACGGCGTTGATCGGCTTCGGCCTGGACTCCGTCGTAGAGGTGTCGTCAGCAGCTGCTGTGGCGTGGCAGTTCTCCGCGCGCGAGCACTCCGTACGGGAAGCACGGGAGAAGAGGACGCTGCGGATCATCGCCGTGTCGTTCTACGCGCTCGCCGCCTACGTGAGCGTGGACGCGGTTCGGGCCCTGGCCGGGGGTGGGGAGGCTGACGGTTCGGTCCCCGGCATCGTGCTGGCCGCGTTGTCGTTGGCGATCATGCCGTTTCTCTCCGCCGCACAGCGCCGGGCCGGGCGCGAGCTGGGGTCGGCTTCCGCCGTCGCTGATTCCAAGCAGACCCTGCTCTGTACGTATCTCTCCGCCGTCCTCCTGGTGGGTCTGCTGGCCAACGCCACCCTGGGCTGGTCATGGGCGGACCCGGTGGCTGCTCTCGTCATCGCGGCCGTCGCGATCAAGGAAGGCAGGGAGGCCTGGCGCGGCGACGGGTGCTGTGCCCCCGTGGTGGTCGCCGGGACTGACGCGAGGACTGAAAGCGGGTATGCCTGCGGCTGCGCGCGCGGGTGCGCCTGCTGAAACCGACACCCCGTGGTGGCCCGCCGATTCAGGCGCGTGCGCCGTGGCTACCGTGGGCGCACTGCGTAGGTCAGGTGCGTCACCCGCCGCGTCGGCTCCGCGCGGACCGGCTCCAGCGCGACCCTGGACGCGTCCACGCCGTCGAACAGGCGGGTTCCGGAGCCGAAAAGCACCGGTGACAGCGTGATCGAGAACTCGTCGACCAGGCCGGCGTTCAGGTGCTCCAGGATCGTCGCGCCGCCGCCGGCGATGCGGACGTCGCGGTCGCCGGCGGCGGCGCGGGCCTGGTCGAGGGCGTGCTCGATGCCGTCGTTGACGAAGTGGAACGTGGTGCCGCCGGGCCGCTCCCACGGATCACGCTTGGTGTGCGTCACGACGAAGACCGGGGTGTGGAAGGGAGCCTCCTGCGGCCATGTCTGCTCGCCGAGGTCGAACATGCGCTTTCCCATGACGCTCGCGCCGGTGCGTTCGAACGTCTCCCGCGCGATGTCGTTGTCGCGGCCCTCCTCGCCGCCCTCACCCAGCTTCAGGTTCTCCCGGAAGAATCGCAGCGGAAACGCCCACTGTTGCAGTTCCGTCCACTGCGCCATCCAGTGCTGAACGTCGGGGTCGTCCTGCTTGTCGGGCGCGAGGAAGTCGTCTACGGGCACGGACTCGGGCGCGATGAAGCCGTCCAGCGACATCGACACGCTGAAGAACACCTTCCCGGCCATCAGCCCTCCGCCTCCTTCCGTACGAGGTCGGCGACGTAGGCCGCCAGGTTGCTCAGGGTCTGCCGACCGCCCTCGATCGCGTGGTACTTCTCGACCGCCTCGTCGCGCAGTTCCTTGGTGGGGAACACCGTTTGCATCTCGATCCGGGTCGCCGCGCCGTCCGGCGCGAAGGTCAGGACCGACTCGAAGGCGTTCGGGTCGTCGCGGGTCTCGCCGTGCAGCAGCGCGATCCGCTCCGGCGGGGTGATCCGCAGCCAGCGGATCCACTCGGAGTAGTCGGTCCCGTCCGGCCCGTGCAGCACGAAGACCCACTCCCCGCCCTCGCGGAACTCGAAGGACCGCGTCGTGGTGGTGAACCCCTCCGGACCCCACCACCGCGACAGGTGCCGCACCTCGGTGAACGCCTTGAACACCAGCTCCCGCGGGGCGTCGATGACCCGGGAGATCACGATCTCCCGGTCGGCCCCCGCCGGCTCCGCCCGCGATTCCTGCCTTGCCCCTGCCATCGGTCATTCCTCCTGCTGTGTCTGTTTGAGGTCCTGGACGTAGGTGTCCAGCCGGTCGAAACTCTCGTTCCAGAACCGCTCGAATCCGCCGACCCACTCGTGGACCGGCCGCAGCCCGTGGGCCTCCAGGCCGTAGAGGCGCTGCTTGCCCGCCTCGCGGACCCGCACCAGCCCCACCTCCCGGAGCACCCGCAGGTGCTTGGACGTCCGCGGCTGGCTTATCCCCAGCTCCTGGGCCAGCTCGGTCACCGGCCGCTCACCCGCCCGCAGCAGCGCCAGAATGTCCCGGCGCTGCGGCTCGGCGATCGCGTTGAACGCGTCCGACGTCGTCGCTGCTCGTGCCATGGCAGCCATCATATTCCCATATCGGAATACGTCAAGCCGGTGGGGGATCGGGTGACCCTGGTCCGGAGCTCGACCGTCGAGAAGGTTGAACGACGGGCGATGACTTTGCCCCGGGCGAAGAGTCTCCTGTTCGACGCGATGCGGAGCGCGACCTCGAACAGGAGACTCTTCCGGTGACTGATTCGGAACTGACAGCGGACCGAGCCCGAAGGGCCGGGGTCTGGCCCTTGATTCATGCCGAGCGAGCGGCGCTGGCCGCCGATCTCGCGGACCTGACCGACGAGCGATGGGCGATACGGTCGCTGTGCGACGACCTGACGGTGCGCGAGGTACTGGCCCATCTCACCTCAGGCGCGAGCCTCAACTCCGTGCGGTGGCTGGCGGGTGTGATCCGCTGCCGGTTCGACTTCGACAAACAGGTGGCCATGCGGCTCGCCGAGCAGCTGGGCGCGAACCCGGCCGAGACGCTTGAGCGATTTCGGCGGATCGTTCCGAGTACGACCAAGCCTCCCCTCCCGGCCCTGGCCATGCTGGGTGAGACGGTCGTCCATGCGGAGGACATCCGGCGCCCGCTGGGCATCCGCCGCGATCACCCGATCGAAGTCGTGACGCGGGTGGCCGAGTACTACCACGGTACGGACCTCGTGGTCCTTGCCAAGGGACGTATCGGTGGCCTGCGACTCGTCGCGAACGACGGTCACTTCACGACGGGTTCGGGGCCGCTCGTGTTCGGCTCGACCGTGGCCCTGGTGATGGCCATGACCGGGCGCGCGGCGTACTGCGACGACCTGGAAGGCGACGGTGTCGGCCTCCTCCGTGAGCGCTGCGGACAGGCGTGACGGCGATCAGCGACGTACAAGGCCGTCGGACCGCGCCCCCTCACCGGTGAGCCGAGTGGGGCCGGGCCGGCTCTTCGGCCTGAACTGCCCCCTCGCGCCCCGGAGTCCGGACCGGAGTCGCCACCCTGTGCGGAACGCCGCACAGGGCCGTTACCGGCCCGCCGCGTAGAACGCCTGAACCGCGAGGCTGATCCACTCCGGGTGCTCCCAGGTGGTCCAGCGGGCACGCGCCGCCTTGTCGATCGTGGTCACCGCCTCGTCCACGGACACGCCGCCCGCGCGCAGGCGCCCGACCTCGTCGCGTACGTGGGCCAGGTAGTCGCGTACGTCGCGGATCAGCGAGGTGTCCGCCACCTCGCCGTGGCCGGGGACGACGATCTCCGCGTCGAGAGCGGCGAGTTGGTCGAGCACGGTGATCCAGCGCGCGCCGTCGACGTCGGTGTCGTACGGCGGGAAGTACGGCGTGATCGGGAAGATACGGGTCTCCAGCAGGTCCCCGCCGAACAGGACCCGGCCGTCGATCAGCACGGTCTGGTCGGAGGCGGTGTGCGCGGGGCCGACCGTGCGCAGTACGGCCGTACGGCCGCCGAGGTCGATCTCGGCCCGGTCGTCGTACACGAGGTCGGGGTCGACCAGCTCGATGTCTTCGAGTTGGGTGGCGACCGCCGGGCTCATGCCCCGGAACATGTCGATGTACGCCGGGCCCTTGCGGTGCAACTCGTCGCGCTGGCCACGGTTGTAGACGATCGTGGCGGCGCCCTTGAACGCCTGGGCGCCGAAGCCGTGTTCGGGGTGGAAGTGCGTGATGGTCAGATACAGCGGCAGGTCGCCGGCCAGACGCCGGGCGTGCTCCAGGACCCGGGCTCCGTTGCGGGGACCCATGCCGGTGTCGATGATCAGTGCGGCTTTCTCTCCCACGACGATGCCGACGTTCGGTACGAGCTCCACGCGGCGGTCGGGGATCACGAAGACACCGTCCGAGACCTGGACCGGTTCGCCGCTCACGATCGGCGGCTCTCCGCTCGCCTCGGGCGCACCTTGAGGGTCGATGCTCTGCGTGCTCACCGAATCGCTCGCCGAATCGTTCAGCGAACCACTTACCGAAGCCTCTGAAGGGCACATGGCACCGCACTCCAATCTGATCAATGTTCAGATGATGTGCCGCGAATGTAGCATCAATCTGAGCACCGCTAAGACTAGGATCGCGCCATGGCAAGAACGCACTACCACCACGGAGAACTGCGGAACGCGTTGCTCGACGCCGCCGAGACGCTGGTACGCGAACGTGGCGTCCACGGCTGGTCGTTGCGCGAGGCGTCGGCGCGGGTCGGGGTCAGTTCCAGCGCCGCCTACCACCACTTCGACTCACGCGACGCGCTGGTGCGCGCGCTGACGCGGCGCGTGCTCGCCCGGCTGGGCGAACGCCTGGTCCAGGCCGTTGCCGCGGTGCCCCCCGGCGAGTCCGACCCCCAGCGCCGCCTGGTCGCCCTCGGGCGCGGTTACGTCGAGTGGGCCGTGGCTGACCCCTCGGTCGGCCGGCTGGTCTTCGGCGCCGGGGTGTCCGGTTCAGGCGACGAGATCTCGCCCCATCCGCACGAGGTCCTCGACCAGGAACTCGACCGGCTCACCGAGACCGGCGGACTGCCCGCTTCCTCGCGTCCCGGAGCCGACTTCGTGCTCTGGGCCGCCATCCACGGGCTCGCGACGCTGCTCATCGACGGGCTGGCCCGGGTGGACGACAGCCCGGAGGCCGCGGCTCGCGAGGCGGAGCGCGTCGTACGGGTCGTTCTCGGCGGACTGACCCGGGAGGCCGTGCCGGACGAGGGCTGGCCGGCCGTGCGCTCCCTCCACACGGAGCGCCGCGCCGACGAGTAGGGCGCGGCTCCGTGTACCTCCTCGGGCCGACGGCCTCAGGACCCGTCGCCCCTCAGGAGTTGTTCCATCGCGGTGGCGTCCTCGCTGAAGGAGTCACGCCTGCGGTGGGGGCCGCAACCCTGCACCAGGCGGGCGTAGTCGGCCGCGGCGGCGGCGATGCGGTCGCGCAGGACCGCCCCGTTCGACTGGGCGCCGAAGTCGTCCGTCGCGGCGTACACGCCCCGCGACGACACCAGGGCGTGGAGATAGGAGAACATCGGCCGCAGCGCGTGTTCGAGGACGAGGGAGTGCCGTTCGGTGCCGCCGGTCGCGCCCATGAGGATGGGCATGTCCGACAGCGTGTCCTCGGGGAGCACGTCGAAGAAGGACTTGAACAGCCCGCTGAAGGAAGCGTTGAACGCCGGGGTGACCGCGATGACAGCGTCGGCGTCCGCGACCGTGCCGAACGCCTTCTCCAGCGGGGCGGACGGGAATCCGCTGAACATCGCGTCGATGATGGCGTGTCCCAGAGGGCGCAGCTCGACGAACGAGGACTCGACCCTGACCCCGGCGCCGGCGAGTTCCGTGCGTACCGCTGCCTCAAGCCGGTTGGCGAGCATGCGTGTTGACGACGGCTCGCGCAGTCCGCCGGTGATGATCGTGAGTTTGGTCGTCGTCACGTCATCCATCCTCCAACTCCCGTCAGGATTCGGTGGGTTCCTTGGTGTTTCCCGCATCACGCGCCCGCAGGAGCGACTGGTGCGTAGGGGCGTCCGGCGCTTCGGGGGAGCGGCCGACGGTGAACTCCTTGCGGAGCACCGGCACCACCTCTTCCCCCAGGAGGTCGAGCTGTTCGAGCACCGTCTTGAGCGGCAGTCCCGCGTGGTCGAGAAGGAACAACTGGCGCTGGTAGTCGCCCGCGTACTCCCGGAAGCCCAGCGTCTTCTCGATCACCTCCTGCGGGGAGCCGACCGTGAGGGGTGTGAGCGAGGTGAACTCCTCCAGCGACGGACCGTGCCCGTACACGGGCGCGTTGTCGAAGTACGGCCTGAACTCCCGTACGGCGTCCTGGCTGTTACGGCGCATGAACACCTGTCCGCCCAGGCCGACGATGGCCGTCTCCGGTGCGCCGTGGCCGTAGTGCGCGAAGCGCTGCCGGTACATGTCCACCATCGTCCGTGTGTGCGACGCGGGCCAGAAGATGTGGTTGGCGAAGAATCCGTCGCCGTAGTACGCGGCCAGTTCCGCGACCTCGGGGGTCCGGATGGAGCCGTGCCAGACGAACGGCGGGATGCCGTCCAGCGGGCGGGGAGCGAGGGTGAAGCCCTGGAGGGGCGAGCGGAGCTTGCCCTCCCAGTCGACGACCTCCTCGCGCCACAGCCGGCGCAGCAGGCCGTAGTGCTCGACGGTCAGTGGGATGGCCTTGCGGATGTCCTGGCCGAACCACGGGTAGACCGGCCCGGTGTTCCCGCGTCCCAGCATCACGTCGGTCCGTCCGCCGGACAGATGCTGCAGGACGCTGAAGTCCTCGGCGATCTTCACGGGGTCGTTGGTGGTGATCAGCGTGGTCGACGTCGACAGGATGATCCGCTCGGTCTGCCCGGCGATGTAGCCGAGCAGGGTCGTGGGTGAGGACGGGACGAAGGGCGGATTGTGGTGCTCACCCGTGGCGAAGACGTCGAGGCCGACCTCCTCCGCCTTACGGGCGATGGTCACACTGGCCCGGATCCGTTCGGCCTCGGTGGGGGCACCACCGGTGGTCGGATCGGGGGTCACATCACCGACGGTGAAGATTCCGAACTGCGTCCCGGTCGTCATGTCACGACACCTCTCAGCTCGCGCGGGAGCCGCTCGGGCGCCCTGGTATCGGTTGCGGCGCGCGGCACCCGCCCCCGTGGCCTCCGTAGCCTCACAAACCAATTCATTTCTACCCAATGAGGCCGGTGCCGAATCCGGGCCATCTTCAGGCGCCGGAGAGCCCGCCCCTCCCGGGGCGAGCCCCTATTCGAGGCCGACGGGCCCCCGGGCTGCCGTCGTGCGTCGCAGCCGGGCCGAGAGATGGTGTTGCAGCGGCCGGCCCACCGCCGCGAGGTCGTGGACGAACGTGAGCGCGTCGTCGTCCGTCAGGGTGTAGCGGCGACGCGTGGCGTCGACCTCCTTGGCGGTGGGGGTGCGGGCCACCTCGTGGGTGGCGAGGTCGACCGTGTTGCCGGCGGCCTGGCCCACCGAGATCTCCGCGATGCCGGTGGGCTGGGTGATCAGCGCCTCCACCCGGCCGTCCGGCTGGAGCCGCCACCAGCCGCTCTCCCGGGCCGACGGGCGCAGCGGCGCCCCGTCGGCGTCGAGCAGCCAGGCCCGGGTCTCGTAGCGGAGGAAGGGGCGGCCGTCGTGGCTGAAGGTGATCTCCTGGGCGTAGCTGAAATCCTCGGTGAGCGTGGGGTATTCGCCGCGTCCCCGGCCGCTCCAGGTGCCCAGAAGCCCGAGCACGGGCGCGAGCAGTGGATGCGGTGCGGGCGCCTCGTCCGGTCGGTGGGTGTCGGGGTACGGGTGCTCTGGTACGAGGTCGAACACGGTTCGCGCTCCTGGAGTCGGGGCCTGTGCCGCGTCGAAGCCTAGGCCGCCGGACGCGGCTCCGGGGAGCCGTCGTGGCCCGGCCCGTGCCGTGCATACATTCCATTTACGACGTTTCAACGCGATGAGGAGGAAAATGGCAAGTGTAGAGAAGTGATGGAGGCGAGAGATGTCCCAAACCCGCTACACCAAGGACCGCGGCCTGACCACGCGCATGGTGACCACCATGTTCCTGATCGGTCTGCTGTACGTGGTCCTGGTCGGTGTGCTGCTTGCCGTGCTGGGGAAGTTCTGGCCGGTGATCCTGATCATCGCCGGTGGCCTGTTCGTCGCGCAGTTCTGGTTCAGTGACAAGATCGCGGCCTTCGGCATGGGCGCGCGCGAGGTCACTCCGGAGCAGGCGCCCGAGCTGCACGGCGCCGTTGACCGTATCTGTGCGCTGGCCGACATGCCGAAGCCCAAGGTGGCGATATCGGAGAGTGACATACCGAACGCCTTCGCCACCGGCCGGAGCGAACGCAGCTCACTCGTCTGCGCCACCACCGGCCTGCTCCGCAGACTGGAGCCGGAGGAGCTGGAGGGCGTCCTCGCCCACGAGATGTCGCACGTCGCGCACCGCGACGTCGCTGTCATGACCATCGCGTCGTTCCTGGGTGTGCTGGCGGGCCTGATGACCCGGATCGCGCTCTGGAGCGGACTGTCACGAAGCGCCAGCAACGCCGGGCCCGCCGGCATCGCCATCCTGGTGATCCCGCTGGTCAGCGCGGTGGTGTACGCGATCGGCTTCCTGCTCACGCGACTGCTCTCCCGCTATCGCGAGCTTTCCGCCGACCGCACCGCTGCCCTGCTCACCGGCAGGCCATCGGCTCTGGCGTCGGCGCTGACCAAGGTGGACAGCCAGATGGCGCGGATCCCGACCAGGGACCTGCGGAAGGCGGAGCCGTACAACGCCTTCTTCTTCGTGCCGGCCTTCTCCTCCCGCGAGAGCCTGGGGCGGCTGCTGTCCTCGCACCCGACCCTCCAGCAGCGGCTGGACCAGCTCGCCCGGATGTCCGCCGAGCTCGCCCGCCCGTGACCCGTCCGTCCCCCCGTCGTCACCGTGAGGAGCTGGTCCCGTGGGCCTTCTCGACACCATCCTGGGCCGGAGCAAACCGGTCCGGCCCGATCTCGACCAGCTCTTCGCGCTCCCGTCCGCCGCGCTGACCCTCCAGGCCGGAGCCGGCTACACGCCGACCGGCCTGGGCTCGGTCTGTTTCGCCGGCGTCGAGGGCGGCGGCTTCGCCCGGATCCGCCAGGACGTACAGGAACTGCTCGACGCGGACACCGGCGAGGGCGGCCACCCGGTGGAGTTCAGCCAGGATTCGTACGGGTACACCTGGCTGCTCTCCCGACAGGCGCCCGACGACACGGCCGGGCTGGTCAATGATCTGCACGCGGTCAACACACTGCTCCAGGACGGCGGGTTCGGCCCGCAGCTCCTCTGCTCGCTGATCAGTTTCCGTGACGCGGAACAACGGCCGCTCGCCCTCGTCTACCTCTACAAACGCGGCAGCTTCTACCCCTTCGCGCCCCGGCCCGGTGACGCCGAGAAGCGGGACAACCAGCGAGAGCTCCAGGTCAGAGCGATCGTCGGGGACGATCTGCGGATCGAACCCGACCTCGCCCGCTGGTTCCCCGTCTGGGGCGCGCCGGGGCTCTGACCCGCGCCCACCGCCCCTTCACCGATTCAGGCCGTACTTCAGGCCGTACTTCAGGCCGTACAGCGCTCGAGAACAGCCGTGGTCGAGTGCGCGGGCGCAGGCGTTCGCATCCGCTCGCGGTACTCCCGGGCCGTCGCCACCAGCGCGTCGAGGGCCTCCCTCGTACGCATGAGGTCGTCGATGTGCTCGGAGAGCCGTTCGCGTTCCTGTGCCATCCGCTCCAGCGCCGCGTCCGAGTTCACCTCGCTGGGCGCGTCGACGCACGGCAGCAGCTCGTAGATCGTCCGGCTGGAGAGCCCCGCCGCGTACAGCCGCTGGACGAACGCGACCCGCTCGACCTCGCTGTCCGTGTAGTGCCGCTGCCCACTGGGGCTGCGGGTGCTGGCGAGCAGCCCCTGCTCCTCGTAGTAGCGCACCGATCTGACGCTGACTCCGGCGCGCGAGGCGAGTTCACCGATCCGCACAAGGCCCTCCCGATGCTGTCCTGTGTCTTGTGCCCTGTGTCGTGCGTCACAAGGCTTGCCTCTGACGTCGATGTGAGGTTTTAGCGTAACCGCAGTGCTCGAAACCCGGGCACGGCGCATCTCGCATCTCGCACCTCGCATCGCGAAGGAGTCCTGACGTGACGACCCTCTTCACCAGTTACCGGCTCGGCGGCCTCACCCTGCCCAACAGGGTGGTCATGGCCCCGATGACCAGGGTCCGCGCGGCGGCCGATGGGCTGGCCACGCCGTCGATGGCCGCCTACTACGCCCAGCGGGCCACGGCCGGGCTGATCGTGAGCGAAGGGGTCCAGCCGAGCGCGATCGGGCAGTCCAACCCGGGCACCCCCGGACTCCACACCGACGAGCAGGTCGCCTCGTGGCGCCCCGTGACCGCCGCCGTCCACGCCAACGGCGGGCGGATCTTCGCCCAGATCATGCACGGCGGACGGGTCTCGCATCCCGACACCATCGGTACGCGGCCGGTCGGCCCCTCCGCCGTCCCCGCCGTCGGCGACGTATTCACGCCTACCGGGCCCCAGCCCGCGCCGACGCCGCGCGCACTGGACACCGCCGAAGTGCCCGAGCATGTACGGTCGTACGCCCAGGCAGCCCGCCGTGCCACCGACGCCGGCTTCGACGGCGTCGAACTGCATGGCGCCAACGGCTACTTGATCTCGCAGTTCCTCTCCTCCAACGCCAACCTGCGCACCGACGGCTACGGCGGCTCGGTCGCGAACCGGATCAGGTTCGCCGTCGAGGCGGCTGCCGCCACCGCCGACGCCATCGGCGGGCACCGGACCGGCATCAGGCTCTCCCCGGGCGGGACGTTCTGGGGAGTCGAGGAGAAGGACGTCAGCGAGCTGTACGCCGCACTGCTGACCGAGCTGGCCCAACTCGACCTGGGGTACGTCCACATCGAGGCCACCACCGACGAAGAGGTACTGGTCGCCCTGCGCCGGGCCTGGCCGGGCACCCTCGTCATGAATCCCACCCTCCCGATGGGACCGAAGCAGGCCGGCAGGGACGACGCCGACCACTGGCTCGGGCTGGGCGCCGACCTCATCAGTTTCGGCCGCGCCTTCATCGCCAACCCCGACCTCGTCGAGCGGCTGCGCGCCGGACTGCCGATCGCGCCCGTCGACGAGGCCACGTACTACCAGGGCGGTGACGCGGGCTATCTGACCTACCCGGCCCACGAGTACGCGGCCTGAGGCGACGGCCGAGGCGCCGCCGCGTCGGTGAGAACGGCCACCGGCCTCCCGTGGATCACCACGGGAGGCCGGCGACTGCGTACGGGGGGCTTTACAGGTTGTTGCCGAAGATCACGTTGTTGTTGAAGCTGTCGTTGATGACGACGCTGTCCTTGATGAGGACGTTGTCCTTGATCACGGTGGAGACGAACTCGCTGTCCACGATGTAGTTGCCGCGGTCGTGCTTCTTGCCGTACTCCTCGGCGTGCTCACTGGCGGAGGCGGCGCCCGCGCTGCCGAGAATGGCGACGGCGGCGAGAGCGGTGGCGGCAACTGCTGTACGGATACGCATGAATCTACTCTTTCTGGGTGTTGTGCGGGAAATGCCGGACACTGCACCCATAGACGCCCGGGCCCCTCGATAACCGGCCGACGGGGCAGACCACTCCGATGCCGGGCAGGGCCTCGCCCCGTCGGCCGGTCGGCCGTTCTTGGGGGAGGGCCGACCGGGTGGATCGGCACGAAGGGCGAAATTAAGTCAGTCGCTTGCTTTAGTTCGGGGAGGGGAGTTCACTGATCACGTACTCGAAGCCGACCCCGAGGAGGTTCGATGAGTGGCCCCCAGTCAGGTGCCGGTACCCTCGTGCCCGTGAGAGGGAAGACCGGCCGGGGGGAACGGGCCGACGCGACGCGGGAGTTGATTCTCGCTACGGCGGAGCGGCTGTTCGCCGAGCACGGTGTCTTCGCGGTCTCCAACCGTCAGGTCAGCGAAGCGGCCGGACAGGGCAACAACGCCGCGGTCGGCTACCACTTCGGTACGAAGACGGATCTCGTACGGGCGATCGCACGCAAGCACGCCGAGCCGGTCGAAGAGCTCCGGCAGCGGATGGTGGCCGAGGTCGGGGAATCGCCCGGCGTACGGGACTGGGTGGCCTGCCTCGTACGCCCGAGCACCAATCATCTCGCCGAGCTCGGCAGCCCCACGTGGTACGCCCGGTTCACCGCACAGGCGATGACCGACCCCGGGCTGCGCGAGATCATGGTCCACGAGTCTCGCACCGCCCCCTCGCTGCGCCGGATCATCCAGGGGCTCGACGAGTGCCTGTCGGATCTGCCGGCCGAGGTACGGGCCGAGCGCAGTGACATGGCCCGGCAGCTGATGGTGCACATCTGCGCCGAACGGGAGCGGGCGCTCGCGCTCGGTACCGCCACGCCACGGTCGAGCTGGTACGGCGCCGGGACCGGTCTGATCGACGCGATCGTCGGGCTCTGGCTGGCCCCCGTCTCCCAGCCCTGATCACCACTCGCACCTGAGGATATTTCGGGCCGTTCCGGCCTGGCCTTGAACCCCTGGCCCTCTCATGCCCGGACTGGCTGCTCGCCCGCCCCGTGGGCGCTGATGAGGCCACCCCCTGCGACCCCCACGTTCCTCACCGAACCGCAGACGGAGGAGTTCCGAACGATGAAAGCAACGGTGGAGCGGACACCGCTCCCCACGGGCCGTGAGGCCGCCGACGTGCTGGTGGTCGGCGCGTCCGCCGCCGGGCTGAGCACCGTGGAGGCGTTACGGCGCCAGGGCTACGCGGGCAGGGTGACCGTGCTGGGCGCGGAGACACACGCGCCGTACGACCGGCCACCGCTGTCGAAGCAGGTTCTCGCCGGCGTCTGGGATCCCGACCGGGCCCAACTGCGGTCGCGGGAGGCGCTGTCTGCACTGGAGGCCGAGTTCATCCTGGGCGAGCCGGCGGTCGGTCTGGACGCGGCGACCCGCACGGTACGCACCGCATCCGGCCACACGCTGAGTGCCGACGCCGTGGTCGTGGCCACCGGAACGCGCCCCCGCACCTTTCCGGGCCAGGCCGGTCTGGCCGGGGTTCACGTACTGCGCACCCTCGATGACGCGCTCGCTCTCCGCGACGCACTTCGCGCCGCGCTTCTGGACTCGGCCCGGCTCGTCGTCGTGGGCGACGGAGTGCTCGGCGCCGAGATCGCCGCCACCGCCCGCACCATGGGCCTGGACGTTACCGTCGCCGGACCTCAGCACGCGCCCATGGCGAGCCAACTGGGCCCCCGTGTCGCCGGCTTGCTCGCCGAACTGCACACCGGGCGCGGGGTACGCCTGCGGCCGGGCGCTGGTGTCCGCGGGCTGGTCGGGAGCGCGGGCGCCGTCACCGGCGTCGGTCTCGACAGCGGCGAGGTACTGCCCGCGGATCTCGTCGTGGTGGCGATCGGCGCCGACCCGGTGACCGGGTGGCTCCAGGACAGCGGCCTTCGGGTGGACAACGGGCTTGTCTGTGACTCCCGTTGCCGGGCGGGCGAAGGCGTGTACGCCGTCGGGGACGTGGCGCGCTGGCATCACGACCAACTCGGCGCGCTGCTACGGCTGGAGAACCGGACCAACGCCGGCGAGCAGGCCATGGTCGTCGCCGCCAACATCCTTGGTGGCGACCGGGCTTACACGCCGGTGCCGTACTTCTGGACCGACCAGTTCGACACGAAGGTCCAGGTGCACGGCTTCATTCCGACCGGCGCCGACGCCGAGACCGATGCGGATGCGGACGCCGGGATGACCGTCGTGGACGGAGACCCGGCGACCGGACGATTCGTCGCGCGGTACCGACACGCCGGCAGGGTCACCGGAGTTCTCGGCTGGAACATGCCCAAGCAGACCCGCCTTCGCCGCCAGGACGTCGCCGACGCGCTCGCCGACGGACCGGCGCGGGCCACCGCCCTGCGCTGACGGGCCCGTCCCCCCCCACAACCACAACTCCCCACAACACACCCCCCTTTGGAGCGGAGACATGACCAACACCGTCGAATCCGTGGGCGAAAGCCCGGCCGCCGTACCCGAGTTCCCGATGACCCGAGCCGCCCGCTGCCCGTTGGACCCGCCGCCGACCGCGGTCGCCAAGCAGAAGGAGGCCCCGCTCACCAAGGTCCGGCTCTGGGACGACAGCACCCCCTGGCTGGTGACGCGCTACGCCGAACAGCGCGCCCTCCTCGCCGATCCCCGGGTCAGCGCCGACATCAACCGCCCCGGCTATCCGCTCCAGGTACCGCTCCCTCCCGGTGGCGCGGGGGCCAGCTTCATCCTCATGGACGACCCCGAGCACGCCCGGCTGCGGCGCATGGTGACGGCGCCCTTCGCCATCAAGCGGGTGGAAGCGCTGCGACCCGCCGTCCAGCGGATCGTCGACGAGCTCATCGACGACATGCTCGCCGGTCCGAAACCCGTCGACCTGGTGGAGGCGTTCGCGCTACCGGTGCCCTCGCTGGTGATCTGCGAACTGCTCGGGGTCCCCTACAGCGACCACGACTTCTTCCAGGACAACAGCAAGGTCATCATCAAGCGGGACGCCGACCCCGAGGACCGGCTCGGTGCCCAGAGCGCGCTGCTCGGCTATCTGGACGACCTCATGGGCCGGAAGATCGCCGCCCCCACCGACGATCTCCTGTCCGGCCTGGCCGAGCGCGTGACGGCGGGGGAGCTGACCCGGAGCGAGGCGGCGCAGATGGGGGTGCTGCTGCTGATCGCCGGACACGAGACCACCGCGAACATGATCGCGCTCGGTACGCTCGCGCTGCTCGAACACCCCGCCCAACTCGATCTCCTGCGGGACTCCGACGATCCCAAGCTGGTCGCCTCGGCCGTCGAGGAGCTGCTGCGCTACCTCAACATCGTCCACAACGGCCGTCGCCGGGTCGCGCTCGAAGACATCGACATCGCCGGTGAACACATCCGTGCCGGCGACGGGCTGATCATCGCCAACGACATCGGCAACCGCGACCCCGACGCCTTCCCCGACCCCGACCGCCTCGATATCGGGCGCGACGCCCGCCACCACGTGGCCTTCGGCTTCGGCGTCCACCAGTGTCTGGGCCAGCCGCTGGCCCGGCTGGAACTCCAGGTCGTCTACAGCACCCTCTACCGGCGTGTCCCCACCTTGCGGCTTGCCACCGACATCGGCCAACTCCCGTTCAAGCACGACGGGAACGTGTACGGGGTCTACGAACTGCCCGTCACCTGGTGATCCGCACCGCCCGACCCAACCCCACCGAAGGAGCCCTCATGAAGATCACCCTCGACCAGGACCGGTGCGTCGCGTCCGGACAGTGCGTCGTGGCCGCCGCCGATGTGTTCGACCAGCGTGACGAGGACGGCATCGCCGTACTCCTCAACGCCGAGCCTCCCGCCGATCAGGCCGCCGACACCCGTCATGCCGCGTCCGTCTGTCCGGCGCTCGCCATCCACATCCAGGAGTGATGCCACGCCGGTGTCACTCACCGGCATTCACCCTGGCATTCACTCGAACGGCGTAGTCCGGCTGGTAGTGGGAGCGGGAGCGGTGGATTGTCGGCCCCATGCCGGAGTGGTCCGGAGAGCGGGCCACCTGCGTGGCCGAGGAGGCTCTCATGGCACAGACCGCGTCCCCTTCGGGGGCTCATCAGACACCGCACCGCAGAAGCCACGGCGGGACATCGTGGGCGACGGGCGGGGCGATGTTCGCCGGAGTCCTGCTGTTCGTGGACGGTGTGCTGTCCGTTCTGAACGGTGTGGTCGCCATCGCGCGGGACAACGTGTTCTCGCTCACCGGCAGCTACACCTACCAGTTCACCCTGACCTCGTGGGGCTGGATCCATCTGGTGGTGGGCGTGCTTCTGATTCTCACCGGGCTCGGCATCATCCGCCGCGCGCCCTGGGCGCGGGTGATCGGGGTGGGCATGGCCGCCGTGAGTGTCGTGGCGAACTTCATGTGGCTGCCGTACCAGCCCGTCTGGGCGGTGGTCACCATCGCGATCGGCGTCTTCGTCATCTGGGCGCTGCTGACCGACCGCTCCAGGGCGGCGGTGCGGTAGCCACCCGTACGGCGAGCGGCCGGGTTCTGCCCGGCCGCGTCGTCGTCGCCCGTCAGGAACGCGGACGGCGGGCCTGGTCGTCCCGCTCCGCGTTCTTCTCCTTGATCCGCGCGGCTTCCTTCCGGACCTCGGCCTGCGTGGCGCGCTCCCGCCGCAGCCAGGAGGGAAGCTCCTCCTTGAGCGCCTCGATCTGCTCCGTGGTCAGCGCCTCGGTGACGCCGCCACGGGCGAGACCCGCGATGGAGACGCCCAGCCTGGCCGCGACCACCGGCCGGGGATGCGGACCGTCGCGCCGCAGTTCCAGCAGCCACTCGGGCGGGTCCGTCTGGAGTGCGTTCAACTCGGTGCGTGAGACGACACCCTCCTGGAAATCGGCGGGGGTGGCCTCAAGGTACACACCCAGTTTCTTCGCCGCAGTGGCGGGCTTCATCGTCTGGGTGGTCTGGTGCGACTTCATGGTGTCCAGACTATCGAGCGGGTAAGGGCCGTCCGACCACGACCGGTAGCCTGGCTGAGTGACAGGCTCGGAGGTACCCCTCGCGTCCCCCACGTTCCGGCTCGCGTACGTACCGGGGGTGATCCCCGGCAAGTGGGTGCGGATCTGGAACGAGCGGCTCCCCGACGTACCCCTGACCCTGACCACGATCGCCGCGGCCGACGCGGCGGATGCGCTGCGCGCGGGGGAGGCCGACGCGGGATTCGTACGGCTGCCGGTCGACCGGACGGACCTCAGCGCGATCCCGCTCTACACCGAGACGACGGTCGTCCTCGTACCGAAGGACCACCTCGTGGCCGCGGCGGACGAGGTGTCCGTCGCGGATCTGGCCGACGACATCGTGCTGCACCCCCTCGACGACACCCTCGACTGGGACGGCCCCCTGCCCGGACTGCCCGCGAAGCAGCGACCCGCCACGACGGGGGACGCCGTGGAGCTGGTGGCGGCAGGCGTGGGACTGCTCGTCGTCCCGCAGTCGCTCGCCCGCCTGCACCACCGCAAGGACCTCACCTACCGGCCGGTCTCCGACGCCCCCGAGTCGCGCGTCGCGCTGTCGTGGCCGGAGGAGCGGACCACCGATCTGGTCGAGGAGTTCATCGGGATCGTCCGGGGGCGCACCGTCAACAGCTCACGGGGCCGCCGCGCGGCCCCGGCGCAGGAGCAGCCGGGCTCATCGAAGGCCAAGCCGAAACCGAAGGCGAAGCGCTCGGACACGGCAGGCGCCCGCCGGAAGCCCGCCGCGGGCAAGTCGACGGGCAGGAATCCCCGGAGCGGCGGCTCGGGCGGCGGTACGGGGGGTACGGGCGGTACGAAGAGCGGCCGGCGCGGCAGACCGGGCCGCCGCTCCTAGAAGGTTCACCGGTCGGCGCGTCCCGGCCCCATGGTCTCGGTGCCGATCCCGGGCGCGGGCAAGTGACATGGCTGGTGTGTGCCTTTCCCCCGGTCGGCCGGGAGTTGACGGATCGGAGCGGCCGGCAGATCGTCAATCACCTCACGGCGCACATCAGTTGGACCCGGGGTCCGCGTCCCCTTCGACCAGCCTGGCGAGATTGTCCAGCGACATCCGTGTGCCCGTCTCGCTGTCGGCCGCCGGCACCGCGTCCGGGATCCCCTCGTGCAGCATGACGATCTCCGTACTGCCGTCGACATCCCTGAGCGTGGTCGTCATGGTCATGCTGCCGAGGAGCGCCGGGTCGGCGCTCTCGAACTCGATGACCTCCACCACCTGCTCGTCGGGCACCAGCCGTGCGAAGTGCCCGTGGTACGTGTCGGTCTGCTCCGCCGATTTCCCGGTGTCCGTCGGCGCGTCGTAGATGAGCGAGACACGGAACCGCCCGCCCTCGCGGTCGTCGAACTCGTGCACCTGGGTGGTCATCCCGTCCGGCGCCCGCCATTTCGCGACGGAGTCGGCGTCCAGCAGGGCGCGGTAGACGGCGGTACGCGGAGCCCGAACACGCCGGGAGATCTCGATCGAGTACATGAAATCAACCTAGGGTCTGTCGTTTGGATCAGGCCGAGGTGACTGCCTGACGTTCGGGGGCGTGCTGTGCCAGGTGAGTGTGTTGCTGCGGTGGAGTTCGTAGAAGAGCCAGCCCAGCGAGATCGCGGCCAGCAGGAAGTAGGTGAACCGGCTGGTGACACCGTCCCAGAGCGCGTGCAGCGCGACCGCGAGCAGGAAGGTGACCACGAGTTGTGTGGTCGCGGCGAAGGACCAGCGCGCCCCCACCGCCCCCCACAGCGCTCCGCAGATCAGCCCGGTCCACGCCATGTGCGCGGCGGGGGAGGTCAGTCCGCGCAGCAGCAGGGTCTGCTCGACGTCCCCGATGTTCCCCTGGGACTGCAGCAGCGCCGTGAACGCGTACCCCATGGTCTCCAGCGTGGCGAACCCCATGCCCGAAGCGACCCCGATCAGCAGTCCGTCCGAGACGTGTACGGTGCCCTGCCGCCACTGCCACAGCAGGATCAGCACCGGGACGATCAGCTTGCACGACTCCTCGATCAGGCCGATGCCGATCAGGGACGACGCGCCCAGGCCGCGGAGGGTCGCGAACTCCAGCCGTCCGGCGGTCACGATCCCGACCACACCGCCGAACAGCGCTGCGATCCCGAGCACGAACGGCCCGACCTGCCACTCGCCCGTACGCCCGGCGACGAACGTGAGGAAGGCGAGAGGGACGACGAGAGCGCCCAACAGGATCAGGGACGGTACGTAGTTGACGTTCCCGGTGTCGATCAGCGTGCTCTGCACCAGGAAATACAGCCCGATCCCGACGCCCAGAACGGGCAGCCATGCCCACTTGCGCATGGTCGTCGGCATCGACGGCACCTCGTTCTCACGTCGGCGGCGGGTCGGGCCACCGCAGCGTAAGCCGGACCGGGCCGTGCGCGAGGCAACGACCCGGCCGCGTCAGACGCTCTCACCGACGTCGGGGGACGTCGTGGCGCCGTTACGGGATGCGTGCCACGCCCGCGTAGATGCCGCTCATCTCCTGCTCGGGCGCGTCCGCGCGCTTGAACCACGCGGGCGCCGTCACCAGTCCGGGCTCGACCAGCTCAAGTCCGTCGAAGAACCGGCTCACCCCGGCGTGGGTACGGAAGCCCAGCCTGATGCCGCCCTTCGCGTACTCCGCGACGACCTTGTCCGACAGCTCGGGAAGCAGGTCGGAAGCGGCGTGCGACAGCACCAGATAGCTGCCCGACGGCAGCACGTCCACCAGGCTGGAGACGATCTCGTAGGGGCCCTGGTCGTCGGGCACGAAGTGCATCAGCGCGATGAGGGAGAGCGCGATCGGCTGGTCGAAGTCCAGGGTGGCGCGGGCGTACTGCAGTATTTCCTGCGGGTCGCGCACATCGGCCTGGATGTAGTCGGTGGTGCCTTCGGGGGTGCTCACGAGCAGGGCCTCGGCGTGCCGCAGGACGATGGGGTCGTTGTCCGCGTAGACCACCCGGGCCGTCGGCATGAGGGCCTGGACGATCTGGTGCAGATTGGGCTCGGTCGGGATGCCGGTGCCGATGTCCAGGAACTGGCTCACACCGTTGTCGGCGAGCCAGGCCGCCGCGCGGTGCATGAACGCCCGGTTCTGGCGGGCGCCGTCCGCCGATTCGGCCGGCAGCCGCTCGCCGACCTGGCGGTCGACCTCGTAGTTGTCCTTGCCGCCGAGTAGCCAGTCGTAGACGCGCGCAGGGTGCGGCTTGCTGGTGTCGACCTGAGGTTTGGGCGTCCCTGCCGTCATACGAAACTCCGATGGGTCGTGGCGGTACGACGGGAGGCGGTACGGCGTGTTCGCGCGCCGTCGCCGGGCTTCCCCGGACGTCACCGGCCGTCCGGGGAATTCTGCCACAGGCAAAGGGACTTGATCCGTCCGCGGTGGGTCGGGTGCTGTCCGGCCGCTCAGGCCATCGGCAGGCCCAGGCCGTAGAAGGTCACGCGGTACGCGCCCAGATCCCCGGCCTCGTTGCCTATGAGCAGGTCCTCGGGAGACACCACACCCATCGCACGCGCCGTCGCCACGATCGTCTCGGCCAGCGCCTGCCCGTCGGGCCGGCCCGGACCGCCCGCGTCGATCCGCAGCCGCGGGATGTCAGGGTCGGGCCAGGGCCTGCCGGTCGTCGGGTGCTCGGCAGCCGTGCCCCAGCCCAGCGAGGCCGGGTCCACGGACTCGTCCGCGAACGAGGCGAGCATCAGCCGGTCACCGCAGTCGATGTCGAACAGGATCGGCGCGCCCTTGCCCTCGATCCGGCCGTAGATCGGCATCCACATCGGGGTCCGCAGCGCGGTCGTCTCGGCCGGAAGCGTCGTCAGGAAGTCGGCGAGCGCCCTGGTCATTGTCTCCCAGCCGCGGACCCGCCAGCCGCCGGGGAAGGTGAGCCCGCCGTTCGACCCGTCGGGCCGGAAGCCGAAGAAGCCGGTGATCGCGTGGTCGTCGTCGTAGCCCTGACGTACGAACCAGCTCTCGGCCGGGTCGGTGGGCTGAAGGACCAGTTCGGGTCCGGCCGGACCCGCGCGCAGCTCCAGGGTGTTCGACTCACCCCGCCAGCGCAGATACGGCGAGCCCCAGCTCGGCACGGGGCGCAGGAATGGCGCCAGCCTGCCGTGCACCCCCATGATCGACGCCTCGCCGAACGTGGCGGTGAGCTCGTCCTTGACCATCCGGAACGCCTCCGCCTGGGAGGCGGCGTCCGGCTCGGCGCGCCGTACGGGGATGGCCAGTTCGACATACGCTTCCCCACCCACGTACCGCTCCTCGTACTTCCCGACGGGCCGCAGCCGAGCGTCGCCGGTGGAGCGGCCGGTGACCACGGTCGGGCTGTCGCTCCAGCCCCAGCCGAGCCGGACGACCAGCGCCCGTGTCGCGTCCGACGTCCAGCCGCCGGTGTCCGCCGCGCGGAGGCGGACCGCCAGGGCCGCTACCGTCTCGTCCGTGGCGCTCTGTTGTGGTGCGCTGCCCCGCTGTTCGGTCATGCGACCGATCTTGCCGTACGAACCGGCGGATCTCAGCCGAGAGTTGCGGAGTTGGAACATCCATTACGGACCGGGCGGCGGGACGGGCGTCAGCCGTTGTTGTCCGGGTCAGGGCCGGTGCGCTCGTCGCGGTTCAGCGCCGCGATCTCGGCGATGTCGGCCTCGCCCAGCTCGAAGTCGAACAGGCCGAGGTTCTCCTGAACGCGTTCGCGTGTGACCGACTTGGGGAAGACGATGTCCCCTCGCTGGAGGGCCCAGCGGAGCGTGACCTGCGCGGGGGTCCGGCCGATGTCGTTCGCGATGCGGCCGACGACCGGGTCGTTCAGCACCATGCCCTTGGCGAGGGGGGACCAGGCCTCGGTGGCGATGTCGTGCTCGGTGTTGAACGCCCTGACCTCGTCCTGGGTCAGATACGGGTGGACCTCGACCTGGTTGACGGCGGGCACGATCACCGAGTTCTCCATCAGGCGGCGCAGGTGGTGCGGCTGGAAGTTGGAGACGCCGATGGCCCTGACGCGCCCGGACCGGTAGATCTCCTCCAGCGTCTGCCAGGCCTCCACGAAGTTCCCGGACTTGGGCCGCGGCCAGTGGATCAGAAAGAGGTCGATGTGGGCCAGCCCGAGGTCCTCAAGGCTCCGGTCGAACGCGGCGCGCGCGTCGGCGGCCTTGTGGAACTGGTTGTTCAGCTTGCTCGTCACGAAGATGTCGTCCCGGTCGATGCCGGAGTCGCGGATCGCTTCGCCGACCTCCTTCTCGTTGCCGTACATCTCCGCCGTGTCGATGTGCCGGTAGCCGCTCTCCAGCGCGGTCAGCGTCGCCTGACGGGTCTCGGCGGGCGGGATCTGGAAGGTGCCGAAGCCGAGCTGGGGAATCGTCACCCCGTTGTTGAGGGTGACGTCGGGTACGGCGTTCATGGTGGCTCCTTGAATGTGGTGCTTCGACAGCGGTGAGGGGTCGGCTGGGGCACAGCACCGCCTTCCCGATCGTATTGCCGGTAAAACAGCACATTGGGGCAAATACTCCAGTGGTGTCCTCGGGCGGGCCGGGTCCGACGGCGCGTCAGCCGGCTCGGTTACGAAAAGGTGGCGTGCTCCTTATCTCTGGGTTGCGGGCAACCTTCTCCAGGTCCCACCCGTCTGCCACGACATGAAGATCTCTTTTCTGATTCACAACGCGTACGGGATAGGAGGGACGATCACCACCACGTTCAACTTGGCCCGCGCGCTGGCCGATCGGCACGACGTGGAGATCATCTCGGCACTCCGACACCGGGAGCGGCCGAACCTCACGCTCGACCCGCGCGTGCGGCTGCGGCCCCTGGTGGATCTGCGGCACGAGAAGGACGACCCGCGGCATCTGACGCCCGCGAAGGTCTTCCCCTCGTCCGAATACCGCTACCAGCAGTACAGCGCGCTCACCGACGAGCGCATCGGTGACGCACTCGCCTCGCTCGACGCCGACGTCGTCGTAGGCACCCGGCCCGGCCTCAACGTGCATCTGGCCCTCCAGGCGCCCGCGCGGACGGTACGCGTCGGCCAGGAGCACCTCACGCTCAACAACCACCCGCCGCGCCTGCGCAACGCGCTGCGCCGGGTCTATCCGCGGCTGGACGCGCTCACCCCCGTCACGGAGGCCGACGCCGCGGCCTACCGGCGCAAGATGCGGCTGCCCGGCGTCCGGGTACAGGCGCTGCCCAACAGCGTCCCGGCCCCGTCCCTCCCGCCCGCGGACGGCAGCGAGCGCGTCGTGATGGCCGCCGGACGGCTGGTGCCGGTGAAACGGTTCGACCTGCTGATCGAGGCGTTCGCCGCCGTCGCCGCCGAGCGGCCCGACTGGCAGCTCCGCATCTACGGCAAGGGCGAGGAGCACGAGCGGCTGCGCGCGCTGATAGACCGGCTCGGCCTCTACAACTGCGTTTTCCTCATGGGCGCGGTGACCCCGATGGAAGCCGAGTGGGTCAAGGCGTCGATCGGCGCCGCGACCTCCAACTTCGAGCCGTTCGGCATGACCATTGTTGAGGCGATGCGCTGCGGACTGCCCGTCGTGAGCACCGACTGCGACTACGGCCCCGGCGAGATCATCGCCCCGGGCGAGGACGGCCGGCTGGTCCCCGTCGGCGACCGCGACGCGCTGGCCGGCGCACTGCTGGAGCTCGTACGCGACGACGGGCTGCGCCGCCGGATGGGCCGTACGGCGCTGGAGAACTCCCGCCGGTACGCGCCCGGCCCCGTGGTCGCCCAGGCCGAGCAGCTCTTCGAGGAGCTGCTGGCGGCCCGAAGAGAGGGCCGCCCACGGCCGCGCGGGCGGGACCACCCCCTGGTGAGCGGCGGTTACGCGGCCAAGGACACCGCGCTCGTCGCGGCCGGCAGTGTCCTGCGGACAGTACGGAAGGCGCGGCGATGAGCGACGAAGGCAGCACGAACGGCGGAGCGGCGGAGGAGCCCCGGGTGGACAAGCCCCGCGCGGACGCGACCGTGGACGACGAGGGCCGCTTCGTCGTACGCGTACGACTGCCGCTGGCCGCCTCGGCCCACCCCCGGCTGCTGCTCCAACTGCGCCCGAAGAAGGGGCAGTCGGAGGAGATCGGCCGGGTGGCCGCGCTGGAGAACGTCGGGCAGGACGAGTGGCGGGCCGTCCTGGAGACGGCGCCCGCTCTGCAGGAAGGGCGCTGGGACGCGTACGTGCTGGGGCTGCCCGGCGAGGAGCGCACACCGCTGCTGCCCGGCCTGCGCGATCTGCGCGCGCTGGTGTCCGGCGGGAGCGACGGCCGGGAGACGCCCCTGGCCGTACGGATCCCTTATGCCACCAAGGACGGCCGTCTCGCGGTACGCGCCTGGCTGCGGACCGCGCACGCGGAGGCCGGGCGGATCGTCTTCTCCGGCCAGGTGATGACCGCGCGGGCGCGGCTGTTCGGCGCCCGGCTGGGGGAGGGCGCGGCGGCGCTGCTGCACCGGCGGGGCAAGGACGGCCCCGTACGGCAGCTCGCGCTGCGGGCCGATGGGGCACGGGACCTCTCCTTCACCGTCGACTACCAGGACCTCCTGGCGGAACGCGGACAGCCCGGAGCGGCGGCGCAGGACATCTGGGACGTGTACGTCCGCCCGGCGGCGGGGGCGGCCCGGATCCGGGTCGCGCGGCTGCTGGACGACGTCGCGGACCGCAAGTCGGTCTTCGTCTATCCGGCGGCCACGCTCGGCGGGGTGACGGTGCGTCCGTACTACACGGTGGACAACGATCTCTCCGTGGCGGTCGCACCGTCACCGGCCGCCGCGGGGTGAACGGCCGTGCCTGACACCTGAGTTGGAGGGGTCAGGTTCAGGTCGCGGCCCGCAGCGCCGTCGAGACCAGGGTCTTCGCCTCCGTCTGCACCTCGCTCAGGTGCTCCGGGCCCCGGAAGCTCTCCGCGTACACCTTGTACACGTCCTCGGTCCCCGACGGCCGCGCCGCGAACCAGGCACTGTCGGTGCAGACCTTCAGGCCGCCGAGCGCCGCGCCGTTGCCGGGCGCCTCGGTGAGGACCTTGGTGATCGGCTCGCCCGCGAGGGTGCCGGCGGTGACCTGGTCCGCGGAGAGCTTCGCGAGGACTGCCTTCTCCTGCCTGGTCGCTGGGGCGTCCACGCGGGCGTACGCCGGGTCGCCGAAGCGTTCGGTGAGGGCCGCGTAGTGCTGGGACGGGGTGGAGCCCGTGACGGCGGTGATCTCGGAGGCCAGCAGGGCGAGCAGGATGCCGTCCTTGTCGGTGGTCCACACCCGCCCGTCCCGGCGCAGGAAGGAGGCGCCGGCGGACTCCTCGCCGCCGAAGCCCAGCGTGCCGTCGAAGAGACCGTCCACGAACCACTTGAATCCCACGGGCACCTCCACGAGCGTGCGCCCGAGGTCGGCGGCGACCCGGTCGATCATCGAGGATGAGACCAGCGTCTTGCCGATCCCGGTGCCGGCCGGCCAGCTGTCGCGGTGCCCGTAGAGGTACTGGATGGCCACGGCCAGATAGTGGTTGGGGTTCATCAGACCGCCGTCCGGTGTGACGATGCCGTGCCGGTCGGCGTCGGCGTCGTTGCCGGTGGCGATGGTGTACGTGTCGCGCTGAGCGATCAGCGAGGCCATGGCGTACGGCGACGAGCAGTCCATCCGGATCTTGCCGTCCCAGTCCAGCGTCATGAACCGCCAGGTCGGGTCGGCGAGCGGGTTCACCACCGTGAGGTCGAGCCGGTGCCGTTCGGCGATCCGTCCCCAGTACGCGACCGAGGCGCCTCCGAGCGGGTCGGCGCCGATCCGGATCCCGGCGTCCCGGACGGCGTCCAGATCCAGTACGGACGGCAGGTCGTCCACGTACCGGCCCAGGAAGTCGTGCCGTCCCGTGGTGCCGGCGGCCAGCGCACGCGCGTACGGGATCCGGCGGACCTCCTTGAGCCCCGCCTCGATCAGGGCGTTGGCGCGGTCCTGGATCCAGGAGGTGGCGTCGGAACCGGCAGGGCCGCCGCTCGGCGGGTTGTACTTGAAGCCGCCGTCGGCCGGCGGGTTGTGCGACGGCGTGACCACGATGCCGTCGGCGAGACCGGAGATACGGCCCTGGTTGTGGTCGAGGATCGCGTGCGAGACGGCCGGGGTGGGCGTGTAGCCGTCGTCCGAGTCGATCAGGACGGTGACCTCGTTGGCGGCCAGCACCTCCAGCGCGGTGACCCGGGCCGGCTCGGAGAGGGCGTGTGTGTCGGCGCCGAGGAACAGCGGCCCGTCGGTGCCCTGGCGGGTCCGGTACTCGCAGATGGCCTGGGTGGTGGCGGCGATGTGGTCCTCGTTGAACGCCGCCGACAGGGCGGAGCCGCGGTGCCCCGACGTACCGAAGGTGACCCGCTGCGCGGGCTCGGCCGGATCGGGGTGCAGCGCGTAATAGGCCGTCACCAGCCGCGCCACGTCCACCAGATCCCCGGGCTGCGCCGGCTGCCCGGCCCTGTCGTGCACCATCGGCGAACTCCAATCGTGTCGGTCGGTCGGCCGCCGCGCGGGACGTCGAGCCCGCCGTCCCGGCGCGTGCCACGTAACCCTATGAGGTCGGGCGGCGCCAGTGGGCGCCCAGTCCCCGCGGCCGGTCCGGACGCGCACATATCTAGGGTCAATAATCATTTGCCTAAAGCTATTAGGCATTGTTAGCGTTCGAGTCATGAAAGCCGTGACCGAACATGACATCCGCACGTCGTTCGTCAATTGCTCCAAGGGCGAGGCGGCGCGCCTTCCGCTGCCGCGGGACCTCGCGGAGCGTCCCTGGGAAGATCTGGACTTCCTGGGGTGGCTCGATCTCTCGGCGCCCGACCGCGGCTATCTCGTCACCGAAAGAGAGGGCACTCTCGTCGGCGTGACGCTGCGTTATCCATCGCGCCGCCGCGGTTATCTGCACCGCAGCATGTGTTCCCTCTGTCTGACCACGCACCCGGGCAGCGGCGTTTCGCTGATGACCGCCAGGAAGCGCGGCAAGGCCGGGCGGGAGGGGAATTCGGTCGGCCTCTACATGTGCACCGACCTCGCCTGCTCCCTCTATACACGCGGAAAGAAGGCGGCGGCGCCCGGCGGACGCATGGAGGAGAGCCTGACGGTGGAGGAGCAGATAGAGCGCACCCGCGCGAACCTCTTCGGCTTCCTGGACAAGCTCGCTCCCTGACCCGGCAGGGCCCGGCGGGCCCTGGCAGGGCCTCGATCGCCCGTACGGCCGTACGGCTCCCTCGCGGGCGGGCGAGGGCCCGCCGCCCTACGATTGCCCGGAAAGCAGCCCTCTTCGACGGAGAAGGTGCGCCGCATGACGAAACTCGGCCTTCCGGACAGCATCCAGGCCTGTCTGTTCGACCTCGACGGGGTCATCACCAAGACCGCCGTCGTTCACGCGGCAGCCTGGAAGGAGACGTTCGACGAATTCCTGCGCAAGCGTGGCGACGGGGAATTCCGCCCCTTCGACGCCGTCGCGGACTACAACCAATTCGTCGACGGTCTTCCCCGGGCCGACGGAGTACGGGCCTTTCTCGGCTCGCGCGGTATCCAGCTGCCGGGCGGCGAGCCCGACGACCCGCCCGACCGGGAGACCGTCCAGGGGCTCGGCAACCGTAAGAACGAACGGCTGCTGAAGCGGATCAGATCCGGTGGCGTCGAGGCGTACGAGGGTTCGCTGCGCTACATCCGGGCGGTCCGGGCGGGCGGTCTGCGTACCGCCGTGGTCTCCTCCAGCACCAACTGCCGCGACATCCTGCGGGCGATCGACGCCGAGGCGCTCTTCGACGCCCGGATCGACGGCGTCGTCGCGGCGGAGCGCGGTCTGCCCGGCAAGCCCGACCCCGCCCCCTTCCTCGCGGCGGCGGGGGACCTCGGCGTCGAGGCGTCGGCCGCGGCCGTGTTCGAGGACGCGCTGGCGGGCATGGAGGCGGGCCGGTCCGGACACTTCGGGTACGTCGTCGGCGTCGACCGGGTGGGCCAGGCCGACGCGCTGCGGGCGCACGGCGGGGACACCGTCGTCACCGACCTGGCCGACCTCGCCGACCAGGAGCCGAAAGCATGATCACTGACTCGATGTACACGGTGGAGCCGTGGTCCCTGCGGGAGAGGGAACTCGACATGAGTGTGCTGCCGCAGAGCGAATCGGTCTTCGCGCTCTCCAACGGCCATGTCGGCTGGCGCGGCAACCTCGACGAGGGCGAACCGCACGGCCTGCCCGGCTCCTACCTCAACGGTGTCCACGAGCTGCACCCGCTGCCGTACGCCGAGGCCGGTTACGGCTACCCGGAGTCCGGCCAGACCGTCATCAACATCACCAACGGGAAGATCGTCCGGCTGCTGATCGACGACGAGCCGTTCGACGTGCGCTACGGGCAACTGCGCTCGCACGAGCGGGTGCTCGACCTGCGCTCCGGTCTGCTGCACCGTACGTGCGAGTGGACCTCGCCGGCGGGCAGTACCGTACGGGTGCGCTCCTCGCGGCTGGTCTCCTTCAGTCAGCGCGCCGTCGCCGCCGTCTCCTACGAGGTCGAGGCGGTCGACACCGAAGTACGCATCGTGATCCAGTCGGAGCTGGTCGCCAACGAGCAACTGCCCGAGCCCGAGAGCGAGACGGACCCCCGCGCCTCCGTCGCGCTGGAGTCGCCGCTCGACTCGGAGGAGCACTTCGCGTCAGGCAACCGGCTGCGGCTCGTGCACTGCACCCGCCGCAGCGGTCTGCGCGTCGGGGCGGCGGCGGACCACTCCGTCTACGGGCCCGATTCGACCACGACCCACAGCGAGTCCCACGACGACATCGCACGGCTGACCGTGACCTCGGTCCTGGCGCCGGGGAAGACCCTGCGCGTCGACAAGATCGTGGCGTACGGCTGGTCGAGCGCCCGGTCGCTGCCCGCCGTCGCCGACCAGGTGGACGCGGCGCTGGCCGGCGCGGCCAGCATCGGCTGGAAAGGGCTCGCCCAGGAACAGCGCGCGTATCTCCACGACTTCTGGAAGTGCTCCGACGTGGAGGTGGACGGCAACGAGAAGATCCAGCAGGCCGTACGGTTCGCGCTCTTCCATGTGCTGCAGGCCGGTGCCCGCGCCGAGCAACGAGGCATCCCCGCCAAGGGGTTGACCGGATCCGGCTACGACGGGCACGCCTTCTGGGACACCGAGGCGTTCGTCCTGCCGCTGCTCACGTTCACCTCGCCCGACGCGGTGTCACACGCTCTGCGCTGGCGCCAGAGCACGCTGCCGGCCGCGCGGGAGCGTGCCCAGCAACTCGGGCTGCACGGAGCGGCGTTCCCCTGGCGGACCATCGACGGCTCGGAGTGCTCGGCCTACTGGCCGGCCGGCGCGGCGGCCTTCCATGTGAACGCCGGCATCGCCGAGGCGGTGGTGGGCTATCTGTCGGCGACCCGCGACGAGGAGTTCGAGCGCGACTGCGCCGTCGAACTGCTGGTGGAGACAGCGCGGTTGTGGCGGTCCCTCGGACACCACGATCCCCACGGCGCCTTCCACATCGACGGCGTCACCGGCCCCGACGAGTACAGCGCCGTCGCTGACGACAACACGTACACGAATCTGATGGCCCGGACGAATCTGCGGGCGGCGGCCGACATCGTGGAGCGCCACGCGGACCTGGCGTCCCAACTCGGCGTCGACGAGGAGGAGTCCGCCACCTGGCGGGACGCGGCCGACGCCATGAACATCCCCTACAATCACGAGCTGCGGGTCCATGAGCAGGACGCCGGCTTCACCCGGCACCAGCACTGGGACTTCGAACGCACCAGGCCCGACCAGTACCCGCTCCTGCTCCACTTCCCCTACTTCGACATCTACCGCAAGCAGGTCGTCAAACAGGCGGACCTGGTCCTGGCGATGTACAAGTGCAGCGAGTACTTCGACGCCGAACACAAGGCCCGCAACTTCGCCTACTACGAAGCGATCACCGTGCGTGACTCCTCGCTCTCGGCCTGCGTCCAGGCGGTGATGGCCGTGGACACGGGACACCTGCGGCTGGCCTACGACTATCTGACCGAGGCCGCCCTGATGGACCTCCAGGATCTGGAGCACAACACGCGCGACGGCCTGCACATCGCCTCTCTCGCGGGCTCCTGGACGGCTCTGGTGGCGGGCTTCGGCGGTATGCGGCACAGCCGGGACAGGCTGGAGTTCTCGCCCCGGCTGCCGGAGGAGATCAGCCGGCTCGCCTTCACGGTGAAGTTCCGGGACAGGCACCTGCATGTCGAGATCACCTCGAAGACCGCCACGTACACCGTGTCCACCGGTGGCCCGGTGAAGGTCCACCACTACGGTGACCCCGTCACCCTGCACGGAGAGACCGCCGAGGTCCGCGCCATCCCGGCCCTCGTGCCCTCGCCGACACCCGACTATCCGGCCGGGCGCCGGCCCAACGCGGATGGGCACCGCCGCTGACCTCACATGACGCGGCCCCTTTCGCACGGCGTAACAAATGGTGTGAAACTGGACGACAGTGAGTGGGGCGACCACTCCAAGAGCGGATCAGACGCGGTCGCACAGGTCTGATCGATGGTGCCGGCCCCTCGGTCCCGCCGAACCGGGCCCGGCCTGCGCGGCCCACACCCGCCGTGGCGGGGCGAGATGCCTGGGCGCGGCAGTACTGAGGAGTGCTTCCATGGCCAAGGCAGTAGGAATCGATCTCGGTACCACCAACTCGGTGATCGCCTCCTGGGAAGGCGGCGAGGCGACCGTGCTCCCCAACGCGGAGGGCACCCGCACCACACCGTCCGTGGTCGGCTTCACCGACTCGGGAGAGCGCCTGATCGGGCAACTGGCCCGCCGGCAGGCGATCCTCAACCCCAAAGGCACCATCTACTCGGCCAAGCGCTTCATCGGCAGGCACTACGACGAGATATCCGACGAGGCCAAGGCCGTCGCGTACGACGTCGTCGAGGGCGAGGGCGGTGTCGCCCGTATCGACGTACGGGGCAAGCTGTACGCGCCCGAGGAGATCAGCGCGCTCGTACTGCGCAAACTCGCCGAGGACGCCGGACGGTCCATGGGCGAGCGGGTCACCGAAGCCGTCATCACCGTGCCCGCCTACTTCAACGACGCGCAGCGCACCGCCACCAAGGACGCCGGGAAGATCGCCGGCCTCGACGTGCTGCGCATCATCAACGAGCCGACGGCCGCGGCGCTCGCGTACGGGATGGACAAGAAGGAGCACGAGACGGTGCTCGTCTTCGACCTCGGCGGCGGCACCTTCGACGTGAGCATCCTGGACGTCGGGGACGGTGTCGTGGAGGTACGGTCCACCGCCGGTGACAGCCATCTCGGCGGCGACGACTTCGACCGACGTCTGGTCGACCATCTCGCCGACGCCTTCCAGCGGGACAACGGCATCGATCTGCGGCGGGACCCGCAGGCCCTGCAACGGCTCTTCGAGGCGGCCGAGAAGGCCAAGACCGAACTCAGTTCGGTCACCCAGACTCAGGTCAACCTGCCCTTCGTCACCGCCGACGCGTCCGGCCCCAAGCATCTGACCGAGACGGTCATGCGGTCCACGTTCGAGCAGATCACCGCCGACCTCGTGGAGCGCTGCCTCGCCCCCGTCCAGCAGGCGCTCGCCGATTCCAAGGTCACCGACCAGGACATCGACGAGGTCATCCTGGTCGGCGGCTCCACCCGTATCCCCGCCGTACAGACCCTGGTCCGCCGGCTCACCGGCGGCAAAGAACCCAACATGAGCGTCAACCCCGACGAGGTCGTGGCCCTGGGCGCCGCGATCCAGGCGGGAGTGCTCAAGGGCGAGGTCAAGGATGTCCTGCTGCTCGACGTCACGCCGCTCTCGCTCGGCGTCGAGACGCGCGGCGGCGTCATGACGAAGATCATCGAGCGCAACACCACCATCCCCGTCCGGCGCTCCGAGACGTTCTCCACCGCCGCCGACAACCAGCCGGCCGTCGACGTCGTGGTCGTACAGGGAGAACGTGAACTGGCCGCCGACAACCGGGTGCTGGGCCGGTTCCAGCTCACCGACATCCGACCCGCGCCCCGGGGTGAGCCACAGATCGAGGTCACCTTCGACATCGACGCCAACGGCATCCTCAACGTCAATGCGAAGGACCAGTCCACCGGCAAGGAACAGTCCATCACCATCAGTGAGGGCTCCAACCTCGACCGGTCCGAGGTCGAACGGATGGTCAGTGAGGCCGAACGCAACCGTGGTGAGGACCAGGCCCTGCGCGAAGCCGTCGACGCCCGCAACGAACTCGACGCCGCCGCCTACCAGGTGGAGCGGAGCCTCACCGAACTCGGCGACGCCGCGCCCGAACACGAGAAGGCCCGCGCGCAGATGCTGGTCACCGACGCCCAACAGGCAGTCAAGGAAGGGGCCGACCCGGCGCGGGCCAGGTCGCTGACCTCCGAACTCCAGCAGGTGCACGCCGCGCTCGCCGCCCGCCGTGCCGGGCCCGGTCCCGGCGACGACGGCGCCGGGCCGGCCGGCGGAGAGGGCTCCGAGGACGAGTCCGAGTCCGGCGGCGGAGCCGACGACGACGTCATCGACGCCGAATTCAACAAGGACTGAAGCGGCCGCCATGACTACTTCTCCGGAACCGGTACCCGAACCCACCGAGCCCCGCGAGCCCCCCGAGAGCAACTCCGAAGACAACTGGCCCAACGACCCCGCCGCACCGAACGGTCCGGCGGCGCCGGGGCCCGATGCCGCCGGTCCGCCGAACGGTCCCCCCACACCCGGCGGACCGGCCGATACCGAGGAGCCGGACGTGGTCCCCGTGGCCGAGCTCGACGAGCTGCGGGACCGCTGGCGACGCGCACTCGCCGACCTCGACAACCTCCGCAAACGCCAGACGAAGGACCTCGCACGCGAACGCGACTCCGAACGCGCCCGTGTCGCCACCGCCTGGCTCCCCGTGGTGGACAACCTCGAACTCGCCCTGTCCCACACCGAATCCGGCACCGAATCCCTGATCCAGGGCGTCAACGCCGTACGCAACCAGGCCGTCGACATCCTCGACCGCCTCGGCTACCCCAGGGACGACGAGACCGGCGTCCCCTTCGACCCGGCCCGGCACGAAGCCGTCACCGTGGTGGAGGACCCCGAGGCCGAGCCGGGAACCGTCGTCCAGTGCCTGCGCCCCGGCTACGGCGCCCCCGGCCGCCAGCTGCGCCCGATGGCCGCCGTCGTCAGCAAGCGGCAGGAGTGACGCGCCCATGGCAGTGGACCTCTACGAAGCCCTCGGCGTGCCGCGCACCGCGAGCACCGAGGAGATCCAGCAGGCGTACCGCGCCCGCGCCCGCAAGTACCACCCCGACATCAACAAGGACCCCGGCGCCGAGGAACGCTTCAAGGAGCTGAACGAGGCCTACAGCGTGCTGTCCGACCCCAAGACCCGGGCCCGTTACGACCGGTTCGGCCCGGACTTCAGGAAGGTGCCCGAGGACTACGACGAACGCGTCGGGGCCAGGACCGGAGGGGGAGCGGGGGCGGGACCCGGCAGGGGGCGGACATGGCGTCCGGGACCGGGTTACGGGGGCGGCGACCCGTTCGGTGGCACCGCGGGTCCCGGTGGCCGCGGTGGATCCGCCGGTCCTGGCGTCGACTTCGAAGACCTCTTCGGCGGCCTTTTCGGCGCCGGAGGCGCCCGGGGCCGGGTGCCCGGCGCCGACCAGGAGACCGAACTGGTGCTCACCGTCGAGGACGCGTACCAGGGCGGCCGGCGCAGCCTCACCCTCTCCGGTCCCGACGGCCGGCGCAGCTACGAGGTGAACATCCCGCGCGGTGTCACCGAGGGGCAGCGGATCCGGCTCGCCGGACAGGGCGGGAGGGGCAGCGACAACGCGCCGGCGGGCGACCTGTATCTCCGGGTGCGTCTGGCACCGCACAAGATCTACCGCGTCGACGGCCGCGACCTCACCGTCCAACTCGCCCTCTCCCCCTGGGAAGCGGCGCTCGGCGCGACCCTTCCCGTCACCACACCGCACGGGACCGCCAAGGTGTCCGTCCCGGCCGGTTCCTCAAGCGGGCGCAGGCTGCGGCTCCGTGGCGAAGGACTGCCCAACCCGCAGGGCAAGGACGGCGACCTCTACGCCGAGCTGCGGATCACGGTGCCGCGGCACCCCACCGACCGTGAGCGCGATCTCTTCGAACAGCTGGCGAGCGTCTCCGGCTTCGACCCGAGGAGGATGCGATGACCCCGCCACCGCCCCGTCCGGCGCGCCCCCGGACGCGCACCGTCTACGCGCTGGCACCGCTGCCCGGACTCTCCCTGGAGACCGTCGCCCGCCGGTCCGGGATGCACCCCGACGCCGTCCGCAAGTTCGTCGCCCTCGGTCTGCTGGACGCCCGCCGTGAGGCATCCGGCCGGCTCCGGTTCGCCGAGAGCGCCCCGCTGGAACTCGCCCGGATGGAAAGGCTGCGGGTCGGCCTGTGCCTCAACTACGCCGCGCTGGGCGTGGTGGTCGACCTCCTCGACCGCATCAGCCGCCTCGAAACCGCCCTGCGCCGCCGAGACACCAGGAGTGATCAGCCGCCATGGACATGAACCGGCTCACCCAGAAGTCCCAGGAAGCGCTCCAGGACGCCCAGACCGTGGCCGTACGCCTCGGGCAGAACGAGACCGACGGCGAGCATCTGCTCCTCGCGCTCCTGGACCAGCGGGACGGCCTCGTCCCACGGCTGCTGGACCAGGCGGGCACCGGCACCGCCGATCTGCGCGGCGCCGTGGAGGCCGACCTCTCCCGCAGGCCCCGGAGCACCGGCCCGGGCGCGGCGCCGGGCCAGGTCTTCGTCACCCAGCGACTCGGCAGACTGCTGGACACCGCCGAACAGGAGGCGCACCGGCTCAAGGACGAGTACGTCTCCGTCGAACACCTCGTGCTGGCGCTCGTGGACGAGGGTTCCGCGAGCTCCGCCGGACGCCTCCTGAAGGAGTACGGCCTCACCAAGGAAGCGTTCCTGGCGGCACTCACCCGGGTCCGCGGCAACCAGCGAGTGACCTCCGCGACCCCGGAAGGGGCGTACGAGGCGCTGGAGAAGTACGGCCGCGACCTGGTCGCCGAGGCACGCGAGGGCACCCTCGACCCGGTGATCGGCCGCGACGCCGAGATCCGCCGCGTCACCCAGATCCTCAGCCGTAAACGGAAGAACAACCCGGTCCTCATCGGCGACCCCGGCGTCGGCAAGACGGCCATCGTCGAGGGACTCGCCCAGCGCATCGTGCGCGGCGACATCCCCGAGGGGCTGCGGGACAAGACCGTCTTCTCCCTCGACATGGGGTCGCTGGTCGCGGGCGCCAAATACCGGGGCGAGTTCGAGGAACGCCTCAAGGCCGTCCTCGGCGAGGTCAAGGCCGCCGCCGGGCGGATCCTGCTCTTCGTGGACGAACTGCACACCGTGGTCGGCGCCGGGGGCGGCCCCGAGGGGGCCATGGACGCGGGCAACATGCTCAAGCCCATGCTCGCCCGCGGCGAACTCCATATGATCGGCGCCACCACACTGGACGAGTACCGCAAACGCGTCGAGTCCGACGCCGCGCTCGAACGGCGCTTCCAGCAGGTGCTGGTGGACGAGCCGAGCGTCGAGGACACCGTCTCCATCCTCCGCGGGCTCCGGGAGCGCCTGGAGGTCTTCCACGGCGTACGGATCCAGGACACCGCCCTGGTGGCGGCGGCGACACTCAGCCACCGTTACATCTCCGACCGCTTCCTCCCCGACAAGGCCATCGACCTGGTGGACGAGGCCTGCGCCCGGATGCGTACCGAGATCGACTCCATGCCCGCCGAACTGGACGAGATCACCCGCCGCGTCACCCGCCTGGAGATCGAGGAGGCCGCGCTCTCCAAGGAGTCGGACGCCGCCAGCGAGGCCCGGCTCACCGAACTCCGCCGTGAACTCGCCGATCTGCGCGGCGAGGCCGACGCCGAACAGGCGCAGTGGGAAGCCGAACGCCAGGCCATCCGCCGCGTTCAGGACCTGCGCCAGGAACTCGAACAGGTCCGGCGCGAGGCGGCGGAGGCCGAACGGACCTACGACCTCGACCGGGCCGCGGAGCTGCGCTACGGCCGCCTCACCGAACTCGAACGCCGGCTCGCCGCCGAGGAGGAACAACTCGCCGCCAAACAGGGGGAGACCAGGCTCCTGCGCGAGGTGGTCACCGAGGACGAGATCGCCGACATCGTGGCCGCCTGGACCGGCATCCCCGTGGCCCGGCTCCAGGAGGGCGAGCGCGAGAAGCTGCTGCGCCTGGACGAGATACTCCAGGAGCGCGTCATCGGCCAGGACGAGGCCGTCCGGCTGGTCGCCGACGCCATCATCCGGGCCCGGTCCGGCATCCGCGACCCGCGCAGGCCCATCGGGTCGTTCATCTTCCTGGGACCGACCGGAGTGGGAAAGACCGAACTAGCCAAGACCCTCGCGGCGGCCCTCTTCGACTCCGAGGAGAACATGGTCCGTCTCGACATGAGCGAGTACCAGGAGCGGCACACGGTCAGCCGGCTGGTCGGCGCGCCACCCGGTTACGTCGGCTACGAGGAGGGCGGCCAGCTCACCGAGGCCGTACGCCGCAAGCCGTACTCCGTCGTCCTGTTCGACGAGATCGAGAAGGCCCACGCCGACGTCTTCAACACCCTCCTGCAGATCCTGGACGACGGCCGCATCACCGACGCCCAGGGCCGGGCGGTCGACTTCCGCAACACGGTGATCATCATGACGTCCAACATCGGGTCGTCCCATCTCCTCGACGGCGCCACGGCCGACGGCGAGATCAAGCCCGACGCCCGCGATCTGGTGCTGGCCGAGCTACGGGCCCACTTCCGCCCCGAGTTCCTCAACAGGGTCGATGACATCGTGCTGTTCCAGCCCCTGGGTCTCGTACAGATCGAGCGCATCGTGGAGCTCCAGTTCGACGAACTGCGCGGGCGTCTCGCCGAACGCCGGATCGGCGTCGACCTCACCGAGCAGGCCCGTGAACTCATCGCCCACCAGGGCTTCGACCCGGTCTACGGGGCCAGGCCGCTGCGCCGCTACATCTCCCACGAGGTGGAGACGCTCATCGGCCGGGCGCTGCTGCGCGGTGACGTCGAGGACGGCGCGACGATCCTGGTCGACGCCCAGAACGGCGAACTCGTCGTCACCTTTCCCGACAGCGGGCCGCGCGACGGGCGGAACGCCGGACAGGAGAAGGAGTGAGCACCATGAGCATCGGAGTCGACCCGCATCTGTCCATGGTGCGGTCCGTCGAGCCGCTCACCCCGGAGGGCTGTGAGGAGTGCCTGCGGCTGGGGACGCCCTGGGTGCAGCTGCGTCTCTGTCTGACCTGCGGGCATGTCGGGTGCTGCGACTCCTCGCCGCTCAAGCACGCCCGTCACCACGCGCGTATCGACGGGCACCCGATCGTGGAGCCCTTCGTGCCGCGCCAGGACTGGCGCTGGTGCTATCTCCACGAGGCACTCGTCTGATGTCCGCCGACGACGTGCGGGGCAACGAGATGCCCGCCGGCGGGATGTCCGCCGGCCAGGTGCCGGGCAAGGAGGTGCCTGTCGGCGAGATGTCCGCGCCGCCGCCCGACGAGACGCCCGATCTCAACGGCGCCTACCCCCGGCTGAGCCCCGGACAGATCGACATGCTCGCGCGGTCCGGCGCCCGCCGCCGCACCTTCGAGGAAGGTGAACGCCTCTTCGTGGAAGGGGAGACCTGCGAGCGGTTCCTGGTGATCCTGCGCGGTTCGGTCGTCGTCGTGAAAGGCCCCGGCAGCCCGGACGAGCAGGAGATCCGGGTCCATGGACCCGGCCGGTTCCTCGGCGAACTGGGTCTCCTCGAAGGCCGGGCGGCCTTCTACACCGTGATCGCCCGCGAACCCGGCGACATGCTGACCCTCACCGTCGACAGACTGCGCGAACTCGTCGTCCGGGAAACGGACTTCGGGGACCTCGTACTCCAGGCCTGCCTCGTCCGCCGTGAACTGCATGTCGGCGAGGGCGTCGGCTTCCAGATCATCGGCTCCGGATACTCCGGCGACAGCCGCAGGCTGCGCGAGTTCGCCGCCCGCAACCAACTGCCGTACCGCTGGACCGATCTGGAACGCGATCACGGCGCCGACGCGCTCCTGAGCCGTTTCGGACTCACACCCGAGAAGACCCCCGTCGTCCTGTGGGGCGGCCGGCACATCCTGCGCAACCCCGGGAACGCGGAACTGGCCGCGCTCATCGGTGTGCCCGCGACCGGCGTCCCGCCCGACCATGTGCGCGACCTGCTGGTGGTCGGCGCCGGACCCGCCGGCCTGGCCGCCGCGGTCTACGGCGCGTCGGAGGGACTGACCACGGCGATGGTCGACAGCGTGGCCACCGGCGGTCAGGCGGCCACGTCCGCGCGTATCGAGAACTATCTCGGCTTCCCCACCGGGATCTCGGGCGGCGGACTGGTGGAACGCGCCGTCGTCCAGGCCCGGAAGTTCGGTGTGGCCATCACCGTGCCCGCCAAGGCGATCGCCCTGCGCGAGAGCGACGGCCACTACGTCGTCACCTTCGCCGACGGTACGGAGGCGGCCGGGCACCACATCGTCGTGGCCACCGGGGCCCACTACCGGAGGCTGACCGCCCCGGGGGTCGAGCGTCTCGAAGGCGGGAGTGTCCACTACACCGCCACACTGGAGGAGGTCCGGCAGTGCGGCGACAATCCGGTCGCGGTGGTCGGCGCCGGCAACTCGGCCGGCGAGGCGGCGCTCTTCCTCGCCCGGTTCACACCCAATGTCCAACTCCTCTTGCGCGGTGGTGAGTTGGGGGCCTCCATGTCGCGCTATCTGGTGGACCAGATCGAACGCCACCCGCGCGTGGAGGTGCGTCCGCACACCGAGGTCCGGGAAGCGCACGGGCGGAACTCGCTCGAAGCGCTCACGGTGGAGAACAACCGCACCGGAGAACGGAGCCGTACGCGGGTGCGGGCGCTCTTCGTCTTCATCGGGGTCAGTCCCCACACCGGCTGGCTCAGGGACACGCTTCCCCTCGACGAGCGCGGCTTCGTCCTGTGCGGGCCCGACGCCTTCGCTTCGACCAGTCCGGTGCCCAGGCGGTCGCTGACCCCCGCCCCGCTGATGCTGGAGACAGCGCTCACCGGGGTGTTCGCCGCCGGCGACGTACGCGGCGGCTCGGTCAAGCGCGTGGCGTCCGCGGTCGGTGAGGGCGCGATGGCGGTCCGCCTCATTCAGGAACGGCGCGCCCGTGAGGGCTTCGGCCCGCCCTGACGGCGCCGACGGCGTCAGCGAGTGACTTCACCACCTCGGACGCCAGCACCGCCTGGCCGGACGTCGAGAAGTGGATACGGTCCTCGCTCAGCAGATCCGGGCGCGCGTTGAGCGGGTGGTCCCACATGTCGACGAGCACCATGTCGTACTCGACCGCCAGGGCGCGCGTGATGTCGTTGAGTGTCCGCACCCGCCGGGGGAAATCGGGGATGGCGGGTACGTCGAACGCCCTGCCGAGCGTGAACGTCGTCAGCCGCGCCCCGGTCCCCGCCGCGCGCTCGAACACCTGCCGCGCCGTGCGCTCGACGATGCCGAAGTCCGGCCGCCGGCGGAACAAGTCGTTGGCGCCGCAGGAGACATGGAGCAGATCGGGGCCGAACGCGACGATCTCGTCCATCTGCCCGGCCAGCGTGTCGGAGGCCGTCGCTCCGGGCGTGCCGGTGTTCAGATGGACCAACTCGGGGCGGACGTCGCGCAGTACGCCGGCGACCCGCTCGGCCCACGGCAGGTTCGCGTAACCGGGGCTCGGGTCGCCGGTGCCGGCGGCCAGGCTGTCCCCGGCCACCGCGAACCGTCGCCACGGCGCACCGGCGAGGAGCCGCGCGGCACGCGCCGGGGAGAGGCAGAAGGGATCGGTCTCTTCGGTGAGGGCCTTCGCCACAGTTGTCATGGCATAAAAGTACGATCGATCGTGCGCACACTGCACGACGCCGCGCCGGAGTGTCGGGCGTCGGGGTGCGTGCGTGTGGGCAGGAAAGCCGAAGTCCCGCTATTGGTACGGACCTTGACGGGGTTGATCGGTGTCCCTACGGTGGCCAGTCAGCTCAAGTATTCACAAGCTCGTCCCCTGTTCGCATATGAGATCTCGGCTCATGCGACCCCACATTCCGCAGGAAGGCGCTTGCGATGCGTGCTCGAAGGCTGCTCCCCACTCTCCTCGCCGTTGCCACGACGGCAGGCGTGCTGTCCGCGACGGTCACCCCCGCCCACGCGGCCGTCATCAACGTGAAGACCGCCGCCGAGCTGAAGTCGGCGCTCACCGCCGCCCGCCCCGGCGACACGATCCAGCTCGCCGACGGCCTCTACACCGGTAACTTCAAGGCGCTGGTCGCCGGCACCGCCAACTCCCGTATCACGCTCACCGGTTCGGAGAAGGCCGTCCTCAGCGCGGGCGGCGGCTATGTGCTGCACCTCAACGGCGCCTCGTACTGGACCGTCAAGGGCATCACCCTCACCGGCGCTCAGAAGGGCATCATGGCGGACAGCGCCAACGGCGTCGTCATCGACTCCGTCGTCGTGCACGACCTGGACATGGAAGGCGTCCACTTCCGCAACACCAGCCGCGACGGTGTCATCAAGAACTCGCGGATCTACGACACCGGCAACGACGGCCGGGGGATGGGCGAAGGCGTCTACGTCGGCTCGGCCGGCGGCACCTCCGACAAGAGCGACAACGCACAGATCATCGGCAACACCATCGGCCCCGACGTCGGCGGCGAGGCCATCGACATCAAGGAAGGCACCACCGGCGCGCAGATCATCGGCAACACCTTCGACGGACGCGGGCTGACCGGTGCCAACTTCGACGACTCCTGGGTCGATGTGAAGGGCAACAACACCCTCGTCGAGAACAACACCGGGAAGAACACCACCAACAACGGCTTCGAGACCCACACCCAGCAGTCGGGCTGGGGCTGCGGCACCGTCTTCCGCGGCAACAAGTCGGACCTGACCGGCGCCACCGGCGACAAGCAGCTCGCGATCAACGTCACCGCCGACACCGCCAGTTGCCGGACGACCGTGCACTCGAACAACACGGTCGCCGGCGGGCGCGGCCTGACGAACATCGCCATCACGCCCTGAACGCCGGGAACCGGCTGGACCCCGTCGCCAGTACGTGCTGCCGGTACGTGTCGCCGGGCCGTCGGTCCCGGCGGCACGTCAGCCCGGCGGTGCGTCGCACAGATCGTCCAGGACGAACGCGTCGGGTTCGCGCTGCAACAGCCGCTCGGCCTCCAGCTGCGCGAGCAGGCCGTCGAGCGCCACAGTGTCCTGCGGCTTCTCCAGGAATTCCAGTACGGCCCGCTGGAAGGCACCCCGCAACGTCGACGGCATGGCGTCCGACGCGTCGACGCAGATCTGATCCGCGCCGTCGAGCATCCGCAGCACGTCTGCCGAAGCCCCCGTCGGGGCTTTCCCGCCGGTCGTACCTGCCGTACCCGACGTACCCGATGTACCGGACGGGAAGTACGGGCGTTCCCCCGGACCCGCCGCATCGACCCAGTCGGCCTGCGTCCGCGGCGAGGTGAGTTCCAGCAGCAGTTCCCACGCCGCGTCGCTCGGCTTGAACACCGCGGCCATGTCGCCCGAGACCTCGAACACGTTCCGGCCCCGCGGCAGCCCCTCGACGAAATCGGCGGTCGGAGCGGGCCTCACGTCGTCACCGTAATGGCGGCCGATGAAGGAACCCTGGTGCTCGCGGGTGCAGTCCTTGCCTTTCAGCAGCCCGTATCTGCCGGCGCCCAGATTCTCGAAGTGCGTGGTGAGCGAGTCCACGCCGTTCGCGGGCTCGTCGGTGGCGAGCAGGGCGGCCCAGTCCTGCCACGCCCGCTTCACGGGCCCTTTGTCCCATGGCAGTTGGCCGGTGGCGAACTGCTCGTACACGGCGTGGCCCTGCCGTTGCAGCAGCAGGTCCTCGATCCAGTCCGTGCCCGGCCACCCGGACGTCGCGCCCGAGGCCATGCCCAGGCACCACACGGCGTCCTCGGGCCCCGCGTCCGCCTCGCCCGCTCTGCTCCAGACGATGGATTTCAGGTCCACCCGGATCGGAACCCAGTACGCGTGTGTCTCCGTTCCCTTGGTGGTCGTGACGGGAAAGCTCGGCGCCCACGGCGCGACGGCCTTGTCCTCCACGTCTCCCTCAAGCGGCCGCGCGTCCCCGTTGAGCGCGTACTCGGCCAGCTCGCCGGGGCCGTTGAGGATCGCCACGTCGGGCGGGGCGTCCGTCCGCAGCTGCGCGACCAGTGTCTCGCGCAGCGAGCGCGTGCCCTTGTAGACGTAATGCCGGCCCGTCCGCTCGCCTATCTTCGCGAGCGTCTTCCTGAACGGCTTCTCCTCGCCGTCCGTCCAGGGGCCGAGGACCACCAGCGTCGGCTCGTCCTCGGCCGCGCAGCCTGCCGAGACGACGGCCGCCCCGACCAGGAGGGCGCCCGCGAGCACCGTGCGGAAGAGCCGGTACGGAGCCCTCACGGCGTCCTCCAGAAGATCTTCAAGTGTCCGCGGCCGTAGTGGAACAGTGTGAAACCGGACGCCACCGCGCCCACCGAGCCGACCATCAGGGCGACTTCGGCCGCCAGCGCCCAGCCGCCCGGGTGAGTGCCGCGCAGCTCGACGGCCAGTCGCTCGTCCAGATCCTCGATCGTCGGATCGGCCTTCGCCGTCGCGCTCACCGCGGCCAGCTCGACGCCCGCCTCCCGCACTTCCCGCTGCGCGCGGTGCTGGCCGAGGGCGCCGAGGACGAGTACGCCGAGGACCAGCGGGACCGGCAGCGCGTACAGGATCAGCAGCAGGCTCCGTACATGTAACCGGTCGCGGATGAAGTCCAGGGTGCCGGCGACGGTGAACACGAAGACCAGCACGGCCAGCAGGGCGCCCGAGGCCGTCACGGCGGAGAGCGGGCTCCAGCCCGAGAGCTCCGACGCGTCCGCGTCCAGCTCACCTTCGAGGGCCTTGATGCGGTTGAGCACGGCCATGGGCTCGGCGGGGGTGCCGGTGTCGCGCAGCAGGCTCTCCGCGTAGTCCAGCCCGGCCGTGCGCAGGGCCTTGCTCTCGTGATGGCTGTCGGACCAGCGTATCCAGTCGTCGTAGGCGACCACGAGCCCGGACACCACACGTACCTCCTGCTCCTGGTCGGTGCGCAGCGCCTTGGTCTGTGCCGCGTTGTTGAGGCTCTGTGCCGCCTCGGTCAGCAGCGACGGATACTTCTCGCCGAGCCCGACGAGATCGGTCTGGAGCAGCGGATCCCTGCCGTTGTCACCAAGGCGCCGGGTGGCTTCGGCGTCCGCGAGCGCCAACGACGTTCTGGCATGGGCCAGTTCGACCATGGCGGGGGCGTAGCGCTCGCGCAGCTGCTGCGTACGGCCGTGCAGGTCGAGATACGCCGTCCCGGCGAGCGCCAGGACGGTCAGCGCGAGCGCCGGAAGCAGCAGCATGCGGCTGAACAGGAACGGGGCGGTGTGCCGTCGCGTGTCCGCGGTGGGCCTGCGGCCGGAGGACCAGCGCCACATCGGCCGCCCTGTCGACCGCCACACGGCACGCCCGGCAGACCGCCCCGCTGTCCGGGCGGTCCGGAGCAGCGCCGGCACGGTGTACCGGCGGCCCATCAGCGCTCCCCGCCGGCGGCGTCCGCCCCCGGCTGCGGGTCCGTCGCCCGGGTGGCGCGCAGCCGGCCGGGCCGCCAGCCCCGCAGCCGGCCCTGGCGTTGCTCGCCCCTGCTGTGGGCGAACGCGTAAGGCCGGGTGCGGAAGGCGTTGTCGAGCAGGGCTCTCTCCAGCGTCCTGTGCTCGCGCAGGGTGGTGCGGGGCACCTGCTCGGAGAGCCGTTCGTAGCCCGCGCCCAGCTGTTTCCGCAGCTCGTGCTCGGTGCGAGGGATCGGGATCTCCGCGTCCAGCGCCTCGCGGAGCGCGCCGAGCGGATCCGGCTCCGGGGGAGTGGTGACCAGCCGCAGCAACAGCTCCAGCAGGTCGGTGCGCAGCCGGTCCTGGGCCTGACGGTCCGTCATCCCCTCGTATCTGGCGAGCCGGTGCAGCGCCTCGTACGCCCTCTTGGCGGCGGCCACGGTCGGCGGAGCACCGTCGGCCGGCAGGTCCGCGTGGATACGCGCCATGCCCGTGCGGGCGGCGGTGCGATGCCGCGAGTCGGCGGGAACGGCTTCGAGCCGGCCGAGGGCGAGCCGGGTGTCGCCGTCGGCCAGATGGATACGGGCCAGGCCGAAGGCGGCACTGCCCAGCGCGTGGTTGCGCTTCCACACCGCGCTGTAGAACACCATGGCCTCGCGCGGGTGGTCGAGGACCTCGTGGCAGTAGCCGAGCGCGAGCTTCGGCGCGTACTCGCCGGGAATCGCCGCGTAGACCTGGTCGAAGGAGCGCAGCGCCGACGCCGTGTCGTTCCCGGCCAGATGGAGCAGACCCTGGTGCCAGCGCAGCCGCCAGTCGGACTCGGCCAGGGAGCCGACGGCGGCCTCGGCCCGCCTCAACTCGGCCGTGGCAGACGCCAGATGTCTGCCCGCGTCGGCCGACCGGTAGCGGCTCACCTCCAGATGGAGACGGCAGCGCAGGAGCGCCAGTTCGGGGGAGAGCTGCCAGTCGGCGCTGAGTTGGAGCAGCCCGGCCGGATCGTCGTACGACGTGCGCTGGAGCTCCTTCCAGTTGGGGTCCTGGCGGCTCACCTTGGGCACGGGCAGGCCCACGGCCACCTCGGCCGGTTCCGGCGGCCGTATGGTCAGCGGCCGTTTGTCGTTCCCGCCGTGCCGCCACTGTTCGAGGGGCGGCGCCTTGCCGAGTTCGCCGTCGAGCGCGGCGGGCGCGACCGCGAACAGCGGTGAGGGCTCGAACGTCTCCTCGTCGAGACGCAGCGAGCGCAACTCGCGCAGCACGCCGCGGAGCTGGACGGACATCTCCTGCGCGTCGGCGAACCGGTCCTCGGGGCGCGGTGCCCGTGCCCGGTGCAGGACGCGCTGGAGTGAGGTCGTACCGAGGTCGGCGGCGCGCGCGGGGACCCGGTCGAGCAGCTCCTGGAGGACGGCCCCGACCGCGTACAGATCAGCCGCCACCGTCACCTTGGTGGAACTGCCGAGCTCGGGCGCCGGATACGTGACCGGGCCGGCGTGGCCGATCTTCCGTACGCCCGCGACATCGATGAGCTTGATGCCGCTGCCGCAGTGGATGACGTTGGTGAGGGACAGGTCGCCGTAGACGAAGCCCTCGTCCTCGTGCAGATGGCGGAGCGCGTCCAGGATCAGCAGCCCGTAGACGGCGATGAACTCATGGACGCGGTAGCCGTCGAAGGGCGCCGCGTTGCGCGCGATCTGCTCGGCTACCCACTGGAGCGGTGCCCCGTCCGCGAACTCCATCACGATGAACCGGGCCTTGTTGGCCGGGTGTTCGGGCTGCTTGGGGTGGCCGGGATGCCGGGCGTAGTTGAACACCTTGATGATCGAAGGGTGGTTGAGGCTGACCAGCCGGAGCAGTTCCAGGCGGGAGATCCACCGGTCGGTCGGGTCGTCGGGGTCCCGTACGCCCTTCAGGGCCACCGGACGGTTGTCCAGCATCTGGTCGCGGGCCAGATACACCTGGCCGTAACTGCCCTCGCCGAGCAGTCCGACGACCTTGTACTGCTGGTGGAGCTCCTGGCCGCGTACGAGGCCGGCCTCCGGCTCCGTCGGAGTCCCCGGGCCGGGCCCCGGCCCCGGATCGGGCTCGGGCTCCACGAAGGCGTCGGGATCGTCGACGGTGATGTGCGGCAGATCGGTGAGGCCGCCACCGGACGGATTCACGACATACTCACCCGGTGAGTTGGGGCGGTCGAGGAGCCGTACGGCGGACCCGGCCGACTGGAGCGCTTCCTCGACGGCGATGTCGAGCAGGAAGAGGTCGTACGCGAGAGCGGCGCTCCTGTGCGGCACCTCCCCGTCCGTACGCAACTCGGCCAGCCGGGAGGACAGTTGGCGATACACCGGCCGGGGCGCGTCGGTGACGCCCCGGTCGCCGGAGTGCGCGTACAGCCTGCGGAACCTCTTCTCCAGCTCGGCGAGCACGGCGAGCCGCGCCGCGAGGGCCGTTGTGCGGCGCTCGGCCCACGCGTCGTCGAGCAGTGTGTCCACGACGTCTTCGAGCAGCGGGGACGCCGGGTCGCGGAAGACGAGCAGCAAGCGGGTCAGCCGGCCCTTCCGTAACGCTTTCAGCAGCGGCAGCACCGCCTCGCCTGTCGGCGCCGCCCTGTCGACCGAGAGGAAGGCGGCGGAGATCGGCGGGCTGTCCCCGGCGATCCGCGCCAGCAGGCGGTCGCGGTCGTCCGGCCCCTCGTGCTCGTCCGGTCCGCGCCCTTCGTACGGTCCTTCGTCGTCGTACGGTCCGGTGGGCCCCGACGGACCCACCAGGCCGATGCGCTCGGCGGTGCGCGCGATGAGCTGTCCTGCCGTCCGGCCCTGCGCGTCCACGGCCATGTCGATCGAGCCGACCGGCGGTTCGGTGGGGTCGCCCCGGTCGGCCGGCCGCGGATTGCGTTCACGGTCGGCCAGGTTGAGCGTGGCGTAGACCGCCGAGATGTCGTCGGGACGGCCGTCGCGGGCGAAGACGAGCTCCACCGGTTCCGTGGCGGTGCGCCTGCCGGCCGCCGGGTCGGCCCCGGAGACCGGATCCGAGACCGGGGCGGGGGCGGGGGCCGACGCCGCGCCGGTCGCCGGAGCCGCGTCGATGAGCCAGTGGGTCACCTTGCGGCGCAGAGCGAGAGCGCGGTTCGATCCGCTCCTGGGCGGGTCGAACGGGATGGTGTGCGACAGGGCGGCGCGCCCCGTCACCTTCAACTCGTCCTGATGACCGGCCGGCCGGGGCCGCAGGACCGACAGATACCGCAGAATCGTCTCGGTCGGGATCATGTACGCGTAGTCGACCGAGAACCGATGGTCCTTGTACCGGTACGTCATGATGCCGATGACCCCGCCCGTGCGGGTATGGACCACGCCGCCGCCGCTGTAGCCGGGGCGTACCGCGAAGGACTCGTCGACCGGGTTGAGCTGGACCCATTCGGAATAGCGCGCGGGGCCGCCGCGCCCCATGAGCCGCGCGTTGATGGTCTCGCCGCCGGGCAGCTCGTCCGTGTACCCGACGGAGTGCACCAGTTCGTTGAGAGCCGGGATCTGGCGGTGCAGCACGGCGGTCTCAACCGGAGGCACGGAGGCCAGCCGCAGCAGGGCGATGTCGGCGCTGAAGGTCGAGGTCGGCGGCTTGAGCTGGTCGGCCAGCACCTCGGCGCGCAGGCGCGGGGGCGGATCCCCGCGGGTGCCGGGGAACTCCGCGTACAGCGGCGCGACCGGCCGGGGCGGACCGTCGCGTCTCCCGGCTTCCCCCGAACCGCCGCTCCCGCGACGGGGTTTGGACAGCACCACATGGGCGCAGGTGAGCACGAGCCCACCCGGCAGCAGCACGCCCGCCCCGAGCGGCGGCGCGGCGCTGTTCTCCCCCTCGACCAGCCGGACCCGCCAAGGGTCCTCCTGCGACGCGGAGTTGGACGTGGTCTCCAGCTGCCTCATACTGCTCAACAATAACCACGGGGTGTGACAATGGACCCCCGCTGTGTGACGAGGGGGGTCGGAATGAGCGCGCGTGGCGGACGTGGAGGATACGACGGAGCGGAGACCGTCGGTCTCGCCGAGGTGATCGGCCGGATCCGCGAGGAACTGGAAGAGGCGCGGCGGGGCGGGCGTGACAGCGGGCTCCAGTTCCGGGTGGAGCGGGTGCACGTCGAATTCTTGGTGCAGGTACGGCGCGAGGGCACCGGCAAGGGCGGGCTGAACATCGGAGTCGTCACGGCGGAGGCGGGTGCGACGGCGGCGCACGAGAGCATGCACCGCATCGAGATCGAGCTGATGCCGCACGACAGGGACGATCCGCCGGAAGGACCCGGCTTCCGGGTGGGCGGCCCGAGATAGCCGCGTCGAGAGGGTGTTCCGCGAGGTGCCGGACGGGACAGCGGTCCCGTCCGGCACCTGAGGACAGCGGCGGCCGGCTGCCGGGCCGGATCAGCCGGCCGCGTCCGAGCCCGCCATCAGGACCGGCGTCGGAAGGATCACTTCCCGTTCGATCTGTCCGCTCTCCCGGCCGGCCACCGACCAGGTGCCGAGGGACAGTTCGGCCGTGATGCCGGGCCCGAAGCCGGCGATCACCCCGCGCGCACCGTGCTCGGCCCCACCGTCCTCGAAGAAGCGGTCCAGCGCGTCGAAGACGACCGCGCTCGCGATGTTGCCGCGCTCGGTGAGGGTCGCCCTGCTGTAGCGGAACATCTCCGCCGGTACGTCGAGGTACTGGCAGAGGTCGTCCAGGATCCTGGGGCCTCCGGCGTGCACGATGTAGAAGTCCAGTCCGGACACGTCCCAGTCGTGCGGTTCCGCCATCTCCCGCATGGCGGGCGCGAGGACGGACATTGTGCCGGGCACCCGCTTGTCGAGCATGAAGTGGAATCCGGTGTCACGGACCGCGTAGGAGATCCAGTCCTCCGTGTCGGGCACCAGATGGGAGCCGTTGCGCTCCAGACGTACGCCGGTGCCTCCCTCGCCCCGTACCACCGCGGCGGCGACGGCGTCCCCGAAGAGGCCGTTGGAGAGCAGGTTGCCCACGGCGAGGTCCGTCGGCTGGTAGCAGAGCGAGCAGAACTCGCAGCACACGATCAGTACGTTCGCCTCCGGATACGCGGAGCAGAAGTCGTGCGCCCGGTTGATGGCCGCACCGCCCGCGGCGCAGCCCAGTTGAGCGATCGGCAGCTGCCGGGTCTCCGACGTGAAGCCCATGGTGTTGATGAGCCACGCGGTCATCGAGGGCATCATGAAGCCGGTGCACGACACGTAGACGATCATGTCGATGTCCCGCGGAGTCAGTTCGGCGTGGTCCAGCGCACGGAGTACGGCCTCCGGCACCCGCCTCTTCGCCTCCGCCTCGTAGACGGCGTTACGGGTGGTGAAGCCCGGATGCCGAAGAGTCGTCTCGATGGGCTGCACCAGACGCCTGGTGCGGACACCGGTGTTGCTGATGAGCCGTACCGCGAGTTCGAGTTGGGGATGGTCGGGGTGGAGCTCCCGTGCCAGCTCCACGGTCTGTTCCAGCGTGATGACGTGCTCGGGGACTGCGATGGCGGGCCTGCACAGAGTTGCCATGATCAGCTCCTTACCAGGTGACCGGCAGGGCGAGCGGGTATCGCCAGATCGAGACGGTGTTCCACCGCACCTCCTCCGCCGGGACGGCCAGACGAAGGTCGGGGAAACGGTTGAGCAGTGTGCCGATGGCGACTTGGAGCACCATGCGCGCCAGGTGGGCGCCCAGACAGTGGTGGCTGCCGTAACCGAAGGTCATGTGCACGGCGGGGTTCTCACGGTGGAAGTCGAGCTCGTCGGGGCGGTCGTAGGCGAGTTCGTCACGGTTGGCCGTCAGATAGGACACATGGACCGTGTCGCCGGCCTTGATGACGACACCGTCGAACTCGACGTCCTCCGTCGCGACGCGGGGGATGCCGACGCCCTGGCGGAAGGGGATGTGGCGCAGCAGTTCTTCCAGGGCCTGCGGAAGCAGTTCGGGCCGGGCGCGCAGCTCGGCCGCGCGCTCGGGCTGAGTCAGCAGTGTATAGACGATGTTGCTGATGTTGTACGTGGTGGTGTCGTGACCGGTGATCACCAGGAGCATGGCCAGCACGGCGAGTTCGTCCGCGTCGAGCATCTCGTCGCCGATGCGCGCCGTGGCGAGGCCGCTGATCAGGTCCTCGCCGGGTGACCTCCGCCGCTCCGCCGTCAGCTCCGAGAAGTAGGCGCGCAGCCATGCCTTCGCCTCGACCGCCGAATTCCGGTCGGCGGCGTTCATGGACATCATGTCCATGGCGCGCTGGCGCAGTTGAGGGCGGTCCGCCTCCGGTACGTCCAGCAGCTCGCAGATCGTCATCAGCGGCAGCCGGTCCGCGAGATGGTCGGCGATGTCGGCCGGAGCGCCGCTTCTGGCCATGGTGTCCAGCAGGCCGTCCACCGTCCGCTGGGTCCACGGGCGCAGCGCCTCCACCTGCGGGGTGGTGAAGGCCTTGGTGATCAGCTTGCGCACCCTGTTGAGCGCGGGCGGGTCCATCAGGTTGATCGACTCGGACTGCGCGATGGGCGCCGGAGTGATCCGGGGGAAGTCCCGCCCGATCAGGGCGGCTCTGCTGAAGCGGCGGTCCGAGGTGACGGTCTTCACGTCCTCGTACCGCGTCACCAGCCAGCATTCGCCCTCGCCGTACGGCATGCGCACACGGGCGACGGGCGCCTCGACACGCATCCTGGCCATGAAGGGGTCGGGTTCCAGGGCCTCGTCATGGCGGAAGGGGCAGGTCTGTACTGAGTCCACGCCGGTCATCACGGCACTCCCACGGGCAAGAATGGTCACTCACGGTGACGTTGGCTCTGAGTTCATTCCGTACGGGGGGAGCCGCCATGCGCCGCGATGCCAAGCTCACCTGTACGGGTAACCGGCGGATTCGGGCGTACTCGGTCCGACACCGTGTGCGGGCTTCGAAGGGACGTGGTCGTACATTCGGCCATCTGCTTACGTCGTCTTTACATCGCTCCCCCGAGCCTGCCGCGGCCGCTTCTCTCGCACACCTGACCGAGGCGGCCAACGCGCGCTCCGCGCGGGTGTGATGGGCGGCCGGGGCGGGTGCCGGGAGCGCACTCCCGAGGCTCTAGGGTGAACGCCATGTCCACCCCAGAACTGATCCGCATCGTCTCCCGCGACTCGCCGATGGCGCTCGCACAGGTGGAGCGAGTGCGCGCCGAACTGACCGCGCTCCACCCCGGCATCGCGACCGAGGTCGTCCCGGTCAAGACCACCGGCGACAAGTGGATGGGCGACCTCTCGCTGGTGGAAGGGAAGGGCGCCTTCACCAAGGAGGTCGACGCCGCCCTCCTCGCCGGACAGGCCGACCTCGCGGTGCACTGCGTCAAGGACGTCCCCGCCGACCGGCCGCTGCCCGCCGGGACCGTCTTCGCCGCCTTCCTGAAGAGGGACGACATCCGCGATGCCCTCGTCCACCCCGGCGGACACACCCTCGACGAGCTGCCCGCGGGCACCAGGGTCGGTACGTCGTCCGTCCGGCGCGTCGCCCAGCTCGCCGCCTCCCACCCGCACCTCATCTGCGTACCGATGCGCGGCAACGCCAACCGCCGGCTGGAGAAGCTCGCGGCCAAAGAGGCCGACGCCCTGCTGCTGGCCGTCGCCGGTCTGGAGCGGATCGGGCGCACCGACGTCATCACCGAAGCGCTGCCGGTAGACCTGATGTGCCCGCCCATCGGCGCCGGGATCCTCGCCCTCCAGTGCCGCGAGGACGACACGGACACCATCGACGCCGTCTCCGGGCTCGGCGACCCGGACACGTACAGGGAAGCCTCCGCCGAGCGGATGTTCCTCCATGTCCTCCAGGGACACTGCAACAGCCCGATCGCCGGATTCGCGCACGCGGAGCGCAGCGGCGGCCTCTCCCTGCGCGCCCGGGTCTTCACCCCGGACGGCAAGACGGTCCTCAACGCGCACGAGTGGGCGGGCCCGCTCGACCCGGCGACCCTCGGCACGTCGGTGGCCGTGGCCCTGCTCCGGCAGGGGGCGCGCGAGCTGATCGACTCCATCGCGCACTGAGGGTCCTTCTCGCGCGTCGGCGGCCAAGACAGGTTCGCCCACGGCGAGATGACACACAGCTGTCACACAACAGCGGAATGTGAGACCGGCGGGCGTGGGTTCTCGCAGACATGACTGTGGGAGTGGCACTCAACGCGACGGATCCCGACAACCAGATCGACGCCACCGTACGGCTCGCCGAGGAGGCCGCAGCGGCGGGACTGCGGTCCGCCTGGTTCGGCCAGACCTTCGGCGCCGACTCGCCGCAACTCGCGGCGATCGTGGGACGTGAGGTACCGGCCCTCCAGGTGGGTACGTCCGCGATACCCGTATTCGGACGGCACCCGCTGACCGTGTCCAGCCAGGCACTCACCGCGCAGGCGGCCACGCACGGGCGCTACCATCTCGGCCTCGCTCTGGGCACCAAGCTCCTCACCGAGGGCGGCTTCGGCATCCCGTTCGAACGCCCGGTCGCGCGGCTGCGTGAATTCCTCACCATCCTGCGGCAGTTGACCGAGACCGGAAACGCCGACTTCGACGGCGAACTGCTCAGCGCACACGCACTCGTCCCGGCGCGGGTACCGGGAGCCGACGCCGGTGTACCGATCCTGGTCGCCGCGATGGGCCCGCAGGCGCTCCGTGCCAGCGGCGAACTGGCGGACGGGATCCTGCCGTACCTCGCCGGGCCGCGCGCGCTGGCCGAGCACATCGTGCCGGCCGTCACCGCGGCGGCGGAGGCCGCCGGCCGTCCCGCGCCCCGGATCGTGGCCCTCGTGCACGGTGTGGTCACCGACGACGTCGACGCCGTACGCGAGAGGGTCACCGAAGCGCTCGCGTTCTACGAGCAGATCCCGTCCTACGCGCGCGTCATCGAACTCTCCGGCGCCAAGCGCGCCGTCGACGTCGCGGTGATCGGCGACGAGCGGACGGTGGCCGCGGAGGTGCGCCGCTACCGGGACGCCGGTGCGACGGAGGTGGTGTTCTCGGGCACGGAGATCGCCGGGGACGCCGACCGGCGCCGTACCTGGGACCTCCTCGGCGAACTGGCCGGCTGACCGGGTACTCAGCGCGCGGCACTGGCAAAGCCCCTGGTCGATGCCTCTGCCAGCGGCTCAGGCGGGGGCATTGTCAGTGGTGGACGGCAAGATGGGGGACATGACGACACCCGCAGCCGTACTTGTCGACGCAGCCGCCTACGCCGTCGCGGTCGAGACCGCGACGAAGGCCGCCGCCGCTTACTACGCGACGGGCGAGAGCGCCCTCGACGACGACGCCTACGACCGCTTGGCGCGGGGCATAGCCGCCTACGAGGAGGCCCACCCGGACGAGATCTCCGCCGACTCGCCCAGCGGGAAGGTGGCGGGCGGTGCCGTCGTCGGGGACGTACCGCACACGGTGCCGATGCTGTCGCTGGACAATGTTTTCGGCGGTGACGAATTCACCGTATGGGCCGCGTCGGTGGAGCGGCGGATCGGGCGCCCGGTCGAGCGCTGGAGTGTCGAGCCGAAGCTGGACGGCCTCGCCGTCGCCGCGAGGTACGAGGAAGGCCGGCTGGCCCGGCTCATCACCCGCGGGGACGGGCTGGCGGGCGAGGACGTCTCGCACGCGATCGGGATGATCACGGGCCTGCCCGACCGGCTCGCGCGGCCGGTCACGCTCGAAGTGCGGGGCGAGGTTCTGATGACCACCGACCAGTTCGAGCGGGCCAACACCCTGCGCACGAGCCACGGCGGGACGCCGTTCGCCAATCCGCGCAGCGCCGCGGCCGGGAGCGTCCGGGCCAAGGACCGTCCGTACCAGGTGGAGTTGACGTTCTTCGCGTACGCGGCCCTGCCCCTCGCCGGGACCGGTGACGACCTGGCCGCCTCGTTCGTGGAGCTGCCGCACAGCGAGGTGCTCACGTACGTGGCGGGATTGGGTGTGCACACGACGGCCGGCACCACCGTCCCGCCGAGGACGGTGACCGACGCGGAGGCCGTGCGTGTCCGCGTGGTGGAGATCGCGGCGCTCCGGCCCGAGTTGCCCTTCGGAATCGACGGCATCGTCATCAAGGCCGACGGCGCCGCGGACCAGCTGGCCGCCGGATCGGGCTCCCGCGCGCCCCGCTGGGCGATCGCCTGGAAGCTGCCCGCGGTCGAGAAGGTGACCCGGCTGCTGGACGTGGAGTGGAACGTCGGCCGGACCGGCACCATCGCACCCCGTGCCGTCCTGGAACCGGTCGAGATAGACGGATCGACCGTCACCTACGCCACCCTCCACAACACGAACGACATCACCCGGCGGGACCTGCGGATCGGCGACCACGTGATGGTCTACAAGGCGGGCGACATCATCCCCCGGGTCGAGGCGCCCGTGGCGCACCTGCGTACCGGCGACGAGAAGGCCATCGGCTTCCCCGAGGTGTGCCCCCAGTGCGGCTCGGAGATCGACACCTCGGAGCAGCGGTGGCGCTGTGTCCGGGGCCGTGACTGCCATGTCGTCGCCTCCATCTCGTACGCCGCCGGGCGCGACCAGTTCGACATCGAGGGCCTGGGCGCGACCCGCGTCGTCCAACTCGTCGACTCCGGGCTCATCGCCGACATCGGCGACCTGTTCACCCTCACCCGTGAGCAGATCCTCGGCCTCGACCGGATGGGCGGGACCAGCACGGACAATCTCCTGGCCGCGATCGAGCGGGCCAAGGGGCAGCCGCTGTCCCGCGTCCTGGCCGCCCTCGGCGTACGTGGCACCGGCCGCTCCATGTCCCGGCGGATCGCACGGCACTTCGCGTCCATGGACGTGCTGTGTGCCGCCGACGAGGAGGCGATGCAGCGTGTCGACGGGATCGGCGTCGAGAAGGCCCCGACGATCGTGGCGGAGCTGGCCGAGCTGGCGGAGCTCATCGAGAAGCTGCGTGCCGCCGGGGTCAACATGACCGAGCCCGGTGCGACGCCTCCGTCCGACGATCCGATGGCCTCCGAGGACGGCGAAGTCGCCGCGCGCAGCGGTCCGTTGGACGGGATGACCGTCGTCGTCACGGGCGCGATGACGGGCCCGCTGGAGAAGCTCTCCCGCAACCAGATGAACGAACTGATCGAGCGGGCGGGCGGCAAGTCCTCCTCCAGCGTCTCCAAGCGCACGTCCCTGCTGGTCGCGGGGGAGAATGCCGGATCAAAGCGGGAGAAGGCCGAGCAGCTCGGGACGCGCATAGCATCGCCGGACGAGTTCGCGGAGCTGATCGCGGAGCTTCTCGATGGCGATGGGGATGGCCACGGCGATGGCGACGGTCAGGAGGTCGCCGACGCTGCGGAGGGTGCGGGCGTGGCGGCGTGAACCGGCCGGCGTCAGGCCGGTCCTGGGCCGAACCGGCGCTGGTAGGCCGACGGTGTCAGGCCGGTCTCGCGGCGGATGAGTGTCCGCAGATTCGTGGCCGTACCGAGCCCGCTGCGGCGCGCCACCCACTCGAAGCGTGACTCGCCCCGTTCGATCAACCGGCAGGCGAGGGCGACCCGTTCACCGGTGAGCCAGGCCAGCGGCGTGGTGCCCAGTTGCGCCTGGAAGCGGCGGTGCAGCGTCGCGGCGCTGACCGAGGCGCGTGACGCGAGGTCCGCCACCGCGAGCGGGGAGTCCAGCCGCTCCTGCGCCCAGGCCAGCACGGGCGCCAGCGACTCGTCCGGCTGGTCGGGCACCGGACGCTCCACGAACTGCCGCTGCCCGCCGTCCCGGTGCGCCGCGAAGACCAGCCGCCGGCTCACCGAGTTGGCGACCTCGGCGCCGTGGTCGCGGCGGACCACATGCAGCCCGAGGTCGAGCGCGGCGGCGCTCCCCGCCGCCGTGAGGATGTCACCGTCGTCCACGAACAGCACGTCCGATTCGAGGTGTACGGAGGGGAAGCGGGCCCGGAAGGAGTCGGCCCACTGCCAGTGCGCCGTGGCCCGGCGCCCGTCCAGGACCCCCGCCTCGGCGAGCGTGAAAGCGCCGCTGCAGAAGCCGACCAGGCGCGCGCTGCGCGCGTGGGCCCGCCGTACGGCGTCGAGCACGGCCGTACGGCGGGGCACCTCGACGTCGGGCCGGTTGGGGACGATCAAGGTGTCCGCCGTGTCCGCCACCGACAGCTCGGCGACGCCCGTGAGCGTGAAGAACCCGTCCCGCATCAGGGTGTTGGGCTCGGGGGAGCAGAGGCGGAAGTCGTAGAGGTCGCGGCCGATCTCGGGCCTGTGCAGGCCGAAGATCTCGGTCGCGCAGCCGAGCTCGAACGGGTTCGAGTTCTCGTCCACGATCACCACGACGCGGTGGATGCGCCCAGAGGCACCCCGGCGCGGGCGCTGCGAGGATTCTTTCGTCATATGCAATTCCTAGCACTCACGTCGGTGGCGCGGAACGGGCGAGTATGGCCGCATGAGCGATGAAACCGACCTGCCCATCTCCCTTGACAAGGCGCTGACCTCCTTCGACGCCCTGTGGAGCCCTCGTATCGTGACGCATGTCAACGACTACGACGTGCGCGTCGCCAAGGTCGAGGGCGAGCATGTCTGGCACGTCCACGAGGACACCGACGAGTTCTTCCTGGTACTCGAAGGGGAGCTTTGGATCTCGTTGCGTGAGCCTGGGGGTGAGCGCACGGTCGCGCTGCCGCGGGGAGCGGTGTTCACCGTCCCCCGTGGCACGGAGCACAAGCCGTACGCCGCCACCCGCACGGCGATCATGATGTTCGAACCCTCCGGCACGTCGACGGTCGGCGACCGCCACGACGAGATCCCGGCCCATGTCGACGCGACGACGGGCCACCAACTCGGCGCGTGACGCCGTCGGGGCGTGCCCGGAAGGTGGCGTCCGGCTCGCGGCGCGCTGCCGGGGAGACGTCGGCGTCGGCTACGCCGGCCCGTCCGGCGACGGCGGGCGGACGCCGGGGCGGACATAGGTCACGTCGAAGTCGGTCGCCCAGAACTCGCCGTCCTCCGAGCGCTCCCAGCCGCCCCTTATCGTGTCGCCGGCCTCGTTGAAGGTCGCGCTGAAGCGCTGGTGGAAGCCGGCCGCCGCGCGCCACTGCTTCCAGACGCCGGCGCCCAGGCTCGTACGGTAGACGCGTGCGACGCCCCGGCCGTCGGCGTACAGCGTCGTGAACTCGTCGGACGTGTCGTCGTAGCCGGTGATCGTGCTCGTGGGGAAGGGCGCGTTCTCTCCCCACTCCGGCGGAAGCACCGTCGAGGGCCCCAGGTCCGCACGCTGGACCAGATAAGCGCCGCCCTCCAGCCACGCGAACTCGGTCCGGACCGGACCCGCCCGGTGTCCGGCCGCCCACATGTCCCACTCGCCCACGAGAGCGTCCAGGCGGCTCAGCGCGGGGTGGGGTGTCGGATGGCGCATCGGTTTCTCCTCTTCGCGGTTCGTCGGCAGTGCTGCCCTGTGCCGGTGGTGACCCGGAATTCCTCGCGGACTCATCGCTCTCCGCTTGACCACAACCGCGGTTGAGGTTGAAAACTGTTGGCATGACCAACGAAATAGGGCCTACAGAGCCGGAGCCCGTCGAATCAGCTCTGCCCGACCTCGCCCGCCCCGACGCGGGTCTCATTCTGATGTCCCAGTGGCAGACCGACGGTCCCGAGCGGCAGCGGACGGTCATGGCAGGCGTCATGGACGTCTGGCGCGAGGCCGACCTGCCGGTGGCCTATCTCGCCCGCCACTGTCTGGCGGGATCCGACGGCCGGACGATCCTCAACTACGCGCAGTGGGCGACGTCCGAAGGACACCGGGCCTTCGCCGCCGACCCGCGGAACCAGCGGACCGTGGCCAGGGGTGTCGAAGCCCTCATCAGCGCCGGACCGCCCGGACGATTCACCCTTCACCGGTCCGTCGTCCTCGACCCCGGGGCGGTCGCGCGCAGTTTCGGGGCGATCTCCTATGACACCGGCGGGCTCGCGGAGTCGCGCGCGCTCGTCCGCGAACTGGCGGAACGGACCGCCGCCGCGCCCGCGTCGGGCACGCTGATCGCGGAGCACCTGCACATCAGCGAGGACGGGGCCCGGGTGCGGGTGCTGAGCGCGTACGAGGACGACGGTGACGACGCCGGGGACATCAGCGGCCTGCGGTTCCGTCCCTTCCGGGGACTGGTCCGCCCCCGGCGGGACCTTGAGGACACGACAGACCCTAGGGCGTGTTTGAGAAGTCCCGTCTGGCCCACGACGCCTGGCACGCACGCTCGCCGCGTTGTCGGAGTCATCCAAGTACGTCCAGTACGAGGCTGATCCTCCGCCTTGCGATCGCACGCACCAGACGCCCCGGGCCCCGCCCTACCGGGCGGACGACGCTACTTCTAAAACACGCCCTAGGCCTGGCCCGTCTCGAAGTGGCTGATACGGCCGTCGGAGACGGTGAAGGCCCAGCGCGTCCGCATGGTGCCGTACGTCGCGTTCGTGAACGTCGCCTTCAGGGCCCGGCCCTCGTCGGAGACGGTCTCGACGTCCATCCGGCCGTCCGCGGAGAAGATCTCCTTGTCCACCCAGGCCGCGAGGTCCCGTTCGCTGCCGTCGTCGGACATCGTGGCGTCCGCGGTGAGAAGGGCGAACAGGGCGTCGCGGTCGCCGCCGTTGATCGCCGAGACGAACGCGGCGACCGTCGGGTCTTCGGGGGTGACGCTCATGAGTGGTCCTCCTGGTGACTGGGTCGGTCGCGCGTACGCCGACGGCGCTGCCCGCCGCACGGACGGTGCCCCGGGCAGTGCCATCATGACGCCTGCCGCCGGGCCCCGCAGCCCGGCGGCAACCGGCCGTGCGGCGAGGGTGTACAGCCCCCTTCCAACGATGTAAGAGATGCCTGCGGGCCGCATCAGCACCGTCCTCGCCCGTATGACCGAGGAGGGCAATCGACCATGCACGCCTCGTACGACCCGTACGCCTCGCTGCCACGCCGCGCGAGCGCCTGGCTCGGCGCACTGCTCCTCCTCTGCGCGAGCCTGGTGATGACCGCCGGCCCGGCCGAGGCGAAGTCCGCCGCCTGGCAGCCCAAACCGTCCCCGATGACCACCCCGTGGACCAATCAGGTCCCGGTCGACAACCCGCTGCCGGAGTATCCGCGCCCCCAGCTCACCCGCCCCGACTGGGTCAACCTCAACGGCATCTGGGACTTCGCGGTCACCGCCGCGAACGCCGGGCAGCCCGCCACCTTCCCCGAGCAGATCAGGGTGCCGTTCGTCGCCGAGTCGGCCCTCTCCGGGATCCAGCGCAAGATCACCCAGAGCGACAAACTCTGGTACAAGCGGAACTTCACCGTGCCGGCGGACTGGAACGGCCGCCGTGTCCAGCTCAACTTCGGGGCCAGTGACTGGCAGACCACGGTCTGGGTCAACGGCCGGCAGGCCGGCGCGGCCCACAGCGGCGGCTTCGACGCGTTCACCTACGACATCACGCCGCTGCTGACGCCGGGCGGCACCAACACCGTCGTCGTCTCCGTCTTCGACCCCTCCCAGACCGGCGGTCAGGCCGTCGGCAAGCAGCGGATCAACGACGTCACCCCGCATCCCGGCGGCGGCATCTTCTACACGGCGGCGTCCGGCATCTGGCAGACCGTCTGGCTGGAGCCCACCGCCTCCGCGCACATCACCCAGCTCGACATGGTGCCCAGCCTCTCCGACAGCACACTGAAGGTGACCGTCCGGGGCGCCGGCGCCGCAGGCCGGACGGCCAGGGTGACGGTCTCCTCCGGCGGTACGACCGTGGCCACCGCCACCGGCCCCGTGAACAGCCAGCTCTCGGTGGCGATCCCGGACCCGCGTCTGTGGACCCCCGAGGATCCGTTCCTGTACGACGTGCGGGCCGACCTGCTGCCGGGCACGGGCGGCGGCACGACCCTCGACTCGGTCGGCAGCTACGCCGGGATGCGCTCCATCTCCGTCGGCAACGTCGGTGGGGTCCAACGCCCTCTCCTCAACGGCGAGTTCGTCTTCCAGACCGGCACGCTCGACCAGGGCTACTGGCCGGACGGCATCTACACCGCGCCCAGTGACGAGGCGCTGCGGTACGACCTCCAGAAGCACAAGGACCTCGGCTTCAACATGGTCCGCAAACACATCAAGGTGGAGCCGCAGCGCTGGTTCTACTGGGCGGACCGGCTCGGTCTGCTGGTGTGGCAGGACATGCCGGCCATGGACACCCGGACCCCGGACAGCGCCGCCCGTGTGCAGTGGGAGGCCGAGTACGACCGGATCATCGACCAGCACCGAAGCTCGCCGTCACTGGTCATGTGGGTCAATCAGAACGAGGGCTGGGGGCAGTACGACCAGGCCAGGATCGCGAACGAGGTCGAGGCGTACGATCCCTCCCGCCTCGTCAACAACATGAGCGGCGTCAACTGCTGCGGCTCCGTGGACGGTGGCAACGGCGACGTCATCGACAACCATGTCTACGTCGGTCCCGGCACCACGACACCGACCGCCACCCGTGCGGCCGTCCTCGGTGAGTTCGGCGGGCTGGGCTGGAAGGTGCCCGGACACGAGTGGTACCCCGGCGGCGGTTTCAGCTACGAGGACCAGGCGAGCGTCGCCGCGCTCAACAACCGTCTCGTCGGCCTCATCGACACCATCCGCGAGAATCAGATGCCCAGCGGACTGTCCGCGTCCGTCTACACCGAGATCACCGATGTGGAGAACGAGGCCAACGGCCTGCTGACGTACGACCGGCAGGTGGTCAAGGTCGACGCGGCCCGGCTCCGGGCCGCCAACCTCGCCCTCGTCGAAGCCTCGCGCAACCCGCCGCCACCTGTCACGCTGCCCACCGGCCGGCACAAGTCGCTGCGGGTGACCACACCCGGTCACACCGGCAAGTACCTCCGCCATCAGGACGGGCTCGCCTTCACCGCGCCCGTCGACGCGAACAGCGACGCCCTGCTGAAGAACGACGCCACCTGGAAGATCGTCCCCGGGCTCGCGGGCAGCGGCTGCTACTCCTTCGAGTCACGCAACTACCCCGGGCAGTATCTGCGGCACCGCGACTTCCGCGTCTACAAGGAGGCGGGCGACGGATCGGCGCTCTTCCGGGCCGATGCCACGTTCTGCGCGCTGCCCGCCGCCGGGGGAGTGCGGCTGGCTTCGTACAACATGGCCGGCGCCTATCTGCGGCACATCAACTCGGAGGTGTGGATGGCGACTCGGGGTGGTGCGCGGGCCTGGGACAATCCGGCCTCGTTCACGGAGGACACGACCTGGTCCGTCGACAACCCCTGGGTGGGCTGAACAAGCGGCCCTCGGAGGCTGGCCCAGGCGGATGCCCGGTGGTGCCGCTCCTGCCCAGGAGCGGCACCACCCGACCCGAAGCATCCGTTGCCCGAACGACGACAACGGCGTTACTGAGACACGCCCTTGCGCCCGGCGCACAGCGCCGCGTCCACCGTCCCCCGTAAGCCGCTCAGCGGGATGCTCGCGACCCCGTACCCGTAACGGCTGCCTCGTGGATAGACGTCCCGCCCGCCGACGTCCGTCGTGTCGTTCGTCATCTGCCGCACCGCCCAGCCGGGCAGCAGCCGGCCCTCGAAGAGCCCCGCCCAGAAGGCGTTGAGGTCCTTCTGGGTGGACACAAGGCCGCCGGAGGGCCCGGACATGCCGCGCGGGGTCGGCTCCCCGCGTGCCGGCCAGTATGTGTCTTTGAGGCCGAGGGGGCCCAGCACGGTCCGTTCGATGTGGTCGCGGTGGTTCTCGCCCGACGTGTTGTTGATGAGGAGGCCCAGGACCAGATAGTTGGTGTTGGAGTACCCCCAGTCGGCGCCCGGTTCGAAGTCCTGGTCCGCGGCCAGCGCGAGCGCGAGGTGGTCCTCGTCCGTGTACGGGCCGCCGCTCCAGTCGATCAGGCCGGTGTACTCGGGCAGTCCGCTCCGCTGCTTCAGCAACTCCCGTACGGTGACGGGGTTTTCCCCCAGCTGCGGGACATAGCGCCGGGCGGGCGAGTCGAGCCGTACCTTGCCGTCGGCCACGAGCCCCATCACCGCGGCCGCGGTGAACGCCTTCGTGTCGCCGGCCAGTCGGAAGCGCGCGTCGGCGTCGACAGCCGGCCGCCCCGTCCCGGCCTGTGCCGTCCCCGCCGTGTACGTCCGGCTGTTGACATACGCGAGGGTGCCCGGCGCCCCGTCCCGCTCGACCAGCACGTCGAGTTGGTGCTGTACGCCGCCGGGCCGGGCGGCCTCCCGCGCGTTGGCGGCGGGGGCGGCCGTGGCGAGGAGCGCGGGCGCCAGCAGCGCGGCGACCACGACACGGCGGCCGTGCCTGCCCGCGCCGGTGATGCCCGTACCGGCACCGGTCCGCGGCCAGGTCGGGGTCGCGGTCTTGGTCCCGTTGTCGGTCCTGTTGTCGGTCCTGGTCTCGGTCTCCGTGGCTGCGGCGGTCATCTCGCGGCTCATGGTGAATCCCTCCTTGTACGTGGCCCCCCGGCAACGTCCCGGCCGATGAAACGAGCTTGATCCCTCGGGGCCGTGAGATCAGGGGGGCTGGACGCCACATCGGGGGGTGTAGCCACCTCCACCGTGCCGTTGCGGCTGTCCGCAGGGTCCGCTGTCCTGACGATCCGTCATCTCCCGCGACTGCGGCATTTGTTCAGTGTGCGAACGCAATCCCAGATGGGTGTCGGTAGCCGCGATTCCTCCACCGGACCGCTCCTCGCGGCTCCCTGACGCGACGGCGGTCCACGGCAATTTGGATGGACCCTTGACAAATTATGGTCCCGTTGCCAGCATGCGAAACTCTCGCGGGTTTCCCGCGAATGTTCGGTGCCGCATCACATGCCCTTGCACGGATCAGTACGGCTGCTTTCCGGGTGACGGGACATCACCCGGACGGCAGGTTCCTCCCTGAGTGAGACACGGTGGCGCGCTCGCCCGCGCTTCCGCCTGCCTCACCCCCCATGATCAGGTAAGGAAGGAAGCTCGATGTCAGGACTCTCAGGACGGCCGCGCCCGAGACAGAAGTGGCTGAGGTGGCTCGCGGTACTGGGTCTGGTGGTGGGTGGCGGCGCGATCAGCGTCCCCACCGCCGCCGCCCACCCGGGCCACCCCGGCCACGAGGCAGCACCCGCAGCACCCGCCGCCATTCCGGCCGGCGACTATCAGCAGGTACAACTCGCTCTCGGTTCAGCCGAGTTGGGCGAGGCGATGTCACTCGCCGTACTGCCCGACCGTGCCGTCGTGCACACGGCGAGGGACGGAACGGTCCGCTACACCGACGCCGCGGGCAACACGAAGTCGGCGGGCAAGCTCGACGTCTACACCCATGACGAGGAAGGCCTCCAGGGGATAGCCGCCGACCCGGACTTCCAGAGCAACCGGTATCTGTATCTGTACTACTCGCCCAAGCTCAGCACCCCGGGCGGGGACGCGCCGGTCACTGGCAACGCCGCGGCGTTCGAGCCGTGGAAGGGCCACCTCAACCTCTCGCGCTTCACGCTCAAGGCCGACAACACGCTCGACCTGGCCAGCGAGAAGGTCGTACTCGAAGTCCCCAACGACCGCGGCCAGTGCTGCCACGTCGGCGGTGACATCGACTTCGACGCGGCCGGGAATCTGTACCTGACGACGGGCGACGACACGAACCCGTTCGAGTCATCCGGCTACTCGCCGATCGACGAACGAAGCGACCGCAACCCGCAGTTCGACGCCCAGCGCTCGTCGGGCAACACCAACGACCTGCGCGGCAAGGTCCTGCGGATCAAGCCGACCGCGGCCGGCGGCTACACCGTGCCCTCCGGCAACCTCTTCGCCCCGGGTACAGCGCAGACGCGTCCCGAGATCTACGCGATGGGCTTCCGCAACCCGTTCCGGATGTCCGTCGACAAGGCCACCGGCATCGTCTACCTCGGCGACTACGGCCCTGACTCCGGTGTCACCAACGCGAGCCGCGGTCCCAGCGGCCAGGTCGAGTTCAACCGCATCACCGCACCGGGCAACTACGGCTGGCCGTACTGCACCGGCACGAACACGGCCAACGAGACGTACAGCGAGTACACCTTCCCCAGCGGCCCCTCCGCCGCCAAGTACAACTGCGCCGCGCCCGCGAACAACTCGTTCCGCAATACCGGCCTGCCGACCCTGCCCGCCGCCAAGTCGAGCTGGATCAAGTACGGCGGTGACGCGGGCAGCCCGCCCGAGTTCGGCGGCGGCTCCGAGTCGCCCATGGGCGGCCCCGTCTACCGCTACGACGCCAACCTCAACTCGAACGTGAAGTTCCCGCAGTCGCTCGACGGCCGCTTCTTCGCCGGTGAGTACGGCCGTAAGTGGATCAAGGCCATCGAGGTCAAGGCCGACGGCACCCCCGGCGTCATCGAGGCCTTCCCCTGGACCGGTACGCAGGTCATGGACCAGGCCTTCGGCCCGGACGGCGCGCTGTACGTCCTCGACTACGGCACCGGCGGCAACAACCAGGCCCTGTACCGCGTCGAGTACGTCGGCGCCGCCAACCGCAACCCGGTCGCCAAGGCAGCGGCCGACAAGGTGTCCGGACCCACCCCGCTGACCGTCGCGTTCTCCTCGGCCGGCAGCTCCGACCCCGAGGGCAAGGCACTCACGTACTCGTGGAACTTCGGCGACGGCACCACGTCCACGGCCGCCAACCCGAGCCACACGTACACCACCAACGGCACCTTCCGGCCGACGCTCACGGTGCGCGACCCCGAAGGGCTGACCGGCTCCGCGAGTCTGGTCGTCACGGCGGGCAACACCGCGCCGACCGTGACCCTCCAGACCCCCAAGGACGGCCAGCTGTTCTCCTTCGGTGACACCGTGCCCTTCCAGGTCACCGTCAGCGACCCGGAGGACGGGACCATCGACTGCTCCAAGGTCAAGGTCACCTATCTGCTCGGCCACGACGAGCACCGGCACCAGATCACCCAGACCACCGGCTGCTCCGGCAACCTCAGCGTGCCCGCCGACGGGGAGCACGACAGCGCGGCCAACATCTACGGGGTCTTCGACGCCGAGTACACCGACGGCGCCGGGCTGACCACGCACAGCGCCCGTATCCTCCAGCCCCGGCACCGGCAGGGCGAGCACTTCGGCGCCCAGTCCGGCATCGAGATCGCGGCCCACGGCAACGCCGAGGGCGGCAGCACCGTCGGCTTCACCGACAACAACGACTGGGTCTCCTTCAAGCCGTACAACGTGGCCAACGCCAACAGGTTCACCGCCCGGGTCGCCTCCGGCGGCGTCGGCGGCACCCTGGAGGTACGGGCCGGGTCCGCGACCGGCACGCTGCTCGGCTCGGTGGCCGTGGCACCCACCGGCGGCTGGGAGAACTTCGTCGACGTGTCGGGGAACATCGCCAACGCCCCTGCCGCGACAACCGAGTTGTTCCTCGTCTTCAAGGGCGTGACCGGCCAGGGCAATCTCTTCGACGTCGACGCCTTCACCTTCGCCACCGGCACCGGCGGCTCCAGCCAGACCGTCGAGGGCGAGTCGTACAGCTCGGGGCAGGGTGTTCAGGCGGCCGACCACGCCCCGGCGAGCGGCGGCAAGACGCTCGGGCACATCGAGAACGGTGACTGGGCGGGGTACGCATCCGTCCCGACGGCCGGGACCAAGACCTTCTCAGCGAAGATCTCCTCGGCCGGCGCCGGCGGCACCGTCACCATCCGGTCGGGCTCGGCAACCGGCGCCGTCCTCGGCAGCGTCGCCGTCCCCAACACCGGCGGCTGGGAGACGTTCCAGAACGTCTCCACCGCGCTGACCGGCACCGGATCGTCCGGGACGCTCTTCCTCACCTTCAGCGGTGGGGCGGGCTCGCTCTTCGACATCGACACCCTCACTCTCACCAAGTGACGCGAGTCAAGGAGACAGTGATGCTCCGTCAGCTCCGCACCCTGCCGAAGACCGCGGCCGCGGCCTTCGCCCTCACACTCGGCCTCGCCGCGTCACTTCTGGCACCGGCCACCGCGGCCCAGGCCGCCGACCCCGCCTACCGGGTTCTCGTCTTCTCCAAGACGGCGGGCTTCCGGCACGACTCCATCCCGGTCGGTACACAGACCATCCGCGACCTCGGCGCGGCCAACAACTTCACCGTCACCGCCACCGAGGACAGCACCGCCTTCACCACGTCGAACCTGGCCAACTTCAAGGCCGTCGTCTTCCTCTCCACCACCGGCGACGTGCTGAACACCAGCCAGCAGTCGGCGCTCCAGGGGTATGTGGACGGTGGCGGCGGCTACTTCGGCATCCACGCGGCGGCCGACACCGAGTACGAGTGGCCGCAGTACCAGCAGCTCGTCGGCGCCTGGTTCAAGAGCCACCCGGCGATCCAGCGGGCCACGGTGAAGAACGAGGACCGGTCGCACGCGGCCACCTCGCACCTGGGCCAGACCTGGTCCCGTACCGACGAGTGGTACAACTACCGCACCAATCCCCGCCCGCAGGTCCGGGTCCTCCAGAGCCTGGACGAATCCACCTACAGCGGCGGGGAGATGAGCGGGGACCACCCGATCACCTGGTGCCACCCGCAGGGCAACGGCCGGTCCTTCTACACCGGACTCGGCCACACCCAGGAGTCGTACGCCGACCCCGCTTTCCGGTCACTGCTGCTCGGCGGCATCCGGTACGCGGCGGGCTTCGCCAAGGCCGACTGCCGCGCGGAGACCGGCTACACCCCGCTCTACAACGGCTCGACGACCGGCTGGTCCCAGGCCGGACCCGGCAGCTTCACCAACACCGACGCCACGCTGAACTCGCAGGGTGGCATGGGCCTGTACTGGTACCGGGCTAAGGAGTACGCCTCGTACTCCCTCAAGCTGGACTGGCGCATGGCCGGGGACGACAACTCCGGTGTGTTCGTGGGCTTCCCGGCCTCCGACGACGTCAACACCTCGGTGAACCAGGGTTACGAGATCCAGATCGACTCCACCGACGCGGCCGACCGGACCACCGGGTCCGTCTACGGCTTCAAGGCGGCGGATATCACGGCGCGGGACAACGCCCTGAATCCGCCGGGGAGTTGGAACACGTACGAGATCCGGGTGGAGGGGGAGCGGCTCCAGGTCTTCCTCAACGGCGTACGGATCAACGACTTCACCAACACCGACCCGGTGCGCTCGCTCCAGCAGGGACACATCGGGATCCAGAACCACGGCACCGGTGACGACGTGTCCTTCCGCGACATCAGGATCAAGGAACTCGGCGGCACCAACCCGCCCCAGACCACCACCTACGAAGGGGAGTCCTACACCTCCAGCCAGGGTGTCCAGCCCGCCGACCACGCTCCGGCGAGCGGAGGCAGGACGCTCGGCCACATCGAGAACGGCGACTGGGCGGGCTACTCCCAGGCGTCGCTCACCGGGGCGAAGACCTTCGCGGCGAGGGTCTCATCGGCCGGCGCGGGAGGCACCGTCCAGATCCGCTCGGGCTCGGCGACCGGACCCGTCGCCGGTTCGGTCGCGGTGCCGAACACGGGTGGCTGGGAGACGTTCCGAGACGTGTCCACCATCCTGACGGGCACCCCGACCGGCCCGCTGTTCCTCACCTTCACCGGTGGCGGCGGCGCCCTGTTCGACATCGACACCTTCACGATCGGCCGATAGCCGGCCGGTAGGCGGCGCCGTACCTATGGCGCCGCCGAGTTGGCCCCGGGGGATCCATCCCTCGGGGCCAACTCATTGTCCGGAGCGACGCGGATCAGGCCGGGCGGTGGCGGCGGTGGACCCTTGCCTCCCAGGGCGCGAGCGTCACTGTCGTGCCGAGCGGCGCGGGGCCCGGGACATTGCCGATCAGCAGGCCGGCATCGCGCCAGCCGTCGTCCGGCAGGGCGGCCTCCGCCGTGTCGCCGGTGAAGTTGCCGAGGACCAGCAGCTCGGTCGCCGCACCGTCCGCCCCCACCAGCCGCCGGGTATACGCGTACACCCGCGGATCGTCAGGCAGCAGCATCGTGAAGTCGCCGTGCGCCACCACCGGTTCCGAGTGCCTCAGTGCGATCAGCCTGCGGTAGTGGTGGAAGACGGACGACGGATCGGCGTACACCGCTTCCGCGTTGACCTCGGTGTGGTTCGGGTTGACCGGGATCCACGGGGTGCCGGTGGTGAATCCGGCGTGCGGGGAGGCGTCCCACTGCATCGGCGTACGGGCGTTGTCACGCCCCATCGCCCGCAGCCCCGCCAGCACGCGCACCGGGTCCGTGCCCGCGTCGACCGCCTCCGCGTAGTGGTTGAGCGACTCGATGTCGCGGAAGTCGTTGATGGAGGTGAACGGGGCGTTGGTCATGCCCAGTTCCTCGCCCTGGTAGATGTACGGGGTGCCCCGGTGCAGATGCAGGACGGTGGCCAGCATCGTCGCGGACCTGACCCGGTGGCCGGGCCCGTCGTCGCCGAAGCGGGAGACCACGCGCGGCTGGTCGTGGTTGTTCCAGTAGAGGCTGTTCCAGCCGGTCCCGCTGAGGCCGTCCTGCCAGCGGCCGAGGGACGCCTTGAGGTCGAGCAGGTTCAGCGGCCGTACATCGAACTTGCCGTCGCCGTGGTCGAGTCCGACATGCTCGAACTGGAAGACCATGTCCACCTCGGCGCGCGCCGGATCGGTGAAGAGCCTCGCCTCATCGACGGTCACGCCGGGCATCTCGCCGACGGTGAGCAGCCGTTCGGGGCGCCCGGCGAAGACCTCGCGGTGCATCTCCTGGAGGAACTCATGGATCCGGGGCCCCGCGCCGTGGTGCGTGCGGTCGGCGAGCGCCGGGTCCTTCGAGATGAGGTTGATGACATCCATCCGGAAGCCGTCCACGCCCCGGTCGAGCCACCAGTTCATCATCCGGTGGACGGCGGCGCGGACCTCGGGATTCTCCCAGTTGAGGTCGGGCTGTTTGCGGGAGAAGAGATGCAGGTAGTACGCGTCACCCGGCTCGTCGTACTCCCAGGCCGGGCCGGAGAAGAACGAGCGCCAGTTGTTGGGCTCCGCGTCCGGAGTGCCGGGGGCCGAGCCCTGCCGGGCCGGCCGCCACCAGTAACAGTCGCGCTTGGGGCTGTCCGGTCCGCGCCGGGACTCGGTGAACCACGGGTGCTCGTCGGAGGTGTGGTTGACGACGAGGTCCATGACCAGCTTCATGGACCGCGCGTGGACGGCGGCGAGCAGATCGTCGAAGTCCGCCAGTGTGCCGAAGGACGGATCGATGTCCTGGTAGTCGCTGATGTCGTAGCCGTTGTCGTCCTGCGGCGACGGATACACCGGCGACAACCAGAGGACGTCCACGCCGAGTTCGGCGAGATGGTCCAGCCGGGAGATGATGCCGCGCAGGTCCCCCACGCCGTCGCCGTCGGAGTCGGCGAAGCTGCGCGGATATATCTGGTAGACGACCGCGGACTTCCACCAGGGCCCGGGGGAGGGGGAGTCGGTGCTCATGTGCCTGAACCTCGCTTGCCTTTTCGTCGGTCGCGGTCAGAGTCCGCGTGCCTCCACGAGCACGAGACGTTCCGGGAAGAGCGTCGGTGCCCGCACCCCGGCGACGGCCAGCATCCGCCCGGTCAGTTCCACCCCGTCCGCCTGCCCCCACCAGAGCGGGTCGGACCGGTGGGGTCCCTCGGCGCGGTCGCCGGGCCGGTACGGCCGCACCCGGTAGCGCGCGTCCGCGTCGAGCCCCGGCAGCCTGACCTGGCCGGCCGGAGACATCACGCTGGTCGCCGTCTGGACCAGGGCGTACAGCGCGCGCGAGCGGTCGGGCGACACCACTCCGTGCACCCACAGCGCCGGATCGGGATGGTCGCCGTGGACGACCGTGCCGGTGTGCAGCAGCGGCCGGAGCTCCTTGTACGCGGTGACCCACTCGGCGAGCCGGGCGCGCTCGGCGGGGTCGGCGGCGGTGAGATCCCACTCGACGCCGAAGTGACCGAAGAGCGCGGTCCCGGCCCGGAAGTCGAGCGTATGGGCCCGGCCGGTGGTGTGCGCGACAGGCGAGCCGACATGGGCGCCGAGGAGCTCGGGCGGCAGCAACAGCCCTGTCCAGCGCTGGATCTGCTGCCGTTCGAGTGCGTCGATGCAGTCGCTGGTCCAGACGCGGTCGGTGCGCTCCAGGATGCCGAGGTCGATCCTGCCGCCGCCGGAGGAACAGGACTCGATCTCCAACTCCGGGTGCCGGGAGCGCAGTTCGTCCAGGAGCCGGTACGCGGCGGAGGTCTGCGCGTGGACCCCGGCGGCGCCAGTCGGACTGTGTCCGGCCTCCACGAGATCCCGGTTGTGATCCCATTTGAGGTAGTCGATGTCGTACTCGGTGACCAGCGCGTCGAGGCGTTCCAGCAGATAGTCGTACGCCCCGGCGTGGCCGAGGTCGAGCACCTGCTGCTGACGTGACTCCGGCGGGAGCCGCCCGCCCGTCGCGAGGATCCACTCGGGGTGCGCGCGGGCGAGGTCGGAGTCGGGATTGACCATCTCGGGCTCGACCCACAGCCCGAACTCCAGCCCCAGGGACCGGACATGGTCCACCAGCGGACGCAGCCCCTCGGGCCAGACGGTCTCGTCCACGTACCAGTCGCCGAGCCCGGCGCGGTCGTGCCGGCGGCCCTTGAACCATCCGTCGTCCAGGACGAACCGTTCGGCGCCCACCTCGGCGGCGGCGTCCGCCAGTGCCGTGAGCCTGCCGAGGTCCTGCTGGAAGTAGACGGCCTCCCAGGTGTTGAGCGTGACCGGCCGGGGCCGCCTCGGGTGGTGGGTCCGGGCGCGCAGCTGCTGGTGGAAGCGCCCGGCCATCTCGTCCAGCCCATGGCCGTACGACCCGATGATCCAGGGACTCGTGTACGACTTGCCGCCTGTCAGCAGGACTTCGCCCGGGAGCAGGGTCTCGCCGCCGCCGAGCAGGGACACCCCGGCGGGGGTGCGTTCGGCCAGGGTGCGGTGGTTGCCGCTCCACGCCACATGCAGACCCCAGACCTGACCCGTACGGAATCCGAAGCCGCGCTCGCCCGCGAGATGCAGCAGCGTCGCGTCGGTGCCCGTGCGGCCCCGCCGGTTCTCGCGGAGATGCGTGCCGAGCGTGAACTCGTGCCGCTGCGGGCTGCGTTCGCGCACATGCCGGCCGGTGAGGTCGAGGAGTTCGGTGGCGTGCGCGGGCACGGGGAGGGTGAGCAGCAGACCGTCGAGGACGTACGGGCGCTCGCCGGTGTCGCGGTTGGTGACGGTGGCACGCTGCCGTACGAGCCCGGAAGGGGTCAGCTCGATCTCCAGCACGAGGCCGAGCCGGGCGTGCTCGTCCACGGCGTCGACCGTGAGCGCGTGCGCATCGGGAAGGTCCGGCATGCGGACGGTACGGATCGAGCGGACGGTGAAGGCGGTGGAGAAGTCGGCCCCGTCGCGGTGCCCGGTGAGGCCCGGCGTACCGAGCCAGCCGGCCGAGTGCTCCGGCAGGAGCGAGAGCGGTACGGGCAGATCGAGGGTGTTGGACATCTGCCGGGCGGCGCCGGCCGTGGCCAGCTCGGCCAGGGCGTGTTTGAGAAGTCCCGTCTGGCCCACGGCGTCTGGCACGCGCGCTCGCTGCGTTGTCGGAGTCATCCAAGTACGTCCGGTCCATCTACGGGGCTGATCCTCCGCCTTGCGATCGCACGCACCAGACGCCGTGGGCCCCGCCCGATGGGCGGACGACGCTACTTCTAAAACACGCCCTGGTCCCGTCGCCGCGATGTCACCGAGATCGTCGCCCCAGTGGAGCACGCGGGGCAGCCGGTCGCCGGTGCAGTCCAGGACCAGGCTCGTACCCGGCGCGCGGAGGTGGAGGTGGCCACGGGCGGCACCGGTCTGCATACGGCTCCTCGGGTTGTCCGTCGTCCATCGGCCACCGGGCGGCCCGTGCCTGATCTCGTAAGCCTCTTTAGTTTCAGGGTGGAAGTTTTCGTCCGTCAAGAGGCGGGTGCTGTGTGTTCCATGTGGCGAAAACAGATCCCTGGAGGAATGTTTACTTCCGGTGTGGAAGTAAATGAGAGCGCCTGGCAGGATGGGCGGACCACTCGACCGGCGTCGCCCCGCCGCGGAAGGCCCCTCCCTTGTATGTGACTCCAGCGCCGTGGACCCCGCTCTCGGGCGCCACGCACGCCGTCGCCCTGGAAGTGCTGCTGCGCGGCCCGCTGTCCCGCAGCGAACTCGCCCGCCGGCTCGACCTGTCCGCGGGCAGCCTCACCCGGCTGGCGAAACCGCTCCTGGACAGCGGACTCCTCGTCGAGTCGGGTACCAGCCACGAACCGCGTGCCGGGCGCCCCACCCGACCGCTCGACATCGTCGCCGACGCGCACCACTTCATCGGCGCCAAGATCACCCACGAGTCCGTGCACGCCGTACTGACCACGCTCCGCGCCGAGGTCGTCGCCTCCGCGCGGGCGGACCTGCCGGACCGCGACCCGGCCTCGGTCGTCGCCGTCCTGCGCTCGCTCGCGGCCGAACTCGTTGCCCAACTCCCCCCGGGGACAACGCACATCGCCGCCGCCGGAGTCAGCCTGGGCGGCTGTGTGGCCGACCACGCGACGGTCACCCAAGCGCCCTTCCTGGAGTGGGAGGACGAGGTACCGCTCGGCGCCTTGCTCTTCGACGCCCTCGGGGTGCCCACCGCCGTCGACAACGACCTGCTCGCGCTCACCCGCGCCGAACACTGGTTCGGCGCCGCACGCGGTCACGACCGCTTCGCTGTTCTCACCGTCGGAGCGGGCATCGGTTACGGCCTCGTCGTCCACGACCGCGTCGTGGACAGCCCCGACGCCGGGGTCGGCCTCCTCGGACACTTCCCGCTGGACCCCCTGGGACCGCTCTGTCCGCGCGGGCACCGCGGCTGTGCGACCGCCATGCTCTCGATGGCCTCCCTCCGCGCCGCCGCCTCCGTCGGTCTGCGGCGCGACGTCCCGTACGACGAGTGCCTCGAACTGGCGGCGGCCGGCGACCCGGTGGCCGGGCCGCTGGTCATGGCCTCGGGACGGGCCCTGGGGCGCCTGATCGCCGCCGTCGCGAACCTCACCCTCACCACGGAGATCGTCCTGACGGGCGAGGGGTCACGGCTGGCGGAGGTGGCGGACGAGGCGCTGCGCGACGGCCTCGCGTACGACCGGGATCCGCGGGCGGCGGCCGTCTCGCTCGACGTACGGCCCGTGGACTTCGGCCTCTGGGCACGCGGCGCGGCGGTGACCGCCATCCAGGCGTACGTACTGGGGCGTGCGCCACGGAGTTGAGTCTCCCGCCGGGGGAGACACGAGAGTTGGATTCATGGACGGCGACACGCTCCACCCGCGTTACCTCCAACTGCTCGCCGTCATCAACGGATGGCGGGCCCCGGCGCTGGACTGGTTCACGCGCGCCCTGAGCGCCCGCACGCCGGCGTAGGCAGACCCGTCACCACTGGTACGGGAGGTACTTGCCGTCGAGCGTGATCACCACGCGGTCACCGGCGGGGTCCGGCACGCGCCGGACGTCCAGCCGGAAGTTGATGGCGCTCATGATGCCGTCGCCGCACTGTTCGTGGATCAGTTCCTTGATCGTCGGACCGTAGACCTGGACGACCTCGTACAGCCGGTAGATCGTCGGATCGACCGGCACCGCCGCGTCCAACGCCCCGCGCGACGGCTGGAGTTGGAAGGCGACCGCGGCGTCCTCGCCCAGTTCCAGGAGCGCCGCCGCCCTGTTGGCGTCGTCCTTCTCCATCGGATGCTGGCCAAGGAGCGCGGCCGTGGTCCAGGCGAGCGGTTTGCCGACGGTTTCGGCGAGTTGGGCCCAGGTGATCCCCGTCCTCACCTTGGCCTCGCGGACGGCTTCGGCGGCTTCATGCTTGCTCAGCATGTGCGTTTCCCTTCCCGACTGCGGCCCTGCTGGCGCGCGGCCAAAGCATAGGAGAGACGGGACCGGAGGGGTACGGTCCCTCGGGGTGCGACGGCGCGGGCACTCGCGGTCAGCCGCGAGGAGCAATGGGCGGCAGGGAGTCGAGGAATGAACCGAGCACCGCGTCGAACTCCGCCCGCCGCTCCAGGTTGGGCAGATGCCCGGCTCCCTCGATGACCGCGAGCCTCGCGCCGGGTATCCCCTCACTCAGCACGCGCGCGTCGGCGACCGGCGTGTACTCGTCCTCGCCGCCGACCACGACGAGCGCCGGCACCGTGACACGCCCCAACATGGCGACGTAGTCCGGCCGTTCGGCCCGGCCCCGCAGGGCCGCTGCGGCTCCCTCGGGCGGCGCGCCGCGCATCATGTCCCGTACGTGCCCGGCCACCGCGGGCAGAGCGTCGACGTTGCGGGGCGCCACCATCTTGGTCAGCACCTCGTCCGCGTACGGCCCCATCCCCTCCAGCAGGAGCCGGTCGGCCATCGCGTTGCGCGCCACCTTGCCCGCCGCCGTCTCGGCGGCGGCGAAGGTGTCGGCCAGCACCAGGGCCCGGACCCGCTCCGGGAAGAGCCGGTAGAACTCCAGGACGATCTGGCCGCCCATGGAAAGGCCGCCCAGTACGGGACGGTCCACGCCCAGCCGGTCGAGGAGCGCGGCGATGTCCCACGCGAAGGTGGTGAGTGTCGTCGTGCCGGGCACGACGGTGCTCCCGCCGTAGCCGCGCAGATCGGCGGCGATCACCCGCCGCCGGGGGCCGGCGAACGTCTCGATCTGGGGCCGCCACATGGAGCGGTCGAACGGATGCCCGTGTACGAGGACCAGGACATCGGCGCCGCCCTCAGCCCCGTCCCCACCCGCGTCGTCGTAGGCGAGGGTGATGTCGTGAAGCGTCGTGGTGCTCATGTCCGTGTCCTTCGCTCGTCGCCGGCCCGTGAGGCGTCCGGCTTGCGTCTCGATGCTAAGTGGTGCAATATCTCGATGCAATGACGAGATTGATCTCGGTGCAATCTGCGGAGCCGCAATCCGCCATCCGCACTCCGGGGAGGGGCCGCCATGGAGGACTACCGCCTGATCGCCGACCAACTGGCGGCCGACATCCGGGCCGGGCGTCTGCGCCCGGGGGAGCGGCTGCCCCCGCAGCGGCCGTTCGCCCGGAGCCGTAAAATCGCCAACTCCACGGCGGCCAGGGTCTACGGCGAGCTGATCCGGCGCGGACTGGCCGTCGGGGAAGTGGGCCGCGGGACCTTCGTGCGCGCCGCGCCGCCCGGTCCGCAGCCGACGCTCACGGAGCCCAGCGAGGCCAGGGTCGACCTGGAGGTCAACTTCCCCGTACTGCCCGAGCAGGCCGAACTCCTCGCCGCCGGTATGGCACGCATACAGCGCCCCGACGTACTCGCGGCAAGCCTTCGCCCGCTCGGCGGCTCCGGATCCGCAGCCGCCCGCGAAGCCGCCGTGCCGCTCCTCGCACGCGCCGGCTGGACACCCGACCCGGAGCGGATCCTCTTCGCGGGCAACGGCCGCCAGGCGATCGCCGCTGCCCTCGCGGCCTGCGTCCCGGCCGGGGAACGGCTGGGCGTGGAGGAGTTCACCTATCCCGTCGTCAAGGGCATCGCCGCCCGCCTCGGGATCACCCTCGTCCCGCTCGCCATGGACGAGTACGGACTCCTGCCGGAGGCATTGGCCGCCGCGCCGCCGCTACGGGCCGTCTATCTGCAGCCCACGCTCCACAACCCGCTCGGCATGACGGCCCCGCCCGACCGCAGGGCTCAACTCGTCGAAACGATGCGGGCGTTGGATCTGTACATCATCGAGGACGCGATCTACGGATTCCTCCGCGACGACGTCTCCCCGCTCGCCGGCCTCGCCCCCGAACGCACCATCGTCCTCGACAGCATGTCCAAGCGGCTCGCGCCCGGACTGACGCTCGGTTACGCCGTGGCACCGCCCGGCTTCGAGCAGCGCCTGGCCTCGGCCCTGCGGTCGGGAGCCTGGTCGGCGGGCCGGTTCGCCCTCGACGCCGCGACGCAGTGGACGACCGACGGCACGGCCGCCGCGATCGGGCGCGCCAAGCGCGCCGATGCCGTGGAGCGCCAGCGGATCAGGGCCGAGAGCCTGGCGGGCTTCACCGTCCACGCCGACTCCCGTGCCTACCACTGCTGGTGGGAGCTGCCCGACCACTGGCGCGCCGAGACCTTCGTGGCCGCCGCGGGCCGCCACGGCATCGCCATCGCGCCCGGCGCCGCGTTCACCGTCGGCACCGGACGCGCCCCGAACGCCGTGCGGCTGGCCCTGGGCACTCCCTCCCACCGCACGCTCACCGATGCCCTGGACCTCCTCGCCACGCTCGCGCGCGGCACACCGGAGGACGCGGCGCCGGAATGACCGTGCGCCGCGCCGCGCCGCGCCGCGACGACCGGCGAGAGACGAGAGACGAGAGAACTGTCAAGCCGTCAGACGGGGCGGCAGCCAGCCCAGTTGGGCCTCCTCCTGATACTGCTCGCCGCCCTCGTGGTCGTTGAACTCGTACACCTCTATGGTCCGGTCCTCGTGCGGATAGGCGTTGAACGCCGCGAACACCGTCGACGGCGGGCAGGTCTGATCCTCCAGGGCCGCCGAGAACATCGCGGGGGCCCGGCCGCGCGCCGCGAAGTGGACCCCGTCGAAGTAACTGAGCGTCCGCCGGACCAACTCGCCCCGGCGGCGGTAGGTGTTGAGGTACTTGCCCACCTCCCGGTACGGGTGCCTGTCGGTGAGCGTCGTCGCCCGGGGGAAGTCGCAGAGGAACGGGACGTCGGGCGCGATCGCCACCAGGTCCGGCACCAGGCCGGACACCGCCAGCGTGATCCCGCCGCCCTGGCTGCGGCCGATCGCGGCCGTGCGGGAGGCGTCGGCGAGCGGATGGGAGCGGGCGGCCTCCACCGCGCGGACCGCGTCGGTGAAGACCCGGCGGTAGTAGTACTCGTGCGGGTCCTCGATGCCCCGGGTCATAAAGCCGGGGAACGCGGACGCGCTGCCCACCGGGTCCGGGGTGTCGCTGCCGCCCCACCCGGCGCCCTGGCCCCGGGTGTCCATCACGAAGTACGCGAAGCCGGCCGATGGCCAGAGCAGTCGCGCGTGCGGCAGCCCGCGCCCGCCGCCGTAGCCGACGAACTCGACCACCAGGGGCAGCGGTTCACGGGCCCCCGCCGGCAGGACGAACCAGCCCTTGACCGGGTGGCCGCCGAAGCCGGCGAAGGTCGCGTCGTACACATCGACGGTCGACAGACCCGTCTCGACGGGCTTGAAGACCGGGTTCAGATCGTGGGTGCGGGCCTCGGCGAGAGTCGTCGCCCAGAAGTCGTCGAAGTCGGCCGGTTCCACGGAGCGGCTCCGATAGCTCCGTAGCTCGTCGAGGGGCAGATCGAACAGGGCCATGTGCGGTATCACCTCGGGTTTCGCGGGCGGACGAGCACACCGTACGTCCCGCGTGCCCGTCGCAGAAGTGCCCCGGGAGAGACGAGGCGGGACCGCCCAGGACTCGCAGGGGTGTGCGAAAGAAGTTTTGGCGATCTCTTGACCGGCGCCGCCCCGGAGGTCCACAGTACTCGTCAATGCGCATTACTAATACGCATTAACGATCCGGAGGAACACGGTGGAGGAACCCAGGAAGCGGGCCCGGCCGGGCCGGACCCCCGCACCCCCGGGCCGTACGGCGCGCCCCCGCCAGGCCGAGGTCGCCAGGCTCGCCGGGGTCTCACAGGCCACGGTCTCGCTGGTGCTCGGGGCCCGGAAGCAGGGCGCGACGATCTCCGAGGAGACCCGGCGCAAGGTGCTCGACGCCGTACGGATCCTCGGCTACGTCCCCGACCCGGCGGCCAGCCGGCTCGCCGCGGCCAGGAACAATCTGCTCGGGGTCTTCAGCTTCACGTCCACCTTCCCGACCGACGTGCAGCACTCGTACTACCCGTTCCTTGTCGGCGTCGAGCAGGAAGCCGCCGCACGCGGCTACGACCTGGTGCTCTTCACCGGCTCCAGCACCGGCGGCGCGGGGGCCGCCGGACCGCAGGCGCTCAACCGGGTACGGCTCGCCGACGGCTGTCTCTTCCTCGGCCGCCACGCGCCGGCCGACGAGCTGCTGCGCCTGGTGGACGACGGCTTCCCCGTCGTCCACCTCGGCCGCAGGGACGAGCTGGAGGGTCTGGCGTGGGTCGGCGCCGACTACGTCAGCGCCAGCAAGGAGGTCGTCACGCATCTCGCCGGGCTCGGCCACCGGCGGATCGTGCTGGTCCGGGAGGACGACGAGGCAGCCGCCTCCACCGATCGTGAGCACGGCTTCCTCAAGGGTCTGGAGGAGGCCGGGCTGCCCGGCGGTCCGGCCGCCGTGTTCCGCTCCGCCGACCCGGAGCACGACCTCACCGCCGAACGGCTGCGCGCCTGGCTCGACGACGGCGTCACCGCGTTCGTCGCCGAGGAGACCGACACCGGGGACGCCTGGCGCGCGCTGCACGGCGCCGCGCACTTCGTGGGCATCGACTGCCCGCGCGACGCGTCGCTCGCGCTGCTCGGCAGCCCGCCGCCGGACCTGTCCGACGGGCCGACGCCCACCGGATTCGACATCCCCCGGCCGCAGTTGGGCGCCGCCGCCGTGCGGATGCTCGCCGCGCTGGTGGCGGGGGAGCAGGCCACGGAACCGCTGGTGGCCTGTGCCTTCCGGCCCGGTACGACGGCGGGCCCGCCACCCGCCCAGCTCTGAACCCGACCGGGCGCCCAGCGCGCCGACCCCCCCCGCACACCAAGTACCAAGCAACACAATGCACTTCAAGGAGATCCGTGATATCCGCACCCGACATCCTCATCGTGGGCTCCGGGCTCGGCGGCGTGGCCGCCGCCCTCGCCGCCTGCCGTGCCGGACGCACGGTCGTCCTCACCGAGGAGACGGACTGGATCGGCGGCCAGCTCACCTCCCAGGCCGTCCCGCCGGACGAGCACCCGTGGGTCGAGCAGTTCGGCACCACCGCCTCGTACCGCAGACTGCGCGAGTCCATCAGGGACCACTACCGCGAGTGGTACCCGCTGCGCTCCGAGGCGCTGGCGCTCACCGATCTCAACCCCGGCGCCGGCCGGGTCAGCAAGCTCTGCCACGAGCCGCGCGTCGCCCTCGCCGTCCTTGACGCCATGCTCGCGCCGCACCGCTCGTCGGGCCGGCTCACGCTGCTGACCGAACACCGCCCCGTCGCCGCCGACGCGGGCGACGACGACACCGTACGGTCGGTCACGCTCACCGACCTGCGGGACGGCAGCCGCCGTACGATCAGAGCCCGTTACGTCATCGACGCGACCGAGACCGGCGAACTCCTCGAACTGGCCGGCGTGGAGCACGCGATCGGCGCCGAGGCGAGGAGCGAGTTCGACGAGCCGCACGCCCCCGAGGAGGCCCAGCCCCTCAACCAGCAGGGCATCACCGTGTGTTTCGCGCTCTCCCACCACGAGGGCGAGGACCACACCATCGAGCGCCCGGCCGACTACGACTTCTGGCGCACGTACCAGCCGGACTTCTGGCCCGGACCGCTGCTCGGTTTCCTCGCGCCCGACCCCCGCACGCTGGAGGCCGTACCGCGCACCTTCGTGCCCAACCCGGACCTCGACCCGCTCGACGTCACCGCCGACCAGTCGGCCGACGCCGGCGACAAGGAACTGTTCGGCTTCCGCCGGATCCTCGCCCGCAAGCTGCACCGGCCCGGCGCGTTCGACTCCGACATCACGCTCGTCAACTGGCCCCTGAACGACTACTGGCTGAAGCCCCTGATCGGCGCCGGCGAGGAGACGTCGGCCGCCGCGCTCGCCGAGGCGCGCCAGCTCTCGCTGTCGGTCCTGTACTGGCTCCAGACCGAGGCGCCCCGCGCCGACGGCGGCACGGGATTCCCCGGCCTGCGCCCGCGTCCCGACATCACCGGCACGCCCGACGGGCTCGCCAAGGCGCCGTACGTACGCGAGTCACGCCGTATCAAGGCCGTCACCACCGTCACCGAGCACGACGTCGCGATCGACATCGTCGGCCCCCACGGCGGCACCCGCTACCGGGACTCCGTCGGCGTCGGCAACTACCGCATCGACCTGCACCCCTCAACCGGCGGCGACAACTACATCGACATCGGCTCCGTGCCCTTCGAGATCCCCCTCGGCGCACTCGTACCGCGCCGGGTCCGCAATCTGCTGCCCGCCGGAAAGAACATCGGCACCACCCACATCACCAACGGCTGCTACCGGCTCCACCCGGTGGAATGGAACATCGGCGAGGTCGCGGGCGCGCTGGCCGCACACTGCGTCGCCGAGGGCGTCGAACCGCACCAGGTCCAGGCCGAGGACAAGCGGTTCGACCGATTCGCCCGGCTGCTCGACCGCGAGGGAGTGCAGCGCCACTGGCCCGACGTACGCGGCTACTGACGACACCCGGCGACACGGGGACGGAACAGCCGGGCAGGAGCAGCTCCACCTGCCCCGCCCGGCCTACCGCCCGCGCCATGCCAACTGTGCACAAGGAGGTGCCCAAGCCATGAACACCCACCGCATCCGCGTCGGCATCGACGTGGGCGGAACCTTCACCGACGCCGTGGCCGTAGACGCCACGACCCTGGAACTCCTGGGGCAGGTGAAGGTACCCACCAGCCACCATCACCAGGACGGCGTCGCCCACGGCATCGTGGAAGCTCTCGACCGTCTGCTGGAGCAGACCGGACACGCCCCGAAGGACGTGGCCTTCCTGGCCCACGGCACCACACAGGCTACCAACGCCCTGCTGGAGGGCGACGTCGCCACAGTCGGTCTGATCGGTCTCGGCACCGGTCCGAGCGCCGGGTTCACCCGCAGGCTCGCCGCCTTCCGGAAGCTCGAACTCACCCCGGGCAAGCGGCTTCCGCTCGCCTACGCCCATGTCGCCGACCCGGACGACGGGCCCGCCGTGCGCGCCGCCGTCGAGGCGGTCGTCCAGGAGGGCGCCCAAGTCGTCGTCGCCAGCCAGCCGTTCAGCGTCGACCGCCCCGAGGGCGAGGACACGGTCGTCGCCGTGGCCAGGGAGCGCGGACTGCCGACGACCGCCGCGCACGAGATCACCTCGCTGTACGGGCTCCACAAGCGGACCAGGACCGCCGTCGTGAACGCCGCGATCCTGCCGCGCATGCTCGCCACCGCCGACCTGGTCGACGCGTCCATCACCAAGGCGGGTGTGAACGCGCCGCTGATGGTGATGCGCTGCGACGGGGGAGTGATGTCGCTGGACGAGATGCGGCGCAGGCCGCTGCTCACCGTGCTGTCAGGACCGGCGGCGGGCGTCGCGGGCGCGCTCATGCAGGAGCGCGTCAGCGAGGGCCTGTTCCTGGAGACCGGCGGCACGTCCACCGACATCAGCGTCGTACGGCGGGGCAAGGTCGCCGTCCGGCACGCCACCATCCTCGGCAAGGCGTCGTACCTGTCGGCGCTCGACGTCAGGACCGTCGGCGTCGGCGGCGGCTCCATGGTCCGTATCGGCGGTGGCAAGGTCACCGGCGCCGGGCCGCGCAGCGCGCACATCGCGGGGCTGCCGTACGCCTGCTTCGCGACCCTCGACGACCTGCGGGACGCGAAGGTCACCACGATCCGGCCGATGGAGGACGACCCGGCCGACTACGCGGTCCTCGACGCCGCCGGCGGACGCTTCGCGATCACCATGACCTGCGCGGCCAACGCGCTGGGCCGGGTCCCCGAAGGCGACTTCGCGCACTGCGACCCGGCCGTGGCGAACGCCGCGGTGGCCCCCCTGGCCGCCGCGCTCGGCACGGACGTCGCCACGGCGGCGGCCCGGGTCCTGGACGCGGGCACCGACCAGGTGAAGTCCGTGGTCGACGCGATGATCCGGGACTACCGCCTGGACAAGGACACCGCCGTGCTCGTCGGCGGTGGTGGCGGCGCGGCTTCCGTCACCCCGCACCTCGCGGCCGTCACCGGCCAGGAGGGCAGGATCGCCCGCCACAACGAGGTCATCAGCCCCATCGGCGTCGCCCTCGCCCTCATCCGTGAGCAGGTCGAACGGATCATCCCCGGCGCCGGCCAGGAACAGATCCTCGCCGTACGGGCCGAGGCCGAAGCCGCGGTCGTCGCCCAGGGCGCGGCGGCGGACGGCGTCGAGGTGGAGGTCACCGTCGACCCGCAGACCAGCACGGTGCGGGCCGTCGCGACCGGCGCCACGGAGCTGCGTACGCAGGACCGCGCCCACCGGGCGGACGACACCGACCGGCTGCGCGCCGCCGCCGACAGCCTCAAGACCGACCCTGCGTCGGTGCGTGTGCTCGCGGGCACCCCCGCGCACACCGTGTACGGCACCGACGTGCACCGCCGCTTCCGCGCGGACCGCCACCCGGTACGCGTCGTGGACGCCGACGGGGTCGTACGCCTCCACGCACCGGACGCCCGCGTCGAGACCACCACCGTCGGCCGGGCGCCCGAAGTACTCGCCGGGCTGGTGCGGGAGACCACCTCGTACGGCGACGGCGGTGTCCGCGCCCCCGCCCTGCGGCTGCTCATCGGCTCCCGGATAGCCGACCTCTCCGGTGTGCTCGACCCGCAGCCGCTGCTCGCACTCGCCCGCAGCGAACTGCGGGCACGCGCCGCCGACGAGCCGGTCATCGCCGTCCTGGAGGTGCGCTCATGACGGCAGCCCTGCTCGACCGCGCCACGCTCGCGGAGATCGGAGCACTCGAAGCGACGGACGACATCGAGTTCGGCGTCCGGCTGCTCGCGAACACCCCCACGCACGAGAGCCGCGACCACGACCGCTTGCGCCAATGGGCCCGTACCGCCGACGAGTTCGGCGCCTCGCTCGCCCATGTCGCCCCCACGGCACGGGTCGTGGAGAGCGGCGACGGCCTGGCGAAGGGCCTCCTCGCCCGCTACACCTCCCGGCCGGTCCCGACCGTCGAGCTGTTCACCGACACCCTGGCCCTCGCCGAGGAGTTGATCGACCGGCTCGGCTGGCGCCACTGGTATCCGGCCGGGTCGGTACGGGAAGCGGCGATCGCCCACGAGGCCGTGCACGAACAGCTCCACCACGGGCCGGCGAAGAGCGCCCTGAAGCAGTCACTCGGCCACGTCGTGCTGCGCGCGGGACGTCACCGCCTGTACGGCCATGTCGCGGGCGCCGACGAGATCGCCGCCCACGCCTACGCCCGCACGGTCTGCGGTCTCGGCCGCAGCCCGCTCCTGCTGACGGCCGCCCTGGCCACCGTGGCCGACCCGCAGCAAGGCTCCCCGCACGGAAGAGAGAAGTAACGCCATGGGCGTCGTCATCCTTCTTGTCATGGCGGTCGGTGTCGCCGCGATGCTCACGCGCAGGCTTCCCACCGCCTTCGCCCTCACCATCCTGGCCATTGTCATCGCCTTCCTCGCGGGCGCCCCGCTGACCGGCGAGAACAGCGTCCTGGACACGGTGATCCAGGAGGGCGCACCGGCTCTCGCGGCCACGATGATCGCGATCCTGCTGGGCTCCTGGCTCGGCAAGCTCCTCGACGAGACCGGTATCGCCGGCACCCTCGTCCGTAAGATCGTCGAGTTCGGCGGCGACCGGCCGGTCGTGGTCGCCCTCGGTGTCCTCGCCGTCTCCACCCTGGTCGGTACGGTCACGGGCTCGGCCCCCGCCGCGATGCTCGCCGGCATCATCGGCATCCCCGCCATGATCGCCGTCGGCATCCCCAAGGTCACCGCGGCCGGCACGATCCTGATGGGCATCGCCGCCGGTATGCCCTTCGAGCTGCCCATCTGGCAGTTCTTCTCCACCGCGCTCGAACTGCCCGTGGACACCGTGCGCGGCTTCATGCTCAAGCTGTTCCCGTTCGCGCTGGCCGCCGCGATCCTCTTCGTCCTCATCGAGACGCGGCGACGCGGCGTCGAACACGCCTGGTCGCTCAAGTCCGCGTCCGCGAAGCCCGCTTCGCGCCGTAAGCAGCTCGGCGACGCTCCGTGGTACGCGCTGCTCACCCCGCTCGTTCCGCTGGTCCTCGCCCTCGGCCTCGACGTGGCGATCCTGCCGTCGATGCTGGCCGGTGTCCTCTACGCGCTGGTCACCACCACCCGGCCGGGCGAGATGAACAAGCGGCTGCTGCGCACCCTGTACGGCGGCTTCGAGATCGCGGCGGCGCCGATCGTACTGTTCATCGCGATCGGCATCCTGCTCGCCGCAGTGAAGCTGCCCGGCGCCGTGGAGGCGCTGGAGCCTCTGATCAAGGCGGTCAGCCCGCAGAACCCGGTGCTGTTCGTCGTGGTCTTCACCCTGCTCGTACCGCTCTGCCTCTACCGGGGGCCGCTGAACGTCTTCGGTCTCGGCGCGGGCATCGCCGGTGTCCTCATCGCCGCCGGCATCTACCCGGCTGTCGCGGTGCTCGGCATCGCCACCTCGTACAACCAGGTCTTCGGTGTGTCGGACCCGACAAGCACCCAGACCGTGTGGAGCGCTCAGTACGCGGGGGTCACACCGCAGCAGGTGATGCTGCGGACCCTCCCGTACGTCTGGGCTGTCGCCCTCGGCGGATTCTGCGTCACCGCCGCCACGTATCTGTGATCTCTCAACTCCCCTGGAGGAGCACGACATGACACAGCACGACAGCAACGAGCAAGTGAGCGAGTCGTACCAGCCGGAGAACCCCGGCCGGCGGATTTTCCTGCGCGCGGCGGCGGCGACCGCGGCCGTGGCATCCGGCGTGGTCGCCACCGGTGCGGCGGCGGGCGGTGCCGCAGCGGCATCCACCGCCTCCACCGCCCCCGCCCTGGCGGCGGCGCCCGGCGGATTTCCGGACTACAAGTATCTGAAGACGCTTCTGAAGCCGTCTCAGCTCAAGTACAACCCCACCGGGGAGATCATCTTCCCGTGCATCCGCGGCGTCTACGACAAGCTGGCGAACCCGCTGGGCCGTTACTACCTCTACTACGGCCCGCACGACGCGCCCGGCGGTATCTGCCTGGCCTACGGCGACTCACTGGAGGGGCCGTTCACCGAGTACACCGCGAACCCGATCGTCTCCAACAACTGGCAGCCGCACTACAAGGTCAGCCATGTCGCGTCCCCGCACGTCCTGTGGCGGGAGGACCTCAAGGAGCTGTGGCTCTACTTCCACGGTGAGAACGGCACCACCCGCCTCGCCCGTTCCAAGAACGGCATCACCTTCACGTACGACAAGGTGGTGCTCACCAAGGACATGATGCCCGCGGGCACCAACGAGACCTCGTACGCCCGCGTCTTCCAGCACGAACTGCCCTCGCGCGGCGCGCACTACGTGATGCTCTTCATGCTCAACAACCAGTCCAACCGCCGGGACATCGGCTGGGGTTGGTCGGCGGACGGCCGCAACTGGACGTTCGCCCAGACGCCGCTCATCCGCCACTCCGACGTCGGGGTGAACAACATCTCAGGCCCGCACCTGCTGAGCCGGAACGGCAGCTCGTACGTCGTGTACCACACCGACAAGGAGCACGGCGGCAATCTGCTGATCACCGAGGTCGGCAACGACTTCAGCCGCCGCAACCATCTCGGTCTCTTCTACGACTCGGCCAACACCGCCCCGGACAGCGGACGCAGTGCCGCCCCGAGCTTCGGGACCGACCGGGGTGTGCCCTACATGGTCTACGAGGCGGGTGAGCGGCTCCAGGGTTCGATCGCGGTGGCACGCGGCTGACCCACCGCCGCCGGACGGGCCGCTCCACGGGCCCGTCCGGCGTGCCGGCACCGGGCCGTCGTACCGTCTGGGGAGGACCGGCCGAGGTGACCGGACCCGCACCGAACCAGGAGCACCCTTGACCAGTTACCGACAGCCCGGCGTCGTCCTCACGGACCACCGTTTCTCCGTCCCGCTCGACCACGAGAACCCGTCGGGGGAGCGGATCGAGCTGTACGGGCGCGAGGCCGTCGCCGCGTCCAAAGTCGACGCCGACCTGCCCTGGCTGGTCTATCTGGAAGGCGGCCCCGGATTCGGCGCCCGCCGTTTCATCGGCAAGCAGGCCTGGCTCGGCCGGGCCCTCGAAGAGTTCCGGGTGCTCCACCTCGACCAGCGCGGCACCGGGTTCTCCACCCCCCTCAACCGGCAGACCCTCCCGGCGCTCGGCGGCCCGGAGCAACAGGCCGACCATCTCGCCCTCTTCAGGTCCGACAACATCGTGCGCGACTGCGAGGTGATCCGCCCGCAGCTGACCGGCGGCGCCCCCTGGACCGTGCTCGGCCAGAGCTTCGGCGGCTTCTGCGCCGTCCGCTATCTCTCCACCGCGCCCGAGGGCCTGCGCACCGTACTGATCACCGGCGGTCTGCCCTCGCTCGACGCGGGGCCCGACGACGTCTATCGCGCCGCCTACCCGCGCATCGAACGCAAGGTCGCCGCGCACTACGCCCGCTATCCGCAGGACGTCGAGCGGGCCCGCCGGATCGTCGCCCATATCGCCGAGCACCGTCCCGTCCTGCCGAACGGCTACACGCTGACTCCCGAGGCGTTCCAGTCGCTCGGCATCCTCCTCGGCACCGGCGACGGCACCCACCTGCTGCACCAGTTGCTGGACAACGCGTTCGTGAGGACAGCGGCCGGGCACGAACTGTCCGACGCCTTCCAGGAGAAGGTGGCCGCCGAGCTCTCCTTCGCCGGGCACCCCCTGTACGCGCTGGTCCACGAGGCGATCTACGCCCAGGACGACCGCCCCACCGCCTGGTCGGCCGAGCGGGTCCGCGCGGAGTTCCCCCGCTTCGACGCGGAGCGGACACTCGCCGGGGACACCCCGCTGCTCTTCACCGGCGAGACGATCCACCCCTGGCACTTCACCAGCGACCCCGCGCTGCGCCCGCTGCGCGAGACCGCCGAACTGCTGGCCGCGCGCACGGACTGGCCCGCGCTGTACGACGCAGGCCGACTGGCCGCCAACGAGGTCCCGGTCGCCGCCGCCGTCTACCACGACGACATGTACGTCGACACCGGCCACGCGCTGGAGACGGCGCGCGCCGTCCGGGGGCTGCGCACCTGGGTCACCGACGAGTACGAGCACGACGGCGTCCGGGTCTCGGGCCCACGGGTGCTCGACCGGCTGCTCGGCCTGGCGCGCGGAGAGATCTGACGCGCGGGGAGATCTGACGCGCGCTTCGGCGGCCGGCCGGCGGTGCCGTTCGAGGTCTTCGGCCGCTGACACGGCTTCGCCGGGGCCGCGCGAGTGCCTTCTTCCCGTGACTTCCTGTGATGTGGTGGCTGAACGGAGAGACGGGCTCGGCAGACAAGGACCGGTGTCATGGACGAGGGGCTGTCACGGATCCAGCGGATCCAGCGGTACCACTGGCTGCCCCCGCTGCTCCTGATCGGGGCCGTCGTCCTCGAACTGATCACCCCCAGGGTCGTCAGCGGCGCCGCGCTCATCGGTGTCGCGGCCACGGCGGCGGCCATCACCAGCACGTTCCGCTACACACTGCTCGTCGTGGTCGTCGCCATCGCGGTCACCGCGATCTCCGCGCTCCAGGCCAGCCATGGCTTCGTGGCCGAGTTCGTGCAGCTCCTGGAGGTGCTGATCGCCTCCGCCTTCGCGCTGGCGCTGCGCCGCATGCTCGACAAACAGAGCGCGCAGTTCTCGGTGGTCAGATCCACCTCGGAGATACTTCAGCGGGCACTGCTGCCACCGCTTCCCAAGATCGTCGGCCCGATCACGGTCGCGTGCCGATACGAGGCGGCGTACACCGAGGCCCGGATCGGGGGTGATCTCTACGCCGTCGAGGAAACCCCCTTCGGCCTGAGACTGCTCATCGCTGATGTGCGCGGCAAGGGCCTGGGCGCGGTCTCCGCCGTCTCTGTCATCGTGGGCGCGTTCCGTGAACGCGCCGAGTCCGAGGCCGATCTGGTAGGGCTGGCCGATCGGCTCGACCGTGCCGTCGCCCGGTCCGTCGAGGAACACTCGGACCCTCTCTCGGCGGACGCCGCCGAGTCGTTCGCCACCGCCCTCCTGGTCGAGATCAACCGGCGCGGCACCATCCTTCGGCTGGTGAACTGCGGTCATCCCCCTCCGTATCTCCTGAGGAACGGTGAGCTGGTCCCCCTCGACACCGGCGAGGCGTCGCCGCCCCTGGGGATGCGGGATCTCGCTCCCGGTGTCGGCGGTGGGATCCATTCGTACGAGTTCCCCCTCGGTGCGACCCTGCTCTGCGTCACGGACGGAGTGACGGAGGCGAGGAACGAGACCGGGACCTTCTACGACCCGTGCAGTGAACTGAAGCAGCCCCCCGACCGTGACCCGGAGCGGTTGATCGGCGCCCTGTTCAGCTCGATCGGCCGGTGGACGAAGGGCGAACGCGACGACGACATGGCGGTGGTCGCCGTCGCGCGCCAAGGCGCCGAGGTGACGGAGGCGGCGGGCAAGGGGTGAGGCGCCGGGGGGGGTGTGGTGCTCGCAGGGCTGTTCCCAGCGGGCAAGCGACCGCTTAGTATGCGGATGAGCGCGTACCGACCCTCATCTGTGGAGGCCCCCGCATGCAGGCATGGCGAGTGCACCGGAACGGCGAGCCGGGCGAGGTGATGCGCCTGGACGAGGTGGATCCACCGGCACCGGGGGACGGGCAGCTCCTGCTGAAGGTCCTGGCCGCCGACATCAACTTCCCGGACGCCCTGCTCTGCCGGGGCCAGTACCAGGTCCGCCCGCCGCTGCCCTTCACGCCCGGTGTCGAGGTCTGCGCCGAGACCGGGGACGGGCGGCGCGTCATCGCGACCCCGGCCCTGCCCCACGGCGGACTCGCCGAGTACGTCGTCGCCGACGAGTCGGCCGTACTTCCCGCGCCCGGCGCCCTCGACGACGCCGAGGCGGCGGCCCTGCACATCGCCTACCAGACGGGGTGGTTCGGGCTGCACCGCAGAGCGCACCTCCAGGCGGGCGAGACGCTGCTCGTGCACGCCGCCGCCGGAGGTGTCGGCAGCGCGGCCGTCCAGCTCGGCAAGGCCGCGGGCGCCACCGTCATCGGTGTCGTGGGCGGTGAGGAAAAGGCCCGTGTGGCACGGGAGTTGGGCTGCGACCAGGTCATCGACCGGCGCACCGAGGACATCGTCGCGACCGTCAAGGAACTCACCGGCGGGCGCGGCGCGGACGTCGTGTACGACCCCGTGGGCGGCGACGCGTACGCCCAGTCCGCCAAGTGCGTCGCCTTCGAGGGCCGCATCCTTGTCATCGGCTTCGCGAGCGGCGCGATCCCGAGCCCCGCGCTCAACCACGCGCTCGTGAAGAACTACTCGATCCTCGGTCTGCACTGGGGCCTCTACAGGCAGAAGGACCCCGCCGCGATCCTCCGCTGTCACCAGGAGCTGACCGAACTCGCCGCCAAGGGCGTCGTCAAGCCGCTCATCAGCGAGCGCGTCCCGATGGCGGAGGCCGCGTCAGCCGTCCAGCGTGTCGCCGACGGCACGACCACCGGCCGCCTCGTCGTACTCCCCGGCATCGGATCGGGGGCGGGCGAGCGATGAACGCGATCGACGCGGCCGAACTGCGCCGCCGTACAAGGGACTTGCTCGCCGCTCACCCGCCGGCCGACACGGAACCGGCCGACTTCCTGAAGGCCCGCTTCGACGCCGGGCTCGCCTGGGTGCACTTCCCGGCCGGTCTCGGCGGACTCGACGCCCCCCGTTCTCTCCAGTCGGTCGTCGACGCCGAACTGGCCGCGTCGGGCGCGCCCGACAACGACCCGCGCCGGATCGGTATCGGCCTGGGGATGGCCGCGCCGACCATCCTCGGGTTCGGCACCGACGAGCAGAAGCGCCGGTTCCTGCGGCCCCTGTGGGTCGGTGACGAAGTCTGGTGCCAGCTCTTCAGCGAGCCGGGCGCCGGGTCCGACCTCGCCGCGCTCGGCACCCGCGCCGTACGCGAGGGCGGCAGCGGTGCGAACGGTGAAGGCGGTGACTGGATCGTCAACGGGCAGAAGGTGTGGACCTCCAGCGCCCATCTCGCGCGCTGGGCCATCCTCATAGCGCGGACCGATCCCGCCCTGCCGAAGCACCGGGGCATCACCTACTTCATCTGCGACATGACCGCTCCCGGCGTCGACGTCCGGCCGCTGCGCCAGATAACCGGCGAGGCCGAGTTCAACGAGGTCTTCCTCACCGACGTCCGGATCCCCGACGCCCACCGGCTCGGCGCGGTCGGCGACGGCTGGAAGGTCGCCCGGACCACGCTGATGAACGAACGCGTCTCGATCGGCGGCGCCCGGCTCCCGCGCGAGGGCGGCATGATCGGCCCGGTCTCCCGGACCTGGCGTGAACGCCCCGAACTGCGTACCCATCAGCTGCACCAGCGTCTTCTCGCGCTCTGGGTGGAAGCCGAGGTGGCCCGTCTCACCGGCGAACGGCTGCGCCAGCAGCTCGCCGTGGGCCGGCCAGGCCCCGAAGGCTCGGGCCTCAAGCTCTCCTTCGCCCGGCTCAACCAGGAGATCAGCGGGCTCGAAGTCGAACTCCTCGGTGACGAGGGCCTGTTGTACGACGACTGGACGATGCGCCGCCCGGAACTCGTCGACTTCACCGGCCGCGAGGCCGGCTACCGCTATCTGCGCTCGAAGGGCAACTCCATCGAGGGCGGCACGAGTGAGGTACTGCTCAACATCGTCGCCGAACGCGTCCTCGGCCTGCCCGCCGAGCCGCGCGACGACAAGGACGTCGCTTGGAAGGACCTCGCCCGATGAGCACCCTGGATGACGCGCCCGACCTGCTGTACTCCGAGACGGAGGACGACCTGCGCGCCGCCGTACGGTCGCTGCTCACCGGTCGCGGTGACATCCCCGCCGCGCTCGACCGCGCCGAGTCCGGCGCCCCGTACGACACCGCGCTCTGGACGTCGCTCGCCGCCGGGATCGGCGCGGCCGGGCTACTCGTCCCGGAGCCGCTCGGTGGCCAGGGCGCGAGCCACCGCGAGGCGGCGGTGGTGCTGGAGGAGCTGGGCCGGGCGGTCACGCCCGCGCCGTACCTGACCAGTTCGGTGATCGCGACCCACACGCTGCTCGGCTGCGGCACCGGTGACGGCGGGGCCGTCGCCAAGCTGCTCAGCGCGCTGGCCGAAGGCCGTACGGTCGCCGTTCTCGCCGTCCCGCTCTCCACCGGACCGGACGCCCCGCTTCCCGACACGGCGCCGGGGGCCGCGATCAGAGCCGTCGCCGACGCCGCGATCGCCGACGTCCTGCTCGTCATCGGCCACGACGGGCTGTACGCGGTCGAGACGGCGGCACCCGGCGTCACCGTCCGCGCGCAGACCCCGCTCGACCTCACGCGTCCGCTCTCGACCGTCACCGTGGACGCCGCCGCGCTCACCGCGGGGACCCGGCTCGCCGACGCGGGCACGGCGGAGGCGGCTGTACGCAGCGGACTGCTGACCGGTGCGGGACTGCTCGCGTCCGAGCAACTCGGCCTCGCCGAATGGTGCTTGGAGGAGACCGTGCGGCACACCCGCGAACGGCACCAGTTCAACCGACCCGTGGGCTCGTTCCAGGCCCTCAAGCACCGGATGGCCCAGCTCTGGCTGGAGGTCGTCTCGGCCCGCGCCGCCGCCCGCAACGCCGCGGACGCGCTGGCCACCGACAGCTCAGGCGTACCGCTCGCCGTGGCGGTCGCCCAGGCCTACTGCGGCCGGGTCGCCGTCCACGCGGCCGAGGAGTGTGTCCAGCTCCACGGCGGCATCGGCATGACCTGGGAGCACCCCGCGCATCTGTATCTCAAGCGGGCCAAGTCCGCCGAGATCGCGCTGGGTTCGACCGGATCGCACCGCGAGAGGCTCGCGGTGCTGACCGCTCTGCCGGCTCCCGGAAGGCCGACCGCGTAGCGCTGTTCATCGGTTCGACCCTCACACCACCTGGACACGCACCCCTTTACATACTGTTTAATTGCGAGTCGTTCGCAATAACGGTTGATCTTCAGTAGGGGTGTGGAATCCATGACGGCCCGTTCCATACGTGGCACGGTCGCGGCGGCGCTGGCCGGCTCGCTGGCCTTCACCGCCGTGGCCTGCTCGAACCCGGACAGCGGCTCCGGCGACGGCGGGGACCAGGAGTCCGCCGTCGTGGGGATCGCCTACGAGCCGGACAGCCTCAGCCCGTTGCTCGGCTACGGCAAGGACGGCAACTCCAAGATCTTCGACGGACTCCTGAGCGTCGGCCGCGACATGAATCTGAAGCCCGCCCTCGCCTCCGCGCTCCCCGAGGTCGCCGTGGACGGCATGACCTACACCTACCGGCTGCGCGACGACGTGAAGTTCAGCGACGGCAAGTCCTTCAGCGCGGCGGATGTCGTCTTCACCTACCGGACCATCCTGGACGCGAAGACCAACAACCCGTCCAAGACCGAGCTGGCGGCCGTCAAGGACGTCACGGCCAAGGGCGAGAGCACCGTCGTCTTCACCCTGAAGTACCCCTACGCGCCCTTCGCCCAGCGGACCGTGCTCCCCATCGCGCCGGAGCATGTGGCGGGCAAGCAGGACGTCAACTCGGGCCCGTTCACCAGCAAGCCCGTGGGCACGGGGCCGTATCTCCTCACCAACTGGTCCAAGGGCGAGAAGATCAGCTTCAAGGCCAATCCGGAGTACTGGGGCGGCGAGCCCAGGGTGAAGAAGTTCACCATGGCGATCATCAAGGACGACGACGTACGCGCCACCCGGCTCCGGGCCGGTGACCTCGACGGCGCGATCCTGCCGCCCAATCTCGCCAAGGGCTTCAAGAACGACAAGGGGAAGCGGACGTACGCGGCCACGACGTACGACTACCGCACCGTCACCCTGCCGACCCACAACAAGGTCACGGGCGACACCGCTGTACGCCGCGCGCTCGACGTCGCCGTCGACCGCGAAACCATGGTCGACAAGATCCTCGACGGTGCGGGCAAGGCCGCCTACGGTCCCGTCCCCACCGACAGCGAGTGGTTCACCCGGGGCACCGAGCGCCCGCACGACCTCGCGGGGGCCAAGCGCGTACTCGACGAGGCGGGCTGGCGGACCGGCCCCGACGGCATCCGTACGAAGGACGGCGTACGCGCGAGCTTCCCGCTCTGGTATCTCACCGGCGACAAGCTCCGCCAGGACCATGCCCTCGCCTACGCGTCCGACGCCAAGAAGGCCGGCATCGACATCAAGACCCAGGCCGGTACGTGGGAGGTCATCGAGCCGCGGATGAAGGCGGACGCCGTCCTCGCGGGCGGCGGGGCGCCCGGCGACCCGGACTTCGACCAGTTCAGCCTCCTCAGCTCCGGCCTCGCCGGGGACGGCTTCAACAACATGGCCTGGTACGACAATCCGGCCGTCGACAAGGCCCTGGACACCGGTCGCGAGAGCGGCGAGAAGCCCGCGCGGAAGGCCGCGTACGACACAGTCCAGCGTGAACTCATGAAGGACCCCGGCTACACCTTCCTGACCCATATCGACCACATCTATGTCGTGGACGACACCTGGGGCACCCTCACCACCCAGGTCGAACCGCACGACCACGGCCTCGCGTCCGGCCCCTGGTGGAACGTCGAGCAGTGGGCCCGCACGCCGTGAGCCGCCGCCTCCCGTGGGGGGCGATGGCCCGGATGACGGGGCGGCGGCTGCTGTTCGCCGCCCCGGTCCTGCTGGTCGTCACCTTCGGCGTCTTCGCCGTCGCCGCCGCCTCCCCGTTCGATCCAGTCAAGGCGTACGCCGGCACCGCCGGTCTCACCGCCTCGCAGGAGACCCTCGACCAACTGCGCGCCAACCTCGGTGTGGACCAGGCACTCGTCCCGCGCTGGTGGGAGTGGCTGACGTCGGCCGTCACCGGCGACCTCGGCGACTCCAGTGTCATGCGCCGGCCCGTCGCCGAGGTGATCACCGAACGCCTCGGCTGGTCCGTGCTCCTGGCCACCACCGCGTTCCTCGTCGCGATCCTGCTCGGTACGGCGCTGGGCGTGGCCGCCGCCCGCCGCCCCGGCGGCCTCCTGGACCGCTGCGTCAGCACGGCCGCGTACACCCTCGAAGCCGCGCCGGTGTTCTGGCTCGGGCTGCTCGCCATCTGGTTCTTCGCGCTGCGGCTCGACGTCCTGCCGGCCGGTGGTCTCACCGACTCGGGGAGCGACCTCGTCACCTTCGGCCAGGTCGCCTCGCATCTGGTGCTGCCCGCGGCCGTTCTCGGTGTCTCGCAGATGCCCTGGTTCTACCTCTACGTACGGCAGGGGGTCGCGGACGCGCTGGCGGAGGATCCCGTACGCGGGGCGCGCGCCAGAGGACTGGGCGAGCGGACCGTGCTGCTCGGGCACGCCTGGCGGTCCGGGATGCTGCCGATGCTCACCCTCATCGGCTCGCGCGTCCCCGAACTCATCACCGGCGCGCTCCTGATCGAGACGGTCTTCAGCTGGCCGGGGATCGCGGCCGCCACCGTCGAGGCGGCGACCTCCGTGGACTTCCCGCTGCTGGCGGCGCTCACCGTGCTCGCCACGGCGGCCGTACTCCTCGGCAATCTCCTCTCCGACCTGCTGTACGGACTCGCCGACCCGAGGGTGGGCTTCGATGGCTGACACCGAGCAGTCGCCCGCACCGAAGGCAGCGGGCGATGTGCGCTGGCGCTCACGCGGACGCAGCCGGCGCTCGACCCGGACGGTCCGTGCCGTCACCTCGGCCGTCATCGTCGCCGCCGTGGCGCTGGCAGTCCTGGTCGTCCCGCCGGTCGTCCAACTCGACCAGCAGGCGGTCGATCTCGCGCTCAAACTTCAACCACCTTCCCTCGCCCACCCGTTCGGCACCGATGACGTCGGCCGCGATCTGCTCCTGCGCTGTGTGTACGGGCTCCGCGTCTCGCTCCTCGTCGGACTGGTCGCCGCCCTCGTGGCCACCGTCATCGGCACGGCCGTGGGCGCCGCCGCCGCGGCCTTCGGCGGCTGGACCGACCGGATCGTCATGCGGCTCGTCGACACCTTCTCGTCGGTGCCGCATCTGCTCCTCGGCATCTTCATCGTCGCGATGTTCCGGCCCGGCGTCTGGCCGGTGATCGTGTCGGTCGCGCTGACGCACTGGCTCTCCACCGCCCGGATCGTCCGCTCCGAGGTCCTGTCGCTGCGCTCGCGCCCGTACGTGGACGCAGCGGTCTCCGGCGGCTCGTCGCGGTGGCGGATCACGGTGCGCCATCTGCTGCCGGGGGTTCTGCCGCAGGCGGGGCTCGCCGCCGTACTGATGGTGCCGCACGCCATGTGGCACGAGTCGGCGCTCTCCTTCCTCGGTCTCGGCCTGCCCAGCCACCAGGCGAGTCTCGGCAATCTGGTGCAGACGGCGCGCGGTTCGCTGCTCGCGGGCGACTGGTGGCCGACGCTGTTCCCCGGGCTGTTCCTGATCGTCCCCACGCTCGCCATCGCCGGGCTCGCCGGGGTGTGGCGGGAACGGATCAATCCGCGCCGCCGATCGGAGCTGATGCTGTGACCACGCCCGAGTCCTCGCCGGTCACCCCGCCCGTGCTGTCGGTACGCGGCCTGGGCGTCCGCTTCCGGATGCGCGGCGGACGGCACATCGCGGCCGTCACCGATGCCACCTTCGACCTGGCCGCGGGGGAGTGCCTGGCGCTCGTCGGCGAGAGCGGCTGCGGCAAGTCGGTGCTGGCGTCGGCGCTGCTCGGGCTGCTGCCGGGCAACGCCCGGACCACCGGGTCCGCCTTGTTGGCGGCGCGTGGGGCGGCCGGGACTGTCGACCTGCTCGCCGCCGACGAGCGCACCCTGGCCCGCACCGTACGGGGCCGGCGCGTCGGTCTCGTACCGCAGAGCCCGGCGGCGCACCTCACTCCCGTACGTACCGTGCGCTCCCAACTGGCGGAGGTGGTACGTGAGTTGACGGGAGCCAGGGGAGCGGCGCTCGCGAAGGCGGTCGAGGCGGCGGCCGAACGCGCGGCCTACCCCGCCGGCCATCTCGACCGCTATCCGCACGAACTCTCCGGCGGTCTCGCGCAGCGCGCCGCGACCGCCCTCGCGCTGATCGGAGACGCCCCGCTGCTGCTGGCCGACGAACCGACCACCGGACTCGACCGCGAGCTGGTCGACCGCACGGCCGACGAACTGCGACGCCACACCGACGACGGCCGCGCCCTGCTGATGATCACCCATGATCTGGCGGCGGCCCAGCGGATCGCTGACCGGGTCGCCGTCATGTACGCGGGCCGCATCGTCGAACTCGCCGACGCGGGAGGCTTCTTCGGCGGCGGCCCACGCCACCCGTACGCGCGCGGACTCCTGGACGCCCTGCCCGAGCGGGGGTTCAGGGCCATCCCCGGGATGCCGCCCGAGCTGGGTGACCTCCCCGACGGCTGCGCCTTCGCCGCCCGCTGCCCGCGCGCCACCGGCAGCTGCGCCACGCCGCCCGCCCTGACACCGGGGCCCGGCTCGTCCGTCGCCTGCCATCACGCCGAGGAGCGCGTCGATGCTTGAACTCCTCGATATCACCGCCGGTTACGAGCGTGGCGCCCCCGTCTTCAAGGGCGCGTCCGTCACCGTGTCCCCCGGCGAGTCGGTGGGGCTCCTCGGCCCCAGCGGCTGCGGCAAGTCCACCCTCGCCCGGGTCGCGGCGCTGCTGCACCGGCCCGACGCGGGGACCGTCACCATCGACGGCGAACGCGCCACCGGCTGGCGTCACCGCGCCACGAAGGCGCAGCGCACGGCGATCGGGGTGGTCTTCCAGCAGCCCCGGCTGGCGGCCGACCCGCGGCTCCGGCTGAGTGATCTGATCGCCGAGCCGCTGCGCGCCAACGGCCGGCGCGACGAAGTGGCGGGCCGCGTGGGCGAGTTGGCGCGGACCGTCGGTCTCACGGACGACCTGCTCGGCCGCAGGCCGCACGAGGTCAGCGACGGCCAGCTCCAACGCGCCTGTCTCGCACGCGCGTTGGTGCTGCGCCCGCGCTGGCTGGTCTGCGACGAGATGACCGCGATGCTCGACGCCTCGACCACGGCAGCGCTGGTGACGGTGGTCGAGGAGTACCGGCACGCGGAGGGCGCCGGACTGCTGGCCGTGGGCCACGACCGGGTACTGCTGGAGCGCTGGTGCGACCGTACCGTGCGCTGGCCGGAGATCGCCGGGACCGTCTGAATCACAGCCGTCGGGTGGCCGAACTCTTCGTGAGCCCCTGCCCTTTGAGGCAGGTCGCGGCGGATACTCGGCTTGGTCCTGTCCGGTCGATCTTACCGGGCCCGCGATGATCGAACGGAGAGGGCCTCGTCCCCGCCCCACAGATCTCGGAGGCATCCATGGCCCTCACGACCCGACGCAGAGCGGTGACCACCTTCGCCGCCGCGTTCGCCGGAGCAGTCGCCGTCCCCTCGTACGCGCAGGCGGCGGGGCACGGCAACGGCCCCCGGCCGCTGCGCCGCGCCCACGCGCACAACGACTATCTGCACGAACGCCCCCTCCACGACGCGCTGTCGCACGGCTTCACCAGCGTCGAGGCCGATGTCTTCCTGGTCGACGGCGAACTGCTGGTCGCCCACGAGCCCGAGACGCTCGACCCCACCCGTACGCTCCGCTCGCTCTACCTCGACCCGCTGCGCGACCGCGTCAGGGCCAACGGCGGCGCCGTGTACCGGGGTTACCGCCGACCCGTGCAGCTGCTCATCGACATCAAGACGGACGGCGCCGCCGCCTATCTGGAGCTGCACAACCAACTGCGCCCCTACCGCTCCATGCTGAGCACCTTCTCGCACGGAGGGGTACGGTCCGGAGCCGTCACCCCGGTCATCTCCGGCGACCGCGCCGCCCGCGTCCCGATGGAGGCGCAGCGGACCCGTTACGCCTTCTACGACGGCCGGCTCGAAGACCTCGGCAGCACGGCGCGCGCCTCGTTCATCCCGCTCATCAGCAGCAACTGGACAACGAGCTTCACCTGGCTCGGAATCGGCGCCTTCCCCGCCGCCGAACGGACCGAACTGCACCGCATCGTCCAGACCGCCCACCGCCGTGGCCAGCGCGTCCGGTTCTGGGCGACTCCCGAGGTCGCCGGGCCCGCCCGCGACGCCGTCTGGACGGAGCTGCTCGACGCGGGCGTCGACCACATCAACACCGACGACCTCGCGGGCCTGGAGACCTTCCTCGCCAAGAACGACCGGTAGGCCGGGCGGCCGTTCCCCGGCCGGCCGACGAGTCAACCGGTAGTCAACCCGTACGGCCTACACGCCAGTTGCTCGAACAGCCCCTCCGCTCCGCCAGACTGACGGCCGAATGCCGCAATTCCGGCGCGGCGGAGGAGGTTGGCGATGGCCATTTCGATCTCACTGGTGCTACTGCTGCTGGTGCTCACCGTTCTCTTCGTCCGCAACAGCGGACTCAAGCTGGGGCACGCGATCATCTGCGTACTGCTCGGCTTCTTCCTCGCGGGCACCAGCATGGCACCGACCATCCAGGACGGTATCGACTCCACCGCGAACGTGGTGAGCAGTCTCCAGCCGTAGTCCATGAATTGCCATCAGATATTTTATGGACCGGTATACCGCAGGGCATCAAGTGGTGCTATTTATATAGGAGTCCATGACCCCACTCATCGGAGAAACTTTCGTGCGCTCAAAAAGACCACTCATCGCCGCTGTTCTGGCAATGGTCGTAGCCGCGACGGTCGCCCCCACAGCGACCGCGGCACCGAAGGCGGACGGCAAGTACGTGGCCATCGGCGACTCCTACGCGGTCGCCCCCGGTACGCGTACCTACGACAATCCCGACGACCCGTGCCGGCGCGGTCCGCTGACCTACCCCCGGCTCTGGGCCGCCCAGCACCCCTCCGTCGGTTTCGTCGAGGCCTCGTGCTCCGGCGCGACGACGACCGACGTCGTCAGCACCCAGATACCGCAGCTGACCGCGGACACCACCCTGGTGACGGTGCAGGTCGGAGGCAACGACGTCGGTTTCGTCGATGTCCTGACGAACTGCATCCTCACCATCGACGACCAGGACTGCATCAACGGCGTCGAGCTCGCCAAGCAGGCCGCCACCGGTGCGCTGTCCCCCGCGCTCGCCCAGACCTACGGCGCGGTGCGGGCCGCCGCGCCGTCGGCCAAGGTCGTCGTCGTGGGCTACCCGCGCCTCTACAAGATCGGCGGTTCCTGCGGGATCTTCGGTCTGAGCGACGCGGAGCGTTCGGCCATGAATTCAGCGGCCGACGTACTGAACGACATCATGGCGAGCCGCGCGGCGGAGGCCGGATTCACCTTCCTGGACCCCCGTCCCGCGTTTGACCCGCATACCCTCTGCTCGGGTGGCACGGAATGGGTCACGAGCCTGGAATGGGACAAGATCAATGAGTCCTACCACCCGAATGTGGAAGGCCACAGGGACGGTTATCTGGCAGCCCTGAATTCCATTACGGGCTGACGGACCACATTCATCGAAAAACTGAGACCGGGTGGGGGCATTCCGCGAACGAGCGGAATGCCCCCATCGCTTTTCACCGGTTCACCGGCACCGGCTCCCCGGTGGGCCCGCCGATACCGGCCCTGCTCTCTTCGCCGTCTCCGCTGGCTTCGTCGCCGACCAGCATCTGGGAGGCGGCCAGTTCGCGGTACAGCACGTCGCCCTCGACCAGTTCCCGGTGCGTCCCCGTGCCCCGAACCCGGCCGTGTTCCAGCACCACGATCTGATCCGCCTGCGTCACCGTGGAGAGCCGGTGCGCGATCAGCAGCACGGTGCAGCGCCGCGCCGCCTGCTCGACCGCCTCGCGCAGCGCCCGCTCGTTGTTCGCGTCGAGCTGCGCCGTCGCCTCGTCGAGCAGCAGCACCTCGGGACCACGCAGCAGGGCGCGCGCGATGGCGAGCCGCTGCCGCTCACCGCCCGACAGCGCGAGCCCCCGTGTGCCGACCTCCGTACGGAGTCCGTCCGGCAGCCGCTCGATCAGCGAGTCGAGCCGCGTCAGCCGCAGGACCTCGGCGACCTCCTCGTCCGACACGTCCGACGCCGCGTACGTGAGGTTGTCCTCGATCGTGCCCGCCATGACGGGCGACTCCTGCTCGACATAGGCGATCCGGCGCCGCACCTCGGCGCGGGGCAGGGTGGCGATGTCCACGCCGCCGATCAGGACGCGGCCGGCCACCGGCTCGTAGAACCGCTGGAGCAGCGCGAACATCGTGGTCTTTCCCGCACCCGAGAGACCCACCAGGGCGCTCTGCGTGCCGCCGCGCACCGTGAAGGAGATCCCCCGCAGCGCGGGGGACCGGTCCGGGTACGCGAAGTGCACATCCCGGAACTCGACCGCCGGTGCGTCCGTCCCGTCCCAACGGCCCCTGCCCGCAAACCCATTGACCCCAGCGCCCGCGCCGTCGACGTCGTCCTCGATCGGCATCCGTCCGACCTGCTCGATACGCCCCACGGCGCCGAGCCCCTGCTGGAGCATCCCCAGCCCCGCGACCAGCGAGCCGATCGGGCTCGCCAGGTAGAACACGTACAGCAGGAAAGCGATCAGCGCCGACGCCTCAAGACCGCCCGAGGCGACCAGCGCGCCGCCCATCCCGAGCACCGCGAGGAACGCGGCCTGGATGGAGACGCCGGACAGCACCTTCACCATCGCCACGTACCGGGCGCCGACCAGCCCCGCGCGGTAGGCGCCGTCGACGGCCTGGCACGCGAGGGCCGTCTCCCGGCCCTCGGCACCGTTGGCCTTCACCGTCCTGGCCGCGCCCAGCGCCCGGTCGAGGGCAGCGCCGACGGAGCCGATCGACTCCTGCGAGCGGGCGACCGCCTCACGGATCCGGGGCAGGATGAGCACCATCACCAGCGTGACGCCGAGCAGCACCGCCACGGTCACCGCGAGCAGTCCCAGATGCACCAGCCCCATCAGGACCACGGCCCCCAGGATGCTGAGCACCCCGTTGGCGACCATCACCAGGCCCTCGGTTGCCGCGTTCTGGACGAGGGTGCTGTCGGACGTGACGCGGGAGATGAGATCGCCCGGCGCCCGGCGGTCGAGTTCCGGCACCCGAAGGCGGATCAGCCGGAACACCAGATCCCGCCGGATCTGCCGCACCACCCGCTCCGAGGTGCGCTGCTGCCACCACGACTGGAGTCCGGTGAGCACGGCCCCCACGACGACGAGGGCGGCCAGGAGCAGTACGGGTCCCATGACGCCCGTGCCGTCACCGAGCCCGTCCAGCACATGCTGCGCCACCAGCGGCTGTACGAGACCGGCCCCGCTCGCCGCCAGGAGCAGCAGCAGCGAGGCGAACAGGACGAGACGGTGCGGCCTGGCGTAATCGAGCAGGACGCGCAGCGGAGCCGTATCCGGCCGGTCGTCGGTCGCGCGTGATGCAGCGGGTGGTGGTGCGGTGCGGGGGTTGGGGGGAGCGTCAGCCGAAGTCATGGGGGGTCCCGTGGTAGCGGTCGGGGAGAGGTCAGCGAAGTGGGGGTCAGCCGGACGCGGGGACGGGGGCATGCCGTGCCGCGATCCGTTCCAGATGGTCGGCGGCGGCGGACCGGCCGCCGGCCGCGTGCAGCGACCGGCCGATGGACTCGGCGGCCGTGCGATGGCCGCCCGTGTCGTCCAGCACGGTCTCGATCGCCGCCCCGAGCCGGGCGGCGTCCACGCGGCGGAACCGGACCCGCACACCGGCACCGGCGTCGACCACCTGTCCCGCGACGATGGGCTGATCGTCCCGGATCGGCGCGAGCACCAGCGGAAGGCCGTGCCACAGTGACTCGCACACCGTGTTGTGGCCGGCGTGGCAGACGACGGCGTCGGCCCGTGCCAGCAGGTCGAGTTGGGGCACATGCGGGCGCACGATCACCCCGGGCGGTACGGCGCCGAGGGTGCGGCCGGGATCGACCACGACCCCCTGCACCCGGTCGCCGAGCGCGTCGAGCGCGGTCACCGCCTCGGTGAGGAAGCGGCCTCCGGTGTCCGCGTTGGCCGTGCCGAGCGAGACCAGGACCAACCGGCGTGCCGGGTCCAGGAGTTCCCACGGAAAGTCCGAACTCCCGGCCCGCGACGCCACGGCGGGGCCGACCAGATGGACGTTCTCGCTCGGCAGCGCCTTGTCGCCGACCAACTCACGCCCCGTGAAGGCGATCACACCGTGCCGCGAGAAACGCGGATCGCCGTGCCCGCACGGATCACCGATCCGCGCCCGCAGACCACCGAGCAGGTCGGCCAGCCAGGCGCCCACCTTGGGCAACTCCGCCAGTGGGTCGACGAGTTCGGCCGAGGTGCTCGCGGACGTGACATGCACGACCCCGCGCCGCTCGGCGACCAGCGCGCCCGCGACGGCGTGCTGATCGGTGAACACGGCGTCGGGACGGAACGCGTCGATCGCCGCGTCGACACCCGGCGCCATCAGATCGGCGAGCGGGACGAAGAACTTCTCCCACAGGTGCTGGAAGGCGGCCGGCCCCGCCAGACCGGGCGGGCGGCTCAGCCCGTTGTCCGGCATGGCGCACTCGAACACCCGGGCCTCGGGCCCCGCGAGCGCGCGGATCTGGTCGCCGTAGCCGGCCCACGCCACCTCATGGCCCCGGCCGGTCAGTTCGCCGGCGACAGCGGCCGGCGGGTTGGTGTGCCCGACCAGTGGGGGGACGACAAGGAGAAACCGGGTCACCGCACCGCCTCTGCCAGAGTGTGCTCCCACACCCAGCGCAGGATCAGGTCCTGCGTCTCCTCGGTGCGCTCGACCAGCACCGAATGGCCCTGGTCCGCGAGGACCACCGTGCGGCACGAGGCCAGCGAGGCTTCCAGTCCGGGCACTTGGGCGCTCAGCCCCGACTCGTCGCCGAAGATCGCGAACAGCGGGCAGCCGTCGAGCGCGTCGAGGCTGTCGTCGATGACACGACCGGCCGGAATGTCCTCGGCCAGGGTGGTCGCGGCCAGGATGCGGCTCGCCCCCCGGGAGAGCCGGGCCGTGTGCGCGCCGTGGTTCGCCGAGATCCAGCCGATGACCTCCTCGCGGGCGAGCTGGTTCTTGGCGTCCGCCAGCCCGTCGGCCATGTGCCGGGTCCACTCGGCGACCGGAGGCTCGGACTCGATCATGGTGACGGTCGCGACCCGGTCGGGGTGCCAGGCGGCGAAAGCGGTCGCGATCGTGCCTCCGAAGGAGTTGCCGACCACATGGACCCGGCGGGTCTCGCCGAGCGCGTCGAGCACGCCCACGAGATCGCCGACGAACGATTCGAGGCGGTACCCCGTGGGCGGGCGGTCGCTGCGGCCGTGTCCCCGCAGGTCGTACATGATCACGTCGATGCCCGCGGCCGCGAACGCCGGGCCCAGGGTGAAGTAGTAGCTGGCCAGGCTGTCCGTGAGCAGACCGTGGACGAACACCACGACCGGCGGTTCGCCCCCGTCGGCGGGCGGGTTCGCCGCGGGCAGCCGCTGGACATGGGTCGTGATCTCCCCGGTGCGTATCTTCGCCATCGGATCAGACCTGCCCGGCGCGGTGCAGGGAGGCGGCGACATAGTCGACCAGCTCACCGACCGTGAGCGCGATGATCTCGTGGAGTTCGAGATCGGCGATGAAGAGGGCGAGATTGACCTGGTCGCCGTAGTGCTCGCGCAGCGAACCGGCCAGCGTCACCAGATCGATGCTCTCCAGTTCCAGATCGTCGTGGAAGGTGGTCCCCCGGGTGATCTCGGCGTCGTCGAGACCGTCTTCCTCCAGCATGGTCCGCAGCATCGCGGTGATGTCCCGCTCCACGGCCGCCGCCACGGTCGCGTCGATTTCGGTGGTCATTCCGAATCTCCTGTCTGATCTTTCCGGTCGTCGTTCTCTGTCGTCGTCCAGGCGACGACGTACTGCCGCTCCGGCAGCCCCGGCGGAGCGGCTGTCTCTTCCAGGCGCACCTCGTAGCGCCGTTCCCCGGTCACCACGCGGACGCGGTTCTCGTCTGCGGCCACCACGCGGTACTCGGCGGGGCGGCCACGCAGACCGGTGCCGCGCGCCTTCGCGACGGCTTCCTTGGCGGTCCAGAAACGGGTGAACCACAGCGCGCCGCTGCCCGGCGACCGCGCCACCAGCGCGTCGAGCAGGGCGAGTTCGGCTCTGTCGCACGAGGTCTCGACCGTGGCGCGCGGCCGGTCGGTGACCTCCTCGATGTCGATACCGCAGCCGCCGCGTGCCGCGACCGCCACCCCCGTCTCGCGGCGGTGCGCGATCGAGACAGTCAGCTCGCCGAGCGCGCGTCCGTGCACGCCCTCGACGAGCGGGCGCCCCGAGTCGTCGTTGCGTACGGCGATCTCGGCCGGGTAGATCTCGCCCGCGCCCTCCCGCCACAGCAGCCGGCGCACCGCGTCCTTGGCCGCGATACGTCCAAGGAGCCACTGGCGCCTGCGCACCGGAGGCAGCTCGTCGTAACGGGCCCGTTCGGCGCCGCCGAGCATGTTGCGCATGATCAGCTCGCGCGTCGCCAGGTCGGGCCAGCGTTCGTGGACGATGGACCAGCCGCCCGGCCGCGCCGTGGACAGTGTGTTCTCGCCCGGAAAGCGGTCCACCGCACGGATGTTGGGGTCGGTGTCGAAACGCCGGTCCTGCCAGCCGGTGAACTCCGCCCGGACAAGGCCGTTGGGACCGATCAGCTGCATGTCGGCGGTGAGCGTGAGGTCGGTGACCTCGGTGATACGGATCAGACAGGTCAGGCGTTCGCCCGGCCGTGGATGCGGACCATGGAAGCGGATGCTCTCCATTCGCACCGGGAACACGGTGGTCCGTTCGGTGAGCGTCGCCATGATCCAGTAACCGAGCAGCTGGCCGACGTTGTCCAGCAGCGCGCCGGGCGCTTCGGGGGTCGTCAGGACCCCGCGTACCCACCGGTCGCCGATGCCCGTCAACTCGCTGACGCCCTGGAAACGCGGTCCGTGGAACATCCAGCGCTCGTCGTAGAGCTGCTCGGCCCGCAGCCCGGGAACCCGTTCGGCGGCGGTGTCGACCGGCCACGGCGCGGGCGGTTCGGGGTGGGCGGGCGCGAGTTCGACCAGCGCGCGCGAGTAGCCGGTGAGGCTCACCTCGACCCGGTCGGGTGCCAACTGCCGCACCTCCACCGGCACATCGACGGCCGGCAGTGCCTCGATCCACTTCAGCAGGCGTACGTCGTGGACCGCGACCGCCCGCGCGCCGGGCACGACGCGTTCGGCGATCTCCATGAGATGGCCGATGACGGTGGTGGCCGGGACGATCGGCCAGCGGTCGGCATCGTCGGGCCAGCCGGGGCGCTGCCGGAAGAAGCAGTGGTCGAGAAGGTACGGCATCTCGGCGACGTCCACGCGCAGCGCGGCGGGAACGGCCGGGACGGGCTGGGGCTCCGGTGGTGGCGCGAGAGCGGGCGGGGTCGCTGTCGTGGCTGTGGCTGTGGCTGTGGCCGTGGTCGCCGGAGCCGTCGACCGGTGCGCGGCCCGAGCCGAGATCAGCTCGTCCGCGACGGCCGCCGTGTCGTTGATCAGCGCCGACAGCTCGGCGGCGACCGGGAACCCGGCACCGCTCCGGCCGAGCGCGGCCAGCCGGTCGAGCGCGTTGCCGTCCCCGACGGGCCGCCCGGCCGGGGGATGGCCGATGCTGTCGGAGAGGAGCTTCCTCGCCTGCTCCGGCAGGGACACCAGCGCCCCGCCGAGATCGAGCCGTACGCCGCGCCGCGCGCCGCGCGTGCCCGTCGCGGCAGCCGCGGCCGGCGCGGACCCGCGCAGCGGACCGGCGTCCGGCGCCGCGCCCTCCACCCACAGCGCTGTCACGACCCGGCGCAGCTGCGCCAGACTGTCCCGTGCCGAGGAGTGCGCCGACACGATCAGCCGGTCCTTGCCCGCCAGGGTGTCGTCGATCAGCGAACCGAGCTGACCGGCGCCGAGCTGGATGAAGGCGCGGTGTCCCGCGTCGTGCATCGTGGTGATCAACTGCCGGAACCGCACCGGTTCGAGCAGATGCCGGACGAACAACTCCCGTACCGCCGCCGGGTCGTGGGGATAGCGGGCGGCGGTCGTCGCCGACCAGACCGGAGTTGACTGCGGGTGCAGCGTGTACGTCTCGGCGGCACGTCTGATCGGGTCGAGATACGGGGCGAGCATCGGTGTGTGGAAGCCCGAGCGGAACGGCAGCACCTGCCCGATCACGCCCCGCGTCCGGAAACGGTGGACGAGTTCGCCGACGGCCTCCTCCGGGCCGCAGATCATCGACTGGTTCGGCGCGTTGTCGTGCGACAGCACGACGTCGCCCCGGCCCGCCAGTTCATCGAGCACCCGGTCGGCGGGCATCCCGAGCACGGCGAACGCCGCGCCGGGCACGCGCAGCGCGTCCGGGTCGAAGCCCGCGAGGAACGTGTCGACCTCGTCGTCGGCGTGAATCCCGCCGCAGGCCATGGCAGTCCACTCGCCGACGCTGTGCCCGGCGACCGCGTCCGGCACCACGGACAGCCTGCGCAGCGCCGTGTCGAGCAGCCGCCCGAGCTGGAAGACCGCCGCGCCGTGCCGCCCCACGTCTCCGACCCTGGCGTCGTGGCCCGGCGACCAGGTCAGCCCGAACCGCTCGGCCAGCGAGTCCACTTGGGCCTCGAACTCCGCTTCGAGTCCGGGGAAGACGAACGCGGTCATGCCACCGCCCGGCCCGAGCAGCGGACGCGGGCTGAACCACACGTCGCTGCGCCCACGCCAGGCAGCGCCCTTAGTGACCGCCTTCCTGGCCAGCTTCAGCCGCCGCGCCGTCGGGTCGACGATGCCCAGCCGCACGGGGCCGGCGGCGGGCGCGCGCTCGTCGAGACCGGCGGCCAGCACCGTCGAGTCGTCGGCGTCCAACAGCGCGGCGAGCGTCGCCCGGTCGGGCGCCGCGAGCCGCAGCACCCGCTCCGGCTCGGTGACGGTGACAATCCCCGTCCCCGTCCCCGCCGCCGTGGCCGTCGCCCGAGCCGTACGCCCTCCGGAAACCGCCCCCGACACCGCCTGTTCCAGCACGACATGGGCGTTGATGCCACCGAAACCGAAGGCGTTGACACCCGCCCGTCTCGGTGCGCCGGTCGCGGGGCTCTCCCACGGCGCGGACCGCGCGAGCGGGGCGAACCTCGTCGCCTCCAGCGCCGGATGCGGATCCTCGCAGTGCAGGGTCGGCGGCAGCACACCGTGATGGATCGCGAGCGCCGCCTTGATCAGCCCCGCGATACCGGCCGCCGGCATCGTGTGACCGATCATCGACTTCACCGACCCGATCGCCGCGCGGGACCCCACAGCGGGACCGAACACCTCGGCGAGCGTGGTCAGTTCGGCACGGTCACCCGCCGGGGTCGCCGTACCGTGCGCCTCCAGCAGCCCGATCGCGTCGGCCGCTCGCGGGTCGAGCCCCGCCGCGTCCCACGCCTGCCGTACGGCGCGGACCTGCCCACCCGGATCCGGGTTGAACAGACTGGCCGAGCGGCCGTCGCTCGCCACACCGGTGCCGGAGACCACCGCGTACACCCGGTCGCCGTCGCGCTCCGCGTCGGCCAGCCGCTTCAGCACCACGATGCCGGTGCCCTCGCCGATGAGCACACCGTCCGCGCCCTGGTGCAGCGGACGGATCCGCTCACTCGGCGACAGCGCGCCGAGCTGGCTGAACACGCTCCACAGCGTGATGTCGTGGCAGTGATGCACCCCGCCCGCGAGCATCACATCGCAGCGGCCACCGGCCAGTTCGCGTACCGCGTGGTCGACAGCCACCAGCGACGAGGCGCAGGCGGCGTCCACGGTGTACGCGGGCCCGCGCAGGTCCAGCCGGTTGGCGACCCTGGACGCGGCCAGGTTCGGCACCAGTCCGATCGCCGACTCCGGCTGCTCGGGGCCGAGTTGACCGGCGAACGCCGAGCGGACCTCCTCCAGCCGGTCGGCACCCAGCTCCGGCGCCAGCTCGCGCAGAGTGCGCACCAACTGGTTGGCCGTACGCACCCGTTGATCCAGCCTCACCAGCCCCGGCGTCAGATAGCCGCCCCTGCCGAGCACGATCCCCACCCGCTGCCGGTCGTCCGGCAGCACCGGCTCACCACCGGCGTCGGTGATCGACCGGTGCGCCACGTCCAGCGCGATCAGCTGGTCCGGCTCCGTCCCCGCGACCGAGGCCGGCATGATGCCGAACCGCGTCATGTCGAACTCGGCCGCCGGGTCCACGAATCCGCCGCGCCGGCAGTACACCCGGTCGCTGCGCGGGGGCCCGCCGGGCGCGTAGAACTCCTCGTCCCAGCGGCCCGCGGGCACCTCGGTGATCGAGTCGACGCCGTTGACGATGTTGTGCCAGTAGCTCTCCAGCGTGTTGGCGCCCGGGAAGTACACGGCCATGCCGACGACGGCGACCGGTGTGCGGGAGTCCACGGAAGTCACCAGCCCGACGCGGTGTAGACGGCCGCGTGAACCTGGGGCGCGCCCCAGGCGAGTTCACGCAGCAGGCTCAGCGTCCCCTCCTCGGGGTCGATGAGCTTGATCCCCCGTGCGGCGTACGAGCGCATCAGCGCCGGGGTGACCATGCCGCCGTTGGTCTCGGCGGCGGCCCACGGACCCCAGTGCACGGTCAGACCGCGCCGCTCGCCCGTCGACCAGCGGCGGCCCAGCTCCTCCAGCGCGTCGTTGGCCGCCGCGTAGTCGCACTGGCCGCGGTTGCCGAGCGCGGCGGCGATGCTGCCGAACAGCACGGCGAACTTCGGGCCGCGGGGCAGTACGTCCACCGCGTCGAGCACGGCACGGGCCCCGTCGACCTTGGTGGAGAACACCCGGCCGAAGGACTCCGCCGACTTCTCGGCCAGCAGCTTGTCCTCGATGACCCCGGCCGCGTAGACGACACCGTCGAGCCTGCCGTGCTCGGCGTAGATGTCCTTCACGGTGGCCCGTACGACCTCCGTGTCCAGGACGTCCACGCAGTGGTAGCGCACCTCGCTCCCCAGCGCCCGCAGCGCGTCGACCGTGGCCCGCACCTCGCGCTCGGCGAGCACCGCCGAGACCAGGCGCTCCACCTCGCCGGGGGAGGTGAGGCCGGTGGCCAGGAACGCGGCCCGCAGCCCGTCGCGGTCACCGGCTCCTGCGGTGGCCGGGTCCTCCGTGGGAGCGGGTACCGGTGTCCTGCCCATGAGTTCGATACGGCACCGGCTCGCCGACGCGATCGTGCGGGCGAAGCGCGCGGTGATTCCGCGCGCGCCACCGACCAGCAGCACGACCGACTCGCGGTCGAGTCCCGCGGCCTCGGCCTCCGCCTGCCCCTCTCCGGCGGGTCCGGCCCCGGTGGCGGCGAGCGCGCCGAGATCGGTCGGGGTCAGCCGCAGCGCGCGCCGCTTTCCGCCGTCGTTCAGGACGACCGATTCCCGTTCGGTGGAGGCGAGTTCGGTGGCGAGGGCGTCCGCCACCGCGTCGGTGGTCGCGTCGGCGGCCACCTCGACGAGGGTCGCCTTCAGGTCTGGGTACTCGCGGGCGACACTGCGGAAGAAGCCGCGCAGACCGCTCGCCGCTCCCTCGGTCCTGCGCTCGACGGCGACGACCGCGCCGGGCGCGCCCGCGAGGGCCGCCTGGAAGAGCGGCAGGGCGTCGGGGAGCGGCGGCAGGTCCGCGTCGAGCGTGTCGAGGAGGACGACGGCGTCGGCGGTCGCGGTCGGCAGCTCACCGGCGGGTATGAGCGTGGGCGAGGCACCTGCCGCGCGCAGCCGCTCGGCCAGGACCGGTGCCAACTCGCCGCCGCCGATGAGCAGTACGGCGGCTCCGGCGGGGATCGTGCCGGTCACATCGGGGAGCGGCTGCTCGGTGAACTCCAGCCGCTGCGGGGCCAGGATCTCCGCCTCGGCCGTGGTCTCGGCCGCATCCGCCTGCGGCGCGGCGTCGTCGCCGGCCGGCGCCTCAGGGGTGCCCGTGAGCCGTTCGACGAGAAGCCCGGTGATCCCGGCCGCGGTACGCGCCGTGCTCAGACCGTCCAGCTCGCCGCTCGCGTCGAGGGGCAGGCCGAGGCGTACGGCGAGTTCACCGGCGATCTCGGCGCGCTTGATCGAGTCGACGCTCAGGTCGGCCTCCAGATCGAGTTCGGGCTCGATCATCTCGACCGGGTAGCCGGTGCGGTCCGCCACGACGGTCAGGACGGCGGCGAGCACCGATTCCGGGTCTGTCGGGGAGACCGGGCCTGTCAGGGAGGCTGCGGGCCCGGTCTCCGCGACGGCTGTGGTGGTGGCCGTGGTGGTGGAGCCCGCCGCCGCGGTGGGGGACACGGCGGCGGGCAGTGTGAGGACCGAGGGTGCGGTCGGTGCGGCCACGGCGGCCGGCTGCCAGGCGACGGAGGCCGGCGCCTGGACGGCGGCCCCCGCCCCGGGCCCGCCGAGATAGGTCATCAGGACGTCGCGCTGGGCGGCGACCAACTCGCGGCTGGTGCGCAGGAATTCGGCGACGAGGGCGTCCGGCGCGCTGTGTGGGGAGTGGGGGGACTGGTTCTGCACGATCAGCTCCGTAACGGGTCGAGCGGGGCGCAGGGCGTGGGGGGGAATGGTTCCGTCGGCGAGCCGGACGAGCTGGCCGTCCACCGTCCAGCCGGGGCTCCGCCCGGCGACGGCGGTCTCCGGGTCGACGGCGTCCCGGCCGCGGAAGAGCCGGCCGGTGCGGACGTCGGCCCCGTTGACGGCGAGTTGGGCGAGGGCGGTGAGGAAGCCGCTCAGTGCGCCGGCCCGTCCGCCGTCGAGCGGAATCGTCCGGTGGGGACGGTCCCCGAGGACGGCGGAGACCAGCCGGCTGAGGACCCGGCCGGGTCCGACCTCGGCGAAGACCCGGGCACCGGCGGCGTACATGGACTCGATCTGCTCGGCGAACCTGACCGGCGAGCCGATCTGGGCGGCGAGCCCCGCCCGTACCCCCGCGGGGTCGCTCGGATACGGCTCGGCCGTGCGGTTGGCCCACACGTCGAACGCGGGCGGATACACGGTCAGCGCGTCGAGCCGTTCGGCGAAGGCCTCGCCCGCACCGGCCAGCAGCGGACTGTGGAAGGCGCAGGCCACCTGGAGCGGTTTGACCGAGTGGCCCGCGTCGCGCAGGCGCGCGACCGCTGCCTCCACCTGCTCGGTCGGGCCCGAAATGACGGTCTGGGTAGGTGAGTTACGGTTCGCGGCCACGACCTCCCCGCCCAGACCGGCCAGCCGCAGTACCTCCTCCACCTGCTCGGCCGACGCGGTGACGGCGGCCATCGTGCCGGGGTCGCCGCCCGCCGTGCGGGCCAGGATCGCCTTGGCGCGCTCGGCGCTGGCGGTGATGACGTCCTGCGGGGAGAGGGCCCCGGCCACCCCGAGCGCGACGAGTTCGCCGTAGCTGTGGCCCGCCGCCATGGCCGGGCGTATGCCGAGGGAGGCGAGCAGATCGGCTGCGGCGAGTTCGACCATGCCGAGCGCGGGCTGGGCGACGGCCGTGTCGGTGATACGGGCCAGCTGCCCGGCCTTGCCCTCCTCGCCGAAGGCGGCCGGCGGGTGGAGGATCCCGGCCCACCGCGAGCCCAGCTGGAGGTAGCGATGCAACTCGGGGAAGGCGACGAAGAGTTCGGCGAGCATGCCCGGACGCTGGCTGCCCTGCCCGGGGAACAGGAACGCCAGTTTCCCTTCGGCGTCACCGGCACTCCCGTCGGCCGTAGGGGACGCCCCGGCGCCCGGCGCGCTGTCGACACCGTCGGCGGCGTGGATCCCCGCCTCGGGCGCGTGCTCACCCTCGGCCGCGCGCCTCAGCAGTTCGGGCAGTACGTCGAGGCTGTCCGCCACCACGGCGATCCAGATCCGCTCACCGCGCACCGCCGCCCGGTCGCCGCGCCGTGCGGCGCTACGCGCGTAGTCGCGCAGCCTCCACCGGCCGCCCTTGCGCAAGAGCTCGTCGAGGGCCCGGACCGACCGCCTGGCCGCCTCGGCGTCCTGGCCCCGGAACGTGAACAGTTCGGCCGGCCACGCGTCCAGGGAATGCGCAGGTGGCGCCTGTGTGTACGCGCGTAGAACAACATGGAAGTTGGTGCCGCCGAATCCGAAGGCGCTGACCCCCGCGACCCGTTCCGCGGGCTCCACCGCCCAGGGCGCCGCCTTCGTGTGGAAGACGAACGGGCTGCTCTCCGCCCGCCAGGCCGAGTTGGGCTCCTTCAGATGCAGGGTCGGCGGCTTCACACCGTGGTGGAGCGCCAGCGTGACCTTGATCAGTCCGGCCAGACCCGCCGCGCACTTGGTGTGCCCGATCTGGGACTTGACGGAGCCGACCGCACAACTGGCCACCTCCGCACCGGCGTCGGTGAACACCTGGGTGAGCGTCGCCAGTTCGGTCCGGTCCCCGACGACGGTCCCCGTGCCGTGCGCCTCGACCAGGCCCACCTCGGCCGGCGAGACACCGGCGTTGCGGTAGGCCCGGGTGAGGGCGGCGTGCTGGCCTTCCGGACGCGGTGCGGTCAGACCGAGCGCGCGCCCGTCACTGGCGCTGCCCACTCCGTCGATCACCGCGTACACCCGGTCGCCGTCCCGCTCCGCGTCCGCCAGCCGCTTGAGGACCACACAGGCCACGCCCTCGCCGAGAGCGATGCCGTCGGCGGCGGCGTCGAAGGTCGCCGAGCGGCCCGTGGGGGAGAGCGCGTGGACGGACGAGAAGAGCAGGTAGTCGTTGATGCCGTTGTGCAGGTCGGCGCCGCCGCACAGCACCATGTCGCTGGTGCCCGCGACCAGTTCCTTGCACGCGACGTCCACCGCGGTGAGGGAGGAGGCGCAGGCCGCGTCGACGGTGTAGTTGGCGCCGCCGAGGTCGAGCCGGTTGGCGACGCGCCCGGCGATGACGTTGGCGAGCATGCCCGGGAACGAGTCCTCGGTGAGCCGGGGCAGTTGCTCGTCGAGCGCGGGCGGGATCGTACCGATGTAGCCGGGCAGCACCGTACGCAGCGTCGTCGCGTTCGAGAGGTCGCTGCCCGCCTCGGCGCCGAACACCACCGACGTACGGGTGTGGTCCGTGCCCTTCGCGTCGTACCCCGCGTCGGCGAGCGCGCGCCGCGCGGCCTCCAGCGCCAGGAGCTGTACGGGTTCCACGGCGGCGAGCGAGGCCGGAGGGATGCCGTAACGCAGCGGATCGAAGGGGATCTCGGGGAGGAAGCCGCCCCAGCGCGACGGGGTGCGTTCGCCGTCGCCGTCGGGCGCGTAGTAGCGCTCCTGGTCCCAGCGCTGGGCGGGGACCTCGGTGACGCAGTCCTTGCCCGCGAGGATGTTGGCCCAGAAGTCCGCCAGATCGGGTGCGCCGGGGAACATCCCGGCCATGCCGACCACGGCGACCCGAAGCGGCTCGGGAGCCGGCCGCTCCTCGGCCGCGCCGATGCCCAGCGGGGCGCGCAGTTCCCCCGCCCTCGCGCGCAGCCGGCCGGCCGCGCCCTCGCTCACCGCGTCGTGCAGCGCGGCGACGGTGGTCACGGCCTCCCGGAGCACCACGACCTCACCGGCCATGAACATGCCCTCGTCGGCCTGCCGGGTCTCGTCCACGGCCAGCAGTTCGTCGCCGACCCGCTCGATGCCCTTGCTGGCGAGCCGGAGCCGGCCGACGTTGAACCGCTCAAGCCGCTCCCAGATCTCCCGGTCGGGGACACCCTGCTCGCGCAGCTCGTCCTTGAGGGCGGCGAAGTCCGTGCTGATGGCGCTGCGCGCGCAGCGGGTGGCGTGGCCCGGCGCCGTCTCCAGCAGATCGGTCCGCTCCGCGTCGAGGATCCGGCGCTGGAAGAGCGGCTGGATGGCGCCGCCGCGTACCGCCTCCTCGGTGAACAGGTAGGCCGTGCCCATCAGTACGCCGAACGCGACACCGGCGCGCGTCAGCGGGGCGGCCAGCGCGGCGGCCATCGCGGCCGACCGCTCGTCGTGGATGCCACCGGCGAAGAGCACGGTCAGTTCACCGGCGGCCCGGTCCGCCGCCTCGGCGCTTTCGGAGCCGGCCTCGGCGAGGAAGTCGAGCAGCACCTCGGTCTGCGCCTCCCACAGCGGGAAGCTGTTGCGCGGCCCGACGTGGCCGCCGCACTCGGCGCCCTCGAAGATGAACCGGCGCGCACCCGCCGCCAGGAACTGGCGCAGCAGCCCCGGCGACGGCACATGCAGGAAGGTGGTGATGCCCTCCGCCTCCAGCGCCGCCGCCTGGGCCGGCCTGCCGCCTGCGACGATCGCGTGCGTGGGCCTCAGCTCCCGTACGACGTCGAGCTGGGCCGCCTTGATGTCCTCATCGGCGAAACCGAGCACTCCCACGCCCCACTTGGCGTCGCCGAGTGCGTCGCGGGTGCGTTCGAGCATCGAGCGGGTCCGGTCGGCGTTCGCGAGCGCGAGGGCGAGGAACGGCAGACCGCCCCCGGCAGCCACGGCGGCGGCGAACGCGGGCTCGTCGCTGACGCGCGTCATCGGCCCCTGGGCGATGGGCAGTCGGGTACCGAGCGCACGGGCGCCGGCCGATCCGGCGGCCAGCGCGGCGGCGGGCGCGTCGTCGGCGAACGCGGCGGCCATGGCGGCCCCGATGCCGCGCACGGCCTCGGCGACCGTGGTCCAGCGCTCGGCGAAGGACGCGGCCAGGAAGGCGTCCTGGCCGAGCGGGACGAACTGGGCACGGAGATCGTCCGAGCCGATCCTTGACGCGAACTCGGCCTGGTCCAGGGGGAGTTCGGGGGCACCGGGACCACGGCGGCGCAGCACGCGTATCCCGTGGTGCAGCACCGTCTCCGAGCCGTCGAGCCCGGCCAGCACGCCGGTGAGCTCGGTCGGCAGCCCCGCCTCGTCGTACAGCGCGAGCTGGGTGTCGAGCACGACACCGGCCGCGCCTCCGGCGACGCTGGCGGCGGCGGTGTGGGGACCGATACCGCCACAGGCCCAGGTGGGCAGGGACAGGGCGGGATCCGCGAGCACCTGCTGGAGAAGGACGAACGTGCTCAGCTCGCCGGCGCGTCCACCGCTCTCCGACCCGCGCACGATCAGGCCGGCCGCACCGGCCTCGGCGGCGCCCAACGCCTCTGCCAGGCTGGTGACTTCGGCCAGTACGCGCCGGCCGGCGAACTCTGCGGGGGAGCGCGTGGGGTCGGCGAGCAGCACCGTGTCCACGAGTTCGGGCAGCTCGCCGTCGCCGGCCGAACAGCCTTCGGATATCCGGACGCCGAACGGCGCGGACGACCAGCGACAGGTGCGGTCGAGCAGATCGACCACTTCGCGGGGGTCACCGATGGGCAGTTCCAGCACACCGACCGCGCCGGAAGCGGCGGCGGAGACGGTCAGGCGTGGGGACGGTCGCTGCAGGGGGTTGAGCACGATGACCGAATGCGGCAAGGAGAAATCTTTGGACCGAGCAGGTCCGGGAGTCCGCATGAACTCTCCAGTTGCGGGGGGCAGTTGTGGGGATTCGCAGTTAAGTGCTCGCGCTTCCCCAGAGTCAACCGATCACAGAGAGTGGTCATCCCGATTTGTCGAACGTATGTACGTCTTTGGTGCGAGGCGGATTCGGGCGGAGGGGGGGTTGGGGGCGTTTTTCATCTGCGTCATCCGTGGATCATGTCGTTGATATCGGCATGACATGCGCTTGGAACGTTCGAGGCCCGTGCGCGCCGGAAGCTGTGCCCCAGATCACAATAACTTTCTCGATGGGTGTCCGGTTCCGGCCTTATGGCTACGGAGTGTGAGCAGGTTTCGGTGGGCGGTCCTGTTGACCTTGATGGATGGATTTCGGCACTTCAGCGGCGCGAAATGGCTGCTCATGGCCCTATCGGAAACCTTCTTTCGCAGCGTTCCGGCGCTGAATGTCCACGGAAAGTCGAAAGACTGGCAACTGAGCGCAGCCGGGATCCCCCTGTCAAACCACCGCAAAGCGTGACCTCACGTATCGCCGTTCCCACGCGTCTCCTCAGTGAAAGACGATGTCGCACGAGAGGAAGGCCGGGACCATGTACGACACCGGAACGCACGCGGACACGCCCACGGAGACCGACATGGACCCGCGTGCGGAGACCCGTCACGCGGTCGTCGAGACGTCCCTCGGCGGGCTGACCGTCGTGGCATCGGGCGGCGCGATCACCGGCCTCTACTTCCCGCACCACTGGTACATGCCGCCCGAGGAGAGCCTCGGCCGGCGGGTCGACGTCCAGGACGACGCCCTGCTCACCCGGGCCGCGACCCAGCTCGGCGAGTATCTCGACGGCGACCGCACCACGTTCGACCTGCCGACGCGGACGAACGGGGACGCGTTCCAGGAGCGGGTCTGGGCGCTGCTCCGGGAGATCCCGTTCGGCGAGACCACGACCTACGGCGAACTCGCCGAACGGCTGGGGAGCAAGACACTCGCGCAGTCGGTGGGCCAGGCGGTCGGCCACAACCCGATCTCCATCATCGTGGCCTGCCACCGGGTGGTCGGCAGCGACGGGAAGCTCACGGGCTTCGCCGGCGGCCTCAAGCGCAAGCAGCGGCTCCTGGAGATCGAGGAGCCCGCGGCCGTCAAGGAGGCCAGGCTCTTCTGAGCCCGTACGCGGGAATCCACCCCCCGACCTCACGTTCCCGAAGGCTCCGGCGTCTACAGAATGATGGACATGAAGAAGCCTTTCGAGCGGGTGGTCGATGAGCACGCGGCCACCGTCCTCCGTGTGTGCCGGGCGGTGGTCGGCGTCCACGACGCCGACGACGCCTGGTCGGAGACGTTCCTCGCGGCGATGCGCGCCTACCCGGACCTGCCCGACGACGCCAACGTGGAGGCGTGGCTGGTGACCATCGCCCACCGCAAGGCCATCGACATCACGCGCGCCGGACAGCGCCGCGCCGTCCCCGTCGCGGACCTGCCCGAGCGCCCTTCGGCCGTCGGGCTGCCGGGCGAGGGCGACCGCGATCTCTGGCAGGCCGTCAAGGCGCTCCCCGAGAAGCAGCGGCAGGCGGTGGCGTACCACCACTTCGCCGGACTGCCCTACCGGGACGTCGCCGAGATCGTCGGCGGCACCCCCGAAGCGGCGCGCCGCGCCGCGTCGGACGGCATCAAGGCACTGAGAACCACCCTCGCGGACCCCGATCCTGACCCCGATCCTGACTCCGATTCGGGCCGCGATCCCGACCCCGACTCCGACCCCGACTCCGATCGCGACCCGGATCGCGTCCTGAAAGGAGCAACGCCATGAAGGACACCACCGCCGGCCCGGACATCCCCACCTTCCTCGACCGGGCCGCCGCCGACGCCGCCGACGCCGAGACCCTCGCCCGCCTGCGCTCCGGGCTGGCAGACGCGGCGACCCGCGACGGCCTGCTGGACGTCGCGTACACCGTTGTCGACAGCCCCGTCGGCCGCCTCCTGCTCGCCGCCACCGAGAAGGGCCTCGTCCGCGTGGCCTTCACCGTCCAGGACCACGACAAGGCCCTCGACAGTCTCGCCACCACCCTCAGCCCCCGGGTACTGCGCGCCCCCAAGCGACTGGACGCTGTCGCGCGCGAACTCGACCAGTACTTCAGCGGCGAGCGCAGGACGTTCGACCTGCCTCTGGACCTGTCGCTCTCCCACGGGTTCCGGCAGCTGGTGCAGCGTCACCTCCCGGAGATCGCGTACGGCCGGACGCTGAGCTACGGCGAGGTCGCGCGGCTCGTCGGCAACCCGAAGGCGGTCCGCGCAGTCGGTACGGCCTGCGCGACCAACCCGCTCCCCGTTGTCGTCCCCTGCCACCGCGTGCTGCGCGCCGACGGAACGCTCGGCGGTTACGCGGGCGGCCCCGCCGCCAAGTCCGCACTCCTCGACCTGGAGGCGGCTGCCTGATCGCGGCCGAATGGCCTCTTTACGACTGACGCGGCCTTCCCCGTCACCCCACAATGGCAGGCGCATGACACGTCATGACCGGGCAAACGGGGAGGGCACATGAAGCTGTTCCGCACCGAAAGACCGTCGCGGAAACCATTGCGTAGACCGTCGCGCGGACCGTTCCGCACAGCCGCGTCGGCCGTCGCGGCACTGACCCTGCTGCTCGGCTGGTTCACCGCCACCGTCTCGCCGGCTGCCGCCTCAACGGCCTTCGGCAGCAAGGCGGTTGAGGTACGCGGCGGCGACGTCCTCTACAGCGGCACCGGCATCCGATGCACCGTGGGCTTCAACGCCCGCAGCGGCAGCACCTTCTACGGTCTGGTGACCGGCCGCTGCGCGCAGGGCGCCACCGACTGGTACGCCGACGCAGCCCTGACCGTGTTCGTCGGCACCACCGCCGGATCGAGTTTCCCGGTCAACGACTACGCGCTCATCCGCTACACGAGCACGTCGGTGGTCTTCCCTGGAGAGGTCACGCTCGGCTCCGGCGGCGCGCAGGACATCACCGGCGCCGCGAGCCCGACGGTCGGCCAGTCCATCTGTCACGCCGGCCGGGTGAGCGGAGTCCACTGTGGCACGGTCACGGCGGTGAACGTGACGATCCAGTACCCCGAGGGCACGGTGAGCGGCCTGTTCCGCTCCAACATCTGCTCCGAGCCCGGCGACGTGGGCGGCCCCGCGTTCTCCGGGACCACCGCGCTGGGCGTCATCGTCGCCACGACCGGAAACTGCTCGTCCGGCGGGGTCACCTACTACCAGCCGATCACGGAGTGGCTGTCGGTGTACGGCCTGTCGGTCTACTGACCCCAACTCCGCGCGGCGGTATCCGGCCATGATCCCCACGGCCGGATACCCCGCGACGGCGCCCGTCTTCCGGTCCGTGGCGTCGTCGTGGAACCCGCGGATCACGTCGCTAGGCTACGAGCCCGTTGGAGGATGACCGTTCTCAGGAGATGATCCATGACCGCGCGCCCGCCCGTACCGCCCTTCGACCGCGCCGCCGCGCTGAAGAAGGTGCAGGCCGCCGAGGACGCGTGGAACACCCGGGACCCGGAGCGTGTCGCGGGCGCGTACACGGTCGATTCCGTCTGGCGCAACCGCGACACCTTCGTCACCGGGCGCCCGGCGATCGTCGAGTTCCTGACCGACAAGTGGGCGCGCGAGCTGGACTACGCGCTCCGCAAGAGTCTGTGGGCGTTCGACGGCGACCGGATCGCGGTGCGGTTCCAGTACGAGTGCCGTGACAGCGGCGGGCAGTGGTGGCGCAGCTACGGCAACGAGCTGTGGGAGTTCGACGAGAACGGACTGATGCGCCGCCGTGAGGCCAGCATCAACGACCTGCGGATCGAGGAGTCCGAGCGGCGTGTCTTCGGCACGCGCCCGGCGAGCGAACACGGGGTGGAATTCCCGCTCCAGTGAGGCGGATGAGGCGTGCGGCTACGCCGCTCGGGTGGCGATCCCCGGGTACGTGAGCACCAGACCCGCCTCGTCGTAGACCAGCCGGCAGCGGAAGTCGAAGACGGCGGCCGAGTAGTCGTAAGCCTGCCGCGACCCCTCGTCGGCGACGCGCCGGTAGTCCTGCTCCAGCCGCTCGACGGAGAGGTCGAGCGCGCGCACGTACGCGGCCGGCGCCTCCGCCGAGGCGCCGACCGCCAGCCGGAAACGGTGCACGGGAAGGGTGTTGGTCATCGCCGAGGACTCCAGATCGACATCCAGACACCCGTCGAGCTGGGGCGCCGCCGCCCCGTCCACCTGCCAGTGGCCCTCGCCGTCGGCCTGGAGCACCGTCGAGCGGGTCCCGCCCTCGGACCGCCCGGTGACGACGGCCCGGCGGGTCACCCAGTCGGCGTCCAGGGTGATGTCGTAGTCCACGGTCCAGGTCCGGCCGTCCTCGACGGCGGTGGTGCACCCGACGATGTGCCGCCCGTCGCCCGAAGGCCGGAAGTACACGACCTCAAAGCCCTGACGCGCGTGCTCGTGCGTCCATGCGGCGGTCGCCGGAGGTGGTACGAAGGTGGTCACCTCCGTACGTTTTCACGCGGCGCCCGTGCAGGGGCGGCGAACGCGCTCAACGCCGGGCGCCAGGCTCCCGGGCGGTGCCAGAATGCCCCCATGATCGTAAGACTCGCGCGGGAGGAAGATCTGTCGGGCTATCTCTACCTGGCCGGACAGGTGGAGCACTGGTTCGGGCCCATGGTCGGTGACCCCGGCTTCAGCGGCGCCGTCCTTGAGCACATCCGTGATTCGAAAGCTCTCGTCGCCGTCGACCAGGAGCGAGCCGGGCAACAGCCCCTGCTCGGCGGTCTGTTGTTCGGGGCCGACGCGCCGGTCTTTCACCTTCACTGGCTCGTTGTCGCCGAGCAGGCGCGTGGTCGGGGGGTCGGTGCTGCGTTGACCGCCGATGCGATGAAGCGGTTCGTCACGGGTCCCGGGACCGTCGAGGTGGTCACCTTCGGAGCGGACCATCCCGGAGCGGTCACCAGCGGCGCCCGGGTCTTCTACGAGCGGCTGGGCTTCAGCCCCGCCGAGGCGACCGACCCCGGCCCGGACGGCGGCTCACGCCAGGTCTTCCGACTGGCCGTCAGCTGAATGCGCGCGGCCGCGAACAGGCCGACAACGCACGCGAGTTGACCCCATCCCGGATGACATAATCCCGCGTATGACCTCAGGCACCCCCAAGCCCCAGATCGACACCAGCAAGCCCCATTCCGCCCGGGTGTACGACTACTACCTCGGCGGCAAGGACAACTACCCGGTCGACCGGGAGCTGGCGGAGAAACTGGCCAAGGGGGCGCAGCGCGGGGCGCAGATCAACCGGGAGTTCATGCACCGTGCCGTGGCCTGGGCGGCCAGGAGCGGTATCGACCAGTTCCTCGACATCGGCACCGGGATACCCACCGAGCCCAACCTGCACCAGATCGTGCAGAAGATCGTCCCGGCCGCCAGGATCGTCTACGCGGACAACGACCCGATTGTCCTCCGGCACGCCGAGGCCTTACTCGTGAGCACGCCCGAAGGGGCCACCGGGTACCTCCACACCGACGTACGCCAGCCGCGGGAAGTCCTCGAACACGCGGGCGGTTCACTGGACTTCGGCCGGCCCGTCGCACTGTCACTCGTCGCGGTCCTGCACTTCCTCGGGGACGACGACGACCCGTACGGCGTCACCCGGACCCTCGTCGACGCCCTGCCGTCCGGCAGCCTCCTGATCATCTCGCACGGCACCGCGGACTTTCTGGACCCCGAGCAGGCGAAGAAGATCACCGGCACCTACCGGTCGGGCGGTATCACTCTGCGGCCCCGTACGCGGGCCGAGGTCGAGCGGTTCTTCGACGGGCTCGACCTGGTGGAGCCCGGTCTGGTCCGCGCCCCCGAGTGGTACAAGGACACGCCCGCGCCGGCGAACGAGGAGAGCGGCTTCTACGTCGGAGCGGCACGCGTACGGTGAGCCGCCGCGCCAAGTCCACCGGCTCCTCAGCCGTCTGACGCCGCACCGGCCTTCCGCCGTACCCGCAGCTCGCGGAGCTCGTACAGCCCGACACACGCCGCCAGCACCGCCACGCACCCAGTGAAGATCAGTCCCGAGACCCGCAGGCTCACCAGCAGCGTCAGCGCGCCGATCCCGATCACCGGCAGGGAGATGCCGACGTACGCGACGACGAAGAAGGTCGAGATCGTGCCGCCACGCGACTCCTGCGGCGCCGCCGCGCCGATGGTCGTGATGGCCGCGCGGAACGCCAGCCCCTGACCGAGCCCGGCGCAGATCACGCCGACCACCAGCAGTGCCAGCGACTCCACGAACAGGGACGTGCCCACCAGCAGGACCCCCGCCACCAGCACCAGGCTGCCGCCCGGCAGCGCCCTGGCCGCGCCCACCCGGCTCATCAGGGACTGTCCGACGGTGGAGGCCAGGAAGACGGAGAACACGGTGGCGCCCGACACCGCGAGATTGGGCTCGCCGAGGGTGGTCGCGATGAATGTCGGCGTCACCGCCGTGCACAGCCCCAGCAGAGCGAAACCGGCGAATGCGGCCAGCGCCGCCGGCGCGAAGATCCCGCGTACCTGCGGTGGCACCTTCAGGCCCTGCGGACGCGGCCTCGGCCGCCGTGTCGGGTGCTCGACCGGCTCGGGCAGGAACCACGTCAGGACCATGCCCACGATCGCCAGCCCCAGTGCCGCGGCGAACGGCAGCCGCAGCGGCAGCGGCGCGTACTCCGCGAGGAGCCCCGCGAGCAGCGGACCGCATCCCAGCCCGCCCATGTTCGCCGCCGTGGCGGCCAGCCCCGCGCGCGCCGCACGGCCCGGCGGCGCCAGCTCCATCACGGTGGCGGTGGCGGCGCCACTGAACAGCCCGGCCGCGAAGCCCGACAGGAGGCGTCCCGCGAACAGCAGGGGCAGTCCGCCCTCGGACAGGAAGCACACGGCGCTGGCGACGGAGAGCCCGAGCCCGATGAAGAGAACAGGCCGGCGGCCGACCTGGTCGGAGAAGTTGCCCGCCAGCAGCAGCACGGCGATGACCCCGAAGGCGTAGACGGCGAAGACCACGGTCACCATGAACTCGGAGAAGCCGAGCTCCTCGCGGTAGAGCCCGTACAGCGGGGTGGGCAGCGTCGTACCCAGCATGCCGATCGCGAAGACGACCGCGGCACCGAGATATCCGACCGAGAATCCTCGCGTGGTGCGCTGCGGCATCGGCACTGCGTCCTCACTCAACGAAAGGGGGTATCTCCCCCATATCCTCGGCGCGGCGGTGCGGTGTGTCCAAGCGACGGATCAGAGCTTCGCGACCGCACGCGGGCCTCGTCACACCGCGGTGAACGCCGGCGAGACGTTGTGACCGCCGGATGGTTTCGTCGCCGGCCGGGTGAGGTGACGGCAACAGCGGCGTCCGGATACACGCCCATCGAGTGAATCGTATGTTTTAGATGCGATTTCTTAATATTCGTCTCGTGGCGTGTCCCTTCGGCCCGGTAGGTCCCGGCCAGGCAGCTTTGGGCCATGACACAGACCAAGGCCGTCGCGACCGGCCTGCGAGAGACGGGCCGGCCGGCCCGCCGGGACTGGACGGCCGATGGTGGTCTCCTGTGGCTGGCGGTCGTCGCGAGCGTCTACACGATCGTTCAACTCGTCTTCCTCGTACCGGGATCCGGGCTCGGCTGGGACGAGACCGTCTACACCAGCCAAGTCAGCCGCGCCCCCTCCGACACCGCGTTCTTCAGCGCCCCACGCGCGCGCGGCATCACCTTCCTCATCGCCCCGGTCACCTCGCTCACCTCATCCGTCGAAGTGCTCCGCGTCTATCTGGCGCTGCTCTCGGGCGCCGGGCTCTTCCTCGCCCTCGGCATCTGGCGGCGACTGCTGCCCGCCTCCGTACTCGCCCTCGCCGGCGCCCTGTTCGCCGGGCTCTGGATCACGCTCTTCTACGGGCCGCAGGTCATGCCGAACCTCTGGGTCGCCCTCGGCTGCCTCTGCGCCGTCGGCTTCTTCGTCAGGGTGGCGATCGACCGCACCGACCGCACGGCGCTCGTCGGTCTCGGCGTCGCCGTGGCCTTCGTCGCGCTCATGCGCCCCACCGACGCCTTCTGGCTCAGCGCGCCGCTCGCCCTCGTCGCCCTCGCCGTCCGGCGGTGGCGGCGGTGGGCGCTGCTGACGGCGCTCGTCGCGGGCGGGGCGATCGGCTGCGCGGAGTGGATCATCGAGGCGTACGTCAGTTACGGCGGACTCTTCACGCGGCTCGCGCGGGCCAGCGAGATCCAGGGTCACCTGGGCTGGAACCTCGTCTTCGGCGACCACATGCGCTCGCTCGACGGGCGGTTGCTCTGCCGCCCCTGCGACATCCGGTGGCGGCGGCCGGCCACCGCGATCTGGTGGTTCGCCCTGCCGCTGCTCACCCTCGGCGGGGTCCTGGTCGCCGCACGCCTGCGGCGGCTGCCTCTCGTACTGGTGCCGGTGCTCGTCGGCCTGTCGATGGCCGTGCAGTACCTGCTGCTGATCGGGTACGCCGCGCCGCGCTTCCTGCTCCCCGTGTACGCGCTGTTCGCCCTGCCCACCGCGCTCTTCCTGACCTGGCTCGTCCGGACCGCCAGGCCGCGCGGCCTGGTTGTGGGGCTGCTCGTGACGGCGGCGGTCGCGCATCTGTGGGTGCAGGGTTCCGTCGTCGCGGACCGCGCGGAGCGCAGCCGGGCCGACCGGGTCAAGTTGACCGGTGTGACAGCCGTGTTGGCCAGGGAGGGCGTCAGACCGCCGTGTGTGATCAGCGGTACCGAGGCGATCAGGGTGGCCTTCCAGGCGGGCTGCGCGTCACGGCAGACCGGTGGCCACGACGGGAGCATCACCCCCGCCCGGCTCGTGGCCGTGGCACACGAGCGGCCGGTGGCGTTCGTGGTGGCGGGGCAGGCCGGGCCGCCGGCGTACGCGCGCGCTTGGCGCGTCGAACGGATCCCGGACCTGCCGGGGTTGCGCAACTGCCGCGTCTATCTGTCACCGGCGGCGCGCCCGGAGCCGGCGAACACGCCGTAGGGCGGGGGGAGTGCGGGGCGGGCGGGCCGGGTCCCGGCGCGGCTCAGTTCTTCTCGCGTGCCCGCCGGAAGCGGTCGCGGCCCTCGGCCAGTTCCACGAGCGGGCCCGGGTAGTCGTACCGGGCCCGTTCGCGCGCCGGCAGTTTCCACGGCTCGTGGACCGCGGCGCGCCGGGACGCCGTCGGAGCCGATCCCGGCGGGCACCCGTACGGTCCGGGGAGCCGCCAGTACGTCGCGCGGGCGCTCGCGCGACCAGCGGCGGAAGTAGGGGGTGAAGACCGCGAAGTGGTCCGAGCCGCCCGGTGTGACGGCCCCCGGCGGGAGCACGGTGAGCGTGGCGTCGTGGACGTGGAGCCGGCGGCCGTCCGACTCCAGCGCGCGCCGCAGCCGTTCCTCGCGCCGCTGGGCGTAACCGCTGACGCCGCCGGCCGTCCTCACCTCGTCCGCGCCCGCCTCGGCGGCGACCTCGCGGGTCCGGGCCACCACGTCGCCGGTGCGTACGACGAGCCGGCCGCCGCGCGTCCGGAGTCCCGCGTCGAGATCGGTCAGACAGCCGGCGAGGAACGCCCGCCGGTTGGGCGTGGCGAACCCGGCCGCCGCGATGGCCTCGTCGACGACGAACAGCGGCACGACCTCGCCGGTGCCGGCGAGGGCGGCATGGAGGGTGGGGTTGTCGTGCAAGGCGCAGGTCGCTGGTGAACAGGACGACCGAGACGGTCATGGAGCTCCTCGCGCTCAGGTGTGGTCACTCGTGCCGTATCTACAGGCCCATGCCGTGACCGGGTGGGGGCGACGGCGCGCCGACACCCGGCCGGGGGACGCGCGGCGGTGCGGTGTCACCCGAAGAGGCGCACGATTGACGCGGCTGACCGACGTGCGGCGGACGACCGTGGTGGACTGAGGCGCGCCACCGGAGCTCGCCGGGGACAGCGCGTACGAACTCCCCGTCCGATCCGGATGAACGGTGAACACAGCCGTCCGACACGAGGAGAGGAATCGCGATGCGCGGCAACGGTCCCGCCCCATGTAACACCGCCGGGCCCGCACTCGTCCGGGCCCGCGCTTTCGTGCTCACCGCCGTCCCGGCCGTGCGGGCCGCGTGTCTCCACACCGATGTGTACGGGCTCCGCGCGGCGGACCGCGCCGGTAAGGCCATCCGGCTTCGCGACGACCTGCCTGGCGTCATCAGGGATCCGAGGAGCACCGTCGGCCCCGGCGGCGACACCCGGCAGGGCAGGCCCAACGACCTAGGTCCTGTCCGGCAGATCTTCGCGGGCCCGGAACGCCTGGCACGGCACCTCGCCGCGTTGTCGGAGTCGTGCGAGTACATCCAGTACGAGCACGATCCTCCGCCTTGCGACGCACCGCACCGGACGCCCCGGGCTGATCCACGAAGATCCGCCGGACAGGACCTGGTCGCCCCGGCCCGAGCCCGCGCCGGCATCGGCCGGGGGAGCGGCCGATGAGGACCGTCGACGGGCCGACCGACCATGTCGTCGTGGTCGGTGCCGGGCTCGCCGGGCTCTCCGCCGCGCTGCATCTCCTCGGCGCCGGACGCGCCGTCACCGTCGTGGAACGCGGCACCTGTCCGGGCGGCCGGGCCGGGTACCTCGAACGCGGCGGCTACCTGATCGACACCGGCCCCACCGTCCTCACCATGCCCGGCCTCATCGAGGAGGCCTTCGCCGCCGTCGGCGACAAGCTCGCCGACCGGGTCGACCTCATCCCCCTGCACCCCGCCTACCGGGCCAGGTTCGCCGACGGCGGCGCGCTCGACGTCCACACCGGCGCCGACGCGATGGCCGCCGAGGTCGAGCGCTTCGCGGGCGCCCGTGAGGCGGACGGTTACCGCCGGCTGCGCCGCTGGCTGGAGAAGCTGTACGCGGTACAGATGCGGCGTTTCATCGACGCCAACTTCGACTCGCCGCTGCGACTGCTCCACCCCGACCTCGTGCGTCTCGCGGCACTCGGCGGCTTCGGCCGCCTGGACGCCCGCGTCGGGTCGTTCCTCTCGGACGAACGCCTGCGCCGGATCTTCTCCTTCCAGGCCCTGTACGCGGGAGTCCCGCCCGCCAAGGCCCTGGCCGCGTACGCCGTCATCGCCTACATGGACACCGTCGCCGGGGTCTACTTCCCGCGAGGCGGCATGCACGCCCTGCCCCGAGCCATGGCGGAGGCGGCGGCGGACGCGGGCGCCGACTTCCATTACGGCCACGACGTCACGCGCCTGGAACGGTCGGGCGGGGGAGCCGGAGGCAGATCCGGAAGGGGATCCGGAGCGGGATCCCACACGGGATCGGGCGAGCGGATCACGGCCGTCATCACCGGCCGGGGCGACGACCAGGTACGCATCCCCTGCGATGCGGTCGTCCTCACACCCGACCTGCCGGCCACCTACCGCCTGCTCGGCAGACGGCCCTACCGTACGGTCCCGCTGCGGTTCTCGCCGTCCGCGGTGGTCCTGCACGCGGGCACCGACCGCACCTGGCCCGCGCTCGGCCACCACACCATCTCGTTCGGACAGGCCTGGAAGGGCACATTCAGGGAACTGACCCACACCGGGAGCCTCATGAGCGACCCCTCACTGCTCATTACCCGCCCCACAGCCACCGACCCCTCCCTCGCCCCGCCGGGCCGTCACCTCCACTACATCCTGGCGCCCTGCCCCAACACCCGTACCGGGCCCGGCGCCCAGGAGTGGGCGGACCTCGGCCCCCGCTATCGCGACAGCCTCCTCACCGAGCTCGAACGGCGCGGACTGGACGGACTCGGCGCCGCCATCGAGGAGGAGTGCCTGGTCACGCCCGCCGACTGGGCCGCCGAAGGGCACGCGGCGGGCACGCCCTTCTCCGCAGCCCACACGTTCGCGCAGACCGGCCCCTTCCGCCCGCGCAACCTGGTGCGCGGCACCACGAACGCCGTGCTCGCCGGCTGCGGCACCACACCCGGAGTCGGCGTCCCCACCGTCCTGATCTCCGGCAAGCTCGCCGCCGCCCGCGTCACGGGCACCGGCACCGGCCCCGCCGGCCGGGGGACCGTCCGCGTACCGAAAGGACGGCGCGCATGACCGAACGCGAACTCGACGCCGCCGGCATCGCCGACCCCGCACTGCGCGCCGCCTACGCGCGGTGCCGCCGGCTCAACGCCCGGCACGGCAAGACCTACTTCCTCGCCACCCGCCTCCTGCCGGTGGAACGCCGGCCCGCCGTGCACGCCCTCTACGGCTTCGCCCGCTGGGCCGACGACATCGTCGACGGCCTCGAACACCCCGCCACGACCACCGCCGAGCGGACCGGCCAACTGGATGTACTACAGGCGCGGTTGGAGGACGGGCTGCGCTCGGGCCGCAGCCGCGAACCGGTGGTCGTGGCGCTCGCGCACACCGCGGCGAGCTATGGAATCGACCACCGGCTCTTCACCGCCTTCATGGCCGCCATGCGCAGCGACCTGACGGTCACGGACTACGCAACCTACGACGACCTGTGCGGTTACATGTACGGCTCGGCCGCTGTGATCGGCCTTCAGATGCTGCCCGTGCTCGGCACCGTGGTCCCCCGCGAGGAAGCGGCCCCGCACGCCGCCGCGCTGGGTGTCGCCTTCCAACTGACCAACTTCGTCAGGGACGTCGGCGAAGACCTGGACCGCGGCCGGATCTATCTGCCCGCGGACCTGCTCGCCGCCGACGGGGTCGACCGTGAGCTCCTGGAGTGGAGCCGTACCACCGGCGCCCGTGACCCGCGGATCACCGCCGCGACCAAGGCCGCCGTCGCCCTGACCCGCGGGGTGTACCGGCGGGCGGCGGCCGGGCTCGCCATGCTCGACCCGCTGTCCCGGCCCTGCATCCGCGCGGCGTTCGTCCTGTACGGGGGGATCCTCGACGCCGTCGCCGACGACGGGTACGCCGTGCTGCACCGCCGTGCCGTCGTGCCACGCCGGCGGCGGGCCGCCGTGGCTGTCGACGGTCTCGTACGGGTGGCGGCGGCCCGGACGAGGGTCGTGGCGCGGGTGCCCCGTACGCCGACGGCACCCACGGGCGTACGGCCGACGCGGGCCCGTCCGGGGGCAGTACACGAAAAGGTGGCGTGAGCGCTCGGCCCGCGGGTGGCGGGAGGCGTGGGCGGTACCCGCTGAAGCTGCGCCGGGGTGCCGTCAACTGGGCTCGACAGGAGCCCGGTTGGCGCGAGGCCCGGCCGGGCGTCATCGCCGCCGCGTTGCAACGCGCGCTCGCCCGGCCGTCCGGCAACTGGTACGTCGTCGGGGCCGCCCGCGACATACGCCCCGGCCGCGCTGTCGGCCGGACCGTCGCGGGAGTCGAACTGGTCCTGTGGCGCGACGAGTCGGGGAAGCTGGTGGCCGGCCCGGGTGCCTGTCCCCACCTCGGCGCGCCCCTCAAGGACAGCCGGGTGCACTGCGGCACGCTCATCTGCCACTGGCACGGACTCACCCTGGGCGGTGGGCCGTTCGCGGGCTGGGAGCCCTTCCCCGCCTACGACGACGGGGTGTTGGCCTGGGTACGGCTCGACCTCGCGGGCGGCGGGAGCCCGTTGGACCGGCCGGTCGTCCCGCCCCGGCCCGAGGCGGCCGGATCCGTGGACGCCGTCTACACCGGTTTCGGTGCGTGCGAGCCCGAGGACGTGGTGGCCAACCGGCTCGACCCCTGGCACGGCGCCTGGCTGCACCCGTACTCCTTCGTGGATCTCACGGTCCTGTCGACCCCGGAGGACGGTGACGGTTTCGCCGTGGACGTCTCCTTCAAGGTCGCCGGGCGCGCTGTGGTGCCTGTGCGCGCTGTCTTCACGGCGCCGGAGCCGCGCACGGTCGTCATGCGGATCACGGAGGGCGAGGGCCGGGGCTCGGTTGTGGAGACCCATGCCACCCCGCTGGGCCACGACGACCGGGGCCGCCCGCGAACCGCCGTGGTCGAGGCGGTCGTCGCGTCCTCCGACCGTCCGGGCTTCGCCGCCGCCCGCGCCGCCGCCCCCGCACTGCGCCCACTGATGCGCGCGGTGTCGGGCCGCCTGTGGCGCGACGACCTGGCGTACGCGGAACGCCGCTGGCACCTGCGCAGCACGGGTCGCTTCCCGGGCTAGGCCGTGTCTGACAAATAGCGCCGTGCGCCCGCAGGGCGGGGCGTGCGCCCGCCGCGGAGCGGCTGATGACTCGCCGGTGCGTGCGACCGCAAGGCGGAGGATCGCTCTCGTACTGGGCGTACGTGGGCGACTGACGACAACGCGGCGGGCGTGCGTGCGGGGCGTCGCGCGCCAGGCGGGATTTGTCAGACACGCCCCAGGGCGCGTCCGGACACGGCCTAGGTATCCGTACTCATGCCCCCGCACCGCATCGACCGGCAGTGTGTTCGACATGAATGACCTGCCCGTCGCGCCCCCGGCCTTCGACGGCTCGGTGAAGCCCCGCACGGAGCGCGGCCCCGACATCGGTGCCTCCTGCGCGCTGGTCTTCCTTGAGCTGCTCGCCGTGGCCGTGATCGTCGTTCTGTGGCCCTTCTTCGACCATTTCGACCTCGATCCGGCCACCAGTGTCGATTCAATATCCATCTGGCGCTATCTGCCCGCCCTCGGCGGAGTCGGCCTCGTGGCGTTCGCCGCCGCCGTCATCGCGTCCCGCGCGCGAGCGATCGTGACCGCCGTGAGCCAGGGCGCGATGGCCTTGCTCATCGCTCTCGCCTTCTTCGCCGGAGTCGCCCTCCAGGCCCACGAGGACGCGCGGAATCGCCCCGTTCCCGCGCCGACCGGGCCCGTGGGCTGCCGCAGCGGTGGCGACAACAGCGAGTGCGCGGGGTACGGCGGTTAGCCGGGACCCGTCAGTACCGGGCCAGCCGTACCAGCGCGCGCAGTCCGGGTGACCGGCCCCTGTCCGGTACCGTCCACAGCGTCTGGCCGCGTACGCCCCACCGCTCCAGCAGCGCGTTGGCGGCCAGGAAGCCTGTGGTCGCGGCCCGTTCCATGAGCGCCACCGGCAGGTCCGTACGGACGACGTCGCCCGCCACCACGACGTCCGGGTCGGGCGTACGGACGGTGGGCCGGTCGCCGTAACCGCCCACCGGGAACAGCGGGCAGTCCGACCGCCACTCGTGCCGCGCGTCGACGGTCCGCGCGTTCCGCGTCTCGGGATAGACCCGGTGCAACTGCTCGACCAGCAGCCTCTGTTGGAGATCCCGGTCGGCGCCGGGAGCGACGGCGTACGCGTGCAGCTCGATCACCGAGCCGCCGGTCCGGCTCGCCCACCGCGCGGCCTCGCCCTCCCAGCGGTCCAGCACACTCACGTTGTCGAGCCCGCCGAACCCACTCGTGCCGAGGAAACCCGGCCGGTCGGCGGACACCGGGCGGTCCAGCCACAGCCGCGACACCAGGAACGGCGGGGCCTCGCGCAGCCGCCCGATCCGCGCCCGCCACCCCGCGTCGCACAACTGCGGCGAATCCGCGACCACTTGACGCAGTCCACCGCTGTCCAGCGCGAGCACCACGGCGTCGTACCGCCGTGGCCGACCACCCGCCGTCACCGTCAGTCCACCGCCGGCCGCCGGTGACACCTCCTCCACCGCCTCGCCGGTACGCGACTCGACGCCGTGCCCCGCGAGATACGAGCCCAGCGGCTCCCACAGAGCGGTGGGGAAGGGCGCGTCCGGTACGTCGAAGAGCAGACCCTCGCTCGACCCCAGGAAGTAGATGTGGAACATCAACACCAGTTCGGCCGCGGACAGTTCGGCGGGATCGGAGAAGAAGCTGCGGGAGAACACCTCGAACGCGAGATGCCGCGCCGCCTCCGGAAAGCGGATGCCCGACAGGAAGTCCTGGGCGCTGACCTTGTCCAACTCCTCGTACACCTCGGGCACCCGCACATCGAGAAGCGGCAGCGCGGCCCTCGGATCCATCCGGCCGAGGTCCCGCCATCCGAACGTGGGGCTGAGCGCGACGAATCCCAGGGCGCTCCACGGCGGCGTACGCGGAACGCGCGCGAAACTGTCGTACGCGCCACCGCTGTGCCGGAGCGGATAGTCCGGCAGCCCGGTCAGCGTGCGGAGGCCGGGATCGGCCCTCCGGAGCAGGCCCCGGAGGTTGTAGTACTGCCGGAAGAAGGCATGGAAGCCGCGGCTCATGGTGGCCGCCGAACCGTCCGCCAGCGTGATGGGCCACCCGCCCAGACGCCCGCCGAGGCCCCGCTCGCGCTCGTACAGCGTCACGCCCGCTCCGCGCTCCGCGAGCGCGGTCGCGGCGGCGAGCCCCGCGATACCGCCCCCGACGACCGCGACGGCAGGCGCGTCGGCGCCGAACCGGTCCCGCCCCGGCGCCGGCCGTACCACCCGGGCGCTCCGGTCCCGGCCCCGGCGCGGGCCGGCCCGCTCGCTCCGGCCCAGCCCCTGCCGGGCGGTCACCGCGAGCCCCGTCGGCCCAGGAACGTGTGCGCGATGCCCGTCTGCCAGCCCGGCACCGGCAGTACCCGGACGTCCGCGAACCCGGCGCGCCGCAGCCGGTCGCCGAACGCCGAGGCGGTGTCGAACTCGACGACGCTGCGCCACAGATGACGGTAGAGGTCCGCGTCACCGGCGAGCCGCCCGGCGGGAAGGACGACGCCCTTGCACACGGCCGTCCAGACCGCGCGGTCCACGGCCCGTCCACCGAGCGCGTACTCGTGCACACCGATCCGGCCGCCCGGCGCGAGCAGGGACCGTACGAGGGCGAGTGTCCGGTCCGGGTCGGTGACGTTCCGGAAGAGATACGCGGCGAAGACCGCGTCGAACGGACCGGTGACGCCCGCCTCCGCCAGCCCCTCCACGGGTGCGTGGACGAACGAGACGCCGGTGGGCCACGGCTTGGTGGCCGCTCGCTCCAGCATCCCGGCCGACGCGTCCACCGCGACGATCCCGGCGTGCGGGGCGGCCGTCAGCAGCGCGGCCGTCGACGCGCCGGTCCCGCAGCCCAGGTCGAGCAGCCGGAGCCCGGCGCCACCACGGGGCAGCCGCAGGCGCCGCGCGGAGCGCCTGAGGTGCGCGTGGTAGCCGGGGTTGACGGCGACCAGCCGGTCGTAGGCGAGTGCGGCGTGGTCGAAGGCGGCGGAGAGTTCCGCGTCGTGAAGGAGCGTCATCGGACGGCCGTTTCCTTTCGTTCCCACGTGTCTGACCGGTCTCGTTCCGTGCGTCTCATGAAGCCCCGGCCCGCCGGTGCCGCAGCCACGGCAGTTCGGCGACGGTGCGCAGCATCGGCCCGACCGGGGTGCGCAGGCCGATCGTGAAGTCCTCGTACGGCCGGGTGTCGCCGTCCAGGAAACGGAGCAGCCGCTCCATCGGTACGCGCCGGAACAGCCCCTCGAAGAACGCGGCGCCGTCGACCCGCCCGCTGTCCAGCCCCCGCAGCAGAACGGCGTCCATCGCTCCGGCCCGCGCCGAGTAGGCGGGCGGCGGCTCGGGCACCCGTCCGGCGTGGAACGCGCCGGCGACGGCCCTCGCCTGACGTTGTACCGCTGCGAAGGTGTAGCCCGTCGACGGGCGGGTGGCACCGCCGGCGGTCCCGATACGGAACACCGAACGGCCACCCCGGCGCGGAAAGCGTCCGTCGGTCATCGGGATGACACCCTGCTCGGTCGCGGTCACCTCGAAGGAGCCGAGTCCCAGGACCCGCTCGGTGTACTGCCTGAGCGCCCGCGCGTAGCCCGCGTCGTCCAGCACCGCGCGGGAGAACTCGGTGTATTCGACCAGCGCCTCGTACGCGTTCGTCGGCAGGACGTATCCGAATGACAGTCCGTGCGCGGGCTGCGGGGTCCGGAAGTCCATCAGATCGGCGGTCGCGGGATCGAACACCGGCCGGTCGGTCCGGACGAACCAGCCACGGAAGTGCTGGAGCAGGGTCGTCCGCGCGGGTGGCAGCGCGCGGGGCGGACGTGAGTCGAACACCCAGCGGCCCCGCAGTGTCAGCTCACTCCCGTCTGCGGCGACGCCGGTCACCTCGGCGCCGGTGCCGTGGCCGGATGCCAGGTCCCTGATGTCGTCGACGCGGGCCGCCACCCGGCGCGGCGCCCCGGTCCCGTCCAGCCGCCGGGCCAGGAGGGCTTCGAAGGAGCCGGAACGCAGCATCTTGTAGCGGAACGGAGCGGGCCGCCCGACAGTCGCGGAACCGTCCCGTCCCCGTACGCGCAGCGAGTCCCACTCGGCGGTCAGCGCGCTGTCGAAGTCGCCGGGGGAGGTCTCCCAGAAGCACCAGGTCCGCTCGGGCGGTCTCAAGGGACCGGCAGGAGCGTCGACCAGGGTCACATCGGGAACCGGGTGGCCGGGGGGCGGGGTGCAGAGCCGGTACGCGAGGGAGAGACCGGCCGCACCCGCACCGACGACGATCACGTCCGTCTCCCGCACGACACCTGCTCCTAGCGTCGGTCCGCCGGTCTGCCGGTCTGCCGGTCTGCCGGTCCGTCAGGCCGTCAGCATTCCGCATCGGCACCGGACTTGGACGCAGCGGCGCGTACCGGCCCGGATCCCCGCCTCAACGCGATGCCCCGGGGCCGGTATGCCGGCCCCGGGGCATCGGATGTCGCGTGCGCCGGCCGGTGTTCTCGGGGGAATCCGGCACCCGCGACCGCTCATGAGCGGCCTTTCGACGGACAGGACCTAGACGATCGGCTTCGTCTGGGTGCAGTTCTTCCACTCCACCCACGGCCGCGCGCCGCCGTTCTTCGGCCCCGTGGCGTACGTCGGGTCGCCGGTGATCGTCTGGTTCTTCTCCTCGTGCGTGATGTCGATGCCGAAGAGCTTGAAGCCGAGCGTCACCTGCCCGGCGGAGATGCCGAAGCCGATGCCGAGTGAGGCGTTCCACCAGTCGGTGTTGGCGTTGTAGTCGAGGCGGGAGAGTTTGCCCTTGTCGTGGAGCAGGCGCTCCAGCGGTCCGGCGTCGCTGCCCGGTGCCTCGGCCGCTTCCGAGGGGGTCGGCAGGGCGTCACTGGCGGGGAAGTCGCCGCGTCCGCGCAGCCAGTCCTCGACCAGTTTGCTGTCCCCGTCGTTGTCGAGGACCAGTTCCGCCGACTCCGTGTGGATCTTGGACTCGATCGTGCCGCCTCCGCCGCCGACGTCGATGGTGACCGGGGTGCCGGGGACGTTCGCGCCGGCTCCGCCCTGGAAGCCGGCGCCTTCGCCGTTCTCCTGGCTGGTGGTGATCACCAGCTTCTCCGGGCGGTGCTCCTTGCCGTCCTTCTCCTCCTGGTCGTACGTCGCCGCGTCGTAGGTGACGGCGACCTGCTGCATCCGGGTCGCCTTGCCCTGGGCGAGTTCGCCGCCCTTGGCGTCGACGCTGAAGGTGTAGATGAAGGTGATCTTGCCCGCGTCGGGGCCGGTGTTGGCGCGCATCACCACGACGTCCTCGGTCATGGTGCCGGTCCCGAACTCGCCGGATATGTTGCCGAGATCGGTCGGCTTGCCGTCCTTGTCCTTTCCGCCCTTGCCCTTCGTGAAGGACTTGCCGAAACTGACGCTGCCCGCCGCCTCCGTGCTGGTCTTGGTGATGTCGACGTCCGGCGCCTTCTCGGGCGGCAGGTCGGGCTTCTTCTTGTCGGCGTGGTAGCCGCAGATCATCCCGAGTTCGGAGGACCGGGGTCCGGCCGGGCGCGAGTTGCACTCGTCCTGTGCCTTCAGATACTCGGTGAACTGCTTGGCGTCCTCCAGATTCAGCTCCAGGTCCTTCTGGGGGTCGCCGGTCTTGTTGCCGTTGAACAGCCACTGACCGCCGCTGCCGCTGCCCTTCATATAGCTGCCGCTGAGCGACGCGCTGCCGCCCCAGTCCTTCAGACCGGGGATACCGGCCGAGATGCTCGCGGTGACGCCGCCTCCGGACTCGGTGATCCGCTCCAGGGTGACGGTGCCGTCCGACCACTGCTGGAGTTTGACCTGCTCGGAGCTGCTGATCTTGATGAAGAGGATCTGGACGACGACGGTGGTCTTGGTCTGATCCTGCGAGAGCAGGCACTTCGCGGGCTGGAACGGGTCGCCGGGCGGTCCCTCGGGTATCTCGCCGTCCCCGCCGCCACCCCCGTCCTCGCCCCCGCCGCCCCCGGAGTCACAGCCGTCGCCGCCGTCGCCCGCGTTGACGATCCGGCACACCGCGTCCTGAAGACCCACGGCCGTATCGGCGGGGACCGTCAGCGCCAGGATCCCCGCGACGACCGCGGCGACGACGCCGATCATCGCCACGTACTCGACGCCGCCCTGACCCGTCTCGGCGTACGCGTGCGCTCTGCGACGATGATCATTCCCGTTCATCCGAGCTCCTCGTCCAAGCCTTCGCTGGTTCACTTGTTGGGGCTGGAGGGTAAGGAGTGACCCGGGCCCAGACGCAGGGCCTCAGGGCCCACTCCTGGACCCACTGGGAGAAGGGGCCCCCTGATCGGGCCGTGCACGTGCCCGATACGGGCGTTCGCGGCGTGGGAACGGGCGGGGCGGTGGAGGTGCCGAGGGGGATCGGAGGTTCGGCGAGCCGCGCCGGGGAGAGTTACGGTGGGAAAAACGAGGGCTTCGGGACCGCCAGAGGGTGGCCCGGGCCCAGGAATGTCGTAGGTGAAGAGGTGCTCCGTATGGACGCGGATCGCGCCGAGCGTCTGACCACGCAACTTCGTGACCGCGGAGTCATGGCGCACATGGTGCACGCGGGTGTTTACGAGTTCGGTATCCGGGTCGTCCTCGACGACAAGATCGAGGCGCTGTGGGACATGGACGGAGCGGCGGGCCTTGACGCGGAGATCGTCAACGAGGGAGCCCTGATCGGCTTGGTCCCCCATGTGCCTGGGTCGGAGGACTTCACCGAGGAACAGCTCGTGAACTGCATCGCCACCACGAACTACGCCCTCGACACCCTTCAGCGCCCGGCCGAGCGCAGCTCCGGGCACGAGGCGCCCGCGCAGCCCACACAGCCCGGACAGCCGTCGGAGCGGTCGCCCTCCGTGACTCCTCCGGCCCTTCGGCATCAGCGCCGGGCCCACTGGATCCACCGCGGAAGGTCCTGACCTGTCGGTGACGGCGTGACGGCGGGGCCCTGGCCGCCCGTCGCGAATCCGGCTCGGAACCTCCCGGAGTCACTCCCGCCCCGAAGTGGGGCATTCCGCGAGACTTGCCGCATGTCGGGCACTCACGGTAATACCTCGAACGCGAAGAGCAGGCGGAGTGCGGCGGTGCCTGGCACCACCCCCCTCCGGGCACTCGACGCGCAGCAGTTGGACGTGCTGCGCGGCGTGGGACGTGAGTGGCGGCGGGTGTCGGCGGGCCCCGACGTATGGCGGCGGGCGCTGCCGGTGGACCCGGACCTGGGTGCTCTCCCCACACCGGCCCAGATCACGCCGGCCCGCTTCGGCCGGGTGGTCCCGGTCGCCCCCTTCGGCCCCACGGTGCTGGGCACCTCGCAGCCCCGCCCGGCGCCCGCCCGCCCGGCGGAGGAGGGCCCGCCGGCCACCGTCGACCGCCCCCGGGGCCTGTACCGGGTACGGCGTCTGCTGCTGGGCCCCGCGCTGGCGAGCACGGCCATCGCCCGCGAGCGCATGCGCAAGCTGGTCGCCCTGCCCGTCCTGTCCGCCGACGCGCTCTCCTCCGTCGCGTACGGGCCCGAGGCGATGCTCGCCGTCCTCGTCCTCGCCGGCACCGCCGGCATCGGCTACTCGATCCCCATCGCGGCCACCATCGTCTTCCTGATGCTGGCCATCGGACTCTCGTACCGCCAGACCATCCGTGCCTATCCTCACGGCGGCGGCTCGTACATCGTCGCGAGCGACAACCTGGGGCGCGTTCCGGGACTCGTCGCCGCCGCCGGGCTGATGACCGACTACATCCTGACCGTCGCGGTCTCCATCGCCGCCGGTGTCGCCGCGATCACCTCCGCCCTGCCGTCTCTGGCCGCCTCCTCCGTACTGATCGGCGTCGCCGCCATCGCCGTCCTTCTCGCCTGCAACCTGCGCGGGATCCGGCAGGCCGGCGCCATCTTCGCCGCGCCGACCTACGCCTTCGTGATCGCGATGGTGGCGCTGGTCGCCGTCGGCCTCGCCGACGCGGGCGGCCGGGGCTTCGACCCGGTGCCGCATCCGCCCGTCAACGCCACCGAAGGGCTCGGCATCCTGCTCGTGATGCGGGCCTTCGCGTCCGGCGCGACGGCGATGACCGGTATCGAGGCGATCTCGAACGCGGTCCCCGCGTTCAAGCCCGTCGAGTGGCGCAACGCGCGCACGACGCTGACGTGGATGATCGGACTGCTCGTCACCCTGTTCTCGGGCATCATCGCCCTCGTCCACTTCGACGGGATCCTGCCCCGCTCCGGCGAGACGGTGCTGTCCCAACTCGCCCACAGCAACTACGGTTCGGGCCCGATATACGTCTACACGCAGGCCGCCACCGCCGCCGTGCTGCTCCTCGCGGCCAACACCGCGTTCAACGACTTCCCGCGCGTCCTGTCCCTGCTCGCCCGCGACGACCACGCGCCCCGCCTCTTCGCGCGGATGGGCGACCGGCTCGCCTTCAGCAACGGCATCATCCTGCTGTCGGTCGCGGCGGGGCTGGTGTACGTGGCGTTCGACGGCCGCACCGCCTCACTCATCCCGCTGTACGCGGTCGGCGTCTTCCTCGCGTTCTCCCTGTCGCAGGCCGGAATGGTGGTCCACTGGTGGCGTCTGAGGGACCGTCACTGGCGCAAGAGCCTGGTGTTCAACGCGACCGGCGGGGTTCTCTCCGCGATCGTCCTCATCACGGCGGGCATCACCAAGTTCACCGAAGGCGCCTGGGTCGCGCTCGTGGCGGTCGCGCTGTTCCTCTTCGCCACGACACGCATCCGCCGTCACTACGACACCGTGGCGGCGGCGCTGCGGCTCCAACTGCACGCGATCGAGATCCCGCGCAGGACCATCGCGCCTCGGGTACCCGCGCCGGCCGAGGGCGTCGAGGGCTCGCCCGACCTGCCCGGCTCCGCCGACTCGTCCCACCCGTCCCACCCGTCCGAATCGGCGGATTCGACTGACGGGCGCGAGGTACGGGACCCGGAGGCGTTCCGTGCGGCGGGGGATGAGGCTGGGGATGAGGCGGGGAAGTCGGAGGAGACCGAGGAGGTGCCCGAGGAGGTCCGGCATCTCTCCCTCGTACCGATCGAGACGCTGGACCGCGCCGGTATGCGCGCGCTCGCGTACGCCGCCTCGCTGGAGCAGCCGGTGCTTGTCGTGCATGTCAGCACAGGCGTACGAGAGGCCGAAACCTTCCGTGAGCACTGGCGGTTGTGGGGCGACCATCTGCCCCTCCAGGAACTCGTCTCCCCGTACCGTGCGGTCATCGCGCCCCTGGTCAACTACATCGAAGCCCTGCACCACCAGCGGCCCGACCTCACCCTGACCGTGATCCTCCCGGAGGTCGTCATGCGCCAACGGCGCTACAGCGCCCTGCACGGCCGGACGGCCCCGCGCCTGCGCCGGGCGCTGCGTCCCCTGCGCAAGATCGTCGTCACCTCGGTGCCCTTTCACGTCTGAGAGTGTCAGCGGCCCCTTGCCCGCCCGATATTCGGTTGCCCCGAGGCCCCAGCGGCGGTTTTCATGGCCGGGTACTGCTGGAACGCGACAAGGACGGTGTGTGTATGTGTACGACGCGGACGGAACCGATCTCGTGATCGAGGTGGGTTCAACTCGGCGCTGATCGCGATCAGTTGCCGGGCGAGACGAGCTCCCTCGACGCGAGACGGACATGAGACCCCGTCGTCGTTCCCCGCGTCACCCAAGGAGTCGTACACAGCATGTCCCGTGACAACACGTCGCGTCACAGAAGATCCGGATCCCGCAACACCTCACGGCAGGCACGCGGCGAAGCGCGTGCCGAGTCCTTCCGGTGTCTGCAGTGCGGGCTCGACGTATCGATGAGCGCGATGGGTACCGACCATCGCAACCACTGCCCGAACTGCCTGTGGAGCCGACATCTCGACGACACCCCCGGCGACCGGCAGGCCGACTGCGGTGCGCGGATGGAACCGCTCGCCATCTCCGTGCGAGGTGACGGCGAGTGGGTTCTCGTCCATCGCTGCACGAGGTGCGCGGTGATACACGCCAATCGCACGGCGGGCGACGACAACGTACTCCCGCTGACCCGCCTCGCCGTGCGCCCGCTGGCCCAACCACCGTTCCCCTTCGAACGGTTGAGCAGTCTCTAGCGGGCTTTCTTCGGCCCACAACTTCACACACGGCACCTCCCGGTGCGCAGGCCGCGGCTACTTCTCAGGGTGAAATCACGCCGCACGCCGTTCTGATCTCGGGGGGCGCCGGCATCGGGGCGCCCGGTGCGCAGGCGACGGATACTTCTTTCTGCCAAAGGGGACCCGGGTTCGAATCCCGGCGGCCCGGCTCCGGCCGGGCTGTGGTGCAGCGGCCCAGCATCCATGTCTCCGCCGCCGACTCCGGATCTCGGGCGCCCCGATGCCGCGCCGCGTCCTCACACCGTGCAGGCCTCGGCGATCGACAGGCTGTTCTCGTAGAGGTGATGGCGGATGATCCGGCCGTCCTCGATGGTCAGGCGCAGCGCGAACGGCCCCTCGAAGGACTTTCCCGTCGCGCGTACGGTCCCCGCCAAGTGCCCGGTCAGCATCGCGTCCTTGCCGTCGACCATGAGGGCGTCGACGGTGGCGCGCGCGTCCTCGGGCACGACGTACTCCATCAACTCACCGAACTGGGCCGCGCATTCGGCGCCGGTGAACCGTGGACGGATCCACGGGACCACGGGGTTCTCGGCGAGCAGCCAGTCGACCTCGTCGGCGAAGAGCGCGACGAGCCGTTCGGTGTCTCCCGCCGCCCGCGCGGTGAGGAACTCCCGTACGACGGCCCGCGTCGCGTCTCCGGGAGAACCCGCCGTGGCTGAACCCACCGTGCTGGCAGGGGAGTTGTGGGACATGGTCTTCTCCTCGCGGCTGCTGCCGGGATCCCTGCGGGGGTTCCCGTCGATGTCCTCGATCCTGCCGGGGGCAGGGAGACAGGTCGATTACCTCTGAGGTAATCGACTCCGGACGCTTGGGCCCCTCACTGACCCGACTGCGAGGGCGGCACCAGTGCCTGGAGCGCGGACAGCGCGCCGTTCGAGAGCGGGGACGGTGGCGCCGACTCGGGCGGGACCTCGCGGAAGGCGCTCGGGGCCATTCCGTAGACCGCGCGGAACCGGCGCGAGAAGTGGTACGCGTCGGCGAAGCCGCACTGCACGGCTATGGCGCCCAGCGAGAGGTTGCTCAGCCACAGCAGCGGCTCGGCCCTCGCCAGCCGGAGCCGTTCGAGCCCTTCCACGGGGCTCACGCCGAGCTGCCGTCGGCAGATACGGCACAACGTGCTCTCCGAGACCCCGGCGGCGCGCGCCAGTCGCGCGAGGGCGAGCGGCCGGGCGACGCCGTCCGACCAGTGGGCGCGGACCGCGCCCATCATGGCGACCAGCGGTTCGGGGAGCGTGTGCGCGCCGGCCCTGGTGCCGGGGCCGTGCACGAAGGTGAGGAGCAGCAGCCGCAGGGTCTCCTCGGCGTGCCGCTCCCAGGCCGGCGGGCGTGTCGCGCCGAGTGTCAGGAGGTACTGGCAGAGCGCGGCCATCGGGTCGCCCCGCCCCGACAGATCCCGGACGATCGGCCAGTCGGTGTCGTCGGGGGCCTCGTCGCCCGGTACACCGGGGCGCAGCCGGAAGTGCGTGTAGGCGTGCCGGGTGGGCCGGTGGGTGTCCCAGTGGAACGTGTCGCGCATACCGGGCCGTACGAGCAGCAGCGCGCTCGGCGCCAGCGGCACGGTCAGATCGCCGCAGACCCAGCGGGCACTGCCGTGCAGCAGCCAGACGAACTCGTACGAACCCGCGTCCCTCGGCCCGAAGGCCGAGCCCGGCGGGTAGTCGGCGACCGCAGGACCGAGCCGCGCCATCAGCGTGGGCGCGAGGGGCGGGACGGGTTCCCCTCCGTCCGTCATGGCCTCACCTGTCGCAGCCCCCGGACCGGTCGCGCCGCACCCGGGGCGTACGGATGCCGGCGGTGCCCTTGTAGGCGTACGGGTCGCGGCCCGCGACCAGCACGATGTCCCTGAAGTCGGCCTGGGCCATGGGCTGTTCGACCTCGGGGGCCGCCCAGGGGAGCAGGGACGAGGCGCTCATGTAGTGGTTGACCAGGGCCCGCCGGAAGCCCCGCCGGCCTGTGTTGGGCAGCGACTTGTGCAGCAGATAGCCGTTGAAGAGCAGCACCGATCCGGCGGCGATCTCGACAGGTACGGCGTCGGACTCGTCGTACGGAAAGTCGTAGGACTCCACCGTGCAGTCGTAACGCGCGTCGTCGTGCTCGCGGTTGGGGTAGATGACGCCCGGCCGGTGCGAACCCGGCAGGACCCACAGACACCCGTTGTCGACGGTGGCATCGTCGAGGGCGAGCCAGGCGGCGGTCAGCGACCGGTCCCGGGTGGGGATGAACATCTCGTCCTGGTGCCACGCCTGGCCCGGCCTGCCCTCGGACTTGACGAACAGCATCGACTGCATCGACTTGACGTCGGGCCCGATCACTTCGGTCAGCGGCCCGACGACCGCGGGATGGCGCATGGTGTCGAGCATGAGCGCCGACAGCTTGTGCGGATAGTGCACGCACAGGAATCTGCGGACGGTGTCGTCGTCGCTCTCGCCCGCGACGGGCGGCAGCGCCCCCTCCACGGCTCCCCGTTCACCGCGACAGATCCGCACGGTCTCCGCCCGCAGCTCCGTCACCTCGTCCGGCGTCAGGGCGCCCGGCAGTACGGCGTAACCGTCCCGGTCGAAGCGGGAAGCGAGGCCGCCGGCGGCGGAGGCGGGCGGCAGCGTGCTTCCCGTGTTCTCCGGAATCGTGCGGACGGTCATCCGAATCCCTTTCTCGCCGGAACGCCGGAACGCCGGAACGCCGGAACGTCATTCCTTCCCGATGTTCCTGAATATCGCGCCTTCGTGCCATGGCTCGCCCGTGCGTACGGATGGCGAATCCTGTCACTCGCCATGATCAGACGATCTGTCAGAAACAAGCCGGACAAAGGCCGTTCACGAGTCTTGACGCGTTTCGCGCCGTCCGAGTAGCGTTTTGCGGCACTGCTAATACGTATTAGTTGGGAGCGCTCATGGCCCCTCCCGAACGGCGTCGACGGTCCACCCAGCGGTACATCGCCCGCCCCACCGCCCCTCGCCCGCCCGGCGGGAGGCCGAGTCCGTGCTCCGCATGATCGTGCAACGGCTGCTCATCGGGGTCTTCGTCATGTGGGGCGCCGCCTCGCTGATCTTCCTCATCGTCCGCGCCGCGCCCGGCGACCCCGCGACGGTGCTGCTCGGTCCCGACGCCGAGCAGAGCCAGATCGACCAGCTGCGCGCGACGCTCGGACTCGACCGGTCGCTCGGCGCCCAGTACCTCGGCTACCTCGGCGATGTCTCCCGCCTCGACTTCGGTGAGTCGCACCGGCTCGGCAGGCCCGCCATGGACGCGGTCCTCGACCGGCTCCCCGCCACGGTCGACCTCACGCTGACGGCCACCGCCATCGCGGTGATCGTGGGGCTGACGCTCGGCATGCTGGCGGGCGGACGGCCGGGCGGTCCGCTCGACAGGGTGGTCTCGGCCTGCACCATCGCCCTCCAGTCGTTCCCCACGTTCTGGATCGGCATCATGCTGGTGCTGGTCTTCGCACTCGGCCTGCGCCTGCTGCCCAGTTCAGGGGTGGGCACGCCCCAGCACCTGGTGCTGCCGGCCGTCACCCTCTCGTTCCCGTTCATCGCGATCATCGCCAGGCTGACCCGGACCAGCGTTGTGGAGACGATGCGCGAGGGCTATGTCCAGACCGCCCGCTCCAAGGGACTGACAGAGCGTCAGGTGCTGCTCGGCCACGCCCTGCGCAACTCGCTGATCCCCGTCGTGACCGTGGTGGGCGTCCAGGTCGGCGCCCTGGTCGGTGGCGCGGTGATCGTCGAGAACGTCTTCGCCTGGCCCGGCCTCGGATCGCTCGTGGTGGACGCGGTGGCCAACCGCGACTACGCCGTCGTGCAGGGCGTCACCCTCCTGATCGCGGGCATCGTCGTCGTACTCAATCTGCTGGCCGACCTGCTCATCGCCCAGCTGGATCCGCGTATCCGGACGGGAGCCGTCTGATGGCCGACATCGCCGCCGTTCCCGGGAAGCCGCTCACGGCCCCGCCGCGTTCGCGGCGCCGGCCGCTCTCCCGTATCCCGTATCTGGTCGTGGGCCTCTATCTGCTCGTCGCCCTTCTCGGACCGCTGGTGATCGATTACGACCCGGTGCACACGTCTCTGGAGGACCGGCTGCTCTCTCCCGGCTCCGAGACGTCCACCGGAGGCACGGCCTGGTTCGGCACGGACGGGCTCGGCCGCGACGTGCTGGCCCAGATCGTCCACGGGGCGAGGACCTCGGTGCTCATCGGTGTGTCCACGGTCGCGATCTCCTGTCTCTTCGGGGTCGTTCTCGGTGCCGTCGCCGGCTACTTCCGCGGCGGCGTCGACGCCGTACTGGCCCGGGTCTTCGACATCCTGCTGGCCTTTCCCGCGATCCTGCTGGCGATCGTGATCGCGGGCGCCTTCGAACGCAGCGTGCTGCTGGTGGTCGTCGCGCTCTCCGCGACCGGCTGGATCACCTTCGCCCGTGTCACCCGTGGTGTCGCGCTCTCCATCAGGGAACGGCCCTGGGTCGACGCCGCCCGGGTGCTGGGAGTGCCGGGCCGGACCATTCTCGCCCGGCACGTACTCCCGTTCACCGCGGGGCCGATCGTCGCCCTCGCCACGCTCGAATTCGCTCTGGTGGTGCTGGCGGAGGCGGGGCTCAGCTTCCTCGGTATCGGTCTGCCTCCCTCGACCGTGTCATGGGGGCAGACCATCGCGAACGGCAAGGAGCACCTCGACCCGCAGTGGTGGATCTCCACCCTGCCCGGCATCGCCCTGTCCCTCCTGATCATCAACGTCGGGATTCTCGGTGACCAGCTCACCGCCCGCTACCGGCGTGGCCGCACCGACTGACTCCGACCGACCCTCGCTCGCAGACAGGAGCACCACCATGACCAAGACGCGTGAGTACGGCCGGAGTCGGCTGCTTCGGCTCGCCGCCACCACTACGGCGACCGCGGCGCTCCTCGCCGCCTGCACGACGACATCGGGCGGCGACGACGACAACGCAGGCGGCTCCGGCGGCTCGGGCGAGGTGACGGCCGCCGGCACCTACCCGATCGAGAGCCTGGACCCGCACGGTGCCCAAGGCGCCTCCACGGGAACGCAGTTGGCCGGGCAGGAGATCTTCAGCAGGCTCGTGAAACCCGACCCGGACGGCACACTCAAGGGCGACCTCGCCACCTCCTGGAAGCCCGACGGAGACGTCACGGCCTGGACGTTCACGCTGCGCGACGGGGTGACGTTCTCCGACGGCTCCCCGCTCGACGCGGACGACGTGGTCGCGTCCTTCCAGCGGATGATCAGCCTGAACGGCCCCAACGCGGGCAACTTCACGGGCTCCACGATGAAGAAGACCTCGGCCACCGAAGTGGTGCTCAGCACCCCGGCGCCCGACGCGTCCGTCCCCGGCAAGCTCGGCACCTTCTACGTCATCCCCTCTGGCGTCGGTGAGGACGACACCGCCTTCTTCAACGACCCAGTGGGTTCGGGCCCGTTCACCGTCGACGGGTTCACCCCGGGTGAGTCGCTGGTCCTGGTGCCCAACAAGGAGTTCCGGGGCGAGAAGCCCGCGCCGGGCCGGGTCACCGTACGGAACATCCCCGAGCTGTCGGCGCGCATGACCGCCCTGCGCACGGGCGAGGTCGACATCGTCTGGGGCATCCCCGACGACCAACTGGCCTCGCTGGAGAGCGAGAAGGACCTGACGGTGCGGACGGTCCCGAGCAGCGCCGAGTTCACCATGTGGTTCAACTCGTCGACGCCCGCGCTCAAGGACGCCAAAGTACGCAAGGCGATCTGGCAGGCGGTCGACTTCAGGACCATCATCAGCGAGCTCTACCCCGAGACCGGCAAGCCGGCCGACGCGCCCGTGACCGGCGTCGTCCTCGGCCATGTGCCGCAGCCGCCCGTGGCCCACGACGCGACAGCCGCCAAGGCTGCCCTCACCGCCGCCGGCTTCGACTTCTCGAAGAAGCTCCGCCTCCAGTTCGCCAACGCCGAGTTCCGGCCCTTCATCCAGGCCGTCGTCTCGGACCTGAAGGAGGTCGGCGTACTGGCGGAGCCGCTGGAGAAGGAGCAGGCCACCTTCACGGAGGACCTGATCGCGCTCAAGTGGGACATCAACTTCCAGCAGCTGGCCACCCCCAGCTACGACGCGGCCAGCAACCTCGGCCGCCTCTACACCTGTGAGGCCAACCGGAACGGCTACTGCAACAAGGAGTTGGACGGTCTGCTGGCGGCGGCGGGAGCGACGGCCGACAAGGAGAGGCGCACCGACCTCTACGGACAGGCGAGCGCGATCATCTGGCGGGACGCCGTCGGGATGTACCCGATGTCGGTGAGCATCGCGTACGCCTGGAACAGCGACCTGACGGGCTTCGTCCCCGACGCCAGCGGCCTGCCGGACTTCGCCACCGTAGGGAGCGGTGGCTCGTGACCCCCGCCGGCACCGCCCGTCAACGCGGCATCACGAAACCGGCGCCCGCCACCGACGGGCCGCCTCTGCGGATCGACGGCCTGGTGGTGGAACTGCCCGGCCCGCGCGGCACCCGGGTGCGGGTGGTGGACGGTGTGTCCTTCGACGTGCCACGCGCCACGACCGTGGGGCTGATCGGCGAGTCGGGCAGCGGAAAGACGATGACCGCCCAGGCGATCCTGGGCCTGCCGCCCGAGGGTGCCACCCTGGCGGGCCGGCTGCTGTGGCACGGCGAGGACCTGATCGCCGCCGATCCGGTACGGCGTCGTACAGTACGCGGCCGGGAGATCGCGATGATCTTCCAGGACCCGCTGGCCGCGCTCAACCCGACCCAGCGGATCGGCCGTCAGGTCGGCGAGATCCCCCGCCGCGACCGGCTGCCACGCGCCGAGGTGCACCGCCGGGTCGTCGAACTCCTCGACCGGGCCGGGGTGCCGGAGCCGAAGCGGCGGATGCGCGCCTACCCGCACGAACTCTCCGGCGGGCTGCGCCAACGCGCCATGATCGCACTGGCGTTGGCCGGAGAGCCCTCCCTGCTGCTCGCCGACGAGCCGACGACGGCGCTGGATGTCACCGTGCAGTCCCGGATCCTGCGGCTGCTCGCGAACATCCAGGAGACGGAAGGCCTGTCCATGCTGCTGGTCAGCCATGACCTGCGGGTGGTGTCGCACGTCGCCGAGCGGGTCGTGGTGATGTACGCGGGACGGGTCTGCGAGCGCGGGCCCGCCCGCGACGTACTGCGCCGGCCCGCCCACCCGTACACCGCCGCCCTCGTACGCAGCGTGCCCGCCGTCAGGACCCGTACCGCGCTGGCCGATCCGCTGCCGGGCGCCCCGGCGACGCCCGCGAACCGGTCGGCCGGCTGCGCGTTCCATCCGCGCTGCCCACTGGCCCGCGAGCGGTGCCGCGGTGAGGCACCGGCGGTGCGGGAGGTGGCGCCTGGGCGCTGGAGCGCCTGCCACTTCGCCGAGGAGGTGGTGGGGTCGTGAGCGGGAGCCAGGGCGCACTGCTCGATGTGCGCGGTCTGCGCGTCCGCTACGGCGGGCGGGGGTGGGGCCGCCGGGGCGGTCAGGTCGCCGTGGACGGCGTGAGTCTGTCGGTGGCGCCCGAGGAGACACTCGGTCTGGTCGGCGAGTCGGGCTCCGGCAAGACGACCGTCGCCAGGTGCGTGGCGGGACTGCTCGGGCCCGGCGCGGGGACGCTCACCTTCGACGGCCGGCCCATCGGCCGCGCGGGACGCAGACCGCCCGAGTTGCGGCGCGCGGTGCAGATGGTGTTCCAGGATCCGCGTGCGTCACTGAATCCGCGGATGACGGTCGCCTCGGTCATCGCCGAGGTCTGGAGCACCCATCCGGTCACCGCGCCCAAAGGCGACCGTACCGAGGCGCTGCACCGGCTACTCGCCGACATGGGGCTCGACCCCGAAGTGGCGTCGCGGCGGGCGGGGGACCTGTCGGGCGGTCAGTGCCAGCGGGTGAGCATCGCCAGGGCTCTGGCGGTACGGCCCCGGCTGCTGGTGTGCGACGAGGCGGTGTCGGCCCTGGACGTGTCGGTCCAGGCCCAGATCCTGCGGCTGCTCGTCGATCTGCGCGCCAGGCACCGGCTCGCGATGCTGTTCATCTCGCACGACCTGGGAGTGGTGCACCAGATCGCCGACCGGGTCGCGGTGATGCACCGGGGTGTGATCGTGGAGGAGGGCCCGACGGGCGAGGTGCTGACCGCGCCGCGTGACGCGTACACCCGGGCGCTGCTCGACGCGGCCCTGGACCTGGACGACTCGGTGCCGGGCGACGGCACCGCCGACGACAAGGCGGTCGTATGAGCGAGGGGCGTACGAAGGAGAGCCGTACGGAGGAGAGCCGTACGGACGAGAGTCGTACGGACGAGAGGCGGGCCGCCGTCGCTCCGGCGGCGACCGGCTGGAACACCTGGGACGTCCGTACGCACACCGGTATGAGCATGCTGCCGTCCGGACCACGGACGCGGTTCGGTGTGCTCGGCCCCGGAGGCCCCGTACTGGACGGCTTCACCTGGCGCGACGGGCTTGAGCGGCTGGGGCACCACACCGTGGACGGCACCTACGCCGAGGTGACCGTACGCGCGGCGGCCCGCCGGCTGCGGCTGGAGTTCGCGGGCGGACCCGGCGAGGTCCTGCACGCGCGCGCCGAGTGCACGGGCGTCGTCGTACTGTCCGTGGAGGGCCTGGACGGCGTCGACGACCGTACGCCCCGACCGGACCGGGCGGGAGCCGCATCTGCCGGCACCTTCCTCCTCGCCACCGTCCTTGCGGGCGGCCTCCGTTGGACGGTCACCGCCTCGTCGCCGGCCCGCAGGATCGAGGGCCCGGCGCACGCACTGGTGCTGGCGTTCGACACGCGGCCCGACGAGCCCGACGAGCCCGCCGAGAGCGACGACGAGACCGACAACGACCCTGGTCCCGTCACCGTGGACGTACGGATCGCGCCGGAGCGCGCGCCCGGCACGGTGGCGGAGACCGGGGACGTCCTCGCGGCGCGCCGCGCCGCCACCGACCGGACCCGGCTCCGGTCGGGCGGCTGGCTTGGTGATGCCGCCGATGCCCTGACCAGGGCCGTCACCTGGAACACCATCCACGCTCCCGACATCGACCGCGTCCTGACACCGACCTCGCGGGACTTCGTCTGCGCGGAGCGCAAGGGCTTCTACGGCACCTGGGCCCTGCACGCCTGGGACACGTTCTTCACCGGTCTCGCGGCCTCCGCCGTCGACCGGGACTACGCGCGGGGCGTGTTCGGGCAGATCCTTCCGTACGCCGACGCCGCCGGCATGATCCCGAACCGGATCTCGGACGAAAGGGGCCGTACCGACGACCGTTCACAGCCGCCCGTCGGCGCGCTGACGGTGTATCAGGCCTACTTGGCGGGCGGCCTGTCGCCCGGGACCCGCGACACCGCGCTGCTGGAAGACACCTTCCCGGCGCTGCTGGCCTGGCACGACTGGTGGCCCCGGGCCCGCCGCGGGCCGCACGGGCTGCTCGCCTGGGGCTCCGACCCCGTCGCGGGCGACCCCGCGTCGGCGACCCTCGACCGGGCCAAACGGGAGTCGGGCCTGGACGATTCCCCGATGTACGACGAGTCGCTGTACGACCCGGCGACCCACACCATGGACCTGGCCGACGTCGGACTGAACGCGCTGCACATCGCCGACGCCGAGGCTCTGGCGGACATCGCCGGCATCCTGGGGGAGCGCGCGACGGCCGCCCGGCTGCGCGCCGAGGCCGCGGCGGCGAAGGAGGTCGCCGGCCGACTGCTGTGGGACGGCGAGCGGGGCGGCTACCGCAATCTCACGGCGGCGGGCGCCCACGACCCGCATGTCTCGCCGACGATGCTGTACGCGCTGCTGGGCGGGCTGCCGGAGGCGGGCCGTGCGGCGGCCGTGGCCGCCGATCTGCTGCGCCCGGAAGCGCTGGGCGGCGTACGGCCGCTGCCCAGCGTGGCCCGGAACGACCCCGGCTTCGCGGCGACCTACTGGCGTGGCCGGATCTGGGCACCGATGGCGTTTCTCGCCGTGCGGGGGCTGCGGCGCTACGAGTTGACCGAGCTGAGCCGGCCGGTGGTGGGAGCCCTGCTGCGGCTGTTTCTCGACGAATGGCGCGAGTACGGCCATGTCAGGGAGAACTATCCGGCCGTCGACGGGGAGAATCTGACGGGCCTTCAGAAGCGCTCGGACGGACTGATGGCCTGGGGAGGTCTGTTGGCGTATCTCGCCTTCGGTGAACTGGCCGACGTGCGTCCCGACGGCTGGCGGTTCGCCCACCCGGGCGAACCGGCCGAGCTGTGCGGCCTGCCGCTCGGCGATGGCCGCCTCGACGTCCGGGCGGCAGACCGCCTCACCGTCGCTCTGGACGGAAAGGTCCTGTTGGACCTGGCACCGGGCGTGGTCGTACGGGGCTACCGGCTGACCCCCGACCGCGTCACGGGGACCGCCGAGGGCGACGGCGACCTGCTCATCGCTCCGCCGGGCGGCGGCCCGCCCGTGCCGGTGGACGTACGGGACGGACCCCGGAGCTTCACGTTCGGCCCGGACGGAGGGCCGGCCGAGCGTGAGGTTCCGGCCACCACCGGCGGTGACACCGACAGCGCGGGCAACGCCCGGGAGGGGAGCGGCACATGAGCGCGGACACGTCGGCAGCCACCGACATCCTCGTCGTCGGCGGGGGCCTCGGCGGTGTGGCCGCCGCGCTGGCCGCCCTCGACCGGGGACGGTCTGTCCTGCTCACGGAGGAGACCGACTGGATCGGCGGCCAGCTCACCAGCCAGGGTGTGCCGCCCGACGAGCACGCCTGGATCGAGCAGTTCGGCGCCACCCGTACCTACCGCGCGCTGCGCGAGGCGATCCGCGACCACTACCGGACCTGGTATCCGCTCACCGACGAGGCCAGACGGCGCCGCTATCTCAACCCCGGCGAGGGGCGCGTGAGCGCGCTCTGCCACGAGCCGAGGGTCGCCGCCGCCGTGCTGGATGCCATGGTCGCGCCGTACGTGGCCGCCGGCCGGCTGCGGATCCTGTACGGCCACCGGCCGGTGGCCGCCTCCGTGGACGGCGACCGGGTACGGTCCGTGGTCGTCGAAGGCCCGGACGGCACGCGGGTCGAGGTGTCCGCGCCGTACGTCCTGGACGCGACCGAACTCGGCGACCTGCTGCCGCTGACCGGCGCCGAGCATGTGACGGGCTTCGAGTCGCGCCGGGACACGGGCGAGCCGAGCGCGCCCGAGGAGGCGCGGCCCGCCAACATGCAGGCGTTCTCCTGGGTGTTCGCGGTCGACCATCTGGCGGGCGAGGACCACACGGTGGACCGGCCGGCCGGCTACGACGGCTGGGCCGCGTACCACCCGCCGCAGTGGCCGAACCGGCTGCTGAGCCTGAGCGCGCCCGACCCGAGGACGCTTCGGACCGTGCCGCGCGGCTTCACACCGAACGCCGAATCGGGGCCGGTCGTCGCCGACCAGAGCAAGGACGCGGGCGACAAGGAGCTGTGGGAGTTCCGCCGGGTGGTCTCCCGGAAGCTGTACCGGCCCGGCTTCGTCGCGAGCGATGTCACCATCGTCAACTGGCCCATGATCGACTACCTCCCGGGACCGCTGATCGGGGTGGACGACAAGGAGCGGGACCGTCATCTGGCCGGGGCCCGTGAGCTGAGCATGAGCATGCTCTACTGGCTCCAGACCGAGGCGCCGCGCCCCGACGGCGGCACCGGCTGGCCCGGTCTGCGGCTGCGCGGCGATGTGTTCGGTACGGCCGACGGGCTGGCCAAGGCGCCGTACATCCGTGAGTCACGCCGGATCGTCGCCCGGCGCCGGATCGTCGAACAGGATCTGTCGCTCACCGTCAGGGGCGACCACGGCGCGGTGCGTCATCACGACTCCGTCGGCATCGGGATGTACCGCATCGACCTGCATCCGTCCACCGGCGGCGACACGTACATCGACGTCGCCAGCAGCCCTTTCCAGATCCCGCTGGGCGCGCTGCTCCCGGTGCGGCTGCGGAACCTGCTGCCGGTGTGCAAGAACATCGGAACCACCCACATCACCAACGGCTGTTACCGGCTGCACCCCGTCGAGTGGAACATCGGCGAAGCCGCCGGCTCGCTCGCGGCGTACTGCCTCGACAACCGGCTTGATGTCGAGCAGGTGTACGAGGACGGTGCGTGTCTGCGCCGCTTCCAGGACGAACTCACGCGCGCCGGGGTCGAACTGACCTGGCCCGAGGTCAAGGGGTACTGATGGCCGGTCAGGGCAGAGGGGCCGACGGGAAGAGACCGGCCGACGGCCGCGCCTTGCTCGCCGGGGTCATGGTCCCGCTGGTCACACCGATGGACCGGCCGGGGCGCCCGTCGGCCCCGGCGGCGGACGCCCTGCTCGGCGCGCTGGCGGCGGCGGGCGCCCGGAGCCTCATGCTGTTCGGCAGCAACGGTGAGGGCCCTCTGCTGCCCACAGCCCAACTGGGGGACTTCGCCGCAGGGGTGGCCAAACGCTGGCGTGAACTGACCGGCGGCGGGCCGGTGTTGGTGAATGTCACGGCTCCCGGCACCGCCGAGGCGCTGGCGCGGGCGGAGGCCGTCCTGCCCGCTGCCCCGGACGCGCTGGTGCTCAGCCCGCCGGTCTACTTCCACCACAGGCACGACGAGATCGTCACCCACTACGCGGCCATGGCCGGTCTCGGCGTGCCCGTCGTCGCCTACAACGCCCCCCGCTACAGCAATCCGCTGACCCCCGCCCTGCTGGACGAAGTGACCGAGCTCGCCCACCTCGTGGGCATCAAGGACAGCTCGGGCGATCTCGCGCTCTTCGGCCACGCCCTCGCCGCGGCCCGCAGACGCGACGACTTCGGGGTCAGCCAGGGCGCGGAGGGGCAGGCGCTCGACGCGCTGCGGCTCGGGGCCGACGGTGTCGTCCCCGGAGTGGCGAACCTGGCGCCCGGGGCGGCCGTCGAGCTGTTCCGGGCCCACCGCGAGGGACGGGACGGCGACGCGTGGCGCGCACAGCAGGTGATCGACGAGGTGCTGGCGTTGCACACCGTACGACCCGGTGTGCCGGCGGTGAAGGCGGTCCTGGCCGGACGAGGGCTCTGCCCGCCGCATGTCGCGGCGCCCTTCACACCCTGCTCCGACGACGAACGCCGCACGCTGCTCGACCTGCTCGCTCCTCTCGACGCGCATCTCATACGCGTCTGATCCCGCGAAGGCGCGCGCCCGATCCGGTCCGTGCCGGCTCCTCTCCTCCGTACCGCCCGAAAGGGGTGGCTCACCATGTCCGACACCGGACCCAAGCGCACCGCCATGAACCGCAGATCCTTCGCCCTGGGTGTCGCCGGCGTCTCGGCGACCGCCGCGTTCGGCCCCGCGGCCCTCGGTTCGACGGCACACGCCGCCGGCCGGTCCTCCGCGCCCGGTCTGCCGGCCGCGCCCGACCGGCACGGCTCCTTCTTCCATGAGCAGACTCTCTGGGACTCCGTCGATGGCCCGCTCGTGAACTACCACGTCCACGCGCTCGCCGTCCTTCCCGACGACACGATCCTCGCCGTGACCGAGGGCCGCCACGAAGTGTGCGACGCAGGGCCCCGCGATCTGCTGCTGCGCCGCAGCACCGACGGCGGCAGGACCTGGGAGGCGAGCCGCGCACTGGTCACCTCCGCCGACGGCGATTCCTGGGGCAACCCGGCGCTGGTCGTGGACCGCGAGACGCGGGAGGTCTTCCTCTTCTACATGCTCTCGCTCCGGCTGCCGGAGAACACCTCCTGCTCGGGCGACTCCGGCGACCTCTATGTGATCTCCAGCCGGGACAGCGGAAGGACCTGGGGCGAAGTGCGCAATCTGGCGGGGCTGTTCGACGGATTTCCCTACAACTGGGCTCTGCACGGCCCCGGTCCCGGCCACGGACTCCAGCTGAAGTCCGGCCGCCTGCTGCTCAACTGCTCCCACCGCAGAGTGATCGTCGGCAACACCGTGGCCGAGCGTTACTACGGCGTCGCGCCGATCTGCAGCGACGACCACGGCGCCACCTGGCGGGCGACCGGCGAGGTACCCGTGCAGGTCAAGTACCCCATAAACGAGGCGCGGATGGTGCAGCGCTCCGACGGCACCGTGCTCGTGAACGGCCGGGCGGCGGCGGGCGGTGAAGGACAGCGCATCGTCTCCGTCAGCTCGGACGACGGTACGACCTGGTCCCAGCCGGCGTTCGACGGCGGCACCGGCTCGTTCAACGCGGTGGACGCCGGCCTGCTGCGCTACAGCGGCGGTCCCGGCAGCCGCGACACCGACCGGGTGCTGTTCAGCCGCCCCGACTCGCCCGTCAGATACAACATGACCGTGTCGGTCAGTTACGACGAGGGCATCTCGTACCGGTACCGGCGGGTCATCAACGAGAACCGTTCCTTCTACTCGGATCTCGCCCGGCTCTCCGACGGCACCATCGTGCTCCTCTACGGCTGCGACGGCGACCTGGCGAGCGCCCCGCGCCGGGTCAACGTCTGCCGCTTCTCGCTCGACTGGCTGACCCGTGGCCGCGACAGCCTGCGCCGTGGCCCCCGCCACCGGGAGACGGCCATCGTGCTGGCGGACACGGACCGCGAGGTCACCGGCGGCACCGTGAAAGCCGTCGCCGATCCGCTGGCGCGCAGCGGCGAGCGACTGGTCCTCACCCCCGAACAGGTGGGCGGCGCGGCCGAGTTCACCTTCCGGGTACCGCGCACCGGGGAGTACGAACTGGTCCTGCGCCACTACCGCTCGGCGGACGGCGCACTGGCCACCGTCACCGTGCGGGGCACCAAGCTGCCCGCATACGTGATCGACACCACGGCGCAGTCGGCGGACGGCTTCGACCTGGCCCGCATCGGCACCGCCCGGCTGCGCGCCGGGCGGCACACCGTGCGCTGCGAGGTGACCGGCGCCGGCAGGGGCGGCGGGACCGTGCTCGGCCTCGACTCGCTCAGCCTGGTCGAGGCGCCGGGCTCCGCCGACGTACGCGCGGAGGTGGTCGTGGACAACGACAGGCTGGGCTTCGCGGTCGTCACCGGCAGCTGGCCGACGGCGACGGCCGACCCCGGCTTCTGGGCGGGCAACTACCGCACCGCGCCCGCCGGTTCGGGTGAGCGCATGGTGCGCTGGCGTCCGGCCGTGCCGCGGGACGGGGTGTACGAGATCCAGACGTCGTTCCCGCCGGGTGCGAGCCGCGCGGGCAACGCCCCGTACTCCGTCGTCCGCGCGGAGGGAACCACCAGCGTCCGGGTCGACCAGCGGGTGGCGGGAGCCGCCGATCCGCGCGGCGGCTCGTGGGTCTCGCTGGGCAAGTTCCGGCTGCGGGCCGGTCTCGGCACGTCGGTGGAGCTGACCAACGACGCCGACGGCACCGTGGTGGCCGACGCGATCCGGCTGCTGGGCCCGCGCACCTGAGGACCGGTCCGGCCCCGGCCGCTCGCGATCGGGGAAGTGGCGGCAGGAGCGGTTATCGCTCGACCTCGGCCCGTGCCGCCGCGAGGAGTTCGTCCGACAGCGGGTCGTCGCGCACCGCGCGGGCCAGGATCAGCGCCCCGACCATCGTGCTGAGGCGGGCGAGGCCGTCGTCCCCCTCCTCGTCGGTGGCCATCCGCCGCGCGAAGGCGCGTACCCCTTCGGCGTAGGTGTACCGGGCCGCGCTGCCGGCGGCGCCGCGCGCCATGTCGACGGCCAGGCCCGCCGTGGGGCAGCCGCCGGCCATGTCGTCCCGGTGGGCGGGGGAGAGATAGGCGTCGACGAACGCGCGGTTCGCGGCCTCCTCGCCGTCGTCGGCCCCGGGCGTGGCGGCGCGCTCCTCCTCGAAGCTGTCGAACGCGACGGCGGTGGCCTCGTCCACGAGGGCTTCCTTGGAGTCGAAGTGCTTGTAGAAGCCTCCGTGGGTGAGCCCGGCCGCCTTCATCAGATCGGCGACGCTGACTCCGTCGGTGCCCTGTTCACGGAAGAGGCGGGAGGCGGTGTCGACGATCCGACGGCGGTTCTCCTGCGCCTGTTCCTTCGATACGCGGCCCATGTGCCACCTCCCGGAATAAATGTTCGACGACATCTATCGTACGCCTCCACGCCTTCCGCTTTTAGATTATGCATGTAATCTAATTTGGCTGGCGTACGGCCGGAAGAGGCCGTACGCCGTCGACGAAGGGGCAGGACCATGGATCTGAACAACGCCGTAGTGGTCGTCACCGGCGCCAACCGAGGGCTGGGCCGCCGGATCGCCGAGCAGCTCCTGGAGCGTGGTGCCAAGGTGTACGCCGGAGCCCGCCGTCCCGAGACGGTCGATCTGCCCGGCGCCGTACCGCTGCGTCTGGACATCACCGATCCCGAGTCCGTCCGCGCCGCCGCTGCCGCCGCACCCGACGCCACGGTGTTGGTCAACAACGCGGGCATCTCCACCCACACGCCCCTCGTGGCGGGCGAACTCGGCCGGGTCCGCCTGGAGATGGACACCCACTTCTTCGGCACGCTTCAGGTGACCCGTGCCTTCGCGCCGGTCATCGAGGGCAACGGTGGCGGCTCGATCCTGAACGTCCTCTCGGTGCTGTCCTGGTTCCACCCGGCGGGAGTCGGCGCGTACAGCGCGGGCAAGGCGGCGGCCTGGGCCCTCACGAACTCGGTCCGGGAGGAGCTGGAGCCGCGCGGCATTCAGGTGTCCGCCCTGCACGTGGGCTACATGGACACCGACATGGCCGCGGACATCGACCCCGCCCAGAAGATCGACCCTGCGGCCGTCGCCGCCCAGGCCCTGGAGGGGCTGGAGAAGGGCACGCCGGAGATCCTCGCCGACGAGGTGACGCGCCAGGTCAAGCAGGGCCTGGGGGTGGTGACCGGCTGATCCGGGGCCGCCGCCCGCCGGCGCCCGCTACCCCCACCGGCGTCAGCGCCGGTCAGGTCAGGTCTCCAGGGGCTCGGCGTAGCGCCGGAACTCCCCGCGGGTCTGATGCATGTCCCACAGCGTGTCGGCCAGCACCGCCGGGTCCTTGCGGGGATGCCCAGGGGTGATCGAGCCGGGGATGACGAGCTGCGTCGCGTGGATGTTCTCGTTCGCGAGGGCGTCGTGGAGCATCTGCGCGTACGCGCTCTCACCGGCGAAAGCGATGGAGGTGCCCGCGCGGTCGGGGTGCGGCTGGACGGCGGTGCCGCCGTTGATGAACAGCAGCGTGCCACGGCCGAGCGTGCGCATCCCGGGCAGGATCTGGCGGACGGCCGTCATCGGACCGATGACGGAGAACGCCACCGGTGCCTCGATGTCGGCCGGAGCGGTCTCCAGGACCGGCTTCATGTAGTCCCGGTGGGGGATCGGGCTGTACTGCAGGACCTCGACCGTGCCGAGGTCGGTGGCCGCCGCGTCCAGGGCGGCGGAGAGAGCGGCCGGATCGTGTACGTCGGCGGCGAACCCGCGCGCGTTCACGCCTTCACCGCCGAGTTCGGTGGCGAGGGCGTCGACGTGCTCCTTGGTGCGGGAGAGGAGGGCGACGTCGAAGCCTTCACGCCCGAAGCGGCGCGCCACGGCGCCGCCCAGACCGCTGCCTGCTCCGACGATGGCGATGGTGGTCATAGGGGGTCCTTGTCGTGAGAGGCGGAGGGCCGCACCCGATGACGCCGCGGGTTCAGCGAGGGACGAGCTTGAGGGTCGCGGCGCGGGCGCCATCGGCCACCATGGGGTCGACATAACTGTCGCTGTAGCCGCCGTACTTGCTGCGGTAGGCCCGGTCGATCCGGTCGTTGAGTGCCGGGTCGTCCTCCTCCACGAAGGTGACGTCCTTGTCCACGCCGCCGGAGCTGATGTGGCCGGCGTGCCCGGCGGTGGCGGCGCGGAACCAGTTTCCGCCGCGCCCGCGGAAGGCGCGTACATGCAGGTCGTCACCCTCGCGGACCACCCAGATGGTCGTCGGCGGGCGCGGTGTGTTGTCGCTCTCGAAGGGGGCGACAAGCAGTTCGTCGGCGTGCTCGATCTTGTCCAGCTCGTCCTTGGTCCAGTTGGCCATGGGGGTCTCCTTGTCGGCGCGGCCGGAAGGCTCGGCTCGGTCGGGTGCGCGATGTACTCGGTTCCAGACTGGCAACGATGAGCCGCGGCGCGCACCTCAACGGGCTGGGCTGATTCCACGAGACCCGTCGGGCCGAGCCGCGCCCCGCACCGCCGGCCTGCCCGGGAGCCGGTGCAGGCATCCCCTCGCGCGGCTACTCCAGATGGATGAACCCTCCGGGCGGCCACCGCTCAGACGCGTGGCCAGGGCCTTCCGCCGAGCCGTTCGATGTCGGTGTTGAAGCGCTTGAGATACGCGGCGAACGCGGCGATGTCCTCTTCCGGCCACTCTGCCATGACCCGGTTCAGACTCTGCACGATGCCTTCCCGCTCCTCGTCGAGGACACGTACGCCGTCGTCCGTGATGCGGAATTTGCGCGCCATGCCACCGTCGGGGTCCGGGATGCGCTTCACGAATCCCGCGCGCATCGCCGCCGCCGTCTGCCGGTTCAGGGTGGAGGCGTCGAGTCCGAAGGCGTCGCTGAGCTCGCCGATCGACATCGGTCCCTGCAGACGAATGCGGCTGAGCAGGATGTACGCGCTGCGCTCCAGTACGCCGTCCTTGCGGCGCCCGCCCTTCTGGTGCAGAAACGTGTGGCGGCTGAGCAGCATCTGCTCGTACTCGACCTCGTGCGTGGCCCCGACCATGCCTGTGTCGCCTCCTGCCTCTCTCGCCGCGCCATTGTCCCATCACGCAGGCACGGCACGGACATCATCTTCTCATGTTTGTGCAGCGTGCACGTAAAGTGCTCGATACACATGATATGTATGATGCACATGTTGGTTTCGGATGAGACAGCCCTAGGAGCCCTCTTTCATGGACGCCCCCCAGCCCACATCCCGCTCGGGCGGTGTGGTCGCGACGCTGGCGCTCGCCGGCACCACGGCCGCGATCATGCAGACACTGGTCACCCCGCTGCTCGCCGATCTGCCCAAGATCCTCAACACCTCGGCCTCGAACGCCACTTGGGTGATCACGACGACGCTCCTGGTGGCCGCCGTCTGCGTGCCGGTCGTCGGCCGCCTGGGCGACCTGCTCGGGAAGCGCCGCATGCTTCTCGTCTGCTCGGTCCCGCTGATCGCGGGTTCCGTGGTGTGTGCCCTCTCGTCCTCCGTACTCCCGATGATCATCGGACGCGGCCTCCAGGGCATGGGAATGGGCATGGTGCCGCTGGGCATCGCCCTGCTGCGTGACGTCGTTCCCACGGAGAAGCTCAGCTCGTCCATCGCCCTGGTGAGCGCCTCCATGGGAATCGGCGGCGGCCTCGGCCTGCCGATCGCCGCGGCGGTCGCCCAGTACGCGAACTGGCGCGTTCTCTTCTGGGGCTCCGCCGTGCTCGCCACGATCATCGCGCTGCTGATCTGGTTCCTGGTCCCGAACGTGCCGGCCGGCGCCAAGGGGCAGCGGTTCGACGCGATCGGTGCGGTCACTCTCGGCGCCGGACTGGTCAGTCTGCTGCTCGCGATCTCCAAGGGCGCCGACTGGGGCTGGAGTTCGGGCACCACGCTCGGTCTGCTCGTCGCGGCCGTCGTACTCCTGGTCGGCTGGGGCGCCTGGGAACTCCGTACCACCGACCCGCTGGTCGACCTGCGCACCACGGCCCGTCCCCGGGTCCTTCTCACCAACATCGCGTCGATCTTCGTCGGTTTCGCGATGTACGCCAGCATGCTGGTGATTCCGCAGCTGCTCCAGTACCCGGAGGCCACCGGCTACGGCCTGGGACAGTCGATGCTCGCGGCCGGTCTCTGGATGGCCCCCGGCGGCGTGATGATGATGATCGTCTCCCCGCTCGGCGGCAAACTGACCAACGCCTACGGCCCCAAAGTCACGCTCGTCGGCGGGGTCCTGGTCATCGCGGCGGGCTACGGACTGTCGCTCGCGCTGATGGGGTCGGCATGGGGAATCATGCTGGCCATCATGGTCATCAACAGCGGCGTGGGTCTCGCCTACGGCTCGATGCCGGCGCTCATCATGGGTTCGGTCCCGCTCTCCGAGACCGCCGCGGCGAACAGCTTCAACGCCCTCATGCGCTCCCTGGGAACGTCCGTCGGCGCGGCGGTGATCGGGGTGGTCCTTTCGCAGATGACGACCGAGGCCGGCGGGTTCAGCATCACCTCGGAGAGCGGCTTCCGCACGGGCCTGATCATCGGCTGCGGCGTCGCTCTCGTCTCCGCCGCTATCGCGGCCGCCATCCCGGCCGTGCGAGCCGCCGCCGGCGGCCTGGAGAAGACCCACGCGAGCTCCGAGCCGGAGAAGTCCGCGGTCCAGGCGTGAGAGCGGGGGAGCGGTGCCCCGGTGCACCGCTCCCCCCGGGCCCTACAGCGTGTGAGGGGCGGTCCGCCCCTGGCGCGGGGTGACCGCCACGCACGCCAGCGCCGCCAGCGCCAGCGCCAGTGGGACCACCATCGCCCAGGGCGTGGACGCCGCGTTCACGACCGCGCTCACGGCCGCGCCGCCGGTGAGCGCGACGAGCCGGGCCAGGGAACCAAGATCCGCCCGCTGTCCGCCCGGCGGTCCGACGGCGTGCGCGACCACCTGGGTGAGGGTGCCGGTGAAGTACGTTCCCGGCCCGCCGGCTGCGCCCGCCCCGGCCAGCGCGGCGGACTGCATCCCCATGGCGGCCGAGACCGCGACGAGCACCACATCGAGCCACGGCTGCGCGGGGGCACCGTCGGCCGCGCCCCACCCGGCGGCGACGGCGGCGAGGAGTACGACCTCGACGGCGAGACACCGCACGACCGCGCGCGGCCAGCGCGTCTCCGGTTCCGCCGCCCGGCGCCGGGCGAACGGCACCACGCCCGCGACCCCGGCGACATAGCCGCCCAGCGCCAGCAGCGGCGCGGCCGGCCCGCCCTCGTGTCCCGTCCCCGTCAGGGACAGGCCCAGAAGCACCAGGTTTCCGGTCATCACACCGGCGAAGACCTCACCCAGCGCGGTGAACGCCAGCACGTCCACCGCGCCCGAAGCCCCGGCGAACAGGATCAGCGCACCCCACTGGGCGCGCCCCGGACGCACCGGTTCGGTCGTCGACACCCCGTGAACACCGCCTCCGCGTCCGCTGCCCGAAGAGGCCACCAATACGGTGCGGGGGCCCGCCCCGCACCACGCCGAGCCGCTGCCACGGGCCCGCTCACCCGTCCGGCGCAGACCCGCCGGGAACGCGGGAGCCGTGTCAGTCGTCCTGCTTGGGCTCTTCCGCGTTGCGCCAGATCGTGAGGTCGACGGTGATGTAGGTCGAGCCTTCCGTGCCGCCCTTGCCGCGGTAGGTCGCCACCGCGATGTGGCCCGCGTCGCTCAGCACGCAGAACTGCGATCCGGCGCTGATCTGGTCGAGGGTGATCTTCTCGGTGTAACGGGTCTCCGTGCGGCAGGTCTCCAGGGAGCCCTTCTGCGAGTTGTTCAGCAGGACGAACTTCCCGTTGTCGGAGCCGATCCAGTTGTCCGAGAACACGCCGTCCATGTAGTAGTACAGATCCCTGCCGCCGTAGAGCACGTCACCTTCCTGCGGCCGAGGGGGGTTGTCGGCGAGCATGACCGCGTAGTTCTCCGTCACGTCGATGCCCTTGTACGAGGCCGGCTTCGGGTCGGGCCGCTTCTTCTCCCCGCCCGAGGCATCGTCGCTGCCCGAACCGCCGTCGCTGGCGCTCCCGCCTTCGCTGGAGTTGCCGCTGGGCGACTTCGACTCGTCGTCGCCCGATCCGTTCGGCAGCAGCGACCCGATGACCGCGAGGACGACGATCGCGCCCACGACCGACGCGGTGACGATCAGCCCGGTCCGCTTCGGCTTGGGCTGCTGCGGCGGCACATAGGGGGCGTGAACGACGGGCGGCGGCGTCTGGTAGCCGGGGGGCGGGGTGTGGTAACCGGTCGGCTGGGTGTGGTAGCCCGGCGGAGGAGTGGGCTGCATCGGGTGGCCGGGCGGCGGCACCGCGCCGGGAACGCCCGGCGCGTTCTGCGTCGGCGCGGCGGACGGGGAGAACGCGGTCTGCGCGTACGGGTTGACCGCCCCCGGTGCCGGTGCCCCAGGTGCCGGATTCTGCGGCGAGAACTGGGTCGGCGTCGGCGCGACGGTCGGCTGCGGCGGCGGGGTCTTCGCCGGTTCGGGCAGCCGCAGGCGCTCCGTGATCGATCCGGCGACCGACTGCGGCAGCCAGTCCTCGCCCTGGCGCAGCGGCTCGGGCGAGATCTGGTGGCACAGCTCGATGATCTCCGTCAGGCTCGGCCGGCCGTCCGGGTCGCGCGTCAGACAGCGCGTCACCAGGGGCAGCAACTCGGCCGGCACGCGGCTGAGATCGGGATCCTCGTGCACGATCCGGTAGAGCACGGCGTGCGAGGACCCTTCACCGTAGGCCGGTGAACCGATCGCCGCGAAGGCCGCGATCTGGCCGAGGGCGAAGATGTCGGTGGCGGGGCCGACCGTACCGGCCGCCGCCTGTTCCGGCGCCATGAACGCCGGGGTGCCCACGCTGACCCCGGTGCCGGTGAGCGCGGTGGTCTCCGCGGCGCGGGCGATGCCGAAATCGATCACGCGCGGGCCGTCGGAGGCGAGAAGCACGTTGGCGGGCTTGAGGTCGCGGTGGACGATGCCCGCGCCGTGGATGACGTTGAGGGCCTCGGCGACGCCGACGGTGAGCAGCAGCACACTCCGCAGCGGCAGCGCGCCGTGCTGCGCCACGGCGTGCGCGAGAGAGGGACCGGGTACGTACGCGGTGGCCAGCCAGGGCTGTGAGCCTTCGGTGTCGGAGTCGATGACCGGCGCGGTGTAGAGGCCCTGCACCCGCTGCGCGGCCTGGACCTCCCGCTGGAAGCGCCGCCGGAACTCGGGGTCCTCGCTGAACTCGGGCCGGATCACCTTGATCGCGATGGGCCGGCCGCCCGGCGTGTAGGAGAGATACACCTTGCCCATACCGCCCGTGCCGAGCACGGCCGCGAGCCGGTAGCCACCGACAACGGCCGGGTCGCTCTGCTCAAGCGGCTTGAAAAGGTTGGCCGAAGGCGTACTTGTCATGACGATCATCCCCTGTTCACGGCAGTTCGGCTCCTGCCGATGCCCCCGAAGTCAACCGGGAGCGTATCGACTTTCTTTCAGTGTCCTCACCACGTAGGGCAACAACCCTGCAACAACAGGGCTTTTCCTGGTCGTGTCGCCGCGGCGGGTGCGCGCATTGCCAGGATCCTTCGCGTCGCCTACCGTTGCACCGTGCATCCAGGTGTAAGGCTCGTGACGCGCATTCATGTCGACCTTCTGCGGTCGGCCAGTGCGCTCTGTCCTCGGTCCACCTGACGCCGACGCGTCGTCGCGTCCGGCGCTGCCCCGTGTCTGATTCGCCCTGGTCCGCCCTCAGTTGGGCACCGGACATCGCGGCGTCATCCCCCTTCCTGTGGCCCTTTTTCTTCTCACCGCGCCGTGCCGCGCCCTGGGTTGTCCGCTGACGCGGGCCGCCCGCGCACGGCGGCGCGCGTGATGTCCCACTGAGCGAGCACGGCGGGCAAGACCGCCCGCTCGACGGTGAATCGGAGGACCGACATGAGCGACGAATATCTCTGGTACATCCCCAACACGGTCGAGCCCGGCCACCGCGGCGACGACACCACCGACGGCTGGGGCACGCTCGGCTTCTCCACCGAGATCGCCCGCGCGGCGGAGGACCACGGCTGGGGCGGAGCCCTCATCGGCACGGGATGGGGCCGGCCCGACACCTTCACGGTTGCCACCGCACTGGCGGCCCGGACCACCACGTTCAAACCACTGGTGGCGATACGCCCCGGCTACTGGCAGCCCGCGCATTTCGCGAGCGCCGCGGCCACTCTCGACCAGCTCAGTGGCGGACGCCTGTTGGTCAACATCGTCAGCGGCCTCGACAAGGCCGGGGCGTACGGCGACGGAGAGAGCGACCCGGCCCGCCGGTACGACCGCACACGTGAGTTCCTCCAACTCGTGCGCCGGCTCTGGACGGAGGAGAACGTCACCTTCCGCGGCGAGTTCTTCGGTGTGGAGGGCTCCACCGCGAGCCCGCGCCCGTACGGCGCCGAGAACGGCCGTACCCCCAGGCTCTACTTCGGCGGCGCCTCGGCCTCGGCCGAGGCGGTCTCGGCCACCGAGGCGGACGTCCAGCTCTTCTGGGGCGAACCGCTCGACGGCGTGGCCGAGCGGATCGACCGTCTCAGGAAGCTCAGCGAATCCCTCGGCCGTACCCACGCGCCGCTGGAGTTCGGACTGCGCATCACGACACTGGTCCGTGACACGAGCGAGGAGGCCTGGCGCGACGCCGAGGCCAAGGTGGACCGGTTGGCCGGCATCCGTGACACGACGCTGGACAACGGACGGCGTCAAGCCGTCGGCCAGCAGCGGCTCTACGACCTCGCGGAGCGCGGAGAGGTGCTGGACTCCTGCCTCTACACCGCCCCGGGGCGGGTCGGAGGCGGCGGCGCGGGTACCACCTGGCTGGTCGGCTCCCCGGACGAAGTGGCCGACGCGTTGCGGAAGTACGGAGAACTCGGCATCACGCACTTCGTCCTCTCCGACACCCCGTACAGGCCGGAGGTGGCCCGCATCGGCGACCAACTGCTCAGCCGGCTCCGGGAACGCGCCCCGGTGGCCTGACGGCGCCCCGCGTCCCATGCCCCGAGTCCCGGTGGCCCGTGCCTCAGCGGGGCAGCGGGCGCCGCAGGGCGCTGCGGCCGGCGCGCCACGCGTTCAACAGGCGGACCGCCAGCCGGTCCTCCACGAGCACGGTGGCCCGGACACCGAAGGCGACATCGGGTTCCAGGTGCGGCTCGTCGGCCAGCAGTCCCGCGACGACCTCCCGCCGGACGACCTGTTCGTGGACGGCGTCGGCCTCCACGTGCTCGTCGTAGAAATGCTCGGCGGCGGGGCCCGCGCCGGTCCGGCGCATGGCCTGCGCCAGCCGCCGGGACCCCGGGGAGGACGTCACCTCCACGACCGCGAAATGGCCCACGAGGGCGCCCCGCAGCGCCCGGTGCAGTCCGAGCGTGGACATCAGATTGACGGAGGCCAGAGCCTCGGCGGGGGTCGCGTCCACGTAGTGGCCGTAGCGGATCTCCAGGTCCAGGTCCGCCATGAGATCGGCGAAGAGCCGTGCGTGGATGGACTCCGGGTGGCCGGCGCCGAACTCGTCGAACTCGACGGCCACCATGCCCGCCTTCGCCCTGCCGTGCAGCCGGGGGAGCACCCAGGCGTGCGGGTCGGCTTCCTTGAGGTGGTACGGCGAGCGCAGCGCCGCGTACTCGCGCAGCTGCTCGCGGGTGCCTTCGCGCTGAAGGAAGTGGGTCATGCTCGTCGTGTCGTAGCCCAGGGGCTCGACGAGCAGGCCGGCCAGCGCTTCGTCCGCCGTATCGCCCTCCCCCTCGCCCGGAGCGACGGCCTCCCGTACGGCGCCGAGGAACCGGTCCTCCAAGCGGCGGCGTACGCGCAGCAGGTCCGGGTCCCACTCCCGCCGGTCGTCGACCCTGTCGAATCCCTGGTAGTGCAGCTCGTACAGGACGTAGAGAGCCAGTTGCAGATCGTCACCGAAGGGGTCCGCGTCCGCCACGGACTCCGGCGGGAGCGCGACGGCCGTTCCGTCGCGCAGCGCCGTACGTACGGAGGCGGAGACCGCGCCACGTGCTTCCGGCAGCGGCGGACTCAGCGCGCGTGACTCACGGTACGTCGTCACCACCGGGCCCTCCTGCCTCCGGGGCCTCGTCCTCGGCTCCGGGACCGTCCGCCGGGCGGGAGCGCTCCGCCCCGCGCACCCGGCGGCGGTGGCTCGCGTCGCACCACGGGTAGGAGCGGCTGCGGCGGCAGACACACAGGGCGACGACGAACCGGTTCGACACGCAGGTGTTCCCGGCTCCGTCGACCGCCTCCACGGGGCCCTCCACGAGGACCGGCCCGTCGCAGCCGACCGAGACACGGCGTCGGCGCGGGCGCGGGTGTTCGGACGAGTTACGCACCGTTGACCACCAGCTTTCCCTTGTCCGCCGTGCCGCGGCAGGCCCGTGCGTCGTACGAGCACGACCCCCGCACCTTCCAAGCTCCCCCGAAGGCCGCGGACGCACCACCCGGGAGCCCGTGGAGGCCCCGCCCCACATGAAGAAATCCTCATCCCGGCTTCATGCTGGTGCGTGTCCCGGTCGCCAGGATGGGCCGCATGGCCTTCTCGATTCGTCTCGCGGCCCTGGCGGCCGTCGTCGCCGTCCCTCTGGGGATCGCCGCTACCAGCTACGCTATGACCGACAGTCCTGAGGCGCCCAAGGTGCCCCCCGGCGTACAGCTCGACGAGACGCCGAGCGGCACACCGGGCGACCGTGGGAGCAGCGGACCCGGAGAGCCTTCGCCCACCGGCTCGCCCACGGGTCCACCCACCGGTTCGCCGGGCGGCCCACCCGGCGACGACATCGTGCCCGGACCGTCCACCGGCGACGGTGACGACGACGATGACGACGACTTCGGTGATGACGGTTGACCTTCCCAGGATCACCGCCCGCGTGCGGATCCTGTTGTGGCTGCTCGTGGTGATGGCCGTGGCCCTCGGGGCGGTGGCCGTCACGGTGCGCTCGATCCTCCACCGGGACGTCGAACACCGTATGGGTGAGCTGCTTTCGCAGGAGACGGGCGAGTTCGCCAACTTCGTCGAGCAGGGCGTGGACCCGGAGACCGGCCGGAGCTTCGGTGACACGCGAAGGCTGCTCCAGACATTTCTGCGGCGTCAGTACGCGGACCGGGACGAGGAGTTGCTGGGTCTGCCCCACTCCTCCGCGGGCCGCCCCGACGTCATCCGGCAGCGCCGTGACTTCCCCGATCACGTCGCCCTGTGGCGGGACGACGCCGCGCTCTCCCGGATCCTGGCCTCCAAGGACTCCTCCGGCACCCTGCACCGCGCGCAGGGGGAGCTGCGGTGGGCCAAGGTCACCATCCGGCCGCTCGGTGACGCCCCGCCGGGCGCCTTCGTGGTCGCGCTGCACGCGGACCGCGAACGGGCCGTCGCCGACAAGACGTTCTGGACTCTGCTGGCCCTGTCGGGCATGGCGCTGATCCTGGTGAGCGGCATCGGCTGGGCCGTCGCCGGCCATATCCTGGCGCCGGTCCGCGTCGTACGGAAGACCGCGGCGGAGCTGACCGAGCGGGATCTCACGCGCCGTATCCCCGTGGAGGGACGCGACGACATCGCCGCGCTCGCCGAGACGTTCAACGGCATGCTCGACCGGCTGGAGCAGGCGTTCGCCGCGCAACGGGTCTTCGTGGACGACGCGGGACACGAGCTCCGTACCCCCATCACCATCGTGCGCGGGCATCTGGAGCTGATGGGCGACGACCCGGCCGACCGCGAGGAGACGATACGGCTCGTCACGGACGAACTCGACCGGATGAGCCGCATCGTCGAGGACCTGCTGCTGCTCGCGCGCGCCGAGCGGCCCGACTTCGTCCGCCCGGAGCCCGTCCAGCTCGCGGAGCTGACCGCCGACGTCTTCGTGAAGGCGCGGACCCTGGGCGAGCGGGAGTGGCTGCTCGACGGGGTCGCCGACCGCGAAGTGCCTCTGGATCCGCAGCGGATCACCCAGGCGATGGTCCAGCTCGCCCAGAACGCCGTCCAGCACACCGTGCCCGGCCAGCGCATACGGATCGGCTCACGGACCCACGGCGAGCGGATCGAGCTGTACGTCGCCGACAACGGCCCCGGCATTCCACCGCAGGACGCCGAGGTGATCTTCGAGAGATTCCGGCGCGGTACGGCCCGCCGGGGCACCCGCACCAGCGGCGCCGGACTCGGACTGGCCATCGTCAAGGCGATCGCGGAAGGCCACCACGGCCGGGTCGAACTGCGCCGCACCGACGGCGGCGGCGCCACCTTCGTACTCATCCTGGAGACGGGCTCATGAACCGCATTCTGATCGCCGAGGACGAGGAACGGATCGCCTCCTTCGTGGAGAAGGGGCTCCGGGCCAACGGCTTCACCACCGCCGTCGCCGACGACGGCGACTCCGCACTGCACCACGCCGTGTCCGGCGGATTCGACCTGGTGCTGCTCGACATCGGCCTGCCGGGGCGGGACGGATTCACCGTCCTGCGGGAGATGCGCGAGGCACGCGTCACGCTGCCCGTCATCGTGCTGACCGCCAGGGACTCCGTACGTGACACCGTGGCGGGACTCGAAGGCGGCGCCGACGACTGGATGACCAAGCCGTTCCGCTTCGAGGAACTGCTGGCGCGGGTACGGCTCCGGCTGCGTACGGCGGCGCGCGCGCCGGAGGTCACCATGCTGCGCAGCGGCAGCCTCAGTCTCGACCTGAGGACGCGGCGCGCACGGGCCGACGAGCGGACCGTGGATCTGACGGCACGTGAGTTCGTGCTGCTGGAGATGTTCCTGCGCCATCCCGGCCAGGTGCTGTCGCGCGAGCAGATCCTGTCCCATGTGTGGGGCTACGACTTCGACCCCGGCTCCAACATCGTGGACGTCTATGTGCGGGCGCTGCGACGGAAGTTGGGGGCGGAGAGGCTGGAGACGATACGGGGGATGGGCTACCGCATGCCATGAGCGCGAAGTGCCCGACCGGACGCGCGGGGGCCGGCGGCGCCGGCACGCAGATGAAGCGGCTTTCACCCAAGGCTCATTCGGACCTCACGGCCCGCCCCCAGGCTGATCGTCGTGCCCCTGTCTCTCCGGCAGACCAGCTGCCTCTGCGCCGTTCTCAGTCTCTGCGCCCTGCTCGCCGTGCCCGGAAGATTCCCCGGTCTCAGCGGTGACGCGCGGTTCACCCTCGTCGTCTTCACGCTCGCCACGTACAGCTGGATCGCCACCTCGGTGGACGACACCTACGTCGCACTCGGCGCCGGACTCGCGCTCACCGCGACCGGGGTGATCAGCAGCGAGACGCTCTTCGCGACTCTCGGCGACGAGATCGTCTGGCTGCTGATATGCGCGTTCGTCCTGGCCACCGCCGTCACCAAGACCGGACTCGCGGGCCGCGCCGCCGCCTTTCTGGTCGGCGGAGCGGGCACCGTACGGCAGTTGGTGCATCTGACCACGGCCGCTCTGGTGGTCACGGCCTTCGCGGTGCCCGCGACCTCGGGCCGTGCCGCGCTCGCCCTGCCGGTCTTCCTGGCGCTCGCCAAAGCGCTCGCCGACCGGACCCGGCTGGTGGTGATGCTCGCGCTCCTCTTCCCGACGGTGATCCTGCTCTCCGCCGTCGCCACTCTGATCGGCGCCGGCGCCCATCTGATCACCGTCGGCGTGCTGTGGGAGCAGACGGGGGAGGAGCTGGGCTTTGTCACCTGGCTGATCCTCGGGCTGCCGCTCGCCGTGGTCTCCTCCCATCTGGCCGCCGAACTGGTCCTGTTGACGACGACCCGCCGGGCCGACCGTAAGGGGCCCGTACGGATCACCGCCGCGCAGATCCAGGAGCACTCCGACGCTCCGGTCGAAGGACCGCTCAGCCCGTCGGAGGCCCGGTGCCTTCTCCTGCTGGGAACCGTCGTACTGCTGTGGTGCAGCGAACCGCTCCATGGGGTGTCGCCTGCGGTGGTCGCCCTCATCGGCGCCGTCGTCGCCTCCTCACCGGCGCTCGGCACGGTGCGCCTCAAGGACGGTCTGCGTACGGTGCCCTGGCCGCTGCTCCTCTTCATGGCCGCGACCATGGCGATGGGCATCGCGCTCGCCGAATCGGGGGCGGCCGACTGGCTGGTGGCATGGGTACCGGGCGGTGCGTCGATGCCGCCGTGGATGTTCCTCGCCGGTGTGATCGTGATCAGTACGGCGGCCCACCTGGCGCTCCAGTCCCGCTCCGCCAGATCGTCCGTGCTGGTCCCCCTGGTGGTCGCCGCCGCGCTGGCCGCGGGCGTCAATCCGGTGGCCGCCGCGTTCGCCTCGACCGCCGCCGCAGGCTTCTGCCACACGCTCCCCGCGTCCGCCAAGCCGGTCGCGCTCTTCGCCGACCTGCCCGCCGGCACCCCCACGTACACCCCGCGCGACCTCCTGCGGCTCTCGGCCGTGCTCGCGCCGCTCACCGCGGCACTCGTGCTGCTCTTCGCCCTCGCCGTCTGGCCGCTGCTCGGCGTGCCCGTCCATCTGGAGACCCAGCCATGAGCTACCGCATCGTCATCGCCCCCAGCGGTTTCAAGGAGTGCCTCTCCGCTTCCCAGGTGGCCGAGTCCATCGCCGAAGGCGTTCTGCGCGTGATCCCCGACGCCGACATCGATCTGATTCCGCTGGTCGACGGGGGCGAGGGGACGGCCGAGGCGCTGGCCATCGCCGGTGGCGGCCGGCTGGTGCGGCGTACCGCGACGGGCCCGGTCGGTGCGCCCGTCCGCACACACTTCGCCCTGCTCGGCGAGGACGGCCCCGGACCCGTCACCGCCGTCGTCGAGATGGCCGCGGTCGCCGGTCTCTCCCTCGTACCGGCCGACCGGCGTGATCCGGCGGACACCACCACGTACGGCGTGGGCGAGCTGATCCGCGCCGCCCTGGACCTGGGGGCGCGGCGCGTGCTCGTCGGCTGCGGGGACTCCGGCACGTCGGACGGGGGCGCCGGGGCGCTCCAGGCGCTGGGCGCCCGGCTGACCGACCGCCGGGGCCGCGAACTTCCGCCGGGCGGCGCGGCGCTCGTGGAACTGGACCGCGTCGACGCGTCCGGGCTCGACCGGCGTCTCGCCGACACCGAACTGCTCGTGGCCTGCAACCCGTTCAACGTGCTGTGCGGTGCCCAGGGTGTGGCGCGGGTGTTCGGGCCGCAGAAGGGCGCGACCCCCTTCGGTGTCGAGGTGCTGTCGTCGGCCCTGGAGCGCTGGGCGGCGGTCCTCACCCGCGATCTGCCGCCCGGGATCGATCTGCGGACAGCCCCCGGCACGGGGGCGTCCGGTGGTCTGGGAGCCGGACTCGCCGCGCTGGGCGGCCAACTCCTGCCCCGTTTCGAGGTCTTGCTCGACCGGCTCGACCTGGACGCCCGGCTGGCCCGCGCCGATCTGGTGATCACGGCGGAGGGGGCGCTCGACCACCAGACGGTACGGGGCAAGATCCCCGCCGAGGTCGCGAGCCGGGCCCATGCGGCCGGGGTGCCGGTGTTCGTGCTCGCGGGCACGATCGGGCCGGGCGCACACCTGGTGCGGGCGATCGGCGTCGACGCCTACAGCGCGATCCTGCCGGCCCCGATGTCGCTGCCCGAGGCGATCGAGGGCAGCAGCGAGATCCTCGCCGATGCCACCGAACGCTCCCTGCGGATCCTGGAGTTGGGCACGAGGCTGGGCGTCTGGGCGGCGTGAGGCTTCAGGCTCCGCTCTCGCCCGTGCCGCCGACGACGCGGGCCACCGCCTCGACCACCGTACGGCGCTGTTCACGGCGGCTGATCGGCGCGGCGAGCGCCGAGAACTCCGGGTTCATCGTCGCCCAGGACGTCGACAGCGCCTGGATCAGCGCCAGCAGCTGCACGGCCGAGAAGTGGGACGGGACCGATCCGTCGTCCTGCGCCGCGGCGATGCGGCGGACCCGGAGATCGTTGGTGTCGATCAGGGTCTGGAGAGGCGTGGCCCCGGCGCGCTCCAGGCGGTACCAGGTCGACAGCCGCAGCCGCTCGGGGTCGTCGGCGAAGTGGTCGAACATGCGGCCCGCGTACGCCGGCAGATCGTGGGCGTCGAAGTCGACCTCGGCGAGGGACTCCTTCACGTAGTTGCTGAAGACGGCGTCGAAGAGCTGTTCCTTGTTCCCGAAATACGTGTAGATGCGTTCCTTGCTGCTCGCGGCCCGCTCGGCGACGCGGTCCATGCGGGCACCCGCGATCCCGTACATGGCGAACTCGTCGGTCGCCGCCTTCATGATGCGGGCTCGTGTCGCGTCCGGATTACGGGGCATGGGTCCAGCTTACCTACCAACTAGTAGGTTGCCAACCGGTGCGGAACGAGGCACGCTAGAAGTACCAACCAACTAGTACGTAGGTAGTAAGGAGTGCATCATGGCACGCCACACCTGGCTGATCACGGGAAGCTCCCGCGGTCTCGGGCACGAGCTGGCCAAGGGGGCACTGGAGGCCGGCGACAACGTCGTCGCCACCGCCCGGAGGCCCGAACAGCTCGCGGAACTCGCCGACACCTACGGCGACCGCGTCCGTACCGTCGCTCTCGACGTCAACGACCCGGAGGCCGCTCGCGCCGCCGTCGCCACCGCGGTGGAGGCCTTCGGCTCGCTCGACGTGGTCGCCAACAACGCCGGTTACGCCGGCTCCGCGTCCATCGAGGACATGGACCCGGCCGACTTCCGGGCCCAGATCGAGACCAACCTCTTCGGCGTCGTCAACGTCACCCGCGCGGCGCTGCCCCACATGCGGGCCAGGCGCGCCGGTCACTTCCTTCAGTTCTCCTCCATCGGCGGACGCGTGGGCGGCACCGCGGGCATGGGCGCCTACCAGACCGCCAAGTTCGCCGTCGAGGGCTTCTCCCAGGTCCTCAACACCGAGGTCGGGCCCCTCGGCATCAAGGTCACCATCGTCGAGCCCGGCGCCTTCCGTACCGACTGGGGCGGCTCGTCCATGACCCTCCACGAGCCGAGCCCCGACTACGAGCAGACCGTCGGACGGATGCACGTCTACCGCCGCGAGAACGAGGGCAAGGAGCAGGGCGACCCCGCCCGCGCCGCCCAAGTCCTGATCGACATCGTCAACAGCCCCGAGCCCCCGCTGCGGATGCTGCTGGGCGCCGACGCGGTCACCTTCGCCAAGCGGGCTTCCGACGAACGTGCCGCCGAGGCCGCGCTGTGGGCCGACGTCAGCGGCTCCACCGCGTTCCCCGTGGCGGAGGCGGCCGTCTGACGACCGCACTCGCGGAGCACGGTTCCGCCCACGTCCCCGCGGCTCGACTCATCCGCCGTTCCCCGGACGCCGATCCGCCCGGCGGACCAGGCCGCCGGACACCGGCGCCGCGCCGAGATCGCCGTCCCCGTCCTTGTGGCGCAGCACCCAGTCGTCGAGGTCGCGGGCCGCTTCGAGCGGCGCGGCGGCCAGGTAGGGGCGCCACCAACTCACCTCGCGCGCCTCGGGAGACGCCTCCGTCGCCTCCGCCCGGCCGGAACGCGCGCCCTCCCCGAAGCGCTCGAACGCGGCTGCGGCTTCGTGGAACCGGCGTGCCGCCGCGAGGACTTGGGCGGCGCCGGCCGACGCGGAGCCCGCCGAGCGGGCCCTGCCGTCGGGCGTCAGCTCGTACGCGCCGATCGGGACGGCCGCGCGCGCGAGTTCCGCCAGCTCGTACGCCGCGAAGGCCATCTCCAGCCTCGCCCGCGCCGCGTCCGTGTACGGCACTCCCGTATCGCCCTCGGCTCCGCCTGCCATGTCAGCCGGCCTCCGTGCCGCGCAGGAAGTAGAGAACGGTCATCGTGACGGCGACGGTCAGGATGGTGCCGCGCAGAAACCGGGCGGGAAGCTGGCGGGAGAGGTGTGCGCCCGCGAACCCGCCGGCCACCCCGCCGACCAGCATCGCGGTGAGGATCAGGGGCGTGCCGAGCGCGTCCGAAGCGACGAGGAACAGCGCGGTCGCGCTGAGATAGACGGCAGCGACCTGGGCGATCCGCATCGGGTTGCCGGCCGCCGTGTCCAGTCCGAGCCCGATGCTCCACACCGCCAGCATCATGATGCCTATGGCTCCGCCGAAGTATCCGCCGTACACGGCGAGGACGAACTGCGTGATCAGCAGAGCCCGCGCGCTCATGCCGGCGGTGGCCGAGCGGCCCGTCGCCGTGCTCAGCGCACGGGAGACGCGGCGTCCGAAGGCGAGGACGACCGTGGCGAAAGCGAGCAGCCACGGCACCGCCGCGCTGAACGAGGCCGTCGGAAGGGTCAGCAGCAGACCGGCACCGAGTGCGCCGCCGAGCACACTGACCGCCGTGAGCGCGGACGTGGATGTCCCACCGACCGGGGTCAGTTCACGCCGGTAGACCCAAGCCCCGGCCAGGGCGCCGGGCACAAGGGCGATGGTCGACGACGAGTTCGCCGTCACCGGAGCCAGGCCCGCCGCCACGAGGGCGGGCAGGGCCACGAAGGTACCTCCGCCGCCGACGGCGTTCAGCGTTCCGGCGACGGCACCGGCCAGCAGGACGAGCGCTATCTCGGGCACCCGCCGAGCATCACCCGGCGCCCGGGTGGTTCACAATGCGTCATTTCCGCACCCAGCCTAAGGTCCTGCCTTAGGCTGGGGTGGATGCGCTACGACCTGGACGACCTGCGGCTCTTTCTCGACATCCTGGCGGAGGGGTCTATCACCGGAGGCGCCCGCCGGGTGCATCTGAGCCTGCCGTCCGCCAGCGCGCGCGTACGCGCGCTCGAACACACCGCCGGTGTGCCTCTGCTGATCCGAGGTCGCAGGGGAGTGCGCCCCACCCCGGCCGGGACGACGCTCGCCCGCCACGCGCGCGACGTACTCGCCCAGACGGCGCGACTGGAGAGCGCCGTGGCGAGCTACACCCGGTCCCAGGCCGCGCCGCTGACCCTGCTGGGCGGGGGCTCCGCCATGCAGGGATTCGTGCCGGGGGCCCTGGTCTCGTTCCTCCGCGCGCACCCGGACGCCGACGTCAGGGTCTCCGAGAGCCGCACCCCGCAGACCGTACGGATGCTGACCGAGGGCGAGGCGGACCTGGGGATCGTCATCGACGACGAGGAGGCCCGGGACTCCGGCCTCGACATGGAACCCCTCGGCGACGACTCCCTCGTCGTGGTCGGCCAGGCCGGCGGGATTCTCGCCGGGCGCAGTGGTCTGACTTACAGCGAGGTCGCCGAGCACCCCCTCGTCGGGCTCGACGCCGACTCCTCGCTGCGCCGCTGGATCGAGAAGAACCTCGGCCCGCACGCCCCCGTGGTGCGCTACCGCACCACTGTCGCCGGCCTGAACGTCCTCGTCGCCCTCGCCGCGGCCGGGGTCGGGCTCGCCGTCGTACCGCGTCGCACCGTCGACCCCGACCGGCCGCTCGACGTCTGTGAACTGGAGGATCCCTGGGCGCGCCGGCTCCATCTGCTGGCCTGGGGCGCGAAGGCCGGGACCTCGCGGACGGCGTCCGTCGCCGCCCTCGCGGAACACCTGCGCGACGCGGCACGGTCCGAACGGGGCACCCACACCGGCTCCGGAGAGCCGGCCAACGAGACCCAGCTGTAGGGCGAGCGGTGCGTTCAGGCGGCCGGGATCCGGTGCGCGGCGGCGGCCTCCAGCAGTTCCAGCACCACCCGTTCACCGGGCCCGAGTGGGTGGCCCTCGCCGAGAATCCGCTCCACGGCCCTGTGATCCTCCGAGGTCAGGGATCCCACCGGGCGCAGAAGCCGGGCCAGCGGGTGATGGAAGTCGTGGACGGTGAGGGCGAAGCCCGTGCGGCCGTCGAGCGTCCCGACGGCGGCGAACCGGCCGTTGGCCGAGGCCGCGACAGTACGCAGCACCCCCAGGCGATCCCGGAACTCCATCAAGGGACGGGGCCAGCCGGCCGGCCCGAGTGTCACCGGGTCGAAGAACCGATGCCGGCCCTCGCTGCCCACGTGCGCGACCAGCACGCCCCAGGCCGGGACGGCGAACAGGCCGGTCAGCAGAGGCGCGTTGCCCACCGCCGCGAGGACAAGCGCCTCGTGCGGTTCGACACGCCACCGGCTGAGCCCGCCGTCCATGCCGCACGCGACGACCTCGCCCGCTCCGGTGAACGTCAGCTCGCGAACCGGCCCGTGCGGCACCGGCAGGACGGTACGCGCGATCAGCCGCTCCAGTCCCGCGTCGAGAACCACGATGCCCGTGCTGCCGCCGAACGCGACCGCGCCGCCGTCCGGTGCGACGGCGAGACGGTGGGCGGTGTCGATGCCGTACGTGCTCAAGTCCACCAGGCCGGGGCCGAGTTCGGGACCGGCCACCGCCGCGACCGGCCCCAGCGCGGCACCCGCGACGAAGCCGGCGGCCGTACCCGCCGGCCGCATACCTGTCAGCGCCCTGCCGTGCGACACGTGGAGGGTGTCACCACGCCGGTAGTGCACCAGCGCCCGGCCGCTTCCGGGCTCCTCACGGACGGCCACGACGTTCTCCTCGTCGACGCACGCGACGGCGTGATGATGGAGCTCACCCAGGTAGACGTCCCGCCAGGAGCCGCCGGACAGCAGGGCGACGCGGGTGAGACCGTCGGCCTCGTGGCCGGTGAGGGTGAGAACGGGGGCGTCGACCCCGAAGGACAGCCACTCGGCGGCGCCGGTGACGAGCGGATGCACGGAACGCGAGGCGTCCGCGGCCGTCGCGGTCACCCGCGCCACCAACTCCTCGTCCGCCGCGGCGAGTCGGGCGACGAAGGGGGCGTCGCGGTGGTCCGCCGGGAAGAGACCGGCGTACCGCTTCGCCAGCCGTACGCCGTCCGCCAACGGCACCGAGGTGATCAGCTCCCCGAGTACGTTCCGGTGCCTGGGCCGGAGATGTCTGGTGGCCTGCCGGTCGATCCCGGCCGCGTCGTCCCAGATGGCGCACCCGGCCATACCCGACTCCACCTCCCCGTCAACTCCGCCCGGTCCACCCGGAAGGAGGAGCCCTCATGATTCCGTGTGCTGCCGCCTCGCACTACGCTGACTGTCACACACGGGGACTTCAGGGGGAATGTCGATGACGGATCCGATGTCGGTGCTGGCGATGACGGGGGCGACCACGATCGTGGCCGCCATGGCCACCAGCATGTGGGAGAGCGCGCGCGGCGGCGTCGCGGCGCTGTTCCGGCGCCGGGGCGACGACGAGGCGACAGCCATCGCGGTGCAACTGGACGGCGACGCGCACCTGGTGGCCGGCGAGGACGACACCGAGGGCGTACGTGAGGAGCTGATCCGGCCCTGGGCCCGGCGCCTGGCGGCACTTCTGCGCGAACACCCCGAGGCGGCCGACGAGTTGCGGCGCGTGGTGGAAGAGGTCGCGGCCGGGCTGCCCCGTACCGAGCAGCACTGGACGCAGAATGTCTCGGCGCATTCCGGCGGCACGGCGTTCGGCGCCCAGGGGCCCGGCAGCAGCGTTCATATCCACCGGCACGCGACGCCCGACGGGGCCGATCCGGGTGACAACGCGCCCGCGGGTGGCGCGTCCGGGGACGGCTCCTCGGTGTGAGCGGCCCGGCACCAAACGGCTCCGACGGCACGGCCCCGGAGCCCGCCGCCCGCCAAGTGGTGCGTGCGGAAGGCGGCTTCGCGTACGGAGTGATCGGCGCGGACATCCATGTGTTCGGCGACGGCCGCCCCGTCTACGTCCTGCGGAACTGGCAGGGCCCGCCCGTGTCGGACCCGGAGTGGCTGCGCGAACTGCCCAGCCGGATGCTGAGTGCCCGGCACGAGGTGGTGCCGTTCACCGGCCGCGCGCACGACCTCGGGGAGCTGCGCGGCTGGCGCGACGCACCCCGGCGGCTCTCGGCACGCTGGCTCCACGGACCGGGCGGCCAGGGCAAGAGCCGGCTCGCCGCACGCCTCGCCGCCGAGTCGGCCGCGGCGGGCTGGCTCGTCGTGACCGCCGTGCACGGGCCCGGCACCGTACTGCCGCCGCCGGGCAGCCAGGACCTCCGCGCGGAGAACGCCGCAGGCGTACTGCTGATCGTCGACTACGCGGACCACTGGCCGCTGCCCGACCTGGCCTGGCTGCTCAGCAACGCGCTGCTCCACCACGACGCCCTGCCCGCCCGGGTGCTGCTCCTGGCCCGCGACACCACCCTGTGGCCCGCCGTGCGCGCGACGCTGGCGGACGTGCAGGCGGCCACCTCGCGGCAGACGCTGGAACCGCTGGCCGACGAGGGCGAGGGCGAGGGGGAGCCGGGGCGCGACGACCGTACGGGAATGTTCCGTGCGGCGCGCGACGCCTTCGCGGCCCGCTACGGACTCGCGGCGCCCGAGACGGTCGGACCGCCCGTGCCGCTGGTGGGACCCGAGTTCGGGCTCACCCTGACCGTGCACATGGCGGCGCTGGCGGCGGTGGACGCCCACCGCGACGGACGGCATCCGCCCACCGACGCGGCGGGCCTGACGACGTATCTGCTCGACCGGGAGCATCGGCACTGGGCGCGGCTCTCCGACACGCCCGGCCATCAAACACCTCCCGGTGTGATGAACCGGGCCGTCTTCGCCGCCGCGCTGACCGGCGCCGTCGAACGGCCCACCGGCACCGTGGCGGTCACCTCGCTCGGACTGCCGCTTCCCGCCGAGACCGTGCTCGCCGACCACGCCGTGTGCTACCCGCCCACGGAGACCCCAGCCGTCGACCCCGAGCCCCGCACGGTGCTCGAACCGCTGACACCCGACCGCCTCGCCGAGGACTTCGTCGCCCTGACCCTGCCCGGCCACCTCGCCGACTACCCGGCGCACGACTGGGCGCCCACCGCGCTGAACGCACTGCTCCCGCACACCGACCGCGCCTCGCCGGCCCCCTGGCTGCGCCGCGCGATGACCGTCCTGGCGAGCGGCGCCGCCCGCTGGCCGCACCTGGGGACGCTCCATCTGTACCCGCTGCTGCGCGAGGCGCCCTGGCTGGCCGTCGCGGCCGGCGGCGCCGCACTGGGAACGCTGGTGAACCTCGACGACATCGACATCGGGCTGCTGGAGCAGATCAACGCGTACATACCCCGCCGCGACGACGCTGAACTGGACCCGGCCGCCGCCGTGCTGGCCGTGCGCCTCGCGGAGCACTGGCTGGCGGCGACGGACGACCCGGCGGAGCAGGCCGTCGTCCATCTCAACCTCGGCTGGAGCCTCGGCGGAGCCGGCCGTTACGACGAGAGCCTGGCCGCCGAGGAACGCGCGGTCGCGCTCTACCGTGACCTGGCCCGCGCCGAACCCGCCCGTTACGAAGCCGACTTGGCCCGCGCCCTGAACAACCACGCGGGCAGTCTGAGCAGGGAGCGGCGTTACGACGAGGCACTGTGCGCCATCGAGTCGGCGGTGGAGCTGAGACGCCGGCGTCTGCGGCCCGGCCATGACACCGACATCGCCGATCTCGCACTCACCCTGTCCAACTACTCCAACGAACTCGGCCGTGCCGGCCGATGGCTCGAAGCGCTGACGGCCGACGCCGAAGCCCTGGAGCTGTACGCGGATCTCGTGGAGTCCAGGCCCGGCGAGTACGGCGGTGATCTGGCGATCACCCTGCTCAACTTCGGCAGCTCTCTGAGCAGCGCGCTACGCCTTGAGGCCGCGGTGGCCGCGACCCGGCGGGCCGTCGGCATGCTGCGCTCCCTGGCCCGGAGCGCGCCCGCCGCCCATGAGGGCGGGCTGGCCCGTGCACTCACCAACAAGGCCCAGATGCTGGTGAACATCGGCAAACCGCAAGAGGATCTGATCAGGGACCACGGACTGCCCCCGTCGGAAGACCTGTTCAGGACGAGTGGCTGGCGTGAGGAGGCGCTGGAGGCGGCTGCCGAGGCGGTGGAGATCGGCCGGCGCCGGGCCAAGGCCAATCCGGCCGCCCTCGACGCCGACCTGGCGGGCGCCCTTCAGGTACTCAGCACGGTCCAGCAGGCCATTGGTATGCCAGAAGAGGCGGGGACCACGGCCCGTGAGGCGGGAGTGTTCGAGGAGCGCAGCGATCCTCGCCGACGCCTGCACGGCGCCCCGGAACACGTGGAGTACGGCCAAGGCGCCCACGAGATCGCGGAAGACGCCATGATCGTTCTCTACCGCCATCTCTGCGTCGCGGAGGTGAAGGCCCACGGTCCCGAACTCACCCTCCTGCTGCGGCTCCGGGCCCGGAGCGGGCCGACTCCGGATCTGGACACTCTGGCGGAGGCCCTGGCCGTCGACCTCCGCCTCGCCGACGCCGATCCGGTCGCCCACGAGCCCACCTACTTCGAGGAGTTGAAGCAGTTCGGGTGGGAACTGTGGTGGGCGGGGCGGCGGTCCGAGGCCGTCGAGACGGTGGAACAGGCCGTGGATCTGGCCCGCGCACTCGCCACCGAGGACCGCGAGGTGTACGGCGAGCGGCTCCTGTGGGTCGCGGACACCCTGGCCACGATGCTCAAGGAACTCGGCCGCCGCCGGGACGCCCGCGAGGTACGGCGCGCGGCGAAGCGGCACCTCGCCGGCTGACACCTCGTCGGACATACCCCCGTCGGACACACTCCGTCGGACCGCACGGCCTAGGGCGTGTTTTAGAAGTAGCGTCGTCCGCCCATCGGGCGGGGCCCACGGCGTCTGGTGCGTGCGATCGCAAGGCGGAGGATCATCCTCGTACTGGACGTACTTGGATGACTCCGACAACGCAGCGAGCGCGCGTGCCAGGCGTCGTGGGCCAGACGGGACTTCTAAAACACGCCCTAGAACCCACTGGCGGGCACCTGTTCGCCCTCGCCCTCCCCGGGTTCGTCGTGTTCACTGCGGGCGGTCTCCAGCAGACCCCGCCAGGACGTGACGGTCGGCCTTCGCCGTAGCAACGCCCGGCGCTCCCGTTCGGTCATGCCGCCCCAGACACCGAACTCCTCCCGGTTGTCGAGCGCATAGGCCAGGCACTCCGTACGCACCTGACACCCCAGGCACACGGACTTCGCCCTGTTCTGCTCCTGACCCTGCACGAACAGGGTGTCCGGATCGACGGCCCGGCAGGCACCCCGTCCGCTCCACTCCAACTGTGCGTTCATCGCGCCCCCTTCCCCTGGAAGGTCAGACGCTACAAAACGCTTTACCGTTGCGACAGATGGCAGTTGATCGATCACTCCTTCGGATGATCGCTCGTACGGCGCGTGAGGCGACAGCGGCAGAGCTGGTGCGGCGATCCCGCGACAGCCGCTTACGGATACCAACCGCCGCCCCTGCAAACCTTGTTGGCGGCAAGATCATCGAATCGAGCTAATGCCGCAGGCTTCCCGGGGCCGGGCCGGTGCGCCGCGATTACTGTTCCACGGTATCTGGACGGATTCCCAGACATACGCCCCGCTTCATCCTCTTTCCCGGTGTCGGACACGCCCGCGTGCCGGCCACCGCCCTTACGAAGGAGAGTTCGCTCGATGACTGTCGACACCGGCCCCGAGGCACAGCTGGATTCGCCCCCGCAGTCCAGCCTGAGCACGGCGGCTGCCCGTAACCTGGCCACCACCAGCAAGTCCGCCCCACAGATGCAGGAGATCACCTCCCGCTGGCTGCTGCGGACCCTTCCCTGGGTGGAGACCAAGGGCGGCGTCTACCGGGTGAACCGACGGCTGAGCTACACGGTGGGAGACGGGCGGGTCGAGTTCGTCCAGGACGGTGCCGCTGTCCGGGTGATCCCCCGCGAGCTGGGCGAACTGGCCCTGCTGCACGGCTTCGACGATGTGGGCGTGCTGACCGCGATCGCCGACCGGTGCGTCCAGCGCGACTTCCGCGCCGGCGAAACGCTGGTCGAGCGCGGTACGCCCGCCGAGCAGATCCATCTGATCGCCCACGGCCGCATCAGCCAGACCTCTGTCGGGAAGTACGGCGACGAGACGGCTGTGGCCGTCCTTGCGGACGGTGACCACTTCGGTGAGAACTCGCTCCTCGACGCGGACGCGCGGTGGGACTGCACCGCCACCGCGGAGACCGCGGGCACGCTGCTCACCCTGGACCGCGCCGACTTCGCCGCCGTGGTCTCCAGCGCGCCCGGCCTCCAGGCGCACGTACGGCGGTTCGGCTCACTTCCCCGCCAGCGGCAGAACCGCCACGGCGAGGCCGAGATCGCGATGTCGGCCGGCCACACCGGCGAGGCCGACCTGCCGGGCGCGTTCGTGGACTACGAACTGAAACCGCGCGAGTACGAACTCTCCGTCGCGCAGACCGTCCTGAAGGTCCACACCCGGGTCGCCGACCTCTACAACGGGCCGATGAACCAGACCGAGGAGCAACTCAGGCTCACCGTCGAGGCGTTGCGCGAACGCCAGGAGTACGAGCTCATCAACAACCGGGAGTTCGGTCTGCTCCACAACGCTGACTTCAAGCAGCGCATCCAGCCCCACTCCGGCCCGCCCACCCCGGACGACCTCGACGAACTGCTCAGCCGCCGCCGTGGCTCCAAGGTCTTCCTCGCCCACCCGAAGGCGATCGCGGCCATCGGCCGTGAGTTCAACCGCCGCGGCCTCTACCCGGACCATGTCGACCTCGGCGGTCAGCAGGTTCCCGCCTGGCGCGGGGTCCCGATCCTGCCCTGCGGCAAGATCCCCATCACCAAGGAGAAGACCAGCTCGATCCTGGTCATGCGCACCGGCGAGGACAACCAGGGCGTCATCGGGCTGCGCCAGACCGGACTGCCCGACGAGCTCGAACCGGGCCTGTCCGTACGGTTCATGGGCATCGACGAGAAGTCGATCATCTCCTACCTCGTCTCCACCTATTACTCCGCCGCCGTTCTCGTGCCCGACGCACTCGGCGTCCTGGAGAACGTGCAGATCGCCGGCCGGCACGGCTAAGGAGCCATGGATGCCCGACCCTGAACTCTCCCCACCGCGATTGAGCCTGCCCGGCCCAGACCTGGAGCGGATCCTGCGTGGCCCGAGCGGACTGGGCACGTCCGGCCTCTACTTCGCCCGCCCCGAGGCGCCGGAGCCGAAACCGGAGCAGGCGCAGGCGCAGGCGGAAGGCAACCCGATCCCCGGTCTCTACCACCACCCGGTGCCGGAGCCCGACCCCGTACGGGTGGAGGAGGTCAGCGGCCGGATCAAGGCCTGGGCGCTGGACGAGGTCGACCTGTATCCCGACGACTGGGAGGACCAGTTCGACGGCTTCTCCGTGGGGCGCTACATGGTCGCCTGCCATCCGGACGCCCCCACCGTCGACCATCTGATGCTCGCCACCCGCCTGATGGTCGCCGAGAACGCGGTGGACGACTGCTACTGCGAGGACCACGGAGGTTCACCGATCGGCCTCGGCGGGCGCCTTCTGCTGGCGCACACCGCACTCGACCCCCTGCATACGACGGAGGAGTACGAGCCGCGGTGGGCACTGTCGCTCCAGTCGGACGCGCCCCGCCGCGCCTACCGCTCCGCCATGGAGTACTTCACCCGGGAGGCCAGCCCCTCCCAGGCCGACCGACTCCGGCACGACATGGCCCGGCTGCACATGGGCTACCTCGCCGAGGGCGCCTGGGCGCAGCAGGACCACGTCCCCGAGGTGTGGGAGTACCTGGCGATGCGTCAGTTCAACAACTTCCGCCCCTGTCCCACCATCACGGACACCGTCGGAGGATACGAACTGCCGGCGGACCTGCACGCCCGGCCCGACATGCAGCGGGTCATCGCACTCGCGGGGAACGCCACCACCATCGTCAACGACCTGTACTCGTACACCAAGGAACTGGCCGCCCCCGGCCGTCATCTGAACCTGCCGGTGGTCATCGCCGAACGTGAGGACCTGTCCGAACGCGACGCCTATCTGAAGGCGGTCGAGGTCCACAACGACCTCATGCACGGCTTCGAGTCTGCAGCCGCGGCTCTCGCCGCCGCCTGCCCCGTCCCGAGCGTGCAGCGCTTTCTGCGCGGAGTGGCCGTCTGGGTCGACGGCAACCACCACTGGCACCGGACCAACACCTACCGCTACAGCCTGCCCGACTTCTGGTAAGAGGAATGGACTCATCTGTGACCAGCACTGACCGCACGACCGTCGCCCCCACCACCCGCGCCTCCGTGTTCATCCCCTCCCCGGTGACTCCCTACCAGGGGGACATCGCGCGCTACTGGGACCACGAGGCGAGGCCCGTGAATCTGCGTCTCGGCGATGTCGACGGCCTGTACCACCATCACTACGGCATCGGCGACGTCGACCACGACGCCCTGGGCCGGCCCGAGGACAGCGCGTACGAGAAGAAGCTGATCGCCGAACTTCACCGCCTGGAGTCGGCGCAGGCCGAACTCCTCCTGGACCACCTCGGCGACATCGGGCGCGACGACACGCTCGTGGACGCCGGCTGCGGCAGGGGCGGTTCGATGGTCATGGCCCACCAGCGCTTCGGGTGCAAGGTCGAGGGCGTCACACTCTCGGCGAAGCAGGCGGACTTCGGCAACCGGCGCGCCCGTGAACTCGGCATCCAGGACCATGTCCAGGCCCGCGTCCGCAACATGCTGGACATGCCCTTCGAGTCCGGGCTGGCCGCGGCCTCGTGGAACAACGAGTCGAGCATGTACGTCGACCTGCACGACCTCTTCGCCGAGCACTCCCGCGTCCTTCGGCCCGGTGGGCGCTATGTGACCATCACCGGCTGCTGGAACCCCCGTTACGGCCAGCCGTCCAAGTGGGTGTCCCAGATCAACGCGCACTTCGAGTGCAACATCCACTCCCGCCGGGAGTATCTGCGGGCCATGGCCGACAACCGCCTCGTACCGCAGACGGTCGTCGACCTGACTCCCGACACCCTGCCCTACTGGGAGCTGCGTGCCACGTCGTCACTGGTCACCGGCATCGAGGAAGCGTTCATCAACTCCTACAACGACGGCTCCTTCCAGTACGTCCTGATCGCGGCCGACCGCGTCTAGGGCGTGTTTTAGACGGCCAAGGCGCCCTGGGGCGCCTCGCGGTCAGCCGACCCTGGACTCCACCCGTCCGAGCGGGTTCGGGCCGGCGGCCAGTTCGTCGGACGCCGACTTCCACGCCGAATCCCCGGGATAGAGCTCCGTGCGGAGATAGGCCCAGGTGAGCTTCTGGATCGCGGAAACCCGCTCGGGGTTCTCGTCGGTGGTCTCGGCGACGTCGTATCCGGACACCCCGCCGAGCCCGTGCTCGGCGTCGAACAGCGTGAGCAGGGACTTGGGGCCGGGGGAGAGGACGTACGGATCGGCGTGCCAGTCCGGGCCCCGGACCGTCAGATGGGCGGAGGCGTCCTTGTCGCCGGCGACCACGAGTGTGGGCGTCGCCATCATGGAGAAGTCCGGGGTCAGGAGGAAGGGAAGGTTCTCGGCCACGTACTCGGTGAGGGCGTCGCCGCCGCTGCCGGTCGTGGCGAGAAGCACACCCGCCTTGATCCGGGGCTCGGCCAGGTTCACCACCGTCCCGTCGTCCGGATCGGTGAGCCTGGCGCCGAGCAGCAGGCTCGCGGTGTGCCCGCCCATCGAGTGCCCGGCGACGGCGACCCTGCTCCGGTCCAGGCGCCCGGTGAGCTGCGGGACGGCGGCCTCGATCGCGTCGAGCCCGTCGAGTACGCGCGTCATGTCCTCGGCCCGCGAGCGCCAGAACAGAGGCGCCCCGGGCGTCTCGGGAGGCAGGCTCAGGGTGGTGGAGCTGAGGTGGGTGGGCTGGATCACGACGAAGCCGTGTGCCGCCCAGAAATGGGCGAGGGGGGCGTAGCCGTTCATCGAGGAGAGGTTGTTCGAGTACCCCTGGCCGTGCGAGAGGAGGATGACCGGCAGATCGCTCCCGGTTACGGGTGCGGAGACTCGTACCGCCAGGTCCACGGCCCGGCCGGGAGCCGGCAGCACGACCGGAGCGACCGAGAGGACGGGAGAGGGTGAGCTGAGGGCGTCGGCCGGGTAGGTCGGTTCACTCATGATGTGGATCCATTCGAAGACAGAAAATCGGAGCATCGTTCCGTTTAAACATACGGAGCGCTGTTCCGCTTTGTCAAACACCTCGCCGGGTCCACCCGCGACGTCGTGGCCTCGTGGTGAGGTGCGCTCGTGCAACCGTTCGGGGGCGGCGAGAGTCTTAGTGGCCGAAGGACTGTTCTCCTGGAGGACATGTCAGGTTTGCCCAAGCCCCAACAGAGGTTCTCTCCATGCGGATTCCCCCACACAACCGTCGTGCCTCCCGTACCGCTGTCGCCGCGCTGGGCGCAGCCGGACTGATCGCGCTGGGTGCGGCTCCCGCCGCCTTCGCCGATGAGGCCGCCCCCGATCTGGTCGTGGGGGACATCGCCCCGATCGAGGGGGTGAAGCCGGGCAGCAGCCTCGATCAGTCGGTCACCGTGGCGAACAAGGGCACCAAGGCCGCCGACAAGGTCTGGGTCTCCTACTCCGTGACCCGGGGACTCGGCTTCGCGGACGTTCCCGCCAACTGCGCGGCGCACCAGGTCCCGTCCTACGACGAGATGACCGCCAAGTCCAACGTGGTGTGCGAGTTCGACCAGGCCGTGGAGCCCGGTGTCGGCTACGCGCCGGAGAAGCCTCTCGCGATCAAGGCACTGGACCGCGCGCTCAACGACGACCTGCGCGTGAGCGTCGGGGACGGCGAACCCGAGCTGGACGAGGCCGCGACGACTCCCGTGGCCGGCACCGCGCCCGCAGTGGAGCTGATGGAGCGTCAGCCCGGGGGAGAAGGCACCGAGCAGGCTGTCGACGTACCGGTGACCACCGTCAACACCGCGGACTACGAGGTGACGGGAGCGGCCCTGAAGGGCGATGTCGGCGACACGGTGACGCTCAAGGTGCGGTTCGCCAACGCCGGGCCAGCGTGGGTGCTGACCAGGGAGGGGGACCCGCTCATCAAGGTCCTGGTGACGCCGCCCGCCGGGACGTCGGTCGTCAAACCCCACGGGTTCTGCGAGGCCAAGGGCAAGGAGTACGCCTGCGGCACCAGCCAGAGGTGGGTCGACGAGGGCGGAGGCGAGACCTACACCTTCAAGCTGAAGATCGACAAGAAGGTGGCCGGCGCCAAGGGTTCGGTGGCGCTGAGCGCCGGTGACCGGCCGTTCGACCCCGACAAGGCGAACGACAAGGCCGACATCACGCTGGACGTGACGGGCGGCGGGTCCGGCGGGTCCACCGGCTCGACCGGTTCGACGGGGTCGACCGGAGGCTCCGACGGCTCGGCCGGTGGCTCGTCCGCCGGTGACAGCGGATCCAGCACCACCGGCGGCAACCTGGCCGCCACCGGCTCGTTCCCCGCGACGCTCCAGATCGCGGGCGCTGCTGCCGCGGTGGCGGTCGTGGGTACGGGCACCCTTCTCGTCGTACGCCATCGCCGGGCCCAGAGCCCGAGCTGAGCCGACAAGCGTCCAACGCACGCCCAAGGCCCCGGACTTGTGGTCCGGGGCCTCTGCGCTGTCAGGATGCCGGCTGATCCCCGCCCGGCTGGGAGCCCAGCAGGGCGCGTACCGTCTCGGTGACGCGCGCGACCAACGGCTCGCGGTGGTCGTTCAGATAGAAATGCCCTCCCGAATAGGTGTGCGTCCCAAGGAAGTTGTCCGTCAGCTGGGGCCAGCGGTCCAACTTGTGGCGCGCCACGACAGTGTCGTCCGACCCGCTGAAGACGGTCAGCGGCACCGGCAGAGGGGGTCCGAGAGTGTCCCGGTCCCAGCTGTCGGCAAGTCCCAGATCGCTGCGCATGAGCGGAGCGAACGCCTTCCACAGGTTGTCGTCGGTCAGCAACCGCTCCGGAATGCCGCCGGTGCTCCCGAGCCAGTCACGTAACTCGGCGTCGGACCTCAGACTGCGGCTCAGCGGTGGCCCCACCGAACCCGGCTGCGGTGCGCGGAAGGACGACACCCCCAGCCAGAGGGGCAGTTCGCGTCCCTCCTCCGCGAGACGGCACGCGAACTCGTAGGCGACACGGGCACCCACACTGTGGCCGAAGAAGGCGAACGGCCGGTTCAGCAGCGGCGTGAGCGCCTTGTCGAAGAAGGCCACGAGGTCGGCGCAGTCGCCGATGAGAGGGAGCGCCTGCGCGTTCCCCCGCCCCGGCGCGTCCAGCAGACAGATGTCCCAGTCTTCCGGGAAATGCCGCGTCCAGCCGCGGTAGAGCAGATGCGAGCCGCCCGCGTGGTGGAAGAAGAAGAGGCGCACCGCCGGGTCGTCGACGGGCCGGCGCCGGGTGACCGGGCCGAGCGGGCCTGCGGGTCTCACTCGCACCCTCCTCGTCGTCGGAGATTCGAGCCCTGCGTACGAGAGCGGGCCAGGTCCCTCACATCACCAACCCGCCGTCGATACCCAGGACTTGGCCGGTGATGTAGGAGGCACGCTTGGACAGGAGGAACGAGACCAGATCGGCCACCTCGTCCGAGGTGCCGAACCGCGACAGCGGGATCTGGCCGAGATACTTCTTCCTGGCCCTGTCGGACACCTGGGCCGTCATCTCCGTCTCGATGAATCCCGGCGCCACGGTGTTGGCCCGGATGCCGAATCTGCCGTACTCCTTCGCCACGGCCATGGTGAAGCCGATGATCCCGGCCTTGGCGGCGGAGTAGTTGGTCTGACCGACACTTCCATGGACGCCCGCGATCGAGGACAGCGTCACCAGATTGCCCGTCCGACGGCTGACCATGCGCTCTATGGCGGGACGGCAGATGTGGTAATTGCCGTCCAGATTGGTCGTCAGCACGTCATTCCACTGCGCGTCCTCCATCGTCGCCAGCGGCTTGTCCCGGGTGATGCCGGCTGCCGTCACCACGGCGTCGACCGGACCGAGTTCGTCCTCCGTCGCCGCGAGAAAGGCACGGCTCTCGTCCGCGTCGGCGACATCGACCTGCTGGGCGAAGACACGGGATCCGTAGTCGGCCGCCTCCATCTCGGTCAGCTTGGCGTCGTCGGAGCGGGAGCGATAGCAGAACGCGACGTCGAATCCGTCCTGGGCCAGTCTGGTCACCACCGCCCGGCCGATTCCCCGGGAACCTCCGCTCACCAGGGCGATCTGCTTGCCGGTCACGCCACCGAACCTTCGGTCAGCAGGGAATCGACCAGATCGCGCAATTCGGGAAGATTCCGGACGGACCCGATGGCGGAGTCCTTGACCGATATGCCGTAGCGCTGCTCCAGCCGGGACGATATCTCCAGCACCATCAGCGAGTCCATGTCGAGGTCCTCGGCGAAGTGGTCGCTGTCACCCACCTCTTCGGGTTCCAGTTCGAGGGACTCGGCGACGATCGTGCGCAGTTCCTCGACGTCCACTGCTGATTCCATTGCGGACTTTCCTTTCATTCGGTGTCTCCACCGGTCAGCAGAAGGGCGGCAGCCGCGTCATCGAAGTCGCCGCCTCCTGTGAATGCGAGCACTGCCTTCGTTCCGTGCGTCCGGATGTGAACGGCGGCGACGGCGGCCTGAAGTACTCCCAGGGCGCCCGAGCAATCTCCCAGTCGCGCCGTGAGATCCAGGTTCGTTTCCGGCCCGGTGGTCGGCGGTTGTGCCGGAGCGCCGGTGAGGCGGAGTCCGACGGGGGCGGGAGCCAGGGACTCGGTGTCCGCGACCGTGGGCGCGAGTTCGGCGCCACGGGTGTAGGCCGCCAGGCGCGCGTACACGCGTGGCCTATGTACGGAGGCGGGCGCGGCAACCCGTACGGAGGCGGGCGCGGCAACCCGTACGGACGCCTCGGCCGCCGATTCGAGCACCACGGCGCACGCCACGTCGGGGGCCGTGGTGCCGAGCAGCTTGTCGACGTGTTCGGTGGCGGGCTCGACCCCGACCACGACCGCTCGGCGACAGCGCCCCGCCTGGATCAGGTTCCGGGCCCAGTGCAGGGCGTCCAGACCGCTGGTGGCCCCGTTGCAGACGGTGAGGTTGGGTCCGCGCAGCCCGTAGCGGATGGCGACCCAGCCGGCGACGACATTGCTCGACGTCTGCGGCAGACCGAGGGGACTCAGCCCGATCACCGTCTCGCGGGAGATGGTGTCGGTGAAGTCGCAGACCGTCTGCAACGAGCCCAGGTTGGAGCTGACCACCACGGCGGTGGCGTCGCCCGTCCCGAGAAGGCGCCCTTTCACGTCAAGAAGGCCGGCGTCGGCGAGCGCCTGTTCGGCGGCGTACAGGGCGAGCCGTGAGGCGCGGTCCTTGTGCCGCATCTCCCGGCCCTTCAAGGCCGTCACCGGATCGAAGAAGCCGTCCTCGGGCAGCCGGTCGGCGAGCAGGTCGCCCACGGACCGCAGCCCGGGTACGGCGAGCCCGACACCGGTGACCACGGTCTCCTCCGCCGCGGCGCGCGTCATCGCGGTGTCGGTCATGCCGCCGCCCCGACCAGCGCGACCGCGTTGATGCCGCCCAGGCCGAACGCGTTGATCTGCGCCGTCGTGATGTCGGCCGCGGCGGCCCCGCCACGGACCAGGCTGAGCCCGGCCGCCTCCTCGATGGGGTCGGCGAGCCCGAACACCGGCGGGACGGTGCTCCGCTCCATCGCCAGCACGGCGACGACCAGACTGAGCAGTCCGGATCCGCCGAGGGTGTGACCCGTCATGGATTTGATGGCCGTCATCAAAGGGGCGCGGTCGTGGCCCGTACCCGCGAACACCTCGGAGAGGACGGCGGCCTCGGTCTCGTCGTTACGCGGCGTACCGCTGCCGTGCAGCATCACCAGGTCGATGTCCTCGGAGCTGACCCCGGCCCGCCGATGGGCGTCGAGAACCGCCGCGCGTACGCCGTCGGGGTCGGGCGCGGTGGCGTGCCGGGCGTCGCAGTTCATGCTGACGCCGGTCAGCCGCGCGGACGGACGCCGGTCGTGCGTACCCGGGCGCTGGAGGACGACCGCCACCGCCCCCTCGCCCATCAGCATGCCCTTGTGCGTCACATCGAACGGCCGCAGTTCTTGCGGCGATTCGTTCTGCACCCGGTCCAGCATTCCGAAGGCGCTCTCGGTGAGGGAGTCCGAGCCCGCGACCACGACCGTGTCGGTCATGCCGCCGTCGAGCATGTCGGTGGCCAGACCCAGTGCGTACAGCGAGGCGGAACAGGCGTTGGCGAAGGTGTACGTGGAGACAGCCCCGAACGCCTCGCGCAGGGCGCCGCCGAAGTGGAGGTCGGAGGGGCGGACGGGGACACCCTCGGTCCACCACAGTTCCGTACTGCGCTGCTCCCGCAGCGTCGTACCGACGAGCACCGGCGTCCGGGAGAGGTCATCGGACAGACCCGCGTCGGCGAGAGCCTGCCGGACCGCGAGGATCAGCCACTTGGTCGCCCGCCAGGGCTCGTCGCGTGAACCGGCGCGGTCGTCGATCTCATAAGCGTGGCGGGTGCGGTACTTGGTGTTGTCGAAGGCCCTGAGCGGGTTGCGCGTCTCCTGCCCGGCGCAGAGCGCGTCGAATATCTGCCCGGGTGTGCCGCCGATGTTGGCGATCGCACCCGTGCCGGTGATGTCCCAGGTCACGACTGACTCACCCGCTTCCGCAGCTGGAAGGAGGCCAGCTTTCCGGTGGAGGTGACCGGCAGCTTGTCGAGGAACTCCACCCTGGCCGGCCGCTTGAAGGGCGCCAGTTGACCGCGGATCGCGGCCGTGATGGACCGGCGGATCCGATCGGTGTCCGAACCGGGCTCGGCGACGGCGTACAGAACCGCCTGTTCCAGCCCGTGCGCGTCGGCCTGGCCCACCACCACGCACTCCCGGACGCCTTCGACGCTCCGTACCACCGCCTCGATCTCGCCGGGCGGGACCTTGTAGCCGCCCAGATTCAGCAGGTCGTCGGCTCGGCACAGATGCACCACGGTGCCGTCGGCGTTACGGGTCGCGATGTCGCCGGTGTACACACCGCCGTCGGCGAATGTGGCAGCCGCGGCGTCGGGCCTGCCTATGTAGCCGAGCGCGACCGTGGGGCCGCTGATGTGGAGCCGGCCCTCGACGCCGTCGGCCACCGGGACACCTTCGGTGTCACGGATGGTCGCCCGCACCTCGGGCACGGGCAGTCCGATGGTCCCTGGCATCGGCCGGTCGGCGGGGGTGGCCACGACGATGTGCAGTACCTCCGTCGCACCGAGCCCGTTGATCAGCTCGGCGGAGAAGGTCTCCTGGATGCGCTCGCTCAGGGCGGCGGGAAGGTGCTCGCCGGCGGCGACGCACAGCCGCACCGATTCCGTTCGGGGACCTCCGCCGGACGCGGTGGCGTCGGAGATCGCCGCGTACAGCCGCGGCACCGACCACATCACCGTCGGCCGGTACTGGTCGAGCGCGGCCGTCACGGTGTGCAGGTCGACGCTGCCGCGTATGAGGACCGCCCGCGCACCGGCGGCGAGCGGGAAGAGCACCGTGCCGCCGAATCCGTAACCGAAGGACATACGCGCCGTGGAGAGCACCGTGTCGTCCTCGCGCAGCGCGAGGAGCGAGCCGAATCCGGCCAGAGCCGCCATGATGGCGCCCGCGCTGTGCCGAACTCCCTTGGGCAGGCCCGTACTTCCCGATGTGTACTGGATCAGCGCCTCGCGGTCCGACGGCCACGGGACGGCCTCGCCCGTACCGGTGTCGGAGCTGTCGGGGTCGTGGAGGCCGTGGGAGTCGTCCGCGCTGTTCGCGCTCTCCGCGCGGATGTCCTGGCCCGCGATCAGGCTTCGCTCCGAGAAGAGGGTTTCCAGGGCCCGTTGCCGCTTGGGCGCGGCATCGAGGTGGATCACACTCGCCCCGCAGTCGTCGGCGATGTACGCGATCTCCTCGTCGTTGAGGAGGGGACTGACGACGGCGGGCACCAATCCGTGCCACCACATGCCGAGGACAGCCGCGACCGTGGTGACGGAGTCGTCGGCGACGATCAGTCCGCGTGTGCCGGTGGGGGCGCCCTTAGCGGCGAGCGTTCGCGCGTACCGTAAGACCGCGTCGTGCAGCCCTCGGTAGGAGACATCGCCGGAATCGGGGTCGGTGTACGCGATCCGCTCCCCACGTCCCTCGGCGAGGTGGGATCCCACCAACCGCTCGACAAGGCCGACGAGTTCGGGCGCGGTCTCCGGGCGGGTGTCCGGCGGATTGTTCAGTTTGCCCAGCAGGACGGCCGCGGAGTCTTCCACGCAGCGCATGGCCGCCGCGTCCACGGGGCTGAGCTTCACCTTGAATTCTTTCTCGACTCGGACGACGACCTCGGTTTTCTCCAGGGAATCGAGGCCGAGGTCTTCGAAAAAGAGAGCGTCGTCCTCGATGCTTGCTTCGTCCGTTTCAAGAACTTCGGCCACGATCGTCCGCAGCCTTTGCAGTGGCGTGCCGATATTCGCTATGTGGGACACAGGTGACACTCCCTCAAAATACTTCACTGGCCGAGGATGGCGAATCATCACTTGAGCACAGTTCTCAAAGCGGCGCGCCGAACTGCGGGCGGCCTTAACAAGCCATAATCGAACCAGGTCGATCGCTACCCTTGGACGCGGATTTCGCAAACGTCTAAAACTGGTCGGTCCAGCCGGTCGTCCGGCGATGGCGGACGGTGCTCATCGGGGCGTCGACACGCGTAAGCCCCCGCCCTCTTACCGCGCTAAAAAGGGAAATACCGGTGTGTGCGTCGATCACTCAGAGATGGCGGAAAACACTTTCCAGAACCGGGTCCCTGTCGGAGGGCGGCCCCACCCCGCGCGTCCTGAAATCGTCTGACTGCGGTCCAGGGGGCAGCGGCCCCTGTCGGGTCGAGCGGTGACGTTTCGAGCGCGGACATGAATATGAAGAGGCCGTCCGGAATTGGTTCACGTTTCAGCTAAATGAAATCGGCACTCACTGTCCGGACGGCAAGGGGGCGTGGTGCCGGCCCTCGGTTCATTGAGCGAATTCCGCTGGATGGGCCCGAGATCTCGGACTAGAGTCAGAGAATGGATGCGGCACAGATCAAACAGGTACGGCGGTTCAACCGCACCGTCACCGAACGCGTGGGCGTGCTCCACGACCACTTCCTCGGCGGCGCCCGGCCCATCGGCGCGGCCCGGCTGCTCTGGGAGATCGGCGAGGAGGGGCAGGACGTACGGCACCTGCGAGAGCGCCTCGGACTCGACTCGGGATACATCAGCAGGCTGCTGCGCTCCCTCGAGAACGACGGCCTGGTGACGGTGGAGCCGCAGCCCCGCGACAGACGGGTGCGCACCGTGCGGCTCACCGACGCGGGACGGGCGGAGCGCGCCGTACTGGACGGCCGGAGCGACGACTTGGCCGGCTCGCTGCTGGAACCGCTCAACACCGCGCAGCGCACCCGGCTCGTCGCGGCCATGGCCGAGGTCGACCGGCTGCTCACCGCCGCGACCGTCACTGTGGAAGCCGTCGATCCCGGCCACTCCGACGCCGAGCACTGCCTGCGGTCCTACTTCACGGAGTTGCGGGAGCGGTTCGAGTCGGGCTTCGATCCCGTACGGAGCCTGCTGCCCGACGCGGGTGAACTCCGGCCGCCGCGCGGTCTGTTCCTCGTCGCCAGGCTGCACGGTGAGCCCGTCGGCTGCGCGGGTCTGAAGCTGCCGGCGGGCGCCCCGGCCGAGATCAAGCGCATGTGGGTGGCGCCCGAGGCCCGTGGCCTGGGCCTCGGCCGCCGCTTCCTCGCCGAACTGGAGGCGCGGGCCTACGAGCACGGCCGCGATGTACTGCGCCTGGACACCAACAGGGCGCTGAGCGCCGCGATCGGCCTGTACCACTCCTGCGGTTTCGAGGAGGTCGCCGCCTTCAACGACGAGCCGTACGCCCACCACTGGTTCGAGAAGCGGATCGCCGCACCGGAGCCGGGGTGAGCGCCCCGGGCCACCCGGCCACCTGGGCGCTCAGCGGCTCACGGCGGTCTCGCGGTCCACGCGCGACAGCTTCTCGGGGTTGCGCACGGCATAGAGCCCGGTGATCAGGCCCTCGTCGATGTGCGCCGCCAGGACGGTGTCGATCCGCTCGCCCAGTCGCAGAATGAGCGCCGGATAGCCGTTCACCTCTACCGGCTGGAGCACGATCCCCGCGTCGAGCCTGCCCAGCACATGAGCCACCCGGTCGGCGCCCACCACGGGCGCCAGCGCGGCCTGGACGATTCCGCCGCCGTCGGTCAGCAGGACGATGTCCGGCGCGATCATGTCCAGCAGGCGCCGCAGATCGCCCGTCTCGACCGCCTGCTGGAAGGCCGCGAGCGCGCCGCGGGTCTCGGCCGGGGAGACGGTCTCGCGTGGCCGGCGCGCCGCGACGTGGGCGCGCGCCCGGTGGGCGATCTGACGGACGGCGACCGGGCTCTCGTCGACGGCCTCGGCGATGTCGTCGTAGTCGAGAGCGAACACGTCGCGCAGCACAAACACCGCCCGCTCGGTCGGCGCGAGCGTCTCCAGGACCAGCAGCATCGCCATCGACACGCTGTCGGCCAACTCCACGTCATCGGCCACGTCGGCCGTGGTCAGCAGCGGCTCCGGCAGCCAGGGCCCGACGTACGACTCCTTGCGCCGCCGGAGCGCGCGGAGCCGGTTCAGCGCCTGGCGCGTGGCGATCCGGACGAGATGGGCGCGCTTCTCCCTGACCGCGTCGAAGTCGACGTCCGCCCAGCGCAGCCAGGTCTCCTGAAGGACGTCCTCGGCGTCGGCGGCCGAGCCGAGCATCTCGTAGGCGACGGTGAACAGCAGATTGCGGTGAGTGATGAACGCCTCGGTCGCGGGGTCCACGCTGTCCTCACGCGTGAGATGCCCGGCTGTGCCGGTCGTCCGGTCGCTGCGCTTGTCCATAGTCGGCTCCCGTCTGCTCGCTCTGGGCCGTGTCACGCACAAGACGCCGCTCCCGTCCTCTTGTGACACCCAGGACCGGTGGCCTACGTCACATCGCCAGGCTGTCACAGGGACCGGGCGGGCGGCATCTCGTGTTCGCCGTACGCCGGACGGACGAGCCGCCCGGCACCCGCCCCGACCAGTGAGAACGCTGCCATGGAACCCCGTATGAACCTGTTCGCCAACGAGCCCGGTGACCTCGCCGCCGTCGCGGGCCGACCCGGGCGCAGGTAAATCCATCGAGTTGGGTTGGTCAATACGCTTCACAGCCCCAATGGAGCTGCGGGGAATTGGCCCCTGGGTGACCAGGGCGCGTCCGTCGTAGCTGGCCGGAAAGCCTCTCTCGCTGGTCGCCACTTCTCCGGCCTTGCCATGAAGCGGAAGCCGCGACGCTGTTCCTCTTCAGAGTTTGTCCATCATATTGACAAACTTCCGCACCGGTTCTTACGTTCGCCCGCGAGCGCCGCCCCGCCCCGATCCCACCGCCCGACCGCGCCCCCCGACTGCCCCGCATCCGCTCGCAGCAACAGGAGACCCCCTTCATGCACGACGACCGGAAGCTGGTCGAAGCACGTCTGGAACGCGTCCTCAGGGAACGCATCCGGCCGGCCGTCCACCCCGTCACCACACCTCTGGCCGTGGAGATCTGGTCCACCGCGGGCGAACCCGTCCCCGTGGGGCCGAGGGGCTGAAGGCACCGACCACCCCCATCGCCCCCGGCACTCCGTGGGGCCTCCCGTGGGGCACCAGCTGGTTCAAGGTCACCGGAACCGTCCCCGCCGAGTGGGCGGGCCGTACCGTCGAGGCCGTACTCGACCTCGGATTCACCCCGCGGACCCCGGGTTTCCAGTGCGAGGGCCTCGTCCACCTGCCCGACGGCACCCCCGTCAAGGGCCTCCACCCGCGTAACGCGTACGTCCGCGTCGGCTCACCGGTGGCCGGCGGGGAGCAGGTCCACTGGCGCGTCGAGGCCGCGTCCAACCCCGACATCGACGCGGGCGGGGTGCCCTTCAGGCCGACGTCGATGGGCGAGCGGGCGACCGCGGGCGAGGCGATCCAGTACGTGCTCGGCGAGATGCGGCTGGCCGTCTTCGACGAGACGGTGTGGAACCTGGTCATGGACCTGGAAGTCCTCGGCGAACTCATGGCGGAGCTCCCGCTCGACGGTGCGCGCCGCTGGGAGATCCTGCGCGCGGTCGGCCGCGCGCAGGACGCCGTCGACCTCCAGGACGTGAACGGCACGGCCGGGGCCGCGCGTGACGAACTCGCCGGAGTGCCGGCCGCGCCCGCGGCCCCCGCGGCGCACCGCATCAGCGCTGTCGGGCATGCTCACATCGACTCCGCCTGGCTGTGGCCGCTGCGCGAGACCGTCCGCAAGGTGGCCCGTACCGCCGCGAACATGACGGCGCTCATCGACGAGGATCCCGGCTTCGTCTTCACCATGTCGCAGGCGCAGCAGTACGCCTGGATCAAGGAGCACCGGCCGCAGGTGTACGCCCGGGTCAAGAAGGCAGTCGCGGACGGCAGGTTCGTACCGGTCGGCGGGAGGTGGAGTCCGACACCAACATGCCGGGGTCCGAGGCGATGGCCCGTCAGTTCGTCCACGGCAAGCGCTTCTTCATGGAGGAGTTCGGCGTCGAGAACGACGAGGCATGGCTGCCGGACACTACAACGCGTCCCTCACCGCGGGCGAACTCGCCCAAGCCGAGCCCTGCCGTCGCACCGGCCGGAACAGCTGATCCGTCGGGCGGTTGAGCACGGTCCGTCCGGCGCGCCGCCCGCGTCGTACCATTTTCCATCGATCTGTTGCCCTCGGAGCGGCGGCGGTGCGGCACCGCCGCCGCTCCGAGGCTGGAAGAGGAACGTTGAGCACCCACACGGTGAGACCCGAGAAGCACACGATCCGTCGCGGCACCAACCTGCCGCGCATGGGGGACTTCAACGAGTCCGTGATCATGGACGCCATTCGCCGGCACCCGGCGGGCCTGAGCCGGGTCGAACTCGCTCAGGCCACCGGCCTGTCCGCGCAGACGGTCTCGAACATCACCCGTCGGCTGCTCGACCAGGGCGTGGCCCGTGAATCGGGGAAGCAGAACACCGGCAGCGGCAAACCCCGCACCCTCCTCGAAATCGTCCCGACCTCGCGCTACGCCGTGGGAATCCATCTCGACCCCGCCGTGATCACCTGTGTGCTGGTGGACCTGCTCGGCACCGTCGTGGGCCATCGCAGCCAGCGCACGCCGAGCGGCGGCGACACCGACGGGACCGTCGCGGACATGGCCGCTTCGGTGCGCTCGCTGGTGGCCGAGTCGGGGATCGACGAGGAGCGGGTACTGGGCCTGGGCATCGCCGCGCCGGGGCCGATAGACGCGTCCGCCGGCTGGGTGGTCGACCCGCCTGAGCTGCCCGCCTGGGGGCGCTACCCGCTGCGCGACCGCCTCAGCGAGGCGACCGGACTTCCGGCGCTCCTCGACAAGGACGTCACGGCCGCCGTCGTCGCCGAGCGCTGGGCGGGGGCGGCCACCGAAAGCCGAAACCTGCTCTTCTTCTATCTCGGCACCGGCTCCGGGATGGGGCTGGTGGTCGAGGACACCGTGCTGCGCGGCGTCTCCGGGAACGCGGGCGAGGTCGGCGGACTCGGCGCGGCCTGCTCCACGCGGACGCTCGTCGACGAGGCCATCGCGCTGGGCGTTCTCGGCGGCGAGTACACGGTGCTGGATCCGGCCGACGCCCAGCGCGGTCTTGAGCGGCTGGCGGCGCTCGCCGCCGATGGGGACACCCAGGCGGACGGCATCATCGAGCGCCTCGCCATCCGTATCGGCCGCGGAGTCTGCGCGGCGGGGACGCTCCTGGACGTCGACACCATCGTCTTCGGCGGCCCGACCTGGCTCCTGCTCGCCCACCGCCTCCTCGCGACGATCGAGCCGATGGTCGCCCGGTCCCCGTTCGTCAGGGCAACCCACCCGACAACGGTCGTCTCAACCACGCTGGGCGAGAACGTGGCGGCGGTGGGAGCGGCATCCCTGGTCCTGGACCAGGCACTCTCGGCCCAGCCGAGGTCCTTGCTGCTGGGGTGAACCGGGGCCGGTTGGCGTGCCGGGCGTGCTCAGTCGAACCATCCCTGAGGACGCGGCGAGAGATTGCGCCAGACGTGCTTCGCCTCCTGGTACTCGGCCAGCCCGGCCGGGCCCAGCTCGCGTCCGGAGCCCGACTGCTTCATCCCGCCCCATTCGGCCTGCGGCACGTAGGGGTGGAAGTCGTTGATCCATACGGTGCCGGCCCGCAGGCGCGACGCCACGCGCTGCCCGCGCCCCACGTCCTGTGACCAGACAGCCCCGGTCAGGCCGTAGACGGTGTCGTTGGCGAGCGCCACCGCCTCGTCCTCGTCCCTGAACCGCTCGACGGTGAGAACGGGACCGAACGACTCGTCACGCACCACCGACATCCCCGGAGCGCAGTCGTCCAGCACGGTCGGCGGGTAGAAGAACCCGTTGCGCAGCTCCGGGTCGCTGGGGCGCTTTCCGCCGCAGCGCAGTACGGCGCCTTCGGCGAGCCCGGCCGCCACATACGCCTCGACCTTGTCGCGGTGCGCCGCGGAGATCAGCGGTCCGGTGCGGGCATGCTCGTCGAACGGGCCGCCCATCGGGATCCTTTTCGCCCGCCGCACCAGCTCGTCCACGAACCTGTCGTGCGAGTCGTCCTGGACCAGCAGCCGCGCGCCGGCCGAGCAGACCTGCCCGGAGTGCAGGAACACCGCCGTCAGCGCGTAGTCGACGGCGCTGTCGAAGTCCGCGTCCGCGAAGACGATGTTGGGATTCTTGCCGCCGAGCTCCAGGGCGACCTTCTTCACCGTCGGCGCCGCTGCCGCCATGACGCGGCGGCCCGTGGCCAGTCCGCCGGTGAACGACACCATGTCGACACGCGGGTCCTCGGTGAGCGGCGCGCCGACGGTGGCACCGGCGCCGAGAACGAGATTCGCCACGCCGTCGGGCAGCCCGGCCTCCGTCAGCAGCCGCATCAGCATGATCGCCGTGTGGGGGGTCAGCTCACTCGGCTTGAGAACGAACGTGTTGCCCGCGCCGAGCGTCGGAGCCACTTTCCAGGAGGTCTGGAGCAGCGGGTAGTTCCACGGGGTGATCAGCCCGCAGACGCCGACCGGTTCGTGCACGACGCGGCTGTCGACGCCGGGGGCGCCGGTGTCGACGATCCGTCCGGTGCCGCCGGCGGCCGTCAGACTGCCGAAGTAGCGGAAGCAGTTCGCGACGTCGTCCATGTCGTACTCGCTCTCGACGAGCCGCTTCCCGGTGTCCAGGGACTCGGCCTGCGCGAGGGCGGCCTTGTCCCGCTCCAGCAGTTCGGCGACGCGCAGCAGCAGCCTGCCCCGATCGGCGGTCGGCGTGGCGGGCCAGGGGCCGCGGTCGAAGGCGTCACGGGCGGCCTCGACCGCGGCGGCCGCGTCCTTGGGGCCTGCCTCGTCCACGGTGGCGACGAGCGTGCCGTCCGCCGGGCAGCGGATCTCGCGGACCTGACCGCCGACGGCGGTGGTCCACTTGCCACCGATGAACAGCTCCGGCATGGCGGACTCCTCGGGATCGGTTGAGTGGGCACCGCGAGGGTCGACTGCGGCACTCTCTCAACAGACAGTAAGGAGCCGAGGCGGCGCCCGCCTTCTGGAAGGCGCTGTGGGCCCGGCGCTCAGGGGCGACCTGGCTGCGGTCCGCCCTCCGGACCGAGGCCCGCCAGGGCCGACGCCGGGTCCGGGGCCGGTGGGCCGGCGGGGGACCAGCGGGAGCGGACCTTGCGGTACGGCCACCAGCGGCCGTCGCGGCCGTAGCGGAGCTGGGTGTCCGCTCCCACCACCGTCCAGCGGCCCGCCGCCCCCGCCCGCAGTCGCGGGCGCTCGCCGCCCTCCCAGGCCCCCGCCAGGTCCGCCTTCGCGCGCGCCAGCGCCTCGGGTTCCGGCTGCCACTCGTCCTCCAGTACGGCGAGAGCAGCCGCACCGCCGTGGCGCCAGGCCTCCACCGCCAGTTCCAGCTCCGCGCGCTGCCGGCCCGTGCCCCCGGCGAGCCGCACCGCTATCAACGGATCGGCGCACGAGGCCGCCAGCCGGACCGCGTCCTGAGCGGGCGTCAACTCCAGGTCGAGCGGCTGCCGTTCGTGCCCGGAGGACAGCGCCTCGATCAGCAGCCGCAGCGCGCGCGACGCCGCGTCGGCCGCCAGGAACTCCAGGGCGTCCGCGTCGATCCCCGGTGGTGGCTCCGCCTCCGTGTCGAGGGACGGCGGCGGGCCGGGCTCCTCCGGAACCGGCGGGGGAGGCGGCAGCGGAGGGAGGATGTCCCGCGCCGCGAACGCTTCGTCCGCGCGTACACCCTCCGGCTCCTCAACGGTCGCTGCGTCCGCGCCCTCGGCCGGATTCCGCCGCGTCCGCGCGGCCCGCGCCGAACGCACCTGCAACTCGTCGAGCAGTTGCCGCTCGCCCCGGCCGCGCATCAGTAGGAGGACGAAGGGATCCTCGTCCAACAGGCGCGCCACCTGGTAGCACAGCGCCGCCGTGTGCGGGCAGAGATCCCACGCGTCGCAGGCGCACTCCGGCTCCAGGTCGCCGATGCCGGGCAGCAGTTCGACCCCGGCTCCCGCCGCGTCCTCCACAAGATGCGGCGGCATGTCACGGTCCAGCAGCGCGGCGATGTGGCCCGCGCGCTCGACCGCCATGTCGAGGAACCGGTCCCACTCATCCGTACTGAGCTGCTGCAACAGCACGTCGCTGCGCTGCGCCGTGCCGTCCCTGTCCCGTACGACGGCCGTGATCCGCCCGGGTCGTACGGAAACCGCACCGACCGCCCCGTCACGGGCCTGCTTGCGGCCCTTCTTGAGCTGCAGCGAGTCCAGCGCCGAGTCCTCCAGCGCCTTCAGCCACGCCCGCCCCCACCAGGTCTCCGCGAAGGCGCGGCCCCGCGCGGGCGGCAGGGCGGCGAAGGTGCGCTCGCTCCCGCCGTCCGTACCGCGACCGCCGCCACCACTGCCGGCTCCGGTCATCGCGCACTCCCTCGCAGCTCGACCAGGTCGGCCAGCTCGTCGTCGGTCAGTTCGGTCAGTGCCGCCTCGCCGCCGGCGCCGAGGACGGAGTCCGCCAGCTGCTGCTTGCGCGCCAGCATGTCGGCGATCCGGTCCTCGATCGTGCCCTCGGCGATCATGCGGTGCACCTGCACCGGCCGGCTCTGGCCGATGCGGTACGCGCGGTCAGTCGCCTGCGCCTCGACGGCCGGGTTCCACCAGCGGTCGAAGTGCACGACATGCTCGGCGCGGGTCAGATTGAGCCCCGTGCCCGCAGCCTTCAACGACAGCAGGAACACCGGCACTTCACCCTCCTGGAACCGTCGCACCATGGCCTCGCGCTGCTGCACCGGTGTGCCGCCGTGCAGGAACTGCGCCGGGACGCCGCGCGCGGCCAGATGCTGTTCGAGGAGCCGCGCCATCTGTACGTACTGCGTGAAGACGAGCACGCTCGCCTCCTCCGCGAGGATCGTGTCGAGCAGTTCGTCGAGCAGCTCGACCTTCCCCGAACGCCCCGCGACACGCGGCGATTCGCCCTCCTTGAGGAACTGCGCGGGGTGGTTGCAGATCTGCTTGAGCGATGTCAGCAGCTTCATGACGAGGCCACGGCGTTCCATGCCGTCAGCGGCCTGGATCGCCGCGAGAGTTTCGCGTACGACGGCCTCGTAGAGCCCCGCCTGCTCGGTGGTGAGGGACACCGCGCGGTCGGTCTCCGTCTTCGGCGGCAGCTCCGGCGCGATGCCCGGGTCCGACTTGCGGCGGCGCAGCAGGAACGGCCGTACCAGCGCGGACAGCCGCTCCGCCGCCCCCGGGTCGCCGCCCTCGACCGCCTGCGCGTAGCGCGTACGGAAGGTGGCGAGCCGGCCGAGAAGACCGGGCGTCGTCCAGTCGAGGATCGCCCACAGTTCGGAGAGGTTGTTCTCCACGGGGGTGCCGGACAGGGCGACGCGCGCCTTGGCGCCGATGGTGCGCAACTGGCCGGCCGTCGCGGAGTACGGATTCTTCACGTGCTGCGCCTCGTCGGCGACGACCATGCCCCACTCGGCGCCGGCGAGTCTCCGCGCGTCCAGGCGCATCGTGCCGTACGTCGTGAGGACGAACTCGCCGTCCGCGAGGGCGTCCAGGCCGCGCGACGCGCCGTGGAAGCGGCGCACCGGTGTGCCGGGTGCGAACCGCTCGATCTCGCGCTGCCAGTTGCCCATCAGCGACGTCGGGCAGATCACGAGGGTGGGACCCGCCGCCGACTCGTCGCTCTGGCGGTGCAGATGGAGCGCGATGACCGTGATGGTCTTGCCGAGGCCCATGTCGTCGGCGAGACAGCCGCCCAGACCGAGCGAGGTCATCCGGTGCAGCCAGTTGAGGCCGCGCAGCTGGTAGTCGCGCAGCGTCGCCGCTAGGGCCGCGGGCTGGCCGATCTCCTGGTCCGTGCCCTCCGGGTCGGCGAGCCGGTCGCGCAGCGCCGCGAGCCACCCCGATGCCTGCACCTCGACACGCCGTCCGTCCACTTCTGCGGACCCGGTGAGGACGGCTCCGAGGGCGTCGACGGGGGTGAGCTTGCGGTCCTGGCTCTCCCGGGCGCGTCTGGCCTCCTCGGGGTCGATGAGGACCCACTGGTCGCGCAGCCGGACGACCGGGCGTGTCGCCTCGGCGAGCCGGTCCAGCTCCGCGCGGGTGAGTTCCTGGTCGCCCAGCGCGAACCGCCAGTTGAAGGCGAGCAGAGCGTCGGCGGACAGGAAGGACGGCAGGCCCGAGCCGGCCTGGTCGAAGGCTCCGTCCCCGCGCGTGTCGTCCCCGGCGCGGGCGGCTCCGTCCGGCGTGTCGCCGGGCGGACCGATGACGGCGCGCGCCGTCAGCTTGCGCGCCAGCGCCTTCGGCCAGTGCACCTGGACCCCGGTGGCGGCCAGCGCGCGGGAGGCCTCTCCGAGCAGCTCGGTCACCTCCTCGTCGGCGAGGTCGATCGCGTCGGGCACCGTGGCCGACAGGAGCGGGGTCAGCGGCGGCCAGGCCCGCGCGGCCCGCCTGAGGGCCAGCAGGGCGTCCATCCGGGCCCGGGGGCCGAAGGCCTCGCCCGAGCCGCCCACGGCCCCCGTACCGGCCCATACCTCGCCCGCGTCGGCGACGACCGTCGGATCGCTGACGCTGTGCATCTGCAGGACGGCGCGGAACGCCGTAGCCGATCCCAAAGCGTCGCCGTCGGGGGAGCCGCCCTCAGTAGAGGCGTCGTCAGGTACGGCGGCCAGACCTGGCAGCTCGACCCGGAGCGACAGCCGTACGCCCGCGTCGTGCCCGGCGGCCACGTCGGCGGCCCAGCCGCGCAGTCCGGGCAGCCGGTGGGGCTCGGGCGCGGCGAATGCGGGAGATCCGGCCGCGATCGGCGCGGCGGGCGTGCGTACGACAGCGTCGGCGACCGCGTCGAGGAACCGCCGCAGCAGCCGTTCGGGCTCGGGGAGCAGCAGTGGTCCCGTCGCTCTCGCGTCGAGCGGTACGGCGTGGGCACTGGGCGGCATCGAGGCGGCGAGCGCGCGGATGCGCTCCAGATCGTCGGCGGCGACGGGCCCGGCCCGCCAGGCGTCATGACCGGCCGCGGAGAGACCGGGCAACAGCCTGCCACGCGCGGCGAGTTGCAGGGCCAGCAGCGACGCGGCGCCCCAGAAGGCCACCGCGGGCGAGGCGTGCGCGACGGTCCTGGCGCGGGTAAGCACGGGCAGCGCGTCCCGTACGGGCAGCGACACCGCCGGAACCGTACGCGGGCGCACGTCGTCGCCGACGACGGTCAGGTCATCGACGGACCGGTCGGGGAGCGCGGTGCCGTCCGGGTGCCAGAAGGCGATCCGGCCGGCTCGGGCGGGGTCGGCGGGCAGGAACAGGGCGTCGCAGCGGGCGAGTTCGGCGATCTGGGAGGGCGTAGCCGCAGGGGGCCTGTATACGGCGATGACACGTTCCTCAAGTTTGACTAGTGAAGGTGCAGCGGCCGAGGGTACCTCGCCCCGGGCGCCCGCGGACCGCCCCGGACGGTGACAAGAATCATGGGCCACGTAGGGGTGTAGGCAGCACCACCCCCTAGGTCGGGAATAGCCCCCCATCCCCTCGGGGTGTTGGCCGCATGGCTTTGGAGGCCCAACTCCGCGTAGCTTTCTCCCGGTCGGCGCGATCAAGCTGTGATCGCGCCACTCGAACGGCCTCACACGCCTGCCATTTTCCACCTCAACGATCTACACGATCGTCGGCCTACAGACCGGAGACCGACATGCCCCAGGCCCCCGCAGAAGTCGCGGAGACCACCACCCCCGGCCCGGCGGCCGCCCGCACAGGCGGCAGCGACTTCGCGCCCCTTCTGCGGACGGTCAGGGAGAAGGGACTCCTCGAACGGCGGACCGCCTGGTACGCCCGCGACATCGCCGTCAACCTGATCGAACTGGCGGCGATCGTGACCGGCGTGGTGCTGATCGGAGAGTCCTGGTGGGCACTTCTCCTGGCCCCGGCACTGGCGCTCGTCTCGGCCCAGATGTCGTTCATCGCGCATGACGCGGGCCACGCACAGATATTCGCGACGCGCGGAAAGAACCGCGCCGTACAGCTTTTCCACGCCAATCTTCTGCTCGGAATGAGCCAGGACTGGTGGAACGACAAGCACAACCGGCACCACGCCAACCCGAACCACCTGGAGAAGGACCCGGACGTCGGCGCCGACATCCTTGTCTTCGCGCAGCACCAGACCGGGGACCGCAAGGGATTCCGCCGCTGGCTCACCCGCCACCAGGCCGTGATGTTCTTCCCGCTGACGACCCTGGAGGGCATCGCCCTCAAGGTCTACGGATTCCGGTCCGTCTTCTCACGCGCCACCAAGCGTCAGACCCCGCGTGAGCGCCTCCTCGAAGGCTCACTGCTCGTGATCCACGTCGTCGCCTACCTCGCGCTCCTCTTCACGACGCTCAGCGTCGGCCAGGCCGTCGTCTTCCTCCTGATCCACCAGATGATCTACGGCCTCCACCTGGGCATGGCGTTCGCGCCGAACCACAAGGGCATGAAGATCCCGACGGAGGAGGAGTTCGCGAGCTGGGGCCATCTGCGCCGGCAGGTCCTCACCTCCCGCAACATCCGCGGCGGGCTCGTCACCGACTGGTTCCTGGGCGGTCTGAACTACCAGGTCGAGCACCATCTCTTCCCGAGCATGCCCCGTCCGCACCTGCGGGTCGCCCAGCCGCTGGTCCGCGCGTACTGCGACGAGATGGACGTCTCCTACGTGGAGACGGGCCTGATCGACTCGTACCGGCAGGCACTCGGACACCTGCACGAGGTCGGCGCCCCGCTGCGCGAGGCCGCCTGACCAAGCGGTACGGATCGCCGCTCACCGGCGCATCGGACACGCGGAGACCGCATAGTGGAACTGGCGGAGGTTCGCGAGCGTTCTATCTGCAGTGAGCGGCTTCGGCCGCGAAGGAGGCGTCGAAAATGTCGAGTAGGGCAAAGATCGCTGTCGGGGGAGTGGCCGTCGGTCTGCTCCTGATCCCATTCATCGGATTCTGGATGTCGCTGCTGGTGGTGCTCGGCGTGCCCGCCGTGGCCTATCTGATGCTCGACCCGTCGCAGCGCCGCCGGCTCAAGCGCATAACGCGCAAGGAGATCGGCCGCTGACCCCGCGCCGGGCGGCGCAAGAGCCCCCGTACGCACACGGGACCCACCTGCGGTCCCGGGCCCGTACGGGGGCGCCGTGAGGATCCGAGCAGGTCAGGACGGGCGAACGGCGATCGCGTCGAGCGCTTCCAGGAGCTTCGGCAGTTCGGGCCCGCGGCCGACCGGCAGCACTTCGTTCGGTTCGTCGTCCAGCAGGATGTAGGCGATGTCGTCGGTCCTGGCGACGAGGGACCAGCCGGGGCCGTCGGCCCGGAGCATCCGTGCGCCGGCGGGCGCGAAGCCCGAGCGGACCCGGCCCTGCGGAGGCGGTGACTCCAGGTAGCCGCGCAGCTCCTTCAGGACGCGCCGCACCCCGTCGTGGAGGGCCTCCGTGCCGTCGAGGTCCGCGCCGTCCTGGGTGGCCTCCGCCCCGGCCTTCTTGTTGGGAGGCCCGTCCGCACCGCCGTCGCCGTCGCCGTCATCGGCCGAATCCGCGTCATCACCGGCCCCGCCACCGCCTGCGTCACCGGCAGTCGCGTCCGCCCGCTGATGCTCGTCCTCGGAGTCGAACTGTTCGCGCCAGGCTTCCCACTGAAGCGCGATCTCGTCCGCACCGAGACGGCGCTGCGCCGACCCCCAGCTCGTCGTGTCCGGCGGCGTGAGCGGCGGTCTCGCCCCGTCGTTGTCCACTCCCGGCTCCGGATCGGGATCGTGCGGCGCGGGGATGCCCGGCGCCGCGACCGAGAGGGCCACCGGCCAGCCGGGAAGCGCCGCGACGACCGTGCGTTCGTCGGGGGACAGGTCGTACTCCATACCGCAGTCCCACGCGGCGATGGCGACAGCCACCAGCGACACATCGTCGACGGCCACGGTCCAGCGCGCGCCGCCGCCGTCCTGGCCGAGCACCAGACCGTATCCGCGGTCGTACGGCTCCAGCCCGAGAGCCGCGCACGCCTCGGGGAAGTCGTCGCCGAGCACGCTGGGGAACTGCGCCGGTGTCAGCAGCACGGCCGACAGCACATACAGCGCGTCCTCATCGGCGGATTCGTCCGTACCTGTCACGGCACCTACCCATCCGAACGGTCGTGTCCGATCAGTCGTCGGCGCACCTTAGCCAGTCGGCCGCCCGGCCGTCGAGAGGTCGGGGGCCACCCGCGCGCCTCCGGGACCCTCCCTCACGCGGCGGGCAGCCCGAGGAGGGTGCGTGCCACCTTCTCGGGCGACTCGTCCCGCTCACGCGCCAGCGCCGTCACCGCACGGCACGCCAGCTCGCTCACGCCGAAGGACAGCGCCTCGGGGGAGACCCAGCCGGACGCCTCGTCCATCCGGTCCTGGTCGTCGTCGGCGGTCGCCGCCACGAAGGAGGCAGCGGCCTCGAACAGGTTGTGCTGCCGTGTCCGGGCACGTGGGGACGCGGCAGGCTCGGTGACCGGTGTGGCGGTCCTGCTCGGTACGAGCAGCCGACGCAGCTTGTCGAACATGGTCCGTCCACCTTTCGCACATCCCTCGGGGCCCCCGCCTCCCACCAAGGTTCGATACCCGTTCACGTGATGGTGCACCCGGCGTGGCAGTCCGAGCTACCCGGCCGTCATGGCTGTCGTCTCCGGCTCAGTCCTCGCGCACGGCCAGCGCGAGGAAGCGGGCGTCCTCGTCCACGTACGAGACCAGACGCCAGCCCGCCCCGGCGAGCAGGGGACGCAGTGTGCCCTCGGCGCGCAGATCGTCCGGGGTGATCTGCCGCCCCTGCCGGGCGGCCAGCGCGGCGCGTCCGATCGGGTGGAAGAGCGCCAGACGGCCACCGGGGCGTACGACCCTCGCCAGCTCCCGCAGATTCGTGGCCGGCTCCGGCAGATGCGCGATCAGTCCCGCGGCGAAGACCGCGTCGAGGGAGTGCGTGCGCAGCGGCAGACGCGCCGCGTCCGCGAGCAGCAGGGCGCCGACCGCGTCGCGACCGCTCCGTACGGCCGCCGCGAGCATCTCGGGGGTGAGATCGGCGCCCAGCACCGTGCCCCGAGGCCCCACGACGTCGCGCAGGGCCCTCAGCGCCCTCCCGGTGCCGCAGCCCGCGTCCAGGACGCTGTCACCGGGACGCAGGCCCATCCCGGCCGCGGCGGCGGCGTAGGCCGGGCCGTCGTCGGGGAAGCGCGCGTCCCAGTCCGCCGCGCGGACGCCGAAGAATTCCTGTACATGCGTGTGGTCGTGGGCCATGGGGACATGATCCCCCGCCGCGTACGGCCCCGGCCCTGCCGCCCGGTCGGGAGGCGTACGGGGGCGCACCCCGGGTACCCGGACGGCCGTCGCCCCCGCGTTGCGGGCCCGCCCGTACCGCGCGAGTGTCGGAGAAACCGAGTCAGAGGAGGACTGTCCCATGCCCATCGCCACGGTCGATCCCGCCACCGGCGAGACCCTCAAGACGTTCGGCGCCATGGGGTCCGACGAGATCGAGTGGCGGCTGGCCGCGGCGGCCACCGCTTTCGACCGGTATCGCCTCACGGACTTCGACCACCGGGCCACGATGATGAACCGCGCGGCCGACCTCCTTGAGGAGGATCAGGACGAGATCGCCCGCACCATGACCACCGAGATGGGCAAGCCGATCGTCGCCGCACGCGCGGAGGCGGCGAAGTGCGCCAAGTCGATGCGCTGGTACGCGCGCCACGCGGCGGAACTGCTCGCCGACGAGCATCCGTCGGACGCCGACGTACGGGACTCCGGTGCCGCACGCGCGTACGTGCGCTACCGCCCGCTGGGCGTCGTACTGGCGGTCATGCCGTGGAACTTCCCGCTCTGGCAGGTCGTACGGTTCGCCGCTCCCGCCCTGATGGCGGGCAACGCCGGGCTGCTGAAGCACGCGTCGAACGTCCCGCAGACCGCGCTGTATCTGGGCGACCTCTTCAGGAGGGCGGGTTTCCCCGAGGGCTGCTTCCAGACGCTGCTCGTGGGGTCCGGCGCGGTCGAGGGCATTCTGCGCGACCGCCGGGTGGCGGCGGCGACCCTGACCGGCAGCGAGCCGGCGGGGCGCTCGGTCGCCGCCGTCGCCGGCGACGAGGTGAAGCGGACCGTACTCGAACTCGGCGGCAGCGACCCGTACATCGTGATGCCGTCGGCGGACATCGACCGGGCCGCGCGGGTCGCGGTGACCGCCCGCGTACAGAACAACGGGCAGTCCTGCATCGCGGCCAAGCGCTTCATCGTGCACGCGGACGTCTACGACGCGTTCGGTGAACGCTTCGTCGCAGGGATGCGGAAACTGACCGTCGGTGACCCCATGGACGAGTCCACCGACGTCGGCCCGCTCTCCAGCGAACAGGGCCGCGCGGACCTGGAGGAGCTGGTGGACGACGCCGTCAACCGAGGCGCCATGGCCCGCTGCGGAGGACAGCGTCCGGACCGGCTCAACCGTGGCTGGTACTACGAACCCACCGTCCTTACGGATGTCTCCGCCGACATGCGCATCCACCACGAAGAGGCCTTCGGCCCGGTGGCCACGATGTACCGCGTGGCGGATCTCGACGAGGCGGTGAGCGTCGCCAACGACACCCCGTTCGGCCTGAGTTCCAACGTGTGGACGCGCGACGACGAGGAAGCGGGGCGGTTCGTACGCGACCTCCAGGCCGGCGGTGTCTTCTTCAACGGGATGACCGCCTCCCACCCCGCCCTTCCCTTCGGCGGCGTCAAGCGCTCCGGCTACGGGCGGGAGTTGTCGGAGCACGGGATCCGCGAATTCTGCAACGTCACGACGGTCTGGCACGGTGCCGAACCGGACGGCGACCGCTGAAGCCCCTTGTTTGACTGCGGTGTTCAGGGGCACACGCACTTCGTGCTTCGGACAGGAGGCACGTCCGTGGAGCGGCGTACCGCTCCGGGCGTCGCCCGGCTGCCGGCCGTGCGTTCCCCGGTGACGACGGCCGCGTGGAGCGAGGAGCGAGGAGCATCATGACCCCTCGGGTGATGGCCTACCGGGTGCGGCACGAGGACGTCCCCGACACCTCCGAGGCCTTCGAGCGGGCCGCCCTGCTGCCTGACGGGCCCGAGAAGCACCGGACGCGCGGGGAGATCGTGTGCGCGTGGCTCCCGATGGCCGACCGGCTGGCCGGCCGGTTCCGGCACCGGGGCGAAGCGCTGGAGGATCTGCGGCAGGTCGCGGCGATCGGACTGGTGAAGGCCGTGGAGCGGTACGACCCGCACCGGGGCACCGCGTTCGAGAGCTTCGCCGTGCCCACGATCACCGGCGAGCTCAAGCGGCACTTCCGCGACCGCCTCTGGTCCGTCCATGTGCCCCGGCGGGTGCAGGAGTTACGGAGCCGCGTACGCGACGCCCGCGACGAACTGGCCCAGCGGCACGGGGTGCTGGCACCGACCGTCGAGGAGCTCGCCCTGCACTCGGGAATGACCGAGGACGACGTGGTCACGGGTGTCGAGGCGATGGACTGCTTCAGTGTGCTGTCGCTCGACGCGGGCCTGGCCTCCCCGGAGGAGGGCCCCACGCTCGGAGACGCCATCGGAGGCTGGGACGAGGCGCTGGACACCGTGATCGACCGCGAGTCGGTCAAGCCGCGTCTGCGCCGGCTTCCCGACCGGGAGAAGAAGATCCTCTATCTGAGGTTCTTCCGTGGGATGACGCAGAGCAGCATCGCCGAGGACCTGGGCATCTCACAGATGCATGTCTCCAGGCTGATCAACGACTCCTGCGCCCGCATCCGCAGGGATGTGATGCGCGACGCCGCGTAGCCCGGTGACGGGCCGTCGCGGGCCGGTGGGCCGCGCCCAGGTCCTCGGAGCGCCGGACGGGGTGTCCGGCGCCTGAGAACGACCCACGGGTCAGGTCGGTGTCACCCTCGATCCGCCCTGCTGCGGGACGCCGGTCCCGGTGCCCGCCTCGTGGCCGTACTGCTCCGCCTGCATGCGGAACATCGAGGCGTATCTGCCGTTCAACGCCAACAGGCTCTCGTGGTTGCCCTGTTCGACCAGCCGGCCCTCGTGCAGTACATAGATGAGGTCCGCGTACCGCACGCCGGACATCCGGTGCGTGACGAGTACGACGGCCCGCCGCTCGTCCGCCAGTCCCCGGATCCGGTCGAAGGCCGCGATCTCCGCCTCCGGGTCGAGGGCCGACGTGGGCTCGTCCACCACGATCACCTGGGCGTCCCGGTAGTGCGCGCGGGCCAGGCCGAACTTCTGCCACTGCCCGCCGGACAGTTCGGACGCCCCGCGGAACACGCGGGCCAGCAGGGTCTGGAAGCCGTTCGGCAGAGTCTCGGCGACCGCGTCGGCGCCCGAGTACCGCGCCGCCGCCTCCAGGTCGCCCTCCACGGCCTCCGGCCGGCCGATCTCGATGTTCGCCGCCGCCGTCACCGGCCAGCGCTCGAAGTCCTGGGTGAGCAGCGACACCCGGTCGAAGATCTGCTCCCGGTCCGCCTCGGCGATGTCGACGCCGTCCCACGCCAACCGCCCGCTGTCGGGGAGATGAAGCCCCGCGAGCAGCTTCACGAGTGTGCTCTTTCCGGAGCCGTTCTCGCCGACCAGGGCGACCACCGAGCCCATCGGGATCGCCAGGGACAACTCGGTGAGCGCGGGCGTCTCCCGGTCCGGATACCGGAAGGAGACCCCCTCCAGAGTGATCGCCCTCGTCGGCTCGGGGATCGGGAGCCCGCCCGACGGGATGGACCTGTCGGCGGCCTCGGCGAGGAACCTCTCCATGTCGCGTACGTACAGAGACTCCTCGTGCAGCGAGTTCGTGGTCATCACGAGGGCGCCCAGGCTCGCCGAGCCCGAACGGACGGCGACCACGGCGGTGCCCGCCACGGCCAGGTCCATCCGGCCCGACACGATGAGCGCGGCCATCGTCCCGTACGTGACGAGTGCGGCGACTCCCGACAGCGCGGCGGCGAGCAGTTCGGTGAGCGCCTTGTCCTTGGCCAGCCGCGTCGCCTCGGTCTCCGCGCTGTCGGCCATGTTGCGGTAGTGCCGGAGGAGGAAGGGGCCCACGGCGTGCACCCGGATCTCGTGCGCGGCGGAGCGGGAGATGAGCAGTCCGGCAATGAGACGGCTGGCGCGCAGATGCTCGACCCAGGACATCACCGACACGTACCGTCGCTGGGAGACGCGCATCGCGCCCCAGCCGCGCGGCGCCGCGATCAGCAGGAGCATGGGCAGCAGCAGCGGGTGGAGCACGGTCAGCACACCGCCCACGGCGAGCAGCGAGATGACCCCGTTCATGGTGGCGACGCAGGCACCGATCATCCGCCGTGCCGACGGCGGACCGAACTGCGCCGTGTCGATCAGACGACGGAACTCGCCGTCCTCGATCGCCTCCAGTTCCACCCGTGCGGCGGCCCGTAAGTACTGTTCGTTCGCGGCCCGTTCCACCTTCGGCTCCAGCCGGCCGGCCGCCGAGGTCGACCACGAGGCGAGGAGCGCGCCCACCACGGCGACCAGCGCGCCGGCGATCAGGGCGGGCATCGCGTCGGAGACACGGTCGGCGGCGCTTCCGACGGCCAGGAGTGAGCCGAGCACGGAGTTCACCACCAGCAGCCCGAGCGCTGCCGTCAGCCCCTGGCCTGCCTCGGCGACGCCGACCGTCATCAGCGCCGAACGGTCGGTCCGCCAGGCGAGCCGCAGGGTGCCCGCGACCATGCGCGGCATCGCGCGCACGGCGGACAGCAGGCTGAGTTCGAGCGAGGCCCACTCGTGGTCGGCCCAGCCCCTGTCGTAGCGGAGCCGCCCGCCGAACAGCTCGCGTTCGCTGTCGGACACCGCGCTCTCGGCGGGCTTCGGACGCTTCAGCAACCTCACGCGGCGCCACCCCCGGCGTCAACCTGACACATCAGGGGCCGGGCGGAGACCGACGCTCTCTCGAACGTGAGGTGAACGAAGGGCGGCGGGGAGACGATCTTCATGGGTCCTCCAGGAGCGAGGGCGATGTGCCGGGTGTTTGATGAACGCGGCTGATCAAGCGGTCGTAACGGGGTGCGCGGTGTGAATTCTCAGCGGGAGCTTCCGAGTTGACGCCCGCGACGGGTGGGCGTCCGGGAAAGTGGCCGTAATCCTGTGTTCGTTTCAGTCATGACTCACAGGCGACCCGATCGAGGGATTGCGTTGCGGTGGTGAATTGACGGAAGGGGTGGCTCGGTGGCGGACCCTGTGGAGGGGGAGCGATCTGCCGTCGGAGCGGAGGCGAGGAATTGCGAAGGCATACGGCCGCGCGGATGGTGATCGTTCCCATTGACGGGAACGGCCGGTTCCGTGTGAAGTTCCCAGGCCGCTGGACCGCTTGCCCGTGAGCATCCGGTGCGCGAGGCTGGGCGACCGACGGGGAGATACGGGGCACAGGGCGCGGTACCTGTCTGAACGGGGAGAGTGGACATCAATGGCGTTGGAAGACGGACTTGACTGGCTTCTGGAGGATCTGACCGGTCGGGTCGAGCCGATACGGCACGCGCTTGTGCTGTCCAACGACGGGCTGGTGACGGGCGCTAGTTCCGGGCTGGCGCGTGAGGACGCCGAGCATCTGGCGGCCGTCTCGTCGGGTCTGCACAGTCTCGCGCGAGGGTCGGGCCGGCACTTCAACGCCGGCAAGGCGCGGCAGACCATGATCGAGTTCGATGAGGCGCTGCTGTTCGTCACCGCCGCGGGGGACGGCAGTTGTCTGTGTGTGCTGAGCGAGGCGGACGCCGATGTCGGTCAGATCGCCTATGAGATGACTCTGATGGTGAACCGTGTCGGCGAGCATCTGGGCATCGCGGTGCGGCAGTCGGCGCCGACGCACTCGACGGTCACGGACGGCTGAGAGTCCGGTCCGGAAGCCCCGTCTGGAAGTGCGGTCCAGGAGTCCGGTCAGGGAGTCCCCGGGGGAGTTATCCACAGGGCAAGCGGGATTCTTGACCCGGGAATACGGTTGTCACCGAGAGTAGCTAATCACTCACGGGGGAGACCGTCGATGTCTGTCATGGAAATCTCGGAAACACTGGCCGCGGGCCGAGCGGCCCAGGAACTGCGCCTGAGGCGGGGCGAGTTCGAGCTGGCCACACAGTTGGGGCATGTCCGCACGGTCGGTGGGGCCGTGAGCGGCCGACGCAGGGTGGCGCGTGGCGAGGTCGAGCGGCTTCGGCGGGCGCCGGGCTTCCCCGAGACGCTGCGCGAGCGGGTGCGGACGGTGGGTACGGCCGAGGGGGCGGGGCTGATGGACATCAGCCCCGGCCGCTTCACCCGGTTCGCGCGTGCGGGGTATCTGGTGCCGGTGCGGTTCTACCTCAATCGCTATCGAGCGGTCGTCTGGCTCTATCTGGCCGAGGAGCTACGGGCGTTCGCGAGCAGCGAACCGGGCCTGCTGACCGGCCGGTTGCCGCGGACGGCGACCGGTGCTCCCCAGGCCGACAGCGAGGGTGACGGCGCGGCGGGGAAGGAGCCGGGGGCGGTGGAGGACTGCCGTCCGCGCAACTGGCGTGGCCGCCGTATCGGTCTGCTGCTGCACGAGAGCGACGACCGGTGGGAGCGCGCGGCCATCGTCGGTTCCGTGCTCGATCCGGTCCAACTCGCCGAGCTCGTACCGGATCCGTACGAGCGGGCATGTCTGAACCGGCTGCGCCCGGACCTCGCGCCGGGCCGGCCGGGATCGGAGGCGGGGCGCGAGACCGTTCAACGGCTGCTGACCGCCGACGATCCGGACGAGATCAACTGGCACCGGTCCAGCCTGACCGCGCTGCTGGCCGACGCCCGACGGGACCGGCAGGCGCCGCGCCCGAGCGGCACGAGTCCCATGGAGGCGGAAGCACCCCAACCGGCCCCGGCAGCCGAACCGCCAGGCACAGTCGAACCGGCATCGACGGCCGTACCGGCACGGACTTCCGTACGGGTACGGACAGTTGAGCCGGTCCCGCACGGTGCCGGGCGAGGCCGACCGCTGCTGACCCGGCTGAGGATCAGGCGGGGCCGGGGCAGGGAGACCGCGCCTGCCGCCGCTGCCGTGCCTGCTGCCGTGCCCGGCGGCGGGGGCGCGGACACGGCCTAGGGCGTGTTTGAGAAGTAGCGTCGTCCGCCCATCGGGCGGGGCCCACGGCGTCTGGTGCGTGCGATCGCAAGGCGGAGGATCATCCCCGTAGATGGACCGGACGTACTTGGATGACTCCGACAACGCGGCGAGCGCGCGTGCCAGGCGTCGTGGGCCAGACGGGACTTCTAAAACACGCCCTAGCCGACACGTCCGGCCCCGCTCCTCCCTGCCCAGTCAGGGCTTGGCTTCGCCGGTGACCATGGTGAGTTCGGGGGAGAAGCTGCCCCACTCTCCGTCCGGCAGCTTCGCGCGGATCTTCACCTTGTACGCGACGCCGGGCTTCTTGCCCGCGTAGACGCTCTCGGTGGTCCTGCCCACGGGCGCCTTGTTGCCCCAGACCAGCGTGGTGGTCAGGCTCCCGTTGAGATGGATCTCGTACGAGGGCACCTCACCGTCGACCTTGGGCGGCAGCCACGACAGATCGAGGTAGTACGCACCCTCCTTGGCGTTCTTGTGCCGCGCGACCTTGAAGCTGATCGGCGCGGTGTCGGGGTCGTCACCCGGGCCCTTCGGCGTGCTGATCTTCAGCGGCTCGCTGGCCGGGGAGGTGTTGTCGGCCGCGTCACGGGCCTGGAGGGTGAAGGAGTAGTCGGTGCCGGGACGGAGCCCGGTGACCTCGGCCTTGGTCGCGTCGCCGCTGACGCTGTGGATCTTCGAGCCGCCCTGGAGGATGTCGTACGAGGTGATGCCCTGGTCCTTGTCCGGTGCGCTCCAGGTGAGTTCGGCGCCCTTCGAACCGTGGTGCTTGCCGCGCAGCTTCACCGGCTGTGCCGGGGCTTCTTTGTCCTCGGGTGTCACCGCGGGCGTGGTGACAGGTTTCTTCTGGCTGTGCGGGGAGAGGTTCCCGGCGGCGTCCTTGGCCCGCACGGAGAACGAGTAGGCGGTGGACGGCTTCAGGCCCGTGATGTCGATCATCAACTTCTCGGCGGGAACGTCCTTGATCTTGTCCTTGCCGCGGTACACCACGTAGCCGCTGACCGCGACATTGTCCTTGGCTGCTTCCCACATGACGTGTGCGGACAGTGCGCTGCCGGCCTGAACGCTGAGGCCGGTCGGCGCCGACGGCGCCTCGGAGTCCTTGTCGTCACCGCCACCGCAGGCGACGAGAGTGAGGGCGGCAGCGGTAACGAGCGCGACCTGGGTGGGGGTCCGTCGCACGATCGTCTCCTCCGTCGAAAGCAAGGGGCAATGGTCTAGACATATATGACACAGTGTCGGGTTCACTTCAAGAGGCGGTGGCCGTCGGAATTCGAATTCGACGGAAGCCGGCGACCGCCGGGGCCGCGCCGACCGCGCCGCGCACCCGCCCCCGCGCACAATGACCTTGGCCCACCAGACAGCTGAAAGGAACCGAACGTGCGGATCGACCTCTCAGGCAAGACCGCTCTGGTCACCGCCTCCACCCAGGGGATCGGGGCTGCCATCGCCACCGGGCTCGCCCGTGCCGGAGCCCGTGTCGCGGTGAACGGGCGCTCCGAGAAGTCCGTCGCCGGCGCCCTCGACAGTCAGCGTGCCGCGTCGCCCGACGCCGAGTTCCTGGCCGTGCCAGGTGACGTCTCCACCGAGGGCGGCGCGGAACAGGTCCTCGAAGCCGTGCCGGAGGTGGACATCCTGATCAACAATCTGGGTGTGTTCGGCGTCCGGCCCGCGCTGGAGATCAGCGACGACGAGTGGCGGCGCTACTTCGAGGTCAACGTCCTGTCCGCTGTCCGGCTCACACGGGGCTGCCTCGGCCGGATGACCGAGCGCGGCTGGGGACGGGTCCAGTACATCGCGAGCGACTCGGCGATCGTGACCCCCGCCGAGATGATCCACTACGGGGTCTCCAAGACGGCGCTGCTCGGAGTCTCGCGCGGTTTCGCGAAGGCGGCCGCCGGCACCGGCGTCACCGTGAACTCCGTGATCGCGGGGCCCACCCACACCGGCGGCGTGGAGGACTTCGTCTACGAGCTCGTCGACAAGTCCGTTCCCTGGGAGGAGGCTCAGCGTGAGTTCATGCGGAAGCACCGGCCGCAGTCTCTGATCCAGCGGCTGATCGAGCCGGAGGAGATCGCGAACATGGTCGTCTACCTCAGCTCGCCTCTCGCGTCGGCGACCACCGGGGCCGCGCTGCGCGTCGACGGCGGATACGTCGACTCGATCGTTCCCTGATTTCTGATTTCTGATTGATGACAGGATGGCTCGCTGTGCAGACCAACACGCTTGTCGTCCGTCGCGCGACACCCGCCGACGCGGCCGACATCTCCGGACTGTGGCTGAGATCCTTCGCGGCCGCCCTCCCGAGCGTCACCCGCCCCCACAGCGAGCAGCAGGTACACGCCTGGATCCGGGACATCGTCCTGCCGACCCAGGAGACCTGGGTGGCGACCACCGGGGAGACGGTCGTCGGAATGATGGTGATCGAGGGCGGGGACGTCGACCAGCTGTACCTCGATCCGGACCACCGGGGGTGCGGCATCGGCGCCCGGCTGCTCGACCTGGCGAAGCGCCGTCGGCCGGAGGGCTTGTCCCTGTGGACGTTCCAGGTCAACGGCCCGGCACGGCGTTTCTACGAGCGCCATGGCTTCGTCCCGGTCGAGAAGACCGACGGCCGGGGCAACGAGGAGAACGAGCCGGACATCCGCTACAGCTGGCACCCCGCGGCCGACGGGCGAGATCGCGTCACATCTGAGGCACCGCCGGCCCCGTACCGCCCACGGCCGTTGTGAGTTGTCGGGCACGGATCCGGGGTGCCCACGACACGCGAGACGGACTTGTCCTGCTCACCTGTACCGAGAACCGCCCTCCGCCGGTCGAACTGCGGACGGACAGACAGGATTTGGCCAGTTGGTCTAGACCTTGACAGGTAATAAGGATTCCGGTTTGGTTCCCTCACCCCCATGGCGGCCGTCGCTCACCGACGGCCGCGCGAAGGAGTGAGTCGTTTGCGTCAGCGAATTCTTGCACTGTTCACCGCACTGGTCTCGGCCATGGCTCTCGCGGTGTTCCTGCCCGCATCGACCTCGGCGGCGGCCACCTCCGCCGCCGCGTGCGTCACCGGCTGGAACGCGTCCACCGTCTACTGGGGCGGCGACACCGCGTCGTACAACGGCCGTAACTACACCGCGAAGTGGTGGACCCAGAACGAGAGACCCGGCACGGTCGACGTCTGGGCCGACAACGGCGCCTGTGGTGGCGGTCCGACGGACCCGCCCGTCCCGGGTGGCTTCGTGGTCAGCGAGGCTCAGTTCAACCAGATGTTCCCGAGCCGGAATTCCTTCTACACCTACAACGGTCTCAAAGCCGCGCTGAGCGCCTACCCGGCCTTCGCGAACACCGGCAGCGACACCATCAAGCGCCAGGAGGCCGCGGCCTTCCTCGCCAACGTCAGCCACGAGACCGGTGGTCTCGTCCACATCGTCGAGCAGAACACCGCCAACTACCCGCACTACTGCGACACTTCGCAGTCTTACGGCTGCCCGGCGGGCCAGGCCGCGTACTACGGCCGCGGTCCGATCCAGCTCAGCTGGAACTTCAACTACAAGGCCGCGGGCGACGCCCTGGGCATCGACCTGCTGGGCAACCCCTGGCTCGTCCAGAACGACGCGGCCGTGGCCTGGAAGACCGGCCTCTGGTACTGGAACACCCAGAACGGCCCCGGCACGATGACCCCGCACAACGCGATGGTCAACAGCCGTGGCTTCGGCGAGACCATCCGCAGCATCAACGGCAGTCTCGAATGCAACGGCGGCAACCCCGGTCAGGTCCAGAGCCGGATCGCCAAGTACCAGGCCTTCGTCCAGATCCTCGGCACCACGCCCGGCGGCAACCTCAGCTGCTGAGCCAGTCCCGAGCTTCACTACGACAATCGGATGTAGTCCAGAGAACCCTTCTGCGACCTCCTCGTTGACTGGTTCGGGGCAGTGATCCATCTGCCCCGAACCGGATCAGTGTCCGTATCCCGCCGCATCCGTGTGGCGGGGTACGGCCGACGAGTGGAGGTTCGCCATGGCAGGCGGCACCAAACTGGAGCCGGGGCCCCTCGAAGGGGCGCGACCCGCGGAGATCCCGGCCCTCGTGCCACCCCAGTCGCACCAGCCCCATGAACCGCCCGACGCCCGGCCCGACGCCCGGCCCGACGCCCGGCCCGACGCCCAGCCCCACGCGCATCCCGACGCCGTCACGTTCACCGGAGTGAATACCCCTCCGCACGCCTCACCGCCGAGCCGCACCCGACGCCTCTTCCTGCGCGCGGTGTTCGCCCTCGGGGTGACCGGCGGTACGGCAGCGGCCCTGACGCCCATCCTCCGGGCGGGCCACAAACCGCCGGTCTCACCGGACGCGGAGGCGCCCGGCCCACCGGCCGCCGAGCTCTTCGACGAGATGTACGGCGGCCGGCGCATCCAGGGAACGGACGCCGGGGTCCGCGTCGACGGCCGCCCCCTGCACATCATGCGTCGCGCCGACGGCAGTTACGTCAGCGTGGTCAACCATTTCGAGTCGTTCCCGACGGCCCTCGCGACCGCCCGCGCGGCGGTCGACGACCTCGGCGCCACCCAACTGGCGCTCGCCGGACCGGCACTTCACTGACCGCAGGGAGGACCCTCCACGGTGCACATCAGAAAGAATCAGCGGAATCTCACCAGCGCGGAGAAGAAGCGCTTCGTCACCACGGTCCTGGAGCTCAAACGCCAGGGCGGCTACGACGAGTTCGTCCGCCAGCATGTCCGGTACTACCGGGCCGACGGCGACGACGGGCTCCGGACCGGCCACATGGCGCCGTCGTTCTTCCCGTGGCACCGCAAGTATCTGCTGGAGTTCGAGGGGGCGCTCCAGCGCATCGACCCCAAGGTGACGGTGCCGTACTGGGACTGGACGACCGACAACACACCGGCCGCGTCCCTCTGGTCCGAGGACTTCCTGGGCGGCGACGGCCGTTCGTCCGACGGGCAGGTCACGACCGGGGCGTTCGCCTACTCGGCGGGCGACTGGACCATCGACGACGGGGTGCTGGAGCGTAAGTTCCTCGCCCGCGCCTTCGGCCGCCCCACCTCCCCGATCGCGCTGCCCACCAAGGACGAACTGGCCTGGGCGATGAACGAGTCGGTCTACGACGCCGCGCCTTGGGACTCCACGGTCACGAGGGGTTTCCGCAACCGCGTCGAAGGCTGGACGACGGGCAGCGACAAGACACGGTGGCGCAATCACAACCGTGTCCACCGGTGGGTGGGTGGCCAGATGCTGGGTGCGACCGCGCCCCACGATCCGGTCTTCTGGCTCCATCACGCCTTCATCGACCTTCTCTGGGACCGCTGGCAGCGGAAGCACCCGAAGTCGGCCTATCTGCCGCGGCGGAAGCTGGACGACGACGATCCGCAGTCGGGCCGGGCCATCAGCCTGGACGAGCCGATGCCGCCGTGGCGGACGAAGCCGTCGGAGATGCTCAGCCACGAGTCGCTGTACCGGTACGAAGCCTGAGCCCGGTCCCGCGATGCCGCCGGCACTCGCGCGGACGCCAGGGCCGCCACGTACAACGGCCTCCCGCATCGAAATGCGGGAGGCCGTTGCCTCATGCCTCAATCAAGAACCCGCGGGGGGCGTACATCGACGACGTACGCCCGGTGCCGGAGGCTCAGTGGCCGTAGCCGCCGCCATCGTGCTTCTTGCCGCCGTCGGCGTTGACGCAGGTGTTGCCGAACGCCGGGTTCAGCAGGCCGATCACGTCGACGGTGTTGCCGCAGAGGTTGACCGGGACGTGCACAGGCACCTGGAGCAGGTTGCCGGAAAGGACGCCGGGCGAACCGACGGCCGCGGCCTCGGCGCCGGCGTCGGCAGCGGCAATACCGGCACCGCCGGCCAGCACGGCGCCCGTGCCGGCGAGAACAGCAGCTGCCTTCGCGATACGCGACATCAAGTTTCTCCTTGAACGTTTCGAGCCCAGCCACACGATGTGCGGCCTTCACGCACGTTCAACGCGCAAACTCACCCTCGGTAACGGATTTGCGCCAATTAGTGAGAGAAGGGCATGTGACAAAGGGGTGCACGAGTGTTTACCCTCGGGGTGAACGCTTGTGCACCCCTCCCTCTGTCACATGCCGTCACGGAGGTCACCACGTCGCCACACATCTACGGAGAACAGATGCCCGCAGCGCCCATGCCGGGGCCGGAATCGGATTCGGAGTCGCAGTCAGGGCCGGAGACGGAATCGGAGCCCGAGCCCGTGGAAGGGCGGCGCCGCCGCTTCCTCGTGGCCGTCCTCGCCTTCTGCGGTGTCGTGGTCGCCGTGATGCAGACCCTCGTCGTGCCCCTGCTGCCCCACGTCCCCTCCCTGACCGGGAGCTCACCGGCGGCGGCGAGCTGGCTCGTGACGATCACGCTGCTGACGGGCGCGGTCTTCACGCCCGTACTGGGCCGCGTCGGCGACATGTACGGCAAGCGCAAAGTCCTCATCGCCTCGCTCGGCGTGCTCGTCGTCGGGTCGGTCATGTGCGCCCTCAGCTCACAGATCGGGGTGCTGATCGCAGGACGGGCCCTCCAGGGCGCCGCGCTCGCCGTCGTACCGCTCGGCATCAGCATCATGCGCGACGAACTCCCGCCGGCGAGGCTGCTGTCCTCCGTCGCCCTCATGAGCTCGACCCTCGGCATCGGCGCGGCCGTCGGACTGCCGGTCGCCGCGCTCGTCGTCCAGAACTTCGACTGGCACACCATGTTCTGGGCCTCGGCCGTCCTCGGGCTGGTGGACATCGTGCTCGTCCTGTGCTGTGTCCCGGAGTCGCCCCTGCGCTCCCGGGGCCGGTTCGACGCCATCGGCACGCTCGGCCTCTCCGTCATCCTCGTCAGTCTGCTGCTCGCCGTCACCCAGGGCGCGGACTGGGGCTGGACCTCCCTGCCTACGGTCGGCCTGCTCGTGGTCGCGCTCGCCGTGGGCCTGCTCTGGGGCGCGTACGAGCTGCGCACCACGTCCCCCATGGTCGACCTGCGGGTGTCCGCGCGCCCCGCCGTACTGCTGACGAACATCGCCGCCCTGCTCATTGGCTTCGCCTTCTACGCGAACTCCCTGGTCACCGCCCAGATGGTGCAGGAGCCCAAGAGCACCGGCTACGGCCTCGGGGCGTCGATAGTCGTCGGCGGACTCTGTCTGCTGCCCGGTGGTCTCGCGATGGTGGCGCTGTCGCCGGTCTCGGCCCGGATCTCCGCGAAGTACGGCCCCAAGACAGCTCTGGCGCTCGCCGCCGGCGTGATGGCCGTCGGATACGTGGTGCGGTTCTTCACCAGCCACAGCTTGTGGCCGATCATCGGCGGCGCGACCGTCGTGGCGGCGGGCACCGCCATCGCCTACTCGGCCCTGCCCGCCCTCGTCATGCGCGCGGTGCCGGCGGGGGAGACCGGCGCGGCCAACGGCCTCAACACCCTGATGCGGTCCGTCGGACAGGCCTTCTGCAGCGCGGTGGTCGCCGCCGTACTCGCGAACATCACCTTCCAGGCCGCGGGCCGCACCGCACCCACCCTCCACGCCTATCTGCTGGTCTTCCTCATCGCCGCGGGCGCGGCCGTCGTCGCCCTGGCGGTCACCCTCTGTCTGCCGGGCCGCGCCCTGGCGCCCAAGGCGGGTACGGTCGAGAAAGAGCACGCAGCAAGCCGCAGGTTCGCCGAGGAGGGCGCATGACGACCGGACCTGCCGCCGCGTCCGGGGAGGGGACGGACCCCGGCGCGGCCCCCGGCCCGGACCTCACGGCGGACGACGCAGCGGACGGCGCGGACGGCGCCGACCCGGGCACCGGGCGTTTCGCGATTCTGCGGGCAGCCCGCCGCGCCTTCACCCAGCGCCCGTACGCCGAGGTGACCATGCGCGGCATCGCCGCCGACGCCGGTGTCAGCGCCTCGCTCATCGTCAAGCGCTTCGGTACCAAGGAACGGCTCTTCAACACCGTCGCCGACTTCGGCCCGGCCGCCGACAGACTTTTCGCCGCCCCGCCCCCGGAGCTCGGCCGGCACCTCGTGCTGACCATCGTCCGGCTGCGGCGCGAGAACCTCTCCGACCCCCTCCTCCGCGTCGTCTTCTCCCTCGGCAACATGGACGAGCGGACCCTGCTGCGGGAGCGCTTCCGTGAGCAGGTCACCGCCCGGCTGGCCGGTCTCATCGACGGGCCGCGGCGTGAGCTGAGGGCGGAGCTGATCACCGGTCAGCTCCTCGGGCTCGGCGCGACCCTCAGCCTCCACCGCCCCGGCGCCGGCGAACTGGCCACCGCCGAAGAGCTGGCGGACCTGTACGCTCCCGCCCTCCAGCTGCTGATCACCGGGCACCTCACCTCCTCGGACGGCGCCCGTCAGGCCGACGGACCCGGCGGATCCGACCGCTGAGCGGTCGCGGAACCTCGCGGTGACTCGTACGGTACGTACCGACCCGTATTCCCCGCTTGCGATCCATACGGGTGATGCGCGCACAATTGATAGCAGAAGCCGCCGACCGCGACCGACCTGCCGTGCCCACGACTGGGAAGAGGGGCCCGTGAGTGCCGAACAGCCGCCCGGCCGTCCTCTTCGCGAGCCCACCGACTCGTCCGGACTGGAATGGCCGGCCGACGCGGCTGTGACGCTCGCCTACAACCGCATGGGCAGCTTCGACATCGATCTCCACACCAGGGCGATGCATCTGGACCCGGGGGCGCTGGAGGTCTTCGATCTGCGCCCCGACGAGTACGAGGGCGACATGGCCGTCGCCAACCGGGTGCCGCCGGAAGAGCGGGAGCGGCTGGACACGCTGATCCAGCCGTCGGTCAAGGGCGGCAAGGACGTCTACGGGGCGTATTTCCAGATCCACACGCGCGACGGATCGCTGCGCTGGCTGCACACCCAGGGTCGTCTCCTGCGCAACGCGGAAGGCGTGGCGTACCGGGTGATCGGCATAGTGCGCGACGCCACCCGGGAGCTGGACGAGGCGGCCAAGCGCATCGAGCTGGTCGAGAGCCGTCGCCGGCTCACGGGCATGGTCCGCCGGGTCACCGCGCTGCTGGCCCGCGCGACGACCGTGCACGATGTCACCGACGCGCTCAAGGACACGGAGGCGGTCAGCAACCTCGGCGCGGTGAGCGTGATGCTCGGCATCGTCGAGAAGGGCCGCGTCCATCTCGTCAGCGAAGGGCGTATCGGGCTCTACGTACCGGAACTGCGTTACACGCGGATCGACGGGCAGTTCCCGATGAGCGAGGTCGTCCGCACGCTGCGGCCCCGCTACATCACCTCGCGCGACGAGTTCCGGCGCTGCTACCCCCCGCTGTGGGAACACATCGAACACCTTCCGGTTGCCTCGGGCGCCTATCTCCCCCTGATCGCCCAGGGCAGACCCATCGGCGTGCTCGGCATGCTCTACCCCCGGCACGGCGGGTTCACCGGCGAGGAGCGCAACCTCCTCATCACGCTCAGCAGCAGCATCGCCCAGAGCCTCCAGCGCGCGATGCTCTTCGAGCAGGAGCACGATCTCGCCGAGAGCCTTCAGCAGGCGATGCTGCCGCACCGTATCCCCGAGGTCCCCGGCGCCGGGATCGCGGTCCGCTACCGCGCGGCCAGGGCGGGGCGCGACATCGGCGGCGACTGGTACGACCTGATCCCGCTGCCCGGCGACCGGCTTGGCCTGATGATCGGCGACGTCCAGGGCCACGACACGGACGCCGCCGCCGTGATGGGGCAGCTGAGGATCGTGCTGTGGGCGTATCTCTCCGAGGAGCACTCACCCGCCACGGCGATGGCCCGCGCCTCCACCTTCCTCCACGAACTGGACACCGAGCGCTTCGCCACCTGTACGTATGTCGAAGTCGACCTGTCGACAGGGGGACTCCAGATCGTCCGGGCCGGGCACCTCGAACCGATGGTGCGCCGCGGCGACGGCACGTGCGTCACGCTCGACACCAAGGGCGGCCTCCCCCTGGGACTCGCGGACGGCACCGGCAGACGCGGCGCCGCCGACTACCCGGTGACCCGGGCGAACCTCACTCCGGGCGAGACCCTTCTCATCTACACCGACGGCCTGGTGGAACGCCCGGGAGCCTCCCTCGACGCGGGCCTCGACCGCCTGACACGCGCGGTACAGGCGGGCCCGGACGGCATCGAGGAACTGGCCGACCATCTGGCCGACATGGTGGGGGAGCACGGCGGCGGCGACGACATGGCGCTGCTGCTGATGCGCTGGACCCCGAAGCGCCGGGCGTACGACGGACGGCCCACGACGGGCGCCCCTTAGGGCCTTTCTCAAGAGGTTGACGCCCCGGCCGTGATCACTGAGCGGCCGGGGATCGCTGCCCTGCGGGCCTCCTGGTCCGTGACACGCCATCCCCCCGCCGCGTATCCGGGCAACCCCCGCGTTTCCCTGACGCATCATCAGTTACGTGGAGCGGGGGCGCCACCCCGGCCCCGCGGGCAGTCCCACGTCACTTCCACGGTGCCCCTTGTTCGCCCCGACGTGTCCGCGAACCCCTGGCGAACCAGGGCACACACGGCGATGCTGGGCGGCTGACAGCGCTTACCACCAGCGCCAACCACCCGTACAACAGGAGAACTTGTGGGTCCAGGCATTGCCCGCCGATCCGTCGTGCTGCTCGCGGCGGTCACCGCACTGACGGCCGGAGCCATCAGCCCCGCCGTCGCCGACTCCACCCCCGACCCCCGGCCCCGCAACGCCGCCGAGGTGCTGCGGCCCGTCGCGCCACCACCGGCCAGCAGACCGGTGGGCGCGCCCAGATCCGTCGTGGACGGCGACGGCATCGAGACCGCGCGCAGTTCCCGGCCCGTCGCGCCGGGCGTGAGCCTCACCTCGTACGACCGGCTCGAATCCGACAAATGGCTGCGCGTCGACTCGCTCTCGGTCGACCTCGACCGCGGCGGCGTCCGGGCCGACTACCTCTCCTCGGGCAAGGTCGCGGACCGCCGCAGCGTCTCCGAGCTCGCCGCCGGACACGACGCGGGCAAGGGCCGCCGCACCGTCGCGGCCATCAACGCCGACTTCTTCGACATCAACGAGACCGGCGCGCCGCAGGGCCCCGGCATCAAGGACGGCGCGCTCACCCAGTCGCCCGCCGCCGGTGCCAACCGGGCCGTCGGTATCGGCCCCGGGAACGCAGGCCGCGTCCTGGAGCTGTACTTCGACGGCACCCTCACGCTGCCCGGCGGACCGCACCCCCTCGCCGCGTACAACGCCGCCAACGTGCCCGCCGGCGGCATCGGCGCGTACAACGCGGCCTGGGGCCAGGCCAACCGCGCGCTCACCGTGGACACGGCGACACCGGTCGCCGAGGTCGCCGTACGGGACGGCAAGGTCGTCACCGTCGCCGACAAGCCCGGCACCGGGCCGATCGAGCCCGGCACCACTCTCCTGGTCGGGCGGGAGGCCGGAGCCGTACAGCTCAAGGCGCTGCGCCCCGGCGACCCCGTGACCATGGAGTACAGCCCGCGCACCAACGGCGGCCCCCTGCCCCGTACCGCGGTCGGCGGACGTGAACTCCTCGTCGTCGACGGAGTGGCGCAGAATCACGAGGGCCAGGGCAACAACACCGCCGCGCCCCGCACCGCCGTCGGATTCTCCAAGGACGGCAGCGAGATGCGCGTGATCACCGTCGACGGCCGGCAGGCCGACAGCGGCGGTGTCACGCTCACCGAGCTCGCCGTGATGATGAAGGACGCCGGCGCGTACAACGCGCTCAACCTCGACGGCGGCGGCTCCTCGACACTCGTCGCCCGTGAACCCGGCAGCGACACCCTCCAGGTGGAGAACGCCCCGTCGGACGGCAGCGAGCGCACCGTGCCCAACGGCCTCGCCCTCACCGCGCCCGACGGCAGCGGACGCCTCGACGGCTTCTGGGTCGAGACCCGTACGCCCGCCGCAGCCGCGCCCGGCGACGACCCCGTCAAGGGCGGCCACCCCGAGCGTGTCTTCCCCGGACTGACCCGCGCCCTCACGGCGGCCGGCCACGACGAGACGTACGGCCCCGCGAAGGGCGACCCGCGCTGGCGGACCGAACGGCCCTCGGTCGGCCGGGTCGATGACGACGGGCTGTTCACCGCCCGCCACAGCGGCACCACCGAGGTCCTCGCGGAACGCGGACGCGCCGGCGGATCCATCGAGTTGACGGTCCTCGACGACCTCGCGCGGATCCGGCCGACCACCGCGCGCGTCGGCCTCGCCGACGGCGGGGCGACCGGCACCTTCGGCATCGTCGGCCTCGATGAGCACGGCGCCTCCGCGCCCGTGGAGCCGCGCGATGTGGAACTCACCTACGACCGCGCCCTCTTCGCCATCGCCGACGACGGCAAGGGCTCCTTCACCGTCACCTCCAGGACCGGCGCCGGCGCGGGACTCGTCACGGCGAAGGCCGACGGCGTCACCACCGCACTCGCGGTGAGCGTCGGACTCGAAGAGCAGCAGGTCTCGGCCTTCGACGACGCCGCGAGCTGGAAGTTCAGCCACGCCCGCGCCGCCGGTTCGGTCGCGGCAACACCCGAGGGCCAGACCGGTACCGGTCTGACGCTCACGTACGACTTCGGACTCTCGACGGCCACCCGCGCCGCGTACGCGAGCCCGCCCCAGCAGATCACCGTGCCCGGCCAGCCGCAGTCCTTCAAGATGTGGATCAAGGGCGACGGCAACGGTGCCTGGCCGACGCTGCACCTCAAGGACGCGGCCGGATCCGACCAGCTGCTCCGCGGGCCGTACGTCACCTGGACCGGCTGGCGGCAGGTGACCTTCGCGGTGCCGCAGGGGGCCGCGATGCCGCTGTCCGTGTTCCGCTTCTATCTCGCGGAGACCGCGGCCGACAAGCAGTACACGGGAGAGATCGTCATCGACGGGCTGACGGCCCAGGTGCCACCCACGGTCGACGTGCCCGAACAGCGCCCCGCCGCCGACCCGTTGATCGACCCGGCCGCCGAGACCGAGGGCCGGGACTGGCAGTTCGCCGTGATGTCCGACGCGCAGTTCGTCGCCCGCGAGCCGGACAGCGCGATCGTGTTGCAGGCGCGGCGCACGCTGCGTGAGATCAAGGCGGCGAAGCCCGACTTCCTCGTCGTCAACGGCGACCTGGTGGACGAGGGCTCGCCCGCGGACCTCGCCTTCGCACGGCAGGTGCTCACGGAGGAGCTGGGCGACGAACTGCCCTGGTACTACGTGCCCGGCAACCACGAGGTGATGGGCGGGAAGATCGACAACTTCGTCGGCGAATTCGGCCCCGCGCAACGGGTGTTCGACCACGGCGGCACGCGCTTCGTCACACTCGACACCTCCAGCCTCTCCCTGCGTGGCGGCGGCTACGCCCAGATCAAGGCCCTGCGCGCCCAGTTGGACGCGGCGGCCGACGACTCGCGCGTCAGCTCCGTGATGGTCATCGAGCATGTGCCGCCGCGCGACCCGACCGTGCAGAAGGGCAGCCGGCTCGGCGACCGCAAGGAGGCCGCTCTGCTGGAGAACTGGCTCGCCGACTTCCGCCGTTCGACCGGCAAGGGCGCCGGCTTCATCGGCAGCCATGTCGGGGTCTTCAACGCCTCACGCGTCGACGGCGTTCCGTATCTGATCAACGGCAACTCCGGGAAGAACCCGGCGGCCCCGGCCGACGAGGGCGGCTTCACCGGCTGGTCGCTCGTCGGCGTCGACAAGGTCTCCAGGAGCGAGCAGTCCGAGGCGCGGCGCAAGCCGTGGGAGGGCGGGCCCGACTGGGTCTCCGTACAGACGCGTGCGCACACCGACGCGCTGGCGCTCGACGCGCCAGGGACACTGGCGCCCGGCGACGAGGCGGCGGTCGGGGCGACCGTCACGCAGGGGGCCAGGAAAGTGCCGGTCGGCTTCCCCATGAGCGCGGATTGGTCGGGCTCACCGAACGTGCACATCGGTGACCCGGACAAGGCCAACCGCCGTGACGTGGCGGCGTTCGACCCGGCCACCGGGACGCTCACCGCGCTGCGGCGCGGCTCGGCCACGCTCGCGGTGACGGTCAACGGCGTGACGGAACGCGGCGAGATCCGGATCGCGGCAGGCAGGACGGCAGCGGGCGGGGCGGCGGAGAGGCCCGCCGCGTAAGGAGAACCCCACGAAGCGGGGCCCGCATCCGGCGCCGGATGCGGGCCCCGCTTCGTGCACGGACCCCCCCGAAGGCGCGACCGTGTCAGCCGCGCAATGCGCGGCTGCGCCCACGGAACTCGGCCAGCACGTCGTCCCCGCGCGTGAGAGTGACGTCGTAGATCCCGCCGCGCCCGAGCCGGGTCCGCTCCCGCGCGGTCGCGGTCAGGACATCACCCTCGTGAGCCGGACGTACGAAGTCGATGTCGGCGCCCGCCGCGACGGTCACCGGGCCGTGGCTGTTGCACGCGCACGCGAAGGCGCTGTCCGCGAGGAGGAAGAGATAACCGCCGTGGGCCGTGCCGTGCCCACGCGCCCCCGGATCGAGCCGCCGGGTCCGCCCACGGGGACGGACCCGGCGAACAGTCAGGCGCTCCGCAGCGTCGCCCGCACCGGGCGCCCCGGCTGGAGCGTGAGGCCCGTCCTGGGCGGGATCTCACCCGGGTCCAGGTCAAGCCGGAACCGCTGCGCGAGCGTGGCAAGCACCAGCACCGCCTCGACCGTCGCGAAGCGGGCGCCGAGACAGGCCCTGGCGCCACCCCCGAACGGGAACCACGCGTGGTCCGGCACCGGCGTCGCCCCCTCGTCCCACCGCTCGGGCCGGAACGCGTCCGGCTCGGCGAACCAGCGCTCGTCGCGCTGCGCGCTCCACTGACTCGCCCAGAGCACCGTCCCCTCCGAGACCGCCCGCCCGCCCAGCGTCGAGCCCTCCTTCGCGATGCCCGTCATCAACCACACGGGCGGATAGAGCCGCAGCGTCTCCCTGATGATCTGCTCCGTCCAGCGCAACTCCTTGAAGTCGTCGAAGCCGGGCGTACGGCCGCCGAGAACGGTGGCCAGCTCGTCGGCGAGACGCCGCCGCGCCTCCGGATTGCGCGAGAGCAGGTACCAGGCCCAGGTCAGCGTCGTACCGGTCGTCTCGTGGCCGCCGATGTAGAGCGTGACGGCCTCGTCCCGGATCTCTTTGTCCGTCAGCCGGTCGCCCTGTTCGTCGCGGGCGGCGAGCAGCCTGCTCAGGAGGTCGTCGCGGTCCGCGCCGTTGCGGTGCCGCTCCTCGGTCACCCGGCTCACCTCGCTGTCGATGACCGCGACGGCCTTCTTGAGCCGCTGCCGTCCGGGCGTCGGGACCCACGGCGGCAGAAAGAGCGTGAGACCCCGGAACTCCGCGCCGATGGCCGCCTGCGCGATGTCCATGGCCGGTCCGATCGTGCTCTCACGGCCCGCCGTGTCCGTGCCGAAGAGGGTCCGTACGGCGATGCGCTGCGTCAGGCCCAGCATGTCCCGCCGTACGTCGATGTGGCTGCCCGGCTGCCAGGTGTCGGCCAGCGAGGACGCGCAGTCGACCATGGTCTCCGCATAGGCCCGCACCTGCCGGGGCCGGACCACCGGCTGGACCAGCGCGCGCTTACGGCGCCACGCGGCGCCCTCGGAGGTGACGACGCCCTCGCCGAGCACCAGCTTGAAGGCCCAGCCGAGTTCGGGGTGGCGGTAGTCCGTCTCGACCCCGGTGAGCAGTTCCCCGATGTGCTCGGGCTGCGACAGGAACAGCGCGCGCTGCGGACCGAGCCGCCAGGAGACGACGTCGCCGTGGCCGCGCAGCTTGGCGAAGAAGCCGAGCGGGTCGCGAGAGAAGGCCGGCAGATTGCCGATCAGCGGCAGCTGCCTGGGGCCGGGCACCGGCGTGGCGGACAGGCGCGGCGCGGGCGTGTCCTGGCCGGTCGGGGAAGACGTACCGGTACTCATCTGAAGTCCTAGGCGCTGGGGGAAGGCGTACTGATGTCCGTACGGTTGCCAGCCAAGCCGCCACGCGCGGCGGGCGCCAGACCACATTCGGCCCGTGATCGCGTGATCACGGGCCGGAACGCGGGTGAGGGCGGTCGTTCTCCTCGCCACCGGACGGCGACGAGAAGAACGACCGCCCTCGGACGGTCCCGCCGGACTCAGCTCACGGGCGCCGGCGACGACGGCTTGTCGCCGTCCGCCACCGCCTGCTTGGCCTCCTCGGCGAGCCGTTCCATTCCGCTGGTCGTCTTCAGCGGCTTCTCCTTGATGAACAGCACGACCACCAGCGAGAGCAGCGCGAACGGGGCGGCCACCAGGAACAGGTCCGCCGTCGCCAGACCGTACGCGTGCTCGACGATCTCCCGCATCGGCGCCGGGAGCTTTGTCACGTCCGGCACGGAATCGCTCGATCCGCCGGACGCCGTCCCCTCCGTGCCCAGGCTCTTGGCCAGTTCGGATGCCACCCGGTTGGCGAGAATCGCCCCCAGGACGCTGGTGCCGATCGTGCCGCCCATGCTGCGGAAGAACGACAGTACGGAGGTGGCGGCGCCCAACTCCGCGGCGGGGACGTCGTTCTGGGCCGCGAGGACCAGATTCTGCATCAGCAGACCGACGCCGATTCCGAGCACGGCCATGTAAAGGCTGAGCAGCCCGAAGCCGGTGTTGGCGTCGATGGTCGACAGCATGGCCAGACCGGCGGTCATGGTGATGCCGCCCGCGATCAGATACACCTTCCACTTGCCGGTGGCGCTGATGATCTGGCCCGCGACGGTGGACGACACGAGCAGACCCAGGATCATCGGCAGACCCATCAGCCCCGCCACGGTGGGCGACTTGCCGAGGGCGATCTGGAAGTACTGGGACAGGAAGACGGTGCCGCCGAACATCGCGACACCGACGAGCAGGCTCGCGATCGTGGTCAGCGTGACGGTGCGGTTGCGGAAGATGGTGAGCGGGATGACCGGTTCGGGCACCCGCGCCTCCACATAGACCGCGGCGACGAGCAGCAGCACACCACCGCCGGTCAGCGCGGCCGTCTGCCAGGACGCCCAGTCGAACTGGTTGCCCGCCAGGGAGGTCCAGATGAGGATCGCCGAGACACCGGCGACGATCAGGAACGCGCCCAGGTAGTCGATCTTCACGTCCCTGCGGGCGGTGGGCAGGTGCAGCGTGCGCTGGAGCAGCGCGATCGCCAGCAGCGCGAACGGCACACCGATGAAGAAGCACCAGCGCCAGCCGAGCCACGAGGTGTCGACCATGACACCACCGACCAGCGGTCCCGCGACGGTGCCGACGGCGAACACCGCGCCGAACATGCCGGCGTACTTGCCCAGCCGGCGCGGCGGGATCACGGCCGCCATCACGACCTGTGCGAGCGCGGTCAGACCGCCGGCGCCGATGCCCTGCATCACCCGGCTGAAGATGAGCAGTTCGACGCCCTGCGAGAAGCCGGCCAGCAGCGAGCCGACGACGAACATGCCGAGCGAGAGCTGGAGGAGCAGCTTCTTGTTGTAGAGGTCGGAGAGCTTGCCCCACAGAGGCACCGTCGCGGTCATCGCGAGCAGTTCGGACGTGACGACCCAGGTGTACGCGGACTGGCTGGCGCCCAGGTCGGCGATGATGCGTGGCAGCGCGTTGGCCACCACGGTGCCCGCCAGGATGGCGACGAACATGCCGGCCATAAGTCCCGACATGGCCTGGAGGATCTGTCGGTTGGTCATGGAGGTGGGCGCCTGGTCGGGCGCCTCGATTGCGGTCAAGGTGGCCTTCTTACGATTCCGTGGAACGGCCGTCGGACGGACGGTCGTCGGTCTGTGGGGCCGGCTGGGGCAGCCCGGCGGACAGGTGCGTGAAGACGTCCCGGAAGATGTCGGGGAACGTCAGCGGCGGGGAGTGGGCGTACCAGTGCTCGATGGCGACGCGTACGGCCGTGCCGGCGACGGCGGCGAGCAGCCTGGGGTAGAGCTCGATGTCGGCGTCGTCGCAGGGCTTGGCTTCGGCGCCCGCTCCGGTAGGGGTCCCCGCCTCCGTACCGGCCGAGGTGTCGGTACCGGCCGTGATGTCCGTACCGGCGCTGGGGCCGAGCCGGCAGGCGATCGTCCGGGCCATGTCGCGCTCCTCGGCCATGTGCAGGCCGAGGCCCCGGGCGAGCAGATGCGGGGACTTCTGCAGGACCTTGGCGCGCAGGCTCCAGAACTCGTGCTGTCGTTCGAGGTCGGCCAGCTCGCCGGCCATGGCCTCACGTACCGCTTCGAGGGGAGACAGCTCGGCGGGGGCGTCCCGGATCGCACGCCGGATGCGTTTCCCGATGTCGGGATCCGCCATGACGAACGCGTCGTCGTGGCTGTCGAAGTAGTTGAAGAACGTCCGCGGGGAGACACCGGCGGCGTTGCTGATGGCCTCGACGGTGACGTTCTCCGCCCCGTGCTCGGCGGCCAGGCGTACGGCTGCCTCGGCCAGCGCCGCGCGCGTGGCCTGTTTCTTGCGCTCCCGGAGACCTGCCCGGGGACCCTTGGTCGTCACACTTTGCATGGTATGCAAATATGCAGGCTCTGCAAAATTATTCCCCGCCGAGTCGCGCGGGGAACTCCCTGGGGCCGTGTCCGCGCTGTTCAGAAACTGTTTGCGGGCACTTGTTCATGCGGTGTAAGAAGCACAATTCGCGCGCAGGTTACACTTACCCGCAGGAGGCCCCAGCCCCTGACTGCCCGCTGCCCCATGAGTGTGGGCAGCAGCACTGGTCCTCGGTGAGGATGTCAGCGGCATTCGCAGCGGCCATACCCAGTTGTCGCGTCGCCGGAGTGGTCCACTTCCGACCCGCACACAGCCATCGGGCTGTGTGCCGCAGTTGCCCACCCGTCCACGACCGGCAGCGACGTCCCCCTGGGCTTGTGTTCCTCACCAGCCACCCTGCCTGCCGAGCCGTCATACACCGGCACACGGTCGTGACACATTCGAAAGGCGTGGCCGCATGTCAGTCAACACCGCCAGTACCGTGGATGATTCCGCGGTACTGGAACCAGGCGCCGATTTCGCGGGTGAGGCCGCGAATCAGGCGTGCAGGGAAACGGGCAGCGATTTCGCGCGCCTCTCCAAGAAGATCATGGCCGCCGGTCTGATGCGACGGCGCCCCTGGTACTACACCCTGCGCCTGGGCATCGTCACCGCTCTGTTCGCCGGCGGCTGGGTCGCCTTCGCGCTCGTCGGCGACAGCTGGTGGACGCTCGCCGTCGCCGCCTTCCTCGCCGTCGTCTTCGGCCAAGTCGCGCTCGTCGCCCACGATGTGGGCCACCGTCAGGTCTTCCGGCTGCGCAAGGCCAGCGTGCGGGCCGGCAAGATCGCCGGGAACCTGGCCATCGGCATGGGCTACGGCTGGTGGCAGGACAAGCACTCCAGGCACCATGCCAACCCCAACCACGAGGAGTTGGACCCGGACGTGGTCCCCGACATCCTCGTATGGACACAGGGGCAGGCCAAGGATGCCAAGGGGCTTCCCCGCCTCATCGGGCGTTCGCAGGCTTTCCTGTTCTTCCCGCTCCTCACCCTTGAGGGCTTCAACCTGCATGTCGCCGGCGTACGCGCGCTGGCCAACCGCTCGCTGAAGCAGCGGACTTCGGAGGGCGTCCTGCTCTTCACGCACTTCGCGGTCTACCTCGGAGCGCTGTTCGTCGTGCTGCCGCCCGGCAAGGCGATCGCCTTCCTCGCCGTCCACCAGTGCCTCTTCGGTCTCTACCTGGGCTCGATCTTCGCGCCCAACCACAAGGGAATGCCCACCCTGTCCGGCGACGACCGCCCGGACTTCCTCCGGCGCCAGGTGCTCACCTCCCGCAATGTGCGCGGCGGTTGGTTCACCGACATCGCCCTCGGCGGGCTCAACTACCAGATCGAGCACCACCTGTTCCCGAACATGCCGTCCCCGCAGCTGCGCGAGGCGCAGCCGATCGTCCGGCAGCACTGCGAGGAGCTGGGCATCAGCTATCTGGAGACCAGCCTGATCACCTCGTACAGCCAGGCCCTGCGCAGCCTGCACCACGCGGGCGCCCCGATCAGGGCGGGGGCTACGGCGTCGGGTCCGAACCTGTCGTGAGATGAGCGACGTTGGACTGCTCGCCGTAGACGAAGGCGCGTACGCGGTACGACGCCCGCTTCTCCTCGGGCAGGGTGATCAGTCCGAACGAATTGATGTCCGGATCCAGTAGTGCGACAGGCCGGTAGCCCTTGCTGCCGGCCTGTCGTACTTCCAGCAGCTGGCCGTCCTCGTCCGCGGCGCGGTCCGTCCAGGTGAACTTGATCCCGGTCGCGTGCATGACGGTCGGCCTGAAGTCCGTGGGGGCAGCCGCCGCGTTGGCCTCGGCGGAGCCGGCGCCCCGGGCCGTCAGCAGTGCGGTCCGCACCTTCGGCCCCTTGACGGTGCGGGGAGTCATCCACTCCTGGTTGTCGGTCAGTTCACCTTCGGAGGGCTCGCCCGGCGGCAGGGACACCTCCACCGGCGCCGACGCCGGGCCGAAGTAGGGGCGCAGCCGGTAGTAGAACGGCGTCTGGGGCATCAGATCCGGGTGGCGGTACGTCGTACGGCCCGGCGGCATGAACTCCAGCACCGTGTACGGCCCGGTCTTCTCCGTGGCGAACTCCACTGTCCGCCCCGCTATGCCTGGCTCGTCGTCCTTCCAGCGCAGTGTGACGTCGATGGGCGAGTCGAGCGTGGCCGCCAGCCGCACGGCGGTTTCCGGCTCCTCGGTCCCGTCCGGTGCGGAGGAACAGCCCGCCGACGTCAGGGCGATGAAGGCGCTGAGTGCGGCGGCGGTCGTGGCGCGGAGTCGAAGAGGCACGGCGTCCGTCCTTCCGGGCTGGGCCGGGCTGGGTGCGCGGGGAGTCGTCGACGGGTGTCCGGTGACCGCGCGGAACACAAGCGGCCACCGGACCGGGAAGTGCCTCAACCGCCCTACTTGCGCCAGAACTTGACGCCGCTCCACACCACGGTGGCCGGCCCGCTCCCGCTGTCCGTGCGGTAGGCGCCGAACTTGTCGTAGAAGCTGCCCCCCGGGCTCGCGTAGCTGTGCTTCAGCGAGCCGTTGATGTACGTGCGGTGCTGGCTGCCGACCTGGTGGACGGTGTTCACCCGGACCGTGGCGCCGACCGTGCCCGCGTCGGACAGGGTGGTGCCGCCGTGGACCGCGTACAGGCGTCCGCCGCGCTCGCCGGCCAGCATGAAGAACGGCCCGGAGGCCGATTCGTTGAACGTCTGCTTGAGGCTGATGCGGGTGCCGCCCATGCTCGCGATCCGGAAGTAGCCCTCGAACTGCCGGGTGCCTCCGGTGTAGGTGGCGTATCTCCGCTCGGCGCGCTGGTCGCCGCTGCCGGTGGAGCAGGTGAGGGTGAAGGTCAGGTTGTCGACCTGGCCGCAGCCCCTCTCCTGGACGGTGAAGGAGGGAGACGTCGAGGTCCACCCTCCGGGTTCGACTTCCGCGTACGCGTTCGGAGCCGTCAGCAGCATCGCTGCGGCGGCCGAGAGAACAGTGACGGTGCGCTTCATTCCGGGCACGTCTCACTTCTCCGTTTCGGTGGGGGCGTGGCGCTGGAGTCGCATCAGATTAGAAGTGTCCACGTCAAGCAACAAGGGATTCAGTGGAACTTCATGAGGTTCATATTCATGAAAGTGCATTCGGGGTGAAGGGCGTATATGGCAATGCCCCGCCGGTTACTCGCGACCGGCGGGGCCATATGTGTGAACGAGTGTTCTGGGTACGGCCCGCTGTCAGGCGCTGGCGGGCAGATCCTGGACGGTGCGCAGCAGGCTCTCGGGCAGGACCAGATTCCATGCCGTGATGACCGGATTGCCGTGTTCGGTACCGAGCCGGGACACCGTCCCCGTCTCCAGCTGGAACAGCGTGCCCTGGGCCGCCGTGAGCCCGAGATAGCGCGCGGTGAGCACCCGGAGGAAGTGCGAGTGGCCCACCAGGGCGACGTCCTCGTCACTCGCGCGTTCGGCGGCGGCGCGCACCTCGGCGAGCACCCTGTCCGCCCGGTCGCTGACCTCCGAGGGGCTCTCGCCCGGGTGCCCGCCGGGGCCGGCGATGGTCCCGTCCGTCCAGAGATTCCAGTCGGGGCGGGTACGGCGGATCTCCTCGGTGGTCACGCCCTCGTAGCCGCCGTAGTTCCATTCGTGCAGGTCGGGGCAGATGCGGGTGGACCGCAGCCCGGCGAGTTCGGCGGTACGGCGGGCGCGGGCCAGCGGGCTGACGAGGGTCAGGCCGATCGGCCGGTCGGCCAGTACGGGGACCAGGGCGCGGGCCTGGGCCTCGCCGTGGGCGGTCAGCGGCAGATCCGTCGAGCTGGTGTGCTGTCCGGACAGCGACCACTCGGTCTCGCCGTGTCTGATGAGGAGCAACTCGCCCATGGGTGCTATCCGTTCGTTCGTGCCGAGGCTCTGAGACGCGGGGTCGACGGGCTCTCTTTCTCCCGCCGGTCCGGCTCCACGATCCCATCACGCGGCTCTCCGTGCGCCCGGGGGCGCGCCCCCGCTGCCGGAATGACCGTCCACGGCGGGCCGGGGCGTATCCGTGGTGCGGCTCACAGCCCCCCACCTGGGGAGGGGGAACACCGCACCGTCGTTGAGCGTTCATCTTTACGTGGTCGCGGAGGGGAAAGTGACGACTCCGCGACCACACAGAGCGGCCCCGGCTGGTCCATCCCCCGAACCAGCCGGGGCTCCCCATTTCCGCCCGGCCACGCGCTACGGCGGTGCGCCTCAGGCGTCGTCGCCCGGGTCCCAGTCCAGCAGCCGTACCTTCGCCACCGTCCGTACATGGCGGCGCATCGCCGTCGCCGCCGCCTTCCCGCGCTGCGCCTCGATCGCTTCGAGGATCGCCCGGTGCTGGGCGAGTGAGCGCTGGGGCCGGCCCGGCTGGCGCAGCGACTCGTTGCGGCTCTCGGTGATCTGCTCCGCGATGGACCTCATGAATTCGGCCAGCAGACCGCTGTGCGCCGCCGCCGTCACCGCCGCGTGGAAGAGCCGGTCGCCCTCGACGCCGTGATCGCCCGCCTCGATCTCGGCGGCCATGTGATCGAGCGCCGCCCGCATCGCGGTCAGATCCTCCGCCGTGCGCCGCTCGGCGGCCAGTTCGGCGAGTTTGGTCTCCAGGGCCTCGCGCGCTTCCAGTACGTCGGGCAGCCGGCGCTTGCGTTCCACGAGCCGTTCGACCGGTTCGGCGTCGAGGCTGTCGCGGACGAGATAGGTGCCGTCGCCGTGCCGTACCTCGACGAGTCCCTGCACTTCGAGGACGACGATGGCCTGCTTCACCGACGCCCGGCTGACGCCGAGCCGCCCCGCCAGTTCACGCTCGGGCGGCAGCCGGTCGCCCGCCCGCAGATCGACGTCCGCCACATGGCGGCGGAGTCTGTCGAGGACCTGTTCGTACAGTCGCGGCCGGGTCATCGGCCGCAGTGCGTCGGACACACGAACCCCCCATACCTGGTCTTTCGCAGCCTAACACCGCGCGGCCAAGTGGCTGAGCCAATTCCTGTCGAATCCCTTGACGCCTCGCTGGACCGATGTTCAAAGTGGTCCAGCCACTTGGCCAATGCAGATTGGCCAGTAATCAACGGGACCCAGGGACGGGAGCCCCCGATGTCCGCCGAACTGATCTCGATCCTTGTACTCGTGGTCGTCTTCGTGATCGCCACGACCCGCTCGATCAACATGGGCGCGCTCGCGTTCGCCGCCGCCTTCGGAGTCGGCGAACTCGTCGCCGACCTGGACGCGGACGGTATCTTCGCCGGATTTCCCGGCGACCTGTTCGTGGTGCTCGTCGGTGTCACGTATCTCTTCGCCATCGCACGCGCCAACGGCACCACCGACTGGCTGGTGCACGCCTCGATCCGGCTCGTACGCGGCCGGATCGCGCTCATACCCTGGGTGATGTTCGCTCTCACCGGAGCGCTGACCGCCATCGGCGCCGTCAGCCCGGCGGCCGTCGCGATCGTCGCGCCCATCGCGCTGAGTTTCGCCGCGCGGTACGGCATCAGCCCGCTGCTGATGGGCGCACTGGTCGTGCACGGTGCCCAGGCGGGCGGCTTCTCGCCGATCAGCATCTACGGCTCGATCGTCAACGGGGTGGTGGAGCGCGAGAATCTGCCCGGGAACGAACTTGTCCTGTTCCTCGCCTCCCTCTTCGTCAACCTGATCGTCGCGGCGATCATCTTCGTCCTCTTCGGCGGGCTGAAGCTGAAGGGGCGTGACCTCGACAGCGAGGGCGACGGCCGCGACAAGGACGGCGCCGACAGTGCCCTTTCGGCCGATGCCTCGGGCCTCACTCCCGCCCGTATCGCCACGCTCGCCGCCCTCGGGGCGCTCGTCGTCGCCGTCCTCGGGTTCGACCTCGACGCCGGGCTCAGCGCCATCACCCTCGCCGTCGTCCTCAGCGCCTTCTGGCCCGACACGAGCCGCAAGGCGGTCACCGAGGTCGCCTGGCCGACCGTGCTGCTCATCTGCGGTGTCCTGACCTACGTCGGTGTCCTGGAGGAGATGGGCACGATCGAGTACGCGGGCAACGCGGTCGGCGACATCGGAGTGCCGCTGCTCGCCGCCGTCCTGCTCTGCTACATAGCCGCCGTCATCTCCGCCTTCGCCTCCTCCGTCGGCATCATGGGCGCACTCATCCCGCTCGCCGTGCCGTTCCTCGCCCAGGGGGAGATCGGGGCGGTCGGCATGATCGCCGCGCTCGCCGTCTCGGCGACCGTCGTGGACGTCAGTCCCTTCTCCACCAACGGCGCCCTCGTACTGGCGGCGGCGCCCGATGTCGACCGGGACCGCTTCTTCCGGCAGTTGATGGTGTACGGAGGCATCGTGGTGGCGGTGGTACCCGCGGCCGTATGGCTCGTGCTGGTCGTGCCAGGCTTCGGATGACCCGGTCACCATGACGACCGGTCAGACTCGTCGACAGCAAGGAGAACGACGCGTGTCCCCTCTCTTCCCGGCCCTCGCGGCGCGTTCCGCCCGGCCCGCACTGCGCTTCGGCGACCAGGCGCTGAGCCACGCCGAACTGGCCACAGCGGCCGGTGCCCTGGCCGCCAGGATCGCCGGCGCGCCACGGGTCGCCGTCTGGGCCACGCCCACCCTCGGTACGGCGGTGGGCGTGGTGGCCGCGCTGCTGGCGGGAGTGCCCGTGGTGCCGGTGAACCCCAAGACGGGTGAACGGGAGCTCACGCACATCGTGACGGACAGCTCGCCGGCCCTCGTCCTCGCCGAACGCGGAGCCGAACTGCCGCCGATCCTGGCCGAGTTGGCGCGCCTCGACACGGACATCACGGGCAGCACCGAGGTCGCGGAGGCCACGGACACCGTCGACCGGGCCCTGCCCGCCGAGCCGTCCCCGGAATCCCCGGCGCTGATCGTCTACACCTCGGGCACCACCGGACCTCCCAAGGGCGTCGTCCTGCCGCGCCGCGCCGTCGCCGCCACCCTGGACGCGCTGGAGGACGCCTGGCGGTGGACCGAGGATGACGTGCTCGTCCACGCCCTGCCCCTCTTCCATGTCCACGGCCTGATCCTCGGGATCCTCGGCCCGCTGCGCCGCGGCGGCTCGGTGCGCCATCTCGGCAGGTTCTCCACGGACGGTGTGGCCCGCGAGCTGTCCTCCGGAGCCACGATGCTCTTCGGCGTCCCGACGATGTACCACCGCATCGCCGAAGCACTCGCCGACGATCCCGAGCTCGCGAAGGCCCTCACCGGCGCACGCCTGCTGGTGTCCGGATCGGCCGCGCTGCCGGTGCACGACCACGAACGCATCGGCGCCGCCACCGGACGCCGCGTCATCGAGCGCTACGGGATGACGGAGACCCTGATGAACACCAGCGTGCGCGCGGACGGCGAACCCCGCGCCGGCACCGTCGGCGTGCCGCTGGCGGGAGTCGGACTGCGGCTGGTCGACGAGGCGGGCGCCGAGATCACCGCGTACGACGGCGACACCGTGGGGGAGATCCAGGTACGCGGCCCGAACCTCTTCACCGAGTATCTGAACCGCCCCGACGCGACGGAGGCCGCCTTCGACGACGGCTGGTTCCGTACGGGCGACATGGCGATCCGCGACCCCGACGGCTACGTCCGTATCGTCGGCCGCAAGGCCACCGACCTGATCAAGAGCGGCGGCTACAAGATCGGCGCCGGCGAGATCGAGAACGTACTGCTGGAGCATCCCGGGGTGCGGGAGGCCGCCGTCACCGGGGAGCCCGACGAGGACCTGGGGGAGCGGATCGTCGCGTGGGTCGTCCCCGTGCGGGCCGATGCCCCGCCGTCCGCCGAGGAGTTGGCGGCGCACGTCGCGGCGCAGCTCGCCTCGCACAAGAGGCCGCGCACCGTGCGGTATCTCCAGGCGCTGCCCCGCAACGACATGGGCAAGATCATGAAGCGGGCCCTCCATGACTGAGCGTATGAGCGCACGGCAGGCGATCGCCTCCCTCGCCGGGGCGACCCCGCAGGGCGCTCCCGTCGCCTTCACCGAACTGCCCGCGCCGAAGGACACCTCCGCCCCGGACGGCCCCCTCGGCTGGCAGGGGTACGACGAGTCCCGGGCCCGCGCCGCTTCACGCACCGGCGAGGACGAGTCCGTCATCTGCGGCACCGCGCGCGTCGGCGGCACCGAAGCGGTCCTGATCTCCTTCGAGTTCGGCTATCTCGGCGGATCGCTGGGGGAGCGCACCGGGGACCGGCTGGAGGCCGCGTACACCCATGCCCGTGAACGGCGGCTGCCCGTCGTCTCGTTGATCGCGACCGGCGGCAGCCGCATGCAGGAAGGCATGCTCGCGCTGCTCCAACTCCAGCGCGTGGCGGGGCAGTCGGCGCTCACCAGGGCCGCCGGTCTGCCACAGATCGCGGTGGTGCGCGACCCGACGACCGGCGGCGGCTGGGCCACCCTCGGGGCGGGCGCCGATGTGATCCTGGCCCTGCCGGGCGCCCAGATCGGTTTCGCGGGCTCGCGGGTACGGCCGCCGGACGCCGACCCGTACGCGTACACCGCCGAGGCGCAGCTGACGGCGGGTCATATCGACGCGGTGGTGGCGCCCGAGGAGCTGAGGGACACGGTCGGCCGCTGGCTGGGGCTGCTGACGGGCGGCACCGCCGGTGCCGGGCCGGTGCCGGCGGCCGAGCCGCCCGCCGCCCTCGGGCGCGCGGCCCCACCCGCGACCGGTTGGGACGCGGTGACTCTGGCCCGCGACCCCCGACGGCCGCGTGCGGAGGCCTACTTGGACGCGTACTTCACCAGCCGCGAATCGGTCAACGGCGACCGCGCCGGCGGCACGGACCCCGGCACGCTGTGCGGGTTCGGCACGCGCGACGGCCGTACGGTCGCGTACGCCGCCCAGTGCGGCACGGCGACCCTCCCGGCCGGCTACCGTACGGCGGCCAGACTGATCCGCCTCGCGGACCGGCTGGGGCTGCCCGTCCTCACGCTCATCGACACACCGGGCGCCGCGAACGACGCCGAGGCGGAACGCGCAGGAGCGGGAGCCGCGATCGCGGACCTGTTCGCCGCCGTGGCCAGCGCCCGCGTGCCCGTCACCAGCCTGCTGATCGGCGAAGGAGGTTCGGGCGGGGCGCTGGCTCTGGCGGCGCCGGGCAACACCTGGGCCACACCGGACAGTTACTTCTCCGTCATCGCACCCGAACTGGCGACGGCGATTCTCAAACGGCCTCCCGAAGAGACCCGCGCGACGGCCGGCCAGCTCAAGGTGCGCCCTCAGGACCTGGTGTCGCTGGGGGTGATCCGCGGGATTGTGCCGGTGGCCGGGGCGTGAAGTCCGCCGATTTCTCATGGGCCTCTCACCAGCTTTGTCGGACCATATGCCTATGGTGAGTGCGTGACGCAGACGACTCCGCCCGGCTGGTATCCGGACCCAGGACATGACGGTGAAGGCCCGCTTCAGGAACGGTGGTGGGACGGGTCGGCCTGGACCGAGATGGTCCGGCCCGACTCGGCCGCGGCCTGGAGCGCGCCTTCCGAACTGGGTTCGGGCATCCCGCCCTACCCGGCGGCGCCACCTCCGCCGGCCGGCGGGCGCGGCCGTCGGATCGCCCTGGCCGCCACGGCGGCCGTGGTGGTGCTGGCGGTCGTCGGTGGCTTCCTCCTCCTCGGCGACGACGGCGACAACTCGGCCGACAAGGCGAGCACGAACCCCTCCACCGGTCCCAGCAGGCCGGGCCAGGAGGACCGGCCGGCCCCAGGTGAGTCGCAGCGGCCTCCCGGCGACCCCGGCGCGCCCGACGGCGGCGAGGACGGTCAGGGTCAGGGTGAGGGCGGGGAAGGCGGCCCCCAGCAGGAGATACCGGCCGAGGACGGCTACGCCACCGACATGGCCAGCGGCATCAGCATCCCGGTGCCCGAGGGCTGGACCGGCCAGTCGGGTCCGGTCGGCGCGGGAGTGAGCACCGGGGAGCACCCGTGCCCCGGAAACCCGGAGGAGTCCTGCGTACGCGGCGGGGTCAACTCCGTTCCGGCGGTGGCGCTGGAGAACAAGGCCACGACCGCGAAGGCGGCGGCCGAGAGCGACATCAAGAAGAACGCCGAGGAGTCCTACGGCGGTGAGAGCTACGGAAAGATCACCTCCCACACGGAGTTGAAGTCCGAGGCGGTGACGGTCGCCGGCAAGAAGGGCTATCTGGTCCGGTGGAAGGTCGTCACCGGCAAGGGCGACGACGGATACGTGCAGTCGCTCGCCTTCCCCTCGCCCGCCCCCGGCGCACAGGACCTGCTGATCATCGTGCGCTCCGGATTCGACATCAACGACAAAGCCCCCAAGCTGCCTGTGCTGGACGAGATCATCGACGGCATCAAGGTCGCGGCGGGCGGTGGCGGCGGCACCGGCCAGAAGGTCTGAGAGCGGGCTGCCCGCACCCGGTGCGGCGGCCGGACAACACCCACGGAACGCCCACGGCCACCGGCCGTGGGCGTTCCCGCATCTCCCACCGTGTCTCTTCTCGCGCCCGCTCCCGGCATCTTCCCCACGGGACGGCGGAGTCGGGACAGCCGTACGGGCCGTACACTGCACTCATGGGTAATACACACGCTGCGACGGAGGGCCTTCGACCGGCCTCGTTCGCGCTGTGCCATGCCCTGCACGGCCACGGCTAGCAACGCCGACGCCGACTCCCGGCCTCCGACGCCCGGTGGCATTCCGCCCCGAGGCGTCCTCTTCTCGAACGCACTCTTGTGCAGAGCCGCCCGCTTTCCCGAGCCGCATCGCGCTCCCCAGCGACACCCGCACTCCGCATCTCGCACCCGCATCTCGCACCCGCGCCCCACCCCCGCGACGCTCCGGCGTGCCGTCGGCACCTCCACGGTGACCGCCGCCGCACGGTGGCCGAGCCGTCTCTTGCCGAGCCGTACCTTCGAGAGGATCCCCTGTGAAGCTGAGCGAATTGCTCGTCGGGCACGACCACGAGACTCTGCAGGGCGATCCCGATACGGTCATCACCGCCGGAGTCTGTTTCGACGCCGACCGGGTGTCACCCGGATCGCTGTTCATCGCGGTCCCCGGCCACCGCGAGGGCGGTTCCGAATCCGTCGGACCGGCGCTCGCACGCGGCGCCGTCGCCGTACTCGTCGAAGCCGCGACCGCCGAACTGCCGGTGGCCGCTTGGGCGTCCGACCCGGCCGTCTGCGTCGTACGCGTCCCGGACACCCGTACCGCCGCCGCCCTCGTCACCTCCCGATACCACGGGGACCCCGGCCTCGCGATGGACATGGTCGCCGTCACCGGGACCAACGGCAAGACATCGGTGTCGTACATGGTCGAGTCCGTGCTGCGGATCGCCGAGCGGGCCGTGGTCGGTGTCATCGGCACGGCGGGCAGCCGCATCGGGGACGAACTGATCCCCATGCCCCGGTCGGTGCTCACCACCCCGGAGTCGCCCGACTTCCAGTACCTGCTCGGTGTCATGCGCGACCGCGACGTGAGCACCGTCGTTCTGGAGGCCACGTCCATGGGGCTGTTGAACCACAGGGTCGACCACTCGTACATCGACATCGGCATCTTCACCAACCTCACGCAGGACCATCTGGACGACCACGGCACCATGGCGAACTACCGGGACGCCAAACTCCGCCTGTTCCAAGGGCTTTGCCGACGGGCCGTCGTCAACGCGGACGACGCGGTGGGCGCCGGGATCGGCGCGCTGATGCCCGGCGCGGTGACCACGTACGCGCTGGACACCGACGCCGACTACCGGGCGACCGATCTCACGATGGACGCCTTCGGTACGCGCTTCACGCTGCACCACGCGGGCCGCAAGTACCCGGCGGCGATCCCCGTACCCGGCCGGTTCTCCGTCGCCAACGCGCTCGCGACCGTCGCCGCCTGCCATCTCCTGGGGCACGACCTGCGCGGGCTGGTCGCGGCGCTCGACCGGATGCCCCCGATTCCCGGGCGCTTCGAACGCTTCGAGACCCCGCGCGGCACGTCGGTCATCGTGGACTACGCCCATTCCCCGGACTCGCTCGACAAGGTGCTGAGCACCATCCGGGACTTCGCCACGGAGCGGGTCATCACCGTGTTCGGCTGCGGCGGCGACCGTGACGTCACCAAGCGCGCGGAGATGGGCGAGATCGCGGGCACCCACTCCGACCTGTGCGTACTCACCTCGGACAACCCCCGGCACGAGGACCCCGAGGCGATCCTCGACCAGATCACGTCCGGTCTGGTGGCCACCGGCACCCGCTTCGAGCGGTACGCCGACCGCCGCGCGGCCATCGAGTTCGCCCTGTCGGCGGCGGGCAGGAACGACATCGTGCTGATCGCGGGGAAGGGCAGCGAGCCGTACCAGACCGTCGGCGACACGCTGATCCCGTTCAGCGACATGGCGACCGTGCGCGAAATGGCCGCCGTAGAGGGCTGATTGTCCGTCCACCGCCGGCTGGCCCGTGACCACCGCACGGGGAGTACCGGGCGCGGAAGTCACCGAGGGCCCTGGACGCACGCGTATGCGCGTGAGATTCGGGGCCATGTTCCGCGGACCCGCCCCGTACTTGACTCGACGCATGACACAGAACACGGACAACAGCGAGAACACGCCGGCAGCGGACGCGAGGACGACCCTGGTCACCGGTGGTACGGGCAAGACCGGGCGGCGGGTCGCGGCGCGGCTCGCCGAGCGCGGTCTGCCGGTGCGTATCGCCTCGCGCAGCGGTGAGATCCCCTTCGTCTGGGAGGAGCCGGGCACCTGGGACGCCGCGCTGGAGGGCGTCGGAGCCGTCTACCTCTCCTACTACCCGGACCTCGCCTTCCCCGGCGCCGCCGAGGCCGTCGGCGCGTTCGCGGAGCGCGCCGTCGCCAAGGGCGCGCGCCGGCTGGTCCTGCTCTCCGGGCGGGGCGAGGAAGGCGCCAGGATCTCCGAGGGCAAGGTGAGGGACAACGGCGGGGACGTGACCGTCGTCCGGGCGAGTTGGTTCAGCCAGAACTTCAACGAGGGCTTCTTGCTGGAGCCCGTGCTCTCGGGAGAGCTGGCGCTGCCGACCGGCGACGCGGTCGAGCCCTTCGTCGACGTGGACGACGTCGCGGATGTCGCCGTCGCCGCGCTCACCGACGACCGCCACATCGGCAGGACCTACGAGCTCTCGGGACCCCGGCTGCTCGGCTTCGCCGAGATCGCGGCAGAACTGTCCAGGGCCACCGGCCGGGAGATCACCTATGTGCCCGTCGCGCTCCAGGACTACCGCGACACGCTCGTGTCGGTCGGCGCCCCGGAAGACTTCGCCGACCTTTTCGAACTGATCACCGACGGGCGCAACGCGCACCTCGTGCACGGCGTCGAAGAGGCCCTGGGCCGTAAGCCCAAAGACTTCACCGAGTTCGCCGCCGCCGCGGCCCGCACCGGCGTCTGGCGGTCCTGAGCCCGGCGTCCATGGACTGGTCCAGAAGACCGGCCCTGCCTGATTCCCCGCGCCGCGTGCCGTGAGGTGCGGCACGCTGGAGGTATGGACGCGAGCGCAGAAGACGGATTCGACGACGCGGCGGCCCGGCGGCTGCTGGAGGTGGGGAAGCGTGAGGAGGAACTCCGCGAGGAGTTCCGGGTGGACGGTCCCGAGTGGGAGCGGATGTCCGTCTCCCACTACACGGCCTACTCCGCCATGGTCCACGAGGAGGGCGGCTGGCGGCAGTTGTTCCCGGCCGTGCCCTTCGAGGAGGAGGCGCGGCTCGATCTGGGCGCCGTCCTGCGGGTCCGCGGCGCGCACGCGGGGGAGTCCGCCGGCCGGTTCGGCCGGGCGGCCGACGCGGTGGAACGTGGTGAGGACCAGGTGATCATCGCGGAGGAGGTGTTCCGGATGGTACGGGTCGAGCAGACGGTCATCATGACGAGTCACGGCCCGCAGACGCCCCGCGCCGGCGACCGGGAGTTCCCCGACGAGCTGGACGAGCGGCCCGGAGCGGGCGACTGACGCCGGGGCGACCGGCATTGACGGACGGTGTACGCCGTCCCGCCCGCCGAACGGGGGTGGGGCGGGGCGGCGCACACCGTTCCTGACGTACCGTCAAGAACCCTCGCGCTCCGCCGGTTCGGCGGCCCTCGCCTTGAGGTAGACACTCCAGATGTACTCCGTGGGGTCGTCCTCGATGCCGGTGAGCGCGACCTGCTTGCCCGTCTTGGCGCTCTCCCCGAACAAGGCGATCGAGGTCACCTCCTCCGGGGCCGAACCGATGAACCACTCGGCTTTCCTGTCGTCGGTGTGGCCCGAGGCACCCGTACTGCCACCCACCTGAGCGGCATCCGTCAGCGGCGGAACGGACATGCCCGGCCATGTGCCCCCAACCGGCCGCGGGATCCCCGAGGCAGAGGCGTGGGCGAATCGCGCGGACGCGCTGCCGACCGCCTGCTCGCCGGTCGCTTCCGGCAGTTCGACGGTCCGGTCGCCGCGCCGCGCGGACTTCACGATCGACGGGGTGACCTTCTTGCCGTCGTTGGCCAGGGTGGCATGGACCCCGGCCATCTCCAGGGGGCTCGCGCCCATCAGCCCGAGAGACGTGGCCTGCGGCGCGGCGAAGCCGGCCGGGTCCGCCGTCATCCCCAGCTTCTTCGCGGTCTGCCTGATCATGTCCCGGCCCACCCTCGAACGCCCGTTCTTCTTGGCTTCGATCCCCGCGGCGAGAACCACCGGCGCGAACGTCGGGCCCGCCTGGTAGTCGGCGCGTGTCGCGTTGTTCAGATAGTGCTTGAAGTAGTCGTCGCCGCCGTACAGCGCCACGATCCGCCCGGACTCCGGATCCACGGACACCGCACCCGCCTGCCGGTCGGGATCCCGCCGGGGCGCCTTCGGCTCCGGCTCCGCAGCGTCGCCGGGCGAGGTGAGCCCGGCGGTCACCGCCTCACGCAGCGCCCGCTGCCTGTCCGGGTCGATGTTCAGCGTGATCCGCCAGCCGCCGCCCGCCAGTTCCTGCTCACCGACCCCCGCGGCGATCAGCTCGCGCCGGGCGGTGTCCACCAGATAGCCGGCGTCCCCGGCCAGCTCCGCCGACGCCTTGGGCGCCACGGGCACCGGGAAACGCATCCGCCGCCGTTCGTCCTTGTCGAGCCACCCCTCGCCGACCATGTTGTCCAGCACATAGCCCCAGCGGGCCTTGGCCTTCTTCTTGTCGGCGGGGGAGGCGACGGCCCAGTCGTACTGGCTGGGCGCCTGGAGCAGCGCCGCCAGGTACGCGCCCTCCTCGACGCCGAGGTCCTCGACCTCCTTGCCGTAGTACGTGCGCGCGGCGGCCTGCACGCCGTACGCGAGCCGCCCGTAGTAACTGCTGTTGAGATATCCCGCGAGAATGTCGTCCTTCGAGTTGTGCCGGTCCACCTTGAGGGAGATGAACAGCTCCTTCACCTTGCGGGTGACCGTCTGCTCCTGGCTGAGGTAGTAGTTCTTCACGTACTGCTGGGTGATGGTCGAGCCGCCCTGCTTGCCGCCGCCGGTCAGCGTGCTGAAGACGCCGCGCGCCGTGCCGGACAGGGAGACACCGGAGTCGCTGTAGAAGTCCTTGTTCTCGGCGGCGACGAACGCGCGCCGCACGTCCCCGGGCACCCGGTCGAGCGGTACGGACTCGCGGTTGACCTCGCCGGTACGGGCGAGTCTGCTGCCGTCGGCGAACAGATAGACGTTGCTCTGCGCCTTCACCTGCTCGTTGGGTCTCGGGATGTCGATGACCAGGTACAGCACGGTGAACGCCGCGAGGACCAGAAGACACAGGGTGACGAAGGCGATCAGGGCCTTGCGCCAGGTGAGGAGACGACGGAGACGCATACGCATGGCGTCATCCTCGGCGCCGAAGATCTTCGTCAAGGCGAAGGAAGGTGTCGGCCGCCGCGCGGAGACGTATCAGCCGTGTATCAGCGGTCCAACTCGTGTGTCCCGGACGGGCGGTTCGTCCTCGATCGCCGGAGAGGTCCGCTCGGGCAGCCGCAGGGTGGCGACTGCGCCGCCGTCGGGTGCGTTGCCGAACTCCAGTGCGGCGCCGATGACTTGGGCCTGGCCCAGTGCGATCGTGAGGCCGAGCCCATGCCCCGTACCGCGCTCGCGGGCGCCGGTCCGGAAGCGCTGAGGGCCGTCGTCGAGCAGCGTCCCGGGATAGCCGGGGCCGTGGTCGCGTACGGCCACGGTCCTGCCGTCCCCCGACACCGTGACCACGACGGGAGCCCGGCCGTGGCGGTGCGCGTTGACCACCAGATTGGTGAGGATGCGATCGAGCCGCCGCGAGTCCGTCGTCACGGAAGCGGCCTCCCCGTCCGCCCCCGATTCCTCCAGGACCTTCGCCTCCAGCCCGGCACGCGCCACCACGTCGCGTACCAGCGTTCCGACGGGACACGGCGACAGATCCGCGTGCTCGGCCCCCGCGTCCAGCCTCGATATCTCCAGCAACTCCTCGACCAGCGTGCTCAGCACCCGCACCCGGTCACGCACATACCCGGCCGCCTCACCCTCCGGCAGCAGCTCGGCAGCCGTCACCAGCCCCATCAGCGGCGTACGCAGCTCGTGCGCCACATCGGCGGTGAAGCGCTGCTCGCCGAGAAGCCGCTTCTGGAGCGCGCCGGCCATCGTGTCCACGGCGTTCGAGATGTCGGCGATCTCGTCGCGGGGCCGCGGCCCCGCCGCGATCCGCGCGTCCAGATCCCCGGCGGCGATACGGCGCGCGGTACCGGCCGCCGTACGCAGCCTGCGGCTCATCCGCGCGGCGGTCACGACGCCCAGCGGCAGTACCACGGCGGTGGTGATCAGACCCGCCACGACGATGCTGGCGTCGAGCGCGCCGATGTCGCGCATCGTGCCGCTCATGTCGACACGCACCGACAGCACCCGGCTCCCGGCGGGCCGGGCCGCCCACATCGCGGGCCCGCCGGACCCGGTCGTGAACTCCGTACCCCGGCGCCCCTTCGCGACCAGATTCCGCAGACCGCCCGGCAGCCCCGGCGCGTCGATGGCCGCGCCCGACCCCTGGACGTCGCCGGTACGGGAGTACGTCACCGCCGCCCGGTCGAGTGTGACGCGGGCGGCCTCCCGCGCCTGCGACAGCTCACGGTCCCGCGAGAACTCGTGCACCAGCACACCGACCGCCGCGGCGACCGCGCAGGCGGCAGCCGCCACCAGAGCCGCGATCCGCCATCTCAGAGGCATGGTCAGCGCCGCAGCTTGTAGCCGAAGCCGCGGACCGTCTCGATCCGGTCGGCCCCTATCTTCGCCCGCAGGCGCTGCACATGGAGGTCGACGACCCGGGTGTCACCGTGCCAGGCGTGGTCCCACACCCGGCTCAGCAGGGTCCGGCGCTCCAGCACGACACCGGGCGAACCGGCGAACTCCAGGAGCATCCGCAGCTCGGTCGGCGTCAGCGCGACAACCTGTCCGGCGCGCCGTACCTCCATGCCCCGGGTGTCGACCGTCAGATCGCCGAAGGCGAGCACGGCGGAGTCCACCCGCCCGCCGTCGCCCGCGCGGCCGCCGGTCCCAGCGGTGCGGCCCGCTGCGGCGGGCGAGAACGAGACCCGGCGCAGCAGGGAGCGGATACGGGCGACGAGGACCGCGCTCTCGCAGGGCTTGACCACATAGTCGTCGGCGCCCGCCTCCAGCCCCGCGACAACATCGAGCGCGTCGCCGCGCGCGGACATCATCAGGATCGGTGCCAGGCTCAACTCCCTTACCCGGCGGCACAGTCCGATGCCGTCGAGGTCGGGCAGCATGACATCGAGAAGCAGCAGATCGGGGTCCGTCTCGCGGAACATCTCCAGCCCCGTGAGGCCGTCGCCGGCCGTGGACACGGTGAATCCGTACCGTTCGAGGAGCATCCGGACGGTGTTGCGGATCACCTCGTCGTCCTCGACCAGCAGCAGACGCGCCTCCGCCGCCGTGGCGGGCGACGGACGTGCCGACCTCATCACGGTGCCCGCCTCTCGCTGTCCGTGCCGGCGCCGATGCCCGCGTCCGGGCCGGTACCCGGCCGTGGAACGGGCGTCGCCTCGCTCGGTACGGCGGTCTCGGGCGCCAGCGGATCGGGTGCCCGCGCGTCGTCCGAGGTGTTCCACGGGTTCTCGACGGTCAGCACGTCGCCGTTCCACCGGTAACGGGTGGTCACCCGGCCGTTCTGACCCGCCGACGTGAGGATCAGGTCCGTGCCGAAGGTCTCGCCGGTGAGGCCCACCGGCCCCCAGCTGATCAGCACCGGCCGCACGGTGTCGCCCGAGGCCCGGTAGACCTGGATGAGCGTCAGCCCGGAGGCCGGTTCGTCCAGCGCCACCACCAGCTCGTCCCGACCGTCGGCGGTCAGGTCCTTGTAAACGGGGTCGCGCAGACCGCACTTGGCCCCCGGGCAGTTCCGGACCGCAGCCCGTACGAACTCCGGCACGTTGGGGTCGTTCGTCAGCAACTGCCGCACCGGCAGTTTCCTCAGCCCGCCCGCCGGTACGGTGACGTCCCTGACCGGCCGGTACCGCTGGACGGCCCGCTCGGCCTCGGTGTCCCCGTTCGACGGTGGCACCGGTGGCGCGTAGTCGGGCCACAGCGGCGCCGAGCTGACCGGCGGCGAGAGGGCGGGCGCCGGGCCGTCGTCCCGTGCCCCGGTCTCCGCCGCGCAGCCCGCGGCACCCGCGAGGGCCGTCACGACGGCCAGAGCCGCGAGAACGACGGTGCGGCCGTGGTGCGTCGGGCCGGTGTGGGGGAAGCGGCGCATAGAACGGTCAGCGTACCGGGGCCGGATTCCTGAACATGCCGGGGGAGATCCCCGTATCCCTCAGTGCACCTTCGCCCCTGCCATGTCGAGGAGACCGGCCCATGAACGACTTCAGCAACCTGCAAGCGCTCCCGGACGGCGAGGCCGAGCTCCGACTCGTCGTGCGCCTCCAGTGGGAGGACGTCGCCGCGCTCGGCCAGGAGGCCGGCCGCCTTGCCCACCAGATGCAGCGTCCCGTGAGTCTCGACGAGGCGGTCAGCCACCGGCTGCGCAGCCGCTCGGCCTCGCACGCGAAGCCCCCGCAGGAACCCGCCCGGCCCGTCGCGGCGCCGCCGCCGGCCCCGGTGTCGGCGCTCGCGGGCCGCACTCCGGGCGAACACGCCAGGCAGGCCATCGAGAAGATCAACGGTTCCGAGTCGGCCTAGGCCGCGTCTGACAGATCCCGCCTGGCGCGCGGCGTCTGGCACGCACGCACGCTGGAACGCCACTAAGGGCAGTCGCTGGATGCGACTGCCCTTGGCGGCGTGAGCGAGTGTCTTCCGCGCCTGAGCGGGGGGTTGCATCAGGCGGCGAGCGACACCGCCTCGACGGCTGGGGTGCGAAGTGCGTGGTACGCCGTACCGACGCTGGTGACGACTGTCGCCGCGGCACCGATCCCGACGATGGCCAGCCAGATCCCCGGCCCCTGGCCGGGAAGGACCGCGTCGACCCGGACGACGCTGAACGGGACGGCTCCGGCCGCGGCGGCGAGCGTGCCGAAGAAGGCGCCGGTCACGGTCAGGACCAGGGACTCGATGGCGACCATCCGGAGTACCTGGGACGGAGTGGCCCCGGCCAGCCGCTGCTGGCCGAACTCCCTGGTGCGGTAAGTGGTCGCCGCGTACAGCGTGTTGATCAGCATGATGCAGGCGAAGACCACGATGATCCCGACCACGACGAAGTTGAGCGTCTCCAGGCTCTTGTCGTCGACCGACCGGGTGATGCCCGAGGTGTCCAGCTCGTCGTTCTGGACGGCCTGCATGTAGAGGGTGGCCGTGGCCATGCCGATGAAGAGGATCAGCGGCATGAGTACACCGGACAGCTGCGCGGCGCGCCGGCGCATGTTGTGCACCGTCAGATAACCGCTCGCGCCGGTGAGCAGCGTGATCGGCCGTGCCAGCTTGCCGAGCAGGAACTTCAGCAGCACCGGTGAGAAGACCGCGAATCCCACGGAGATGAGAATCGCACCGTAGGCGGGGGCCGCCATGAGCGCGTCGTCCGTCTTGTCGAACGCGAAGGTGGAGCCGACACTGCCGATACCGAGGGCAAGGGCCGCGAAGCCTGCGATGTTACGTCCCCGGCCACCCGGCTCCGCGCCGCCCGCCGCCGCCTTCGTGGCCCGGCGGACCGCGAGGAACGAGGCGCCGATCGCGGCGATCAGACCGACGCTCACCCCGGCGGTCAGGGCGATCGGGCCGAAGACGAAGTCCACGCTCCCGGCCACCTGATCGGTGTCCTTGAAGACGTTGAGCAACTGCTCGCCGCCGATCCTCGCGGGCAGGATCGCCAGCAGCATGCTGACGACCGCGACGACGGCCGACTCGACGACGATCATCCGCTTGATCTGGGCCGGCGTGGCACCGGTCCTGCGCAGGAGTGCGATCTCCTCGCCGCGCTGGCGGACGTTGACGGTGAGGGTGGAGGCGATGGCGAAGAAGACGAGAAGCGTGCCGTAGCCGCCGACCACCGTCGCGGCGGTGGTGAGGGTCTCGGAGCTCCGGTCGTCGATGTTCGCGCCGCCCGCCGTGTCGTGCATCGAGTTGAACGACATGATGATCACGGAGCCGAGGAACGCGGAGAGCAGGGTCGCGATGAGGCGTCCGGGGCGCTGGACGATGGAGCGCATGGCCAGAGTGAACATCGCTCACACCCCCACGTGCGTCTGGTGACGGTTGACGGTGTCTCCGAGGTGCGCGAGGCGTTCGGCGACGGCGTCGACGGTCGGCCTGCTGAGATGTCCGGCCAGGCGGCCGTCGGCGAGGAAGAGTACGGAGTCCGCGAAGGAGGCGGCGACCGGGTCGTGGGTGACCATGACGACGGTGCGTCCGTGGATGCGTACGGTCTCCTGGAGCAGCCGCAGCACACCTCGCGCGCTGCGGATGTCGAGGGCGCCGGTGGGCTCGTCGGCGAAGATCACGCTGGGCTCGGTGACCAGGGCGCGGGCGATGGCGACGCGCTGCTGCTGGCCGCCGGAGAGCTGGTCGGGCCGGTGGCCGAGGCGGTCACCGAGGCCGACCTGGGTGAGGATCTCCCTGGCGCGGGCCTTGTCGATACGGCGGCCTGCGAGCTTCAGCGGCAGGACGGTGTTCTGGGCGACGGTCAGGGTGGGCAGGAGGTTGTACTGCTGGAAGATGAAGCCGATCCGGCGGCGGCGGAACTTGGTCAGGGCCGCCTCGCTGCCGCCTGTCATCTCCTCGCCGTCGACCATCACCTGGCCGCTGTCGGGCCGGTCGAGACCGGCCGCGCACTGGAGGAGAGTGGACTTGCCGGAGCCCGATGGCCCCATGACGGCGGTGAAAGAACCGGTGGAAAGGCTCAGGGACACGCTGTCGAGAGCGGTCACGGCGTTCTCGGCCGTGCCGTAGACCTTCGCGACCTTGACCAGGCGCAGAGCTTCCTGGCTCCTGGCCCCTCCGGTCGTACTCCTACGACGAAACATGGTCTTTCCTTCCCCTGGGACACGCTCTGTGCCACGAGTGAGAAGTTACGCGGCGCCGGACGCGGGCACATTGGGCGTACGACCCAGGTCTGGGGTGTTGCTGAGTACACCCCTACCGCGTACCGAGGGCCGTGCCGAGTCAGGGGTGGGCGGGCCCGCGGGCCTGGCGACCCGCTCCGACCCGCGGGTAGGTTGACCGGCGACGGTGAGTGGCGCCGTGAGGGAGTGTGTTCTGTGTCGGGTTGGCTGTTCCCTCTCGGGTTCGCCGTTGTCGGCGCCGTGGTCTTCACGATCGGATTCGTGGGCTTCTGGCGGATCTTCGCCCTGCGGCGCGACGGAGTACGGGCGGCGGGCTGGGTGGTCCGGCTGGAGACGACGTCCAGCGGGCAGGGCGACCGGATCCACCGCCCGGTCGTCGGGTGGGTCACCGGCGACGGCCGCCGGATGGAGGTGGAGTCGCCGTACGGGCGGTCATGGGTCGGCAGGTTCAAGCCCGGAACGCCCGTCCGGATCCGCTACGACCCGCGGCGCCCGGAACGGATGCGGATAGAGGGCTACGGGCACGGCGCGCAGTGGGCGTTCATGCTGGTCGGCGTCGGGTTCATGGCCGGTGGGATCTCCGTGGCGGCCCGGCTGGCGATGTGACGGGAGCCGGGCGTCCCCAAAAGGCTCCGAAGGCACGGCAGTAGCATGGAAAATCGGCCAACGCCGTCGTCGTACCGAGGAAAGGCAGGTGACGCGCCGTGCGAGTGCTCTGGTTGTACGCCCACCCTGATCCGCGCTCCCTGAACGGCGCGCTGCGCGACGAGGGAATCGCCGTGCTCCGTGAACACGGCCACGAGGTGGTCGAGTCGGACCTGTACGCCATGGAGTGGAACCCGGTGGTGGGTCACGGCGACTTCCACCACGACCCCGGCGAACGGCTCGACGTCCTCGAAGAGTCCCAGTACGCGCTTGAGAACGGCACGCTCAGCGAGGACATCCGCCGGGAGCAGGAGAAACTTCTGTGGGCGGACACCCTCGTCGTGCAGTTCCCGCTCTGGTGGTTCGGGCCGCCGGCGATCCTCAAGGGCTGGTTCGACCGGCTGTTCATCCAGGGCTTCGCCCAGGGCGTGCTCGACCCGGTGACCGGCAGGGCCCAGCGGTACGGCAGCGGCGGACTCGTCGGCAGGCGCGCCCTGGTGCTGACGACGGTCGGAGCCAACGCGGCGACGACCGGACCGCGCGGTATCCACGGCGACATCAACGACGTCCTGTTCCCGCTGCTGCACGGCACGTTGTGGTATCCCGGCATGACCGTCGTGCCGCCGCTCGTCGTCAACGGCGCGGTCAGACTCTCCGACGCGGAGTACAAGACGGCCGTGGGCCAGCTGCGGCAGAGGCTCCTGACGATCCCCGACACCGAGCCGATCCCGTACCGCAGTCAGAACGGCGGCGACTACGACGAGCATCTGATCCTGCGCCCGGACCGGGCACCGGGCGAGGAAGGCATCCATATCCACTACGTCACCGGCGCGCTGGACGAGAGGTGCGAGCGCACCGGCGGCGCGGACGAGGCCGACCGGTAGCGCGCGGGCGACAGCGACGAGGGGTGGCACCGCCGTCACCGGCGGTGCCACCCCTCGTACGCGTCCCAAGGGCCGCGTCAGCAGCTGAGGTTGCCACCCGGCTCCACACCGAGGATTCCGGTGAACTGGGTGTACTTGTCGATACGGCTCTGCACCTGGGCGGGGTTTCCGCCGTTGCATTCGATACTGCCGTTGATGCTGCGGATGGTCTCGCCGAATCCGGCGCCGTTCACGATCGCGTTGTGGGGGGTCATGGTGCCGGGGCCGGTCTGGGTGTTCCAGTACCAGAGGCCGGTCTTCCACGCGACGGCGGAATCGTTCTGCACGAGGTCGGGGTTGTTGAGCAGATCGATGCCCAACGCGTCCCCGGCCGCCTTGTAGTTGAAGTTCCAGCTGAGCTGGATCGGTCCGCGGCCGTAGTACTTGTCGGTGCCGGCCGGGCAGCCGTAAGGCTGTGAAGCGTCGCAGTAGTGCGGGTAGTTGGCGGTGTTCTGCTCGACCACATGGACAAGTCCACCGGTCTCGTGACTGACGTTCGCCAGGAACGCCGCGGCTTCCTGCTTACGTACGGTGTCACTGCCCGTTCCCGTGAATCCCGGGTACGCGCTCAGCGCGGCGTTCAGCCCGCCGTAGGTGTAGAAGGGATTCTTGTTCGGGAACATCTGGTTGAACTGCGACTCGCTGACGATGAAGTCGGCGGCGCCCTCCTCGGCGGCGGACGAGAGAGGGGCGAGCGACGTCAGGGAGAGAGCGGCGGCCGACGCGGTCGCGGCGAACAGGCCGATAAGGCGCTTACGCAAGGGATTCACTCCTTGAAAGGGCCTCGGAGACATGCCGCGGCCCAGGTGTGTGGGGGGTGGGTCGAGCGGCACCGGTGAGCCCCTTCTCGCAGATCAGGGGCTCACCGGCGCGGGGATCGGGCACCGTCCGGCACAGGGAGGGGCACCGGGGGAACGCCCGGCGGTCAGTGCTTCTTCGGCGGAGGGATCGTGGTTACCGGCTCCGCGGGAGAATTCGTCAGCCGCCGATGTTCACGTCGATGCACGCGTAGAACGCGTTCGCGGTGTCGGCGATGTTCCAGACCGCGAGAATCTCCTGCTTGCCCGACAGACCGCCGAAGTTGACGTTGTGGGTGACCGTCGCTCCGGGCTGCGCGCCGCCGTCGTTGAATTCCGCGACCTTCTGGCCGCCGACGAAGTACTGCCAGGTGCTGGTGGAGTGCCGCGCGGTGATCTTCCAGTTGAAGTTCTGGCTGGAGCCGATCGGGGTCACCGCCCAGCCCTTGCCGTCGTCGTCCAGTTCGCTGAAGCGGGAGTTCCCGCCACTGCAACTGGTCAGGCCCTTGGGGCCTTCCACGCTCTGGGGCTCGTACTTGACGTCACCGCAGCTGACGGTTCCGGCGGCACACTGGGCCTGCCTGCTCGGCGGGTCGGAGATATAACCGTGGGCGCTCGCGGAACCGGCGGGAAGGCTTATCGCGACGATCGGCGCGATCACCGCACCGAGGGCGACGGCCATCTTCCTCTTCGAATGCATACGTACTCCTTCACATCAGGTCTTCCCGCTCCGTACCGGTCCGTGGGGGGACATGAGTACGGTGCGGGCGGGCCTCTCAGGTGTGGGGCCAAGAGGCGCGAAGGGCGGTGGCGTGCGGCCTTTTCCGAAGGCATTCATCCGCGCGTGCATTCGGCAAAGGTCTTTACCACTTGGCCTAGACCATACAGGCAGTCGCGTGCACGTCAAGAGGCTTGTGTGAACGATCAGTTGGACCGCCGCAGGGCCCGGTCACGGCCGATCGAACGGCTGATGGAGCGTCGCGACGCGACCGTCCCCCGCTCGTGGCCGGTGACAGACCGCGAACGGGGGACGGGGTGTGAGGTGGGGATTCTCAGGCGTCGTAGGGGCTGCCCGCCGCCGGCGACCGCAGGGGCGCCTCCTCCGTTGTCTTCTGGCGGAGCATCAGGGCGAAGCCCGCGAGCGCCAGTGTGACCCCCGCGCAGCCCACCGCCGCGAGACTCGCCCAGCCGAACTCCGCGCCCAGACTGCTCTGGAGGAGATCGGTGGTGCCGAGGCTCGACAGGGTGTGAGCCGCGATGGCCCCGACGGCCGTTGCCGCGCTCGCCGCCCAGATCCGCGCGGTGTCGGCCACCGCGAGCCAGGCGCCGAACATCAGGCAGAGCACGGTGACGACGAGGGACACGGCGTCCGCGTAGCCGCCGGACCGAAGACCGGCGAAGTCGGTGGGCAGATGGATCACACCGCACGCGAGCAGCGCGACGGCGGCGGGCCGGCGCAGCCGCGAACGCAGAGGGGATCGCAGGGCGGACGGAGCCGAACGGTCCCGGTCGCGCTCCCGGTCCCGATCGCGGGGCCCGGCCGGCGGGGCGAGGCGCGGGACCTCGGTCGGGGGACCGGCCGGGGCGCTCATCCACGGAGCGACGTGTTCGGGCTCGGGCTCGTGCTCCGGCTCGGGGCGGCGAGAGGTGTGGGCCATGGGGTCGGCGAGGCTGACGAGGTTGATGGGGCCCTCGCGGCGGTCGTCGCGAGTGTCGGGCTCGCCGGGCCGGGCTTCCTCGTCGGGCCGCCCGAACGCTCTGGGCGCCGGCCTCCGATGGTCCGCGTTCTGAGGGGCGGTCGCGAAGGGCGGCTCGTTCTCGTGGGTGCCGAGGTACGAGACCAGCTGCGCCACCTCCTCGATCGGCCGCCCCACGGCCGCGGCGCGCAGCGTCGTGTCGGCCTCGTCGAATTCGTGCGGCGGCTCGTTCAGCATGGCGACGAGCCGCATGACCTCGTCTATCGGACGCGCCACGGCGGCGACCCGCAGGGCCTCGTCACCGGGGTTGGGCACCTCACCCGTCCGCTTGAGCAGCATCACCAGCGCTGCCACTTCCTCCAGCGGGCGATACGTAGCGGCCGTCCAGAGCAGCGTGCGTATGGGCTCCTCGCCGGACTCCGCGAGCGGGTCCCGCGGTCCGGCGGGCCCATGGGCGTCCGGGTCGGGCAGTTCGTCGAAGTGGTGTTCGTTGTTGGCGGGGGTGGGGTCGAGCGGCATGGCGCGGCTCCCTTGCGTCGAACTTCACGGGTAGGCACACACCGTGTTGGTCACGGTGCGTGAACAGCGCGCACGCGTCGCTACAACAAACCCACACCTGTCCGTGTTGCGCCATCCGGGACGTACTTATGTGCGGCATAAGAGGGGTCCACGCTGCCCGTACCGGTGTTTCCGCGCATGCTGGACACCGTGGGGGAGAGCGGCCGGCCGATGGTCGAAGGCCGGCCCCGGGCTCTCCTCAGGGGTCCACCGGGGAAGGATGGTCATGAGCGACGCAACCGGCGCCAGGGAAGCCAAGGGCAGGGAGGGGAACGCGGCGCACGCCAAGAAGCCCTTCAAGCGTTCCAGGAGTCATTTCACCGACCGCATCACGGCCGACGGCCGGGACGGCTGGCCCGTGGAGGCCGGTCGCTACCGGCTGGTGGTGAGCCGCGCGTGCCCGTGGGCGAGCCGCGCCCTCGTCTCCCGGCGGCTCCTCGGCCTGGAGGACGCCCTCTCGCTCGCCATCGCCGATCCGATCCAGGACGAGCGCAGTTGGCGCTTCAGCCTCGACCCCGACGACCGGGACCCCGTGCTGGGCATCCGCTTCCTCAGCGAGGCGTACGACGCGCGCGAGACGGACTACCCCGGTGGTGTCAGTGTGCCGGCGATCGTGGACGTACCGAGCGGGAAACTCGTCACCAACGACTACCAGCGGATCACGCTCGACCTCGCGACCGAGTGGACGGCGCTGCACCGGCCCGGCGCGCCCGATCTGTACCCGGAGCCGCTGCGCGACGAGATCGACGAGGTGATGGAGGGTATCTACCTGGACGTCAACAACGGTGTGTACCGGGCCGGTTTCGCGACGAAGCAGAGTGACTACGAGCGCGCGTACCGCGATGTCTTCCGCCGGCTCGACCTGGTGTCGGAGCGGCTGGCCGGTCAGCGGTATCTGGTGGGGGACAGCCTCACCGACGCCGACATCAGGCTGTTCACCACGCTGGTGCGCTTCGACGCCGTCTACCACGGGCACTTCAAGTGCAACCGCAACAAACTGACCGAGGATCCGGTGCTCCAGGCGTATGTGAAGGACCTTTACCAGACGCCCGGCTTCGGCGACACGGTCGATTTCGATCACATCAAGCGGCACTACTACATGGTGCACACGGGTGTGAATCCCACCGGCATCGTCCCGCTGGGACCCGATCTCTCCGGCTGGCTGACACCGCACCACCGCGAGGAGTTGGGCGGCCGGCCCTTCGGGGACGGCACCCCGCCCGGTCCGGTGCCGGCGGACGAGGAGGTCCCGGCGGCCGGACGACCTTGAGGATTACGCCGGTACGCCGCCGGCCCCGGCGCGCTCGCGAGGAGGCGCGCCGGGGCCGGCGGCGTACCGCTCGGGAATACCGGGCGGGGACAGCCGGAGCCGGGTCGGATCAGGCGTTCTCCTGTGCGGCGACGATGGCGGTCAGCGCCTCGGAGACGTAGGACTCGGTGGCCGGCTTGTTGATACCGAGCCCACTGAGTACCCCCTTGCCGTCCTCCTGTTCGAGCAGGGCGAGCAGGATGTGCTCCGTGCCGATGTAGTTGTGCCCCAGGCGCAGGGCCTCGCGGAAGGTGAGTTCCAGGGCCTTCTTCCCGCCCGCGTCATACGGAATGAGGTCGGGCACCTCCCCGACGGCCGGGGGCAGGACGGCCTCGACCGCGTCACGCAGGGCTTCCGCCGTCACGCCCTGCGCGAAGACGGCCAGCGCGCCGATTCCCTTGGGCTCGCTCAGCAGGCCCAGCGCGAGGTGTTCCGTCCGGATCTGGTCGTTGCCGGCGGCGCGGGCCTCCTCCTGGGAGGTCATCACCACCTTCCTGGCCCGGTCGGTGAAGCGGCTGAACCCCTGGCTGGCGTCGAGGTCGGTCCCCTCGTCCTGGGCCTTCGCGACGAACCGCTTCTGGGCGGCCTGCCGGGTGACCCCCATGCTGCGGCCGATGTCCGTCCAGGAGGCGCCGGAGCGTCGTGCCTGATCGACGAAGTGACCGATCAGGTGATCCGCCACGTCGCCGAGATGATCCGCGGCGATGACCGCGTCGGAGAGCTGGTCGAGAGCGTCGGTGTGAACCTTCTTGATGGCGTCGATCAGATCGTCGAGCCGGATGGGATGCGTCATGTGTCAACGGTAGGTTGACAGGGGTAAGGGTGTCAACTCGGTGTTGACATCTTATCGGCGAGTCCTTCCGCTCGTCGATCCACCGGTTGCGGGCCTCCCCGCCGCCTGCTTGCCGGCGCCCGGGGCCGCGCCGGTCCGCGCCGGTCCGCGACCAGGGCTCACGCGGCGGAGATGACCGCCACGCCCACCCGTCCGCCGTCCACGTCGATCACCGTGCCGTGCACGAAAGCGGCCTCGTCCCCGGCGAGATACACGGCTGCCTGGGCCACCGCGTCCGGCATCCCTGTGGTTCCGGCGGGCGTGCCGTTCATCATGGCGGCGGCCGGGTGCGGCCCGGTGTCACCCGGCTCGGGCGCGCGCACCACCCCGGGCGAGATGCCGTTGACGCGCACCCCGCGCGGGCCGAACTCGGCGGACCAGGCCCGCGTCAGGGTCTCCAGCGCCCCCTTGGTGGCGGCGTACCCGCTGCCCACCGGGATGCCGAGGCGGGCCACCCACGACCCGAGGTTGATGACGGCGCCGCCGCCCGCCGCCGCCATGGCGGGAGCGATCGCCGCGGTGAGGAAGAACGGTGCCTTCACGTTCACCGCGTACACCAGGTCGAGGTCCGCCTCGGTGGTGTCCGGCGTGCTCGCGCCACCCGTGGTGACGCCGACATTGTTGACGAGGATGTCGATCCGCCCGCCGAGCGCGCACGTCGCCTCCTCCGCGAGCGTGCGGCTCGCCCGGGACGTCCCGTCGAGATCGGCGGCGACGAAGTCGGCGCGCCCGCCGGCCGATCTGATCTCCTCGACGACCTGGGCGCCGCGCTCCGTGCTGCGGCCGGAGACGATGACATGCGCCCCCTCGGCCCCGAGGGTGACGGCGATCGCCCGGCCGATATTGCTGGTGGATCCCGTGACGAGAGCTGTCTTGTTCCGCAGACGTGTGCCCATGACTGTGCGCTTCTCCTGTGGGAGTCGGACGGGGCCAGACTGAGACTGGACCGCCTGGTCCACAACGTAACACGTGAAATGGACTGTGCGGTCCAGAGTTGGTAGCCTCGGCGATGTGTTGACAGCCAGAGGTGCCCGCACCAGACAGCGGATCGTGGAGGGCGCGGCCGGTCTGCTGCGCGAGCGGGGCGTCGCCAACGTCAATCTGGACGACATCCGGGCGGTGACGGCCACCAGCAAGAGCCAGCTCTTCCACTACTTCCCCGCCGGCAAGTCCGACCTGCTGCTTGCCGTGGCCGAGTACGAGGCCGAGCAGGTGCTGGCGGACCAGCAGCCGATGCTCGGCGATCTCACGTCCTGGGACGCCTGGGATGCCTGGCACCGGCGGATCATCGAGAGGTACGACGCGCAGCGGCAGCGCTGCCCGCTCTCGGCGCTGACCAGCCAGCTCGGCATGGCGGACCCGGCGACGCGCACCATCGTCACCGGCCTGTACGACCGTTGGCACGCCCATCTCGTCGCCGGGGTGCGGACACTCAAGGACGCGGGAGAGATCGACGCGTCCGTCGACGCCGAAGAGTCGGCGACCGCGATCCTGACCGCCGTCTCGGGCGGCGCTGGCATGCTGATGGCGACCGACCGGATCGACTACCTGGAAGTGGCACTCGCCCAGGCCCTCGAAGGGCTCCGACGGCGCCCTGCCTGACCCGCACCCGCTCACTGCCATGAGTTGACACCCCTCGCTCAGCCGTCCAGGACCGTCAGATCGAGCCGGCCCAGCCGCTCGGGGTCGTTGAGGATGTCGATGGAGGCGATCCTTCCCCCGGAGATCGTGAACGCCATGACCGAGACCGGCTGCCCGTCCGTGGTCGCGACAACTCCCGCCGCGCCGTTGACGAGCGCCGGCCGCGACACCTCGGCGAACCGGGCCGCGAAGATCGCCCCGCCCGCGACGGCCGCAGCGCCGCGCACCAGACCGCCAGGACGCAGCGTCCCGCCGTCCGAACGCACCACGATGTCCGGGTCGAGCAGCGCGACCAGCCCGTCGAAGTCACCGTCCCGCGCCGCCGCGAGGAACGCGTCCACGACCTCGCGCTGCTTGACGACATCCGGGTCGGGGGCCGGAGCCGCCCCCCGCACCCGCCGCCTGGCACGGCTGGCGAGCTGCCGCGCGGCGGCCGGGGTGCGGCCGACGACCGGGGCGATCTCCGCGAACGGCACCCCGAACAGATCATGCAGGACGAAGGCCAGCCGCTCGGCCGGAGTCAGCGCTTCGAGCACCACGAGCAGCGCGGGCCCGACCGAGTCCGCGAGCAGCACCTCGTGTTCCGGGTCCACGCCCGCCGCGCCGCTGATGATCGGGTCGGGCAGCCGTACGGGCTCCTCCAGCGGGTCCTCACGCCGTGAGCTACGCGAGCGGAGCATGTCCAGGCAGACGCGGCCCACGACCGTCGTCAGCCAGCCGCCGAGATTCTCCACCTCGCTCGTGTCGGAGCGGTGCAGCTTGAACCACGTCTCCTGGACGGCGTCGTCCGCCTCGCTCAGCGAACCGAGCATCCGGTAGGCCACCGCCCGCAGATGGGTGCGGTGCGCCTCGAAGCGCCTCGCCAGGAATTCGTTGTCGTCCATCGCCGTACCTCTCGACCCCACCCGTCGGTGCGTTCCTTCACCGTGTTGACGTGTGGGACGCGGCGGGTGTGACGAGCGGCGGCCGATCACCTCACCGGTCGCCCGCGTGCTCCAGCCGCGCGAGCCACGGATGCAGGCGATGCGAGACTTCGGTGCGGGATCGGTTCTGCGGGCCGTACGCCAGGGAGATCGCCCGCGCGAGCCAGTCACGCCCGTCGCGGGCCAGCAGCGGCAGTACGGCGGTGAAGTCCTCCTCGTCCTTGGGGCGGAGCTGCCGCGCCTTGTAGAAGAGCTGCACCTCGGGTGCCAGATACGGCACACCTTCAGGGGAGGTCACGCCCAGCTCTCCGACGGGGCGGCGCACCCGGGGATCGTGGCGCGACGTCCACTCCCCGCCGTGCGATTCGTCGAGCATGACCTGGATTTTCCAGGGCTCGCCGGGCCCGGGGCGGCACCAGATGTCGTGGACGCCGACCGGCAGGGTCTCGCCGGACGCCCAGGGGCGCAGCGTGCCCGGCGGATCGGCGGCCCACCACTCCCAGCCCACCAGGGCCTGCTGCGCCGCGAGTTGGTCGCGGCGCAGCAGCAGGACGTCGATGTCGCCGTGGGGGCGGAAGGCATGGCCGACGGCGTACTCGATCGCGTAACCGCCCGCGATCCACCACGGGCAACGCAGGACGGAGAACAGCCGCACCACCTCGGCGGGCGCTGCGCATTCCCACCTCCCGAGCGGCGTGTCCGGGCTGGAGGTGTCTTTGCCGACCGGCACAGGAGCGGCCTTTCATTATTGAGAGGGGTCTAGCTTTTCACTGCGACTGAAGCTGTCGTGAGTTCCGGCGAGCAAACGAGACGGGTGACACCGGCCGTGATCAGAGCGAGGACCATCAGCACCGCGCTCACCCACACCGGTGACCGGAAGCCCAGGCCCGCGTCGATGGTGAGCCCGCCGAGCCAGGGACCGGCCGCCGCACCGACGTTGAAGGCCGCAGTCGCGAAGGCACCGGCCAGAGTCGGTGCGCCGGGCGCCAGTTGGAACACCTGGGAGATCATCGCCGAACCGGTGCCGAACGCGAGCATCCCCTGGACGAGGACGAGCGCCACCACCGCCAACGGACTCACCGCGCCCAGCGCCAGCGCGCTCCAGCCGAGCGCGAGAGACACCATCCCGGCCAGGACGAACGTGCTCCGCCGCGCGTCGGCGACACGGCCGGAGACGGTGACGCCGACGAACGACCCCACACCGAACAGCGCCAGCAGGGCGGGCACCCATCCGTCGCCGAGTCCGGTGACGTGGGTGGCCAGCGGTTCGAGGTAGGAGAAGGCGCCGAACGTCGCGCCCTGGACCAGCGCCATCGTCAGCAGCGTGAGCAGCACGCGCCGGCCCGTGAGGGCGCGCAACTCCGCCCGTACGGTGGGAGTTCCGGTGCTCGCGGCCGAGGACCTCGTGGTCGTCGCGGGCCTGTTGTCCGGTACCGAGGTCACGATCGCGACGAGGGCGGGCAGCGACACGAGAGCCACCGCCCAGAACGCGGCCCGCCACCCCAGGTGTTCACCCAGCAGCGCCCCGGCGGGCACGCCCACCACACAGGCGACGGTGACACCACCGACCACGACCGACGTGGCACGCGCCCGCGCCGCCGGCTCGACCATCGCGAGCGCGGCGACCAGGGCGACCGCCCAGAATCCCGCGTTGGCCAGCGCGCCGACGATCCGGGTCGCGAGCAGCACCCCGTAACCAGGGGTCACGGCGCCGACGACATGCGCGGCGACGAAGGCGGTCAGGAAGATCAGCAGTGCGCGGCGGCGCGGCCACTTACGGCTGAAGAGCGCCATCAACGGCGCGCCGATCACCATCCCCACGGCGAATGCCGAGGTCAGGAGCCCCGCGGCGGGGATGGACACCTGCAGGTCCTCGGCGATGCCCGAGACGAGCCCGGACAGCATGAACTCGGAGGTGCCCTGGGCGAAGACGGCGAGCCCGAGCACGTAGACAGCGAATGGCATGAAGGAACCCCATGGGAGGCAGAGGAATTGACGGCCTGTCATGTGATGCGGGGGAGGTGGGCCGCGACCGTGAGGCGGCATGACGGCGTGTCACGGCGCAGGGGGCAACGCGGCGGAGTTCTGCCAACCGTCGGGCAGGCCCTGGGAGTTCACCGAGGGTGGCCAGGACGGACCGGACAGAACAGGAGACGCGGAAACGCGGGACTCTGCGAGTGCCGACGTTCAGAGGCGGCCCACACGACGGCGGACCGGCGGCAACAGCCGTACCGAGCACTCGTGCACGACCCTCACGGTCGTACGGGCGTCAACTCGACAGCGGATCAGCCACCGGGCGACCGGTGGCTAGAGTCTGTCGGCCTCGGGGCTGGTCATGACCGGCAAACTACCAGCCGCGCCGTGCGGTCTCCACCCGGATAACGATGTGCGGGTACGGGCAGCGGGTCACTACCTTCACGCGCGAGCGGCGATGGTTCGTGCGTCGTGGCACCGGTGCGGAGCGCCGAAGGCGAGACGGTACGGAGACTGGGGGCGCACCCCGGCAATGTGCTGCTGCCTCCTCCGCGCACCGCACGAACGGACCGCGGACACCGAACAGGCGCGGATGGTCCGTTCCGGTGAGTGCGGCGGTGCGGACGCGCGGGTCCCGTCCGGACAGCTATAACCGCCCCATGCTCTATCACTTCGCGGTACTGGAAAACTGGCTGGCCGATCCGGACCGGCCCTACGCGCCGCCGTCACTCGCCCGCGACGGCACGGTCCACTGCTCCCCGACCGAGGAGGCAGTGCTCTTGGCGGTCGCGCGCTTCAACCACGACACGGCCGGAGTCGTCCTGGCCATCGACGAGACAAGGGTGGACGTCCCGGTCGACCGAGTGGCACCGCCCGCCCGGTCACCGCTCGCCCAGCGCCCCGGATTCCGGATGGCCCGGCTCCGGGGACCCCTCAACCGTGACGCCGTGGTCCAGGTCATGGACATCGTCCGCAGCCAGGACGGCGAGAGCTGGGCACTGGTCGCGCGGGACAGCTCCGCCACATAGGGTCTGTCGTTTGGATCAGGCCTGATCCAAACGACAGACCCTGGCTGACACCGGCGGACGTCGGGGCCGGTTCCCGGCGGCCGAATCTCCCTGGTGGGGCGATCGACGCCGCGCCTAGGATCGATCGCGATGACCCCGGTGGACGAAGCCCTCGACGAAGCCTTCGACGACGCGCTCCGGCGGGCCGACGTGCGTCGGCTGTCCGTGCTCGTGGACGCTGCCCGCTGCCCGCCCGTCGTCTTCGAGCGGCTGCTCCGGCACGAGGACGCCCCCGTACGGTCGCTGGGGCTTGCGCTCCTCGGAGAGCGGGCCGCCGTCGGTGAGCCGGCGGAACTCGGTGCTCTGCTGCCCACGGCACTGTCCGCCGCCGGGACCTGGTCGGCGGAGGACGCTCTCGTCCTGGCGGAGCTGTACGCGCGGCTCGGCCCGTACGTGCCGACGCCCTACGCCGTCGCGGGCCGAGCCCCGGCGTGGCGTACGGCCCGGCTCCCCGTACGCGTACAGATCGCCTGGCTGCGCGCCGAGATCGCGGGCGACCCGACGACCGTCCGGCGAGAGCCCGCGGGCGAGCTGCTTCACCACGCCGTACGCGGGACGGGCATCGCCGGGGCTCGCCGGCCCCGACAACTGATCGCGGAGCTGCTGGACAGCGGCGATCCGGTGCTGGTGGGCGAGTCGCTGAGACTGGCCCGGGAAGGCCTGCACGCCGGAGTCCTGTCGGCCGCGCTCGTACGGGCCCATCTGGCGCGCCTGCTCGATGTCGACGCGGCGCCCGCGACCGTCGCCGCCGCCCTGGCCGAACTCGCCGAGCCCTGGGCGGTGTTGGAGCCCCTGCCGCCCGGTCGCCTGTCCGCCGTGTCCACCCTGCTGAGCGCCGCCGAAGCGACCGTACGACCCGAGGTGGCCGAAGCCGCGCTCACCACACTCGCCCGCTACGGCGAGAGCGGCGTACTGCGCCGGGCCGTTGACGACCCGGACCTGACGCCCCGGCTGCGCCGCCGCGCCCTGGAACTGCTCGGCTCCCTCGCGACACGCGACCACATCCACGAGCTGACGGCCGTCGCCACCCGCGACCCGCTGCTCTTCGGCGAGCCCGCCATCGCCTGTCTGCGCGGGCTCCACCGGCGCGGACACTTCGTGACCGCCCCCGATGTCCCGGCCGTGATCGCCCTCGCGCTGGCCGACCACGCCATCGCACCGCGCGATGTCGCCACCATCCTGTTCACCTGCCGTCAGGAAATGTTCCGGTTGCTGACCGACGCCCCGGCCGATGATCCGCAGTGGCCGCGCCGCCTCGACCTGCTGGTCGCGCTGGCCGGACAGGGCATGGGGGAGTCCGGCGACATCCCGGTCGGCGACGCCATCGCCAGGGCGCTGGAGGCCACTTCGGCCCCTCGGCCGTTCTTCGACGCGCTGCGCGCGCTGCGGCACACGGCCGCCGAAGAGGCGGTGCTGACGCGGCTTGAGACGGAGCCCGGGGCCGCTCTCGACACCCTGGAGGCGATCGGGGGATCCCGGACCGTCGCCGCGCTGCGGTACGGACTCGGGCTCACGGCGAGCGGCGGCGGGGGCGGGGGCGCCGGGGGCGTCATCGCTCCCCACCTGCGCGCCGTACGGAACCGGGCACTTGAGCTGCTCTGGCAGCTCACCGAGGACGCGGCAGAGCGCCGAGCCCTCCTCGTACGTCTCGGCCCCGCCGACCTCCCCGCGCGGATCGCCGCCGATCTCGGCGGTCCCGACGAGGGCGAACTGGCGCTCCTGGCGGCCCGCGTGGACCGGGCCGACCCGGTGACGGCGCTGTGCGGACTCGCCGCCCACGGCGGCGCGAGTACGATCCCGGTCATCGCCGATCTCCTCCTGGACGTGGTGGCCGAACTGGCCCTGCGGGAGCGCGTGTTGACCGAGCGTCGCCGCGACCAGTCCCCGCAGCCTGACGGCCCGGCCGCAGGCGAGGCGGTCGTACCCGGCGAAGTCCTCGAAGCGGTACGGGAGTTGGGCCGACAGCTCCACGCCAGGCGCAGGATCCGGCCGATCTGCCTGCTCGACGCCTCCGACGCGGACGCGGCCGGCAACGCACTGGCCGCGACCGTCGTTCTCGATCTGCTCGACCGCCCCGGGCCGACCGACGACGAGCGGGTGATCCTCCTCGAACTGCTCACCAGAGTTCCGTATCCGCACACCCGGCCCCGCGTGCATCGGATGCTCCGCCACCGCAGTCCCCATGTGCGCAAACACGTGATCGCGCTGCTCGCCCAGGACACCGAAGGCGACGACGCGCAGGCGCTCTCAGCGAGCCTCATCACCCTGACCACGGCCGACGACATCCAGACCGTACGGCAGGCACTGCTCGCCCTCGGCCACACACGCGCGCGCTGGGCGTCGGACGCGATCGCCGCCTGCCTCGACCACCCGAACATGAACATCAAGAAGACCGCAGCGGGAGTGCTGGCCCGAGCAGGCACCGCGGTCGCCGTACCTCAGCTCCTCAACTGGCTTGCCCGGCATGACAATCCGGGATTCAGGACCGCACTCGTCGAGGCGCTGCGGTCCATCCTCGGTGCCGCCTACGAGGCGACACTGCGCGCAGCCCTCGACCGCGCGGAGGAGCCGCGCGCCCGCACGCTGCTGAGCGACTGCCTCGCGGAGTGCTCGGCGGGCAGGGCGGCGCTGTCCGACGTCGACGCACTGGAGACCGGCGGCTGGCAGCCGGCGGTCGCGTTGCGGATCGCCGGACGCCGGGAGCTGCCCGCGCGCCACCTGCTGCGCGCGCTGCGGCCGACGCACGCGGACTGGCTCGCCCTTGCCGACTCGCTGCCGGACTCGATGTCCGGCACGCGGATGGGTCTGGTCAGGGTGGCGGTCGGAATCCGCCCGAGCCGGCTGTCCGACGACGAGCGGCGGACCTACGCACGGCACATCGGGCTTCTGCTCAGGTGCCTGACGGACAAGGCGACGTCGGGTGCTTCTAGTGACGACGGACGCGACGTCGTCTCCGTCCTCGAAGAAGTGGCACCAACCTTGCCGACGGTGGAGAAGCGGGCCGTCGCCGCGACGGTACGTGCGCTGTCCGCCGTCGCGCCCGCGCCGACGTTGCGCCTGCTGCGCGGCTGCGGCGCCGTGCTGGTGCGCGCGGACCTGGACCAGGCGCTCGCCGCGGCGGCCACCGCCCGAGCCGGGGGAGCCGTACTGCGCGAGGCGTTCGGGATCCCGGACGCACCCGCATCCCCGACCAACTCCCGTGCGGAACTTGCCGCGTTGGCCGACGCGTATCCGACCGCCGATCCCGCGACCCGGTCCGCTCTGCTCGACCGGATGACGGCTCTCCAACCCTTGGACGTACCGCCCTGGACTCTCGGGGAGACCGACGCCGACACCTCGATCACGCGGAGACCGAACCGGACGGTGCGCGCGGACGATCTGGACCAGCCACGTTCGGCGGCCCTGCGCGCACGTCTGCTGGGCATGCTCGACGCGCCCGATCCGGACCGGCGTCGCACCGCGGCTCTCGCGCTGCTCAAGTGGCCGGATCCCGAACTCCGTTCGGCGGTTCTGCGCGCGTACCTCCACGGTCGCGTCGACGTCGAGATCCCGCCCGGCGCCGTACCGGCGGGCGCGCTCGCCGCACTGCTGGGGGAGACGGAGCCGGGCGGGATCCGGTACGAGCGGCTGGCCCGCGTGGCCTCACGACTCGGCCCGTCGGCCCTGGAACCGCTCGTACCCGCGCTTCTGGAGCTGTGGCAGCGGGCCCCGGAAGCGGTTCGTCCCGTCCTGGCCGCCGTCCCGGCGGACACGCTCGCCGTGACCATCGCCGACCGCGTCATGGCGGGCGCGTGGGGGTTCCTGGACCTTCTCGCCGGTCGTCCGGTGCTCCGCACCCCCGAGCTCACCGAGATCCGCCGCCGGCTGCGCGCCGAGCGCCGGGACCGTGTCGCCGACAGCCTCGTCCTCGTCGAAGGACCGCTGCGCGACCCGGCCGCCGATCGTCAACACGCCAACGTACGAGCGCGGTTGACGGAGCGGGGAAGACCCACGGCCGGGCCCTCCCGCCAGGATCTGCTGCGTCTGGCCCGTACCGGCAGCCCCGATCGGATCCGCCGGGCGCTCACCCTTCTCGCCGCGGACCGCTCCCGCTCGACAGACCCCGACGACCCCGAACTGCGCGAGCTGATCGGCGAGTTGCTGCACCACCCGCGGCCTCGTGTCCGGCTCCACGCCCACCGCACGTCCCGAGCGCTGTTCGACCGGGCGACGTACCTCGGCCACACGTCGTCGCTGCTGAACGATCCGCAGCCGGACGTGGTGCGCTCGGCGGTCCGCACCCTCACCCACGCGGGCTGGGAGCCCGCCGTCCCCGCGATCGTCGCCCTGCTCGACCATCCCCACCCGGCCGTACGCGGCGCGGCGGCCGACGGTCTGAAGCACCTGGGCCGGCGGGTGATCCCCGCGCTCCGGCACACGGCCGACCACGCGCGGCCCGACAGGCGGTCCCTCTACACGTCCTTGCTCGACCGGATCACGGCAGCGGAAGAGGAGAGAACAACATGATCGTCTGGGTGAACGGTTCTTTCGGCGCGGGCAAGACGACACTGGTCGCGGAGCTGTCGAGCCGTTGGCCCGACGCGCTGGTGTACGACCCGGAGCAGGTCGGCCTCGTCCTGCGGGACATCGTGGACGTCCCGACCGGGGACTTCCAGGATCTGCCGCTGTGGCGAAGCCAGTTGGTCTCGCTGGCGCTGGGGCTGCTCAAGGAGTACGAGCGGCCGGTCCTCGTGCCGATGACGCTCGTGCATCCGCTCTATGTGAGCGAGGTCTTCGGCGCGCTGGAGGCGGCCGGAGTCACCATGCACCACTTCTTCCTCAAGGTCCCGGCGGACGTGCTGGAGCGCCGCCTCAGGGCCCGGGTGGTCACACACGGTGGCGGCGACCCGGAGCGCGACGCCGCCGGCCTCGAATGGGTCATGGAGAGGATGGTGCGCTGTGTGGCGGCGGTGGACACCATGCCCACCGGGACGATCTTCCTGGACGGCGAGCGGCCGACGGCGGACCTCGCGGACGACCTGCTGAAGCGGGTCGGCGCCGAGATCTGACCCCGGCCCCGACTCCCCGTCGCCCGGCGGGAGTTCAGGCCAGGAACGCCGCCGTCGCCGCCACGAACCGCTCGGGATCGTCACGCCAGGGGAAGTGCCCCGCGCCGGGCTGCACGACGAGTTCGGCGTGTCGGAACAGCCCGGCGAACTCGGTCACGACGGCCGGCGGCGCTCCCGGATCGACCTCGCCCGCGAGCAGCAGCACCGGCCGCTCGAACCGGCCGAGTGCCTCGCGCGTGGACTGAGGGTCGAAAGCGCCCTCTCCGGCGAAGACGCCCGCTGCCTCGTCGTTGCGCTGAGCCTCCCCGGCGCTCTCGTAGGCACGCGCCTCCTCGTCCCAACGGCCGTAGGAGAAGGGCGTGATGGCCTGCCAGGTGTCGGCGGTCGCACGGCCCCGCGTGATCGCCTCCAGCGCCGCGTACGCCTCGGGGAACCACGGTTCGTCGTGGCGGGGCCGTACCGTCTCGCGCCGCACCTCGCCCGGGATCGGGATACCGACCGCCCAGACACTCGGGGCGATCAGCGCGAGCCTGCCGACGCGATCCGGGTGTCGGCCCACGTACAGCGCCGCCAGATTCACGCCGCTGGAGTGACCGAGCAGATCCATCCGGTCGAGTCCGAGATGCTCGCGCAGCGCGTCCACGTCGGCCACCAGCCGGTCGCACCGGTAGGACGCCGGGTCCGCGGGCACGGCGGACCCGCCCGTGCCACGGGGATCCAGCATGATCAGCCGCCGATGCGCCGAGAGGCCGCCCAACTCGCCGAGGTAATCGCAGGACTGCATCGGCCCGCCGGGCAGGCAGACCAGGGGAGAGCCATCGCCGTACACGTGGTAGGCGAGCTGTGTGGTGTCAGGTGCGGAGAAGGTAGGCATCGCGCAGACCCTGGCAGCGGCGCCGACCGGCGGCAACCGGGTTTTCGCCGGCCGGGCCCGCTGCGGTCACCGCGGCGCACGCGCCGCTGCGGCCACCCCCCTGCGCCCACCCGACTGCGGCCACCCCGCTCACCAGTCGTGCACCGTGCCGTCCAGCAGCCGGTTCACCGGCAGATACGCGGGGGAGTACGGGAAGCGGGCGGCGGCCTCCAGATCCAGCTCGACCCCGAGGCCCGGAGCCTCCGAGGGATTCAGGAGTCCGCCGTCGAAGGTGTACGAGGGCCGGAAGACCTCCAGTGTGCCGGCCGAGTGGCGGGTGTACTCCTGGATACCGAAGTTGTGGATCGCCACGTCGAGATGGATCGCGGCGGCCATCCCCACCGGCGAGATGTCGGCCGGACCGTGGATCCCGGACTTGGCGCCGTGCACCGCCGCCAGATCGAGGAGTTTGCGCAGGGCCGTGATGCCTCCGGCGTGGGTGACGGCGGAACGTACGTAATCGATCAGCCGCTCGCCGAGCAGCGTCGTGTAGTCGTTCACATGATTGAAGACCTCGCCGATGGCGAGCGGGGTCGTGGTGTGCTGCCGTACGAGCCGCAGCGCCGCCTGGTCCTCCGCCGGGGTGCAGTCCTCCAGCCAGAACAGACCGTACGGCTCAAGGGACTTGCCGAGCCGCGCCGCCTCGATCGGGGTCATCCGGTGGTGGCCGTCGTGGAGCAGGGGGAGTTCGGGGCCGAACTCGTGGCGCACCGCCTCGAAGACCGCCGGGATGTGGCGGAGGTAGGCGGCCGTGTCCCACACCTCCTCGAACGGCAGCGGGTGGTCGCCCGTCGCCCCGCTCCCGCCGCCGGTCCGCAGCCCGACCCCGGTCGCGGCGTCGCCGCCGTCCACGCCGTACACCGCGTCCAGGCCCGGTACGCCGGTCTGGATCCGGACCGCCCGGTAGCCCTGTGCCAGAACGGCGCGCACGGAGTCCAGCAGCTCCGGGATGTCCCGGCCCGCCGCGTGCCCGTACGCGAGCGCGCCGCGTCGGCTCCGCCCGCCGAGCAGTTGGTAGAGCGGCATCCCCGCGGTCTTGGCCTTGATGTCCCACAGGGCCATGTCGACGGCGGCGACCGCGGCCATGGTGACCGGGCCGCGCCGCCAGTAGGCGCCCCGGTACAGGTACTGCCAGGTGTCCTCGATCGCGCCCGCGTCACGGCCGAGCAGGAGGGGGGTGATGTGCTCGCGCAGATAGGCGTCGACGGCCAGTTCGCGGCCGTTGAGGGTGGCGTCGCCGAGCCCGACGACACCCTCGGACGTGGTCACCCGCAGGGTCACGAAGTTGCGGCCGGGGCTGGTGACGACCGTTTCGACGGACTGGATCTTCATGGGCGGTGGCCCTTCTCGGACGGCGAACTGACAGCGAACGGACGGCGGGCGCAAGGGGTTTCGGCTCGTCGAGGGTACGGGGCGAGGGCTTTTCGATCTTTTACGGCTCCGACTCCCGCCGGACCCGGCCCGCCGGGGCGCGGTCGCGGTGATCGCACCGCCCGGCGGTCGACCACCGTGCCGGCCCGGCCCCGCCCCGTGCCGGCCCGTCCCACCTCGCCCCGCCCCCGTCACGCGGAACCCCCGTCACGCGGAGTCGCGCAGGATCAACGTCGTTGGCAGCACGAGCTGTTGGTGGGCTGTGGTGGGCTCCGCGATCTCCTCCAGGAGCAGCCTCGTGATCGAACGGCCGATCGCCTCGATGGGCTGCCGCACACTCGTCAGCGCCGGTGTCGTATGCCGGGCGATGACCGAGTCGTCGAAGCCGATCACCGCCACGTCCTCGGGCACCCGCCGCCCCCGCTCACGCAGTTCGGTCAGCGCGCCCACCGCCATCACGTCCGACGCCGCGAAGACGGCGTCGATACCCGGGGCGCGGTCGAGCAGGTCGCTCATCGCCGTACGCCCGCCCTCCTCGGTGAAGTCCGAGACCGCGACGAGGTGTTCGTCCACCGGCAGACCCCGCTCCGCCAGGGCCTCGCGCCAGCCCCGGAGCCTGCTGTTGCCGACGTCCATGTCGAGCGGTCCGGTGATCGTCGCGATCGTGGTGCGCCCGCCGTCGATCAGGTGCCGTACGGCCGTCGCGGCGCCGCCGACGTTGTCGGAGTGGACATGGCTCAGGGACTCCTCGGGCGAGCGCCGGCCCGCGAGGACCGTCGGCATCCGCATCTCTTCGAGCAGGCCCGGGAGTGGGTCGTCGTCGTGGATCGACACCAGCAGCACGCCGTCCACCCGGCGGGCCGCGGCGAAGCGAGTGAGCCGGTCGAGTTCGCGCCGGTCGCGGACCAGGATGAGCAGCAACTGCATCTCGGTGTCGGCCAGTTCCGTACTCACGCCGCGGATCACCGCCGAGAAGTACGGCTCCGCCGCCAGCCGGCTCTCCGACTCGGGTATCACCAGCGCGAGGCAGTCCGTCCGGCTGGTGACCAGGCTGCGCGCGGCCGGGTTGGGTATGTAGTTCAGCTGCGAGATGGCCGTCTCGACCGCGGCGCGGGCCTTCGCGCTGACGCCGGGCGAACCGTTGACGACCCGGGAAACGGTCCCACGGCCCACCCCCGCAAGCTCGGCGACGGCTTCAAGAGTTGGCCGCTGACCTTGCTGTTTACGGCTGCTCATCGCTTCTCCTGACTTCTGCCCGCGAGGGCGGTCCGGTTCCTGTCCACGCAGGGCACTCGGCCCGCGACGTACCGTCCCGCCCCACTCGGTGCCGGACATCTCCGGGCAACGGAAATGTCTTCAACTCTTGACACGGTGCGACGTACTCCGCAGAGTCTTCCACAACCGACTGGGAGCGCTCCCACTCACTTGTTCGCCGGATGACGGGCCCGCGTCCGGTGTGTTCACCGAGTCACTTTTCGGCGCGTCGAGCGCCCGCAAGGAGGAAGCACATGGGCACCGCCCGTCATCGCTTCGGATCCGTACTCTCCGCTCTTCCCTCCCGTGTTCCGTCCCGTTCTCCGAACCGCTTCCCCTCGCTCGCCGCCGTCGCGGCGGCCGGTCTCTCGCTCGTGCTCGTGGCCGGTTGCGGAGGCGGCGGCGACACCGGCGAGGCGAAGACGAAGGACGGCAAGACCGTCATCAGCGTGGGCCTCTTCGGCGTCATGGGGTTCAAGGAGACCGGGCTCCTCGACCAGTACATGGACGAGAATCCCGACATCCTCATCGAGGCCGACGTGGCCGGCGACGAGCAGACGTACTACACGGCGCTCCAGACGCACCTGGCCGCCGGCAGTGGCCTCAAGGACATCCAGGGCATAGAGATAGGCCGGGCCAAGGAACTGGTCGACACCCGGGCGGACAAGTTCGCCGACCTGTCCAAGACGCCCGGACTCGACCACTACCTGCCGTGGAAGTCGAGCCAGGTCACCACGGAGGACGGCAAGTTGCTCGGGCTCGGCACGGACATCGGTCCGATGGCGGTCTGTTACCGCAAGGACATGTTCGAGCAGGCGGGGCTGCCGACCGAGCGCGCCGAGGTCGAGAAGCTGTGGGCGGGGGACTGGTCCAAGTACGTCGACGTCGGCCGGGACTTCAAGAAGGGCACCAAGAACAAGAAGCTCGCCTTCATGGACAGCTCCAGCGGGCTGTTCAACGCGATGATCTACGGCGACGAGCAGCAGTTCTACGACAAGAGCGGCAAGCTCATCTACAAGGACAACCCCGTGGTCACGGACGCCTGGGGGCTCGCGGCCGACGCCGCGGAGTCCGGACTGACCGCCAAACTGCGGCAGTTCCAGCCCGGCTGGGACCCGGGACTGGCCAACAGCACGTTCGCCACGACCGTCTGTCCCGCCTGGATGCTCGCGCACATCAGTGAGAAGGCGGGACCGGCGAACAAGGGCAAGTGGGATGTCGCCAAGGCGCCCAAGGGAGCCAACTGGGGCGGCGCGTTCCTCGGGGTGATGGAGAACAGCCCCGTGAAGAAGGAGGCGACCGATCTCATCGCCTGGCTGACCGCGCCCGAACAGCAGGCGACCATCTTCGAGAAGCTCGGCAACTTCCCGTCCTCGAAGACGGCGCTCGACATTCCGGCCGTGGCCAACGGCAAGTCCGAGTACTTCAGCGGCGCGCCGATCGGCCAGATCTTCGGCGACGCGGCGAAGGAGATCCCGGACGAGCAGGTCCTCGGGCGCAAGGACGGCACGATCAAGGACGCGTTCTCGGCGGGCCTCCAGCTGATCGAGGCGCAGGGCAAGAGCCCGGACGAGGCATGGAAGACGACGGACGAGCGCATCGAGAAGGCCACGCGCTGACCCGTGGGGCAGTCCCGGCAGCCGCTCCGGCCCGACCGGCCCGGCCGCCGGGACGCCCCCCGCAAACCCCTGTTCCACCGAACCGCCCCACACAGACCTCATGGAAGGACGCCCGCGTGGCCACCTCCAACCCGGCAGCCCGCACCGACGGGCAGCCGCCCCCGCCCCCGGACGGCTCCGCAGGGAAGGGCGCCGGCCGCGACGGAGCCGCCGGCCAGTCGCGACGCAACATCCTGCACCGGCTGGACGTGCGAGCGGTGCCGTACGCCTTCATCGCCCCGTTCTTCGTGATCTTCGGGGCCTTCGGCCTCTACCCGCTCATCTACACCTTCTGGATCTCGCTGCACCGCGTCGAGCTGTCCACCATGGACATGATGGAGTGGCGAGGACTCGCCAACTTCACCGAACTCATCGACGACGACCGGTTCTGGAACGCGCTGACCAACACCTTCACCATCGGTGTCATCTCCACCGTCCCGCAGCTGCTGATGGCGCTCGGTCTCGCCCATCTCCTCAACTACCGGCTCCGTGGCTCGACGTTCTTCCGGGTCGCGGTCCTCACCCCGTACGCCACCTCCATCGCCGCCGCCGCGCTCGTCTTCACCATGCTCTTCGAGCGTGACTTCGGCATGATCAACTGGGGACTGAGCTTCTTCGGGATCGACAACGTCGACTGGGAGAACCAGAAGTGGCCCGCCCAGTTCGCCATCTCCGCCATCGTCATCTGGCGCTGGACCGGCTACAACGCCCTGCTCTATCTGGCGGCCATGCAGGCGGTACCAAGGGATCTGTACGAGGCGGCGGCCATCGACGGCGCCTCACGCTGGCAGCAGTTCCGCCAGGTGACCATCCCCGGCATCAGCGCCACGATCGTCTTCACCATCGTGCTGTCCACGATCGGCGCGACCCAGCTCTTCGGCGAGCCGCTGATCTTCGGCCAGGGTCCGAACGGCATCAGCGGCGGAGCGGACAACCAGTACCAGACGCTCGGGCTGCTCCTCTACGAAGAGGGCTGGAAGAACTACCAGATGGGCCGCGCCGCGACGATCGCCTGGGCGATGTTCCTGATCCTCGTCCTCGTCTTCGTCCTCCAGCGTGTCGTCAACGGAATCAGGACGCGCCGAGCGGCAGGGGCTCCCACGGGCCCGCAGAAGAAGGCCAAGTCCACGCCGTCCGCGACGTCCTGAGCAGGGAGCAGCAGCCGCATGACCATCGACACCGCACCCGTCCGGGCGGACGCACGCGACCGGGCCCCCGAGGCCCCGCCGCCCTCCGGCCGCTTCCGGCTCCGCCGCGCACTGCGCCCCGGCGCCGGCCGTACGCACCACGCCGGACCACTCGCCTACCTTCTGCTCGGCATCGCCGCGCTCATCTCCCTCTTCCCGCTGTACTGGACGGTGGTGGCAGCCTCCACCGACAACACCCGCGTCGCGCAGACCCCGCCTCCTTTCCTGCCGGGGCCGAACCTTCTCAAGAACCTCGGGATCGCCTGGCAGGACGCGGCGATGGGCAAGGCGATGGTCAACAGCCTGATCGTCGCCGGCGTCATCGCGCTGTCCACGGTCTTCTTCGCCACCCTGGCGGGCTTCGCGTTCGCCAAACTGCGCTTCAGGGGGCGCAACCTCCTCCTGCTGCTGGTCATCGGGACGATGCTGGTGCCGCCGCAGCTCGGAGTCGTACCGCTCTTCATGATGATGGCCGAGCTGGGCTGGGGGCAGACGCTCCCTTCGGTCATCTTCCCGACGCTGGTCAGCGCCGTCGGGGTGTTCTTCATGCGGCAGTACCTCAAGGAGGCGCTGCCCGACGAACTCATCGAGGCGGGGCGCCTGGACGGCGCGCACTCGCTCCGTATCTTCTGGAGCATCGTGCTGCCGATCGCCCGGCCGCCCATGGCCGTCCTCTTCATGATCACGTTCGTGCACGCGTGGAACGACTTCTTCTGGCCGTTCATCGCGCTCGACATGACCAACCCCACCGTCCCCGTCGCGCTCACCCAGCTCAGCGCGGGCTATGTGCGCGACCAGTCCGTGATCATGGCGGGGGCGCTGCTGGGCACCCTGCCGCTGCTGGCGATGTTCGTCGTCTTCGGCCGCCAGATAGTCGGCGGGATCATGCAGGGAGCGGTCAAGGGCTGATCTCTGCCCGCACTCCTCCGGCGATTCTCCCTCGCTCCCCCGCAGGGCCCGAGCCCGTATCCCGGGTTCCGCCCCCGCGCGCCTCAGCGCGCGAAGGCCCAACCCCCCGCACACGGAACACAGTTCAACTCCTGAAAGGGACCCTCGTGGCCACATCCCCCTCCGTACGAGTCTTTCCGCCCGAGTTCCTCTGGGGCACCGCGACAGCCGCCTACCAGATCGAGGGCGCCGCACGGGAAGCCGGCCGCACCCCCTCCATCTGGGACGTCTACTCCCGCACCCCCGGCAAGGTCCGCAACGGCGACACCGGTGACATCGCCGCCGACCACTACAACCGCTGGCGCGAGGACACCGCCCTCATGGCCGACCTCGGCGTCGGCGCGTACCGCTTCTCGGTCTCCTGGCCGCGCGTACAGCCCACCGGCAGCGGACCCGCGTCCCAGGAGGGCCTCGACTTCTACCGCCGGCTCACCGACGACCTGCTCGCCAAGGGCATCGAACCGGTCGTCACCCTCTACCACTGGGACCTTCCCCAGCATCTGGAGGACGCGGGAGGCTGGCCCGAGCGCCGCACGGCCGAGCACTTCGCCGAGTACGCGGCCCTCGTCGCCGACGCGCTCGGCGACCGCGTCAAGACGTGGACCACACTCAACGAACCGTGGTGCAGCTCGTTCCTGGGGTACGGCTCCGGGGTGCACGCCCCCGGCCGTACCGACCCCGTCGACGCCCTGCGCGCCGCGCACCACCTCAACCTCGGCCACGGGCTCGCGGTCCAGGTCCTGCGCGACCGGCTCCCGGCGGACGCCCGGCTGTCCGTCACGCTCAACCTCCACCACGTACGGCCGCTGACCGACAGCGCCGCAGACTTGGACGCGGCCCGCCGGATCGACGGACTCGCCAACCGTGTCTTCACCGGACCGATGCTCGACGGCGCGTACCCCGAGGACGTCATGGCCGACACCTCGTCCCTCACCGACTGGTCCTTCGTCCAGGACGGCGACACCGCGCTCATCCACCGGCCGCTGGACTTCCTCGGTGTCAACTACTACTCGCCCACGCTCGTCTCCCACCACGAGGGACCGGCCGCCCACGGGTCGGACGGACACGGCGCGAGCGCCCACAGCCCGTGGCCGGCCGCCGACAACGTCGCCTTCCACCAGACGCCGGGACCCCGGACCGCCATGGGCTGGACCATCGACCCGGACGGTCTGTACGAGCTGCTGATGCGGGTACGGCGGGACCACCCGGAACTGCCGGTGATGATCACCGAGAACGGCGCGGCGTTCGACGACTACGCCAACCCTGACGGCGAGGTCCACGACCCGGAGCGCATCGACTATCTGCGCGACCACCTCGCCGCCGTACACAGCGCGATCGAGTCGGGGGCCGATGTGCGGGGCTACTTCCTGTGGTCGCTGCTCGACAACTACGAGTGGGGGTACGGCTACAGCAGGCGCTTCGGCACGGTGTACGTGGACTACGCGACCCAGCGGCGTATCCCCAAGGCAAGCGCCCACTGGTACGCCAAACTCACCCGCAGCGGCAGTCTGTCCCCGCTCACCCCGCCGGACGCGGTGACCGACGGACGGTAGAACCTCCGCACGCGCGCTACGATCCGGTTCATGTACCGGATCGTCATGGCCCCGCGGCACCGCACCACCCGCGTCGACAGGCCCCAGGGCTGACGCGCGAAGGAGCGAGTGCCGCATGCCCAGGAAGCCCGACCCCGTCGACGCCCTCCTCAAGTCGGGGCCGCGCCGCACACATCTGCCGGAACCGGCGGAACGGGTGAGGCTGCGCGGCGACTACGGCCTCACCCGGGCCGAGGTCGCCGCGGCGCTCGGCGTGACCCGGACGACGGTCGCGGGGTGGGAGACGGGCCGCAGCGAACCACAGGGGGCGACACGCGCCGCGTACGCGAAGCTCCTGGAGGGCATCGCGGCCCAACTGGCCTCCGCGGAACCGGAGCCGGAGGCGGCCCCGCAGCCGGCTCAGGCTCCGGTACCTGGGCCTGGGCCTGGGCCGACACCGGAACCGGCGCCCTCCCGCCCGGCGGTCGCCGACCGGCCGTCGGGCCGGCCGAGGCCCGCACCCCGGAAGGACGTCCCCGCCGCCCAACTCGCCGCCCCCGACCCCCAGTTCGCCAACGGCCCCCTCGCCGTTCTCGACGGCGACGGCAACGCCTACTGCGTCGGCGGCCTCGTCCTGGAATGCCCGGCCAAGGACCTCCCCGCGCTCGTCGAATGGGCCCTCACCGACGCCCGGCTCGGCGCGCCCCGACTGCACCGCAACGGCAGGGACTCCGACCCGCTGATCGTCCTCACCGAGCCCGCCGCGCTGCGCCTCGGTCTGCCCGCCGTACTCGAAGACCGGCGCGGGCTGCGCCTGCCCGACGACCACAAGGTCAACAAGCAGATCACCAGGGCGAAGTGGACCTTGACCAAGCGGGGCTTCGGCCCGTGGGCCCGTATCTACCGCCCGGCCCGCGAAGGACGCCGCCAGTGCGTGCAACTGGCCGTTCTTCCGTGGGACGCGCTCGATCCCCGCAGCTGGTCGGGCACCGCGGCCCTGCCGCCCGCCGAACTGGCCCACGTCCTCGGCACGTACGCAGCCCGGGTCATCACCCCGTGCGGCTCCACCGCGGTCTCCGGCCTGGAACTGATGACCGCCCTGCGCCCGCCCACCCGGCCGGTGAAGGACGCGGCCGGCGACACCTGGGTGGCGGGCCCGGTGCCCGGCTCCCTCACCCGGGCCGTGGACCCCGCGCCGCCCGAGGCGCCGGACGAACATCCCGTCGTCGCCGCGCTGTATCCGCGCGGCCACCGGCGCACCCCCGACGAGGTCATCGACGAGGAGGCCCACGACTGGATCCGCGACCCGCAGTTGCTCACCGACGCCGAGTGCGCCAGGAAGTACGCGGTCGGCATCGACGTGAACACCGCCTTCCTCGCAGCGGCGAACCGCCTGCCCGTCGGCCTCGGCGAGCCCGTCCACCTCGCCGCGCCCGACTTCGACAAGTCGCTGCCGGGCAGCTGGCTGATCGACCTGTCGGGCATCGAGATGGACCCCCGCCTGCCGTCCCCGTTCACCGCGCGCGGCAGCCGCCCGACCGGACCGGCCTGGTACGCCACGCCGACGGTCGCGTACGCGCACGAACTGGTCACCACCTACGGCCTGCCCGTCACCCTGAGCCCCGTCGAAGCGTGGGTGCGCCCGGAGAACGGCCCGTATCTGGACCCCTGGTACAAGCGTCTCGCCGACGCCTACAAGACGACGATGGCGGAACTGGGCGTCACCGCCGACCTGGACGAGCACGCCTTCCTCGCCGCGATGGAGAACCACAAGGGAGCCGATCCCGCCCTGGCCGCCGTCCTCTCCGCGATCAAGTCGACCGTCAAGGGCGGTATCGGCAAACTCCGCGAGCGACCGCAGGGCGCCGCCTACCGGCCCGGAGAGCGCTGGCCCGCACTCGAACGCCCCACCTGGCGGCCCGACATCCGCGCCGCCGTCATCGCCACCGCGCGCGTCAACATGCACCGCAAACTCCTCAGGACCGCTGCGGCCGGCCAGTCCGGACCGCCGCCCGCCGGCCGTCTGTACTTCGCGGACGACGCGCTCCTGCCGATCGCGCTGCTCTCGGACGGCGTCGTCTTCCTGTCCGACAGCCCCGGCCCGCTCGACCTGCTGCCGCGCACCTCCGAAGGGCGGCCGGCCCCGGGCGCGTTCCGGCTCGGCGTCAGCCCCGGCATGGTCAAGCACGAAGGCACCAAACCGCTTCTCTGGGCGGCCCAGTTGCTGGACGAGGGCCTCAACCCGGCCCGGCACATCAAGGACGGCGTCGACGCCGTCGCCGAGGGGGAGTGAGCCGTGGGCATCATCGGCGACAGCATCACCAAGGCAGCGGAGAACACCGCGACCCGCCCGATCCCGAAGACGGCGGGGGCGCGGATGAGGTTCCTCGTGAAGAAGGAGAAGGGCTCGACCCGCGCGGTCGCCCGCAGGCTCGGCTGCACCCAGCGCACGGTCGAGCGTTACGTCAGGGGGGACCTCAAGCGCCCCCGGCCCGCGCTCGCCGAACGGCTGGCGGCAGAGGTACGGAAGGACTGGCAGCCCCGCGTCCGTAAGGAGGCGATGACGAAGGCCGCCACACAAACGGGGATCGTGGTCGAGACCCGCGCCCGCTTCGGCTTCACGGCGGCGGTCGGGTCCACCGACGACCCCAGGATGCGGCGCGTCACCGAACTGCTGCCGCCCCAGATCGCCGCCCGGCTGCTGGCCGCGCGGGAATCGGGGGCGAACGAGGGGGACCTGCGCGCCATCGTGGCCGAGGGGCTCCAGGAGCAGTACTTCAAGGACAACGGCCGCCGCGCGACCGGCCTTCAGGTCGAGTTCACCGATCTGGACTACATCGAGATGAGCCTCTGAGCTCCGGCCTTTCCCTGATCCGCGTGCTCGGTCAGAGTGCGGAGCCGGTCGCTTCGGTGGCGGACGCCGCGGGTGCTTCAACTGGTGCCGGTGGTGCGGGAGATGGTGGGCGGTAGGCGCGCAGGGGCGCGTTGACCGCTGCCACAAGGGCGACCAGCAGGGTGGCGAACAGGCCGCCGGTCACCAGGGAGAAGGAGGCGGAGGTGGCCGACGCCACAAGACCGCCGCGGAAGTTGCCGAGTTCGGGGCCGGCGACGCCGATGACGTGTTCCACGGAGGAGACCCGCCCGCGGTACGCGTCCGGGGTCTCCAACTGGACCAGGGTGCTGCGGGTGATCACCGACACGGTGTCGGCGGCCCCGGCCAGGGCCAGGCAGCAGAGTGCCGACCAGAGCGGCCCGGCCAGGCCGAAGCCGGCCAGTGCCAGGCCCCAGACCCCGGCCGCGATGAGTTGGACCAGGCCGCCGCCGCGCCGTCGTGTCAGCGTGCCGGAGAGCAGACCGGCCATGATCCCGCCGACCGCGACGGCCGAGAGGAACAGGCCGAGGGTCCGCGGATCACCGCCGAAACGCGCCTCGTTGACCAGAGGGAAGAGCGCGACCGGCATGGCGAACACCGTCGCGGCCAGATCGGTGGCCAGCGAGCCCCAGAGCGTCGGACGCCGCAGAACGACCCCCCAGCCGCCGCGTTCCGGCCGGCGCCGGCCACCCGCCGTGCCGGCGCCCTCGGGGCGCATGGGCGGCAGACGTATCACCGCGAGCGCCGAGATCGCGACGGCCACGGCCTGGGCGGCGTAGGCGCCGGCGAAGTCCCACCGGGCGATGATCAGACCGGCCAGCGCGGGCCCCGCGAGCATCCCCGCCTGGAAGGAGACGTTGGTCAGCGCGAGCCCGGCCGCGACCTGGTCGGGCGGCAGCAGCCGGACCGGGAGAGTACGGCGCGCGGGCGCCCCGAGCCCGGCGCAGGCGGCTCCCGCGGCGACCAGGGTGAGCAGCAGCAGGACGTTCCGGTTGTCCGCCAGGGCCTGGGCGCACAGCCCGGCGGCAGCGAGCAGTTGGCCGCCGGTCGTGGCCCGTACGACCGTACGGCGGTCGACCGCGTCAGCCAGCGTGCCGCCGAGCAGCCCGAACAGCAGCGTCGCCAGACCGCTGACGAGCCCGATGGCGCCGGTGCCCAGCGGGCTGCCGGTCAGATCCCAGACCTGGGCCAGTACCGCCACCGTGGACATCTGGCTGCCGAGTTGGGAGGCCGCGGTGCCGATCCACAGGTCGCGGAACGGCCCGCCGCCACGCAGCGGGCGGGTGTCGAGGAAGCGGCCGCGCCCCTTCACCGCCGCGGCTCGACGAGGTGGTCGAGCACCCGCTGCCGCATCGACCGGCGCTCCAGCGCCCGCCGAAGCTCCTCGACGGCGGCGGTCAGCGCGTAGGGGATCTCGGCGTCCAGCTCGGCCACCGTCGCATGCGTGGCCCGCCACTCCGCCTCCAGGAACGGCACGAGCGACCGGCCCCGCTCGGTCAGATCGATCCGCCGGGTACGGGCGTCGGGCCCCGGCTCGGAGGTCACCAGACCTTCCTTGCGCATGGCGTTGAGGGTCTGGCTGATGGCCGAGTGCGAACGGTCCAGGGACGCCGCGAGCTCGCGGATGGTGAGCGGCCCGGTATGGGCGAGGCGGATGAGCGGATAGGCGAACCGGGGCCGTACGCCCTCGATACCGCGCGCGACGTAGACCTGCTCGATCTCGGCGTCCATGGCGGCGAGCAGCTTGTGCAGCGGCTGCCAGGGATCGGGCACCGCCGTGGGGTCGGAGGATGTCATAGCGCTAATATAACAGCGCGGTGATAATTCGGGGACGGGCCCGCCCGCCGTACGCCCCCGCCTCCGGCCACGGCGGATCGGCACCAACACCGCCACCCGTAGCCCCAGTTGCGGAAACCGTGTCAGGGCCGAGGGACTGGCGCAGCGGTGTGGTCCGGCGGACGGTGAGCAGCCGGGCGACCCGGGCGTCCTGACCATGTGCCGCATGGGGCCGACATTGGCCGGGTACGCGTCGATCGGCCCCGTAGGGAACGCGCCCGGCTCCAGGGCGCTACCAGTGGATCGTGATGGCCGGGGAGGCCCAACTCGTGGGACCGAGGGAGACGCACCGCCCGGCGAAGCGGGAGGTTGCCTACTTCGGCGACCTGATGGACGCGCCGTTCCTCGCCCTGCCGGAGAGCGCCGGCCTTCCGCCCGCCCAACTCGCCCTGGCCTGGCGGGCGGACGACCACCGCCCTCTTGTCCGCGCGCATGTGGAGGCGGCACGCTCGACGAGGCCTGCCGCATGAGGGCGGACGCGCCCGGGACCCGGTTCCGGCCCTTCGGCGCCGTGCTGTGCGACCTCGACGGCGTCATCCGCCACTACGACTACGCCGAGGTGACGCGCCTTGAACGGGCGGCGGGCCTGCCGGAGGGCACCACGGCGTCCGTCGGATTCGCCCCGGAGAACGACCTGCCGCTGCTCCTCGGGCGGATCACCCGCGAGGAGTGGGCCGACTCGATCGTCAGGGGGCTCCTGCCGCGCGTGCCGCCGTACGAGGCCGAGGCCCTGGCGCTCGCGTTCAGCTGGGCCGGCTTCCGTGCCGACGAGGCGGTCGTGGACCTGCTCCGGCGCGTCCGGGAGCATTGCCCGCTCGTGCTCGTCACGAACGCGACGTCCTGGCTGGACGAGGACCTCGCCCGGCTCGGGCTGACCGGGCTCGCCCATAGTGTCGTCGACAGCGCGCGCGTGGGCGTGGTCAAGCCGGACCGTCGTATCTACGAGATCGCCGCCGAGCGCGCCGGCGTGTCCCCGGACCGCTGCCTCTTCGTGGACGACAGGCAGGAGAACGTGGACGCCGCCGTCGCGCTCGGCATGACCGGAGTGCTTCACCGCGGCGCCGCCGACCTGCGGACGGCGCTGGGCGGGCCGGCCCGACAGCATCGCCCTTGACAGGACCTGAGCGGTCAGCCCGGCGCCCTCACACGCGGCGGCGGACCTTCACGGCGTTGTCCGTGCGCGTGGCCGGCTGCCCGTCGGGAGCGGTCTGGATCCGCTCGTGCTCCTCGCTGAGCAGCAATTCCCACTCCCCGTCGGGCAGTTCGAGGGACTCCACGACCTCGTCCGGCGTCGGGAGATGCACCTCCGGGTGGGGGTTGGTCTCCCACGGTGGGAAACCGGCGTGTCCGACGATCAGAAGCACCCCGCCCGGCGCGACGGCGGACGCGGCGGCCCGCAGGATCTTCTCGCGCGGCATGTCGTCCGGCGAGTGCAGGAACTGCGCCGAGACCAGGTCGTACGTCCCGGTGGGGAAGGACGTCCCGAAATCGTGCCGCTGCCAGTCGATGCGCTCGGCGACACCCTCGTCCGCCGTCGCGGCGTGCCGCCGCGCCTTGGCGAGGGCGACCCCTGAGATGTCGCAGGCGGTCACCTGCCATCCCCGGCCCGCGAGCCAGATCGCGTCGGCCCCTTCGCCGCAGCCCAGATCCAGAGCCCGGCCAGGCTTCAGCTCGGCGACCTCCCGGACAAGGACGGTGTTCGGGTTCCCGCTCCAGATGCGTTCGCTCTCTCCGTAACGCGAGTCCCAGAACTCCTCACTCGTACCGCCTTCGGCGTCGTTCTCCGCCGGGGTCTGACCGTGGGCCATCGATGTGTCTCCTTCACCAAGTCGGTCCCGCGTGTTGTCAACGCCCTGCCTCGCCGCCACCGCGCGCCGCGTCTCCTCGGCGATCAGGTCCGCGTTGATCGCCGCCGCCGCCCGAAGCCCGGCCGCCGCCGAGCCGATCACGTTCTCCGTAGGATCGGCGACATTGCCCGCCGCCCACACGCCGGGCACGGATGTCGCGCCCGCCGGGTCGGTGGGGATGGCGCTGCCGACCACCTGGCCGGCCATCTCCCGGTCGACCGCCGTGATCCCCAGCCCCGCGAGGACGCCCCCACGCGCCGTGAACAGCGGCGGAACCACCACCGCGCGGACCGGAATCACCCGCCCACCCGCCAGCGTGACCCCGCTGAGTCTGTCGTCCGTCACCTCCAGGGCGGTGACCTCGCCGTCCACGACGGCGATGCCGCGCGCGGCCAGCTGCTCGTACTGCTCGTCGTCGAATTCGGGCGCCGTGTGCCGGAACAGCGTCACGTCATCGGTCCACTGGCGCCACATCTGGGCCTGGTGCACGGCGAGCGGCCCGGTCGCAAGGACGCCGATGGACGCGTCGCGCACTTCCCACCCGTGGCAGTACGGGCAGTGCAGCACCTCGCGCCCCCAGCGCTCGGCGATGCCCGGGACGGGCGGCAGTTCGTCGACCAGCCCCGTCGTCACCAGCAGCCTGCTGGCCCTCAACTCGGCCACCGCCGCGCCCTCTTCGAGGACGAGACGGAACCCTCCGGCCACCGAGCCCTTGACCGCCGTCACTCTGCCGGATATGAACTCGCCGCCGTAGCCCGCCACTTCCTCGCGTCCCACGGCCACCAGCTCGGCCGGGGCGATGCCTTCACGTCCCAGATAGCCGTGGACATGGGACGCAGGGGCGTTGCGCGGCTCGCCGGAGTCGATCACCAGCACCGAACGGCGTGCCCGCGCGAGGGTCAGCCCCGCGCTCAGCCCGGCGGGCCCGCCACCGATCACCACCACATCGAAATCTACTTTCTGTGCCTTCATGCGAAGCACCTCCATCTGCCGGAGATGGTCCGTCCACGCCCACCGTTTGACAAACTTCCTTGCCGAGGTGGCAAATGGGACCATGGCTGACGACGACCTCTCGACCGTCCTGAAGGGTGTGGGACCGCGCCTTCGCGCCCTGCGCCGCGACCGCGGTACGACCCTGACCTCGCTGAGCGAGTCGACCGGGATCTCGGTCAGCACGCTGTCCCGGCTGGAGTCCGGCGGCCGTAAGCCGACCCTGGAACTGCTCCTGCCGCTCGCGAAGGCGTACGGCGTGCAGCTCGACGAGCTGGTGGACGCGCCCCCGACCGGCGATCCCCGGGTCCACTTGCGGTCCTTCACGCGCTACGGCATGACCTTCGTACCCCTGACCCGCCATCTCGGCGGGCTCCAGGCGTACAAGCAGATCATGCCGGCCGGCCCGCCGCACACCGGCGAACTGGAACAGCGGACGCACGAGGGCTACGAATGGCTCTACGTCCTGGCCGGCCGGCTCCGGCTGCGGCTGGGCGAGCACGATCTGGTGCTGGGCGTCGGGGAGGCCGCCGAGTTCGACACCCGCACCCCGCACGGATGGGCCAACGCGAGCCCGGAAGGGGTGGAGTTCCTCACGATCTTCGGCCGGCAGGGGGAGAAGATGCACGTACGCGCCCGGCCCGCCGAGAAGTGAACCCAGACCTGCCTGACTGAGCGTCAGTTCTTCGCGGGCGCGATGGACGCCAGCAGCGACGACACCACGCGCTCGGTCGACGCCGCCATGTCCACCGACCCCGGCGACAGCAGCCACTGCACCTGTAGCCCGTCCATCACGGCGATGATCGCGTTCGCCACATTCTCGACGTCCAGGTCCTCACGGGCCTCGCCCACCTCGGCCGCCTCGCGCAGCGCGTCCGCCACGAAGGCCCGCAGCCCGGTGTACCGGTCCCGGAAGTACTCCTGCGCGGGGTGGTTCTCGGTGACGCTCTCCGCCGAGAGCACCGCGTACAGCCGTACGATCCCCTCCCGTTCGGCGTTGCGGCGCGAGGTGTCGATCAGATGGCGCAGGAAGGCGAGACCGCGGGGGCGGTCGGGGCCGAGCTGTTCTATGTCGGTCTGGTCCCGCAGTTCGAGGACGCTCGTGAGCAGCAGCTCCTTGGACCGGAAGTAGTGCAGTACGCCCGCCTGTGTGAGGCCCGCGCGATCCGCGATCTCCGCCAGCGACGCGTTGTTGTAGCCGCGCGCGGCGAACGTCTCCATGGCGATACGCAGGATCTCCTCGCGCCGCTGCCGCGCCCCCGGACTGCGGGGTGTCCGCGGCTGGGCAGGCCCGGCCGCCGCGCCGCCCCGTTCCCCCGCTCGTCTGTTGCTCACCGGGCGCAGTCTACGGCTCTCCGGATCACGCTCACGGCCCTGGGCCCCGTCCGGTGGCCCGCGTGAAACAAGTTCGGACCGATGACTTACTAAGTACTTAGTAAGCGTGCTTTCATGTCGCCGATGCGCCACCCGGCCGCGGCACGGGACGCCCCGGGCCGCAGGCGATTCGTTCGACACACGAACCGGCAGGAGCCCCCACGCATGCGAAGAACCCTGCACAGAAACGTCGTTCGCAGAGCCGTCGCCGCCCTCAGCGTGCTCACGCTGGGCGGAAGCCTCGGACTGACCGCGTCCGGTACGGCGCAGGCCGCCGACCCCACCGCCCAGGTGTGGATCACCACCGCCGACGGAAGCCGCAAGCTGGCATCGGACGGCCAGATCACCTTCAACTCCACGCCGCAGGCCATCGACATCAACGTCAACCAGGGCCAGCGCGAACAGCAGTTCACCGGTGCGGGCGCGTCCGTCACCGGTGCGGCCGGACATCTGATCAACCAGTTGCCGGCGACGCAGAAGAACGCCCTGATGAACTCGCTCTTCTCCGCCCAGGGCGACGGCATCGGCATCAACTATCTGCGCCAGCCACTGGGCGCCACCGACTTCAACCAGGGCGCGGCCTACACCTACGAGGACAACCAGGGGGACTTCAACCTCGGCCGTGACCACGAGGCGATCATCCCCGTCCTCAAGCAGGCCGTCTCGATCAACCCCGGCATCCGCTTCATGGGCAGCCCCTGGTCACCGCCCGCGTGGATGAAGACCAACAACAGCCTCAACGGCGGCAGTCTGCGCACCGACCGCTACCAGCAGTACGCCGACTACCTGGTCAAGGCGATCCAGGGATACCAGCAGCAGGGCCTCCGACTCAGCGACCTCACGGTCCAGAACGAGCCCGAGTTCGCGACCAGTTACCCCTCGATGAGCATGACCGCGTCCGAGCAGGCGGCGTTCTTCAAGGTGCTCGACCGTACGCTCACGGCGGCGAACCTGCCGACCAACCTCCTCGCGTACGACCACAACTGGGACCACCCGAACTACCCGCTCCAGGTCTTCTCCGAGACCCCGGGCATGAACCGCGTGATCGGCGCGGCGTTCCACTGCTACGGCGGCCAGCCCACCAGTCAGTCGCAGATCAGGCAGGCCGGCAAGCGGGTCTTCTTCACCGAGTGCTCGGGAACCGACAGCGACAACCCGTCCACCACCTTCGCCGACACGCTGAAGTGGCACGCCGAGAACCTCGTCGTGGCCAACATGCGCAACGGCGGCGAGACCACCGTCATGTGGAACCTCGCCCTGAACCAGAGCGGCGGCCCCCACCAGGGCCACTGCACCACCCGCTGCAACGGCGTGGTCGAGATCAACGGCAGCACGGTCACGCGCAACGCCGAGTACTACGTCCTCGGCCATCTCACCAAGTTCGTCAGGCCCGGCGCCACGCGCATCGGCTCCACCAGTCAGGGCGCTGGCGGCGTACAGAACGTCGTCTGGCAGAACCCGGACGGGGGCAAGGCGGCGTACGTCGTGAACGGCGCGGGCGCGGCCCGCACGTTCTCCGTCACAGACGCCGGACGCTCCGCCACGTACACGCTGCCCGCGGGCGCCGTCGCCACCCTCGTGTGGACCGGCACCGACACCGGCAACCCGGGCGACGGCTCCATCGACCCGGCGAAGTGGTACCAGGTGGTCAACAGCGGCACCAACGCCTGCCTCGACGCGACCGGTTGGGGCACGGCGGACGGCACAGGCCTCCAGCAGTGGTCCTGCTCGGCGCCCGTGGCGAACAACCAGACCTGGCAGTTCCGGCCCACCAGCGACGGCTACTACCAGGTGGTCAACCGGCACGCCGGCAAGGTGTGGGACACCGACGGGGGCGTCGGTGCCACCGGCGACGGGGCCCGCGCACATCTGTGGAGCTACACCGGCGGTACCAACCAGCAGTGGCAGCCGCAGCGGATCGGGACCACCGACCGCTACCGGTTCGCCGCGAGACACAGCAACAAGTGCCTGACCGTCAGCGGCGGTACGGTCAACGGCGCCACCCTGACGCAGCAGCCCTGCACGGAGGCGGCCAACCAGACCTTCCGGCTGGCGGCGCAGGCGTAGCAGGCCTCGTAAGCGAGAGCCGGTGAGCCCTGATGGAGGGCCCACCGGCTCTTGGCAGCACCGGCTCTCAGAGATCCAGCACCGCGCGCAGAGCCTGGCTGATGCGCTCCATCACCGCCGTGTCGACAGGGCCGAGCAGCTTCGCGCCGTCGAAGCGCGTGACCCTCAACTGCTGGAGGTTGACCGCCACGGCCGTGGACGGCAGCGGGTCGTCGATCACCACGGACATCGCGGTGTCGGGGTAGCGCCCGGCATCGTGCAGGACGACCGTGAGCACCGCTCCGTACGCCTCCTCCAGACCGTCCAGGGAGACGATCAGGACATTGCGTCCGTCGCCGAGCGTCCAGATCTCACCACGTTTCACAGGGCGTCGCCCTCGCCGCCCAGGTCCTCGCCCAGGCCGAGCGAGGCGAGCCTGCGGGCGGAGTCGAGCACGGCCTGCCGCTGGGCGGCGCGCACGATGTAGGCGTTGAGGGACAGACCGGCAGCGGCCGCCCCCGCCTTGATCGATGCGTTGATCTCGTCCGGGATACGGAGCGTCATGGCGGTCATGCGACCGACCATAGCAACCGGGCGGTGGTTGCACCATGTGGTGGCACTTTCCGGGCAGGGGTCGAAGGGTCCCGGATCCTCACGGGGCACCACGGTGACCGAGCGATTTGCCGGTCCGGCAAGTTCTCTTGGCGGGCCCGCGGCGGTCGCCGAATGATGGTGGCGGAAACGATCACCCCGAGGAGGAGCCATGCCGGACCCCGTCACCCCGCCCGCCGCAGCCACCGCACCCACCCCGCCGGGCGCCGAACACCGTCTGGTGGACGTCCCCGGGGGCCGTATCCACCTGGTGGAACAGGGGACCGGCCCGCTCGTCCTGCTGGTCCACGGCTTCCCCGAGTCCTGGTACTCCTGGCGCCACCAGCTTCCCGCCATCGCCGCCGCCGGGTATCGCGCGGTGGCCATCGACGTACGCGGCTACGGACGCTCGTCGAAGCCGTCGGCCGTCGAGGACTACCGGATGCTCGCCCTCGTCGCCGACAACGTCGCGGTCGTACACGCACTCGGGGAGGAGACGGCGACGATCGTCGGCCACGACTGGGGGTCGAACATCGCCGCCGACTCGGCCCTCCTGCGCCCCGACGTCTTCACCGCCGCCGCGCTGCTAAGCGTCCCGTTCGCGCCTCGCGGCGGCCCCCGCCCGTCCGAGGTGTTCGCGGGGATCGGCGGCGACGAGGAGTTCTACGTCAGCTACTTCCAGACGCCCGGCCGCGCGGAGGCGGAGATCGAGCCCGACATCCGCGGCTGGCTGGCCGGCTTCTACGCCGGGATCTCGGGCGACACCATGGATCCGGAGCCCGAGGGGAGCCTCTACTTCGTGGCGCGGGGCGGCAGACTCCGCGACCGGTTCCCCGCAGGGCCCCTGCCCGCGTGGCTCTCGGAGGCCGACCTCGACCACTACGCGGGCGAGTTCGAGCGGACCGGACCGACCGGAGCGCTCAACCGCTACCGCAACATCGACCGGGACTGGGCGGACCTGGCCGCCTGGCACGGCGCCCCCCTCACCCAGCCCTCGCTCTTCATCGGCGGCGAGCGCGACGCGTCGCTCGCGTGGATGTCGGACGCCGTCAAGGCCTACCCCACCACCCTGCCCGGCCTGGTCTCGTCGCACATTCTCGAAGGCTGCGGGCACTGGGTGCAGCAGGAGCGCGCCGACGAGGTCAACCGCCTCCTGACCGAGTGGCTGGACGCCCTGCCGGCGCGCTGACCCCGGCGACGGGCGGCGAGCGCCCCGGGTGGTCCAGGCCGACGGGGCCGGCCCAGCCGGTCCGGATCACCCGAACGGCCGCACCCCCGTACCGCGCCGGGCCCGCGCGGCGTGGGCCGTCCGGCGGACCGGAACGGGCGACGCCGACGGCCGGGTGCGAGGCGCGGCCGGGCGTTACCCACGGTCCGGGGGCAGTCACCGGTGGGGTGTCCACGAAAGGGAACAGACCGGGCAAAAAGGCGAGAATGATGGGACCGAGCACGCTGATCAGTCCGATCAGGTCAAGGAGTGAAGTCAGTGGAGAACGCCGACGTCCGGCCGACCGGGCCCGCTCTGCCGACGGGCCGTGGTGACCTCAGTTACGGAGTCGTACGTGCCCTGCGTGGCCGCCCCGGATCCGGGACCCCCCTGCCACCGACCGGAACAGCCGACGATGCCGCCCCGTACGGCGAGGACCTGCACCTCGCGCTCTATCTCTGTTACGAACTGCACTACCGCGGATTCTGTGGCGTCGACCCCGCCTGGGAGTGGGATCCGGCTCTCCTCGCCTTCCGCGCCGATCTCGAACGCCGATTCCTCGACGCGCTGCGCACCGACACCAAACGCCGCACCGATGTCGACGAGGCCCTCGCCGACCTCCTGGTCGAACCGCCGGACGGGACAAGCGCGTCCCACTACCTCAAGGACGAGGGCGAGCTGTGGCATCTGCGCGAGTACGCCGCCCAGTGCTCCGTCTACCACCTCAAGGAGGCCGACCCCCACGCCTGGGTGATCCCCCGGCTCCGGGGCCGGGCCAAAGCGGCGATGGCCACGATCGAGTGCGCCGAGTTCGGCGGGGGCCGGGCGGATCGAATACATTCCCGCCTCTTCGCCGGACTCATGGCGGACCTCGGTCTGGACACGACCTACGGCCGGTACGTCGACGTGGCGACGGGGGAGATGCTGGCGAGCGTCAACCTCATGTCGATGTTCGGCCTCCACCGCGCGCTCCGCGGCGCGCTCGTGGGGCACTTCGCCGCCGTCGAAGTGGCCGCGTCGCCCGCGTCGCGCCGGCTGGCGGAGGCGATGCGGCGGGTGGGGGCGGGGGAGGCCGCCGCGCGTTTCTACGACGAGCATGTGGCGGGCGACGGAACGCACGAGCAGCTGGTCCGCCGTGAGGTCGTCGGCGGGCTCCTGGACGAGGAGCCCTGGCTGGAGACGGATGTGGCCTTCGGCGCCGACGCCACGGGCGTACTCGACGCCCGCCTCGCCGAGAAGCTGCTCTCCGCCTGGGGCGACGGCCTCTCCGCCCTGCGTACGCCCCGCTGAACAGGTGCGCGAAAGCCCCCGGCCCCTCGGTGATCCGCGAGGGGCCGGGGGCTTTTCGCTAGGGCGTGTTTTAGAAGTAGCGTCGTCCGCCCACTGGGCGGGGCCCACGGCGTCTGGTGCGTGCGATCGCAAGGCGGAGGATCAGCCCCGTAGATGGACCGGACGTACTTGGATGACTCCGACAACGCAGCGAGCGCGCGTGCCAAGCGTCGTGGGCCAGACGGGACTTCTCAAACACGCCCTAGCCGAGTGACCGCGCCGTCACCGGCGTGCTGGGCGCCTGCTGGCCGCCGCTGGCCAGCATCCGCACCTCGCCCCGGTCGCTGATCTCCGCGCGCACGATGCCCGTCTCGTCCTCGTAGACGGGAAAACCCCCCGCCCCCGCCCTGGACGTACGCCTGACCGTCACCACGTCCCGTTCCGGGGTGTCCGGCCCTGGGGCCGTGAGATCGGCCGGGTCGGTGGGGGCGGTCTCGTCGAACACCAGCTCATAGCGTTCCGGGTAAGCCATGGGGGCCTCCTCCCGCGATAGGCACCACCACCCATCGTCACCCCGTCGGCCGATCCCCGCCTCTGCTCCGTCGCCCGGCGCCGGAGGCCATGGCGCGGGGGTCACACAGGGTCACAGCGCGGCGCGGAATTCGGACAGCAGCTGCCTCGTACGGCTCGCGGACTCCGCGTGGGCCACCATCCGGTCCATAGCCTCCATGTGCTCGGAGACCTCACCGTCCTCGTCCAGATAGAGCGCGCCGGTCAGATACTCGATGTAGACCATGTCCCGCACTTCGGGGACACCGAAGCGGAACAGCACGAAGGGGCTGTACGTGCCCGGGTGATGCCCCGCGCTGAACTCGGCGATCTGCAGCGTCACGTTCGGCAGCTCGGTCGCTTCGAGCAGCCGGTCGATCTGCCCGCGCATCACATCCGCGGAACCGACATGCCGGCGCAGTACCGTCTCGTCCATCACGGCCCAGAAGACAGGCGCGTCCGCGCGGGTCAGCAGCGACTGGCGCTCCAGCCGGAGCGCGACCTGCCGCTCCACCCGGGCCGGGTCGGAGAGCTGCTGCCCCAGGGCGCCGGCCGTCAGGATGCGCCGCGCGTACTCCTCGGTCTGGAGCAGTCCGGGTACGAAGTGCGGCTCGTAGCAGCGCATGGTCTTCGCGGCCTCTTCGAGACTGACGTAACCGCTGAACCAGTCGGGGAGCACATCGTGGAACCGCTGCCACCAGCCGGGCTTGTTGGCCTCGTCGGCCAGCCGGAGAAAGACGTCTATCTCGTCGTCCGGGACGTTGTACGCGGGCAACAGGATCTGCAGATACGGAACCTTGAGCCCGACCTCCGCCATCTCCATCCGGCGGACGGTCGCCGCCGTCACCCGCAGCAGCTGACCGGACTGCTCCCGGCTGAGCCCCGCCTTCTCGCGCAGGGCCAACAGCTGTCTGCTCAGCACGATCTGACCGATCGTCGGAGCCGACCGTGGCTCGCTCATCGCGCACCCCCGAGCACTGCCGCAGCCATGACCGACAGTCTGCCACAGCAACTCACCGCTACGGCAGGTCTGTTGATCTTTCGCGGTCTTCGGGCGGCCGGGGTGACCGCCGTGCTCCGTAGTCTCAACGTCCTCAGCTCGTTCCGGGATCTTGGCCGCGCGGGCGGCCGGGTGGGGCTCGCGGACGTTCGCGTGCGTTCGCGTACGTCCGTGTGTGTCCGTGCGTGCGCCCTGGCCTACGGCGCGGTGCGGGCATGCTCGACAGCATGTCGCTCCGGAGTCCCTGCCACCAGAGGGCGAGGCTCCGCTTAGGGGGTGTCTTTTCACGCGGGCGTCAATCCCGGGTCACCGGCCTCCGTGACGAACGACGCCGCCCTGGTCAGCGCCGATCCCGGCTCGGTCACGGAAGCCAGCGTGTTGAACGTGACCGTCGCCCGTTCCTGGGTGAGCGCGAACGTGGTGTACCCCCGACGGCCGTTGTAGTACTTCATATGCGGGTTGGCGGAGGTGAGGCTGGACCAGTTGGACGGTTTGTCTACGCCGTCCATACCGCTGCTGACCGATGTTGTGGCGATCTCCGTTCCCACGACGCGGGACTTCGGGTCGTCGAAGTCCTCCTTGAGATCGAAGCCGTAGCCGACGTGCACATCGCCGGTCAGGACCATCAGGTTGTCGAGGCCGGCCGCCTTCGCACCGTCCAGGACGCGCTTGCGGGAGGCCGTGTACCCGTCCCACGCGTCCATCGACAGCTTGAAGTCGGACCTCGGCACGTCGCGCCGCTGTGCGAAGGTGACCTGCTGGGCCAGCAGGTTCCAGGTCGCGTTCGAGCTCTTCCAGCCGTCGAGCAGCCACCGTTCCTGCGTCTCGCCGGTCATCGTGCGCCTGGGGTCCTTCGACTCAGGGCCCGGGACCTGCCAGTTGGCGCCCTGCACCTGGTTGGAGCGGTACTGGCGGGTGTCGAGGATGTCGAACTGGGCGAGCTGTCCGAAGTGCAGCCGGCGGTAGAGCCGCATGTCCGGTCCCTCGGGCTGCTGCGGGGTACGGAGCGGCTGGTTCTCCCAGTACGCGCGGTAGGCGGCGGCCCTGCGGAGCAGGAACTCCTCCGGCGGCACGTCGTTCTCGGGCGTCTCGTCCGCGTAGTTGTTCTCCGTCTCGTGGTCGTCCCACGTGACAATGAACGGGTGCGCGGCGTGGGCGGCCATCAGGTCCGGGTCGGACTTGTAGAGGCCGTACCGCAGCCGGTAGTCGTCCAGGGTCACCGTCTCGGAGTCGTAGTGCGCGGGAAGTTGGCGGTCGGTGTACTTCCGCTCGCCGCCCGCAGCCGTCACCGCGTACTCGTAGAGGTAGTCGCCGAGGTGCACGACGACATCGAGGTCCTCGGCGGTGAGATGCCTGTAGGCGGTGAAGTAACCGTGGTAGTAGGCCTGGCAGGACAGCGTCGCCAGCCTGAGCCGGGTGGTCGTGGCCCCCGCGGCGGGGGCGGTACGCGTGCGGCCGGCCGGGCTGATCCACGTACCGGCCCGGAAGCGGTAGTGGTAGAAGCGGCCGGGCGACAGCCCCGGTACCTCCACGCGCACGCTGTGGTCGAACTCGGGGTGGGCCGTCGCCGTACCGCGCGCGACGATCAGCGCGAAGCGCTCGTCGTACGCGACCTCCCACTCCACCTCGATCCGTTCGGCCGGCAGGCCGCTGTCCGCCGTGTACGGCTCGGGCGCCAGCCGGGTCCAGAGCAGGGCCGTGACGGGCAGCGGATCGCCCGAGGCGACGCCCAGCGTGAAGGGATCCTTGGTGATCTCCCGGGGATTGAGCCGGCGGGCGGTGGCCGCGCCGGCGGCCGGCATGTTCGCCGCGAAGGCGAGCACGGCCGCGGCGCCGGCGCGGGTGACGAACTGACGGCGGTTGATACGGCGGGCGGCGGCGCGGAATTCGGGCAGATGATTTCCCATGGTGACGAGTCATATGCCCTGTTATGTACGTCCGCTGACCCCGCATCAGGGTGATCTACTCCTCCTCCTGGCTCATCCGGGCGTGCAGCGCACGGGTGTGGTCCACCTCCCGTACGGCACCGGTCAGCGTGACCTGGGCAGTGAGCCGGGTGTCCGCGCTGGAGGCGCCGAGCCGTAGCTCCAGCTCGCCAGGCTCCACGATCCGGCGCCCGTCCCGCCCGGTGAAGGAGGCCAGGTCGGCGGGGACGACGGCGCTGATCCTCGCCGTCTCGCCCGGTTCCAGCGGCACCCGCAGATAGCCCACGAGCCGCTGGACCGGCTGCACGACCGAGGCGACCGGGTCGTGCAGATACAGCTGCACCACTTCCGTACCAGGCCGTGGCCCGGTGTTGCGCACGGTGAACGACAGCCGCAGTTCGCCGTCGGTCGCGGCGGCACTGTCGGCGGTCAGCCCGGACCACACGAACGAGGTGTACGTCAGCCCGTGCCCGAACGCGAACGCGGGCGTCGGATCGACACTGGACGAGTCGCCGGCCCGCGCCAGCCGCGCCGCCAGATACGTGGACGGCTGCCCGCCCGGCCGCCGCGGAACGCTCACCGGCAGCCGGCCCGACGGCTCGACCCGGCCGCTCAGCACCCCCGCTATCGCCCGCGTGCCCTCCTGCCCGGGGAAGAAGGTCTGCACGATCGCGGCCGAGGCGTCCACGGTCCCGTCGCCCAGCGCGTACGGCCGTCCCGCGACCAGCGTCACCACCACCGGTGTACCGGTGTCCAGCAGGGTGTCGAGCAACTGCTGCTGCACGCCCGGCAGGGCCAGCGACTCCGCGTCGCAGCCCTCGCCGCTCGTACCCCGGCCGAAGAGCCCCGCCCGGTCGCCGAGAGCTGCGACGATCACGTCCGCACCGCGCACCGCCCGCAGCGCGGCGGCGAATCCGTCGGTGACCGCCGAGTCGACGGCGCAGCCGGCCGCGGTGACGATCTCGCACCCGGGGAACTCCGACATCAGCGCCTGGAGCAGCGTGGGCAGCTGCACCCCGGCCGGGGTGCCGGGATGCTGGGACCCCACATGGACGGGGAAGGAGTAGCAGCCGAGGACCGCTGTGGGCGTGTCGGCCTGGGGACCCACGACCGCGATCCGCGCGGGCCGGTCCAGCGGCAGGACCCCGTCGTTGCGCAGCAGGATCACCGATCGCTCCGCGAGGCGGCGGGAGATGTCCCGGTGCGCGGCGGTGTCCAGGTTCACGGTGTCGCGCAGCCGGTCGGGCGCGTCGAGATCGGCGTCCGCCAGGGCGGGCGGCAGCGGGCTCCAGTCCGGGTCCAGCAGCCCGAGCTGGGCCTTCTGCGTCAGCACCCGGCGCAGGGCCCGGTCGACCACCTTCGTGGTCAACTCCCCTGCGGCTACGGCCTTCCGCAGGGGCGGCCCGAACGTCTTCACGGTCGGCAGCTCGACGTCGACCCCGGCGGTCAGCGCCAGGGCCGCCGCCTGCCCCCAGTCGGCGGCCACCCCGTGCAGGGACTTGAGGAACGCGATGCCGAAGTAGTCGGCCACGACGGTGCCTTCGAAACCCCAGGTGTCCCGGAGCAGCCCGGTCAGCAACTGCTCGTCGGCCGCGGCGGGCAGACCGTCGGTGTCGGTGTACGCGTGCATCACCGACCGTGCGCCGCTCTCCCTGAACGCCATCTCGAAGGGCGGGAGCATGACGTCGGCGCGCTCTCTCGGCCCCATGCTCACCGGGGCCAGATTGCGGCCGGCGCGGGAGGCCGAATAGCCGGCGAAGTGTTTCAGCGTGGCGACCAGACCGGTGGACTCCAGCCCCTGGACGTACGCGGTGGCGATGCTCCCGACCAGATACGGGTCCTCCCCGATGGTCTCCTCGACCCGGCCCCATCGCGCGTCGCGCACCACGTCCAGCACCGGAGCGAGGCCCTGGTGGACACCCACCGACCGCATGTCGCTCCCGATCGCCGCCGCCATCTCCCGGACCAGTCCGGGATCGAAGGCGGCGCCCCAGGACAGGGGGACCGGATAGGTGGTGGCACCCCAGGCTGCGAAGCCCGCCAGACACTCGTCGTGGGCCATCGCCGGAATACCGAACCGGTTGCCCGCGACGATCCGTTCCTGACTGCGCATCAGGGACAGTGCGCCCAGGGCGGGATCGACGGGGACGGTGCCGAACGGCCGGGTCAGCTGGCCGAGTCCGTGCGGGATCAGCTCGTCCAGGGCGGGCGGCTCGTCCATGTCGTGCTGGTGCGGGGCGACTTCGGCGCCGTCGGCGGAGGCGCCCGCCCACAGGCCGTACAGCTGGGCCAGCTTCTCTGCCAGGGTCATGGCGGCGATCAGCTCGTCGACGCGGGCGCTACGGTCGGCCCGGAGCCGGTCCCCGGCGGCGGTCTCGCTCGCGGGGGCGTCGGTGGTCACGTTGTCGGTCACTTTCCTCCGACGCCCATCAGCCCCTGGACCAGGGCCCGCCGGGCGAACAGGTAGACGAGCAGGACGGGCACGGTGGACAGCACCACGGCGGCCAGCAGGCCCGGGATCTCGACGCCGTGCTGGGTCTGGAAGTCGTACAGACCGAGGGTGATCACCTTGGACTCCTCGGACTGGGTGAGCACGAGCGGGAAGAGGAACCCGTTCCACGCCTGGAGCGCGGCGAACACCACGACGGTGGACAGCCCGCTCTTCGACAGCGGCACGACGAGCTGGAAGAACACCCGCCGCGCGTCCGCCCCGTCGATGGCCATCGCCTCGAAGAGGTCGTCGGTGATGTCGCGCATGGTGCCGGTCAGGATGAGCACACAGACCGGCATGCAGAACGCGGCCGTCGGCAGGATGACGCCGATGAGGTTGTCGTAGAGCCCCGCCTCACTGATGACGTAGAACATGGGCACGATCACCGCCTGCGCGGGGATCGCCAGCCCCAGCAGGAAGAGCCGGAAGACGCCGGACGTGGCGCGCCCCCGGTTGCGGACGATCGTGAACGCCAGTGGCGGGACGAGGAGCAGGACGATCGCGACCACACTGGCCGTCACGATCAGGGTGTTGAGGAAGTACCGGCCGAACCCGTTCGAGAAGTTGTCGAGATAGTTGTCGAGCGTGAAGTGGTCGGGGAAGCCCAGCGGGCCGCCCGCGTTGTAGTCCGGGCGCGACTGCACACCGGCGCCGAGCATGACGTACAGCGGCAGGCCGACGACGAACAGCCACAGCGTGACGCCCACGCCCGCCAGGTAGTTGGGGCGGCGCCTCATCACATGCCTTCCTTGGTGCCGGCCATCCTGTCGTAGCCGGAGACCCGCACCACGACCAGTGAGATGGCCGTGGCCACCAGGACCAGCAGCAGCGCGATGGCCGCGCCCGCGCCGAACTCGAAGCCCTTGAAGGCCTTTTGATACATGTAGTAGGCGCTGATGGTGGTGTCGGTGCCCGGTCCGCCCTGGGTGAGGATCAGCACCGTGTCGAAGGTGGTGAGCCCCCCGACGACCATCAGGATCACCGACGTGATGACGGAGTTGCGCAGCTGCGGCAGGGTGACGTGGAAGAACTGGCGCACCCGCCCCGCGCCGTCGATCTCCGCCGCCTGGTAGAGAACCGCCGGGATCGCGCGCGTCGCGCCCTGGTAGATCAGTGCGTGCAGCGGGGTGTACTGCCAGGCGCTCACCAGCACCAGTACGGAGATGGCCCCCGTACGGCTGCCGAGGAGGTTGCCGTCCCCGAAGAGCCAGGCCGCCTCCGCTGGGACGCCGAAGTTCGGGTCGAGCAGGGCCCGCCACAGCACCGAGACGGCGGTCGCCGACAGCAGCAGCGGGACGAAGAAGACCGCCGACAGCACGGCCCGGTTGCGCTGCGGGCCCGCCGCCCAGACTCCGAGCAGAATGCTCAACGGGGTCTGGACCAGCACCCCGAGGACGGTGAGCAGCACGCTCAGCCACAGACTCTTGATCATCACCGGGTCGTGGAACAGCGTGACCCAGTTGTCGAAACCGGCGAACTCCGGTGCGCCCAGGCCCGACCAGGTGGTGAAGGACAGGACGGCCACCAGTACCAGCGGCACGACGGCGAACAGCGCGAAGAACAGGACGGCGGGCAGCGCCCAGCCGATACCGGGCCGGCCGGTCCGGCGGCGGGCCGGTGCCCGTCCTTCGCTACGGGAGCGGTGAGGGAAACCATGAAGGACGTCCCTCTCAGGTGGTCGTGAGGGCTTGCATGGCCTTGATGAAGCCGTCCGCGTCGAGCTGCCCGTTGAAGAACTGCTGGACCGCCACATAGATGGGCGTCATGTTCTTCGGGGGATACGCCTGGTCCCACGAGAGCTGGAACGCGGGCGCCTTCTCCACCAAGTCGTACTGGTACTTCAGGTACTCCGGGTTGTCGGCGGAGTCCAGGAACTTCGCGGTGTTCGTGGTGGTCGGCAGATTGCCGATGGCGAGTTGGGACTCGACGAACTCGTCCGAGTACATGAGCTTCAGGAACTCGGCTATCGCGTCCGCGTGCTTGGTCGACTCGCGGACCGAGTAGAAGTTGTTGGTGTTGCCGACGAGGTTGGCCGCGTCACCCTTGCCGCCCTCGACGCTCGGGAAGGCGCCGTAACCGAGCTCGTTCTTGGCGAAGTCGGGGTCCGCGTCCTGCTGGGTGGAGTACGCCCACGACCCCATCAGCTCGAAGGCCGCCTTGCCGCTTGCCACCAGGGCGGGTGAGCCGCCGTCGGTGAACTTGACCGAGTCGTAGTTGGTGCCGAAGGCGCCCGCGTCGATGAGTTCCCTCAGCATGTCCAGCGCCTTCTCGCTGTCGGCGCTCGCCCAGGCCTCCTTGTCACCGGCCAGCGCCTTCTTGAACAGCTCGGGGCCCGCGACACGGTCGTACAGATACTCGAACCACATCATCGTGGTCCACCTGTCGCCGCCGCCGAGAGCGATGGGCGTGATGCCCTCGCCCTTCAGGGTCTTCACGGCGGCCAGCAGGTCGTCCCAGGTGCGGGGTGTCTCGACGCCGGCGTCGGCGAGCACCTTCTTGTTGTGGAAGAGGAGCACCGGCTGGGTGCCGCGCATCGGCACGCCGTACGACTTCCCGTCGACCTGCGCGGTTTCGAAGACCGAAGGGAGGAAGTTCGACTTCAGCCCCGGCTCGTTCTTGATCATGTCGTCGAGCGGCAGCAGCAGGTCCGCGTCGACGAAGGGCTTGATGCTGCCGCCGCCCCAGTTGAAGAACACGTCGGGCGCCTGCGGGGTGTTGATGACCGTCTGGAGCTTCTGCTGGTAGTCGGCGCCGGGAACGGTGTCCAGGACCGCCTTGACCTCGGAGGTCTTGTTGAACGTCGCGACGATTCGCTCCTCCACCTTGTTCGTGGCATCGCCGTAGACCAGTACGTGGAACTCGTCCGAACCGCCGGAGGAGGAGTCGCCGCCGCAGGCCGCCAGGCCCAGACTCAGAGCCAGCGCCGCGCCGCCCGCGACGGCTCGACGGAACCGTGCTCGTGTCTTCATCGGTCGACCTTTCGAAAGTATCGGTAATCTGACCGAAAGTCTCTGTGGGGTGCGACGGTAAGGTCCGCTCAAGTGCCGGTCAACATCGCTGTCATCACTCGGCGAAACCGTTACACAAGGCCGTGCTTTATCCTTCAGTCCATGCCAGATGACAGGAGTACGGGGCGGGTCACCCTCGCTCAGGTGGCCACCCAGGCGGGTGTTTCCCTTTCGACAGTTTCGAAGGTCCTCAACGGGCGCCCTGATGTCTCCGCCCCGACGCGGGTCAAGGTCGAGGAGCTGCTGGAGGCGCACGGCTACCGGCGCGCCTCGGCGTCCCTCCCCGAGGCGCCGCTCATCGAGATCGTCTTCCACGAGCTGGACAGCGCCTGGTCCATGGAGCTCATCCGGGGCATGCAGAACGTCGCCAAGAGCGCCGGCGTCAGCGTCGTACTCACCGAGACCGGGACCCGGCACTCCCCGGGAGCCGAGTGGGTGGAAGGCGTCCTGCGCCGCCGTCCGCTCGGTGTGGTGCTGGTCTTCTCCACCCTCCCCGACGAGCTCAAGAAGAAGCTGTGGTCACGGGCCATCCCGTTCGTGATCATCGACCCGGCCGGCGACCCGGAACCCGACGTGCCCTCCGTGGGATCGGCCAACTGGGCAGGCGGGCTCGCCGCCACCCGCCATCTGCTCGACCTCGGGCACCGCCGTATCGCGGTCGTCACCGGCCCCGAGGACATGCTCTGCTCCCTCGCGCGCCTCGACGGCTTCCGCTCCGCCATGGCGATGGCCGGTGTGAAGGTCGCCCCACGCCTCGTGCGGTTCGGCGACTTCCATGTCCAGGCGGGCTACGAGCACGCGATGGAACTGCTCCGGCTGCCGGAACCGCCGACCGCCGTCTTCGCCGGCAGCGACCTCCAGGCGCTCGGCGTACTGGAGGCCGCGCGGGTGCTCGGCGTCCAGGTGCCGGAGGACCTCTCCGTGGTCGGGTACGACGACATCCCGCTCGCCCAGTGGTCGAGCCCCTCCCTCACCACCGTGCACCAGCCGCTGGTGGAGATGGCCGAGGAGGCCGCCCAGATGCTGCTGCGGCTGCGGCGCGCGTACCAGAGCGGCGGCCCCCGGCCGGACGGCCGCCCCGACGGCCGCCCCGACCAGGCCGACACCCGGATCGAGTTCGGCACGCGCCTGGTCGTCAGGAACAGCACGGCGGTGGTGAAGTCCGCGACGGAGTGAATCCCTCCGTGAGAGAAACCTGACCCGGGGAAGGTGAAGGGCGACCCCAGCACGACCGGGAAAGGACGGACACCGTGGCACGACCGAGGATTCTCGTAGTGGGTGCGGGCTTCGCGGGGGTGGCGTGCCTGCGCCGCCTGGAGCGGAAACTGGTACCGGGAGAAGCGGAGATCTGCCTGGTCACGCCGTTCTCGTACCAGCTCTATCTGCCGTTGCTGCCTCAGGTGGCCTCGGGAGTCCTGCCCCCGCAGTCGGTCGCGGTGTCACTGCGCCGCAGCAGGAAACACCGCACCCGGATCGTCCCCGGCGGGGCCATCGGAGTGGATCCGAAGGCGAAGATCTGCGTCGTCCGGAAGATCACCGGCGAGATCGTCAACCTCCCCTACGACTACATCGTGCTGGCCCCCGGCAGCATCACCCGTACGTTCGACATCCCCGGACTCGTCGACAACGCGCGCGGCATGAAGACACTCGCCGAGGCCGCCTACATCCGCGACCACGTCATCGCACAACTCGACCTCGCGGACGCCAGCGTGGACGAGAAGGAGCGCGAGGCGCGGCTCCGCTTCGTCGTGGTCGGCGGCGGCTACGCGGGCACGGAGACGGCCGCCTCGCTGCAGCGCGTCACCAGCAACGCCCTGCGGCGCTATCCGCGCCTGGACCCGCAGCAGATCAGGTGGCACCTCGTCGACATCGCCCCGAAACTCATGCCGGAACTCGGCGACAGGCTCGGCGCCACCGCCCTCGGCATCCTCCGCAGGCGCGGGATCGAGGTGTCGCTCGGGGTGTCCGTCGCCAAGGCCGCGCCCGACGAGGTGACGTTCACCGACGGCCGGGTGCTGCCCTGCCGCACACTCATCTGGACGGCCGGTGTGGTCGCGAGCCCGCTGGTCGGCACGTTCGACGCCGAGAAAGTACACGGCCGGCTCGCCGTCTCGCCCGAACTGCGGGTCACGGGCCTCGACGGCGTCTTCGCCCTCGGCGACGCCGCGGCCGTGCCGGACCTGACGAAGGGCGGCGACGCGATCTGCCCGCCGACCGCACAGCACGCGCTGCGGCAGGGCCGTAAGGCCGCGGACAACGTCATCGCCACCGTGCGCCGGCAGCCGCTGCTGCGGTACGAGCACAAGGACCTGGGGCTCGTCGTCGATCTCGGCGGCAGGGACGCCGTCTCCAAGCCAATGGGTGTCGAACTGCGCGGGATGCCGGCCCAGGTCGTCGCCCGCGGCTACCACTGGTCGTCCCTGCGGACCAGCGTCGCCAAGGCGCGGGTGCTGACCAACTGGATGCTCAACGCCGTCGCCGGGGACGACTTCGTACGGACCGGGTTCCAGGCGCAGAAGCCGGCCACGCTGCACGACTTCGAGTACACGGACGTCTATCTGACACCACGTCAGGTGCGCGAGCACGCGCGGGCGCTGACCGCGCGCGGCTGACGCGAAGCGGGCGGATCCGGCCGGGTACGGGAAGCCTTCCGTGCCCGGCCGGACCGGTGGGGACCGCCGGTGCCCCGGGATCAGGTGGTGAACCGGTGGCGCCCCGACCCCACCGCGTACACCGCGCAGCCGTCCTCCATCCGCAGGAACCTCGCGCCCTGATGCCTGACGTCGCCCGCCTTCCGCGCGGGTACCCACACCTCCGCCGTGGTGTTGGGCGGCACCGAGCACTCCAGCTCGAAGCCGCGGCGCCCCGACTCCCAGCGGGTGGTGATCGGCCCGTACACCGACGCGTACCGGCCCCCGGCCCGCCGCACCTCACCACCGGGGCGCGGCCTGATCACGATCTCTTTGAACCCGGGCCGGCCCGGCGCGATGCCCGCGACGTTCGCGTACATCCACTCGCCGACGGAGCCGTAGGCGTAGTGGTTGAAGGAGTTCATCCCCGCGTCCTGGAAACTTCCGTCCGGCCTGATCGAGTCCCAGCGCTCCCACATCGTGGTTGCGCCGTTCTCGATCTGGTACCCCCAGCCGGGGAAGGTGCGCCGGTGCAGCAGCCGGTAGGCGACATCGTTGTGGCCGGTGGCCGTGAGCACCGGCAGCAGCCGGGGCGTGCCGAGGAAGCCGGTCGACAGATGCCAGTCCTTCGCCTCGATCAGCGCCACCAGCCGGTCGGCGGCGGGCTTCCGGGCCTCCTCCGGCAGCAGATCCATCGACAGGGCGAGCACATAGGCCGTCTGCGTGTCGCCCTTCACCCTCGCCTCCGCCGTCACGTACGCCGCCCGGAAGGCGTCACGGACCTGGCCGAACAGCGTCTCGTACGGCGCGGGATCCTTGCCCAGCACCCGTGCGACGCGTGCGGTGAGATCCGCGGCGTGCGCGAAGTAGGCGGTGGCGATGACGTCCTTGGGCGTCTCGTCCTCGATGTTGAGCCAGTCGCCGAAACCGTCCGCCGGACGCAGAAAGCCGTCGCTGTGCTCGCGCAGATACTCCAGCCATCTGGGCATCGAGTCCCACGACGCGTCGAGAATCCGCTCGTCACCGTACGCCTGGTACAGCGCCCAGGGCACGGTGACCCCGGCGTCGCCCCAACCGGCCGACCCGTCACCGACGTTGCCGATGTCCGGGGCGACATGCGTGAACGAGCCGGCGTCGGTCTGCGCGTCCCGCAGGTCCTGGAGCCACTTGGTGAGGAAGCGGGCGGACTCCATGACATACGTGGCGGTGGGGGCGAAGACATTGATGTCACCGGTCCAGCCGAGCCGTTCGTCCCGGGCCGGTGTGTCGGTCGGGATGGAGAGGAAGTTGCCGCGCTGGCCCCAAGTGATGTTGCTGTGCAGCTGGTTGAGCATGGGGACATCGGAATCGAACTCGAAGGTGAACGGCGCCGACGTGTGCATCACCCGGCCGGTGACCGCGCTCGCGCGCGGCGTGCCCGGGAAGCCGGTGACCTCGACGTAGCGGAAACCGTGGAAGGTGAAGCGCGGCTCGAACGTCTCCTCGCCCCCGCCCTTGAGGGTGTAGGTGTCGGTGGCGCGCGCCGTACGGAGGTTGGTGGTGTAGACCGAGCCGTCCGGGTTCAGCACCTCGGCGTGCCGCAGCCTCACGGTCGTGCCCGCCTCGCCCGACACCCGGAGCCGTACTGAACCGACCATGTTCTGGCCGAGGTCGAAGACGAAGACCCCCGGGGCGACGCGGGTGACCTTTTTGGCGGGGAGCTCCTTCGTGATCCGCACCGGGCCGTCCAGCTCCGCGACGATCTCCGTCTCCACGCCGTCGACCGGCTCGGCCGCGAGCCAGCCGGCGTCGTCGAAGCCCGGTGACGTCCAGCCCTTGGTCTCCAGCCGGGCGTCGTACTCCTCGCCCGCCTGCATGTCGGCCGAGACGATGGGCCCGGAAGTGGCGCGCCAGCCGTCTCCCGACACGACGCGCTCGCTCGTCCCGTCCTTGTACGTGACCTCCAACTGGGCCAGCAGCGCGGGCCGGTCGCCGTAGTGGTGCGGTCCGAACATGCCGAGATTGCCGCCGTACCAGCCGAGCGCGAGATGCGCGCCGAGCGCGTTGGCGCCCCGCCGGACCAGCGCGGTGACGTCGTACGTCTGGTACTGCACCCTTTGGCGGTAGTCGGTCCAGCCGGGCGCGAACTGGTCCTTGCCGACCCGCTGTCCGTTGAGGTGCGCCTCGTAGTGGCCGAGTGCCGTCGTATGGAGACGGGCGCTCGCGACCGGCTTGTCGGCCAGCCGGAAGGCGTGCCGCAGCTGGGTGGCGGGGAAGAACGCGGGCGCCACCCTGCCCCATGGCCCGGAGCCCCACGCGGGGCCCTTCTTCGCGGCGGACCAGGTGCTGTCGTCGTAACCGGCCTGCTGCCAGGCGCCGGACGGCTCCTGGTTCGTCGTCCGCCAGGCGTCGTCGGTGGGGACGGTGGTGGTGCCGTCGGCCGAGGTGAGCTCCAGTACGGCGATGAAACCGGCCGGACTCGCACTGGCGTTGACCGCGGACGCCGCCACGACGTTGGCTCCCGGGCGCAGTTGGGCGGTGATGTCGACGACGGCCGGACGGCGCCAGTTCTCGGCGGGCCCGTCCGGTTCGGTCCGGCTCACCTCTGTGCCGTTCACATGGACGGTGTACGCGTCGTCGGCGCCGACCACGAGCCGGGCACTGGTGACACCGGCCGGGACGTCGACGGCGCGGCGGAACCAACGGGTCCCGGCGGGCAGGTTGTCGGTGGGTTCGCCCTCGGGGAACCAGATCCAGGACGAGCCCTGGAGGCTGGGTGTCCCGGCGAGCGCGGCCGGTGCGGCGATCCACCGCGCGGACCAGGCCGCCGTGCTCATCAGCCCGGTCTCCCACCAGGCGCTCTCGCTCCAGCCGGACACCTCACCTGCGGCGTTCCAGACCCGGACCGACCAGTGATACCGCGTCAGGGGCTTGAGCGCGGGCCCCGCGTACGGCACCAGCACCGACCGGTCCGACACCACCTTGCCGCTGTCCCACACGTCCGGCTCGCCCAGCCTGTCGGGACGGGTGGCGACCCGGATCTGGTACGCGCTCTGCGCCTGGCCGGGCGTGTCGGACAGCAGGGGCCAGCTCAGCCTGGGCTTCGGGGAGTCGAGGCCCAGCGGATTGCGTACGTACTCGACGGTCGGCGCGCTGACCCGGAGTGCTCCGGGCCGGGCCTGGCCGGCGGCGGCGCCGGCCGATGTCCCCTCGGCGGCCTGCGCCGACGGTGCGGCGGCCGTGGCGAGGGTGGTGCCCAGTGCGGCTGCGGTCGTGGTGGTGAGCATGCGGCGTCTACTGATCACGTCAACCCCAGAAAGATTCGACAATGAATCGATTCACTGGAGTGAAAGTAGGGGTGCCCCCTCGGTCGGTCAAGGAGTCGCGCGCATATTGCCCTGCCGGAGAAGGGATTTGGGCATCATCGCTGAACCCTTTCAGTCCTCAGCGACCCGGTGCCGCCTGTACGGGGCGCCGATGACGGGGGTGGCGATATGCGTGGTTTACGGTGCTTTCATGGCCGGGAGCAGTGGGACCGACAGGAGTCACGGGAACGGTGCCGACGGGAGCACCGGCGGCGGGGGACCGGAGCCGGCCCGTGGCGGACGGCCCGGTATCGCGGAGAGATTCGCGGAGTTCAGGAACTCACCCTTCCTGCCCGCCCTGGTGATTCTCGTCATCGCGGCGGGCATAGCGGGACTGTTCGCCGGCTCGTACACGTATGCCATGGCCAACCCGACCCCGCGCGAGATCCCCATCGCCGTCGTCGGCGCCCCGTCGACAGCCCAGGAGGCCGCCTTCGTCAGCGGTATGGAGAAGGGGCTCGGCGCCTCCCTGGAACTGCACCCGTACGGCAGCGGGCCCGCCGCCCGGCGTGCCGTCGAGGAGCAGCGGGTCTTCGCGATCCTGACGTTCCGTCCGGCGGGCGTCGGCCTGGCCGTGGTGAGCGCCGCCGGAGCCTCCGTCGCCGAACTGCTCGCCGAGACGGCGCCGCACGTGGCACGGGCCACCGGGGTGCCGGTGCGGGTGACCGACATCAAGCCGCTCCAGAAGGGCGATCCGCGCGGGCTTGCCCTGTTCTACATCACGCTCGCCGCCGTGATCGTCGGCTTCCTCGGGGCGCTCCAGCTGAGCATCCACGCGAAGGAGCTCAATCCGGGGGAGCGGATCGGTTTCATCGCCGCCAGCGGACTGCTCGGCGGATTCGCCATCGCCGCGGGCGTCGACTGGCAACTGGGCGCGGTGAACCTGCCGTTCGCCGAGTCGTGGCTGATCCTGGCGCTCACGATGTTCACGTCCGGGATGGTCTTCACCATGTTCAACACCCTGGTCGGGCGCTGGGCGGTGCTCCCCACCTGGGGGCTGATGGTGATCCTCGGCAACCCGTCGTCGGGCGGCGCCGTGTCGTGGCCGCTGCTGCCCTCGCTCCTCGGCCATGTCGGCCGCTGGCTCCCGCCGGGCGCTTCGGTCAACGCGCAGCACGCGGCGGTGTACTTCAGCGACGACCAGCGGGCGTTCCCCTTCCTCGTGCTGGCGGGCTGGGCGCTGCTGGCGACGGGGGTGTTCTGGTTCCTGCGCGACCGCCATCCCGGCGGCCGGGTGTCGCGAAGTGGCGCTTTCAACGCGATGCCTGGCTGAAGATCGCCTAGCATGTTCGCGGAAGGCATGGTGAGTCGTGGTACTGAAAACATTCGGCTGGGCGTTCGGCTTCACCGCACTCGGCCTCGCGGCGGCGGTGTTCTACGACGGCTGGGCCGCACTCGGAGTCGTGGCGATCCTGACCGTGCTGGAGGTCTCGCTGTCCTTCGACAACGCGGTCATCAACGCCGGAATCCTGAAGAGGATGAGCGCCTTCTGGCAGAAGATCTTCCTCACGATCGGCGTCCTCATCGCCGTGTTCGGCATGAGACTCGTGTTTCCCGTCCTGATCGTCGCGATCACCGCCAAGCTCAGCCCCGTCAAGGCGGTGCAGTTGGCGGTCAACGACAAGGACCGGTACCAGCAACTGGTCACCGACGCCCATCCGTCGATCGCCGCCTTCGGTGGCATGTTCCTGCTGATGATCTTCCTCAGCTTCATCTTCGAGGAACGCGACATCAAGTGGCTCGGCTGGATCGAACGCCCGCTCGCCAGGCTCGGACAGTTCGAGATGCTCTCCGTCTGCCTCGCGCTGATCGTGCTGCTGATCGCCTCCATGACGGTCGCCACCAACGCCCACCAGCACGGCGGCGCACACGCCGACAAGGCGCAGACGGTCCTCACCGCCGGACTCGCCGGCCTCATCACGTATCTGCTCGTGGGCGGGCTCTCCAGCTTCTTCGAGAACAGACTCGCCGAGGAGGCGGACGCGGAGGCCGAAGCGCAGGTCATCCCGCAGCGTGAGCCCGGTAAGGAGACGGCGCCCGGTGGGCGCGGCAACGGCGGCCCCTCGATCGGAGCCGTCACGGGCAAGGCCGCCTTCTTCATGTTCCTCTATCTCGAAGTCATCGACGCCTCCTTCTCCTTCGACGGAGTGATCGGCGCGTTCGCCATCACCAACGACATCGTGCTGATGGCGCTCGGCCTCGGAATCGGCGCGATGTACGTCAGGTCGCTCACCGTCTACCTCGTCCGCCAGGGCACCCTCGACGACTACGTCTATCTGGAGCACGGCGCGCACTACGCGATCGGCGCGCTCGCCGTCATCCTGATCATCACCATCCAGTTCCAGATCAGCGAGATCATCACCGGCCTCATCGGTGTCGTCCTCATCGGCTGGTCCTTCTGGTCGTCGGTCCTGCGCAACCGGCGGATCGCGGCGGGCGAGGCGCGCCCGTCGGACATGGCCTGAGCCGTACCCCACGGAGGGCTCCATGACCTACGCCGACCCGGCGCCCGCCCCGGACCCGGCGCCCGCCCTCCACTGCCTGGTGACCGGCGCCACCGGCTACATCGGCGGCCGGCTCGTGCCGGAACTGCTGGACGCCGGGCACCGGGTGCGCTGTCTCGCCCGTACGCCCGAGAAGCTGCGCGACCACGTATGGGCGGGCCGGGCCGAGGTCGTACGCGGTGATGTCACCGACGCCGGCTCGGTCGGCGACGCCATGCGGGGCATCGACGTCGCGTACTTCCTGGTCCACTCGCTCGGCACCGGTTCCGGCTTCGAGCGGACCGACCGCGAGGCAGCCCGGATCTTCGCCGAACAGGCCCACGCGGCGGGCGTCCGGCGCATCGTCTATCTGGGAGGTCTGGCCCCCGTCGGCGTACCCGAGCGGAATCTCTCGCCCCATCTGCGCTCCCGTACCGAGGTCGGGCGCATTCTGCTCGGCTCGCGCGTCCCCACCACCGTGCTGCGTGCCGCCGTCATCATCGGGTCCGGCTCGGCGTCCTTCGAGATGCTGCGGTATCTCACCGAACGCCTCCCGGTGATGGTCACACCGAGCTGGGTACGGAGCCGGATCCAGCCCATCGCCGTACGCGACGTCCTGCGCCATCTCGTCGGCAGCGCCCGGATGCCCGCCGACGTCAGCCGCGCCTTCGACATCGGCGGCCCCGACGTCCTCACCTATCTGGAGATGATGCACAGTTACGCCGCCGTCGCCGGACTCCGGCGCCGGCTGATCGTGCCCGTTCCGGTCCTCACACCGGCCCTCTCCAGCCAGTGGATCGGCCTGGTCACCCCCGTACCCCCCTCGATCGCCCGGCCGCTCGCCGAGTCCCTCCGGCACGAGGTCGTCTGCCACGAGAACGACATCGCGCGGTACGTCCCCGACGCACCCGGCGGGCCCCTCGGCTTCGAGGAGGCGCTGGCTCTGGCGCTCCGGCGGATCCAGGACGCCCAGGTGACCACCCGCTGGTCCTCCGCCTCCGTCCCCGGCGCACCGAGCGACCCGCTGCCGACCGACCCCGACTGGGCGGGCGGCAGCCTCTACACGGACCACCGCGAACTGACCGTGGACGTCGGCCCCGAGGCGTTGTGGCGGGTTGTCGAAGGCATCGGCGGCGACAACGGCTGGTACTCCTTCCCGCTGGCCTGGGCCGTACGGGCCCGGCTGGACCGGCTCGTCGGCGGTGTCGGGCTGCGCCGGGGACGCCGCGACGCCGCCCGGCTGCGGGTCGGCGACTCGCTGGACTTCTGGCGCGTCGAGGAGATCGAACCGGGCCGGCTGCTGAGGCTGCGCGCCGAGATGCGGCTCCCCGGACTCGCCTGGCTGGAGATGCGCGTCGAGAGCGACGAGCGGGGCCGTACGCGCTACCGGCAGCGCGCCCTTTTCCATCCGCGCGGGCTGCTCGGGCACGCGTACTGGTGGAGCGTCGCGCCGTTCCACGCCGTCGTCTTCGGCGGGATGGCGCGCAACATCGCACGGGCGGCGAGCAAGGACACGGCGGCGCCGGTCCTCGACGGGTAGCCGCGCGGCGACCGACCCTCACGAACTCCGGGGAACTCGGTCGCCGACAGCCGTCCGACTGTGCACACTGGCCTGCGTGGATCGCATGGTGGAGATCGCGAATCGGCTGGCCGAAGTGGGCGGCGTCGTCGGGGTGTGCCTGGGCGGCAGCCGGGCGACAGGAGCGCACCGTCCCGATTCCGACTTGGACCTGGGCCTGTACTACCGGCGGCCCCTGGACACCGCCGCTCTGCGCCTGCTCGCGGCCGAACTGGCCGGTGAGCCGGTGGAGGTGACCGAGCCAGGCGGCTGGGGACCATGGGTGGACGGCGGTGCCTGGCTCACCGTCGACGGCCACCGTGTCGACTGGATCTACCGGGACCTGGACCGTGTGCACCGAATCTGGGAGCAGTGCCTGGCCGGGCGGTTCGAGATCGGTGCCCAGGCCGGTCATCCCCTGGGGGTGTACTCCCACGCCTACGCCGGTGAACTGGCCGTCGGGCGCGTACTCGCCGACCCGGGCGGGGAACTCCGAACCCTGCGGGAGCGGACCCGCCACTATCCGGAGCCGCTGCGCCGGGTGCTCATCGACAACGCCCGCTGGGAGGCCCCGTTCATCCTGGCCGGTGCCCGCAAGGGCGCGGCGCGCGGCGACGCCTTCCATGTCGCCGGCTGTCTCTTCCGCGCGGTCGGAGTCCTCGTACACGCCCTCCACGCCCATGACAGAAGCTGGGTGCTCAACGAGAAGGGAGCGGTCCGGGCCGCCGGACAACTCGCCGTCGCCCCAGTCGACTTCGCCGAACGGGCACAGGCTCTGTTCTCCGCGCTCGGCTCGACCCCGGGCACGCTCACCGCCGCGCTGGACGACGCGGAAAGGCTGGCCACCGAGGTCGTCACCGCGGTCCACGATACGACCGGGGATTGACCCGGTTCGGGCGCTGCGGTTACGTTGCCGGACATGCAGCGATCCGCGCACCTGACGACTCGGGGTCACATCGATCTCAAGCGTGTGTGCTCCGCGGCGTGTCACCAGGGCTGACGACTCAGCGCCCATGCGGTCCGGCCGGCCCTCGACCAAATGCGTCCCGGGGCCGCCGCCGCAGCCTTCGAGCATCTGGAAGACACCCGTGAGACAGCCGCCGGTGCCCGTCCGTCGCCCACCCACCCCGATACGCCGCGCGGACATCCCGCCGGCCACCGCACCACCCCGCCGCGCGCCGGGCACGAAGAGTGTGCTGAACGCAGTCCTCGACCACGGCCCGGTCGCCCGCAGCACCGTCGCACGCCTCACCGGTCTTTCGCCCGCGTCCGTCACGGGGCACACCGCCCAACTGCTCGCGCGCGGACTGATCCGGGAGAGCCCGGAGACCACCGGACCGCGCGGACTCGGTCGGCCGCACGTGCCCGTGGACATCGACACCGGCCGCTACGTGGTCGCGGGCGCGCACATCGCCGTCACCAACTCGACCCTGTCCCTGATGGATCTGCGCGGCCGCGTCGTCGCCGAGGACCGGCAGCCGCACCCGGACATCCGGCCGCACCCGCGGCAGGTGCTGGACTCGCTGGCCGGGCGGCTGCCCCGGCTCATGGCCTCCTACGCCGACGGCCGTTCGGCGCTGGCCCTCGGTGTGGCCACCGGCCACCGGGTGGACCCCGGGGCCGGGGTGATCATGCGGCACCCGCAACTCGGCTGGCGGGACGTGGCCGTACGGGACCATCTCGCCGAAGCGACCGGGCTGCCGGTCCATGTGGACAGCCACGCACGGGCGTTGGCGCGCGCCGAGCAGCTGTTCGGCCAGGCGTCAACGCGCGGGAGCGCAGTGCTGCTGTTCGTCGGCGCGGTGGTCGACGCCGCGTTCGCCACCGCCGGAGAAGTGCATCTCGGGCCCCGGCACGGTGCGGGAAGCATCGCGCGTCTACCGGTCGGTGGTGACGGCAGCCTCGAATCGGAGGTCTCCGAAGGAGCCATGGTGCGGCTCGCGGCCGAACAGGGCTACCCCGTACGGTCGTTCCCCGCTCTGCTGGACCGTGCGCTGGCGGGGGAGCCGCGAGCGATCGGGCTCTTCCGCCGCAGGGCCAGGCTCGTCGGCCGGGCCGTGGCGCTGCTGCTGGACATGTTCGACCCCGAGGTACTGGTCGTGGTCGAGCCGGGCACGGGGCAGCTTCCGCACTGTCTGGCCGACCTGCGGGCGGAGGTGGCGGAACGCTCCCTCGTCTGCGACGACCCCGAACAGGCCGTCGTGGCAAGCAGCTTCACCGGCAGCGTGCTGTCCACGGCGGGCGCGGCCGTGGCGCTGGGCGCCCTGTACGCGGACCCGCTCGGGCCCTGGCCCGCGCTGACGGCCGTGTCGTGAATCGCCCCGCGGCCCGAGTTAATTCAGGGAGTTGCATTGTTGACCGGGCCCGAAGACACGGCCGACAATGAATTCATGACCATTCGGCAGCGGATTCCGCGGTACGTGCCCTGCCTCTGTTGTCGCGCCTGAATTCCCTTCGCGCCTGAATTCTCCTCGCGCCACGGTCCACCCCTCGATTCACCGGCGAGAGCCTTCGGTCCGCTCGGTACGCCCTGGTTCACCTGGTCCCACGTGTGCGCACACCGGCCACGACCCGCACGGCCACCGCCTGCCCAATTCCGCAGATCCCACTTCTCTTCCTGGGGGAGACGTTGACTCTCATCGTGTCGTCGAATCTCACGGCGGGCATTGCCCCGGAGCGCTTCAAGAAAGCATTCCGCCGATATCCGGCGGGCGTCGTCGTCATCACCGCTGACGCCGGCCACGGTCCGGTTGGATTTACCGCCACCTCGCTCACGTCCCTGTCCATCGCCCCGCCGCTCGTGTCGTTCGGTATCGCCCTCTCGGGATCGTCCTGGCCGACGATCGAGCGCGCGTCATCGGCTGTCGTCAACTTCATCGGCGCCGAACAGGAGCCGCTGGCAAGGACGTTCGCGACCAGCGGTGCCGACAGGTTCGCCGCGCCGACCGCCTGGCACCGGCTGCCGGAGGGTGACCCCGTACTCGACGACACGGCCGGCTGGCTGCGGCTGAGCATCCAGCAGCTCGTCCCCGCCGGCGACCACCGGATCGTCGTGGGCCGGGTCGAGGAGGCCCAACACGACGAGAGCCGGCGCCCGTTGCTCTTCCACGACGGCCGCTATCTCGCGCTCTGAGCCGTACCGGCAGCCGTCCCTCCGGCCGTAACCCCCAGGAGAAGAAGACCCATGTCACGCGACCCGGACCGTAAGCCCTTGCACCTCAACGCCTTCCTGATGACCGCCGGCCACCACGAGGCAGCCTGGCGCCTGCCGCGGAGTCCCAGCGACGGCACGGACGTCGAGCACTACAAGAATCTGGCCCGCATCGCGGAGCGCGGCAGACTCGACTCCCTGTTCCTCGCGGACGGGCCCGTCCTGCACGGCGACCCGGGGCGCCGGCCCTCCAGCATCCTGGAACCCACCGTCCTGCTGACCGCCCTCGCCGGTGTCACCACCAGGATCGGCCTCATCGCCACCGCGTCCACCAGCTACAACGAGCCGTACAACCTGGCCCGCAGGTTCGCCTCCGTCGACCATGTCTCGGGCGGCCGGGCCGGCTGGAACATCGTCACCACGGCAGGCGCCGACGCCGCCCGCAACTTCGGTCTGGACGACACCCCGCCCCACCACGAGCGCTACCTCCGGGCGGCCGAATTCCTCGAAGTGGCCACGAAGTTGTGGGACAGCTGGGCCGACGACGCGGTGGTGGCCGACAAGGAGCGCGGCGTCCACGCCCTCGCCGAACGCGTCCGGCCGATCGAGCACCGCGGACCCCACTTCCGGGTCGAAGGACCGCTCAACGTACGGCGCTCCCCGCAGGGATACCCCCTTCTCGTCCAGGCCGGATCCAGCGAGGACGGCAAGGACTTCGCGGCGCGCTACGCGGAGGCGGTGTTCACCGCCCAGCAGACCCTGGAGGAGGGCGTCGCCTTCCACAAGGACGTCAAGCAGCGCGCGGTGGCCTTCGGGCGTGACCCGGACGGCATCAAGATCCTGCCGGGGATCGTGCCGGTGATCGGCGACACGGAGGCCGACGCGCGGGAACTGGACGCCGAGCTGGACCGGCACATCGTCCCCGAGTACGCCCGCCGGCAGCTGGCCCGCCTCCTCGGCGTCCCCGACGAGCGGCTGGTGCTCGACGAGGAACTGCCCGACGGCATTCCCACCGAGGACGAGATCGAAGGGGCCAAGAGCCGCTTCACGCTGGTCGTGGAGCTGGGCAGACGCGAGCGCCTGACGGTACGTCAGCTCATCGGCAGGCTCGGCGGGGGCCGCGGACACCGCACCTTCGCGGGCACCGCCGAACAGGTCGCCGACACCATCGAGCACTGGTACGACAGCGGCGCCGCGGACGGCTTCAACATCATGCCCGCGCTGCTCCCGTCGGGCCTTGAGGCCTTCGTCGACCAGGTCGTGCCGATCCTCCAGGAGCGCGGCCTCTTCCGTACGGAGTACACGGGCACCACGCTGCGCGAGCACTACGGGCTGCCGCGCCCCGTCAACCGGCTGTTCGACACGGTGGGGAGCTCCGCCGGCACGGGCTGACGGCGAGGTGTCCGAGAGAAAGGGCAGGCGGGACCCGGAGCGGGGGCAGAGCCGTACGCGATACTGCGCGCATGCGCATTTCAGCCAGAGCGGACTATGCGGTACGTGCCGCGCTGGAGCTCGCCATGTCCGGCGACGAGGTCCCGCTCAAGGCGGAGGCGATCGCCGCCGCCCAGGACATCCCGCACAAGTTCCTCGAAGGCATCCTCAACGACATGCGCCGGGGCGGGCTGGTGGTGAGCCGGCGGGGCGGCAACGGCGGTTATCGGCTGGCCAAGGGTGCGGACTCCATCAGCGTCGCCGATGTCATCCGGGCGGTGGACGGGCCTCTCGTCTCGGTACGCGGGGTCCGGCCGCCCGAGCTCTCGTACACCGGCCCCGCCGAGTCCCTGCTGCCGCTGTGGATCGCCCTCAGGGCCAACGTCCGCCAGATCCTGGACGTGGTGACCCTGGCGGACGTGGCCTCGGCCGGGCTGCCGGAGGGTGTGTCCGCGCTCGCGGCGGATCCGGAGGCCTGGACCAACCCGTGAGCGAGGTCCCGGCCGACGGTTGGTTTCGCGGACCGGGACGCGAGTCCACCATATGAACGCGCACTTGGGGGAGCGATGAGTCCGTGCCAGTATTCCTACTAATCCAGTGGGAAAACTAGGGATGTTGGAGGTGGCCGGCACCGTGCCGACGAAACCCGTGGTTCGCACCGCCGCCCCGCACAAGTCCACCGTGCCCGACGAGGCCATGTGGCCGCGCGTCACACGGGAGGTGGCCGACGATCTCGCCGCCGACGCGATCGCCCGCGACCGGGCGGGCAAGCCGCCGTACGACGAGGTGGCACGGCTGCGCGAAGCCGGTCTGCCCGCGCTCCTGACACCACCCGTCCTTCCCGGCCGGAACCTGACCGGCCCCGCCTCCGGGCCCTCTCCCGATCCGGACGACCCGGGCGGCCACGTGGGCGGCGGTCACGGCGGCGCCGACTGGCGCACCGCCGCCGCCGTGATCCGCGAGATCGCGGCGGCCGACGGCTCCATCGGCGAGCTCATCGCGCGGCACTACGTGCTCTCGTGGAGCAGCCGCTTCTTCGGTACGACCGGGGGAGACCTGGCAGCCGGACACGAGCCGCCCGCCGTCGCCCACGGCTGGCTCCTCGGCGGCGGCACCGACCTCCCCGACCCGGAGACCGGCCCCGGACTCACCCTCTCGCCCAGTGCGTCGGGCCATCTGCTCAACGGAAGCAGGACCTTCGCCGCCGGTGTCACCGTCGCCGACCGCCTCGTCGTCGGCGCGATGTCCACGCGCACGGGCGAGCTGCTGATCGCACTCGTGAACCCCGCCCACCCCGGCGTACTCGCCGGCACGGACAACGACCGCCTCGGCCAGCGGCTCACCGGCGCGGGCAGCGTCGACTTCGACAACGTGCCCGTGGAAGCCGGCCATATCCTCGGCGCGATGCCACGCGACGAACACGCCGTCTCCGCGTACACCGCGCTCGCGCCGCTCGCGCTGCGGCTCGTCCTCAGCCATGTGGCGCTCGGCATCGCGGAGGGCGCTCTCGCCGAGGCCCGTGACGTCAGCCGGGCCGTACGGCGCGCGCCGCGCTCCGAGGCGCCTGATGCCGCCACATATGCCGTACGTCCGAGCGGGGACCCGTATCTCCTGCTCGCGTACGGGGAGTTGGCGACCGCGGCCCACACCGCAGCCGCCGTCGTGGATCGCGCGACGGACGCCCTGGAGCAAGGGCTGCGCACCGGGCGGGACATCGGCATGGACGAACGCGCCGAGATCGCCGTCCTCGTCGCCGCGGCCGAGGCCGTCACCGGCAGGTCCGCCGTCGACATCACCACCCGCATCCTCGAACTCACCGAAGCGGCGACGTCCTTCGACGGTGGCCCGGCGCTCGACAGATTCTGGCGCAACGCCCGTGCGCTGACCGCGCAGAGCTCATCCGTCCACCGGCTGCGCGACATCGGCGACCACTACCTCAACGGAACGCACCCGCCCTTCGCCGCCCGCTCCTGAGCACGGCCCACCCGTACCTGACGGCGCGCTCCGCGCCCACCGATGGGGCAATCCCGCCCGGGGGAATCCCCATGGGATCGGATGGCGGGCGTCATCGAAAGACGCCCTCCTCCGCCCCGTGTCCCGGAGCTACGCGGCCGGGACCAGGTACGGGACCGAGCGGAGGCCTCACGCACGGGAGCCCTGTTGAAGCTCGGACATGCCGCCGCCGCACTGGTCGGATCCACACTGATCGCCGTCGCGGCCGCGACGCCCTCGTCCTCGTCCCCCTCCATTCCCTCCCCCTCCATTCCGTCCGGTTCCTTCCCCTCCGGCTCCGCCCGCGCCTCGGCGGTCGCCCCCAACACCGGCCTGGCGGAGTTCTCCGCGGCGTTCACCCGGTCGCAGGCGGCTCCCGAGATGTCGCCGTCCGGCGCCAACGACTGGACCTGCCGGCCGAGCGCCGCCCACCCGCGTCCCGTCGTACTGATCCACGGCACCTGGGCGAACGCCTACGCCAACTGGTCGGGACTCTCGCCCGTACTGAAGAAGGCCGGCTACTGCGTCTACGCCCTCAACTACGGCGCGCCCGAAGGCGATGTGTTCAAGGCGAGAGGCCATGTCCCCGAGTCCGCCAAGGAGGTGGCCACCTTCGTCGACAAGGTCCTGGACGCCACCGGGGCGGAGAAGGCCGACCTGGTCGGACACTCCCAGGGCGGCGGGCTGCTGCCGCGCTGGTACCTCAAGTTCGAGGGCGGTGCGGCGAAGACCCACCGGCTGGTGGGCATCGCGCCGAGCAACCACGGGACGACGGCCTCCGGCATGGCGACCCTCGCCAGGTCGCTGCGGGTGCTCGACACCACGGCGCAGATGGCCGGACAGGCGGCGAAGGACCAGACGATCGGCTCGGACGTCAACGCACGGCTCGATGCCGGAGGCGACACCATGCCCGGCGTGCGCTACACGACCGTCGTCACACGCACCGACGAAGTGGTCACCCCCTACCGCCAGCAGTACCTCGCGGCGGGCCCCGACGCCCCGGTGGAGAACCTCGACCTCCAGGACGCGTGCGCGGTCGACATGAGCGCGCATCTGGGGATCGCCTACAGCGACGTGGTGTACCGGATGGTGCTGGGAGCCCTCGACCCCGCGAACGCCCGCCCGGCGAACTGCTTCAGCTGAGTGCGGTCACCGGCCACGCGTGGTCGGAAAGGGGATGTACGGCCGGAGGCCGCGCGACACCATGGGGCGCGTGACGCCACAGACGCGACCTCCGGACCGGCCACGCACCACTCCTGAAACGCCCTCCTCGCCCTCTCCCGTCACCGGCCGCGAAGCCGCCCGCCGGAGTCTCGAAGGGCTCGCCCTCGGCGACGCCTTCGGCGAGCGCTGGTTCCCGCTCTTCCGGGACCGGCCCCAGGCGTACGCGGAGATCAAGGCCCGCACCATGCCGCGGGAGCCCGACTGGCACTGGACCGACGACACGGCGATGGCGCTCGCCGTCCAGCGCGTCCTCGACCAGTGCGGCCTCATCGACCAGGACCGTCTCGCCCACTGCTTCGCGCTCGGCTTCGACGCCGACCCGGGGCGCGGTTACGGGCACGGCATGCACATCCTGCTGCCCCAACTCCTGGCGGAACCAGCGAGTTGGCGGACCCTGGCTCCCACCCTCTTCGAGGGCGGGAGCCTCGGCAACGGGGCGGCGATGCGGGTCGCGCCGCTCGGCGCCTGGTTCGCGGACGACCTCGAACGCGTCGTGGAACAGGCCGCTTTGTCGGCCGAGGTGACCCATGCCCATCCGCAGGGCATAGCGGGCGCGGTGGCCGTCGCGGTCGCCGCCGCGCTCTCGGCGCGCGGTGAGCTGTCGCTCGCGGCGGTCGCGGAGGCCACGCCGGAGGGCACCGTACGGGACGGTCTGGCGCGGGCGGCGGATGTGCCCTTCGGTACCGAGCCCTGGAAGGCGTCGGACATCCTCGGCAACGGACAGCGTATCCGGGCCGACGACACCGTCCCGTTCGCCGTCTGGTCGGCGGTCCGCCACCACGACGACCTGGAGGCCGCGCTGTGGTCGACGGCCGAGGCCTTCGGCGACGTCGACACCACATGCGCCATCACCGGCGGCATCGTGGGCGCGCGTACGGGAGTGGACGCCGTTCCGCGCGAGTGGCTGGAGCGGCGGGAGGACCTGGGCTGAGCACAGCACGGCGGCGCGGCACCCGAACGTTGTAATCGCTCATACGTTCGAGCGTGTGGTTATGCTGGACGCATGGCAGCACACGCGCAGGGGTCGCTCTTCGATCAGACCGACGAGATCCGTCTCGGTCCGCTCAGGGACGTCCGGCGGACCGTGCTCGGCGACGGCGCGTGGATCGACCTGCTCCCCGGCTGGCTCACGGGGGCCGACGCCCTGCACGGGGAACTGGCCGCCGGCGTGCCCTGGCGCGCCGAGCGCCGGCAGATGTACGAGCGGGTGGTGGCCGTGCCGAGGCTGCTCGCCTTCTACGGAGAACGGGACGGGAGGCGGGAGGAGCTGCCGCATCCCGTTCTCACGGAGGCGCGCGAGGCGCTGAGCGCGTACTACGCCGGCGAACTGGGCGAGCCCTTCGTGAGCGCCGGCCTCTGCTACTACCGGGACGGCCGCGACGGAGTCGCCTGGCACGGCGACCGCACCGGCCGGGGCTCCCGCGAGGACACCATGGTCGCGATCCTCTCCGTCGGCGCCCCACGCGATCTGACGCTACGGCCCCGGCGGCGCCACGGCTCCGTCATCCGACAGCCGCTCGGGCACGGCGACCTCATCGTGATGGGCGGCTCCTGTCAGCGCACCTGGGAGCACGCGATCCCCAAGACCGCGCGTGCCGTCGGGGCGCGCATCAGCATTCAGTTCCGCCCGCGCGGGGTGAGCTGACCGGGCGTTCAGCGGCCTCTTCGGCAACCGACCGTCGCGAAAAGACCGTCAGTTGTCACACTCGGATCACGCATAGCCAAGGGATGTTCAAGGGCACACCAAGAGTTGGCATGCATGAAAGTCCGTTAATATTACGGGCGTTAGCTTCCGTACGTGAAAATCACCCCACACGCACAGACGCCGGTGACGACCAGCCGCCGCGCGCTGCTCCGTGCTTCCGTTGCCACCGCGGCGCTCTCGACCGCCGCCGGAAGCGCACTCATCGGCGGGGCCGGGCCGGCGGGCGCCGTCACCCGGACCCCCATCTCGCGTACCAAGAGGCCCTCCACACCCGCCGCCGCGCTGGCCGAACTCTCGGTCGGCAACCGCCGGTGGCGCACCTTCAAGCAGCAGCACCCGAACGAGTCGAGGGCGGTGCGGCAGGAACTGGTCTCCGGCCAGGTCCCGTTCGCCCTGATACTCGGCTGCATCGACTCCCGTGTTCCGCCGGAGCTGGTCTTCGACCAGGGGCTCGGTGACCTCATGACCGTCCGCTCGGCCGGTGAGGTCCTGGACGAGGCCGTGCTCGGCAGCGTCGCGTACGGCGTCCTGGAACTCGGCATCCCGCTGGTCCTCGTCCTCGGTCACCAGTCGTGCGGCGCCGTGTCCGCGGCCGTGCACGCGGAGGAGACCGGGGAGCCCCTGCCCGCCCACATCCAGTACATAGCCGACCAGATCAAGCCCGCGATCGACCACTCGCAGGAGGGCGACGCGCGGGTGGACGCCACGGTCAGCGCGCAGGCCGAACTGGTCCGTTCGCGGCTGGCGGGTGAGCCGGATCTCGCCGCCAAGGTGGCTACGGGCGAGCTGGAGATCGCCGCCGCGCGCTACGAACTGAACACCCAGCTGGTCCACCGGGTCAGCTGACCGAACAGGGGCCCGGCGAGGGCCACTTCACGGTGCATGAAGGATCGCGGACGGGACTCCTCGTCCGCGATCCTTCGCGTTCAGGGCCCTGGACGCGGGTGTTGTTCCGGCGACGCCCATCGCGTCACGGAGTCGGGATGCCGCCCGGACGCGCCGGCCGTCCGAAACTCACCGGGACGCCCGGCGAGTACAGCACGCTCACCGGGTCCCCGGCAGGCGCGGGCAGTCCCGCCGCCGTCACCAGATCCTCCGTGCACTCCACGAGATCCGCGTGGTGCAACGCCCAGCGCGGGTGCGCGTTCGGCAGATACATCTGCCGGCCGAAGAACGTGCTGTGCATGCCCCAGCGCGCGGTCAGGAAGTGTTCGAGCTCGCTCGGCTCCTCCAGGCGCCCACCGACCCGCAGTTCGATACGGCTGCCCGCGCCCCGGGGGCCGGGCCAGCGCCGTCTGCTGGTGTACGTGAAGGTGTCGCCGCTCCGTTCGACGCTCATGCGTGACCAGAGATACGGCAGCCGGAACGCCGCTCGCGCGACCGCGACCGGTATCAGCCGCGACGCGTCGAGCGAGCGGAAGACCACGCCGCGGCGCCCGTGCGCGTCCACCGAGTAGAGACGGACGTTGGTCTCGGGAAAGGTCCCCAGATACGGAATGCCGGGCAGCCGGAACCAGCCCACCCGGTGCATCCGGAACGCGACCAGTCCGATGTAGGTCTTGCCGTGCAGGGTGTCCGGGACCGTGCCCGGCGGCAGGAGCGGCGCCACGTCCGCGGGGTCGGCCGCCCAGTGCAGAAAGGCCAGATCGAGCCAGGACTGCGTGAGCAGGAGACCGGTCGACGCGGTGGGCGGATCCGCCGAGATCGGCGCGGGAGCCGACGGGGTGAACACCATGCCGCCAGGATCGCAGAGCCGATTCGCCGCTTGGAGGCCGGTACCCCCGAGGGCTCACGCGTCGGTGCGCTGCCGCTCCCTTCGTCGCGGACCGCCCACCGCCTTGGCCGACACCGCGTGCAGGGAGCGCAGGGCGAGCAGCAGGACGCCGATGTCGTCGAGGTAGACGGGGTCGGGCAGCAGATCGACCGGGCTCACCACATAGATGAGGGCACCCCAGTACGCGGCGCGGTTGCTCAGCGGTACCCCGGCCTGGCGCAGCAGCGCGCGGGTCCGGAAGACCTTGACGAACAGAACGACCGTCGCGATCAGCATCGCGAGGCACGCGACGGCGGCGACCGCCAGGACGAGCGTGAGGTTGACGTCCATCGTTTCGGTGGCCTCCTCGGACGAGGGCCAGGAGCCTGTCCGTCGGATCAGTTCCTTGCCTGTCCCGGACCCTGTTCCCGTAACTGGGCACCGCTACCTGCGAATTGGGTGGGTTCACCGTATTGGTGCGCGCAGAGGGGCGCCTTCCGGACCTCTATAAACTCTGCGTATACATCGTGTGTATAGTGATCCGCATGTCATGGGACCCGCCCTGGCCTGGCGTGTTCCGTCCTGCCCGGATCCATTCAGCTGATTCCGCACCCACTCGCGGTGACGGAAACCGGATGTAAGCACTCGCCCCCTGCGGACCCTTCTCGGGGCGCGGCGAGAACACAGAGAGAGCTCCGTCATGCCCAGAACCGCCACACCTGGCTCCGCCATGCCCGAAATCAGCCCGTTCGCAACCGTGCGCCGTACGGTCGCCGCCGCGCTCGCCGTCGTCGCGACCCTCGCGCTGACCCTCACCGGCTGTGGCACACAGACCGTCTCGCCCGCCACGGTCAGAGGGGATTCGGGAGGTGACGGCAAGGGGCGGTACGGCTCCGTCGACTGCGCCGAAGTCACGTGCGTGGCCCTCACCTTCGACGCCGGCCCCGGCAAGGACACGCCCCGGCTGCTCGACATCCTCAAGAAGGAGAAGGTGCCGGCCACCTTCTTCCTGCTGGGCAAGAACCATGTGCTGGCCCATCCCGACACCGTGCGCCGCATCGCGGCGGAGGGGCACGAGGTCGCCAACCACACCTGGAGCCACCGCGTACTCACCGATCTCGACCGGGCCGCGATACGCGACGAACTCGGCCGCACGCAGGACGCCATCGAGAAGATCACCGGCCGCCGGCCCACGCTGATGCGCCCGCCCCAGGGCCGTACCAACGGCGACGTCACGGACGTCTCCCGCGAGCTCGGTCTCTCGCAGATCCTCTGGAGCGCGACGGCCAAGGACTACTCCACGACCGACTCCGCCCTCATCGAGCGCCGCATCGTGGACGACGCGTCCGCCGACGGGATCATCCTGCTCCATGACATCTATGACGGGACGGTTCCGGCCGTGCCCGGGATCATCAGGCAGTTGAAGGAGCGGGGCTTCACGTTCGTGACCGTTCCTCAGCTCTTCGCTCCGGCGGTCCCGGAGCCGGGTGAGGTCTACCGCCCCTGAGCCCCAGTGGAAGGTGTGAACAGAGTGTTCAACATGGATGGTTGACATCAGTATGTGCGCCGACGCATGCTTGCCGTATGTCATCGACTCCTGACCAGCACGTCTCCGACCTCTTCAGCCCTCCCGACCCGGACCAGGCCCGTGCGCACCGTGTGCACGCGTCCCTGTTCCGTATCGCCGAGCGGCACGCGGCGACCGACGCTCAGCGCCGCAGGCAGGCGCATCCGTCCGTCATCGCGCCGCACGAAGCCGTCAGGCTCGTGTCGTTCCTGCTCAGCGGGGCGGCGAAGCGGGAAGCGGACGAGCCGGAGGTCGACCACGCGGACATCACCGCGGCTCTGAGCCTGGTGCCGCGCGCGCGGGGGGACATGGACGAACTGGAAGCGGGGCTGCTCCAGATGGCGCGAGGCCGGGGGATGACGTGGCAGGAGGTCGCCTTCGGCCTCGGTCTCGGCACCCCGCAGGCCGCCCGCCAGCGCTACGAACGGCTGGTCGGGCGTACGGCGGTGGACCGGACAACGGAACACGCCACCGACGGCACCGGCGAGTCGCGGAGCGAGCGGGCAGAGTAGAGCCATGGTGACCAAGTCCATGGGCGACGGGCAGCAGCCCCGCGTCACGCTCGGCAGTTATCCGACCCCGCTCGAACCGATGCCACGGCTGGCCCGCGCACTCGGCCTCGGCGCCGACGACCTGTGGGCCAAACGCGACGACCTCATCGGTCTCGGCGGCGGTGGCAACAAGGTACGCAAACTCGAATGGACCTGCGGGACGGCGCTCGCCGACGGCGCCGACGTCCTGGTGACGACCGGCGCCCCGCAGAGCAACCACGCACGCCTCACCGCGGCGGCGGGCGCCCGGCTCGGGCTCGACGTCGTCCTCGTCCTGTCCGGCGAACCGGGAGCGTCCGAGTCGGGCAATCTCACCCTCGACGGTCTGTTCGGCGCGCGGGTGGTGTGGGCCGGTGACGGCGGCAAGGAGGAACTCGCCTCCACCGCCCGGCATGTGGCAGGCACCCTGCGGGACCGCGGCGCCGTCCCCGCGCTGATCCCCTTCGGCGGCTCCAGCGTGCTCGGCGCCCGCGGCTATGTCGAGTGCGGACAGGAACTCCTCACCCAGGCACCCGACTTGGCGTGCGTCGTGGTCGCGCTCGGCTCCGGGGGCACCATGGCCGGACTGGTCGAGTCGCTAGGGCGTGTTTGAGAAGTCCCGTCTGGCCCACGACGCCTGGCACGCGCGCTCGCTGCGTTGTCGGAGTCATCCAAGTACGTCCAGTACGAGGCTGATCCTCCGCCTTGCGATCGCACGCACCAGACGCCGTGGGCCCCGCCCAATGGGCGGACGACGCTACTTCTCAAACACGCCCTAGGGCCCGAGCGGGTGCTGGGCGTCCACTGCGGAGCCCTCGCCGAGCCCGCCCGCGTCGTGTCGGACCTGGCCTCCGGTCTCTCCGGTACGCACTGTCCGACGGAGTCCCTGCGGATCCGTCACGACCAGGTCGGAGCCGGCTACCCCGTGCTGACCGAGGCATCCATGACCGCCCTGACCCTGGCCGCCCGCACCGAGGGCATGGTGCTCGACCCCATCTACACCGGCCGTGCGATGGCCGGGCTGACCGCCGCTGTCGAGTCGGGCGAGATCACACCCGGCCGGCGCACGGTCTTCCTGCACTCGGGCGGACTGCCCGGCCTCTTCGGCCACCGGGAAGCCCTCGAACGGGCGGCGGAGGAACTCGCCGTCGACGGCGACCCGTTGAGCACCTGACGGCAACGGCAACGGCAACGGCAACGGCAACGGCAACGGCAACGGCGCTCCCGCGTCACGAGTCCGGCTCGGCGATCGCCGCCTGCTGCCGGGCGGTCCGCACCGCCGCCGAGAGGTGGCCGATGTCGTAAGCCCCGTGGTGCCGCCGCCCGTTGATGAAGAACGTCGGCGTCCCCGACACCCCGCTCAGGTCGGCGGAGTCCACATCGTCGTCGATCCGCCCCGCCCCCTTGTGGCGCCGCAGATGCCGCTCGAAGCGCTCCGTGTCCAGACCGAGGTCGTCCGCGATGCGGAGTGCCTCCGCGAACCGGAGCGTGCCCTCGCGTGCGAGCAGGAGATCGTGCATCTCCCAGAACGCGCCCTGGTCGTGGGCGGCCTCCGACGCCTCCGCGCCGAGCATCGCGCCCGGGTGCACGTCGGTCAGCGGCAGGTGCCGCCACACGTAGCGCACGTCTCCGAAGTCGGCCAGCAGCTCCCGGATGACCGGCTCGGCCCTCCCGCAGTAGGGGCAGTCGAAGTCGCCGTACTCCACGACCGTGACCGGTGCCTCCAACGGGCCGCGGATCTTGTCGAGTTCGGGATCGACGGGGACCGCGAGGTCGATGATCGACTCGGCGGTGCCGAGTAGGGCCCGGATACGGCGCCGCTTCGGCAGCAGCCCGATCACGGCGCTCACGGCCCAGGTCAGCACGAAAGAGCCGAGCAGCGCGGTGAGCGTGCCGATCTTCGCGTTCTCCAGTTGCTCGCCGTCGAAGGCGAGGGTGGCGATCAGCAGGGACACCGTGAACCCGGCGCCCGCGATCGTCCCGCCGGCGGCGACCGCGCCCCACCCGACGGGCGGGCGCAGCCGGCCGTGGCTGAAGTGATCGGTCAGCCACGCGGCGCTGAGGACCGCGATCGGCTTGCCCGCGACGAAGGCGCACACGATGCCCAGCGTGACGGGGGAGGTGAACGCCTGCGACAGTTCGTCACCGCTGATCCTGATCCCGGCGTTGGCCAGCGCGAACACCGGCACGATCACATAGCTGGACCACGGGTGGTACATCCGCAGCAGCCGGTCGTTGGGCGAGATCGCCGTCGCGAGCCCGATCCGGGCCGTGCGTTCGAGCTCCGGTGTCGGCTGCTCCCTGAACCGGCGGAAGAGACCGGTTGCGCGCTCCAGATCGCCTCGGGCGGCGGGGTAAGCGAAGGTGAGCAGCCCCATCACCAGCCCGACCACGACGGGGTCGACGCCGGACTCCCACGTGGCGACCCACGCGGCGGTCGCCAGCACCGCGTACCAGCCGCCCCGGCGTACGCCCTCGTGACGCAGCAGCACGATCACGCCGAGGATGGCGAGGGCCACCAGCAGCGCCACGGGCGCGACACTCTCGCTGTATCCGAAGGTGATGACCCCGAGGGCCACGAAGTCGTCGACGACGGTCACGGCCAGGATGAACGTACGCAGCCCCGTGGGCAGGCGCTTGCCGAGCAGAGCCAGCATGCCCAGGGCGAACGCGGTGTCCGTGGACATCGCGGCGCCCCAGCCGTGGATCTCGCCGTCCCCGGCGTTGATGAGCAGATAGATCGCGACGGGCACGAGCATCCCGCTGACCCCGACGAACACCGGCAGCGCGATACGCCGCGAGTCCCGCAACTCGCCCAGGTCCCGCTCGCGCCGGGCCTCAAGACCGACGACGAAGAAGAACACCGCCATCAGGCCGCTGTTGACCCAGTCGCGCAGTTCGAGGGAGAGACTCCGCGATCCGAACGACAGCCCCACATGCGTGCGCCAGAATCGGTCGTACATCGAGAGGTCGGCGTTCGCCCAGGCGAGCGCGGCCAGCACGGCGGTCAGCAGAACGGCCGCGCTGCCTGTCTCGGTGCGCAGGAACGCCCGCCACGGTGTGGGGCTCTGGCCGTCGCTCTGCGTCTGCCCGCTGAATCCGGCGTCTGGTGAGGAATCCGTCATTTCTGGATTCTCCACTCGCGGACGGGCCGGGACCGGCAACGCTGCGGCGTGCCGTCCAGGCGCGGCGTCCTGGCGCCGCGTCGGACGGCTCGGGCGGCGCCCGGATCAGCCGGCGTCGTGGAAGACGAGCCCGAGGGTGTGCTGGTGGCCGGAGCGCACCGTGCTCACGCCGTGCCGCATGGGCGCGTTCGACCAGCCCCGCACGGAGCGTACGGGCCGGTCGCGGGTGGTGAAGACCAGCCCGTGGCCCTGCGGGATCGTGGCCGACGAGCCCCGCGACTGGGTGCGCGGACGCTGCTCGGTCATGATGAACTCGCCGCCGCTGAAGTCCGTTCCCGGGACGTCCAGGCCGACGACGACCTGGAGCGGGAAGACCATGTCGCCGAAGACGTCCCGGTGCAGGGCGTTCCAGTCGCCGGAGCCGTAACGGAGCAGGATCTGGGCCGACTTGGCCTGCCCTGCCTCGTGACACCTCGTCAGCCACTCGTCCAGCGAGTCGGGCCAGGGCGCGGGGTGGCCCAGCTTCCCGGCCCAGTCGCGCGCGACCGGCAGCAGCCGGGGGTAGAACGCGGCACGCAACTCCCGTACCGGGTTGGGGAGCTCGTGGGTGAAGTAGCGGTACTGCCCGGACCCGAATCGATGCCGGGCCATGTCGACGGTCGTACGGAACCGCTCGCCGTCCTCGTACAGCGCGGAGATCGCGCGGCACTCGGCGGGGGAGAGGAGCGGCTGTCCGGTGAGGGCGCTGCCGTACGCGTCGAGATCCCCGGCGATCGCGTCCCAGTCCTGCGCGGCGACACGATCGCCCGTCCGGCCCGCCCGGTTGATGGTCTTCATCGTCTCTCCGCCTCTTGGGTCACTCTCGTTCCGCTGCCGAGAGTGCCGCCGGGAGATCGCGCCCGCCGGCGGGATCCGGACATCACGCTGGGCACGGCGTGGGCGCCCTTCACCGCTCGTTCCCTGGCCACGGCGACCCGCTCCGAGCGGCCGGCCCGTCGACCGGGGCGATCAGGTGCTTCGGCCCTGGGACCGGGACCGTGGTCCTGCCCCGCCTTCCTCGCCCTCCTCCTTCTCCTCGTCCCAGAGGCGGGTGCTGAACGCGCCGGCCAGCGCACCGACACGGTCCAGCAGTTCCGCAGCCGGCAGGGCGTCCACGCGCCGCCCGTCCCGCAGCCGCAGCGCCACCGAGTCCCCGGCGGCCTCCCGCGCCCCGATCACCGCCTGGTACGGCACCAGCCTGGCCGCCCTGATACGCGCGCCCAGGGTGCCGTGCTCGGGCCCCGAAACCTCCGCCCGCAGCCCCCGCTCCGCACAACGCTCCACGAGCTCGGCGGCCTGCGGGAGTTCGGTGTCGGAGATGGGCAGCACCACGACCTGGGTCGGCGCGAGCCAGCCGGGGAACGCCCCGCCGTGCCGCTCCACGAGGTGTGCGACGGCGCGCTCCACACTGCCGATGACACTGCGGTGGATCATCACGGGCCGGTGCCTGGCACCGTCCGCGCCGACATAACTCAGGTCGAACCGCTCCGGCTGGTGGAAGTCGACCTGGACGGTCGACAGGGTCGACTCGCGCCCGGCCTCGTCGGCGATCTGGACGTCGATCTTCGGACCGTAGAACGCGGCCTCGCCCTCCACTGCCTCGTACGCGACGCCCGAGCCGTCGAGGACCCCGGTCAGCAGCGCCGCGGACCGCTCCCACAGCGCCGGATCGGCCACGTACTTCCCGCCGGGGCCCGGCAGCGAGAGCCGGAAGCGCGCCGGGCGGATGCCGAGCGCGTCGTACGCCCGCCGGATCAGCTCCAGCGCGGCGCCCGCTTCTCCGGCCACCTGGTCCGGGGTGCAGAAGACGTGCGCGTCGTTGAGCTGGATCGACCGTACGCGGGTGAGACCGCCCAGCACCCCGGACAGCTCGGAGCGGTACATGCCGCCCAACTCGGCCATCCGGAGCGGCAGTTCGCGGTAGCTGTGGGCGCGGGACCGGTAGATCAGCGCATGGTGCGGACAGAGGCTCGGCCGCAGGACGAACTCTTCACCGCCCAGATCCATCGGCGGGAACATGTCGTCCTTGTAGTGCGCCCAGTGCCCGGAGATCTCGTACAACTCCCGTTTTCCCAGCACCGGCGAGTACACATGCCGGTAGCCGGCGCGCCGCTCCATGCCGCGGATGTACTCCTCCAGGACGTGCCGTACGGTCGCGCCGTCGGGCAGCCAGTACGGCAGCCCGGCGCCGATCAGCGGATCGGTGTCGAACAGGCCCAATTCGCGGCCGAGTCTGCGGTGGTCGTGCATCGTGGTCTCCTCGCTGGTGCGGAGCGAGTGACCACGTGACGAAGCCCCGGGTACTCGCCGCCCCGGGGCTTCGAACTGGATCAGCAGTCAGCGCGCCGGGACACTCTCCGGCGTCGTCGTCATGGCGGCACGCTTCATGGGACCGACGGTAGAGGCGAAACCCCGCCCGCGGCAACGTGATTTCTCCACCACGTGTCACCACGGGCCCTCTCGCGCCACCCGCGTACCGCGAACACCTTCTGTCGTAACTCTGGACACCCGCCGAGCGCGCGTGCTGTCATTCCGCTGCGGACTCTTTCCAACGTTGTAATGCCCCGGGACGAAACCCTTCCGCCCCCGTCCGCGCGAGAACATCGAGGACTTCCATGAGACGCAAGCCCGCCACCCGTTCACGCCCACCGCTCCGCTCCCGCCCCCTGCTGCGCTCGCTCCTGCTCGCCGTTGCACTCCTCCTGCCGACGAGCGCCTTCACGCCGGCCGCGACCGCCGCCGGTACCAGCGACGTCCCGTCCGCCGTCGCGCCCGCGGACGAGGTGCACGGCCTCAAGGGCGAGTACTTCAGCATGTCCGCGCCCGGTGCGCGCGACTTCGCCGACCTCGGGGGAGTGTCCCTCGACCCGCAGATCGAATTCCCGGGCCTGGCAACGACGTTCGAGTCGCTGACCGGTCGTACGGAGCACACCACCGCTCGCTGGACCGGCAGTATCGAGGCCCCCGCGAGCGGCGACTACACCTTCTACGCGATCGGCGACAACGGCTTCCGGGTGTGGATCGGCGGCAAGGCGGTGATCGACCACTGGGAGCCGGACTGGGACAGGGAGCAGACCAGCGAACCGGTGACGCTCACCGCCGGTGAGCCGCAGGAGATCCGGGTCGAGATGTTCCAGGACACCGGCGGCGCGAACATGTTCCTGCGCTGGTCGGGCGCCGGGATCCAGAAGCAGATCGTCCCCGGGTCGGCGTTCACCCCGCCGGCCGACTTCGAGATCTACCCGGTCTCCCTGGCGGTCGGTAAGGACGGCCGGCGGCTGCGCGCGACCTTCGAGTCCAAGGTCGGCGGCACGATCGCCGCCGTCAAGGACCATCTGAAGGTCGAGGTCGACACGACCCCGATGCCGCTCTCCTCCGTCGCCCGCACCCCCGGAGACCCCTACTCCCTGGACGTCGCGCTGAAGGCGCCGGTCCAGAAGGACCAGCGGGTCAGCTTCCGTTACGACGGTCAGGGCGGCCTCCAGGCCGGCGGCGAGACCGTGCCCGAGATCATGCGCACGGCGGCCAACGACTCCACGCACCGGCTCACCACCGAGTGGGGCGACAAGCTGGACCGGAACAACCCGCTGCCCGAGTACCCCCGTCCGCAGCAGGTGCGGGACAACTGGAAGAACCTCAACGGGCCTTGGCAGTTCGCGGGCGCGGAGAAGGATGAACTGCCCGTCTTCGGCAAGGACCTGGACGAGAAGATCATCGTGCCGTTCCCGGTCGAGTCGCAGCTCTCCGGTCTCGAACGCCACGAGGACCACATGTTCTACCGCAAGCTCGTGGACGTCCCGAAGAACTGGAAGGTCGGCAGCGGCAAGCGCCTGAAGCTCAACTTCGACGCCGTCGACTACGCGACCCGCGTCTGGGTCAACGGCACCCAGGTCACCGAACACACCGGCGGCTACACGGCGTTCAGCGCCGACATCACCGACGCCCTCAAGAACGACGGCAAGGGTCCCCAGGAGATCGTCGTCGCCGTCACGGACACCAACGGCCCCAACCAGCCGATGGGCAAGCAGTCCACCGACCCCGGCGGCATCGTCTACACGCAGTCGTCGGGCATCTGGCAGACGGTCTGGATGGAGCCGGTCGCCACGGCGGCGGTCGACGAACTCGTCACCACGCCCGACATCGAGTCCCGCACCCTGGCCGTCACCGTCAACTCCGCCAAGGCCTCACCCGACGCCAAGGTCAGGGCCGTCGCACGCGACGCCAAGGGCAGGATCGTCTCGACGGTCAGCGGCCGGCCCGGCACCGAACTGCGCCTCCCGGTCAAGAACCAGCGGCTCTGGACGCCCGACGACCCGTATCTCTACGACCTCGACGTCACCCTCACCGACGGCCGTTCCACCGACAGCGTCGACAGCTACTTCGGCATGCGGTCCGTCGGCGTCGAGGAGGTCGGCGGCTACCAGAAGCTCGTGCTCAACGGGAAGCCGGTCTTCTCCCTCGCCATGCTGGACCAGGGATTCTGGCCCGACGGCCTCTACACCCAGCCCAGCGACGCGGCGCTCGCCTTCGACCTCGAAGCCCAGAAGAAGCTGGGCTTCAACGCCGTACGCAAGCACATCAAGGTCGAGTCGGCCCGCTTCTACCACCACGCCGACAAGCTCGGTCTGCTCGTCTGGCAGGACTTCGTCTCCAGCGACATCACCAGCGAGGCGGGGCGGCGGACCTTCGTCGACGAGGGCAAGCAGATGATGCGGCAGCTGCACAACTCGCCCTCCGTCATCGGCTGGATCGTCTTCAACGAGGGCTGGGGCGAGTGGAACCGTGAGGAGACCGGCCGGATCGCCGAATCGGTGAAGCAGACCGACCCCTCCCGGATCGTCAACGCGCACAGTGGTGTCAACTGCTGCTCGTCCAAGGGGGATTCGGGCAAGGGCGAGATCATCGACCACCACGACTACGTGAACAACGACGCCCCGTTCCCCGACCACCGCGCCGCGATGGACGGTGAGCACGGCGGCTTCACGCTCCGTACCCCCGGGCACATGTGGCCCGGCCCGCCCGCGGCGATCTACAGCGGGGTGGCGGACAAGGACGCGCTCACCGCGAAGTACGTGCAGAACACCACCGACTTCTACCTCGAAGCGGCGAACGCCGAGCTGTCGGGCTCCGTCTACACCCAGGTCAGCGACCTGGAGAACGAGCTCAACGGCTTCTACACCTACGACCGCCGGCAGCTCAAGGTCGACCCCGCGCGGGTGCGGGCCATCAACCTGAAGGTCATCAAGGCCGGCGCCGAGGCCGGCAAGCGCGACGAGCTGAGCGGCGGCGGGCACTGGCCGCTGGACGAGGGCAAGGGCACCACGTCCCGGGACACCGGCCCCAACGGCAAACCGCTGAGCCTCGTCGGTGACCCCGCCTGGACACCGGGCGTCAACGGCACGGCACTGGACTTCGACGGAAAGGGCCAGTACGCGCAGACCGAAGGACCGGTCGTCGACACCACCAAGAGCTACTCGGTCTCGGCATGGGTCACTCTCGGCGCCCTCCCCGGCAACTACGCGACGGCGGTCAGCCAGGATGGCCGGCGTACGGAGAATCCGTTCTATCTCCAGTACGGCCAGGGCGCGTTCGCGTTCAGCACCCCCGGCGGCAACCGCGCACGCCTGGTGACCCAGCCCGAGTTGGACCGCTGGTACCACCTCGTCGGAGTGCGTGACTCGGTGTCCGGTGACATCACGCTGTATGTCGACGGCGCGCCCGTCGCGACCGTGGCGGCGGGTCCGGCCGACGTGAGCACCGGACCGCTGGCGGTCGGCCGCGCCAAGTACGACGGTGCGAAGGGCGACTTCTGGAACGGATCGGTCGACCAGGTGCGCGTCTACGACAAGGCTCTGACGGACAGTCAGGTCAAGGAACTGCACGAGGAGGAACTGCCGCGCTGACGCGGGCGAACGCACGGGCGCCCGTACCGCGTGTGGTCCCGGGGGAGCGCCCCCGGGGCCACACGGTGTGATCGTCCTGCCGACACGGATCAGCAGTACAGGTTGCCGCCCGGCGAGACACCCAGGATCTGGGTGAAGCGCTGGTAGTTGTCGATCCTGCTCTGGACCTGCGCGGGGTTGCGTCCGTCGCACTCCAGCGAGCCGTTGATGGAGCGGATCGTCTGGCCGAAGCCGGCCTGGTTGACCATCGCGTTGTGCGGGGTCATCGAGCCGGGACCGTTCTGGGTGTTCCAGTACCAGAGACCGGTCTTCCACGCGACGGCCGAGTCGTTCTGGACCCGCCACGGGTCGGCGAGCAGGTTGATGCCCAGCGCGTCACCGGCCGCCTTGTAGTTGAAGTTCCAGCTGAGCTGGATCGGACCGCGGCCGTAGTACGCGGCCTGGCCCGCCGGGCAGCCGTACGGCTGCGAAGCGTCGCAGTAGTGCGGGTAGTTGGCCGTGTTCTGCTCCACCACATGCACGAGGCCGCCGGTCTCGTGGCTCACGTTCGCGAGGAACGCCGCGGCCTCCTGCTTCTGGACCGTGTCGCTGCCCGTCTTGGCGAATCCCGGGTAGGCGCTCAGCGCGGCGGTGAGACCGCTGTAGCTGTAGAAGCCGTTGCGGCCCGGGAACATCTGGTTGAACTGCGACTCGCTGACGACGAATCCACCAGGCGAGGGGTTTCCGCCACCGCCGCTGGGCGCGTTCCACTTCTGGTTCGACTGGCCCGTACAGGTCCAGATCTGGAGGCGGGTGCCGTTCGCCGTGCTGCGGTTCTGGATGTCCAGGCACTTGTCCGCCTGGGGGTTGACGATGTCGTTCGCGCCGGAGACGGCCCAGCGCTGGTTCGCGCCGCCGGTGCAGTCCCACAGATGGACGAGCGCCCCGTCGGCGGTGCTGTTGTTCGAGACGTCCAGACACTTGCCGAGCGCGCGCAGCGTGCCGTCGCCCGGGTTGGACCAGCGCTGCGCGTTGGTGCCGTTGCAGTCGTAGATCTGAACGGGGGTGCCGTTGGCGTTGCTCGCCCCGGCGACGTCGACGCATTTACCGCCCAGACCGGTGATCTGGCCGTCCGCGGCCTGCGCGGCCGGGGCGGTGAAGAGAGTGGCGATGAGGGCCGCGACCGCGAGAAGGATCGCGGACCGCAGGAGGGAGAGGCCTCTGCCGGATTTGCTCAACATCTCTGAATGTTTTCCCTTCGCGCCAACGGCGCACAGAGCCCTGCCGACGACGCGACAGGGCCAAGGAGGAGATGTGCGGGAGGTGTGTCGATTGGATTGAATTGGAAGGTCTAGACCTTGTCAAGTGCATGGCCAAGTCAGCCAGTTGGCACCAGGTCACGCACGCGTACACGTACGGCCGCCGGTCGGCTCACGCCCCCGCCAGATCCTCCAGGTGCGGCAGGGCATCGGCGCCGAACAGACGCCGGGCCTCGGCGGCGCGCCGTTCGCGTACGGGACCCGGCACCGTCACCTCGTCCAGCGCCCGGATCAATGACCGCGGACCGGTCGCGTGCGCTGTGAGCCCCTCCTCGGCCATCCGTCGCACCCCGTCCTTGCCGTGCCCGGGAATCGGCCGGTAGCCGATCACCGGAAGCCCCGCGGCCAGCGCCTCCAGAGCCGTCTGTCCGGCGGCGTTGTCGACAAGAGCGCGCGAGGCGGCCAGCAGACCGGGCATGTCCGTCACCCAGCCGAGGGCCGGCACACCGGGCGTCCCGGACACCCGCGAGCGCAGCCGGCTGTTCCTGCCGCAGAGGACGACCGGCAGAAAACCCGCGTCGGCGATGACTCGTGCCGTCTCCAGCACATGATTTCCGGCCCCCCAGGCTCCCGTCGAGATCAGTACGGGTCCCCGCTCCGTACCACCGAGGATGTCCGTCCAGCCCCCGGCGTCCGCAGGTGCGCGGAAGCGCCGCGCCACCAGGGGGCCCGAGACGACGGCGGAGCGCCCCGCCGAGCCTCGTACCTCCCGGGCGATTCCGGGCGTGAGGCACAGATTGAGGTCGTTGCCAGGATGCAGCCACTGCCGGTGGACCGCGAAGTCCGTGATCACCACGGCGCTCGGTACGGCCAGGCTCCCCCGGGCCCGAAGCCTCCCGGTGAGCTGGGCCGCGAGATGGAACACCGGAACGATCACATCAGGCCGCCACTCCTCGACCAGACGGAGAAACCGCTTCTCGGCCAGGGCGGCGAGCGGTCCGTTGCCGGGGCGCGGCCCCTTGCCGGGCCGCAGGAACACCGCGTACACAGCCGCGTACACGGCGGGCACACGGCAGACGGCCACCCGGTAGAACTCCCGCACCCCACGCCCGACACCCGGGGGCAGCAGCTGGAGGACGTCCAGCCCGGCGGCGGTGTGCCCGGCGGCTGCCAGTCGCCGCATCAGCTCGGCCGCCACCGCCGCGTGGCCCGACCCCATGCCGGCGCTCACGATCAGGAAACGCCTGCCCGCGGATGTCGTTCCGTCGTTCCCGGCCGAGGGATCCATGTCGGCTCCGCATCGAGTTCACTGTTGCTCATCCCGATGTACCGGGCTCCGCGCGATCTCAAACGGGACACCCCACCGGCCCGGACCGGCCGAAACCCTTGGCGTGAACGTCGCTCATCAAGGGTTGTGCGGCCCCGGGACGGGTCATATGTCGATGAGTCCACTTCATGGGCCACGCATCTTCTGTCCTGGTCAGTCGCACATCGCGGCGGCGGCCCGCTCACAGCGTCGAAAGTCGGAACAGGGGCAGCCATGGCACCCGGCCTTTCCGGCCCCGAGCAGGCCGGCACCGCCCGCGACCCTTCCGGCCCCGGACACCCGCCCCCGCGCACGGCCCTGGTCACCGGCGCCTCGTCCGGCATCGGGGCGGCGATCGCCCGGCGGATCGCCGCCGAGCCCGGCTGGCGGGTCGTGGTCAGCGGCCGGGACCAACAGCGCCTGGAAGAGATCGCCGACCTGACCTCGTCCGTTCCCCTGCGGGCGGACCTCGCCACGTCCGCCGGGGCCGAGCGCCTGGTGACGGGTGCGCTCGACGCCGTCGGGCACATCGACGTGCTCGTTGTCTCCGCCGGGGTCGGCTGGGCCGGATCCCTTCCGTCGATGCCGGAGGCCGCCGTCGACGAGGTACTCACGGTGAACCTGACAGCCGCGGCACATCTTGTCCGGCTGGTCCTGCCGGGCATGCTCGCCGTGGGACGGGGGCAGATCGTGCTGGTCGGTTCCACGGCGGGTACCTACGGCGTGCGCCAGGAGGTCGTCTACTCGGCCGCGAAGGCCGGCATCGAGGCGCTCGCCGACTCACTCCGCTACGAACTGCGCGACACAGGTGTCCGCGTCCTGCATGTCGTACCCGCCGCCGTGGACACCCCGTTCTTCGAACGGCGCGGGACCCCGTACACCAGAGGCGTGCCCCGGCCGCTTGCGCCCGAACGCGTCGCCGAAGCGCTCTGGGACGCCCTCACGCACGGGCGGGACGAGGTCTTCGTACCGCGCTGGCTGGGCCTGCCCCGGCGCCTGCGGGGCATGGCGCCAGGTCTTTTCCGGCGCCTCGCCTCCCGCTTCGGCTGACCGCGCCGTCCTCGCCGCTCGCGGGTCGCCGTCCGGCGCGGAGCTTGGGACACTTGGGGAGGGAGAGGAAGCCGGCCGAGGCCGTGTCTTCGAAGTGGCGTCGTCCGCCTGCCAGGCGCCGAGGGCCAGGCGGGACTTCGAAGACACGGCCTGGAGGCCTGTCGGAGGACGAGGCCGAATGGACGTTCATTCCGGGACAGTGCGGGAACGTCGCCGTGCGCCGCGCTCTCCGGGGCCGGCCACCCCGAGCCGGCGTCTGCTGACGACCGCTCCCGCGCTGGCACTCGCCGCCGCCCACATAGCACCGGCCGGCACGTGGCTCGCGGGACCGCGCAGAGCCTTTTTTCCCGGTCTGGCCGGCGTCGGCCGCGCCGACCATGTGGCACTCACCTTCGACGACGGTCCGGATCCGCGGTCCACACCGCGTTTTCTCGACCTGCTCGACGAACTCCACACCCGCGCCACCTTCTTCATGATCGGCACGGCTCTCCTGCGCCATCCGCGACTCGGCCGCGAGATCACCCGCCGGGGACATGAGGTGGCGGTGCACGGGTGGACGCACAACCACCCCTGGCTGCCCACCCCCGCCCAGGACACTCATGATCTCGCGCGCGCCGCACAGACGGTGCGCTCCATCTGCGGAGCGTCACCGCTCTGGTACAGGCCGCCCTACGGAATCCTGACCGGCGGCCGTCTGCTCGCCGCCCGGCGGACGGGGCTGCGTCCGATTCTCTGGACGGCGTGGGGCAAGGACTGGACCGCCGAGGCGACCGCCGCTTCGGTGCTGGCGAACGTACGGCACGATCTGCGGGGCGGCGGCACGGTGCTTCTCCATGACTCGGACCAGACATCGGCGCCGGGCTGCTGGCGGTCCACGCTGGAGGCACTGCCCGGCCTTGTCGGCGGCTGGCGGTCGGAGGGCATGGAAGTGGGTCCGCTGGTGGAACACTGGGGCTTCGCGGACGACCCCGGCGAAATCCCGGCGGAGTAACTTGCCCCGCCGCAGGGCCTGTTGGCCCTGGCTTACGACGCCACCCTCACGCCTGGCCTCGCCGTTTCGGTCGGAGTGAGGCAGAAGGTCGGGTGGGATCGCGAAAGTGCCTTCTGAACTGGGACGACGAACCTTGTCGAGGGGTTCTGTCGGTCCAGGCGGGGGGCACTTTCTGCGTACAGGCTATCGGGTCGCGTCCCAAGCTCCCTGTCTCCGCTCACGGTTCAGGGGTGGTCGGGCACGCCGGGGCACGTTTGCTGGCGGATCTTGCCGAGGCTGCCGGTCGGACCACCGCGTACTTTCACATCCACCTCGTCCCGGGGCGTCAGCAGATTCACCCGCCTCAACGGCCCGCGCTTTGCAAGGGTTCAATCCGGAGCCACCGCAGGGTTACCAAGATCGGGACTGTAAGAGGGTGTCCGATCTAGACGAATTGCCCTTTAAGGGCAGCGCAGGAGTTCATGGATGACCCGGTCGGTTCCGTCGCCTTCGCTACCTGGCTGAATCTCATTGGTAAAGGTTGATGCATCAACGTAATCCTGATTGAGTTGATACCTCAACTAGATGGTTCTCTACTCGGACAGGGGTTACTGGTATGAGCGACAAGAAGGTCATCGCGGTCGCCGGAGCGACGGGCGCACAGGGTGGTGGCACCGCACGGGCGATCCTCGCCGACCCGGATTCGGGCTTCACGGTGCGCGCGCTGACCCGGAACCCCAACTCGCCTGCGGCCAAGGAGCTTGCTGAGCTCGGGGCGGAGGTTGTCCAGGCGGACTTCTACGACGAGTCGACCGTGCACCAAGCGTTCGAGGGTGCTTACGGCGCCTTCCTCGTGACCAACTTCTGGGCGCATGGCTCGGCGGCCAAGGAGACCGAGGAAGTAAACGTGCTGGTCCGGGCTGCCAAGGCCACGGGGCTGCGTCATGTGGTCTGGTCGACGCTCGAGGACACGCGCGAACTGCTGCCGCTGGACGACGAACGGATGCCCGTTCTGCAGGACAAGTACAACGTGCCGCACTTCGACGCCAAGGGTGAGGCCAATGAGCTCTTCACACAGGCTGGAGTGCCGACGACCTTCCTGAACACCACCTTCTTCTTTCAGGGCTTCCTGCAGGCCATGGGCCCTCAGCGCGCCGAGGACGGCGTACTGACCCTGACTCTGCCGCTGGAGGACGGCAAGCTCCTCGCCGGGGTGGACGTGGCGGACATCGGCCGCATCGCGCACGCCATCCTCAAGGGTGGTGAGCAGTTCGTCGGCGGCACCATCAGCCTGGCCGGCGACCACCTGACCGGTGCGCAGTACGCGGAGAAGCTGGGAGCCGCGCTCGGCGAACCGGTGCGCTTCAACTCGGTGCCCTACGACGTCTTCCGCTCCCTGGACATCCCGGCGGCTGCGGAGATCGCCAACATGTTCCAGTATTACGGCGACTTCGACCAGGAGTTCACCGGCGCCCGCGATCTGAACCGGCTGCGCGAGATCAATCCGGCACTGAAGGACTTTGACGCCTGGCTGGCCGAGAACTCCTCGAAGATCGAGGTGAAGTGAATGAGCGCGACACTCAGCGGCAAGGTCGCCTTGGTCACAGGCGCGAGCCGTGGCATCGGTGCGGCCATCGCGCGTCGCCTCGCCCGTGAGGGCGCGGCTGTCGCCATCACCTACCACTCGTCACCCGGCCACGCCGACAAGGTCGTCGCCGAGATCACGTCGGAAGGCGGCAGGGCGGTGGCGTTGGCGGCCGATTCGGGAGACGCCGAATCCGTCCGCGCGACGGTCACCGGCACCGTGGAGGCCTTCGGCCGCTTGGACATCCTGGTGAACAACGCCGGAGGCGCCCACCTCGCACCGATCGGGGAACTTACCGTCGACGACTTCGACCGAGAGGTCGCGGTGAACGTACGCTCGGTGTGGGTGGCCACACAGGAAGCCCTGCGGCACATGGGCGACGGAGGCAGGATCATCTCAATCGGCAGCGTCTTCGCCGAGCGGATGCCGATCCCGAACGGCACGACGTACTCCCTCACCAAAGCGGCCATCGGCGGTTTCACCCGAGCACTGGCGCGGGAACTGGGGCCGAGGGCGATCACGGTCAACAACATCCAGCCGGGCCCGATCGCGACAGACAGCAATCCGTCCGAAGGGGCCCACGCCGATCTGATGACCGGACTGACCCCGGCCAATCGGTTTGCGTCTCCCGATGAGTTGACCGGCCTGATCGTCTACCTCGCCGGCTCCGAGTCGACCTACGTGACGGGCGCGACGATCAACATCGACGGCGGCTACACCGTCTGACACCAGCGACCGCCGTGGCTGAGGTCGCCGGCCTGGCTTTGGTGCCCCATGCGGCGGTGCCGTCGCGTGGGGCACCTTCGTCAATCCGCATCCGGGCTTCGAGCCAGGACCTGCCACCTTGACGCCTGCGCCAATTCCGGCGTCAAGGTGGCACCATCGTGCGCCGCGAGCGACCGCACCCCGGCGCCCAGCTGTCCCTGTTCGACCAGGACGAGGGCATACCGCATCTGCACGGCATTGCCGCACCTGCACGTCGCCGCTCGCCTCACTCCGCCGCAGCCGCCGCCCGCGCCTGCGGATCTCGGCGAACCGAAAGACCTGGAGAACCCGACCCCCGCGCCGGGACTCCGCCATGCTCAAGCAACGGAGTCACCTCGCCCACCTGGCAGCAGACGATCAGCGACGTACCATCACCCCAACCGAAACGGCGAGGCTAAGGGCTGTCCCGTAATCCCTGGTGGATCAGCGCGCGGCGTCAGATGCGGTGCATCGCAAGGCGGAGGGGCGTCTTCATACTGGGCGTATTCGGGCGTTCCGACAACGCGGCGAGGTGCCGTAGCTGTCGTCGTGCGCCCGCCAGGGATTACGGGACAGCCCTTAGCGCATGATTTCGATAGGGCCGCCCGCGTCGAGGTCGCCTCTGCGCAGACGGTAGACCTGCAATGACAGGTTGTAGTACTTCTCCGTCTCGCCGACCCACTCCATCCCGACCCGCCGGGCCGTCGCCGCGCCGCGGCTGTTCCGGGGCCGTACCACCGCGAACAGCTCCTCCACGCCCGCCTCCGACTCGAAAGCCTGATGCGCCACGGCGTGCCCGGCCTCGGCCGCCAGGCCCTGACCCCACAGGTCGGGCGCCAGCTGCCACCCGATCTCCAGGTCGCTGCCGAAGGGCGGGAGCGGCAGCAGGGCCACACCTCCGATCAGCTCGCTGGTCTCGCGCAGCGAGATGGCCCACCGGCCCTGAGGAGGTTCGAGAGTGGCCGACTCGGCCATCCAGCGTTCTATGAGGCGCTCCATGGCCGCCAGGTCGGACACCGGCTCAAGAGCCGGAGCCAGCCATCGGGACACCTTGTCAACGCCGTACACGGGCAGCGCCGCCTCGGCGTCGCCCGGCGCCCACGGTCGAAGGACCAACCGGGGAGTGGTGATCCGGGAGCCTTCGACAGTGACCCGATGTATTCGGTCAGCCATATAACGAGAATATCACCGGAAGCCCTGGTCAGTCGGGGGTGATGCGGGTCAACTGCCTCTTCCTCGGCCATGGGTGGCCCACCGGAATTCGCTGGAATACCCGGCCTCCGCACGCCGTTGTAGTAGGTACCTGCGGGAGAAGAGGCCCCAGGTGGTCGGCGACAGGAGGACCCCATATGAAGACTCAGATACACCCCGTGTCCCGTCCGGTGGTATTCCGGGACCGTGCCGCCGACTTCGCGTTTCTGACGCGGTCGACCGCCGACTCCGACAAGACCATCGAGTGGGAGGACGGGAAGAGGTACCCCGTCATCGACGTCGAGACATCATCGGCGAGCCACCCCTTCTACACAGGTAACTCGCAGGTTCTTGACACCGCGGGCCGTGTGGAGCGATTTGAGCGCCGTTACGGCGACGCAGCGAAGCGCGGATGAGCAGCGCCGGGAAGCGTCGGCGCGACAACGGAGACCTTGAACCCCGGTAGCGAGATCGGAAGATCGAGCTTCCGGGGTTCTTCTGTGCCGTCGCATTCACTCGTGCGGTTTCCCGCCGCCGCCGACGGCCGAATCGGATTGATCACCGCCCGCGGATTCTGACACCATCGCCCGATGATCACTATCGGGACGATCGTGATGGGCGCCGCCGACGTACGCCGCGCCGCGGACCTCTGGACCCGGGCGCTGGACTACGTACCGCGCGACGGCGAGGTGGAGGACGACTGGGTCGTCCTCGTCCCCGCGCGCGGGGACGGTCCCGGCCTCTCCCTCGGGCTCAGCGTGACGCCCGTGCGGGAACACCCCCGCGTCCACCTCGATCTCTACGCGCGCGACGCCGCTGAGCAGGCCGCGGAAGTGGAGCGTCTGATCTCCCTCGGCGCCGAACGCGTCGACTGGGACAGCTATCCCGACGACGCCGACTTCATCGTCCTCGCCGACACCGAGGGCAACCGCTTCTGCGTCATCGACACGGGTCACGGCTGAGCCCCGGCCGCGCCGGCGTCCGCCGCTGTCAGGAGCGGCGCGCCGCTCCCTCCGAGTCTGCCGCCGTCGGCCTGTTCGCGCGCGGCTGCGGGACCGCCTTGTCGGCGGCCTCCGCCGCCGCGCGCTCGCGCGGACCCCAGGTCTCCCGCGTCGTCGCGACGCCGAGCAGGCCCACCAGACCGATGACCACGTAGAAACCGGCCGGCCCCGCCCAGTCGAACGACTCCGCCAGCAACACGGCCAGGAACGGCGCGAACCCGGCCACGGACGCCGCGACCTGATAGCCCAACGAGGCGCCGGACGTACGGGTGTTGGTCTTGAACAGCTCGGCGAACCACGCCGCCTGCGTACCGGTCAGCGCCGCGTGGATCACACCGATCGCGATCAGATAGATCAGCACCACGAGCACGGGATTGCCCGTGTTGGCCATCAGGAACATCGGGAAGCCGAAGGCGACCGCCAGCAGGCACCCGGCCAGATACAGCTTCCGCCGGCCGATCCGGTCGGTCAGCGCCCCGGACAGCACCGTCGTGCCCACCGCGAGCAGACTCGCGATCACGATGCCCGCGAGTGCGATGCCGCGGTCGTCCTCGTCGCGGTCGGTGATGTACGACAGCAGATACGTCGCCGTCAGGTAGTACGCGCAGGACTCGACGACGCGCAGCGCGATGATCCGCAGAATGTTGCGCCAGTCGTTTCGCAGCACCGTGACGAGCGGGTTCCTGACCGTCTGGCCGCTCGCCTTGGTCTCCTCGAACTCCGGCGACTCCGTGAGCTTCGGGGCAGTGGAGGTGGAGTCGGGGACGGCGGGCGCCGGCTGGGGTGTGGCCGCGTACGCCGCCCGGCCTATGACCGGTGGGGGGTCCCGCCCGACGACTCCCGGACGACCAGGCGCGTCGGAAGCACCACCGATTCGGGTGTGCGGCCCTCGATGACGTCGAGAAGGAGTCCCATCGCCGTCGACCCCATGGCCTGGGCGTCGTGCGCGACGACGGTGAGCGGCGGGTCGAGTTCGGAGAACCATTCGATGTCGTCGAAGGCCACCAGATCGATGTCCGATCCGATCCGCAGGCCGCGGCGGCGCAGCGCGCCGAGCGCGCCGACCGCCATCGGACTGTCGGCCGCGAGCAGCGCGGTCGGCGGGCGCTCGCCCGACAGCAGCCGTTCGGCGGCGGTCGAGCCGCTGGCCGAGCGGAAGTCGCCGGAGGTGATCAGCTCCGGGTCGCCGTCGAGACCGTGCCGGGCGACCGCGCGCACGAAGGCGTCGTGTCTCGCGCGGCCGGTGGAGATGGACCGGGGGCCGCCGATGTAGCCGACGCGGGTGTGGCCGCGGTCGGCGAGATGGGCGACGGCCTGGTCGATGCCCAGCGCGTTGTCGGAGGTGACGCTGGGCACCTCGAACCCGTCGACGGTCCGGTCGACGAAGACGAGGGGCACGGTGGTGGCGAGGGTCCGGAGGTGGGCGCTGTCCGCGCCCTGCGGAGCGATGATGATGCCGTCGACCCGCTGGGTGAGGAAGGACTCCAGGTAGGTGTCCTGCTGCCGCGGATCCTCGTTGGCGTTGGCGAGGAGGGTGACGTACGACGAGCGCAGCGCCGCCTGTTCGGCGCCGTGCGCGACGTCCGCGAAGAACGGGTTGCGCACGTCGGAGATGAGCAGCCCCACCGTGTGCGAACGGGCCGAACGCAGGGAGCGCGCACGGGCGTCTGGCCGGTAGCCGAGTTCGGCGACGGCGGCGTGGACGCGTTCACGGGCGGCGGGGGAGGTGGAGGGGTTGCCGGAGAGCACCCGGGACGTCGTGCCCACGGACACGCCGGCGAGTGCGGCGACGTCCTTGATGGTCACGGTGTTGTCCATGGGTGCCTCTTGTGGATCGATTACGTGTGGGCGGACATCTGGAAACGTTTCCATGGAAACGTTTCCGAGACAGGATCCTGGAGGCTCTTCCCGGCCGCGTCAAGGGGTTCGACCGATCCGTTTCCCCGCTCGGCCCGTGCTCCGGGCGCGCCCCCCACCAGGCCGGGAGCCTGGTGCGACATCTAATCTGCGGGGATGGAATCGCAGGCGTACCTCTCCCAGCTCTTCTCTCTGGAAGGCCGCGTGGCCCTGGTCACCGGTGGAAGCTCCGGCATCGGCAAGGGCATCGCCGAAGCCCTTGCCCGCGCCGGGGCGAGCGTCGTCATCGTGGCGCGCCGGAAGGCCGAACTGGTCGCCGCTGTCGATGAGTTGACGGACCGTGGCTGCCGCGCGGCATGGGTGGCGGGCGACCTCGGTACGCGCGAGGGTGTACGTACGGCGGCCGACGAGGCGGCGGAGGTCTTCGGCGAACCCGACACCCTCGTCAACTGCGCCGGGATCAACCTGCGGCCTCCGCTGGGGGAGACCGGCGACGACGTGTGGGACGCGACGATGGCGGTGAATCTTCAGGCGCCGTATCTGCTGGGGCAGCGGTTCGGACCCGGCATGGCCGAGCGCGGTTTCGGACGGATCATCCATGTCACGTCCCAGCAGGCGCACCGGGCCTTCGTCCAGAGCGGTGTCTACGGGGTCTCCAAGGGCGCGTTGGAGTCGCTGACCCGCTCGCAGGCCGAGGCCTGGTCGCCGTACGGGGTCACCTGCAACGCGCTTGTGCCGGGCTTCGTGATGACGCCGCTGAACGAACGGCTGTCGTCCGACCCCGAGCGGGTGGCCGCGCTCGCCGCGCGCACGATGACCGGGCGCAACGGGGTGGCGGAGGACTTCGCGGGCGCGGCCGTGTTCCTGGCGAGCCGGGCCTCCTCGTACGTCACGGGGCAGTCGGTCTTCGTGGACGGCGGATTTCACGTGCACTGAGGGGCGTCGGTTTGCGGGTGGCTCAGACCCGGGCTCCAACCGCCCCCGGAATCAGGCCTGTTGGCGCGGGCGTGGATGTTCGGGTGGTGCGGCGACACCGGCCTCCGCCATCGACCGGCGGGCGCGCCGGGCACGCACCGCGCGCGTCACGCCCGGCTGTCCCAGCACGATGCCGGCGAACACCAGCACCAGCCCGGCGCCCTGGCGTGCGGTGAGGGTGTCTCCGGCGACGAGCGTGCCGAGCAGAACGCCGGTGACCGGGTTGAGGAGGCCGATGAGCCCCACCGTCCCCGCGCTCAGATGTCGCAGACCCTTGAACCACGCGGTGAAGGCGAGAGCGGTCGTCACTCCGGACAGATAGATGAAACCGAGCGCCGCGCTCCCGTTCAGGACCGGCGGTGCCCCTTCGACGGCGACCGCGACGGGCAGGAGAACGGCCCCTCCGGCGATCAGCTGCCACGAGGTCAGGGCGAGTACGTCGACGTCCGGGCACCACTTCTTGGTGAGTATGAAGCCGGCCGACGACATCGTCATGGCCGCGACGGAGGCGAGCACGCCGAGCGGATCGATCCCGGTCGCGTTCGTGAGGAGCATGACGCAGACGCCCGCGATACCGATGCCGGCGCCGACGACCGGCAGTATCTGCGGGCGCTCCGCCAGCAGCGGCCAGGCCAGCAGCATCATCACTACCGGCGCGGTCGCCATGACCGTTGACGCGATGCTGACCGGCAGGAGTTGCGCGGCGATGTAGACGAGGGCGAAGAACGCGCCCATGTTCAGGGTGCCCAGCACCAGCGCCTTCCACCACAGCGCGCCGTGCGGCAGCCGCCGGCTGAGCGCCAGCAGCAGGATCCCGGCGGGCAGGGCCCGGAACACCGCCCCGTACAGCGGATGGTCGGCCGGCAGATAGCGCTGGGTGACGAAGTACGACGTGCCCCACGCGATGGGCGCGAGGGCGGTGACCAGTGACCAACGGGCGGTGGATTCCATGAAGGCGATAATATCTTCCTAGGAAGGTATTGTTCTGTGCATGGCCGAATCCCTTGACCTCATTGACCGCATCGGCACTGTTGACCGCGTGGCCCGTATTCAGCGGGAATGGGCCCGTGAACGCCCCGATGTCGACGTACGCCCGCAGGGTGTGATCGGGCGGCTGCACCGCCTCAGCGTGTATCTCACCGAGGAGTTGTGCGTCGTGTTCCGGAAGTACGGGCTGGGGGAGGGTGACTTCGACGTCCTCGCGGCCCTGCGGCGAGCGGGCGCGCCGTACGAACGCGCCCCCGGCGAGCTGGCCGAGCACACGATGGTCACCACGGGCGCGATGACGAAACGCGTCGACCGGCTCGAACGGGCCGGGCTCGTCTCGCGGCGGGTGAGTGACAGCGACGGGCGCGGCAGGGTCGTCGCGCTGACCCCGGCAGGCCGTGAGCTGATCGATCGCGCCTTCTCCGAGCACATGGCCAACGAGCGCCGTCTGCTCGACGCGCTGACGGAGGACGAGGCCGAGCAGCTCGAATCCCTGCTGGCCAAGTGGCTGTCCGTGACGGAGGGCCCGCGCGACTGACCGGGGCTCCTGGTGGCCCAAGCTCGATCGCCGGCGCCGTACCTCGCAAGGGCCGAGCTCAGGTGTTATTCGACACCGCTCTGTTCCAGGGAACCTTCCTCCGCGCTGGTCAGCTCGGCGATCGCCGAGAAGAAGTCGGCGATCCCCGGCCGGTTCGGTCCCTTGTCCCGCGACGCGGCGAAGTCCTCCGGCGTCTCCCAGGTGATGATGTCCAGCCATTCGTTGTCCGGCAGCCTGACCAGCCGGGCATCGAGGAATCCCCGCCTGTCCGCGCGGAAGTCCGCGAGCATCGCCGGGCGGGTGGCCAGCAGAAGCTCGTTCTTGTCCGCGTCCACCCGGAAGCGCGTCAGTTCCACTGTGACCATGACGTCCCCTCTCCTCAGCCCTCCGTCCATGGAACAACGGGGGAGAGCGCCGCGCATCAGCAGTAGCTGGTGCCGCCGCGTCGGCGGCGCCAGCATGAAGAATCCGCCGCGCACATCCCTTCGCAAAGATTTCTTCGCGAAGGAGTCTTCGCAAAGAGTTGTTCGCGGTCTAGGCTGCTCGGCATGACGGATTCGCACGACGCCCCGCACGGCCCCAAGCACGAGTCGAACACGGTCGTCCTGGACGCCAAGGGGCTGCGTGCCCTGGCACATCCGGTACGGGTCCAACTGGTCGGGCTCCTGCGGAAGTTCGGCCCCTCGACGGCCACCCGGCTGGCCGAGCGGCTGGGGGTCAACTCCGGTACGGCCAGCTATCACCTGCGCCAGCTCGGCGACGCCGGGTTCGTCGAGGAGGACACCGAGCGCGGCAACGCGCGGGAACGCTGGTGGCGCGCGGTTCACCGGTCGACCTGGTTCCGCGAGCCCGACCTCGCGGAACGGGAGCCCGAGGCGGCCCTGGCGTATCTCCAGTCGGTCGCCGCCGCGTACACCCTGCGCACCCAACGGGCGCTCAGCGAACTCCAGACGATGCCCGACCGGTGGCGCGGCACCTTCGACATCAGCGACTGGCCGTTGCGGCTGACCCCCGAGGAGACGGTGAAGCTGCGGGAGGAGCTCCACGCGCTCGTTGCCCGTTACCGGCCGGACAGCCCGGAGACTGCGGCCGAGGCGCCGGAGGGCGCCGAGCGTGTCTCCCTCATCTCCCAGATCCTGCCGGAGCTGGACGTACCCGACACCCTCGACCCCTCCGACGAGACTCCCGACGGCGACCCCGCTCCCGAACGGCGGCGGGGAACGGAGACCTCGTGAGGAAGCCCGGGGGACGCGAGCCGGGGACGAAGGGCTCCAACGGCGCGCCGGAACCGCCGGAGCGGCGTACGCTGCTGCCGCTCGTCGGTGTACTCACGGCGATGGCGGTCTCGTTGACCGGTACGCGCGTCTCGGCCATCGCGCTGCCCTGGTTCGTTCTCGTCACCACCGGCAGTGCCACCCGGACGGGGGTGGTGGCCTTCTGCGAGATGGCGCCGTACGTGCTGGTGAAGGCGTTCACCGGACCGCTGGTGGACCGGGCCGGACCACGGACCATCTCCTGGACCACCGACCTGGTCAGCTCCGCCGCCGCCCTCGCCGTACCCGTACTCCACGCGGCTGACCTGCTCTCGTTCCCGCTGCTGCTCGTGCTCGTCGCGTTGATCGGCGCGGCGCGGGGACCGGGCGATCTCGCGAAGGACGTCATGGTCCCCGAGGCGGCGGACCACGGCCGCGTACCTCTGGAGCGGGCCACCGGCTTCGCCGGTGTGACCGAACGGCTCGCCTCCACCATCGGCCCGGCGGCGGGCGGCGCCCTCATCGCGGTCCTCGGGCCGTTGACCGGGCTCACCGTCAACGCGGCCTGTTTCGCGCTCGGTTCGGTGGTCATCGGGCTGGTGCTGCCGCGTGGCATGGGCCGCCCGGTCCCGCACACTCCGTCGCCGCAGGACGGCACCGACGCACCCACGGAGCCGGGCTACTGGCGGCGGTTCGGCCAGGGCTTCACCTTCCTGCGCGGCGAGCCGCTGCTCCTCACGATCGTCGTGATGGTCATGGTCACCAACTTCCTGGACGCGGCGTTCAGCGCCGTCCTCCTCCCCGTCTGGGCCAAGGAGTCGGGCAACGGACCGAGCGCCATCGGACTGTGCGCGGGCGCGGGCGGACTCGCCGCGATCGGCGGCAGCCTGATAGCGGCGGGCGTCGCGCACCGGATGCGGCGCCGCGTGGTGTTCTTCGGCGGATTCCTGCTCGCGGGCGCGCCGCGCTGGCTGATCCTCGCCTCGCCCGCACCGCTGTGGGTCGTGGTGGTCGTCTTCGCGGTCGGTGGTTTCGGCGCCGGATTCCTCAACCCCATTCTGGCGGCGGTCAGTTACGAACGCGTACCCCGCCGTCTGCTCGGCCGGGTCAAGGCGCTCAGCGGCGCGCTCTCCTGGTCCGGGATGCCGCTCGGCGGGCTGCTCGGGGGCGCGGCGGTGGCCCTGACCGGACTGGCGCCGGTGCTGCTGGTGGGAGGGGCGGTGTACTTTCTCACGACGAATCTCACCGGACTGCGCCCGGAATGGCGGGAGATGGACCGGCTGCGCGGCAAGGGCCGCGCGGCCGACGACCCGGTCGTACCAACACCGCGTCGGCCGCCCGGCTCGGGCCCGGAGCCGGAATCCGGCACTCGGCTGACACGAACCGTCAAGTGATAGGCCCTGCCGCCGGGTACGCCAAGCGCCCGCCCTCTACCGCTGTTCCGCCAGCCACTCGTCGAAGCTGGTCGGTGCGATACGGGCGTTGTCGCCCGCCAGCATGACGTTGCCGGCCATCTCCGGACCGAAGATGCCCGACCAGGTCGGCACCAGCTTCACCGTATGTCCGCGAGCGTCGTTGGTACGCCGCGCCATGTCCACCAGGTCCTGCGGGTCCGGCCCGACGACATCGGCGTACCGCCCCCGCGGCTCACCCGCCACGATCTCGGCGAGGACGCCGGCCACGTCCGCGGGCGCGATGGGCTGCATGAGCAGCGGCGCGACCATCGCGACACCGTCCTGCTCCGTCCAACTCGCCACCATCGCCGCGAAGTCGTGGAACTGCGCCGCGGGGACGATCGTCCACGGCACCGGCCCGGCCGTCACCAGGCGCTCCTGCTCCCGCTTGCCCGCGTAGTGCGCGTTGCCCTCGACGCGATCGACACCCACGATGGAGAGCAGCACATGGTGCCGTACCCCGGCCCGCGCCTCGGCGGCCAGCAGATTGCCCGTGGCGGTGCCGAAGAACGAGACCGTCCCGGCCCGGTCGGCCGGGGGGCTGTTGGTGACGTCCACGACCGCTTCGACGCCGGTCAGCGCGTTGTCGAGTCCGTCGCCCGTCGACAGGTCCACGCCCAGGGAGCGGCTGATACGTACGATCTCGTGGCCGCCGCGTTCGAGTGCGGCCACGGTGAGGGTGCCGATGTTCCCGGTCGCGCCGGCCACTGCGATCCGCATGGTGCTCTCTCTTCTCTCGAAGTCCTTCTCACGATCCCGCCCCCGGACAGTAACAGAATCATGGATGAAAAAGGTCTGTAATATCTGCGATAGGCTCGGTGTCGTGAAGCTGCCTGTGAGCACCGAATGGGTTCTGCACTGCGCCACGTCCCTGGCGCAGCTCGATTCGGGCGCCGGAGCGTCGACCGCGCAGCTCGCGCAGTACTACGACCTGCCGGCCCCGTATCTCGCCAAGCAGCTGAAGACGCTCGTCAGGGCCGGCCTGCTGACCGCGACCACCGGGCCACGGGGCGGATTCCGGCTCGCGCGGCCCGCCTCCGAGATCACCCTGCTTCAGGTGGTGGAGGCCGTCGACGGCACGTCACCGCCGTACGAGTGCAGGGAGATCCGCCAGCAGGGACGAGGCGCGCTGCCCGCGGAGGATTGCCGTCGTACCTGCGTCCTCGCCGAGAAGATGGCGGACGCGCACGAGGCGTGGCGCGACAGCCTCGCCGGGGTCACCCTGGCCGACATCCTGGCCTCGCTGCCCGCGTACGCGCCCTCCCGTACCCGCCTCCGGCTGACCGGAACGCCGTAACGCCTGACCGGTGAGCGCTCGCGTCAACACCGCGTGCCGCGTGTCGTACGGACTCCACGCGCCGACTGTGGGCAGGGTGCTGCTCATGAGACTGCGGGCCGCGGACAGAGACGACAAGGATGGCTCCGGGCACGGGGCGTTGACCTATCTGCTGAATCTGCGGAAGGACCCGACCCTCACCCAGACCCTGCGCTCGACGGCGGCCGCGACGCTCGCCTACCTCGTCGCACTCTGGCTGAGCAGCGAACCCGCGCCGCTGACCGCGCCCCTCACCGCGCTGCTCGTGGTCCAGGTGACTCTCTACTCCACGCTCACCACCAGCGTCCGACGGGTGAACGCCGTCGTCGCGGGCGTGCTCATCGCCGTCGCGTTCAGCATCCTCGTGGGGTTGTCGTGGTGGAGTCTGGGGCTGATCATCCTGGCCTCGCTCCTGGCCGGCCGGCTCGTCCGCGTCGACGAGTTCGTGCCCGAGGTCGCGATCAGCGCCATGCTCGTACTCGGCGTCACCCATGCGGCGGGCACCGCCTGGGACCGCATCCTGGAGACGCTGATCGGCGCGGTCGTGGGGCTCCTGTTCAACGTGCTGTTCGTGCCGCCGGTCTGGGTGGGCGCAGCCGGGGAGTCCATCGAGGGCCTCGCCCGGCAGATGCGCAGGCTGCTGCGCGACGTAGGCGAAGAACTGACCACCCCCACCCCGGTCGAGCGCGCCGCGGCCCGGCTGCACGAGGCGCGGCGGCTCGACCACGGCGTCGCGGGGGTCGACGCCGCACTGCGCCAGGCCGAGGACAGCCTGCGGCTCAATCCGCGGGTCAAGGAAGGCCTGCTGCACCGGGTGGTGCTCCGTACCGGCCTCGACACGCTGGAGATCTGCGCGGTGGTCCTGCGCGTCCTCACCCGCACGATCACGGACCTCGCCAAGGAGCGTCAGGACGAAGACCTCTTCGCGCCGGAGGTGGGAGCCGCCCTGGAGGAACTGCTGTTGCTGGTCGCCGACGCGCTCGTCAGCTTCGCCGTGCTGGTCACCACCCAGGCGAGCGAGGCCGCCGAGGCGGCGGAGGACCGCCTCGCGGGGGACCTGAGCGCCGCCGTCGCGACCCGCGAGAGAGCGGCGAATCTGCTGCTGGAAGGCGTACAGCGGCACCCGCGCCAGTGGCAGCTGCACGGCGCGATGCTGTCGGAGATCGACAGACTGCTCGACGAACTCGACACCGACCACCGCTCCCAGCGCCTGCTGGAGGAACTGGACAGATCAACCCGGGAACAGCGCGAGCGGCACCCTCAACTCACGGCGTTCGCCGCGTGGCTGCGCGGCGTCGACTGGCCCAGGATCAAACGGCGGACGCTGAGCCGGCGCGGCAGGCGCGACAGGAAGAACAAGTCCTAGGCCCCACCCGATGACGGTGACGAACCGGACGCCGCCGATGCCTCTGACGTGACCGATGAGCCGGACGCGGCCACGATGACGTCGTCCAGGACCTCCCGCGTACGGACGAGTTCGGCGATCCGCGCGTCGATCCTGGCCCGCTGCCGCGTCAGGTCGGCGACGAGCCACGGCGTCGCCGCCTCCGACGGACCGCCGTCCTCGTCCCGCATGCACGGCAGCAGCTCGGCGATCTTCCCGCTGCACAGCCCGGCCGCGAACAGCTCCTGGATACGGATCACCCGGTCGACCGCCCGCTCCGGATACGTGCGATGGCCCGAGGGTGTACGAGCCGAGACGAGCAGGCCCTGCTCCTCGTAGTAGCGCAGGGAGCGTTCGCTGACGGCCGTCCGCCGCGCCAGTTCGCCGATCTTCACGCTTCCTCCCGGGGTCCGCGCCGTCGCCGGGACGGTGGTGGGGATTGAACCTGACACCAGTGTGAGGTCCTACGGTCCCGCCATGACGAAAACGACGCTCCTCGCCCCGTATTCCCTCGGCCCCCTCCGCCTGCCCAACCGTATGGTGATGGCCCCCATGTCCCGCCACCGCGCGGCCGTGGACGGCACACCCCTGCCGGTCGTCGCCGACCACTACGCGCAGCGCGCCGGCGCGGGGCTCATCGTCACCGAAGGCATCTGGCCCAGCAGCCGGGGCCAGAGCGGCTGGCGGCTCCCCGGCCTGGAGACGGCGGCGCACATCGAGGGCTGGCGGGCCGTGACGGAGGCGGTGCACGCCGCCGGGGGCCGGATCATGGCCCAGCTGATGCACGGCGGCCGGCACGGACACCCGCTGTCCCGGATCGACGGCGACATACCGAGCGCCCCGTCCTCCGTACGGGTCCCGGGCCCCGTACACGTACGCGACGGCGGCAAGGCCGACCCCCTCCCGCCGCGCGAGATGACGCACGACGACATCCGGCAGGCCGTCGAGGACCACGCGCAGGCGGCCAGGAACGCGATGGCGGCCGGCTTCGACGGGGTCGAACTGCACGGCGCCAACAGCTACTTGATCCACCAGTTCCTCGCCGACAACACCAATCTGCGTAACGACGGCTACGGCGGTACGACCGAGGGCCGGATCCGCCTCCCCGTCGAACTGGTCACCGCCGTCGCCGACGCGATCGGAGCCGGGCGGACGGCGCTGCGGCTCTCCCCGGGCAATCCCCAGTTCGGCATGGCCGAGGCCGACCCGGCCCCCGTCTACCACGCGCTCCTGGACGCCGTCGACGGCCTCGGTCTGCTCTACCTCCACCTCACCGACAACGACTCCTACCCGGCGCTCGCCGATCTGCGCCCCCGCTGGCACGGACCGCTCGTCGCCAACATCGGTGAGAACCACGACCCGACCACCCGCGAAGGCGGCGAGGCGGTGCTCGCCGACGGGCTCGCCGACCTCGTCTCGTACGGCAGGTCCTTCATCGCCAACCCGGACCTTCCAGAGCGCTTCGCCGTCGGCGCACCCCTCAACACCGTCGACGAGCGGCACCTCTACACCCACGGGGCCGAGGGCTACACCGACTACCCGGCGCTGTCGCAGGAGCTCTGCTCCGCCGGCAGCTGACGACGGCGGATCCGGACGGCGGGACGGCGGTCGTACGGAGACCACGAGACCGGCCGGGCCCGCCGGAACCGACCGGCCGGCCCGGCGGGCCCGTACCTCAGAGCGGCAGCACGCAGAGAGCGACCGGAGACGCGAACGGGTCTCCCGCCGGCGCCAGTTGGCCGCTCGCCTGGTCGACGTGGAAGACCGAGACGGCGTTCGACCGCTGGTTGGCGGCGAACAGCAGGGCCCCGTCGGGGGAGAGGGCGAGCTGCCTCGGATAGTCACCGCCGACAGGCACCGTGTCCAACAGCCGCAGGCCGGCGCCGTTCTCCTCCACAGCGAAGCGGGACAGGCTGTTGTGGCCACGGTTGGCGAGGAAGACGAACGCTCCGTCGGCCGTGATCACTGGCTGGGACGGGAAGCTGCTCCCCGCGCCCCCGGCGCCGGTGGGCAGCGGTTCGCCGGGAGTGAGGGTCCCACTGTCCGCGTCGTAGCCGCAGACGGCGATCGTGTTGTTCAACTCGTTCGCCAGATAGGCGAATTGGCCCGACGGGTGGAAGACGAGATGCCGCGGCCCTGCGCCCGCGGGGAGCGTCGCGTAACTGACCTGGGTGAGCGTGCCCGCCGTCTCGTCGATGCGGTAGGTGTAGACGCTGTCGGTGCCGAGGTCGACGGCGAGCACATGGCCGCCGTCCGGGGCTGTGACGATCTGGTGCGCGTGCGGGCCGTTCTGGCCGGGCCCCGGGGCCGGTTCGGAGTGGGTGACCAGATCGGTGCGCTCGCCCAGCGCGCCCGATGACTCGATGGGGTGGACGGCGACGTTGCCGGAGCCGTAGTTCGCGCTGAGGAGCCAGCGTCCGCCGGGGTGCACGGACAGATGGCAGGGCGAGGAGCCGCCTGTGCTACGCGTGCCGAGGACCGTGTGGCCGCCGTCCTCGCCCAGCGCGATCGCGGTGACGCCGCCGTCCTGGCGCTCGTTGACCGCGTACAGGGTCGTGCCGTCGGGGTGGACGGCGAGGTACGAGGGGTCGCCGACGCCCTGGAGCGTGCCGGTGGCGGTGATCTGCCCCGTACCCGTGTCGTACGAGGCGAGCCCGATGCCCGGACCGCCGCTGGAGGTGTACGTACCGATGAACAGCGGCCCCGTGGCGAGGGCTCGCCGCGGGCGGGTCGCGGTCCGGCCCGGGGTCCGGTTCGTCGCGGTCGCCGTGGCGGCGGGCACCGAGACCGTCGCCACGGCCGCCGCCAATATGCCGACGACCCGGCGGCGGCTCGGGCCGCCGGCCGGCATCGCGGCCGGTGCGGTTCCTCCGGTCGCCGTCTCTGATTCTGTTCCTGTGCGGTCGTTTCTCATGCCGGGCACCTCGTGTGACTCGTGGGGGGAGTGCTTGCCGGTGTTGTGGCAGACACCCTTCCGCCATCCCGCCCCCGTCGGCAAGAGCCCCATCGACGGCGTCAGTCGCGGAGCGCCAGGGCGTCGCCCATCACGATCACCGGCCGCTTCGCCGGGTCCAGCTTGCGCAGGAGGTCGACCATCCGCGTCCTCGACAGCGAGACGCAGGCCTGGGTGGGGCCCTCGTGGTCGACATGGATCCAGACGCCGCCGCCCTTGGTGGGCCCGAGGGGGCGGGTCTGGTCCAGCGGGGTGTTCCCCGATGCGCGGTTGTAGTCGATGGCGACGACGTAGTCGAAGGAGCCTTCCAGCGACTCGCCCAGGAACCCGGTCCCAGGGGACTCGAAGTCCTCGCTCTCGTCGTACGGGAGTCTGGCCCCCGGGTCGGGGAGCCGGCCTCCGGCGTCGCCGAGTGTGAAGACGCCGATCGGCGAACGCAGGTCGTCCGCCTGGTGGTTGTGCGTCCAGCCGCGCAGCGCGTTGTGCGCCGGCCAGCGGTTGGTGACGGGCTCCCAGCCCGTGTCCGCGTCCCGCTCGTACAGCACGACGCCGGACTTCGGCGAGTTCCGGCCCTCGCCGCTGACCACGAGCGCCTGACGGCTGGCGACGGGGACGCGGGAGCGGGTGAGCGGGCCGAGACCGGGGATCTCACGGACGAGGGCCGCTTCCACGGGCTGCCCTGCGAGCCCGCGGGCCGCTTCGTTCGCCGAGCCCCGTCGCCCAGGGGCGCCTTCCGGCCGGCCCCCTTCGGCCGACTTGCTCTCCGTGGCCGGGCCCTCCTTGCTCCCGCCCTCTTTGGTTCCGTCCTCTTTCGTTCCGTCCGCCTTGGTCCCGCTCTGGGAGGCTCCCGCCCGCGCGGCCCGGCTCTCCGCCCGCTGTTCGGCGCCGGGCGCGGGCCCCGGCTCGGCGCATCCGGCGATGACGAGACATGTGCAGAGCGAGGTGAGGGCCAGGGCGCCTCTCGCGAGATGGAGAGCGCGGGGGAGAAGGGGCATGGCGAGCCTTTCATGGGTGCTTTCAGACGGTCCGTCCTCGTCCGACGCGTTTCTCTGCGCCATGAAACGCGATCATCGTCTGATCCGACCGCCCCAAGATGCGCGATCAGACAGGGTCCCGAAGATTTCCCTCGTACTGCCTAACGGCCCGTCAGAAGTCACGAGCGGAAACGCGTCTTCGGGATTTCCGGCTCTCAGGGGCTTCCGTCATTGGTGCGAGCAAAGGCGGTCGGGGGTGATTGGTCACCTCGCGGGCGATTCGCGGACCCGCGTAGTTTCACCCGACGGAAAAGCCGCCGAATAGGTTGCCCGACGGGGTTGTCGGGGACATGGCGGGATTGCTTGTCTTGGTGCGTCGATGACAGTCGACGCGCGTCAACTCCGCCCCACCGGACTGGCGTAAGTCGGTTGCGCGACACGCCTGTTGTCGTTGAACCCGGGAGATCGTTCCCCCCACTTCCCAAGGAGATCGACATGGTTGCCAAGTCAGGACCCGGCCGTCGAACGCTGCTGAGGGGCGGTCTGACCGCTACGGCCGTCGGCGCCCTCGGACTCGCCGCGAACGGACCGGCCCACGCGGCTCCGGTGCGCACGGACAGCCGTGCGAAGGCCGGTTCGCCGCTCGCCGCCCCCGAGCCGCGCGTCTACACCACCGCGGAATGGGGCGCGCGGCCCCCGAACCAGCAGATCGTCGTACTCGACCGGGTGCCGACGTACATCGTCGTGCACCACACCGCGGAGCCCGGCAACAGCGAGGACTACTCGCTGGAGCACGCGATGGCGATCTGCCGGTCGATCCAGAACTTCCATATGGACGGCCAGGGTTGGGGCGACTCCGGCCAGCAGTTCACCAACTCGCGCGGCGGGTACGTCCTCGAAGGCCGGCACCAGAGCCTCGACGTCGTACGCGGCGGCACGCAGCACGTGCAGGGCGCGAACGTGGGCGGCCGGAACAGCGAGGTCATCGGCATCGAGAACGAAGGCCTCTACACGGAGGTCGACGTACCGGCCGCGCTCTGGGACTCCCTCGTCCCGCTCGTCGCGTGGATCGCCACCCAGTACGGGCGGCCGGTCACCGACATCATGGGCCACCGCGACTTCAACTCCACCGAATGCCCCGGCGGCGTGCTCTACGGCAGACTGCAGGAGCTGCGCGACGCGGTCGCGGGCGTCCTCGGTGTCGCACCGGCCGACCGGCCCTCCGTCTGGCCGCTGCTGCGCCCGGGATCCGCCGGCCCCCAGGTGCGCGCCGCGCAGTACCTCCTGCGTGGCCGCGGCTTCTCGGACGTACCGGTCGACGGGGTCTTCGGGGCCGCCACCAAGCGCGCGGTCGTCAAGCTGGCCGACGTGCACAACGTCGAGAGGCACACCTGCGCGGCCATGGTCCGGAGCGGCACGGACGAGACCGGCTACCTCGGCTCCGACATCTGGCCGCTGATCACTCCGAAGGTCAGGGCGGGTGAGAACGCGGACGTCGCGAAGGCGGTGGCCACCCTGCACCGCGCGGGCGCGGGCAGGGCTCACTCGGCCGGCGTACTCACCCCGACGGACTGGAAGCGGCTGCTGGCCTGATCACCGGCGGTCCATCGCCGGCCCCAACCGTCCGCACGCCAGGGGCCCTTCGGCGGCAGGAGTCACTTCTTGCCGCCGAAGGGCCCCTTTCGGATGCGCCGACAGGTGACGGGGCGTCAGATGTCTGTCTTGTTGCCAACCCGGACAAACTCGCCGACGTTCGGCGGTCCGGGGGAGACTGTGCCCGCTGATCCACTTCTGATCCACATCACTGATCCGCATCAGTGATCGACTTCACTGATCGACTTCTGCCAGGGAGCGCACGATGACGGAGTACCGGAACCTCGGCCGCACGGGTGTGAAGGTCAGCCCCCTCTGCCTCGGCACGATGATGTTCGGGGCCCGAGGCAACACGGACCACGACGACAGCGTCCGGATCATCCACCGGGCGCTCGACTCGGGCATCAACTTCGTCGACACCGCCGACGTCTACTCGGCGGGCGAGTCGGAGACCGTCGTCGGCAAGGCGCTGGCCGGCGGTCGCAGGGACGATGTCGTCCTCGCGACGAAATTCCACGGCGCCCTCGGGGACGGCCCCAACGAGCGTGGCAACTCACGGCGTTGGATCATCCAGGAGGTCGAGAACAGCCTGCGCAGGCTGAACACCGACTGGATCGACCTCTACCAGGTGCACCGGCCCGAGCCGGACACCGACTTCGACGAGACGCTGGGCGCGCTCAGCGATCTCGTCCACCAGGGCAAGATCCGCCACATCGGTACCTCCACGTTCGAGCCGTCGGCGATCGTCGAGGGGCAGTGGATCGCGGAGCGGCGCGGCAGGGAACGGGTCGCGACCGAACAGCCCCCGTACTCCCTGCTCGCACGCGGCATCGAGCGCGAGATGCTTCCCGTGGCACAGCGGTACGGACTCGGGGTGCTGTCCTGGGGTCCGCTGGCCGGTGGCTGGCTGTCCGGCCGCTTCCGCAAGGGCGTCGCACAGCCCGAGTCCAGCCGCTCGGCCCAGCAGACGGAGCGCTTCGACATCAACTCCGCCGAGAACGCGGCCAAGCTGGACGCTACCGAGAGCCTCGCGCTGCTGGCCGAGGAGTCGGGGCTGACCCTGGTGGAACTGGCGGTCGCCTTCGTCATCGAACACCCGGCGGTCACCTCGGCGATCATCGGGCCCCGGACGTACGAGCAGTTGGAGAGCCAGCTGCGAGCGGACGAGGTACGCCTCAGCCGTGATGTGCTGGACCGCATCGACGAGATCGTGCCGCCGGGCACCAACCTGTCGGGACGGGACGCCGGTTACGTACCTCCGTCGATCGCCGACCCGTCCCGGCGCCGCAGGTCCGCAGCTCCGGCCCGGACCTACTGACCCGCCTCGACACCGGCCGCCGGCGGAGTGACGAGCGCCTGACGAGCGCCGCGGCAGCGATGAGTCCGGCAGACTACGGGGGCAGGTCTGCCGGACTTCCTCCCGAGCGGTGTCGTCAGGCGTCGGTACGGACCGTCTTGAGCGCCTTGGACCAGCTGACGAGCTGGTCGAGCGTGGTGTCCAGGGCCGCCTTCTGGTGGTCGCCGGGCTTGAACGTGGAGAAGTTCTCGAAGTCGCCGAAGAGCGAGAGCGCGACCTGCGCCCGCACGGTGGCCACCTGGAGCTCGGACATGATCAGACGCAGGTGCTCGACGGCGCGCGTACCGCCGACGCTGCCGTAGCTGACGAAGCCGGCGGCCTTGTTGTTCCACTCGCCGTAGAGGAAGTCGATGGCGTTCTTCAGTGCGCCGGAGGTCGAGTGGTTGTACTCGGGGGTGACGAAGAGATAGCCGTCGAAGGAAGCGATCTTCTCGGCCCACGCGAGGGTGTGGGCGTTCGCGTACTGGCCCATGGACGGCGGGACGGCCTCGTCCAGGTGCGGCAGCTTGAAGTCGGCGATGTCGACGAGCTCGAACTCCGCGTCGCCGCGCTGAACGGCGATCTCCTGGGCCCACTTGGCGACGGCCTCGCCGTTACGGCCAGGACGGGTGCTGCCCAGAATGACCGCGATCTTCAACGTCATGGGATGCTCCAAACTTGATACGTCAACTGACGATGCCAATCCTGCTCACGCTTGAAGTCTCAAGTCAAGCGGCTACGATGCTCCCATGACTGACGAGCTCCCCCCGGCAGACGACACGCCGTGGCTCTCCGAGGCCGAGCGGGAGTCGTGGGTGCCGTTCAGCGGAATGCTCCTCGGTCTGGTCAGCGCGCTGGACGCACAGCTCCAGAGCGACGCCAGGATCAGCTTCTTCGGCTATCTGGTCCTGGCCGGCCTCTCGGAGGCCCCCGGGCGCACCCTGCCCATGAGCGACCTGGCGGTCCTGGCGCACGGCTCCCTGTCGCGGCTCTCCCACGCCGTGTCCACGCTGGAGAAGCGCGGCTGGGTCCGCCGCAGCCCCTCGCCGGAGAACGGCCGCGTCACGGTCGCGACCCTCACCGACGCCGGTTATGCCAAGATCGTCGCCACCGCGCCCGCGCATGTGGAGGCCGTCCGCAGGCTGGTCCTCGACCCGATCGACGCGGACCAGCTGCGCGCGCTCGGCACGATCTCCGCCGCCATCCGCGACTCGATGGGCTCGCCCTGCGCCTGGCCGCCCCGCCCCGGCACCGCCGGGTGACCGGACAACTCCGCCGCGGTTGACAGGCGGCGCCCTGGTGAGAGCCTTGAAGGGGCACGGGACGACGAACGGTTCGCGTGGCCGTAAGGCGCGACGACTGCCCGAGGAGGGGACCGCGATGGGACCGACACCGGGCGTCCGCACCGTCCCGCTCCCCTCGGGAGAACATGTCCCCGTGCTCGGACAGGGCACCTGGGGCTGGGCACAGGACCCGGCGCGCCGCGCGTCCGAGAAGGAGTCCCTGCTGCTGGGACTGGACCTCGGCCTCACGCTGGTCGACACCGCCGAGATGTACGGGCAGGGCGCCGCGGAGGAACTGCTGGGCGAGACCCTTTCGGGCCGTCGCGACGAAGCCTTCCTGGTGAGCAAGGTGCTCCCGTACAACGCGAGCCGTACGGAGACCGCCGACGCGTGTGAGCGCAGCCTGAAGCGCCTGCGGACCGATCGCATCGACCTCTACCTGCTCCACTGGCGGGGCTCCGTGCCGCTGGAGGAGACGATCGCCGCCTTCGAGGAACTACGGCAAGCGGGCAAGATCCGCCACTGGGGAGTCAGCAACTTCGACCCGGCGGACCTGCGGGATCTCGCGGAGGTGACCGGCGGCGACGCGATGGCCACGAACCAGGTCCTCTACAACCTCACCCGGCGCGGAATCGAGTACGACCTGCTGCCCGGCTGCCAGGGAAGAGGCGTCCCGGTCATGGCCTACTCGCCGGTCGAGCAGGGACGGCTGCTGTCCGCCCCGGCGCTCGAAACCGTGGCCCACCGCCGTCGGGCCACACCGGCGCAGGTGGCCCTGGCCTGGGTCCTTCGCCGGAGCGACATGATCGCGATCCCCCGGGCCGGCCGGCCGGATCACGTACGCGAGAACCACGCCGCGCTCGCACTCGACCTGACCGACGACGACCTGACCGACCTCGACGAAGCTTTCCCGCCGGCCCGGGGCCCGGTGCCGCTGGAGATGCTGTGAGCGGCGGCGGACACCAGGGCGGCGGACACCGAGGCGGCGGGCAGTCCCGGCAGCGGCGGAGGTCCGGACACCGACGGAGGTAGTGATGGCCGACGACATTCTGCAGACGATCGACACGCTGGTCGCGGAGGAACGCCAACTCCGTGACCGGGCCCCCGGCAAGGGCCTCGCCCCGGAGGAACGCGCACGGCTGAAGGTGTTGGAGGAGCGGCTGGACCAGTGCTGGGACCTGCTGCGGCGGCGGAGGGCCGGGGCGGATTCCGGCGAGGACCCGGAGCGGGTCGAACCCCGCCCGGTCGCCGAGGTCGAGTCGTACGAGCAATGAGCGCACCCGGGGAGTCGGGGGCGGCGGCCGCAGGCCGGGGGAGAGGGGCCGCGGAACCGCCGACCGTCCGCCAGGCGCGGACGACGACATAAAGGAAAGGGCGGCCCGTCATGGCAGCCAGCACCCACGACCGGCCGGCCGTCAGCTCCCGGCTCGACACGCACCAATACTTCTGGAGCCTCGACCAGATCGCCCGGGGTCATTTCCCGTGGATGCCTTCGAGGGGTGTGCTGCGCGAGGACCACTCTCCCGAGCGTCTGGAACCTCACGTCAGGGCCACCGACGTGGGCGGCACGGTGGCCGTCCAGGCGGCGGCCAATCTCGAAGAGACCCTGGCCCTTCTCGACATCGCGCGGTCCACCCCCTTCGTACTCGGCGTGACGGGGTGGGCGGACCTCGCGCGGCCGGACGCCGCCGACACGCTCGAAAGCCTCGCCGCCGACGAGAACCTCCTCGCCCTGCGCCCGATGCTCCACGACATCGAGGACCCGAGGTGGGTCACCCGGCCGGAGGTCCGTACCAGCCTCGGCACACTGAGCAACCTCGGCCGCCGCTTCGAGGCGCTCACCCGCCCGAAACACCTGCCGGCCCTCTGCGAAGCCATCGACGCCGTCCCGGAACTGCCCGTCGTGATCGACCACCTCTCCAAGCCCCACTACGAGTGGGACGCCGACGAACCGTGGCGTACATGGATGGCACGCTGCGCCGAACGCCCCGCCACCTACTGCAAGATCTCCGGCATGCTCACCGAGGTCGGCCCCGTCTGGCACGCCGACGACTTCCAGCCGTACGTCGACTTCCTCTTCGAGACGTTCGGGACGGACCGTGTGATGTTCGGGAGCGACTGGCCCGTCTCCCGCCAGCGCCTCGAATACCCGGACGTCGTGGACCTCACGGACCACCTCGTGTCCGGCCTCTCTCCTGAGGAGGCGGAGGCGTTCTGGCGGGGGAACGCGGAAAGGTTCTACGGAGTCGACCTGACGCCGTAGGCGTCGCGCCCGGGAGGCGGTTTCGGGAGGCGGTTTCGGGCGCGATGTCAGAGGCGTCTGCGATGATCGGCCCGGAGCGCGAGCCCGGAGGGGGAGCAGTGAAGGATTCCGAGACGTACGACGTGGACGCGGTACGTGCCCGCTTTCCCGCCCTTCGAGCGGGAATCGCGCACTTCGACGGCCCCGGCGGCACGCAGATGCCCACGCCGGTCATCGAGGCCGTCACGGACGCGCTGAGCAACCCGCTGTCGGTCAGGGGCTCCGTGGCGCCGGGAGAGATCAACGCCGAGACGATCGTCCGCGAGTTCCGGCGGGCGATGGCCGATCTCCTGGGCGCGCGGGAGACGGGGGTCGTCGTCGGGCGCAGCGCCACCCAGCTGACGTACGACTTCTCCCGGGTGCTGGCCCGGAGTTGGGCGCCCGGCGACGAGGTGGTGGTGAGCCGGCTGGACCACGACTCCAACATCCGCCCCTGGGTACAGGCCGCCGACCAGGCCGGTGCGGTGGTGCGCTGGGCGGACTTCGATCCGGCCACGGGCGAGCTGCCCGTGGCGTCAGTGGGCGACCTGCTGACCGACCGCACGCGGCTGGTCGCGGTGACCGCCGCCTCGAACCTGATCGGGACACGGCCGGACGTGGCGGCCATGGCCGGCCTGGTCCACGGGGCGGGTGCGCTGCTGTACGTCGACGGGGTGCACTTCGCCGCGCACGCCCTGGTGGACGTCGAAGCGCTCGGCGCGGACCTTTTCGTCTGCTCGCCGTACAAGTTCTTCGGCCCGCACCACGGCGTGCTCGCCGCTTCCCCGCACCTGCTGGAAACCCTGCGACCGGACAAACTCGCGCCGTCGACCGACGCGATACCGGAGCGCTTCGAGCTCGGCACCCTCCCGTACGAAGCCCTCGCGGGCACCCGCGCCGCCGTGGACTTCCTCGCGGATCTCGCCCCCGGCACGGCCGGAGACCGGCGCGAGCGTCTGCGGTCCGCCTACGCGGCGATCGAGGTTCACGAGACGGCGCTGTGCGAGAGGATGGAGGAGGCGCTGTCCCAACTCGACGGCGTGACACGGCACTCCCGCGCGACGCTTCGAACTCCCACGACGCTGCTCACCTTCAACGACCGCAGCGCGTCCGACGCCTACCACTTCCTCGCCCGCTCCCAGGTCCACGCACCCGCGGGCTCGTTCTACGCGCTGGAAGCATCCCGCCATCTCGGCCTGGGAGACACGGGCGGCCTGCGCGTGGGCCTGTCCCCGTACAACAACGCGGACGACGTCGACCGACTGATGACGGGCCTGTCGGCGTTCCTCCGCTCCTGAGCCGCTCGCAAGACGAGAGAAGAGAGCTGTGACTTCGGCCGAGCACCCGACACTGATCCTTCTCTGCGGGCTGCCCGGCTCCGGAAAGACGACATCGGCCAAGCGCCTCGCCGAACTCGTTCCCGCCGTACGGCTGTGTCCGGACGAGTGGATGACCGACCTAGGGCTGGACCCGTACGACGAACCGGCGCGGGATCGTCTTGAGAAGCGCCTGTGGAGCCATGCTCAGGAACTGCTGGGGCTCGGCCGTAGCGTGATCCTGGAATACGGCTTCTGGGGGCGCCGGGAACGGGACGAGAAGCGCCTGGCCGCCCGTGAATTCGGCGTCCCGGTCGAGCTGCACTACCTCACGGCCTCGCTCGACGAGCTGAGTGAGCGGATCAAGTCGCGTACGGCAGAGGGAACGTGGGGAGCGGTCCCGGTCACCCGCGACATGCTCGAAGAGTACGCGGAGCAGTTCGAGGCCCCGACGGACGATGAACTGGCCCTCTTCGACCGGCCTCCTCCTGACCGTCAGGCGGTTGAGCCGGGCGCGCGGATCTCGGCGGCTGTCGACGTGCGTCTGCGGGCTCGGTAGGCCGCCGCCTTCACCCGGTTGCCGCACTCGTCCATCCCGCACCAGGTGCGGCGGGCGCCGCGGGAGCGGTCCAGGTAGATGCGGGTGCAGACGGCGCGACCGCACTCCTTGAGGTGGGCGTCGGGGTCCGCGAGCACGACGACGGCGCTTCTGGCGATGTGGGAGAGGACCGCGCGGAGGTCTCCCGACATACGCAGTCCCGCGTCGCCGAGCGTGATCGAGGGCACCGGTCCGGCGGCCATGCCGTTGACGATCTTGAGGCTGCCCGGATCGAAGGACCGGCCGAGCACGCGGTCGAGAGCGAGCCGGTAGGCCGCCTCGCGCAGTGACAGCGCGGACTCGAAGGCTGCGGGGTCGGCGGTCACACGGTCCGGGAGCCCGTCACATGCGGCCACCCACCGCTCCAGGTCCCCGGGCGCGGCCAGACCGTCGAGGGGCATGTCCCGGCGAGAAACCACGGTGCCGGCCAGATCGAGGGCCGGGTCGCCGCTCACGTACGCGAAGTCCACGTCACCATCTTGACCGGTGACGCGACCGATGACAAGGTCGTCACCTGCTGAACCGGTGACGCAGGCCACTCATGACCCACGCCATGAACGGGAGACCGCATGACCGAGATCCGCGACATCGAGGTCGTCGTCTTCGATGTCCTCGGCACACTCGTCGACGAACCCGGCGGGCTTCGCGCCGAGATCCGCGAGGCGCTGCCCGCGGCCGACGATGCGGCCGTCGACGGACTGCTCACCCTGTGGCAGCGACATGTGGAGGCCGAACAGCAACGCGTCGCGCGGGGCGAACGCCCCTACGCCAACAGCGAGACCATCGACGCGGAGGCCGCTCGACGGGTGGCCGACCGGGCCGGACTCGCCGATCCGGCGGCCATCGCGCGGCTGGCCACGGCGGGGCAGCGCCTGCCCGCCTGGGGCGACTCCGTCTCCGGCCTCGAACGACTCGCGGGTCAACTGCCCGTCCTCGGGCTCTCCAACGCCGGCCGCACCGCCCTGCTGCGCCTGAGCGCCCACGCCGGTCTGCGCTGGCACCAGGCGCTCTCCGGCGAGGCCGCCTCGGCCTACAAACCCTCCGCCGATGTCTACCAACTCGCCATCGACACCGCGGGATGCCGACCGGAGCGCGTGCTCATGGTGGCGGCCCACGCCTGGGACCTCCGCGGCGCGCAGGCGACCGGCATGCGGACGGCGTACGTGCACCGCCCGGTCGGCGATCCGCCGACGAGCACGGACACCTTCGACGGACGGTTCGAGGCACTGGACGACCTGGCCGTCGCGCTGGAGGCGAGGTAGGGCGTCGGGCCGGCCGGTAAGGTGCGGGAATGATCGCGGTACCGGACACGTTCGCGCGGACCACGGCCGAGCGCGAAGGCGCACCGGGAGCGGCATGGCTCGCCGAACTGCCCCGGATCGTGGACGAGTTGCTGGGGTGTTGGGCTGGCCGTCGACCCCAGGGGGTACGTGGGTGACCCCGCGTACGACGCGGGCACGCTGCTCAAGTCACGCGCCCTGGCACTCCTCGCGGCCGACGACCTGGGCAGGGCCGCCCACCGTGTCCTCGACGTATTCACCGAGACCGCGCGGCTCGATCGCGCCCGCGTCCGGCGCTGGGCGCAACTCCACGCTGTCCAGGCCGCGTTCTGGGGCCGCCGCCATGGCTTCCGTATCGCCTGCGGCGGCCCGGGACTGACCCGGCTCACCGGCTTCGCCGACCGCCTCGCGGAGCTGCTGACCGCGGGTGAGACCCGAGTCTTCGGACGCACCGGTCTCGCTTCGGACACACACCCCAACTGAGCTGCCCTGGGCGGCAAAGGGGTGGTGGGGAAGCCCATAGGGTGATCCCCATGTCTGCCACGTTGAGTTCCGCAAAGTCACGTGCCGCGCTCCGCGCGTCGGCCCGTATCTCCGTCGAGTTGCTGGTCATCCTCGTGATGGCCGCGGCCGCTCTCTGGGTTCTGGGGCAGATGTGGTCGGTCGTCTGGCCGCTCATCGTCGGTCTGCTCCTGACCACGCTGACCTGGCCCGCGGCCCGCTTTCTGCGTCGGCACGGGTGGCATTCCGCCCTGGCCGCCTCAGTGGTGATGCTGCTGTTCTTCCTGGTCGCCGCAGGTGTCGTGGCGCTGATCGCTGTTCCCGTGGCCTCCCAGTCGGGCGAGTTGACGAGCGGCGTGAGCGACGGCATCGAGAAGGTGCGTGACTGGGCCTCGGGGCCGCCGCTGAACATCGGGGAGGATGAGATCACCGGCGCCCTCGACAGCGCGGCGGCCCGTGTCCAGGGCAGTGTCGGCACCGTGGTCAACGGCATCGTCACGGGTGTGAGCACGGTGGTCAACGGTGTCGTCACCGCCGTCCTGGCGCTCTTCCTGATGTTCTTCTTCCTCAAGGACGGACCGAACTTCCTGCCGTGGCTGACCCGTCAGCTGCCCGGCCGGCTCGCCACCGACATCCCGGTGGTGTTCGCCCGCAGTTGGGACACCCTCGGCGCGTTCGTGCGCTCCCAGGCGTTCGTCGGCCTGCTCGACGGTGTCTTCATCGGCCTCGGTCTGTGGATCGTGGGCGTACCACTCGTACTCCCGCTGGCCGTACTGACGTTCATCTCCGCGTTCGTCCCCGTCGTCGGCGCCCTGTTCGCCGGACTGGTCGCGGTGCTCATCGCGCTGGTGTCGAACGGCCCGACGGACGCGCTGATCGTGCTGGGGATCATCATCGTGGTGCAGCAGCTCGAAGGCAATGTGTTCCAGCCCATGATCCAGAGCCGGGGGCTCGGCCTCCACGCGGCGGTGATCCTGCTGGCGGTGACGCTCGGTGCGAGCCTGGCGGGCATCGTGGGCAGCCTGCTGGCCGTACCGGCAGCGGCGTTGATAGGGGTGGTCTGGGCATACGTACGCGAGCAGCTCGCCGACGACGAACCAGCGGATCCTGCAACCGGCGAGCCCGCACCCGTGGTTCCTCCGGCCACGACCGGTGACGCTGTCCCGACGCCGTAGAGACGGAGATCCACCGTCCGGCCGATCGCACCGCTACCACTCAGCCCCGACACCGCCGCCGCCCCCACACATGGACGTGAGGGGGGCGGTGTTGTTCGCTCTGTGTCAGTTCCGGACGAGACAGAACGGGTGCCCTGCCGGATCGGCGAAGACGCGCGCTTCGTCACGGAGCGGCGGCTCTGAAGCTGCCGTTACGTAATCCGCCGTCACGGACCTGCCGTTACGGGACTGTCGCGCCACACCCGGCAGGAGACGGCCACCACCAGCGGCCACACGGCCTGAACGAACGTCACCACCCGCTCCGCGACCCCCGGCGCGTGCCCGTTCTGCAACTCCACCGCGAACCACGCGGCGCCCGCGCACATCAGCACGCTCGCGGCGACCGACACCTTGAAATTCAGGGCCCACGGCACGTTCCTCCCGCCGCCTTTCCCACCACCCTTTCCAGCTCGCTTTGCCGCCAGAGCGGGCCAGACCGCGAGCAGCACGAAGCCGGTGCCGGCCACCAGCCCGTGCTTCAGCGCCCCACCACTGATGGGCGCTGGCACCAACGTCAGAGCCATGGCGGACAGCCCGCCGCCGGCCAGCGCGAGCCGCCCGAGGAACGCCGCCTCCCGCAGCCCGTGTGCCGTGGCCAGGTACGACGCACCCAGCACGATCAGTACGCCTGTCATCAACCAGTACCCGCGGGCGCCGTAGGAGGCCAGCACGCTGAGTGTGTCTCCCGCGGGGTCGTACGCCGGTCCTTGCAGCCGTTGCGCAATCGTCCAACCGCCGACCAGAAAAACAGGGGCACCTGCCGAGGAGAGCAGGACCCACCAGGGGGCACGTCGCATCGCCCCACCGTAAACACCACTGGCCCCCTCCTCCCGATGACACACACTCGGCGGACAACACGTCCCTATCGTGGCGGAAGCCGTACAAGCACACCTGTAGGACCAGAACGTAAAGCGCTCGCGGGTCCAGGGCGTCTCAGGCGAACATGGAACGTATGAGTGACCAACCCGCACGATGGACCAAGGCGACCGTCTACCCCGACATGTGGACCGACCCGGACGACGACCCCCGCAACAGCGAAGGAGTCAGTCCGGACGGCGAGCTCGCGACGCTCCAGGAATTCCTGACGGACTATCGCACGACCCTGCGGATGAAGTGCGAGGGCCTGGACGCGGAGCAACTCGCCCGTCGCTCGGTTCCGCCGTCGACGATGTCGCTGCTCGGCCTGCTCCGCCACCTCGCCGAGGTGGAGCGGGACTGGCGCAACTGGATCACCGACGGTGATCCGGCGCCGAAGATCTACGGCGACGGGGGCGCGGACTTCCACGGAGCGGTCGCGGAGGAGGCCGAGGTCGAAGCCGCGTACTCCGCTCTGGCGCGGGAACAGGCGGCGACCGATGCCGAACTCGCCGAGCACCCGGATCTGGGCGAACGCCTGGGGAAGGACGGCATCGCGGTCCGGGAGCTGATGGTGCACAGGATCGACGAGTACGCCCGCCACTGCGGGCACGCCGATCTGCTGCGGGAGTGCATCGACGGACGAGTGGGGCAATGACGGGGGAGCGCCTGCTGAACGTGGTCGATGTCGAGGCGACGTGCTGGGAGGGACAGCCGCCGCCCGGACAGGTGAGCGAGATCATCGAGATCGGACTCACGGTGGTGGACCTGCGCGCGGGCGAACGCCTCGCCAAGCACCGGCTGCTGGTCAGCCCGGCCCGGTCGAAGGTGAGCCCGTTCTGCACGGAGCTGACCGGGCTGACGCAGACCGAGGTGGAGGAGGGCCTGCCGTTCGCCGAGGCGTGCCGGACGCTGGCCGCACAGCACCGAACAGGCCTGCTGCCATGGGCGAGTTGGGGCGACTACGACCGCAACCAGTTCACCCGCCAGTGCCGGCGCACGGGTACGGAGTACCCCTTCGGCCACCGTCACACCAACGCGAAGGTCACCTTCACCGCCTCCTACGGCCTGCGGCGACGCCCCGGTATGGCCCAGGCGCTGACGGTGGCCGGCCTCCCGCTCGAAGGCCGCCACCACCGGGGCGACGACGACGCGTGGAACATCGCCGCACTGGTACTGGATCTGGCCGGCCGCGGAGACTGGCCCGTCGACTAGGACTCGCACCGGTCCTGGGCGAGGACCACTTCTCCCGCATCCATACGAGCGCGGTCCGCACCACGGCGCAGGCAGGCCGCAGCCCGCTGGTTATGTTGCCAACCGTACGGAGGTTCATTGGCGACGCCAACAATATAGGGTGGCTGCCGTGGAAGAGACCCCCGCACACCTGACCACGAAGCCGAGCTGGCTGCTCACTCAAGTGGCGGTGCACGCCCACCGGCTGGCGTCCGAGGGCTTCGGCGAGGTGGGCGCGCGCGGCTACCACTACCGGATCCTGGCCGCGCTGGACGAGTTCGGGGTGGCCAGCCAGGCCGAACTCGGCCGCCGCTGCAACATGGACCGCAGCGACGTCGTAGCGGCGATCAACGAACTGTCCGAGCAGGAGTACGTCGAGCGGACCCCCGACCCGGACGACCGAAGGCGCAACAGGGTGACACTCACCGCGGCGGGCGACCGGCAACTGCGACGCCTGGACCGAGCGCTCGACCAGGTGCAGGACGCCCTGTTGGAACCGCTCTCGGCCGAGGACAGACGGACCCTGACCCGCCTGCTCACCCAACTGTTCACGCACCACCACCAGCGGGCCCAGGCCGTGTTTCAGGTAGCGGGTGAGTCTTGGGCGGATAGTTCTTCCGCCAGTTCCATACAGCGCAGGCGGGCTGGGGAGAAGTCGTAGGGCATCTTGCCGATGGCTTCGAACACGCTCATGGAGTCAGCCTTGCGCTTGCCGGAGCTGAGGTCTGCCTCGTCCTCGCCGTCATCGGCGGTGGCAGGGTACAAAGTGTCCCACGCGTCGAAGAGGGCATCGTCGTCCTTATCCAGGCCGGACTCCTCGATGACGGCGTGCAGGGCGCTTTCGAAGGCGTGCCGCTCGACGGCCACTTGAGCCACCCGTGGATCATCGACGGCGACGCTGTCATCGAGTGCCTCCTCGGCGTCATCGATGCGGTCGGAGTCCTCCCGCAGAGTGGGATGCGTGGCCAGGGCGATGAAGCGGGTGGCCTGGACGGCCGCGCCGAGCGGGCCGAAGATCCGCTCAGTGACCAGCAGAGTGTCCAGGTCCGCCTGGCGCAGGGAGCCTTCGGGCAGGCTCTTGAGGCGTTCGGTGACGAAGTCGGAGAGCAGGCCCATCCGGCTGCCTTCGGTGCGCATCCGCTGCACGGCGGTCCGTTGCCGCCGCAATTCCGCCTCCTGCTCGGCGAGGGTTTCCTCCAGCCGCTCCAGGATGCCCGCGATACCTTCTCCGCTGTCCGCACCGGCGGAAGCCGTGCCGGTGGTGAAGGCGTCACGGATGTCGTCCAGGGCGATCCCGGCGTCGGCCATCTTGCGGATCCACAGCAAGCGGATCATGTCCTCGTACCCGTAGCGGCGGCGGTCATCGCCGCCCCGCTCAGGCTCGGGGAGCAGGCCGATCTCGTGGTAATGGCGAATCGCCCGTGGCGTGCTGCCGGCGAAGGCCGCCGCGTCACCGATCTTGACCTGGCGGGGTGGCATGAAAGACGAATGCATGAGCGGGGACCTTTCCTCAAGGGACCGGGACGTAGGTCCACCGGACCACATGCCGCTGCGGAAGGTGCAACCCCGTACACACCGCTCCGCGCCAATGGCAGCAAATATGCCCTTCGTAATGACCGCATGGCCGTCGTTTCCTGCTGGGGCATCCGCACGACGGCAGGCTGAGGGCCCTCCACCGTTCCGTAGTACCACTGCCGACCGGCCGGAGCGGGAGGGAGAGTGCCGGCGGCCAGATCGACCAGAGCCTCCGCCAGCTCGACAAGCGGAGCCGGGCTGATGTGCTCCGCACCGCGCAGGAAGCTGGTCGCGCTCTCCTCCAACTCGGGCCAGGTCGAGGCCTCGGCCCGGGACACGCCGCCGCGGGCCTTGATCCGACCGGCTGCCTCCACCACGCAGTTCAGGAGCGCACGCCGCTGGTCCACGCTGAAGTCGTCCAGCAGGACCGCGGAGTTGCTGCCCACCAACGCGTGGGTGCGGTTCGGCTCGGTCGGACGACTCGCCACCGACAAAATCGGTTCACCCACACTCCGGTTCAGTGGGACGATCCGCGGCATGTCCGTTGCCGTGTCCCAGTCGTCCAACTCCCCGTCCGATCCGGTCGTCCGCACGGAGGCCGGGCGGGTGCGCGGCTCCCGGGAGGGGAGCCTGGCGGTCTTCCGGGGGATCCCGTTCGCCGAACCGCCCGTCGGCGCACGGCGGTTCGCCGCGCCGCGCGCGGTGCGCGGGTGGGACGGGGAACGGGACGCGCTCGCGTTCGGACCACCCCCACCGCAGGCCGGGTTCTTCGGCATGGACGGGCCCGCGTGGGACGCGGAAGGGCACGACTGGCTGACGGCCAATGTCTGGTCGCCCGACCCGGGCCCCGGCGCGGGCCTGCCGGTGATGGTGTGGATCCAGGGCGGCGCGTACGTGATCGGCATGTCCGGGCTGCCCGAATACGACGGCGGTCGCCTGGCGCGCGAAGGCGGCGTCGTTCTGGTGACCTTCAACTACCGCGTGGGGATCGAGGGTTTCGCCCACATCGAGGGAGCACCGGCCAACCGGGGACTGCTCGACCAGGTCGCCGCGCTGGAGTGGGTCCGCGACAACATCCGCGCCTTCGGCGGGGACCCGGACCGGGTCACGGTCTTCGGCCAGTCGGCAGGCGGCGGATCGGTCGCCGCGCTGATGGCGATGGGGCGTGCGCGGGGGCTGTTCCACCGGGCGGTCGCGCAGAGCGTGCCGGGCACGTTCTTCTCCCCGGACCTCGCCTCCGACGCCGCCGCCGCCTGCGCCTCGGAACTGGGGCTGAAGCCCACGACGGCCGACCTGTCGTCCGTCGACCCGGTCCGGCTGTCCGGCGCGGGCGACGTCCTCACGGCCAAGCTCGCCCAACGGGTGGGGAGTTGGGGGAAGGCCGCGCACCGGCAGATCCCGTTCGCGCCCGTCGTCGACGGCGATGTCCTCCCCGTCACCCCATGGCAGGCACTGGCCGACGGCGCAGGCCGGGACATCGAACTCGTCGCGGGCCACACACGCGACGAACACCGCCTGTTCGGCCTGATCGACGGCACGCTCGGCCAGGTGTCCGAGGAACAGGCGTCGGCCGCCCTTCAGATGTACGCCCCCGGCCCCGACGGCCCACGACGCTACCGCGAGGCTTTCCCGTCGGCCGACCCGAACGAGCTGTACGAACTGGTCCACGGGGACTGGCTGTTCCGCATGCCGTCCCTCCACCTCGCGGACGCGCAGATCGCGGGCGGTGGCCGCGCCCACGTCTACGAACTCAACTGGCCCGCACCCGGCATGGGCGGCGCGCTCCGCGCCTGCCACGGCCTGGACGTGCCGCTCGTCTTCGGCAACCTGGACGCCGGCCAAGCCGCCGGGCTGATCGGCGACGGCCCGTCGCCGGAGGCGGAGACGCTGTCGGCGCGCATGCGCGCCGCGTGGACCGCGTTCGCCGCCCACGGCGACCCCGGCTGGCCCGCGTACGACAGCACGCAGCGCCTGACCCAACTCTTCGACGCCCAACTGGCCGTAACCCCGTACCCGGAGGAGCCCTCCCGTCTGCTCTGGGAGGACCATGTGTTCCCGGCTCTGTCACTGGTCCGTCGGCCGGGTCACGAGTGAGGCGAGAACGCGAGGCGCGAACATGAACGTGAAACGATGGATCGCGATAGGACTGGGCGTCCTCGCGGACAGCCGCGAGGTCGGCAGGCTGCTGAAACAGCACCCGGAGCGGGTGCGGGCAGGCCGTGACTGGCTGCTGGTCGAGGAGGAGCAGGACAACGACTCCCGCGAACTCCGGCACCTGGCCCTGTGGCGCAGACGGACCTGGAACGCGGCCGACGCCGTGGAACCGTACGAGCGACTCGTCGCGGTCCGGGCGCGGGCGTGGGGCGCGGACCATCCCCTGGTCCTGGACACCCGGCTCGGCCTGGCCGCCGTGCGCGCGGAGGCCGGTAATGTGGCCGGGGCCGGTACGACGTACGAGCACCTGCTGTCCGACATGGTGCGCGTACTCGGCGAGGACCACCCCCGGATCCCATGGGTCCGGCGCAACCTGGCGCACTGGCGGAGGACGAAGCACTGGGTACCGCCGCCACTGCCGAGGATGAACGATCTGGAGGGCCGGGCCCGCGAGGACGCGCTGCGCGACGAGCCCCACGACACGGCGGTCATGCGGCACCTGGCCCAGGTGCGCTGGCGCCAGGGCGACGAAGCCGGCGCCGTGGAGGCGTACGAGCACGTGCTGACGGAGCGCCTACGGGCGTGGGGCCCCGACCACGATGTCGTGCTGGTCACCCGGCTCACGATGGCCGACATGCGGGCGGAGGCCGGTGACGTGGCCGGGGCCCTGGAAGCGTACGAGAACCTGCTGGCGGACATGGTGCGGGTCCATGGCCCGGAACACCGCGGCACACGATGGACGCGGCACAAGTTGACCCAGTGGCGGGGCCTGTCCGGCGGATCATCGCTCCACGGCAGATGAGCCCTGGGCAATGATCCGCAGGATGCGACGGGGAACCGGTCGTCAGGCCACCGCGAACTTGGCGACGTACTCGTCGAAGGGCTCGATGCCGACTTCCGCACGGAGTTCGTCCATGCGCTCCGGCTCTGCACAGGGCCACGGCACCGGTGCCCCGTCCTTCACGCCGGCGATCTGAGTGCCGTAGATCTGCCGGCGGCCCTCGTTGACCAACGTGCGGTCGCGCAGAAAGGCCAGCTCGCGAGGGTCGGCCAAGCCTGCCGACACCGCTTGCTCCATCAGCAGGAGAGCGCGACGCTGGACGTCGAGCTGCCGGTCCGCGTGCTGGGCGATCAGCCAGGCCGCGCGTGCGGCCTCCTCGCCGACCATTTCCGCCGTCGGCCAGCCGTACTCGTCCATGATCTCGCCAAGTCGGTCACCGTGCCGTGCGCTCAGCCGTCGCCACGCCAACTGCTCGGCGGGTTCATCGCTGTTGGCGCGGATCGAGGACCGTTGATCGGCCGCGGCCATGTCCGTGAGCTCCACCGTCAGTGCGGCAACGTCGTGCGCCACTCTCAACTCCCAGGTCAGATCGGTGCGCTGTACTCGCTGCCGCAACCCTATGGGCGCATATCGGGCGTAAATATCATTCCGGAGAACGGCGACAGGCGCCTTCCCGCACCCGGATAATGGATCTACACCATCGACCAGTCGATACGGCCCTCCGCGCCGGTGTCAGCCCGGACGGCAGGTCTCACACGCGTGCCTGTCGATCGCCGTCGCCAGATCGGTCGCCGCCGCCCGCACCGCAGGATCCTCGTCACCGCTCAGCACCTCCACCATGCGGGATCCGCGCAGCACGGCGAGGTGAGCCGCGTGCTGGACTTCGAGCTGAGGAACGTTGCCGTGCTCAAGGACCGCCTGGAGCAAGGCGATCACCCCGGGCCGACCGGTCACGGTGTCGGTCACCGCGAGATCCCACAGGAACGGAACCGCCGCGACCGTCGCGTCGAAGACCGCCAGCTCACCGAGCCAGAGGCCGAGGTCACTGAGTGCGTCGGCACTCGTCCCGGCGTCGCCCCACGCCACACGAGTCAGCCGACCGGGAACGCCTTCGGCGGAACCGTACGCATGCTCCAGCTCATGCCATGGAACGCGGTTCAGGCCCTTGAGTAGCGTCCCCAACGCGTCCTCCGGAATGACGTTTCCTTCTCACCGAACAAGCAGCGCAGGGGCGCCGCACCTGTGTTCCCTGGCACCCGCACCACAATCCCACACCGCACATGGGTAGAGTCCACACCCAACACCCCAGCCGAGGAGCCCTCATGAGCACGCAGGAGAACAACACACTCAAGTCTCAGTACGCGGAACAAGTCTCCGCGGACCTTGAGCGGAACACCGTGGAGCAGGAGCGTATCCGTGGCGAAGTCGCCTCCCTGCAGGCGCGGTTGAGTGGTCTGGAGCAGGACCACGAACTGCTGGTCGGCGTGCGCGCGGCACTCGGCGGTACCGGTTCCGGCACCCGTACGGGCAAGAAGTCGCCCGCACCGGCGAGGAGTTCGTCGGCCAAGAAGCCCGCCCGGCAGAAGCCCGTCCGGCAGAAGGCCGTCCGGCAGAAGGCCGCCGCGCTCACCGAGCTGATCCACGAGTATCTGACCGAGCAGTCGGAGCCACGTACGGCCGGTGAGATCGCGAAGGCGCTCACCGCCGTGCACCCGGACCGCAACCTGAATGACAACCTCGTGCGCACCACGACGGAACGCCTGGTGGCGCGCAGCCGTGCCGAGCGCTCCAAGCAGGGCGCCACCGTCCACTACACGGCGGCCAAGCAGGACGACTCCGCGAGCACACCGGCTTCTGCCTGACGCTCGCCCCGGGGCCCTTGGCGGCTGTGGCGGTCTCGTCCCTGACCTGCGCCTACCTCACCCTCGTGCTGTACTGACCAGATGAAGCCCAAGCACAAGCGGGCGTTCCGCACGCGCGCCGAGCGGCACGGCAAGGCGGCTTCCGGCAGCGCCCTCGCCGAGCAGGCCGAACACGTACGCACCAGGGTGCGGCTCATGATCGAGATCACCGCGCGGGCCGGGTCGTACCGGAAGGGCCTGGTCAAGGCCGCCGAACGACTCAGCCCCGAGGAAGCGGTGATCCTCGCCGATCTGGAGGCGCACGGGCTCCAGGTACCGCAGCTCCGCGACGTGCTGCGCGGCGGGCATGTGCTCGTGGACGATCCGCGGCTGTACGAGAAGTGGCGGCGCTCCAAGGGCAGCCATCCGCGGCTCTCCAGCCACCACCGCGACATCGACAAGAAGCTCTACCCCGACATCGGGATGCACGGGCAGGTCGTACGGGAGAAACTGCACGGCCGTACGGTTCAGGGCACCTGGGTGCAGCTGGAGAAGACCCCGGCCGCGTTCGGCGGGCCCAAACTGCCCCGCCCGAGCGACCTGCGCCATCTGATGGACTATGTGGTGTACAAGCTCACCGACAGTAATGTCGGGCCCTGGGGTCTGTCGCGGATGACCGAGCGGCGCCCGCTGTATCTCGCGCCGGTTCTGGCCGTGCCCACGTCCCTGACGCCGCCGATCGCGCGGTCCCTCACCCGGGCGCTGCGCCGGATCGAGGCCAACGACGACGTCACGGCCGCGTCCCAGGAACTGGCGGCCCGGTTCCCGCCGCCCGACCGGCCGGACCTGGCCGGTGAGCTCGGCCAGGCGCTGTCCGAGAGGGCCGGACGGGGCCTGTTCGGCAATTCCGACGTATGGGTGACGCAGACCCCGTCCCGTACCGCCGCCGCCGTGCTCCGGGAGAGTCGCGCGGCGCCCGCCGTGGACGGGTGGCCGACAGGAGGTTCGTCATGAGCGAGGACCGGAACGGCGCTTCTTCGGAGTCACAGCCGGGGCCGGGCGAGGCGTCCGTTCCCCCGGGGCTGGTCACGGCCGTGGTGGATCTGGTGAACACCGGGCCGGTGCTGCTCGGCGCGTACACCATCGCCGAACTCACCGCCGTGGACGCGATCGTGGACTTCCTGGAGGCCCGGCCGTCGGAGGACGAACTCACCGAGGCCGTCCGCTCGTTGGCCGCGCGCCAACTCCTCATGGCCGGTTCATCGGGCGAGGAGGTCCAGGTGCGCGGAGACCTGGGCATCGCCGTCGCGTTCCAGCAGCGGGCCAGGAAGGTGCTCGACGCCCGTACGACCGGAACGGAGCCGGGCGAGCCCTGGCGGATCCTGCTGCTTCCCCAGCCCGAGAAGATCTGTCTGAAGGTCAGCATCGACGCGCTCGGCGTCCACCAGATCGGCCTCCACAAGCTCGACGAGGCCCTCCGTACGCTCACCGACTGGCTTCCCCGGGGCCCGTCGGCGGACAACGATCAGCCGACGGACGCCGATGCCGTGCTCACCGGGGCGGAGCGTTCCGCGCTGGTCACCGTCACCGAGTACACCGCGGTGGGATCGGCCGAGACGGCGGGCACCAGCACCGACCTGATCCTCGCCCGGAACGAGGGGCGACTGCACGTCCTGTCCCGGGACCCGCGGGACCGGGAGCGGCTGGTGCCGGCCGCGGAGGACGGCAGCGACGGCGTCCGCGACAGGCTGGCGGACCTCCTGGCGGCGTAAGCGCGCCGAGGCCGCCCCGGGATCAGGCCGAGCGGACGCAGAAGGGATGCCCGGCCGGGCTGGCGTACACCCGGGAGCCCGGCTGAGCCGAGGCGACAACGCCGGTGGCCGGCCGCAGTCGTCGGCCGCCGGAGTCGAGTACCCGCTGGTCCGTGGCCGCCGCGTCGTCGGTCGCGAGGTCGAAGTGCAGCTGCTGGGAAGCGCCGTCGGGCCACTGCGGCGGCACATGCCCCGGAGCGTGCTGGATGACGATCACGGGGAACCCGTCGACCCGCAGGAAGTGGTGGTTCTCCGTCCTCGTGGGCGGGCCGCCGCCGAGCAGACCGTGCCAGAAGGAGCTCTCGCTCTCCAGGTCCGCGGCGTCCAGAATCAGTGATGTGAGGCTGATGGTCATGGTGGTCACGTTCTCTCTCCTCGATTCCCGTACGGGGGCGCGGTTCAGACGACGGGGATGATGCCGCCGTCGACCCGGAACTGCGCGCCGGTGAGCCACTTGGCGCGGCCGGAGGCGAGGAACGCGATCATCTCCGCGACATCCTCCGGGCTGCCCGGACGCCCCATCGGCACCTTCAGCCGGTCCACGAGCTGCCGCTTGACGTCGTCAACTCCCACACCCTGGCTGTCGGCCATGTGCTGGAGGTGGTCGGCCGCTCCCTCGGTGACGACGAAGCCGGGCAGAACGCACACCACGCGCACGCCGTGCTCTCCCACCGCCGTCGCCAACTCGCGGCTGTAGGCGTTGAGTGCTGCCTTCGACGCGGCGTACGACGCCTCGGCGGGCTGGGGGAGACGGCTGGCGATGGAGGAGACATGCACCACGACACCGGAGCCGCGCTCGACCATCCCGGGAACCAGGGCCCGGTCGAGCCGGACAGCGCCGAGCAGGTTTATCTCCAGGTCCGCGAGCCAGGACGCGTCGGGCCGCTCAAGCGTCGGTATCGGTCCGGTCGCGGCTCCGGCGTTGTTCACCAGGACATCGACGCCCCCGACGGTGTCCAGTACGCGCCGCCCCAGCTCGGCCACCCCCTCCGCGGACCGCAGGTCGGCGGGGATGAAGGTGGCGTGGACGTCCTCCGGGGGTGCGGTGCGCGAGGCCGTCAGCACGGTGGCGCCGGCGGCGGCGAAGCGCTGGGCCGTCGCCCTGCCCAGCCCACGGCTGCCCCCGGTCACCAGCACGCGCAGACCGCTCAGTCCCTCGTCCTCGTTCACGTACACATTCGTCATGTGCTTTCCCTCCCAGTAAAATGAACCCGACTCCGGAAACAGTACACGCAACCTGAACCTGATTCACCTTATGGAGGACCGTTGCCGTCGCCACGTCCGATGCGCGCCGATGCCCGCCGTAACCGCGAAGCGCTCCTGGCCGCCGCGCGCCAGGCCTTTCTCGCCGGGGACGCCGACGCCCACGTGGAGGAGATCGCCCGACGAGCCGGGGTGGCGGTCGGCACGCTCTACCGCCACTTCGAAACGCGGGAGGCGCTCGTCGCCGAGGTCTACCGCCAGGAAGTCGCCGACCTCTGCGCGGCCCCCGGCCGACTGCTCGCGCGACACGCGCCGGACGAAGCCCTGCACGCCTTTCTGCTCCTGCTCGTGGAGCACTCGGCGATGGGCAAAGGCATGGGGGAGGCGTTGGAGAGCATCATGACGACCGACTCGCCGATCTTCGACGACGCACGCGACGAGATGGCCCGCGCCCTCGACGAACTGCTCGCCGCCGGCGCCGCCGCCGGACTCGTCCGCGGCGATATCGACGGACGCGTTGTCCTGCGCGCCCTCGGCGGCATCTGCGGGATGCGCGCGAAGGGGTGGAAGGACGACGCGGTGCGCATCGTCGCGATCCTGTACGACGGTCTGCGCTACGGCGCGGCGAATCACGGCCGGGCCGTGTCGTGAAAGAGCGCCGCCCTTCGTGATGATCTTCGCGTGGGCGGGGAGATCCGAGGGAATCCCGCGAGCGGCGATGAGTCCTGCGGCGTCCGGCGGTCGTGCTGTCGACCCCGCCCGTTACCGAGGAGGACTTCTGATGCGCAGCGTGACCTACTCGATGAGCGTCTCACTCGACGGCTGCATCGTCGGGCCGGATGGCGGCTTCGACTGGCCGGGGCCCCACGAGGAGATCCGTCGCTTCGCCACCGACGAGGTGCGAAAGGTCGGCGTCCACCTGTTGGGGCGACGGCTGTAATCGCGATTCTCGTTCATGACGGTGAGTTGGTGGGGTCCCCCGTTCCTTCGCCGGGTGGCAGCTCCGAGGGGGCGAGAGAGGCGTCCGGAACGGCCTCGGGGGTCTGGTCCGGCGTCACGTTGTCAGGCACTCGGCTCTGCGAGGGAGTGATCGGCGGCACCCGATGCTGCTGGCCTGCCTCACTGGACGAGAAGACCGCCCCGAAGGCCAGCACACCGAGGACAACTGCCGTCGCCACACCCCCGATCAGCACCAGCGGAACCTTCCTCGTGCCCGTGCCCGTACCCGTCGTCGGAGGAGAAAGCGGAGGGGGAGGGAGAGGGGGCGGGGGCGGGACAGGACCAGGTGCGGAACCGCCGCCCCGGGGCGAATGCCCACCGCCGTCGTGACCGGTCGCGCTCACGGAAGGGGATTCCTGCCGGACTACGGGTGTGGAGCCGGTGGACCGTGGGCCGAGCTCCGACGCCACGATGTCCGCCGGCGGCCCCAGCCGCTTCAGAACGGCACGGACCGCCTCGGCATGCGCGGCGTCCGCTTCTTCCAGGCCGGCTTCTATGTGCTCGGCGATCTCCTGCCTGAGCTCCGTGCGGCGTTCGTCTCCGAGGAACACGGAAGCATTGTCGAGACGGCGCAGATACTCCTCGACAAGCTGATCTCCTGTTGAGGTCACTGATGACTCCCCTCGCTGCCCAGAAGGCTGTCGACGGTGGATTTGAAAGTCCCCCACTCACCGGCGAAATCAGTCAGTGCGGTTCGGCCCGCGGCCGTCAGCGTGTAGTAGCGGCGCGGTGGTCCGGTCTCGGACTCTTTCCATACGGTGCTCACCCACCCCTCCTTCCGGAGTCGTGAGAGCAGCGGATAGATGGTGCCTTCACTGGTCGCGAGACCGTGGGCGTCACACAGTTCCCGTACGAGCTCGAAGGCGTACTTCTCGTTGTCGCGGAGGAGAGCCAGAACGCAGAACTGCAGGATCCCACGCCGGAGTTGACTCACTCCGGAATGCGCTCCACCAGGAAGTACCATGCAACACAAGGTACCTGCTGCGGGCCGTTACCGCCAGGATCCTCTTCCTGCTCCGGGGGCGGGGATCCAGGCACGGACGCGGGCTTCAGCGGCCGGTGGAGCCGTCGGCCTGTTCACGGAGGATGTCGGCGTGGCCCGCGTGCCGTCCGGTCTCCTCGATCATGTGGACCAGGACCCATCGCATCGTGGGGGTGGACGCGGGACGCGGAGGGTGGGGGATCGGGAGGCTCAGATCGGGGCAGGCCGTGATCACGCGGTTCGCCTGCTCGACGGCGTCGCGGTAGCCGGCGAGCAGCTGCTCCGCGGTCTCCTCGGGCGCGGGCCGCATGCTGGCGGCCCAGTCGGCGGTGTCCTCGCCCAGGAAGTAGAATCGTTCGACGACCGTCAGGTGTTTGACGAGTCCCAGGAGGCTGGTGCCCGAAGGCACTCCGGGAGTACGGACCTGGGGCTCCGGGACCCCCGTCGCCTTGCCCGCGACCGCGCTCCGCAGGTAGTCGAGAAAGCCGAGCAGCGTCGTCCTCTCGTCGGCGTCGGCGCGCGGGGGCTTGGTGTCGGTCATCCGGATCCTCCTCATCTCCCGGCAGCGTTCACCGGGGCATGGGCCCACGATGCCCACGCTCCCCGCCATCGGCAACCTTCCTTGCCGGACCGGCAAGGAGCGGACCGAGTCGGATCCCGGCACGGGGGCAGCGCCGCCGGTGACCCGGTCAGGACGGTTGGCGTAGTCCTGCCACAAGAAGCGCGACCAGGCGGCGCGCGTCGTAGCCGGGGTCGCTGTCGGCGCCGATACAGAGGTTGCCGATGCCACGCATGAGCTGGAGCGCCTCAAAGCCGGAGCGGATCTCACCGGAGGCGACGGCCGCGTCCAACAACTGGCTGCACACCGGCACGAGGCGGTCGAGGAAGTACGCGTGCAGCGTTTCAAAGCTGGCGTTGTCGGTCTGCAGCGCGGCTGCCAGGCCGTGCTTGGTGACCAGGAAGTCGACGAAGAGGTCGACCCACCCTTCGAGGGCCGCGTGCGGCGTCGGACCGGTCGCCAGAAGGACCGGACCGGCTTCGGCGCAGGCGTCGACCTGGTGGCGGTAGACGGCGATGACGAGGTCCGCCCGGGTGGGGAAGTGGCGGTAGATCGTACCCATTCCGACCCCGGCCCTGGCCGCGATGTCACGTACCGGCGCTTCCACACCCGAGGTGACGAAGACGGCGGCGGCCGCCTCCAGCAGGGCCTGGTGGTTACGTCGGGCGTCCTTACGCCTGGACCCCGCCGCGCTGCCCGTACCCTGACCGCTGCCGCTCACCGCCGGCGCTCCTTCCGCGCAACAGACCGGAACCACGTGTCCGTAGCGATTCCGGAGTGAAGTTCCGTTTCGTCCATGATGACAGACCGGGTGAGCGGCGACCAAGCCCCCCGGGACCCCTCACGCTGTCGGTCAGCCGGAGACTTCGCGGGTGAGGGGGATGGCTCGGGAGAGGTAGACCGTGCTGATGACGATGAGGGCGACGCCACCGAGTTGGGGGAGGAACCACCAGCCCGTTCGGATGTGTTCGGAGTAGAGCGCGACGCCGAGGACGAGGCTGACTGTCGCGTCGCCGATGGTGAGGGCGGGCTGTGAGGCGGCGATGGGTCCGGCCTGGAGGGCGTTCTCAAGGAGGAACACCGCCGCGATGCCGCAGACAACGAATCCGTAGGTCTGCCAGGTGGTGAGGAACGCGACGAGGCCGTCCTCCGAGAAGGTGTTGGCCGCGGACTTGATCAGCGCGGCGGTGAGCGCGTTGCCGATGGCCGCCGCTGCCCCGATGAGGGCGGCTCTGCGCGCGCCGGACGGGAGGCGAATCGCGAGAAGCACCGCGAGCCCCATCGCGCCCAGGCACAGGGCGATGGCAATGATCCACGAGGCCATCGGGGCGTGGGTCGTGCCGGGGCTCGGGGCCGCGGCGGCGACGGCCAGGGCGAGTCCGGCGACCAGACAGGTGATCGCGTACCAGCCGGTCGCGGGCAGGGAGCGGTGCAGGATCGGCAGAGCGATCAGCAGCGCGAATGGCAGTTCGAGGATGAATACGGGCTGGGCGAGGGACAGCGGTCCTTCGATGAGCGCGAGGGCCTGGAAGAGCGCCGCGCAGGCCACGGCGCAGATACCGAGCATCCATACGGGCTGACGGACCATGTCCAGCAGCAGCCGGAGACGGAACGCGTCGCCGCGTGGCACCACGAGGGCGGCTTTGCGCTGCAGCACCGTGCCCGTCGCATTGCTCGCGGCTCCCAACAGAGCGAAGAGAACACAAAGGATCGTCAGGTTGGGCTCCCGGATATGGGCGGCGGCCTTTACGGGCTTTGAAGGATGGCGGGGAGTTGATCCGCCCTCAGCATCACCGACGCTTCGTGCCGGCGCCCGCTCCACCGGCGCGGACCCGTCCGCCGTTCACCCGAACGACGGCCAAGGAGCCGGGCCCCGAGCCGGACGTGGTCACGTGTCGGAGCCGGTCATATCGGTTGGTGTCCGTCAGGGTTGTCGGAACGGCATGGGGAGAGGCACGTGCGACAGATCGTGAGCGAGGTCCGGGAGGTGCTGGTCCCTGACCTGTCGGGCCGGCACGGCCCGTTGCCCCCGCTGCTGCTGGTGCTGACCGTGGTCACCGGTCTGGTGGACGCGTTCAGCTATCTCGCACTGGGCCGGGTTTTCGTGGCGAACATGACCGGCAACATCGTCTTCCTCGGCTTCGCCCTGGCGGGTGCTTCGGGGTTCTCGGTGGTGGCGTCCGTTCTGGCGCTCGCGGCGTTCGTCGCCGGTGCGGTGGCCGGAGGGCGGCTGGCTCACCGGGTGCCGAGGCACCGTGGCAGGCTGCTGTTGTCCGTCACCGTGGTGCAGACCGTACTGCTGCTGGTGGCGTGGGTGATCAGCCGGGTGGCGGATCCGCCGTTCGACGGCGGAGTCCGGTGGGCGCTGATCGTGCTGCTCGCGGTGGCCATGGGCGCGCAGAACGCGGTGGTGCGCTCTCTGGCTGTGCCCGATCTGACCACGACGGTTCTGACGATGACGGTCACCGGTATCGCGGCTGACGGTCGTCCGGGCGGCGGCAGCAGGTCCAGGGCGGGGGTGCGCGTCCTGACGGTGGCGGCCATGTTCCTCGGTGCCCTGGCCGGTGCGGCGCTCATCGTCCACGGGAACACGGACATTCCTCTGCTGTGTTCGGCGTGTGTGGTGGCCGCTGTCGCGCTCGCGCTGGTGCCGGTACGGCGGGCGCGCGGGTCCTGGACCGGTTGAAAGGGCCCGGAGTTCAGACGGTCCGGTTCTCCGCGCCGACCATCCAGGCGTGCTTCTCGAAGCCGTCGATGATGCTGTGCAGGAGGTCGGCCGTCGAGGGGTCTTCGCGGTCGACCTGGTCGTGGTACGTACGCACGGTGTCGACGGCGGCCCGCAGACGCACGGTGAAGAGGTCGACCACGGTGCTGACGCTCTGTTCGCCGGTCAGGTACTGGGGCAGGGTCGTGGTCGCCGCCACGGTGTCGGAGCGCCCGTCGGGGACCGCGCCCAGGGCCCGCATGCGTTCGGCGATGGTGTCGGCCGCCTCTCTGGCGTCGTCGACGATCTGGTCGAGCTGGAGGTGCAGGTCCCGGAAGTTGTGGCCGACCACGTTCCAGTGGGCCTGCTTGCCCTGGATGTTGAGCTCGATCAGGTCGACGACGATCTGCTGCAGTGCCTGGGCGAACTGCGGGGAAGCCTCGAACCCGGTGATGTCCTTGTCGGCTCGTCTGGAGGACCCGGGGGCGGCGGAAGCGGTCATGGCGGCTCTCCTTGGGGGCGGGACTGGCGGCAGGCATGAGTTGGCGGCTCCTACCGAGATTACGAAGAACCGCCCCTGGCGCCACTCGGCCACCGCCCGAAAGGGCCGCGAACCAGGCCGTATCGGCGCGACTGGAATGATGCCGCCCGGGAGGCTCACACGTTCGGCCGCGTCCGTCCGCACAGTGCGGGCGTCCGGTCGTACCGACCCGTCTGTGGTGAGGCCCCCCGTCCTGTTTATCCGTGTTTGTGGCTGTACGGTGAGGGTATGCCGTTGGTCGCTGTGTGGAGGCGCGGGTCTGAGTCGCTGTGGCGTGACCGGGCGGTTGTGGGTGCGGCGCTTGTCGCGCTTGTGGGGATGCTGATGGCCGATACTTTCGGCGGGTCGACCGTGCGGCTGGGTGGGATCATGCTGGCTCTGCCGGCTCTGGCGGCGGTGTTCGCCGGGCCGGGGCCGGTGGTGGTGATCGCGGTGGTGATGTTGCCGGCGTATGTGGTGACGCTTTCCGTGAACGGACATCTGAACTGGGAAGATGCGCCGGTTTCGCTTGCGACGGCGTTGCTTGTCAGCGCGGCGGCGGTGGGTGCGGCGAGGGTTCGGGAGAAGCGGGCGCGGGAGTTGGAACAGTCGCGCCGGGTCACGGCCCGGACGCAGGCGACGTTGTTGCGTCCGTTGCCCTCGCGGCTGGGTCCGGTGGAGATCTCGTCGGCGTATCTGGCGTCGGACGCGGAGTCGACGATCGGCGGGGATGCGTATGCGTGTGCGGTGGTCGACGGCCGGCCGCGGGTGATGGTGGGGGATGTGCAGGGGAAGGGGCTGTCGACTCTTGAGGTGGTGCTGTTTCTGCTGACCGCTTTCCGGGAGGCGGCCCGGCAGGGAGTGGTGCTGGATGATCTGCCGGCTTTTCTGGATGACGCGGTGCGCCGTGATCTGGCTCGTACGGGGGACGTGGCGGGTGTGGGCGGCGGCGGGGGACAGGCGCCTGAGGTGGGGCAGCGGAGGCGGGAGTGTTTCGTGACGGTGGTCGTCGCCGAGGTGGTCGGTGAGGGCGAGGCGGTACGGCTGGCCAACTGCGGTCATCCGGCGCCTCTTCTCCTGAGCGGGGGGCGCGTGCGGGAACTGACGGCGTCCATGCCCGCGCTGCCGGTCGGGCTGCTCGACCTCGACAGCGATCCTGTGCGGGTCGACACCCATCGTCTGGACGCGGGTGACACCCTGTTGCTCTACACCGACGGTCTTGTCGAGGCCCGTGACGAAGCCGGCGACTTCTACCCGTTGGCGCAGCGTATCGGCGCCTGGGCGTCCCGCCCTCCGGACGCCTTGCTGGACGCCCTCCAGGCCGACCTGCGCCACTACGCCCGCCTTGAGGACGACGTCGCGATGGTCACGGTGCGGCGCGCCACGGAGCCCGGGGCGTGACGTGTGGGCCACGGCCGGGATGTCGGGAACGGTCCGGCGGTTGGGCAAGGTCCTCATCGTTGTCGAGGAGGTCTGCCGCGACCGTCCGGGACCGTCGGCCTCCACATCGGGCGCCGTCTCAGCTGTCTTTGTGCTCGCGGTGCACGGCCTCGATGCCGGCGAGGATGAGGTCGATGCCGGCGAGGAATTGCGCACGGTCGTCGTGCTCACACAGTCGCTTCGCCGCACCCTGCGCCCAGGGGTGTCTGGCGGGGTCGAGTTGGGCCCACCGTGCGGCGACGTCTTCGAGGAAGTCGGCTCGTTCGGTTCCGTTGTCGGCGAGCACGCGGGCGTTCGCGGCGTTCTGTCCGGCGACTCCGAGGATGTAGTTCACGAGTACGCCCGCCGAGTCGAACACGGCCTCTTCGGGCACGTTGAGGGCCTGTAGCTGCTCGTTGACGCTCTTGTAGACGTCGAACAGCGCTGATCGCCAGGGCTCCCGGGTGAGTTGCGCGCCGACCCAGGGGTGCGCATCGATCGCGTCGAACAGGCCGAGTGCGAGGGCACGCAGCGCTTCCCGGGGCTCCGCGATGGTGACTTGCTCGGCCACGGCGCGAGCGATGACGTCGTCGGTGGCCGCCGCGAGCAGGTCGCTCTTGTTGGCCACGTGGTGATAGATCGCCCCGTAGCCGGTGTTCAGGTGCCGGGTGAGCGCGCGGAAAGTCAACGCGGTCTCGCCGTCGGCGTCGAGGATCTCGGTTGCTGCCCGGACGATCAGCTGTGTGGACAGCGCGTCAGTGCGCCGGGCCGCCCGTTTGCCCTTGGTCGTCATGCGTTCATTCTGCCACGGTTGGATTGCCGATCCAAACGGTGCTAGCTTTTTGGAGTGACAATCCAATCCACCCTTGGAGATCAAGATGACAACACCGGTCACGGTCATCGGAGCGGGCCTCGGCGGTCTTGCTCTGGCCCGCGTCCTGCACCTTCACGGCATCCCGGTCACGGTCTACGAAGCGGACGCCTCGGCGACCGCACGCAGTCAGGGCGGCATGCTCGACATCCATCCCCGGAACGGCCAACCGGCGCTCGCGGCAGCCGGGTTGATCGAGGAGTTCCGCGGCCTCGTCCTGGAGGGCCGCGAGTCCTACCGGGTTCTTGACCGGACGGGGACCGTACTGCTCGACCTGCCCGACGACGGGACGGGCTCGCGTCCCGAAGTGCAGCGCGGTCAGCTGCGGCAGCTGCTGCTCGACTCGCTTCCGGAGGGCACCGTCCGGTGGGGACACAAGGTCACCGGTGTGCGGGCCCTCGACGAGGGGCGCCACGAGGTGCGCTTCGCCGACGGCAGCGCAGTCATCACGAGTCTGCTGATCGGGGCTGACGGGGCGTGGTCACGGGTGCGGCCGGTGTTGTCCGACGCCGCCCCGACGTATGTGGGCGTCACCTCCGTCGAGACCTTCTTGTTCGACGGGGCCACCCGTCATCGCGCCGCCGCGGAAGCGGTGGGCGCCGGCTCGTTGTTCGCGCTCGCGCCGGGGAAGGGGTTTGTGGTCCAGCGGGAGGGCGACGGGACGCTTCATGCCTACGCGCAGTTCGTGAAGCCGCTCGACTGGCTCGCCGACACCGACCCCGCCGACGCCGCGGCCGTGACGGCACGGGTCGTTTCAGAGCTGGACGGCTGGGCGCCACAGCTCACCGCGCTCCTCACCGACAGCGACACCGCGCCGGTCCTGCGCCGCCTTCACACCCTTCCGGTCGGGCACCGCTGGGATCGAACGCCCGGGGTCACTCTCCTCGGCGACGCGGCCCACCTCGCGCCCCCGAACGGCGAAGGGGCGAATCTGGCCATGCTGGACGGCGCAGAGCTCGGCCAGGCCATCACCGCGCACCCCGACGACGTCGAGAAGGCGCTGGCCGACTACGAGCAGGCCATGTTCCCGCGTGCTGCCGAAGCCGGCGGCGAGGACGTCTACGGCATCATGCTCGGCGATGACGCACCCCACAGCTGGATCGCCATGATGAGCGACGACGAACAGCCGTCATGAGCGGTGCGGGTCGGCGAATTCCTCGGCCCAGAACCCGGTCGGCCGCTGTGTGCCGTCCTTCTGCGTCCACTTCCTGGCCGCCGACAACACCATGAGCACCGAAGACATGACTACCTCCTGGGGGAGAAACAAGACTCCCGACGCGTTGCGCGGGAGAGGCACAGGGAGGCCCCTGGTGCCCAACGCAAACAACCATAATGTCTTTGCTCATGACGTCTGCGGTCTGGATTCCGCGATGGTGATATGCGTAATCACTTAGAGCATGATGATCGGGATGATGAGGGCGTACGACAGATTCCAGGACGGAGGTGGGGCGGCATGGAGCAGGCACTCGTGGACGTGTGCGGCGGGAACGTGTGCCGCAGCTCGGATCTGCTGCTGGCGTTCGTCAATTCCGGCCCTCACGGCAGCGGTCGGACCGAACTGCTGGGGGACACCGAGGCGCTGGGCGCGTGGATGACCGGTGCGGGGCTGATGGGGGACTCCGAGAGGGTCACTGGCGCGGACGCAGTCGCCGGCCGGGAGTTGCGCGACGCGCTCGCCACCGTCTTCCGCGCCCACTCGGACTGCCCGGACGGGGCCATGCTTCTGCCCGACGCCGAGGAGTACCTCCGGTGGACGGCGGAGCGTTACCCGCTCACTCTGCGGATCACCGCGGAGGGCTGCGACCTCGCGCCGTCCCAGACCGGAATCCTCGGCGCCTTCGGCGCTCTGTTCGCCGCGGCGGCCGATCTGGCCTCGCGGGGCATCTGGGCCCGGATGAAGGTGTGCAAGAACCCCACCTGTCACTCGGGCTTCTTCGACAAGACCCGCAACTCCTCGGGCCTGTACTGCGGTTCGGCGTGCAGCTCACAGGCCGCCCAACGCGCCTACCGCAGCCGCCTGAAGAGCGAAAGAGCGTCCTGAGGACGACCTCGCGGGAGCCCCGTGCGGTTCCCGGGGCGGTACCGCGCGGGCTCAGCCCGGTGAACGGGGCTGTCCAGGACGGCTCTGACGTCGTGATCACACCAGCCACGGCAAGATCTGCCACTGTCGGCCTGCCGGCCGGGGCCTGCCCGCCCCACGGAAATCAGGCGACCGGGCCCGGCATTTCGTCCACGATGACCTCATGAATCAAGACCTGGTGACGTTCCTTCACGCACGGCTGGATGAGGAGGCCGATCTGGCCCGGCGCTGCGATGGTGACAGCTGTGGGGAGTGGGCCGCCCACGGGCACACGGTCGACTTCTGCCAAGGAGAACTCCCCGGCTTCCATCCAGCGATCGCCCTGCACGTGGCGCTGCACGATCCGGCTCGCGTTCTGCGGGAAGTCGGGGCCAAGCGAGGCGTGCTCGCCCGCCATGTGCTCAGTCCGGCCACGGGCGACCACGAACTGCCGTGGGACAACCGCGATGACTGCCAGTACGACGGTGAGCCCTGGCCATGTGACGACCTGCTCGACCTCGCGTCACCCTACGCCGATCACCCTGACTACCCCCGACGCCTCTGAGGCGGATTTACGGGACGGACCTTGACCGTCGCAAGCAGTCCTGAGCAGGCACCCGTCGGTGAACTCCGCCGTCCGCGCTCCCGGTTCGCCGATCTCGAAGATCGCGCGACGGGCGCATTGCCCCTGTGTGACAGGGGATTGACCGAGTGTCAAATCTGTGTCGCGGTCATGACATCATCCAGGAAAGCTTGTTCCGTTCGGACGCCCGAGGTCATCGTCGTGGTGCGGCCTACGACCCCGTACGCCGTACCCACCCCCGGCGCGTGACCATCAAGCGCGCCACCGTCCGAGGAGGACCCTCTCGATGGCAGCAGTACGCGACACCAAGCGGCGGGCCGCCGTGGCGATCACCACCGCGGCGACCCTGGCGGCGGTACTCGGCGCAGGCCTGGCCGCACCCGCCCAGGCCGCCCCGGCGGAAGGCCGGATCCTGCACGCCGGTGCGGCCGAGGCAGTGCCCGGAAGCTACATCGTCACCCTGAAGCAGACGGCCGGACTCAAGGCGTCAACAGCCCAGGGCAAGAAGCTGATAGCGGGTTACGGGGGCCAGATCAAGCGCACCTACACGTCGGCACTCAACGGCTACGCCGCCACCCTCAGCGGCGTCGAGGCCAAGCGGCTCGCCGCGGACCCCGCGGTCGCGACCGTCGAGCAGGACCAGAAGGTCCACTCGACCGCCACCCAGACCAACGCGCCCTGGGGGCTGGACCGTATCGACCAGCCGAACCTGCCGCTGAACGGCACGTACAACTACCCGGACTCGGCCGGCGGCGGCACGACCGTCTACGTTCTCGACACCGGCGTGCGCATCACCCACCAGGAGATCAGCGGCCGGGCCTCGTACGGCTGGGACTTCGTCGACAACGACGCCACCGCCCAGGACGGTGCGGGCCACGGCACGCACGTCGCCACGACCGTCGCCGGCACCACCTACGGCGCGGCCAAGAAGGCGAAGATCGTCGCCGTGCGTGTCCTCGGCAACAACGGCTCCGGTACGACCGCCGGGGTCATCGCCGGCGTCGACTGGATCACCGCCAACCACGTCGCCTCCTCCGTCGCCAACGTCTCGCTCGGCGGCGGGCCCAGCACCTCGCTGGACGACGCGGTGCGCAGATCCATCGCGTCCGGCGTCACGTACTCCATCGCCGGCGGCAATTCCGGCGCGCTCGCGTCCAACTACTCGCCCGCCCGGGTGTCGACCGCGATCACCGTCGGCGCCACCACCAGGACGGACGCGCGGGCCACGTACTCCAACTACGGCCCCACCGTGGACATCTTCGCGCCCGGCTCAAGCATCACGGCGGGCTGGAACACCTCGGACAGCGCCACCTACACCGGCGACGGCACCTCCTTCGCCGCGCCGCACGTGTCGGGCGCCGCCGCGGTCTATCTGACGAACCACCCGGGCGCGTCCCCGGCGGCCGTCGCCACGGCGCTGGTCAGCGGCGCGACGTCCAACGTCATCACGGGCGTAGGGACCGGCTCCCCGAACAAGCTGCTCAAGCTCGTCCCGTAACGACAATCGCCGCACGCCGCACGCCGCACGCCGCACGCCGCACGCCGCACGCCGCACGCCGCACGCCGCACGACGCACGACGCACGACGACCGGGGATCCGGGCGTGGGACAGAACGTCTCCCACGTCCGGGTCCCCGGCCCGCGTGAGGCGCTCACACCGGTGCGGTCCGCACGGAGGAGTCTCCGGGTGGCCCGCCCTAAGATACTAATGGTAGGTTACTGTTGGTAGATAAAGGCGAGAGGGCAGGATGAGCGAACTCGCCGTCACCACCGACGAACGACCGACGAACGACACGACACGGAGAAGGAAGCGTCATGACGATCGCACATCCGCCGAAGCCGGGCTCCGCCCTGTGGGTGTACGCGCACCCCCGCGGAGGCTCTCTGAACGACCGCCTCTTCCGGGAGGGAACCCAGGCACTGTCCGCGCGGTACGAGGTGATGACGTCCGACCTGCACGCCCAGGGTTTCGATCCCGTACTCAGCGGCCGCGACCTCGGAGAGTTCGCCGACAAGCCGGGGAACATGGCCGAGCAGGCGGGCGAGGCGTACGCGCGTGGGCAGTTGCCTGCCGAGGTGCGCGAGGAACAGGCCAAGCTCGCGGCGGCGGAGCTGCTGATCGTGCAGTTCCCCCTGTGGTGGTACGGGCCACCGGCGATCCTGAAGGGCTGGCTCGACCGGGTGCTCACGGCTGGGTTCGCCTACGGCGACCTCGATGCCGAGAACGGGTTGCCCCTCCGCTACGGCGACGGCGGCCTCGTCGGACGCAGGGCGCTCATCGTCGTGACCGCGGGCGAGGACGCACGCTCCATCGGCCCGCGCGGCATCAGTGGCGACCTCGACTCCCTGCTGTTCCCCCTCACCCACGGCACTCTCTGGTACGTGGGCATCGAAACGCTCGACCTGCACGTGATCCACGACGCCGACACCCTGGACGCCGCCGGTGTCGACCGGGAGGCCCAGCGCCTGCGCGACAGGCTCGGGACCGTCGACGCCGAGCCGGCCCGGCGGTTCCGGCGCCTGCGCGACGGCGACTACCAGGGCACCCGCGCACTGCACGAAGCCCTTCTTCCCGGCCGCACCGACCTCGGCATCCACCTGGCACACGACGGATGACCCCGCCGCGCGGCTGACGCACACCGCAGGCCGGCCCCGGTGTTCACTCGTGAGCGGCGCGCAGTTCCTCCTCCACGATGGGCGCGGCCACCGTCGCGGTGTGGATGCCGATCACGCTCGCGATCTCCAGCACCTCCATGATTTCCCCGGTGGTCGCACCGTGCCGTACGGCGTTGCGCAGGTGGAGCTTCAGCCCGGGGACGTACAGATGGGTGGCGGAGGCGTCGAAGGCGACGTAGATCAGCTCCTTCACCTTGGGTTCCAGTACGCCCTTGTCCCACGGGACGGAGGAGAACCCCAGGTACGCCTCGAACAGTTCGGGGTCCACCTCCAGCAGGCCGTCCCAGAACTCGTGCCAATAGCCGCGCCGTTCGGTGAAGTCCTCGCGGAGCCGGCGGCGCCGTTCGTCCAACGGCGCCGGCCCGGTGCGCAGCCCCTCCTCGGTGAGGACCTCCAGCAGCAGCGGGATACCGATGTTGGTGGCGTGGATACCGAGCGTGCTGGTCAGCTCCAGCACCTCGACGAGTTCCTCGGCGGTCGCGCCGTGGGCGACGGCGGCGCGCACGTGCTGGCGGATGCCGGGCTCGTAGAGGTGGGTGGCGGCGGCGTCCACCGCGATGTAGATGAACTCCTTGACCTTCGGCGGGAGATGGTCGCTGCGCCAGGGGACGGCGGACAACCGCAGATAGGCTTCGAGGAAATCGGGATCGAGCCGCAGAATGCTCTCCCAGGCCGGGCCCCAGGTCCCACGTATCCTGCGGAAATCGTCCTTGACCTGCTGCTGGCGAGTGGTGAGCGTCATGAAGGGCCGCCTTCCGTCGATGCGTCCGCGGGTCGTCGTAGTTCATCCGCCTCGGCGTTGTCGTGTTCCTCCTGCTCGGCCCTCTCCCGCGACTCCTCCAGCCAGCGCACGATCTCGGTGTGGTCGGCGTCGAGGGGCAGCCGGCCGGCGGCGCTTTCCCACAGGGCTACGGCGGCTTCGCCGAGGACGGACGGGGTGCCGGTGGCCGCGGCGAGACCGGTGGCCGTGCGCATGTCCTTGAGCATCAGCCGCAGCGCGAAGCCCGAGTCGAAGCCGCGGCCGAGGACGAACCGTGGCCATTTGACCTCGGTGGAGCCGCTGCGCCCGCTGGAGCCGTTCACCGCCTCCAGCATGGTCGCGGGGTCCAGTCCGAAGGCCGCGCCGGTCAGCAGCGCTTCGGACGTGATCAGCAGATGCGTCGCGGACATCAGGTTGTTGAGGGATTTGAGCGCGTGCCCCGCGCCGGCCGGACCGACGTGCGTCACCTTGGAACCGAGCACGCCGAGCAGTGGCCCGGCCTGCGCCAGCTGCTCCTCGGTGCCGCCTGCCATGATGGTGAGCGTGCCCTGCCGGGCGCCGAGGACCCCGCCGGAGACCGGGGCGTCCATCAGGCTCACCCCGTGTCCGGCGGCCGACGCGGCCAGTTCCCGGGTCCGGGCCGGTTCGGACGAGCCCATGTCGATGACGAGAGTGCCGGGCTCCAGCCGGCTGATCAGGCCGTCGCCGAGCAGGGCACGGTCCACGGCGGTGGAGTCGGGCAGCATCAGTACGACGGTGTCGGCGCCCCGTACCGCCTGCTCGGCGCTGTCCACCACCTCGACACCGTGTTTCCCCGCGGCGAGCCGGGCACGGGTGCCGGGGGCGGTGTCGTATCCGCGCACCTGGTGACCGGCGGCGGCGAGGCGGCCGGCCATCGGGGCGCCCATGCCGCCCAGGCCGAGGAAACCGATCACCGCCGCGGGCTCAGGGCCGGTCACGGAGTTCCTCCAGGACGCTGTCGGCGACGCGGAACGCTTCCAGCCCGGCAGGGGCACCGCAGTAGATGACGGTGTGCAGCAGGCTTTCGCGGATCTCGGTCTCCGTGCAGCCGTTGGTCACGGCACCGCGCACATGCGCGGCGAGTTCGTGATTGCGGTTGAGTGCGGCCAGGATGACCAGGTTGAGCATGCTGCGGGTCTTGCGGTCCAGCCCTTCGCGGCTCCAGAGCCCGCCCCAGCAGAACTCGGTGACCATCTCCTGTACCGGCAGGGTGAATTCGTCGGCCGCGGCCATCGAATGTTCGACGTGGGCGGCGCCCATCACCTCCCGTCGTATGCGCAGCCCCTCTTCGTACCGCTGGTTGTGCTGATTCATCGGGTGCTCTCCTTGGGTGTCCGCCCGCCGGGGCCGTACAAGGTGTCGGTGACCGGGTCCAGCCACTCGGTGGTGCCCAGCGAGATCGCGAGGTGCAGCAGAAAGCTGTCCGGCCCGGCGCCGTGCCAGTGGGTCTCGCCGGGCGGTATCCAGACGGTGTCGCCCGTCTCCAGCGGCCGGGGCTCGCCGTCCGTCGTGCCGATCCAGCCGTGGCCCGCGGTGATGTGGAGGATCTGGCCGCGCTCGTGCCGGTGCCAGTGCGTGCGTGAACGGGGCGCGAAGAAGACCTGGTTGATGGTGGTCCCGTCGGTCGTGGGCAGCACGGGGTCGGTCCAGACCGTGCCGTCGAAGGTGCTTTCGCGCCGTTCGGACGGGGCGCCGGCCACCCGGCCGCTGACGATGATCACGCGGTCTGCTCCGCGTCCGTGCCGATGTCGGTCACCGCGTCCGCGTCCGCGTCTGTCTCCGCGTCCGTGTCCGCGCCGGTGTCCGCTTCCGTGCCCGTGTCGTACAGCCGTACGCCGCCGGCCAGGTCGCCGATGGCGTCGGTCACCCGGTTGCTGATCCGTTGTCCGTAGCCGAGTCCGGCGGCCAGTCCGAACGAGGCCAGTGGGCCTGACGCGTTGAGCGTGGGGACGCCGAGCTGCCGCAGATGTTCGACGTAGAGCACGACATCCTTCATCATCAGGTCGCTGGTGAGGCCGCCTTCGAGGTAGTCGTCCCGGATGATGTGCGGAAAGCGGTTCAGGGTCGCGAAGTTGACACCGCTGCCCGCGTTCAGGACGTCGAGCAGCTTCGCCAGGTCCAGTCCGGCCTTGCGCCCGGCGACCATGACCTCGGCGGTGGCGGCGAGCGCGGAGGCGTTGAGGAAGTTGTTCAGCAGCTTCGCCGAATGTCCGGAGCCGGGTGTCCCCATGGAGAACACCTGGGACGCGAACAGACCGAAGAGCCAGGCCAGTTCGTCCAGCAGCCGCTGGGGCCCGCCGGCCATCACGGTGAGGGTGCCGCGCTCCGCGGCGGCCGCGCCGCCCGAGACTCCCGCGTCGAGATAGGTGACACCGCGTTCGGCGAGTGCCTGGTGCAGACGGATGGTGGAGGCGGGCGCGGCGGTGCTGAGATCGACCACGATCTGCCCCGGTCTGCCGTGGGCGAGGATGCCGTCGGCGCCCTCGACCACCGACTCCACGACGGTGGAGTCCGGCAGGGACAGCAGCAGTACGTCGGCGCGGCGCGTCACGTCCGCCACCGAGGCCACCGGTGTCGCGCCGGCCGCCGCGGCCCGTACGGGATCGCGGTCGTGGCCCAGAACCACCTCGCCGCCGTCGGTGATGCGCCGGGCGATCCGGCCGCCCATGTTGCCCAGTCCGATGAAACCGACCACCCGCCGGGCCGGTGCGGCCCCCGTCATCGCGGCGCCGCCGGGGTCCAGGCGCCGGCTCCGCCCGAGGGGCGCACCGTGTTGACCACGCCGGCCCCGCCGTCCGCCGACACCGTGGTGCCCGTCACGAAGGCGGCCTCGTCGCCGAGCAGAAACGCCACCACCGCGGCGATCTCCTCCGGGGTGCCGACCCGGCGCATCGGGGTGGTGCGGGCGCGCCGTTCCATGTCGCCGCCCGCCCCCGGACCGGAGGCCGCGGCGAACAGGCCGGACGGTACGAGTCCCGGCGCGACGGAGTTGACGCGGACACCCCGCGGGGCACCGTAGACGGCGCCGCCCTCCACCAGCCCCCGGACGCCGTACTTCGACGCCTGGTACGGCAGCAGGTCGTCGCTGCCGCGCAGCCCGGCGATGGAACCGGTGATGACGACGGAACCGCCTGTGCCCTGTTCCCGGTAGCGCCGGAACGCGGCACGCAGGCCCAGGAAGGGGCCGCGCAGATTTACGGCGATCACCTGGTCGAAGTCGTCGGCGGACAGATCCGGCAGCGGTTCGAGGGAGCCGACGACACCGGCGTTGAGGTGGTGCAGGTCGATCCCGCCGAACCGCTCGACGGCGACCCGGACGTAACGTTCCACTCCCGCTTCCTCGGAGACGTCGGCGGTCACCGCCACTGCCTCGCCCGGCAGTTCCCGCGCGACCTTCTCGGCGCCGGCGGCGTCGCGGTCCACCACCACGACGCGGGCGCCGTCGTGGGACAGCCGCCGGGCACTCGCGGCACCGATGCCGCTGCCGCCGCCGGTCACGACGGCGACCTTTCCGCTCAGCGGGCCTGGCGGCGCCGCTCCGGCCCGCGGGGGGCCGCCTTCCGGTGGGCTGGGGACCATGACAGTGCCTGCCTTTCTGATGAGTGGGAGAGAGCCGCCGTGTGCCGCCGCGTTGGTTCGGACGAGCGGGGGTCGCGGTTCAGGCGATGCGGTACGCGAGACCTTCCGCGCCGCGTACGGCGTCGAACCGCCGTGCGACCTCGGGGTCATGGCCGGGAACGAGGACCCTGCCAGGTCCCGAGGCGAGTTCCGCGAGCAGATCGAAGCCGCGGTACATGGCGGGCAGGTCCGCGACGAAGGCGAACGGCCGGTCCCGCTCCAGTTCCTCGTAGTAGTGGAGAGAGTCCGACGCGAGAACGGCCTGGCCTCCGGGGGTGTCGACCAGGACGACCGACTGGCCCGGTGTGTGCCCGCCGACGACCAGCACCTCGATCCCCGGAGCGACGGTGGCGCGGTGGTCCACCAGGGTGGTACGGCCCTGCCGGTGGATCTCCGCCAGGTGCGCCGTCTCCTCGGGTTCGGCGGAGTGCGCGAACTGGGCACGCCGCGCGTACGGGCCGGTCCAGAAGTCGAACTCGGCCCGTGCGATGACGACTTCCGACTGGTCGAAGGCCGCCAGATTGCCGATGTGGTCGTAGTGCGCGTGGGTGATGACGATGAGCGGGCCCTGTTCGGGCCGGGCGCCGAACCGGCGCAGCGCCTCGACGGGGGAAGCCAGTGCGGTGCGCAGGCGTCGCGCTCCGGCCGCCCGGCTGAATCCGGTGTCGATGACGACGGTGCGGTGGTGGTTGCGTGCCACCCAGACGTAGTAGTCCATGTCCAGCGGGCTGTCGGGCTCGCCGTAGATGCCGTGGTTGAGGTAGATCTCCGCGCGGGAGCCGGTTCTGGTTCCGTAGCGCAGGGCCAGTACCTCGTAGACCGAGTCGGCCGAAGTCCGCGCTGTCGGGGGGCCGTTCACGGGAACAGCAGCCCGACAGCGTTGCCGCCCGTCATCTTGACGATGTCGGCTTCGGGCACACCCGCGTCGAGGAGGGCGCGGACCGCCCTACGGTAGAGAGTGACGGGCAGAGGGTTCACCTTCTGGCCGGAGTCGGACGACAGCACGGTCTGCTCCGGGCCTGCGGCCCGGATGAAGGCGAGCAGTTCGCCGAGGTCGCGGCGGCGTTCCGGGCGCCCGAAGTACATCACCGCGCAGTGTTCGATGAAGACGCCCCGGCGTGCCCACTCCGCGGCCTGTTCGACGGGGGCTCCGACCACGAAGCAGGGGTGGTTGACCACGATGCGCCGTACTCCCGCCTGTTGGGCGGCGTCGATAAGTATGTGCGCCTCGTCGACGCCGAGGTGACCGCACGTCAGCACCGCGTCCTCACCGGCGATGACATCGAGGATGTCGCGCACCTCGGGGAGTACGGTGCCCTCGCCGTCCGTGATCCGGATGACCTCGTTGGGCCGCAACTCGACCTCGCTGGTGGGAAAGCCGGTGTCGTGCTCACGGTGGTGGTCGATATGGGCGGCCGAGGAGAGCGTGGGAAACCACACCATCCGTCCGCCCATCCGCAGCGCCAGCTCCACGGCGTAGGGGTTGAGACCGCCCACGGTGCGGTTCAGCGCGATGCCGCCGAATACCTGGACACCGAGACCGGCGAGTCCCTCGGGCCGAAGGGCCAGGATGTCGGTGACCATGCTGTGGTGATGGGACTTGGCGACGATGGCCCGGAAGCCGAGGGAGTCCGCGTCGCGGGCGGCGTCGAGAATGCTCATGCGCCGGGGGAAAGGGCTGGGGCCCGGGTGCTGGTGCAGGTCGACGGCGCCGCGCAGCAGCGCGTCCGCCTCGTCGTCGGGTGTCAGCCGGTCGCCGTCGAGCCCGGGATCCAGCAGATCGTTCGGTATGCTCATGGGAACTCCTTGGTGCTGGTGGGAACTCCTTGGGTAAAGGTCAGGGCCTGACGAGGACTTGGTCCTCCGGCCGCCAGTGGGCGATGACGGTGTCGCCCGCCCGGACCTCGGGTGTGGCGCCCGCGGGCCGCACGGCGCAGCCGGATGTCCCGTCGCCGTAGGTCAGCTCGACGCGTTCGTGGGTGCCGTAGAACGACACGTCGGCGACATGAGCCTCCGTGGTGTTGCGGCCGGTCGGTACGTCATCGGGTTTGGGGGTGACTCCCAGGAGTTCGGGCCGGACGACGAGTTGGAGAGAGGCCGCGGGCGCGGCGGGCGGATCCGGGGCCCGCCAGTTCTCGTTCTGCCACCGGTAGACGCCGGCTTCGTAGGTCCCGGCGAAGAGATTGGACTCGCCGAGGAACTGGGCGACGAAGTGCGTTCCCGGCTCCCGGTAGAGGGCGGCCGGGGTACCCACCCGTTCCAGGCGCCCCTCGTGGAAGACCGCGATGCGGTCCGACAGCGTCATCGCCTCGTCCTGGTCGTGGGTGACGAAGACGAAGGTGAGCCGCAGTTCGTCGTGCAGGCGCTTGATCTCGCGCTGGAGCGACTGGCGCAGTTTGCGGTCCAGCGCGCTGAGCGGTTCGTCGAGCAGCAGGACGCTGGGGGAGAACACCACGGCACGGGCCAGCGCGACGCGCTGCTGCTGTCCTCCGGACAGTTTGTCCGGGCGGCGGGTCTCCAGACCGCCCAGGTCGGTGAGTTCGATGACCTCGGCCACCCGGCGGGCCGTCTCCTCCTTGCCCACCTTGCGTTCGCGCAGGGGGAAGGCGATGTTCTGGGCTACCGTCAGATGCGGGAACAGGGCGTAGTTCTGGAAGACCATGCCGAAGTTCCGCCGGTGCGAGGGGAGCGCCGACACGTCGCGGCCGTTGAGCAGGATGCTGCCCTCGGTCGGCCTGGTGAAGCCGGCGATCATGTTGAGGGTGGTGGTCTTGCCCGAACCGCTGGGTCCCAGCAGGGTGATGAACTCGCCCGGGGCGATGTCGAGGCTGACGTCGTCCACGGCGTTGCCGCCGGAGCCGTACTGCTTGGTCAGCCCGACGAGTTCGATCCGGCCGCCCGCGGTGGAGAGGCCAGGCTCGGGTGTACCGGGCTCGGCTGTACCGGGCGCGAGGGTAGCGGCGGCGGGCGCGCCGCCGCCCGGCTCGTACGGAGCCTTGGCTGTCCTGCCGAAATCGGGGAACTTCACCGTTTGCCCGCCTTTCCGCGGCGTACGCCCGCTGTCTGGGCGAGCAGGATCGGGATGCTGACCAGGAGGACCATCACGGTGGAGGCGGCCGAGATGGTGGGGTCGATCTGGATGGTCACGCTGTTGAACATCTGGACCGGGAGGGTGAAGGCGCCGGGAGCCTGGAGGAACAGGGCGACGACGACCTCGTCCAGTGAGGTGACGAACGCCAGCACCGCGCCGGACAGGATGCCCGGCAGGGCGAGCGGAAGGGTGATCCGGCGGAACACCGAGAAGGGTCCGGCGCCCAGGCTCGCCCCGGCGCTGCGCAGCCGTGGGTCCATGCCCTGGAGCCGGGCGGTGACGGCGATGACCACATAGGGGAGTGCCATGGCGGTGTGCGCGAGCATGATGCCCGCGAGGGTTCCGTTGAGGCCCAGCCGCAGGAAGGCGGCGAAGACCACGAGGGCGACGAGGATGTTGGGCACGATCAGCGGGGAGAGCAGCAGTGCGGTGAGCGCGCCCCGGCCGCGCGGGCCGAGCCGGGCCAGGCCCAGTGCCGCGGCCGTACCGAGCGTGGTGGCCGCGACGGTGGTGACCAGCCCGACCTGGAGCGAGTTGACGATCGCTTCGGTCCAGGCGGGCGAGGTGGCGAGGTTCTCGTACCAGCGCAGCGACCAGCCGTCGGGCGGGAAGCGGAACGTGGTGCCCGAGGAGAAGCTCATCGGGATCACCACCAGGGTGGGCGTCGCCAGGACGACGGCCGCCAGCCCCGTGTAGACCTTGAGCCAGGGCCGCATTCCGGTCCCGCGGCCGTCGGCAGGCCGGCCCGCACCGGCCACGCCGTGCCCGGCGATTGACGCCTGGTTGCCGGTGAGCCGGCGGGCGAGGCCGAGGACGACGAGGGTGACGACGAGGACGAAGATTCCCATCGCGCCGGCGCCGCCGAAGTCGAGTTGGTCCCGGGTCCGCACATTGATGATCTGCGCGATCATGGCGTTCTGCGGCGAGCCGAGCAGCGCCGGTGTGACATAGAAACCGAGGGCGAGTACGAAGACCAGCGAGGTGCCCGCGACCACCCCGGGCATGGACAGCGGCAGATAGATCTTCCGGAAGGCCCGCGCGCGACTGGCGCCCAGGCTCTGGCCCGCGTCCAGCAGCCGCCGGTCGATGTGCTGCATGGCGCTGTACATCGGAAGCACCAGGAAGGGCAGCATCACCTGGGTCATGGACACCGCCACGCCCGTGGTGCTGCCCAGCAGGGTGACGTCGCCGAGACCGAAGGGCCGCAGCAGGCGCTGTACCAGGCCGCCGTCCTGCATCAGCACCAGCCAGGCGTAGTTCCGGGCCAGCATGCTCGTCCAGAACGGCACGAGGACCAGCGTCACCATGAGCGCCCGCGCGGCGGGGCCGACCAGCGTCATGGCGTAGGCGTAGGGGTAGGCGATGAGGAGTCCGACGACCGCCACCACCAGCGCCACCAACAGGGTCCGCCCGAGCACGCCCAGGGTGTAGCCGTCGGTGAAGAGCCTGGCGTAGTTGCCGAGGCCGGTGTCGGGCTCGGTGACGCTCTGGAACGCGACGTTCAGCAGCGGCAGTACGAACAGCAGGGTCAGGGCGATGAGCGCGGGCAGCAGGAGCAGCAGCCCGGAGGCGCGTTCCCGCCCGGGGGTCCCCCGCGCGAGACGCCGCGTGGGCGGGGCCGGGCGCGGGGTGACTCGGGTCGTCATGGTGGTCAGCCGACCTTCCATTCGGTCCAGCGCTCAAGCACCTCGTCCGTGTGCTCGATCCACCACTCCTTGCTCTGCTCGGTCAGCCGGCCCCGGTCGGGCAGGAAGGCGTTGAAGGACTTCTGGCGGTCGGAGTAGTCGACGGAGTTGATGTCGATGTCGACGCGGGCCGGGGCGGTGCCGGTGAGCTTGGCGTACTCCTTGGCCTGCTCGGGTTCGACAGCGAACGCGATGGCGTCCTGCGCCAGCTTGCTCCGGGGGGAGCCCTTGGGGATGACGAGCGCACCGATGTCGGTGGTGTTGAAGTCCCAGACCGCCTTCAGGTTGGCCCCGCTGTCGGCGGCGGCTATGGCACGGGCGGTGACGGTGATGACCATGCTCGCCTGCTTGTCGACGAGCATCTGCTGGACCGCACCGTAGCTCGGGGCGAAGATCAGCTGGCTCTTGATGGTGTCCAGCTTGCGGAACGCGCGGTCCACGTCGAGCGGGTAGAGCTCATCGGGCTTGACGCCATCGCTGACCAGCGCGGCTTCCAGCAGTCCGTTCTTCGGGTAGTCGAAGACGATGCGCTTGCCGGGGAACCCCTTGGTGTCGAAGAAGTCCTTGATGGTGCTGGGCTTCTTGCCCGGGAAGAGGTCCTCGTTGTAGCTGAAGACATTGGCGAACCGGTAGGTGGGGACGAAGCAGTCGCCGGTGGTGCCCTTGGGGAAGAGGTCCCGGTCGAGATCGGGATGGTCGAGCTTCTCGTACAACGTGCCGCAGTAGGCGCCCGCGTAGATCCAGCTCATGTTGGCCAGGTCCCAGATGGTCCGCCCCGACTTCACCATGGCGCGGACCTGCGCGGGATCGGCGGGGCTGACGTTCTTGAAGGCGGTGTCGGTCGCCGCGGTGAACGGTTCCTGGAGGGCTGTCTTCTCGTCCTCCTGGAACTGTCCTCCGGTGCTGGCCCAGGTCAGCGTCCGGTCGTCGTCGGATCCACTGCCGGAGCCGCAGGCCGTGAGTGTCAGGGTTCCCGCCGTGACCAGCGCGAGGAAATAGCGTGTCCTCATGATCTAGCCTTTCTCGTGTGGGACACCCGTTGTGTCCCACACCCGTTGGAGCAGACCGTGGTCACGGGGATCTCGCGCGGTCCGCCGGCCGGGGCCGGGGGACCGCGCCGGTACTAGCCGGTCTCCACGTCGTGTGCGAGCGGGTTTCTCATCTCTCGTTGGATCGTCGCGGCGCCGGTCAGCAGGGCCTTCGCGACAGGACTGTCGTTGCGCTCCGGAACGAACTGCGAGATCCCGACCACCGCGAGAGTCGCCACCACCAGGCCGTTGGCGTCCCGCACCGGGGTCGCCACAGCCCGTACTCCCTCGTCGACGCTGGCGCGGACGGCGATACCGGTACGGCGCACCTCCGCAAGCTCGTCCTCCGTCGCGTCCGCCAGTTGGGCGCCGGGCCGGAAGCGGTGGAAGGACTCGTCGCGGAAGGCCCGGAAGACCACGGACTGGGCCGTGGAACGGCGCAGCACACTGCCCACCCGGATCGACACGTGGGCGGTACGGCCGGAGTCCTCGCAGACCTGGGCCACGACGGGGGCATGGCCGTTCCAGATCCCCAGGACTACTGTGTGCCGCACATGGACGCTGATCTCTTCCATGATCGGGCGGGCGAGGTCGATCACCCCCAGCCGGGAGAGGGCCGTGGTCCCCAGCTCGGCCAGCAGGGCGCCGAACTCGTACGAGGTGCGATCGCGGCGCTGGAGCAGTCCGTGGTTCTCCATGGACGCCAGATAGCGATGGGCGGTTGACTTCCCGACCCCCAGTTCCTGCGCGGCGGTGGCGAGGTCGATGGTCTCGCTCCCGCTGAGCAGTCTGAGGACCTGAACGGCGCGCGCGATCACCTGGATGTCCCCGGTGGAGGACTCGGTCCCGGTGGTGGAGGACTCCCGCTGCGCAGAGGCCATCAAGGTCTCCTTCGAAGTTGTTCCGCATTGTGGTTTCGCTGTTCGACTATGCGGTACAGCGGACTTTAAAGCGCCCCTGTCCCTCGCTGTCAATGCGTCTGCCAGTTTTCGAGAATGTTTCTTTGGCGCATATCAACCCCTTGACAGCGGAGCGCGGCGGATCCTAGCTTCACTGCATTCCGCATACCAGGATGCACATCCCGTATCGCGCAACGCACTGTCGTCGCAACGGGTAGGCAGCCGCCCCTCACTCACGAAGGAGCGCGGTCCATGCGCATGCTCGAAAGACTCGGCGAATCGGCCGGCCCGCCACTGATCGGCACCTGGATCAAAATCCCCGCCCTGGAGACCGTCGAACTGCTGGCCCACGCGGGCTACGACTTCGTCGTGGTGGACATGGAGCACAGCCCGATGACACTGGAGGCCGCCTACCGGACGACGACCGTCGCCCACGGTCTCGGCATGCGGGTGCTCGTACGCGTCCCCGACCGCGGCGGCAGTCATATACAACGGGTCCTCGACATGGGGGTCGACGGCATCCTCGTCCCCCATGTGAGCAGCGCCGAACAGGCCGCCGAAGCGGTCGGTTCCATGCTCTTCCCACCCCGTGGGACACGGGGACTCGGCACCACCTCCCGCGCCGGGACCTGGGGACTGTACAGCACCGCCGACTACCTGCGGCGCGGGGACGAGGAGACCCTGCGCATCCCGCAGTTGGAGGACCTGTCCGCACTGGAGAACGCCGAGGCCATTCTCGACACCCCCGGGCTGAACGCGGTCTTCCTCGGCACCGGCGACCTCACGCTCTCCAGCGGACTCACCCCGGGCGACCCGCTCCTGGCACGCCTCACCGGCGAACTGCTGCGAGCGGCCGCCGCCCGTGGTGTTCCCTGCGGGACTGCCGTGCGGGACGCCCCTGCCGCCGCCCGCGCCGCCGAACAGGGCTTCTCCTACGTGATGGTCAGCAACGACGCCCACATCTTCGGCGACGCCGCCGCCCGGCTCTGCCGGCAGGCCCGCAGCCAGACACACCGCCCGGAACCCCGGTCCTGAGAGGACACCCATGGTCTACCACCCCGGCGACGCCCGGTCGGCGCTGCGAACCGCCCCGACCGCAAGCCCGAGCACCGGAACCGACAGCCCCCGGCAGGCCGCCGAGGCCGACTACGTACGGTTCTACGAACTGCCGCCGACCACCCGGGACGACAACGCCCACACCTGGTACGCCCGCAGCCAGCATCTGGTGACCGGCTACACCCAGATCACCGGCGAGACCGTCCTCGAACACCCCGGCGGCCCCGACGAGCACGCCCTGCTCCTGCCCGAGGACACGGTCGGCGCCACGATCGAGTCGGGCGGCGAGAGCACGGAGGTCTCCGGGCACACCCTCACCTTCATGCCCCCGGGCCCCGCCACCCTCACGCTGCGCGGCACCGGCCGGGCCGTCACGATCGCCACCACCCGGTCCGAGGCACTGGCCGCCAGAGCCGCCAACGCCGGCTCGTACGAGCAGCCGCATCCCCACGTGGCACCGCTGATCCCCTGGCCGGAGCCCGCCGGCGGGTACCGCGTCCGCACCTACCGGCTGGACGTCCCCAGTCTGGAGAACCCGCCGTTCCGTATCTTCCGCTGCTCCTCCTTCATGGTGAACGCCCCCCGGCCGCGCACCGGCCCCCGCGACACCACCAAGATGTCGCCCCACTCCCACGACGACTTCGAGCAGTGCTCGCTGATCATCGACGGTGAGTTCGTCCACCATCTGCGCTGGCCGTGGACCACCGACCTTGGGCAGTGGCGGGAGGACGACCACGAGCACTGCGGCGCGCCGTCCCTCACGGTGATACCCCCGCCCGTCGTGCACACCAGCCAGGCCATGGGCAAGGAGACCAACCACCTCATCGACCTCTTCGCCCCGCCCCGCAGGGACTTCTCCCTGATGGCGGGCTGGGTGCTCAACGCGGACGAGTACCCGATGCCGGACGACCCGGAGCCGGCCCGATGAGCCGACTCGACGGGGCGCTGCCGGGACCGCCCACCGCCGAACAGCGCAGCCTGCACGACGAGATCGCACTCGGGCGGCGTGCGGAGCACCCGCCGGCGTTCCCGCTCCTCGACGACCGCGGGCTGCTGAACGGGCCCACCCGGGCATGGCTTCTCCAGCCCCGGCTCGGGGCGGGGCTGGAGAAGCTCGGAGCGGCGATCAGCTACGACATGACCCTGCCGGCCCGCTGCCGGGAGGCCGTCATCCTGACCGTGGCACAGCACCACGCGAGCCCCTTCGAGCTGTACGCCCACCGGTTGGCCGCCGTCCGGGCGGGGCTGACCGGGGCGGAGACCGGGACGCTCTGCGCGGGACACCTGCCGGAGACCACCGACACCCGCGAACGGACCGCTGTCGAGGTGGCCCGGAAACTGCTGGAGACCGGCGGCCTGGACGACGCCGACTACGCGGCGGCGGACCGCGTCCTCGGTGCGCCGGGTCTGTTCGAAGTCACCACCCTGGTGGGCTTCTACACCCTGATCGCCCTCCAGCTGAGCGTGTACGCCATCCGCCCGCCGGCAGAGGAGCGGACCTGATGGGTGCCGAACAGTCCGCGTCCGAGCCCGAATCCACCGGTGTCGTCATCATCGGCGGCGGCTTCGGCGGCATCGCCGCCGCCGTCAGACTGATACGGGCCGGCGTCGAGGACTTCGTGATCCTGGAACAGTCCGAGGGCCCGGGAGGCACCTGGTGGGACAACCGCTATCCCGGCTGCGAGGTGGACATCCCCTCCCACGCGTACTCCTTCTCCTTCACCGACCACGACTGGCCCCGCACCCACGCCACCCAGCCGGAGCTCCAGCGATACGCCGAGACGGTCCTCGACCGCTTCGGGCTCCGCGCCAGGCTCCGGCTGGGGACCCGCGTGGAGTCGGTGACCTGGGACGAGGAGAGCGGCCGGCACCGGGTGCGGACGGCACGGGGCGCCGGGTACCGGTGCCAGTTCGTCATCAGCGCCGTAGGACTGCTCAACGTGCCCCGCTACCCGGACTGGCCCGGTCTCGACGGCTTCACCGGAGACTCCTTCCACACCGCGCGATGGGACGAGAAGGTCCAACTGGCGGGCAGGCGCGTCGCGGTGGTGGGCACCGGATCGACGGCCGTCCAGATCGTGCCGGTGGTGGCGGACAGCGCGGCACGGCTCTACGTCTTCCAGCGCGAACCCGGCTGGGTGGAACCCAAGGGCGAACGCGCCTTCACAGAGGCCGAACGCGCCCGGTTCCGGCGCAGCCCGCTCCACCGGCGCCTCTACCGGCTGCGGCTTTTCCACGAATCGACGCGGCGCTTCCGCGCGTACGACGCCGGCGGCCGGGCCCAGAAGCGGATGCGGGAACTGTGCCTGCGGTATCTGGAGACGTCCGTCCAGGACCCCACCACCCGCGCCGCGCTCACCCCGGACTACCCGTGGGGGTGCAAACGGCCGATCTACGCCTCGACCTACTACCCGGCGTTCAATCAGGACCATGTGACGCTGGTGCCGCACCCGGTACGTGAGGTCACCGCCACCGGCGTGGTGGACAGCGGGGGCGAGGAACACGAAGTGGACGTCCTCATACTGAGCACCGGATTCCAGCCCACCCGCTTCCTCTCGTCCTTCACCGTCACGGGCACGGACGGCAGGGAGATCCAGGAGGCGTGGGGGGACCGCCCCCGGGCGTTCCTCGGGGTGACCGTGCCCGGCTTCCCCAACTTCTTCATCCTGTACGGCCCCAACACCAACGGCGGCTTCTCCATCATCGCCCAGCTCGAACGCCAGGCAGACGTGGCCGCCCGTGCCATCCGTAAGGTCCGCCGCCGCGGATGGAAGGCGGTGGACACCCGGGAGCGCGCGCTGGAGCGCTATGTGCGGTGGCTGGACCGCCAGTTCGACCGCCACGCGTCGGCGATGGAGGCAGGATGCAACAACTACTACCACGCACCCTCAGGAGCCAATGTCACCCAGTGGCCCCGCACACATCTCGCCTACTTCCTGCGCTGCCGGGCACTGCCCCGTCTCGGGCTGACGTTCCGCCGGCGCTGAGCCCCGGCCGGCAACTCCTCGATCAGGTGGCCGACTTCGTATCCGTTCGGGTACGCGCCGCTTCGAAGGCCGCCCGGTCGGCCGGGGCAGCCCGAGGCAGCAGTGTCCCGTCGACGTGCGTGTCGACCCGCTCGTTGTAGAAGCAGACGAGCCCGGCGATGGGCGCCAGTTGGCGGGTCGGGAAGTCGTAGGACCAGGCCAGGTCCTTGTGGGTGGCCGTGCCGGTGTCCGCCGACCAGTAGGCGCTCGTCCGGCCCTTGTACGGGCAGGCGGTGACGGTGTCGGAGGGCACCAGGCGCGTGAGGTCGGCGTGCGTACGGTCGAGGTAGTAGCGGGTCGGCAGGCCGGTCTCGAACACCATCACCGACGAGGGCGCGTCCGCCAGCACCACGCCGTCCCGCTCGACACGCACTGGCCGGCTCGAACGGAGCGCGTCCACCCGGGTGTAGGGGTTCCTCGGGTGGACGAAGACCTCCTCGTCCTCCTCGAACCACGCGTCGAGCGCGTCCCACTCGAATCGGACCGTGCCTGCGAGGTCTCCTGGCGCGTCGTCGGCCCACACCCACGCGGCGGCGGGCCGCGAGACACCGTCGGCCACCAGCGCGTGCCGCCGGGCCGTGCCCGGTGTGAGCCGTTGGACGTGCTCCTCGTCGCGGAGGGCGCCCTCGGCCACGTCTTCGAGCGGGATGCTGTACTGCGGGTAGCCCGGCCATTCCCATACGTACCGCGCCCGTACGGTATCGAGCACCGCACGCCCGCCCACGAAGGCGCGGATGCGCCGGGGGACCGGCTCGACATGGCCGACCGGAGCGATCGGCCGGGGATGACCCGGCGCGGTGTCCGTCATGGGTACTCCTGGCTCGGAGGCGGTGGTACGAGACCTCGTCAGCGTCGCAGACCCGCAGCACGACCCGGGGCAGGCGGTGAGTCCCGGAGAGTCGGGACACGCGAGGGTGACCGCGCGTTCTGTCTCCGCCCAGGCAGCCCGACGAGGAGGCAGAGGCAGCCCGACGGGCCGGGCTCGGCCGTCAGGACGGGGCGGACTCACGACGGCGGTGAGCGAGGGAACCTTCCGCAACATGCTCCTGGTCCGCAGCACGTACGCCTGCTGCGCCTCCTGCTGCGGCTGCGCGGCCACGATGGCGCCGCTGAGCCTTCCCGCGGAACCAGGTCTCCCCGGGCTCGCCACCCGAACCCCACCGCACGCGCTCCGTGATCCATACGCTCGCCGACGAAGCTCTCCGCCAACGGCACTTCGACCGTGTGCACAAGACGGTCAGTCACAGCAACCTCCAACAGATCGAGCGGCTGGGGATTGCAGCGAAGACAAGTCCCGCCCAGACGGCGGACGTTGATCGGTGAGCCACGCCCGGGGAACGGCGACCCGCGGATCCCGATCGACCCGGAGCGACGTCAGTTCTCCTCGCGCAGGCCCCACGGGGAGCCGTACGCGGTGAGGAGGTCGAGGAACGGGCGGGGCGGCAGGGCCTCGGGGCCGAGGACCCCGCTGCCGGTCCATACGCCGCCGGCGATCAGTTCGAGGGCGACGACCGGATTGATCGCGGTCTGCCAGACCACGGCCTGGGAGCCGTACTCGCGCATCGACCACTGGTTGTCGACCACGTGGTACAGGTACACCTCACGCACGGCACCGTCCTTGACGCCCCTGACCCAGGTGCCCGCGCAGGTCTTGCCGGTCATGCGGTCGCCGAGCGTGGCCGGGTCGGGCAGACAGGCGGCGACCACGTCACGGGGCGAGACCTGGACAGGACCGCCCCGGCCGGGGACCGTGACCTCGGCGGTGGAGTCCAGGCCCAGTTCATGGAGCACCTTGAGCTTGGCGATGAAGTCGTCGCCGAGGCCGTACTTGAACGTCACCCGGCGCGCGTCGACCCAGCGGGGGATCAGCAGCACCTCCTCGTGTTCCACGTTGACGCACTCCACCGGGCCGATCCCCTCGGGAAAGTCGAAGACCTCCGGCTCGCTGAACGGCGCCGTGGTGAACCAGCCGCGCTCCTTCTCGTAGATCACCGGCGGATTGAGGCATTCCTCGATGGTGGTCCAGATGCTGAAGGACGGGGCGAAGTCGTAGCCGTCGACGGTCAGATCGGCGCCGTCCCGGACGCCGATCTCCTCGATCTCGTCGAAGAGTTCGTCGGCCGCGTACCGTGCGAAGACGTCCGACAGGCCCGGCTCCACGCCCATGCCGACCAGGGCCAGGCGGCCCGACCGTTCCCACTCGCCGGCCAGCTCGAACTGCCCGTCGCCGAGCTTCACACCGCAGCGCTCGTAAGGGTGGGTGCTGTGCGGTGAGGACAGGGACATCGCCATGTCCAGGTAGTGCGTGCCCGCTGCCAGGGCGGCCTGGAACAGCGGCATGACGAACCGCGGATCTGTGGCGTTGAGCAGGACGTCACACGAGTTCTCGACGAGCGCCCGGCGCACCGCTTCCTCGTCGGAGGCGTCCAGGCGCCGTGCGCTGAAGCGGTCCCCGTGTTCCCCCAGCGCCGCGACGGCCTTCTCGGCGCGGGAGAGGTCGTAGTCGGCCACGGTCATGTGGGTCAGGAAGTCCCGGCGGGCCGCGATCCGGCTGATGGCGGTTCCGACGCCGCCCGCGCCCACGAGCAGTACACGCATGTCGCACACCCTTCGCCCCCGCAGGCGGGCGCCTGTCGGGTACCCCGATGCAACGGGACGGCACCAGCTAGGGTCAACCGTGTTGGCATAAGACGGGCGACTGCCAGGGAGCAGGAGAGGAACGCGATGCCGAAGCAGGTGGTGCCGGAGGAGGCGCGACGCAGGCGCCGCCCGACCAGGCAGGGCTCCGTACTGTCCGAGACACTGATCGTGCACACCGCGCTGCGGGTGCTCAGAGAGCACGGCGGTACGGGACTGACCGCCCGCCGGCTGGGCACCGCCCTCGGCGCCGACCCGAGCACCCTCTACCGGTACTTCGAGGGTATGGACGATCTGACCCGGGCCATCGGCGAGGAACTCATGGGACGGGCGCTGGACAACTGGACGGCCACGGGGCACTGGCAGGCCGACCTGCGCGCCCTCGGGCTCGCGATCCACTCCTCCTATCTCGCGCATCCGCAGGCCGCCGTACTGACCGCCAGCCGGGTCACCGGCCGGCCCCGGGAGATCGCGGTGGACGAAGCGATCCTCGGCATCCTGCGCGGCGCGGGTTTCCCCGACGCCACGGCAGTCCGCGTCTACCACGCCTTCATCGACTCAAGTCTGGCGTTCGCAGCCCTGGACGCGGGATCGCTGGCCCTCACCGACGAGGCCCGCGAGAGGGACGAGGAGATGTGGAGCTCGACGTACGCCCGGCTTCCCGCCGACACCCACCCCCATATCGCCGCCACCGCGCGACTGCTGGCCGGCCGCATGACACACAGCGCTTACCCGGTCGTCCTGGACACCCTGCTGAACGACGCGGCGGCGCAGCTCACGACGACAGAGCCGCGGCTCGTCCCCCGTAACGAGCACCACGCCCAGGAGGCCCTGCCAGATTCAGCAGGGCCTTCGTCCGTCAGCCGGCGGGCGCCTGGTCCCGCCCGGCCACGGTGAAGGAGTACGACACCGCGAAGGGGGCATGGCCGTACGTCACGGTGATCGTTTCGCGGGGCTTCGCGCGCAGCGCCGCCACATGGAGGGTCGCGCTGAACGTCTTCGAGTTCTTCCCCGTCTGCGTGACGGTCAACGGCTTCGCGCCGTGGTCGCCCACGCGTACCTCGACCGTGCCCTCGCCGAGGGCTTCGGCGTCCAGGTTCAACGGTGCGGCCAGCTCCACCCGGACCGTCTCATCAGCCTTCACGACCTTCGCGGGAGAGCGGTCGTGAGCGGTCACCTTCAGGTGAGTCTGGTCAGCCGCTCGCCATGCCAGTGACTCGTTCCAGGCGGTGTTGAAGGCGACCCATCCTTCGGTGTGCCCGATATCGCCCATCTCGGGGTCGAAGGGGTAGAGCCCGTTCTTCGGGCTGCCGTCGAGCACGCCCCGCTCGCCCTCCAACAACCCTGCTCCGCCGTAGTATTCGGAATACCACCCGTGTTCCACGCCCTCGAATCCGTCCTTCTCGCTGGGCGCGTCGTAGGAAGCGTGGCGCCCCGCCGGGTTGCGGCCGAAGATATTGTCGACCTGTGCCGTGGCGACCTCACGGAGTCGGCCGGCCAGCGGGTCGTTTCCCAGAAGGCGTGCCGCCGCGAGTGCGGGCGCGGAGAAACCGGCCACGTTTCCCACCTCGTTGGGATCGTCGGCACCGCCGCCGGTGAAGGCGGGGATGGTCCAGCGGTCGTCGGAGTAGCGGCGGAAGTCCCAGAGATTGTCCGAGCGTTCGACGGCGATCCGGGCCCAGTCCCGCACGAACCGGGTGATGCCCTTGGGAGCCTGGTCCGGATACGCCTCGGCGAACTGCACCAATCCCGTGATCAGTACGTGCTCGCTCTGCCGCTGCCCCTTGGTGACGCGCGGATCCGTGACATCCAGCTGGTCGACCAGCCAGGATGCCTGCTTCTGGGCGGCTTCGAGATAACGGCCGGCGTCATCGCGGCCCTCACGCTTCGCCACCTCGTACATCATCAGGTTCGGCCACACCGAGTGCCCCGGCGCGAGCTCCCCTTTACCCGTTCCCACCTGCGTATAGACCTGGAGCAGATTCCCGGTGTGAGGTGTGAGCGCCTGCCAGGAGTACCGATCGCGGGCAGGGTCGTCCCAGGTGGCGAAGAGATGGGCGGTGGCACGCTCGTACACCGAGACGGGGATGTATTTCTCCAGCCGCGGATAGGCATGGACGAAAGCGGCGAGCTGCTCCTTGAGTTGAGGGTCGTTCACGTCCTCCTCCAGAAGCACTTCGACGCCCCAGTGAATAAGACGCACGATCTCTGGTGTGCCTTCCGGCAGTGTCACCGGAAGCCCCTTGTAGACAGCGCTGTCCACGTGGATCCGGTCGAACGCGCTGGGGTTCGCCGAATACATGTCGACGAGTGTCTGGATCTCCTTGGAGTACTGCGACGCGTCGCGCCAGGCCACCCCCTTCATGCACTCACGCGGCCCGTACTCATCGCTGACCGGGTCGGCTGTCTTGCGCGTGTAGTCGCCGAAGTAGCACCGACTGCCCGACATGAATTCGATGGCGCGCCGATAGGAAACCCGCTCGGTCCAGTACGCGCCGATGCCGAAGGGTACCGATGCGCCCACGCCCGCTTTCCCTGTGACGGTGACGACGAAGTCACCTGTGTCGCGTGGGTCGAACGCGGTGAGATCGCCTATGCCGTTCTTGATCTTTCCTCGGTGCCTGACGACACCGGAGGCATCGGTGACCGTGAACCTGGCACCGTCCTCCGCCCGTGGCGCGGTGAACCGCTTGGACTCGCCGAGACCGAAGCCGCTCTGGTTGAGCAGCACGGGCTGCGCGGCCATGGGATCTCCTGCCGCCGCACCGGCGGAAACCGGATCGGTCGCGGCAACAGCCGCGCCTGGAACGGCTCCCAGGATGAGCGCACCCACGGCTACCAGCAGACGGACCTTCATGGGCCACCTCTCTTTTCGATGGAAGGGAAGAAACGCGCGACGTCACCGGGGGTTCTCCGCCACCACGGCGACTTCGCCCGCCGCGATGGTGAGAACGCCCGGCGAACGGGTGGCTGACAGGAGATCGACTCCTGTCGTGGCCACCCGCGCCGGGTGATCGGTGTGGTTCACGGCGAAGAGCCAGGACCTGCCGTCGGGGGTGCCGCGGCGGGTGACTTCCACTCCACGACCGGCGCCCGGGACCGGAGTCGCGCAGCCCGCCTGTGCGGCCCACCGGGGAAGGAGCCGCAGGAGGGAGGCGTGGTCCGGGCGGGTGGCCAGGTAGCGGGTGGTGCCGTGGCGAAGGACGGCCGGGCCGCCCCGCGCGGGTCCGTCGGCGAATCGGCTCTCCACTTCCGTATCCGGGTCGGGCAGCACACGCTCGGCCCACAGCAGGCCGATCGAGCCGTCGTCCAGACCGACGGACGCTCCCGCGGCGAGCGGCAGATACTCGTCCACCCGCAGGCCGAGCAGGTCACGCAACTCGCCCGGATACGGGCCGGGGTGGACGCGGTCGTGCGGGTCGGCCACTCCGCTGAACGGGCCGACGACCAGCTGGCCGCCGCGGGCCGCGTAGTCCTCCAGCGCCCTGGCGGTGCCGGCCGACAGGGCGTAGAGCGAGGGCACCAGCAGCAGGCGCTGTTCCCCGGGTTCCCCGGGGCCGGACACCAGGTCGCAGGAGAGCCCGAGTTCCCACAGGGCGCGGTACCAGTCGCGGAGAACGCCGGTGTACGTCATGTCGCCGCTGGGCCGGTGGGGCAGTTGGAGGGCCCACATGGCTTCGTAGTCGAGGAGCAGGGCGATGTCGGCCGGCGCACACGTGCTGCCGGCGATGTCGGCGAGGGCGGCCACAGTGGCGCCGAGCGCCTTGGTCTCCCGCCAGACGCGGGTGTCCTCACCGCCGTGAGGAAGCATGGCCGAATGCCACTTCTCCGGCCCGTACGCGGACTGGCGCCACTGGAAGAACAGCGCGGCGTCCGCGCCGCGGGCGAGGTGGGTGAGCGTGTTGCGGGCCATCTCCCCGGGGGTTTTGGCGATGTTGCGGGGCTGCCACTGCACGGCGGATGTGGAGTGCTCCATGAGCATCCAGGGCTGCCCGGCCGCGAGACCGCGGGTGAGGTCCGCGGCGAAGGCGAGGTCGGCGGCGCGGTCCGGATCCTCGGAAGAGAGATAGTGGTCGTTCGAGACGATGTCGACCTCGCGCGCCCAGCGCCAGTAGTCGCTCCAACGAAGCGAGCTCGCCATGAAGTTGGTGGTGACGGGGCGGCCGGGGGAGTGGGCGCGCACGATGTCGCGCTCGGCCCGGAAGCAGGCCAGATGCGCGGCGTCGCTGAAGCGGCGGAAGTCCAGCCACAGTCCCGGCGAGAGGCTGCTGGTGCTGGGCCGCGGCGGAGTGACCTGTGCCCAGTCGCTGTAGCGCATGCCCCAAACGGCAGTGCCCCAGCGGTCGTTGAGAGCGTCGAGGCCGTCTCCGTACGTGGTGCGCAGCCAGGAGCGGAAGGCGTCGGCGGAGATGTCGCACCAGCAGTGCGGGTTCCCGTTGGCGTACTCGTTGTTGATGTGCCACATCACCACGGCCGGGTGGTCGCCGTAACGCTCGGCGAGCCGGCGGGTGATCACGGCCGCGCGTTCCCTGTAGGCGGGGGACGAGGGACAGTACGCCTGCCGGGAGCCGGGCGCGACCGTTCGCCCGTCGGCGGTCACCGGCAGTGATTCGGGGTGCGCGTGGGAGAACCAGAGAGGTGGTGCGGCGGTCGGCGTGGCCAGGTCGACGGCGATGCCCGACTCGTGGAGAAGGGCGATGACCTCGTCCAGGCCCGAGAAGTCGAAGGCGTCCGGGGCGGGTTCGATCCAGGACCAGGCGAAGACACCGAGGGTCACCAGGTTGACGTTGGCCTCGCCCATCAGGCGGACATCGTCCTTCCACGTCGCCCTCGACCATTGCTCCGGGTTGTAGTCGGCGCCGAAGGCGGGGCGCGGGATTCGGTTCCATGCGAGGTGCGGCCGGTCGGATCGCGGCATGCGAAAGCTCCTGGGCTATGAGCGGCGAAGTGCGGGATCGACGGGGCGGCGCAGTACCCATCCGCCGGCGGCCCTGGGCAACGGGCGGCTGGTCCACGAGAGCGTGCGGGAGCGACGACTGGACGCCGGCGGGCGGAGCGCGTCATGCACGACGGCCCGTCGCGGTGACCAAGGCAGGTGCTGGAGGCGGCTGTTGATGCACCGTGAGCGCGCTCAACCTAGGCTGGCCGCACCAGGCTGTCAACGGCCGGAAAACATTGCCGTCACACCCTTGACGCTCTCCCGCAACGTCCGTACGTTCCCTGGTCATACGTAGAAGCAAGTGCCCCGGAGCCTTCTTCCGTCATTGCTCATACGTATGAGCAACTCTCTGTGCGCAGCCCCGCCCTAACGACCAGCCAGGAGTCAGCCATGCCCACGAGAAGAGTCTTCCTAGCGCGCACCACCGCCGCGGCCGTCACGATTCCCCTCGGGGCGAGTGCCTGCACGGCAGGAACGGGCGGGTCCGGGGCGGGCGGCACATCGGCGAAGTCACTCGTGTTCGGCAAGACCGACGGAGGGACGACGTTCGTCCGCAACTACAACATGTTCGGCCCCGCCACGCAGAAGTCCCCCAACAGCGAGATGATCTACGAGCCGCTGGCCCGGATCGACTACAGCGACGGTGCGAAGGTCAAGCCGTGGCTGGCCAGGAGCCTGGAGTTCGACGAGGCCGGCACCACGCTCACGGTAACGCTGCGCGATGATGTGACGTTCTCGGACGGCAAGCCGATGACCGCCGACGACGTGGTGTTCTCGCTGGGCATCCCACTGGAGGACCCCTCGTTCAACACCGGTGGCACCACCTACGAGCGCGTGGTCAAGAAGGACGCCACGACCCTCACTCTCCACTGGAAGCAGCCTGCCTTCAGCGAACTGGGTCAGCTGGCCTCGATCATGGTTCCGGTCGTGCCCAAGCACATCTGGGCGGGGAAGGACCTCAAGAGCTGGTCCAATCCCGACCCGGTGGGCACCGGCCCCTTCACCCTGGAGCGGTTCGCGGCTCAGCAGGTGACCCTCCGCGCCAGGGACGACTACTGGGGCGGGAAGTTCGCCTTGAAGGAGCTCAAAGTCGTCCCGACCAGTGGCGACGCCGTGCGGGCCCAACTGCTGCGCGGCGAAGTGGACTGGGCGCTCATCGCCTGGAACGGCGCCGAGAAGGAGTACGAGGCGAAAAACCCCGAGCATCACCTGTATCAGAAGTACGCGACCGGCGGGACCTACGCTCTCTTCTTCAACACCGCCAAGGCTCCCTTCGACAACGTCCATCTGCGGCGGGCGCTCGCGATGACCATTCCGCGCAAGGACATCGTCACCATGCTGGAGCGTCCCGGCACGGAGGCGGGACCCACGGGACTGGTCGATGAGGTCTTCGCCGATGTGATCCTGCCCGAGTACCGGAACAAGGTGCAGGCGGTGGACGCCGCCGGGGCGCAGAAGGAGCTGGCGCTGAGCGGCTTCAAGGTGCGGGGCGGCAAGCTGGTCAAGGACGGCAAGTCCTACGCTCCGAGGCTCTCGTTCAACCAGGACTACGGGTGGGACCCGTATGCCAACATCATGATCCGCAGCTGGCAGAAGCATCTCGGAATCACGGTGAAACAGGTCGGTGCCCCCAGTGCCAACCTGTACGAGCAGCAGCAGGCCGGCGACTTCGACCTCACCATCAACTTCACCACCGGCGGCGGCGTCGCCGGCGTCTACAGCGGGCTGAGCAGCCGGGCCCACCGCCCGCTGGGTGAGAAGGCCGCCACCAACTTCGGGCGGTGGAAGGACCAGGCGACCGACACCTCGCTCGGAAAGCTGCTCGGGTCGAACGAACCCGCGGTGACGAAGAGCGCCGGGGAGGAACTCCAGAGGATCGTCGCGGACCAGGTGCCGTACAGCCCCATCTACAACAGCTACTGGTTCATAGCCATCAACGCCTCGCACTGGGAAGGCTGGCCCACCCCCGAGCACTTCACGCACGTGCCGTTCCCGGGCCTCGGCCCCGACGCCACACTTACCTTGATGGACCTGAAGCAGGCCGCCAAGTGACTGCGGCGGCTGTTTCCGCCGCGCCCGCCGCGCGCTCAGCGAGGGTGCCCCGCCGCTGGCGGTTCCTGGCACGCCGCCTCGGCTTCTATCTGGCCGCCGCATGGTCGGCGATCACTCTGAACTTCTTCCTGCCGCGGCTCATGCCGGGCGACCCGTCCGCCGGCATCGTCGACAAGCTCCAGCGGGTCAGCGGCCAGCAGCTGTCGCCGAGCGCCCTGGAGTCGATCCAGAAGGTCTTCGGCGAACCGGACACCAATCTCGGCCGCCAATACATCGACTACCTGGGCCAGTTGGCGCACTTCGATCTCGGTGTCTCGGTCAGCAACTTCCCCACGCCGGTGAGCGACCTGCTGTGGCAGGGGCTGCCTTGGACCATGCTTCTGGTCGGATCGACCACCGTGATCGCGTTCGTCCTCGGTACCGGCATCGGCGCCGCCGCGGGCTGGAAGGCGGGCAGCCGCTTCGACACCGTGGTCAGTCCGCTCACCACGTTCGTCTCGGCCATCCCGTACTTCTGGATGGCGCTCATCGGACTGTGGCTGTTCGGCTTCCAGCTGGGCTGGTTCCCGCTGTCCGGCGGATACGACGCCGACCTGCCGATCGACTTCTCCCCGTCGTTCCTGCTCAGCGTGTTGCACTACGGGGCGCTGCCCGCCGCCACCATCGTCTTCTCGGCCTTCGGCGGCTGGCTGCTCGGCATGCGCAACATGACGGTCACCACCGTGCGCGAGGACTACGTTCTTCTCGCCCAGGCCAAGGGCCTGTCCAACCGCAGGGTGATGCTCCGCTACGCGGCCCGCAACGCCGTCCTGCCGAACTTCACCGGCTTCGCTCTCGCCCTCGGTCACGTCGTCGGTGGCGCCCTGCTCACCGAGGTCGTCTTCAACTACCCGGGTGTCGGCTATCTGCTCTTCACCTCGCTCCAGCAGCGCGACTACCCGGTCATGCAAGGAGTCTTCTTCCTCATCATGCTGACCGTTCTGCTGGCCAACCTGCTGGCCGACTCGGTGTACGCCCTGCTCGACCCGCGCATCAGAGAAGGAGGGTGACGGGAGTTGAGCACCGCATTCCTCACCAGCTGGAAGGTCCGCATCGGCCTGGGTATCCTGGCCTTCTTCTGCCTGCTCGCCGTGTTCGGGCCCTGGCTGGTGGGCACCCTGCTGGGCCTCGACCCGCGCGAGAACGACACCAGCGTCATCGCCCAGCCACCCGGCGCCGCCCACCTCCTGGGGACCAACCAGTTCGGGCAGGACGTCCTCGCCCAGGTCGTCGCCGGGGCACGCGGGTCGATGTACGTGGGGCTCCTCGGCGCGGTGGTCGGCACGGCGATGGCGATCCTGATCGGAGTACCGGCCGGGTACTACGGCGGCAAGGTCGACGCCGGCCTGAACTTCCTGACGAACCTGTTCCTCGTCCTGCCCGTGTTGCCTCTGATCCTCATCGTCGCCGGCTACCTGGAGGGCACGGGAATCACCACCATCGCCCTGATCATCGGCTTCTTCGGCTGGTCCGGCGGCGCCCGCACGCTGCGCGCCCAAGCGCTCAGCATCGCCAACCGCGACTTCGTACGCGCCATGCGGATGCTGGGCGAGCGGGGCCGCAGGCTGGTCTTCGCCGAAGTGCTGCCCCATCTCACCGGCCTCATCGCCTCGATGTTCCTGCACGCGATGATCGGCGCGGTGATGGCCGAGGCGGGACTCGCCTTCCTGGGCATCTCCGACTCCTCGGCGATCAGCTGGGGAACGATGATCCAGTCGGCGCAGCAGCAGAGCGCCGTGCTGCGCGGCCTGTGGTGGTGGTTCGTACCGCCCGGCCTGTGCATCGCCCTGATCGGTACGGCCTGTGCCCTGGTCAACTTCGGCGTCGACGAGATCGCCAACCCCAAACTGCGAGTTGCCCGCCCCGTCTCGGTGCGGCGCGCCAAGCGGCTCGCGCGAACAGGCGGTGGGGCGTGATGGCCAGGTGCCCCGTCCCGCCGCGCCCGACGACCGTTCCGACCGGAGGTGGATCCCGATGACCGTACAGGCCGAGCAGCACATGCCGTCCAAGACCTCCGCCGGACAGGCTGTCCTTGAGGTACGCGGCCTGACCGTTCAGTACGCCACCGGTGGCGTACCCGTTCGCGCCTGCTCCGACGTCTCCTTCACCCTGCGCCGGGGGGAGATCCTCGGCGTGGCCGGGGAGTCGGGCTCCGGGAAGTCGACGCTGATCACCGCCCTGACCCGGCTCCAGCGACCGCCCGCCGTCACCACCGCGGGAGAGATCCTCTTCCATGGCCGCGACGGTGCCCCGCCCGTCGATCTCGTCGCGCTCGACGGCAGGCGGATGCGCCGCTACCGGTGGACCGCGCTGTCCATCGTGCTGCAGTCCGCCATGGACGCGCTGAACCCGGTGATGCGGATCGGTGCCCAGTTCGCCGACGTCCTGCGGGCCCGCGACCGCTCGCTGAGCAAGCGGGACGCCTGGGCGCGGGCCGCCGAACTGCTCGCCCTGGTCGGCATCTCCGCCGACCGCGTCCGCGACTACCCGCACCAGCTGTCCGGCGGTATGCGCCAGCGCGCCGCCATCGCCCTGGCCCTGGCCTGCGGGCCCGAACTGGTGGTGATGGACGAGCCGACAACCGCGGTCGACGTCGTGATGCAGCGCCAGATCCTCGCTCAAGTGCTCAGGTTGCGGCGCGAGTTGGGCTTCGCGGTCGTCTTCGTCACCCACGACCTGTCGCTGTTGCTCGAACTGGCGGACCGTATCGCCATCATGTACGCCGGCCGCATCGTCGAGGTGGGCGAGGCGGCGGCCCTCTACAGCGCCCCGAAACACCCTTACACCCAAGGGCTGCGCGACTCCTTCCCGCCGTTGCACGCCCCGCTGCGCACCCTGCGCGGCATCCCCGGTACCCCGCCCGACCTGCGCCGCCCACCGGTGGGCTGCCCCTTCCACCCGCGCTGCGCACAGCGGATGAAGGGGTGCGAGGAACGGCTGCCGGCCCTGCTGCCCGTAGGGCCGAAGGCAGGGCACGAGGCGGCGTGCCTGCTCAACGAGACCGAGACCGAGACCGACAGCGGCGAGACGAAAGGCGCGATCCTGTGAGAAAGGTCCTGCGCGACAAGGTGTCCGAGGCGGACGCGCCGGAGTACGTGCTGGAAGCACGGGACGTCTCCAAGCACTTCACCGTCCGCGGCCCCCTCGGCGGCACGTCCCTCGTCCGCGCTGTCGAGGATGCCACCGTCCGCCTGAAGCCCGGTCAGATCCTGGCGCTGGTGGGGGAGAGCGGCAGCGGCAAAACCACTCTGGCCCGCATGCTGGCCCGCTTCCACGAGCCGACCCGGGGTGAGATCGTGCTCCGGGGCGAGACCGTGCGCGGCAACCGGCGGGCACAGCGCACCTACCACTCCGAGGTGCAGTTGATCTTCCAGGACCCCTTCGGATCGCTGAACCCGCTGCACCGTGTCCGCTACAACCTCGAACGTGCGCTGCGCCTGCACCAGCCGCACCTGACGGCCCAGGGGCGGAAGACGCGGATCACCGAACTCCTGGAACGCGTCAGCCTCACTCCGGCCGCGGAGTTCGCGGCGAAGTTCCCCCACGAGCTCTCCGGCGGGCAGCGCCAGCGCGTCGTCATCGCCCGCGCACTCGCCGTGGAGCCCAAGGTCCTGCTCGGCGACGAACCGATCTCCATGCTGGACGTGTCGATCCGGCTGGAGATGCTCAACCTCCTGCAGGGACTGCGTACCGAGGACGGCCTCGCGCTGCTCTACATCACGCACGACATCGCCAGCGCCCGCTATCTGTGTGATGAGATCGCCGTGATGTACGCAGGACAGATGGTGGAGTCAGGCCCCAAGGAGGAAGTGATCGCGTCCCCGCGGCACCCGTACACCAAACTGCTCATAGAGTCCTCGCCGGACCCCGAGCGCGGCGTGGGGGACCGCGACAAGCTCTTCGCCGGAGCCGACGAACTGGGCGAGCCGCCCAGTCTGATCGACCCGCCAACAGGCTGCCGGTTCCACCCCCGTTGCCCCTTCGCGATGCGGGAGTGCGCCGTCGAGGCCCCGCCGCGCACGGAGTTGGGCGACGGGCACTGGGCGAAGTGCTGGCTGCACGCCAAGGGCCGGGCCGGGGAACTCGCCGAGACGACACATGCCGCGGCGACCGCCGCCCGGCGGGAGAAGCTCCAGGGGGCATCATGACAGCGCGACGACGGGGCAAGGCACCCAGCCAGGCGGACGTGGCACGGCTGGCCGGGGTGTCCCAGTCCGCGGTGTCCCGCGTGATCAGCGGGAACGCGGCGACCGCGCGGATCCCGGAAGAGACAAGACAGCGGGTCTTCGAGGCGGTGCGAGAGCTGGGCTACGTCGCCAATCCGGCGGCACGGGCCATGCGCAAGAAACGCAACAACCTGCTGGGGGTGCACACCTTCGAGCGTGTGTTCCCCCGCGCGCACGAGGACTTCTACTTCGAGTTCCTCCTCGGCATCGAGGAGCGGGCCGAGGAGACCGGCTTCGACCTGGTGCTGTTCACCTCGACCGGGTCCGGCACCGACGGCGAACGCCAGATCTACAAGGACGGCACCAATCGGCTCAACCTCGCCGACGGCAGCATCCTGTTCGGTGTCGCCGCCGACCGCGGTGAGCTGGCGCGCCTCTGGTACGAGGGCTATCCCTTCGTTCACATCGGCCGCCGCGACGTACCCGGCGCACAGATCCCGCAGATCGTCCCCGACTACCACGCGGCGAGCGGACAGATCGTCGAACGACTGGTGCGGCACGGCCATCGGCGACTCGGCTACATCCGTGAGTGGCTGCAGATGGAACCGTACGAGGACCGTCGCCTCGGTTACGCGGAGGCGGTCGAGCGGCTCGGACTGACCGATGTCTCGCCGGGGTTCCACGGCGCTGTGGACATCGAAGGGCCGTGGCTCGATGAGGTGGCGGGCGGCGCGGTGACCGCGATCGTGGTGGAGTCCGTGCGGCTGGCGGAGTCCCTGCGCGGCCAACTGGCCGCGCGCGGACGGAAGATCCCCGACGACGTGTCCGTCGCCGTGCTGGAGGCGGCGCCCGCGGACCTGTCCGGACAGTGGGACTCCCTGGTGATTCCCCGCGTCGAGATCGGCCGGCTCGCCGTGGACCGGCTGCAGGCCATGCTCGACGACCCCGACCTGCGCACCAGCAGCCTGATGGTGCCCTGCCCGCTGATTCCCGGTACCACCATCGCGGACGCGCGCGAGTAGGCCCGAACAGCCCTCGCCACCCCACAACCCCGGACGCGCCGGCACCCGCGCGGCGCCGTCCGTCGGTCCCGGCTGCCCCGACGCCGACGACCGACGCCGACCGACCACTGCGACCGGTAGAGCCGGCAGAAGGAACCCCGAACCCATGACAGACATACGAACCGAGGTCCTCGTCGTCGGCGGCGGCCTCGGCGGCGTGGCCGCGGCGCTCACCGCCGCCCGGCTCGGCCGGACCGTGGTGCTCACCGAGGTCACCGACTGGCTCGGCGGGCAACTCACCGCACAAGCCGTACCGCCCGACGAACATCCCTGGATCGAAGGCCCGGCCGCACCACCCGGCTACACCGAACTGCGCCGCCGCGTGCGCGACTACTACCGACGCAACTATCCCCTCAGACCCGATGCCGCACACGACCCGCTGCTCGACCCCGGGCTCGGCGTCGTCAGCCGCATGTGCCACGAACCTCGGGTGGCCGCCGCCGTCCTGGAGGAGATGCTCGCCCCGTGGCGGTCCTCCGGTGCGCTCACCGTCCTCACCGGATACGAACCGGTCGCCGCACACACCGACGGCGACCGCATAGAGGCGGTCACGCTGGCCGGCCGGCACGGCGAACGCGAGATCACCGTCCAGGCCGACTACGTCGCGGACGCCACCGAGCTCGGCGACCTGCTGGAACTGGCCGGCGTGGAACACGTGATCGGCGCGGAAGGGCGCGACGAGACCGGAGAGCCGCACGCCCCCGAGACCGCCGACCCCCTGGACCAGCAGGCCGTGTCCTGGTGCTTCGCCCTGGACCACAGGCCCGGCGAGGAGCATGTGATCGACCGGCCCGCTTCCTACGACCACTGGCGCACCACCGTCGCCCCGTTCTGGCCCGGTTCGCAGCTCTCCTTTACCGACGTCGAGCCCATCACGCTCCGGCAGCGCACCTGGGCACTGATGGGCGCCGACCGGGCGGCGGGCGAGCACTTCGACCTGTGGCAGTTCCGCCGTGTCCTGGCCCGCGAACAGTTCGCGGCCGGTGCCTTCGCCTCCGACGTCACCATGGTCAACTGGCCGCAGATCGACTACTGGGAGGCGCCGCTGCTCGGAGTCGACGCCCAGCGGCGACAAGCGGCACTCGACGCCGGCCGCGATCTGTCACTGTCCTTCCTGTACTGGCTGCAGACCGACGCCCCCCGTCCCGACGGCGGCACCGGCTGGCCCGGCCTGCGGCTGCGGCCCGACGTGACGGGCACCTCGGACGGTCTGGCCAAGGCGCCGTACATCCGTGAAGCGCGCCGCATCAGGGCGGAGTTCACCGTTGTCGAGCAGCATGTGGGCGTTGAGGCCCGCCCGCCGGGCGCGGGCGGTGCGGTGTTCCACGACAGCGTGGGCCTCGGCAGTTACCGCATCGACCTGCACCCCAGCACCGCGGGCCGTTCGTACATCGACATCGAGTCCTACCCGTTCCAGATCCCCCTCGGCGCGCTGATCCCTGTCCGTGTCGACAACCTCCTGCCCGCCAACAAGAACATCGGCACCACACACATCACCAACGGCTGTTACCGGCTGCACCCCGTGGAGTGGGCCATCGGCGAGGCGGTCGGCGCGCTCGCCGGATTCTGCCTCGACCGGGCCCTGCCGCCCCGCAAGGTCCGCTCCGACCAGAACCAGCTCGCCGACTACCAGAGGCTGCTCAGCCACACCCTCGGCATCCAGCTCGCCTGGCCGGAGGAGATCCGCTCCCGGCCGCACCACTACTGAGAGGAATCCGCCATGAGCGGCCATGATCACGGGTCCCGTATCGAGGAACTCCTGGGGCGGATGACCGTCGAGGAGAAGCTCGGCCAGTTGCAGCAACTGGCCTGGGCCTGGGACACCGGACCGGGCGGTGGTGACACCGTGGCGGCCGAGACCGCCGCCCGAAAGGGCCTGCTGGGTTCGGTGCTGAACGTGGTCGGTGCGCGAGCGAGCAACGCGCTGCAGCGCATCGCGGTGGAGGAGTCCCGCCTGGGCATCCCGCTGGTCTTCGGCCTGGACGTGATCCACGGCTTTCACACCACGTTTCCGATTCCGCTGGGCCAGGCGGCCGCGTTCGATCCGGCGGTGACAGTGGCGGATGCGGAGGTGTCGGCGCGTGAGGCGCGGTCCAACGGGATCCACTGGACGTTCTCTCCGATGATGGATGTGACCCGGGAGCCGCGGTGGGGCCGGATCGCGGAGAGCATGGGCGAGGACCCGTACCTGACGACTGCTTACGCGGTGGCCAAGGTGCGTGGCTATCAGGGCGACGACCTGCGCGCGAGGGACCGGGTCGCCGCCTGCGCCAAGCACTTCGTCGCCTACGGGGGCGCGGAGGGCGGCCGTGATTACAACACCGTCGACGTGTCCGAGCAGCGGCTGCGCAACCTCTATCTGCCGCCGTTCAAGGCCGCTGTCGATGCCGGCGCCGCCACTGTGATGGCCGCGTTCAACACCGTCAACGGCGTTCCGGCTCACGCCAACGAGCACACCCTGACCGGCATCCTCAAGGACGCGTGGGGTTTTGACGGGGTGGTGGTCAGCGACTGGACCGGCGTCCTGGAACTGGTCACACACGGCGGTGCGGTGGACGAGGCCGACGCGGCACGGCGGTCACTGACCGCCGGAGTGGATATCGAGATGGTCTCCACCACCTTCGTCGAGCACGGCCGCGACCTGCTGGCCTCAGGGGCGCTGACGGGGGAGCGGCTGGACGACGCGGTGTCCCGGGTGCTGCGGCTGAAGCTGCGTCTGGGCCTGTTCGAGCGCCCCTACGTGGACGAGTCCGCCGCTCTGTCCGCCCCGAGCGCGCAGGCACGGGCCGCCGCGCGCGAGGCGGCTGGTCGCTGCATGGTGCTGCTGAGGAACGAGAACGCGCTCTTGCCTCTGGATGTGCCGGGCCTGGGTTCGCTGGCGGTCGTGGGGCCGTTCGCCGCTTCCGGTGACCTGCTGGGTACGTGGACGCTGCCGGGTGCACCGGAGGCGGTCCCGGTCCTGTCCGGGCTGCGGGATGCGTTGCCGGACACCGGCATTCGCCATGCGCCCGGGGTGGCGGCGGAAGGGGCCGACACCTCCGGTATCGCGGAGGCGGTGGCTGCCGCCAAGGCTGCCGACGCCGTGGTGCTGGTGGTGGGCGAGCCGTCCGCGATCAGCGGGGAGGCGGCCGTGCGCAGCGAACTGGGCCTGCCCGGCGCACAGGAGGAGTTGATCGACGCGGTCGCGGCGACCGGCACGCCCTGCGTGGTGGTGCTGGTGGGCGGGCGCCCGCTGACGATCGGCGGGTGGGCGGACAAGGTGTCGGCGATCGTGATGGCCTGGCATCCGGGCATCGAGGCGGGTCCCGCCGTCGCGGATGTTCTGACCGGCGCGGTCGTCCCGGGCGGCAAGCTGCCGGTGACGTTCCCGCGCGTGGTGGGGCAGGTTCCGCTCTACTACAACCACGAGCGGACCGGTCGCCCCTACAACCCGGCCGAGCCCGACGTGACGTACGTCTCGAAGTACCTCGATGTCGCCGATGGCCCGGAATTCGCGTTCGGCTACGGCCTGAGCTACACCACCTTCGAGGTGGGGGAGCCGCAGTTGAGCTGTGGGCGGATCGCCTCGGCGGAACTGCGGGCGGGCGCATCGGTCGAGGTGAGTGTCCCGGTGCGCAACACCGGTGACCGGGAGGGCGAGGAGGTGGTCCAGCTCTACATCCAGGACCCCGCAGCGACCATCGTCCAGCCGGTCCGCCGGCTGCGCGGCTTCCAGCGGGTCCGGCTGGCGGCTGGGGAGGAGCAGCACGTCCGCTTCCTCCTGGACGCCGGTGACATCGGCTACTGGACCAACGACCCGGACGGCGTGTTCACCGTGGAGCCCGGCGAGATCCACATTCACACCGGTAACAGCTCACGGACCGGGGCCCGGCGCACCCTTCTGATCACCTGACCACCTTTGCGGGGCTTGCCGTCGGACATCGCACCGCGCCGGGACGCGCGCGGTCGTTCGGCCCGGCTGCCCTCGATGACCCGGTGCCGGCCCGGAACGGGGACCGGCCCGCACCGCCAGGACCGTCTCGACCCGGACGGCGAAGCCGTCCGCCGAAGGGAGCGATGCGCCGAGGAGACTCCCCTCACCTGCTCTTCGATCCATATCGCCTGGACGCCATGTCGGCAGTGCCGCGTGGTTCGTCAAGGCATGCCTCAACCACGAGTCGTCACCCGCGTGTCCGTGCGTCGTCACGGCCACGCGGAAGGGAGAAGCATGAGAGCAAGGATTTGTGCCGCGGTGGTGGCCCAGGGAATGCTGGGACTGCTGCTGGCAGGCGCCGCCACGGGCACCGCCCACGCCGCCGTAACCACCTACTACGTGTCACCCACCGGCAGCGACAGCAACACCGGTCTCTCGCCGGACCAGGCGTGGAAGTCGACCGGGAAGGTCAACGGATTCACGTTCCCGCAGGGGAGCGTCGTCTCCTTCCAGGGCGGGCAGGCGTTCACCGGCTGTCTGGTCTTCAATTCCACGAACGTCCCGGCATCGTCGGCCTCGACGCCGTTCAAGATCACCTCGTACGGCACCGGTCAGGCGACCCTCAAGTCCAACTGCACCGGCGACTATTCGGCGGCTGTTACGGCGGACAATGTCAGCGGTTTCCAGCTGGCCAACATGAAGGTGGTCAACGGCACCACGACCGCGGCCGGTGTGCTGCTCCAGAACCAGACGTCGTCGACGGCGGCCAAGGGCCTGAAGGTGACGGGTTCGGACATCTCCGGGTTCTCGACGCCCAGTGGCAGCAGCAGTACCTTCGGCGGGCAGATCATGGTCCTGGGCTACGCGGTCAACGCCAACAGCGGGCCGCTGGACGACGTGCAGATCCTCAACAACAAGCTGCACGGCGCCGAGGTGACCTCGAACGCCGGGCCCGGCATCTACGGCTGGGGCTCGGGGACCAACATCACCAACGTCCGGGTCGCGGGCAACACGGTCTACAACCTGGGCATGGCCGCCCAGAGCACCGGGGCCGCGCTGACCGGGAACGGCTGGGACGGTGCGGTCATCGAGCGCAACCTGGTCCACGACATCGGGGCGAACGTGACCTCGTGCGGCGGCGCCAGCGGGATCATGACGTACACCTCCAACGATGTGACGATCCGTCACAACGAGGTGTACAAGGTCCAGCCGGTCCCGGCCTACACGGCCGGCTGTGACTGGGACGGCATCGACCTGGACGGCGGCACCACGAACTCGGTGGTGGAGTACAACTACACCCACGACAACGCGGGCAGCGGCTATCTGGCCTACACCTCGACCGCGAGTTCGATGGTGTGGGGGCCGAACACCTACCGTTACAACATCTCCGAGAACGACGACTGGGCGAACGCCCAGGGCGGCCTGTTCGACGTGGTGCCCAGCGCGCCGAAGAAGGCGCTGTCGATCTACGGCAACACCTTCTTCACCAACAAGGACCAGACCGCGAACAAGAAGGCCGGCGCGAGTGCGTGCTTCCTCTTCGGCTATGCCTCGGGCACGTGGGCCAGTGGTTCGCAGATCAAGGACAACATCTGCCACATGGCCAACAAGGGCCCGTACGGCAAGACCGGCCAGCTCTACTACAACCCCAACGGGCAGACCGGTATGACGCTGTCGAACAACCTGTACTACGGGACGAATACCGGTGGTTGGCGCTGGGGCGGTACGACCCACGCCGACTTCGCCGCGTGGAAGGCGGCCGGGCTGGAGACGGGGTCGGTGTGGGGTGACCCCTTGTTCACCTCGCCCGGCGCGGGCGGCACCTGCTCGTGGTCTCCGGCCTCGGGCACGGGGCCGCAGCCATGCCCACAGGCCTACACCCTCAAGTCCGGTTCACCGGCGCTCAAAGCGGGCACGGCCGTGCCCGGCAACGGCGGAGCGGACTATTACGGGACGGCCGTTCCGAGCACGCCGAACATCGGGGCCGACGCGGGATAGACCCTGACCGTAGCGGCCCTGTCCGTCCTCCGGGTCGGACAGGGCCGCGCGGGTATCAGGGGGTCGGCCGCCCGCCCGGTGAACTCACCTGTCACCAGGAGGACTTGACCACTCCCGGGAGGAGGCCGGCATGCGCCTGCTCGCGCATACGGATCCGGGACAGGCCGAACTTGCGCAGATGGCCACGGGGGCGGCCGTCCACGCTGTCCCGGTTGCGGACCCGGGTCGCACTGGCGTCGCGCGGCTGGCGCCGCAACTCCTCGACCGCGGCGATCCGTTCGGACTCCGGCGTGCCGGGCCGGCGGATGATCTCCTTCAACTCCGCACGGCGTGCGGCGTACCGCTCGACGGTTCGCCTGCGCTTCTCGTTCTGCGCGATCTTGCTCTGCTTCGCCATCAGACCTTCACTCCTCGCGCCCGGATGCGGACCACCGCCGCCTCGATGCCGATGGTGTCGATCGTCTTGATCGCCCTCGCGCTGAGGGTCAGCCGCACATGACGGCCCTCACTCGGCAGCCAGTACCGCTTGCGCTGAACGTTCGGATCGAACCGGCGCGACGTACGACGGTGCGAGTGGCTGATGTTGTTGCCGAAGCCCGGCTGTGCGCCGGTCAGTTGGCAGTGGGCGGACACGGAGTTACCTGCCTCTCGTCGAGCGATTCCATTCTTGAACATGGAAATCATTGCCATATAGTAGCGCCATGGCTCGCAACGAACTACGCCCGATCATCAAGCTCCGCTCCACCGCGGGTACGGGCTACACGTACGTCACACGCAAGAACCGGCGGAACAACCCCGACCGCTTGGTGCTGCGGAAGTTCGACCCGCTCGTCCGCCGGCACGTCGACTTCCGCGAAGAGCGCTGACCCTGGCTCACGTCCACGCGTACGCCCACGCCGACTCCCGATCCCGAGGACACATCCATGAAACCCGGAATTCATCCTTATCGGGACGGTCGGGCAATTGGCAGGGCCGTTCGGCCCCCCCTTCCGCCCGGACCGCGGAACCAAGGGTCCTGACCTGCTGGGCCGTTCGTCCCCGCAGGTCCGCGGAGGCCCCGGCCGGGGCCGGATCGCTGATAGACCGCTTGCAGACGAGATGTGTGAGCCCCCTGCCCGCGCACGTCCGCACTTCCGAGGAGAGCGATGCTTTCGCCCGAGTCCGCCGCTGTCGTCCGCGCCACCCTGCCCGCCGTGGGCGGCGCGCTCGACGAGATCACGACCCGTTTCTACGGCACGATGTTCAGCGAGCGGCCCGAGCTGCTGGACGGGTTGTTCAACCGCGGCAACCAGGCCAACGGGGAACAGCGCAAGGCTCTGGCGGGCTCCATCGCCGGCTTCGCCCAGGCGCTGCTGGCCAATCCCGACGCCCGGCCGGACGAACTGCTGAGCCGGATCGCGCACAAGCACGCCGCCCTCGGTGTGACAGAGGACCAGTACACGATCGTCCACAAGTACCTGTTCCGTGCCATCGCCGAGGTCCTCGGGGACGCCGTCACGCCCGACGTCGGCGCGGCGTGGGACGAGGTGTACTGGCTGATGGCCGGCGCGCTCATCGCCCGCGAGGCCCGTCTGTACCAGGAGGCCGGAATCGACCCGCGCCACCCCTGGCGGCGGTGGACCGTGGTCGAGCGCCGCGAGGAGACCCCGGACGTCGTGTCCTTCCTGCTGCGCCCGGCCGACGATGCCCCCATGCCGCCCGCCCGCGCCGGCCAGTACGTCAGCGTGCGGGTCCAACTGCCCGACGGAATAAGCCAGCTGCGCCAGTACAGCCTCTCGGGCGCCCCCGGTGACCAGGTGCGGCGCATCACGGTCAAGCGTGTCCCGAGCATCGCCGAGGCCCCCGAGGGTGAGGTCTCCAACCACCTGCACCGCACCGTACGGGAAGGTGACGAGCTCACCCTGTCGGCACCGTTCGGCGACGTGGTCCTGGACGACGCCGACAGCCCGCTGCTGCTGGTCTCCGCCGGCATCGGCTGCACCCCGATGGCCGGAATGCTTGAGCATCTCGCCGCCACCGGCGCCTCCCGCCCGGTGCGCGTCCTGCACGCCGACCGCACCCCATCCGACCATGCGCTGCGCGCCGACATCCAGCGCCTGGCCGGCGAACTCCCGGACGCCCGGACCGAGTTCTGGTACGAGCAGGGCGCCGACGGTGAACCCGGCGCGCGCACCGGGCTGATGGACCTGGACGGCCTGGACCTCCCCGCCGACGCCGACGTGTACCTGTGTGGCTCGCTGCCCTTCATGCGCGCCGTCCGTACTCAGCTGCTCAAGGCCGGCATCCCCGCACGCCGCATCCGCTACGAGGTTTTCGGCCCCGACCTGTTGCTGGCCCACGCCGAGGGCTGACACGCCCACAGGGGCTGACGCGCCCACTAGGCTCTGCCGCTCCGGCCCGGGACCGGACACAGCCCAGCCATCATCCATGGCTGGGCTGTCGTGCGCTTCTGCCGGAGTGGCTCGTACTCGGGGCAGTCCGCGCCGATCGAGGGGTAGTCGGTGGCCTGGTGCTCCCAGGTGATGATGCCGTCCTTGACGTACACCATCCACGAGCACGAACCGGTGCGGTTCACGCCGTGCGTGGAGCGCACCACCTTGTCGTGCGCCCACCGGTCCCGGTAGAAGCCCTCCCACTTGGCGTCCCCGGTGCCGAACACGGCATGTCCGTCGGTGGACACCTCGCGGCGGGTGAGCAGTCGCCGGGCGGCAAGCGGCCAGCCCTCACCGGCGCGCGACTCCCGCCGCAGTGCGTTCTGATCGCTCTTCATGGCCAGGAACGCTAGGCGGCGTCGACCTCGGCGCACCTGGGGCCGGCGGTCCCTGCCGGACGACCTTCCGGCCCCATCCGGCGAGGCCGTAATAGGGCCCAATGGTCCCGGAGTTGGGACCGGTCGGCCAGGGAGCCGGTGTGGCGGGCGTTGCATGCTGGGCATTGATCGAACCGCGGATACCCATCCGTACGAGGGCGTCCCGTGCCCGTCAGGCGGCCGATTCCCCCGTACCCGGCCGTCGCGGGTGTGGCGCGTACGGCGTGTGGCGTCCGGTTCGGTCGTGCGTCCGGCCGCTGCTCGCGGCCGGACGCAGCATCACCCTCCCCGGAGCCACCACCCCAGAGACACCCAGAGCCAACATCCCCAAGACACGCCCCAGTGGAAAGAAGGACAACACGCCATGGACGGATCACACCGTCGGGCCGGCACCCTGCTCGCCACGGTCGGAACAGCCCTGGGCGTCGCCGGACCGCTCATGGTGCTGCGCGCTCGCAGCGGCCGGAAGGAGATCCGTACCGAGCTGGCGGCCCAGAAGATCACCTTCCCCGAGCGCGGTCTGCCCCCCGAACTCGCCGCTTACGCGGGCCGGCGCGTGGAAACCGGCCCCGAGGCGCACGCCTACGCCGAGTTCATCAAGGGCAATCTCGCCCATGCCACCGGCGGTCGCACCTATGCCGAGATCAGCACCGAGTTGCACGCCACCGGAGGTGACGACGGGAAGCTCTCCGAACTGCGCCGTACCGCGTTCATGGGCCAGTCCCTGCGCGCCTCACTGCTGTCCGCCTACCAGGCATGGCACCTCACGACCCTGGTCACGGGCCTGGGTGCCGCGCTGACCGGCCTGGGCGCGGCCTTGGTGGCCACCGCGGACGCCCTGGCCTCCCGCTCCCCGAACCGCTCCTGAACACCGCGCCGACCGCCGCCGCCGGTGGACGCTGACGGCGACCGATCCGGAGGTATCCCGTGCACGACCACGCCGACCGGCCTCGATGCCGATTCCGCCGCTGCCGCGCGCGGTGGGCACCGCGCGCGGTCCGGCCAGGTCACCGTCCCGCCGCCCGCCTTGTCTGCCCCCACTCCAGGGCGGCCGGGCACAGCCCCCGGGCGCTGGGCAGGACCGCGCGATGAGCCCCGCCGTGATCCTGCCGCCGGCCCGCCATCCGCTCGACCCGGAGGCCAGGGACCGCTTCACCGCGTCGGCCGTCCGCCGGTCCGGGATGCCGATGACCCGCGGTCACGAGGAAGAAAGAGGAGGCATCATGCGTACCCGAACTTTGCTGGACGCGGCCACCGTGGAGTCGCTCCTGGCGGCCGCCGTCGCGGCACCGTCGATCCACAACACACAGCCCTGGCGCTTCCGCCTGGACCCCGAAAGCCAGGTGCTTGAGGTTCATTCGGCGCCGGAGCGAACCCTGCCGCTGGCCGACCCGACGCACCGCGCCCTCTATCTGTCCGTGGGCGCCGCGGTCTTCAACCTCCGGCTCGCCGCCGTACACCTGGGCATGCGACCGGAGGTACGGCTGCTGCCGGACCCGCACGCACCCGGACTGCTGGCCGCCGTCCGGCTGACCCGCCGGCTCACCGCGGACGACCAGCTCGATGAAGCCGGTCTCCATGAGGCCATCGCGCAGCGGCACTCAAGCCGGATGCCGTTCACCGGCAGGCCGGTGCCCCCGCCGATCGTGGCGGAGATGACAGCGGCCGCGCATCGCGCCGGAGCGCGGCTGCATGTGCCGGACATCGCCGGAACACGGTGGCTCCTGCGCCTGACCGCCACGGCGGAGGCACGCAACATCGCCGACCCGGAGCGCGCCGCCGAAACCCGCGGCTGGATCACCGCCCCCGGTAGGGACGCCCCCTACGGCATACCGCTCACCGCCCTCGGCCCGCCCGACTCGGCGGCGCGGATGCCGATGAGGGACTTCACCGGCGCGCAGGCCGCCCTCCGGCGCCCCACCCTGCGCTTCGAACGCCATGCCCAGGCGGCCCTGCTGTGGACGTCCGACGATGGGCGGGAGGACTGGCTGCGCGCGGGCCAGGCCCTGCAGTACGTCCTGCTCACGGCAACGGCCCGAGGAGTGCGTACCTCGCTCCTCCACCAGGCCATGGAATGGCCGGACTTGCGGAGAGCGACGGCCGGCTCCAGGCGGCTCTGCCGCCCGCAGATGCTGATCCGCTTCGGTTACGGCCCGGACGGCGGCCACACGCCGCGCGCGTCCGCGAACCCCGAAGCCGGCTGCGTCACGGAGCCGAGAGCCTCGCACCCGGGCACAGGGCCGACCGGCTGACTCCGCGACACCGTCTCGCGTCCGGCCGGGGCGGCCGGCGTCGGCCCGCTCCGCCGCCCCTCACGGATTGCCGCGCCTCACCGATCGCCGCGTGCCCCGTTGAGCTCGCGACCGGTGACCATCTCGGCTTCGATCCGCACGAACACCGCCTCCCGCAGAGGCATCCAGGACGTGGGGCCGGCCTGCGACAGCCGCTCGTGCTCGGCGTGGTCCGTCACCACGGTGGCCCGGCCGGTGACGACCACACTCCAGCCGGACCGGGTGGACGCGTCGAACTCGTCGGCTTCGAACGCGACCACGACACCGTCGATGGCGCGTACGAGGTCCAAGTCCGGCGAGGTGCGCAGCAGCACCGAGGCGTCCGTGTCCAGGGAGAAGTTGACGGGGAGGACCGCGGGCAGCGCCTGCCGGGTGTAGACCACACGGCCGACCGGCGTCTTGGCGAGCAGGCGCAGGCTCTCCTGCCGGTCGAGCGCGCGAAAGGCGTCGTTCCTGAACATCGCTCCATCGTCCCCGCGGGAGCCACGAGGGGGGTAGGGCCGACCGGCCCTACCCCCCTCCCGGCTCCGGACCGCCGGATCCGCACCCCGGGACTGTCTGTCCGCCGGCAGGGACTGATGGCCCATGCCTCCGCCGAGTCGCGGGGTGAACAGTGGTGACGGGAAGTCGCCCCGCAGGCAAGGGACTTGCGGTGCGTGTGCGATCACGGTGGCGCCGTACCACCGTGCAGAGGAAAGGGACGGACGACATGGTCCAGCCGTTGAAGTCGAGGAGCGGTGGCTCACCGTCGGGTACGCCGGTGCCCGGCCGGGCGTGGCTGATGCCGGCTCTGGCCACGGTCGGTTTCGCCGTGAACTTCTGGGCGTGGGCGCTGCTCAGCCCGCTCGGCCCTCGGTTCAAGGACAGCCTCGGCCTGTCGTCGTTCCAGCAGTCGCTGCTGGTGGCGGCGCCGGTCGTGGTCGGCTCCCTGGGCCGTATCCCGGTGGGCGCGCTGACCGACCGGTTCGGCGGCCGGGTGATGTTCCCGATCGTGTCGGCGGCCACCATCGTGCCGGTGCTCTACCTCGGCCTGGCCGGGCACTCCTCCCTCGCCGCGCTGCTGGCGGGCGGCTTCTTCCTCGGCATCGGCGGCAGCGCCTTCGCCGTCGGTGTACCGCTCGTCAACGCCTGGTTCCCGCCCACGCGGCGCGGTCTCGCCATCGGTGTCTTCGGCGCCGGCATGGGTGGCACCGCGATCAGCGCCCTGACCACCGTGAAGCTGGTCGGCACGCACAGCATGTCCACTCCCTTCCTGATCACCGCCGCGGTGCTGGCCGCGTACGCCGTCGCCGCCGCGCTGCTGCTGCGTGACGCGCCCGGCCGCACCATGCCGACCGAGCCGCTGGCCCGCCGGCTGGCGGCCACCGCCCGGCTCGGCATCACCTGGCAGGCGTCCGCGCTGTACGCGGTGGCCTTCGGCGGGTACGTGGCCTTCTCCGTCTACCTGCCGGCCTACCTCAAGACCGGCTACGGCCTCACCCAGGGCGACGCCGCCAATCGCATGGCCGGGTTCGTCCTCCTCGCGGTGGCGATGCGCCCGATCGGCGGCTGGCTGTCCGACCGGCTCGGCCCGGTCCGGGTGCTGGCCGGCGCGCTGACCGTGGTCGTGGCCGGTGCCGTCGTGCAGGCTTTCACCCCGGCCCTGGCGCCGGTGGGCACCATCGCCTTCCTGGCCATGGCCGCCGCACTCGGCGCCGCCAGCGGAGCGACCTTCGCCCTGGTCGCGCTGCGCACCCCGGCCGGCCAGGTCGGCTCGGTCACCGGCTCGCCGTCGTGGCCGCCGCGGCGCTGGCCTTCACCCTCACCGGCGTCCGTGCCGCACTCGAAGGCGGCGCGAGCGATTCCGGCACCGCCCGCCGGCGCGAGCACCGCACGGCCGGCACCACCGGATAGGGGCGAGCGGCCCGGACCGACAGGAACGAAGGACGGACCGGTTCTCCGAGTGGGGCGACTCGTCGGTGCTCCTCAGTCCCGTACGAAGGTGCCGCCCGCGGTCGTCGCCAGGTCGGGCCCGAGGGCGGCTGCCGGTGTCCAGGCGCCGGGCCTGCCGGCACCGCGGGCCAGCAGTTCGGTGACGGTGGCGGTGACGTCGGCCGTGAAGTCCATGCCGTCGCCGGCGCGGAGCCATCCCTCGTGCCGGGTGCCGTCCGCCCACTCCACGACGGCGTGTCCCCAGGAGTGTGTGCGCGGACGGGGTACGGCCTTCTTGATCGCGGCCCGGCCGAGCCGGTCGACGGCGAGGCGTCGCAGGGCCGGAACGGACAGCAGGCGGCCGAGCAGCGGGAGCAGGGCACGTACAAGCGGCGCGGTCGGCACGAGAGCGGAAGTGGCGGTGACGAACGGTGCTCCGCTCGCCGCGTGCGCCGCGACGAGGTCGCCGGACGCGACACCTGCCGACTTCGCCGACTCCCCGTCCGGGAAGGTGAGTCGCCGCTGGTCCGCGCCAAGGCGTGACGGCACCAGCCACCCGTTGTCGTACCGCCGTCCGCCGGCGGTGAGCACGTCCACCATGCTGGCCGCGAGGGCGGTACCGAGCACACCCGCCTCGATGGCCACCGAGGCCACGGCGTCGACCCGCACCCGGTGCGGCGCACCCCGGCCCTCGCACAGCTTCGCCACCACCGCCTCTGTGGCCAGCACGCCGAATCCGGCGCCGGTGACCAGGGTGCTGCCCGCCTTCACCGCCTCGTCGTGCAGGGCGAGCAGCCCCTCCACGGCGACCACGTCGTTGGCCTGGTCGACGTAGTGGCCGCCGGGCATGCAGGCACGGGCGATCACCGGTGCCGTGGTGGCGAAGGCGCCCATGGTGTTCACCACCACCCGCGGGCGCTCCCGGACGATCTCGTCCGCGATCCGCCCGGCCGAGTCGGCGACGACGACCTTCGCGTCCCCGGGCAGACCGGCTTCGGCCCCGGCAGCGAGCAGCCGCTCCCGGCTGCGCCCGACCGGCACGACGGTCAGCCCCCGCGCGGCCAGCCGGGCGGTCACGCCCCGGCCGATACGGCCGGTCGCCCCGACCACCCATACCTCGTCGTTCGTCCTGCTCTCGTCTGTCGTCCTGCCGATCCCGCTGGTCTCGGTCATGTGAACGTCCTCCTGCCTGCTCCGGACCGCACCGGGGACGAGCGAGCCCCTCAGTGATGACACGGTGTGTCGTGAGTGCAGGCTAGCACTGACGACACAGTGAGACATCGCCTGCTAGAGTCAACCCATGGCGAGGTGGGATCCGGGTGCCGAGGAGCGCCTGAAGCGGGCGGCTGTCGAGCTGTACCTGGAGCGCGGATACGACAACGTGACGGTGACCGATATCGCCGAGCGGGCCGGGCTCACCCGGCGCTCCTACTTCCGCTACTTCCCCGACAAGCGAGAGGTCCTGTTCGCCGGCTCGGAGCGCCTTCCCCCGGCACTGGCGCAGGCGGTCCTGACGGCCGACCCGAACGCGGCCCCGCTCGCTGCCGCCCTCGACGCACTGGCGCGGGTCGGCGCCCAACTCGCCGAACAATTGGGCGACGTGACGCAGCGCCAGGCGGTGATCGACGCCAGCCCGGAGCTGCGGGAGCGCGAACGGACCAAGATGGCCGCGGTCACCGAGGCCATGCGCGACGCGCTGATGCAACGTCAGGTGAACGCCGGGACGGCCGAACTGGCCGCGCAGCTCGCCACAGTGGCCTTCCGGAACGCCTTCCGGCAGTGGATCGAGACCGCGGGGCAGGCGAGTTTCGGCAGCTGCCTGCACACGGTGACCGACGAACTGCGGGCCGCCGTCGCCGGGGCGTGAGAAGGACAGGCAGTCGGATCAGACCCGCTCCAGGCGTCGGTGCGGCCCGCTGGGAAGCTCCGCCTTGATCGTGTCACCCGGACGCACCGCACCGCCCTTCTTCACGATGCTCATGATTCCGGCTCTGCGCACGATGCTCCCGGCTTCGTCGCGGCCGACAACCTGCTTCAGCAGCCCGTCCTGGAAGTTGTCGATCTGCGGGCACGGGTTGCGCAGGCCGGTCACTTCCAGCACCGCGTCGTCGCCGACGCGCAGCAGCGTGCCGACCGGCAGGCCGAGCAGATCGATGCCGCGGGTGGTGATGTTCTCGCCGAGGTCACCGGGCACCACCGTGAATCCCTCAGCGCCGACCTCGGCGAACAGCTCTTCATGGATGAGGTGGACCTGACGAAGGTTCGGCTGAGTGGGGTCCTGCGCGACCCGCGAGCGGTGCTTGACCGTCACGCCGGCATGTACGTCGCCCTCCACACCGAGCCCGGCGAGCAGCATGATGCTGTCCCGGTTCGGCTTGGTGAACGAGTACTCGCCGTTGCTGCTGACCGCCGTCACTGTCCCGCTCATCCTCCGTGCCCCTTTCCCCATGGCAATGATCAGCTATGACCCGGCTCTCGGGAACCCTCAGGCCTCAGGACGGCAGGGGCAGAGGCACACTCCAGGCCAGGACCGTGCCGCTCGGCTGGTTCGAGGACGTGCTGAAGCCTCCTCCCAGGTTCTCGGCCCGCCGCCGGAGGTTGGCGAGACCACTGCGCCGGGTGGTGGCGGGATCGATGCCCCGGCCGTTGTCCCGCACCCGCAACCGGAGAGTCCGGTCGCTCACGTCGACACCGACGTCGACGGCGGTGGCGTGAGCGTGCCGGGCCGCGTTGGACAACGCCTCGCCCAGCACGGCCAGGAGATGCTCGGCGTACTCGGCGGGTACGTCGGTGTCCAGCAGGCCGGTCATCCGCAGCGCCGGGGTGAAGCCGAGGGCTTCGGCGGCCCGATCGGTTTCCGTCACCACTCTCGCCCGGAGGCCGCCCCGGCCGCGGTCGCTCTCCCGCAGGCCGTAGATGGTGGAGCGGATGACCTTGATGGTGTCGTCGAGGTCGTCCACGACCTGCTGGATCCTCTCGCTCACCTGGGGCCGGTCGGCGACGCGGCCGAGCGTGGACTGAAGGGTCAGGGCGCCGGCGAACAGCCGCTGGATGACCAGGTCGTGCAGGTCGCGGGCGATACGGTCACGGTCGCCGAGGACCAGCATGCGCTCGGCGTCCTGGCGGTGCTCGGCAACCTCCAGGGTCAGCGCCGCCTGATTGCCGAAACAGATGACCATGTCGACGACCGCGTCCGGGAACACCCGCCCGCCGGGCACATTCGCCACCAGCAGGACGCCGCGTACGTGGTCGCGGGTGCCGAGGGGCACATAGAACGCCGGCCCCAGGTCGACCACGGAGGAACTGCCGCCATCGGCGCGGGGGTCGACGCTGACCGCGTCGCTGGTGACCGTCTCCCCGGCCGCCGCGGGCCGCCGCCGACCGCCGCCGGACGTCGCCCGGTGCGCCACTGGGCGGATACGACGGCCACGGCGAGGTGCCGTGGCCGTCGTACCGGCCGGGTGGGACGGACGGGTGCGGGGGTCAGCCGGGGAGTACGGAGAGCGAGACCACGCGTGCGTCGTTGCCGGCCCGGCCACTGATCCGCAGGGCCACGTAGCGGGCGGTGCTTTTCGTGGTGAGTGTCGCGACACGACCCCTGGTCCGGAGGGTTCCGGCAGGCTCGTACGACAGACCGTCGGTGCTGAACTCGGCCTCCGCCGACGGCGCCCGCCCCCCTGTCCAGCTGATCCGGATCTCGCCGATCGCCGTCGGTGCCCCGAGGTCGACCACCATGCGGCCGCCGGCGCCCGGACTCCAGGAGGTGTGCGGATCGCCGTCGACCGCCGCAACCGGGTCGGACATGCCGGCCGGGAGCGGCGCCGTCGGGAAGGTGACGCGCCCGAGTGCCATGTCGGTGAGCGGATAGGCGGTGGTACCGCGCACGGTGACGTTCTCGGTACGCCCGCGGCGCACACTGACGTGTGTCGCCCGCCCGCCCGGTGGGGTGACCACCAGCCGGCAGGAGGGCCCGGTCAGCCGGAGTGTCGCCGCGTCCACGACCTCGGCGCGCAGTCCGGCCGGAACGCGCCCGCCGCCGTCGGGCCGCAGTACGAAGCGGGCGGGTGCCACCTCCGCCTGAGCCGCGGGGAGTTCGGCGCGGTAGTCGGTGCCGTCGGCCGTCAGCGTCTGCGTGCCCGCGTACAGCCGTACCGAACGGGTGTCCTGGGGCAGGGACACCGTGGTGGTCACGGCGGTGGCCGACAGGTTGAACAGGCTGAGGTGACCTCCCGCGGTGCTCGCGAGTACATCAGGATGCTCCGGCCTGGGTGCCTCGCGCCGTGCGGCGGCCTTCACCCCGGACGGGTCGCCGTCGGCGTAACCCTCCACGAGGACGGCCTCGGCCGGACCGTCGGAGAGGACCAGCGTGTCGCCGTAGACGGCGAGCGGGTTCTTCGCGCCGCGTACGACGAGGCCCGCCCGCCCGTCCACCGAGACCCAGCCGCCGGTGCTGGTGAGGTCGGCGTGCGGGAAACGTTCCAGGTCCGTCCAGGTCTTTCCGTCCACCGAGCCCTGGAGTGCGTACGCCCGGCCGGCGGCGGCCTCCCAGCGCAGGGTGACGCGGTCGAACTCCCGCTCCTGCCCGAGATCGACGGTGAGCCAGCTGTCCGCCCGCGGGCGGTCGGCGACGGAGACGGCCCAGCGGGTCGTGAGGTCGCCGTCGACGGCCAGGGCCGCGCCCTTGCCGGTGTCGGAGGACGAGGCGGTCGCGGTGGCGCCCCGGGCGAGGTCCGCCCCCTCGGCGCCGTCGCGTACCTCGATCGCGAACAGGGAGTAGCCGTATTTGGGGTCCGGGGTGATCCCGCGCATCCGCAACTGACGGTAGGAGGCCCTGGTGAAGCTGATGTCGTCCGTGCGCCCGCCGGGCGCCGGGGCGCCGTCGTCCTTGGCGGAGACGGTGGTCGCCCCCTCGGCGGTGGTGTACGTACGGCCGCCGTCGAGGCCCTTGATGCCCGGCATGGTGAGGTTGCGCACTTCGAGATGGCCCTCGCCGGCGGAGGTGCCGCTCGTCGCGTAGACGACGTCCCCCGAGGGGAGGGTGGTGAACCCGGCGAAGCCCGTGGGCAGGGTGAAGACCGTCGCGCTGCCGTCGAAGCCGTCACGGACCTCGCTGTACGTCGTGACGGATCGGGCGGCCGGTTTGGCGGCGGTCGAGGGAAGGAACATGGGTGTGTTCCCGCTGAGGGCGAAGAGCCAGTTGTCGTGGGCGGGCTGCCAGGCGAACTTGACGTAGCCGGGCTTGCTGACGGCGGCGGCCCAGGCGGCCGGTGACTGGTGCGCGATGAGGCCGGGTCCGGGGCCGAAGTCCCGTACGCCGCTGGCCCGTTCGAACAACTCCCGCTCCGTGAGCGGGCGTACCGCCTTGCCCTGCGCGGCCCGCCACTCGTGCAGGAGGTAGCTGACGGCGATCTCGGCGCGGGCCTCCGGCTCGTACTTGGGCTCTCCGGAGAACTTGGTCAGGCGGTTGACCGGCGCGTACGCCTGGTAGGCCTCCAGGCGCTCGGCCAGCGCGGCCTCGGCGCGGGCGGCGGCCCGGTCTCCCAGCACCTGGGCGAGGAACGCGAGGGGGATGACATCGCGTCCGTAGAGGTGCTCACGGTCGTTGACCATCGGCATCAGGGGCTCACCCGAGTCGCTCATCACCATGAGGAGGGTGTCCCACAGAAGCCCGGCGTTCGGCTGCGAGGTCAGGACCTCGGGCATCGGCCGGCCGGCGGTGACGAAGTGGGCGGCGTTGCGCCCGGATGTCCGCCAGAGTTCGGACTGGTAATGCGGGCCGAACGAGCCGTGGTTCTCGACGATGAAGGTGTCGTAGAGGTTCTGCGCGGTGTTGTCGCTGACGGGGACACCGTCGACCAGCGCCGGGTTGGCGCGGTCCGCGGCCGGCAGCCCGGCCTCGTTGCGGCTCCAGCGGCCGAAGGCGTCCCGCCACTGCGAGTACGTCACGCTGTCGGGCGCCCAGGCGAGTCCGGGGGCCAGTGACTGCGCGTAGACACCCATCTCCTCCAGCTTCGTGTCGCCCACATAGCCGCCGGTGAGGCCGCGCGGTGTCCAGTCTCCCGAGGCGGGGTCGTCCCCGGTACCGAGTCCGGTGGTGAACTCGGCCTGCGCCCGCACGATCGTGTCGACGTTCTCGCGCGTCTCGCTGTCGAGCCGGTCCCAGAGAAGGCGCGCCGCGAGGACGAAGTAGAGCTGGAAGGTGGTGTCGAAGAAGAGGGTGCGGCCCCATTCGCTGCCTCCGGTGAGGCGGTTCGACGAGGCGAAGTGCTTGATGGTGGCGATGGTACGGAGGAGCAGGGTCTTCTCGTCGACACCGGCCCGTTCGGCGTCGTACGAACCGCGGGTGAGCAGCAGCGCGTTGCCGAGGACGACGGCGAAGCCGAAGTTCTTGGCGGTGTAGTACCCCTTGGAGGCGTCCCACTGGGTTTCGGACCAGTGGGTGTGGGTGAGCAGGGCCCGGTAGTAGGCGTCGGCGATGTCATCGGGAGCGGCCGGGCGACGCACGCCCGGCCGGCCGTCGGCCGCGGCCGGTGAGACACCGAGCGACGTGGACGCCGCCAACGCCACTGTGAGGCCGGACAGTTGGGCGAACCGGCGTCTGCTCAGCCGGGGCGGGTGGTGGTTCACGCGGATGCGCCTCCTGGGTTCGAACCTAAGACAACGTTGTCAGGATCCACTGCATTCTTGGTTCGCACTGTCCAAACCGTCAAGCCCCGGGACCGCCGGCTTGCCTGCGGCCGGCTCTCAGTGGTGTCCGGGGCGGGGCCGGGGCCGGGGGCCCTGAGCCGCGGGCACGTCATGCGGGGCAGCCGCGCCCGTACGCCGGCCTGATCAGGTATCCCGTGGGGAGGCCACCGCCGAGGAGGTCATGGGTCTTGCCTGATCACCCCGGCCGGGGGGCGTCTCATGCGCCGGTTGCTCCGTCGACCTGCTCACGGAGGAGATCGGCGTGACCGTTGTGACGTGCGTATTCCTCGATCATGTGCACCATGATCCAGCGCAGGGAGATTCCTTGGCCGCCGAGGTGAACTGCTTCCTGCTCGGACAGGTGACCGGAGTCGTCCAACGACGCGTCAGCGATCAGCTCACGACCTCGGGCGACCTCCGCCTGCCAGGCAGCCGTTGCCTCGTCGAGTCCTCGTTCGGGCTGAAGGGTGAAGCCGTCGGGGTTGGTCTTGCCGAGGACGGGTGGCTCGGTCGGACCGGTGAACACGCTCTGGAACCAGTTGTGTTCCACCTTGGCCATGTGCTGGACGAGACCGGGCAGTGTCATCGGCGAGGGTGATGCCGCGGTAGTCCGTATTTGATCATCTTTGAGGCCCGAGTACTTGAGGGCGAGTGTCGCATGGTGGAAGTCCGGCCATGCTTCGAGCATGGTGCGCTCGTCGGCGTGTGCGGGCGGGATGGGCCGTCCGTCCGGTGTCGTATTCATGAGCCACTCCCTGGCAGCGGCGGCCGATGTCCGTCATCAGCGGCGGGGAGGAGGTGGGTGTCGGTGATGGCTTGCGGCGTTGCTGGGCGGTCGGGAGACTTCCGTCCATGCCCGTGAGGGCACGTGACCTGGCGCTTGAACACTTCCGGTGGATCAGTGGCCACGCCGATGTGTGGGCGGTCTTTCGGGATGCCCGGGCACTGGCCGCGGTGGTGACCGGTCTCGTTGAACCGTTTCGAGGTGAGGGGATCACTGCGGTCTGCGGCATCGAGGCGCGGGGGTTTCTCCTGGGCGGTGCGGCTGCGGTCGAGCTCGGAGTCGGTTTCGTGCCTGTCCGGAAGGGCGAGGGCCTCTTCCCGGGCGACAAGGTAGAGGTAGAAAGCGACCTTCGGCGGGCGGGCTGGGTTCCGGATCGCCGAGTTAATCTGGTCCGTTGGAAAGCGGCAATGCAGAATTTCGCCTGGAATGCAGCGGCAGGAGAATTCTTTGCGGAGTTCGGCGGTATTCGAGTGGAAAACGATGGACCGGGAATCACATGTGCGCGAGAGTCGTTTGAATTCGATCCGGAACTTGCCATCGGGGAGGAGGGGAGATTTTCGGAGCTTTCTGAATTTTTCGGTCTCGGATGATTTCCGTTGGGGGAAGTGGGGCAGGAGGAATTTTCCTGGCGATCGGCGAGGCAGGGAATCTTAATATGGTTTGGGCTGGCCCCGGAATCCATCACACTGTGGCTGGCGGTGGAGCGCCAGTAATTGGCGCTGGGCAAGTGGGATTTCGAAATGGTGGTGCGGTTTCTTCGTTCGATAGCTTCACGGGCCGCTACACGCCGCCCTGCGCGCAGCGTGCTGCGGCGTTTATCGCGCGAGGCGTCGACGCCTTCGCTGGAGCTGGAATCAGGGTTCCATTTGCAGTGATTAGGGACTACGGCGGGAAGGCCCCGTAAATGAGCGTAGAGTCCGATCTTCGGGAGATTCGCAGCATCCCAGTCCATGGGATCTCCGACTGGATCTGCAGACGCTTTCCTGATGGAAGCTTCCCTCAGTGGTGGTTGGCGATTTTCGAATCGCTAGAAACCAGCCTGAGCTCCTTACTGGATGTGGTTTCGAGCCGGCGTGGACATGACTTTGAAGTTAGCGTGGAGGTTGTCAGCCTCGCGGTAGCCATTGGGGATATCAGGCCACCCATGGGCGCGTACTGGATGTTGCGACTCGCGGCCATCGCGCTCCGATACGACCCGCCGGTCGCCGACCTGCCTGAAGTTGTAACGCCGGGCGGGGCTGCCGAATGGGCACTCAATCGCATGCCTGTTTCGCGTGAACAGGAAATAGCAGACTCCAAAATCAGAAAGGCGGAGCATTTGGCCGCCAGGGAGGGATACTATGCGCCCGTCGGGCGGGTACTCCCTGCGAGTGGCGAGGTGGATGTCAGATTCTCCGCATTGCAAGACGTTGAACTGATTTTGTCTGCGCTTCCATGGATTTCTTCCGCCGTGACAAATGGAAAGGTCAGTCGCGACGTTGCTGCCTGGTTAGAGATTCGAGACCAGCTGTGATGGTGCGGCTTCCCCGGTGACGAGCAAGCTGATGGCAAGTCAATTTTGTGCGTCTCGTTGTGTGGAGGGGGGCGAGGTGCGGCGTAGGTCGTTGGTGGTTTCTGGGGCGGTGATCGGGCTGGGGGCTGGTGGGTGGGACTTCACTTCTGCCGCCGGGCGCCCCGGATGCGTCGGCCGACCCTCCGCACGGCTGGCAAGGGCAGGTGGATGCGGAAGGATGCCGGACTCGCCTGCACGCAACTGTGGGGTGGTTGTACGGTTACGAGGTGGTGCATCGAGAGTCAGGTCACGATGAGCCCAGGTATTGGTACGCGACCATTGCGGATGGACTGCGTGCCGCGATCAACCGCGGTGACTTCCGGGCGACCGGACGGCTGCCGACCAACGAGGAGTTGGCCGAGCGCTTCGGTGCGTCCAGGTCGACCGTCCTGAAGGCGCTCGACGTGCTGCGCGAGGAGCGGCTGATCGTGAGCCGGCGCGGGAGCGGGACGTTCGTCGCTCCCGGACTGCCCGGTGGCGTGGTGCCCTCGGAGGCGGAGGGCGCGGCCGTTGCCTCGGAGAGCGTGCCCGCGGTGATGCTGGGGCCGTCGCTCGACGAGGCGTTCAGGGCGAGCGCGGTGACTCTCGACGTGTATTCGATGACCACGGAAGTGCTGGCGAACCGTATCTCGGACCAGGCCCAGCGCATTCGGGAAGACCGGAATTCGGCCCCGGCTAGTATCAGGGCCCGCCTGATGCTGCCGGACACCCGCGCCCCGCTGCCGGTGCCAAGGAACATCGACGATCCCGAGGACCCGCGCCCGCTCCAGCGGCTTCAGGGCATCCTCTATCGAAGCGTGTCGCAGATCCGGCAGACCCTGTTCGATCTTCAGGCGAAGAATTTCGTCCCCGAGGTAATGGTTGACGTCAGGGTCGTGCCCTCGGTTCCCGGCTTCAAGTTGTACATCCTGAACGGGAATCAGGCCCTTCAAGGGCTCTACGAGATCACAGAGCACCACGTCATGTGGGAGAAGACCGGAGAGGTGATGACGATCAGGGACGCCATCGGTCTGGGATCGGCTTCACTGCTGCATCCGTACCGCGCGGACGCCGATTCCTTGCCCGGCTCCGGTGCCGTCTTCGCGTCCAGTCGGATGGCTTTCGTGGTGCGGGCGCAGAAGTTCTTCGACTCGTACTGGGAGCACCTGGCGGTCGAGGCGGATTTCTGATCGTGCACGGACCGGTTCAGCAGCGGCTCCCTGCCGACCTATGGGCAGCACGGTGTGCTGACTCTCACTTCACGGATGCTGCCCTGGGTTCCGACTCATTGTGATGTCCGCCCGGATCCTGGCAGCACGAGTTGAAAGAGTTATCAGTGCCTGGTACTCAAAGAATCGGGCAAGTGCCGGGCTGGGTGCCGGGCATCCCACACACTCGCCGTCCTGGACCGGATCCCCGACGGGGCGACCTCCGGCGTGTTTCGCCCTTCTTCCACGGTTTTACACGAAGCGGGCGAGATCCGTGAACTCCACGGACTGGTCAGCCTGGAGATCGTCCTGGGCCAGCCGGGCCACGTCAGGCTCGACCGGGGCCGTGGCCATGCAGGCTCCCGCCGACCGGGAGGTACGGCTTCTCACTGCGACAGCGACGGCACAGTCGGCCGGCTGCTGTTCCTGGGCGACCTCGCCTACCCCGTCATCAAGATGATCTTCGAGAACAGTGAGGCCGCGGGCAACTCGTGCGATTGTGTGGTGGGGTGGCGGTGGGTGGGCGTCAGCGGACTCGCGGAGTGGATGTTCTGGTAGCGGGTGCAGGACGGGACTGTGGTCGCTGGCATGGGGTGACCAAGCGGATGTTGTGATGCGGCTAGCAGGTTGGTTGCTGGCTGTCATGGCTTTCGCTGTTTCTATGTGAGGGGCTCGCGGGGTTGGGTGGGCTGGGCCGTATGACGGTTCAGGGGGTTTCGGCGGGTGTGGCGGTGGCTGGCCGATGGGCGCCGGGGCCATGTCGAGACTCGGTCGCGGCAGGACGGGTTTTCGCTGAGTGACGCCTTGTGGGAGGTCCTCGCGGAGGCGGGCGGGAACGTCGCGGAGTTGCGGCGCAGGATGCTCCGGGCCCAGGAAGAAGGGGCGTTGGAGGGGCGGGGTGCGGAGTGTGTGCCCTCGCTGCCGACGTTGCACCGTGTGATCAAGCGGGATCTGGGGCGGGCCGGGTTCTTGAAGTAGCTCGTCCGGCGGGGCCCCGGGCTGGGCTGGAGCCGAGCCGGTATGACCGGGCACCGGCGGATCTGGGGCTCGTGGACGAGGCGGGTGGTCCGCTTGTTGTCGACGGGCCGCCCGCCGACGTACCGGTGTGCCGGAGGGCGCCGCAGATGCGGGGGTGCGGGGCGGCGGTGTGCGGTTGTACGTGCCGGCGGCCCGGCTGGTGTCCACTCGGCGGGTGGCCGGCGTGGCGCCCGGTCTGCCGCAGCTGCGCGCCTCGCTGTGTGAAGCGCTCGGGCTGCCGTCGGGGGCGCTGCCGCACCGGGCCGGACCGGCCAGCCAGGCTCTGACGTGGGCACTGGCCGAGCCGGGTGTGTTGTTCATTGATGACGCCCAGCGGCTGACGCCGCCATTGCTGGATTATCTGCGGCAGTTGTGGGACGCGCCGGGCTGTGCGGCGGCGCTGGTGCTGTGTGGGGCTGGAAGCGAGCGGGCCCTCCCGCGTGCTTCGGCGCTGCGCTCGCGAGTGCTGACCTGGCATCAGGTCGGCCGGCTTGAGCCGTCTCAAGTGCCGCAGACCCTGACTCTGTTCCATCCCGTGTGGGCGGAGGTGGACCCAGACGACCTTGCGCGGGCAGACGAGCAGATGGCGCGCGGTAATTTCCGCACGTGGGCGAAGATCACGTCGCATGTCTACGCGGCCCGCGAGCGCGGCCCTTTAAGGCGTGTGGATCGGGAGTTGATCGAGCAGGCCTGCGCGCGTCTTGGCCCTTACCCGTGACGGTCCGGGCTGCTCGGAGGGCTTGTGTACGGGGGCCTTCATCTGTTCCGACGAGGTGAACGAAGGCGCGCTCCATGGAAGTGGAGGGGACGGAGGGGCACGGCGTGGACGGGCAGCCGATGGCGCCGCCGGAGGATCCGGCTGGTGTTCTGGGGGAGGTGTCTTTGACGGCGTTGCGGGCGCCGGCGGTGCGTCGTCTGCTGGCGCTGCGCGTCGAGCGGCGGCTGTCGCGGGAGCATGTGCGCCTGGCCGGGGAGTGCCTGAGCGTGTCGGAGCGGACGGTGTGGCGGTGGCTGGCTGAGGCCTCACGGTCGCCCCGGTCCGCGATCCGCCCCGGGGAACGCAGCGGTGACCGGTTCGAGATCACCAGGGAGATCCGGGTGCTGCTGGCGTACTGGCACGGCAACGCTTCTGCGGTCCACCGCCAGTTGGTGGCCCGGGCCGAGACCGGCCCTGACGGCTGCGACGGTCAGCCGACGGCGGCGCCTGAATACGCGGCTTCTCCTGCGGGCCCCCGCCGGCTGCGGTGCCTGGCTGCGTAGGTTTCAAGCGAGAGCACTTGTTGGTGGGTTTCGGCATCACGCGTTGCCTGGAGAGCACGGGAATGTTGGTGAGAAGTAAGAGCACGCGAGGTGGCGCCGGGTTCGATCGTGCGTGCGGCGTCAGCCCCGTTCGTGGCAGGATGGCGCCATGTTGATCAGAAAGGGCGATGCCGCGTAGGCGCCCGAAGGCCGTCCGCGCTGAGCGATGGCGGCCTCGTAGACATGTTGTAGTTCGGCAGATCCGCGGCGTTTCCGCGAAGACCCGTGCAGCTGTCCGCCGTGTCGAGCATGAGCGGATGTGGCCTGACGCAGTTGCTGACGCACTCGCCCGTTTCGAGTGGGCGTTCAAACAACCCGGCCGTTATCTGAACGCGTCCCCGGTCTGGCAGCCCGGACTGGAGGTGGAGTATGCCCGCGATGATCTGGAGGAGGCCATGCTTCACCTCCCTCGCGGTGCCCGGCGCGATCTCGGCCGGTTGATTGCTCGCATCGACGACGAGTTCGAGCGTCGCACTCTGCCGGACCCTGGACCGGTGAGCGAACGGACGGTCGGCGGCTGGTGGTGGTCAAGGATCCGCGAGCACTGATCCTGGTCACAGAGCCCCATGCGTCCTGGTCAGCTCGTGGCCAGCTGTTGTTCTGCGCGGGCACGGGTGGTGGCGAGTCGGTAGGAGTCGGTGCCGGTCTCGATGATGTTGCCGCCGAAGGTGAGGCGGTCGACGATGGCCGCGCAGAGCCGGGGATCGGTGAAGGTCTTCGTCCAACCGGAGAACGACTCGTTCGAGGCGATCGCCACGCTGTTCTTCTCCTCCCGCTCGGTTAGAACCTGGAAGAGAAGTTCAGCGCCACGGCGGTCGAGTTCCATGTAGCCGAGCTCATCGATGCACAAAAGATCAACGCGGCCGTAGCGGGCGATGGTCTTGGTCAGCTGCTTCTCGTCTGCGGCCTCGACGAGCTCGTTGACCAGCTTCGTCGCCAGCACGTACTTGACCCGGTAGCCGGCCATCGCGGCTTCGGTGCCGAGCGCGATCAGCAGGTGGGACTTGCCGGTGCCCGAGTCGCCGATGAGGCAGAGCGGCAGGCTCTTCTTGATCCATTCACACTTGGCGCGAAGGTCGGCGTCCTGGAGGTCCTGCTGAAGCGCGACGACCTCCGGGCCGACCAGCTCGCCGGCGCTCTGGAGCTGGCCGCGCACTGGATCAACAGAACCAATAACAGTAACCTGGGTCGGCTCCTGGGATCGGTGCTCGGCAACCCGAGGGTGGACTCCTCGTACCGGGTCGGCGCCACCCGCCGAGCGCTGGAATGGCTGTGCTCGTACGGCACCCATCCCGATGCCCCCAACGTCCTGACCGTTCTGCTCGACTGGCCCGACCTCGATCCCAAGGACGGCGAGACCGTGGCGGCCCACGCAGAAGCGTGGTTGGCGGCAGCCGACAGCGAGAGTTGGGGCCGGCAGACAGTCGAGGAGGCGCTGTGCCGGTACCGGGAGCGGCAGGCCGCACCGGCCCCGCCGTCGTCGTAGTACCACGAAACCATGGCCCATCCGACCGGTCGGCCGGATCAGCGCTCCTGCTGACCGGGCCCGCGCCAACGGGTGGGAGATCAAGTCGTACGGCCGGCCCTGGAATCTTCGTCTCTCCGCGATCGGCGAGACGTTCTTCAGCAAGGTCATGTGGCAGCCCGACATGATGCAGATCGCGACCCGCAACGCGGCCCCGCCGCCGCACGCCGCAGAGACTCAGGTCAGGGATCAACTCGATCCTTCGGACGACGACATCAACGACTGTCTAGGTTGCGGCACTCGAATCTACGGCGCCGGTCCATGCGAGCAGTGCAAGAACGACTGACGGTCGAACCTGTCTGCGCTTTGACGATCGGATGCCCGTGCTGTCGCCCTCCCCTGATCACCCGTCAGTTCCGCCCCGGAGAGGTTCCGATCTACTGGACCGTCACTCAACCCGACGGGCAGGGCATCTTCGAATCCCCGCCCCACGTACCGGACCACCCCGAGAACTTCCTGACCTACTACACACATCCCGTGCATGCGGTAACTGAGGAGCGGTTGAACTGGCTACGCCTCCCCGTCCCGGACCGCAGGTGGAGCGCCACCGACAACCACAGGGGCGGTTTCATTCAGCAGGCCACCAGGTGGAAGCCGTCTCCGCTCCAGCCCACGACGAACGTCCGGCAGCTCGGTGCAGCGGCTGGCCTCTACGTACCGCTCTTGTAGGCCCGAGCCTTTGATCAGAATCAATCCGATCCGACCAACCCCGAACCCCAGGGAGATCACCCCAGTGAAGCCGAGACTTACGCACGAGCAGCACGACGCCATGGGGCTGCGTCTGGCCGCTATCCGAAACGAACTCCTCCACCTCTCTGTGCGACTCAGCAACGCCTATCCCCGCCAAGGCCCCGAGGTCCATCCCCGAGAAGAAGCTGGAGACTGCCTACAGGGCCGTGGACGAGGCCCGCAGCGCACTTGAGAACCACCTGTTCAACGAGCACCCGGGTACTGCGCAGACGAGCATCTACTACCCGCAGAACAGGTAGGTCGCGCGCCGTGATGGCGCTCTTTGAAAGCGGCCACCCACTGCTCGGGGTACCAATCCGTGCGGGCGGGGAGCAGCTCGTCAAGGTGTCCGTGAACACGGACTTGCCGGAATCATCCCTGCGGGCGCGGGGATGATCCTCACGCCGGGTGGCGTTCGGCCGCCGGGCCTGTTTCGCTGGAAGGGACACTTTTCGGTGATGAGGCGAGGCTCGATCATGAACGAGAGAGGCGAATCGCGGCGCCACGTCCGGCAAATGCGCGAAGCAGCCGTCGCTGCGAAGGCGGAGGCCAAACGGACCAGCGACCCTGAGGAGCGCGGGCGACTGGATCGCAAAGCCCGGCAGTTGGAGTTCGACAGCGAGCAGGAGAGCATGATGGCGGCCGGGGACATCTATCCTGCGGAGTGACCGGGGCGAGCTGTACCACAGCGGCGGGTGCGGGCGGCCAGACCGGAAGAGCGGCTCGCGTCGTGAGCAGCCCGACGCGAGGGCACGCGAGAGGCGACCGCCGCGCCGTCGCACTGCGAAGGACCCAGCAGTGCCCTTTTCGGGGCCGGTCCCGTGCATCATTCGGACCATCCCCGCTCGGGCAGGAAGCACCGGGGGCCACGGGGGCGGGGGCGGGCGCGTCGTCAGTCCGTCAGCTGTCGAGCCGCCCCCTGCGGCGGCGTACGACGAGGATGGTGCCTGCGCCTGTGACGACCACTGCGGCGGCGGCGCCCGCGATCGGGAGTGTGGCGGAGGAGGAGCCGGTCGCCGCGAGGTTGCCGCCGGTTGTGGCCGTACCGGTACCGCCGGCCGACGACGGCCCGCCGGTTGAGCCGGTGGAGCCGCCGCTTGACCCGCCGGTCGAGCCGGAGCCGCCGGCCGTACCGCCCGTCGCGCCTGGCTCCCCGCCGGTGACCTCCAGAGTGATGGGGGCCGTGTCGTTGGCCTTGTCGGGGTCGAACGGCAGTTTCCGGTTGCTCAACGCCACCGAGCCCTTGGCACTCGCCACCTTCTTGTCGATCTTCAACTTGAAGGTGAAGGTCGCCGTCTCGAGGTGTTCCTGCGGGCGGGTCGTGAGGCCGCAGTTATACACCTTGCCCTTGGCCTTGCAGTAGAAGTCGGGCTTGACGACCGACGTTCCGGCGGGGAGCGTGACCAGGACGGAAGTCCACGGAGTCCCCGGCTTCGACCAGACCCAGCCAGGGCCGGTGTTGGTGAAAGTCACCTTCATCGTCACCGTGTCGCCGGGCTTCCCCCGCAACGCCGCGCCCGTCACCTCGTAGTCGGCCGTGTTGACCGACGTGACGGGCACCCTGAACCGGTCAGTGGACCCCGCGCCCCCGGTCGGCGACTCGATCAGTTCGATCTCCGGTGCGGTGCCGGGGGTCGGGGTGCTGTTCTCGTCCGGTGACGGCTCGTAATCCGTGACGGTCACCCACATCTCGTCGTCGAAGGCGTGCTTCTCGGCCTTGACGGCGAACGGCTTCTGGGGCCTGTAGGCGACGCCCGGCTTCACCGCCTTGTCGAACGCGCATATCGCGATCCACCGCTCGGGCATCTCGTCGTACGCACCGACGTACTGCTTCTGGCAGTTGGAGGGAACCTCCGGGAAGGCGAGACCCCGGGTGGCGGTGTACTTGATCCACAGCTTCTCGACGGTCGTGGCGCCGTTGTTCACGACGGTGACCGGCAGATCGACCGGGCTCCCCGGTTTCACTCCGGTGATCGGCTTGATGTCTCCGAGGGCCAGGGAGGGCGGCGCCTCGTCGCCCACGGCAGCGGGAGCGGCGCCCAGCGCGACAAGCCCGGCGGCACCGAGGGTGGCGACGGCGGAACGGGAGGCGCGGCGTCGGTACGGCGGGGTCGGCATTGGCGGAATCCTCTGTCGGGACATCGCTGAACGGAAGGCGTCTTTCAGCAGAACGGCCACCTGTAACCCCTAGACACATACCGGCCCCGGACAGTTGTACGTGTCGTGCCGGACCCGGACGGCGCATCGAGACCCAGAGCCGCGCGATCCGCGAGGCGCGCATCCTGATGACGTTCGACGGCGTCCACCACACCGGCCGCGGCGAGTTCGCCGCCGACTCGATCGAGGATGACGGGCCGCTGGTCACCTGAAGAGATCACCGACTCTCTCGTCGCGCGTGGCCCATGCCAGAGTCCCGCCTGCGAGGCACTCCCGTGACACCGCCGCCCAGATCCGACAGGCACTCCTCGTCGGCAGGTCGGAGCGGAAGAAGCCGGCCACCCGCCCGGAGGCCGCACCGTGGCCCCCCCTCGTCAGCGACCCCACGCTCCTGACTTCTCAGCCGAGCCGTGTTTGGGCCCGTCACCCGCTGAGAAGCCGCGAACGCGGATGCCGCCCCTGAAGGATTCCGGAACTCAAGACCGAAGGTATACGCCCCTTCTCGAATGACCGATCTATACCTGATGGGTTGTCAGTGCCTGGCTCTACCGTGAAAACCAGGGCTTTTCAGCTTATGAGTAACGGACGGGGCATGTGTGGCGAACGGTGTGTGGCACTCCGGACTGGACCGCCTCCTTGAACTCGACAAGGAAGACCTCGGGCTTCCACAGAGCTGCGAAATCAGCGTCCCTGACCTGATCGCGGAACTCCTCCAGCCAGCCGCCACGCGAAGGCGCGACCTCCTCGTCTGCGTCGAGAGCCATCTCGGGCGTAAGTGCAAGGCGGAGCTGTCCGGCGTCAAAAGCCCCCACATGTACGTACGCCGACACTGCGGGCCAGACGGAGACCTGCGGTTGCGGGCCGCACACCTGCCCACCGCGCACGAGATGACGACCGAGGAAAGCGACCGCCACAAGGCGATGAAGGACTTCATCAACCGCACCTGCGAGTCGGCCGGACTCGAAAGAATGGTCGAGAGATCCACGAAGAACCGCTCGTCCCGCCCCGACGTCACCATCATCGGGAACGGCGGACTCAGTCTTGGATGCGAGGCCCAGTTCTACAACGCCAGCCCCAGTACCGTGTTGCGCCGGTCCAGAGCGCATTCCGACAGCGGGCTCGTCCCCGCATGGATCACCCATAACGACACCTTCCATCTCGTCGACAGGGCTCCCTGGATGCTGATCCGCGATACCACCTGGCGCGATATCAGCAATGCTGCGGACCTCCCGCTCGCCGGCGGGTACCGCGTCCTCGCCGACTGGCACTGCACAGCCGCCGCCGAACGACCCTGCCCGACCGGAAAGTCGAAGACCGGATGCGGCCGACTACCGCGAGCTACAAACGCCGACCGAGAATCCCGAACCGGAAAGGGACGACGAACTCCACTTCTCCGGCAGAGACGCCGATGAAAACTGCCAGTTCGGAGAAGAGACCTGGCGACCCAGCGCCCCCCTCCTCCGCCGAGGCATCGGAAGCGTCGAACTCCACATCACGGTCGACGAACTCGCACCTTCTGCCATTCCGCAGCAGCGCGACGGCACCGGTGTCGTGACCGGCATCGCGATTACGTCGATCCCGATCAAGCCGCCCCCGCCGACGGCTCCACAGCCCCTGACGATCTCTCCACCGTCAACAACTCCCGGTCCGGTCGTCCCTCGCCAACGAGGCCTGGACGAGCGGGCCGCCGCCGCGCTGGGATGCCCGCCTTGGGAACCAGGCCCCTGCAACGGATGCGGACAACTGATGCGCCGATACGGCCACAACGCGCCCGTCGCCTGCGCATCCTGCCGCAGCTCCGCCCCCAGGAGCGAGTTGCACCTGCCCCGGACAACTTCACCTGTTCACCGCGTTCTCGGCCTCCGGATCCGGTGGTTCGGGACAGACCGGCGTCCGGCGGGGGAGTACGAGCGGTAGGCGCTGTCCCGGCTGGAACAGAGCGCGGAAGCCGAGGCGGAGGCCCAGCGCGCATACTCCACCGAGCAGAAACCCCCCCTGGTAACCGGGCGATCCCGAACAGCTTGGTCGCCGCCGCGACGCTGGCCGCCGACACGGCCCCGCAGCGCACCGCCGAGCACCTCCTGGCGGCGCGACTGGAGCAGCTGTGCGCGCAGACCGCGCCCGATACCGAAACGCACAGGACGCCCCATGGAAGGACCGGCTGTGCGACCTCGCGGCCCGCGATGGCGACACGACCGTGGTGACTACGGTCTGGCCGTGGAGTCGATGCGCGCGGCCGGGCGCCGCATCGACGACGAGGTCCTGGCCCACATCTCCCCGGCGCACAGCGAGAACATCAACTTTCTCGGCGCCATCGATGTCGACATCGAAGGTGAACTCGCCCAGCTCGGCCCGAACGGGTACCGGCCGTTGCGGGTACGCGACACCTTGTTCTGACCGCCGGACAGGACAAGGTGCCCGGACGAGGAGAAGACGCCTGGCCCCGTTCCTCGTCGAGGTGGTCTCGCTTTATCAGGCTGGCAGGGCGATCACAGGACGAGCATGAGTTTGCCGCCGGGGCGGCGGGATTGGCTGAGCTTGGCCGCTTCCTGGATCTGGTCGAGGGTGTAGGTGCGGGCGACCGGTACGACCAGGATGCCTTCGCCGGCGAGCCTGGCGAACCCATTCATCTGGTCGTAGCGGATCTCGGTGGTGATCCGGACGCCCAGTTCGGCTGCGGCGGCGAAGTCCGAGACGGTGAGGACACGGTCGGGATCCCCGGTCAGCTCGATCAGGGTCGGTAGCGAGCCGCCGGCCGGACTGGGCTGGTCGGCGCGGTCGATCCGGCCCCCGGTCGGCGCGGTGTCCAGGGCGCGGTCCACGGGGCCTGGGGTCAGTGCGCTGACACGTTCGGCCATGCCCTCGCCGTAGGCGGTCACCTGGGCGCCGATCTCTTCCAGGGCGGCGGCCCGAGTCGGCCCGGCTGTGGCGATCACCCGGATACCCCGGTGCAGCGCGAAGCGCACCGCCGCCTCACCCACGGTGGTGCCCGCGCCGTGGACGAGCAGCAGCTCACCCGGCTGGACGCCGAGGTCGTCGAGCGCGCGCCACGCCGTCTCGGCCGCCATCGGCAGCGCGGCGGCCTGCTCGGCGGTTACGCCCTCGGGAATGCGTGCCCAGGCCGGCATCAGCGCGTACTCGGCGGCGCCGGCCGTCGGGCCGTCGAAGGTGGCCGGGCCGAACACGCGGTCGCCGATCCGGACGCCGGTGACGCCCTCGCCGAGCGCGTCGACGGTGCCCGCGACCTCGAGGCCGAGCCCGCGCGGCAGCGGCGGCAGATGGTCGGCGAGGAGACCGTCGACGACGTGCCAGTCGGCCGGTGTCAGGCCGCACGCCCGCACGGCGATCCGGATCTGGCCGGGTCCCGGCTCCGGCTGTGGGACGTCGCGGAGCACGATCACGTCCGGGGAACCGAACCGGTCGAATTGCAGAGCCTTCATGACGATCTCCTGGCTGATAACAGCATCTGTTGTCATTGACCGTACCAGCTGATAACAGCTCCTGTTGTCGTACCCTGGTGGCTATGCCGCGATGGGAATCCGACGCACAGGGCCGGCTGGAACGCGCGGCGCTCGAGCTGTTCGAGACGCAGGGGTTCGAGCGCACCTCGGTCGCGCAGATCGCAGGCGCCGCCGGTCTGAAGGAGCGCTCCTTCTATCGCTACTTCCCCGACAAGCGGGAAGTCCTCTTCGCCGGCAACGAACTCGAGGCCCACCTCGTCGCCCAGGTCGAGGCGGCCGACCCGGGCCTCACCCCGATCGAGGCGCTACTGACCGCGCTGGGAACCGCCGAGGAGATCTTCCGCCCACGCGAGTTCCTGCTGCGCCGGGGAAGAGTGATCGCCGCCAACCCGGCACTGGCCGAGCGCGATCTGATCAAGCTCGCCGACATCGCCGACGCGCTGGCACCGGCGCTCGAGCGCCGCGGCGTCGAGCCCGGCAAAGCACGCTTCATCATCGACGTGGTGCTGGCGATCCACCGGCGCGCCATGCCCCGCTGGCTAGCCGAGCCGGACACCACCCTCGCTCAGCTCATGGCCCAGGCCGCCGCCGAGCTGCGCGAGGCGGTCACACTGCCAGCTCCGACAGTCCGCTGAGTCGACTGTTGCCAGGTCAGGCATATCCGCCCGTTTTTCGGCGAGTACTACGGGGACCCCTCCTTGTCAGCGGCTTCGGCGTGGACCCGGGCGGGTCTGAATCGGCGGCCGGTACGAGCGACTGCCCTGGACGGAGACACGGGTGTTCCGGGTGTCCTTCAGTCGGTCTGGGCACTCTCCCAGCGAGGCCAGGCAGGACAGCATCGCCAGCACGCGGAGACCGTGAGGCTGGGGATCGGGCGCCAAGTTCTGGACCAAGGAGCGCCGCCAGGCGTACGCGAACGACTTGAACGAGGCGTCCAGCGTGGCGCTCTGCGGCAGCGGCATGAAGGCGGCCGCCGCCACGGCGGCCACGCGGGCGGCGAATCTGGTGAATCTGCTTGTACGCATAAGTCGTTGATACCGACGGGCCGCATGCTGGATGAAGGGCGCTGTACGAAGTTCACCTTCCGGGGCACAACAGTGATACCAGCGCACTTTGTCCGGTCAGCAGAAACCGGCCCCGGCCCTGTACGCAGCCTCATCCGCTGGATCCAACGACGCCGCCGCGCCGCGCCGCGCCCTCGCCCACGTGCTGCGCGACGCCCGCTACGGCACGGGGACCGGCGCCGTCGGCATCCTCGCCGTCTGGGTCCAGCAACGTCTCTGACGGCCGCCGCACCGAGCCGAAGTTTCTGGGCTCGAAGTCCGTCAACGGCCGTTGTGAGCATTACCGCGTTTGAAGGCAGGGTTTCGCTTCAACTCGCGGGCCTGCCGGGGCGGTTGTGAGCCACGGCCGATAACCGCCTGTGCCTCCCCGGTGTGTCTGAGTAATGTCCCGCGTTCGTACACGTGTCGCATTTCTCTACCGGGAAGGACACACGCTTCCGTGTCTTCACACAGACATCAAGCACCGAGGCGCCGGGCGCGCTTCGCGGCCGGGGCCGCGCTGCTCCTGGTCGTCGAGACCGCGCTCATAGCCGGGGCGTCGCTGCCGACCAGCGCGGCGCCCGCGCCGGAACCCGGCGCCGGGACGGTGGTCCAGCCGTCGGAGGCCGGCATCCTCGCCTCCGACATGGCCTGGGCCGCCAAGCACGCGAAGGGCTCCAAGGCGTGGGCGATCACCGAGGCGAAGAGGACCGGCAAGAAGACCGTCGCCACGGACGAGACCACTGAGACGACGTACACCGTCGCCAACCCGGACGGCACCCTCACCAGCGAACTGACCGCCGGCCCCGAACGGGTCTGGAAGAACGGCCGGTGGCAGAAGGCCGACGCCACCCTCACCGAAACCGCCGACGGAAGCATCGTCTCCAGGGTGCACCCGGGCGGCTTGCGTCTGGGCGGCAAGGGCGGCACCCCGGCGAAGTCGCTGCGTGCCGCGCAGGGCGACACGGCCCGTGATCTGGTCACCCTGGGCACGGGCGACGAGCAGGTGACGTTGAAGTGGAAGGGTGGTCTGCCCAAGCCAGTTCTGGACGGCACCACCGCGACGTACAAGAACGCCGTGCCCGGTGCCGACGTGATCGTGGAGGCCACCCGTACCGGCTTCGAGCAGTTCGTCGAGATCGGCGAGCGGCCCTCCGGCGCCTACACCTACACACTCCCCGTCAAGGCCAAGGGCCTGAAGGCGAAGGCGAACAAGGACGGTTCGGTCACCTTCACCGACGCCCGCACCGGCGCCCGGCGGGCCACGATGCCCGCCCCGGTCATGTGGGACGCCTCCATCGACAAGACCTCCGGCGAGCACACCAACCGCGCCCGCGTGGACATGGAGGTCGTCGACAAGGGCGCCGGCCAGGTCGACCTCGTCGTCACCCCCGACGCCTCCTTCCTCGCCGACCCGAAGACGCGATACCCGGTCACGGTCGACCCCTCCACCTCCGCACTGGCGAGCACCTTCGACACCTACGTGCAGCAGGGCGAGACGGTCGACTGGTCGAACGACGTCGAACTCGACATGGGCAATCCGGGAACCAAGAACCCCGACGGCACTCCGCGCACCGCCCGGTCCTTCATCCACTGGAACACCACCCCGATCCAGGACGCACTGATCGTCGACACCAACCTGGCGCTGTGGAACTTCCACTCCGGCAACACCGACTGCACCGCACAGGAGTGGACCGTCTGGGACACCAGCGCGGCGTCCACCTCGTCCAGGTGGTCGAACCAGCCCACCTGGAACCAGCAGTACCATTCCTCGACGCAGACCAAGGGCAGCCCGGACTGCGCCGCCACCCAGCCCGACGGGTGGATCAACGCCGACGTCGACGCCCTCGTCCAGTCCTGGGCGTCCGCCAAGGCGACGCGCGGCTTCATGGGCCTGCGCGCGGCCACCGACGACACCAGGGCATGGAAGCGCGTCAACTCCGCGAACAACACGGCCAACCAGCCCAAGCTGTCCGTCACCTACAACTACCGCCCCTCCGACGGCACGGACCGGCAGGCGGGCGCGCCGTTCAGGTCGTACGCCGGGGTGTGGGCGGTCAACACCACCACCCCGACCCTGCGGGACACCTTCACCGACGCCGACGGTGACCACGTCACCGGCACCTTCCAGGTCTACGACGCCGCCACCGACACCCCCATCACCACCCCCGCGGGCGAGGGCCTGATCGTGTCCGGCTCCGTCGCGCCGGGCACACCGGCCTCCGTCACCGTCCCGGCCGGGCAGCTCAAGGACGGCAAGACGTACAAGTTCCGCACCAACGCCTACGACGGCACCCACTACAACCTCAACTGGTCCCCCTGGACCCAGTTCGTCGTCGACACCACCGCACCGGGAGAGCCGGCGTCCATCACGTCGAGCACCTACCCAGAGAACTGGGGCGGCGGCGGCGCCGGCGTCGCGGGCACCTTCGACGTCACCACCGGCGACGCGTCTCCGTACGAAGTGCAGTACCGCATCGACCCGTTCGAAGACGACGCCGACGACTACGGCTGGTCATCCGTACGCACCACCACGCCGGCCGGCAGGGCCGTAGCGCCCGAAGCCTCCTACACCGCGACCCCGGCCGCTGACGGCAACCACCTCACGCAGACGCGTACCGTGGACCGGGCGGGCAACGTCGGCCCGATCAAGGACTACGGGTTCACTGCCGGGAACCGGGACTACAACCGGGCCCAGAAGGTGGACATCAAGCTCCCCGTGCTCGACACGGCCTCTGCGGACCCGGTGCTGACGGATACCCCGCAGCCGCCGCCTGCCCACCCGGACGACGGGAACATCGCGTGGAAGGGCTGGGAGCCGCGCACCTTCGACAGCGGCGGCACAAGGGTGACCGTCACCCCGCTGCAGGAACGCTCACTGGAGGGGACCCGCAAGGCAGCGAAGGAAGCCGCCGAGCGGGACAAGACCCGGGCGCCCAGCTACCCGGACCCGATCATCAAGGGTGACTGGTGCCAGCCCAGCTTGTACGGCGAAGCGCAGAAGTCGCTGATCACACGCAATGAGGCGTGCCTGTTCTTCGGCCTGAACTTCACCGCGACATACAGCTGGAACGGCCTCCCGGTCGCCGAGCATCACGCGTCCTTCGAGGTCGCCTACCAGGTCAAGACCGACCCGAAGAACGGCGACATCAAGACATGGATCCAGATCAACCCTATCTTCAACGACTTCCCCGGGCATGACGAGTCGGTACTGCTCGGTGCGGGAAGCCCGGATGCCTACATCGACTCCATGTGCTTCAGCGCTGCCTGCGAGGGAGCCACGGACAGCAGGGACGTGAGGAACTTCGACTTCTACAACGACCTGAGCTGGAAGGGCGGCGGCGACAGCCAGCCGGACGACTCCCACATGGCCACCGGAACGGCCAGCCACAAGTGGGACGGTTCGGTCAACAGCGCCACCGGCTCCCGGGACGTCGACCTGTCGAAGGGGCTCCCGGTCTGGTTCGTCGGCCAGTTCGACACCTACTACGAGCCGGCCGAGGGCAAGAAGGACGAGACCATTCACGTTCCGTTCCGCTCTCCGCGCATCGACGTACGCTGCGACAAGGTCGAGTCCTACGGCGTGCCGGGGTGTGTACTGCCGCAGTACTTCCCTCAATACAACTTCAACACCGGTAAGTACCCGGCTGCCGCGGCGCATGCCTGGCTGATCCAGAACAAGTCGAAGGTCAGGGGAGGCGGCAAGAACCGCTCCGATCCACTGACCTACCTGCCGTCCCAGAAGCGAAACGCGAACGGCTATGAGACTGAGGACAACCGGAACAAGGTGATGTGCTCCAAGTCCCGGTCCAAGCGCACGGACGGATGGGTTCCCACCAAGCCGTTCCTCAAGCACCCCTGGACGGCCCTGCACCCGGAGATCACCGAAGGCGCCCCTGAAGCGATCTCCTGCGACGAGTTTCCGTTCTCCTCCACCTACCAATCCCCCGGCACGCCCAAGGCGATCGGCGGGAAGAACACCGCTGGCGCGAACGGTGGCGGCGAGTGCATACAGACCGTTGCGGCCAAGACCGACGACGGCAGTGAGCACCTGCTCGATGACACCCGCTACGACGCCCCGACGTTCGCGGAGAACTGCGGCCGGTCGTCGATGTCGCTGAAGGTCAACTCCGGATCGATGAACAAGTTCGGGTTCGCCGACCCGACATTCATCAAGACGTTCCGGGTTCTGGACGGCGACGCCTACACCCTCGACCCGGGCAATGACTGGTTCAAGGCGTGTGACCCGTCCAAGGCCACACTGCTCTGCACGATGGCCAAGCCGTAGCAAGCAATCCTTGACGGTCCCCGCCCGGATCCGGGCGGGGACCGCTCTGGTCAGTGAACCGGGCTCCAGTGCCCGGCGGCATCCGTCAGCCAGGACCCCTCGGGACGGTCCCAGATCAGGCAGCCCCACACGACGCCGGGCACATTGGAACTCATCAGGTTCGCGGGCCCGACGGTCAGCGTGCGGTGAACGCTCTCCAGGTAGGCGGCCATCGACGGGTAATCAGGCGTGCCGGCCGGGTTGTCCTCGAACGACCACTTCCCGACACCACGGGCGCCGATGTAGGAGCCCTGCAGTGGAGCGTCCTCGTCGTCCCCCGTGAGCCAGGGAACCACCTCGGCGCCCCAGAAGTCCTTCGTCCCGGGCCCGGGAAGGCGCGGGGCCAGCGCCTTGGCCGGCGAGAGAAGCAGCCCGTCCGGGAGGAACTCTCCGGAGAAGATCTCGCCCTGCTCGTCGGCCTCGATGTCCTGGTGCTCCACACCACCACACAGCCGCCACAGCGCGCCCAGCTCCACGGGCAGCCCGAACCCGAGGTGCTGCCTCAGCTGGGAGTCGGCGGTGGCGATCTCTTCGTCCGTCGCGGGTGGCAGGAGGGAGGCGTACGAAGTGGGGGCATGCTCGGCAAGCCAGTCGGTCACAGCCCGCCAAGCCACTGCGACGCGCTCGGCTTCCTCTTCACCATGTGATTGAACAGACACGCGGTCACCGTACACGGGGCCAACATCGCGGCCGCAGTAAATCCGGTATTTACCACGGCAGTTGCGAACGCGTCTCCGCGATCGAGCATCCGCCCTAATGTGCTTCTGCTGTGCGGACTTGAGGGGAGGGGACTGTGAGTGTCCGACGCGGACCAGGCATGGCGCCAGGCTGTTTGCCTGGGTCATGCCCGCACATCACTCCGTTACGGGCAGGCACTCGGCGAGCAGGTCGATGACGTCGTGCCAGGCGCGCTGCGCGTGCTGTGGGTGGTAGCCGACGCCGGGGACCACGGGGTGGTCGACCGGCGGGTGGTGGAAGGCGTGCAAGGCGCCGCCGTAGACCGCGAGGCGCCAGTCGACGCCCGCGGCCTGCATCTCGGCGGTGAACGCGTCCCGTTGCGCGGGCGGCATGATCGGGTCTTCCGACCCGACCCCGGCCCACACCGGGCAGCGAATGCGCGCCGCCTCGCCCGGTCGGCCCGTGGTCAGTGCGTTGACTGTCCCGATCGCGCGCAGGTTGACGCCGTCGCGCCCGAGTTCCAGCCCGACGGCGCCCCCGGTGCCGTAGCCGACGGCGGCGATCCGGTCGGGGTCGGTCCGCGGTTCGGCGCGCAACACGTCGAGCGCCGCGTGGCCGATGCCCCGCATCCGGTCGGGGTCGGCGAGCAGCGGCATGCAACGGGCCAGCATCTCCTCGGGGTCGCCCAAATAGCGCCCGCCGTGAAGGTCGAAGGCCAGCGCTACGTATCCCAGCTCGGCGAGAGCATCGGCCCGGCAGCGCTCGACGTCGCTGAGCCCCATGCCCTCTGGTCCGAGCAGCACCGCGGGCCGGCGGTCGACACCGGCCGGGAGCGCGAGGTGCCCGATCATCGTCAAACCGTCGGCCGGGTACTCGACCGTACGCGTCGTGATCGTCGTCATGAGACTGGACTGTAGTGATCGTCGAGCCCGGTCGGTCCGGTGTTCTCCGCCGGCAGAACAGCGTGCGTGTTGGCACCGACCGCGATCGAGTCACGGCTGAGCATTCTCGGCTTGGCTGCCGTCGGGTCGCCTGTCCCTCGGGTCCCTCTGAAGTACGGGGGCCGAGCGCTCAGGGCTTCAAGGTCATCTCGTTGCCTCTTTGGCGTGTACCTCGGTCACACCCCCAGATCGGCAGGATGTCGAAGCAGACGAGCCGCCAGTTCGTCGCCGACGATCACCCCTAGCGCTCGTTCGGGCTGAAGGGTGAAGCCGTCGGGGTTGGTCTTGCCGAGGACGGGTGGCTCGGTCGGACCGGTGAACACGCTCTGGAACCAGTTGTGTTCCACCTTGGCCATGTGCTGGACGAGACCGGGCAGTGTCATCGGCGAGGGTGATGCCGCGGTAGTCCGTATTTGATCATCTTTGAGGCCCGAGTACTTGAGGGCGAGTGTCGCACGGTGGAAGTCCGGCCATGCTTCGAGCATGGTGCGCTCGTCGGCGTGTGCGGGCGGGATGGGCCGTCCGTCCGGTGTCGTATTCATGAGCCACTCCCTGGCAGCGGCGGCCGATGTCCGTCATCAGCGGCGGGGAGGAGGTGGGTGTCGGTGATGGCTTGCGGCGTTGCTGGGCGGTCGGGAGACTTCCGTCCATGCCCGTGAGCGCACGTGACCTGACGCTTGAACACTTCCGGTGGATCAGTGGCCACGCCGATGTGTGGGCGGTCTTTCGGGATGCCCGGGCACTGGCCGCGGTGGTGACCGGTCTCGTTGAACCGTTTCGAGGTGAGGGGATCACTGCGGTCTGCGGCATCGAGGCGCGGGGGTTTCTCCTGGGCGGTGCGGCTGCGGTCGAGCTCGGAGTCGGTTTCGTGCCTGTCCGGAAGGGCGAGGGCCTCTTCCCGGGCGACAAGGTCGCGCGTCAGTCGTCCCCCGACTACCGGGGCCTTTGTCATACGTTGCGGCTCCAGCGGTCCTCGCTGGGGCCGGGAGATCGAGTGGTGCTGGTTGATGACTGGATTGAGACCGGAAGCCAAGCTGCGGCTGTCAGGAGCATGGTCGAGGAGTGCGGATCCGTCTGGGTCGGGTGCAGCGTCATCGTTGATCAGTTGCCCGGAGCCCCGCAGTACCCGCTCGGCACCGTTCGAGGGATCGTGACTGCACAAGACCTCCCATCACCGCTGCGGCGGGAAAATCCCGATCACTCTGACCGAGGTGTGTAACCTCCGCGAGCATGGCCCGGCCGGACCGGTGCTGCGGAGCGGTCTGCGAGAGCTGCGACGAGCGGTTGGGGCAGGAGGCTCCGGCCCGTACGCGGTTCTGCTCGACGGCCTGTCGTTTCAGGCAGTGGTGTCATGATCAGCGGTTGCGTATGCCGGGGCCTGCTGTTCGCGGCCCTGGCCACAGCGGTTGGCGCCAGTGCTTTAAGCCCGCGGGTCACTGTCCCGGAGAGTGGCTTCACCGGCATCAGCCCGCCTCTCATGGCTGCCCGGGGCGGCTCGTTGTCCACCCCGCTTCACCTGCCCGGGCACGTTCGCGCGCATCAACGGGCTCCTGGCTGCCTTCCGTGCACGGGTGACGGTTGCCGGCCCCTGTACGAGGACCTGGCCGCTGCACGTGAACGGGGCTTTCTGCCTGCCGTTCACCGTGCAGCCGGGCGGTACGTACGTCTTCCCCGAGGGCGCGCAGATCGTCTACCCGAACTACACCCGCGAAGCTCCCGGCACCCGGGTCAAATTCCTCGACTACGACCCGAAGAAGAAGGGCTGGCACGTCTACGGCACCGGCGAGGTGTCGGCGGACGGCCGCCAGGTCGTACCGGACAAGAAGACCCGAGTGTGGGCCTTCCACGGCGCGATGTTCAACACTGACGACCTCATCCCCTGGGACACCTCCTGGCTCCAGGACGTCATGGACTGGCTGTCCGGCGACCCGGTCGAGCTGTCGACGGGCCTGCTGACCGACTCACGTACGGACCTGGCGGTCGCGGACTCGCGCGGTGGCGCCGAGGTCACCCGGACGTACTGGCAGGGCGACCCGCACCCGCGGGCGTTCGGCATCGGCCGCGACCTGTCGTACAACGTATTCCTGAACTCCAAACAGCCCTGGCAGGAGGTGGATCTCTATCTGCCGGGCGGCAGCAAGGTCCACTTCAAGCGCACCTCGCCGGGCAGCGGCTGGAACGATGCCGTCTTCGAGCCGGAGGACACACCGTCCGACTTCCGCGGTGCGAAGATCACCAACGGTACGGGGCAGTGGGACCTGACGTTCCGTGCGGGACGGTGTGGGAGTTCCCGCAGTACGGCGCGCTCCGCGAGGTCCGCGACCGGCACGGCAACACGGTCAAGCTGACCAGGCGCGGGGGCGGCAACGCCGACAAGGGTGAGATCACCCGTATCACCAGCCCGGGCGGCCGGTGGATCTCGCTGGAGTACGACACCCAGCACCGCGTCACGTCGGCGACAGACAACACGGGCCGGACGACGTCCTACACGTACAACGCCGGCCGGCTGGAGACGGTGAAGGACCCGGCGGGCGGGATCAGCAAGTACACCTACATCGGGACGTCGAACCGGATCGAGACAGCGGTCGACGCCCGTGGCATCACGTATATGAAGAACGAGTTCTATGCCGACGGGCGGGTGCAGAAGCAGACGCTCACCGAGGGCGCGGAGTACTCGTTCGCGTACGCGCAGACCGGCGCCGGGAAGGTCACGTCGGTGACCGAGCCCGGCGGATCCGTGCGCCAGGTGGAGTTCGACACCCACGGCTACGGCGTCAAGGACACCGAGGCGTCCGGGAGTTCCCTGGCGCGGCCCACGCAGTACCACCGGGGCGCGAAGCACCGGATTGACGCGGTGACGGACCCGTACGGCCGGCGCACGGAGCTGACGTACGACACGAACGGTTACGTCTCGCGCACGACGGAGCTTGCGGGTACGGCGCAGGCGCGCCAGTCCGGCACGGCGGTCTACAACGGCCCGTACGACCAACCCACCTCGGTGAGCGACCCGTTGGGCAACGAGACGACGCTCGGCTACGACGATGAGGGGAACCTGCGGACGGTCACCGACCCGGAGGGCCGGGAGACGATTCTCACGTACGCGCCGGACGGCCAGGTCAAGACCGTCACGGACGCGTCGGACGCGGTGACCGAATACACCTACCGGCAAGGCGAGTTGGACTCCGTGAAGGACGCGGAGGGCCGGACGGGCGCCCAGTTCCTGGATGCGGCGGGCCGCCCGACCGTGGTGACGGACGAGGCGGGTTCGCGCACGACGCTCACGTACGACGAGCTGAACCAGACCCGGAAGATCACCGACCCGCTGGGCCAGTCCACGGCCCTGGACTTCGACGAGAACGGCAACCTGAAGAAGCTGACCGACGCCCGTCTCAACAGCACCACGTGGGCGTACGACGACGCGGACCGCACGGAGTCGGTGACGGACCCGGTGGGCGCGCAGGCGCTGTTCGGATACGACGCGGCGGGCCGGCTGACGAAGGCGACGAACCGCTCGGGCCTGGCCGCGACGGCCGAGTACGACCTGCTGGGCCGGGCGAAGAACACCAAGTACGGCGTGAACGCGGCCGGAGTGGCCGAGTCCACGGTCACATACGCGTACGACGCCGTGGACCTCCCGAAGACGGTCACCGACACCCAGGCCGGCACGGAGAGCTTCGGCTACGACGCCTACGACCGGCTGAAGACGGCGACCGGCCCGACGGGCACGGTCGGCTACGACTACGACGCGGCCGACCGCCGCACGGAGATGACGGCGGCCGGAACCACCACCGTCTACGGCTACGACACCTCCAGCATCCTCACCTCCGTCACCTCGGGCGGGCAGGAGGTGAGCTTCGGTCTGGACGCGGTGGGCCGGGAGAAGACGGCGACCCTGCCGGGCGGCATCACCCGTACCACCACGCTCGACAAGACCGGCGTGGTCTCGGCGATCAACTACGCCCGCGGCGCCGCTGCCGTCGGCGACCTCACCTACACCCGCGACACCCGGGGCCTCCAGACGGGCCTGACGGGCAGCCTGGCGTCGGTCGCGCTGCCGGCGGCCGAGACGGGTGCGGTGTTCGGCAAGGACAACCGGGTCACGTCCCTGGGCGGCCGCTCGTTCACGTACGACGCGGACGGGCAGCTGAAGTCCGACGGCAAGAGGACGTACAACTGGAACGCCCGGGGCCAGTTGTCGGGCGTCACGCCCACCGGTGGCGGATCCGCCGGGCTCTTCGGTTACGACCCTCTGGGTATCCGCAGCTCGAAGAAGCTGGGTGACGCGACCCAGAAGTACTTGACCGACGGCTCGAACCCGCTGGTGGAGCAGGACGGTGCGGGTGCTGCGAAGGCGACGGTCGCGACGTCGGGCCTGGACGAGTACCTGACCCGTACGGAGAACGGTGCGACGCAGGTCTACCTGACCGATGCGCTGGGCACGGTGGTGGGCCTGGCAAACGCGGACGGCACGGTCGCCACGAGCTATACGTACGACCCGTACGGCCAGCCGACTGCGTCCGGGGCCGCCTCGACGAACCCGTACACGTTCACGGGCCGCGAGTCGGACGGCACGGGCTTGCTCTACTACCGCAACCGCTACTACGACCCCGAGTCCGGGCGCTTCATCTCCCAGGACCCGATCGGCTACGCGGGTGGCACGAACCTCTACCAGTACGCGCTGAGTTCCCCGACGACGTACACGGACCCGTCGGGCAACTCCCCGATGCTGGCCGGCTGCGTGATCGGCGGCCTGAGCGAGGCGGGCCTGGACTGGCTGGGCCAGCGGCTGTCGGGCCGGAAGGTCAACTGGGGCCAGGTCGGCACATCGGCGGCGCTGGGCTGCGTGGGCGGCATGATCGGCAAATGGGCAAGCCTCGGCAAGTGCCGGGCCAACAGCTTCACGGCCGACACCCCGGTCCTCCTGGCGGACGGCACCCGTAAACCGATCAAGGATGTGCAGATCGGCGACGAGGTTCTTGCCACTGACCCGGAAACCGGTGAATCGGGCCCCCGCCCGGTCACGGCGCTGATCAGGGGCACCGGCGACAAACAACTGGTCGACATCACCCTGGCCGACGGCAAAACCAGCACCCTCACCGCCACCGACGGCCACCCCTTCTGGGTCCCGGCCCTGGGCCGCTGGATCGAAGCCGACGAACTCACCACCGGCCAATGGCTCCAGACCAGCACCGGCACCTGGACCCAAATCACCGCCCTCACCCACCACACCAAGTCAACAACGGTTTACAACCTCACCGTCGACGACATCCATACGTACTACGTGTTCGCGGCGGCAACGCCGGTACTTGTCCACAATGCAAACAGTGACTCCTGTCCGATTGCATTCGCGGTAGATTCCGCTGGCGAGGCTACAGCCCTCCCAGTGCATGAGATCGACTCAGCGGCACACGCGCCACAGGCGGCGAACTTCCAGCGGGCAGTGGCAGACGGAGCTCCAGCCATTGTGACGAGGAGAGGTGGCGGAGAGGCAGCGGCCAGAACAGCGCGGCGCCAGGCGCAAGCACACGCACCTCGCCCACGGCGGTTCGCAGGGAATGCAACCTGGGAGGAGTATCCTTTTGCCTCCACTGTTGAGGGAGGGCGGGGTGCATCGCTCACCCTTTCCCCTGGATCAATCAACTCCAGCCACGGGGCGTCTCTGAAGAGTTTCTATCGGGGTGCCGGGGTTAATGTCGGCGATCAATTCCTGGTGAGGATCCGCTGAGGAGGAAATAAGGTGCTAGAAGAATGGCTTGTGACGCTTTGGCGCGAAGCGGAACGCCTCGAACTTTCTGTCGTGGCTGACAGGATCCCGGGAGTTTCAGTCAGGTCTTTGGAAAGTTCCTTCGGTGGGGTGGTCCCTTCGGAAGTTGCAGGCTGGTTCGGTGCATGTAATGGCGTCATGCATCGTTCCGGGCAAACCCAGAATGATGCGGCTCTGATTCCAGGGTACGAACCGCTATCCGTAGAAGATTCGCTCTCGATCAAGGTTGACCATCCAGGCGAAGCCATCTTGCTTTCTGATTTCTATCCGCTACTGGGATCGGGTGGAGGTGACTTCTATGCGGCGTCATACGATCAAGGCACGGGACTTTCCTATGTTGTCAGCGTTGTAGTCGGCGAAGAGTCAAGAATCGCCTATCGGAGCATCGGTCAGATGGTCGAAATCTTCGTTCAATGTTATCGAGATGAAATCTTCTTTCTTGATGGCGAGGGAGTCCTTCAGGCTAATGATGAAGCCTGGATTCAAAGAGAAATGGCGGCAGTTGGCGAGCTGCCGTTGTGATCACATGACCCCCGGGCGCGTTCGGCATTTGCTCCCCGCGAGAAACTCTGCGACCGGCGCCCTCGCCGCGGACATGCTGGTAGGACCCGATACGCTTCTTGATCTGGAAAGTGCTTCCGGCGGTGGCCGGAACAAGGACCTCAGTAATCCTCTTTCTGGCTGGGCAGAGGCACTTTCTGCTTTCTTGATCATCAGGCGGACAGCCCGCCTCGTGAAAGTGCGAGGCTAGCCCGTCGTTCTCTGGTGTGTACCGGAGGTGGGCAGATCAGGTTGGTTCGTCGCTCTTCAGAGGGGTCACTGTCAGTAGTGGGGAGGTGCGCCGTGCGGCGTAGGACGCTGGTGGTTTCCGGGGCGGCGGTTGGGCTAGGAGTTGCGGGTGTGGTCGCGGTGCGTGCGGGGAGTGGCCCGTCTGAGGTTGAGCGCTCCGGTGCTGGAGCCGATGCCGCAGTGGCGCGAGTGCTGGGAGGCGGACAACCGGAGAGTCGGGTGGGGGTTCTTGTTCTTGATCGGGGGCAGTCCGGTGGGGAAGTGGGGCGTGCGGCAAGGGCGCTGGTTGAGGGGGCGCGGTCTGCCGGTGGGGTCGACTCCGCAGTGGGGTTCGGGTTGGGAGCCTCTCTCTTCGAGGGTGACCGGGCCCCCTCGCCTCGGCAGTTGCGGGTGATGCCGTCCTTTGCGGGTGATTTGCTGGATCCGGCGCGGTCGCACGGTGATCTTCTCGTGCGGGTCGCGGGGGAGGATGCGGAGGCGGTGCGGGAAGCCGTGGAGAGAGTCAAGACGGTTGCCGCCGAGGCCGGTTGGGTCGTCCGCTGGGCCATCGAAGGGTTCCGGGCGGACAATCGTGTCGAGGAGGGTCGGGGGCTTTCCCGTAACCCGTTTGATTTCACTGAGGGGTTCGGGAATCCGGTGTCGGAGCGGGAGGTCGCTGACCGGGTCGTTGTGCGGGAGGGGCAGGGTGAGCCGGAGTGGGCGGTTGGGGGGAGTTATCAGGTGGTGCGGGTTATTCGGTTCGCGACGGAGTTGTGGGACAAGGATTCTGTGGATGAGCAGGAGCGGATTGTGGGCCGGCGGCGTGACGGGAGGTGGCTGGACGGGGCGCCGGTCAGTGAGGAGCCGAACTTCGCGGCCGACCCGAAGGGCCGGCTCACGCCTCTGGATTCGCATGTGCGGCTCGCTGCCCCCGACCGCCGCAATCCGCCCCCATTGGTGCGGCGTAGTTACAGCTACGACCGTGGTGACGGTGACACCGGCATCATCTTCAACTGTTACCAGCGGGACCTGGTCGAAGGTTTCGAGGCGGTCCAGAAGCGGCTTGAGGGTGAGGCATTGGCGAAGTACGTGCTCACGACCGGCGGTGGGTACTTCTTTGTACCGCCGCCTGGCGACGCGTGGATCGACGCCCTCAGCTAGAGATCGTGTGAACTCCCCTGACGGGCACGCACCTTCTCCGTACGCGCTCTCGCTGATGAGCCCCCGGCGCAGCCTGCCGCCTCACGTCACACGCCGCCCTGTGCCCGGGATGCGTGAGGGGTGGACGGGGCCGGGGCCCAGTGCACCTCTTCGCTGTCCTGGCTGAACCGCCATTGGGTGATGACGCCGGCAAGTACCAGTTGGTCGAGTGTCTGTTCCAGATCGTGAGGGTTGAGGCCGCAGGCGCGGGACAGGCGGTCGGTTTCAGTGCTGGAGTGCGCAGTCCCGGGGGAGCGGTGAGCGGTGAGGGCCAGGTGGGTAAGGCGCGCCGGGGGTGAATGGGCGCCCGGAGGCAGTGAGGCAATGATGCGCAGGGCCCAGTCGGCTGCTTGGTGTCGGTCGGTGCGGCTGGGGGCCTGGTTGAGGACGTCGGGGTCGAGGAGTTGAACGGTGCGGGCGTGGTGGCGGGGTGCGTTGTCTGCTGGTGTGAGGGGTTGTAGCCAGCGGGCCGCTTCGAGTTCTTGCCACGGGGCGGGGTCGTGGCGCAGGCGCATGCCGCGCAGGAGCCCGGCGGGCAGGTGGGCCTGTCCGTGCCTGTCGGTGCGCAGGGCGCATTGGAAGGCGAGCAGCCGGGCTTCAGTGCTTGCGTCGTGGGGGAGGGCGGCGGCGAGGTAGCTGAGCATTTCCTGGACGCGGAGCTGCCCGGACAGACCGCCGGGCCTTCTGGGCGGTCTTCTCCTGCCCGGACCGCGGCCAGAGGGCGCCGATCCGTTGGCCGTTGTGGCGGGGGTGGTGTCGGGGACGACGGCCGTGTACGCGGTGGCTGCGGCGCAGGCGGCACAGACGTCGGCGAGACGCCAGGTGCGGCCGCTGCGTTCGCGGGTGAGGGCGAGAAGGATCGGTCCGGCGCAGCCGCGGTGTCGGGGGTGCCAGTGGCAGCCGTGCTGGTGGCACTGGCAGGTCCGCAGGTGGCCGGGGAGTGCCGACCGGCGCGCGTGACGGGCCAGATGCGCGAGGACGGTGGCCCGTGCGGAGGCGGCCGCCACCGGGGTGGAACTCGTGGCGCACTGCGGGCAGTGGAGGGCCGGTCCGTCTGCGTGGGGGCGTAGTTCGACCGTCCAGGTGCGTCGCACCGTCTCGTATGCGGTGGTGCACAGCCTCATGGGGCGCGTGTTCCTCCTTGTCTGGCCGCGCCGGTACGGGGTCCTTCGGTGACCTGAGGCGGGGGAGCGGGGTGGTGGGCGCACCGTAGTGCAGATCTCTGCCCTCTCGTTCGGCCTACCGTCCCGCACAAGTAGGGCAGAGGTCTGCACTGACAGGGCAGGGGTCTGCACCTTCGGATGGGGAAGTGACGATCTTCCCGCCGGAACCGAACCTCGAAGCACTGCGCCTGGAGCTGGCGCGGCTGCGGGGCGATCACGGCTGGACCTATGACGAACTGGCCGCCCGCAGCGGCCTGTCACGGCGCACCCTCATCGAGATCGAGCAGGGACGCACCATCGGCACCCTGGCCACCTGGCACGCCCTCGCCCACGCTCTCGGCGCCCCGCTCGACGAACTCTTCGGCACCCTCTGTGCCGGCCACGAACCCCCAGCCCCGCAGGACGACTGAGACCGTTCGGCCCGCCTCTCAGGACCACGGGACGGATCACCCGTACCGGTGACGACCCGCGAACACGCGAGCGGGTGACCGTACGGGTGTGGCAGTGAAAGAGGCTGTCCGGGGGACATGTCCGGCCGCGACGCCCGCCGGGCGGCGTGCCGCCTGGCACGTTCGCCGCCATGCACTCCACACCCGCCTCGACCAGGCGCCGCTGGGACGGTACCCAGCCCCAGGCGCACCGTCACCACCGTCGGCTGCGGGTCGCGTCGACCAGTAGCAGCCGTCTCCTGCGCGCCGGGCAGAGCGGCCGTTGCACCGCGTGCGGCAACCTCATCGAGTGGTACGACCGCACCGGCCACCGGCCCGTCGCCCTCCACCCCCACGAACTACCTACCAGCGTGATTCCGTCGACCTGTCGCTGGCACGTCAGCTCCGGCACGGCCTACCCCGCCAGCGACGGCACGGCCTGGTGCCGGATCCCGCACCCGCTCCTGTGCCCCGGCCGCGAGGCACCTGATCCGCTGACACCGGACCTGGCCGAGTTCCGCCGTCGCCTCGCCCTGCGCACCCGCCGGATGATCGACACCGGCGCCTTCACCCCCACCACCGCCCAGCCCGCCCATTCCGAGTCCCAGGCGGAGGGCTGCCGCCCGGCCCGCCCCGTTGTGCAGATCCTCTACGGGCGCTACCTCGCCGACCGTCCGGTCGAGGACATCCGGTGCGTCGCCCAGACCCGTACACGCCGCCGCTGCACCCTCCCCGTTCTGGCCCCCGGTGCCCCGGCCGGCATCTGGACGCTTATGCCTGCCACCGCTGTGCGCGGGCAACTTGCCCTGCCCGGGACCGGTATGGCGGTCTACGACCTCACCCGCCTCCCTTACGCCGGGCAGCTGCGCTGGCGCACCCAGCACTGCCCCGCCCACGCCGCCACCCCCACCGGCGCCGACCTCGCGCTCGCCGACTGGAAAACCTTCGACCCCCTGCTCCACCACCAGCACATCCACCCCCGCCTGCCGCTCACGACCCCCGCCGGTGCCCGGAGGCAGGGATACGAACAGCTCAACTCGCCGCGGACCGGGGAGGGGTGACCATGGCCCGCCACGCCCTTGAGATCACCCTGACCCGGCCCGCCACCCCGGCCGAACTCGCCCGCGCCTCCCAGGCCCTGCCACTTGCTGCGAACCATGACACGACGCGCCTGATGACAGTGATCAAAGCCAGGAATCCCGGCCGGGCCCTGAACCGCGCCCGGCGCCGTCTCGAAGGACTGCTTCCCCTCGACTGTCTCAGCACCCATTACCCGGACCAGGCGGGACAGGTTCTTCTCTCTGTCGCCTTCAGCCCCGCCGCTGCCGCCGCGATCCGTCATGCCGCGGAACATGAAGGCCAGGAACCGAGCCTCTTCGTGGCGCAGGTCATCAGAAGGGCCCTGGCGGATCACGCCCGGCGGCAGGCCGCGGACCTGGAGCACGCCCTAAGCGAGCTTCTGACCCGTACCAGCCCCGACCGGCTCGTGGCCGCCGTCGGCCGCACCCTCACCCACACCACCGGAGAGCCCGCGTGCTGAACCCGACCGACGAACAGACCGCCGCTGCCGACGCCTTCACCACCGGGGGACACCTGGCCCTCCAGGCCGGTGCCGGTACCGGCAAGACCAGCACCCTGGTCCTCCTCGCCACACGGACGAGACGCCGGGGCCGCTATATCGCCTTCAACAAGGCCATCGCCCAGGGCGCCGCCGCCCGCTTCCCGCCCACCGTCACCTGCCGGACAGCCCACTCCCTCGCATTCGCCGCTACCGGCCACCGCTACACCCGCCGGCTCAACGGCCCCCGCCAGGCAGGGTGGAAAACCGGCAGAGATCTGGGCATCACCAAGAACGTCCGCATCGGCGAACGCGACGTCTCCCACAAGGCCCTGTCCCACGCCGTGCTGCGCACCGTCACCCACTACTGCCACTCCGCCGACCGTCACCTCAGCCGCTCTCACGTACCGCGCCTGCGCGGCCTCGAAGACCACGCCCTGCACGCCCAGCTCGCCCACGTGGTACTGCCGTTCGCCCGCAAAGCGTGGGCCGACCTCCAGCACCCCGACACCGGCGTCGTGCGCTTCGACCACGACCACTACCTCAAAATCTGGGCACTGACCGGCCCGAGAATCGAGGCGGACTTCCTCCTCCTCGACGAGGCCCAGGACACCAACCCCGTCCTCGAACAGGTCTTCACCGCCCAGCGCGACCACGCCCAGCTGGTGATGGTCGGCGACTCCGCCCAGGCCATCTACGGCTGGCGCGGTGCCCGCGACGTCATGACCGGCTTCGACGGCCACGCCCTGTCCCTGTCCCAGTCCTTCCGCTTCGGCCCCCGCCTGGCTACCGAAGCCAACCGGTGGCTGACCATCGCCGGCGCCCCCATCCGCCTGACCGGCACCCCCACCATCCCCACCGATCTCGCCCCCGCCGCCGCCCCCGACGCAGTGCTGTGCCGCACCAACATCGGCGCCATGACCCAAGTCATGAACCACCTCGCCACCGGCCAGTCCGTTGCCCTCGCCGGAGGCGGAGACAGCCTGCGCGCCCTGGCAGGCGCCGCCCGCGACCTCAAGGAGGGCCGCCCCACCTGGCACCCCGAACTCCTCCTCTTCGCCTCCTGGGGCGAACTCCAGGACTACGCCGAACACGACCCCGCCGGCGGCGACCTGAAACCGTTTGTCGACCTCATCGACCAGCACGGCCCCGAAGCGATCCTGGCCGCCGTCGATCAGCTCACCCCCGAAACGCGCTCCGACGTCACCGTCTCCACCGCCCACCGCGCCAAAGGCCGCGAATGGAACACCGTACGCATCGCCCCCGACTTCACCCCACCCAAAGACACCGACCAGAAAGACGACAACGGGCGCCCCGTCCCCGGCCCCATCGACGACACCGAAGCACGCCTCGCCTACGTCGCCGTCACCCGCGCCCGCACCCGACTCGACCTCGGAGGACTGTCCTGGATTCACCACCACCCCGACGGAAACCCCGCACCGCAGCCGGCACCGTCGCCACCATGAACACCAGACCGGACCACCGAACCGGGCAAGGCGTGCGCCGCCGGCACGCATGAGCTGATCCCGCGCATGGGTAAGCAACGTCTGCCCCTCACCGCCCAGGGGTACGAGCCGTAAAGGTAAGCACCACGTGCGGCCCTTCCCCGTAACGTTGGTGAGGCTCAGGTGAGCAAAGGTTGTCCGAGGTCTTCGTCGATGTTGCCGAACAGACGGTCCAGCGCCAAGTGACTCTGGGCCAGATGTTCGGTCGCCTTGTCAACGAGGTGAATCAGCGCGCTGACGAGATCCCAGGACGGATGTGCCGCAGGACCGCAGTCCCCCAGGGACCAGAGATCTGAAACACTCACTCACTCACTCACTCACTCACCAGCCCGCCGACGCCCGCCGCCCTGCGGGCGTGTGACCTCCGTCGGCGACACGACCCAGCCGAAACAGCTTCCACAACTCGTTGGGCACCAACCGCTCAGCAAGGCTCGTCATGCTCAGCACAACGAACGATCACGCCAAAAGAAACGACGACTTAGCCTCACCGGACCGCTGGGGCCCATCGACCTCGCCAGCAGCCAAGCCGTCCACGAGGGGAGCGACGAGGCGCGGGATGAGAGCCCGTCGAAGTGGGCCAGGCAGGTAGCACGACCGGATAGGAGAATGCCGAGACAGGCGACCGGCTCAGTCGGGGGATCGGGATCGTGACAGCGCCTGCAAGAGTTCAGAACCGCCGGACACCGGCAGGTTCAGGCGCCGTAACGTGGGCCGGTTTCCCGCAGCCGCACCCGTTCTCGCGCTATCTCCCGTTCGGAGCGCACCCACGTGGCCTGTGGGAACTGCTCTACAGAGGCGGGGAGTTGGGGCGCACGACGAAGAAGTTCGTCTGCGGCAACCTGGACCGGCGCTCACCCGGTACCGCGTGCACCGGGGGACCGGCCCGCGGGGAAGACCCGCTCGTGCCAGGTGCGGCAGACGAGGCGGCCCCGGTGGATCACCGCACGGTCCGCCCAGGCGTCCGCCATGGCGTCGGCGAGGGCGTTCGCCCGTACGGCCAGCAGCTCAGCGGGAGCTCCGGCTTCGATCGTCGTGCGGGCCAGGCCCATGGCCGTCCGGGCTGCTCCGCTGACGGCGTCGTAGGCGGAGCGCGGCGTCAGGTGACCTGCCAGGACCAGCAACGATGCCGTATCCATGGGGTCGAACCGGCCCAGCGGGTTGAACGGGTCCCGAGCGTTATCTCCACCGCCCGCCACGGTGACCCCGGCGGCGCGGAGCGCGGCGATCGCTGTGAGTCCTCTCGGTACGGCGCGGGTGTGGCCCCGGGCTTGGAGATACAGGTTAGTCTGCGGACAGGCCACGACGGAGATCCCGGCCTCGGCGACCCGGGCGGCCGTCCGCTCCACCAGCTCCTGCGGCTGGCTGCCGAGGCTTACGCAGTGGCTCGCGGTGACGTGGTGGGGGAAGCCGCTCCTCAGGACCCACTCGGCGAGTCCGCCGAGCGTGGTCGAGTCCGGGTCGAGAGTCTCGTCGACATGGAGATCCACTGGGCGCCCGGCCTCGGCCGCCGTGTCCATGAGGATGTCGAGGCACGCCGACGGATCGTCGTCCCGGTAGGGCGCACCGCCCACCACGTCGGCGCCCGCCTTGAGCGCGTCCGCGAGCAGAGCGCGGTTGCTGGCTCCGGCACGGCCGCGGAGCGGGAAGTCCACGAAGGCTACGATCTGGAGGTCAAGCCGCTCCGCCAGCAGTTCACGCGCTTCCGTCAGAGCTTCGACCAGCATCAGCCCGGTCGTCTCCCCGACGTCCACATGGGTGCGGATGGCGGTCGCGCCGCCCGCCAGGAGTTTGGAGGCGGCGCTCAGCGCCCGGTCTCGCACATCAGCCCGGGAGACCGTCCTGCGGGCTGTGTACCAGGACTCGACCGCGCTCTCCAGATCTCCTCGTCCTTGACCGTCGAACCTGCCAAGCAGGACCTTGTCGAGGTGGCAGTGGGGCTCGGCGGGGGCAGGCAGCAGGAGGTAACCGGTCAGATCGACGTGTTCAACGTTGGTTTCCAAGCTGCCGACCGGGCCGACGGCGTGGATGTGTTCGCGGCGCAGGAGCACGTCCGTCAGTGGGCCGTCTGGAAGCTGGGCGTTCGTCAGCAGCAACACGTGGGTCCGCCTCCGGGGTCACCGCTCGGATCCGTCGGGTACAGAAGGCCACGAGACGCCGCTGAAGAGATCGCCGGCGTCGAGTTCTCCCATGTCGGGGGTGACCACCTGGCCGTCGAGGTCCTCGTAGAGGCTGAAACCGACGAAGCTGATGCCCGTCGCCCGGACTCTGTCGGTGGCCGCTGCGGCGCTGCTGACGACTGCGGCCACCTCATGACCGGTGTCGCATCGGGCGGTGATCGCTTCTCTGGCTGCCAGCAGTGTGCCTCCGGTGGCCGCTACGCAGTCGATGTAGACCGTCGCTTGATAGCTGCCCCGCGGAACGTCCGTCATGTACTGGTGGTCCACGCGGAGTCGGTCGGCCGTGCGCCGCATACCGAGCACGCAGAAGTCGGCCTGCGGGAAGGCCGTCGCGAAGCCGGGGTACATCAGTGCGCCGCCCCGCAGCACGAACACGCACAACACGTCCCGCAGGGCACCGAGTTCGGCGCGCATGATCTCGGCGGTCCGCAGGCCCAGGACGCCGCCGATCCCGATGAGGCCGTGCCGGGCCTCGCCGGGATCGGTGGTGTGCTGCAGCCGGGCGTAACGCTTCTCGTCGTCGGGTGCTTCCGCTGCGAAGGTCACCGCGTTTCCCTGTTCCCGAGGATGAGGCCACAGCACATTTCCGCCACGTCGACCGCCGGATCGGCCAGCAGCCCGGCGAGCGGATGCTCCGCGTCGACCGTGGCACGGTTTCGGGTTACTTGTTGCTGGGCCGAGATCAGCGTGACGGCGAGCCGGACGTCGTCGGGGGCGAGTAGATCGTCCACCAGGGAAGCGGAGTCGTTCTTGGCCAGGGCTGCCGCATGGGTCTTCGGGGCCATTTCCATGACGAGGTCGGACAGGGCCCAGATTCCCTCGTAGACGAGCAGATGAGTGATGGGGTCGTCGAAGAAGTACGCCACCGCCTCGGCGAAGCTCTGCTTCTCCAGGAGGAGTTTGCGGTCGGGAGCGGTGCCGCAGAAGATCCAGAACGTTCCGTCGGAGTTGAGCGTGACGGCGACTCCGGTACTGGCCGTGTAATCCCCGCGAATCGCGTCGTTCACGGCGGTGGCCAGCGACAGGTTTCCAGGCTGGGACTCGAAGGGGCCGTAATACTCCCGGATGGTCTTGCTGGCGTCCCGGTGGTCCTCCGCCAGGCGAAGGGCCTTTCCGCTGCGCCGGAAGACATTGAAGGTCAGGGGAACGGTCTTGCCGCCGGGCAGCAGGAGCCGGCGGTTCCAGCCGTCCACTTCGGCGATGCCCGCGCCGAGTTCATCCGCGATCGCCCGGTCCACCGTGCCCATGTCCGGCTGAATGCTGCGTAGCCCTACAGCGAAGCTCGGCTGGGTCTCTGACCAGCAGCGAAGTACGTTGCCGTACTGCTCGATCCGCACCGGGCGGGGCGCGTTGAGGTGGTAGCGGTCGATGCTCAGCCGAAGCAGTAGCTCGGGGTTGACGGCATTGCGAGAGCGTGCTTCGTCGATCTGGCGCATCATGCGCGCCGTGCGTTTGGGGGTTGTGGCCCAGTGGCCGGCGGTGACGATTTCGATTCTTGGGACCTTGGCCGTCTCTAGGAGACGCAAAATGCTGGAGAACTTGAGAAAGGGTTCCCCCCCGCCGGTTATGTTGAGCTTCTGCGAGGAGGATTCTGAAATGAATCGGATCGCGTCCTCAAGCTCACTCTTGGAGAGTGCGGTCTTCTCTGATTTCCGCTCCAGGTCTGATGAATACATACAGTGCTCGCATGCCACCGGGCACAGTTCGCTCAGATGAATGAAGAAGCTCGATCCCTGAGTCGGAATATTTTCGAGCTGATGATGGAAGGAACGGAGAACCCGCTCGCGGGCGACCGAAGGGTCACGGAAAGCGTCCATGAGATGCGGATGATGCAAAATTTCCCTCCCCTAGTTGACGCATAGAATATCCTGCGTCGCGACCTATCGTCCGTCAAGTGATTCGAACGGTCGGGGCCGATTGGCTGGAAAGCGCTTGTTGCGTTCGAGCGGGCACGAAAGTCATGGCATCTGTTCGCTGTCGCCGTTCCCTCCGCCGTGTTTCAATCAGCGTGGCTGATCCGGGAATCGGGTGAATTAATGGCCCGTCGCCATTATTAAACGGAGGGAGTGCATCCGGATGTCGGAGCGGGCGGCGGTATCGGTGGTTCTGTCGGCCGGTGTGGCGGCCGCAGTGTCCCTGGGGAAATTCTCCCCTTTCCTCGACCAGGTGCGTGATGGGTTCCACCTGTCGCTGACAGGGGCTGGCTGGCTGACGTCCAGCGTCACGGTCGTGGCAGCGGTGGCCGCCACGACGGTCGGGCGATGGGCCGGGGCTGGCAGAAGCCGGTCGGCGCTAGCCCTCGGGCTGGTCACGATCGGCTTGAGCGGGCTCGGGACCTCCGTGTTCGCCAACGCCGCCTGGCAGCTGTTCCTCGCACGTCTGCTAGAAGCCGTTGGCTACGTGGCGATTATGGTGGCCGGTCCGGCTCTGCTGGCGCAAGTGCTTGATGTGGCCCTGCGCAAGTGGGCGCTGGCCCTGTGGGGGATGTGCATTCCGGCCGGACTCGCCGCCGCGGCGGCGGGCGGCCTCATGACAGGGGTCGGCTGGCGCGGGTGGTTGGTGGTGCCGGCGGTTGCCTCGCTCCTGCTGGCGGCTGCGGTGTACCGGGGGGCGCCACTGAGGGCAGCCGTACCGGGGGTGGACCCAGTTTCCGGGGGAGCGGACTTCGAGGAGGGAGCCGCAGAATCCGAGTCCACCGCTCGGTTGGGGGCGCCGGTGTGGCTGTTGGCGTCCGGCTTTGCGCTCGTCTCGATGGTCGGTCTGGCGGTGGTGACCTTGCTGCCAGCCTTCCTTACCTCGGAACAGAACCTGCCGCGGGGTCGCGCCGGTGCACTAACGTCGGTCGTGGCGGCCGCCAGTATCGTGGGCAGCGTGGTAGCTGGTCTCCTTGCTCAGCGCGGTGTCCGTGCCCAGCCGCTCTTCGTCTCCGCGCTGCTGATGCCTTTCCTGGGTGCGGGTGTCTTCCTCGGGCCGACGTGGCTCGCGTGCTTCGTCGCCGCTGGCCTTCTTATGATCGTCAACGGGATCGTGGTCGCCGCTGTCTTCTCGGCGCTGCCCTCGGTGGCAGGGATCTCGGGGGCCGGTATGGCAGCTGGCATGGTCACGCAAATCGGCAGCCTGGGGACTCTGCTGGGACCTCCTCTGTTCGGCGCGGCCAAGGACCTAGTCGGCTGGTGGGCCACCTTGCCTCTGATGACGGTGGCCGTGGTGCCGGGGCTGGTGGCCCTTTTGCTGGCGGTACGGCGTAGCATGGCGGCCACTGCGGAAAGCTGACGCCCCGCCAGGGGGGGGCACCGTCCGGGGGCTCAGCCGCTGCCACGATCGTGATCAGGGCAATGGCGGCGGGGGACCGTCTAAAACCTGTCCCGTAACGGGTCAGAGTGAGCAACAGCCCCATGGCCACGGGGCTGGCTCAGGTTTCGAGGCGGCCCGGGCACATCGCTGATCGCCGAAGGGTTTCCCGCCACTTGTCCCTCAAATCGCGGGATTCATCCATGGCGGGATCGCGACTTCCGCCGGGTGCGTAGGCCGGGGACCGGTCTGCGCGGAGCGGCACATGGGCGCAATACCAGGCCCGCTCGGCGCCTGCCTGCTCGGCGTCCGTGCCGTTCCGTAGATAGTCGAGCAGGGCGGTCATGACTTGGCGGCGCCCGAAGGCGTAGACCGCTGGTTCGACGAACCAGAGGCAGAAGCTGGGGTCCGGGTCGTAGACGGCTGCGGCCATCAACGGGGCGAAGAACTCTTCGGGCAGGTGGGCTCGTTCGAGCAGCGGCCTGCGCACCGCATGGGCCAGGTGCCGTGCGCGGCGTGTTTCCGGTATGTCGGCCGCGTTCCCGAGATCCATCAGCCGCGCCACCTCGGTGGCGCATGACAGGAATGAACGTGCAGCTGCCTTGTTGCGCTCTTCCTCGGCCATGGCGGCATTCTGGACCGGCTCAGGCCGAGAGGGTACGGGGCGATGGTTGCTTCTCACCGAGTGAAACGATCTTGTTGTGGCTGGTGTGATCACGGCGTCCGTGCCGTCCCGGATAGAAGCCCTTCACCGGGCTGAGCTCGCGCTGCTTCGGCAAGTTGGTTGTCTCGCTGCGACGAGCAAGACACCCCCTAAGGGCTTGCAGATCATTAACACGTTGTCTTGATCACGCTGCTGGGGTCGCCGCTCAGGGCTCGAGCGCGAGCCTGGAGGGTTGTGAGGGCGGAGGGCGGGGTGGCCGCCGGCGGGATGATGATGGTGTGCGCCTTGAGCAGTGTCCTGATCTTCAGCAGAGTGCGGTGCACGGCGGTCCGACTGCTGTCGAACAGCACGGTGAGGGGTTCCGCGGCCAGTGCGACCTGCGGGTGAAGGACGGCTGCCAGGACCTGTCGGGAAAGGCGAGCCGGGGCGGGCGGCCGTGCTTGACGTCGCCGTCGAGGGCCAAAGTGTCGGTGAGATCGCTCAGTTGCCGCCGGGACATGCCGGTCAGAGCGGGATCGGACAGGAGAGCGTGGTCCCACTCCGGGGCCGGCTCCTGCGGAGCCCGGGGGCACGGCTGGGGGTGAGGGCATAGTTCCAGTCGCCGTGGAGGGCGTGTCGGGTCAGTGGCAGGGACGCCATCTCCGCGTCGACGATCTGGACTCCGGTGGGTAGACGTTGGTGTCCAGCTCGGCCATGACACGCAGTCCGGTGCGGGTGGTGGTCGCGGCGATGAACTGGACGATGACTTCGTGGCTGGTCAGCGGGCGGCCGCGCCAGTTCATCGTGATGTGCGAGAAGAGCCGGTGCTCGCTCTTGTTCCGCTTCGATGTGCCCGGCGGCAGGTGGCACACAGTGATCGTAAGTCCTGTTGCGGCCGCGAGCTGGGCGAGTTCGAGCTTCCAGGCTCGGGTGCGGTAGCTGTTCGAGCCGCCCGCGTCGGCGGTGATGAGCAGTCGCGTCGCCTGCGGGTAGGCGGCCCGGCCCTGGCCGCACCACCAGCGGCGGATCGATTCCACCGTGAACGCGGCGGTCTCGTGATCGGTGCCCACGTTGACCCAGCCGGCGTTCGCCGCGAAATCGTAGATCCCTTACGGGGCGGCCTTGCCCAGCTGGGGGTCGGCGAAGTCATGGACGTTCACCGGCACCGGATCAGCCGCAGGCCGCCACTGGAGGCTGTTGTTCTTGAACTCACCGACGAGCTCTTTCTTCTTGGCGTCCACGCTGATCACCGGCTGGCCGGCGTCCCGGTGATCGCGAGCCTGCTCGTTGAGGTAGCGGAACTGGGCATCCGGGTCCGGATGTTGGCTTCCCTCGATGGTCTTGGTGTTGGCCTGCAGATGAAGCCTTCCTCCCGCAGCAGGTCGGCGACGGTGTCCGCACTGACTTTGTGTCCGGTCCGGGGCAGCTCCCGCGCCAGCGTGCGGGTCGACTTCACCGTCCACCGCAGCGGCGACATCGGATCGCCTCGCTCGTCCGGCTCGACCAGCGCCAGCAGTGTCGGCTGCAGCCCCGGATCGAGATCTGCGACCCTCTTGCGGCCTCCGCCCGGCCGCCGCACCCGCCTCAGAGGCTCCTCGCTGGCCTCCAGCTCGGACATGCCCTTGCGGACCGTGGTCTAACTGACCGAGGCCGCACGCGCCACGGCCCGGACACCACGGTGTCCCAGAACACGGGCCTCTGTGGCCATCAGCAGCCGTCGTTGCCGCTCATCCAGATGCGGGAACAACAACCGCGAACTTCGTGGCGAGTTGGGCATAGAGCTTATCCGGGATGCGCATACAACGAGCCATGGGACGGGAAGCAATACCTTGATGATCTGCAAGCCCTTAGCCTCGTGCCTTCTTGAGGGGTGCTGTCCGGCAGGTGGGCGAGAAGCAGAGAGTGGCTCTGAGCTGCAACGATAGGACTTACTGAGGGTCCTGTGCGTGGTAGCGGAGAGACCCTCTCCAGGTGAAAGAAACGCGGGTCCTGCCCACGTGTCCGTATCGATGGCGGCGGTCGCGGGGTGGTTGCCCAGGCCGGCTCGGCGTTGCTGGTCGATACCGTCCACAAGTCCGCCGGACACCGCAGTATCGGCGGCACTTACGCCGTGATCCAAGCCGTGGGCCGTGCAGGATCCGGGCAAGATTTTGCTGTGGCACTCGACGGGGGGCCGCCTGGCTGATGTCGGCATGCTGCGGGCGGAAGCGGGGGTGTTCGGCCCGGTGGCCTCCGATCCGACGGGCCCCCGTCTCGTCGCCGCTCTTGCCGCGTCCGGCCTGAAGGCTCTCGCTGCGATCCGGGCCACATGTCCTGAATACGAACGCGGGTCTGGGAGCTGGCCGGGGCCCACGCTCCGGCCGCGGACGGGCAGGTGACCGTGGACGTCAACGGCGTGCTGGCCCTTGCGCACTCCGAGAAGCGGTACGCAACCGCGACCTGGAAAAAGCCCTTCGGCCATCATCCGCGCCTCGTGTTCGTCATGGCGAAGCAGCACAGCGGATTCAGGTAGTTGAGGAACTGCAATGGACGGAGTGAGAAGTTCTGCACCTGACAAGGACGGAGACGTACCACCTGACGCGGCCTACCGATCCGCTCGTTTCGAGGCCGCCGAGGCGAGCGTCGTCGGCTTCGGTGGGGGAGCGGCTTCCCGGTTTCCGTGCGCCCTCTCGGAGTCATCAGGCGATGGGTAACGGCGTCCAGCACCCGAGGGCACCAGCCATATAAGTCTCGATTTACACTACAGAATCACAGGAGCAACGGGTTAACGTGAGGAACCGTTATCTCGGGCATGAACGGAAGGAGATGTATCATCATGCCGGAACCCATCTCCATCGAAGCGATCACGCGGAACAATATACGCCGATTTGCCATCGACCGGGAAAATGTGTTTTCCCTCCTCGGGAAGGAGTGGTCAATCTTGCCGAACGTATATCCGTCGGGCTCCTTCTCATCCACTGAATTTTTTACTTACCAAGACATCTACCCGCCAGCTGGCGGAAAATTCCTGGAGATCGGCTGCGGCGCGGGTGTTACTGCTGTCACTGCAGCCATATCAGGTTGTGACGCGGTGGTTGCGTCCGACATCAATCCGCAGGCGGTCCGCAATACTGGGATCAACATAGCCCGGCACGGTGTGGACGAAAAGGTAAGCGTACGCCACGGGGACCTATTCAGTGCTGTCAGAGTCAACGAGAGGTTCGACTGTATTTTCTGGAACTCCAACGGAATCGAGATGCCGTCCGACTACACGCACCAGTCCGAGTTCGAGAAAGCATTCTTCGATCCTGGGTACGAAAGTCATCGGCGATACGTAGAAGAGGGACCGAATCATCTGACACGCGGTGGGCGTCTGCTGATCGGATTCAGCGGGCATGGAAACGTCAGTCTGCTTCGTAACTTCGCCGAACGGACCGGGCACACGTTCATCGAGCGAGCTCGTTCGCAGTCCGCTACCCGAACCATCAAACATCCCCACCTGCTCCTCGAACTGGTGCCGACGTGATACCGCATTGATGGACGGCTGGAAACACGAGGATAGCGCGGCAGTTGTTGTCGGTCGCGCCCGCCGCATGAAAAGATCGCGCCAATCATATCACCGGACCCTGAGTGTCGGATTCGTGAGGCGCCTCACCACCGCTCGGTCTCGCCGAAGAAGTCTGGGATTCGTAGGGAGCTTTCAGACTCGTGAGCCTCATGGAGGATGAAGACACCTACCGCCAGATCGAGGACCCCGAGCCCGAACGGCGAAAAGACAACGGGGCGGCCCGGGTCGAGGGTCACCAAGTTGTTGAGGACGTCGGCAAGCGTGCCGGTGACGAAGTCACGGCTGCCTGACGCCTGCTCTGCGAGGTGGGGAGAGGTACTGGCCTTCAGGCAGTGACCGACGTCGTCGAGGATGTTCTGCGCTGCGAGTATCACCCGTGGTTCGAGGTCTCGTAGCGAGATGTTCAGGACGAGTTGGCCGGCTTCGAACGGCTTGGCAACGTAGGGCTGAAGTGCCGTGGTGGCGAACACGATCGTCTCGGCCTCCAGCGCGGCTGCACGGTCGGCGGTGAAATCGACGGGGACGCCCTGCGTCTGGTCGATATGGTCGGCGAGGGCGTTGCCAGAAAACTCGTCCAGGTCGTGAACCACGTAGGAGTCCGGCGTACAGCCGGCTGTATGAAGGTAGTTGGCGATGTTCCGGGCGATCACCCCGGCACCCACGACCGCGATCCTCGTCCCCCCGTACCCGCCGGGACGCAGGGCGCGCGCCGCCAGCGCCGCCGATGCGGCCGTACGTGCCGAACTGATGGTCGCGGCCTCGATACAGGCTACGGGATAGCCCGTCTCGTAGTCGTTGAGGATGAGCACGGCCGATGCCCGAGGTATCCCAGATTTCGTGTTCTCTGGGAAGCTGGCGATCCATTTGAGACCGGCAAACCGCACGTTGGCACCGAGATGAGCGGGGAGTGCGATGATGCGGGAATCTGAATTCCCGGGAAAGCGTAGAAAGTGGCTGTCCGGATTGACGGCCTCCCCCGCACTGTGGTGCAGGTACGTGTTTCTTACGATATCGAGAACCTTTTCTCTGTTACTCTCCAGGATATCTCGTGCCGTTCCGCCGGTGATGATGTCAAAACGCTGCACAGTTTCTGACTCTCCTTCGCTTACTTCTTCGGACCGTCGGAGACTCGCGGAACCAACAGTGTTTGCGGCCATCGCTCAGCCACCCACGTGTCGTTGTAGATCGTTTCGAGATAACGGTCCCCGAGATCTGGGGAGATAGCCACAATGATGCTGCCGAGCGGGAGTTCCTTGGCCATGCTCTGTACGGCGGCAAGTACGGTGCCGCTCGATCCGCCGAGAAGGATCCCGCGTTGGGCAGCGATCCTCCTACACATGGCGATGGTCTCGGATTCGGTCACGTGAATTACTTTGTCGATCTTCTCTTCGTTGAGGATTTCCGGCCGTCTGCTGGTGCCGAGTCCTGGGATATGGCGCCGGGTGGCGGGACCGCCGAATGTCACCGAACCCACAATATCGACCGCGATGATCCGGGTGGTCAGGCTGTGCTCCCGGACAAAATCCGCGCAGCCCATCAGCGTTCCGGTCGTCCCCGCGCCGATGAAGACATAGTCGACGTGGCCGAGTTCCCCGAATATTGATTGAGCTGTACGGTCCCGGTGGACCCGTGGGCCAGCCGCGCTGGCGTACTGGTTCGGCCAGTACAGACCGGGCTCGCGTGCGAGACGCCGGCGTATATACCTGACGCGAGACTGGAGAAATCCGCCGTTCTCGTCCACCGTATTGATGACGACGATCTCGACACCCAAGGCTTCCATGATCCGTACCGACTGGGCATTCGTGTTGGGGTCGGTGACACAGGTCAGGGGATACCCCTTTGCGGCGCACACCACCGCCAGGGCCACGCCGAGGTTGCCGGACGTCGACTCGATCAGGCGGCCGGGCGGAAACCACCCGGACGCCTCAGCTTCCGCTACCAGGGCGACAGCGGTCTTAAGCTTTACCGACCCAGCAGCGTTGAGGCCTTCGACCTTGAGGTAGACAGAGCTTCTGGGAGCTAGTTCGTCAAATCGGAGGAACAGGTCGTCGGGCACGATTTCGTAGATTTCATTGGCTATCACGATGACCCGATCGGATTCTTCCTGGCCCCGGACGGAGCCGATTTCTGTGCGGCAGCTCGCATGGCTGCGTAGGCGGCTTCCGAGGCGGCCTGCCGTTCCGGTGTGAAGGCGTCGCGCCTGAACTCGGGGGAGCCGTGCGGAGATGGTGCGGGGACGACACCCGCGTATGTGGTGTCGCGGCCTTCAGTCATGTCGTGCGCCACTGCCCTCAGGACGTTGAAGGCCAGCATGAAGGAGTGCCCCTTGCAGCTCCAGATGGATTCGAAGGTGAACGGATCAGTGAACGTCACGGCGCGCACTACGGGCCCGGTATCGACCCCGGTGTCGACGAAGTGGGCCGTCGCTCCGGCGGCGGCTCGGAACAGCGTGGGGTCCTGCAGAAGCGCGGTCTGCTCTATCGCGAAGGTCCCTCTGGCGTGGGGCAGCACAGCGGAATGGGCGTTGATGATGCGGGATTCCGTCATCTCAATCCACCACGGAGCCAGGATCCTGTCGAGGAACACGAAGAGGAACGGTCTACTCGGACCTGCGCACTGCGTGTCGAGCCACTTCCTGGCAGCCTCACTGTTGAGATTCCTGCCCAGGAAAACAGTGTCCGGATCCTGGGTCACCGTATGTCTTGGGACTCCGAAGTCCCTGATCATGGTCCGTTCGGTCTCGCTCAGATCGGGATACAGCTGGTACAGACGCTCCCACGCGCCCTCATCCAGAGACCGTTCGCCCTGATACGTCCGGTGGAAGTTGTCCCGGGCTATCCTGACGGCCTTCGGCAGTGGATCGTCCCGTAGGACAACCCCATGGAAGCTCTCTTTGGTGCCGAACTCGGCAAGCCAGTCGGTGACCAGATAGGCGGCGTGGAGGGTGTTCTCGGTGAGCAGGAAGTAGGGAGACAAGGAGCGGGACTTCCCTTCTGACCGCCGGCAGTGGTTGGCCGGCTTCTCGGTGATCGTCAGCCGTCATGGTTCAGTAGCAGCCCTCGTGCTCGCGGAGCGCTCGAACGCTCCGCCGTCGGCAATGAGGCGCACGGTCACCTGAGCCAGTCAGAGATGCCGCCCAGCAGCGGTGACCACGTAGTGGAGCGTCGGCCTGGCCGTACCGGACGCGTCCACCGTCGCGTGCCAGAATTGCGCCGTGCCACCGAGTTCTTTCAGCCCCTCGGTGGACGGACGCACGGCGTGAAGCCCCGCGCGGTGCGACGTGGACGGGGAGATTCAAGTAGGCCGGCAGTTGGCCGTGCTCGGGTGGAGGGCCGATAGCGGCAAACCGGTTCTGCAGGTCACGCAGTGTGGCCAGATACCGCACCGAGTGGTTCTCGGTGTCCGTGCTGGGGCATCTGCGTGCCTGCTTGCCCCTCGACCTACAGTCTTGTCTCCAGGGGCAGGTATCTGAGCTGGGGAGGCTTCCTATGTGGCGCGGCAGCCGGAGAGATCCCCGGAGGGCCGAAACCCCTACCGATGCCCATGCCGATGACATCGGGCGGGACGCCACTGCCGCTGACTGAAAACTGACTCATCGAATCCTTCCTCATAGGGCATAGAAGCAGGGCGGACTTCTCTTCATCCGGGTGACCGGGCAACGGATAAGAAAGTAACGAAGATCAGATGCCTCGGGCCAAGTCCAGTCACATTTCAAGCCATCGATAAGTGGATCAGAATGGATCTTGAGATGCTCGCTCCACTGGCAGTCAAGGTACGCATGCCCCAACGATTCGGCAATCCGTACACGCACCGTTGACGTCGTTCCGTCACGCATGTAAGGGTGTTTATGACCTTCAAGTGACTACCCCTAGGAGGGTGTACGGATGCTCAATACGCAGGCGGAGTTCGAGCACATCACTGATCCTTTCGCTATCCATCTCGCGCAGAATGCTCTCGCGGTGGAAAGTGTGCAGTCCCTCTACGAGAACGCGCCGAGGGACGGATACAAGCGGGTGGTGGTAACAGATCCGAACCATGACAAGCAGTACGCAATGAATCTGCTTTCGTTACAGAAGGGTGGAGAAAAGATTCCGGCAGTTACCGACTCGCTTTCCCCGCAGTGGGAGCAACTGCTTGAGGAGTTGCGTGGGGACAAGTTCGTTGGTTGGCTCGAACGCGGGACGGGTATCAAGCTGCGGCATCTCGCAGCCGAGATCGGGATTTACATTCACGACCCTGGTGACTTCATATCGGTCCACAAGGACAAGACCGACAAGGCGCTGACAGCCATCCTCTACCTCACGCCGTACTGGCCCGAGGATGGCGGCGGCCAGTACGAGGTGCGGAATTCTCCGGACCCTGTGGAAGAGCCCGCGCGTCGTATCTCTCCACGTGCTGGTCAATTTCTCGCCTTCCCGCCCAGCGAGAAGTCCTGGCACTCGGTGTCCGAGGTGACCGCCGGCGACGAGGTCAAACGCATCACCGTACAGCTGGAGTTCTGGCTGGAGGGCGGCGGCCAGCGGTCCGATTGACGGCCCCCAGCTGTGGCCTGCCCGACGAGGAGCTTGCCGTGGCGAGCATTTCGGCAACACCGGTCAGCGAGTCTGCCGAGGCTGCCCCTGGTTCATCGCCGCGCTCCGTCTCGCTCCCCTTCACAGATTCTGGACGAACGTATTAATGTCACCGTCGGCTGGCACGTTCTTATTTCTCGGGAACTGGTTTCTGGTTCTCGACGTTGCCCTGGCCGTGTCATTAAAATCTGAGTGCAGTCTCAAGGCGAACAGAATCCCCTGTGCGGGGGCAGTGAGATTCCGCACCGCGTCTGGCATTCAGAGACGGAGGCCCAAGCCGGATATTCAGTCTCTGCAAGCCGGCGCTCTGGCGGGAGCTAACAGGAAGCATGGCGCACCCTTCCATCGACGCACCTTTTCGAGTGAACAGGTTTAGTTGGTAGATGATACCGGCGTGACTCCGCGAGGGTGCCGCCATCGAATGAGTCACAAATTCGCGCCGAAGAATATCGAGGCTCCCGCAAGATCACACGCGGACATTCGGTGGACGAAGTATTGGGAGAGGTCCTGTGATCAGCCCGAAGACACAGCGCACGTCTGCATAGCTGATGGCGTGGCCCCCGGGACGATCCATGCACAACTAATTCCGCGCTGCTCGACCGTTCTCTTCTCGGCTGTCGCATCGAGCAAGCTACACAGCACCACACGGAATTCAATGTGTGTCGCGGCAGTCCGGCGGTTCCGGCTCGACAGGCCACCAGAACTCTCCTCATACGCCCCCAGGTGCCGGCGCCGGGCTAAAGCGCTGCACGCCCCCATCGCGGTCCGGCACGGCCGCCCCACAGACGAGAGGCTTTATGAGTGTTCCCGCCGACTACCGGGCCGGGACGACAGCAGTCGTCGAAGGCGGCCACACATTGCGAGGCCGTGTCACCGTACCGGGCAACAAACACAGCATGGTCCTCGGCTTCGCTGCTGGCGTGGCACTCGGCGCCGAGCTGACCCTGACCAACACTCCCTGGTTGTCCGAGCGCGACGTACTGGCGCACACGCTCAAGCTGCTCGGCGGACACGCCGAGTGCGAGAACGACACCGTCAGTATCAGGGGCGACATCACATCATCGAACCTCCCTGCTGCGGCCACCGGGGTCATCCATGGTTCGGTCTACCTGCTGCCCGCCGTCCTGGCCAACAGAGGCAGCGTCACATTCAGCGGATCTGGGGGCGACAGCCTCGGCTCATTCGAATGGGGCTATACCCGCCCCGTGAAGCACATGCTGGAAGTCTCAGAGGCCTTCGGCGCCCAGTGGGAGCGACGCGACGGACTCCTGCATGCCTGGACACCGAGACTGCGCCCCGCGACCGTGGACATCCTGCGCTGGTCGCAAGATCCCACAAGGCCGGCGGGTCCCTACGTCTCGGGAGCGACGAAGACCGCCCTGTTGATGGCGGCCGCGGCCCCCGGTTCGAGCCTCATCCTGCACCCCCACGAGAAGGAGGCATCACATGAACTGATCACCATGCTGCGGGCTCTTGGGATCCGTATCGACCAACAGGACGGCGGCTGGGTGGTGCACGGCGGTACGGCGCTGACCGCCGCTACTCACCGACTGCTGCCGGATCCGGTGGAGATGATGACCTGGCAGTCGTTCGCGGCGATGACCGGCTCCACGCTCACCATCGACTGTGGCGATCCGGCTCACGTTTTCACCTCCATCCATCGCGAGCTGAACTTCCTCAGCACCCTGGGAATAGAGCCCGTCTTCAACGAGGACACCGTCACCGTCGGTCCGGCAAAGCAGCGGTACGAGGGCACGGAACTGGTGGCCGAGTCGACGGGCATCTCGACCGACATCGCGCCCCTGCTCGCCGTCGTGCTGTTACAGGCCGACAGCCGGTCGGTGGTGGAGGACCGGGTCTGGGCGGGCCGTTACTCGTATGCCGACTCGCTGCGCCTCATGGGCGCGCGAATGGAAGTGACCGGGCGTAAGCTCACCATCGACCCCAGTGTGCTGCGCCCGGCGGATGTCGTGCTGCGCCCCACGGACACCCGCAGCACCGCCGTCTGTCTCGCGGCGGCCCTCGCGACCGAGGGCTCCAGCATGGTGGGCGGTCTCGACCACCTCATACGCGGGTACGAAGCTTTGCTGCCCCGGTTGGCCGCCGTCGGAGCCCGTATCGAGCTCGTTCCGGAAGATGCGAAATGCATCGCGTGACCGGGACCGGTGGCACCGAGGGCCGGACCGCGGTTCAGCAGTCATACGAGCAGGCCCCGCCGAAGAGTCGTCGTATCCGTACCGGAGACACCGTGCTCCCGCAGGTACGGCTCAACACCGCCGTAACGCTCGTCCACCATCACCAACAGCGGCTCAAGGGCGGGAGTTCCCAGCCTCATACGGCGGATCAACTCGGCCCCGTTGATGCCTCGCTGCCGCGCGTACGCGTCAACGGCGGGGGTGCAACCGCTTGCCGTCTCCAGTGCTGCGGTGTCGGCGGTGAGGATGTCGCGTACCGGCAGGCCGAGCAGCTTCAGGAGAAGCGCGACTACCACCCCCGTTCGGTCCTTGCCCAGCGAGCAGCCCAAGACGACGCCCTGAGACAGTCGGTCCGCCGTGACTCTGATGACCGCGGCGATCTCCGTGCCGCAGCTCCGGGCCATGTCCTGGTACAGCGACACGTAGTTGTCGGACGTGGGACGGCCCCTCAGCCGGGCCGCGACGCCCGGCATGTCGACGGGCACATGAGCCAGTCGCCGCCTGGCGCCCTCCGTCAACAGCTCCCGCTCGGGGCTGCTGCGCAGATCCACGGACCAGCGTCTGGGGGCCAGTTGGGCATCGGCGTCCGGGCAGCCTGCCAGCAGTGTCCAGCCCGTACGGAAGACCGATCCGGGGCGCAACCCACCCACCGCGTCGGCGACGTCGAAGACGTGGCCTTGTGAGATGAGGCATCCCTCATGAAGATCCTCGTACTGTGGCCGCCCCAGGTGCCCAGTTACTTCAACGCCGGTCATCATCTGACCGTCTTCAACGTTGCCAGTCATCTACGTACCGTCTTCCCGTCCGCGAGCGTCCGCGCCGTCGACGCGGCTGCCCTCAACGTCACCTGGAAAGCACTCGGTGACTTACTGATGGAGCAGCATGACGTCGTGGCTCTGGCCAACGACTTCGACTCCATCGACTCCCTGCACCGCACTGTGCGGTACACCAGGGAACTGGCGCCGAGGGCGAACATAGTCACCTTTGGCCGGCTGAGTTCGCAACTACCCGAGTTCTTCCAGCGGTTCGACCTCGACGCAGTCGTCGGGGCGGGCGATCCGGAGACGGGTGTCGAGGACTTCGTCCGGGCAGCGGCTGACGAGGCGCACACCGCCGCATCCGTCTGGTCTCGTGTGGCGGGCCAATGGCGGGCCCCTGTCGCTCCTCCCCGGCTGCTCTCCGCCGACGAACTGCCGCTTCCCGACGTGACAGAGATCCCTTACGGGGCCTACGAGCAGATGTACGCCGACGACACAGCCCGCTTCTGTGGAATTCCCCAGCGGCGGGAGCTTGTCGTCCCCGTCGCACGCGGCTGCCCGGTCGGCTGCGACTTCTGCGACATCCCCGGCCGCGAGGGCAGGACCGAGCGGCGCCAGCCGATCGACCGGCTCATCGAGTTCATTGAGAGTGCGACTCGGGAACTCGACTTTGAGTACGTGTCGATGTACGCCCCGACGTTCACCCTGCGTCGAGCCTGGTCCTTCGACTTCTGCGACGCGTACGAAAAGTCCGCGATCGGTCTGCCGTGGAAGTGCACCACGACCCTGCATCACCTCAGCGATGAGCTGGTGGGCAGGATGGGCGAGACGGGCTGCGTACGCATCAGCGTAGGTCTCGAAACACTGGAATCCTCAGGACATGCCGCCCTGCCGCGCGCCAAACACATCGAGCAGGAGCGCTTCCGGACCACGGCGGAGGCATGCGAGAAGGCCGGCGTCGAGCTGAACTGTTTTGTCATTCTCGGCCTCCCCGGCACGTCCACCGAAGGGGTGGAGAACACCATCAAGGCCGTACGCGAGGTCAACGGGCGGGTCAGGCCCACGATCTACACCGACTTCGGGCGGATGAGCGCGGCCATGGATGAGGCGTCGATCGCTTCCTTCAACCGCCAGCTCTTTCAGCCCGACCAGTGCCCACCGGACGCCGAACACTACTACCGCGTCCTGTTCGACCCGCTCGCGCCGATCACCCCCGTCTCCGAGAAGATCCCTCGGAGGACGCCGAAATGACTGCCCCGCCTCCCACCGCCGGGCTGTCCCGACACCACGAGGGCCGGGCGCCGGACTGGATCGATGAGCTGTTCCTCGGCACCACCACCGGCGTACGCGCGCAGTGGCGGCACCGGGCCGGCGGTACCGTCAATCTCGCGAACAACGAGATGCACCACCCACGGGTCGAGGAACTGATCGTCAAAGCGGTCCGCAAACTGGGTTCCGCCCACTGGAACTCCTACCCCGACTACGCGTACGAACGGTCGCGGTTCGCCGAGATCGTGGGCGTGCCTGCCGAACGGCTGCTGTTCACCGCGGGCTCCGACCAGACCTACCTGGCCGTTTTCCGTGCGCTCGCTCGCCGCGGCACCCACCTGCTTACCCAGCTTCCCAACTATCAGCAGATCTTCCCGTACGCGGAACTGGCGGGGCTCACTGTGCGAGGTGTCGATTACCGGCCGGGAACCGGCTTCCCTCTCGACACTCTCCTCGGCGCGGTTGCGCGTACTCCCCCCGGCAGCCTCGTGACCGTGTCGAACCCCAATGGTCCCACCGGCGCTTGGTGGTCGACCGACGAACTGACCACCCTCGTCGATGCGTGCGCCGAGCGGCGCTGTCTGCTCCTGATTGACGAGGCATACGGCGCCTTCGCACCAGAGACCGTGCTGCGCCGCGCGGTGGACTGGTCCCATGTCTTGGTCGTGCAGTCCTTCAGCAAGGGGCACGGACTCGCTGGCGCGCGCTTGGCCGTATGCGTGTGCGGCAGCGCCGAGGTCGCCGACCACATTCAGCGGTGGAACGTCTCCAACCCGGTCAGCGGCCCTTCCCTCCAAGTGGCAGCCGAACTCGCTCTTCGGCGAGAGGAATTCCGCGCCATTCATGCCGAACTGGATTCCTCCCGGACTCGGTTGCGCGAGGAGGTGCCCGACCTCGTCGGAGGCAGGGCCGAGACATCATGGGGAAACTTCGTGCCGGTGCGCTGCCCGGACCGGCGGAGCGCCGCCCACACAGTCGAAGGACTGGCCAGGCGAGGATTCGCGATCCGCCACCTCGAACGGTTCGGACTACCCGAGCACATCCGGATCTCCACCGCCGACCTGGCCACCACCGAGCGTCTGCTGAGGTCCTTGCGGGAGACCGTCCACGACGTGCGGGGGAGGCACCAGGCGTGCTGACTCCTCGTGAAACCAGCGCCGGGCCGACGGCCTACAGTGTCCTGGCCGACGCCCGCCGCGTCCTGGTCATCGGCTCTCCCGGCTCGGGCAAGACGACATTCGCCACGTGTCTGTCTGCCGTCCTGACGCTTCCGGTCCACCATCTCGACAACCTCTACTTCACCGTCGCCTGGCGCCCGCGCCCCACACCCGAATGGCACCGGACGGTGGACACCCTGTGCGCGGCCGTCGAATGGATCATCGACGGTAATCACGCCGACACCCTGGAAAGAAGGCTGCCGCACGCCGATGCCGTCATCGTCCTGAACAGAGCGCCCATCCTGTGCCTGGCGTCCTACATGCGGCGGCTGCTGAGATACGCCCGGACCCCGCCCGAGGCGCTGCCGCACTACATGCGCCGCGACGATGGCGGACGCGCTTTGGCCGACCGGCCACTGGCCTTCTCCCGCTTCATCCTCTCCTTCCGGCACCGCTCCTTGCCCGGCATGGCAGCGGCTTTCAAGGCTCACCCGGACATCGCCGTCGTCGAGCTGCGTACCAGGGCCGACATGAAAATGCTCCTCGCCGAACTCGGCAACTCCCCGGGGAGGGACGCCACATGCTGAATCTCGCCGCATTCGAATCGGCCACATTGCGCACGCTGCCCTACAGCTGGGGCAACGTCGGGCAAGTCTTCGCCACCGAGGAGGCTGCACGCGAAGTGGCCGCGTCCTTCCCGATCGGACAGGCCCGGATGCGCGAGTCGAAGCCGGCGGCGAACAAGGCATACCGAATGCTCTCCTGCCCGCTGGTCGAGGGCGGAGAGCGCTTGGACGCCGTGCACCGATTGGACGCCAGGTGGCAGGATCTGGTCGGCGAGCTGCTTTCCCCCTCCTTCACCGGAGCGTTGGTTACAGCGACCGAACTGCCCCTGACGGAGACCTCCCTGGAGGTCCGGGCCTCCGCCTACAGCACCGGCTGCTTCCTCGGCCCGCACACCGACCGGTCGGACAAGATGCTGTCCGTCATTCTCTACCTGGAACCGGACTGGTCACCAGAAGACGGCGGAGAACTGAGCATCCTGCGCACGGATGACCCACACGACGAGGCCGCCCGGATCGAGCCACGCCTCAACACCGCTGCTCTCCTTGTCCGTTCTGAAGGCTCCTGGCATCAAGTTCTCCCCGTGCGGGCCCCCCGGTCAGGCCTGCGCCGAAGCGTCCTCGTCCACTACTGGCGGTGACCGCCCGCACGACCAGTCCAATAGCCTCTGGAGCACGCGTGAACCACACAGTCCCCACCGCCACCCGACCGGATACCGACAGCGCAGGACGATTCCAGGCCTACGGCACCCATCAGCTCGACCAGATCGCCAAGCGGTTCGGACTGACCGGGGACACGTTGGAAGCCGTACGGCTGGTTTCGCTGGTGCTGCCCTTCCGGGTCAACGAGTACGTCCTGCGCAACCTCATCGACTGGGACAATGTTCCGGACGACCCGGTTTTCCAACTGGTCTTCCCTCAGCCGGGAATGCTCTCGCCGGCCGATGAGGCCCGGCTCACCGAGGAACGCCGACGGGCCGACCGACGGTCGCTGGCCATGCTGGTCGCCGGCATCCGGGCCCAGCTCAACCCGCACCCCGGGCACCAGGCCGAGCTGAACGTGCCCCACGACGAGCGCGGCGCGCTGCCGGGGACCCAGCACAAGTACCGCGAAACCCTTCTGTACTTTCCCTCCAGCGGCCAGACCTGCCACGCATACTGCACTTACTGTTTCCGCTGGGCGCAGTTCGTCGGGGAGGCGGACCTGCGCTTCGCCGCGTCCAGCCCACACCGAGCCGTCAGCTATCTGAGGCAGCACCCCGAAGTGAGCGACGTCCTGGTGACAGGCGGCGATCCGATGGTGATGTCCGCGAGCAGGCTGCGCGAGCATCTGGAACCGCTGCTTGACGTGGCTGGGGTGCGCACCATCAGGATCGGGACCAAGTCGGTGGCGTACTGGCCGCACCGCTTCGTCACAGACGTGGACGCGGACGGCACCTTGAAGCTATTCGAGCAGGTGGTGCGCTCGGGTCGCACACTGGCGATCATGGCCCACTTCAGCCACAGCTGCGAACTCGCCCCCGACGTCGCCCGGCGGGCGCTCGCACGGATCCGAGAGACCGGGGCCGTCGTCTACTGCCAGGCGCCGCTGATCGCCCACGTCAATGACGACGCCGGGGTGTGGGAGCGGATGTGGCGGACCGAGCTTGCGGTGGGCGCGGCTCCGTACTACATGTTCGTCGCGCGTGACACCGGACCGCGTGACTACTTCAAGGTGTCGCTGGCGCGCGCGGCGGACATCTTCAGTGAGGCGTACCGGAACCTGCCGGGGCTCGCTCGCACCGTCCGTGGGCCCGTCATGTCCACCACGGCGGGCAAGGTCGTCGTCGACGGTGTCGAACGAGGCCCTGAAGGCCGTTTCTTTCAGCTCCGTTTCCTCCAAGCCCGCGATCCGGCCCTGGTAGGCAGGCCGTTCCGGGCTCACTACCGGGCGGACGCCGCCTGGCTGGACGAACTGCAGCCGGCTCCCGGCACCCCGGCCGACCTCGCCGCCGCCGTCACCGACCCCGTGCCGTCAGGCTCGCACGCACCCGCCGGGGAGGAATCATGACGGATAGTCTTCAGGCTGCGCCGAATCTGGCGCTGAATGAAATCGTCGCGCGGCGTCGGGCCGCGGGCGAGCCTCTAATACATCTCGCCTTCGGCGAGGCACGGTTACCTGTCCCGGCGGAGGTATTGGACTGGCTGAGCACCGGTGCCCGCCGAACCGAATACGGCCCCGTCGCCGGCGACGAGCGGGTCCGCTCCTCCCTCGCCCGCTATTTCGACCGGCGTCGGCTTCCCACCAGCCCCGAGCAGATCGTCGTCGCCCCGGGCAGCAAGCCGCTGCTCATGAGTCTCATGGCCGTCGTCGATGGAGATGTGCTGCTGCCGAGCCCGTCCTGGGTCACATACGAGCCACAGGCCCGGCTGTTCGGGCGGCATGTCCACCGTGTGCCGGTGCCGGCGGAATACGGCGGCGCCCCTGACCCCTCGGCCCTACGGGAGAGTATCCGCACCGCCCGTAGGGGCGGCGGCAACCCACGGCTGCTCGTGCTCACCCTTCCCGACAACCCCACCGGCACCCTTCCGCCCCCCGAGGCGATCCGCCAGGTGAGCGCCGTGGCTGAGGAGGAAGACCTGCTGATCGTCTCGGACGAGATCTACCGCGACATCCTCCACGACCCCGGCCTTCCCTTCCTCAGCCCGGCGGAGGAGGCCCCGGAACGCACCGTCATCTGCACCGGACTGAGCAAGAGCCTGGGGCTCGGCGGCTGGCGGATCGGCGCCGCCCGCTTCCCCGTTGGCAGGCGAGGCGACCTCCTACGCACCCGTACGGTCGCCGTGGCCAGTGAAGTCTGGTCCACGCTGGCCGGCCCCATGCAGGAGGTTGCCACCCGCGCCTTCGACGAGCCCAAGGTGATCACCGAACACTTCCTGGCCGGGGCGCGGCTGCACGGCGCCGTCACCCGCGCCGTACACACTCTGGTCACCACAGCGGGCGCGAGCTGCCGGGCCCCTCAGGGCGGCTTCTACCTGTATCCGGACTTCGAACCCGTACGCGAGAGTTTGGACGAGCACGGTGTGACGGACTCGGTGTCACTGCAGCGGCACCTGCTCGACAACCTGGGCGTGGCCGTCCTCGGCGGTCATCACTTCGGTGACGACCCCGGCGCCCTCCGCTTCCGGATCGCCACCAGTCTGCTGTACGGGGACGACAGCGCACAGCGCGAGCGGGCGCTGACCGCCGAAGCTCCGCTGTCCACACCACACATCACCCTGACGCTCGACCAACTGGCAGAAGCCTTCGACGCGTTGACGCCCCGGAAGGGGATCCATGTCTGAACTCATCGACGACTACCGGATGCTGGCCGGGGCGGTCGACATACTGCGCCGGTACTGGGGCGGCAGACAGGTGATCCTGCTGGCCAACCATTTCACTCACAGCACTCAACTACTCATCGACGAGGTCACCGCGTGTGGCGCCACCCTGGTCGGTGTCGTCACCCGACCGCGGCGGGCACCGGAGCCACGCGTGCCCACCTGGAGTTGCGCCGAGCGCGGTATCGACCTCGCCCCGCACGAGTTCGAACCCTTCCTGGGCAGCCCCCCAGACATGCTGAGGGAATGGTTGGACGACATCGACCCGGCCCGGTCCTGCGTTGTCCTCGGCAGCATCTGGACCACTATGTCCCACCTCTGCGGCCGACCCGTGCACGGGTGGCGCAGGCCCGAGTGGGTCGCGTGGGAGGACAAAGTCCGTATCGAGCGACTCTGGGCGGACCTTGGTATCCCCTCACCACGCCACGTGGTGATGTCTGTGGACGATCCGGGGCTGCGCGAACAAGCGACAGCGCTCGACGGCGGTCGAGGTGTGGTGATGGCCATCGACTCCAGCCAGGGGGTCCCCGGCGGTGGCGGCAGGGGACTCCGCTGGGTGAGAAGTTCCGCCGAATTTGATGCCGCACTGAAGTTGTTCACAGGCAGGACTCGGCAGGTACGGATCGCCGAGTTTGTCGAGGGCGTTCCATGCAGCACCCAGGCCCTCGCGCTCGACACCGGCATCGCCGTGTTTGAGCCGGCCGAGGAAGCGATGCTCCGCGATCCGCGCTTCGGCGAGTTCCGCTACTGCGGTACGTCCACCTCGTGGCGGCCTCCCGATCAGGTGAAGGCCGCCATCGAGACCTACGCGCGTGACGCGGGCCGCCGACTGGATGAACTGACCGGCTATCGCGGGATCTTCACCGTCGACGGGCTACTCACCGACCGGGGCTTCCTCGCCACTGAGCTGAATCCGCGAGGCGCTGGCGGTCTGGGATTCCGCCCTGGCTGGCCCGAGTTCCCCACCTATCTTTTTCACCGCGCCGTCCAGGAGAACGTGCCCGGGATTGTCGACCTCCCTCCCGAGTCGGTCCAGGCCACGTTCCGCGACGTCATCGCCCGCCATCCGTCCTTCTCGGGCACCATCCCCCTGGGCACCGGCCCGGTTGCGGCGGACGTGGTTCGGCCAGGGACGGACACACGGGCGTACACCACCAAGCCGAGTGGCGCGACCGTCCGGTATCGGGTGGGCGGGCAGACCGTCCGTGTGATCGACGTGGCACCCTCATCCGCCGATGGCACCGTGGGGTCGGTGATCGCGGAGTTCGTCGGCCTCCTCGGCCATCCGGGTCTGGTCAGCTTCAGCGATGACTCGGTCCGCTCCACCCTCACGTCCGCCGATAGGGCCACGGACGGGATACGCACTGCCAGGACGCGAGGTGCGCGTTGACGTACCTGGTGATGAACCGACGGCCGATCATCGAGAATCTCGCCGAGTGGTTCCCCCGGTCCAAGGAAGGCTTGGTGGTGGTCACCGACCGTAGCGCGCTGCGGGGCATCGACACCGATCGGATGGCCAACTCCTTCCGGGCCTTCGAGGTGACTGACGACTACGGCGGCAAGGCGACGGAACGCCTAGTCGAATCGTTGTGCCAGGAACACGGCGTTGAGCGTATTCTCACCACCGCCGAGGTCGATCTGGTTCGCTCTGCGGAGCTGCGGGGACGTCTGGGCCTGCGCGGCCAGAACAGGGCCAGTGCCGTCGCGTACACCGACAAGCACGTGATGAAGACTGCGGCTGCCATGGCGGGACTTCCCACCGCCCCAATGCGTACTGTCCACGACGCCGCCGAACTGACGGCGTTCGCCGACGCGTACGGACTGCCCGTGGTCCTAAAGGAACTCAACGGGGCGGCGGCCATCGGTATGTCCGTGCTCAAGAACGACACCGACCTCGCCAGGGCCGCCAGGCGGTGGGGGCAGGGGGGTCCCGGAGGTGTCATGCTCGCTGAGTCGTGGATCGACGGCGACGTTTACCACGTGAATGGCCTGGTGGCCAGGGGCTCCGTCCTCCAGAGCTGGCCATGCCGCTACCTGCACACGCAATGGAGCAGCTATCACTCAGCGGCACCCTGCATCAGCGGGATGCTGCACCCGGACGAACCGCTGTTCGCCCGTCTGCAGAACGCCACGGCCGCCGTGACGGCCGCACTACCCACGGCATCAGAAGTCCTACCGTTCCACGCCGAGTTCTTTCACAGCACCGACGATACGATCATCCTGTGCGAGATTGCCTGCCGGGCCGGCGGCGCGGGAATCATCGAGATGCACGAGCGCGCCTTTGGCCTCAACCTCTACCACGCCGGCCTCAAGGGGCAGGCGGACCGAGCTGACGACATCCTATGGACCGGCCTCAACACTCGCGGCGGGTACGGCTGGTTTCCACCCCAGGCGGGTGTACTGCGGCAGTTGCCGTCCCACTGCCCGCTGCCCCGTGCGGTCGAGTACACCACCAGCGGGGAAGTGGGGCGCCGTTACCCCGGCCCACGCTCCGCCGTTGACGCCGTCGCACAACTCCACTTCGACATCGCCGAGGACGAGGACCTGCTGTCCGTCCTGCGGGAGGTGGACAACTGGTGGACCGGCGCCGTGCGTTGGACATGACATCACCGATCAACTGGAAGGACCTGACCTGCCATGACCTCTTCGACCCCAGCAACTGCCGGCCCGCGTGTGAGTACGGAACTGACCCCGGACAGTCTGCTCGATCTGTCGACGCGAGACATCGCCGCGATTCATGTCGAGGACTTCTACCCCAAGGACATGGCCCGGCGGGTAGTCAAGAGCGCGATGACACACGAAGCGCTCGGTACCTACCGGAAAGAACTCGCCAGCAGCGTCGGCCGCATACACACACCACACGTGGACACGGCATGGGATCCCAAACTCACCGACGCCTACCACCGGCAGGCCGTGCACGCCGTCCACGACGTGCGCTCCATGTTCTACCCGCATCTGTCACCCATCGACCATCTCCGGCTGGTGCTCCAGGAATTCTGGCCTGCGGGCGCCAACCTTCTGCGGCTGAACGGCCGCACCTGCTTTGTCGGCGCGCTGCGCGTCTTCACACCGGGTGCGTCACAGCTCTTGCCGCACAATGACCGGCTGCACCAGGAGACGGACGCTCCGGAGGCGCGGGGCCTGACTGAGCAGATCACCGCCAACGTATATCTCCAAGTACCTGAGACCGGCGGCGATCTTCACCTGTGGCTGCGGGAGCCCGACCAAGCGGAGACCGAACGCATACTGGCAGTGGAAGGGCTCGATCCGGGCAGCATCGAACCACCAGCCCTCACGATCCATCCCCGCGCGGGTGATCTGATCATGTTCAGCTCTTCCATGCTGCACGCCGTTTCGCCCAGCCCGTCCGAGCCGCGAGTCGGAATGGCGGCGTTCATCGGCAGCAGGGGGGCGAACTACCCTCTAGTCTACTGGAGTTGAACAGCGACGGAACAAGGATGAAATGTCATGATGCCACAGGAACGTCAAGAGCAGGAGATCCCCCGCGTCTCGATGACCGACGAGGAGATCGAAGCGGCGAACCTGAAGACGCCCCCGGTACTCAACAGCAAGATCAAGCTGACGGAGTACACGCCGGAATGGGCCACCGCGTTCGCGGAGGAAGCCCGCCGGATCGGCGACGAACTGGGCACACTGCCGCACCGGATCGAACACACCGGATCCACCTCGGTACCCGGGTTACCCGCCAAACCAGTCATCGACATCCTGCTGATCGTTCCCGATTCGGCCGACGAGTCCGCCTATGTGCCCGCTCTGGAGTCCATCGGCTACACGCTCGCGGTCCGGGAGCCCGACTGGTACGAGCACCGCGTTCTGCGCAAGCCCGACCTCGCCCCCAGCGCCGAGTCGGCCAACCTGCACGTGCTCTCCACTGGCTGCCCCGAGATTCAGCGCATGATCCTTTTCCGCGACTGGCTGCGCGCCCACACTGGCGACCGCGACCTCTACGCCCAGACCAAGCGGGACCTCTCGCAGCGGACGTGGACGTACATGCAGCACTACGCCGACGCGAAGAGCGCAGTCATCGCGGACATCCTCGAACGTGCCATGCGAGCTGAACCTCCCAGCGCCCATGGCACCTCGTGAAAGGTGATCTCAGCCTGCTGCGGGAGCGGGATTTCCTTCTGTTCTTCCTCGCCCGCACCTCGTCCCTGACGGGCAATGTCATCGCACCGCTGGGGCTCGCCTTCGCCGTGCTGGCCTTGCCTGACGGCTCTCCGTCCCAGCTCGGACTATTGCTGGGGACCCGCACAGTCGCGCAGCTCGGTCTGATCCTGCTGGGCGGCGTCCTCGCGGACCGGTTCCCCCGCCGGCGTCTGATCATCGTGGGGGAGACCGTCGCCGGGTGCTCCCAGGCCCTGACCGCCGCCGTGTTCCTGCACGGCAGCGTGCCGATGAACCTTCTGATCGTCCTCGCCGCCGTCAACGGCGCGTCCTCCGCCGTCAGCCAACCAGCAGCCACCGCGATCATTCCCCAGCTCGTCGACGCCGAACGCATCCAGCCCGCGAACGCGTTGCTGCGCCTGGCAGCCAACCTCTCGCGTATCGGAGGCGTATTCACCGGCGGAGTACTCATCGCGGCCGTCGCGCCGGGCTGGGCCCTGGCCGCCGACGCCGCCACCTACTTTTTTTCCGCCGTGCTGCTGATGTTCAGCCGCCCTCGTACGCTACCGCGGGCACTCACGGCGACAGAAGCGCCGCCGACCAGTTTCCTCAGCGAACTGCGCAGCGGCTGGACAGAGTTCTCGTCCCTGCGCTGGATGTGGCCGGTCGTAAGCCAGTTCGCAGTCGTCAACGCCTCCTTCGGAGGAGCCATCATGGTGCTCGGCCCGGTGGTGGCCGAGCAGGAGTTGGGCGGCGCGGTCGCCTGGTCGGTCGTCCTCGCCGCCCACTCGGCCGGGTTCGTCCTCGGCAGTCTGATCGCGATCCGCATCCGGCCCCGCTACCCCCTGCGTACAGGCGTTTTCGTCACCTTCGGCTTCTTCCCGGCCTACGTGTTCCTCGCGGCGGGCTCCCCAACCTGGCTCATCGCCACCAGCATGCTGGCGGCGGGCATCTGCATTGATGTGTTCGAGGTCCTGTGGAGAACCACGGTCCACACCCATGTCCCCGAGCATGCCATGTCCCGGATCAGCTCATATGACTCGCTGGTCTCCTTTATCTGCACACCTCTGGGCCTCGCCGTGGCAGGCCCGGTGGCCGCCCATATCGGCATAGCCGAAACACTCCTGCTCAGCGGTGTACTCGTCCTTCTGGCCAGCACCATCCCCCTCTTCTTCTCGGCCGTCCGCACCCTCCCGGCGCGTAGCACCCTCCCGGAACATGTACCGGGATAAGAGCCGATTGACGGGTGTGCTCGACCCACGAGAAGACGTGGCCAGCGAAGCCGGCGCCGCAGCAGGCGCCTCATCGGGCTAAAGCGTGTTGCAGAAGGCTGTGAATCGGGCATTTCCTTTGTATGGGTGGGGTGTTGAGGGTTGAGCCGTTGTGGGTGGAGACGTTCACCGGGTTGCGGATGCGGCAGTTCGATCGGCTGCTGAAGGTGGTCCGGGAACGGGGCGGGAACGGTCCCGGTGGTGGTCGGCCGTGGTGCCTGCCGCTTTCGGACCGTGTGCTGCTGGTGGCCGTCTACTACCGGACGAACCTCACCATGCGACAGCTCGCCCCGCTGTTCGGCGTCTCGCCTGCGACGTTGTGCCGGGTGATCCAGCGGTTGCGGCCGCTTCTCGCGATCGAGCCCGCGTCCCGGCCCGCTGACGCGGTCGAGCGGCTGTGGATCGCGGACGGCACGCTCATCCCCGTCCGTGACCGGAAAGTCGGCGCGTCCTCGCGCAACTACCGGTTCTCGGCGAACGTGCAGGTCGTCATCGACGCCGACACCAGACTGGTGATCGCCGCGGCGATGCCGGTACCGGGCAACACCGCCGACGCGAAGGCCTGGCGGGACTCCGGCCTGGCCACGGACTGCGAGGGCGTGACCGTCCTCGGCGACGGTGCCTACATCAACACCGGACTCGTCGTCCCGCACCGCAAACGCCCCGGACGGGCCCTCCTGCCGGGCGAGGAGGACGACAACGCCGAGCACCGACGGGTGAGAGCCCGCGTGGAGCACGCCTTCGCCCGCATGAAGCACTACAAGATCCTCCGCGACTGCCGACAGCGCGGGTCCGGACTCCACCACGCGGTCCAGGCCATCGCCCACATGCACAATCTCACCCTCGCCGCATAACCAAACCAGCCGAGAACCCAGCCCCGGCCCGCCCAGACACAACCTTCTGCAACACGCTTTAGTTCATCGACGGCCTGTTCCTCAGGCGTCTCCTTGCCCCCACCTATCGATGACGGTGGACAAAGACGTTCACTGACCCGCGGCTCTGCGCGGCGGCGAACGCCTCGCCCAGCGGCCGGACCTACGACGGCCCGGTGGGCAGCAGCGTTGTGCCGCTGCCACGGCGCACGCTGCCGACGGCAACACATGTGAGCTCGACGAGGAGCCGACAGTGACCAGACCCACAGGCGCGCCCCCTCACCCACTCAACTCCGGTGTGCATGTCGACCTCAACCCGGCCACCGCCGTCGTGCACAACGCCCGGTACCAGGCCGACACCATCGCCATCAGCTACCCCGGCGGGCGCCTCACCTACGCCCAACTGGACGACAAGGCTGCCCGGTTCGCGACCGGTACTCGCCGACAGCGGCACCACACAGGGCGACCGGGTCGCCTCCCTCGGACTGAACAGCAGCGCGATCCTGGTGACCATGCTTGCCGCGTTCCGGATCAGCGCCCTCTCCGTGCCGGTCAACTTCCGACTTGCGGAGTCCGAACTCGCGAGTGTCCTGGAGCGCAGCGGCACCGAGGTGATCGTCTGCCAAGAAGGGCACCGCACCGGTGTCGAGGCCCTGCGCGCGCGGACGCGCATCACCCGCTTCCTCCTGGCCGATGACGATCCCGAGGCGCCGACCGAGGGAGCATCGGGCCGGGAGTCCTGGTCCCCACTGATCTCGGCAGCAGCTCCGACTCGGCAGGTGCCCTCAGCTCACCGACGCCCCTGCGATCCTGATGTTTGCCTCGGGCACCACCGGGACGCCCAAGGGCGTGGTCCTCACCCACGGCAACGTCTGGTGGAACGCGGTGAACGTCGAGATGCGCCTCGACACCCGCCGCGGGGACATGACTTACGCCGCCGCCCCCTCTTTCACATCGGAGCCCTCAACAGCTTCGCGATCCGCACCCTGGTCCGTGGCGGCGCGATCGCCGTACTGCCGTCTTCTCTGGGAGGTTCCGCTGTCTCTTGTGAGGGGGACGAGTTCAGCAGGACGGGGACGGGGGCAGGGGGCCGGTATGGCATCGGCAGGTGGCTTCGAGTCGGCCTTGAAGCGTGCTCGGACGTCGCGGAACTGGACGTTGGAGGACGCGGCCGAGCGGTTGAATGTGATCACTGGGGGTGCGACCGATGCCAGCCTGATAAGCGGATGGGAGTCCGGTAGGCGTCGTACTGGTGCTCGCAACCGGGTGGCGTTATGCCAGTTGTACCGGGAACGGTCGGAGGTGCTGTTCGGGCATCAGGACGGCGCGTCCATCAGCGTGTTGGAGGAGTCCGGGACGGATGTGGTCGTGCGGGTCCTCACCCGCTGGGCCGATCTGATGGAGGCCATGATCGAGGTCGTGGTGACCGCGAGGGAGTGGCTGATCGTGACCGGCAGCCGCTCCCGGGAGAAGGCGTACCTGTCGGCGATAGAGACTACGGTGGCCCAGGTTCCCGACCTGGTGCACTACCGCGTCCTGTACGGCCCGCCCCGGTACCAGGAGCTGACCGGCCATCTGCTGCGGCTGCTGGAGCTGCGCGATCCGGGTGAACGCCGCAACGGCGTTCAGACGCTGCGCATCGGCGTCGTGGAGCAGCCGTCGGCGATGGAACGCTTCTTCGTGGCCTCCGAGTGCGCGGCGGTGGTTCCGCTGCCGTCGTTCCACGGCGCGGAGGGCTTCGACTGCGGCATCCTTCTGGGACGCGAGGCTGCGGTCGGGCTGGTCCAGCACGGCCGCGAGGCGTGTGCGTCGGCCCGGCCGGTGGAGACCACCGAAGCGGTCCTCGCACTCACCGCGCGCGGGAAGACGACGGGCAGGCGAGGAGAAACGTGAGCAAGAACAGCGTGGTGGATCAGGCCCGCGGCCGGGCGGCGTCGGTGGTCGACTTGGCGCAGCGACTGGTGCGGGTGCCTTCCCGCGGCGGCCTGGACCCGTACGGTCCGGTCCTGGAGGTCCTGGAGGAATGGCTGTCCGGCCACGGCCTGCCGCACCGGCGCCTGATGAGCCCGACAGGCGACCTGGTGGGCCTCGTGGTGGAGATCGCCGGCCCCGCACCCGGGGCGTGGTGGGCGCTGGACGCCTGCGTGGACACCGCGCCCTTCGGCGACGAGAGCGCCTGGACGTTCCCGCCGACATCCGGCGACGTCAAGGACGGCTGGCTGCAAGGCCGGGGAGCGGCCGACTCCAAGCTCGCGGCCGCCATGTTCTGCCACATCGCCGCCGACATCCACGCCCAGGCCAGTGACCTGGCCGGGGGACTGGCGGTGCTTCTGGACGTCGACGAGCACACCGGAGGTTTCGGCGGCGCCCTGTCCTACCTCGCGGACCCGGACATTCCTGTCCCGGCCGGCGTGATGATCGGCTACCCGGGCATCGACGAAATCGTCGTCGGCGGCCGCGGCCTGTGGCGCGCACGGGCCTCGGTCTCTGGCTGGTCCGGCCACTCCGGCGCCAGACGCCCCACGACCGGCGCGATCTCCCGCGCCGCCCGCCTGATCCAAGCCCTGGACAACATCGTCCTCCCACCCCGGGCTCCGGATGACCCCTTCCCCCTGTCGCCCAAGGTCTCAGTCACCGCCTGCCACAGCGGCGAAGGATTCTCCGTGGTGCCCGACCTGTGCGTCCTGAACATCGACGTGCGTCTCACACCGGCCTTCGGCGCCGATGACGCCCGAAAGCTCGTCCACGACATGATCACCGCCCTCGACCGGGACATGCCCGGCCCGAGGCCCACCAGTGTCGAAGTCGTCGCGGAATGGCCGCCGTTCCAGCTCCAGCCCGGCCAGGAACCGGCCGCCGCACTGTTCCGCGCGGCCAAGGAAGCCGGACTCAACCCCCGCGCCAAAACCGCCGGCCCCTCGAACATCGGCAACCTGCTGGCCAGCCACGGCAACATCCCCGCGACCGCCGGCTTCGGCGTCCCCTACGAAGGACTCCACGGCCTCGACGAACGCGCCCATCTCGCCGAACTCCCCCAGGTCTACACCGTCTATCACCAAACGGTCCTCGACCTGCTGCGCCCCGCCTGACATCCCAGATCCGTACCAGCCCTGTTCCACCCCTCCTCCCAGCAAGTCCCCAGTTGCGTCTCTGTCCGCCCCGGTGCGGGCGCGGTCCCATGGATACGGCAACCCGCGCCGGACCCAGGAGGTTTCGCGATGGACACCACAACACCAACCGGCCGCAGCCCGGCGAGAGCGGCGTGGGAGAAGACAGGAACGGCACTGATCCCCGGCGTCCTCACACCCGCACGCTTCAATACCCTGGTCACCGAAGCACACGACCTGCTTTCCCAGGCGACCCCGCACATTCACGAGCACACCGCCGCGCACCGCGACGGCAGTTTCGCCTCACCGGTCCACTGCGCCTTCGTCCCGCCCGGCCCCACCCTTCAAGCCCTGGCCTACGACCGCACGTTTCTTACCACCCTGCGGGAGGCGACCGGTATCACCCGGCTGATCCCCCGCGGCGGGGCAGTCGTCCGCTACCAGGAGGGCGATTTCCAGGGCCTGCACACCGACTCGGTGAAGTCCACGGTCACCGTGGCGTTCGCGCTGACACCGGACCTCCCGCCGATGGGCTGGGCACCGCACCTGTACAACGCGCACCCGGACGACCTGAGCCAGGTCGTCGCCGATCACGGCATCTTCCCCGAAGGGGAGGCTTTCACCACGCTGCCCCACCCCTACGGGGACGGCAGCGTCCGCGCGTTCGCCGGCTACAGCGTGCCGCACTGGCGCCCGCGCCAGACGGTAGAGGGCCTGCTCGTGACGATGTCGTTCCTTGACCTGTGAAAGCGCCGGGGATGCTGCGCTCCACGTGGCTGGCCGAGGGCCGCGTGGAGGTGCCGCCCGAGACGGTCGAGCCCGGACTGTGGGAGGAGATCGCCGAGGAGGCCGAGCGGTGCGAACCGCACGCGGTCGTGCGCCACAACCAGCGGCCCGGCCTGCTGGCGATGCGCGACGGGTCGATCACCTCGCCGCAGCGCTGCCGGGTCCACCCCGGCGGCAAAGCCCTCAACGCCCTGGCCCGGTCCAGGACGCTCGCCGACTTCGCCGGAGAGGTCACCGGCCGCAGAAATCTGACGGCGATCCGCTTCGGCCTCAAGTACTACGCCCCCGGCGACTACATGCACGTCCACCGAGACGACGGCAAGTGCGAGATCACCCTCTCCACCGGCCTGACCCCGGGACTGGGACCGATGGGCTGGCTGCCCCGTCTGCGGCACCTGAGCACCCGCGAGGTCACCGATCGGCTCGCGGACACCCCCTACCCCGAGGGTGAGCTCTTCCCGATCCGCTACCGCGAGCTCACCGCGTTCGACGGCGGCCGGATCCCCCACTGGCGTACCCCGCTCGACACCCGGTCGCGCGAGGTGCTTCTCACCATCTGCTACGCCGACCTGACGCCGTAGTAGCCGACACCACCAGGAGGACACGCTCATGCCCGAGCCCATGACCACCCCGCTGACCGCCCCGAGTGACCCGGCGGACTTCATCACCGAACTCCACGCGGACGGCATCCTGCCGCAGAACTCCGGCGGCGACCCGGCCGTCCCGGACTCCGCGTTCCCCGACACCCACGTCTACCAGCAGCCCGGCGTCTGACCGACAGCCCCGCCCGGCCGCCGCCACCGCGGAAGGTGGGCTGGCGGCCGGGCCCGTGGAATCCTCCAGGGAGGCAAGCCCATGCGTACGGCTCTCTTCGACGGCACCCACCGCACCCTCCCCCCGGCCCGGACATGGCAGGCCATCAAGCCACTGCTCCCCGCCTACGGCATCACCCGCGTCGCCGACGTAACCGGCCTCGACGATCTCGGAATCCCCGTCACGATGGTCGTACGCCCGCTGTCCCGGACCCTGTCCGTCGCGCAGGGCAAAGGCATGAGCCTGGACGCGGCACGCGTCTCCGGCGCCATGGAGGCCCTGGAGGTCTGGCACGCGGAACAAGCCGTGCCACCCGCCGACATCCGGCGCGTCCCGGCTGCCGACCTTGGTCTGCCTTACTCGGTGGGCGAGTTGGAACAGCACGCGGGCGCTCTGGCGACGGACCGGACACGACTGGACTGGATCACGGCCCGCTCCACCGTCGACGGCGCCGTGGTGCCGGTGCCCGCCGCGGCGGTGCGGCTCGGCCGGCAGGAGCACGACGACTGGCGCCTGCATCTGCCCAGTGCGTCGACCAACGGCCTCGCGTCCGGCAACACCCGCGCCGAAGCGCTGGCGCACGGCCTGGCCGAGGTCATCGAGCGCGACGTCCTCAGCACCGTCCCCCGCGCTGGCGGCCGGGTAGAGCTGATCGACCCTGCAACCGTCGACGGCGAGCCCGCGGTCCTGGTCGACCGGCTGCGGCGGGCCCGGGTATGGGTGGAACTGACCTGCCGGCCCAACCGGTTCGGCGTGCCGGTGATGTGCTGCCACCTGTGGCGCGAGGACCAGGCGGCCGTCCTCGTCGCCGGCTCGGGCGCCCACCCTGATCCCGCGGTCGCACTGACGCGGGCGATCACCGAGGCCGCCCAGTCCCGGCTCACCCTGATCACCGGCAGCCGCGAGGACACCCACCCCGCCGTTCACCGAGCCGGCGCCAGCGTACGGCTCCCGCCCGCCCGCCACCTCACCCGCACCCCTGGTGGCGTGGCCGGACACAGCAGCCCGCTACACCACGACGCACACCACCGACACCGGCACGGCCGCGCACCTGGCCGCGTGCGTCACGGCCGCCACCGGCATCCCGCCCCTCGCCGTCGATCTGACCTGGGGCCCATACACGCGTGAGGAGTTCGCCGTGGTCAAAGTGATCGCGCCCCGCCTGCGCTACGACGCCCGGCACACCGTCCCCCGACGCACGGCGGCCGACCGATGAGCGTGCACGTGTTCGCCGGACCCACCATCCCCGCCGCCCGGGTAAGCGAACTTCTCCCCTCCGCCTGCCTCCATCCGCCGGTCCGGCACGGCGACCTCTTACGTCAGCAACTCGCCCCGGGCGAGACAGTGTTGATCATCGATGGCCTGTGGCACCAGAGCGCCCCTGTCCGGCACAAGGAAATCCTGATGCTCCTGGCCGAAGGAATCGCCGTCGTAGGCGCCGCGAGCATGGGAGCCCTGCGCGCCGCCGAACTCGAACCGTTCGGCATGCTCGGGATCGGCGCCGTCTTCCGCGCCTACCGCGACGGTGTCCTGGACGCGGACGACGAGGTAGCCGTCGTCCAGGGCCCTGACGGACAGGCACTCTCACACGCCCTGGTGAACCTGCGCACGGCCCTGCACCGCGCCGCCGGGGCCGGCCGGGTCACCACCGCCGAGGCTCATGCACTCGCCGACCTCGCCCGGGCCCTGCCCTACCCACGCCGCTCCTGGAACGCGCTGGCCCGCGCCGCCGACGGTGCCGGGCTGCGTGAGGCATACGGCCGCGCCAACGCCTGGCGCCTCGCGCACCCGTGGGATCAGAAACGAGAGGACGCCGAAGAGGCCCTGCGCACGCTGGCCCTGCGCACACCGGGATCGGCGGATACGAGCGGGTGGTGCCATGAGCCGTGGCGGACCAGCTTCGTGCGGTACTGGGAAGCAGCCCACCGGACAACCCCCGGTACGGGTGCGCCCTTCCTCGCGCACCTGACGCACCAGCAGCTCTACGACTTGGAGTTCGGGGCCCGGTGGCACAGGAGGGTCCTGGCCCGCATCGCGGAAACCAGCACCACACGGGAGAGCTCAGGAACTGCCGAAGCGGCGTTGGGGGCGGCGGCCGAGGCGGGCCTCATCCCGAATGCCCTGTCTCCTGTTCAACTCGCCCATTGGCTGACCGAGCATGAGCGCCACACGCTCGACGAGCGGGAGATGCTGATGCGCGTGATGGTCCGCTCCGCACGGCTCGACGGAGCGTGGACGATCTGGCCCACGTCACTTCGAGACGCCGGGGACCTGATCAACCCGGAACTGCCCACGGCCACGGCGGTCGAGGAGGCGTTTCGCCTCAACGCGGCCACCGAGGCGGCGAACCCCCTGCACAGCACCGCCCACCTGGCACCAGACCGGATCGCTGCCCATCTGCTCGACCGCTGGCATCTCGCGCGGGACGCCGACCGGCCGGTCCGCGACGCCGCCGCTCGCGACCGTGCATTCCGCGACTTCGCCGGAGCCGTGGAAGCAGCCCGGACGTTCTACCTCGGCGCCGTCGCCAACTCCTCGGCAGGCAAAGCTGGTGGCGGGGCGAGCGTCAGCGTCCGCACCTGACGCATCAGCAGCGGAACGACGACCGCCACCGCGACCATCACGGCGCCGGCCGCGAGAACTTTCCGCATCCCGAACGTGCCTGCGAGCGGCCCGGCCGCCAGGTAGCCGACCGGCACCGGCACCAACTGCCCCAGCGTCGACCAGGACAGGACACGCGACAAACGGTCCGCCGGAATCCGCTCCTGAACCAGACCCGACCACGCGGTCATGCTCACCGCGAGCCCCGCGCCGGCCACCACCACGGCGGCCACCAGCACCGCCAACGGCGCCCGCGCGCCCATTGAGGCCAGCGGCAGGCCCATGCAGCCAGTACCCAGACACACCACGACGCCGACCAGACGCGGCTTCCACACCAGCGCGACAGCCGCCCCCGCCAAGAGCCCAGCCGCGAAGCCGGAGACAACCACCCCCCACAACTCAGGGCCGCCCAGGATCCGTTCGCCGTAGACAGGGCCGAGCATCTGGTAACCCACCAGCCACACCGGCACGACCACCGAACCCTGAAGGACCATCACCCACAGCCAGCGACGCGAGCGGAAATCCGCCCAGCCCTCCCGCAAATCGGCCACGAACCCCCTCCGGACTTTTGCCCGCGCCGGGCCCAGACCCATCCGCGCGCACAGCACGGCGGCAGCGGCGAATGTGAGCGCATCCCAGCCGATCACCCAGCCCGGCCCGACGACCGCCACCAGTACGCCACCCAGAGCCGGACCCGCGACCTTCACCGTGTTCTGCCCCAGCTTCAGCAGCGCGTTCGCGGCGTGCCGCATCTCCGCCGGAACGACATCCACGACGACCCCGCCGGCCGCCGGGGTGAAGAACGCGCTCGCGGCGCCGCAAACAGTCGCCATCGCCACCAGGTGCCACACCTGCGCGGACCCGGTGAACAGCAGGACCGCCGCAGTGGCCTCCGCGAGCGCCGAGACGGCGTTCGTCCACACCATCACCCGAGCGCGGGACCAGCGGTCCGCGACCACCCCGCCCACCAGCAGAAGCAGAATCTGCGGAGCGATCCCCGCCGCGAGCACCAGACCGAGCCCGGTCGCGCCGCCGCCAATGTAGAGCACAGCGAACGCCAGCCCGATCGAACTGACCGCCGACCCTGTCCACGACAGCATCCGCGCCGCGAAATGCAGCCGGTACGAACGGACCGAGAGCGGCGCACCGGCAGCTCGCAGCCGAGCGGACCATCCCACACGCGGCACCGGCGCCGACGAAGAACCCGAACGCGGCGACACCTTGCACATGATCCAACTCCACCCAGGACGTACGAGGCCCCGGCAGCACACACCACCGGGACACCCGCACAACCTAGAGCACCACCAAGATCATGTGGCCCGCACACCCTAAACAGACGTAGCGACAGCGGGGTGATGGTCCTTGGTGTCTTCCTGGACGTCTGTACCGCGCCGTGCTTCTTCCTCACCCACGTGACCTTCGAGCTGGCCGAAGGACGCTCAGGGGATGTCGTAGAACGGTCCCAGGCTCGGACGTTGCCGAGGGACTCGTCCGGCGGGGCCGCCGACTACTCACCGTTCGGCTCGAACACCTTCGGGGAGACTGGCTGACGCGGTGTGCGGGCCTTGTCGTCCACAGGGAGGACTCCTGCCTGGGTGAGGTCCGCGTCCGTCACCATGGCTTCCGCAAGGATGCGGTGGAGCAGCGCCCTCTGCGTGTAGGCGATCTCCATTAGTCGGCGGAGCACTGTGAGCAGGTCGATGAGTTCGACGCCCCACTCGTCGGGCCACCGCCTCACGTGGATGTCGTCCAGTGGGCTCGTCTTCCTGTTGTCCGGCCGCGCCTTGCGGTAACCGAACCACTTCTTGAGGACGTTCATTCCGCCCACGTCATAGGACCACACCTCGGCAGGCACCGGCCCGAAGGCACCGTGACCGACGTGAAGGGTCTGGGTGTCCGCGTCATAGCGCATATCGCCCGGGACGTTGTCACCGACGGGTGCCAGACACCTGACCCTCCGGGCGTCACCGGGCTCGTAGGCGACGGAGGCCTGGTGACGTCCGGAAGTTGAGTCGAAGCACACCTCGCCGTAGGTGGATGCCCACAGCACCTCCTCGCCGAGGCGCACGGCCGCTTCCCAGAGCCTGGGGTTGCGGGTCAGAGGCACCCGCACGCCCGAAGTGAGGAGCTCTTCCTGGAAGTGCTCGGTGAAACCGGAGTGCCCGGCTACCGCCACGACGTACGCGGCCACATCCTGGGCGCTCACCCGGCTGTGATTCAGGTGGGCCGAGAGGACCGGCAGCAGCCGCGGTGGGACGTTACTGGTGCCGTCCGGGTGCAGGACGGGGTGCACCCGGCCACCTCGCCCGTTGAAATGGTGCATGTCCGGGAGGAGGCTGGTGGCGACGACAGCAGGCCCGGATTCGATCGGATGCCCCGATGGCTGGTTGAGGAAGACCTGACCTGACTGCAATGCCGCCCAGAGCGCTGGGCGCGGCCGGTCGATGACACGATCGTCGGCGACCAGCCATTGCCGGTCGAAGCTGCGCATGCCGATGCGCACGACTTCCGCGAGCGTGGAGGTCTCTTGGCTGATCGGCACGCCGTGCGAGGAACGACCGGGCAGCCCGCCCCGGATTCTGTCCGTGGATCGGTCCCTCGTCTCCTTGAACAGCTCGGCTTTGACCGCGGGATCCTCTTCGCCGATGAGCTGGTTCCAGCGCTGCTCCAGGATCTGCTTGCCCGGCGACACGACCCATCCCCGGTGCGTGGCCACGCCTAGGCTCCCCCAGGGGAAGAGATCGCTGAGTGCGGGGTACGCATCCCAGTCGGAACGCGGGGCCGGGGTGAAGGGAGCGGTACTGCCCGTACGGGTGGTCCGCCACTCGCCCTGGTCCGGCCGCACGGTCTTGAGCTGCTCGAATTTCTCGGTCCGGGGACTGTGCGCGCCCAGTGCCCGACCACCCAGCTCGAGCAACTTCGCACGCGTCTCCGCATCCGTCGAGTAGACGACAGTCCCCGCCATGCCCCGTGTCAGCAGAACCTTGTAGGTGTTGCGGATTAGCCGGTCCGCCTCCTCGTCCGCCACTGTGCGCCCGAGCACAGGATCCTTGGAAGACTTCCGGTCAGTGACGAATCGATCGCCTCGCCAAACCATGTCGGGCCCGATGACGACTCCGCTCCAGTCGAACTCGAAGCCCTGCGCCGTGTAGATGCTGCCCACCTGACCGGATCCGGCCGGATCGGTGGCCCACAGCGCGGCAGGAGGCGCCCCGGACACCGAACGGTCACCGCGCAGATTCCATGGGCGGGCCCAGCCACCGATCATCACGTCCAGAGGAAGGGGGTCGCCCGGCCTGGGCTCCGGCGACCAGGGCCAGCAATAGCCCGCGGTCATGCGGGCACCGTACCCTTCGCTTCGGCGGTCTTCCAGGAACGCCTCCATCTCCTCCGGGCTGTCGGCAACGAGGAGTTGCATCCGGCCGTCCGGTTTCCAGAGCGTGGGCCCGCTCGCCTCCAGCCCGAGGAGACGCACCACCCAGTTCAGGTAGACGTCGCTGCCGCCGTAGCGGAACTGGCTGTCCAGCGCTACGACCCGGAACGGTAGCCCCTTCCTCCCGGCCGCCCCCACGATCTCCGCCACGGTGCCTATCTCGCCGGGGCGCACCACTTGGTGCTCGTCGAGGAGAAAGACGGGGACACGTGCCACGTCGATGAGTTCATCGATCTGTGGGCGTCCGGTGTGCAAAGAGGCCCGGGTGTAGCGGTTGGCGGAGGTCTCGCGGATTCGGTGGGCCTCGTCGCAGATCAGAACGTCGAGGGAGTTCTCCTGGGCCGCCATGAAACTGTTGAAGTACTTGAAGAGGTCCTGCACTTCACGCTTGCGGCTGCCTGCGGCCTTGCGCAGGGTTTTGGTGAGCGACTGCGAGCCGGTGGCATGCAGGGCCGGTACGCCCTGCCGGTACAGCTCGCCCAGCAGGTGGAGTGCGATCACGCTCTTGCCGGTCCCGGGGCCCCCGGTGATGACGACGACTTCTTTGTGAGCGGAGTGCTGTGCCTTCCGTACTGCGTTGAGAACCGTGCGATAGGCGATCTGTTGTTCGTCCAGGAGGGTGAACTGCCCTTCCTCCATTTCCTGGGCCGCGACAGCCGTCAGCTTGCTCGGGGGGAGGAGCTTGGCCAGGAGGAGTTGGTCGGCCGCTTCTGCTTCCGAACGTCCGCTGTTGAACCGCCCACGCAGGTACGTGAGGAACTCCGCCCGGTGTTCACCGGTGAACAACTGGCTTCCGTCCTCGTGTTCGATGTCCCGCAGCCCGTCCACTCCGGCCTCGGTGGCGTTGGGCAGGTAGACGGCCCCGCTGACGCTTTCCGGGTGCCTTGCCAGCAGGCTGTTGAACTTGACCAGGTACTCGCGGTAGCGCTGTACCTGGTCGATGGGGTTGAGGACGAGGAACGTGTCGGTGCCGGCAGAGCACAGAGCCGGATCGTTCGTGTCCGGTCTGGCCACAGTCCACTGTTTCAACTCGACGAGCACATAGGACGGAGCCGAGCGGACGGGGTCCAGACCGGACAGGATCACGTCTATTCGTCTGCTGTTCATCGGCAGGGTGAACTCAACGAGCATCTCGACCTCGGAGAGTCCGGCGTCGATCAGGCATCCCGCCAATGCGGGAAGACCTCTTTCCCAGGCTCGGATCTGCGAAGAAGCTGGCCTGTGTCCGAATGCACGGACGTAGCGGTCGCTGAGGAGTAGGAACAGCGAACCGTCCCGTGCGTCGGCGGCGACCGCTCCTGCGGACGCCCGCAGCAGGGCCGCGCCGGATGCCGCGGACATCTCCCGGACACTGGCCGGTGTGCTTGCAGCGTTGGACGGCGGCCTGCCGTGGGTTCTGTCCTGGGTGGTGGGGCCGGCCACCACCGCGAAGGGCGAAGCCTCGTCCGACAGTCTGATTGTTCCCGAGGCATCGGCCATGAGCGCGGAGAAGTCCGGCAGCCGGCCGAGGTACGGCTCGAGGGCTCGGCCCACGGCCTCGGTGATCTCTTGGGTCTGTGTCCTGCTGAGCGCACTGGACAGGAGTTCCCGTACACCGGGCCGGAAGTCGTAGAGGCCGTCTCTACGCAGCGATTCCGGGAACCCTTCGAGCGTTTGCTCGTCGTCGAGACGCTCCAGCAGTCCCCCGAGCAGCACCTCGGCGACGTGTGCCGAGGTGGCCTCGGGAAGGGTGGCACTGCGGACGAGTTGCATCAGGAGCGGGCTGAGGGGCCTGATCGCGGAAAGCCGAACTGCCAGACGGTAGGCCTGCGGGGAAAAGGACCCCCGGAACACGGCGATCAGCCGGTCCGGCGGTACGGTCGCCGGGGCAGGTCCCGCTTCCGCCGCCCCGGCGCTCGGAGCCCCCAGTGCTGTTGCCTCGACGAGGTGGGGGACGGCGGGCCCGGTCAGCAGCTGCGCCCACGACGCCAGCGAGGACGGCGACAGGGCGAGCACCGGCAGAGATAGTCGGTCCGAAACGACTTCCGCCCGTTCACCTGTCAAGGGGTCCAGCATCAGAACCTGATCTGTAGTCGGGAAGCGTTTGGTTGCCCTGAGCAGGTGCGGCTGCGGCTGAAACCTCGTGGCGCGCCACAGGCGCTGCGGCAACGGGTTGAGAACCGCGACGGGCCCACGTGCTCCCCAGGCTGCGACGGCGGCGGCTGTCGCAGGGCTAGTCCAGGCCGGATGAACGCCGTCCGTCAGCAGGAAGGTGACCGATACCCCGGCACCGTTCCTGTGGTGCCGGGGGCTTAGCTTCTGCGGGGTGAATCTGCTGACGTGGACGGTGCGGAAATCGCCGCTGCGTACCAGCAGGCCGCCGAGTTCTGGCACCAGTGACCGCCACACGCGCATGGACGCAGAGTCGTCGACCAGGAGTACGGCTGCGTGCCACAGCTCTCGCTCGGGGCGCAGCACCACGTCGAGGGTGCCCGATTCCGCGGTGAGCCTGACGGTGGCCTCCACATCGACGACCTTCCGATGCAGGTGATCCCGGTGCTGGCGCAGGGGTCGGAGCGAACGGGCCAGGTTGTGTGCTCCGGGCAAGGCCCGAGGACCCGGGACACGCACGGCACGAGCGGCCGTTCCGGTGGCGGGTTGGGCTGTCCTGCTGTCGGGGAGGAGGAACCGGCGTCGCCCCGTTGCTGGTTGTTCCGTCGGGCTCGTGGGGGCAGGTCCGGAACCTGTCGGGTCGAAGCCCTGCTCATCGTCTATCTGCCCGACATCGTCGGCCTGGGGTCCGGCCTCTTCGGCCTCCGCCGGATCCGGCGCCGTCGCGTCGCCCGCTCCTGTCCGGGCTCCTCCTATGACACGGGCCAGGAGGAGGACGTCCAGGAGCTCCTCGCCGCCGAGCGGGTAGCCGAGACCGTCCAGGACCCCTCGCAGTCGGTCGATCACGCCGGGAAAGCCTCGTCGAGACGGTGCATGACGGCGTTGATCAGCTGCTCGCGGCTCAGATCGGCTCCCGTGACGCGCAGGTGAACTGCGGCCAGGAGCTGATCGGTGGCAAGGGTCTGCACGGCCGCTCTCTGCAGGAAGTTCTGGATGAGGTCCTCGGCGTCGGCGAGCGCCTCGGCTCCAAGGTGGAGGCGGACGATGTCGCGGAGCTTCTCCTCGTCCGGGTCCGGCAGATCGAGGCGCACACAGCGACGGAGGAAGGCCGGGGGGAAGTCTCGTTCTCCGTTGCTGGTCATAACCACGATCGGAAAGTGGCTGCACGACATGGTTCCGCGGTGCACCTTGGCACGTTCCCTGCTGCCGGTGACCAGCACGTCGACGCTCTGCTGGTCCTCGGGAAGCCGCGTGAGTTCGGGGATCTCGAACGCTCCCTCCTCCAGTACTACGAGGAGGTCGTTCGGCAGATCGATGTCGGCCTTGTCCAACTCGTCGATGAGCAGTACTCGGGGGCGATCTGTGGCAGCGAGTGCCGTGCCCAGCGGGCCGAGTCGCAGGAAGTCGCCGATGCCCGATCGGCGGCCTTTGGTGCGATGCCTCAATTTCCTGGAAGCGTCACGCGTGGCTCGTGTCTCGCGCTCCAGCGTAGTCTCGCGCAGTCGGCCCACGGCGTCGTAGCGGTAGAGGGCGTCCGTCAGCGTCGAGCGGCTGTTGACCGGCCAGCGCAGTACGTCACCCAGTTCCAGATCTTCGGCGATGGCATGGGCGAGGGAACTTTTGCCGGTACCGGGACGCCCAGTTACCAGCAGAGGGCGGCGCAGGTGGAGTGCGGCGTTGACGACTGCGACGTGTTCCGGGCCCAGTAGGTACTGCTGGGCCGTCGGAGTCCGCGGCGATCCGGAGAGGCTTCGCCACGGTGGCGGAGCGGGCAGTTCGGCCGGTCCACGGAACACCCACCAGTCCTCGGTTGCCGCGCTGGGGTCGTGCTCGGGCACTGAGCTGTGCGACACGGTCGCTCTCCTTGGCATGTGTGTTCAGGGCTGGGTGAGGGCCCAGGCATCAGGAGCAAACGGTGGCGGTCTGTGGTCCGGCCCGTCGTACAGGAGTGAAAGCCGACGCCCGTGGTGGGTCGGGCAGTCGGGGTCGGCCAGGGCTTTGGCCCGTTCCAGCCGTACCGTCTCCGGCAGCTTCGTGTGGCTGATGCCTTCCACCAGTTCGAGCAGCCGTTTGGCTGTCTCGGTGTCGTGGTCCTGCCGGTGCCACAGGACGGTGTGCACACCCGCCTGGAGGCATTGCCGGAGCACCTGGTTCTGGTGCTGCTGCTCGCAGCACATGATGACGACGCCGGCGTTCGGAACCGCCTCGAGCTGCGCCTGGGCAACGCCCGGGCGTGCCGAGCGCTGGTCGAGGACGATAGGCCGGGACAACGGGAGTGCTTTGGTGCGCCGCTTCCACCCGGCGTAGGTGTCCCGCGTCCGTCCGGAACTTCGCAGGACGACCCGACGGTTGATACCCAGGTAGAAGTCGCCGTCTTCTTCGTTTCCCCTCAGATGCCAGGTGTCCACGTCGAGCCGCAGCCAAGGAGGTGCCAGGAAGAACTCCACCAGAGCCTGATCCGTGTGCTCGTGCACCTTGGTGCGCAGCACTGCTCTGACGCCTTCGACTACCTGCTCGCTGGATACCTCCGAGTCCTGCACTAGGACGAGCTCGTGGCGGTCGGCACCGCTATAGACCCATATCTGATAGGTGAAGCGATGCCCGGGGGCGATGGGCAGCAACTCGACCTGGATGCGGGGAGACGCTGCGGCGGTCTCAGCGGGACCGCCGCAGGGAGTCGGACGGATGTCGTCGCGGAACTGGTAGACGGCGGCCTCAGGTATTCCCAGCCGCGGTGCCACCCTGTCGACCCAGGCGTCCAGTTCCTCCGACAGAGGATTCCCAACGGAGTGCTCTGCAAGGCTGATTCGGACAACTGCCTGGAGGAGCGGCGGCATCAACCGGTTGTCGGACGGGTACCCCTCGAGGAGGTCAGTGACGTCCATCAGTCCAGAGACCAACGGCAACTCGTCGGCGTACGGGAGTACGGCACGCAGCAGATCCTCGGGGTCGGTCTCACGGCACTGGGTGAGAAGGCCGACCAGTTCACGCCGCTGTTGCGCCGTGAGCGTCTCCCTCGGGCTGACCACACGTGCCGCGCGCAGGAGTCGGTCCCAGGCGGCCTTTTCGTCCGAGGAACCGAGGGCGCCGGTGTCCATCAGGTACTCCCGGACCACTTCCAGCAGTTCCGGCACGCCGCGTCGCACGCCGACGGCGAGGGTAAGCAACCGGTGATGATCCGCTGCCTGATGGATGGACTCCCTGCCAAGCTTGGCGGACAGCCTGACCTCACACTTCAGGACGGCCTGAGTGCCCGGCAAAAGCCTTTCCAGGGCGGCCAGCGTCTGCTGCCGGCCCTGTCCTGCTGTGGGCACCTCGACCGGTGGAAGGTCCGGCAGCTCGGCCTCGATGGCGGGCAGGCCGATCGCGTACAGCGGGCACCGTGCCACCGGGCTCTTGCCGGGCGCGTCCACGTGTGTGGCGACCACGATCCCGACGACGGCCTCGCGGTCTCGATCCCAGAGCGGCCCACCGCTGTGTCCTTCCCGGGCCTCGCCTGCGTCGACGTCCAGCACGATCCAGGGCTCAGCTACCGCACGCGGCGTTGCGGTAATGGTCGTTGCGGGATGGCCGCTGGCCCATAGCGCTATGACGGAGTGCCCGTCCCGCTCTGGAAGAAAGGGCGCCGGCTCCGCACCGTCGGGAGGGGGCTCGGCGAGTCTGAGCACAGCCAGGTCGCCGAAATACGGAAACGGAAACTTGCCTGCGGTCTCCGCGTGACCTCTCTGGGGCGAAGGATGTGCCCGCGGCGGACGCCACATCGCCTGTTCGACACGTCCGAAAAACTCCCGGTCTGCGGCCACATGGGGCATCCGTAACCGGACGACGTTCCCCTGTCCCGGTACAGAGTCTTCGAAACGGTGTCGTCCCAATGCGCTGTTGATGACATGGGCACAGGTGAGGACCAGGGAGTTAGAGATCAGAACGCCAGCGCCGACGAACTCTTTCTGCCCTTGGACGGACACGAACGACCGGCGAAGTGCCGCGTCACTGTGAGTGGAAGGGATCACCCGGTACAGCCTTCCGTCACGACGCGGAGGGAGAAGCCGCCCCGTTCGCAGCCGCCCTGTTCAGGGAAGGCAGCTCTTCCGGGACGGGCACGTCCGGTGAGTCGGTGAAGTTCCAGGTGGCGGATACGGTGAAACTCGCCTCACCCTTCCCCGAGAAGACCCCGAGGCTGAAATCGCTCCCCAAGGTCACGCCGAACTCGACGGTGACCTCGTTCGGCCGCCGGGTCGATTCGGTGAACGACTGGTGGATTCCGTCAAGCACGCCGCCCAAAGGACGCAGAGCCTCGGCGAGCGCTTCGCCGCCTCGGGTGAGGGCCTGCGCCGCACGTTCGTTGACGCTCACGGGCAGGGCTGATCCGAAGTCCGCTGGAAGGTCGAGAGGTTCGCTCGCTTCGGTTTCGCGCTGGCTTGTGCCCCGCTCGGGCATTGCAGAGATGTCCTCGAGCGCAGGAGTGAGGTGCAGGCGCACCACCGAGCCGTCATCAAAAGCGAGATTTACGTCCCCCATGAGCACCATCCTGTCATGATCAGCAGTCGGCCGTGGCCCCAACTCCCTTACCGGCCACTCAGGGCGCTTTGACGCCCGCGCCTGGGCGCCGCCTCGCTCACGGGTGCATCGGCGCGTGTTGGCGAGATCAAATTGCGGTATGGACAACAGGGTCCTCGGCGATGATCAAGTTGCCCAGTTCGAACGGCGCGCGTGAGCCGAGCACCGGCTGGATAACGCTAACCGGTCCGAGATCGAGGCGTACGCCGTCGGGGAAGGACCGCTTGCCGCCGCCGACCACGCTCGATGAACAGGTGGTAGTCGTCCACCAGGCCAGCCGCGATCGCCTGGCGAGGTTCGGGCCGTCGATGGTGAGGTCGTGCGCGGACTCGGCGTTGAGTGTGCGTATCGCGTCGGGGTCGAAGGTCCGCTCGATCCTGGTCCTCGCGGTGGACACCGAGTCAAGTGTCGTGGAGTACACGATCTTCTCTGCGGTACCGGGCGTCGGCCGGCCGCGGCAGCCGGTGCAGTTCGGCGAACACCTGGCGCAGCTCGGTGAGATCGTGGCGGCAGGCGTTGAGCAGGGCGAGGTAGTCGTCGACGGGCCAGGGGGCGAGGATCCCGGAGCGGGTTCAGTGACTCGTTTCTGGCCAGGGGCGGGGCATCGTGCGGAACCTTGTCATGGCTCCGGTCACGGGTCAGGGGCAGATCCGGTGGTATGCGATCTTGTCGGGGATGTAGCGGTGCCATTCCCGTTCGGTCAGGGACCGGCCCGCGATCGCGCAGGCCTTGTCGGTGAGGGTGGCGAGGTCATTGAAGGCGTCGGTGTCCCACAGCCGTACGGTCCCGTCGTCGCTGCTGGTGGTGAGGGTGTTCCCGTCCGGAGCGAAGAGGGCCGAGCGCAGGACGCCGGTGTGGCCGGTGAGCAGGGCCAGTTGCCTGTAGGTCCGAAGGTCCCACAGGCGTACTGCCCGGTCGTCGCCGGTAGTTGCCAGGGTCTTGCCGTCCGGGCTGACGACGGCCGACCAGATGGTGCCGGTGTGGCCGCTGAGGGTGGCGAGGCGGCGGTGGGTGCGTACATCCCACAGTCTCGCCGTGGCGTCCCGGCCGCTGCTGGCGAGGGTTTTCCCGTCCGGGGTGAAGGCCACCGACTGCGCGGAGTCGGTGTGGCCCGTGAGCGTTGCCGTGAGGCGGCGGTGCTGCACGTCCCACAGCCGCAGTTTGCCGTCCCAGCCCGCTGTTGCCAGGGTGCTGCCGTCCGGGCTGAAGGCTACGGAGCTGACCATTTTGGTGACCGTGTCGAGGGTGCCGAGGCGACGGTGGGTCCGTGCGTCCCACAGCTGTACGGAAGAGGACTGGAAGCCGCCGGTCACGAAGATCCTGCCGTCCGGGCTGAAGGTCATCCAGCCGGCCCCGCCGGCGAAGGCCGCCAACTGCCTATGGGTCCGTACACTCCACAGGCGGGTCGTCCCGTCGATGTAACTGCTGGTGGCGAGGGTATGGCCATCAGGGCTGAAGCGCACGGACTGCACAGGGCTGCGGTGGCCGTCTAGAGAAACGAGCAGGCGGCGGGTGCGTACGTCCCACAGCAGGACCGCCGGACTGTCATGGCTGCTCGCGGCGACGAACCGCCCATCCGGGCTGAACCGTACCGAGCTCACCTTGCCTACGTGCCCGGTCAGGCGGCCCAGCGTGCGCCGCGTACGGGCGTCGTGCAGGTCCACGCTCCCGTCGCCGTCACCGGTCGCGAGGACTTTCCCGTTCGAGCTGTAGGCCGCCGGGCTTCCCGAACCGCCTGGCCCTGCGAAGGTAGCGCGCGGCTGCCCGACCTCCATGTCCCACAGCCGGACCGTGGCATCCCCGGCCCCGCTGGCCAGCATTGCGCCGTCCGGGCTGAACGCGAGTGCGTCCACAGACCCGGTATGGCTGCTCAGTACGGTCACGGCCGTGCGCTCCCGCACGTCCCACAGCCGTATGGAGCGGTCCTGGCCTCCGCTTGCCAGGGTCCGGCCGTCCGGGCTGAAGGCCAGGGCGAACACGGTGCCGCTGTGTCCGGTGAGCGTGGCCAGCGGGCGGTGGCTGCGCACGTCCCACAGGCGCGTCGTGGCGTCGCTCGCCCCCGTGGCCAGCGTTTTGCCGTCCTGGCTGAACGCCAGCGACTGGACAAAACCCGTGTGGCCCTTCAGCGTGGCGGTGCGGCGCTTCTCCCGTACGTCCCAGAGCTGCACCGCAGACTTGTCGCTGTCGCTGGTGCCGTAGCCGGTAACGGTGACGGCAAGGGTCCTGCCGTCGGGGCTGAATGCGAGGAGGGAGGGCCAGCCGTCGTCGTTGCGGTGGGCCTGGAGTTCGTCGATTTTCTGATGGGTACGGGCGTCCCAGAGCAGGACTTTGCCCTTCTGGCCGCTGGTGGCGATTGTGTCTCCGTCCGGGCTGAAGACCGCCGGGCTCCGGACGCCGGTCAAGGCAGCGGTCTGCTTTCGCGTGTGGGCGTCCCACAGCCGCACCTTCCCGCCGTGGCTGGTGACGAGAGTCCTGCCGTCGGGGCTGAACGCCGCCGTGTGCACCTGGCTGCTGTGGCCGTCGAGTGAAGCCAGCTGCCGGCGCCCTGCCATGTCCCACAGTCGTGCCGTGCCGTCGTTTCCGCTGGTCGCGAGGGTCTTGCCGTCCGGGCTGAAGGCGACCGACCTTACCTCTGCCGTGTGTCCCATGAGCGTGGCCCGTAAGGGTGAGGAAACCGTGGACAGGAGCTGGGCGCGAGTCTCCGGAGTCGGGGAGACGCGCTGAGCTGCAAGGGCGAGGCGAGCCGCCAGGGCTGGGTCGGTGTTGGCCTGCTGCCGGCTCTGCTCCGTCAGGCTCCGAGAGGCGGCCAGGGCCCGCTGCTCGTTGCTGCTGTGGGCGTTGAGGGTGGCCAGGCCCGCCGCAACGAGGACAAGTGCGGTGAGTACGGCGAAGCCCGCGCGGCGCCGGCGGCGCCAACGGGCGAGACGCTGCTGGACCTGGGCACTGGCCTCGACGAACTCGGCCTCCTCGTCGGGTATTTCGGTGACGCGTGCGCCGATCCACCGCCGCGCCTCTGCGATCTGCTCCTTGCCCAGGGTCAGTTCCTGCGGACGGCCCTGCTCCTGCCAGGCCCGCAGGGAACGGCGCAGCCCTTCCTGCCAGCTGCGGAACTCCCGGTTCTCCTCGACCCAGCGTTGCAGCCGCTCCCACTTCTCCACCAGTGCCTGATGCGCGAGCTCAGCAGTGTCCCGCCCCGTCGGGCGGCGCGTCACCACGACCAGCCGCGTGCTGGCAAGCCGGTGGATCAATGCCCAGTCGCCTGCGGAGAACTGGGTACGTGCGGCTACCCGGCGGGTGTCCGGGCCGCGCTCTCCGGCGTCCAGCTGCTCGCCGGGACGTACGAGTTGGATGAAGATCCGCTCCAGCGCCTGCTGCTCGGCCTCGTCCGCCCAGTCCCACAGACTGTGTTCCGCTTCTCCCGCCAGGGCCCCCTCCACGCCACCGAGTTCCTGGTACGCGGTGGTGGTCAGCCACCCGCGTTCCTGTCGCTCCCACAGTTGGCTCAGGGCGTACTCCAGCATCGGCAGCGCGGCCGGGCCGGGTGGGGTGTCCCGCAGCAACTGCTCGACCAGGCCGTCGGCGAACCGGACCCCCGCATGCCCCTCCAGCGGGCAGGTGATCGCCTCTCGCAGCTGCGTCCGCATCATCGGCTGTACCACCACCGGGGTGGCGTCCCACGCCGTACAGAGGTGGGGGAGCTGCTCGATCTGCCGGAGGAAGTCGATCCGGGTGACGACCACGGCCTGGGCGGGACGGCTGCCGTCCATGCGGCGAGCCGTCAGAACCCCGAGCATGGCGTCCAGCCGGCGGGCGGTGTCGGGCGCGTCCGCGAGCAGCGTTTCGAACTGGTCGACCACCAGCACCAGCCGGGACCGTCCGCCGTGGCGGGCCAGTGTCTGCTCCACCGCGGTACGGATGCCCTGCTCGCCGGTGAGCTGCCGGGCCAGCGCCAACCAGCGGTCGTGCCAGCCCGCCTGCATGGTGTCCGCATCTCCCGCCGAGGCAAGAGCCCAGGCCAGCAGCTCCTCGGCGGTGAGACGCAGCCCGTGGGGCAAGCGGGCGATCACGTACCGGTCGCTGTCGAGGTGCCCGAGCAGGCCGGCGCCGACCAGCGAGGACTTGCCGACGCCGGAGGATCCGAACACAGGAAGGACAGGTACCTGCTGCTGATCGAGGAGTTCGACCAGGTGCTGCGTCTCGTTCGTGCGGCCGTGGAAGACTGCGCGGTCGTGCTCGGTGAACGGCAGCAGTTCGCGGTACGGGCTGTCCGCCAGCAGCCTTCTGCGCAGTTCGGGCCACTCCCGGGTGAGGGACTCCACGGTGAGGGCGTAGCCGGTCCGGCGCCTCTGGTCCCCCTCGACGGCGACGACGATACCGATGACACCGCCGTATTCCTCGTCCCACACCGGCGCCCCGCTGAAGCCGCCTGCCAGCGGGAACGGTGCCTCTTCGTCGCAGGTCAGCTGCCACCAGCCGGTACCCTCGCGGCCCTCGACGGTGCCACGGGTCCAGATCCCGGCGTCCTTGCTGCCACCTCGTCCCGGGTACTTCGGGAACCCGAAAGCCCGCCAGCGGTGCCCCGCCAGGTCCTCCGCCTCCACGATCCGCAGGGGCACCGAACCCGGCGGGGGCTCGCCGTCCAACTGCAGGACGGCGACATCACCGCTGCTGTCACCGGCCACGGGAACACTGAAGCGCACGGAGGCCGTGACCTTGGGACGCCCGGGCAGCAACGGGAAGTCGAGCGTGACCGGAAGAAGGTCCGGCAGCGGTTCGTCGTCCGGGAGACCTGCGGTGGAGGCGACGACGTGGGCACACGTAAGCAGCAGCCGGTCGGGGATCAGGAACGCCACCCCGACCGGACGGCCGTCATGAAGCACTCGGGCCGTCCCGCGCTCCCAAGCAAAGTCCGGCTCGCCTGCCGGTGTCACGCGCCGCCCTCGGAGCGGCCCCACTCCAGCTCCAGCTTGATGTGCGCGTCCCCGGATCCCTTCGCCACGACCAGGCCCGCCTCCGCCGTCACCCGCAGTCCGAACTCCGCACGGACGTGATCAGGTTTGCGCGGGAGATCCGCCAGCCGCTCCAGCATCGTCGCGGCCACCCGCTGCACCCGGGCCATACCCGACTCGAACGTGTCGGCGGACGTCTCGAAGAGTCCGTCACCGCGACTCGCCCGGATCACCCCGGAACCCTGCTCGTCAGACAACTCGACGACGAAGACCTCACCGTCTTCGAAGGGGACACTCAGGTACACGCGGCGACCTCTCTGCTGCTCCATCAAGCCACTTGCAAAGTAAGGCAGTTGTACGGATCTTCCCGGCCCGTCATGGTAGCTGCGATCTCCGGCAGGGCACCTTTCCTGGCGTTGAGGCCGTTACACCCGTGTTTGCGCCGGATCACCCAGCGCGACCGCAAGGGTCGGTAGCTTTCATATCGGCGCCCAGATCCCGGCCGCCCCCGCCAAGGACAGGGTTCGGGCAACAGCCACGGCGCATCAGTCTCCGCACCGCGTCTTCGAACTGGGAGTGGGGCGTCCAACTGCGCCAGCCCGTAATCGCGCGGCGGGTTCTGCCGGTAGCCGGTCAGCGTGGGGTCGTCCGGGGACGCTCCGCCCTTGACGAGCTGGTGGCGGACCATGCGGGGGCGTTTCACGCGGCGGGCAGGAGGGCCATGACGGTGGACTGCACGAGCTGGGCGGACGCGAGGACGCCGGGAATGCCTCCGCATTTGTCGAGCAGGTTGGTGAGCATCATGCGGAGGAATCCGGCGTCGTTCTCAGGTGCGTCGAGGCGGGGGCTGATCTCGTCGAGGATGCGCAGAGCGAGCTCGGCGTCCTGGTGCTGTCCGCGCAGCTGTTCCAGTGTGGTGCGCAGGTCCTGGATGCTCTCGTGGGCTTTCTCTGTGGCGGGGGAGTGGATGTGGTTGTGCTGGGTGGCGTTGTGGGAGAAGGCCGCGGCCTGGGTGGGGCCCATGGTTCCGGAGTTGATGACTCCGTAGTTGACGCCGGGGGGTGTGGGATCGGGGGAGGGGGTACGGCGGCTCATGAAGGCTCTCCTAGTTCATGGTGGGGTCTTGGGAGAACGGGGCGGCCTGGACGGGGCCGGTCATGGTGCCGCCGTTCATGACACCGAAGTTGTAGATGGCCGAGGCCTGTTGCTGGTAGGCGGCGATGTCGACGTTGTGGTCGCGCAGGAAGATCTCGGTGGAGTCGAAGACGCGGCGCTGCATCATCTGCACGTAGTAGCGGGCATCGTCGTACATGTGCATGTCGTCGATCCAGCGCAGGCTGTAGACCTCGCGCAGGCTGACGGGGCCGCTGCCGGTGTCCAGTTCGGGCACCTGCCGCGGTGTGCGACGGACGATCCGGTTGATTCCTGCGGCGATGTCTCCGAGAGAGTTGAGCAGCGTCCTGCCTATCCAGGCCGGAGTCCTGACATCGGCCGCCGTAAGCCCTGCGACTGCTGGGTTCAGCGGCGCCATGATGTGCGGCAGAACCACGACCCGCAGGAAGCCGCCTTGATATTCGAAGCGCACCAGGACGGACACGATCAACTCGCCGCTCCAGCCGGTGATTCTGGCCCAGATGTAGCGGCGGGCGATGTCGGCGCCCGGAAGCCGGGTCGTGGCGCGGTCCCCCGCCGCCAGAGCGTGCATTGCTTCCCAGGCCGCTGTGTCCAGAGTGTCCCAGCGGTTCGCGGCCACTCCCGCGATGCCCAGAATCTCCGTCCGCGGCACCGGGTGGCTGCGGGAGTGAGCGGGCGCCGGATCCTTCAGTTTCGCCGCGACATGCGCGTGCAGGTCAGCAACCCCGAAATGCTTCAACGGCTTACGGGGATCTCCCTGTCCGCTGTGCTTGCCCAGAGCAGCGAGCACAGCGGCGGCCATGTCCCCGGCTGTCGACGGGACCCCCGGCACCCCGGCAGGAGCCGGCTGGTCGCGATCATCCTGCCCGGGTGGCGCCGGCTCGACATCGATACCGATGACCGCCGCAGGCCATGACTGCAGGCCCGCTCCCACGAAGCGATACCGCGGGCCCGTATTACGCATCTCACGGATGTAAGGCAGCACCGGAACCTGCTCAGCCGACGGACCAGGCAACAGATCCCCGGCCAGCAGCGCATTCATCCGCTGCTGCGCAACCAAACGGTCAACCGCACAGATGAGCCACACACCCATCCCCGCCACGCCTGTCGCCCAGGCCGCCGACAGCAGGCCACTCCAACCTGCCCAGCCGGCAAGGACCAGCAGAAGAACCAGGCAGCTCCGGCGCCACCGTGACTGCCGCACTGCCTCACCACAGGCGTGCACAACCGGCTGCTGGTTGAAACCGAAAACTGGACCAGGCCGCGCAGCCCCCTTGATCCGCCGCCGCACCCACAGAGCGAACTCCTCACCCGTCACCACCGAAGGCGGCCGCCGGTCACTGCCCGCCGGGCCCCCAGAACCAGCCTCCGGCCCTCGCAGGCGAAGCTTGCTTCGCACTGCGGCTTTGACCGCCTTCTTCTTCGCCGACCAGCCGGCGTGCAGGCCCGCCAGCCGATCGGGGCGGGCATAGGCGGCCGAGCACAGCTTTCGGGTGATTCCCTCGGTGTAGGCCGTCTGCTCCGCCGAAGCGGCAGGCGAGACTCCCACAGGGACGGCCGGTACTGAAAAGACTGATCGATGATCGACGGATTCCACTTTCATGCCCCCGGTATCTCGCTCTGTCCGACCCTGAACAGAACGTGAGAGAGCGATCCTGCCCGCACGTGACGACAGCGGCCAGGGCGCAAACCATAGGATCTTGTTCCTTTCGGGAATAATGGCCGGAACCCTCCCCTGGCGCGTTCAGTCACTGATGTCCCACGCAGGAGCGAGCGGTCCGGACGGCTCCCAGTTCCACGGTGAAGACGCGGCGGTGCATGCCTTGCCGACACGCGAGAAGAGCTCAGCGAAGAAGATGGCGAAGAAGTCTCCCGCCACGAGGCCGCAGCGGAGGAGCTTGAGGTTATGAGCGGACCAGGACGATCGTTTCGGACGGTGTGGCTCTGCCGTCTGATCGTTCGAGTAGGACGTTCAGCCCTGCGCCCACAGTCCGGTATAAGGCGGCGAGGGCGGGTTGGTTCAGGGGGTGCTGTGCCGATGCTGCCAACGTCAGAGCAGCGACTTGGAGATGTGCTGCCTCCACGGCGCCGACAAGCCTGCAGATGTCCGGCAGAGAGGCAGATAGAGTCTGGGCGCTCTTCGCGAGGGAGAGGAATGAGAGGGGCGAAGAAACCCGGATGACGGTGCGGGAGTGGTCCCCAGACGCGGCTTGGTCAGAGTTGCGTCGCGATCCCGTGAGAGCGCGCGCCCAACCATGGATGTAGACAGCGTTGCGAAGGTACTTGTCCTGATCGGTGAGAGTCGCGTCGACCGCGCGTGCAAAGGTGTCATTCGTGAGATTGCCAAGTGCGGCGCGCGCCAGTGAAGGTCTGCTGCAGGGCGAGTGCGCTGTCTAGGAGCTGTTTGGGGTTCGGATCATGTAGTTGAGGTGAGCTGCTTCAGCCACATGAGCGATCCCCGGAGGTGAAGTCCTGCCTCGTAGCTCTCGGGGGACTTGTCATAGCGGGTGGCGAGCCCACGCCAGGTCTTGATCTTCTGGAAGCAGCGCTCCACAGTGTTGCGCTGCTTGTAGCGGTGCGCGTCGAAGACGACGGGCCGGCCGCCGGCCGAGCCCTTCTTCCGGCGGTTGGCAGCTTGGTCGTTCTTTTCCGGGATGACTGCGGTGATCCCGCGTCTGCGCAGGTAGGCGCGGTTGGCCTTGGACGAGTAGGCCTTGTCGGCGGCCACCGCCCCGGGCCGGGTGCGCGGGCGGCCCCTGGGGCCTGCGACGCGGATCCGGCCGAGCACCACCTGGAACTGCGGGCAGTCCGCCGCCTGGCCCGGGGTCAGCACGAGCACCAGTGGCAGTCCCGCCGCGTCGACCGCGGCGTGGACCTTGCTGCTCAGCCCGCCTCTGGACCTGCCGAGCCCGGCCGCCTCCGCCCGTGCCCGGCGACGGCGCCGTGCCGCGGACCGCTCCCGGCCCTCCTGCGAGTCGCCCGCGCCGGATACCGGCGGTGGCGCATCACCCGCAGGACCGGTCCCTGTTCCGGCAGCGGAACCCCTTTTCCTCGGTCAGTGCCTGTTCGAGTGCGTCCAGGGTCTCCCCGGCGATCGCCAGACCTGCCGATTCGTGATGGGCCCGCACGACCGTGGAATCCACACTGACCAGTTCCAGCCCGACCTGCCCGCGTGCAGCAGCCTCGGCGATCAGACCGTCCATCAGCGCTTGGAACACCCCGGCCTTCGACCAGGCTCTGAACCGTGAATACACCGTGGACCAGGGCCCGTAGCGTTCCGGGACATCACGCCAGCCGCTGCCGGTGCGAAACCTCCACAGCACGCCGTTGAACTGGTCCCGCACCCGTCGAGGCAGCGGACCCGTCGCCGCCACCGGCAGACGTCCCTCGATCAACTCCCACTCGGGATCCGTCACATCAAAACGCGCCACGCAGGAGTTCTACCAGCCCAGGCCAGCACACCATTGAACCTCGCAAGATCCGAACTTCGAACAGCTCCTAGGGGGAGGCCCGCTGCTTGCCTTCGAGCCTGGTCCTGAACGTTGCCAGGGGCGAGAGCGAGAGCCTTTGCAAGTTCGCGCGTCTCCTCCAGCACCCTGACGACTTCGTCCTCCGGGAGGGGGCTGGTGTGTAGCAGGCGCATCAAGATCTGGCCCTGGCTTGGTCGGTCGCACCTGTTCAGATGTCGAGTACCTGCGGGTTCGGCTGCGGCGGAATGGGGCGTAGGGGAAGAATCGTCAAATGTACTTCGTCGACCAAATGGAGCGTCTGTGACTACGTTGCTCAAGGGCCAGAACGCTTCGCTGGCAGCAGGACCGGTCACTTTCACCGTTGTTTCTACAGGGGTTGCTGCTGATGTCTCAGCTCTGCTTCTGGGCGCAGGGGGCAAGGTCCGCAGTGACGATGACCTGGTCTTTTTCAACCATCCCGCGCACGACGGGGTGACCCTGACGGGGCGCAGCATCACTGCGGATCTGGACCGGCTTCCGACCAGCGTGGCCACGGTCGTGGTGGTTGCCAGTGCCGACCCGCAGCAGCCCGCGTCGGTGTTCACCACCGCGCCGCGTCTGACCATCACGCAGTCCGGCTTGCCCGGCAGGGACTTCAGCGCGCCGGACTTCACTGCCGGGGAGACTGTAGTGGTCCTTGCCGAGCTTTATCGACGAGGCGACGCCTGGAAAGTCCGCGCGGTGGGCCAGGGCTACGCGTCCGGGCTCGCAGGGCTGGCCACCGACTACGGCGTCGACATTGACGACCCCGGTACCGCGCCGAGCGCGGTATCGGTTCCTGCCCAGACCCGGCCCGCCGCTGCGGATGCCGCAGTGGATTTGTCCAAGGTGCAGAGCCAGGCTCCGGCCCTCATGGAGCCGGCCCGGCAGGCCGGGAAGGCCTTGGTCCACAGGGGCCTGACGGGAAAGCGGGCGGCGGTCTATCTGATCCTTGATCACGACTGGCACATGGAGGAGATGTACGAGTCGTTCGCCGTTCAGGCATTCGCGGAGCGGGTGCTCGCGCTGTCGGCCAACCTGGACGACGACGGCACAGTCCCAGTGATCTTCTCCAGCGGTGAGGAGCCGTTCCTTGAAGAGATCCGGCTGGACAACTACCGCGGCCGCATCGGGCAGCTCCACACGCAAGTCGACTGGGGATGGGGGAACGTGGCCGATGCCATGCGCCGGACAGTCAGCCACTACCAGGAGTCCGGAGCCTCCGACCCCGCCTTCGTGGTCGTTCAGGTCGGTGACGAACCATGGGACAAGGCTCAGGTGCGGTCCCTTCTGCAGAACACCGCCACCCTTGGGGTCTTCTGGCTGTTCGTCGGGTTTGGTCGTGGCAAACTCGCCTTCTACAAGAACCTGAACGCCTCCGCCTCGGCTGCGTTCACCAACGTCGCCTTCTACGATGCGAGCCGAAACCCGGGATCCGTTCCCGGCGAAGAGTTCTACGCCGGTCTGGTCGACGCGTTCGGCCGCTGGATGAACCCTTAGGTCAGGTCTGCGGCGGCCTCCTGCTTGGGATCCGCCACAGCATCGGAACATGACGCTTCGCCCAAGGAGGGCTTGCCGCAGACGGAAGTGACATCCCGCTTAAGTGCTGGTCCCGCTATCTGAAGCTCCTCCTGAGCACGGTGACAACTGTTCCCGCTGCCCGTCGCCCTTCTGCCGTGTGGCCTGCCGTCTGGCTGAACTCTCTCCAGATACGCGGGTGTTCGGGTGTGATGGTCTGCCGTTCGCCGAGCACCCCTTGGACCAGGCAGCGCCCGCTTCGTTGGAGCCGCTGCTCCAGCCACTGCCGGGAGACAAGGAGACTGTGGGCCGCACCGGTTGGGCGCTCCCAGGACAGGTACTGCACCTGGAGCCGCCCGTCGGTGTCGTACCAGCGGGGGCGGTCGGGGTCCCGTTGGAGTCCGCTGTCTCTCAGGAGCGGGTCATTGAGCAGCGTCACGGATACGGGTGCGTCGAGGGAGCAGTCGGAGCTCTGTGCACCCCAGTTGTAGGTCTGGGCGGTCGGGACAGCTGTGACGGGTTGTCCGGCGGCGTCCGTGGCGCGGTCGATCCGGGCCTGCGGCTGTGCGTCGAGGGTGCGCTCCAGCCAGCTGTCCCCATCGTCGACGGGGCCGTCCGCCCATTGCTCCGCGAGGTCGAGGAGTGACTCGGACTGCGTCTTCTCTCTCTTGTTCCTCCAGATGGTGAAGGCATCGATAGGCCCGGAGGCAACGGCCGGTGCGGGTGCCGGCTCCGGCGTGGCCGGGTCGGTGTCATCGTCTGGACCATCCACGCTGTCCGGGCCGTCGTGGCTCGGTCCCTGGTCCGGGTACAGGAATGTACGCACGTGCCAGGTGTCGGGTTCCGGGTCGGTCCAGGGGCCGGGCACAGTGGGGAAGTCGGCGAAGAGGAGGCTGCGGCGTTCGGGGTCCTCGGGCATCAGCCGGTTCATCAGAGACCGGCCTTTAAGCCATGTGAGCAGGCTGGCGGACTGGCCGTCGGCAACGATCCAGCTGTGGATGCGGTGCCACTGCTCTGCCTGTCCGCGGGTGATGTTCCAGCCGCGACCGTCGTGATCATCCATGGCCTGTTCGTGGAGGACGATCCACTCCCTGCCCTGATCGTCGGCCCGGATGCCCAGTTCTCCGAGGTCGGGCAGGTTGTTCGGACGGATGATCCACTCGTCGATACCGTCGTTGTCAGGCAGTACCGGGACGGGCGGAGCGAGAGGGTGTGAAGGATCGGAGGGCGGAAAGGTTGCGTTGTCCGCTTCTCTGGGGTCGCTTGCGTCGTCGTCGGCGTCGAACGGGTGCCGGGCCGGCGGAAGAGAGGGATCGATGTCGAGCAGGGACAGCCGTGCCGCGCCGGGGTACTCGGTGTCGTCGTCTTCGAAGGCCCGGTGGGGGTGACGGTGGTTCGCCAGTCTCTCCACCAGCTCGTGGAGGGCCATCCACTGGTACTTCTTGCCGATCCGTTCGCCTTTGTGGGACTGCCTTGAGCTGGGCATGCGTCCACGGAAGGTGTCGAACTCGGCGAAGAGCTCCGGTGACCATCCAAGATCGGCGACGCGGGCGAGAACCCACCGCGCGGCCCACTCTGCGTCCACCCGGGTATCGGCGAGGCGTTCGTCGTCGGCGGGTGGCGCCCTGCAGTCGTGCAGCAGCGCGTACTGATCGCGGTCGAGGACCTGCCGCCCCTTCCACCCGGTGAGGAGCTGCGTGACAGCGGCCGGTGAACTCAGGGCAGACCGGACCGACTCGGGGAGGCTCTCTGCGAAGGCGGGGATGCGGGCGGTGTCCACCACGACAGGATCGTCGCGGCGCTGCCACGATGGCCGCTGGGGATAGCCGGACGCCAGAGGCAGCATGCTGAAATGGTTGACGGCCGACCGCACTTCGTAGTCCGCGAAGTCTCCCAGTGTTGACAGGGAGGAGCGAATCGAGCCCCACTGGGGCTGGTCCCGCTCGCGCCGCGGGAAGAGGTTGTCGAGATCGTCTTCCGCCGGGGCCTGCCCGATGTCCGGGCAGGGATGCGGGTGCCTGACCACCCCTGCTTCGTCGTCGGTGACGGCACCCGCGCCGTGCGCCATGGTCACGATGCGGGTAGCCGCATCGCACAGCAACGCGTTCCTCGAGGCATGCGCTGGCGAACCGGTGTCTCCGTAGACATATTCAATGATCCGCTGCGCGACCTGCTTCAGGAGGCCTCGCCGCCCCTCGCCCTCGCCACGGCGGGCCACGACCCCGTACGCGACCCACACCAGGCGCTCGAAGAGGTAGGAATCGTCCACCTTCCCGGCGTCCTCGTGCAGGAATCTGTCCAGGAGGGACACCAGCACGTCCCCGTGCCCCAGGAGCAGTTGCACGAGGGCTTTGGTTGCACGGTCCCGGAGGAACCGGTTGGAGGACGTGAGGGTCCAGATCAGTGTCGTGGCCGCCAGCCGGACGACTTCCTCGTTGCTGGGTGCGGGAGCAGTCACGGGCCGGCGTGTCCGGTCCCCGAGCCGGGGCTGGGCCGGACGGGACGAGGGGTGGAGATCCTGCGGGGTGGGGTACTGCTCGGCCCAGCGCAGCAGCCGGTGCAGCGCGGTGACGTCCCACAGCATCGTGTAGGTCTCAACACCCCACCAGGCGTCGCGTTCGGGCCGTGTTCTTCTCGCCAGTACCTGGTGGAGACGGTCGGCGTTCAGCAGATGCCCTGGCTCCGCGGCGACCGCCAGGACAGCCTCCAGCACGTCGGAGGTACGCCCGTGACGGGCCGCTGACTCGTTGAGGAGTGCGATGGTGCGTTCGGTGACGCTTCGTGTGCTGCGGAGGGGAAGCGTTTCCAGGAAACTACGGGCCAGGAGGTAGCGCTGCGTGTCCGCCCGGTCGTCGGGCTCGGTGGTCTCCGTCGCGGGCCGAGGAGGGGAGGCAAGGAGGTCGATGAGTTCCGTGCCGGTCTGCTCGGGCAGGAGAATCGACGCGGCTTCTTGATAGTTGGGTGCGGCCTGACACAGCCAGTTTCGCAAGGAGGAGTCGGCGGCCAGGTTTTGGCCCTGACGGAGCGACTTGATCTCGTCCTGGTGGGCAGCGAGGACCGACCGCACGACGCGGTCGTCGCCGAACGCCTGATAGGGGAAACCGATACCGACTTCTTCCTCCGCCCTGTAGGTCCGCTCGTGGGACACGATGCCCTGAGCGAGGAGTTCCCCGAGCATGGTGTCCGGCCACGTCGTGGCTGCAGGCGCGCAGGCGTCCGCAAGATCGCGGGCCTCACCGCGGGGAAGCACGGAAAGCCGTTCGGCGGCCATGCGTGTGGCAAGGGCGTCCACCGCACGGTGCACGGGCCGCTCGATGGGGTCCAGCCCGAGCCGGGAACAGATGGTCTCCGCCCGGTGATCGACATAGGCGTCGAACACCGCGCTGCGGTCCCGCGGACGGCCACCCGATCCCCTGTCCCGGCTCTTGTTCAGGCTGTCCGCGTACAGCTTCACGAAGAGCGGGCTGGTGAAGACCGAGGCGAGCAGGGGGGTGTTGGGAAGAGCAGCCTGATTGCCCCGAAGGTAACTCTCGAGGCCTTCCATCTCCCGGCCTGCGAAGCCAGAGTGCACCGAAGTAGGCCCGTCGAAACGGTCAGGTACCACCAGAGATCTGAAGGTCGAGCGGCAGGACACCACCAGAGCGATGTGCCGGTATCCGGCCAGATGCCCCTGGAGAGCGAGCAGTTCGCTCTTCCAGCGCCCCGCGTCGGCGGAGTCATTGAGGGCATCGATGATCAGCAGGAAGCGGCTGCCGCTGGCCGCGCCCGCGGCGTCCATCGCCTGGAGGAAATCCCGCTCGGGGAGGGGGCCCAGTCCGCGTCTCCGCGCGATCTCGCTCAAAGGGCTGTGGCCGCTCAGCTCTTGCCCGAACACGACCAGCGCCGGCCGGTCTTTGTCCACGGCCCTTTGTGCGGCATCGACCAGCAGATGTGTCTTGCCCTGCCCGGCTTCCCCCAGGAGCAGCCACGCTCCCTTTTCCGCTGCCCGGGCAGCGCTGCTCTGCATCAGGTTCAGCACCCGCTCGCAGGCGTTGCGGGCACGTGCGAGAGCTCCCTCGCGTAAAGATTCCAGACTCTCGGATGCAGTCTGTGCGTGGCCCATGCCCGGCTGCGAGAGAGGCGGCGCCGAAGCATCACCACTTTCGGTCGGTTCTCCGGCGAACTGGTCGGCCAGGCCCCTGAATTCGCCCAGCCGGTCAAGCATGTCCTCAGCCACAGCGGCTGTCTGCTCGGCGGGGAAACCGGAGCTCGCGGATGCCGCAGTCAGGTCTTGGACCAAGCTGTCCGCGCCCTCCCGCAGCGGACGTGTCCACAACTGCACCCACCGCGACAGCGCTTCGTGCGCCGGGCTGCTGTCCGGCGCAGGGTAGCGGTCATGCCACCACGTCATCTCGGAGAGGGCTGTCTCAAAAGTGGACTGCAGGTCCCGGGCCCGCTGAACACTCTGCCGGAGGAATTCCTGCGGCAGGGCGCACGCGTCCGCCACCTGGGCCAGCGGCAACGTCACATGATGTTCCGGGGTGTACCGCGAATCAGCCAGACGCTCAGCGAGCGTGACCTGTTCCCGTAACCACTCCGTGCCCAGCGCACGCTTTTCGAAGAAGAACCATTGGCGTCCCTCATTACCGGGCCGGGTCAGGCGTTCCAGCAATTCGCCACCACCGACATAGCGGATGTCGACACCGGCGAGACCAGGCAGTTCATTGTTCCACTTGACGACGTTGTTGTTCCACCGCTTTCGTGCGCCGGTACGCGGCGTGCCGCTCGGGGTGAAAGGAGTGGGATCGGAGAGGTCGAAGGGCGTGAGGAACTCAAGCCGGACGATCTTCCGGTGGGCGATGTTCTCGCCGACTGTCTTGGCGCTCTTCTTCGCCTGGGGGATCAGGTCTTCGATGCGGTGGACGAACTTGACCTGGTACCCGTGCGCGGCACTGCCGTCGGGGGCCTGGTCGTACCATTCGACACCGCCGTCCGGGGCGGCTGTCTTGATCGTCTCCCAGCCCGGAGGCGCTGGCGTGCGGAGCTGGAAGCACAGTTCTTCAAAGGCGCGATGCTGGCTTCCGTCCCATTCCCGGATGCTCTGCCAGTTGTGTGCCCTGCTGTCGTTTTCCGTCACTGCCGTCCTCTGACCGTTCTGCTGGCCCACACCGCCCGCATCAGGTTCCAGCGTAGAGGGCCGGACTGACACACGAGGTTGTTCCACTGCTGGGGTACCAGACAGGTGCGGGCACCGCCACTGCGGCCCGGGACCATAGAGCGTCCGTCGTGCGGGAGGCCATGGAGCGCTCACGGCGCCGTCATCAGCGGCCGGGTGGGTATATACGACACTGGCCGAACCCAGGCCCTGACGTGCATCGTCAGGGTCTGGTGTGAGAAGCGTTGGCTTCTGCTGTCGAGATTGAGCAGGCCACTTGGGGCGAGAGTCAGTACCTTTTCTGGGGGTCAGGCGGCGTGTCCGGCATCCCGAGCCGGAGGCGGGGGCGGAGTGGGACGGTGGTGGCTCTTGGCCTCGTAGATCGTTGTGCTGCCGTCGGCGTTGCGCGTGATGAGGTCGGTCTTGTCGTCCCGGAAGGTGTCAGGCAGGGGCGAGTACTTGATTGCGTAGAGCTCTCCTGCGGAACGGCCGCCTGCGAGGGGCATGATGCTGATTTCGGAGGGGCCGGAGGAGGGGTTTTCGACACGGAGCGCTCGATCGAAGGTGGACCCGTTACGCCGGGCTTCTCTCGAGGCCAGGAAGGCGGTAGCGACGGCGACGGCGGTCGTGATCTCGTCCCGCGGCAGCTTCTGGAGGAACCGGGGATAGGGGTGGGGAAGGTTGAACGTGTCGATGTCGAGCGGCAGTTCGTCACGGACGAGGTGGTCGGGGACGGGCCGGGCCGACGCTAGTTCGTCGAGGCCGAGGCGGACGAGACGGGCGAGGTGGTCGGGGGGACGCCGGGCGGACGGGGGCTCGGGGCGGGTGCGGTGGGTGGTGATGCGGTGGTAGGCATCGATGTACGGGCGCTGTGCGTCGGGGCCGATGCCGCACAGGGTCAGGAACGTCACCAACTGCTCGGCGGTGGGCGGCAGTTTCTTGCGCTCCACGATCCGCCACGCCGTGGTGCGCGGCAGCGGCCGCCGACCGGGGGCGAGGCGGCTGTCGCTCGGCGAGGGCGCGCCGGCCCGTTCGTACACGACTGCTAGGGGCTGTTTGGGGTTCGGATCATGTAGTTGAGGTGAGCTGCTTCAGCCACATGAGCGATCCCCGGAGGTGAAGTCCTGCCTCGTAGCTCTCGGGGGACTTGTCATAGCGGGTGGCGAGCCCACGCCAGGTCTTGATCTTCTGGAAGCAGCGCTCCACAGTGTTGCGCTGCTTGTAGCGGTGCGCGTCGAAGACGACGGGCCGGCCGCCGGCCGAGCCCTTCTTCCGGCGGTTGGCAGCTTGGTCGTTCTTTTCCGGGATGACTGCGGTGATCCCGCGTCTGCGCAGGTAGGCGCGGTTGGCCTTGGACGAGTAGGCCTTGTCGGCGGCCACCGCCCCGGGCCGGGTGCGCGGGCGGCCCCTGGGGCCTGCGACGCGGATCCGGCCGAGCACCACCTGGAACTGCGGGCAGTCCGCCGCCTGGCCCGGGGTCAGCACGAGCACCAGTGGCAGTCCCGCCGCGTCGACCGCGGCGTGGACCTTGCTGCTCAGCCCGCCTCTGGACCTGCCGAGCCCGGCCGCCTCCGCCCGTGCCCGGCGACGGCGCCGTGCCGCGGACCGCTCCCGGCCCTCCTGCGAGTCGCCCGCGCCGGATACCGGCGGTGGCGCATCACCCGCAGGACCGGTCCCTGTTCCGGCAGCGGAACCCCCTTTTCCTCGGTCAGTGCCTGTTCGAGTGCGTCCAGGGTCTCCCCGGCGATCGCCAGACCTGCCGATTCGTGATGGGCCCGCACGACCGTGGAATCCACACTGACCAGTTCCAGCCCGACCTGCCCGCGTGCAGCAGCCTCGGCGATCAGACCGTCCATCAGCGCTTGGAACACCCCGGCCTTCGACCAGGCTCTGAACCGTGAATACACCGTGGACCAGGGCCCGTAGCGTTCCGGGACATCACGCCAGCCGCTGCCGGTGCGAAACCTCCACAGCACGCCGTTGAACTGGTCCCGCACCCGTCGAGGCAGCGGACCCGTCGCCGCCACCGGCAGACGTCCCTCGATCAACTCCCACTCGGGATCCGTCACATCAAAACGCGCCACGCAGGAGTTCTACCAGCCCAGGCCAGCACACCATTGAACCTCGCAAGATCCGAACTTCGAACAGCTCCTAGGGCAGCGCCGAGGTCGCCCTCGTTGTGGATGAGGGCGGGGGCCGGCGCCTTGAGGTGGCGGAGGCGGCCGCGCTGTGCGGTGCGGCCACGGTTGCGCAGGAGACGTGCCCGGGCCTGGTCGGCCGGGGTACCTGCGCAGGCACGCACGTAGGCGTCGAGGACGGCCGGGGAGGGCGCCGCGGTGCCGGACTCGGCGCGCTGGACGGCGCCGCGGGAGACGTTGGCAGCCTCGGCGAGGGCACGCTGAGGCAACCGCGCGGCCCGGCGCAGGGCGATCAGGTGCTCGGCGAGGTCGGCGAAGGAACGGTCCGGGGTGCCGACGGCGGATGAACGGGTCATGGCGGGCGCCTACTTGCCTGCGGCCGTGGAAGACCGCACGGCGGTCTCGACGATGACGGTCACCAGCCGCCGGCCGCCCCGGGCCGCGGCCAGGGTGGCGGCGCCGATCGCTCCGCAGCCGCCCAGCAGCGCGAAGACGGTCTCCAACGGGGTGCCGACGAGGAACAGGGTGCTGCCCAGTCCCAGGACGGCGATCAGCAGGATCAGCGCGTGCGTGGACCCGAACCGCCCTGAGTCACCGTCCGGTTCGGCGGCGCCGGGGACACAGGGGCAGGCCGTTGCCGGTTCGGCCGGGCCGGGGAGGGAGGAGAGATCGCTCATGGTGCGCAGGACTCCGTCCTGACGGGGGCCGCCGGCGAGGCGCCGGGGCCCAGGGCTACTGGTCGCAAAGTCGCGCAGCCCTTACGGCAGTTGGACCTGCCACACACGGCGGGCTGCGCTCGACATACCCTTCCACGCCCCGCAGTCCTCCGCCCCGTCCCCGTGCGGCTTTTGTCTGTTATGTGAAATTCTGGCCCCGTTGGTGTTCCCCGCCCCGCCACCGGATCCGTCACCCGGCCACCCCCCGAACTCCAGCATGCCACCGATGTCTTCCGCGTCTTCCGCGCCCGCGGTGGCCCACCGTTTGTTCCTGCCGACTTGCGGCCTGGACCCCTTCAGGAAGACGGTGGTCCCAGCACGACACCGACGGCGAGCCGCCGGTGTCCTCCTGACGGCTACTGGTCGCAAACCCGCACCGCTTCAGGATGCCCGGCAGGCGCGTTGGACCGCGTCCGCCGACACGTCAAGCCGACACCACACCCGGTGTCGGCTTGACCTGCTTCCGGGCCCCTTGCCTGCCTGCCCGGTCGGCGCCGGGCCCGGGCTGGCGCCGACCCACCTCCACCAACGGATCACGGCCTCGACGGCTCGACAGAGGGTGATCAGTCTGGCCGGTTTGCCGAACCCGCCCGAACAAGACGCCAGGCAGCGCAAGCGGACTGCAGACCCGCCCTGGGACCAGACGCAGCCCACGCCACAGCCCCACATATCCCACCTGCCTCTGCGTCATGATGAGCGGCATGGTTACGCCGGTCGACGCCCCCTCTGTCCGCCCGTTCCGGAAGCCTGAGCTGCGCCCGGGCCAGGAGCGTGGACTGAAAGCGGCAGTGCGGCATTTGCGGCGCCCGTATACCCGGGCCCTGTTCGTTTCCGCGACGGGTACGGGCAAGACGCTGGTTTCGATCCGCGTCGCGGACGCGCTGCAGGCACGCCTAGTACTGGTCGTCGTGCCCACCCTGGATCTGGCCGCGCAGACCGCGCTCGCCTGGCGGCGTGACGGGCACACCGGGCACATGGTGATCGTGTCCTCGATGGACGCCTCCGCGCACGGCGCGCTTGCCGCACGCCGGGTCGGCTCCACCAGCGACTCCCGCTCGCTTGCCGCCCTGATGTCGGTGGTGGGGGAGGGGGAGGACCAACTGCCCGCGTTGACGGTGATCTGTACGTACGACTCCCTCGACAAGATCGAGGGCACCCAGCACACCCGCTACCGTGTGCCGCCGTTCGACCTCGCGGTCATGGACGAGGCGCACCGGATCGCCGGCCGGGCGGACAAGAAATGGGCCGCAGTCAACGACACCGCCCGGATCCGTGCGGACCGCCGCCTCTACATGACGGCCACCCCCCGGAGTTTCGCCGCACCGGACCTTGTCGAGTCCGCAGACACCGGCCGCCCCCGGCCCCGCCGACGCACGCTTGAGCCCGGCATGGACGTGTCGCTCAACTCCATGGACAACGAGGCCGTCTACGGAAAGAAGATCTTCGAGTACCCCCTCGCCCAGGCGATCGAGGACGGCGTCGCGGCGGACTACCGCATCGTGGTGCCCACCATCACCGACACCGAGCTGCGCACCCGCCTCAACACCACCGCCCCCGGTACGAGCACCGACATCGCCGATACCCACGACGCGCTGCGGACGACCGCCCTGCACCTGGCCGTCCTGAAGGCCATGTCCGACCACGAACTGCGCCGCGTGCTCGTCTTCTTCCACCTCGTCGAAGACGCGAGACGGTTCACCCGCGAGCTCGGCCACACCCTGCGCCGGCTGCGCCGGGCAGACCCCCGGGCGTTCCCCGGCCTGCAGCCGACAGTGTTCTTCGTCCACGGCGACCACACCCCCGACCAACGCGCCCAGATCTTCACCGACTTCGCCGCCTCACCCCGCGCGATCCTGACGAACGCGAAGGTGATCGCCGAAGGCGTCGACATCCCGTCCGTCGACGCGGTCGTCTTCGCCGACCCCACCAGCAGCGTCATCCGCTGCGTCCAGGGCCTGGGCCGGGCACTACGCCTGGACGTGTCCGGCAAGACCGCAAGCCTCATCGTCCCCGTCTACATCCCCCCAGGCGCGGACTCCGAAGACATCCTGGGCACCGCGTACGAGCCGGTATGGGCGATCACCACCGCCCTGGCCAGCCACGACCACCGCATCCTCGAACGCCTCCCGAACAAAGCCAACCGCCTGCCTGCGGAAACCAGCCGGCTCATCGGGCACCGGTGGCACTTCGACTTCACCGTCCACCCCGAACGTATCGCCCGCGCCATGGACCTCATCTCCTTCAACCCCCGCGGCCCCCTCTCACGCTCCCGCCGCGAAGGCCTGACCGCAGCCCAGGCATTCCACGACCACTACGGCCATCTCGACGTCCCCACCGACCACGTGGACACCGTCGGCTACGAACTCGGCCGCTTCATCACCACCATGCGCGACGCCCACCACACCGGCCGCCTCGACCCCGACCTCACCGCCGAACTCGACACCCTGGGCATGATCTGGGACAAACACCAGGCCGCCTGGCGCGCCCGCCTCACCGCGGCCGCCGACTACCACCAAACCCACGGCCACCTCGCCGCCCCCGCCACCACCCCCACCGGCGCATGGCTCGCCGAACAACGCCACCTCGCCACCAAGAACGCCCTAGACCCCGCCCGCGCCGACGACCTGACCGCCCTCGATGCCCACTGGCGCCTGCCCTACGGCCCGGACTGGCACCGCAAATACCACCTGCTGCGCACCCACCTCACCAACGGCACAGACCCCGCCACGCTCACCCACGACACCCTCCTGGCCGGAGTAAAGATCGGCTCCTGGCTGCACCGCCAGCTCACCACCTGGCACACCCTCCACCCCGGCCAGCAACACCTGCTGGCCTCCCTCGGCCTCACCCCGGCCGGCAACCCCCTCACCTCTACTGGCCGCCCCCGCCGCACCTTCGAACAGACCGTGCAACTCCTCGAACTCTTCCTCCACCGCGAAGGCCGCGCCCCCGCCGCCCGCGAGACGATCCGCGTCGACGACGACACGGTCAGGATCGGCGCCTGGCTCGCCAAAACCCGCACCAAGCATCGCGCGGGCCAACTCCCGGACAACCACACTCTCCTGGTCGCCACGCTCTTCGATGGCGACTGGACAACTGAGGACGCCGTACCGGCTGTCCCGGTGTAGCTGAGAGCTCCCGGGGCACTATTCGCGTCTTACATAGAGATCGATGGCAACACGCCCAGATCCGAATTCACCAAAACTTTTTCATAAGGAAGCACAGATAGCCACGCCCCCAAGAACACCACGCCCCGTTGCTAGAAGGGGGGCGAGTCCGCCTGTCGCACCGGCGTACCCCCCTCCGCCAAGGCCCCCAACCTCACCAATCGAGCGCGAATGGCGCTAGGTTGACGATCAAAACGCTGAGCGAGCCCCTCGACCTCCTCGCCCGCAGCGTGAAGCTGCAGCAGCAACTGCTCATCTTCCGGCGTCCATCGTTGATATGCCTTCCCGTGCCGCCTCCGGACCTCATCAACAGAGTAGGTTTTAGAGGAAGAAGCTACGGTTTCCCGAGGAAACTCGATCGCCACCACCGAACCCAGAAGAGAGCTGTACACCTCGGTCCCGTCAAGCCACAACCGCAGTTCCCCATCCGCGAAAGTCAGCACATCAGCCTGAACCTCCAGTACCCGACGCATGACATCCGGATCGTTCGGGTCCACCGCAAAGTCCGCCAACCGTAAGCGGATCGTTCTCACAGATGAAGTCATGAAGAGAAGCATGCCGTAACGCCTTCAGCCGAACGAGGCTTCTAGCCAGCCGTTTTTGGTTCTTGGAGCGAAGCGGAGAGAACTGGCTCGGCTTGCCGAGCCCCGAGCCGCAACGCGGCTCGGTTGCACTGCCGGCAGTCCGCAACGCGGAACTGTTCACTCAAGTTCTTGGAGCGAAGCGGAGAGAACTGGCTCGGCTTGCCGAGCCCCGAGCCGCAACGCGGCTCGGTTGCACTGCCGGCAGTCCGCAACGCGGAACTGTTCACTCAAGTTCTTGGAGCGAAGCGGAGAGAACTGGCTCGGCTTGCCGAGCCCCGAGCCGCAACGCGGCTCGGTTGCACTTCAACACGCGCAGCGTGTTGG